>CAVXUG010000001.1:0-450210 GCA_963764905.1 uncultured Solirubrobacterales bacterium
ATGTTATGTTGTTGCTGCGTTACGAGTCTACGTATTGCTCAGGGCGTGATCCACACCTACTACACGGTCGCCCTAGTCCCGGCGATCGCCGCCCTGATCGCGATCGGTGGATCGGTGTTGTGGCAGGTCCGCGAGACGGCCGGTGCGAGGTTCACCGCCGCGCTCGCGGTGCTGATCACGGCCGCCTGGTCCTACGCGCTGCTCGACCGCACGCCGCACTGGGAAGCCTGGCTGCGCCCGCTGATCGTCATCAGCGCACTGCTCGCGGTGGCCGGCCTACTCGCGGCCCCCACGCTGGGTCGGCTCGGGCGCCGCGTGCCGATCGCCGCCGTGGCCGCGTTCGCGCTGCTGGCCTGTCTCGCCGGACCGGTCGCCTATTCGGCGCAGACGATCACGATCGCTCACACAGGGTCGATTCCCTCCGCGGGGCCGGGTAGCACGGCATGGGCGGCTTCGGGCCGGGCGGCGGGGCTGGGGGTGGGGCGGGACCCGGTATCCGCGCGGCGGTGGTCGTGGGCTCGGCCTGCCGGGCGCTCGGGCGGGCTCCTCGGCGACCGGCGCTTCGGGCGTCGCGGGAGGCCCACCAGCCGGCACGACGGCGGGCGGCGCGGAAGGCTCGGCAGCGAGCGTACCGCCGGTTCCCGGTGGCGGCCCCGGCGCCTCCGGCTCGGGATCGTCGTCGTCTTCTTCTTCTTCTTTTCCTCATCCGCGGCAACCGGCGCAGAAGCCGGCGGCGTTGAGCTGTTCGGATCCTCCGGCGCGAAGCGGTCGAGCGGTTCGTCGGCCGGCACCGTCGGGCTACCCTCGGCGGCCGGTGCGCGGTCGGGCGGCGGTGGTGTTGCTCGACGGCGCTTGGTGGCAGTGGTGGTGCCGGTGCCGGCGGTCCAGGCCAGACCTCCGTGAGCAGCGCGCTGAAGAAGGCGCTCGAGAGCGACGCCGGGCACTTCCGCTGGGTGGCGGCCGTGTCGGGATCGCAGACCGCGGCAACGGTCGAGCTCGGCACCGGCGGCGAGCCGGTGATGGCGATCGGCGGCTTCAACAACGAGGGCGGCAACCTCTCCCTGGCCCAGTTCAAGGTATATGTCGAGAAAGGCGAGATCCACTACTACATCGCCTCCGGCCGGGGCGGCGGTCCGGGCGGCGGCGCTACGCCCGGCGGCGGCGGTCCTCGCGGTGGTGCGGGCGCCTCCAGCAGCAGCGCGATCTCGAGCTGGGTAAAGGCGAATTTCAAGGCCGTGAAGATCGGGAACGAGACCGTCTACGACCTCACTCGGCGAAGTCGTGATCGGCCGGCGGCCCATCATGCGGGCGGATGCGACGAATGCCGGCGCGGAGCTCGTAGATCGAGGATGTCCGGCTACAGGACAGAATGCGGATGAGAGGACTCGAACCTCCACCTGATTTCTCAGACACGGACCTGAACCGGAGGCACTCGCGCAATATGCGTCCGCCAGCGTCCAGATCGTCCATTTTGTCGGGGTTCGCGGATGCATCGGAGGCACCGGACGATACGTCTGTTGCCGAAAAGTGTTGCCACGGTTGTCTACGTCGTGGCCAATCCTGTGAGCTCCGATACTCCAATCGGCGTGGACTACGAGGTGAGGCAGCACGATGGGCTGGTCCTTGGCGTTTAGGCCTCGGGGTAGACCCCACGTCTAGGAAGGCGGCTCGGGGTCGACCCCGAGTCCTCGGGTGCTTCGATCTTGGCGTCGATACCGGCGTGTTCGTTCAGGAGGAAGAGCAGGCCGCCTCCGTCGATGAGCTCTAGGGGCTTGCCGTTCGCGAAGTCGTGGGAGGCCTTGCCGTAGCCGCTGGTGGTTACGAGGATGCCCTTGGTTGCGCCCTCGTTTTGCATCGTGCCGAAGAGGTCTCGGACCGCGCTTACGCCGACGGTGTTCTTGTAGCGCTTGGCTTGGATGACGACCTTGCCGCCGAAGATCGGCCGTGAGTCGTAGGCGACGCAGTCGACGCCGCCGTCTCGTGAGGCTTGGGTCTGTCTGGTCTCGAGGCCCATCTTCTCGAAGAGGTTGGTGATGAGCGACTCGAACTCCTTGGGTGTGAGCTCCATCAGGTTTGGCCGGGTGTCGAGCGTCGCGAGGACGTCGTCCTCCTTGACGAAGCGTGGGTCGGCCATGTCGAAGTCGATGATCGGTCTGACGGGCACGAGCTCGGCCGGACTTCGCGAGATTGAAGCGGTTAGGCCCTTCAGGCACTCGAACTGGGTCGACCTTTGTGAGGTCTAGCTCGCGGAATCGATCCTCTGTCGTACGGACGGTCACGAGGCAGGGGTTGACCTCGTGTCCGGTGCGCTTGTCGATCGAGGCGAGGTGGCCGTTCAGCACGACCGTCTCGATGACGTCGTGGGGGTCGCATGCGAAGGTTCGCTCGATGAAGAGGAGTGCGATCTGTGCGATTAGGGAGGCGTAGCGCCGCTTGCGATCGCTAGCCGGCATCGGGTTCGGCGACACTTCGGCACGCGTTTTGATGAAACGGTAGCCGCGCTCCGATGGGATGACGTCCACTGGTGGCAGAGCGAGTTGAAGGACGACCTGGCGAGAACTCGGTCGAGAACCCGACTCGAGGCGCGTCTGGATGTTGGAACGGGAGTGGGATGTCGGCCAGGGCGGCGGACAAGTACTCGATGACAGCGGCAGGGTCCCCTGCAGCGAACCGGGTCTCGAGTTCGTCGATTGTCGCGTGCTGGGCCCGCTCGGCGCTTTCGTTCTCGGCCACCTTCGCGTTGTGCGTGGTTTCTGCCGCCTGGAGCTGAGCTGTGCGTTGTGTCTCGCGCTGCTGGTGTGCATCGATGGCCTCGGCGTAGGCCTGTTCGCCTGCTTGAAGTTCGCGCTGGTAGCGGGCCTTCGCGCCGGGGATAATCCCGGATAGTCCGTGTGGCTCGGTCGGCAGGAAGTCATCCTGTCTTGGTGCAGCCTCCGCCTTGCCGAGTGCGCCGGCGTCGAAGGCCGGAGCCTCGTAGTCGGTCTTCAATAGCGAGAAGGAGAAGGCCTGGGCTCCGATGCCGCTCGTCAAGACGGCTTCCAGGGAGGACAGCTGGTCCTCTAGGTCGTCGTTCATGTCTTCGGCTTCTCGTTCGGTCTGGGCGAGCAGTTGTGCCTTTGCGGCTTTGGCATCCGCGGCGGACCGTTTGCGGGCAGCGGCCATTGCTTGGGTTCGACGTTTTACTTGGGCGGTGATCCCGCGGAGCTGGCGCTTGTCGACGGTGTTCTTTGCGCGGCAGTGGCTGCAACGGAATTGGAGTGCGCCCGTTCCGGTGGCTGACCCGAAGATCGTGCTGGCTTGCTTACAACGCCGACAGCGGATTTTCCAGGCGTCTTGGTGGCAGGCGGAGCATCTAAATCCGGGGATGTCGTCGAATGTCTCCTGTTCGGATCCGCACGCTGGGCATGCCACGCCCGTCATGCCGGCATGTGCCGGTGCGTTTCGGGTTGCTGCCGCGTGGGCTTCCAGCGAGCTGATGCTTCCCGGCGTGGGCGTCTCGGCGTCGTCGGTCTCAGCTTGGGTCGTCACCTTGAGCGTGAGTCCTCCTGCGGGGCCGATCAGGATTCGTAGCCCGGCGCGTCTTCCTGATTGCGTGCCGGTGCGGAATTCGCTCAGGACCATGGCGCCATGGCTCTCCTCAAACACTTGCCCAGGAGGCGTCGTCGCGAGGAGCCTTGGGCAGAGCTCGGCGGGGATGTAGCCGAGTTGTTCGCCGGTCCGATCGAGAACGGCGATCGCGTTTGGGTCGTGCGAGTTGTTGCGCTCTCGAGCGAGGCGTAGTGGAGCGCCGGGGGAGAGATCAGCCGCGTCGAGTGCTGGGCGACGGTACGACACGCCTGCGACATGGCAGAAAAAGCACCGCGGGTCTGAGGTTCGATAGTCCTCCTCCGGGAGGAAGTCGCCGTCCTCGTCGATCGGGACGAAGCCGATCTGCCACAGGCGAGTTCCGTCCGAAGCCTCGAAGTCATGGGTGTCTTCGAGCACGAGGACGGTGGCCTCGGCCGTCGAGTCGCTGCTCGCTGACACGCTCATCTCACCCAGTCCTCATGCTCATTTTTCCGCGCACCCGCCGATCCCAGTTCCACTGGACAGAAATGTATATGTGCGCGACCTGCTTTGCAGACCCCTCGGCTCGCCGCATGATTGCGCGGCCGCAACATTTGTCCCAAGTCCCGGGACTAGGGACGCTTGTGTTAGGTTTTGGTCATGCTGAAGGGCGAGGACATAGTTGTTTTGCTCAAGCTGACGGCTGATCCTCCGCCGTCGTGGACTGTTCGTTCGCTCGAGGCCGAGCTCGGGATTCCGCGCAGCGTGATCCAGCGCTCCCTCGTGCGTCTCGAGCGGGCGGGGTTGCTGGAGCAGGGGCGCCGCCGCGCGAACAACGGACGCGCCGAGGAGTTCCTGATCCACGGCCTCAGGTATGTGTTTCCGCCGGTCAGGGGCGGTGAAACGCGTGGGGTGTTGACCGCATGGGCGGCCCCGCCGCTACAGGACAAGCTTGGGGACTCCGGCGAACTGCCGCCGGTCTGGCCAGACCCGCTGGGAAGTGTGCGGGGGATCGCGCTCGAGCCGCTTCACGACTCCGCGCCAGGTATCTCACGTCGTGATCCGGCGTTGGCCGAACTGCTCGCGCTGACCGACGGGCTCCGGCTCGGCGATGCGCGCATGCGCGGACTCGCCGAGGAACTGCTGCGGGCGCGTCTGAGCTCAGCGGCGCCGGCGTGAGCCTCAAGCTTCTCGAGCGTGCGGCGGGGGCGCTGGAGCCCGTGCTCAGCGATGTCGTGTTCCTCGGCGGCGCGAGCATCGTGCTGTGGGTCACCGACCCTGCTGCGCCGGCTCCCCGGCCAACCAAGGATGTCGATGTCGTGGTCGAGGTGGCGTCGCGGGCTGGGTTCTACGCGTTCGAGGGGCGGTTGCGCTCGCTGGGTTTCAGGGAGGACCAGGAGGACGGCATCATCTGCCGCTGGCGCCACCGGGATGACGATCTGATCCTCGACGCGATGCCGGCGGACGCGGCGATCCTCGGTTTTGAGAACCGTTGGCAGGGGGCGTCGATCCCGCACGCCGACGAGTCCGTGCTGCCTTCTGGCATGAAGATTCGTGCGGCGCCTCCTGCATATCTGTTGGGCACGAAGATCGAGGCGTTCAACGGCCGTGGAGGTGAGGACTTCCTCGGAAGCCGCGACTTCGGCGACATGATCGCGCTGATCGATGGTCGCGAGGAGCTCCCAGGCGAGGTCCAAGGCTCCGCGCCGGAGCTCAGCGCCTACATAGCCAGCGAACTCAAGCGCCTGAGTGCTTACCCGCGTTTCCGCGAAGGAGTCTCGGGGGCGCTTCGAGCCGACTTCGCAAGCCAGGCGCGTGCCGACGCCGTCGTGCTTCCCCGCATAGAGAAGCTGATCGGAGAGCCGCGAACCTGACGCGGAGGCGTGTCGGCGAACTCGTTGACCGGATGGTCAGTCGACCGAGGTGCCGTCGCGTGTGCGGATCCCATCGCCTCAAATGTCAAATGGCTGCCCGATGAGCAATCTTGATGGCGGCCGGCTTGGTGCCGAGGTCACTAGAACCATGCAACCGAACTCCGCTCTTCGACGAGTGTTGCCAAAACGTTGCCACGGGCCGCGTAAATCAAACCCAGGGCATCATGGCGGCCTCAAAGCCCCCGATTTCCAGCTCTTTCTCGAGTGCGGATGAGAGTGTGTGGTTGCAGGAGATAGTGGATTGATGTCTCGGGAGATGCTGGACGCCTACGAAAGGCGGCTGGTATGGGGATGGCGCGGTATGTGGTGGATGCGGTGGTCTTGGAGGGCAGGAGCGCGCGTGAGGTCGCGGCCGCGCATGGGATCAGCAAGAGCTGGATCTATGTCCTGATCGAGCGCTACCGGGCTGGGGGCTACGAGGCGCTCGAGGCGCGCTCCCGTCGTCCTCGCTCCTGTTCGCATCAAACGCCGCCTGGGACGGTCCAGCGGATCCTTCAGCTGCGCCGAGAGCTCGCGGCGCAGGGCCATG
Source organism: uncultured Solirubrobacterales bacterium (assembly GCA_963764905.1). GTDB lineage: Bacteria > Actinomycetota > Thermoleophilia > Solirubrobacterales > Solirubrobacteraceae > Palsa-744. The sequence continues at coordinate 6,010 of CAVXUG010000001.1, forward strand.
ACTGCGGGCCCGTCACGATCTCTCACCACCTCGAGCAGGCCGGGCTGCAGGCCCCCTCGACAGGAACGATCTGGCGGATCCTCAAGCGTGAGGGGCTGATCGTCGCCCAGCCCCAGAAGCGACCCCGCAGCAGCCTGATCCGCTTCCAGGCCGATCTCCCGAACGAGCTGTGGCAAACCGACATCACCCACTGGCAGCTCGCTGATGGTGAGCACGCCGAGATCCTCAATGTGATCGACGATCACTCACGGCTGTTCATCTGCTCGCACGCCTACAGCTACGTCAAAGCACGCGACGTCGTTGAGAGCTTCCACCGCGCCGCAGAGCTCCACGGCCTACCCGCCGCGCTGCTGTCCGACAACGGCGCCGTGTTCACCGGCACCGCCCGCCACGGCAAGGTGAAGCTGCAAACAGAGCTCGAGCAGCTCGGCGTCACGGCGAAGAACTCACGGCCCTACCACCCCCAAACCTGCGGCAAGATCGAGCGCCTGCACCAGACCCTCAAGCGCTACCTAGACAAGCAAACCCCCGCAGCCACGCTCAAAGACCTCCAAGCCCAGCTCGACGCGTTCGTCCACTACTACAACCACACCCGCCCACACAGAGCGCTAGAAGGCCGCACACCACTAAAGGCCTACAGCGCCCGCATCAAGGCCCAGCCCCAAGGCCAGCCGTCGAACACCTACTTCCGGGTCCGCCAAGACAAGGTTGACACCACCGGCAAGGTCAGTTTGCGCCACCTCAGCCGGCTCTACAAAATCGGCGTCGGAAGATCCCACAAAGGCCAGCCAGTCAAGCTCCTCATCGCCGACCTAGACATCCGCATCATCGACAGCAACGGCCAACTCCTACGCCAACTCACACTCGACCCCACCCGCACCTACCAGCCCATCACAACCACCTAAGCTGTCCAACATCTCCCGAGACACGCGTCCAGCATGACCCGAGACACAACAGAGTGCGGATGAGAGGACTCGAACCTCCACCTGATTTCTCAGACACGGACCTGAACCAGACGGCGCCCGCGTAGATGGGTCCAGGCGCGTCCAGACCGTCCAAGTTGCAAGGTTTCGTGAACGCATCAGACGCATAGGACGATATGACTGTTGCCAAACTGTTGCCACCGTGCGATGACGGTAGCTTGACACGACGCGATGGAATAGCGACGTAATCGCGATTGCGTGGTATGCTGTGGATATATGAGCCCACTGCTTGAAGAGGCGCAGCGCGTCCACGATCTTCCAGGCCTGTCGGATCGGGTGATCGCGGCGGCGACCGGCGCGAAGCCCAGTACCGTGCGAGGGTGGCTGGCGGGGCGCAGCGAGCCGACCGGCGTTCGGGCCCAGCGGTTGATCGAGCTCTCGGAGATGGTCAGGCGTCTGGCGCGTGTGCTGCGGGGGGAGTCGATCTCGCTGTGGCTGCAGCGGCCGGTACTTGCGCTGGGCGATGAGAAGCCGATCGAGTTGATCGCTCGCGGGGACTATCGGCGTGTCGCGAAGCTGATCGCCGAGATCGAGTACCCAGGCGTCTCCTGACGGTGTCCTTACCGGTCGACGGGTGTGCCGTCGGTGGCGCATGGGTCAGACATGTCCCACATGGTGCCGATCTGCTTGGGCGGGCCGATAGTCCGGCCGACGGTCGTTGGCAGCGTGGCGAGATCGTGCCCGGCCTGTATCTCGCCGACAACGTCGAGACGGCCACCGCGGAGTGGTATCGCTCGCTCGCGGAGTGGGGGCTCTTCCCGCAGGACCACGTCCCTTACGACCACCACGAATGGCGCCTGGATCTGCGACTGGCCGATCTCAGCGACCTCGAGCGGCTGCGTGAGGCCGATCTGTCCGCTCCGTCACCCGACCGGCGCACATGGCCGGCGTTCCAGCGCGTTGGCGAGCAGCTTTGGCAAGAGGGATGGGCGGGGCTGATAGCTCCAAGTGCCGCCCGCGCCGGATCTCTGGTCGCATGTGTGTTCGCAGATCTCTGGCCACCCGCCGGCTGCACGCCGCTGCAGGCGAGTGCCGTCACGGTCATCCCACCTCCACCACGTGGGATGCGCACGTGACTCCCTTGCGCGCGAATATCTGACGGCGTCGACTGATGCAGGAGGCCATCACTGATGCGCCTTTTAGCTTTTACCAGGGACGTATTTGAGTGGACGTATTTGCCACGACCGTTGTCACGCCCGCATGTCCACGATCACAAACAGCGCACAATTCATCAAAAGCAGCTTGTTTGCAGGGACTTCAGAATGCGGATGAGAGGACTCGAACCTCCACCTGATTTCTCAGACACGGACCTGAACCGTGCGCGTCTACCAATTCCGCCACATCCGCGTGCCGCAAGGAAGCGAAGATATCGCACCGGCCTGGCCGATGATCTTCGGCCGTCGGCCCCGAGCGCCGGGCCATGAAGATATACCGCTACCGGGATTCGAACCCGGGTTTCCGCCATGAGAGGGCGGCGTCCTAGTCCCCTGGACGATAGCGGCGCGATCTGCCGGGGCCGAGGCTAGCAAAGCGCTCGACCCGAGTCGCCTTCGGCAAGCCCTGCCTGGCGTCCTGGGAGTCTCGTGCACGTTCGATCGGGCCGGGTCGCGGGCGTGGCTCTGCAGCTCGAGCGCGGGGCGGGTGGAGTCCTGATAGCCGCACTGTCGACGCCCCCCGAAGGGATGCAGCCAGCCCAGCCGCAAGACACCCCGTGAGAATTATTCCTATATTGGAACAGAAGAACGACCGAACGGGAAAGCGGCCAGAGGGACGAAGGGCATACAGGGAACGATGGGTTCTACCGACGAGACGGCCGCGGAGCCGTCGATACCGCTGTTGCGGCCGGGTCCGAGTGGGCTGCCGCGCCAGCAGGTCACCGAGATTCAACGCGCGCGCATCCTCGCCGCGGCGGTTGAGGTGGTCGAGGAGCTTGGCTACGCGGGGATGACGGTCGCGCAGGTGATCGGCCGGGCGAAGGTGTCGCGGAAGACCTTCTACGACCTCTTCGCCGACCGCCAGGACTGCTTCATGGCGGTGTTCGAGGAGACGATCGCTCGGACGCGCGCGCTCGTCGAGGAGGCGTGCGCGGATGAGCAGCAGGTGGCGTGAGAGCATCCGCTCGGGCCTGGCGCGCTTGCTGATGTTCCTCGAAGAAGAGCCGGCGCTGGCGAGGATCTGCCTCGTCGAGGCGCAGGGCGCGGGCACGAAGGTCCTCGAACGTCGCGCCCAGGTGTTCGGTGAGCTGGCCGAGGTCGTCGATCGGGGTCGTGCGGTCACGCGCGCCGTCCGCGAACCACCGAAGATCACGGCCGAAGGTCTCGTCGGCGCGGTCTTCGCGGTGCTGCAGACGCGGCTGCTCGAGCACAGCGATGAGCCGTTCGCGGACCTGCTCGGCCCGCTCATGAGCATGCTCGTGCTCCCGTACCTCGGCCCACGCGCAGCGCACGATGAGCTGACCAGGCCGGCGGGCGAATCCAAGTAGGACTGTCCCGTTTGCCGGCCGCGGTCGGAGAAGGAAGGCGAGGTGCTCCGCTTGCTCCTCTGGCGAGTCCTGGGCCTGCTCGCCGTCCTCCTGGCCCTTGCTCTCGGTGGCTGGCTGCTCGACGGCGGTCTCGGGGCCACGCTGCGCGGGACGGTGTCCGCCGCGTCGAGTGGCGCGCTGCACGGGGCAGGCGCATCTGCAGCGGCGCCGGCCGGCTCCACGGTCACCGGATCCACAGACACCGGCGCCGCGCTCCGGCGGAGCGGCGCGGGGGCCAACGCCGATGGGTCGTCGGTATCGACCGGAGGGCCCGCCGCGTCGCCCGGGACCACGGCGTCGCCCGAGACCACGGCCGCGAGGTCCGGGCGGCAAGCGGTCGAATCCCTGCCGGCGGCTCTCTCCGCAGAGGCGGGCGCCGTCTGGAGCTGGGCCCCGGACGGCGTCTCCCCGGCGAGGCTCCTCGCCGTCGCGATCCTCCTGCTCGGCGCGCTCGTCGCGGTCACGCGCTCGCGCGCTAGGCGAAGGCGAGAGTACGTGCGGCTGCGCGTGCAGAGCTACCGCACCGACAAGGCGAGCGCGGAGGCGGTCGTGGGAATGTTCGAGGCACTCCACAAGCGCCTGCTGCGTCGCTGGTGGCGACGGCTGCTTCCAGGGCCAGCCCTCGGTCGCGCTCGAGGTGCACCACGCGGGCGGCACGGTCTGGCTGGCGGTGACATGCCCTGCAGGAGACGAGGAGATGGTGCAGGCGGCGCTGCGGACGGCCTACCCGAACTGCCGGCTCGTGGCGGAGCGGCAGTTGGTTGGGTCGGCACCGGCTGTGCTGCGCTTGAAGAAGCACGCCGAGTTCATCAAGCGTGCGAAGGTGCTCGACCGCTTCGCCCACGAGCGCGAACCGGCGATGAACAGGCTGATGACGGTGCTCGGGGCGAGCGGGGGCGAGGCGTTCGTGCAGGTCGCGATGACGCCCACGCCGGCGCTGTTCGAGCGTCACGCCAAGCGCCTGTACAAGCGCCACGAGCTTCGTCTCTCGCGCGAGCGCCACGATCACCTCGTCACGCGCGACCGCTCGCTCGTCGAGGACAGCGAGCTGCGCGGCGGCCTCGATGTGCAGCACCGGCCGCTGTTCTTCGTCGAGCTGCGCGTGATCGCCCGCGATCGTTCCCAGTGCGAGCGGATCGCCTCCGAGCTGCGCGCCGAAGAGGCGGAGAACCGGCTCGTCGAGCGCGGCACCGCCGTGCGCCACGGACTGCTCGGCTGCTACGCCGGCCGCGTGCGGCGCGGGGAGGGCAATCCGCTGCCGTCGTTTCACAAGGGCGTGTTCGCCTCGACCGAGCTCGCGGCCGTCTGGCATCTGCCCTCGATCGACTACGCGGCCGTCCCGTTCGAGCGCGGCGTCCTGCCCGTCGCGCCGGCGCCGCCGGCGATCCTCCGTCCCGCCGACGGGGTGGGCACGCTGCGCGACGCCCTGGGACCGGTGTCGATCCATCCGGCGATGCGCAAGCAGAACACGGCCGTCCCCGGAACCGTCGAGCAGGGGAAGTCCAGCTACCTCGTCGCGACCGTCGCCGAGGATCTGCGCCGCGAGCGCTGCTGCGTGATCGTGCTCGACCCGAAGGGCGACGCGGCCGAGGCGGCGGTCAGCCTCGTGCCGGCGAACCGGACGTGCACGCTGCTCGACCTCGCGCATCCCACGTGCGGGTTCAACCCGCTCGCCGTCGACGCCCCCGCGGATGTGATCGCCGACTACGTGGTGGCGGCGCTGAAGAACCTCTTTGATGATGCCGACATCAGAGCGTCGTCGGACAGGTACCTGCGCAACGCGATCATCGCGGTGCTCGCATATGACCGCGAGTCGACGCTGTGGGACGCGGCGCGGCTGCTGTCGGTCGGCGAGGAGGGCTACTCCTACCGGGCGCGCGTCGGCGCGCGCGTGCGGGCGCTGCCGGAGTTCAAGGAGATCTCCGAGTTCTTCACCGCCGAGCTCACCGCGCAGCTCGCGGACGCGCGCAGCATGACGACCGCCAAGCTCGACGCGCCCGTCAACAAGCTCGCGCGGCTGCTGAACTCGCAGTCGATCAAGCGGGTGCTCCTGAACGACTCGCTGCGGGTCGATCTCGACCGGGTGATCGCCGGGGGAGAGGTGCTCGTCGTGAAGGGCGCGCTCGGCGTGATGGGCGCGGGCAACACATCGGTGCTGATGCAGCTGCTCGTCGGCATGCTCGACGCGGCGCTCGCCCGCCAGCAGGACCTCGTGCCGGAGGCCCAGCGGACGGCGGTCGCGCTGAAGGTCGACGAGGCGCCGCTCGTGCTCAACCGGGGCTTCGCGGAAACGATGGCGCTGAAGCGCTCGGCGGGGCTGGAGACGGTCGCGTGCTGGCAGACCGAGGCGCAGTGGACCGAACGCGAGGTGCGCGACCAGCTCGACGCGCTGTTCGCCCACCGCGTCTACTTCGCGACGGCCTCCGTCCGCGACGCGCGCACGGCTGTCGGGCTGACGATGGCCGAGTTCTCCGACTCGATCCGTCCCGGCACCGAGCACCTCTCCACGCTCGGCCGCCCCGACGCGCGGTTGCACCTTCCCCGCCACCACGCGATCGCCAGCTGGAGCACGCCCGCGGGCCGGCAGGCGCCGTTCGTCGCCGAAACGATCCCGCTGCGCGTCGACCCGCGAGCGGGTCGCGCTGCACGCCGCGCGTCAGGCCGAGCGCGGCGGGAGCTACCGCACCGACCTGCGCCAGCCACACTGGGATCGCGAGCGCCGTCGTGGTGGTGGCCGTAGGCCCGTCGAGGCTCCGACGGATTCAACCCAAGCAACCGCAACCACAGAGCAACGGCCCGAACCTGTACCGGCCGAGCACGTCACGGCCGAGCACGTCACGGCTGAGCTCGTCACAGGAGGTCAGGTCCCGACCGAGCGCGCCTCGGCCATCGAAGCCCGTGCCGGACGAATCCCGAGCGAGCGCCGTACCGGGCGAGTCCCAGCCGAGGACGCCACGGTGGATCGGGTCCCGGTAGAGCGAGCCACGGTGGACCAGAACCGCGTCGGGCTACCACCGGGCGGTCGGGCCCCGGCTGGTCAAGCACGGGCCGGGCGAACCTCGGCCGGGCCCGCCGGCGAGCGCGCCGAGGTCCAGAGCGGGGCTCGTGAGCAGCGCGTGCCCCCGTCCCGCTCGCAGGATGGAGCCCCTGCGGCGCCTGCGGCAGCGAGCACCCCACCGGACAGCTACCGCGAGCTCGTCGACCTCGACGGCGCACACAGCGTGCGCTGGGCCAAGCCCGTGCTCGAGCCACGGTCGCTGAAACCCGAACCGCTCGACCTCGAGATCCTCGCGCTCGTCGCCTGTATGCGACATGTGCTCAGCAGCCAGATCCACCGTCGCTTCAACCCGCAGCGGGCGGCCACGACGACGCAGCGCCGTCTGAAGCGCCTGTCGGATGCGGGTCTGGTGCGGCGCTTTCAGTTCCACCGCCGCGACGGCGGCGGCGTGCCGATGTGCTACGCGATCACCCCGCTTGGCCTCGCGCTGTTGCACGCCCACGACCGGCTCACGGCGGTGCAGGAGGCAGACGTGGAGGCGCTGTCCGGGCCGACGTCGCCGGCGGCGCCGGTGGAGGGCGATCGCGTGCTGCGAGGGGCGCGCCACGACGTGCACGTCGCCGGCTGGGCGCTGGCGCTCGAGCATGCCGTCGACGGCGCGCCGCTCGGCTTGCGTGGTGCGAGCGAGTCGGTGCTCTCCCCGCCGCTGCGCTCGACACCCGACGGTCGCCGGGCGCTCGGGCCGGCCGACCTGACTCTGCCGGGGGACGCTCGCCACACGAGTTCCTGCGTACCGACTCCGCGGGCGCGAGGGTTCCGGTCGAGCGCTTCGAGACGGTTCGCCCCGACCTCACGATCGAGCTGCCCGGGCGGCTGCGCGAACGCATCGCGGCGCAAGCGCGCGCCGCGGAGAGGGACATCACCGAGGGCATCGGCGCGGAGGACGCCGCGAACGAGGGCGCCGCGGGGGCACCTGGCGCGGTCGTGGAGGTCGGAGCGCTCGACCTGCTCGTCGAGCTCGACGACCGCCTGCCGACCGGTCGCGGGGCGGGGAAGCTCGAGCGCTACGACCATCTCCTCGCCGGCTGGTCGGTCCAGACCACCCGCTACGGCCGCCGCCTCGGTGCGCCGCCCGCGGTCGTGTTCGTCTGCCGCGATCGCGCCCGTGCCCGGGAGTGCGCGCGCGGCGCCGACGCGCTGCTGACCGCCTGTCGCGCCTACGCCGGCGAGTACCCCGCGGACTGGGAGTACCCGGGCCGGGAGGGGGTCCTGTTCGTGGCCGAGCGCGACGTGCACGAGGGTGTGCTGCGCGGCTACGGCGTCCCGCGGCTGCCGCCGGAGGTGCGCGTGTCCGTGGCGGGCGGGGATCCTCGTGCGCGCGAGGCGACGGCCGAGCCGCGGGAGTTGCTTGCGGCTGTGCCGGTCGGCAAGTAGTAGGCCTCACCCTCAGCTCGACTCGGTGGCTCGACTCGGTATCGCGGGCCGGGTGGCGGGCCATACGTCTGCGTCGTCTGTCGCGGATGCCGGGAGTCGCGTGGGCGCAGGGTGCAGAGATGGCGCGCAAACGCTCATGCATTTGCCGGGCGTCGAGCGCCGTCGCCCCCTCCGGTCATGCAGTTGCCGCCTCTCGTGAGGACAAGAAAGCGCAGTCGCCCGATCGCTGAAAGCGCCCGTAACGGCACACGCTGGCGGTGCAGTTCGGCTTCCTAGAGCCAAACTGCAGGGGTACTCGAGGCAACGGCGCGCCCCGCAGGCGCGTCCGCTGGTCTTGCGGCTTGACGCCCCCGCGCCGAGAGCTACTATCGCCGCCACTTCTTTTTTCGCTTCCCCAAGCCGTTCGGCCCAGGCCGACCCCTCACAGCTCGAGCTCCGGCGAGCACCAAAGTCGATCGCAACCGCTTCAGACGGCTCGTCTTGCTGTGTCTGCCTTGAGTGGATGTCCTCACGGGGCGCACGTTGTCTCTTTGGAGGCTGCCTCTCGATTGATTGCTTCGGCCTCCACCGTTTGAGCACACGTTCTCAGTTCGCAGCTCCCAGACCCGTGTCCTGAGCCCCGGTCATGAGTCGGTCTGAGCCCACGCCCTGAGTCCCCTGAGCCCCGGTCCTGAGTCCTGTGAACCTCACGCACCAAGCCCGTCTGAGCCCACGGCCTGAGCCTCCGGTCGACTTTCCGAACCCACATGTTTCGGTTCTCCCGAGCCGGGCGCAAGCACCTCGCGAACTTCGCCGCGGTGAGCGTTTTCGCGCCAATTTTGCAGCCCGGGATGCGCCCGGAAGACGCTTTCCGAGACCCCCTTAAGGGGGATCTCGGATTGCCGCAACACGCCGTCGAGGTCGCTGCACCGGCACTTGAAGTTCGGCGAATCACCCCCTACAAGGCCTCCCACAAACGCCCTCGGGCATCCCCGAACAGACCGGCCAGGAGACCTGCCATGACCACGACCGCCACGCCCCCGTCGTCCGCCGCACGTCAAGCGACACGCTCACAGACCTCCTCGACCGCGCGCCCCAGGCGCGACTCCGGCTGCGGCGAGCGCGGTCTGCTGGGCCGCTACCTCGATCCCGAGGGCCGTCAGCGCCAGGTGGTCGCACTGCCCGGAGCTCGAGGCAGCGTGCTCGTCGTCGACCGGGATGCGAGCACCCTCGGCGATCGGCGTCTCGTGGCGCATCTCGCTGCCGACGAGCCTCCGGAGAACGCCGCCCTCGTGTGCGAGCACTACCTGCGCGACACGGCGGGTCACTGGTGCAGGCGCGTCACCGCGGAGGACCTGCGGGCCGTCCCGCTCGGGGAGGCCGAGGAGCAAGACCCGGACCCCGAAGCGGAGGCGTTGCCGAGTCCGGCCGCGCTCACCGACAGGCAGGGACGGACCTATCGGCTGCAGCTCTGCCCCACGGACATGTCGATCCCGGAGCTGCGCTGGCACCGGCGCTCGTCCACGACGGAGATACCTGAGCCGGTCGGCATGCGCGACGTGATCGCGAGCCTCGAAAGCTACGAGCCGGCCCGTACCCTCACCCACAGAGCGCTCGCCCTGCATCGCGCGGATCCCGAGGTCTCGACGTCGGTGCTGCGTACCGAGCATGCGCGGGTCGAAAGGAGCGAGATCGTGCTCAACGGTGGCCTGCGCCGGGCTGCGCTCGCCGTCGCCGCGACTCAGGAACTGAGCATGAGCGAGATCGCAATGCGCTGCGGAAAAATCAGATGCGACGCCAGAGGCAGGGCGAGCGGTGAGACCAGCTGGTTGGCCCGGCGCCTGGGGCTCGCGCCGGAAGGCGGCGGGAACACGCCCACGCCGTGGATCCACACCGACGTGCTGGCGCTGATCGCGCGCCGTGGTCTGAGGATCAGCCCACGCGAGGTGGAGCTCGGATGACCACTACCAGCGCCGCACTCCTCGAGCGGGTCGTCGAGCAGCAGGTCGCGTGGCCGGTGCGGGTTACGCGTTCTCTCGACAGGGCCACGAGCAACGCCCACCCGGCGATCTTCCGCGCCGCCGCGCAAGCGGCGAGTGCTGCCCACGAAACGCCGCGCACGGGCTGGTATGCCGACCACGATGCTGCTGACGTTGCGATCCTCGTGGTCGAGGCCGACGTCACACTGGGCGGAGCGCTCGTCGCGCAGCTCGTCGCCGACGGCTATCGCGCCCAGCTGGCGCGTAGCGCTGAGCACGCCCGCGCCCTGGCCGCGGACCACGTGCCGAAGCTGGCGGTCATCGGAGATCTCAACTCCCCGCGCGGCGCCCTCGAGCTGCTGGGGGAGATCCGCGACCTCGACCGGGAGGGCTTACCGTGGACGCCGGATCTCCCGACCATCGTCGTCTCCTCGCGTGCGCACGAGCTGGACATGCTGCGGGCCTTCGAGGCGGGAGCCGATGACTTTCTCACGCGCCCGGCGCGCTACCTCGAGCTGCGGGCGCGCCTGCGAGCGGTGCTGCGTCGCAGCGAGAGTCCCGCCGGGTGCGGACGGTCGATCGAGGTCGGCACGCTCACGATCGACACCGAGGCTCACAACGTGAGCCTTGACGGCCAGCGCGTCGAGCTGCGTCCGCTGGAGTACGAGCTGCTCGTCCAACTCGCCGGCGCCCCCGAGCGGGTGTTCGGCAAGCAGGAGCTGCTGCGCTCGGTCTGGGGCTACCGCTCGGACGCGGCCACACGCACCGTCGACAGCCACGCATGTCGCTTGCGCCGCAAACTCGACCTGGACGGCAGCGGGCGCTGGGTGATCACGGTGTGGGGCGTCGGCTACCGGCTGATCTGATCCCCGCGCGCGATCGGCGCGGTCCAAAAACCTTGACGGGCTGAGCAGCCCGCCATGCAGCACACAACTTGACGGCGAGCCCTCGGGCTCGCCGTTTTGCGTTCGGCAGCCGTTTCGAGGGGCGCGTCTTTGTACGCCACCCCTCCCGCCGGACGGTCTCACACGAAAAACGGCCGCCCCACAAGGGGACGGCCGCCAAACCAAAGCCCTTGCGTCGCCTTTGACGAGAGGCGCAAGTGCCAAAGCAAGAAGGAGAATACCCATGCGTACACGTACACCATCCATCAGGACGCTCGCCACTATCGCCTACGAGCGCGGTGAGGAGTTCGACCCGGCGCTGATGCTCTCACCCGCGCTGGCCGATCAGCTGGACGACGCCACCGCAGCCACGACGACGGACTTCGATCCATCGCCGACGGATGACCGGCAGCGCCGTCTGGAGTCCTCGCGCCGGCGTCAGAACGAGGTCGAGGACATCGAGGGCAGCGAGGCCTACGTCAGGAAAACGGGCATCTCGCAGGAGGGCCTGCGGGAACTCGAAATGTGCCCTTTTGTGGACGAGTTGACCCGACTCAACCACGAGCCGCTGGCCGTGATCGAAGCCCGGTACCTCGCAGAGAAGGCCATGCAGGAGAACGCTGAAGCCTGAGGGGCTCAGACGGCTCGCTACACAGCGGGCCTGACCTTGACGGGTCCGCGGGGCCCGCCACGCAGGAAGAAGGACCTTGACGGGCCCGAACGGCCCGCCATGCAGCACCGACGGCGGGCCCTCGGGCCCGCCGTCGCTCGTTAACCCCGGCCGTCCCTCGGGGCGGTCTCTAGCGGCCTGCCTTCACAGATGGCCGGCCCAACGAAAGGAGCGGCGAAATGCCCTCAGAAACACCAACCAACACCACTCAGGAATGGGCTCCCAACTCGCTGGAGCCGATCGAGCAGCTCGCTCACTGGCTGATCGAGGCCGCCGTGTACGGCGTGCTCGGCATCGCGATCGGCCTGGTCGCCGTCAGGCTGATGCACCACCGGCACCTGCGCTGGACCTGGGCTCCGACCGCGCTCGGAGTCGACGTGCTCGTGGGCCCAATGCTCGGCGGCTCGGTCACCTGGACACTCGGGATCGCGGCGCTGTGCGCGAGCGTGCGCGGCAGGCGCTGGCACCGTGAAGAGGTGCAGGCCGGCGCCGACCTCGCCGAACTGGCGGCGAACCGGCGTGGTCCGCTCGATGCACTGCGCACGTTCGTGCGCCGCACCGCCCCGCGGCTGATCGCCGGCTGGGCTCCCCGGAGCAAGACCCTCGCCGGCGTGAGGGACTGGCTCGGCAAGACCGTCGGCAAGGTCTCGCTGATCGACACGGCCGTCAAGGACTGGTTCCGTGGTGACCGGCTGATCGTCGGCGAGGAGGAGAAGGGCCACCCGGTAACGATTCCGCTCGGCGGTCCGACGGGAGGTACGCACACGCTCGTGGTCGGCGCCAGCCGCTCGGGCAAGACCGTCACGATGACCTGGACGGCGGTGCGCGCGATCGAGCACGGCATGGGCGCGATCGTGATCGATCCGAAGGGCGATCGCGACCTCAGCGGTGAGCTGCGCCGCGCGGCACAGGCAGCCGGCAGGCAGTTCATCGAATGGAGCCCTCACGGCCCGTCTGTATACAACCCCTACGCGCGGGGCTCAGAGACGGAGATCGCCGATAAGGTGCTGGCCGGCGAGCGCTACAACGAGCCGCACTACCTGCGTCAGGCGCAGCGCTATCTCGGCCACGCGGTGCGCGTGCTGCGCAAAGCCGGGCTGGAGGTCAGCCTCCGGGCGCTCGTGGAGCAGCTTGACCCGATCTGCCTGGAGGTGCTCGCGCGCACCCTGCCCGAGCAAGAGGCCCAGGGTGCACACGACTACCTGGACTCGCTGACGAAGCGTCAGCAGAGCGATCTGGCGGGCGTACGCGACCGCCTGGCGATCATGGCCGAGTCCGATATCGGGCCGTGGCTGGATCCCCAGACGCAGGGCGTCGACCGACTCGATCTGCTCGAGGCGATGCAAGAACAGGCGGTTGTGTACTTCAACCTGAAAGCCGACCGCCGGCCGCTGCTCGCGCCGATGCTTGGGGCGGCGATCGTGCAGGACCTGCAGGCGATGGTCGCGACGTTGCAGGACCGGCCGGTTCCGACGCTGGTGGTGATCGACGAGTTCTCGGCGATTGCCCCCGAGCGCATCGTGGGTCTGTTCGGCAGAGCCGGCGGCGCGGGCGTAAGTCTCGTGCTGGGCACGCAGGAGCTTGCCGATCTGCGTGTGCTGGGACGGGAGGTGTTGCACGATCAGGTGCTGGGCAACCTGTCCACGCTGATTGCCCACCGTCAGGTCGTCCCTGCCTCGGCTGAGCTGATCGCCAGCATGACCGAAACCAGGGGCGTCTGGCGGACCTCGCACCACAGCGACGGAGGGCACACCCGCACGCGAGAGTACGAGCACGTGCTGCGCCCAGAGCAGATCACGAGCCTGCCGCGTGGCTGGGCGGCGGTGCTCGGGCTGGCCGACGGCGGCACCGTGAGCATCACCCAGATGTTCTCGGTCGCAGCCCATCGCTGACCCATCAGCAGCAGCAGACCCCACCGGGGTCCCGTGTCGCACGTGCCGAGAGCTCCCGTAGGGGGCTCTTCTCGTATGTGGCGCGGGGCTCCGCCTGGGGTTGCCGTGCAAACCAATCAAACCAATGACCAGAAGGAGAACATCATGGGCACGACACAGCTCTCAACCCAGGCCGAGATCGAGTCAGACAAGGCTCAATCGACGGCGAGCTCAACATCCAAGCCGGCGTCCAAGAACAAGGTCCGCGTCATCGTCCAAGGCCCGACCCGGGACATCCTCCAAGGCAAGGTCCTCGACATCGCCCAAGGCCAAGCGCGCAACCAAGTCGAAGTCCAAGTCCAAGTCGATGCTCGCGCCCTCGCCCGAGCGGGTGGCGATCATGCAGTGGACGGCGCGTATCGGCGCCATTACGGCGGAGGCGCTGGCTGACCGTCTGGATGTGAACGTGGCCTCAGCCCGAGGGCGGTTACAGGCACTCCAGAAGGCGGGCTGGCTATCGCGCAAGCGCCTGCTGGCCGAGCAGCCGGCGCTGTATACGGCGACGCGCCCCGGTCTGCGGGTGGCCGCCCTGCAGGGACTCGACCCGTGTCGCGTGAGCGCCTCGAACGCCCACCACCTGATCGAGTGCGCCTGGGTTGCGGCGGCGTTGGAGCGCTGCTACCCCGATCACGCGGTGCTCGGCGAGCGCGAGCTGCGCCGCGACGAGCGTGAGCGTGGCGTTGCGCTGGCGAGCGCCCGGTTGGGGATTGCGCCGGACGGCGGGCCGCAGTTGCACCGTCCCGACCTCGTCCTCTGGCCGCAGGACGCCGAGGACGCCGAGGAGGGTGAGGGCGCTGGATTGCCGGTCGCGATTGAGGTCGAGCTGACCGTCAAGTCGCCGCAGCGCCTGGCGGACATCTGCCGGGCCTGGGCGCGCTGCCGCTGCGTGGCGGGGGTGATCTATCTCGCGCCACCGGAGGTACGGCGCGCGCTGGAGCGCGCGATCGATCAGGTCGAGGCCGGGGAGCGGATCGTCGTGCTCGGACTCGATGCGGTGCCCCGTCCGGATCGAGCGTCTCCTCCAGACACGGATGTTGCGGCCTGAGACCGCGGCTGGCCTGGGATCGAGCGTCGCGTCCGGATGCGGCATTCCGGCCTGAGACAGCGCCCAGTTCTGATCGAGCGTCTCGCGTCAAAACGCGGTGTCCCGGCGGAGGCCGGGACACCCGTTCAGGCGTCGTTGGGGATGGTCGGATCGGGGTCGAAAGAGCCCCGATCACGTAAACCGTCCCAAACGCGGCGTAGCTTTCTCGGTGGGGGGTCAACCATCAATGAACGGAGACCCAAAATGTCCGGCTTCACCATCAACCGCATCGTCCTGATCGGGCGTCTTACCAAAGATCCCGAGTTGCGTACGCTGCCCTCGGGCTCGAGCGTGTGCAACTTCAGGCTCGCATGCAACGCGTCTCGCAGCGACGGCGAGGGCGGGTATCGCGACAAGCCCAACTACTTCGACGTGAGCGCCTTCGCCGGCGCGGCGGAGAGTGTCAGCCGCTATACCCGTAAGGGCAGCCGCGTCGCGATCGACGGCCGGCTGGAATGGCGCGAGTGGGAGACCCCTGACCAGCAGAAGCGCCAGGCGGTGAGCGTCGTCGCCGACACGGTGATGTTCCTGGACAGCCCCGGTGAGCGCGCTGACGGCGGTCGGCGAGACGGCGAGCTGAGCGATGGCTTCGATGCCGACCTTGGATCAGCCGGCGAGAGCTACGACGGATCGCCCGGCGAGCTGGTCGGCGTGGGCGCCGGCGCCGAGGATGACGATCTCGTCTTCTGATCGGATTGCAGCGCGCCGGATCGCAACAGGCAAGCACAGCGGTGGGGACGTTTGGATCGTGTCCCCACCGCTGAGCTCGAGGGCCCCAGGCCTACATCGCTCGCTCGCTGGCTGACCATGGCGGTCTTTTTGTGTTTAAAGAGCCAATCGGTGAGCGGCCGTCGAGTCGTGCCGCGCTCCGTCCGCGTAAACTGGCGCGCCGCGGCGTTCTCAGACAGCAGAGCAACGCGGCAGCCTTGAGGCAATCGAGCAACCAACTAATCGTCCATCGTCCCGCGCACGAGGAGCAAGATCCGGTGCCAGTCAACAGCCAGGCGGTCGGCAAGACCTACGAGCCCACGCTCTACGCGGTCGGCCGCGAGAAGATCAAGGAGTACGCCCGGGCGGTCGGGGAGACCAACCCCGTCCACCTCGACGTCGAGGCCGCCCGCGCGGCCGGCTATGACGACGTCGTGGCGCCGCCGATGTTCGCCGTCGTCTACTGCGCCCCGTCGGTCGGGCCGCCGATCTTCGACCCCGAGATCGAGCTGAACTTCGCGATGATGGTGCACGGCGGCCAGGAGTTCGAGTGGGGGCCGCTGGTCGTCGCGGGCGACGAGATCACGACGGTCGCGAGCGTGAAGGACATCCACGAGAGCGACGGTCGCGGCTACTACGTGTTCGAGTCCGTCTCGAGGAACCAGCGCGGCGAGCAGGTGTGCCGCGGAACCTGGACGAACATCGTCCGAGGAGTGTGAGCCGAGTGTCGCGGAATAGGAATCGGAATACGAACGGGAACGAACATCCTTCGAGGAGCGTGAGCTGAGATGGCGGATCTGACGGCAGGAGCACAGATTCCCGAGGTGAGGGTCACTCCGGACAAGTACCTCACGGCTCGCTACGCGGGCGCCTCCGGCGACTTCAACCCGATCCACATCGACGAGGACTTCGCCAAAGCGGTCGGTCTGCCCGGGCGGATCCTGCACGGCCTGTGGACGATGGCGCAGGTCGCCCGCGCGCAGACCGAGGCGGCCGGCGGCCCCGAGCACCTGAAGCGCCTCGTCGTGCAGTTCCGTGGCATGGGCGTGCCCGAGCAGGAGGTCATCGTCAGCGGCACGGTGCGCGAGGTGAGCGACGGAAAAGCGATCGTCGACACCGTCGCCGAGCAGGCCGGCAAGCAGATCATTCGCAACGCCGAGGCGGAGCTGGAGCTCGCATAGAAACGGTCCGAAACGCCCGAGATCTCTGCTCAGCGGTCGCTGGACCGCGAACTGAGGGGTTTTCGGACAGATACTCAGTCGCTCTCCCCGCACAGACGGCTCCTAGAATCAGAGCCTTGCCGAACGCTAGGCGGAAAAAGTCGTGCTGACTCCCAGGCAGGAGCTGATCCTCGCCAAGGTCGTCGACGGCTACCTGCAGACCGGCCAGCCGGTGGCCTCGAGGTCGCTCGCCGCCGACACCGAGCTCGACTGCGGACCGTCGACGATCAGAAACGAGCTGGCCCAGCTGGAGGAGCACGGGCTGCTCGCGCATCCCCACGTCTCGGCCGGTCGCATCCCGACCGACGCGGGCCAGCGCTATGTGGTCGACCGTATGCTCGCCTCCGGCCAGGGGCTCGTGCCCGCGCGGCGGCTGGAGCTGTCGCTGATCCGCCGCGAGGTCGAGGAGGCGATGCGCGCGACTACGGAGACGCTCTCGCAGGTCACGAACCTGCTGGCGGTCGTCTCCGCTCCGGCGATGGACACCGCGACGATCAGGCATGTGGAGGTGCTGGCGCTGCAGCCGCAGGTCGTGATGGTCGTGGTCATCACCTCGACCGGCGGCGTATCGAAGATGCTCGTGACGTTCGACCGCGCCGTCGACCCGGGCCTCGTGGCGTGGGCGGGGGAGTACCTGAACGAGCGCCTCGTCGGCCTCGGCCTGGGGGCGCGGATGCTCAACCAGCGTCTGGCCGATCCGAGCCTGTCGGCGACCGAGCTGGCGTTTCTCGCGCGCCTGGCGGTGGCCTTCAGCGAGATCTCCTCCGAGAGCGAGGACACCCTGTATCTCGACGGCACCGCGCGGCTGTTCTCCGCCGGGCAGATCCAGGACGCGGCGCAGATCAACGAGCTGATGAGCCTGCTCGAGCGGCGCGTCGCGCTGTTGCGGGTGCTGCGGACGGCGCTCGGCCAGTCCGGGGTGTACGTGCGGATCGGCCACGAGAACGAGATCCCCGCGATGCGCTCGCTCGCCCTGGTCGCGACCGGTTATGGGGTCGGCGCACGCAATCTGGGCGCCGTCTCGGTGATCGGGCCGGTGCGGATGGACTACGCCGGCGCGATCGTCACCGTGCGCGAGGCCGCGCACGAGCTGTCGCGGTTTGTCGAAGACGCCTACGCCGAGAACTGAGGCGAATTTCCCAATGCCCATGCATGACGCCGACAGCTATTTCCCCATGCCCGGCCGCCACGATCGAGAGGGAGGACGATGAGCCGGACGTCCAGTCCACGCGACCCCTACGAGGTGCTCGGCATCGAGCGCGATGCCTCTGAGCAGCAGATCAAGAAGGCCTTTCGCGCGCTGGCGATGGAGCTGCACCCCGACGTCAACGCGCACGACCCGCAGGCAGAGGAGAAGTTCAAGGAGGCCGCCGAGGCGAACGAGATCCTCTCCGACCCCGAGCGGCGGGCGACCTACGACCGCTACGGCCACGAGGGCCTGCGCTCCGGTGGATACGCCCCCAACTTCGACGCGTTCGGCTCGATCAGCGACCTGTTCGAGACATTCTTCGGGGGCGGCGGCGCGAGGTCAGGGGGGCGGGCGGGTCCTAATCCAGGCGGGGATCTGGCGGTGGCCGTGGAAATCGACCTACTCGAGGCGGCACAGGGCGCCACCGTCCAGGTCGTCTACGAAGCGGTCGAGCGCTGTGAGCATTGCCACGGCAACGGCGCGGAGCCGGGCACGCCGATCGAGACGTGCGAGCGCTGCGGCGGGCGTGGGCAACTGCAGGCGGTTACGCGCACGCCGTTCGGGCAGATGGCGCGCACGGTGCTCTGCGACGTCTGCCACGGCGACGGCCGCGTGCCCAAGCAGCCGTGCCGCGAGTGTCGCGGTCGCGGGCGCAAGGCGGCGCGGCGCGAGCTCGACGTCGAGATCCCCGCGGGGATCGCCGACGGTCAGCGGATCCGGCTGTCAGAGCGTGGGCACGCCGGAGGAGGGGGTTCCCACCCGCCCGCCCCGGCGGGCGATTTGTACGTGCTCGTGCGGGTGCGCGAGGACGAGCGCTTCGTGCGCGAAGGAGATGACTTGATCGCGGCGCTCGACGTGCCGGCCCCGCTGGCGGCGCTCGGCGCGACGCTCGAGACCCCCACGCTGGAGGGCACGGCCGCGATCGAGGTGCCGGCGGGCACGCAGCCGGGTGAGGTGCTGACGCTGCGCGGGGAGGGGATGCCGGGGCTGCGCCGCGGCCGGCGTGGGGATCTGCGCGTGATCGTCAACGTCGTGATCCCGCGCCGCCTCAACGAGGAGCAGCGCGAGCTGCTGGAGCGGCTGAACGGGACGCTGACCGCGGAGAACCTGCGCTCGGAGGAATCGATGTTCGCCAAGCTGCGCCGCACGCTGCGCGGCGATGGCGCGTGAGCGCCCTCAGATATTCCAGGGACATGGGTGCGATCGGCGCGGCGGCGTGATCCGGCTGGCGGTTCGAGCGCGGCGCGAGGACGCCGAGATCGTTCTGGCGGAGCTGTTGGAGCTCGCGCCGGGCGGGGTGGAGGAGCTGGAGATCGGCGCGGAGACGGTCGAGTACGCCGTTTACGGGGCGCCGGGAGAGCTGCCGGAGCTTCCCGATCTGAACGCCGCGGTGGGTGATAGGCCGGTGGAGGTCTCGAGCACGGAGATCGCCGACGACTGGTCTGAGCGCTGGAAGCGCTTCCACCGCCCGGTTCTGATCGAGCCGCCTCAGGGCAGTCCGGTGCCCGCCCTGCATGTACGACCGCCGTGGGAATCTGCCAGCGATCGTGACGGCGCCGAGGAGATCGTGATCGACCCCGGGCAGGCGTTCGGGACCGGCGCTCATGCGACCACGCGCCTGTGTCTGGAGTTGCTGCTCGAGTTGGCGGCGCTCGAGGATCGGGAGTCGGGGTTGGGGCCGAGGTCGGTCTCGGTGCCAGGGTCAGCGTCGGGGTTGGGGATGGGAACGGAAACGGGTGGGGCGCGGCCGCTGCTGGATGTCGGTACGGGCTCGGGAGTGCTTGCGATCGCCGCCGCGCGGCTGGGGTTCGCGCCGGTGCTCGGCCTCGACCACGAGCGCGAGAGCGTTGCGGCGACCGAGGAGAACGCGCGCGTGAACCGGGCCGCGATCGAGGTGCGCCGCTTCGATCTGCGTACGCAGGCGCTGCCGTGGCCGGACCCCGACGGGGAGGGAGGTTGGAAGGCGGAGGGCGATGCGGCCGATGTTCGCGCGACCGATGTCCGTAGGACCGATGATCGTGCGGTCGATGGCTTGACGGCCGATGCCTGCGCGGTCGCAGGCGGGGCGGGGTCGTCGCTCGTGATCGTGGCGAATCTGCTGCGTCCGCTGCTGCTCGACCTGGCCCGAGGGATGGGCCCCCGCGCGCCGGCGCATCTGCTGGCGGGAGGGCTGCTGCGGGAGCAGGTCGACGAGGTGGTGGAGGCGTTCGGCGAGGGCCTCGGGATGCGCGAGCGCGAGCGACGTGAGCGCGGGGAGTGGGCGGTGGTCTGGCTGACGTCCTCGCCCACATAATTATTCGCACACAGTTGCGAAGAGAATGCGACGAAAGTGTGTCGTGAAAATAAAGACAGGCGACGAGCTCATACACCGAATGAAACTGCGTGCCACGATAGTTATACGCAGTTTAAAAAGAGGAACAAAGCCCTCGGAGCCTTTATCTTTGTGTCACCGTTTCACAAAATGCGACAAAAATGACACAAATGTGCCGAGAGTCTGGCGGAAGTGTGACGAGAATGTGTCAGGAAGATAAAGGCCGGACGAGGAAGCGCATGCAAAATAGACTGCGTGCCACCATCGTTATACCCGCTCTAAAAAGTTAGACATACACTCCGCCCGCGACACATTTTCGGCACACTTCCATCACATTTTGTGCACCTTTTCCGTCTGCGTCTGTCGGGTGAGCACAGCGACGGGGACGCGGCGGAAGGCCCAGCGGCGGTCGGGTAGTCTCAGCAGCGGTCGGGCAGCTCGGTGGCAGCGCGCACGATCGCGCGGTAGACGAGGTCGATCGCCGCGCGGGTGCCATCCTCGGTCTGCGTCGCGAGCAGCGCGCCCGCCGCGGTGAACGCCGTCTCGATCGTCGCGAGCGCCTCGCCGACATCACCCGGGTCGGGGTCGCGGCAGGCCGCGAGCGCCATGTCGAGCATCGCCTGGGCCTGCTCGGCCGATCCCATGAACATCGCCGGGCCGGCGAGGCTGCCGTACCCATACACCCGCGCCAAACGGCCGGAGAGCGTGATCGAGGACCCGCGTCGCGGGGCGCTCACAGGCGGCAGGCCGCGACCGTCGAACAGCCCGGCGATCGTGCCGCCGAGCATCCCCCGCACGGCATCCTCGTCGAGGCCGGCGTGCGCGGCGACGCGCAGCGCCATGTAGAGCGAGGTCGCGGGCAGTCCGTAGGGCGGGTCGGAGGCGAACACGATCCGCTCGATCGGGGCGCGTGCGAGCAGCTCGATCACGTCGAGCGGGAAGAAGCAAGAGATGTCGTACAGCACGCCCGGGTGGTCGGCCAGGCGCGAGGTGATTATCCCCTGGTCGCAGATCGCGCCGTGGGCGAGGATCAGCACCACATCCGGGTGGCGCAGGGTGAGCTCGACGAGCTCATCCCCCAGCGGGGGCAGGCCGCGCCCGGCATGGATCAGGATTGGCACCGCGGCGGATTCGGCCAGGGCGAAAATGCCGTTCATCTCCGAGCTGGCGAAGCCGAACGCCTGGGCGCGGGGGTGCAGCTTGATCCCGCGCGCGCCGGCGGCAAGACAGCGCTCACCCTCGGCGATCGGATCTTCGGCCGGGTCCAGGCGGCAGAAGGGCAGCAGCCGCCCCTCGCTCTCGCCGGCCCAGGCGAGCACGCGGTCGTTGGGCAGGCGGTAGGAGGGTGCGCGCTCCGGATCGTGCAAGGGAAACACGCACGCCCTACGCGCGCCGGCGTCGTCGAGCAGCGCGAGCAGCTGCGGCAGGCTGAGCGAGCGACCGTCCTCGTCGAGCCCGAGATGCGTGTGGGCGTCGAAGACCTCGGCCCCGGCGGGACGCAGGCGCTCAACCTCGGCCAGGAACGGCGCGAGCGCGTCGGCGTAGATCGAGGAGGCGTTCACGGGCGCCACCTTATTCGCTTCGTGATTTGTGATCTGTGCGGACGGCGCATGCGCCGTCCGGGACGCGCCGCATGCGGCGCGTCCACGCCCCCACACATGTGCGGGGGCGCCGGTGGGCACATGTGCCCACCGGAACATCGACAGCAACGAGGGCCGCTAGCCTCGGAGTGTGGCTTGGAAGGTCGTGATCGCGGGTGGTGGCTTCGGCGGGTTCTACGCCGCCCGCGCGCTCGAGCGACGACTGCCCGCGAACAGCGCGCGGGTGACGCTCGTGAACGAGGCGAACTTCATGCTCTACACCCCCCTTCTGCCCGGCGCCGCGGGCGCGACGCTCGACCCGCGCCACGTCGTCGTCTCACTGCGCGCGCAACTGCGCCACACAGACCTGCTGATCGGAACGGTGACCGGAGGGGACCCAGAGCGAAACGCGCTGGCGGTCAAGCGCATCGACGGAGAGTCGATCGAGCTGGGCTACGACCAGCTGATCGTGGCGCTGGGGTCGGTCTCGCGCACGCTGCCGATCCCGGGTCTGGTCGAGCACGCGATCGGCTTCAAGTCGCTGTCGGACGCGACCGCGCTGCGCAACCGTGTGCTGAGCTGCATGGACATCGCCGAGTCGCTCGAGAACCCGGACCGGCGCGCGGAGTACCTCGGGTTCGTGTTCGTCGGCGCCGGCTACGCGGGCGTCGAGGGGCTGGCCGAGCTGCAGGACTTCGCCGCGCAGGCGCTCGAGCTGTATCCCCGCTGCCGCGCACAGGGCATGCGCTGGGTGCTCGTGGAGACGAAGGACCGGATCATGCAGGAGGTGCCGAGAGGATTATCTGAGTTTGCGGCGCGCGAGCTGCGAGCCAGAGGCATAGAGGTTCGCGTCGAGACCACGTTGCAAGAGATCACCGAGCGCGGCGTGACGCTTTCGAGCGGCGAGCTGGTTCCGGCGCGCACGGTGGTGTGGACGGCGGGGGTGAAGCCGAGCCCGGCCGTCGAGAAGCTCGGCCTGCCCTCCGATCGGGGCGGGCGGGTGACGGTCGATCGCACGATGCGCGTCGAGGGCTTGCAGCACGTGTGGGCGATCGGCGACTGCGCCGCGGTGCCCGACCCGGCGCGCAAGGGGCAACCGTGCCCGCCGACCGCCCAGCACGCGATTCGCCAGGGGCGACTGGTCGCCCGCAACGTGGCCGCGACGCTCGGCAACGGCCGCGTGCGGCCGTTTCGCTACCGCACCAAAGGAGTCGTTGCCGAGCTCGGCGACCACAAGGCGGTCGCGCTCACGCTCGGCCTGCGCTGGCGCGGCCTGCCCGCGTGGTTCATCGCTCGCACCTACCACCTGCTGTTGATGCCCGGTTTCGGACGCAAGCTGCGGCTGCTGATGGACTGGAACGTCGCGTTGATGTTCGGCCGCGACACCTCCGCCCCGGGACGGCTGGGCGACCCCACGCCGCTGGCTGTCGAGGAGAACCAGCGAGGACCGACCGATGTCCTCGCCGGGTGAGGAGGAGCAGCGACGATCTGCTGACGTCCTCGTCGGGTGAGGGGCGCTCAATGCGCGGATCCCGCGCGATCTTCGAGCCGCCCTCGCGCTCACTCGCGGACGATGACGGCCGACCGGCGTATCCTGATCTGAGATGGCGATACTCGACGAGGTGAAGACCGACCTGCATGGCGCGATGCGCGCCGGCGAGAAGGATCGGGTCGGCGCGCTGCGGCTCGTGCTCTCCGAGCTACAGAAGGCCGCGAAGGAAGGCTCCGACGATGAGCTGGCGGTGCTGCGCCGCGAGCGCAAACGGCGCCTGGAGGCGGCCCAGGCCTATCGCGACGCCGGCCAGGACGACCGCGCCGCCGGCGAGGAATCCGAAGGCGAGCTGATCGCCGGCTACCTGCCACCGGAGCTCTCCGAGGCGGAGCTCGAGCAGATCGTCGCGCAGGCCGTGCGCGACAGCGGCGCCGAGTCGGCGAAGGACATGGGCCGCGCGATGGGCAAGGCGATGGCCACGGTCGACGGCCGCGCCGACGGCAAGCGGGTCTCGGCACTCGTGCGAGCCGCGCTCGAGGGCTCCTAGATAAGCGGATGAGGTCGCAGATCGAGCTCTCCAACGAGGTCGCCGCCGAGCTGGCGGGCAGCCAGGACGCCGTGTTGCGCGCGTTGGAGGAGCAGCTCGAGTGCAGCGTGTTTCTGCGCGGCAACCTGATCACATTCGACGGCGACGAGCACGAGACGCGCGCCGGCGAGCAGGTCGTGCGCGAGCTGGCGAAGCTGATCGAGCGCGGCCATCAGCTCGACGCCGCGACGATCGCCGCCGTAACGGGTGCGCTGGACGCGTGCGAGTCGCCGGCGCGGGTCCTGGAGGATGTCGTCTGGCAACACCGCGGGCTGCGTGTGGCACCGAAGACGGTCAACCAGAAGCGCTACGTCGACGCGATCCGTTCGGGCACGATCACCTTCGGGGTCGGGCCGGCCGGCACCGGGAAGACGTTCCTGGCGGTCGCGATGGCCGCCGCCGCGCTCGCGCGCCACGAGGTCAACCGCATCATCCTCACGCGCCCTGCCGTCGAGGCCGGCGAGCGGCTGGGTTTTCTGCCGGGCGATCTGATGGCGAAGGTCGACCCGTATCTGCGCCCGCTGTTCGACGCGCTGCACGACATGCTCGATCCGGAGCGGGTCTCGCAGTATCTCGAGCGTGGCGTTATCGAGATCGCGCCGCTGGCGTTCATGCGCGGACGAGCGCAGCCGATTTCCACCGGTGTGCTCACCCCATCCGGCTTTCAACAGATCGGGAGCCTGAGGATTGGGGATCTCGTGATCGGGTCTGACGGACGTCCCACACCTGTGATCGGTGTCTATCCTCAAGGTCGCAAGGAGGTCGTTCGTCTACGCACTCAGGATGGGGCTTCCACGCTGTGCTGCTTGGAGCATCTCTGGCGAGTCTGGACAGCAAGCGACCGACGGCGCGGAAAGCCCGGCCGCGTCATCGAGACGCGTGAGATGATCGGACGGCTGCGTGTGGCCGATCAGCACCGGTTCGAGCTGCCGTTGCTCCAGGCGCCGGTGGAGCTGGAGCCGCGCCGCGTGCCGATCGACCCGTATGCGCTCGGGCTGCTGCTGGGAGACGGCTGCCTGACCACCAGGACCACTCCGTCCTTCAGCGCCGCTGACCCGGAGTTGGCCGTGGCCCTCGAGGAGAAGCTTGACGGCATCGAACTGCGACACAACAGCGGGGTCGACTACACGCTTCGCCACATCGACGGTCATCGCGGTGGCGTGATTGTTGCCAATCCAATCACCGTGGCGCTCCGCGAGCTGGGACTTGCGGGCACCAGATCAGAGACGAAGTTCGTGCCCGAGCCATACCTGCACAACGAGCCATCCGTTCGTCTCGCGGTGCTGCAGGGCCTCCTGGACAGCGATGGTGGTCCTGTCGTGCAACGAGCCCGGACGTGCCGCATCCAATACACGACATGTTCGGAGCGACTACGTGACGACGTTGTCTATCTCGTCCGCTCACTCGGTGGGATCGCATACTGGCGCCGGCGCAAAGCCGCCGGACGAAGGCCGGGCAATGCGGGCGGCCGGCCGGTCGTGCACAGGTTGAATGCCTTCACACTCGACATCCGTTTGCCGCAGGGGATGGAGCCGTTCCGTCTCCGACGCAAGCGTGAAATCTACGATCGCTTCGGAGGCGGACGCCCGCTGCGCTTCGTCGATGCGATCGAGCCAGCCGGCGAGATGGAGACCGTGTGCATCCAAGTGGCGGCCGCTGATTCCCTCTATGTCACAGAAGATTTCATCCTCACGCACAACACGCTGAACGACTCGTTCGTGATCCTCGATGAGGCCCAGAACACGACGCCCGAGCAGATGAAGATGTTCCTCACCAGGTTGGGCTTCGGCTCGCGGATGGTCGTCACCGGCGACGTCACGCAGGTCGACCTGCCCCGCGAGCAGCAGTCGGGTCTGATCGCCGTGGGCGAAGTGCTCGGCGCGATCGAGGGAATCGAGTTCCTGCGCTTCGGCGGTGAGGACGTCGTCCGCCACAAGCTCGTCCAGCGGATCGTCGAGGCCTACGACGAGCACTCCCAGCGTGGGGCTCCGGAGCTGCGCGCCGCCGCCGACCGCCGCCGCGCCTGAGCCGCGACGCGAGCGATGCTCGACGTGGAGGTATTCGGCGCGGAGCTTGCGCCCGGCACGCCCTCGCTGGCCGAGGTGCGGCGCCTGTGCGCGCTCGCGGTCGCCGCAGTCGGTCTAGAGGACGGGCATCTGGCGATCGAATACGTCGACGAGCGGCGGATCGCGCAGCTGAACGCCGAGCACCGCGGCAAAGATGGCCCGACGGACGTGCTGTCGTTCCCGATCGACGGCGTTGCCGCTAGCGAGGGCGCTGTGCCAAGCGAGGGCGCTGTGCCGCAAGCGGATGCGGTTTCGCGCGATGACGCCGACTCCTTCGATACCAACCCCTTCGACGCCGAGCGCCTCAGCGACTCGGGCCGGTCAGGCGCCGTCGAACGAGAGCTGGGCGATGTCGTGATCTGCCCCGCGCACACGAGCGACCTGTGCGAGGCGATCGTGCATGGGGTCCTGCACCTGGTCGGGTTCGATCACGAGACCGATGACGGTGAGATGCTCACGCTGCAGGCGCAGCTGCTGGCTCGGGAGCAGCGGTGAACAACGACGGCGAGATGAGCACCCGCAGCGGCTTCGTCGCGCTCGCCGGACGGCCGAACGTCGGCAAGTCGACGCTCGTGAACGCGCTCGTGGGGGAGAAGGTGGCGATCGTCTCCGACCGGCCGCAGACTACGCGGCGGGCGATCCGCGGCGTGCGCAGCGCCGACGACTGCCAGATCGTGCTAGTCGATCTGCCCGGCGTCCAGCGCCCCCGCGACGCGCTCACCGAGCGGATGGCCCAGCGCGTGCGCCAGGAGCTCGAGGGCTGCGACGCGGTGCTGATGGTGCTCAACGGCGAGCAGGGCGTCGGCCCGGGCGACCGTTTCATCGCGCAGGCGCTCGCAGGGACGGGCGGGAGCGCGACGGTGACGATCGCCGTGAACAAGGCCGATCGCCTCACGCGGGCGGAGACGATCGCGGTGCTCGAGCAGGCGGTTGCGCTGGGCATCTCCGAGGACGTCTTCCCGATCTCGGCGCGCACCGGGGCCGGCGTGGAGGCGCTCGCGGGGCACCTGGCGGCGATGATGCCGCGGGGGCCGTTCATGTTCGGAGCGGGCGCGAGCTCCGACCAGCCACAGGCGGTGCTGCTGGCGGAGCTCATCCGCGAGGCCGCGATCAAGCGCACCTTCCACGAGCTGCCCCACGCGGTCGAGGTTGTCGTCGAGGAGATCGAATGGCTGGGCGGGCATCCCGATGATCTCGCGCGGGTGCGGGCGCTGATCTGGGTCGAGAGCGAATCGCAGAAGGGGATCCTGATCGGCGCCCGCGGGCGCATGATCAAGGCGATCGGCGTGGCCGCACGCAAGGAACTGGAACGAGAGCTCGGCTCCCGGGTGCATCTCGATTTATCCGTGCGCGTCCGCCGCGATTGGCGCGGGGACGAAGGCCTGCTCGACCGGCTTGGCATCACCTGAGCGCGAAGGGCCGCTCAGAGCTGCTTCGACAGGTGCCCTGCGATCCGCTGGACGGCGGCGAGGTCGAGCTCGGGCACGAAAAGGAACGGAACGGGGTGTACCTCGAAATCCCGGCGGCGCAGGCGCGCGAGCTGGTTGTGCTGGAAGTTCGCGCGGTCGTGCACGGCGCGTGCGGCCGACGCGGCGGAGTGGGCAACTGAGTCGCCGCTTGCGTCGAGCGCCTCGATCCGAGCGAGCTCCGCGGCGGAGAAGCGCCGCGGCAGCGTGCCGTTGACGACGAGCGCGTCGAGCGAGCGCTCGATCTGCCGTTGCAGGCCGTCCTGGAGCTCGAGCGCCTCGCTGACGGCCATCTCGGTCGGGAGGGCGACCGCCAGATAGCCAGAACGTGCCGGATCGGCGAGCAGCTCGCCTACCTGCCGCGTCTGCGAGGCGATCGGCCCGACACGCGCGATCGCACCGAAGGTCTGCGGCGAGTGGAGCATCCCCAGGGCATGGCCGGTCGCCTGGGCGTCGAGGATCACGAGGTCATAGCCACCCGCGCGCCGCCCCTGGCGGGTGGTTCTGCGATCGCCCTGCGTCAATTTCCAGATCGTGACCATGCTGACCAGCTCCCTCGCGCCCGGAGCGGCGGCAGCGAAGTACTGGAAGGTGCCGCTGGAGGCGAGCACGCGGCCGGAGACACGTCCGCCGAGCGATTGCAGCCACTCCAGCAGCGCCCGGTCGGGGTCGATCGAGACGCTCCAGAGGTTCTCCCGCAGCTCGGTCTGGGCGCCTGCCTCCGCGGGGACGGCGCCGAACAGCTCGGTCAGCCGGCGCTGCTCGCCCAGCTCGACGACGATTGCGCGCAGGCCGCGTTCCGCCGCGATCAGGCCGAGCGCGGCGGATACCGTCGTCTTGCCGACACCACCCTTGCCGGTGAGCACGAGCAGCTTGCGGTCCAGGAGGGATGCCATCGTCCTCACGCAACCTACAATCCCGCAGATGAGTACACCAGCCGGCGAGCAGACGATCGACGCGCAGATTTCCTATGACGAGCGCGGCCTCGTGCCGTGTGTGATCCAGGACTGGCACTCGGGCGAGGTACTGACGATGGCCTACATGAACGCGCAGGCGCTGCAGCGCACGCGTGCGACTGGGGAGCTGCACCTGTGGAGCCGCTCGCGCGGCGAGCTGTGGCGCAAGGGCGAAACGAGCGGCAACACCCAGACGGTGCGTGCGCTGCGCCTGGACTGCGACGGCGACACGCTGCTCGCGCTGGTCGAACCGGCGGGGCCGGCCTGCCACACGGGCGAGCGCACGTGCTTTCACCGCGGTGAGCTCGCGCCAGGTCCCTACGAGACCCTGCCGGGACTGGAGCGCACGCTCGACGAGCGCGCGCGGGAGCGCCCCGCCGGCTCCTATACCGTCGAGTTGCTCGACGACCCGCGCCGGATCGGCGAGAAGGTGATGGAGGAGGCTGAGGAGGTCGCGCGCGCCGCACGTGAGGAGTCCGACGAGCGCGTCGACGAAGAGGCCGCGGATGTGATCTATCACCTGCTCGTGCTTCTCCACAGCAGAGGACGCGCGCTCGCCGACGCCGAGCGGGTGCTCGATGAGCGCCGCTCCTAGCGCGCCCGAGACTCAGTTGGGGGGAACGGCGGTGCATGCCGAGGCCCCGTTGGGAGGAACGACGCCCGTGCAGGTGGAGCCGAGCCTCGAGCAGGCGCGGATGCTGGTTGGGAGCCCTCCCGCCCACAACCTGATCCCGTTGTGTCACTCCTTCATCGCCGACTGCGAGACGCCCGTCTCGGCCTTCCTGAAGCTGCGCAGCATGGATCCCACCCAGCCCGCGTTCCTGTTGGAGTCGGCCGAGCAGGGGCAGCGTATGGGGCGCTGGTCATTCATCGGCTTCGCCCCTCACGGCGAGCTGCGCTGGACGATCGGCGACGGCGGTGACCCCTATGCGCTCGCCGCCGAGCGCGTCGCCCGCTTCGATCAAGCGCCGCTGCCCGCATCGATCGACCGCGCCCCCTTCACCGGCGGAGCGGTCGGGGTCTTCGGCTACGACCTCGTGCGCTCGGTCGAGCCACTCGGCGAGCCGAACCCGGATCCCGTCGGTGTCCCCGACCTCGCGCTGATGCTCACGGACGGGCTGCTGATCTTCGACCACCTCAAGCACACGATCACGATCCTCGTCAACGCGAACCTCGACGCGGAGCCCGACGTCGATCGCGCCTACGCGCAGGCCGCGGCGCAGATCGCCGGGGTCCGCGAGGCGCTCGCGGGCGCCGTACCCCGCGAGGAGCCCCGCCCACCGCGCGAGGTGCCGAGCTTCGAGTCGAACATGCCGCGCGAGGACTTCGAAGCAATGGTCGCGCGGATCGTCCGCTACATCCACGCGGGCGACGCGTTTCAGGTCGTCCCCTCGCAGCGCTGGTCGGCGCAGAGCCCGGTCGAGGCCTTCTCGATCTACCGCGGGCTGCGCGCGGTCAACCCGAGCCCTTACATGTACTACCTCGACTTCGGCGACTTCCAGGTCGCGGGCGCGAGTCCCGAGCCGCTGCTCACCGTCTCCGAGCGCCACGTGCTCACGAAGCCGATCGCGGGGACCCGCCCGCGCGGCGCGACGCCCGAGGAGGACCGGCGGATCGCGGCGGAGCTGCTCGCCGACGAGAAGGAGCGCGCAGAGCACGTGATGATGGTTGACCTCGGCCGCAACGACCTCGGGCGGGTCTGCGAGTACGGCTCGGTCGTCGTAGATGAGCTGATGGAGATCGAGACCTACTCTCACGTGATGCACATCGTCTCGACAGTCTCCGGCACGCTGCGCGAGGGCGTCGGCGGGCTCGACGCGCTGCGCTCGGTGCTCCCGGCAGGGACGCTCTCCGGGGCGCCGAAGGTGCGCGCGATGGAGATCATCGACGAGCTCGAGCCGGTCAAGCGCGGCGGCTACGGCGGCGCGATCGGCTATCTGAGCTACGCGGGGGATCTCGACACCGCGATCCACATCCGCACGGTCGTAGTCAAGGATGGCGTTGCTCATGTGCAGGCCGGCGGCGGCACCGTCGCCGATGCGAAGCCCGAGTACGAGTACGAGGAGTCGGTCGCGAAGTCGCGCGCGGTGATGCGGGCAATCGAATTGGCTTGCGAACAGGTCGATTGGCCGTGAGCGTGATCGGATGAAGGTCCTCGTGATCGACAACTACGACTCGTTTACATACAACCTCGTTCAGTATCTCGGCGAGCTCGGCTCCGATATAAGCGTGGTGCGCAACGACCGCGCGTCGGTTGACGAGCTGCTCGCGGGGGGCTACGAGCGCTGCGTGATATCGCCCGGCCCATGCACGCCCGACGAGGCCGGCATCTCACTGGAGGTCGCGCGACGGCTGCCCGAGGCGGGGATACCGACGCTCGGCGTGTGCCTCGGCCACCAGGCGCTCGCGCAGGCGTTCGGGGGGAAGGTGGTGTTGCACGAACCGGTGCACGGTAAGGCGACGACGATCGAGCACGACGGAGAGACAATTTTCAAAGGCCTGCCGGCGCCGCTCGCCGTGGGGCGCTACCACTCGCTCGTGGTCGAGCCGAGCCTGCCCGACTGCCTGGTCGAGTCCGCGCGCGGCGACGGCGTGCTGATGGCGTTACGCCACCGCGAGCTGCCCGCCGAGGGGGTGCAGTTTCATCCCGAGTCGGTGTTGACGGCAAACGGCAGGCATCTGCTCGAGAACTTCCTCACGGGGCCGGCCGGTGCCTAACGCGATCCTGACACGAGCGATCGACGCGCTCGCCTCGCGCCGCGACCTGAGCGCGGACGAGACCGCCGAGGTGCTGGGCGAGATCATGAACGGCGATGTCTCGGAGGTTCAGATCGCGGGCTTTCTGATCGCGCTGAGGACGAAGGGCGAGACGACCGACGAGCTCGCCGGTCTGGCGCGGACGATGCGGGCGCTGGCGGCGCACGTCCCAACCGAGCGCGAGAACCTGCTCGACACCGCGGGCACGGGCGGCGGGAAGCGGACGTTCAACGTCTCGACGACGGCCGCGCTGATCGCCGCCGGCGCGGGCTGCGCAGTGGCCAAGCACGGCAACCGCTCGGCGACGAGCCTGTCCGGGTCGGCCGATCTGCTCGAGGCGCTGGGCGCGCGGATCGACCTCACGCCGGAGGGCGTCGCGCGCTGTATCGAGCAGGCCGGCTTCGGCTTCATGTTCGCGCCCGCCCACCACCAGGCGACCCGCTTCGTCGTGCCGGTGCGGCACGAGCTCGCGGTGAAAACGATCTTCAACCTGCTCGGGCCGCTGACGAACCCGGCGGGCGCGCGGCGGCAGCTGATCGGCGTCGTCGGACGCGAGCTTCCTGGAGAAGATCGCCGGCGCGCTCGCGCGGCTGGGGGTCGACCGGGCGCTGGTCGTCGCCGGGGAGGACGGGCTCGACGAGGTCTCGATCGGCGCGCCGACACGCGTGGTCGAGGTCAACGGGGGCGAGCTGAGTCACTACACGCTCACGCCGGGTGAGGTCGGGATCGAGCTCGCGACCGAGCCGGACTATGAGGGTGGGACCCCGGCTGCAGAACGCGGCGGTGACGCGTGCGATTCTCGCGGGCGAGCCGGGACAGCGCGCCGACCTGGCGCTGATCAACGCGGGCGCTGCGATCTACGCCGCCGGCGTCGCGCAGACGCTCGCGGAGGGCGTGCAGGCCGCGCGCGCTGCGATCGAGGACGGGCGCGCGACGGACGCCCTCGAGCGCTATCTGGAGGCGAGCCGGCGCTACGCGCCCGCGGAGGCCGCGCGATGAGCGCGGGGAGGCATATGCAGCGGCGCAACCCACGCGTCCGCCCTCGCGGTCAGGCGCCGGTCGAGGAGGAGACGCATGCCGCGAGCAGCGTCCACCTACCGGCGGTGCTGGAGACCACGCGATGAGCTCGAGTCCACCGACCGTGCTGGAGCGGATCCTCGCGAGCACGCGCGAGGAGCTCGAGCGTCGCAAGCGGGAGCTGCCGCCCCAGGAGCTCGAGTACCAGGCGTTCGCGATCGGCGGCGCCGGCGAGGCCGCTCCGCGGCGCTTCACGGCCGCGCTCGGGAAGCCTGGGATCGCGGTGATCGCCGAGTTCAAGCGACGCTCGCCCTCGGCGGGAGCTCTGCACGAGGCGCCGGATCTGCACGAGCTCGTCGCCGCCTACGAGCGTGGCGGCGCGAGCGCGCTGTCGGTGCTGACGGAGGGCAGAGCACTTCGATGGGAGCCTCGACGATCTGCAGGGCGGCGCGCGCGGCCTGCGGGTTGCCGATCCTGCGCAAGGATTTCGTCGTCGACGAGTACCAGCTCTACGAGGCAAGGGTGGCACGCGCGGACGCGGTGCTGCTGATCGTGGCGGCGCTCGAGCCGGAGCGGCTGCGGGCGCTGTACGAGCGCGCGGGCACGCTGGGGCTGGACGTGCTGGTCGAGGTGCACGATCGCGATGAGCTAGCGGTCGCGCTGGAATTGGAGGCCGAGCTGATCGGGATCAACAACCGCGACCTGCGCGACTTCAGCGTCGACGTCGAGCGCACCGAGCGGCTGATGGGCGAGATCCCGGCGGGTGTGACGGTGGTCTCGGAGTCGGGGATCGCGCGGGCCGAGCAGCTGAGCCGGCTCGAGCAGGCCGGTGTCGCGGCGGTGCTCGTCGGCGAGACGCTGATGCGCTCGGCCGACCCCGAGGCGGCGCTGCGGACGCTGCTGGGAGATCGCGCCGCGCGGCCTGCGGTCCAGGGTGAGCGCCTCGCAGTCCAGGGCGAGAGGTCAGCCGGCCCGCGTGGGCAAGTCGCCGGCCCGGGCGGGTACCCCGCGGGTCCGGGCGCGCGAGCCGCGGATCAGGCCGATCTAAGCCCCGCAAACCGGGCCGGGCGGCGCGCGGAGCATTGATTCCAATAGCTTTAGGAAAGAGTGGGGCTTCGCTTTAGATCGCCTTGATCGCGGCTGGTCATCCTTCCTTGCATCAGATGAAACGCACCTTCCTCATACCCTTCGTCTCCGCCCTGCTCGGCGGCGCCGTGGTCGTCGCGGTGGTCGCGGCGTTCGGCGGGCTGAGCAGACTCGAGCAAGACGGTCACGACCGTCCAGGCCGCTCCGATCGCGCCCTCGAACGCCTCGCAGAAGCCGGCGTCGGGGCTGACGCCGCACGACATCTACGTGCGCGACGCTCCCGGGGTCGCGTTCGTGACCTCGACGGTCGTGCAGAAATCGGAATCCTCGTTGAACCTGTTCGGCGGCGGCGGCGAAGAAGCCTCGCGCCAGGGCGAGGACACCGGCTCGGGCATCGTGATCGACTCCAACGGCACGATCCTGACCAACTATCACGTCGTCGAGAACGCGATCAAGGTCACGGTGAGCTTCGAAAAAGGCAAGTCGGTCGAAGCGAAGGTCGTCGGCAAGGACCCCTCGAACGATCTCGCGGTTCTGCGGATCTCGACCGACGGGCTGACGCTGCACCCGCTGACGCTCGGCGACTCGAGCACCGTGCAGGTCGGCGATCCGGTGCTCGCGATCGGCAACCCGTTCGACCTGGAACGGACGCTGACGACCGGCGTGATCTCGGCGCTGCAGCGCCAGATCACGGCGCCGAACGGCTTCACGATCGACAACGTGCTGCAGACCGACGCGCCGATCAACCCCGGCAACTCGGGCGGTCCGCTGCTGAACGAGGCGGGTGAAGTGATCGGCATCAACTCGCAGATCGAGACCGGCGGCTCGGGCTACGACGGCAGCGTCGGAATCGGCTTCGCGGTTCCGATCAACACCGCCAAGAGCGAGATCGCCACGCTCGAGAAGGGCGGCACGATCCGCGGCGCCTACCTCGGCCTGACGTCGCTGACGATCGACGGATCGCTGTCGGCGCTCAACCTGCCGGTGAAGGAAGGCGCGCTCGTGGAGAGCGTGCAGAAGGGCACCGCCGCCGAAAAGGCCGGGATCCGCGGCGGCAACATCAACGGCACCGTCGAAGGCAGCCAGGTCGCGGTCGGCGGCGACATCATCGTCTCGATCGACGGCAAGACCGTCGCGAGCTCGGAAGACCTCGCGAACGACATCGAGGCCAAGAAACCGGGCGAGACGGTCAAGCATCGGGTTGCTGCGGGCGAACGGGAAGGGCGGCTACGAACACAAGACGGTGAGCGTGAAGCTCGGCGAACGCCCCAACTCCGTGCCCAACCCGCAGACGCCCGAAGGCTAGCGAGCGCGCCCGAGGCTGCGACGGGAGTCGGGGCCGCGGTCGCCCGCAGGCAGAGTCCTACCGCCACTAGCCGCAGGCGCACGCAGCGCCCAGCGACCTCGCCCAGGCCGGTCGCGACTGCCGGCCGTCGCCGCACCGCGAGGCGAGCGCCCCGCTACCGTTGGGGCATGTCCACGCTCCGAGACCGCCCCGAAGGTGAAGATCTGCGGCATCACCAACCTGCATGACGCCGAACTGGCGCTCGAGCTGGGCGCCTGGGCGATCGGGATGATCTTCTACGAGGACAGCCCGCGGCGCTGCTCGCTCGAGGAGGCGCAGCGCATCACGGCGGCGCTGCAGCGCAAGGTCGAGCTGTGCGGGGTGTTCGTGAACGACCCGCTGGAGCGGGTCGTGCAGACGAGCGAGGATCTCGGGCTGACGCTCGTGCAGCTGCACGGCGACGAGGGCCCGTCGTTCTGCGGCGAGGTGCCGCGCCGGACCGGCGCGCGCGTGATCAAGGCGGCCCAGGTCGCGGGCCCCGGTGACGTGCGCGACCTCGAGCGCTACCACGTCGACTTCCACCTGCTCGACGCGCGCGCGCAGGCCGGGAGATCGACAGCAGCTGAGGGGAGGCACGGGGGAGACGTTCGACTGGGCGCTGCTGGCCGAGCGGCGCTCGAAGGTCCCGCTGATCCTCAGCGGCGGCCTGACCGGCGAGAACGTCGCGCGGGCGATCGCCCAGACGCGCCCGTTCGCGATCGACAGCGCGAGCGGCACCGAGAGCGCGCCGGGCAAGAAGGACGAGGCGAAGCTGCGGGCGCTGTTCGCCGCCGTGGCGAGCTCGGCATCCACCAGCGAGAGCGGACCTGATCGCGAGGCCGAGCGCGAGGAGGAGCTCCCGAGCTCGCCTGCCGCGGCCGCGACACCCACGGGCAGGGACGATGGAGACCCCCCCGGGACACCAGCCGCCGCGGGCAGGGACGATGGGAACGCCGCCGCACTAGCCGCCGCGGGCGCGGACGTTGGTAACGCCGCGGCCCTCGCCGTAGCGGATGCGCCCACCGAGGGCGCCCCCGCGTGAGCGCGGTCGAGCACCGCTTCGGGCAGTACGGCGGGCAGTTCGTGCCCGAGACGCTGATGCCCGCGCTGGCGGAGCTGGAGCAGGCCTGGGAGGCCGCCCGCGAGGACCCGGCGTACCGAGAGGAGCTGAACGGCCTGCTGCGCGACTTCGGCGGCCGCCCGACGCCGCTGTACCGGGCGCGGAGGCTGTCCGAGCGGGCGGGCCGCCAGATCTACCTCAAGCGCGAGGATCTCAACCACACCGGCTCGCACAAGCTGAACAACGCGCTCGGGCAGGCGCTGCTGGCCAGGCGGATGGGCAAGAAACGGATCATCGCCGAGACCGGCGCCGGCCAGCACGGCGTCGCGACCGCGACCGTGTGCGCGCTGCTGGGGCTGGAGTGCGTGATCTACATGGGCACCGAGGACACGCGCCGCCAGCGGCCGAACGTGCAGCGGATGGAACTGCTCGGCGCGAGCGTGCAGCCGGTGGACGCGGGCGCGCGGACGCTGAAGGAGGCGACCTCGGCGGCGATCCGCGACTGGGTGACGAACGTGCGAGAGCACCCACTACGTGATCGGCTCGGCCGTCGGCCCGGCGCCGTACCCGGCGATCGTGCGCGAACTGCAGCGCGTGATCGGCGATGAGGCGCGCGCGCAGATCCTCGAGCGCGAGGGCCGGCTGCCCGGACGCGTGATCGCCTGCGTGGGCGGCGGCTCGAACGCGATCGGCATCTTCGCGGCGTTCCTGCAGGACGAGCAGGTGCGAGCTGATCGGGGTGGAGGCCGGCGGCGAGGGGATCGACACCCCGCGCCACGGCGCCCCGCTGACGGTCGGCGGGCGCGCGGGCATCCTGCACGGCTCGCGCTCGGCGGTGATGGCCGACGAGGAGGGCCAGATCGTCGAGGCGCACTCGATCTCGGCGGGCCTCGACTACCCCGGCGCGGGCCCCCAGCACGCGTACCTGCGCGACAGCGGACGCGCGCGCTACGAGGCGGTGACCGACCGGGAGGCGCTCGCGGCCTTCCGCGAGGTGGCGCGCCTGGAGGGCATCATCCCGGCGCTGGAGACCGCGCACGCGCTCGCCTGGACGCTCGCGCAGAGCGACGGCGAGCTCGACCTCGTGTGCCTGTCGGGCCGCGGCGACAAGGATCTCGCGGAGGTGCTCGGCGAGGATGCGTGAAAGGGCCGGGAAAGTCCGACAGCCTCTTTTGGGAGACTGCCAGGGCGCTCAGCTTCGTCGGACTTCAGCGCAACCGGTCAGAACGCCTGCTGGCACAACGTGAGCGAGAACGACAATCCCTCCAACGGGGCTGGCTCCACCAACGGGACCGGCCCGGCGGACGGCGTCGCGCGGATCGCCAAGGCGTTCGCGCAGACGAGCAAGCGCGCCGCTCTGATGCCGTACCTGATGGGCGGCTACCCGACGCTCGCGGACTCGATCCGGATCGGCGAGGCGTGCGCGCAGGCCGGCGCGGACATCATCGAGCTCGGCATGCCCTACTCGGACCCGCTCGCGGACGGGCCGGTGATCCACGCGGCGGGCACCGAGGCGCTCGCCGCGGGCGCGAACGTGGCGGGCGTGCTCGAGGTCGCGCGCGCGCTGGCGCAGAGCGTGCCGGTCGTGCTGATGTGTTACGCGAACATGGTCTACGCGCCCGGCGCGGAGGCGTTCGTGGAGCGCCTGGCGAAGACCGGCGCGAGCGGGCTGATCGTGCCCGACCTGCCGCTCGGCGAAGGCCCGGAGGTGGCGCGGGCATGCGCGGAGCAGGGGCTGGCGCTGGTGCCGCTGGTGGCGCCGACGACCACGCCGGAGCGCCTGGCGAAGATCGGCGAGAGCGCCGAGGGCTTCATGTACACGGTCTCGGTCGTCGGCACGACCGGCGAGCGCGTCGAGCTGGGCGAGCGCTTCGCGCAGGTCGTCGCGCGGGCGAAGGCGAGCACGCAGGCGCCGGTCGCGCTGGGCTTCGGGATCAGCACGCCCGAGCACGCGCTGCAGGCCGCGCAGGCGGGCGCGGACGGTGTGATCGTCGGCACCAGGCTGGTGCGCGCGGCGGGCGAGGCGAGCGATCCGGCGGAGCGCCGTCGGGGCGGTCGTGGGCGAACTGGCTGCGGGTCTCGCTCCAGCTCGCTAGGATTCCGCCGGCATGGGATTGGTTCTCACAGTGACCGCCGGCCTGGTTCTCTGGGTCGTCGTCTGGGCGCTCGGCATGGCGGGCTTTGACGGGTTCATCTTCGCGACCGCGATCATCCTGGCGGGGGCGACCGTCAGAGTGCTCGCCGGCTACCTGCCCGGCCGCCGCAGCTGAGCGGCCAGTGCGCACGCGCTGGCTCGGACGATCGGTGGCTGCGGCGCTCACACCGCCCGACACGGCTGAGCCTCTGATCGCCGGCGCCGGCCGGCGCGGAGCGCCGGCAAAGGCATCGGCGAAGGCACCGGCAAAGGCGAAGACCCCGGCGATGGCGCTCGCCGTCGCGGCGCTGATCGCGCTCGCGCTCGGCGTCGCCGGCTGCGGCGGCGTGGGCGTCTCGGGCGCGTCGAGCACGATCGGCAACCAGCTGACGATCTACTCGAGCCTGCCCCTGCAGGGGCCCTCGGGGCCCAACTCCCAGCAGATCGTCGACGGCGAGAAGCTCGCGCTGAGCGAAGCCGGCGGGCGGATCGGGCCGTTCAAGATCAGCTACCTGTCGATGGACGACTCGAACGCGAAGAGCGGCGAATGGGATCCGGGGATCACCGCGACGAACGCGAAGACGGCCGCCGAGGACACCTCCACGATCGCCTACCTCGGCGACTACAACTCGGGCGCGAGCGCGGTCTCGCTGCCGCTGATCAACGCCTCCGGGATCCTCCAGATCAGCCCCTCGAGCCCGTATGTCGGGCTGACCTCCTCGCTCGACGCCGGCCAGGACGAGCCCGAACGCTTCTACCCCTCCGGGCAGCGCACCTTCGGGCGCCTGCAGCCCGGCGATCCGGCGCAGGCCGAAGCGCAGGTGCGGCTGATGCAGGGCCTCGGCGTGAAGCGGCTGTACGTGCTCGACGACGAAGGGCCGTTCGAGGTGCCGCTGTCGGAAATCGTCGCCGGCGACGCGCAGCGGGCGGGGATCGCGGTGGCCGCGCACGACAGCCTCGACATGACCCACACGAGCGCGACCACGAGCTTCAAGAGCGAGGTCGCGAAGGTCGCCGAAAGCGGCGCGCAGGCCGTGTTCTTCGCCGGCGGCACGGGGACCGGCACGGCGGCACTGTGGAAGCAGCTGCACAGCGCCGATCCAAAGCTGCTGCTGCTCGGCTCCAGCGACATGGTCAACAGCGAATTCACCTCCGAAATCGGCGCCGAAGCGGGCGCGAACACGTATCTGACGACGCCGATCCTCCCCGTCAGCCTGTATCCGCCCCCGGCCGCCCAGGTGCTCGCGCGCTACCGCCGGGTCTTCGGCAGCGAAGGCAACGCCTACGCGCTCTACGGCTACGAGACGATGAGCGCCGCGCTGCTGGCGATTCGCCGGGCCGGCGTGCGCGGGAACAACCGCCAGGCGGTCGTCGACCAGTTCTTCGCGATCCGCAACCGCGACTCGGTGATCGGCCGCTACTCGATCGAACCGGACGGCGAAACGACGCTCTCGACCCTACGGCTCGGACAGGGTCGAGAATGGGCAGGCGGTCTTCTACAAGGTGCTGCCCGTCCGCTGAGGGAGACCGTCACATTCCGGTACGCGTTGGTCACAATTCCACGCGTTCTTGTCACGATCGAGGCACATGTACAGCAGAAAGTCGTTTGTACTTTTAGAGATGCGTATAACCATAGTTTCACGCACTCTTAAAAGTCAATAGTGTTTCCAGCCCCTTTTAGAAACGCCGCCTCCTGGGAGTGGGAGCGGTCGTCAGCCGCCCGGACTGCAGCCCGGCGACGAGCCGGTAGCGCTCGATCCCGCCGCCGAGGCTCTTGCCGCCGCCGACGAGCGTGGAGAGCGAGCGCAGGTAGGGCAGTACGTGGGAGATCGACGGGTCTTCGCTGAGGCCGACCCCTTCGAGCAGCGAGAGCAGGGGGGCGAATTCGACGAGCGACGCTCGGCCGGATGCCTTCGCCGAGCGTGCCGGCGGCGGTGCTCGTGGAGGCGGCGGTGGCGAGCGTGCTCGACGGTTTCAGCGCGTCCTGCACGGAGGCTTCGCCGAGGCCGATCACGAACTTCGTCTGGCCGCCGGCGCCGACGCCGTTGGCGATGTCGAGTTCGACCGGCAGGCCGTTCACGCGCGCGGAGATCGCTGCGTCGGTGCCGGGGATCGAGATCGGGTGCACCGAGCCGCCGGACTTTTCGAGCGCGGCGCCGAGCTTCGCGACCGCGGCCTTCGACAGCGAGGGGTTGGTCGAGTCGAGCACGATCCCGCCGCGCAGGTTGACGATCCCGCTGCCGCCGGCGAACAGCCCGGCGGAGCTGATCCAGCTGAGGAAGTCGTGCTGGCTCTGGGCGCCGGGGGCGCTGAGCGCCGACAGGGGGGCGAGGATCCCTTCGAGCAGGCCCTTCACGTCGAAGCCGCCGGAGCTTTCTTCGTTCGCGGCGCCCGCGCCGGAGGAGCTCCCGAGCGAGCCGATCAACGAGGCCAGGCCGTGGAGCGCCTGCACGTCGCCGGAGAGCGTGGCGCCGGCGTTGCCGAGCCCGGCGGCGAGCCACGATTCGCCCGGCAGTTCGCCGAGCGCCTGGGCGCCCGCGGCGGCGGAGCCCGTCAACCCGCCGCCACCTGCCGCGGCGGAGGAGGTGGAAAGGCTGTCGACGTCGAGCGCGATCGAGTTGGAGGAGGGCACGAGCGAGAGGTTCACCGTGCGGGCGCCGCCGAGTAGCCCGACCAGGCCGCCGAGGCCCTTTGCGCCCGCGCCCGTCGCGGACGAGGCGCCACTCGATGCGTTGGAGCCGGTGACGGTGGGGTTCGAGTAGACGTGCGCGAGCGCACCGGAGGGGGCGCTTGCGAGCAGCTTCGCGTAGTCGGCCGCGTGCACGAGCGAGGGGCCACCGAGCGAGGTGTCGATCACGTCGTGCAGGCCCGTGACGGTGCCGAGCACGGCGAGGCGATCGACGACCCCGAAGGCCTCGCCGCTGGATGTCGCCTGGTAGTCGACGCCGCGGTAGCTGGCGGGGTGCGCTCCGGCGTGCCCGGCCTCGGTCGAGATGAACGAGGCGGCCTTCGAGGAATCGCTGGTGTCGAGCACGATCGCGCCCTGGACACCGGATGCGAAC
Organism: uncultured Solirubrobacterales bacterium; assembly: GCA_963764905.1. Taxonomy (GTDB): domain Bacteria; phylum Actinomycetota; class Thermoleophilia; order Solirubrobacterales; family Solirubrobacteraceae; genus Palsa-744. Next base: position 46,487 of record CAVXUG010000001.1, read on the forward strand.
GGCCACACGCTCGGCGTGCTCGAGGCGCCGCCCTGGAGGACCTCGCCGAGCAGCTGCTGCAGCTGCGTGGTCGCCGCCGCCGGAGGTGGAGAGCGAGGTGAGGAAGATCCCGGCGTTGGTCCCCAGCCACGGCGCGAGGTCGTGGCTGTAGGTCAGCGGCGGGCTGCCGGGGGCCTGGAGTACCGCGGCCAGGCGCGCGTAGGAGTCGGGCTGGTGGGTGAGCGTCGTCGCGGCGGCGGTTGCGCTGCTCTTCAGCGAGCCGCCGGGCTGCACGACGGCACCGAGGTACAGCGGCGCGGAGGCCGGGACCACGCTCGCGGGGTCGGCGGAGCTGCCGGGCGAAGAGGAGGAGCCACAGCCGGCGAGCGCGAGGACGGCGGCGGCGAGTACGAGGAGGGTAGGCGCGGCGGGCGCGGCGCGGGCGGTGAGTTGGCATGAAGCGATCGTAGTCGTCTGGCGCTCGCCCGCGCAACTACCTGCGGGATCGAGGAGTGACCCTCGTCGATCGACTCCCTTGCGCGGAGGATCCGGCGAGGTATTGGTGGCGCGAAGAAGCGGGGGGCGCGGCGAGGTCTCGAGCGGCAGGCGATCTGCAAGAGACATCGCAACTGGCGGGAATGCAGCGGGACTTGCACTTCCAAGGCCGCCGGCGGTACCAACGGGGCCTCGCCCGGAAAAGGCCTCTGAGCGGGCATTTTTGCCGTTTTCAAGGCCGCTGGGACGGGTCAAGTGGGAAAAAATGTGCAATTAGGGTTGCGTTGTGGGGGAAAGTGGGGTAAGTTCGCGGAAGCGAGCCGGGGTGGAGGGGCTCCTCCCACTCCTCCACCTCGGCTCGGTAACTAATTGAAACCCGCACGCCAGCCCCTCCGTCCCTCCGACACCGCCCTCAAAAATGGTCCCCTTCCGCGGCACCTTCGATCACACGCTCGACGCGAAGAACCGGCTCACGGTGCCGGCCCGCTACCGCGCGACGCTGGCCGAGGGCGTCGTGATCGCGATGCCCGTCGACCTGAAGCCCTGCGTCGGGATCTGGCGCCCGGAGGACTACGAGACCTACACCCAGCGCGCGCTCGCGGAGCTTCCTCCCCTGTCGCCGCGGCTGACCGAGCTCGAGCGCTTCTTCTACGGCTCCTCGCAGGACGCGGAGCTCGACGCCGCCGGGCGGATCATGGTCCCCGGCTTCCTCGGCGAGCACGCCGGCCTGGAGAAGGAGGTCGTCGTCGTCGGGGTGGGCGACCGCCTGGAGCTGTGGGACAGAGGCAGCTGGAACGATCATCGACCGACGCTGTTGAGCGGCGTCGCAGAGATAACCGCGCGTGTCGACCATCCTGCTTGACATGAGAAGAACGCACATCCCCGTGCTCGCCGGGGAGCTGATCGACCTGCTCGACCCTAAGCCCGGTCAGACCGCGATCGACTGCACCTTCGGCGGCGGCGGCCACGCCGAGCTGATCGCCGGGCGCCTGGGCGCCGAGGGCACGTTCATCGGGATCGACCGCGACCCGCTGGCCGCGGAGCGCTTCGAGGAACTGGCGGATGAGGTCGCCTGCGAGGTGCGCTTCATCCACGCGAGCTACGCCGACGCGCTGCGAGCAGCTCGTCGAAGAGGGGCAGCAGGCCGACATCGCCTACTTCGACCTCGGTATGTCCTCGATGCAGGTCGACACGCGCGAGCGCGGCTTCTCTTACTCCTACGAGGCGCCGCTGGACATGCGGATGGACCCCGAGCAGGAGCTGAGCGCCCGCGAGATCGTCGCCGAGTGGGACGAGCGCCGCCTGGCGCGCGCGCTGCGCGACTTCGGCGAGGAGCGCCACGCCGACCGCGATCGCCCGCGCGATCGTGCGCCGCCGCGCGCAGGCGCCGATCGAGACGACGGTGGAGCTCGTCGACACGATCAACTCCGCGATCCCCGCGCCCGCGCGCTTCGCCGGCGGCCATCCCGCCAAGCGCTCCTTCCAGGCGCTGCGGATCGCCGTCAACGACGAGCTCGGCCAGCTCGACCGCGGCCTGCCGCTCGCCTGGGAGCTGCTGCGTGAGGGCGGCGTGCTCGCGGGGATCTCCTTCCACTCGCTCGAGGACCGGCGCGTGAAGCGCTTCCTGACCGAGCGCGCGCGCGGCTGCATCTGCCCGCCCGAGATGCCGGTCTGCGGCTGCGGGCGCGAGGCCGAGGCCGCGCTGCTCGCGCGCCGCGCGATCATGCCCACCGCCGGCGAGGTCGCGCGACAACCCGCGCGCGGGCTCGGCCCGGCTGCGGGCGGCGAGGAAGCTGCGCTGGAGCGGGAGGCGCGACATGAGGCCGCCGCAGGAGGACACGCTCGCCCGCGAGCACGCTCTCGACATCGAGGAGGAGACCCCATGACACCACCGGCCGCCAGCGCCGCCGCCGCGGCGCCCGCGATCCACCCGCGGCGCACCACCGGTCCGCGGCGAGCGCCCGCGACGCGCAGGCCGCGGCGCGTCTCCGGCCCCGCCAGCCCCGCTCGTACCCCGGGCCGCCGCGCCCCCGCACGGCATGGCGCACGCCCCAGGCGCGCGTGTGGACGGGCCCACTGCGACGCCCTCGGCCTCGCCGAGGCGGTCGCGACGCACCGGCTGCTCGACCGCCTGATCCGCGGACGGGTGTGGATCGGGGTGATCGCGTTCGCGCTGATCGGGATCGTGACGATGCAGCTGGTGCTGCTGAAGCTGAACGCCGGGATCGGCCGCTCGCTCGTGCGCGAAGCGCTGCTGCAGCGCGAGAACGCGACGCTGAGCGCCGAAAACTCCGAAGCGGGCGCGGGCGAACAGATCGAAGCGCAGGCCGCGCGCGACGGCATGGAACTGATCCCGGCCGGGACGCTGCGCTTCCTGACATCGCACTCCGCGAGCGACGTCGAGCAAGGCCGCGGCGGCGCTGAGCGCGGCGGCCACGACCTCGTCGACCGGCAGCGGCGCGACGTCGGGTACGGCCACGACCGCGCAAACGGGAACGGGAACGGAAGCGAACGCGGGCGCGGAAGCCACGAGTGGGACGGCCGGCGCCGGCGAAGCCGCGACGGCGGGCGCCACCTCTGAAGCGGGCACGACCACGGCCACGGCCACGGGCGCGAGCGCCGAAAGCGAAGCCGCGACTGCGACGGGCGCCGCGACTGCAGGCTCTCCCCCCGAAGCGACCGGCCGGACGGGCGACACCTCCGCAGCCACGGCGCCCGCAAGCACCGGCACGAGCGCCGGCACCGGCACCGAATCGGACTCGAGCACGACCGCGCAGGCCCCGTCCTCCGGCGCGGGCGCCGCAGGCACCGCGGGCGGCGCCGGCGCCGGCGAAACGGCGGGCTCGAGCCAGGGCGCGACGACCGCGACCGGTGGCGGCACCGGGGGCTAAAGCGGGTGGCCGTCGTCCAGAGCCGGATCGGCGCGATCTTCGGGGTCTTCTTCCTGCTGCTCGTGCTCGCGGCCGGGCGCACGCTGTATCTGGGGACGATCCACAGCGGGACGCTGCGCCAGGCCGCGCGCGACCAGCAGCTGACCGCGGAAACGGTGCCCGCGCAGCGCGGCACGATCACCGATCGCAACGGGATCGACCTCGCGGTCTCAGAGCCCGCGCAGGACATCTCGGCGACGCCGTACCTGGTCAAGGAACCGCTAGCGGTCTCACAGAAGCTCGCGCCGCTGCTCGGGGTCAGCCAGGCGACGCTGCTGGCCGACCTGAGCGAGCACACCGGCTTCGTGTACCTCGCGCGCGCGCTTGGAGCAAAGCAGGCGCAGCAGGTGCTGGGTCTGAACATCGCCGGGATCTCCGGCGCGCCGGTGATGCGGCGCGTGTACCCGCGCGGCACGCTCGCGGCGCAGTTGCTCGGCTTCGTCGGCACCGAAGGCAACGGGCTGACGGGCCTGGAGTACTCGAACAACTCGATTCTGCACGGTCGCGCGGGCGAACGGCGCGTGGTCAGCGACGCGCTGGGGCAGCCGATCTCGATCGACAACGTCCATCCCGAGGCCTCGGGCGCGTCGCTGTCGCTGACGCTCGACGCGAACATCCAGCGGCGCGCGGAAAACGTGCTCGGCGCGGTCGCGAAGGTGTACGCGCCGAAAGACGCGACGGCGATCGTGATGAACCCGAACACCGGCGCGATCCTCGCGCTCGCGAACTGGCCCCAGGTCAATGCCAACGACCCCTCGGCAGCGCCCGCAGGGGCGACGGAGGACCGGGCGGTGAGCTTCAACTACGAACCGGGCTCGACGTTCAAGGTCGTCGCGGTCTCCGGCGGCCTGGAAAGCGGCCTGATCACGCCGAGCACCCCGTTCGCGATCCCCGACCAGATCCAGGTCGCCAACCGCACGATCCACGACGCCGAGGAACACGGCGAAGAGACGCTCACGACCGCCGAAATCCTCGCGCAGTCGAGCAACGTCGGGGCGATCAAGATCGGCGCGCTGGACGGCCCCGAACGGTTCAACCAATGGGTGCACAAATACGGCTTCGGCGCGCGTACCGGCGTCGAACTGCCGGGCGAGGAAACGGGTGTGACGCTGCCGCCGAGCGAATACTCGGGCTCCTCGATGGGCAACCTGCCGATCGGCCAGGGCGAGCTCGTGACGCCGATGCAGATGGTGAGCGCCTACTCCGCGATCGCCAACGGCGGGATCCTGCGCCGCCCGCACGTGATCGGCGCGATCGACGGCCGGCCCCAGCCCGAGCCGGCCGGCAGCGCGTGATCTCCGCGAAGACCTCCGCCGAGATCCGCACGATGCTGAAGGGCGTGCTCGCGCCGGGGGGCACCGCGAGCGAGGTCTCGATCCCGGGCTACGAACTGGCGGGCAAGACCGGCACGGCGAGCAAGGTCGACCCGGCGACCGGCGAATACTCCGAAACCGCCTATGTCGCCTCGTTCATCGGCTTCGCCCCGGCGACCGACCCGAAGCTGCTGTGCGCGGTCGTCGTCGACGAACCCCAGAACGGCTCGATCTACGGCGGCACCGTCGCCGCCCCCGCCTTCGGTCAGATCATGTCCTTCGCGCTGCCGTACTTACGCATTCCGCCGGGGTAAGGCTGTCTCGGCCAAGCAGGTCCGGACTTTGGCCCGATCAGCTTGGGACTCGAGTTCCCTCGGTGGAAAAGGTGGCCGATATAGCGATCGGGCCAAAGTCCGGATCCTGCGCTGCTTGACCCCTTGACTTGCTCTCCGAGTCAAATATCAAGCCTCTGGCCGCGCGGACTTGACCTACCTGGATTTGGCTCTACAAAGCCGCTAATCCCGCCCTTGACAGTTCTTACTTGCATTTGTCAAACACATGTGATTATAGTTTGCAAGTGAGGTGCTCCTGTCAAGGGGCATGGAAATGGATCAGGTTCGGGGTGGCCTTCAGTTTAGGCCGACCCAGAGCGCTTTCAGGGGATGCAAGGGGAGAGGGCTGGAGCGATGAAGAGGGGTCGTACTCGCGTGAGTCCCATGGGGACGGGCATGCTGATGGGTCCGGAGGCTGGGCGCATCCGGGCGCCGCGGCTCGGGGGTCCCAACCCCTGCGGTCCGTGCGGGTTGCGTCTCGTCGGCGCCGGGGCGCCGGTCACCGAGGCCGAGCGCGCGCGGCTGCTCGACGCGACGGTCGCGGCCGTCGACGAGTTCGGCTACCGGCAGACCACGGTGCGTGGCCTCGCGCGCCGCGCGGGGATTTCGCAGCGGGTCTTCTACGAGCTGTTCCGCGACCGCGAAGACTGCTTTCTCGCGGCGTTCGACCGCGGCGTCGACGGGCTCGCGTTCGCGGCCACGCCCGCGTGGCGATCGCAGCGCGAGTGGACAGCGCGGATCCGCGCGTGCCTGGCGGTGCTGCTGGAACGCCTGGAGGAGGATCGCGCGCTCGCGCGGCTCGTGTTCGTCGAAGCGCTCGCCGCCGGCCCGCGCGTGCTCGCGCGCCGCGCGCTCGTGCTGGGAGAACTGATCGAGGCGATCGATGACGGCGGCCGCGCCGGCCACGAGGCACCGCACGAGCTGCCACCGCTGACCGCCGAGGGAACGATCGGCGCCGCCTTCGGCCTGATCCACGCGCGTCTCTGCGAGCCCCGGCCCGCGGGCGCGCTCGTGGAGTTGCTGGACCCGCTGATGGCAATGGTTGTGCTGCCCTACCGCGGGCGTGCCGCGGCCGCGCGGGAGCTCGAGCACACGACACCCACTGAGCGCAAGGGGCAAGCACAGCAGATTTCCACTGACCGCACGTCAAATCCCACGAGAACCGAGGAGTCAAGGTGAGACCAGCAGAGAACATCGCGAAGCCTGTTGCCGCGTCGAAGACGGGTCGGTTCGCGACGCTCTGTGGCCGCGTTCACACCAAAGGGAGTGGTGTGCCCAATTCGATTTCAAAGCTGTCTCGTTCGGCCGGGCTCGCCCGCCGGCATCTCCTCACCCTGGTTGCGCTTGGCGCGTTTGCCGGTGTCTCGTTGTGTTCGAGCACCGCGGCGTTTGCTGAAGAAGCGCGGCCGGGGTGGGAGGTGTTCGGGCGTTTCGCGCCGACGAATCTGCATCCGGGCGGCGATGGTGTGCTCGAATTGTATGTGTATAACACCGGTGCTGGAACGGGAAGTGAAGGCCCAACGCTTGTCGATAAATTGCCGGCCGGGCTGGAAGCCGTAAGTAAGGTGCTGGAAGGGCCGGAAGGGGAAGAAGCTCGAGAAGGCGGTAAAGGAGAGGAGACGCCTGGGTGCTCAGGTACGACGGAAGTGACGTGCAAACTGACTTCGCTCCCACCGGCCGGGGGTCCCAGTGAGAGCGTGACGATCCCGGTGCGTGTCGCAGCCAGCGCATCGAATGATACTAATCCGGTTGACCTGGTATCGGTCAGCGGTGGCGGTGCGTTGGGTTCGGCGGACGCGAGGGTGCCGGTGGTGTTCAGCTCCAAGCCGGCGGGATTGGGGTTCGCGAACTTCGACGCGTGGCTGACGAATGCCGATGGGACCGTCGATACGCAGGCCGGTTCGCATCCGTATGCGATCACGGTGGTGTTTGCGCTCAACAGCCGTGGTATTGGCGGTGGTTATGAAGCCCCGACCGTTGGCGATCCGCAGGATTTGGACGTGAACCTGCCGCCGGGCCTGATCGGTGAACCGAGCGCGGTACCGGAGTGCACGCGCGAGCAATTCGATGGTGAAGAATGCCCGTCGGCGAGCTTGATCGGTGAAAATCATGCGAACCTGTCAGGTCTCGGGAGTTTCGCGGAGAATGTGTATAACATGGTTCCCTCGCCGGGGAACGCGGCGCAGTTCGGGTTCAACTTCAATGGTACGAGCACGTTCCTGGATGCGCGTGTGCGTAGTGGTGGGGACTATGGGATTACAGAGAACGTGCCCGTGGTCCCGCAGCGCAAAATCGTATTCAACAGCACGACGATCTGGGGTTTTCCCGGTAAACATCTGGCCGAAGGGAAAGGGGAAGAAAAGTCGGCCGGTGAACTGGCGCAGGAAGGACAGAGGCCGCTGCTGTCGTTGCCGACGTCGTGCGGAGCTCCGCTGACGTTCAGTATCGAAGACGCTCGGAACGTGGCAGGAAGCAGGGGCTTTCGCGCAAGCCAGCACCTCGTGGAGTAACAACGAAGGTACCCCCGTCGGGATCACCGGCTGTGAACGCCTCGTACACTTCACGCCCTCGATCAACGTCGCCCCGGACACCAGCGAGGCCGATACCCCCGCGGGGTTGACCGCGAGCGTGCGCGTTCCCCAGGGGTTGAATCCGGAAGGTCTGGCGACGTCGAGCCTCAGAGATACGACGGTGGTGTTGCCCGAAGGGATGGCGGTCAACCCGGGCCAGGCCACGGGTCTGGTGGCGTGTCAGGCCTCTGAAGAGAACGTCGGTGGCCCGGAAGCCGAAAAGGAAGTCCGAGGACGGCCCGCCGTCGTGTCCCGCAGCATCGAAAGTCGGCGAAGACGAAATCCAGACGCCGCTGTTGCCGGACAGGTTGAAGGGCAATGTGTATGTGCTGCAGTCAAACCCGCCCGAACCTGCAGCTCCTGGTCGCGGCCTCGGGCGATGGTGTGAACTTGAAGCTCGTCGGGACCGTGCATTTGAACGCGGTGACGGGCCAGCTGGTCGACGACGTTTGAAAATACGCCGGACGCGCCGTTCAATGAATTCAAGCTGTCGTTCAGCGGTGGTGCGCAGGCCGCGCTCGTGACTCCGCCGACGTGCCGGGTGTATACGACAAACGACGGAATTCACGCCGTGGAGCAGTCCGTTCGTCGAAAAACGCGCTCGTGGAAGGCAACTTCACGATCGATAGCGGCCCGGGTGGCTCGCCGTGTGCGAACCCGATTGCCGTTCGCGCCGATGATGACGGCGGGGTCGACGACCGATCAGGCGGGTGGCTACACGGACTTCTCGATGTTGCTGCAGCGTGGTGATGGTCAGCAGCGTTTCTCGAGCCTGTCGTTCAAGACTCCGGAGGGGCTGTCGGGGATGATCGCCTCGGTCCCGCTGTGTGGTGAACCGCAGGCCAGCGAAGGGACGTGCCCTGCCTCCTCGCAGATCGGGCATACGGTTGTCGGCGCCGGGCCCGGGTCCGTACCCGTTCTATATACCTCAGCAGAACGCGCCTCCGACCCCGATCTATCTGACCGGGCCGTATGACGGTGCGCCGTTTGGATTGTCGATTGTGACGCCGGTCGTGGCCGGCCCGTTCAACCTTGGTACGAACGTGGTGCGTGCGCAGGATCGAAGTGGATCCGCATACGGCGCAGATCACGATTACGACGGATGCGTCGGGTCCGCATTCGATTCCGACGATCTTGGATGGGATCCCGACGGATGTTCGTTCGATCAATGCGATCATCGATCGTCACGGGTTCATGTTCAATCCGACGAACTGCAGTCCGCAGGCGTTCTCGGGTACGGCGTATAGCGATGAAGGCGCGAAGGCTGCGATCTCCAGCCATTTCCAGATGGGGTCGTGCCAGTCGTTGAAGTTCGCGCCGAACTTCAAAGTCTCGACCGCGGGGAGGGCGAGCAAAGCGCAGGGTGCGAGCCTCACGGCGAAGATCGTCTACCCATCGGGTGCGCTGGGTGCGAACCAGGCCTCCTCGCAGTCGAACATCGCCTCGGTGAAGGTCGATCTGCCCAAGCAGCTCCCGTCGCGGTTGACGACGTTGCAGAAGGCGTGTACCTCGGCGCAGTTTGAATCCAACCCGGCAGGTTGCCCTGCGGCGTCGGTGGTTGGTCGTGCGAAGGTGATCACGCCGATTCTGCCGGTCCCGTTGGAAGGCCCTGCGTTCTTCGTCTCCCATGGTGGGGAAGCGTTCCCGAGCCTCGAGGTGATGCTGCAGGGCTATGGCGTTACCGTCGAGCTCGTCGGTTCGACGTTCATCAGCAAAGCTGGGATCACGAGCAGCACGTTCAAGAGTACGCCGGATGTTCCCTTCAGCTCGTTTGAACTGACGTTGCCCAGGGGGAAGTACTCGGCGCTGACGGCGAACGTGCCGGCGAAGGCTAACTACAGCCTCTGTGGGCAGAAGCTGATGATGCCGACTGCGTTTACGGCGCAGGATGGTGCTGTGATCCACCAGTCCACGCCGGTGACGGTCACTGGTTGTCCGAAGAAGAAGGCGGCCAAGAAACCGAAGAGGAAGCAGGCGAAGGCGAAGGGTAGGAAGTCAAGTGGTTCTAACGGCAAGGGGAGGGAGTAACGATGCGTGCTCGTAAGACTGATCCGGGTCGCGCTCTGCGCCCTTGTCGTACCCGCGGTGCTGTTGTGTTTCAGCGCGTCGGCGTTGGCGGCGCCGGAAGTGCCGGTGACGCGGGAAGCGAAGTCTGTTACCGGTACCTCGGCGGTGTTCAATGGTGAATTGAACCCGCTGCAGTAGTGGTACCGCTGGCTATGAGTTTGCGTATAACGCGGGCCCTGGCTGTGAAGGTGGGACGATAACCCCGGAAGGCTTGGAAGGGATCGGGAAGGGGATCGAGGTCTCCACGCCGGTTACGGGTCTGGAGCCAAGTACGGAGTATACGGTCTGTGTCGTGGCGACGTTCACGCCCGTGGGCGAACCGACGGAAACGACGTACGGTCAGCCCTTACACGTTCACGACACGTGCTTTGGCGCCCGGTGTCGTCTCGGAGGCCAAGCAGGTGACGCCGTTTGAAGCGCGCCTGGAAGCGATGGTGAACCCCGAGAACCAGTCCACGTCGTGCGTCTTCCAGTACGGGCCGACGAGCGCGTATGGCAAAGAAGCAGCGTGCGAACAGGGAACCCTCGGCGGGGGCGAACAGCCCGCAGCGCGACGATCTCGCAGCTCACTCCGGGTACCGTCCTGCACTTCCGGGTGCTCGTGCAGAACGCGACGGGTAAGACCGTAGGGGCGGATACGGAACTAACGACACTCGACGCTGGAAAAGCCCAAAGTTGAAAACGAGACGAGCACGAGCGTAACGCCGTTCGAAGAGACCGTCGGCGCCGAAGTCAACCCCGAGTACCAGATCACCACGTGCGAAGTCGAATACGGCCCCACCACGTCCTACGGGAAACACACGCCGTGTAGTCCGGCGAGCCTGGAAGGTGGCGGCCTGCAGGGCATATCACAGCCGCTGACGGGCCTGGAAGCGAACAAAACATATCACTACCGTGTCGTCGCGGCAAACGCGACCGGCAAGACCGAAGGCCCAGACGCGGAATTCAAAACATCACCCCTGGAAAAGCCCACGGTGGAAAGCGAGAGCGCTACGGGTGTGACGCCGTTTGAAGGAACGCTCGAAGCGCAGCTGAACCCCGACTATCAGGAAACGAGCTACTCCTTCCAGTACGCCACCGAAGCCACCGGTGAAACGCTCGAAGGGACGATCGTCACCCTCAAAGGCACAACCACCGTCACGGGTGGACCCGCGCAGGCCGCGAACGCCGCCACGGGCAACGACCCTGACACCGGGCTCCACGTACTACTACCGTGTGATCGCGACAAACACAACGGGCACCACCAACGGCCCGGTCGAAAAACTAGAAGTCCCCGCGCTGACGAAGCCCGTGGTTGAAAACGAGAACGCGTCCTTCCCGACCCCGCTCGAAGGGACACTCGAAGCACAAGTCGAACCCGACTACCAGACCACCATCTGCGAAATCCAGTACGGGCTAACAACCTCCTCCTACGGGCCCCTCACACCCTGTGATCCGGCGAGCCTGGAAGGCGGCGGTCTCCAAGGCATCTCGCTGCCCGTGAACGGATTGCAGAGCGAAACGACCTACCACTTCCGTGTCGTCGCGACCAACGCGACCGGCGAAACCGAAGGCCTCGGCCAGTTCACGACGCCCCAACGCACAACCCCTGATCGAATCAGAAAGCGTCGCGTTCGTCATCTCCACGAGCGCGACCCTCGAAGCCCAGCTCAACCCAAATTACCGCGAAGCGACATACCTCTTCGAATACGCCACCGAAGAATCGGTCCTACTCGAAGGCAACGGCACGAAGGTCCCCGGCGGCACGCTCCCCGTGGGCAACAGCGGCCAGACCGTCCGCGCGAAGACCTAGCGGCGTCCTGACCCCGGCACGAAGTACTACTACCGCGTCGACGGCGACCAACACGATCGGCACCACCGCCGGTATGCCCGTGGTCCAGAGCTTCAAAACACCAACCCCACCCACCGCCACCACCGGCGCCGCGGAATTCATAACGGCTCCGGCACCGCCACGGTCTCGGGTACGGTCAACCCCGAGGGTCTGGAAACTCACTACACGATCGAATACGGCCCCACCACCAGCTACGGGCAGCGCACGACCTCAACCCTCGCCGGCTCAGAAGCAACGTCCGTCGCTACAGGACCAATCCACCTCAACACGCTCACTCCAGGCACGACCTACCACTACCGCCTCGTCGCGATCAACGCCCTCGGCGAAATCACCGAGGGAGCCGACATGCAGTTCACGACCGCGCCCGCACGGCCATCGCAGCCTCCGCTCCAAGGAGGCAGCGAAGCCCCACCTGCAGGCACGGTCACGGTCAGCCCGCCGGCCGCGACGTTCCCAAACCTCACCGCGATCGCACCCGTACCAGGTACGAAGGAACCCGGTGAAGCGATAGGTACGCCGAAGTCCCTGACGAAGGCCCAGAAGCTCGCCAAAGCACTGAAGGCGTGCAAGAAATCTAAGGGCGCGAAGAGAACGAAGTGCGAGAAGCAAGCCCACTCGAAGTATGGTCCCAAGACCAGCAAGGGTAAGCGGGGAAAGAACTAATGACACGCTTCTTTTTTCCGGTGTGGTGTAAAGGCAGCATCGGCGATTTTCGCTCGCCAGATGCCGGTTCGAATCCGGCCACCGGATCCATCAACCCCCACGACCACGCACGACACACGCTGGCACACACGCCGCGCATCACCGCGCTCACCGCCACGCTTGCCATCCTCGCGCTCGGGCTGCTCCCCACACAGGCTGCCTTCGCCGAAGAAACCGGGGAACTCCCCGACAACCGCGTCTACGAAATGGTCACACCAAACAACGGAGACGCAAATGTATACATACCACGCGCGCTAGGGGGCCAATCTATTGGTGAGGGTACGCCCACCCAGTTTCAGTTTGGGGCGGCGGTGGATGGTTCAGCGGTGGCGTATCAGGCTGATCCGACGAAGGGTGGGTTCGGAGCTGCGGGCAACGGGCTGGGTAACCAGTACGTGGCGCGGCGTGGTGCTCAGGGTGGCTGGTCGCAGACCGTAATCCAGCCGCCGGCTCGTCAGGCCAGCTTCTATAGTGGGTTCTCCAGCGATTTGTCGGCTGGGGTAGTGCTCTCGGGTTTGGCGGCAGCACCAGAAGTTCCGCCGTTGGCAGCGGGTGGGCCGGGTGAAGGGTATGGCGTGCTCTACGCATGCACCATCAAGGAAAGCGCATGCGAAGTAGGTGTGCCGGGTGGTCCAGTGCCGCAGAACCCCTATCATGCGTTGTTCGGTAAGCCACGCAACCGTAACGCGGAAACATTCGGAAGCCATGGTGTAGGCAGCGGCAATATTGATCGCTCGGTGCCGATTCCTGTGTTTGCTGGTGGTTCGGCTGGGTTTGGTGATTCGTTGTTTGAGGCAAACGACGCGTTGCTTGCTGGTAGTGGGAAGTTGGAAGAAGAACTCGACAGTGACGTGAAACAGGAAATCACGAACAAAGAAAACAACAACTATCTCTACGACTCGGCTAATGGCGTGCTGGGTTTGGTGGATGTGTCTGAGAATGGGGAAGTTGTGAGGGGGTCGACACTCGGTGGCCCGCCTTTGAGCCAGCCAAGTATCAATCCGCCGGATTTGAGTGGCGTGATTTCCAGCGACGGGAATCGGGTATATTGGACGAGTGGTGCCGGGCGTATCTTTTTGAGAGAGAATTCAGGGCAACCTGAAAGCCCATATGACGCAGAAGGTGAATGTACCGTACCTGCTGATGCGTGTACAGTAGCCGTCTCAGCTGGTCCGGCACAGTACTGGGCCTCGGGGGATGATGGCCGGTTTGCGTTCTACACGGAAAGCGGTGCGCTTTACCGGTTCGATATCGAAGATCACGCCCGAGAACTGCTAGGGCCAACAAGTGTGATCGGTGTCGTCGGTGCCACTGAAGACGGCGAAAGTATATATCTGGTCTCAGAAGTGGTACTCCCGTCTGGCACGAATGGAGAGAGTGCTGTACCGGTGAGCGGTGCTCCCAACCTTTACCTACTACGTCACGGGTCCTCAGGATGGTCCACAGTGTTCGTAGCGACGTTGTTCGAAGAGGATGGTAGAACGGCAAGCCCATTTATCAACTCACTGAGTGCACTGAAAGGTGAATTCGGTGATTGGCAGCCTGGGTTTGGGCGTCGGACGGCGCGGGTGACGTCTGGTGGTGGTGGTGTGGTGTTTATGTCGGATCGGGCGTTGCCGGCTGTTGGGTTCCCCGCGGGCTATTCGAGTGGGGGGTTGGATGAGGTGTATATGTTTGAGGCGGACGTGAACCGGTTGTATTGCGTGTCGTGTAGCGCGAGTGGGGAAGCGCCGCCGGTGAACGAGGAGGGCGCTGCGGCGTTTTTGCCGATTAGCTGGAGTGATACGTATTTGCCGCAGTGGGTTTCTGATGGTGGTGACCGGGTGTTTTTTGATAGTGCTGAGCCGTTGGTGCCGCAGGATACGAATGGTGTTCAGGATGTGTATGAGTGGGAGCGCGAAGGCACGGGTTCGTGTAGTAGTGAGACGGCGGTGAACGGCGGCTGTGTGTACTTGCTGTCGGGTGGGACGAGTAAAGCGGATTCGTGGTTTATTGGTGCGAGTTCTGATGGTGATGCTGTGTTTGTTGCGACGCGTGCGCAGCTGGTGCCGGGGGATCAGAATGATGCGTTTGATCTTTATGATGTGCAGGTTGACGGTACCTCGCCGATAACACCACCTGCGTGTACGGGTACCGGCTGCCAAGGCGTCCCCGCGCCGCCCCCAACCTTCTCGACCCCCTCCAGCGTTACTTTCGAAGGCCCAGGCAACTTTCCCGCACCGATCGAAGCGGCCAAGCCTCCAGCGAAGCCCAAGCCTGCTGTGAAGAAGAAGACGGTCAAGTGCGCCAAGAGCAAGAAGCTCGTCCACGGCAAGTGCGTAAAGAGGAAGCAGACGCACGGATCCAGGGCGTCCTCCAAGCGGCGAGGGAAGTGATGAGCCTCTCGACCCCCGTATCCCCACGGGCAGCTGCTGGCAAGCTCACAGCGCGCTGGTCCCTACGCGCTCGTGGCGTAGCCAAGATCGCCACCCTGGCTCTATGCATCTCGATCCTCGGCGCTGTATCGGCTCAGGCTGCCTTCGCCGAAGAAGCCGGTGAACTCCCCGACAACCGCGTCTACGAAATGGTCACACCACCAGGCAACACCGACGTGAACGTCTACGTACCACAGGCCATTGGAACAGGGGTGCCCCTCAGTCAGGGAGTGCCGACGCGGTTCCCCTTTGGGGTCGCGGTGGATGGCTCGGCAGTTACCTATCAGGCGGATCCGACGAAGGGTGGGTTTGGGGCTACGGGTAATGGTCTTGGTAACCAGTATGTGGCGCGGCGCGGTCCAGGGGGTGGCTGGTCGCAGACGGTGGTCCAGCCGCCAGCGCGTCAGGCTAGCTTCTATGGCGGGTTCTCACCCGACTTGTCGGCTGGGGTGGTACTCTCGGGTCTGGCGGCGGCACCGGAAGTCCCGCCGTTGGCCGCAGGTGCGCCGGGTGAAGGGTATGGAGTGTTGTATGCGTGCACTGTGAAGGAAAGCGCGTGCGAAGTAGGTTCGCCTAGTGCACCGGCATCACGGAATCCCTACCGCGCGTTGTTTGGCAAGCCACACAATCGCAACGCAGAAGAATTCGGTACTCATAGTGCGGGCACTGGCAACATAGGTCTTCCAGTGGCGTTGTTTGCGGGTGGTTCTGCTGGATTTGGTGACTTGTTGTTTGAGGCAAATGATGCGTTGCTTGCTGGTAGCGGGAGGTTGGAAGAAGAACTCGATAGTGATGTGAAACAGGAAATCACGAATAAAGAAAACAATAATTATCTCTATGATTCGGCTGGCGGTGCGTTGGGCTTGGTCGATGTGTCTGAGAGCGGGGAGGTTGTGGGGGGTTCGACCTTTGGTGGTCCGCCTCTGAGTCAGCCCAGAGTCAACCCCCCGGATTTGAGTGGTGTGATTTCTAGCGACGGTAGTCGTGTTTACTGGACTGATGAGACGACGAGTCGTATCTATGTGCGTTTGGGTGGTGTTGAAACTGTGCAGGTGTCGGCTGGTCCGGCGCAGTATTGGGCGTCGGGGGATGATGGCCGGTTCGCGTTTTATACGGAAAGCCGCGCACTGTATCGGTTTGATCTTGAAGACCATGCTCGGGAATTGTTGGGCCCGACGAGCGTGATCGGGGTTGTTGGCGCCGGCGAAGATGGCGAAAGTATTTATCTGGTCTCAGAAGCGCTGCTGGCGTCTGGTGCGAGTGGGGAGGGTGCCGTTCCGGTAAGTGGCGCTCCGAATCTCTACTTGTTGCGTCACGGTTCGTCGGGGTGGTCGCCAGTATTCGTCGCGACACTATCTGAAGAGGACGGCAAAACGGCGAGCCCATTTATCAGAACATTGAATACTGAAAAAGGTGAATTTGGTGATTGGCAGCCTGGGTTTGGTCGGCGGACGGCGCGGGTGACGTCTGGTAATGCTGGTGGTGTGGTGTTTATGTCGGATCGGTCGCTGCCGGCTGTTGGGTTCCCCACGGGTTATTCGAGTGGGGGGTTGGACGAGGTTTACATGTTTGAGGCGGACGCGAACCGGCTGTTTTGTGTGTCGTGTAGCGCGAGTGGCGAAGCGCCACCCGTGAATCAGGAAGGCGCGGCTGCGTTTTTGCCGATTAGTTGGAGTGATACGTATTTGCCGCAATGGGTCTCTGATGGTGGTAACAGGGTATTTTTTGATAGCGCTGAGCCGCTTGTGCCGCAGGATACGAATGGTGTTCAGGATGTGTATGAGTGGGAGCGCGGCGGTACTGGTTCCTGCACTAGCGCGGCGGCGGTGAACGGTGGCTGCGTGTATTTGTTGTCGGGTGGTACGAGTAAAGCTGACTCGTGGTTTATCGGCGCGAACTCGGATGGTAATGCGGTGTTTGTAGCGACGCGTGCGCAGCTTGTGCCGGGGGATCAGAATGATGCGTTTGATCTTTATGATGTGCAGGTTGGTGGTGTTGTTCCGGTGACGCCGCCGGCGTGTACGGGTACGGGTTGTCAGGGTGTGCCTGCACCCCCGCCATCCTTTGCTACCCCCTCCAGCGTCACTTTCGAAGGCCCTGGTAACTTTCCCGCACCCATCGAAGCGGCAACGCCTCCAGCGAAGCCTAGGCCTGCTGTGAAGAAGAAGACGGTGAAGTGCGCCAAGAGCAAGAAGCTCGTCCACGGCAAGTGCGTAAAGAGGAAGCAGACGCACGGATCCGGGGCGTCCTCCAAGCGGCGGGGGAAGTGATGAGCCTCTCGACCCCTGTATCTCCACGGGCAGCTGCTGGCAAGCTCACAGCGCGCTGGTCCCTACGTGCTCGTGGCGTAGCCAAGATCGCCACCCTGGCTCTATGCATCTCGATCCTCGGCGCTGTATCGGCTCAGGCTGCCTTCGCCGAAGAAACCGGGGAACTCCCAGACAACCGCGTCTACGAAATGGTCACACCACCAAACAATCACGACGTGAACGTATATGTGCCACTAGCATTGGCCCAACCTGTCGGTGAGGGTACAGCGAGCACCTTCCAGTTCAGCGCCGCAGTGGATGGCTCAGCGGTGACTTACCAGGCGGATCCGGCAAAGGGCGGGTTTGGGGCCGCGGGCCGTGGTCTTGGTAACCAGTATATGGCGCGACGCGGTCCTGATGGTGGCTGGTCACAGTATGTGGTCCAACCACCGGGACGGCAGGCTAATTTCTATGGCGGATTTTCCAGCGACCTGTCAGTTGGGGTAGTGCTCTCGGGGTTGGCTGCCGCACCGGAAGTATCACCACTGGCTGTGGGTGCCCCTGGTGAAGGTTATGGTGTGTTGTATGCGTGTACGGTGAAGGAAAGCGCTTGTGAAACGGGTGTTCCGGGCGGTTCGGTGTCGCAGAACCCCTACCGCGCGCTGTTTGGCAAGCCACGCAACCGTAATGCGGAAACGTTCGGGAGTCATGGTGTAGACAGCGGCAATATCGATCGTTCGGTGCCTATTCCAATATTTGCGGGTGGCTCTGCCGGATATGGTGATTTGTTGTTCGAGGCAAATGACGCGTTGTTGGCTGGTAGTGGGAGGTTGGAAGAAGAACTCGATAGCGATGTGAAACAGGAAATCACGAACAAAGAAAACAACAACTATCTCTACGATTCGGCTGGCGGGGTGTTGGGTTTGGTCGATGTGTCGTCTAGTGGGGGAGTTGTGCGGGGTTCAACGTTTGGTGGTCCGCCTTTGAGTCAGCCGAGTATCAACCCTCCGGATTTGAGTGGTGTGATTTCTAGTGACGGTAGTCGTGTTTATTGGACGAGTGGCACTGGGCGTATCTTTTTGAGAGAGAATTCAGGGCAACCTGAAAGCCCATATGACGCAGAAGGTGAATGTACCGTACCTGCTGATGCGTGTACAGTAGCCGTATCGTCGGGTCCGGCACAGTACTGGGCCTCAGGGGATGACGGTCGGTTCGCGTTTTATACGGAAAGCCACGCGTTGTACCGGTTCGATCTGGAAGATCACGCTCGGGAATTGTTGGGTCCGACGGGCGTGATCGGTGTGGTCGGTGCCAGTGAAGACGGCGAAAGTATTTATCTGGTCTCAGAAGCCGAACTCACGTCGAATGCTAGCGGTGAGGGTAGCCTCCCGGTGAATGGCGCCCCCAACCTGTACCTGTTGCGTCACGGCTCGTCGGGGTGGTCGCCGGTGTTCGTCGCGACCTTGTTCGAGCAGGACGGCAAGGAAGCGGATCCGTTTATCGAATCGATATTTGCGAATAAAGGTGAATTTGGTGATTGGCAGCCTGGGTTTGGTCGTCGGACGGCGCGGGTGACGTCTGGTAATGGTGGTGGTGTGGTGTTTATGTCGGATCGGTCGTTGCCGGCTGTCGGGTTCCCCACGGGGTATTCGAGTGGGGGGTTGGATGAGGTGTATGTGTTCCAGGCGGATGTGAACCGATTGTTCTGTGTGTCTTGTAGTGCGAGTGGGGAAGCGCCACCGGTGAACGAGGAAGGCGCAGCGGCGTATTTGCCGATTAGCTGGAGTAATACGTATTTGCCCCAGTGGGTTTCTGACGGCGGTAACAGGGTGTTTTTTGATAGTGCTGAGCCGCTTGTGCCGCAGGATACGAATGGTGTGCAGGATGTGTATGAGTGGGAGCGCGAAGGGACTGGTTCTTGTACCAGCGCGACAGGGGTGAATGGTGGTTGTGTGTATCTACTGTCGGGTGGGACAAGTAAGTACGACTCGTGGTTTATCGGCGCGAACTCGGATGGTAATGCTGCGTTTGTTGCAACGCGTGCGCAGTTGACACCGGCGGATCAGAATGAAGCGTTTGATCTTTATGATGTGCAGGTTGGTGGTGTTGTGCCGCCCACGCCGCCGGCGTGTACGGGTACGGGTTGTCAGGGCGTGCCCGCACCCCCGCCATCCTTTGCTACCCCCTCCAGCGTCACTTTCGAAGGCCCTGGTAACTTTCCCGCACCCATCGAAGCGGCAGCGCCTCCAGCGAAGCCTAGGCCTGCTGTGAAGAAGACGGTGAAGTGCGCCAAGAGCAAGAAGCTCGTCCACGGCAAGTGCGTAAAGAGGAAGCAGACGCACGGATCCGGGGCGTCCTCCAAGCGGCGAGGGAAGTGATGAGCCTCTCGACCCCCGTATCTCCACGGGCAGCTGCTGGCAAGCTCACAGCGCGCTGGTCCCTACGCGCTTGTGGCGTAGCCAAGATCGCCACCCTGGCTCTATGCATCTCGATCCTCGGCGCTGTATCGGCTCAGGCTGCCTTCGCCGAAGAAACCGGGGAACTCCCAGACAACCGCGTCTACGAAATGGTCACACCACCCGGCAACACAGACGCCGACGTATACGTACCACGCGCACTAGGCGCTGAATCTGTGAGTGAGGGCACGCCTACACAGTTCCAGTTTTCGTCGGCGGTGGACGGCTCTAGAGTGACTTATCAGGCGGATCCAACGAAGGGTGGGTTCGGGGCCGCAGGGAATGGGCTTGGTAACCAGTACGTGGCGCGGCGTGGCCCGGAGGGTGGCTGGACGCAGACAGTGATCCAACCACCAGCACGCCAGGCCAGCTTCTACGGAGGATTCTCCAACGACCTATCGGCCGGGGTAGTACTCTCGGGCTTGGCTGCGGCGCCGGAAGTCCCGCCGTTGGCTGCAGGTGCGCCGGGTGAAGGATACGGCGTGTTGTATTCGTGCACGGTGAAGGAAAGCGCGTGCGAAGTAGGCGCGCCCGGCGCACCGGTGCCGCAGAACCCCTACCGTGCATTGTTCGGCAAGCCACGCAACCGTAGCCCGAAGGCGTTCGGAAGCCACGGAGTGGATAGTGGCAATATCGGTCGTTCGGTGCCGATCCCGATATTTGCTGGTGGTTCGGCTGGGTTTGGTGATTTGTTGTTTGAGGCGAATGATGCGTTGCTTGCTGGTAGTGGGAGGTTGGAAGAAGAACTCGAGAGCGACGTGAAACAGGAAATCACGAATGGCGAAAACGGCAACTATCTCTACGATTCCGCTAGTGGCGTGTTGGGTTTGGTCGATGTGTCTCAGAGTGGTGAAGTCGTGAAGGGCTCGATGTTTGGTGGTCCGCCTTTGAGCCAGCCTAGGGTCAACCCGCCGGATTTGAGTGGTGTGATTTCCAGCGACGGCGGTCGTGTCTACTGGACCAGTGGTGCCGGGCGTATCTTTTTGAGAGAGAATTCAGGGCAACCTGAAAGCCCATATGACGCAGAAGGTGAATGTACCGTACCTGCTGATGCGTGTACAGTAGCCGTCTCGGCTGGTCCGGCTCAGTACTGGACGTCGGGGGATGATGGTCGGTTTGCGTTCTATACGGAAAGTGGTGCGCTTTACCGGTTTGATATCGAAGACCACGCGCGGGAACTGCTGGGGCCGACGAACGCCATCGGCGTGGTCGGTGCCGGCGAAGACGGCGAAAGCGTATACCTGGTCTCAGAAGCGGTGCTCGCATCCGGTGCGAGCGGTGAGGGCGGTCTCCCAGTGAACGGTGCTCCCAACCTCTACCTACTGCGCCACGGATCATCGGGATGGTCACCGGTGTTCGTCGCGACCCTGTCCGAAGAGGACGGCAAGGCGGCAAACCCATTTATCACTTCGGTGTTTTCGAATATAGGTGAATTTGGTGATTGGCAGCCTGGGTTTGGTGATCGGACGGCGCGGGTGACGTCTGGTAATGGTGGTGGTGTGGTGTTTATGTCTGATCGGGCGTTGCCGGCTGTTGGGTTCCCCGCGGGCTATCCGAGTGGGGGGCTGGATGAGGTTTACATGTTTGAGGCGGACGCGAACCAGTTGTATTGCGTGTCGTGTAGCGCGAGTGGAGAAGCGCCGCCGGTGAACGAGAAGGGTGCGGCGGCGTTTTTGCCGATCAGTTGGAGTGATACGTATTTGCCGCAGTGGGTGTCTGATGGTGGGGACCGGGTGTTTTTTGATAGCGCTGAGCCGCTTGTGCCGCAGGATACGAATGGTGTTCAGGATGTGTATGAGTGGGAGCGCGAAGACGCGGGTTCTTGTACCAGCGCGACGGCGGTGAACGGTGGCTGTGTGTATCTGCTCTCAGGCGGCACAAGCAAGTGGAACTCGTGGTTTATTGGTGCGAGTTCTGATGGTAATGCGGTGTTTGTTGCGACGCGTGCGCAGCTGGTGCCGGGGGATCTGAATGAAGCGTTTGATCTTTATGATGTACAGGTCGACGGTACCTCGCCGATAACACCACCTGCGTGTACGGGTACCGGCTGCCAAGGCGTCCCCGCGCCGCCCCCAACCTTCTCGACCCCCTCCAGCGTTACTTTCGAAGGCCCAGGCAACTTTCCCGCACCGATCGAAGCGGCCAAGCCTCCAGCGAAGCCCAAGCCTGCTGTGAAGAAGAAGACGGTCAAGTGCGCCAAGAGCAAGAAGCTCGTCCACGGCAAGTGCGTAAAGAGGAAGCAGACGCACGGATCCAGGGCGTCCTCCAAGCGGCGTGGGAAGCAATGACCCTCCCGACTGCTTTTAGCCAAGCAGGCCCGGTAGCGCTGCTTGCCTCAGTTCGGCCCGATCAGCCCGAGCAGTTCGCCCAAGCGAGGGGCGGGGCCAAGCAGCGGTAGTAGCAAGAAGCCTTCAGATCTTGTGCCTGTGAGTAACTGCCCGGGCCGCCAAGTGTGCGTGCTATGAGGCCCTTCGGGGTCACAACCCGCGCGTGCTACCAAGACAAAGCCCGGTGCCGGACATCGCCCTTTCCACAAGAAGATGCCCGGCACCGAATGAGACAAGAGGAGCATAACACAGATGAGATCCATATGCAAGAAGGGTTCCGCCACGCTGGTGGCGGTCCTGGCGCTCTGCGCGCTCACCGCAGCATCCGCGTCGGCGGCGCAGTGGTATGTCGGCGGCAAAGCACTGACCGGCTCGGAAAAACTCGCCGAAACTGTCAAAGTGGAAGAAGCAGTACATTTTACCGCCCAGGGCGTGAACGGGATGGCTTTCACCTGCCACACGGTGACGCTCGAAAAAGGGGAAATCGTCGCGGGCGCCATCGCAAAGTTCACGCCCCGTCTCACAGCATGCGAAACGACGAGCCCCAAAACCGTATGCGAAATCAACAGTACTATGATCGGTTTCCCGGCTGAAGCTACCCTGACCAAGGGCGGCTCCGAAGACACCGCGCTGATTACCGGCCTGGGAACCAAGAAGAACATCTGGCAGATGGAATTCGGCGGCGGCGATTCCTGCGGGCTCGCGGGCTTGGAGTTCGACCTCCGCGGTCATGTCACGCTCGCCCTACGGACCGGACAATTGGAAGAGGTGGAACAGATCGCCTCGTTTGTCGCCGAAAAAGAATCCACGAGCGGCCTGAAGATGGAAGGAACAGAAGGTGGCTCGTACGGCGGTGTCACCACCACCGGTGAGTTCAAGCTCAAGCTGGCCTCGGGTAAAGGCTGGAGCTTCCGCTAGCGCAGGATCCGGAGGTTTCGGCCCGATCCCGAAAATGGTTGTCTTATATTGAGATGGATTGGGCTACCACGAGGATCGGGCCGAAATCCGGAGAAAGCGCCGGGATAAACCGGCATGGAGAAGCGGATGGAAGAGTCGTACATCGAAAGATCTAGCGAGTCACGGTGGCCCCGAGCCATGCGTTGGCGTTCCGTGAGGGCGCAGCGAAGCGTTGGACAGGGGTGCATGCAGGCCAGCTATGGAGCCTCGGAATTCGGGCGTTTGAGGTGCCGACGGAGTTCCGGATACCGGAAGGCAGTACTGTTGGTGGCGTTTTCGCGAGTCATCAGCGGGCCTCGCGGGGTCGAAGAACCTGTGCATGTATGTGATCTCTCCATGTTCGAGAACCGGGAGATCCCACGGTCACCCGTCTGTGGTGATGGTGGGCGGGTCGTGCGGGAAACACCATGGTGGTAATCCCGTGATGGACGACCGTGGGAAGTCGGACGGTCCCGTAGTACCTGAGAAGCCGTCGAACAACGTCCCGGGCGGGGCCGCGGGGATGGTGGAGGAAAGGGGGCCGGCCAAGGGAAACACGGCAGGCGAAACACGTCCCGGACACAGTGCCGGTTTGAGCGTGTCAAGTGAGCTTGATCGTGTGCGCCATGCGGCGCAGAAGGACAGGGATGTGCGGTTCACCGCGCTACTGCACCATGTGACCGTTGATCGCTTGCGGGCGGCGTATCGGGCGATCAGCCCGAAGGCCGCACCGGGGGTGGACGGCGTGAGGTGGGCGGACTACGGGCAGGACCTGGAGAGCAACCTCAAGGACCTCCATCGTCGTCTGCATAGGGGCGCTTACCGGGCAAGGCCGTCGCGGAGGGTGTTCATACCGAAGGCGGACGGGCGGCTGCGGGCGCTCGGTGTCGCTGCGTTGGAGGACAAGATCCTTCAGCGGGCGCTCGTTGAGGTCCTGAATGCTGTCTATGAGGCGGACTTTCTCGGTTTCTCGTATGGGTTCCGGCCGGGCCGCGGTCCGCATGATGCGTTGGATGCGCTCGCGGTCGGGATCGAACGTGGGAGGGTGAGCTGGGTGCTCGACGCGGATTTCCGTGAGTTCTTCACCGGCCTTGACCATCAGTGGCTGGAGAGGTTCATTGGGCACCGTATTGCGGATGAGCGGGTCCTGCGTTTGATCCAGAAATGGCTCAAAGCAGGGGTCGTCGAGGAGGGGTCTTGGACAGAGTTCGATGAGGGCGTCCCGCAGGGAGCATCGGTGACTGCTCCCACGCAATAGCGAACTTCGAGTTCGAGCGGTCGATTTGGCGGCCATCGGGAAGGAGTCGGCCGTGAGGCGTGGTATTCAAGTGGCTGATGGCCAGTCGTCGGGCGTTCGCGGACGAGTACGCGGTTCGGGTGAACCGTGCGGTCGAGTTGTTGGTCGACCGATCGCCAGCGGATGCGGTGCGGGTGCTCCAGACCGAGTACGCGCTCTCGGAGCGCCAAGCGCGCCGGTATGTGAACGCGGCGATCGAGCGGCCGGGTGGTGTGACGGTGCCGGAGCGCACAGCGGTGTTCACCGTCCGGCTGGCGCCGTCGCTGATTGCGGGGCTGCGTGCTGTTGCGCGGTCGCGTGGCCAGTCGCTGAGCACGACGGTCGCGGACGCGGTGCGGTTGTATCTCGATCGGGCTCACGAGCGGCACGGTGGCAGGACGAGTTGAGATCGAGTTTGTGTCTGACAGGCTCGCCGGCGCGCGGCTCGCGCAGGCGTATCAGGTCGCGGTGCCTGATCGTCGGCGAGTGAGGAGCAACGAGCGGAGGGACGATGAGCGGAACGGTGTCGAACGTGATGGGCAGAGTGGCAGCGATCTACGCGCGGGTGTCCTCGGAGCGCCAGCGCGAGGAGGGGACAGTTCAAAGCCAGCTCGCCGGGCTGCGTGAGCTTGCTGGCGAGCGCGGCCTGATCGTCGCTGAGGAACTGGAGTTCTGCGATGAGGGATTCTCCGGCGCGACGCTGATCCGGCCGGCGCTCGAGCGGTTGCGTGACCGCGCCGCGGAGGGAGCGTTCGAGGTGCTGCTCTGCCACGCCCCGGACAGGCTCGCGCGCCGCTACGCCTACCAAGTGCTGCTGTTGGAGGAGCTGCACCGCGCTGGGGTCGAGGTGATCTTCGCGCGCGGCGGTGAGCACTCGGGCTCGCCTGAGGATGAGCTGTTGCGCCAGTTCCAGGGGATGATCGCCGAGTACGAGCGCGCACAGATCCGGGAGCGCACGCGGCGCGGGAAGCTGCACCGCGCCCGCACCGGTCACCAGGCGGTGATGGCCGGCGCGCCCTACGGCTACCGGTTCATCAAGAAGACAGATCTCACCGAGGGCTACTGGGAGATCGATGAGACACAGGCCGAGGTCGTGCGCGAGGTCTTCTGCCGCTATGTCGAGGACGACTGCTCGATCGGCGAGCTCGCGAGATCGCTGACAGCGCAGGGGATCACGACTCGCACGGGCAAGACGGTGTGGGATCGCTCGACGGTATGGGGAATGCTGCGCAACCCGGCCTACCGCGGACAGGCCGCCTACGGCAAGACGAAGGTCGCCGACCGGCACGGCAAGCCGACGCGCACGACCCGTGCCCGCGGTGAGCGCCGCGGGCGCCGGCAGGTCCGTGTGGACGAGCCGGTCGAGCAGTGGATGTTCATCCCCGTCCCCGCACTCGTCAGCGAGGAGACCTTCGCGCTCGCGCAGGAGCGTCTTGCGCGCAACGCGCACTTCTCCAAACGCAACACCCGCGAGCCCGGGCCGCTGCAGGGCCTGGTCGTCTGCCGCGAGTGTGGCTACTCCTGCTATCGCACCTCCACCCGCACGACCAAGCGCAAGATCGTCTACTACCGCTGCACCGGCCAGGACAACTGGCGGCACCCCGGCGGACGCGTGTGCCAGAGCCGCCCGATCCGCGCCGACGAGCTGGAGCCACTCGTCTGGGGCGAGATCCGCCGGCTGCTCGAGAACCCCGCGTTGGTACGCGCCGAGATCGACCGCCGCCTGAAGGCCCTGCGAACCGAGCACCCCGCCGCGCGCCGCCGCGAGACACTCGAGCGGGACCTGACCCGCGCCAGCGGCGCGATCGAGAGGCTGATCGAGGCATACCAAGAGCAGCTGATCTCCCTCGATGAGCTGCGCGCCCGGATGCCCGTCCTGCGCAAGCGCCAGAGCACCCTCCAAGCACAGTTCGACGCGCTCGACGCTGAGCTGCACGACGCCGAGAGCTACCTCAAGCTCGCCGACACCCTCGAAGGATTCCTCACCCGCCTCAGCGACGGCCTGGACCAACTCACCACCGAAGAGCAACAACGCATCCTGCGACTCATCGTCCGCGAAGTCCTCGTCGGCGGCGAGGACGACAAGATCACGATCCGCCACTCGATCCCCACCCCGAACGGCGGCCCCAACGAAAGTTACCCATTGCGTGGGAGCAGTCGTTTCACCGCTCCTAGCGAACGTCTACTTGCACTACGTCTTTGACTTGTGGGCTCACCAATGGAGGAGAAGGCACGCGCACGGCGGCATGATCATCGTGCGTTTCGCTGATGACTTCGTGGTGGGTTTCGAGCACAAGGGTGACGCAGAACGGTTCTGGGCCGATCTCCGCGCACGACTGGCGGAGTTCTCCCTGGAGCTGAACGCCGAGAAGACGCGTCTGATCGAGTTCGGACGGTTCGCCGCCGAGCGACGCCAGAAGCGAGGACTCGGCAAGCCTGAGACGTTCCGGTTCCTGGGCTTCACACATATCTGTGCGAGGGACAGGAAAGGACGTTTCAAGCTCAGGCGCATCACTGACTCGAAGCGGATGCGCGCCAAGCTGAGCGAGGTCAAGACCGAGCTCAAGCGACGGCGCCACGCGCCCATCCCCGAACAGGGACGCTGGCTCGCCAGCGTTCTGCGGGGGCACTGCAATTACTACGCGGTGCCCGATAACAGCGAGGCGTTACACGCCTTCCGCCACCAGATCGTCAAACACTGGCACAAAGCGCTACGGCGCCGCAGCCAGCGCTCAAGGATGACCTGGCAACGGATGTCTCGCCTCCAAACTCGATGGCTACCACCAGTCCGCGTCCTACACCCCTGGCCCGACATCCGCTTCGACGCCAAAACCCAAGGCAGGAGCCCAGTGCGGTAATACCGCACGCTGGGATCCATGCGGGGGGCGGCTGGCAACAGCCGTCCCTACCGCGACCCTGCTTGGCTGAAAGGGTAGGAACTGCCCGGACGAACGGCAGTGGCGGCTGGGCCGCTCGCTCGATGTACTGTGCGGGCGGCCGTGCCGCGTAATGAATAAGGTGTTGTTGAGCCCTGCGCTCAGGCCTCGACGGTGCTTGGTGTTCCCCGCAGCGACTCCTCCGGCTTGGGCCGAAACCCGACCCCGATCGCTACTTGACCCGCGCTCAGGCCTCGACGGTCGCGCCTTGTTGATGTGGGGCTCGCCTGCGTGGCTCCCCGTGCTCGCGCTGTTGTTCCATCCCGCGCTTCACAGCGATCAGCCCCAGCGCCGCGACGAGCAGGCAGGTGACGGCCCCAATTCCGAGGCCGGCGCGCGCTCCGACGGTCGCCATTATCCAGCCGACGATCGGGCCGCCGATCGGCGTCGAGCCCTGGAAGGCGACGAACCACAACGACATCACGCGCCCGCGCATGTTGGGGGCCGCGCCCAATTGCAGGGTCGAGTTGCCGGTCGACATGAACGCGATGCTCGCTCCACCCGCTAGCGCGAGCGCGACGAGCTCGAGAGCGAGGCTCTGCGCGACGGTCGCCAGCGCGAGGAAGATCCCGAACGCGGCCGCGGCGACGACGAGCGGGCGCAGCCCGACTTTGCCTTTTGCCGCGACGAGCAGCCCGCCGATGACCGCGCCGACGCCCATCGCGGAGGTCATGAAGCCGTAGCCGGTCGCGCCGAGGTGCAGGCCCTGCTTGGCCATCACCGGCAGCGAGACCTGGAACTCGTATGCGAGGCAGCCGACGAGCGCCATCATCAGCAGCGGAATCCCCAGCTCGGGCGTGCGGCGCACGTAGCGCAGGCCTTCGCGCAACTGCCCCGGCGCGCGCGGCGTCGGCTGCGTCGGGTTCAGCGCGCTGCGGTCGAGCGTCATCAGCGAGGCGATCACCGCGACAAAGCTCGCGGCGTTGACGAGGAAGCACACGCCCGTGCCGACGGTCGCGATCAGGATCCCCGCGACCGCCGGGCCGATCGTGCGCGCGACGTTCACGAGCACGGAATTCAGGCTGACCGCGTTGCGCAGGTTCTCCGGCCCGATCAGCTCAAGCATGAACGACTGCCGCGCGGGGTTCTCGAACGCGTTGTTGAGCCCGAGCAGCAGCGCGAGCACGCCGATCTCCCACAGCTCGACCGCGCCCGTCACGGTCAGCACGCCGAGCACGAGCGCCTGCAACCCCATCGCCGCCTGCAGCACGACCATCAGCCGGCGCTTGTCGACGCGATCGGCGATCACGCCCCCGTACGGTCCCAGCAGCAGCACCGGCAGCGTCTGCAGCGCGATCACGACCCCGAGCGTCGTCGCCGAGCCCGTCAACGTCAGCACGAGCCACGACTGCGCGGCCATCTGCATCCACGTGCCCACGAGCGAAACCGCCTGCCCGGAGATGTAGCGCCGGTAGTTCGGCACCGCCAGCGCCGCGAACGTCGTCCTCCCCGCGCCGACCAGGCGCGTCATGCGCCACGTCCAAGGAGCGCCCCGCCGAGCGCCCTGACCATGCCGGTGCTCGTCATTTGCGGTGGCTGCTCCTTTAGTTGCTTGCTGAAACGATTTTAACAAGACCCGTATGCGCTTGTGGAAGCCAAGGCATCCGTAGTCCGGCGTACGGTCCAGAACATGGCCGTACAACACCCCCAGGCGACCGATCCGGATGGACGGATCGTGGTCTTCGATGCCGGTTCTCGCCTACATCTGACGCGTCGGCGTCCGTGGCTGCTCGATCACATAGATGTGATCCTTGGCACGGTCGCTCGACCCGACTTCCATGCTCTGGATCCAATTCCGGGACGGGAGCGGTTCTATCGCCGGCACGTCGAGCCGGGCCGTTGGCTGCGCGTGGTCGTAGAATTCAACGAAGATCCGGCCTGGGTCGTGACGGTCGTCGTCCAGGACAACGATCCACGTGGATCAAAATCATGAAGATCACAATCGCCGGCATCGACTTCGACCATCACGACTACGACGAGCGTGGAGACGTGCTGTACCTACACGTCGGTCCACCGCAGGACCCGCCGGCGGAGGCGTTCGAGACAGCTGAGGGGCATACGGTGGAATATGACGAGCAGGGGGCGGTCGTCGGCTTGGAGCTGATGAACGTACGGGGCACGCTGGAGCACGAGGGTGAGCTGCAGCTCACGTGGCCGCCCGCCCATCTGGCCGAGAGCGCGCTGCGCCAAGCGCTGGCGGCATAGGCTTTCGGGCAGGTCGAATCCACGCCGGAACGACGGTAAACTCGCCGCAATGCCCGAGCGCAGCCTCCCTCGCGCGGTCGAGCCTGGGAGCACCCGACCGCCGGCGACCGACCGACCGCCGACGATCGGCACGCAGCTGCCCTACCGCCCCGGCCTCGACGGCCTGCGCGCGCTCGCCGTCGCCGGCGTCGTGCTCTACCACGCGGGCGTCTCCTGGATGCCGGGCGGCTTCCTCGGCGTCGACGTGTTCTTCGTCCTCTCGGGCTACCTGATCACCTCGCTGCTGCTCGCCGAGCGCCGCCGCGAGGGCAGCGTCGGCTTCAAAGCGTTCTGGCTGCGCCGCGCCCGCCGGCTGCTGCCGGCCGTGCTGCTCGTGATCTTCGTCTGTCTGCTCGCCGCCTCGACGATCGCGCGCGACGACCTCGCGCGCACGCGCGGGGATGCGCTCGCCTCGCTCGTGTACCTGACCAACTGGCACCTGATCGCCGCCAGCCACTCCTACTTCAACGCGTTCGGCCGCCCCTCACTGCTGCAGCACCTGTGGTCGCTCGCGGTCGAGGAGCAGTTCTATCTGTTCTGGCCGCTCGTGCTGCTCGGCAGCCTGAAGCTCGTCGGCCGGCGCTGGACGATCGTGCTAATCGTCTTGCTCGCCCTTGCATCGACGGTGCTGATGTGGAGTCTGTACAACCCAAATCAGGACCCCTCGCGCGTCTACTACGGCACCGACACGCGCGCCGCGACGCTGCTCGTCGGCGCGCTGCTCGCGTTCGCCTGGCCGCTCGGTGGCTTCCGCGACGAGGTCTCTCCCCGCGCCGCGCGCGTGCTCGACGGCGTCGGCTGCGTCGCGCTGCTCGGGGTGCTCGCGTTCTTCGTGCGCGTCCAGGACTACGACCCCTGGCTGTACCGCGGCGGCTTCCTGCTGATCGCGCTCTGCACGGCGGTGCTGATCGCGGTCGTCGTGCACCCCGCCTCCATGCTCGGGCGCGCGCTGGGGACGCGCACGCTGCGCTGGCTCGGCGTGCGCAGCTACGGCATCTACCTGTGGCACTGGCCGGTGATGATGCTCACGCGCCCCGGCATCGACGTGCCCTGGCGGGGGACGTTCGTGATCCTCACGCAGATCGCGCTGACGGTTGCGCTCGCCGCGCTCTCCTACCGCTATGTCGAGATGCCCGTGCGCGCGGGCGCGGCGCAGCGACGCCTGCGCGCCTGGCTGGACGCGCACACGCCGCGCGAGCGGCTGCGCTGGACGGCCGGCTCGCTGAGCGGCTGCGCGCTCGTGCTCGGCCTGATGCTCGGCCTACCCGCGCCCGGCTCCGCGGTCGGCTCGGGCCAGACCGCGACCCCGGCGGCGCTCGTGCGCGCGGCGAACCTCGCGGACGTGCTGCGCGGGGAAGGTGGGGGCGCCACGGGAGCGGGCGCGGGCACAGGCACAGGCGATCCCGGCGGCGCGCCGCTGTCCGCGAGCGCGCTCGCCGGTCAGGACGGTGATGCGGACGTAGGCGCTACCGCCGGTTCGCTGCCCTCGGGGCCGATCCTCGCGCTCGGCGACTCGGTGATGCTCGGCTGCGCGCTCGTGCTCGAGCAGCGCCTCGGCTCGCGGCTGCGCGTCGATGCGATCGTCGGGCGCCAGGCGGCCGACACGATCGAACGGATCGCCGAATACCGCGCCGAGGGCGCGCTGCCGCAGACGGTGATCGTGCAGCTCGGCGACAACGGGCCGGTCTGGTACGCGAACATGCAGCGCCTTCGCACCGTGCTCAGCGGCGTGCAACACGTCGTGATCGTCAACGTGCGCGTCGCCCGCAGCTGGCAGAACGAGGTCAACTCCCAGCTTGCCTCCTACGTCTCGAGTTGGCCGCAGGCCGTGCTCGCGAACTGGTACGCGCACTCGAGCGTTGGCCTGCTCGTCGATGGCGTGCACCCGTCGGTCCCGGGCCGCTCGATCTACGCGAACGTGATCGTCGCCGCGCTACGCGAAGCGGCGGCGCGGCGGTAGGGGAGAGGCTGCGCGCTGGCGTCCGCGGCAGGCATCGCGCCGCTCGCCGGGGTCATCGAGTTTGGCGCCTGCGGGCATACCGGCGCCGGCGCTTCAGGCATGCGCTCCCGCGCTTCGCCCGCGCCCGTTCTGCCCCTGCCCTTGCCGATCTTGACCGAGCCTGTGCCTCTGGGTAGGCTGCGCAGAAGATATCGGGCCGCCCAGGAGTGGTCGGCCTTTGTATAGGACCGATGCCGGGACGTCACTTTTGGCTGGAGACGACGCCCCGGCACCGAATGAGACAGGAAGTATTCTAGCAGATGAGACCTGATGGTGTGTCGGTCGAGGATGCACGTGCGGACGTGGTACGCCGCTTGCGCGCGCGGCGCTCCGAGCTGCTGGAGGCGGTTGTCGTGCGCGTGCGCGACAGCGCGTTCGCGGGTGCGGGCGAGCAGGACGCCGAGTATCTGGCGGGGCTGCGTGCGACGGTCGCGGCGGCGGTGGAGTACCTGCTGAAGGAGCTCGAGCGGGGGGACGATCGGCCCGGTCCGATCCCGGTGGCCGCGCTCGAGCAGGCGCGCCGCGCCGCGCGTATCGGCGTGAGCCTGGATACGGTGCTGCGTCGCTATGTCGTGGGCAGCGCGCTGCTCGGTGAATGCATCATGGAGGAGATCGACCGCGGCGATCTGCCGGGCGCGCACAGCGCGCAGCGCCGGGCGTTGCGCGTGCAGGCGGCGGTGCTCGACCGTCTGCTGCAGGCGATCACCGTCGAGTACGGCGCCGAGCTCGAGCGCGCGGAGCGCTCGCCCGAGCAGCGCCGCTACGAGCGCGTGCGGTTGCTGCTCGACGGCACCGCGCCCGAAGAGGCGGAGCTGGCGGAGCTCGACTACGAGTTCGGCGGCTGGCATCTCGGCCTGATCGCCAGCGGCGCCGGCGCGGCGGAGACGGTGCGAGAGCTGGCCGGGGGCCTCGATCGGCGCTTGTTGAGCGTGGGGCACGGCCGCGAGAGCATCTGGGCGTGGCTCGGCGGCAGAGGGCGCTTCGCGAGCGAGGAGGTCGAGCGGATCCTCGCGTGCGCGGGGGCCGGGGCGCGTGCGGGGGCCGGTGGCCGAGTGGGGCCTGGTGCCGGGACGGGCGTTGGCGCGGGGGCCGGTGCGAGCACGGGCGTTGGTGCGGGGGCCGGCAGCGGTGTGGGGGCTGCTGCGGGCGCTGGGGGCAACACGGGCGCGTGCGTCGTGCTCGCCTTTGGCGAGCCGAACGAGGGCTTCGGCGGCTGGCGTCTGACGCACCGCCAGGCGCAGGCCGCGTTGCAGGTCACGTTGCGCAGGCCGCGGCCCGCCGGCGTGACCCGCTACGCCGACGTCGCGCTGCTCGCCTTCGCGCTGGCGGACGAGGCGCTCGGGGGCTCGCTGATCGACATCTACCTCTCGCCGCTGGACGCGCAGCGCGGCGGTGGCGCGGTCTTGCGCGAGACGCTGCGCGCGTACCTGAAGGCCGGGCGCAGCACGTCCTCCGCGGCCGCGGCCCTGGGGGTCGTGCGCAGCACGGTCGAAAACCGCATGCGGATGGTCGAGGACAGCCTCGGCCGCCCGCTGTCCGCCTGCCTGGCCGAGCTGGAGGTGGCGTTGCGCCTGGAGGAGCTCGGCGGCTTCCTCGCCGACACCGAGGGATCGACCGCCGCACGATTTGCCCAGAGGCTGGACGTAGGTCGCCGAAAGGTTGGAAAAGACTAGAGAGATCGGGCCGATCGACCCGATCAGTGTGTACGATTAGTCACATGCCCAATTTTTTGTGCTCCATCCCGGCAGATTGCTGTAGCGCGGGCAGCGTGGCGGACGTTAGTTATTAAAGGGCAGGCGCACCGCGCTGAGCGGAAGGCGACCGGCACCGAATGAGACAGCAGTACAGACGCCGGAGCCTTGGCTCCGGCGTCTTTTTTTGGGTCCAATGGGCCAGGAGCTGGGCCCGGGCTGGAAGCTAGGGCACGTGGACGACGAAGCGCCCGACGATGTGCTGGACGGTGCCACCGGCTTCTTCGAGGTTGCCGGGGCCGGTCTGGGCTTGGTAGATGACTTCGCCGGTGGTCGTACCGGGGTGCAGGCCTCGGCCCGGCCCGCGCCCGAGGCGCATCGTCACGGTCTGACCGGCGGCGGGGAACGCGGGTCGTGGGGGGCCGTAGCTGTTGACCTGCGGTGGCTGTCCCGGTTCGTGCCACTTGACGGTGTAGGTATTGCTCGCCTTATCGATCGCGATCCGAGAGCTGAATTGAAGGATCGCTTCATAGCCGCCGCGGGGCTTGTGGATCAGCCGCACGTGCAGGGGCGCGGCGACCTGCGCGGCGGTTGGGGCGGGTTTCCGCGGCGGGACCCAGCCGATGGGCACCTGCAGGGAGGGGGTGCACGCGTCCTTGCCGCCGATCCAGCTGCGGGAGGTGAGATGGCAGGTGGCGCCGTCGCGGTAGTGGAGTTCGGTGATCGGCCCATCGACCGGCACGACGTCCTGGGTGCCGCCGGCGTCGAAGTTGAACAGCTGCTTGGGCGAGGCGGTGGTGACGATCAGGTAGGCGCCCTCGGGCCCGGCGGTCGGCTGGGTGTGGGTCACACCGTCGAGCTTGTAGGTGACTCTCAGCGCGTCTGGCCCGAGCAGGCCGTAGTAGAGGTTGCGCTCGTCGGCCTGCGGGCAGACGGGGTAGGGCTTGCGCCTGCCGTCTTCGGCGAAGCGTTCGTAGGGGCCGGCGGTGCTGGGGACGCAGCCTTTGTCGGGGAAGTTGCCGCGCCAGGCGCTCGCGGGGATGTCGCCGACGGTCGCGTTCAGAAACAGGCGGTCGTTGCCGTCGAGCAGGCTGCAGGCGCGCTCGGCGCCGAACGTCTCGGGAGAGAATTCGTGGAACAGCCGATCGTCGTGGAAGGCGCTGTCCTGGCCGAGCGCGCCGAGCTTGCCGTCGAGCAGCCGCCCGACCTGGACGCAGCCTTCGCCGCGCTTGGTGCTGAGCACGCGCATCCCCCAGGCGAGGCCGCCGGCGGGGTCGGGCGTGGAGACGGGCAGCAGGCGGACGGTGCCCTTGACGATCCCGCCGCCTTTCAGCTCATAGAAGTTGGAGGTGTGCGGTTCCGCGGGCGCGCCGATCCGGATCACGCCCCCGGCGGCGAGCGCCCCCGCGGCGAGCACGAGCACCGCGAGCAGCACGAGCGCGGGGGTGCGCCGGTGCCCGCGTCGCGGCCACCGTGGGCGCGTCCTGCGACGGGCGCGGACCGCGCCGCGCAGCTGGCGATCGAGCTCGTCGAACACGTCGGTCACGCTTCCTCCCTCATTTCAAGCCTCTTCCCTCAGGTTGGCGCGCAGCGCCTTCAGGCCGCGGTGCACGCGTTGACGGACGACCTGCTCCGAGCACGAAAGGCGCGCGGCGATCTCGCCGTACTCCTGCTCCTCGACCAATCGCGCGAGCAGCGCCGCGCGCGTGTCCTGCGGGAGCTCGGCGAGCGCGCGCTGGAGATCGCTGTCGCCGCTGCCGGCGCGTTCCTCGACGCGTTCGAGCGCGGCGTCGTCGAGCGCGATCGGCTCCAGCCCCAGGCGCCGCCGGGCCGCGTCCTGCACCCGATCGCGACGCAGGCTCTCGCGCAGCTTGTTGCGCGCGATCCCGAACAGCCACGCCACCGGCGGCGCGTTCTCGCCATAGGACCCCGCGCCCACGACGACCGCCGCGAACGTCTCCGCCGTCAGGTCGAACGCGAGCTCCCGATCGCCGACACGCCGCGCAAAGAACGCGACGACCGCATCGAGGTGCTCGCGATAGAAGGCCGAGAACGCGTCCTCGTCGCCCGCTGCTATCCGGCGCAGCAAATCCGCCTCATCAGATCGCGAAGATCCCATCGCCAATATCGTTGCGCGAGGACGCCGGTTTGTGACACGGGTCCCCCGGCACTCCTGTCAGACGCCCGTGCCCCTGGCGGGCCCCTGCCGGCCGCTCCCTGGCGAGTCCTTGCCCGCCGCCTGTTGCCGGCCGCACCTTTGACGCGATAATCGACTTCTATGGATGAGCCTCCCGTGTACCGATGACTATGGATGAGCCTCCCGCGAACCGATGAGCCCTTCGCTGTGCCGGGAGCGGTGAGATGAGCGATTGGACATTGCTGTTCATTGGCTGCTGCTGGGCGGCGTGGCTGATCTACTGGTTGGCGATGGCCCGCTCGAACAAGCGGACGATCGAGCGGGGAGGGTTCTTCGGGTATCGCCTCGTGAGCATTCTGGTCGTCATCGGTCTCGTCGAGCTGGGGCGGCTGCTGCACGTGCACCCGCAGTCGCGGCTGTGGCAGAGCTCGCTCGCGCTGGGCATTGTGGGCGACTGTTTCGTGCTCGCGGGGGCGGCCTTCACGGTCTGGGCGCGGGTCACGCTCGGTCGCAACTGGAGCGCGGAGGTGACGTTCAAGCAGGACCACGAGCTGATCGAGTCCGGCCCGTACGCGCTGGTGCGCCACCCGATCTACACGGGCCTGATCCTGATGGCGCTCGGCACGGCGATCGCCTACGGGCGCGCGATCGGCTTCGTCCTGCTGCTGGCGCTGTGTGGCGGCCTGTGGTGGAAGGCCGGGCAGGAGGAGCGGATCATGAGCAGCCACTTCCCCGAGGCCTACGCCGGGTACAGGGCGCGGGTTCGGGCGATCGTTCCGTTCGTGTTGTAGGCGGCGGGAGTGGTCTGCTGGTGGCCATGAAGGACGTTGGCCATGAAGGACGTTGCCCACTGCGTCGTCGGGTGAAACTGTGGGGGAGCTCGCGGTCGTACTCGCCGACGGCGAGCGGGTCCCGTCGCGGAAGCTGTCGTGGTGGTGTGGTGGTTGGACCAGCTGCTAGGCTGCGTTGCAATGGCATTGCAGGCGGTAGAGAAGCGGTCGCTCCCGGATGGGGTGTTCGAGCAGCTGATGACGGAGATCGTCAGCGGCCGTTACGCGCCTGGAGAGGCGATCCCGTCCGAGCGTGACCTCAGCGAGGTCTTCTCGGTCAACCGTCATGTCGTACGTGAGGCGGTCAAGCGCCTGCAGCAGGTTGGGCTGTTGAGCGTTGTCCAGGGCGGTCGCACGAAGGTGCTCGACTTCCGCCGGAGCGCGGGGTTGGATCTGCTGGCGCTCGTGGCCGAGCACGCCGAGCAGGCGGAGGCTGTCGAGGGGCTGTTGCCGTTGCTGGCGGGGGCACTGGAGATGCGCGCGGGGATCGGTGTCGATGTCGCGCGTCTTTGTGCGCAGCGGGCCGAGAGCGATGTGCGCGGGGAGCTGTTGGAGATCTCCGAGGAGCTTGCGGTGACCGCGGAGGGCGCGGAGTTGCTGGCGCTGGATCAGCGTTTCTGGCAGCGCGTCCTCGACGGGGCCGGGAACCTCGCCTACCAGCTGGCGTTCAACAGCCTGATCCGGGCGGTCCACGTGCAGCACGGCCTCAGCGTCACGTGGCTGGAGCAGGAGCTCGAGCGCGGTGACTATCGCCGGCCGATCGCCGCCGCGATCGCCGCGGGCGATCCGGAGGGCGCCGCCACGGCAGCCCGGCTTGCACTGGCGCTGCCCGAACAGGGCCCGTTGCTCGCTCATCCCGCGAGCCGGCACGGGTGAGACGGTGAGCTCAGAACGGGTCCCCGCGTCCTACCATCGCAGGCTCACCGCCACGCGCGATGAGCTGAGGAGCCTGGGCGCGTGTTGGCGGGAGTTCATGGGGTACTTCTCCCCGCGTGTCGTGCTCGCGGTGTGCGTGCTGGCGCTCGGCGCGCGGATCTACGTCGGCGGATGGTCCTGGTACGACCTGCTCGTGCCGCTGGCGCTGCTCGCGGCGCAGCCGTTCGTCGAGTGGGTCATCCACAAATACCTGCTGCACCTCCCGCCAATACGGCTGTTCGGCCGCCGCGTCGAGCTGTACGGAGCGATCCAGCATCGCAACCACCACCTCGACCCCTCCGATCTGGCGCGCGTATTGCTCAAGCCGGCCGAGGTCGTCAGCTTCGTCGTCCAGATCGCGATCGTGACGGCCCTGATCGCGCTCGCCCTCGCCGCGCTGACCGGCTGGCCGTTCCTGGCGCTCGCGCTGACCGCGATCGTGTTCGCGTATCTCGGCCTGCTGCGCTACGAGTGGTCGCACTTCCTGATCCACACCCCCTACGTGCCCAAGACACGCTGGTACCGGACGATCTGGCGAAACCACCGCCTGCACCACTTCAAGCACGAGGGCTACTGGATGGGCGTCAGTTCCAACCTCGGCGACCGCCTGCTCAAAACCAACCCTGACCAGCGCTCCATCCCCAAGTCACCGACGGCACGAAGCCTCGGCAGAACAGACGACGGGTAGCTCGGCGAGCTGGGACTGGGCGCGTCGCAACGGACAACGTCGGAACCCCGGTCCTGGCGGTTCCAACATCGTCCGTTCAGTGCGCCGAAGTGGACTCGAACCACCACGGACCAAGCGGTCCACAAGGCCCTCAACCTTGCGCGTCTACCAATTCCGCCACCGGCGCAGAGCGAGCGAGTATAGCCTCGGGCCGGCGGCGCCGGATGGACGCGGGAGATTGGTGGCACCCGTCTCGGGGCCCGGGACCGACGCACGAGGACCGGCGCCGCTTGCATCCATCCACTCCGGGCGCTAGTCTGCGAACACACGTTCGTTCCAGGCCACAGCGACCCCGAACAGGGAGCCCAGCAGACATGGATCTCACCAAGCGCCAACAAGAGATATTCGACTTCATCCACAAGTACTCGGCCAAGTACGGCTATCCGCCGACGGTGCGCGACATCGGCAAGGCCGTCGGGCTCGCGTCCTCCTCGACCGTGCACGCCCACCTCGCGAACCTCGAGAAGATCGGCCTGCTGCGGCGCGACCCATCGAAGCCACGCGCGATCGAGCTGCTCGATCGCGTCGATCGCGCTGTCGGCAGCGCGGTGGAGAGCGTGCGCGGGATCGCGCGCGGCGACAGCCTGCCGCTGCTGGGCTCGGTCGCCGCGGGCGCGCCGATGCTAGCCGAGGAGAACATCGAGGAGTACGTCTCGGTGCCGTCGGTCGCCGGCGGCGGCGACGGCGAGTACCTGCTCCAGATCCGCGGCGAATCGATGAAGGACGCGGGCATCCTCGACGGCGACTACGTGGTCGTGCACTCCCAGGACACGGCGCACGACGGCGACATCGTGGTTGCGCTGCTGGGCGAGGAGGCGACCGTGAAGCGCTTCTTCAAGGAAGCCGACCACATTCGCCTGCAGCCCGAGAACGAGACGATGGAGCCGATCCGCAGCAAAGAGGTCAAGGTGCTCGGCCGCGTCGTGGGGTTGCTCAGGAGCGTCTGAGCGCTGCTGCCACGAGCGTGCGCCGTGTGTATTGCATGGCGAGTGTCAACACGTGCGACGCGTCAGCACGGTACGACAAGAATCGTGCGGCGCGAGGCAGAAACCAGTTTCTGGATGTCCGCCGGATCGCTGGTCAGGACGCGGTCGCCCGTCCCTGCGACCGCGACAACGGTTGCATCAACGGCGTCTTTGACACCTGACTTGCCCAGCAGAACGCCCGCTTCCTTGCCCAGTTGACGGTCTACGGCGCGAACATCGACGGACTTCAGCAGACGGGCGAGGTTCGCCTGGCGCCCTGCCGCATCACGCCATACCTCGGCGATCACGGCTCCGGTGCTGCACAGCCCCAGCCCGCTGCGCTCCGCGACGCGCAGCCTCGCCGCCATGGCGCGGTCGCCACGGTCCACGGCCACGAGCGCTCCGGTGTCCAGGATCAGCGCACTCATCACGCCGCGCGGGCGCTGAGGGGTGCAGACACCCCGAGCTCGGTGCCCGCGCGGGCAAGCTCGTCGGCGGTGAGCTCGCCGTGCTCTGCTTCCCAGTGCTCGAGATAGTCCGCCAAGGCTTCGACGCGCAGCTTCGCGGCGGCCGCGTCGGCCAGCCACGCCGACAGGCTTGAACCCTTGTGATTCGCCGCGCCACGGACTGCATCGCCCAGGTCGGAGTCGAACGAGATGCTCAGCTTGGCGACTTTCACAGCTTGAGAATACCACGGTATGAATGGCCACTGACGGTTCTTTCCCAACGCCGTTCTTTACATAGCCATGGCCGAGCGCTACCGTGGCCTGTGCAGGTCAGGCAGCCGCGGGGGTCGCAAGACCTTCGAGGAAAGTCCGGACATCACAGGGCAGGGTGGTCGAAAAATCGACCCGGGGAAACCCGCGGGAAAGTGCAACAGAAAGCAAACCGCCGATGGGGCCGTCCCACGTGAACGGCCAACAGGCAAGGTTGAAACGGTGCGGTAAGAGCGCACCAGCGCCGCGGTGACGTGGCGGCTCGGTAAACCCCACCCGATGCAAGGCCAGTTTGGACCGTTTGCAGGTAGCCCGCCGAGGTCCAGGTAGGCCGCGTAGATGGATGGCTGCTCAACGACAGGATCCGGCTTATCGACTTGCTAAGGAAAGGCCCCGCTCCGGCGGGGCTTTTCTATGGGCGGAACTCCACGTCGCGCCGAACGAAGGATCGGATGAGCTCATCCCCAGCGAGTTCCCAAGGGGGTCAATTTTCAACCGACGAAGACAGATGGCGCACATCAGGACATCTGCACGAACGCCATGGCAGGATGCCACGCATGAGGCCTGGCATGGAGTCGAGCGGCGGAGCGGACCATGCGGAGGAGCAGGCGGTTGAGCGGGCGCAGACCGCCGAACGGACGCGGGCCGGCAAGCGCATCGCGGTCGTGATCGGCAGCACCCGCCCGACGCGGATCTGCCCGGGCATCGCCGCGTGGGTCAGGGACGCGGCGCAGGAGGGGAGCCAACTGCGCTACGAGCTGATCGACCTGGCCGAGATCGACCTGCCGTTCCTGGACGAGCCGTTGAAGGCGGCGCTGCACGAATACGAGCACGAGCACACGCGCGCCTGGAGCCGAACCGTCAGCGCCTGCGACGGCTTCGTCTTCGTCTCCCCTCAATACAATTGGGGCTATCCCGCGCCGCTGAAGAACGCGCTCGACTTCCTCTACCGAGAGTGGCAGGACAAGCCGGCAACGACCGTCACCTACGGGACTCGCGGCGGCAACAGGGCCGCCGCGCAATTGCATGGTGTCCTCGAAGGCCTCCACATGCGCCCGCTGGAGGATCGCCTGGAGATCGTGATCACAGACGAGGACGTCGACGAGGACTGGCAGCTGAGAAACCTCGGCTCAACCCTCCGGCCGTATCTGGAGCAATCAAGGCGGCTCGACGAGCAGCTGGTCGAGGCGCTGGTCGACACGCAAGAGGGCTGAGCCACCCGGGTGTGCCGGGGGCGGAAGCTCGCCTGGCGTTGTGAGGAGCGTCACCGGAGCGGTCCTGCCTGCAATCCGCTGTGGTGCGACCCCGTGCCGGGGCGATGTCGCCCGCGCTCAGGCCCGCAGCTGCTCGTGCGCCGTCTGCATCAGCGTCGGCGTGCGCTTGAGCTCCGCGAGCGCCGTGAGCATCGACTCCAGCTCGCAATCGATCTTCGCCGGCCACTCCTTCGGCGGATGATCGTCGAGCGTCTTCAGCCCGTTGCCGGTGATCAAAGCGACGACCGTGTCGTCGGGCGCGAAGCGCCCGGCCGCGGCGAGCTTCTCGAGCACGGCGATCGTCGTGCCGCCGGCCGGCTCGGTGAGCAGTCCCTCGGTCGCAGCGAGCAGGTCGATGCCGGCGAAGATCTCAGGGTCCGAGGCGAAGGCGGCGGTGCCCCCGCGCGAGTGGACGGCGTCGATCACGAGGTAGCCGTCGCCGGGCGCGCCGATCGCGAGCGAGTGCGCGGCGGTCTCGGGCATCACCGGCACGACCTCGGCCTCCTCGGCAAGGATCGCCGAGGCGATCGGGTTGCAGCCACTCGGCTGGGCGATGTGGATCTGCGTCGCCTCGGTCTCGGACAGGCCGAGCAGTTGCAGCTCGCCGAGGCCCTTGTGCATCCGCGAGGAGAGCGTGCCGCCGGCGGCCGGGCTGACGATGTGGTCGGGCGAGACCCAGTCGAGCTGCTCGACGATCTCGAACGCCGCGGTCTTCGCGCCCTCGGCGTAGAACGGGCGCAGCGTGATGTTCGCGAAGTCCATCCCCGTCGCTTCGGCGAGCGCGCGGCAGCAGCGGTTGGCTTCATCGTAGTTGCCCTCGACCTGCACGACCTTCGCGCCGAGCGCCATGCACGCACGCGCCTTCGTCGCCTCCAGCGCGTCGGGGTAGAAGATGAACGCGTCGACTCCGGCCTTCGCCGCCAGCGACGCCACCGCCGTGCCGACGTTGCCGGTCGAGACGCAGCCGATCTCTCCCTTGCCGCGCTCGAGCAGGTGCGCGACCGACATCGAGACGACGCGGTCCTTGTAGGAGAGGCTCGGGCGGTTGCTGGAGTCGTCCTTCAGGTACAGGTTGCTCAGGCCGAGCTCGGCGCCGAGCCGGTCGGCGCGGATCAGCGGCGTGTAGCCGGAGTGCCGGCCCACGCGTGCCTGCGCGGCCGCGTCGAGGATCGGGAGCAGCTCCTCGAAGTGCCAGATGTTGTGAGGGCGCTCGGAGCTGGGAAAGTCGCGGAAGTGCTCGGCTGCCTGCTCGTAGTCGTAGACGATGTCCAGGCCCTTGCCGCAGTCCGGGCACGCAAATGCTGTGTCGGTGAGTGGATAGTGGTGGTCGCAGCGATGGCAGACGAGCTCGGTCGCGCACGAGCGTGTCCGCTGGCGGGTTCCCTGCTGAGGCGATGCGGTGCTGGACGGGCTCATGCCGGTACCGCAGACGATACGCCTGGCCACGGCGTCTGTGTATCGCTCTCGTGACCGAACGCGATCCACAGCTCCTCGGAGATGTGTGGAGCGAACGGGCCGAGCATCTGAATCAGCACGCCCAGCGCCTCGTTCAGCGCCTCCCTGTCGGCCGCGCTCAGCTCCGGCTGGCGCGCCAGCACGCGCTTCTCGAAGTCCTTGATGCGGTCGAACAGGAGCATCACGTTGCGCACGGCGCTGTGGGTCTCGAGGCTCTCCATCTCCGCGGTCGTCTTCTCGACCGC
This sequence comes from uncultured Solirubrobacterales bacterium, assembly GCA_963764905.1. GTDB lineage: Bacteria > Actinomycetota > Thermoleophilia > Solirubrobacterales > Solirubrobacteraceae > Palsa-744. Next base: position 88,477 of record CAVXUG010000001.1, read on the forward strand.
CTTCTCACACCACTGCGCGAGTTTGCGTCGCAGGTGCTCGGTCGTGTCTCTGACCTGCTCGGACTCGTCGCCGCCGAGGCTGCCATCGCTGCCGATCGTCTCTGACTCCATTCGCGTCTCCGACTCCGCGTCCTGCGCTAGCTCTTGCGCTCGCGCCAGATGGGCTTGCGAGAACGTCCAGACCTGGTTGAGGAAGCGGTGCGCACGCAGCACTGCCGAGTCGCTCCAGTTGAGCGTCTTCTGCGGGCGCGCGGCGTACAGCACCGCGAGCCGCACGGTGTCCGCCCCGTAGCGCTCGACGAGCGCGTCGGGGTCGACGACGTTGCCGAGGTGCTTTGACATCTTGCGCCCGTCGCTGATCACCATCTCGTGAAACAGGCAGCCGGCGAACGGCTCGCCGTCCTCGAGGAACGCGAGCGGGCCGATGTCGCGCAGCGCCTTCGTCACGATCCGCTGGTCGAACACGAAGTTGCCGCTGTCCGAGCCGGCGACCACGCGCTCGGACGGCAGCCAGTGGCGCAGATCGCCGAGCGCGAGGATCTGCTCGAGCGACTCCTCGCGCGACTGCGGTGGCACGGCGACCGGCACCCACAGCCACAGCGCGTCGAAGTGGCAGTCGAGCGTGTCCGTCTCGCGCTCGGCCGGGCCGCCGCACAGCGGGCACGTCGTTCGTACGAACTCCTCGAGCTCCGCGAGCGGGTTGCCGGCGCCCGTCGGCGTGATCTCGAGCGGCAGCAGCACGGGCAGCTGCTCCTTGCCGACCGGCACTGCGCCGTGCGTCTCGCAGTAGACGATCGGGATCGGCGTGCCCCACGAACGCTGGCGCGAGATCGAGAAGTCGTCGGCCTTGTAGCGCACCGCCGGCCGCGGCGTCGAGACCTCGCCGGCGGACGTCGTCGCGTCGGGCGTTGCCGTGTCAGGCGCCGGCGCGTCAGGCGTTGTCGCGTCAGGCGCTGCCGTGTCAGGCGCCGGCGCGTCAGCTGCCGGTGTGCCGGGCGTTGCCGCGTCACTCGCCAGTGCGTCATCCGCCCACGAGGCGCCGAGCAGCGCGGGCAGGCGCTCGGCGATCACCTCGTCGGTGCGGTCGTGCGCGGGAATCCCGAACACGGCGGTCGCGCCGAAGCGCCCGTCGACGCCGGGCGAGATCAGCACCGGCAGGGGAGGACCGCCCGCGACGGGCGCCGACAGCGTGCGACCGGTATCGACGAGCGCGAACGTGCGCGCGTCGCGCGAGCTGCGCTCAAGGCCACCCGAGCGGAGCTCCTCGAGGCGCTCGCGGACATCGGGGTCGGACGCCCACGCGTCGATCTGCGGGTGCTTCGGCGAGATCAGCACGAACCGCGCCTGCTCGAGTGCGTCCGCGTGCGGCGTGAACACGGTCAGGCGTGCGCCGCCGGCGGGGGCACCCGGCAGGGACGGCTGGGTCAGCTCGACCTCGATGCCGTCGACGCGACCGAGCACGAAGCGCTGGCTGGCAAGCGCGACCTCGTCCCATTTGCCGCTTGACTGCAGCTCATCGAGCCGGCGGTCGTTCTCCTGTGTGTAGGCGCTCACGCGCAAAAACCAGGTCGGGCGCTCGATCAGGCGGACGGGGTTGTGGCAGCGCCAGCAGAGGCCGTCCTCGACCTGGATCGTCGCGAGCGTCGTCTGGCACGTGTCGCACCAGTCGACGTTGCCGGTCCCGCGGTAGACGAGCCCGGCCTCGAGCAGCGTCAGGAACAGCCACTGCGACCAGCGATACATGATCGCGTCCGAGCTCATGAACGTCCGCTGCCAGTCGAACGAGAAGCCGAGGCGCTCGAGCTGTCCGGTCATGTGCTCGGCGCAGCGCGCGACCCACTCGCTCGGCGGAACGCCGCCGGCGATCGCGCCGAGCTCGGCGGGCAGGCCGAAGGCGTCGAAACCGAACGCGAACAGCACCGCATCCCCTCGCGCGCGCGAGAAACGTGCGTACGCGTCGCCGATCGAGTAGGAGCGGACGTGGCCGATGTGGATGTTGCCCGAGGTGAAGGGGGCGGAGGGCTTGATGTACTTGCGCGGCTGCCCGTCGTTCAGGGCGCTCGGTGTGCGGAACGCGTCGCGCGCGCGCCAGGCGTCCTGCCGGCGGGCCTCGATCGTCTGCGGGTCATAGCGCTGGGGAAGCTGGTCGGGCATCTCAATCGAGCATATCCCAGGGCATAACCCCAAAAATCCCTCGGCTCGTGTTCAGATGGGGTCAAGGTTTGGCCCGCGGGAAGGAGCCCGGCAGGGCTCGCCACTGGGTTCGGTTGCCGCGCGCCGGCGCCCGCGCCGCTGCGAGCATTGCCAGCGGACCCCATTGCTATGCTCGAATCACCAGCCCTGTAGGCGCAAACTGTCCGCCCCGAATGCGAGGATGAAGCGATGGAGATAGAGATCGGACGCGGCAAGAAGGCCCGCCAGGCATACGGATTCGACGACATCGCGATCGTCCCTTCCCGCCGCACGCGCGATCCCGACGACATCGATCTCTCCTGGAAGCTCGGCCCCTACCAGTTCGAGCTGCCGTTGATGGCCTCGGCGATGGACGGCGTCGTCTCGCCGCGCACGGCTGGGATCGTCGGCAACCTCGGCGGGCTGGCGGTGCTGAACCTCGAGGGCATCTTCACGCGGTACGAGGACGCCGAGGAGCAGCTCGAGCGGATAAGTGAGCTGTCGAAGGAGCAGGCCACGCGCGAGATGCAGGAGATCTACTCAGAGCCCGTGAAGCCCGAGCTGATCGCGCAAAGGATCAGGGAAATCAAGGAGCAGAAAGTCGTCGTCGCGGCCTCCCTGACCCCGCAGCGGGTCTTGAAGTACCACGAGCTCGCGCTCGAGGCCGGGCTCGACGTGCTCGTGATCCAGGGGACGGTCGTCTCCGGGGAGCACGTCTCGACCGTCTCTGAGCCGCTGAACCTGAAGGAGTTCATCCCGACGCTCGAGGTGCCGGTCGTCGTCGGCGGCTGCGCCTCCTACCACACGGGCCTGCACCTGATGCGCACGGGCGCCGCCGGAGTACTCGTCGGCGTCGGACCGGGCGCGGCCTGCACGACGCGCGGGGTGCTTGGCATCGGCGTGCCCCAGGCGACCGCGATCGCGGACGTCGCGCACGCACGCTCGACGCACATGCTGGAGACGGGCGAGTACTGCCAGGTGATCGCCGACGGCGGCATGCGCAACGGCGGCGACGTGTCAAAGGCGATCGCGCTCGGCGCCGACGCGGTGATGATCGGCTCGCCGCTCGCACGCGCGTACGAGGCGCCCGGCAGGGGCTTTCATTGGGGTATGGCGACGTTCCATCCAAGCCTCCCGCGCGGCGCGCGTGTGGCGACGACCCAGAACGGGACGCTCGAGGAGATTCTCGTCGGCCCTGCCCGTGAGAACGATGGCACCTTCAACCTGTTCGGCGGTCTGCGGACCTCGATGGCGACCTGCGGTCACAAGGACCTCGCGGAGTTCAACCGCGCCGAGGTCGTGATCGCGCCGGCGCTGCAGACCGAGGGCAAGGCGCTCCAGCGCGACCAGGGCGTGGGGATGGGGTCCAACGGAAGGGCAGCCGCAGTCTTGGTCAATGACTGACGCGGCGCTCGCCACGCCCGCGCCCGCCGGCAACGAGCTGACCGGCGGTATACCCGAGGTCAACGAAGAGGTGATCGTCCTCGACTACGGGGGCCAGTACTCGCAGCTGATCGCGCGCAGGGTGCGCGATTGCGGCGTGTTCTCCGAGCTCTTGCCGAGCCACACGCCGCTCGAGCAGATCGAGCGCAGAAAACCGCGCGGGATCATCCTCTCGGGCGGCCCGGCGTCGGTGTACGCCGAGGGGGCGCCGCGGCTGGAGCGGGGGTTACTTGAGCTGGGGGTGCCCGTGATGGGCATCTGTTACGGGATGCAGCTGCTCGTGCACGAGCTCGGCGGCAAGGTCGAGGAGGCCGAGGTGGGCGAGTTCGGCCGCTCCGATCTGACCGTGACCACACCAGGAACGTTGCTGAAGGGGATGCCGAGAGAGCAGACCTGCTGGATGAGCCACCGTGACACGGTGATCGAGCCGCCCCCCGGGTTCACGGCACTCGCGTCATCGAGTGTCTCGCCGGTCGCCGCCGTGGAGGACGCAGAACGCGGCATCTACGGGATCCAGTTCCATCCCGAGGTCGTTCATACCCCGTACGGACAGGAGATATTGACGAGGTTCCTGACGGAGGTGTGCGGCTGCGAGCGGACCTGGTTGGCGAAGGGGATCGTCGAGGACCAGATCGCGCGGATCCGCCGCCAGGTCGGCGACGGGCAGGTGATCTGCGGCCTCTCTGGAGGCGTCGATTCCTCGGTCGCCGCGCTGCTCGTGCACCGCGCCGTCGGCGACCAGCTGACGTGCGTGTTCGTCGACCACGGGTTGATGCGCAAAGACGAGGGCGAGCAGGTGGTGAGCGCGTTCAGGGACACGTTCAAGGTCCCGATCGTCGCCGTCGACGCCGAGCAAAGGTTCCTGGAGAAGCTCAAAGGCGTGACCGAGCCCGAGGCCAAGCGCAAGGCGATCGGCGCGGAGTTCATCAGGGTCTTCGAGGAGGAGGCCGCGAAGCTCGACGGCGAGGGTGGGGAAGGGGTCCGGTTCCTCGTGCAGGGCACGCTGTACTCCGACGTGATCGAGTCCGGCGGGGGGACGGGCGCGGCGACGATCAAGTCCCACCACAACGTCGGTGGCCTGCCCGACGACCTCGAGTTCGAGCTGGTGGAGCCGCTGAGGGCGCTGTTCAAGGACGAGGTCAGGGCCGTCGGCGCCGAGCTCGGCCTGCCCGAGCGCCTGGTCTGGCGCCAGCCGTTCCCGGGGCCGGGCCTGGCGATCAGGATCGTCGGCGGCGAGGCGACGAAGGAGCGGCTGGACGTGCTGCGCGAGGCCGACCACATCCTCCAGGAGGAGATCCGCAAGGCCGGCCTGTACCGCGAGCTGTGGCAGTCCTTCTGCGTTCTGCCCGACATCCGCACGGTCGGCGTGCAGGGCGACGAGCGCACCTACGGCTACGTGGTCGTGGTCCGCGCGGTGACGAGCGACGACGCGATGACCGCCGACTGGGCGCGGCTACCGTATGACCTGCTGGAGACGATCGCCTCGCGGATGATCAACGAGCTGCGCGAGGTCAACCGGGTCGTGTTGGACATCACGAGCAAGCCGCCAGGAACGATTGAGTGGGAGTAACCGGGTAGTTTCTACGGGAGGCTGTCGAGCACAGTTGCTCGGAGGACGCTGTATAGAACCGGCCAGCACGGCCGGCGACGACCCGAGGAACGACGACTTCGCCTATGATGTGCCCTCGCGCCACGCGCTAAGCGTGGCCTTTTTTACGCTATGACCCCTTCCACTTCAACACCCTCGGCCAGAACTTACGTGGCCAAGCCCACCGAGCGCGACCGCAACTGGGTCGTGGTCGACGCGAACGGCAAGACGCTCGGCCGCATGGCGACCCAGATCGCAGACGTCCTGCGCGGCAAGCGCAAGCCCGAGTACACCCCGCACATCGACACCGGCGACTTCGTCGTCGTGATCAACGCGGAGAAGGTCGCGGTGACGGGGAACAAGCGTGCCGACAAGCGCTACTACCGCCACTCCGGCTACCCGGGCGGCCTGCGCTCGCGGACGTTCGAGGAGATGCTGGCAAGGCGCCCGGAGGAGATCATCCGGCTGGCCGTGAAAGGCATGATGCCGCGCAACCGGCTGGCCCGAAAACAGCTGACGAAGCTGAAGATCTACGCCGGGCCCGAGCACCCGCACGTGGCTCAGAAACCGCAACCTTTGGAGATCGAGGCCTGATGGCCGACGAGGACGACACGCAGGAGACACCCGCCGAGGACCAGCACGCCGTGCCGAGTGAGGACGCGGCCGAGATCGCCGGGTCCGCGGAGGACGCCGCGCTCGAGGCGCTGCAGGAGTCCAAAGAGCACCCCCAGGCGGAGTCCACGCCGTCCGAGGAGCCGGCGCCATTCGAGCCGACCCCCGGCAACGCCGTCCCCAGCGAGGACGCAACCGAGATCGCAGGCTCGGCCGAGGACGCGCCGCTCGAGGCCGCGCAGGAGCGCGCCGAGGAGGCGGTCGGAGAGGCGGTCGCCGAGGAGATCGTCGCGGAGGCCATCGCCGAGGAGCTCGCGGAGGAGGTGCTCGCCGAGGCCGTGGCAGAGGAGCTCGTCGAGGAGGCGATCGAGGAGGCCGTCGCGGAAGAGGTCGCCGAGGAGATCGTCGCTGAGATCGTGGCCGAGGAGCTCGTTGAGGAGGCAGTCGAGGAGGCCGTGGCCGAGGAGATCGCTGAGCAGGTCGTTTCCGAGGCAGAGGCCGAGGCCGAGCTCGAGGAGGACGAGGAGGAGGACGCCCCGCGCGTGAAGCCCGCCGTGCCGGGAGCGCATCTCGAGGTGGACATCGTCCCCGAGGGCGTCGATCCGCTCGGACGTGGCGAGACGCGCGGCGAGAGCTACGAGGACCCCTATGCGATCGAGGACGAGGAGCCCGACGGCGAGGCGCAGGGCGAGGACGAGCAGGAGGAGGTTCTCACCGAGCCGATCTCGACCGCCGCGATCGACCTCGCTGCAGGCGCGCGGTATCGCGCGACGGGCAAGCGCAAGACGGCGGTCGCGCGGGTGACGCTGCGGCCCGGGAGCGGCACGTATCTCGTGAACGGTAAGACGCTCGAGGAGCACTTCCCGCGCATCACCCAGCAGCGCAACATCCGCCAGCCGCTGGAGACGGTCGGCTATCAGGAGCGGATGGACGTGGTCGCGCGGTTGCACGGCGGCGGCATCTCCGCGCAGGCGGGCGCGCTGCGCCATGGCGTCTCGCGCGCACTGCTGGAGGCCGACCCGAACCTGCGCGGCGAGCTCAAGCGCCGCGGCTTTTTGACGCGGGATTCGCGCGCGAAGGAGCGCAAGAAGGCCGGTTTGAAGAAGGCCCGTAAGAAGCCGCAGTTCTCCAAGCGATAGCAAGGCGCATTCTCAAAACAGAGCAAGGCGCATTCTCAAAACGGCCGGAAAGCCGCTTCGCTGACCGTCCGTTTTGAGAATGAACGCCTTGCTTTGGCTCACTGCATGGTTGTGCGAACGCCATGCAAGATGATGTAATCGCAGTCCTTTGACCTCTCCAGCATTGAATCCGCTTCCATGACCCGCAAGCTGTTCGGAACCGACGGCGTGAGGGGCGTGGCCGGCGGCCTACTCACGGCGGAGCTCGCGCTCGGCCTCGCGCAGGCCGCGACGCGCAAGACCGGCGTCGAGCGCCCGCAGGTGCTGATCGTGCGCGACACGCGCGAGTCGGGCGAGATGCTCCAGGCCGCGGTCGCGGCCGGCGTGAGCGCCGCGGGCGGCGACGCGTTGCTGGGTGGCGTGCTGCCGACGCCGGCCGCGCCGCTGTTGATCGGACGTTATGACTTCGACCTGGCAGTGGTCCTATCGGCCTCGCACAACCCCTACGAGGACAACGGGATCAAGTTCTTCGCCGGTGATGGCTACAAGCTCTCCGACGAGACCGAGCTGCAGATCGAGCAGGAGCTGGAGCGGGCGGGAAGCGCGGTCGCAGCCCCCGACGCTCCTCCCCCGCAGATCGGCCATGTGCGCGAGCTGCGGGGCGCGGGCGAGGACTATCTGCGCGAGCTGCACCAGCACTTCGCCGAGCTCGACCTCGGTGGCGTGGACGTGCTGCTGGACTGCGCGAACGGCGCCACCCACCACGTCGCCCCGGAGATCTTCCGGCGGCTGGGGGCGAAGGTGAGCGTGATCGCCGACCGGCCCGATGGCCGCAACATCAACGCCGGCTGCGGCTCGACCCACGTCGAGCGGTTGGGCGAGCTCGTACGCGACGGCGGTCACGAGGTCGGGTTCGCCTTCGACGGCGACGGCGACCGCGTGCTCGCCGTCGACCGCACGGGGGCCGTCGTGGACGGCGACGAGCTGATGGCGCTCGCGGCGCTGCACCTGCGCGAGCGCGATCGACTGAACGGCGGTGGTGTGGTCGTGACCGTGATGACCAACTACGGCTTTCACACCGCGATGGAGCGGGCGGGGGTCGAGGTGGCGATCACGCAGGTCGGCGATCGCTACGTGCTGGAGGATCTGCGCGCGCGCGACTGGGTGCTCGGCGGCGAGCAGTCGGGGCACATCATCGACATGAACTTCAACCGCACGGGTGACGGGATCGCCGGTGCGCTGCTGACGCTGGAGGCACTCGCCGGTCGCGACCTGGCCGAGCGCGACGCGATGCAGAAGCTGCCGCAGCGGCTCGTGAACGTGCGCGTACGCGAGCGCGGGGCGCTGGCCTCGGCTGTCGAGGTCAACGAGGCCGTGGCCGCCGCGGGCGAGGCCCTGGAGGGTCGCGGACGCGTGCTCGTGCGCACGAGCGGGACCGAGCCGCTCGTACGGGTGATGGTCGAGGCGCCGACCGCGGAGGAGACCGAACGAGGTCTGCGGGCGGCTAGCTGCACTCGTAGAGTCAGAATTGGGCTGAGCTTCCGGGCTAATGTTCGAGAGAACGCGCCCGAACCGCTGATATCTTCGACGGCGTGTGCGGCATCGTTGGCTACGTCGGCAATCGCTCCGTCCGTGAGCTGCTGCTCGACGGGCTGAAGAAGCTCGAGTACCGCGGGTATGACTCCGCGGGGATCTCGGTGATCGGCGAGGAGCGGATCGAGACGGTACGCGCCGTCGGCAACCTCGACGCGCTGCAGGCGAAGCTCGATGGCGCCCAGACGCAGGCCGAGGAGGAGGCGGGGGCGACGGAGGGTGCAGTGGCCGTGGCCGTACTAGCCGATCCCCGATCGGTCGCGACGACCGGCATCGGCCACACCCGCTGGGCGACGCACGGGCGCGTGACCGAGGAGAACGCCCACCCGCACTACGACTCTGCCGACCGCTTTCACGTCGTCGTGAACGGGATCGTGGAGAACTACATGACGCTCAAGGAGCGTCTGCTGGCGAGCGGCAGCGTGTTCACCTCGGAGACCGACGCCGAGGTGATCGCGCACCTGATCGCCGCCCACTACGACGGCAACCTCGCTGACGCCGTGCGGCGCGCGTATGGAGAGCTCGAGGGTCACTACGCGTTCGTCGCGATGTGCCTGCAGGAGCCCGAGACGCTCGTGGGGGCTCGACGCGAGTGCCCGCTGATCGTCGGGCGCGGCGAGGGCGAGCAGTTCGTCGCCTCCGCGGTGCCCGCCTTCCTCAAGCAGACGCGCCAGGTGCAGTACGTCGACAACGGCGAGATCGTCGTGCTGACGCCGGAGGGCGTCACGATCACGACCCCCGCGGGCGAGCCGGTCGAGCGCGCGGTGGAGACGGTCGACTGGGACGAGGACACCGCCGAGAAGGGCGGGTATGAGACGTTCATGCTGAAGGAGATCCACGAACAGGCCGACGCTGTGGCCGAGACGATCGCCGACCGCACCGCCCGCGGCAGCGGCGTCGACCTTGCCGAGGAGGGTGTGCTGGACGAGGCGATCCTAAAGGACGTGAAGCGGATTGTGGTGGTCGCCTGCGGCACCTCCTACCACGCGGGCCTGATCGGCCGCTACGTGATCGAGGAGTGGGCAAGAGTGCCGGTCGAGGTCGACGTAGCCTCGGAGTACCGCTACCGCAACCCCGTCGTCGGGCCCGGGGATCTCGTGATCGGGATCTCCCAGTCGGGCGAGACCGCCGACACGCTCGCGGCGATGCGCAAGGCAAAGGAGCGCGGCGCGGCGGTGCTGGCGATCACAAACGTGATGGGTTCGCAGGCGACGCGCGACGCCGACGGCGTGCTGTTCACCCGCGCGGGCCTGGAGATCGGGGTGGCGGCGACGAAGACGTTCCTCTGCCAGGTCGCCGTCGTCTACCTGCTCGCCCTGCGCCTGGCCGAGCTGCGCGGCATGCTCGAGCCGGCGCGCCTGCAGGAACTCGTCCTCGACGTGAAGCGCCTGCCGCACGGCATCGAGCAGGTGCTCGCGGGCCTCGACGAGCCCGTGGCGCGCGTCGCCGATGCGTACTGGGAGAGCGTGTTCTTCCTCTACATTGGCCGCCACGTCGGCCTGCCCGTGGCGCTCGAGGGAGCGCTGAAGCTGAAGGAGATCTCCTATATCGCCACCGACGCGTACCCGGCGGGCGAGATGAAGCACGGCCCGATCGCGCTGCTCGACGAGTCCACGCCGGTCGTGTGCGTGGCGACCGACTCGCCCGTGCTCGAGAAGATGGCCTCGAACATGGCCGAGGTGCGCGCGCGGGGCGCCCACGTCGTCGCGGTCACGACTGCCGGCAACGAGCAGATCGCCAAGCAGGCGGATTCGGTGATCGAGGTGCCGGCGATCGACTGGATGCTGCAGCCGATGCTCGCGGTGATCCCGCTGCAGCTGCTCGCCTACGAGATCGCGCGCAAGCGCGGCCTGAACGTCGACCAGCCGCGCAACCTAGCGAAGACCGTCACTGTGGAGTAGGAGATGACTATCTCTACACGAAATGTGTCGGTACGTGTAGTAGACTCTAAGCATGGCGCGAGCAGTAAGCCGTCTGAACGTCACGCTTGACCCGGAGCATGCCGCTCGGCTGACCCGGTTGGCTAAGCGAACACATGTGCAGGAGGGAACGCTTGCTCGTTCACTCCTGTCGATTGCGATTGAGGAAGCCGATCCTGACTCGCGCAATATTGGCGCTCTACTGGATGGAATTCCTGGTGCTTACGAGCAGGCGCAGCTGGGGTTGAGTCAGGCGAAAGAAGGGCGAACGATTCCTCTCGACGAGCTCTGAAGTGGCGCGCGTCGAGTTGAGTCTCGGGGCGGTTGAGAATCTCGACCGCATGATCGTCACCCACAGCCTCCCCGTAGACACTCGAGCTCGTGTAAGACGATCTCTTGGCATCCTGGAGCAGTTCCCGTCGGTCGGCCGTCAGCTGGAGGGACGTTGGAAAGACTTGCGTGTCCTCATCGGTCCGTGGCGATGGCTTCTGTTGGTCTACGACTACGACGAGGAAGAGGACCTGGTCGTGGTAGTCACGATCCAGGATGCGCGATCGTCGACTGCGGCCACCTCGGCTTGACCATCTAGCATCGCTGGTCGTGGACCCTCTCCCCGACTGGCTGACACCGCTGCTCGACGCCGAGACGATGCGTGGCGTCGACCGCTGGGCGATCGAGCAGCGCGGGGTGCCGTCGCTCGATCTGATGGAGCGCGCCGGTGCGGGGGTCACACGGATCGTCGAGCGCCTGGTTCCGGACGGCTCCGTGGTGGTGGTGTGCGGGAAGGGGAACAACGGCGGCGACGGGCTCGTCGTCGCGCGGCTGCTGCGCGAGGCGGGCAGGAGCGTGACGGTGCGTGTGCGCGGCGCCGCCCGGAGACTTCGCCGGCGACGCGCGCGTGAACTTGGAGCGGCTGCCCGGCGAGCCGCCGATCGAGCTGACCGAGGATCGCGCGCGCGCCGAGCAGGCGCTCGCGAAGGCGAGCGTGATCGTCGACGCGCTGCTCGGCACCGGCTTTCAGGGCGAGCCCCACGGAGCTGTCGGGGAGGCGATCGAGGCCGTGAACGCCGCCCGCGCGCCGGTCGTGAGCGTGGACGTGCCCAGCGGCGTCGACGCCTCCACCGGAGTCGCCTCGGGCGCCGCGGTGCGGGCGGCGGTGACCGCGACCTTCCACGCCGGCAAGCCGGGCCTGTGGATCGCGCCGGGGAAGACCCATGCGGGCACGGTCGAGACGATCGAGATCGGGATTCCGCGCGGCTGGCCCGGCGAGGCGACGATCGGCCTGATCGACCCGTCGGTGTTCGAGCTCTTGCCGCGCAGGGCGCCGTCTTCGACGAAGTTCATCAGCGGCCACGTGCTGATCGCCGGTGGCTCGCGCGGCCTGACGGGCGCGCCGCGGATGGCCGCGCATGCCGCGATGCGCGCCGGCGCGGGATATGTGACGGCGTTCGTACCCGAGTCCCTGCAGCCGATCCTTGCGACCGCGGGGCCACCCGAGCTGATGACGAAAGGCCTGCCCGACGACGGCGAAGGCGGGCTGACGGCCGACGGCGTGGAAGAGGTGCTCGAAGACGAGCGAGACGCGGTGGGGCACTGGCGCTGGGACCCGGTCTCGGGCGCTCGGACGGCGCCGTCGCGTTCGCGCGCGAGCTCGCACGCAAGGCGGAGGTCGCGCTGGTGCTCGACGCCGACGGGCTGAACGCGCACGCGGGACGCCTAGGTGAGCTGACCGCACGATCCGCGCCCACGGTGCTGACCCCGCACGCGGGCGAGCTGGGCCGATTGCTCCAGCTCGGCAGCGAGGAGATCGAGCGCGAACGTCTACGCCACGTGCGCGCGGCCGCCGCGCAGGCGCAGGCCGTCGTCGTGCTGAAGGGCGACGACACGCTGATCGCCGAGCCCTCCGGGCGTGTGGCCGTCAGCCCGGGCGCCACGCCGGCGCTGGCCACCGCCGGCACCGGCGACGTGCTGACCGGGGTGATCGCCGCACTGCTCGCCGCCGGGCTCGACCCGTTCACCGCCGCCGCCGCGGGCGTCTCGCTGCACGCGCAGGCTGGCCGGGAGGCGGCGCGCAGGCAGGGTGCGGCCGAGGGCGTCGTCGCCTCCGACGTGATCGCCGCGCTGCCGGCGGCGCGTGGCGGCCCGCTTGCGGCGACCATCGCGACCGTGCCGAGGACGGAGAGCACGGCTCGCACGAGCGTCGCGGTGCGAACGGGCAGGGGCGATGACGACCGAGGAGTTGACTGCGCATCGCGCGCTCGCGCGCGTGAACGTGGCCGCGATCGAGCGCAACTGCGCACGCCTGCGCGGCGAGCTGCACGATGGCGCCGAGCTGTGCGCAGTCGTCAAGGCCGACGGGTACGGCCACGGTGCGGTCCAGAGCGCGCGTGCGGCACTCACCGGTGGCGCGAGCTGGCTGGCGGTTGCGGCGGCGAGTGAGGCGCGCGAGCTGCGCGAGGCGGGCTTGCGCGACTCCAACCTGGACGGTGCCAACCTTGGCGGCCCCAACCTACGCGACGCACCCATACTCGTGATGGGCGCCTTGACCGACGAGGAGCTGGCGCAGGCGCTCGCCGCGGATGCCGACGTGGTCGTGTGGAGCGAGCGGCAGGTGCAGGCCATCCGCTCGGCCGGAGGCGGCAGGGTGCACGTGAAGCTCGATTCCGGCATGGGCCGGCTCGGCACGCGCGATCCGGCGCAGGCGTCTCGCACGGTGGCTGCGGCCCGCGACGCTGACGGCGTGGAGCTGGTCGGCCTGATGACGCACTTCGCCACCGCCGACGACCCCGACGACGACGGGTTCTTCGCGATGCAGCTCGGCCGGTTCGCCGAGTGGGCGGCGGCCGTGAAGGCCGAGCAGCCAGAGCTGATCGTGCACGCCGCCAACAGCGCTGCGCTGCTGCGCGAGGCGGGAGCCCAGCTCGACATGGTGCGCTGCGGGATCGCCGTCTACGGGATGGACCCGTTCGGCGAGGACCCCGCCGCGCGCGGGCTCGAGCCGGCACTGCAGTTGACTTCCTACGTCGCCGAGCTGAAGCGGTGTGAAGCGGGGGAGAGCGCCGGGTACGGACGGCGCTTCGTCGCCGAGCGCGACACCTGGCTGGCGGTGCTGCCGATCGGCTACGGCGACGGCTGGAGGCGCGGGTGCTCGAACAACGCCGACGTGCTGATCGCCGGCCGTTGCCATCCGCTCGTGGGCACGGTGAGCATGGATAACATCACCGTCGATCTCGGCCCCGACGCGGGCGAGGAGCTGCTCGGCGAGGAGGCGATCCTGATCGGGAGCGCCGCCTCCACCGGCGATGGTGCGCAGGGCGCCGAGCGGATCACAGCCGAGGACGTCGCGAGGCGGCTGGGCACGATCAACTATGAGATCACGTGCGCGCTCACCCCGCGGGTGCCGCGCCTCTACCACCGCGACGGCGAGTCGCTGGCGGCCGAGCGCACCGAGCTCGGCAGTGCAACCGACACCGGGCTCCCGGCGAAGGGCGCAGGCCGATCTATCGGTAGCGCTTCGATCAGCGCCGCCGGATCGGCATGAGCGAGGACGGACTCGAGGTCGCCCGCGCCGCGCTCGCGGGCCGGCCCGCCTGGCTGGTGGGGGGCGCCGTGCGCGACCGTGCCCTGGGCCGGCCCCTGACCGACCTCGACCTCGTCGTCGACGAAGACCCCGAGCAGGCAGCACGTGCGATCGCCAAAGCCGCTGGCAGGGCGGCGTGCTTTGCCCTGTCGGAAGACTTCGGCGCGTGGCGAGTGGTCGCGCGCGACAAAGCATGGCAAGCGGATTTGGAGCGGTTGCGGGGCGGCTCGTTGCAGGAGGACCTGCGCCTGCGCGACTTCACCGTGAACGCGGTCGCCGAGCCGATCGAGGGAGGTGGGACGATCGATCCGCTGGGAGGCTTGGAGGATCTGAGCGCGCGCCGGCTGCGGATGGCGGGTCCGGGAGCGTTCGCCGACGATCCGCTGCGGGTGCTCCGCCTCGTGCGGATCGCGGTCGAGCTGGACCTGGAGCCTGAGGAGCAGACCAGCGAGGCGGCCCGCGTGCATGTGGGCGAGCTGGGCAGAGTGTCGGCCGAGCGCGTGTTTATGGAGCTGCGCCGCATCCTCTCCTCCCCCCGGGCACGGCACGGACTCGAGCTATTGGATGAACTGGGGGCGATGGGGGTGGTGCTGCCCGAGCTCGCGGCGTTGCAGGGCATCGAGCAGAGCCGTTTTCATCACCTCGATGTCTACGGCCACACGCTCGAGGTGCTCGACCGCACGATCGAGCTGCAGGCCGACCCGAGCGCCGTCTTCGGCGAGGAACGCGCAGTCGATTTACGCGCGCTGCTGGACGAGCCGCTGGCCGACGAACTGACGCGCGGCGAGGCCCTGCGCTGGGGCGCCCTGCTGCACGACGCCGCCAAGCCGCTGACGCGGGGAGTGCGCCCCCAGGACGGCCGCGTGACCTTCATCGGGCACGACGCAAAGGGCGCCGAGCTGGCGCGGACGGTGCTCGGCAGGCTCCGCACGAGCGAGCGCTTGCGCGCGCACGTCGCCGCGCTGGTACGCAACCACCTGCGCCTCGGCTTCCTCGTCCACGAGCCCCAGCCGCTTGCACGTCGCACCGTGTACTCCTACTTACACGCGTGCGATCCGGTCGAGGTGGACGTGACCTTGCTGTCGGTCGCGGACCGACTGGCCACGCGCGGGGATAACGCGCAGCGGGCGATCGACGCGCACATGGCGGTTGCCAGCGGGATGCTGCGGGACGCCCTGCGCTGGCGCGCCGAAGGGCCACCGCGGCCGCTCGTGCGCGGCGACGAGCTGGCGGCCGACCTCGGGATCGCGGCCGGCCCACGGGTCGGCGAGCTGCTCGACGAGTTGGCAGAGGCGCAGTATGCGGGCGAGATCGCCACCCGCGAGCAAGCCCTCGTCTATGCGCGCGCACGGAGCGCCCCCGGCTAACGCACCCGAAGCCGGGTCAGGGTGGCACCGAAGCGCGTCACGGCGGCCGCGTATTCCGCGCGCGGATCCCCCGAACGGATCCCATCGAGCTAGGCTTCGCTGCGGATGAGCGATCCGGATTGCATCTTCTGCAAGATCCTCGCGGGCGAGCTGCCCGGGACGATCGTCGACGAAGACGAGCGGACGGTGGCCCTGATGGACATCAACCCCGCCACGCGCGGCCACATGCTCGTGATCCCGCGCGCGCACAGCGCGGATCTGCTGAGCATCGATCCGGAGGACCTGCGCGCGGTGGCGCTCGCCTCGCAGCGCCAGACGGTCCGTGCGAAGGAGCTGCTGGGGGCCGAGGGGGTCAACCTGGTCAACTCCTGCGGCGCGCTCGCATGGCAGACCGTCTTCCACTTTCACATGCACGTGATCCCCCGCTACACGGGCGATCCGCTGCGCTTGCCGTGGGTTCCCGCGCCCGGAGATCCGGCCGAGATCGCGGCCGCCGCGCAGGAACTGAAGCGGAAGTAGCGAACTGACCGCTACATCTTCCCAATTGTCGTGTTGAAAGACCACATGATCCGTGCATCCACAGCGGCAGTCCTCGCGAGCTTCGCGCTCGTGCTAGTGCTGCCCGCGGGCTCCCAGGCGACGCTCACCGAAGTTGGGGTCCTGCCGCCGACGACCAACCCCGAAACGGTGCCGAGCTGCCCGGGCAGCCCCTGTCTGGCGGTCAGCCGGACGACCGGCTTCCAGGTGAAGGTCGGCACGACACACAATCCGCAGGTGGCTCCACGCGCCGGCACCGTCGTCGCCTGGTCGATCGACCTCGGCAAGCCGAACGCGACCCAGATCAAGTTCTTCAACGCCAACGAGGGCGGTCCCTCGACTGCGGGTATCGCGATCCTGCGCCCCCAAAAGACGCCGAACCTGACCTACAAACTGATCGCGCAGAGCCCGCTCGTCAAACTCGAACCCTACTTCGGCAAGACCGCCCAGTTCCCACTCGAAACCACGCTGCAGGTCAAAAAGGGCGACGTGATCGCGCTGACCGTGCCCTCCTGGGCGCCGGCGCTTGCTCTGGGCTTCACGAACGCGACCTCTTGGCGCGCGAGTCGCCCGAAGGCCCAGTGCACGAGCACGAGCTCGCAGACGACCCAGACCGGGATCGGTACCTCGGCCCAGTACTACTGCCTCTATCTCACAGCGCGCCTGACCTACAGCGCGACGCTGATCTCAACTCCCTAGTTGAAAAAGATCTAGGGCGTCGCTGGTCAAGCGAGGCTCCGATCGAAGATCGGCCAGCAGGGAGCGTGGCGTGCGACCGATCGAAGATCGACGGGATCCCCGATCGTCCAGCACGCGAGCGACCGAGGACGCAGACCGATCATCCGGGATCGGCCAGCGCCGGGCAGTAGCGTTCTAGCCCGCGGGGGCGCTGGCGCCGCCGCTGGGGGTTGCGGCGGATTCACTGCCGGCTTTGGTGGCCGGTTCCGCGCCGCCGCTTTTCGTGGTTTCTTTGGAGGCGGCGCCCCCGGTGGCGCCGCTGCTTTCGGACGCGCCGCTTTCGCTGCCGCCACTCGACGACGCTTCTTCGCCGGCCGCAGATTCTTCGCTCGACGCGCCCGCGGAGCCTTCGCTCGATTTAGCGGTCGAGGTGGTCGAGGTGGTCGAGGTCGAGGTTGTCTGCACAGCGGCCTTTTCGGCGCTCGTGTCGGTTGGGGGGGTGATTTCGGGCGTGCTCTTCGGTACCGCGTCGCTCACGCTGCCGCCGCCGCCACAGGCGGCGAGACCAACCGAGCAGAGCAAGAGGACGCTCGTGGCGATCACTGCGCGAGCGGATGGGAGACGCGTCTGGCAAGCGGACTGCGCCGGCTGTGAAGTGTGGTGGTGCGAAAACGGGGCGGGTTTGGAGTTGAACACCCGCGGGAGAGCTCTACGACGAGGCTTGCGGCCGCAGGCCCTCAAGCGGCCGGCCTCGGCGCGAGCGGCCCCATCCGGCGTCCGCAGGTGGGACAGTCGTTCAGATCCTTCTGGGCGAGCTGGTCGCACCAGGAGCAGAAGCGCATGTTCTCCACGGCCCACGGCAGCTTCGAGGAGGAAGGGGCGAGCGGCAGCAGCTTGCCAACGACCTCCAGCGACTCGCCCGTGTCGCGGTCGAGATAGATCTCATCGGGGTCGGCCTCGATCACGATCTCCCGTCCGCTGGCGGGATTGCGCAGCCGGTAGCGCTGGTTGATGCTCACGGCGCGAACTCTAGCGAAGCGACTGGCGGAGAAGCTCGCTGGTGCCTGCGCTCGCAGGACATTGCATCGAGTGCAGATCAGTACGGAGCGATTCGCGGTCCCGCGCTTGACCTTTGCTTGCCCCGGGTACTAGATTGAGGCAATCGTTGCAAGTGTTGGGGTTGGGAGCGAACACAAGGAGAAACTAATGCAGGTACGAGACGGCATGACCGAGATGGTGCTCACCGTGGGACCGGGTCACACGCTGCGCGAGACGGCGCAGCTGATGTCCGCACGCAAAGTTGGAGCCGCGGTCGTGATCGATCCCGACGGGCACGGGCCGGGAATCATCACGGAGCGCGACATCCTGCACTCGATCGGCGCCGGACACGACCCCGACGGCGAGCTGGTCGGCGAGCACCTCACGCGAGAGGTCGTCTGCGCAGTGCCTGATTGGTCGCTCGAGGAGGCGGCGGCGGTGATGGTACGCGGCGGCTTTCGCCATCTGATCGTGATCGAGGATGGGATGGCGGTGGGTGTCCTCTCCGTGCGCGACATCGTGCGCTGCTGGACGGCCGACGGTGCGGTCTGCTCCGTGCCGGCGGGCGGGGTCGCCACGGGGTGATAAACCGTCCCACGGGGTGATGAATCTCTACGGGTGAGAACTGCGACGAGATGAGAAAAGGGTGTAACGGTGGGTGGGCGCGTGTGCCCAACCGTAGGGCGGCCTGTGGCTGAACCCGCGAGAGCTCGCGAGTGGCTCAGTCGAGCGGGAGCTCCTCGATTTCGTGGCGGGTTTCGTTGATCCAGCGAGCGACGCAGTAGACCGTGAGGATCACACCGACGATCGTCAGCTCGATGTACGTCGTCACGCCGACGAGTGCGAGCGTGATCCCGACCGCGGTCAGGATCGGCATCATGCTCGGGCCGGGCAGGTGGATCTCTTCGCCGGCGGGCGGAATCTCCGGATCTAGCGGGCTCATCAGGAGATGTAGATCGCGGCGACGATGAAGGTCACGCCGAACATGAACATGCAGATGCCCGAGACGATCAGGCCGGTGCGGATGTTCTTGCGCGCTAGGCGTTGGGTCATCTTCATGGGCGGGACCGCATTCTACAGATGAGCGTCGGCGACCATCGCGCAGAACAGCAGCGCGAGGTAGGCCAGGGAGAAGAGGTAGAGCTGCAGGGCGCTGCGCCGGTCGGCGCGGCGATAGAGCCTGACCGCGCCCGCGATGAAGCCGAGGCCGAGCGCGATCGAGGCGACGAGGTAGATGTCGCCGAAGCCCCCAGCGCAGAAGGGCAGCTGCGTGACGGCGTAGAGCAGGACCGTGTAGAGCAGGATCTGCCGCCGCGTCTCCTTCTCACCGCGCACGACGGGCAGCATCGGCACGTCGACCTTCGCGTACTCGTCCTTCATCAGCAGCGATAAAGCCCAGAAGTGGGGCGGCGTCCAGAAGAAGACGATGAAGAACAGCAGCACCGCCGTGCCGCTCACCGAGCCCGTGACTGCCGCCCAGCCGACGAGTGGTGGAACCGCGCCGGCGGCGCCGCCGATCACGATGTTCTGGGGCGTGCGCCGCTTCAGCCAGACCGTGTAGAGGAAGACGTAGCCGAGGAAGCCGGCGAACGAGAGGCTCGCGGCGAGTACGTTGACGGTCAGCGACAGCTCCAGGAAGGAGAGCGCGGCGAGCGTGCAGCCGAAGGCGAGCGCGGCGGCCGGAGCGACGCGGCCAGAGGGGACCGGCCGGTTGGCCGTGCGCGCCATGCGCGCGTCGATGTCGCGGTCGTACCAGTGGTTGACCGCGCCCGCGCCGCCGGCGGAGAGATAGCCGCCGAGGCAGGTCAGCGCGACCAGCGCGACTGAGGGGTCGCCGGCGACGTACATCGTCGCGATCGTCGTCAGCAACAGCAGCGACTGGACCTTCGGCTTGGTCAGCTCGACGTAGTCGCCAGCAGCTGCCGCGTGCGCGGGGCCAGGCCGAGGCGGGGCGCCTCGATCGCCTGGGCGCCGCCTGTCGAGCTCGAGCTCATCGCCGGCGATCCTCTGCGCCGCAGGAACAGCGGCAGCGAGAACGGGGCTTCTCCGGATCCGCACCGGCGGTCGTGGGAGGAGCTACGACCCACGCTAGATCCCTACCTGAGTAGCCCCCGCAGGCACGGTGGCGCCGCCCGGCGCCGTGACGCCCGCGCCGCTGCGACGCTGGACCTCGCGGCGGATGTCCTTCATCGGTTCGACCGAGCGCACGAGCGGGATCACGTCGAAGTTGTTGACCGGTGGTGGCGACTCGGTGAACCACTCGAGCGTGTTCGCCTTCCACGGGTCGGGCCCGGCGACGACGCCGTATTTGAGGCTGCGCCAGGCGTTGATGATCGTCACGAGCACGCCGGCGGCGAGGATGAACGAGCCGACCGTCGAGATCTGGTTGTAGAGCGCGAGATGGCCGACGTTGTCGTACTCGTACACGCGGCGGGGCATCCCGTCGAGGCCCATCACGTGCTGGATCAGGAAGGTCGCGAGGAAGCCGACGAACATCAGCCAGAAGCTCGTCTTGCCGAGCCGTTCGTCGAGCATCCGCCCGGTGATCTTCGGGTACCAGTAGTAGATCGCGGCGAAGATCGTGAAGACCGAGCCGCCGACGAGCACGAAATGCAGGTGGGCGACGACGAAGTAGGTTTCGTTCAGCTGCCAGTCGACGGGGAACACGGCGAGGAACACGCCGGAGATGCCGCCGATCAAGAACAGCGCGAGGAAGCCGACACAGAACAGCAAAGGTGTCTTGAATTCGATCGTCCCGCGCCACAGCGTCGCGATCCAGTTGAGCATCTTCACGCCCGTCGGCACCGCGATCAGGAACGAGGAGAGCATCACGAACACGAGGATCACCTCGGGCGTGGGCGTCGTGAACATGTGGTGCGCCCAGGTGAGGAAGCCGAGGAACGCGATCGCCACGGTGGAGGCCGCGATCGCCTTGTAGCCGAAGATCGGCTTTCGCGCGAACACGGGCAGGATCTCCGAGACCAACCCGAAACCGGGCAGCACCATGATGTAGACCTCGGGGTGCCCGAAGAACCAGAACAGGTGTTGCCACAGCAGCGCCGAGCCGCCCTCGGAGGGATCGAAGAAGTGCGTGCCGAAGTGGCGGTCGGTGAGCAGCATCGTCACCGCGCCGGCGATCACCGGCATCGCGAAGATGATCAGCACCGAGTAGGTCAGGATCGCCCAGATGAACAGCGGCAGCCGGCCCCAGGACATGCCCTTCGCGCGCATGTTCGCGATCGTCGCGTAGAAGTTGATCGCGCCGACGATCGAGGACAGCCCCGTCAGGTGGATCAGGTAGATCCACGCGTCCTGGCCGCCGCTGGGCGAGTAGATCGCGCTGGACAGCGGCGCGTAGCTGGACCAGCCGGCTTCCGGCGGGTTCCAGAAGAGCGAGGCGTAGAAGACGATCCCGCCCGCCAGCAGCAGCCAGAAGGAGAGCGCGTTCAGGCGCGGGTAGGCCATGTCGCGGGCGCCGATCATCAGCGGCACGAAGTAGTTCGCGAGGCCCGCCATCATCGGCACGACGAACAGGAAGATCATCGTCGTCCCGTGCATCGTGAACAGCTGGTTGTAGGTCTCGGGGCTGACCAGCGTGTTGTTCGGCGCGCCCAGCTGCAGGCGCATCATCAGCGCCTCGACGCCACCGAGGCAGAAGAACATGAACGTGAGGACCATGTACATGATCCCGATCCGCTTGTGGTCGGTGGTCGTGATCCAGCTCGTCCACCCCTGCTGCTTGCGCTCGACGTGGTGGGCTGCTACCTGGGGGACTGGGGCGGCGTAGGTGGCCATCAATCATCGATCCTTCTTGGGAATGCCGAGGACCCCGAGATCCCACTGCGGGGCTCACGGGACGCGATCTGAGGGGTTTGCGCGACTAGACATCTAGGGGTTCTCCACGTGGGCGGGGCCGGTCTGGGCGTTCAATCTGGCGCGCTCGATCGCGGCTTCGGCGTTGGCTTCCTTGAGCTGCTGCTTCTGGTAGGCCAGCCAGGCTTCGAACTGCGCCGGCGGGACGGCCTTCACGGTCGCGATCATGCGCGCGTGCCCGCGTCCGCACAGGGCGGCGCACTGGCCGCGGTAGAGCCCGGGCTTGGGGATCTTGAACCAGGTGTAGTTGTGGTAGCCGGGCACGGCCTGGAACTTGCCGCCGAGTTCGGGGATCCACCACGAGTGCACGACGTCCTGGGAGACGATGTCGAGCGTGACCGTGGTTTCGGTGGGGACGACCATCTCCTCGTAGGAGTAGGGCGCGCCGAGGCCGTCGCGTTCGTTCGCGCCGGGGTAGACGTACTGCCAGATGAACTGTTTGCCGATCACCGTCGATGTTCAGCGATTTGCCGTTCGGCGGCAGCTTGCGCTCGGCGCTCGCGTACAGGACGCCGCCTTCGGCCCCGCTTTCGGCCAGCTGATAGCCGTTCGGGCCCGAGTTGGAGGGATCCTGGATCGAGGAGAGCTTCGTGAAGGTCACGACCGCGAGCCCGACGAGGATCACGGCGGCGGCGACGGTCCAGCCGACCTCCAGGCGCGTGTTGCCGTGGGTCTGGTGCGGCACGGCGCCCTTGCGCGCGCGGAACTTCCACAGCGCGTAGCCGAGCGCGCCCTCGACCGCGAAGAAGATGATCAGCGCGATCACGAGCGTGATCTTGTAGAGGCTGTTGATCTGGTCCGCGTTCGGCGAGCCGCCGGACTTGGGCGTGAAGAAGGCGAGGAGTGTGGGGGCCAGATGACTCAAGGCGGGCAGGATTCTATTCAGGCTCGGACGGTACGCGCTTGATGACTTTTGCCACGAGGGGTTCTCGACCCTTTTCAGGAGGGTTCTCGACCTTCCCACGGCGATTCTCACGACGAGCTCGCGGCCTTCCGCGGGAGCGATTCCTTCATCGGCCCGAGAAGCGCGCCGGGCGCTTTTCGACGAACGCCAGCGCGCCCTCGACGAAGTCCTCGCTGCCCGCCATCTCGCGCTGGATCTGCGCCTCCAGCTCGAGCTGCTCGGCCATCCGCGCGTACAGCCAGCTGTTGAGCTGGCGCTTGGCGCCCGCGTAGGCGCGCGTCGGCCCGCGGCCAGGCGCGCGGCGAGCGCGCCCACCTCCTCGCGCGAGGCGCTCGTCGTCGACGACGCGGTTGACGAGGCCCCACTGCAGCGCCTGCTCGGCCGGGAGGCGCTCGCCGAGCAGCGCCAGCTCCGACGCGCGCGCCATGCCGACGCGCGCGGGCACGAACAGCGAGGAGCCGCCGTCGGGGACGAGCCCGATGTTGACGAACGCGAGCAGGAAGTAGGAGCTGCGGGCCGCGACGATCAGATCGCAGCAGAGCGCCAGCGAGCAGCCGATCCCGACCGCCGGTCCGTTGACCGCCGCGATCACGGGCTTGGGCAGCTCGCGGATCGCCTGCATGATCGGGTGGTAGCGCTCGGTCAGGACCTTGTAGACGTCGGGGCGCCCCTCGGGCGTGAAGTCGCCGCCGCCCGCGTCCTTCAGGTCTGCGCCCGAGGAGAAGGCGCGCCCGGCGCCGGTGATCACGACCGCCCGCACCGCGTCGTCTGCTGCCACCCGATCGAGCGCGGCGAGCAGGTCGAGCGCGAATTGCTTGTTCCAGGCGTTCAGCGCCTGCGGCCGGTTCAGCGTGACCGTGGCGACGCCGTCCGCGAGCAGCAGGTCGACGGTCTCGAGCTCGATCGATGACTCGCTCACGCCGGTGATCCTATTCTGTGCGGATGGATCGCCCCGTGATCGGCATGTGCACCGCGCTCGAGCAGGCGCGCTGGAGCGTCTGGGACCAGCCGGCGATGTTGCTGGCGCGCAGCTACGTCGACGCGGTGCAGCGCGCCGGGGGCCTGGTGCTGATGCTGCCGCCCGACCCCGATCAGATCGAGGACCCGGGACAGGTGCTGGATCTGATCGACGGGCTCGTGCTCACCGGCGGCGCCGACATCGATCCCGCCGCCTACGGCCAGGAGGCGCACGCCGAGACGGTCGACACGGTGCCCGAGCGCGACGCGTTCGAGATCGCGCTCGTGAACGCGGCGATCGAGCGCGAGCTGCCGGTGCTCGGGATCTGCCGCGGGATGCAGTTGATCAACGTCGCGCTCGGCGGCACGCTGCGCCAGCACCTGCCCGAGCACTTCGGCCACGGCGAGCACCGGCGCGTGATCGGCTCCTTCGACGGGGCCGAGCACGACGTGCTGCTGTCGGCGGGCACACTCGCGGCGCGCGCCGCGGGGGAGACCGAGCACGAGACCCGCTCCCACCATCACCAGGGCATCGACCGGCTGGGCGAGGGGCTCGTGGTGAGCGGCCGCTCGACGCTCGACGAGCTGCCGGAGGCGATCGAGTTGGGGAATGGGAGCCCACCCGCCCATCGGAGCCCACCCGCCCCCTTCGTGCTCGGCGTGCAGTGGCACCCGGAGGCTGACCCGGCGAGCAGGGTGATCGCCGCGTTCGTCGCGGAGGCCGCCGCGCGCGCGTCCGTAGGCGTGCCCGGGCCCTGAGCGCCCCGACCGGCGACCATATACTCAGCTCGCGTGCGGCTGTCGAGGGTAATCAGGGCGACCGCCTGGGGGGTGGTGGCGGCGGGAGTCGCCGCGCCGCTGCTGCGCAAGCGGATCAGCGCGCCGCCGCTTGCGACCCAGGCGGTCGCGTTCGCGGCGCCGGCTGGCTCTCTGCCTGGCCGTGCGGCGCTCGCGCACGCGCGACGTGGCGGTCTGCACGCTGCAGATGTGGGCGTATCTGGCGGCGTACAAGACCCCGCACGACGACGAGCAGGCACAGGCCGCGCGCGTGCACATCGACTATCCGATCGACATCGATCGCGTGCTCGGTCTCGGCGAGCTGCCGACGTTGCGCCTGCAGCGCGCGCTCGCGCGCGTCGACCTCGACAGCGGCGAGCCAAGCTGGCGCACGCTCGATCGCGTGCTCGTGTGGGCCCACTGGGCGTGGTTCATGGTGCCGCACGGCTCGCTCGCCTACATCCTCGTGCGCCGCCGGGAGCGCTTTCCGCGCGCCGCGGCGATGACCTACGCCGTGTTCGACATCGGCGCGAGCTTCTACTGGCTGGCGCCGACCGCGCCGCCGTGGTACGCGGCATCGGTGGCCGGCCGTGAGGCGAGCGGCGCAGCGAGCCGTCGAGTGGGAGCCGAGATCGGGCGCGAGAGTGACGACACGCAGCACGTGCGCCGGATGATGGTCGAGTACGGCGAGTATTTCTGGCGAGACGGCTGGGGTCCGCTCTACAGTGTCTTCGGAGGCAACCCCCTGGCTGCGATGCCCTCGCTGCACTTCGCCACATCACTTATGGCCGCGCTCCTGCTGGCAGAGGCGGGGCCAATCGCGGGCGCGCTCGGCGCTTCCTATGCGGCGGTGCTCGGGTTCGCGCTGGTGTATCTCGGCGAGCACTACGTCATCGACCTGCTCGCGGGCGCGGCGCTGACAGGGGCGGTGCGACGCCTGGGGCCGCGCACGGAGCCGGCGTTCGCGGGCATCGCACGCGCGGTCGCGGCGCTCGAAGCGGTCGCGCACGAGGGGCATTAGGACATGGGCTGCAAGCGCGCAGGGCGACGGTGGCCTCGATCCCACGCGCCGGAGCGCGTTCGATGAGATGTGCCAGGCCGTCTTGCGTCTCACACGCCGGAGCGTGCAAGACCGGGCGCGCTAGAACGTGTTGGACGAGGCGAGCTAAAAGAACGTGATTCGGATGAGGGGGTGAGCGGGCGCGAGATGGCGCAGGGCGAGGGAGCAGAGCAGCAAGGACGGGCGACGCATCACGAAGAGGAGATGCCGCGCGT
Organism: uncultured Solirubrobacterales bacterium; assembly: GCA_963764905.1. GTDB lineage: Bacteria > Actinomycetota > Thermoleophilia > Solirubrobacterales > Solirubrobacteraceae > Palsa-744. The sequence continues at coordinate 113,908 of CAVXUG010000001.1, forward strand.
GGTCATCACGCGCCGCCAGGCGATCGCGTTCGGCGTGTTCGTGCTCACGGTCGTCGGGTTCCTGTACTTCGTGCTGCCGAAGCTCGCCGGTGTGGGCACGACGCTGCACCATCTCGAGCACGGCGACGGCTGGTGGATCGCGTTCGGGGTCGTGCTCGAGCTGCTGTCGTTCGCTGGCTACGTGGTGCTGTTCCGCGCAGTGTTCGTGACGACGCGGACAGGCTCACCCGATGCCTCCGGCGCCCCCGGTCTACCAGGACCACCCGGTGCGATCGGCCCGCTCGACGCGCCCGGCCCAGCCGACTCGTCGCTGCCGCCTGAGCCCGGCCCGATCGGCTGGAGCGAGAGCTACCAGATCACGATGGCCGGCCTGGCCGCGACGCGCCTGTTCGCGACGGCCGGCGCCGGGGGCGTGGCGCTGACGGCGTGGGCGCTGCGCCGCTCGGGGATGGCGCCGCGCCTGGTGGCCTGCCGGATGGTCGCGTTCATGGTGCTGCTGTACGCCGTCTACGCGGGCTCGGTGCTGATCGACGGGCTCGGGCTCGGTACGGGCCTGTTTCCGGGCGGCGGCTCGTTCGCGCTGACGATCGTGCCCGCGATCGTCGCCGCGATCCTGATGACAGTGATCGGGGCGATGGCACTGCTGCCCGGCGACATCGAGCGGCGCCTGCACCGCTGGGCGTCGGGCTCCGGTCGTCTGGCCCACTGGGTAGCGCGGGCGGTGACCGTCCCGGCGCTGGCGGCGAGCGGCGTGCGGACCGCGATCGAGCTGATCCGCGAGCGCGACCCCGGCCTGCTCGGCGCGGTGGCGTGGTGGGGCTTTGACATCTGCGTGCTGTGGGCGATGTTCCACGCGTTCGGCTCGCCGCCGCCGTTCACGGTGATCTGGATGTCCTACTTCATCGGCATGCTCGGCAACCTGCTGCCCCTACCCGGCGGCCTCGGCGGTGTGGAGGGGGGAATGATCGGCGCGCTCGCCGCGTTCGGGGTGAGTCTCGACCTGGCGGTGCTCGCGGTGCTCTCCTACCGCGCGATCTCCTTCTGGCTGCCGACTGTCCCGGGGGCGGTGGCGTACTTCCAGCTGCGACGCACGGTCGCGCGCTGGCGCGAGCAGCAGAGCGGGCATCCGGTGCCCTCGACCAAGGGCGCGGCGGTCGAGGCGGCGGGTGCCCTGCGTGCCTAGATTATGCCTGGAAACGCGCTATACTTTACAAAGTGAAGTGAGCCGAGGAGGGTAATGCCTATGATCGTCGGGAGCCCGTCGTGAAGCGACAGACATCCACGGTGAGACGGCAAAGGTCCGAGCGGCGAGAACAGGAGACGAGATGGCAGCGGTAGACGAGCAGGCGACGAAGACGGAGATCGAGAACGTGATCGTGATCGGGAGTGGCCCAGCGGGCTACACCGCGGCGCTGTACACCTCGCGCGCGAATCTCAGCCCGCTCGTGTTCGAGGGTTTCGCCTGGGGCGGCCTGCTGCAGCAGACGACCGACGTCGAGAACTATCCGGGCTTCCCCGAGGGCATCATGGGGCCGGAGATGATGCAGAAGCTGCGCGACCAGGCCGAGCGCTTCGGCGCGCGCCTGCAGACCGAGGAGGCCGATCGCGTCGAGCTGGCGAGCGAGCCTGGAGGAGTTCACAAGGTGTGGGCCGGCGGCACTGAGTACCGGGCGCGCACGGTGATCCTGGCGATGGGCGCCGAGCACAAGAAGCTCGAGGTCCCCGGCGAGCTCGAGCTGAGCGGGCGCGGCGTCAGCTACTGCGCCACCTGCGACGCGGCCTTCTTCCGCGACAAGCCGACGGTGATCGTCGGCGGCGGCGACTCGGCGATGGAGGAGGCGATCTTCCTGTCGAAGTTCTCCTCGAAGGTCACGATCGTGCACCGCCGGGACGAGTTCCGGGCGTCGAAGATCATGCTCGACCGGGCACGCGCGGAGGCGAACATCGAGCTGTTGACCCCGTATGCGGTGAAGGAGTTCGTAGCCGGCGAGAACGGCGCGCTGGGTCACGCCGCGCTCGTGAACACAGAGACCGGCGAGCAGCGCACGCTGGAGGTCGCGGGTGCCTTCGTGGCGGTCGGCCACGAGCCGCAGTCGACGCTCGTAGACGGGCAGATCGACGTCGACGAGAACGGCTACGTCGCCGTCGACGGTCGCTCGACGCGGACCAACCGCCCGGGCGTGTTCGGCGCGGGCGATCTGGTCGACCACACCTACCGCCAGGCGATCACCGCGGCGGGCTCGGGCTGCCAGGCGGCACTCGATGCGGAGTGGTACCTGCGTGACAACCCCAAGGTCCCGACGCCGGAGGGCATGCCGGTCGGGGATCTCGCGGAGGCGCAGTGGGCTCCGCCGGCCGCGACCGCCGCGGCTGAGGCTCAGGGCGCTGCGTCGTAGCTAAAGAAGCCGGCGCCGCTCGCCCGCCCCAGCCGGCCGGCGCGCACGAAGCCGCGTAGCGCCGGCGCGGCGCGGTAGCGCTCCTCGCGATACTCCTCCCAGAGCGAGTCGAGCACGGCGAGCACGTGATCGAGCCCGATCTCGTCGGCCCAGGCGAGTGGTCCGCGGGGATAGTTGAGCCCGAGCACCATGCCGGTGTCGATGTCCTCAGCCGAGCCGACGCCTTCACCGAGCGCGAAGGCGCACTCGTTGACCACCTGGCAGACGATTCGCTCGAGGATGCCGCCGGCCGCGGGCCTGACATCGGCGTCAGCGGCGGCGCCGTCGCCCGCAGGCGGGTCTGGATCCGGATCAGGGTCCGGGGCGCGGTAGGGATCGCGCGAGTAGTCGTAGTAGCCGCGCCCGCTCTTGCGGCCGTGAAGTCCGGCCGCGACGTAGCGGGCGGTGATCGGGGAGGGGCGCCAGCGCGGCTCACCGAAGCTCTGCTCGTAGAAGCTCTTGGAGATCTCCAGGCCCGTGTCGACCCCGACGAGGTCCATCAGCTCGAAGGGACCCATGCGAAAGCCGCCCTCGACGCGCATCGTTCGGTCGATCGTCTCGATGTCCGCGATCTGCTCCTGCAGGAGCCGCAGCGCCTCCAGCCCGAAAGGGCGGTTGCAGCGGTTGACCAGGAAGCCGGGCCCATCCTGCGCCCGGATGACCGTCTTGCCCATCGCCTCGCCGGTCGCGCGGGCCATCGCGAGCGCGCGCTCGGAGGACTGCTCACCGGCGACGATCTCGAGCAGGCGCATCAAAGGCGCGGGGTTGAAGAAGTGCATCCCGACGACGCGCTCGGGATCGGAGGCGGTGGCCGCGATCGCAGCCACCAGCAGCGAGGAGGTGTTCGTGGCGAGCACGCACTCGGCGGAGACGATCTCCTCGGAGAGGCGCGCGTAGAGCTCGTGCTTGAGCGAAAGCCGCTCGGGGGCGGCCTCGATCACGAGCTCGCAGGGGGCGAACGCGGCGAGGTCGTCGACAGGCTCGATCCGCGCGGCCGCCGTGTCGGCCTGCTCGGCGCTGAGCCGGCCCTTGGCCGCTTCCTTGCCGAGCCCCTCCCGCGCGTACCGCGCCCCGCGCTCCAGCGCCTCGGGCAGGGGATCGTGCAGGATCGTGCGCGCGCCCGAGCGAGCCGCGAGCTGGGCGATGCCGGCGCCCATCGTGCCGGCGCCGATCACTCCGACAATGCGCGCCGGCTGGACGGGGGTGCTCATTTGGGATCGTCCGCGCGTGTGGGTTTCAACAAAAGCGCGTGGGCGCGGGACCTCCTATCCCGCGTCAGCACGTCGTGTCTCCCCATCTCAGCGTTGCGTGCCACATCTCACCGTCGTGTGCTCCCACCTCAGGAAGGAATCAGTGCGTTGACGCCCGTCATCGCCCGCCCGATGATCAGTTTCTGAATCTGCGAGGTTCCCTCGTAGAGCGTGGTGACGCGCGCGTCGCGGAAGTAGCGCTCGACCGGGTGGTCGTCGACGTAGCCGGCGCCGCCGTGGATCTGGATCGCGAGGTTCGCGCACTCCAGCGAGGCCTCGGTCGCATGGAGCTTCGCGATCGAGGTCTCGAGTGTGTTCGGCCGGCCCTGGTCCTTCAGCCAGCCCGCGCGCCAGACGAGCATTCGCGAGGCGTCGGTCTTCAGCACCATGTCGGCGATCATCGCCTGGACGAGCTGGAAGGAGGCGATCGGTTTGCCGAACTGCTCGCGCTCCTTCGCGTAGGCGACCGACTCCTCGACGCAGCCACGGCAGATCCCGACGCAGCCGGCGGCGACCGAGTAGCGCCCGGAGTCGAGGTTCGACATCGCGATTTTGAAGCCATCCCCGACCTCGCCGAGCATGTCCTCGTCGGCGACCTCGACGTCTTCGAGCGAGATCGAGGCGGTGTCGGAGGCGTGCAGGCCCATCTTGTGCTCGATCGTCTGCGCGGTGTAGCCGGGCTGGTCGGTGTCGACGAGGAAGCAGGCGATGCCCTTGTGGCCGAGCGCCGGGTCGGTCTGGGCGAAGATCATCGCGACCTTCGCGTAGTTGCCCATCGAGATCCACATCTTCGCGCCGTTGATGCACCCAGCCGGAGTCGGTCTTGCGCGCGCGCGTCTTCTGGTTGGCGGCGTCGGAGCCCGTGTCCGGCTCGGTCAGCCCGAAGCAGCCGAGCCACTCGCCCGAGCAGAGCTTCGGCAGGTACTTGTGCTTCTGCTCCTCGGTGCCGAACTTGACGATCCCCGAGCAGACGAGCGAGGTCTGGACCGAGATCACGGTGCGGATCGCGGAGTCGCCGCGGCCGATCTCCTCGACGACGAGGCCGTAGCTGAAGTAGTCGAGGCCGGCGCCGCCGTACTCCTGCGGGACGATCGCGCCGAGGTAGCCCTGCGCGGCGACCTTCTTGACGAGCTCGACGTCGAAGTGGTGGTTGCGGGCGTTTTCGCGCGACTGCTGGATGATCTCGTTGTCGGTGAACTCGCGCGCGGTGCGCTGGATCAGCTGCTGCTCGTCGGTCAGGTCGAAGTCCATGTCTCGTCTCCTCTCGCCTGTGTCGGCGGTAGTTGTCAACTCGCGATGTCTCCGCGTCCTCGTCCCAGCGCCCGTGCCGTGCCGTCGCGGCGTGCCGCCAGCTTGGGGTGCGCCACGGGCGTTCACGCGCCGCTCGATCTCCTCGGCGAGGCCCTCGATCGGCAGGCGCTCCTGCGTGAGCGAGTCGCGCTCGCGCAGCGTCACCGTCCGGTCCTCGAGGCTCTGGTGGTCGACGGTCAGGCAGAACGGCGTGCCGATCTCGTCCTGGCGGCGGTAGCGCTTGCCGATCGCGCCGCCGTCGTCGTACTCGACCATGCCCACGCCCGCACGGCCGCGCAGCGCGCGGTGGATCTCGCGCGCGAGCTCGGGCTGGCCGTCCTTGCGCACGAGCGGCAGGATCGCCGCCTTGATCGGCGCCAGGCGCGGGTGCAGTCGCAGGACCGTGCGCAGCTCGCCCTCGCCCGCGCCCTCGCGCTCGACCAGTTCCTCGTCGTAGGCGTCGACGAGGAACGCGAGCGTCGCGCGGTCGGCGCCGGCGGCGGGCTCGATCACGTGGGGGACGTAGCGCTCGCCGGATGCTCTGGTCGAAGTACTCGAGCTTCTCGCCGGAGAACTCGGCGTGCTGGGTGAGGTCGAAGTTCGCCGCGGTTGGCGATCCCCTCGAGCTCTGACCAGCCGATCGGAAAGAGGTATTCGACGTCGCTGGTGCCCGAGGAGTAGTGGGAGAGCTCGTCGGGGTCGTGCGCGCGCAGACGCAGCTGATCGGGTCGGATCCCCAGGTCCACGTACCAGCGCTCGCGCTCGGTCAGCCAGTGCTCGAACCACTGCCGCGCGTCGTCCGGCGGGACGAAGAACTCCATCTCCATCTGCTCGAACTCGCGCGTGCGGAAGATGAAGTTGCCGGGCGTGATCTCGTTGCGGAAGGACTTACCGACCTGTGCGATCCCGAACGGTGGCTTCTTGCGCGAGAACTGCAGGACGTTCTTGAAGTTGATGAAGATCCCCTGCGCGGTCTCAGGGCGCAGGTACGCAGCCGACCCGGACTCCTTGACGGGGCCGATCGTCGTCTCGAACATCAGGTTGAAGTCGCGCGCCTCGGTCAGCTCGCACTCGTCGGTCTCGCCCGGGTGCTTCGAAGGTTTACGCCCGCAGGGCAGCTCGGCGAGGTGGTCGGCGCGGAAGCGCTGGCCGCAGGTCTTGCAGTCGACCAAAGGATCCGTGAACCCGGCGAGATGCCCGGAGGCCTCCCACACGCGCGGGTGCTGGAGGATCGCCGAGTCGATCGCGACGATGTCGTCGCGCTCCTGCAGCATCGCGCGCCACCACTCGCCCTTGACGTTCCCCTTCAGCAGCACGCCGTAGTGGCCGTAGTCGTAGGTCGAGCCGACCCCGCCGTAGATCTCTGAGGAGGGGAAGATGAAGCCGCGCCGCTTGCACAGCGCGACGATCTTCTCCATCGTGACCACGTCTCTGGTTCATCGTCGCCTGATGCTATTGGACGGCCTGTGTAGCCGGACAAGTCAACCTGCCGTTAGGGGGGTTGACAAATGATTTTTACGATCGCTTGACAAAAACTAAAAACTGTGGTTGTCTTCATGCCAATGCACGGTAGCCAACCCCAGTTGAAACGGATTTCGGTCGGGGGGATCGTGTGTGGAACGCCGGCCGGTCGCCGATCGGTGGGCCGGGATCTGTTCGAGCGCCGCTACCCATACCTCTCCGGTGGCGCTCGAACAGGTCTCGGCCCCGGCGCACCACTCCGGCAGAGCAGCGACGGGCCTCCTCGGTAGTACCCGCAGCATCCTCTCGTACACCCCCAGCACCCCAAGTAGTCCCCAGGACCCCACCCCAGGACCCCACAGGACAGACGCAGGAACGCAACAGGACACACGGCAGAACCCGCAGGACACAGGACACGCAACAGACAGGCCACCAACAGGACAGGCCACCAGCAGGACAGCGCTTCGAGCCGTGGCTTGGAGACAGTCGCCGGCCCCCTTGGATCTCAGGGCGCCTCGGGCCGGCCGGACCCTTTGAGCGGGCCGGCCCGGGGGCGGCTGTTTGGAGCTCCTCCGGGCGGGGGTATGAGCCTCCCTCGCTGACCCTCCTGCGCGAATCGTCGCTCCGTCTCGTGCGGGGCTCCGTCACGCTGGGCTCCGTCTCGCACTGGGCTCCGTCTCGCACTGGGCTCCGTCCCGCGCGGGGCTCCGTAAGATCGTCGCCCGTGGCGCGAATCTTGATCGTCGCCGGCGGTTGCCGAGGCCGGCGGCTGGCCGGAGACCTGGTGGGGGAGGGGCACGCGGTGCGCGTGACCACGCGCGCCGAGTCCGGCCGCGCGGCGATCGAGGCCGCCGGCGCGGAGTGCTGGATCGGCACGCCCGAGCGCCTCGGCACGCTGCGCGCGGCGCTCGAGAGCGTCACGATCGTCTGCTGGCTGCTCGGCACGGCGACCGGTCCGGAGGATGAACTCCGCGCGCTGCACGCCTCCCGCCTCGAGTTCTTCCTCGGCCAGGTGATCGACACGACCGTCCGCGGCTTCATCTACGAGGCGGCCGGAGTGCCCGGCGAGGGCGCGGTGCCCGCGGACGTCCTCGCCGGGGGCGAGCAGATCGTGCGTAGGGTCGCGGCGCGCAACGAGATCCCCGTCGGGTTTCTGCGGGCCGACCCCGGGGAGGCGGATGCTTGGCTCAGGGACGCGCGGGCCGCGATCGCTGCTGCTGCTGCTGGCCGGTAGGTAGATCAAGCCCGCGGGCGATCGGGCCGATGATGAACCCACGATGACGGGCGATCGTCCCCGATACGGGCTGCTGGTCTCGGCGTTCGGCGCGATCGTGCTCGCGGTCGCCGTGTTCCTGCCGTGGTACGGCGTCAGCTTCACCGCCGCCGGCATCGCCTTCGCCCAGCAGGCGGGAGATCAGGCGGCCGCCCAGTTCGGCAACGCCGCGCTGCAGAGCTATATGGGCGAGTACCACGCCACCCTGGGCACGCTCGCCGGCCATCAGTTCACGGCGCTCAGCGCTCACCAGGCGCTGAAGGACCTGAACGTCGTTCTGCTGCTGCTCGCCGGCGCAGCGATCGTGATCGCGCTGCTGGCGCTCGCGGGCGCGGGATTCTCCTCGGCGTCCTCCCCCGACGGCCATCGCGGACCGCTCGCGCTGCTGGGTCTCGTCGCGGCCGCGTGCGTGCTCTTCCGGATCGTCGACCCGCCCACGCCCGCGGGCGGCGTGCTAGCGCTTTCGTTGCGCGAGGGGGCGTGGCTGGCGCTGGTGGGCTCAGTGGCGATGGTCGTCGGAGCGTTCCTGCCGGAGGGTCTCGCCGCGCGCGGATCCGGATCGTCCGATGCCAAGAAGCTGCAGAGCACCTGGTCCGAGCTCTCCGGTTGGACGCCGGAGGGCTGAGGGCAGCACAGCAGCGACTGGATGTAGTGCCTGTGCCGCCGGCATCGGACGCTGAGCTGCGTGCCGCAGCCGAGAGGACCCGAGGTGCAGGGACACAACAGAGCTTCGGTCGAGAGACTGCCGGATGTGCGGTTTAGGGGATGCTGGGTGTAGCTGACTGATTCTGTGAGGAACCGGGTAGATTGACGCTGTGACCCGCTATCCTCAGAGCTAATCCTCTAAAAGCCGATTGGGATTCGTAGAACCGCGGCTTTCGTATCCGATTCCACTACGGCTAGCTGTCGAGAAAGGATCAAAATGGCGCTACAACTTGGCGATACAGCCCCCGATTTCGAGGCCGAGACCACCGAGGGCCGCATCAAATTCCACGACTGGATCGGCGATTCCTGGGCGGTGCTGTTCTCGCACCCGAAGGACTTCACGCCGGTCTGCACGACCGAGCTCGGCTACATGGCCAACGCCAAGCCGGAGTTCGACAAGCGCAACGTGAAGATCATCGGCCTCTCGGTCGACGCGCTCGACAACCACGAGGCGTGGGCGAAGGACATCGAGGAGACCCAGGGCACGGCTCCGAACTACCCGATCATCTGCGACGACGACTTCAACGTGTCAAAGCTCTACGGGATGCTCCCCGCGAGCACGCTCCGGCGACCCGCTCGACGCGCACGCCGGCCGACAACCAGACGGTCCGCAACGTGTTCGTGATCGGCCCCGACAAGAAGGTCAAGCTGATCCTGATCTACCCGATGACGACCGGCCGCAACTTCGACGAGGTGCTGCGCGTGATCGACTCGCTGCAGCTGACCGCCAAGCACAAGGTCGCGACGCCGGTCAACTGGAAAGAGGGCGAGAAGGTGATCATCGCGGGCTCGGTCTCGAACGACGAGGCGAAAGAGAAGTACCCGGACGGGTGGGAGGAGCCGCGTCCCTACATCCGGCTGGTCCCGCAGCCGAGCTGAGCCATCCGCTGGTGGTGTGCCCCGGGCTGTTCGGGGCACACTGGGACCCTTGAATCCTCGTTTTCGAGGAGGTCAAGAGCCCGTTTTGGAGGCTGACGCGGAGAGGAGCTGATCTTCCTGCTCCAGCAGGTGCTCGAGGATCCGCGCGGTGGCGCCCCAGATCAGGTGTTCGTCGACTATGTAGGCGTCGGTCTCGAAGGAGATCCCGCGGCGTTCGATCTGCGTCCGCGTGCGGCTCTCGCGCAGAGCCCCGAGCGAGAGCTCCAAGACCGCGTCGACCTCGCGCTCTGAGACCCGCCAGGCCAGGCCGGCCGGGATCTCGCCGACGTAGGGGTGGATCATGTAGCCCGTCACGAACGTCGAGACGGCCGGCAGCTCGCCGAGCAGGCGCACCGCGGCGCGGGGCAGGCCGATCTCCTCCTCGGCCTCGCGCAGCGCCGTCTCCCGCAGGTCGGCGTCCTCGGGGTCGCGCCGGCCGCCGGGAAAGGAGATCTCGCCGGCGTGGCGGCGCAGGTCTGCGCGCCGGCGGGTGAAGACCGCATGCGGCTCCTCGTCGGCGGCGGCGAGGAACAGCGGCACGAGCACGGCCGCGGCGATCTGGCCGTCAGAGCTGGCTCCGGCGCCCGGCGGCAGCACGCTTGCCAAGCCACGGGCGGGCGTCTCGGCGGAGGCGGGCGACTCGGAGGATGGGGTCGGCGGTCGGTCGTCTATCGGGGTTGGATCTCTACTGGGGTGTCAAGCTGGACGCGCTCGATGCGCTCTTCGAACATGACCTCGCCGTCGAGCGCGCGGTGGACGGGGCACTTCGCGGCGATCACGCGCAGTCGCTCGAGCTGCTCCTCGGGCAGATCGTCGGGCAGGCGCAGCACGAGCTCGAACTTCGTCGGGCAGCCGCGCTCGGCGCCTTTGTACTGCACGTCGACCTCGACGTGGCCGAGCTCCCAGCCCTTGCGGGCCGCATACATCTCCATCGTGATCGCGGTACACGACGCGAGGCTCACCGCCAGCAGCTCCTGCGGGCTCGGCGCCGTGTCGTCTCCGCCCTTCTCCACGGGCTCGTCGACCGTGAGCTGGTGCTCGCGCACCTGCACGGTGTGTTTATAGGTCCCGTCCGCGTCGCGTCGCGCGGTGGCTTTCATCCTTGTCGGCCTCTCCGTATCGCCCATCTCGATTCCTCCATTTCCACCCCTCCGGCTCCCTCCTACATCGTACTCCGCGGGCGGCGTCACGAAAGAGGGTTCGACGGCGGGCCGTGAGTTGCCTCGGGAAGAAGAACGTCGACTCGGGCGGCATATTTTCGTCGGCCACCTTGTCAAGGGTGAGGCGAGTGGCGGAACGGGTGGCCGAGAGCCGACCGAGGGCCGAGGCGATCCCTATGCTCAGACATGACGGGACGTGGCGCAGTCTGGTAGCGCACCTGCTTTGGGAGCAGGGGGTCGTGGGTTCGAATCCCGCCGTCCCGACTGGTTCATATCTGCGAATCCGGCCTGGAGAATGGCCGTTGGACGCTGCTTGCCCGTAGCCGGCGATGAGGTTAGACTCGCGGTCGATGTCGGAAATCTCCCCCGCGATGTATAGGGCTGGATCTGGCGAGCCGGTGGTGCTGCTGCACGGCTTCACCGCAGCGTGGAGGGTCTGGCACCCGATCCTGGCCGACCTGGTCGCCCGCTACGAGGTGATCGCACCGACGCTGCCAGGCCACCACGGCGGTCCTTCCTATCCCACGGATCAGCCGATCACCTTCGAGCATTCCACCGACGTGGTCGAAGGACTGCTGGACGAGCAGGGTGTCGGCACGGCGCACTTCGTCGGCAACTCGATGGGCGGCGGCATCGCACTCGAGCTGGCCAAGCGCGGCCGTGCGCGATCGGTCGTCGCGCTGGCGCCCGCCGGCGGCTGGAGCCGGGGCGACGGTGAGGGTCCGCGCGTCGGGAATTTCTTCGCCAAGCAGATCAAGATGCTCGAGCGAACCCACGCGTGGAGTGAGCGGATCATGAGGCGCCCCGGGACTCGCCGCCTGGCGTTCAGGGAAATCATGCGCCATGGGGAGCTCGTATCTCCGGCGGATGCAGCCGAGATATCGCAGGCAGCGCTGCACTGCTCGATCAGCCAGCGAGCGATCCAGGCGCTGCTCGCCGACGAGGCTGAGCTCACGATCGGCGATCTCGATCGGATCGCCTGCCCGGTGCTGCTGGCCACCCCGCAGTCAGACCGCGTACTGCCGGGTTCCCGCCACGCCCCTCGCTACCGCCGCGAGATACCGGGCGTCAAGGCGATCACGCTCTCCGACTGCGGACACGTGCCGATGTGGGACGACACCAAGCTCGTGACGAAATTGATCGTCGAGCAGGTCGACCGTAACCTCGGGCACAGCGCTGACGCCCCAGCAGATGTGCAATCACAGTCGGCGGCAGTAGGCGCTTGAGTCGACGGTCGCCGACGCGGACGAGGCGAGCGACGCCCGTTGGTTCAAGCTCGAGGATCTGCCCGAGCTCGCCTTCGATCACGCGGTGATCGTCGCCGATGCCCGCGCGTCCGTGGCGGCGCCGTCTGGATGAGGTGAGTCTGGCGGTTATGGCCGCGTAAGGCCGGCGATCACGGCCGCGTGTCGTGGTGCGTGCGCGGTGGACGGTGCGCGGACGGTCCTGTGACGGACCGCTACGGTGAGCCAATGGGTGCTCCGCTCGACGCACGCACGAAGCGCCTGACGTTGATCGCCTGCATCATGGGCTCGGGCATCGTGCTGCTCGACGGCACGGTCGTGAACGTCGCGCTGCCGACGATCCAGCGCGCGCTCGGCGGTGGGCTGGCCGCGCAGCAGTGGGTTGTGAACGGCTACCTGCTGACGCTCAGCTCGCTGATCCTGATCGGCGGGTCGCTGGGGGATCTGTTCGGCGAGCGGCGGATCTTCGCGCTCGGCGTCTCGGGCTTCGGCGCCGCCTCGCTGGCCTGCGCGCTCTCGCCGACGATCGGCGTGCTCGTGGCGATGCGCGCGCTGCAGGGCGTGGCGGGCGCGCTGCTCGTGCCGAGCTCGCTGGCGGTGATCGTGAACACGTTCCCGGGCGGAAGGCAAACGAGCGCGGCGCCGCGATCGGCAGCTGGACGGCGTGGGGTGCGATCGCCGGGGTGCTCGGGCCGCTGGCCGGCGGCGAGCTGCTCGCGATCGGCTCGTGGCGGTGGCTGTTCGTGATCAACATCCCGCTCGCGGTCGCCTGCGTCGTGGCTGATCCTGTTCGTCGTCCCTCGCGCTGCGCCGCGGCGTGCCGACGCCGCGCAAAGTCGACGTGCCCGGCGCGCTGCTGTGCGCGGCCGGTCTCGCCGGGCCCGTGTTCGCGCTGATCGAGCAGCCGCGTCTGGGCTGGTCGAGCCCGGAGGTCGTCGTCCCGCTGGTCGCCGGGGTCTTCTTGCTCGGGGCTTTCCTGTGGCAGGAGTCCCGCGCCCCAGACCCGATGCTCCCGCTCGGGCTGTTCAAACGGCGCAACTTCTCCGCCGGCAACGTCGAGACGTTCTCGATGTACGCGGGCCTGGCGGTGCTGTTCTTCTTCCTGATCCTCTTCCTCCAGCAGATCGGCGGCTACACGCCGCTGCAGAGCGGCCTGGCGACGCTGCCGGTGACCGTGATCATGTTCGTCCTCTCGCGCCGCTTCGGCGCGCTCGCCGACCGCTTCGGCCCGCGCTTCTTCATGGGCGCCGGCCCGCTCGTCGCGGCCTGCGGGCTGCTGCTGTTCCAGCGGATCGGCACCCAGCGTCGACTACGTCTCGGAAGTGCTCCCGGGCCTGCTCGTGTTCGCGCTCGGCCTGTCGATGACCGTCGCGCCGCTGACCGCGGCCGTGCTCGCCGGCGCGGAAACCTCGCAGGCGGGGATCGCCTCGGGCGTCAACAACGCGATCGCGCGCGTCGCCGGCCTGCTCGGCACCGCCGCCGTCGGCGCGGCCGTCGCGGGCTCCTTCGGCTCGTCGCTCGACGAGCACCTGTCAGGTGTGACGGCTCGGCCCGGCCGCGCGCGCCGCGGTCGCCGAAGCCAAGCGGCTGCCGCTCGGGCGCCCGGACGTACACGGCCTCGCTGAGCGCCCAGGCGAGCGCGCTGACGAAGGCCGCCGAGCAGGCCTCGCTGCACAGCTTCCACCTCGGCATGGCGATCGCCGGGCTGCTCGTCGCGGTCGGAGGCATCGTCGGCGTGGTGGGAATCCGCAACCCGAAGGGCGAGGTCCCCGCCGAGAGCTGCCCGGGCGGTCAGCTGGTCGGGGCCAGCTCGGGGATTGCCTCCCGCGCGGCCGAGCCGAGCGGCTCGGCCGTGTGAGTGGGGCCGGGCCAGGCCAAGAGGGCGTCTCAGCCGCTATGCGGCGATCAGGGCGGGCGCGATCTTTGCCGGGACGACGTGATCCGGTGGGAGCGTCACTGTGATCACATCGTCGCGCTCGAGGATGAAGCGGACGTTGACGAGCACCATCCCGATCACGACGCCCTGTTCGTCATAGTCGACCGCATGACCCTCGGGAGTGGCGATCCTGCGGGCGGCCTCGCGTGGTGGCCCGACACTCAGGTAGAGCACGTCCCCGCGCTCGTCGTACTCGTGCTGGTCAAAGCTGATGCCGGCGATGGTGACGGTCATGGCGTGATTCCCGGTGGATGATCCTGAATAAAGGCGGTCACGATGAACGAAGGAGACTCGTTGAAGTCTACGACCACCCGCAGATATCGACGCGGGTCGAGATCGCGCCGATAGAAACGCTCGCGACCTGGAAGAGAATCCTCTTCGCGATGGTCCGGAGGACTGACAGCGCCCAGGATCGCGGCAGCGTGCTTGATCATCTGCGGCCGGCGGCGTCGCAGATGAACGATGGTGCGCTCGTCGAGGATAACGAGGCGCCCATCTGGGTCGAGGGTGCTTGCGGGGTCGAGTGACACGCCGATGAAGCTACCCCGCGTTTGGGACGGGAGCGCCGGATAGGCCGCGCGCGAGCGCCAGACCGTCGTGATGCCGTCTCAGCCGACAGGCTCCCGCGCGTAAGCCCGCATCGCGTCGATGATCGGCCCCAGCCGCTGCCCGCGCGCGGTCAGCCGGTACTCGACGGTCGGCGGCGATGAGGGGATCACCGTGCGCTCGATCAGCCCCGCGGCCTCGAGGTCGCGCAGCCGCTCGGAGAGCATCCGCGGGGAGATCCCGGAGACGGCGTCGGCGAATTCGTTGAAGCGCAGCGCGCCCGTCAGCGCGGCGTAGACGATCGAGAGCTGCCAGCGCCGCTCGAGGAGGTCCGCGGTCTGGCGGACCTCCTCGGGGACGGGCTCACATCTACGCGTGCGCGACATCGCGGGCGGGCTCCACGGCCGGGCTCGAGCGCCACGTCGAGCACCTCCTGGACGGTCATCACCGGGTGGAAGGCCATCTGCTCGCGGACCTCCTCGGGGATGTCGTCGAGGTCGCCGCGGTTGCGCTCGGGCAGGATCACGTCGGTCAGGCCGGCCGCGTGGGCGGCGAGCGCCTTCTGCTTGAAGCCGCCGATCGGCAGCACGCGGCCCTGCAGCGTGACCTCGCCGGTCATGCCGACCGTGTGCTTCACCGGCCTGCCGCTGACAGCAGCGACGCCAGCGCCGTGACCATCGTCACGCCGGCCGACGGCCCGTCCTTCGGGATCGCGCCCGCGGGGACGTGGACGTGGAACTCCTTGCCCTCGAACGCGCTCTCGGGGATGCCGAGCTCCTCGGCGTGGCCGCGCACGTAGGAGAGGGCGATCCGCGCCGACTCCTTCATCACGTCGCCGAGCTGGCCGGTCAGCACCAGGCCGTTGCCCGGCGCCGAGTCCCCGGCCTTCATCGCGGTCGCCTCGACGAACAGCACGTCGCCGCCCGCGCCCGGTCACCGCCAGTCCGGTGGCGACGCCGGGCGTCGCGGTCCGCGCGGCCGACTCCTGGAAGACCTTCTGGCGGCCGAGCGCGTCGCGCACGACCTCCAGGTCGATCTTCACGGGCGTCTTGCTTGGCCTTCGGCTTGGCTTTTGCCTTCGACGACTTCGCCTTTGACGTGGACTCGACGTCGGGCGTCGGCCTTGGCCTCAGATGTCGCCTTGGCCTCAGGCACGGCCTCGCCGTCGCACCGCCGGCGGGCTCCGTCGAGGCCTGGGCTCTACGCCCTGGCATCGTCCGCGGCTTGCGGCTGCGCGTCGGTCTGCTCGGCCTTGCTCTGCGCCGAGGCGATCCTCGTCGCGGTCTTGCGCAGCACCGTCCCGAGCTCGCGCTCGAGGCTTCGTACGCCGGCCTCGCGCGTGTACTCGGAGATGATCGTCTTCAGGATCTCGTCGGCGATCGCGACCTCGTCCTCGCGCAGGCCGTTGCGGTCGCGCTGGCGCGGCCACAGGTAGCCCTTGGCGATCGCGAGCTTCTCCTCGGAGGTGTAGCCGTCGAAGCGGATCGTCTCCATCCGGTCCAGCAGCGGGCCGGGGATCGTGTCGGCGACGTTCGCCGTCGCGAGGAACATCACCTGGGAGAGGTCGAGCTCGACGTCGAGGTAGTGGTCGCGGAACGAGTGGTTCTGCGCCGGGTCCAGCACCTCGAGCAGCGCCGCGGAGGGATCTCCGCGCCAGTCGGCGCCGACCTTGTCGACCTCGTCGAGCAGGATCACCGGGTTCATCGTCCCGGCGTCGCGCAGCGCCCGCACCAGACGGCCCGGGAGCGCGCCGATGTAGGTGCGCCGGTGCCCGCGGATCTCCGCCTCGTCGCGCACGCCGCCGAGCGACATGCGCACGAACTCGCGGCCGGTGGCGCGGGCGATCGACTCGCCGATCGAGGTCTTGCCGGTGCCCGGGGGCCCGATCAGCGTCAGGATCGCGCCCGACTTGGGGTCGGCCTCGATCCCGCGATCGGCGCGCAGCTTGCGCACGGCGAGGTACTCGGTGATGCGGTCCTTGACGTCCTCCAGGCCGGCGTGGTCGGCGTCGAGCACCGCGCGCGCCTCGACCGGGTCGAGGCGCTCGTCGGAGCGCTTGTTCCAGGGGACGGAGATCAGCCAGTCGAGGTACGTGCGGATCATCGAGGACTCGCCCGTCTGCTCGCCCATCCGCTCGAGGCGGCCGAGCTCCTTCAGGGCCTGCTCGTGGACCTCCTCGGGCATCTCGGCGGCCTCGATCTTCGTGCGGTACTCCTCCGCGACCGAGCCCTCGTCCTCGCCGAGCTCCTTGCGGATCGACTCCATCTGCTTGCGCAGGAAGTACTCGCGCTGCTGGTTCTCGGCGCCCTCCTGGACGTCCTCGCGGATGCGCTTGCGCACCTGCAGCTCGGCCAGCGACTCGCGCTGCAGCTTCACGGCCAGCTCCAGCCGCTCGGTGACGTCGAGCGTGCGCAGCAGCTCGACCTTCTGCTCGTAGGTCAGTTGCGGCGAGTAGCCGGCCGAGTCGGCCAGCGCGCCGGGCTCGGCGATCGCGCGCAGGAACGCGGCGATGCGGCCGTCGTCGCCGCGCAGCTCGAGGATCTCCTCGACGATCGCGCGGTACTCGCGCTCGAGGTTGCGGGTCTTGCCGTCGACCGGCGACTCGTCGGGGCGCTCGTCGACCTCGACGCGCAGCTCGCCTTCGGGGCCGGTCTGCGCGGCGCCGATCAGCGCGCGGTGCTCGCCGGAGATCGCGACCGCGTGGCCGCCGCCGGGCAGCCGCAGCTGCTCGCCGACCTCGGCGATCGTGCCGACCTCGAGGAACTCGTTCTCGTGACGGGGGACGAGCACGACGCGCTCGTCGTCGCCGACGTCGACGGTCAGCGTGATGCCCATGTTCGGGAACACGACGGTGTCCTCGAGCGGGATCAGCCGCAGGGTCTGCTTCGGGATCGAAGGCTGTTGGGAAGGGCTCTGCTCTGGTGAGGTAGGCATATCGGCTCCAGGTATCGGCTCCATATGAGCTTACGAAAGTTTAGTTAGTATAGCGCGCGGTCGTTGCGGGCGCAAGTACTTTCGAGGTCACCTCGGAAACGGCTTGGTAGAGCCAAAAGGGGTCTACTGGGGGACGTGGGTCCGCATGCGGACCCACGCGGGGCCGCACATGTGCGGCCCCGTCGGATGGCGCATGCGCCATCCGAAACCGAGCGGTGCATGCACCGCTCGGGCAGTCGCGCATGCGCGACTGCCTCGTCGGGCCGCATGCGGCCCGACGCAGGTGGGTGCATGCACCCACCTGAACCACATCCCGCCTACCCGGGCCCGTCGAAGTTGACCTCGACGTTCTCCTCCTCGACGCGCTCCTCCGTCTCCGCCGATGACCTCAGCGCGCGCTTGTCGGCGTCGAGCAGCGGCTGGGAGAAGAAGCTGCGCGGCCACAGGCGGCGCGCGCGCACGACGTTGATCTCCGCCGCGATCAAGGTCACCTGGCCGCCGAGGTACAGCCAGGCGAGCAGGCCCAGCACGAACGCGAACAGGCCGGAGGTCTCCTGCGCGTGGCGGACGACGTGGGCGACGTAGTAGCCGCCGATGTGTTGCAGGATCTGCCACAGGATCGCCGCGAAGATCACGCCCGGGATCAGCTCGCCGGTCGGGATCTCGTCGGGGCTGAGGAAGCGAAAGGCGGCGAAGAACAGCAGCAGGTTGAAGGCCAGCGCGACGAGCACGCCGCCGATCACGGCGATCGGTCCCGCGGTCTGCGCGGTCACGTAGCCCGCGGCGACCGTCGAGATGACCAGCAGCAGTCCGAGCACGGCGATCAGGCCGAGACCGCGCAGCCGCCAGGTGAGGAAGTTGGGCCGGCGCTTGCGCGGGATGTGCCAGACCTGCTGGAACGCGTTCTGGGTCGCGCCGACGACGCCCAGTCCGCCCAGCAGCAGGCCGATGACACCGATCGCGAGCGCGCCGGCGCTGCCTTTCAGCGAGTGGATGTTGCTCTGTAGCTGATCGCCGATGATCGGGAACTGCCCGAGCGCCGAGTGCAGCACGCTCGCCTGATCCTGCGGGTCGCCTTCGAGCACGAAGCCGAGCACCGTCACGAGCAGCAGCAGCAGCGGGAACAGCGAGGCGAAGCCGTAGTAGGCGATCAGCGCCGCGAGCTGCCCGGCGCCGTCGTCGCCGAACTTCTTGATCACCGCGGCGGGGAAGCTCAGCCGCGGGCTGCGCTGCTGGTGGCGGTCGAGCGCGTGGAGGTGGTCGGTGAGGCTCATCGCCGGCGAACACCCCTGCTCGCGCTCGCGCTCGCGTCGCACGGCCGTCCGCGAATGCCGACCCGGCCGCCGCAGCGGCAGCGGGCAAATTGGGAGGGGGGTCTGCAGGCGGCAGCGATCGACATAGGTGCGTGTCTACCCGATGTGGAGGGGAAATACGAGCCTCGGAGGATCGCCTGCCCAGCGGCGGCGACGCCGGCGCATGGCCTCAGACGCGCTCGGCGGGTGCGCTCGGGGAGCCTCGTGGGCGCCTCGACCGGGTGCAGGAGATGGCGCTGGTGGTGCAGGCGCGGCGCGAGTTGCTGCTGCGCTCATACCGACACCGCCTGCGCAAGGAGGACCTCGAGGACTGCTACGGCCAGGCCACGCTCGAGCTGCTCGCGCAGGCGCGCGCGGGAGGCGCAGGCGCACTGGGAGCGCCGCGCGAGGGTGGGCGGGGTGGGCGGGCTACGATCTGACCCGCACGCACATGGCGAACCTGCTCGAGCAGCGCTTCGTCTCGCGCATCCACGATCGCCTGCGCGCGCTGCGCGGGCGCAGCCCCGCGCAGGCGGTGCTCGATCACGCGCTCCCCTTGAGCGACGCCGCCAACGGCATCGAGGTCGCGGACGTCCGCGCCGAGATCGACAAGCTCGTGATGCTGCGCCTGGACCTGCGCAGCCTCGGCCAGGTGATCGGAGAGCTGACGCCCGATCAACGGCTCGTGCTCGTCAGCCTCGCCGAGGGTGGAACCGACTGCGTCGAGTTCTGCGAGCGCCACGGCTGGTCCAAGGAGAAGTACCGCAAGGTCTCCCAGCGCGCGCGGGCGCGGCTGCGCGAGCTGCTGGAGGAGTGCGAAGAAACTTTTCCGCGTCGCGTGTCCCGTTTGGGCGCGGCGGTCGGAGAAGGAGACAGGGAACTCCTATGAAAATCACTCCCCCCACTCATAGGCGTTCCCCGGGACGCCGGCGGTCGATCGGACGGACGACCGCGCGGCGCTTCCCATCCGCGCGCAAGCGGCCGGAAGTCGGGTTCCTCCTTGCCTCGGCTTCCGGCCGTAAGCGTGGCGCTTCGTGTCGCGGTGGAGAGCCGCGTCTCCTCGCCATGGTCTTCCTCGGGTGCGCGGCGCTCCGCACGACCGCGGCGACGTCCGTGACCGCGGCGACGTTACGACCGTGGCGGTGCCGAGATGACGCTCCTGCGCCGGCGCCCGCGCGAGGTCTACCGCGTGTATTCCGAGGAGGAGTACCTGGGCGGCGCCGGATGCGCGCTCGCGGGTGTTGCCGACGAGTGGCACGCCGATGAGCCGGAGCTCACGGAGCTCGGCGGGAGCGCTGGGGAATGGCAGGTTGGTGAGCCGGATCTCGCGACTGGGGAAGCGTGGCAGCTCGGCGACCCTTCCCTGCCGGTCGATTCCCCGCCGGTTGAAGAGCCCGGCGTGCGGTACGCGGAGTGGGACGTCAGCGGACACAACGCCGGACAGGGCCTCGCTGAGCACCGTCTGCGCCGCGCGGCCGGCGTGGCGATGCTGGCCGGGGCCCTGGGCGCCGTCGGCGGGCTCGTCTGCCTGAACCTCGCACGGGCCCACGGTGGCAGCGGGGCAGGGCGGGGGAGCCTGGTCGCGGCGACGCGCCCTGCCCGAGCAGCAGCGGGCTCCGCGCCCGCGGCCGGCGATGCTCCTCCCCAGGCGCAGTCGTCGCGGCCGGTGATCGTGCGTCCTCTCGAGACGGTGGGTTCGCGGGTTGCATCACCGTCCAGACGAAGTCGCGCAGGAGCACCGGCTCTCCGTCGGTCCGATCGTCTCCCGGCCCACCATGCAGCGCGCCACCCCGCAGGCGTTGCCGTCCTCGCTGACTATGCGCATCGTCGTTCCCCCGCGGGTAAAGCCTCCGCGGCCCCGGTCTCCGCTGCGGCCCAGTCCCCGGCTTCCGCCCCAGCTCCGGCTCCCGCTCCCACTTCCGCTCCCGCCCAGTCCGCTCCGGAAGTAGCAAGCACAACGACCGCCGCGGTCTCAGCGCCCCCGGCGCACCCGGCGCCGGAAACACAGGCCGAGTTCGGATTCGAGCGCTGAGCGATGCGCACGAGCACGAGCTGAGCACCCAGAACGCGCAGGTGAGGATCGGGACACGGCCGCTGTGGCGGATCCGCGCGGCGCGTGAATGGCCCCGCTATCTGCTGAGCGCGCTGGCCGTCGCGGGACTCGCCGCGAGCGCGCGCTTTGCGATCGACCCGCCACGGCCGGCGACGCCGAGGGTCGCCGCGCACGGTCCCCGCGCCGCCGGACCTCGCCGCCGAGGGCTTCGCGGTGCAGTTCGCGCGCAGCTACCTGACCTGGAACGCGGCCGAACCGCAGGCCCACGAAGCCGCGCTGGCCCGTTCGTGCGGGCCCGGGATCGACCCCGACGCGGGGCTGCAGCCGCCGTCGAGCGGCGAGCAGCGCGTGGAGTCGGCCGAAGTCGTGCAGGAGCGCGAATTGGTGCCGCGGCCGCCACCCGTCGAGCACGTCTACACGGTCGCCGCGCAGACCGACGACGCGGGCCTGCTCTACCTGACGGTCAGCGTCGTGCGCACGGCGGGCGGAAGCCTCGCGCTGGGCGGCTATCCCGCGTTCGTGGGCGCGCCCGCCAGCGGCCCGGCGCAGACCAGGCGCAGGCGCACCTGCGCGAAGTCGGCGAACCGGCGCTCGCGACGGTCGTGGAGCGCGCGCTGCGCAACTACCTCGCGGCCTCGGCCTCGGAGCTCGCCGCGGATCTGACCGCGAGCGCGCACGTCTCGCTGCCGGCGGCGGCGCTGACCCTGGAATCGGTGCAGCGCCTGGACTGGGCGCCGGGCGCCGGCGCGGTGCTCGCCGTCGTGGCGGCCGCGGACGCGCGCGGCGCCCACTACACGCTCGCCTACGAACTCGACGTGGCCCGCGTGCAGGGCCGCTGGGAGATCTCCGCGATCCAGATGGACCCCGACACGTGAAACCTGCGCCAGCCCGATCCAGATCGGCCCGGCAATGAACCAGCCCAACCCCAACCCGATCCAACCCCAACCCCAAACCAATCCAACCGAAGAGGAGCCACATGAAACTCCCTGACCCCCTCCACCTACCAGAGACCCGCCTCGCCCGCGCCCGCGCAATCCTGCTGCTCGCCGGCGTGTGCTTTCTCGCGGGAGCGCCCGTCGCCCAGGCCGCGGTCGAAACGCCCACCCAGTCGAGCATCCAGCAGGGTAGCGCCCAGCAGGGCAGCATCGATCAGGGAAGCACCCAACAGAAGACGTCGACGGAACCGGCGGAAAACACGGAAATCTCGCTCGAATCGGCCGCCTCGAAGGCCGACAATACGGGGCGCACCGTGGCGATGAGCCTGATCGGGCTCGCGCTGGCGATCGCCTCGATCGTGCTGGCCTTCCGCCGCGACTTCAAGGAGGCGGCGGGCGTGTTCGTGGTGGGGATCGTCGCGGTGCTGCTCGCCACCCCGGCCGGCTTGAGCCTGCTGGAGGACACGGTCACGTCGCTGTTCGGGTCCTGCCGCCGTGATCGAGATCCGCTCATACCGCGCCGTGTTCGACCTGGAGCGGCGCATCTACCGCGTCGACCAGCTGCGGCTGAACCCGGGCGGGATCCCGGTGCGGGGCGTCGTCTACTTCCTCGCGATCCTCGCGGCGACGCTGCTCGCCTCGAGCCTGCCGCTGCTCGGGGCGGCGGTCGGCGCGCTGCCCTGGTACCTGCGCGATCTCGCGCTGCCGATCGCGAGCGCGACGGTGCTGAGCGTGATCCGGATCGAGGGCCGGCCGTTTCACCTGGCGGCGTACGCGCTGCTGCGCTACCGGGCGGGGCCGCGCAGCTTCGCCGGTGTACGGCCCTGTGCTGCGCCGGGTGCGCGCTGGCGCCCGGAGGAGATCCTGCTGCTGCCGGACGGCTCCGACGGGGAGATGCGGCGGCTGCGCTACACCGGGCCCGGCGCGGTGCTCGTCACGACCGCGCACGAGCGCAGCGAGCGCCGCGGCGCGCTCGGGTCTGCCTCGGGCCCGCCCGGCTGACGCTGCGCGAACTGCCCGACCAGCCGGCCCCCGTCCAGGGTCAGGTGCTGGCGCTCGCGCGCAACGTCCGGCTGTGGGTCGGTGCAGGGCGGTGAAGCCGCCGATCGGCTTCGTGTACGGCAACTGCGTGTTCGCCGACGCGCTCGACGACGGCTGGGCCGCGTTCGCGGTCGAGACCGAGTCCTACGAATGGCTGTCGGAGGACGGCAAGCGCGCGCGGTTCCTCGCGCTGCTCGGCGCGCTGGAGGCGATCGAGGCCGACGTGCAGATCCTGCGCGTGGGGCGGCGCTGGGATCTGGGGCGCTACGCGCGCGAGCTCGAAGACGACGATCTCCTCCGGTGCGAGCGATCGGCGCGACGCCCGGCGATGGCGCGTACGACCGACGCGTACGCGACGCGCGCGCGCGACAGCGTCGCGCTATGCTGCACGGAGCACGCGCAGGAGCACCTGCAGGCGAGATCGGCGGCGGCGCGGCCGGAGGTGTTCCTGATCGTCAGCCTGCGCGAGCCCGAGCGCGACGTCGCCGCGTACGTCTCGCGCGCCGCCGAGCGCCATCCGCGCGAGTGGCTCGAGGGGATCAGGAGCGCCCTCTCGGTGAGAGACCGGCGCGTGATGAAGGTCTCCGAGCTCGAGCGCGCGCGGGTGCGCGCCGACCAGGCGCACGCGCGCCTGGCCGACTACCTGCCGGTCCGCCAGGCGCGCGGGGTCGAGCTGCAGTGGCTCGATCCGCCGGGCGTTCTGCCGCGGCCTCGGCGAGCCGGAGATCGACGGGCTGCACGAGCCGCGCGCGCTCGTGTTCGAGCGCAACGGCGAGGCGACGCTGGCGCCGCTGGAGGGCGACGTGATGCGCTGGATGGACGGCTACGTCGAGCACCGCGGCCGCGCGCTGAGGATCGAGTCGGAGACCGGCACGAGCTGGCAGGCGCAGCTGGTGCTGGGCGCGCTGCCCGAGCAGGCGCAGTTCCCGGGCGCGCGCGTGGAGCTGATGTTCGCGCCGCCGGAGTCGCTGCCGTTCGGCGTCGATCTCTCGCTGAACGCGCGCTTCCTGCCGAACGGCCTGGCGCTGCGGATCGCGCGGCGGCGGATCCAGGACGCCGACCAGATCGTGCAGGGCGGAGTCCGACGGCGAGCAGGGGGTCACCGACCTCGGCTACCAGCGCACGCAGGAGGCGCGCGACCTGCTCGCCTACCTGCAGTCCTCCAGCCGTCCGCCGCTGCTGCGCGCGACGCTCGCGGTCGCGATCGGAGCCGAGAGCGAGGAGGAGCTGGAGGAGCGCGTGGAGATGACGCGGCGCGCCTACGGCGAGATCCGCCTGCACCGCCCGCTCGGCGATCAGCTGCCGCTGTTCCTGCAGCACCTGCCCGGCCAGCGCACGAAGGTCGCGGGCTACGACGACACGCTCACGCCCGAGCAGGTCGCGGCGATGATGCCGACCGGCTCCCACGAGGCGGGCTCGCGCGCGGGCTTCTACCTCGGGCACACGCTCACGGGGTCGCGCCAGCCGGTCCGCTTCAACCTCAGCGAGGGCTCGCGAGAGCGACCGCAACACGACGATCCTCAGCGTCGGCGCGCTCGGCTCGGGCAAGACGACGCTCGACCAGAAGCTCAAGTACGAGGGCTTCCTGCAGGGCGCGCGGATCATCGACTGCGACCCGAAGGGCGACCACCGCTTCCACCTGCTCGAGGAGGTCGCGCCGCACACGGAGTGCGTCACGCTGAAGCCCGACCCGGCGCTGCGCGGCGTGCTCGACCCGCTCCGGGTGGCGCCCGAGCACCTGCGCCAGGACGCGGCCGTGTCGTTCCTGCGCGACCTCTTGCCGGGCAGGGCCGAGCCGGCGTGGGAGACCGCGGTCGTCGGCGCCGTCGACCGCGTGCTGCGGCGCTCGCGCGAGCCGACCTGCCTGGAGGTCGTGCGCGCGCTCGAGCAGGGCGACGAGACCGACGCGCAGGTGGGCAAGACGCTCGAGGTCTACGCCCGCTCCGGCCTGACCCAGCTCGGCTTCGCCGACCCCGCGGTCAAGTTGCCGCCGGTCGGGCAGAGCCAGGTGACCTACCTGCCGATCCGCGACCTGCCGGGGCCGCAGCAGGGGACGAGCAGGGCGGAGTACTCGCAGGCCGAGCGCGTCGGCGAGCAGATCGTGCGGCTGATCGCGATGTTCGCGATGCACCTGCTGGGATCCGAGCGCGGGCGACTGAAGCTGTTCTCCTTCGACGAGGGCTGGCGATTGCTGGGGGACCCGGTCGGCCGGCAGCTGCTCGCCTCGCTGCAGCGCATGGGCCGCTCGGAGCTGGCGGTGCCGATCATCTCGACGCAGCTCGTCACCGACGCGCTCGTCGGCGAGCGCGAGTCGCTGGAGAACCTGCTCGGCGCGACGTTCGTGTTCGGGATGCGCTCGGAGGCGGAGGCGGGGCGGGCGCTGCAGCTGCTGGGGCTGGACCCCGAGGACCGCCGCGCGCGCCAGAGCCTGCTCGAGTTCGAGGCGGGGCGCTGCCTGTTCCGCGACCACGCCGGGCGGGTGGAGGCGATCCAGGTCGACGTCGTGCTGCCGTCGCTGTTGCGCGCGTTCTCGACGACGCCCGGGGTCGCCTGACGGTGGCGAGCCATCTCTGACCAGCTTGGGCGCGTGAGGGCGAGGCGCGGCACGGGGCCGGCGCTGCGCGGCGGTGGGTCTCGTGGACTGGCGTGGATGGCAGTCCCCATGTGGACTTTTGGCGTACGAGCGGCGAGCGCTGCGCCCCGACCCCCCGCCCGAGCCCAGGCAAAAACGCCAAGCCGAGCTCCGGCGCACGCTCCGGCGGCGAACAAGGCTCCGCCGGCGAACAACGCTCCGGCAGCGAGCGGCGCCCCGCCGGCGAACAGCGCTCCCACGGCGAAGGCCCCTCCGGCGAAAGGCCCGGCGCGGGCCCCGAGCAAGCCGCCGCTGGGTACGGGCTCGGGTGGAACGGGCTCGGGTGGGACGGGCCTGACCGCCGAAGAGGAAGCCTCGGCCTCGGCCTCGCCGAGCGGCGGCGACCCGCTCGTGGACAACGGGCTGGGCAGCCCCCTGTGCGGGGAAAGGACGCGGGCCGAACTGTCATCGGCCGGTCAGCAGCAACTGCAGCAGCTCGGACTTCGAGGCGGCGCCGGCGCCGACGGGCGACTACGCGTTCGACGTGCACATCAACACCGGCGTCTCGGATTGGGGCAACGATCTGTCCGCGTCGGTCCAGAACGCGGCCCAGTGGGGGTGGATGCTGCTCGTGGCGATCGTGCACGGGGTGATCGTGATGCTCGAGTGGTGCTACACGGTCGACCTGCTCAAAAGCTCTGCGATGCAGGCGGTGACGAAGGAGCTGAGCACCACCCAGGCGGCGTTCACCCGGCCGTGGCTCGCGCTGGCGCTGACGGTCGCGGCGGTGCTGGCGCTCTACCACGGGATCGTGCGCCGGCAGGTGTCGGAGACACTCGGCCAGGTGGTGCTGATGGGCGTGATGATGCTCGGTGGCTTCTGGGTGATCATCAACCCGCTGGGCACCGTCGGCGCGCTCGGCGCATGGGCCAACGAGGCGAGCCTGGGGACGCTCGGCGCGGTGGTCGCGGGCACGCCCGCCGCTCCCGACCGCACGCTGGCGCGAAAGCATGGAAAGCGTCTTCAGCGGCACGATCGGCGGACCGTGGTGCTACCTGGAGTTCGGCAACGTGCGCTGGTGCGAGCACTCGGTGAAGTCGACCTCGCAGCTGGGCAGGACGGCTCATGAAATCGCGGCGAAGGATCAGGCCACGATCGGCCCCCAGAGCGCGGAACTGCTGCACGACGCGAAGACGAACGGCGAACTGTTCCTCGCGTTGCCCGCGAACGGGGAACAGCGCAACTCGATCAACGACTCCGGCTCGCTGTTCAACGTGCTGTGCGGCGGCTCGGAAGAACCCTGCCACGGACCGACCGCCGGCGAGGCCGAGTTCCGCACCCAGCACGGGACCGCGGCACGGGTGGTCGGGCTGTTCTTGATCTGGATCGGCGTGCTCGGCATGGTGCTGCTGCTCGGCTACCTTGCGCTGCACCTACTCGGAGCGGCGATCGCGAGCTTGTTCCTGCTGCTGTTGGCGCCGGCGGCGGTGATCGCCCCCGCGCTTGGTGATGGCGGCCGTGGGGTGTTCAGGCGCTGGGCGGGATGGCTGTTGGGGGCGGTCTGCTCGAAGCTGATCTTCTCGTTCCTGCTCGGCGTCGTGCTGCTGATGCAGCGGACGTTGATGGACCTCACAATGTTCGGTTGGTGGGCGCAGTGGCTGCTCGTGTCGGCGATGTGGTGGGGGGCGTTTCTGAAGCGCCATCAGGTGCTCGGCTTCGTTCATGGCCAACACCGTTCGGGGAATGCGTCCAGCTCGTTGCTGCGGCACGCGCAGCGCGCCCGCCAGAAATTGCGGAACCCACCGGCACTGGTGCCCGGCGCGAAGTGGGCTCAAAGGCAAGCTGCGCACGCCGCCGCCGAGCGTGCAGCAGCGGCGCAAGCTGGCGCAGGCGGGTCACGCGCGGGCCAAGGGGATCGCGGATGGACAGGTGGGGCGCGCGCTGGAGCGCGAGTACGCCGATGCCCATGCGCTTGTGCAGACTGCGCCGGAGACCGAAACGCGGATCTCGAACAAGCAAGCCAAGCTGGAGCAGGCACAGGGCGAACACGCCACCGCGCGGGCGAAGGCAGCCGAAGCGGGGAAAGCGCGCAAAGCGGCGTCGAGGAATCGCAGGGGCCGCTCGTCCCCGAGGCGTAAAAGTAAAGCGGCCTCGTTCGCCAAAGAAGAGAAGGCCCAGCGGCAGCGTGCCACGGAGTTGCAGACGGAGATGGGTCGTCTGCGGAGAGAGATCGCGGGCGATCAGGACTCGCTCGCCGCGGCGCGACAGACGGTTGAGGTCGGCGCGCAGGCCAAGCAAACGGCGGGCAAGGTGTACACGCGCGGGCAGGCCGAGAGGCGCGCGCGGTTCCTCGACGCCCAGGCGGCGCTGCCGGCCGGGGAGCGCGACTACGCCGGGGCTGCGGGAATCGCGGGCTACGGACGGCGGGAGTACGAAGCGCTCGACGCCCGTGGCCAGCAGGTGGCGCGGAGGGAGATCGATCAAGAACTGGCGGTGCGCAAGGGCGCGAGCGTGGCGGCCAGGGAGGTCGCGTCGGGTGGCGAGGGCTCGCTCAAGCCGCGGGAGCAAGCGAAGGTCGACAAGCAGTTCGGACAGACGCTGGAGCAGGAGGTGAACGCGGAAGGCCACGAGCTGCCCACATCGCTCAAACCGCGGCCGAAGCGCTCATCCTTCGATGCTCACCTGGAGGACTGGAGATCCGGGGGATCGAACGGCGCATCGCGCGTGATGCGCGATGCGCATGAAGTGAGGGCCGGACGCAAACGTCAGCTCGGCCGGGAGCGGCGATGACGGGGGGCTCGGCGGCTGAGTCGAGGGCGGCGGCGAGATGAGGGCGGGCTCGACGAGCACGGGCGCGATCGCGGGGTTGAGGACGGCCGCCGGAGCGAGGACCGCGGCAGGGTCCGGGAAGGCGAAGGGCGCCAAGATCGCCGCGGGGGTCAGGATCGCGGCCGCGGCCGCTGGGGTGCCCCTCCCGGGCCTGCGCCGCCCACCCCGCATACCGCTGGCAATCGGCGCGCTTGTCGCGGCCGCAGCCGCGCTGGGAGCGATGCTCCTGCTGCTGATGCTGATGACGCTGATCGGCGCGGGCGGCTTCGGCAGTCTCGGCAGTCCCGCCGCCGGCACGCCGGAAACCGCCGAAGCGACCGATGCCCCCTCGGCCCTGGCGAAGAAGGAAATCCCCCCGGAATACCTGAGCGCCTACGAGCAGGCCGGGCAGCGTTATCACCTCGACTGGGCGATCCTCGCGGGGATCGGGAAGGTCGAGTGCGATCACGGCCGCGACCCCGACCCGGCGTGCACACAAGAGGGCGCGGTCAACTCGGCCGGCGCAGGCGGCCCGATGCAGTTTCTCGCAGAGCACCTGGGCGACGTACGGTGTGGCACCGGACGGCGGCACGCCCGACCGCTGGAACCCGCAGGACGCGATCTTCGGGGCCGCGAACTATCTGCGCGCGTCGGGTGCCCCGGGCGATTACCGGAAGGCGATCTTCGCGTACAACCACGCCGAATGGTACGTGGACGAGGTTGAGAGCTGGGCGGCGAGATATAGAGGCCCGCCCACCCCGCCCACCCAGGGCCCGGCGTCGAGCCCGGGCACGCAGCCGATCACGGCCGGGGGCGGTGCCGGAGCCGGAGGCGGTTCCTACGGCCGCGTGAGCGGCGAAAGCCCGACCCCGATCGAGTTCATCCCGGGCGAACGCGCCGAGCTCGACCCGGCGGACGGGCACCTGGCGTGGATCCCGGAAGGGGTGCCGACGACGGTGCAGGCGATGGTCGTGGCGGGAAACGAGCTGCAGGAACTGCCGTACGGGCCGGGCGGTCACCCGAACCCGCTGGGCGCGAGCGAAGAGGACTGCTCGAGCACCGTCAACTACGTGCTGTACCGCAGCGGGGTCAGACCGCTCGCGGAAATTGAGAAGGACAACCCGCTCGCACAGGACTATGTCAACTGGGGCGACCCCGGCCCGGGACGCTGGGTGACGATCTACGCGACCGACGTGCCGACACCGCACGTGTTCATCGTGATCGCGGGGCTGCGGCTGGACACGAGCCACAACGGGACGGACACGGGCCCGAACAAAGACGAAGATGGCCCCCGCTGGCGGATCCTCAGCTACATCCCGACCTGGGCGAAATGGTCGGTCAGGCACCCGCCGGGTCTTTGATGGGACCTGGGCGATGACTCCGGCGAGGCGATCTGACCATGCGATCGAGTCGATGAACGGTGGTTCGCCTACCACCCGGCGACGCTGGCGTGACTACAGGACCCGATCCGGTCGCAGGCCGGTCAGGGAGTTCCTCGACGAGCTCTCCGCTGCAGACAGGGCAGCGGTGCTCGCCGGCATGGAGGACGTGCGCCACTGTGGCCTACGAGCCGCGAGGCATCTCGACGGTGATATCTGGGAGGTGCGGGCGGACGGCAATCGCGTCATCTATCGCCTGCTGTTCGCGCAGGAAGGCGGTCGCGGACAGATCCTGCTGGCGTTGGAGGGGGTCAACAAGAAGACCCGGAAGACGCCCCTGCCGGTCATCGAGCTGGCGAGCCGACGGCTGGCGGACTGGCGACGGCGAGGAGACCAACGGCGTGTCGAGCGTGGTGAGCGTCCGCTGCATCGATAGGCGTCATGGCCTTGACATCCCGCCGTGCTATCCTCAAAAGAAGATCTCAATAGAGAGATAAACTAACCCGAACCACAGGTGGGACCAATGTCAGAGCCTGACTTCCTAGACGAGATGATTGAGAGGAGCACCGCGCGCAACCCCGAGTTTCCGCGGTTGCTGGACGCGGCTCGCCGGCGGCGTGCGTTGCTGCGGGCCCTTGCCGAGCAGCGTCAGGGGCAGAAACGCTCGCAAACGGCGATCGCGGCCGCGATGGAGACCTCACAGTCCTATGTGGCGCGGCTGGAGAGCACGGCGGCCGACGCGAGGATCTCGACCGTCGATCGGTATGCGGGTTGCCTGGGGTTCATGGTCCAGTACCACCTGATCCCGGCCGCGGAGGCCGAGGGCGCGCCGTCCGTTGTGGTCCACGCATAGGCCGAGGGTTGACGAACGCCATCGAGATCGCGCTGTAGGCTGACGGCATGGCCAACAGAAAGGTCGACTACCTCCTGATCGGCGGCGGCCTCGCGAGCGCGAACTGCGCGCGCTGGCTGCGCGAGGAAGGCGCCACCGGCGAGGTGCTGCTCGTCGGCCGCGAGCAAGACGCGCCGTACAACCGCCCGGAGTGTTCGAAGGGGTACCTGAGGGGGGAAGAGAGCCGCGAGGAGCCGCTGTTCAGGCCGGCGGAGTGGTGGGCGGAGCAGGAGATCGAGCTGCTGACGAGGACGAGCGTGACGGGCCTCGACCTGGAGACGAGGACGGCGAAGCTGTCGAGCAAGGAGGAGATCGAGTTCGGGAAGGCGCTGATCGCGACGGGCGCAAACGTGAGACGGCTGAACGTGGAGGGGTGCGAGCTGGAGGAGATCCACTACCTGCGGACCTTGGGGAACGCAGACGCGATCAGGAAGAGCACAAAAGACGCCGAGAACGTGGTGCTGATCGGCGGCTCGTACATCGGCTGCGAGGTCGCGGCGAGCATGACGATGCTGGGGAAGCGGGCGACGATCGTGATGCAGGAGCAGCGCACGCTCGAACGCGGGTTCGGCAAGCAGGCGGGGCGCTTCGTGGAAGAGCTGTTGAAGGAACACGGCGTGACGGTTCACGGAGAGGACGAGCTGGAGCGCTTCGCGGGGGAGGGCCGCGTGGCGAAGGTGATCACGCGCGCGGGACTGGAGCTGGAGGCCGAGGCGGTCGTGATCGGCGCGGGGGTCGCGCCCGATATCGGCCTGGCGCAACGGGCCGGCCTCCAGGTCGGCGAGCGAGGCGGCGTGCGCTGCTCATCGCGCCTGGAGAGCTCGGCGCCGGGTGTGTACGCGGCGGGCGACATCTGCGAATACGACTCGCCGGTCCACGGCGAGCACGTGAGGATCGAGCACTGGGATGTGGCGTTCAACCAGGGCAAGACGGCGGCGCTGAACATGCTCGGGAGGGACCGGGCCCACGAAGTGGTGCCGTATTTCTATTCGGTGCTGGGCGATTGGGGCGAACTCGAGTACGTCGGGCCGGCGAGGGAGTGGGACGAGGAGATCGTGAGGGGAAGCTACGAGGACGGGGAAGTTCACGACCTGGTACCTGAAGGACGGGCGCGTGAAGGCGGCGCTGACGTGGGGAAGGTCGGACGATCTGGAGCACGCGCGACGCCTGATCACGGGGGCGGAGACCCTCGAGGAGACCCAGCGCAAGGAGCTCGCCGACCCGGACGGCGACCTCGGCGACGTGGCGTAGGGATCAACGCGCGCGAGGGAAAAGACTTTCGGGAGACTGTCGCGCGTCGTATCCGCAGGAGGGCACGTATCGCCGGTCAGGGCGGCGGTGGGACGAGCCGCAGGCAGGGAGTAGTAGTAGCAGTAGTAGTAGTGGGGAGATGAGTGGACGAGAAGCAAGGGGCGGGCACGAACGAGTAGGATCAGAAGAACAAGACGGTCGGAGGTGAAGGGAAGCCGGTGAGAATCCGGCGCGGACCCGCCACTGTGACCGGGGATGCCAGCCGCAGCGCGTGCGCAAGAGAAGGAAGCGCACGCGAGCCACTGTTTCGGAAGACGGGACGGGAAGGCGCGGAGGGAAGGCCCGGAAGCCAGGAGACCTGCCCGAGACCGGAAAGCCCACAAAGCCCTCGTGGAAAGGGGTTGGCCTGAATGAATTACGCATCCCGTCGTATGTTGCCGGTGTTTGCCGGAGCACTCGTCTCGTCCCTCCTTCTTGTCTCACCGGCCTTGGCCGGTACGCCAAGCACAGTCACGGTTCGTGTCGTAGGTCTCACCGGGACGACGCTACTCCCGCAAACCCAGGTCACGACAACCGACACCCCGATCGATCCCGACGGCAACCCCTCGGACGTTTGCAGTGGTACGAGTGCAGGCGGAGCGCTCTACGATGCGACGCAGGGCAACTGGGTGGTCAAGTATGACGATGGTCTCGGCTATGAGATCGATGGCATCCAAGGTCTGAACTTCCCGTCTTTTTCACCAACGGTCACTCCAGATGCCTACTGGTCCTTTTGGTTGAACGGCGCGCCGGCAACCAATGGAGCGTGTGATCAGGAGCTGAACCAGGGGGATGATGTGGTGTTCTTCGCTCAGTGTGACGAAATAGGCACTGATTGCCCCACGAGCGCAACTGCGCCAGAACACTTTCTGACCGAGGTAGCGCCCTCGTCGAGCAGCGTTCAGGTCGGCACGCCCGTCGCGGTGACGGTTGGCTCATTGAACACCGGAACGGGTACAGCAGAATCGTCTCTCCCCAGTGGAGTAACAGTTACAGCCGGCTCGCTGAGCACGATTCCTAATGCCCAGGGTATGGCAACATTGACCTTCTCCAGTGTGGGTATCTACACAATTCAGGCTCAGGCGCCCAACTCAGTGCCTTCTGATCCTCAGACGATCTGTGTACACAACGGGAACGATGGCAACTGCGGAACCACGCTATCCAGTGGTAGTGGATCGAGCACATTCCCCATGCCCACGAAAACCTCATCTCAATCGTCGGTAGCCGATGTGGCAAAGATTGCCGGTGTCAAAAATGGTCACGTTTACTCCCGTCACTCAGCTCCCCGGTTATTGACGGGAGTCGTCGAGGTTCCGTCCGGTGGCACGCTCCGATCAGGTGCGGATCAGCCTGCAACGTCACTATCGCGGTCGCTGCTTCGACTTCAGTGGCTCGAGGGAGAGCTTCGTAAAAACCAGGAAGTGTGGTTCGACGGCTTTCTTCTCGGTCGGCGGAAGCGAGTCCTTCAGTTATCTCTTACCGGCGCGTCTTCCCAAGGGAAATTATACCTACGACATCGAGGCAATCAACAGCACCGGTCAGGCGACGAAGCTCGTGAACGGAATCAGCCACGTTGTTTTCCAGGTCAAGTAGAAGGACTACAGTAACGGCACTCGCGGCGGCCATATTGGCCGCCGCGGGATTCGCCGGCTGCGGCCTCGGCGCCGGCCCGGTCCCGACCGGGGTCCACCTGACGGTCACGCGCGACTTCGGCGCGCAGGTCCTCACCAAGACGAGCGCCCCGAAAGCGAACGGCGCGGAAACGGTGATGAGCCTGCTGCTGCGTAACAACGACGAAGATCACGACGAAGTACGGCGGCGGCTTCGTCGAGAGCATCGACGGTCATTCCGGCGGGGAAGCCGGGGGAGACCCGACTCGACTGGTTCTACTACGTCAACGGGATCGAGGCCCCGAAGGGCGCGGCGGCGACGAACGTCCACCCCGGCGACCACATCTGGTGGGATCTGCACGACTGGAGCCAGACCGACGACGTCCCCGCCGTCGTCGGCTCCTACCCAGAGCCGTTCCTGAACGGCACCGAAGGCAAACGTCTGCCCGTGCGCGTCGAATGCGCCGCCGCGCAGAGCGCCCCGTGCCGCACGGTGATCGCACGGCTGCGCGCGCTCGGCGTCCCCGCCGCCGTCGCCGCGATCGGCAGCGGCGCCGAGCCGGACGCGCTGCAGGTCGTCGTCGGGCGCTGGACGGCGGTGCACGGCGACCCGAGCGTGACGAGCATCGAAAGCGGCCCGCGCACGAGCGGCGTCTACGCGCGCTTCGCGCCGAACGGCCAGACGCTGACGCTGCTCGGCGGCGACGGCAGCACGACCGGCACGCTCACCGCCGGGAGCGGGCCTGATCGCCGCGACGAAAGACGACGAAGGCGCGATCGTGTGGGTCGTGAGCGGCACCGACGAAGCGGGCGTCGCGCGCGCGGCGCAGGCCTTCGACGCGAGCTCCCTGGAAAACCACTTCGCGCTGGCGGTGACATCGACGGGCACGCAGCTGCCGGTGCCGGGGGCGAGCGATGACCGGCGCCGATCGGGAGGGGCGCGGTCGCAGCTGTCGCGATCCGGGCGTCGTCCGTCGCGAGCCCCGGCTCGGTCGGCGCGCGATCGCCGGGGAGACGGGCGAGTGAGAAACACGCGCCTGCTCTTCTATCGCCGCCTCGCCAGCCCGCTCCACGCCACGCGGGCGGGCGTCGGCGCCGCGTGGGCGCTCGCGCTGACCGCGGCGGCGCTGATCCTCTACAACCCGATCCCGCTGGCGGCGCTCGCGCTCGCCGTGCTGGGCGCCGGCGCGTGCGCCGGCGTCGGCCGCCAGCTCGCCGGCACGCTCCGCGTCGCGCTGATCGTCGGCCTGCCGATCGTCGCGATCAACGTGCTCGCCTCGCGCGAGGGTCTGACGGTGTTCGCGCGACTCGGCGACCTCGGCCCCTTCGGCCAGGGCAACCTCACGGTCGAGGCCGTCGTCTACGGCGCGGTGATCGCGCTGAAGGTGACCTTGCTGATGCTGATCACGACGCTCGCGAGCCTCGCGGTCGATCCCGACGAGCTGCTGCGGGGCTTCCGCCGGCTGTCGTTCCGCTCGGCGCTCACCGCCTCGCTCGCGACGCGGATGATCCCCGTGCTCGCCGCCGACGCCCAGCGCCTGGCCGAGGCCCAGCGCACGCGCCCCGAGGACCCCGCCCGCGGCGTCCGCGGCCGCGTCGCCCTGCTCAGCGCGATCGTCGGCGGCTCGCTCGAGCGCTCGATGGAGGTCGCGGCGACGCTCGAGCTGCGCGGCTTCGCCGTCGCCGCGGAGGGCCGTCCGGGCCCGCGATGGTCACGCCTGCCTGGCTCGCGCACGCGACGATCGCGTGCGTCGGGCTCGGGAGCCCGCCCGCTGGCATCGGACACACGCTTGCTGGGATCACACGCGCGGGGATCGCAAACACGCGTGCGGCGCCCGTGGTCGCGGCACGACCTCGCGTTTCTCTGCTCGACGTTCGCGGTGCTCGCGCTCGCCCTCGCCGGGCGGTTGACCGGAGCGGCCTCCTTCACGGCCTATCCCCTCGTGCAGATGCAGATCGACACGGGCACGTTCGTGCTCTCCGCGGCGCTGATCGCGGCGATCCTCCTGCCGTTCCTCGACCGGCGAGGGATCGACCAATGATCTTGTCTTTCGACCACGTCACCTACCGCTACCCGGGTGCGGAGACCCCGGCGCTCGACGACGTCAGCTTCGAGCTGGAAGCGGGCGAGTTCTGCCTGCTGGCGGGACTGTCCGGCCACGGCAAGTCGACGCTCCTGCATGCGGCCTGCGGGCTCGTGCCGCATTTCCACGGCGGCACGTTCGCCGGCACGGTCACGCTCGCCGGCCTCGACACGCGCGAGCACGGCCCCGCGCACCTCGGCGGCCACGCGGGCGTGCTGTTCCAGGACCCCGAGACGCAGCTCGTGATGAGCTCCGTCCGCGCCGAGCTCGCGCTCGCGCTCGAAAGCCGCGGCCAGGGCGACGCGGCGGTCGCGCGCGGGGTCGAGGAGGTCGCGCTCGCGCTCGGGATCGACGCGCTGCTCGACCGCTCCACGCACGAGCTCTCCGGCGGCGAGAAGCAGCGCGTCGCGCTCGGCGCGGCGCTCGCGGGCAGGCCGAAGCTGGTGCTGCTCGACGAGCCCACCTCGCAGCTCGACCCCGTCGCCGGCGACGAGCTGATCGGCCTGCTGCGACGGCTGAACGAGGAGTGGGAGACGACGATCGTGCTCGCGGAGCATCGCCTGGAGCGCTGCCTCGGTGTGGCGGATCGCGTGCTTGCGATGGAACGGGGCCGTCTCTCATACGACGGCGATCCCAGATCATTCTTGAAATGGGCCGCGCAACACGAGCCCGACCTGCAGACGCCCGGGGCGAAGCTGTTCGCGCTCGCTGGGTTGGCCCCTGCGCCGACCGGTGTCAAGCAGGCGCGCGGCACGCTCCGCGCCAACGGTCTGTTGCCGGAGAATGACGAGGGCCTCGACGCGCGCGCGGGGGTGGCTGCGGCTGCGGCTCCGATGGATGCGGGACCGGTTCCGGCGGACGCTGGAGATCTCCAGCTGGACGGCGCGAAGACGATGCCGGCGGCCTCATCCGCGGCGCCCATCCCTAATGAACCCGCGGACAGGCCCGAGATCGCGGGGGAGCCCGTTCGAGCGCAGGGACGCGCACGCGGCCGGAGGGGGCGACTGGGGCGGAGAGAGCCCACCCCGCAAGCGCTCCGTCTGAAGGGCGTCTGGCACGAGCTGCGCGACGGCCCGGCGATCCTCCGCGGCGTCGACCTGAGCATCGCCCCCGGCGAGAGCGTCGCGCTGATGGGCCGCAACGGCGCCGGCAAGTCGACGCTCCTGCGCCACGCCGCCGGGCTGATGGAGCCGACGCGCGGCCGCGTCGAGCGCGCCGGACGCGTCGCGCTGCTGCTGCAGAACCCCGGCGACTACCTGATCCACGAGCGCGTCGCCGAAGAGGCGTCCCCCGCGGCGCTCGCGGCCGTCGGGCTGGCGGCGATGGCCGAGCGCAACCCGAAGGACCTCTCCGGCGGCGAGCGCCAGCGCCTCGCGCTCGCGATCGTCACCGGCGGCGAGGGCGAGCCTCCGGCCGTGCTCGCGCTGGACGAGCCCACGCGCGGCATGGACCGCGGCGCGAAGGCCGAGCTGGCGCGCGATCTGCGCCGCCGCGCCGCGCAACGGCCAGGCCGTGATCGTCGCCACCCACGACCCCGAGTTCGCCGCCGCCTGCGCCACGCGCGCGGTGCTGCTCGCCGACGGCCGCGTGATCGCCGACGGCTCCACCGCCGAGCTGCTCGCGGGCGGCTGGTACTTCGCGACCGAGACCGCCCGCATCCTCGGCGGCGCCGGCGGCGCGCTGCTGCCCGAGCAGGGCGCGGAGCTGCTGGCGTCCGCGGCGTCCTCGAACTACTCGACCGCCGTGTCCGCGATTTCCCACGCGACCGTTGCGACCCCGCAAGCGACGGCCGGGAGCGCGCCCGATACGCCGCGCACCGGGGCTGGCGCCGCGGTTCCGATCCCGTCGGCCGCCGACCGGGCGAAGATCGCCTCGGGGACCGCGCGATGAGCTGGCCGCTCGCCTCGTTCCTCGTCGTCGGCGTCGTGCTCGCGGTCGGCTGGCTCGCCTACGAGCGCCGCCGGCCCTCGGCGCGGATGGTCGCGGTCGTGGGCACGCTGGCGGCCGTCGCCGCGCTCGGCCGCGACGCGTTCGTCGCGCTGCCGGACGTCAAGCCGATCACCGCGATCGACGTTCGTCGTCGGCTACGCGCTCGGCCCGCTGCCCGGCTTCACCGTCGGCGCGGTGGGGATGCTGATGTCGAACTTCCTGCTCGGCCAGGGCCCCTACACGCCCTGGCAGATGGCGGCCTGGGGCTGCGTCGGCCTGTTCGGCGCGCTCGTCGGCCGGCTCAGCCGGCGGCGCCTGGGCCGCGTGGGGCTCGCGCTCTGCTGCGCCTTCGCCGCGCTCGCGGCGAAGGAGGTGATGAACGTCTACACGTTCTCGATCGGCGCCAGCCACACGCCCGCCGCGTTCCTCGTCGTCGTCGTCGCGGGCCTGCCGTTCGACCTGACGGACACGGTCGCGAGCTTCCTCTTCGGCCTCGCCTTCGGCCCCGAGCTCGCGCGGCTGCTCGCGCGGATGCGCGCGCGGATGGAGATCGCGTGGGAACCGACCCCACCCGCCGTCACGGCCCCCGCCCCAAAGGCTGGCGCGCCCGGATCGGTTGCCGGTGGCATGGCGGGTGTGCCGATCGTCCTCGCGCTCGTTGCCGCCGCGACGCTCGCTCTGGGGGGTGCGCCCGCACGGGCCTCCACCATCTCCGCCGCCTCCGGCTTGAGTGCCCACGCCGCGTCGCTTACCCCGGAGCTCTCCTTCCTCACCTCCGCCCAGAGCTCCGACGGCGGCTTCGGCGCCGCCAAGGGCGAGAGCTCGAGCGAGCTCTACACCGCCTGGGCGGCGATCGGCCTCGCCGCGGCCGGTCGCGACCCGGCGAGCGTGCGCCGCGACGGGCACTCGGTGCTCGACGCGCTGCGCGCCGAAGCCTCGACCCTCAGCGGCCTCGGCGACGCCGAGCGCACGATCCTCGCCGCGGCCGCGTGCGGGGCCTCGCTCGTACTCGTTCGCCGGCCGCGACCTCGTCGCCGAAGTGCTGAAGGCGCGCGACAGCGACAACTCCTTCGAGCACCTCGTCAACCTCACGTCGTTCGCGATCTTCGCGCTGCGCGCCGTCGGCCACTCCCCGAGCTACCCCGCGATCCGCGACGCGGCCGGCTGGATCGAGCAGCAGCAGAACTCCGACGGCGGCTTCTCCTTCGGCGAGCACGGCTCGCCCAGCGACGTCGACGACACCGGCGCGGCGCTCCAGGCGCTCGCCGACGCGGGCGCGCGCAACGCGCACGTCCTCGCTGCCGGCCGCCGACTACCTGATCCGCTCGCAGAACCTCGACGGCGGCTTTCCCCAGCAGTACGGCAGCGAATCGAACGCCCAGTCCACCGCCTGGGCGATCCAGGGCCTGATCGCCGCCGGGCGCAACCCCAGCTCGGTCCGCCGCCGCGGCAGCCGCTCGCCCGAGGGCTACCTCGAAAGCCTGCTCGCCCCCGGCGGCTCGATCCGCTACTCCCGCACGAGCGCCCAGACGCCCGTGTGGGTGACCGCCCAGGCGCTCGTCGCGCTCGCGGGCAAGACGTTCCCGGTCGGGGCGTGAGCCTGTCGGCAGGGGCCAGCGTACGGATGCGAGCCGGTTCGGAGTTCTCCTGCAAAGCTCAGGTGTGTTCGCCGCGACTCTTGGCACCAGCCAGCGCCAACATTCGCACCTGGGCATACATAGTTTCGATGCCGCGAAGACGCTCAGCCGGCGACAATTCCAGTTGCTGACGTATCAGGCTCTCATCCACGCCTGGAAGGCGCACTGGTGCCGTCAGTGTCAGGCGATGACCGGTCGCCCAGAGCGCGTCATCGAGAGTATTCACCGTGGGGTTTGCACCTGGCCGCTCCAGCTTGGCCACGGCCGCCTGGCTGACCCCCAGTCGTCGCGCGAGCTCTGCCTGAGTGAGACCGGCCTCGCGGCGGGCCTCTTTGAGCAATGTGGCGGACTCGGACATAACGCTATTATAACCTATAAGTTATGTGCCTGATGATCAGGCGTCCTTCAGCCCTCGTTTAGGCGCCGCTCTACCCTCTAGGGATGTACGCGACGAGATCCAGAGCAAGGCTCGCGCACCCGCCGAGCGCGGCCGGGGCGCTGCTCGTCGCCGGGCTGTGCGTGGCCGCGCTCGCCCTCACCTGGGTGGTCGCCGCGCTGGTGCCGGCGACGCACGTCAAAGACGCGGTCGCCCTGCACGACTTCACGCTGCTCGGCGGCCCGCGCGCGGACGACCTGGCGAACGCGCTGCTGCACCTGCTCGAGCCCGCGCTCTACATCCTCTGGGCGATCCTGCTGATGGCGGTCGCGCTGCGGCGGGGGCGCCCGCGGGTCGCGCTCGCCGTCGCGGTCGTGATGGGCATGGCGCCGACTGACCGCGGAGCTGCTCAAGCCGCTGCTCGCCCATCCCCACGCGCCGATCTACGGAGACGAGATCAGCGCCGCCTCGTGGCCGAGCGGCCACGCGAGCGCGGCGACGGCGCTGGCGATGTCCGCGGTGCTCGTCGCGCCCCACCGCCTGCGCCCCACGGTCGCGGTGCTGGGCGCGATCTTCGCGGCGGCCGTCGGCTTTTCGCTGCTGCTGCTCGCCTGGCATCTGCCGAGCGACGTCGTCGGCGGCTATCTGGTCGGCACGCTGTGGACGGCGCTGGCCGTCGCCGGCCTGCGCAAGGCCGAGTCGCGCGCTCGTCGCTCAAGCAGACTGCGGAAGCGGTGTTGGCGCCATGCGCGCCGGGGTCCCATAGCGGCTCGGATCTTCCGCCTGCGCCGCTGGGCCTCCATCAGATGAGTCCTCGTTGGCGGCGCGGCCGAGGATGAACAGCAGATCCGAGAGCCTGTTCAGGTAGCGCACGACCTCGGGGTTGATCTCCTCGCCGACGGCGATCGCGCGGCGCTCGGCGCGGCGGCAGACCGTGCGGCAGATGTGCAGGTGCGCGGAGGCGGGCGTGCCGCCGGGGATCACGAACGAGCGCAGCGGCGGGAGCGTCGCGTTGACCTCGTCGCAGGCCTGCTCGAGCCACTCGGTGTAGGCGGGGCCGATGCGCAGCCGCTCGCGCTCTTTCTTGGCGGCGGCGGAGTCGCCCTCGGCGGGAGCGGGCACCGAGAGGTCGGCGCCGAGGTCGAGCAGGTCGTTCTGCACGCGGCGCAGCCAGCCGGCGAAGGCCTCGGAGAGCCCGGGCTGGAGCAGCGCGACGCCGAGCGTGGCGTTGAGCTCGTCGACGGTGCCGTAGGCCTCGACCCGCGGGTCGAGCTTGGAGACGCGGCTCATGTCGCCGAGGTGGGTGTCGCCGCCGTCGCCGAGCTTCGTGTAGATGCGGGTCAGGTTGACGGTCATGGCGTTCGCCCGGGATCGGCCGGGGCCTTCGATGATAGGCGGGCCGCGCGCATCTATGTAGGTGTGCCGCACGCGGTGCCACGCGCATCTGTGCCGACCGGCACACCGCACATCTTCACGATGGGATACGTTCTCGGCGCACATGCGGATCGGTGTTCCGAAGGAGACCGCGGCGGGAGAGCACAGGGTTGCGCTCGTGCCGGAGGTCGTGAGCAAGCTGGGGGCCAAAGGTCTCGACGTCCTCGTCCAGAGCGGCGCGGGCGCCGACGCCCTGCTTCCCGACGCCGCCTTCGCGGAGGCCGGCGCGCAGATCGTCGGCACGCCCGACCAGTCGGGGCGGGTGGGGAT
Organism: uncultured Solirubrobacterales bacterium; assembly: GCA_963764905.1. GTDB lineage: Bacteria > Actinomycetota > Thermoleophilia > Solirubrobacterales > Solirubrobacteraceae > Palsa-744. The sequence continues at coordinate 154,662 of CAVXUG010000001.1, forward strand.
CTCGATCTTGCCGACGTATGGAGCGCCGACGTGGTCGTGAAGATCGCCCCGCCCGACGCGGAGGAGATCCGCCGGCTCGGCTCCGGCTCGATCCTGATCGGCTTCCTCGCCCCGCTCTCCAGCCCGCAGACCACGCGCGCGCTGGCCGACGCCGGGGCGACCGCGTTCGCGATGGAGGCGATCCCGCGGATCTCACGCGCGCAGGCGATGGACGCGCTGTCCTCGCAGAGCAACGTCGCCGGCTACCGCGCCGCGCTGCTCGGCGCCGAGGAGATGGGCCGCTTCTACCCGATGCTGATGACCGCCGCCGGCACGATCCCGCCGGCGAAGGTGCTCGTGCTGGGCGTCGGCGTCGCCGGGCTGCAGGCGCTCGCGACCGCCAAGCGCCTGGGCGCGCGCACGACCGGCTACGACGTGCGCCCCGAGGTGGCCGAGCAGGTCGAATCGCTGGGCGCGCAGTGGCTCGACCTCGGGCTGGAGGCCAGCGGCGAGGGCGGCTACGCGCGCGAGCTGACCGAGGAGGAGCGCGCTACGCCAGCAGCAGGCGCTGACCGAGGCGATCAAGGGCTTCGACGTCGTGATCACGACCGCGCTCGTCCCCGGGCGCCCGGCGCCGCGGCTGGTCACGGCCGAGGCCGTCGAGGGGATGAAGGCGGGCTCGGTGATCGTCGACATGGCCGGCGAGGCGGGCGGCAACTGCGAGCTGACCGAGCCCGGCGAGACGGTCGTGCGCCACGACGTCAAGATCGTCTCCCCGCTGAACCTGCCCGCGGGGATGCCCGAGCACTCCTCGCAGCTGTTCGCGCGCAACGTGCAGGCGCTGCTCGAGCTGCTCGTCGGCGAGGACGGCGAGCTGCACCTCGACTTCGACGACGAGATCGTCAGCGGCGCGTGCATCGTGCGCGACGGGGAGATCGTCCATCCGGGCGCCAAAGCCGCGGTCGAGGCGGCGGCGTGAGGGACAGACGATGCCCGATGATCCTCGCCAGCACGCTCACGACCAACCTCGCGATCCTCGTGCTCGCGGGCTTCATCGGCTTCGTCGTGATCTCGAAGGTGCCGAACACGCTCCACACGCCGCTGATGTCGGGCACGAACGCGATCCACGGGATCGTCCTGCTCGGCGGCCTGTTGCTGGTCGGCCTGCCCGGGTTGGACGGGCTCAGCAAGGCGCTGCTCGTGATCGCGATCGCGTTCGGCACGATCAACGTCGTCGGCGGCTTCCTCGTGACCGACCGGATGCTCGAGATGTTCAAGGCCAAGCCGAAGTCGAAGCCCGCCGCGAATGAGGAGACCAAGGACGGCAAGGGCGGGGAGGGCGACTCGTGAGCATCACGAGCACCCTCCCGATCGCGACGAGCTTCCTGCAGAGCGAAAGCTTCATCTACGTGCTCTACATCGTCGCCTTCGCCCTCTTCATCCAGGGCCTGCGCGGCCTCGCCGGGCCGACGACCGCCGTGCGCGGCAACCGGATCGCCGCGGTCGGCATGGCGATCGCGTCGTCGCGACCCTGCTGAACCCGGGCGAGGGCAACTGGGGGCTGATCGTGCTCGGCGTCGCGCTCGGCGCCGCCGTCGGGATCCCGGCGGCGCGGAACGTGAAGATGACGGCGATGCCGCAGATGGTCGCGCTGTTCAACGGCGTCGGCGGTGGCGCGGTGGCGCTGATCGCCTGGGTCGAGTTCCGCCACTACGGCTCGACCTACGGCTCCCACACCGTCCATCTCGGCCGCGAACTGGGCAACGGCGTCGTCCTGCAGACCGGCGCCTCGATCCAGGTCGGGCGGCGTGCCGACGTATGTCGCGATCTTCTCCGTGTTCGCCGCGATCGTCGGCTCGGTCTCCTTCTGGGGCTCGAACATCGCCTTCGGCAAGCTCCAGGAAATCATCCCCGGGCGGCCGATCAGCTTCGGCTCCGCCCAGCAGATCGTCAACCTCGTGCTGCTGATCCTCGTGCTCGCGGCCGGCATCGACCTGATCGCCGGCGCGCACTCGCAGCTGCTGTTCATCGGGATGCTCGTCTGCGCCGCGCTGCTCGGCAACGCCGTCGTGCTGCCGATCGGCGGCGCCGACATGCCGGTCGTGATCTCGATGCTGAACGCCTTCACCGGCCTCTCGGCGGCGGCGACGGGCATGGCGCTGAACAACCCGGCGCTGATCGTCGCGGGCATGATCGTGGGCGCCTCCGGCTCGATCCTGACGAACCTGATGGCGGTCGCGATGAACCGCTCGATCCCCTCGATCATCGCCGGCGGCTTCGGTGGCGAGGGCGCCGTCGCGGGCGCCGAAGGCGCCGGCGAGCACGCCGGCACGGTGCGCTCGACGAGCGCGGCCGACGCTGCGATCCAGCTCGCCTACGCCAACCGCGTGGTGATCGTCCCCGGCTACGGGATGGCCGTCGCGCAGGCCCAGCACGCGGTGCGCGAGCTGACGAAGGAGCTCGAGGCGCGCCAGGTCGAGGTCAGCTACGCGATCCACCCCGTCGCCGGCCGGATGCCGGGACACATGAACGTGCTGCTCGCGGAGGCCGACGTGCCCTATGACCAGCTGCGCGAGATGGACGACGCCAACCCCGAGTTCCAGCGCACCGACGTGTCGCTCGTGATCGGCGCCAACGACGTGACCAACCCGGCCGCGAAGAACACGCCCTCCTCGCCGATCTACGGCATGCCGATCCTCGAGGTCGCCGACTCGCATTCGGTGATCGTGATCAAGCGCTCGATGAACCCCGGCTTCGCCGGCATCGAGAACGAGCTGTACTTCGACCCGAAGACCTCGATGCTGTTCGGCGACGCGAAGTCCGCGGTGAGCGAGATCACCGCCGAGCTCGCCCTCCTCTGAAGCGCCTCCGCCTCCTTCGCCGTCTTCTTCTCTGTAGTCGCGCCCGTCACGGCGCGAACACGCCGAAGGCTCGCCTGCACTGACATTTCTGTCATCTGAGCGTCTCGTGTAATGGGTCGGCGCGGTGGTCCACTGATCCTGAGTGTTCAAAAGGCATTGGGCCGTGCGGGCCGACTTGCTGCTGGCATTTTGTACCGTCTGCACAACGACCTGGGTACGCAACTGTTTGCAAAAGAGTCAGATGTGCTCTACGCTGAATTGAGGAGAGGAGACAGCACCTACTTCGCAGTTCCTGCTTGGGGAGGCGTGCGTTGTGATGATGGTCTACGGGCGGCGCGCAAGCGCACGCTCACTCCTGCTCCTGGGGGCCCTGTTGCTTACGATCCTCGGCGTCATCGTGGCGCCCGCGCGTTCGGAGCGCGCCGCGCGCGAGGGACTCTCCACCCACGGAGGGCATTCCACTCACGGCTGGCATTCCGCCCACGGCTGGCGCTCCCTCAAGGGTGACCGTTCGGCCCATAGTGGCCGTTCCAACCATGGCGGCCGTTCAGTTCGCGGCGGCCACTCGCACGCCCCACGGGCCGTCGCGAGCATCGTCGGCGGCGCGAGCACCTCGATCGCGCGCTTCCCGTTCCAGGTCGCGCTCTATGACCCGCACGCCGGCTCGCCGTCGGCCGGCTTCTTCTGCGGCGGCGTGATCGTCGACGCCACCCATGTCGTCACCGCGGCGCACTGCATCGCCACGGGCGCGCACGGCGGGGCCGCTCCGCTGGACGAAATCGAGGTGCTGGCGGGCTCCACAAACCTGACCCCGACCGACCCCGGCAGCGTCCGCGACCCGGTCGCGGCGGCATCGTTCGACTCCGGCTACAACCCCGCGACGAACAATCTCGACGTGGGATTGCTGACGCTCGCCCGGCCGCTGTGGACCGGCCCGGCGCCGAGCATCGACGGGGTCAGCAGGATCGCGCCGCTGCCGGTGGACGTCGAACAGGCCGCGGCCGCCACCGAGATCCAGGCCGAAGGACCGATCGTCGCGACCGTCAGCGGCTGGGGCGACGTGAACCCGGCGCCGACCGACGGGCCCAGCTACCCGAACGCGCTGCAGTCGGTGCAGGTGCCGCTCGTCAACGAAACGCTGTGCGGGGAAGACTATGCGGGGATCGAACAGACGATCACCCCGAGCATGCTCTGCGCCGGCGGCGGCCGGCCCCGGACGGACTCCTGCTATGGCGACAGCGGCGGCCCGCTCGTCGTCGACCGCGACACGCCGGCCAATCCCCCGGCCGACTATGTGCTCGTCGGGCTCGTCGATTTCGGCAACGGCTGCGCCCAGCCGGGCTACCCCGGCGTGTATACGCGGATCGACGACCCCGAAGTCGCGAGCTTCCTCGCCTCGGGCGTCGGCCACAAGGCGAGGCTCGCCGCCAAGCAGTCCCGTAAGAGGCGCCGCCGCCGGCGCCATCACTGAACACTGGACCCGAGCGCCCGCCCGCCCGCGTTGCCCGGCCAGGCGCGATCGAGTGGGGCAGCCGGCTGTTGCTCTCTTCCGCGCTCGTGCCGGCACCGGCATTCGTCCTTCCGTGTGCTCCCCCGCGTACCCTCCCACGGGACGGCCTGTCGCTCTGAGAGACTGACGGCCGTGATCGAGCGTGCCCAGGCTGTCGCGGCCCTGTCGGAGGACGAGTTCGACGTCGTCGTGATCGGCGGCGGCATCACCGGCGCGGGCGTCGCGCTGGACGCCGCCACGCGCGGCTACAGCGTCGCGCTGCTCGAGCGCGCCGACTTCGCCTCGGGGACTTCGAGCCGCTCGAGCAAGCTCGTGCACGGCGGCCTGCGCTACCTGCAGAACTTCGACCTCGGGCTCGTGCGCGAGGCGCTGCTGGAGCGCCAGCTGATGGTGGCGCTGGCGCCGCACCTGGTGCGCCCGCTGCCGCTGGTGGTGTCCGCGTTCGAGGGCGCCCACCCCGATCGCCTGACGGGCGTCGGGTTGAACCTCTACGACGTGATGTCGGTCGACCGCGATCGCCTGCGCGCGCGGCGGGGCAGGCGCGCGCGGAAGGTGGCGCAGAGCGGAGATCGACCGGCTTCTCGGCAGGTAGATCGCGCTCGTCCGCGGCTCGCGATGCCGGTGAGCAGGACGATCGAGCCTCGCGCGCGGCCGAGGAGGGCGAGTCCTGGAGTCCCGAGCGCCACCGGATGATCTCGGGTGAGGAGGTGATCGAGCTGCTGCCGGCGCTCGCCGCGCGCGAGCCGACGAGCGGCTACCTGTTCTACGACTGCCAGACCGACGACGTCCGCCTCGTGCTGACCGTGCTCGGCGAGGCCGAGCGCTTCGGCGCGGTCTGCGCCAACCGCATGCAGGTCACCGGCCTGCTCGAGCAGGAGGGGCGCACGCGGGGGGTGCGTGCGCTCGACACCGAGAGCGGCGCCGAGCTCGAGGTGCGCGCCGCGAACGTGATCAACGCGACCGGCGTGTGGGCCGATCAGCTGCGCCCCGAGGAGCTCCACGACGAGGCCGAGCTGCCGCGCATTCGTCCCAGCCGCGGCACGCACATCATCCTCGACAACGCGGACCTGCCGCTCGTCGGCGGCGCGATCGTGCCGGCGGGCAGCGGGCGCTCGATCTTCGCGCTGCCCTGGCTCGGACGCACGCTCGTCGGCACCACCGACAACGACTACGAGGGCGAGCTCGAGCACGTGCGGCCCGCGAGCGAGGACGTCGACTACCTGCTCGCGGCCGTGAACGACTTCTTCGGCGCCGCCCTGCGCCCCGACGACCTGGTGGGCGCGTTCGCCGGCGTGCGCCCGCTGATCTCGACCGGCGATCCGAAGAAGTCGGTCGACATCTCGCGCAAGGCCGAGCTGTACGAGACCTCCAGCGGCATGATCACGATCACCGGGGGCAAGCTCACGACCTGGCGGCGGATGGCGAAGATGGCCGTCGACCGCCTCGTCGAGCGCGACGCGCGCGACGCGCCCTGCCGTACCCACGAGATCCCCCTCGGGCAGGCGATCGCGGCCGCGGATCTGCCGCGGGTGGAGGGCGTGCCGGCGGAGTCCTACCCGGCGCTCGCCGCGCGCTACGGCGACGCCGCCCACCAGGTGCTGGCGCTGGCAGCGGAATCGAACCCCGCCCACCCCGAGCTGGCGCAGCCGATCGTCGCGGGCCTGCCCGATCTGCTGGCCGAGGTCGTGCTCGCGGCCCGCCACGAGCAGGCCCGCAGCATCGGCGACGTGCTCCTGCGCCGCACGCGCCTGGGGCTGCTCGCCGCGCGCGAGCTTGCCGGTCGAGCGCGTCGCCGATGTGCTCGCGCGCGAGCTCGGCTGGGACGGGGAGCGCGTCGGGCTGGAGATCGAGCGCTTCGCGCAGGAGGCCCGCGCCGAGGGTCTCCTCGGAGCATGAGCGCAGACCCCGAAGCGTGTGCGCGCCGGCGATCGCGTGCTCGAGCTGGGCGGGCGGGCGGGTGGGGCTTGATATGGGGATCGTGAACGCCTCGCCCGACTCCTTCAGCGACGGTGGGCGCTACGCGACGCTGGAGGCGCAGCTCGAGCTGGCGCGCGAGCTGCTCGCGGACGGGGCGGAGATCCTCGACATCGGCGGGGAGTCGGCCAGCACCGGCCGCCCGGCGGTGAGCGTCGAGCGAGGAGATCGAGCGCGTCGTGCCGCTGATCGAGCGCGTCGCGGGCGAGCTCGGCGCGATCGTCTCGGTCGACACCTACAAGCCGCCGGTCGCGCGCGCCGCGATCGCGGCCGGCGCGAGGATCGTCAACGACGTGAGCGGCCTGCGCGACCCCGAGCTCGCGCGAGGTGTGCGCGCAGACCGGCGCGGCGCTGGTCCTGATGCACACGCGCGCCGCGCCGAAGCAGCGGCTGCAGGACCCCGACCTCTACGGCGACGTGGTCGGCGAGGTGCACGCCTTCCTGCGCGAGCGGATCGAGCAGGCGCTCGCCCTCGGGGTCGAGCCCGAGCAGATCATCCTCGACCCGGGCCCGGACTTCGCGAAGACGCCCGCCCAGACGATCGAGCTGCTCGCGGGCGTCGGGCGCCTGCACGAGCTGGGACGGCCGCTGCTGATGGCGGTCTCGCGCAAGGACTTCATCGGCGCGCTCACCGGCCGGCCCCCGCGCGAGCGCCTGCCGGGCACGCTCGCCGCGCTCGCCCACGGCGTCGACGCGGGCGCGCGGATCTTCCGCGTGCACGACGTCGCCGCCGCCGCCGACTTCCTGAAGGTGCGCGCGGCGCTCGCCGGCGAGCTGCGTGCCGCGGAGGGATCTGGCGCTCGCCGAGGAACATCGCTACGAACGAGATCTGTAGCGCACGCTAGGCTTCACACCCAGCGGGTGCCGGTCGCTGCGCAACGCGACCGGACGCCAACCGCCCAATCCAAACACACGAAGGAGAAGCAAACATGTCAGTACTCGACCGCTCCGAGCTGGAGGCCAGCCCGCTGGCCGACCTCCACGCGATCGCCGACCAGCTCGGCCTCGACGGCTTCCGGCGCCTGCGCAAGGCGGATCTGATCGACGCGATCCTCGGCGAGCCCGCCAAGGATGGAAACGGCTCCGGCGCTCGCAGGGGCTCCGCCGACGATGGTGGCGCTGCAGCTGCCGACGCCGACCGCTCGGGAGACGGGGACGGGGACGGCGATTCCGAGCGCGGCTCCGCGGGACGCTCGCGCGGCAATGGCGCGGCCACAGGCGCGCGCAAACGTCGCACTCCGCGCCTGCGGCGCGGCTCCAAGGCCGGCAGCGAGGAGGGGGAGAGCGAGGGCGAGGCCTCGGCTCGCGAGCGAGTCCTCGGGCTCCGAGTCCTCGTCGTCCTCGACGTCTACCGTCTCGTCCCGCCGCGGTCGCGGCGCGGGAGCGCGCGAGGGCGGCGGTGGCGGTCGCGGCGCCGCGCAGCCGAACGGCCGCTCCGGGCGCTCGTCCAAGCCGGACGGGGGCGACGACGGTGCCGCCGATGGCGCCCGCAGCGCCGAGGGCGTGGTCGAGCTGCTCGGCAACGGCTCGGCCTTCCTGCGCGTCGATCCGCCCGAGCCCTCCGACGACGACGTCTACATCTCCGCCGCGCAGGTCCGCCGCTGCGAGCTCGTCTCCGGCGACAGGGTGACCGGGCCGGTGCGCACGCCGCGCCGCTCGGAGCGCTACCCCTCGCTGGTGCGGATCGACACGATCAACGGCGCCTCCGCGGACTCGGTCTCCGAGGGCGCCCACTACGAGGATCTGCCGGTCGCCTACCCGAGCGAGCGCCTCGCGCTGAACGCGGGCGACCCGACGCTCGACGCGATCGAGTGGCTGACCCCGCTGGGTCGCGGCTCGCGCGCGACGATCGTCGGCCCGTCGCGCGCCGGCAAGACCGAGACGCTGAAGCGCCTGCTGGGAGCGCTGAAGGACAGCGGCCTGGAGGTGACGGTGGTGCTCGCGGGCGCGCGGCCCGAGGAGATCGCCGAGTGGCGCGAGGGAGGGGAGGGCGCCACGGCGCCCGTCGCCGCGCTCAGCTTCGCCGCCTCGGCGGACGCGCAGGGCCAGGCGGTCGAGCGCGCGATCGAGGCCGCCAAGCGCGTCGCCGCCCGCGGCGGGAACGTGCTCGTCCTGATCGACGGCCTCGACGGGATGCACCCGCCGGCCGCCCGCAAGGCGCTCGCGGCGGCGCGCAACCTGCGCGACGGCGGCTCGCTGACGGTGATCGCGACCGCCGCGCGCCCGTTCGGGGGCGAGACGACCGTGATCGCGCTCGACCCCGCGCTCGCCGACAGCGGCCTGCCGCTCCTCGACCTGGCGGCGAGCGGCACGCTGAAGCCCGAGCTGCTCGTCGGCGAGGACGGCGCGAAGGCGATCGCGAAGGCCCGCGCGGAGGCTCGGGCACCTGAGGCTCTAAAGACGCGAGGAACTGTCGACTTTAGAATGCGCAAGCGATAGTGCACGCATTCTTTGAGAAGACTCTCCCGCCCCTCTCCTGCCCCGCGTGGCGTGCGCACTGATCGACGATCGACGAGATCTCCGCATCGACCAGCACGCCGAGCGACCGAGCGACGCGAGACCGATGCATCTCGGGATCGGCGCAGCGCCGGCCAGCGGCGTCCTAGCGGCGCGTGTAGGCGACGCGGCCCCACGAGGGCTCGGGCGCCAGCTCGATCGGCTCGCCGCCGTGCCCGGCTCCGATCGGCCCGCAGCGCGCGTCGACGGGCTGCACGTAGGCGAAGCTGCCGGTCTCCTCGTCGAAGGCGACGCTCAGCTCGCCCTCGTTGACGCGCTGGTCGAGCCAGGCGCCGCGGAAGACCAGCCGGCGCAGCCAGTGCACGAGCGAGCGCTCGGCCGGGCCGACGAGCTCGGGCCAGCAGTCGTTGACGTGCTCGCCGAGCGCGGAGGCGGGATCGAGGATCTCGCCGTTGACGGCGAGGTTGACGAGGTCTTCGAGCTCGTCCTCGCCGAGGCGCCCGCCGACGAAGCCGAGCTTCAGCGCGGCCTGCTCGCAGCGCTCGGAGAAGTCCTCCTCGTTGAAGGTGAAGCGCAGCTCTCCATATTCGAGGACGAAGTCCTCTCCCGAGTTGTAGTTTCCGCGGCGCGACGTTTCCATGTCAAAAGGCCGGGGGATAGCTCGAAACCCGGGTCGTCGGGATCATATGCAGGGCTCCTGCATTTGCGGTCCTCATGAATGGGATTTTGCAGCGCCGCTCCGGAGTCATCGTGTGCCCGCCGCGCTAGGCTCCCGCGCTCGATGGCACGTCTAACCGAGCGCGGATTGCGCAAGTCGGTCGGGGTCTCGGGGATGTTCGCGACCGCCTACGGCAACGTCGGCTCCTCGATCTACTACGCGCTCGGGCTCGTCGCCGCGCACGCGCTCGGGCTGACGCCGCTGGTCTTCGTGTTCGCCGGCGGGCTGTTCGCGCTGACCGCGAAAACGTACGCCGAGGGCGCCTCGATGTTCCCCGAAGCGGGCGGCTCCTCCTCGTTCGCGCGCCACGCCTTCGACGACGTCGTCTCGTTCTTCGCCGGCTGGGCGCTGAGCCTCGACTACATCCTCACGATCGCGATCTCGGCGTTCTTCGTGCCGCACTACCTGAGCGCGTTCCCCGGCCTCGGCGCGCTCAAGCACAACCCGGACGACATCTTCGGGGGCCTGATCGTGGTCGCGCTGCTGGCCTGGCTGAACATCCGCGGGCTCGGCGAGTCGGCCAAGCTCAACCTCGTGCTCGCGGTCGTCGACCTCAGCACCCAGATCCTGCTCGTCTGCCTCGGCTTTGCGCTCGTCCTCAACCCGTCGCTGTTGATCCACCAGGTGCACCTCGGCAGCGTGCCGAGCTGGAAGGAACTGATCTTCGCGCTGTCGCTGGCGATGCTCGCCTACACGGGCATCGAGACGGTCGCGAACATGGCCGAGGAGTCCACCGATCCGGGCAGGCAGGTGCCGAAGGCCGTGAACCTCGTCGTGCTCGCCGTGCTCGCGGTCTACGCCGGCATCTCGGTCGTCGCGCTCTCGGCGCTGCCGGTCGTGCACCACGGCGTCGGCTACAGCCCCGAGCTCAAAGAGTCGTTCTCCAAACCCGGATATGCGACCTCGCTCGGCGGCTTCTTCGAAAACGACCCGATGCTCGGCGTCGTCGAACACCTCGGGCTGCACGGCACGGTCCTGACGCTGGCCAAATACTACCTCGGGCTGCTCGCGGCGACGATCCTGTTCATCGCCACCAACGCCGGGATGATCGGGATCTCGCGCCTGTCCTGGTCGCTGTCCGAGCACCGCCAGCTGCCGCAGCTGTTCTCCCAGCTGCACGCCAAGTACCGCACGCCGTGGTTCACGCTGATCTTCTTCTCGGTGCTCGCCAGCACCCTGATCATCTACGGCAACACCGAAGTGCTCGGCAACCTCTACTCGTTCGGCGCGATGCTCTCGTTCACGATCGCGCACGCGGCGATCGTCAAGCTGCGCGTCATCAGACCCGGATCGCGAGCGCCCCTACAGGAGCCCCTGGGGAGTGCGCATCAAAGGCTCGGTGATCCCGATGACCGCGGTGATCGGCGGTATCGGCACGGCCGCGGCCTGGGTCGCCGTGACCGTCCTGCACACCGAGGCGAAGATCGTCGGCATCCCCTGGATGATCGTCGGGATGGGCGGCTACTTCTACTACCGCCATCGCCAGGGCCTCGACCCGCGCAAGTCCTACCGGCTGCCTCGCGCCGAGCGGCCCGCGGACTTCCAGGAGCTCGAGTACAAGACCGCGCTCGTGCCGATCTTCGGCGAGGACGTCTCCGCGAGCGCGCTCTCCAGCGCCGCCAAGCTGATCGGCGAGGACGGCGTCGTCTACGCGATCTTCGTGCTGCCGGTGCCGAGCCAGCTCTCGCTGGAGGCGGGTCTCGAGGACGAGGAGGCGCAGGGTCGCTCGGTGCTCGAGAGCGCGCGCATCCAGGCGCGCCGCCGCGGCATCAAGATCCATACCGGCCTGATCCGCACGCGCCACCCGGGCAAGGCGCTCGTCGAAGAAGCCGAACGGGTCGGCTCGGACGTGATCTACTGGTCGGCGATCCACGCCCCCGGGGGCGAGCAGCGGATCGGGCCGACCGCCGCCTACCTGCTCTGCAAGCGCCCCTGCCGGATCATCATCGAGACCGAGAACCGCCCGGCGCGATCGGCCTCGCGGCGCCGGTGCCCGCGCCCGCCTGAGAGGGACTCTTAACTGTGCTGCTCTGCTGCTGCGACCTCTGCGAACGGCATGTCTGTGCCCGACGGTCCCCAAATCGTGACGGGAATGTGTCAAGAGTGTGACGGGGAGATAAAGAGGCGCGAGGTGAGTATGTACTTTAGAGGTTGCGTGTAACTATGGTGTCACGCAATCTTAAAAGCGCAACGCTTCCCCCAGCCCCTTTATGTTCGCCATCTCCGCAATTGTGACGCGGATCACCCCAAATTGTGACCGCGGTGTGACAGGAAGATAAAGCCGGGCTGGAGGCGTCTCTACAAAAGAGACCGCGTGACACTATGGTTACGCGCCCATTGAGACCGGCTCAGCCGAGCGCGGAGTGCAGCGCCTCGTCGAGCTCGGGGTGGCGGAAGTCGTAGCCGAGCACGAGCGCCTTGGCCGGCATCACGCGCGCGCCGGTCGTGACGATCTCGGCCATCTCCCCGTACAGCAGCCCCAGCGCGAAGCCCGGCACGGGCAGCAGCGAGGGCCGGTGCAGCGCGCGGCCGAGCGCGTGGGAGAACTCGCGGTTGGTGACCGGCTCGGGCGCGGTGCCGTTGACGGGCCCCGACCAGCGCTCGTCCTCCAGCGCGGCGCAGATCATGCCGACGAGATCCTCGCGGTGGATCCAGGACATGTACTGCTCGCCCCCCGCCACCGGCCCGCCGACGCCGAGGCGAAACGGCGGCAGCATCTTCGCGAGCGCCCCGCCCTCGCGGTCGAGCACGACGCCGGTGCGCACGAGCACCACGCGCATCCCCAGCGCGCTCGCCTTGGCCGCCTCCGCCTCCCAGGCGACGCACGTCTCCGCGAGGAAGTCGCTCCCCGCGGGCGAGTCCTCGTCGAGCGGTTCTTCGCCGCGCGGGCCGTAGTAGCCGACGGCGGAGCCGCTGATCAGGGTTGCGGGCGTCGGCCCTCGCCTGTCTCGCCGCCGCTCAACCGCCGTCCGTCCCGCCACCGGTCGATCCACTGGCCGCCTCACCGTCGCCTCGCCGGCCGCCCGCAACCCCGCGATCAGGTTGCGGGTGCCGAGCGACGCGGCTCTCGCGAATCGCCCGCTTGGCGCGCGCGCTCCAGCGCTGGGCGATGTTCTCCCCGGCCAGGTGCACGACCGCGTCCCTGCCGGCGAGCGCCGCGACCGGGGCGGGCTCGGCGAGCGGATCCCAGCCCACCGCCTCGACACCCAGCGCCTCCCGTGCGCGGGACGCGCGGTCGCGCGAGAGGACCGTGACCTCCGCGCCCCGCTCGCGCAGCTCGGCGACGAGCGCGCTGCCGATCAGCCCGCTCGCTCCCGTCACGGTCACGCGCATGGCGACCGTCTCTCTGCTGTCGTGTATGTGGATCATCAACCATGAGTATGCACCGCGGGCGTGATGCCGACTTTCGCGATGAGACGGACCGTGCCGAGGAGCGGGCTGCCGGCGGGGGAAGAGCTGTCCGCGGGTGCGGGAAGAGCTGCCCTGCGGGTGATAGGCGAGCTGCCCCGCGGGGTGAGCGAAGGTCTGTCTGTCCCTCTGTCCCGCGGGCGTGAGGCGAGCTGCCCGGGGACCTTCCTACGAGCGGTCGTCCCCCGGCGCGAACCCGACCTCCGAGCCGGCGAGCGCCGTCCCGCTCGCGCGCGCCTCGTCGGCGACCGCGGCGGCGACCGCGGGGGCGACGTCGCGGTTGAAGACCGACGGGATGATGTAGTCCTCGTGCAGTTCCTCGTCGCTGACGATCGCGGCGATCGCGCGCGCGGCGGCCATCTTCATCGAGTCGGTGATGTCCGGCGCGCGCACGTCGAGCGCGCCGCGGAAGATCCCCGGGAAGCAGAGCACGTTGTTGATCTGGTTGGGGTAGTCCGAGCGGCCGGTCGCCATGATCCGCACGTGCGGCGCGGCCTCCTCGGGGGAGATCTCGGGGGTCGGGTTGGCCATCGCGAAGACCATCGCGTCGTCGTTCATCCGCGCGAGCGCGTCGGCCTCGAGCACGCGCGCGCCGGAGAGCCCGATCAACAGGTCGGCGCCGTCGATCACGTCGGCCGGCGTGCCGTCGCGGTGCTCCGGGTTGGTCGTCTCCGCGAACCAGCGCTTGGTCGCGTTCATCGAGCCGTCCAGGTAGTCGGCGCGCTCGACGTGCAGCGCCCCGCGCGAGTCGGCGCCGATGATGTGGCGCACCCCCGCCTCGAGCAGGATCTTCGTGACCGCGATCCCGGCGGCGCCGAGCCCGATGATCAGCACGTGCAGGTCCTCCAGGCGCCGGCCGGTGAGCTTGACCGCGTTCAGCAGCGCCGCCATCACGACCACGGCGGTGCCGTGCTGGTCGTCGTGGAAGATCGGGATGTCGAGGTCCTCCTTCAGGCGCTCCTCGATCTCGAAGCAGCGCGGCGCGGAGATGTCCTCGAGGTTGATCCCGCCGAACGCGGGCGCGATCAGCGTGACGGCGCGGATGATCTCCTCGGTGTCCTTCGTGTCGAGGCAGATCGGGAACGCGTCGACGCCGGCGAACTCCTTGAACAGGCAGCACTTGCCCTCCATCACCGGCATCGCCGCGCGCGGGCCGATGTCGCCGAGCCCGAGCACCGCGGTGCCGTCGGAGACGACGGCGACGGTGTTGCGCTTGATCGTGTACTGGAAGGCGCGGTCCTCGTCGTCGGCGATCGCCAGGCACACGCGCGCGACGCCCGGGGTGTAGGCCATCGAGAGGTCGTCGCGCGTCTTCAGCGGGTGCTTGTTGTGCTGTTCGATCTTGCCGCCCACGTGCATCAGGAAGGTGCGGTCGATCGTGTCGATCACGCGCGCGCCCTGCACCGCGCCGATCGCGGCGAGGATCTGCTCCCAGTGATCCTTGCCGGAGGCGTCGACGACGATGTCGCGGACGGAGTGCCCGGAGTCGATCTCGACCGCGTCGACGGCGACGACGATCCCGTCGGCCTCGCCGATCGCGCCGGTCAGGTGCGCGAGCGTGCCCGCGGTCTCGTCGAGCTCGACGCGGATCGTCAGGCGGAATTGCGCGCTGGGGGTGACGCTGCTCACGGAGATGGGCTCCCGGGTCGAAGGCGACGTGGACGGCGGCGGCCCGGCATCTTATTTACTTGCCCTCCGCGGCCTGCGCTCCGACCAATAAGGTGATCGGTGTGACCGGTCTTCAGCCACGAGCAGGGGCATGGCGAGCGTGAGCCCCGCAACGCCGCGTACCGCCAAAGCGAAGGCCGCCACCGCGAGCGGCGACGGCCAGGATCGCCTGTTCCTGATCGACGGGCCGAGCCTCGTCTACCGGGCGTTCTACGCGCTGCCCGAGTCGATCGCGACCTCGACCGGCGTGCCGACGAACGCGATCTTCGGGTTCGCCTCGATGCTCGTGAAGATCGTGACCGAGTACGGCGTGCGCCCGACGGTCGTCGCCTGGGACGCGGGCACCTCGGGGCGGACGGAGCTGTTCGCGGAGTACAAGTCGACGCGGCGCTCGCGCCCGGACCTGCTCAAGCAGCAGTGGCCGGCGATGGAACCGCTGGTCGAGGCGTTCGGCTATCGCAACGTGAAAATCGAGGGCTACGAGGCCGACGACGTGATCGCGTCGATCACCGAGCGCGCGCTGCACGGCCGAGACGCCCGTGCCGGTGATGATCGTGACCGGCGACCGCGACATCTTCCAGCTGATCGACGAGGACGGCCACGTCAAGGTGATGGCGACCTCGCGGGGGATCACCGAGACGAAGATCTACGACCACCAGGCGGTGCGTCGACCGCTACGGGATCCCGCCGGAGCTGATCCCCGACTTCTACGGCCTGAAGGGCGACACCTCCGACAACATCCCCGGCGTGCCGGGGATCGGCGACAAGACCGCGAGCGAGCTGATCCAGCGCTTCGGCTCGCTCGAGGGCGTGCTCGGCCACATCCGCGAGGTCAGCGGGCCGAAGCGCAAACAGAACCTGCTCGACCACGCCGAGGACGCGCGCGTGTCCAAGCGCCTGGCGACGATCCAGCGCGACGTCGCGCTCGAGCTCGACATCACCGCCGAGGCCGCCCACGAGCCCGACCGCTCGCGCGTGCGCGAGGTCTTCCGCCAGTACGAGCTGCGCGACCCGCTGCGGCGCCTGGAAGAGGCGCTCGAGGACTCCGAGGCGGAGGTCCCGGCCGGCGCGCCGGCCGGCGGCGAGGTCGCGCTCCCGGCGCGCCTGCGCTCGGGCAAGGCGAAGCCCGCCGACATCGCCGGCCCTGCAGGGGGACGAGCTGTGGGTCGCGCTGCGCGAGTCCGCGCCGCCCGAGGGCGAGCTGTTCGCCGAGGGCTCGCCCTGGCGCTTCGCGGTCGCCGGCGCAGCGCCAGGCCGCGGGCGAACGGTCCCCGAGGTGCTCGCCGGCGATTGCGCGAGCCCCGAGCAGATCGCGCGCGCCTGCGGGGAGCGCGCGGTCGTCGTCCACGACGCGAAAGCGCTCGGCACGGTCCCGCCGGGGCTCGCGCACGACACGCTGCTCGGCGCCTACCTGCTCGAGCCGGCGCGGCGCGGCTACCCGTTCGCGGAGCTGTGCGAGGAGCGCGGCCTGGCCAGCGATCTCGAGGATCCCGCGGCGGCCGACGCGGTGCTGCTGGGCGCGCTCGCGGCGTGGCAGCGCGAGCAGATCGCCGAGCGCGGCCTGGAGGATCTGATGCGCGAGATCGAGCTGCCGCTGGTGGCCGTGCTGCGCGACCTGGAGATCCTCGGCGTGCGCCTGAACCTCGAGCGCCTGGAGGAGATCACCGGCCGCGTGCGCGCGGAGATCGACGAGCTCGAACGGGAGATCTTCAGGCTCGCCGGAACGGAGTTCCTGATCGCCTCGCCGCAGCAGCTCGGGGAGGTGCTGTTCGAGCGGCTCGGGCTCTCGCGCAAGCGCAAGGGCAAGGTCGGCTACTCGACCGACGCGCGCGTGCTGCAGGCGATCCGCGCCGAGCACGAGATCGTGCCGCGGATCGAGCGCTGGCGCGAGCTCTCGACGTTCATCAAGACCTACCTCGACGTGCTCCCCGCGCAGGCCGACGAGCGCTCGCGGATCCACACCACGTTCCTGCAGGCCGTCGCCCAGACGGGACGGCTGTCGAGCACCAACCCGAACATGCAGAACGTCCCGATCCGCACCGAGCTCGGCCGCGAGATCCGCGGCTGCTTCGAGGCCGACCCGGGCAAGCTGCTGATCTCCGCCGACTACTCCCAGATCGAGCTGCGCGTGCTCGCCCACGCGGCCGACGACTCGGCCCTGAAGGAGATCTTCCGCCGCGGCGAGGACGTGCACACCGCGACCGCCTCGCAGGTCTTCCAGGTCGCGCCCGAGGAGATCGACCCGGGCATGCGCTCGAAGTCGAAGATGATCAACTACGGGATCGTCTACGGGCTCTCCGACTACGGCCTCGCCGACCGCCTGAACATCCCGCGCGAGGAGGCCAAGGAGTTCATCGACGCCTACCTCGAGCGCTTCCCGCGGGTCGCGCGGTTCATCGCCGAGACGATCGAGCAGGCCAAGGAGGAGGGCCACGTGAAGACGCTCTGGGGCCGGCGCCGGCAGATCCCCGAGCTGCAGGCGCGCAACTACCAGGTGCGCACGCTCGGCGAGCGCCTCGCCGTCAACACCGTGATCCAGGGCACCGCCGCGGACATCATCAAGCTGGCGATGGTCCGCTGCCACGCGGCGCTCGCCGAGTCGGGTCTGCAGACCCGCCAGATCCTCACGATCCACGACGAGCTCCTGTTCGAAGGCCCGCCGCGAGAGGTCGACGCCGCGAGCGAGCTGATCGAGCGCGAGATGGTCGGCGTGTGGGACCGCGAACCGCCGCTCGCGGTCGATGTCGGCGTGGGGGAGAACTGGCTGGAGGCGAAGTGAGTCACCGAGACCTCCCGCGCAGTCATCGAGTCTTCCGCACACCTCCGCCAGCGCCTCTCCCAGCAGCCGCACCCCCTGCTCGATCGCCGGCTCGGCGAGGTTGCCGTAGCCGAGCACCAGGCCCGGGCCGCCGCCCGGGATGAAGCGGTGCAGCGCGAGGCCCTCGACGCCCACGCCGCGCGCCGCGGCTGCCATCACCAGCGCGTGCTCGTCGATCTCGCCCGGCAGCGCGACCAGCTCGAACAGCCCGGCGTCGGCGCCGCTCACGCGCGCTTGCGGGAGCCACCGCTCGAGCGCTCGCAGCGAGCGCCTCGCGCCGGCGCTGGTAGCGCAGGCGCATGCGCCGCACGTGGCGGTCGAGCTCGCCGCGGGCGATGAAGTCGCGCAGCGCGAGCTGCCCCACGACCTCCGAGCCGCCGTCCTCGATCGTCTTCGCGGCGGTCAGCTCCCAGGTCAGCCACGACGGCAGCAGCATCCAGCCCAGGCGCATGCCGGGCGCCAGGCGCTTGGAGGCCGAGCCGATGTAGACGATCTGCTCCGGAGCGAGACCCTGCAGCGCGCCGACCGCCACTCGGTCGTAGCGGTACTCCGAGTCGTAGTCGTCCTCGATGATCAGCCGCTCCTCCTCGGCCCACTCGATCAGCGCGGCGCGCCGCGCGGGCGCCAGCACGGCTCCGGTGGGGAACTGGTGGGCGGGCGTGAGCAGCACCGCCGAGGCGTCGGTCGCGGCGAGCTCCTCGCACGCGCAGGCCGCCCTCGTCGACCGGGATCGGCACCACCTCCAGGCCCGCCTGCTCGACGATCAGCCGGTGCTGGTGCCAGCCGGGGTCCTCGAGCGCGATCCGCTCGACGCCGCGCCCGCGCAGCGCGCGGCACAGCAGCGAGAGGCCCTGCATGAAGCCGGTGCACACGAGCATGTGCTCGGGGTCGGCGTCGGCGCCGCGCACCCGGCCCAGGTACCCGGCGAGCGCTTCGCGCAGGTCCGGCAGCCCGCGCGGGTCGCCGTAGCCGAGCGAATCCAGCCGCGAGTCGCGCAGCGCCGCGCGCAGCGAGCGCAGCCAGATCTCGCGCGGGAAGTCGAGCAGGTCGGGCAGGCCGGGGTGGAAGTTGTAGGCGAAGCTCTCCAGCAGCGAGCGCGCCGGTGGGCGCTCGCTCGCGGCGCGCACGGCCTTGGCGACCCTCACCGGCGCCCCCTGGCTGGTCGTGAGATAGCCCTCGGCGGCGAGCTGCCCGTAGGCCTCGCTCACCACCCCGCGCGAGATGCCGAGCTCCTCGGCGAGCCCGCGCGTGGAGGGCAGGCGCGCGTCCGCGGGCAGGCGTCCCGAGCGGATCTGCTCGCGCAGCGAGCGCTCGAGCTGCTCGTGCAGCGGCAGCTCATCGTCGCCGGTCGAGCTCCACGAGCAGCTCCGGCCCTCCAACTGGACCTCTTTTATTTGCCACTACTGGAACTGTAATACGAGGCCAGTGTCGGCGTAGGTTGATCGTTGAGCAACGCCACCGGCCACTCGGCCACCCGGTCACTCTTCCAAGGAGGCAGCACGATGAGCGCAAACGGTCACCCCGGCAAACCGCAGATCACGATCGTCGGGGCCGGCATCGCCGGGCTCGTCGCGGCGATCGCGTGCGCCGAGGAGGGTGCGAAGGTCCGTCTCCTGGAGGCTCACGAGCAGCTCGGCGGTCGCGCGCGCAGCACCGACGGGCCCTACAAGGCGAATCTGGGCCCGCACGCGATCTACAAGCAGCACGACTCGCTGTGGGGGTGGATGGAGGAGCGCGATCTGCTGCCCCGGCACGTCGGTCCGCGGCTGAGCGGGGTGCGGATGCGCTGGCAGGGCGAGATCCGGCGCACGCCGCCGCTCGGCGCGTTGCCCTCGGTCCTGCGCCTGCGCGGACGCGAAGCTCCCAGCGACGTCGACTTCCGCACCTGGGCGGCCCGTCACACCGACGAGACCACCGCCGAGATGCTCTCGGCCGGCGCCGGCGTCTACACCTTCCACCACGACCCCGGCGAGCTGTCGGCGGCGTTCGTGTGGGCGCGCACCGTGCGCCTGCTGCTCACCGTGCCGACGGCCGCCCGCTATTTCGTCGGCGGCTGGAGCAGCCTCGTGGCCTCGCTCGAGCGGCGTGTGCGCTCGCTGGGGGTGGACGTGCAGACCTCCGCGAGAGTCGAGGAGCTGCCGGACGACACGCCGGTGATCCTCGCCACGGAGCTCGATCAGGCCCGTCGACTGCTGGGCGACGAGAGCCTGACGTGGCAGAGCGGCAACACCGTCTGCATGGACATCGGGCTGCGCCGGCGCCGCAGCGATCCGACGGTCGTCTCCGACCTCGACGAGGCCGGGCTGGGTCAGCCGCTACTCCACCACCGACCCGTCGATCGCGCCCGCCGGCGAGCAGCTGATCCAGGCGCAGATGCCGATTCGCCCCGGGGAGAGCGCCGAGCAGGCGGGGCTGCGCCTGGAGCGGCTGCTCGATCTCGGCGTCGCCGACTGGCGCGAGCGCGAGACCTGGCGGCGGCGTCAGGTGATGGACGCGCGCTCGGGCGCGCTCGACCTGCCCGGCTCCACCTGGCGCGATCGGCCGGCGATCGATCGCGGCGACGGCGTGTTCCTGGCGGGCGACATGGTCGCCGCGCCCGGTCTGCTGGCCGAGGTCTCTTGGGCGAGCGCGATCGAGGCCAGCCGCTTGGCGCTCGTGGCGGCGCGCACCACCAGGCCGCAGTTGCGCCGGGTCGCCTGAGCGCTCAGCTGCGCTCCCGCCGCGCCGCAGCTAGCCGGTTTTCGTGACGTGCTCTGATGAGCTCGGATGGGTCGGTGCTCAGCTCGTCGCCGCCAGCGCCTGGCGCTTGGCGGGCGGGGGGATCCGGCGCCTGCCCCGCGGGGCAGGCGGGCCTTCACCGACGAACGACGGCGGCGCGATCGCCAGGTAGTGCCCGAACGCCCAGCGCGCCACCTGCGGGTTTTCGAACGCCGCACGCGAGCGCGGTGACCGCCCGCGAGGGCGTGAGCCGGCCGATCGTGCGCTGGCGTGTTCAAGCAGCCAGCGGTATTTGCGCTCGTGCGCGGCCGAGAACGCGCCGTAGCGCGCGAGCGCCTGCGCGCGGGTGGATCGTCCGCTCGAGCACCGCGCGCAGCTCGCGCCCGCAGGCCAGGCCGAAGTACAGCGCGGTGCGGATCCCCTCGGCCGTCAGCGGCAGGCAGTGCCCGGCCGAGTCGCCGGCGAAGAACACGCTCGTCCTCGACGGCCGCGCGCAGCTTGTGGGGGATCCAGTTGCCCTGGTAGCCGTCGGGCGGCAGGTCGAGGTCGCGGGCGAGCCGGACGGTCGGCTCCTTGACGTGGTGCTCGGGCCAGAACGAGCCGACGCCGACGCGCACCTCATCGCGCGCGGGGAAGCTCCAGGCGTAGCCGGAGCGGATGTAGCGCGGGTCGATCCACAGCTCGAGCTCCGTGCCGGTCCCGGCCGGGTGGACCTCCAGGCCGCGCGACATCGGCGCGTTCGGCGGCTGGATCGGTCCCGCCCACCCCGTTCGACAGCACACGCCGCCAGCCGAGCGCGTCGACGATCAGCGGCGCCTGCAGCGAGCCGCGGTCGGTGTGCACGGTGAAGCCGTCGCGGCCGGTGACCGTGGCGATCTCGAGCTCGAATTCGGTTCGCCCGTCCCGGCCCGTCGGTCCCGTCCGCTCCGGACTGGGCCCACAGCAGCGCGCACAGCTCGCGGTAGTCGAACGTCGAGAACGACCACGGCAGCGCCCAGCGCGAGCTGCGGAAGGGGGTGTGCGTGACGATCTCGTCGAAGCGTCTGCAGCTCGCGAGCCGCCGAGCGCCAGCGCGTCGAGCCACAGCGTCGGCATCGCGCAGGCCGAGGTCTGGCGCTCGCCGAGCTCGTAGCGGTCGAGCACGAGCACCTTCGCCCCCGAGCCGGCCAGTTCGCGCGCGACCGCGAGCCCCGCGAAGCTCGCGCCGCAGATCAGCACGTCGCAGTCGCGCTGCTCCAGGGGCGTGCGTTCGGCGCCCCGCTTCGTGGCTCGGACAGGCATCGTCCAATCATACGAGCGCCCATCGGGTGGTGAGATGCCCCGCCTGCGCTAGGCTACGGCCGGTGCAAACGCTGACTGAGCAACCCGACGCCCGCATCGTCGAGGGGTCGAACGGGCTCCTGCTGGAAATCGACGGGCAGATCGTCCCGAACTACGACGCGACCTTCCAGCCGATCGAGGAGGGCCAGGTCGTCACCGGCCACGTCGTGCGGATCGACAAGGACGAGGTGCTCGTCGACATCGGCTACAAGTCCGAGGGCGTGATCGCGGCGAACGAGCTGTCGATCCGCAAGTCGGTCGACCCCAAGGACGAGGTGCACCTCGGCGAGGAGGTCGACGCGATCGTCCTGATCAAGGAGGACCAGGACGGCCGGCTGATGATGTCGAAGAAGCGCGCGCGCTTCGAGAAGGCCTGGCGGCGGATCGAAACCGCCGCGGAGTCGGGCGAGCCGGTCGAGGGCACCGTGATCGAGGTCGTCAAGGGCGGCCTGATCATCGACCTCGGCGTGCGCGGCTTCCTGCCCGCCTCGCTGGTCGACATCCGCCGCGTGCCGAACCTCGACGAGTACATGGGCACGAAGATCGAGAGCAAGGTGATCGAGCTCAACCGCTCGCGCAACAACGTCGTGCTCTCGCGCCGCGCCGTGCTTCGAGGAGGAGCGCAAGGAGGTCCGCCAGCAGATCCTCGACCGCCTGCAGCCCGGCCTCGTCGTCGAGGGGCAGATCTCGAACATCGTCGACTTCGGCGCGTTCGTCGACCTCGACGGGATCGACGGGCTGATCCACATCTCCGAGCTCTCCTGGTCGCACGTCAACCACCCGTCGGAGATCCTCACGATCGGCGACACCGTGAAGGTCAAGGTGCTCGACATCGACCGCGACCGCCAGCGCATCTCGCTGGGTCTCAAGCAGACCCAGGAGGACCCCTGGCAGCGGATCGTCGACACCTACAACATCAACGACGAGCTCGCGGGGAAGGTCACGAAGGTCGTCACGTTCGGCGCGTTCGTCGAGATCCTCGACGGCGTCGAGGGGCTCGTGCACATCTCCGAGCTCGCCCCGCACCACGTCGAAAGCCCGCGCGAGGTCGTCCACCCGGGCGATGAGATCCGCGTGAAGATCCTCGAGATCGACTCCGAGCGCCGCCGCCTGAGCCTCTCGGCCAAGCGCGTCGAGGACCAGATCCTGCCGCTCTCGCGCCCCGGCGAGGAGCCGGCGCCCGCCGCCGAGAGCGCGGACGAGGATGCGACCGTCGCCGAGGCCGAGGAGATCACCGCGGAGGCGAGCGCCGAGGCGTCGCCGAGGCGCCTCCCGAGGCCGAGGCGACCCGGAAGCGCGAGGACCCGGCGCCCGAGGCGCAGGCCACACCGGAGGCCCCCGCGGCCGAGGTTGCGCAGGACGCGCCCGCGGCGGAGGCCGTGGAGTCCAGCCTGAGACGAGGCCGCGCCGAGGCGCGCCCGCGCCGAGGCTGCCGCCGAGGCTGAGACCGTGGAGGCGCCACCGAGGCCGAGCCGCGCCGAGGCCGAGGCTGTCGCCGAGGCCGAGACTGAGGCGAGCGCCGCCAGGCGCCGAGGCTGCCGCCGAGCCGAGACTGCGAGGCGCGCCCGAGACTGAGAGCGCGCGAGGCCGAGGCCGCGGCAGAGCGCCGAGGCCGGCCGCCGAGACCGCCGAGGCCGCCGAGCCCGAGCCGTCAGCCGAGCCCGCCGCCGCAGCCGAGCCGAGCCGGCCGCCGCCGAGCCCGCGCAGGACTGACCCGGTCCGCGACGGCCAAGCCGACGAAGGCGCTCGAGCAGTTGCAGGCGAACGTTCCTCTGATCGGGCTGACGGGGGGGATGGGCGCGGGCAAGTCGACGGCGCTGAAGGCGCTCGAGCGGCTGGGGGCGGCGGTGCAGTCGAGCGACGCGGTCGTGCACGAGCTGTACGAAGGCGCGCAGCTGCGCGATGCGGTGATCGCGCGCTGGGGCGAGGAGGTCGCGCCCGGCGGCGTGGTCGATCGCGCGGAGGTGGCCAGGCGCGCGTTCGCCGACGAGGACGGGCAGGGCGTGGCTGGAGGCGACGGTCTGGCCGCTGGTCGGCGAGCGGATGGGGACGTGGCTGGCGCAGGCGCGCGCGCTCGAACCGGCCCCGCGCGCGATCGTGGTCGAGGTGCCGCTGCTGTTCGAGGCGGGGATGGAGGGGATCTACGACGCGACGATCGCGGTCGTCGCCGCGGAGGAGCTGCGCGAGCGGCGCGCCGCCGAGCCGCGGGCACGAGCTGACGGCAGAGCGCGCGGCGCGTCAGCTGAGCCAGGCGGAGAAGGCGGCGCGGGCGACGTATGTCGTGACGAACGACGGCAGCGTGCGAGGAGCTGGAGCGGGAGTTGTCGGCCGTGCTTGAGCGAGCTGGGCAGATGAGGATGTCGGCCGTGCTTGACAAGCTGGGGAGATGAGGCCCGGGACACAGCGAGATGACGGCCAGGCAGCGGCGCTGGCGCACGCTGGGCGTGCTCGTCGCGATCGCGCTCGTGGTGGTGGTCGGGGTGATGGTCGCGAGCGTGCACCACGCGATCGACGAACTGCCGCTGAGCGACGCGAGCGTGATCCGCGAACAGGCCGCAGGCGAAGCACCTCGACCCGGCGCTGATCGCGGCGGTGATCTACGCGGAGACGAAATTCGAACCGCGCACCTCCTCCGCGGGCGCGGAGGGCCTGATGCAGATCGAGCCGGAAACGGCCGAATTCCTGGCGAAACTGTCGGGCGGCTACAGCTTCACGACGAGCGACCTCGGCACGCCGAAGATCAACGTCGCCTACGGCAGCTACTACCTGCGCTACCTGCTCGACCACTACGAAGGCAACGAGATGCTGGCCGTCGCCGCGTACAACGCGGGCCTCGCGAACGTCGACAAATGGGTCGCGAAGGCGCGCGCCGAAGGGGGCGAGCTGACGATCGACGACGATCCCCTTCCCGGAGACGCGCGCGTACGTGCAGCGCGTGCTCGAAGCGCAGAAGGAATACCGCGCGACGTACGCTCGGCAGCTGGGGCTCGACTAGCGCAGGCATTCAGCGTCGCCGTGCCGCGGCGAGCAGCTCGGCCACGTCCAACCGCGGGAGCTCGAGGGCCTGCGCCTGCACGGCGCCGTCCGCTGGGACCTCTGTGATCGTCTCATAGCCATTGTCCGTAGGGTTACGATGCACCACGACGAGGCTGGCGTCGAGGTTCACGACCCAGTACTCGTCGATGCCGGCTTGGGCGTAGAGCACAGGCTTCTGGCGCAGGTCGCGGTCCCGTGAGGACACCGCCACCTCGATCGCCAGAGTGGCCGTACCCGGATGGTAGGGCCGGGGCGCGTCGAGCGGGATCACGACGAGGTCCGGTCTCGGGCTCGGAGCCGACGAGCGTGAGGGCTCTCTGCACGCCCACCTCGAACCGCGCGGGATCGACCGCTGAGATCAGCCAGCGCTTAACGATCAGCCATGTGATCGCGTTCTCGTGCTCCGCCGTCTTCGGGCTCATGTCGACTATCACTCCTTCGATCAGCTCTACGCGCGAGTCCTCGTCAAAGCCGCCCGACTCGATTAGCTGGTGGTATTCCTCCAGCGAGAAGCGATGAGCTTGGGCGGCGGGCAGTACGACGTCGATGGCCATCGAGACGATTGTAGAGGCTGCTGTTCGGGCCGCCGCTAACGTGGAGCATCGCGATGCCCGACTTCCGCCTCGACACGACCTTCACCCCGACCGCCGACCAGCCCAAGGCGATCGCGGCGCTGGCCGCCGGCATCGAGCAGGGCGAGCGCTTTCAGACGCTGCTCGGCGCGACCGGGACGGGCAAGACGATGACGATGGCGGGCGTGATCCAGGAGGTGCAGCGCCCGGCGCTCGTGATCGCGCACAACAAGACGCTTGCGGCGCAGCTGTGCAACGAGTTCCGGACGTTCTTCCCCGACAACGCGGTCGAGTACTTCGTCTCCTACTACGACTACTACCAGCCCGAGGCCTACGTCCCCAGCCGCGACCTGTACATCGAGAAGGACTCGGCGATCAACCAGGAGGTCGACCGGCTCCGCCACGCCGCCACGGCCGCGGTGTTCGCGCGCCGCGACGTGATCGTCGTCGCCTCGGTCTCCTGCATCTACGGGCTGGGCTCGCCGGAGACGTACGAGATGAACATGCAGATCCTGCGCCGCGGGGAGACGATCGACCGCGAGAAACTGCTGCAGGAAACTCGTCTCGATCCAGTACACGCGCAACGACACGGTGCTCTCGCGCGGCGGCTTCCGCGTGAAGGGGGAGACGCTCGAGGTGTTCCCCGCCTACGCCGAGTCGGCCTACCGCGCGACGCTGTTCGGCGACGAGGTCGAGCGCCTGCAGCACTTCGACCCGCTGACGGGCGAGCTGATCGAGGACGACCTCGAGCACGTCGCGATCTGGCCGGCGACGCACTACAACGTCAAGGAGGGCACGATCGAAGCGGGGGTCGAAGCGATCGGCCGCGAACTGAACGCGCGCTGTGAGGAGCTGGAGAAAGAAGGCAAGCAGCTCGAGTCCCACCGGCTCAGGCAGAGGACGCAGTACGACATGGAGATGCTGCGCGAGATGGGGTTCTGCTCGGGGATCGAGAACTACTCGCGGATCCTCGACGGGCGCCAGCCGGGCGAGCGACCCTACTGCCTGATCGACTACTTCCCCAAGGACTTCATCTGCCTGATCGACGAGTCCCACCAGACCGTCCCGCAGATCGGCGGGATGTTCGAGGGCGACCGCTCGCGCAAGCAGACGCTCGTCGACTACGGGTTCCGCCTGCCGAGCGCGATGGACAACCGGCCGCAACGCTTCGAGGAGTTCCTCTCGATCACCCCGCAGCTGCTGTTCGTCTCGGCCACGCCGGGGGAGTACGAGCGGACCAGATCGACGAACGTGGTCGAGCAGATCGTGCGCCCGACGGGGGTCGTCGACCCGACGGTCGAGGTGCGCGAGACGAAGAACCAGATCGACGACCTGATGAACGAAGTCCGCAAGCGCGTCGACCGCAACGAGCGCGTGCTCGTGACGACGCTGACGAAGAAAATGTCCGAGGACCTCTCGCAATACCTCTTGGAGATGGGCTTCAAGACCAGGTACCTGCACTCGGAGATCGACACGCTCGAGCGGATCCAGATCATCCGCGACCTGCGGCTCGGCGAGTACGACGTGCTCGTCGGCGTCAACCTCCTGCGCGAGGGGCTCGACCTGCCCGAGGTCTCGCTGGTGGCGATCCTCGACGCCGACAAGGAGGGGTTCCTGCGCGGGGAGACCTCGCTGATCCAGACGATCGGGCGCGCGGCGCGCAACATCGAGGGGACCGTGCTGATGTACGCCGACAAGGAGACGAAGGCGATGAAGGCCGCGATCTCGGAGACCGACCGCCGCCGCGAGATCCAGCTCGCCTACAACGAGGAGCACGGGATCACCGCGGCGACGATCGTCAAGGGGATCTCCGACATCGCCGAGTTCCTGCAGTCCGACTCGAAGGTCCCGAAGCAGGGCCGCAGCCGGCGCGGGACCGAGCGCAAGCGGGCCGGCAAGGAGCTGCCGGAGAACGAGCTCGAGCGGATGGTCGTCGAGCTCGAGGAGGAGATGGCCGTCGCGGCCGAGGACCTGCGCTTCGAGTACGCGGCTCAGCTCAGGGACGAGCTGCGCGAGCTACGCCGCGACCTGCGCGAGATTCAGGAGAGCGAGGCGCCCGCGGGGGAGGTCGTCTGAGTTTCGGCGGGGTGATGGGTCCGCGATGATTGGCCGGTGGCGGGCGGGCGACTTGGCTATCGTGACGCTGGCGTGTCTTTGCGCACGTGCCGAAAGAATTTGCGCAGCCACTCAGGGAAGATCGGGCCCGAGCCGACGAGGCCAGGGAGTATGAGCTGCTCGAAGTGGCGGTCACTGGGAGCTCCTGCGGTTTTGAAGAATGGTTCGGTAATGCCCGTGCGCCGGGGCTCGGCGGCGGGTTGTTCGCTGGCGATTGACGGCTCCATGATGCTCATTGTATTAGCTGTCCGGCCAGCTCCACAAGGATCGCGAACACCAGGAATGTCCGGGCTCGATCGAATAGTGGAATCTTACGGGCCAAGGCTCGCCGATTGCTCAGCATGTCTGTGGCGAGATCTTGCAGAAGTGACCGTTCGAGATGGTCGTCCCCTTCGGTCTCGCTGGCCTTGAGGACGTCGTTGACGAGCGGGCCGGTTTCCTCGGCGCCTGGCAGACGCGTGGCCACTACCGCCAAGCCGAACGACAATCCAAGCGGTACCAACGCGACGATCCAGAGGTCGTAGGCTCCTCTGGTACCGACGATGATCGCGGCGATGGCTGCGTCGACGGCCATCACGCCGAGCGCGCTCGTGTCGAGCGCTGCGGAGCGTGCGGCCTGCGTCTGCAGCTGGCACTCTGCCAGCGAGCGCAGGCTGTTGGCGAGCCTTGGGGTGATGCCTTGGGTGGACATGGCGCCAAAGGTACGCACGGGTGGCGATGGGATCCGTGTTCGGAGCTTGCTTTGCTTGAAAAGTCCTGCAAGGGGCTGCAAAAAACTAGAGTTCAGCGTGGTGGCAAGCCCCCGTCGGGATCGAGCTCCGTTCGGCCGGCATAGGCGTGGTTGGGGGTACGGGACGCTGCCCCGGGTGCGGCCTTGGCCGAACGTATCTCGCCCCGCCGAGGGCACTCTGCAGCTGGCTGAGAGTTGAACATTCGCGTACCGGCGTGCCCGGGCCGCCGCCGACCGTACCAATTGTTTGGCTCTAGAAAGCCATTTTTGTCCGTTTTTGCTTCCCGGTTGCATTCTCTTGTGTTTTCTGCTTAGGTTTGTTTGAGAGGGCCCCCGGGTTGGGGGCGAAAGATAGATTCGGGTTTGGGTCGGTCCTTTGGATTGACATCAAGCGCTTGTAGGGGATGTTGGGAGAGGGATCGGAATCGAGTTATGAGGGGTCGTTTCTGCATGAGTCCTTCGGGGACAGATGTGATGGGGATCGTTGCGCGCCGAAAAGGTGTCGTAACTAGATGCGTCAGCGTCGCTGACACATCTCTCTCTCTCTCTCTCTCTCTGGCACTTACTTTCTAGGCTAGTTAGCGCCCTTCGTGGCGCTCTTTCCTCCAGTTTTCTAGGCGATCGGGGCCGCGTCTTTGGGCGCGGCATTCGCATGCCTAGGCGCGCCCCGCGCTCGCGCGTGCTCCGGGCCGAGCCGGGGGGTCGACCCTGATGCCCGCCGAAGGTGTTTCCCCGATGCGTCGCTCCTCTGGCAGCGACCGTCGTGCCTCTGGTCTGCAGAGGGGCCGGTTGTTGAGCGCGATGTTTTTGCTTGTCGGTGAACAGGGCTATGAGGGTGTGACCGCGCGCGGTGTATCTGAGTGCGCCGGGGTGTCGAACCGGACGTTCTATGAGTGCTTCAGCGACCGGGAAGATTGTTTTCTGGCGGCGTTCAACTATGCGGTCGCTGGGTTGGAGCTCGAGCTGCGGACGGGTTGGGAGTCGGAGCTTGGTTGGACCGCGCGGGTTAGGGAGCAGATCGCTCAGGCACGAGCCGTGCTCGACGGAGAGCCGGCGGTCGCGCGGCTGGTGTTTGTCGAGGCGCTCGCGGCAGGTCCACGAGTCCTCGCGCGTCGCGCGCGCGTGCTGGAGAGCCTGACGAGTGTGATCGACGAGGGCCGTGTGAATGCACAGGCGCCCGCGTTGTTGCCGGGGCTGTTGGCGGAGGGTGTCGTCGGTGCGACGTTCGGTGTGATCCACGCGCGCCTGTTGGAGCTGCGTCCGGAACCGTTGATCGAGTTGCTCGGTCAGTTGATGGCGGCGATCGTGTTGCCGTATCGGGGTATGGGGGCTGCCGCGCGTGAGCTGGAGTGTCCCGTTCCCAGGGTTCCTGCAAGGCGACGTGATGGCGGTGGTTTGTCGCGTCTTTCGTTGGGTGCTGTTTCACCGGTTGATTACCGGTTGACGGTGCGTACGCAGATGGCGCTCGCGGCGGTTGGTGGCCGTCCGGGTTTGAACAACCGTGAAGTGTCGGAGATCATCGGTCTGGCGGATCAGGGTCAGATTTCGCGGATGATGAGGCGCCTGTCCGATCAGGGTCTGGTCGAGAACGCGCAGGGTCACACCGGCCGTCAGGTGAAGGCGTGGCGGCTGACGATGGATGGCGAAGCTGTGATCGACGCGCATCGTTCTTTGAAGCAGGCGCAGCGTAAGGCCGGTAAAGGCGGCAAGCTCGCGACCACCCGCAGCGCCGCCGGGCGCCGCGGCAAGAGCCGGCCGAGCGCGACCGCTGACATGGGCCGGGCGAGCACCGGGGTCCGCATGACCGCGCTTACCCACGAGGTCCTCACGACCGTCGCGGCCCTCAGCATTGGGAAGAGCCGCCCAGGCAACCGTAAGGTCGCAGATGCCGCGGGTGTCAAGGACGACGGTCAGATCTCCAAGCTGCTTCACCGTCTGGAGGGCCACGGCCTGCTTGAGAACAGCGGTGGCACGGCCGGCGGTGTCGCCAATGCCTGGCAGCTCACACCACGCGGTGAAGAGATTTTGCAAGCAAGTCGCCCCACCCGGGGCTCGTTCAAGGAGGCCTCACGGTGAGTATTCGTAGATTGGGTTTGGGTGGGTTTGTGATGGTTCTGTTGGTCGTGTTGCTGGGCGTGCTGGCGTTGCCTGCCTTGGCTGTGGCTCCGGAAGCACCGGAAGTGAAGCCGGTGAGTGGGGCTGCTGCTACGACGGCGACGTTGAATGGTGTGTTGAACCCAAAAGCGCTGGTGGCGGGCGAAGGCGGCACATACGAATTCCTCTACAACGTCTCCAAAACGAAAGAATGTAAAGGCGGCTTCAAGGCGCCCGAACCAGCTGGTACTTCTACGGGGTCGCCTGAAGAACCCGTCTCTCAGCCTGTGGAAGGCCTGATCGCGGACACTGAATACGCCGTCTGTCTACGCGTTGAAAACCCCGCGACGCATGAAGAAGCGGTCAGTCCGACGGTGACGTTCAAGACTTCGCTGCCGCCGGAAACCCCGCTGACTGAAGCGGCGACTGTGGTCACGGGTACGACGGCGACGCTGAATGGTGTGCTGAACCCGGGCAAAGCCGGCGAAGCAGGTACTTACGAGTTTACTTACCAGCCGTCGAAGACCAAAGAATGTGCCGTTGGCAGCGTTGCGCCTGAACAGCCTGGCGTGGCCTTGGGCAATGCTAAAGAAGCTGTATCGACGCCCGTGACTGGCCTGGAGGGCAGCACGGAATACGCGTTCTGTGTCGTCGCGATCAACAAAGCAGAACCGGCGGAATCGGCAACAGGGTCCCCGTTGACGTTCAAAACACCGGCGTCCCAGCCCGTCATCTCCGTGGAGAGCGTGTCCGGTGTGACGCCGTTTGACGGTGTGCTCGAAGGGCAGGTCAACGCGGAGAAGCAGGAAACGAGCTACCGCTATGAATACTCGAGCGAAAAAGCTAAGGTCGAAGGGGGCGAAGGTACGCCCATCGGTGCCGGTTCGCTGCCAGGTACCTCCGAAGTCCAAACGGCGAACCCGGTGGACATCGGCGGTGGTCTGACGCCGGGTGTGACCTACTACTACCGGGTGGTCGCGACGAACGGGACGGGCACGGCCGATGGAAAAGTTGAATCCTTCATGGCCTCGGCGTTTGTGGCTCCGGTAGTCGAAGCGGAGTTCCCGACGGCGGTTGGGCAGAGCACAGCGTCGCTGTCGGGGATCGTCAACCCCGAGTTCCAGTCTGTGTTGAAGTGCGAATTCGTGTACGCGGCCGGCGGCGCGCCGCTCAGTGAGCCCTGCGTGCCGGGGGCCGCGGAACTGGGCGAAGGAAGCGGGGGCGTCGTGACGAGCGTGAGCCTCACAGGCCTAACACCTAACACCGAATATCACTACAAGGTCGTTACGGAAAACAAAGTCGGGGTCGGGGAAGGCTCTGAAGAAGCCTTCACAACGCTCCCCGTTCTCCCGGTCGTGGATACCGGCGGGGCGTCCACGGTAACCACCGACAGCGCGAGCATCGCGGGGACCGTAAATCCCGCCAATAGCGGCCATAGCGAACAGGACGAAGCGAGGTATTACTTCCAGTACGGGCAAGATACGAGCTACGGCAAACGAACGTCCCCGACCCCCGAAACGATCGGCGAAGGTACGACTCCCGTGGAAGAGCAAGCCACCCTGGGCGGGCTCGCACCGGGTAGGATCTATCACTACCGGATCGTCGCGAGCAACGACAACAACGGCACTGCGCAGTTCGCTTATGGTCAGGACGAGCAGTTCACGACCGCGCCTGCACCCCCACGGCCGGGCAAAGGCGAACAGACGCCTGAAACCTCCAGCGCGCCGATCGCCAATGCGCCGGCGTCCAGTGCGTTTCCCGACCTGACCGGGGTACTGCCCATACCACCCCTGAAGGAACCGGCCGCCAAGGGCATCAAGGTGAAGCCTTTGACGCAAGCGCAGAAGCTCACCAAAGCCCTCAAGGCCTGCAAGAACAAGGCAAAGGGCGCCAAGCGGACGCACTGCGAGCAACAGGCACGCGCCCGGTACCGCAAGAGCACCAAGAAGAAGGCAGTGGGGTCTCGCAGGAAAACTACGGGGCTCTCAAAGAGGAATCTGTCTCTATGGGGCAACCCGTCGCCCGGCGCGAAGTTCTCGACCAAGGGTAACTATGCGGCAGGAGCAGTGATGGGATGACCTCTGTACCTCCACCCACAGCGGCAAGCAAGCTCACAGACCTCTGGTCACCTCACGCTCGTGGCGTAGCCAGGATCGCCACCCTGGCTCTATGTATCTCCTTTCTTGCCGGTGTATCAGCCCAGGCTGTCCTCGCAGCCGGCCTACCAGACGACCGCGCGTATGAAATGGTCACCCCAGTCGAAAACCACAACGCCGACGTCTACGTACCACAAACAGAACAATTTCCATCGGCCAACGGTACACAAAGCCTACAGCCGTTTGAGGTCTCACCCGAAGGCGGTAGTGTCACGTATCTGGGTGATGCGACCGTCGGTGGCCGGGGCAACACCAGCGGTGATGTTGGGAACCAGTATTTGGCAAGGCGCTCCCTGACGGGGGGCTGGGTGCAGAGCAACATTCAGCCCGAGGGCCGCAAGGCTACTGAATACGAGGGCTTCAGCGAAGATCTCTCGGCGGGGATCGTAGTCTCGGGTAAGGAAGCGCCGCCCAGGATTCAGCCGCTTGCGTCGGGCGTGCCTGGTGAAGGCTACAGCGTACTTTATGAGTGTGTTGAGAGCGTGGAGCCTTGTACGGCTCCTGAAGAAAGCTTCGTGGTACCGCAGAACCCGTTCCAAGCCCTGTTTGCAGGACCGCTTAGCCGGCCAGCTCCGATAACCGGGGTCCCATCAAATCGGGCGTTTGGAACGCGAGGCTTTGCAGGGCCAGAACCTGGTGTGGCAATGAATGGCAAGTTGGCTGTTGCGCCGGTGTTTGCGGGTTTTGCGGGTGGTGGTGTGTCGGGTGGTTTGTTGTTTGAGGCGAATGATGCGTTGTTGCGTGGTGAAGGTAG
The DNA here is from genome assembly GCA_963764905.1 of uncultured Solirubrobacterales bacterium. Taxonomy (GTDB): domain Bacteria; phylum Actinomycetota; class Thermoleophilia; order Solirubrobacterales; family Solirubrobacteraceae; genus Palsa-744. The sequence goes on from CAVXUG010000001.1 coordinate 187,550, forward strand.
GGTGGAACAGGAGCTCGCGGCGAGTGTTACGGGTGAAATAGCTAACGGGGAAGATGGGAATTATTTGTATGATGTAGCTGAAGGTAAATTGAATGTGGTTGATGTTTCACCGGAAGGGAAGGTGGTACCTGATGCGACGTTTGGCGCACCGCCCTTCCTTGATGGTGCTGATAGGTATGATCCGCCTGACTTTGGGGGTGTGATCTCTGGTGATGGCAGCCGGGTGTATTGGACGGATTTGCACACAGGTGTTGTGTATGTGCGTGTGGGTGGTGTGAGCACCACACGGGTTTCTGTGGGTGGTGCGCGGTATTGGGCGTCGGCTGCGGATGGTCGTTACGCGTTTTATAGCGAAGGTTCTGCTGGGGAAGAAGGCTTGTACCGGTTTGACGCGGAAACCGGTGCGCGGGTGGGGCTGGTAGCGTCGTCGGGGGCCGTGCAGGGTGTGGTTGGTGTGAGTGATGATGGTGAAGGTGTGTATTTCGTCGCTGGTGGTGTGTTGGCGGGCGCGGATAGTAGCGGCGTATCACCCGAGACTGGCGAACCGAACTTGTATTTGAAGCACGGCGAAGAAGAACCGGTGTTCATCGCGACACTCTCGGCACAGGACGGCAGCGCAGTCGAACCGTTCCATGAATCGCGTGGTGAAACTGAAGCTGAGTATGGTGATTGGCAGCCGGGTTTGGCGAATCGTACGGCTGAGGTGTCGCCGGGTGGTGGGGGTGTGGTGTTTATGTCGAGTGCGAGTTTGCCGGTGGCTGGCCACCCGAATGGGTATCCTTCGGGTGGCGCAGAGAACGTGTATGTGTTTGATGCTGGGGCGGATAGGTTGGTTTGTGTGTCGTGTAGTGTGAGTGGCGAGCCGGGTGGCGCGTCAGGGTTTTTGCCGATTAGCTGGAATGACACGTATTTGCCGCGGTGGATGGCGGATGAAGGTAACCGGGTGTTTTTTGATACGGGTGTGTCGTTGGTTCCGCGGGATACGAATGGTGCGCAGGATGTGTATGAGTGGGAGCGTGAAGGGACGGGTAGTTGCGCGGCGGGTTCTGGTGTGAATGGTGGGTGTGTGTCGTTGTTGTCTGGTGGTACGAATAAGGCGTCGTCGTGGTTTATTGGGGCGAGTGCGAGTGGGGATGATGCGTTTATCGTGACGCGTGCGCAGCTTGTGCCGGAGGATCAGAATGGCGCGGATGATCTTTATGACGCGCGTGTTGGTGGAGAAAGACCGGTTTCACCGCCGGCTTGTACGGGGACGGGGTGTCAGGGTGTGCCGGCGCCGCCGCCGACGTTCGCGACGCCGCCGAGTGTGACGTTTAATGGTGTGGGGAATTTCCCGCCGCCGCCGCCGCCTACAGCCAAACCGAAAGCAAAGTCGAAGGCTGGTAAGTGCAAGAGTGGTTTTGTGAAAAAGCAAGGCAAATGCACCAAGAAATCAAAAAAGAAGGCTAAGAAGTCAAACAGGAGGGTTAAGTGAACATGTCTGTAAACCAAATGTCTTACCCAACAGCTGCAGGCAAGCTCACTGACCTTGGGTCACGGCACGCTGGTGGCGTAGCTAAGATCCTGATGGCTGTCTTCCTTGCTTTTTTATGCGCTCTAGGTGCTTTCAGTGCATCAGCTCGAGCCGAAACTGCTCATCCCGGCTGGGAGGCCTTCGGCACACTGACACCTACTAATTTGAGTCCCGGTAGCAGCGGCGCTTTGAGTCTCTACATTTACAATACCGGCGCGGCGAAGAGTAACCCGGGGGCGATAGTTCGTGATACGTTGCCTGAAGGCCTCGAAGCTGAACCTACCGGTAGCTGTACCGGCACGAAAATTATCACCTGTGAACTGGGTGAAGTTCAACCGTCGCCGACACCGGTGGAACTGAATATCCCGGTGAAAGTGCTGCCGGATGCGTCTGCTTCCTCGCATCCTGTTGATCTTGTCTCGGTGACTGGTGGAGGTGCTTTGGGCCCCGCGGACGCGAAGGTGCCTGTGGTGTTTGCCGCTGGGGAAGCGGGGTTTGGTTTCGCTAACGCCGATGGCTGGATCACGAACGCGAACGGCACAACGGATACGCAGGCCGGGTCGCACCCCTATGAGGCGACGGTCGTGTGGGCTCCAAATGTCAACGATGTCCCTGGCTACGAACTTCCGGCGGGTGGTGAACCGGATACGCTGAATGTGAATTTGCCGGCGGGGCTGGTCGGCGAACCGGGCGCGGTCCCGGAGTGCCCGCGTGCACTGTTCGATGCGGGGACGGAAAGCGGCGAAGGGTGCCCGGCGGGTACGGCGATCGGGGAGGACATCGCGCTGATACCGGGTGGGATCGGGCATTTCGCTGTGTATAACCTTGTGCCGCCGGCGGGTGTCGCCGCGGAGTTCGCATTCGATTTCAGCGGGACGCACATCTTCTTGGATGCGAAGGTTCGTAGCGGCGGGGATTATGGGATCACCGAGCATGTGGGGGTTCCGCAGGAGGGCATCCGGTTCAACACGACGACGATCTGGGGTTTCCCGGGCCAGCATTTACATCCAGAAGAGTCTACGAGTCAGCTCGCGCAGGAAGGGCAGAGGCCGTTCTTGACGCTGCCGACGTCGTGTGGGCGGTCGTTGTCGACCAGTTTGGAATTCCTTGGTACGTGGCAGAACCCGTCGTCGTTTGCGGAAGCGAGCTTCCCGGAACACGACAACGAAGACAACGAAGTGCAGACCACGGGCTGTGAACGCCTGTCGAACTTCGAACCGTCGATCAACCTGGCGCCGGATACGAGCTACTCCGATACGCCGGCGGGTTTGACGACGACGGTCAAGGTTCCCCAGGGGCTGAACCCTGAAGGGTTGGCGACGTCGGGGTTGAAGGAAACAACGGTGACGTTGCCCAGGGGTGTGGCGATCAACCCGGGGCAGGCAACGGGCCTGGTGGCATGCTCTCCGGAAGAGGAGAACCTCCCCGCCGAAGGCGAAGACGGCGAAAAGGAAGCCTACGACGGCCCTCCGAACTGCCCCGCGGCGTCAAAAGTGGGGACCGATGAAATCGCGACCCCGCTGCTACCGAACCGGTTGAAGGGGAATGTCTACATCCTGCAGAACAACCCACCGAACCTGCAATTGCTGGTCGCGGCCTCCGGGGAAGGCGTGAACCTGAAGCTGATCGGCAACGTCCACCTCAACGAAGAAACCGGTCAGATCGAAACGGTGTTCAAAGGCACCAAACAGTACCCCGGCACCCCCGACGCGCCGCTGAACGAATTCGTGCTGTCCTTCAGCGGTGGCGCGCAGGCAGCGCTTGTAACTCCTCCCACATGCGGGGTCTACTACTCCAATGCGGTGTTCACCCCCTGGGCGAACCCGTTCGTCGATAGTGCGTTGGGGGAAAGCAACTTCCAGATCGACAGCGGCCCCGGGGGTAGCGGTATCGGGGCGTGCACCGGGCCGTTGCCGTTCACGCCGGTGCTGACGGCGGGGTCGACTACTGACCAGGCCGGTGGCTACACCGACTTCTCGATGCTTTTGCAGCGTCCAGATGGGCAGCAGCGTGTCTCGAAACTGCAGTTCAAGACCCCTGCGGGTTTGTTGGGGATGATCTCGAAGGTCCCGTTGTGCGGCGAACCGCAGGCTGCGCAGGGGACGTGTCCGGAAGCGTCGCAGATCGGGCACACCGTCGTCGGGTCGGGCCCGGGACCCTACCCACTGTTCATCCCCCAGGCAGGGCAGCCACCCGCCCCGATCTACCTGACGGGTGGGTATGAGGGCGCGCCGTATGGCCTGTCGATCGTCGTACCGATCCATGCGGGTCCGTTCACGTTGCAGACACAGATCGTGCGGGCCCGCATCGAAGTAGACCCCACCACGACGCAGCTGACAGTTACGACGGATCCCTTGCCGAGCATCATCGACGGGATTCCCGCGGATCTACGCAGCATCAATGCGGTGATCGACCGGCCCGGGTTCATGTTCAACCCGACTAACTGCAGCGCAATGGGCTTCACGGGGACCGCGACGAGCACCGAAGGCAAGAGCGCCCCGCTGGAAAGCCACTTCCAGGTCGGCTCGTGCCAGTCGTTGAAGTTTGCACCGGACTTGAAAGTCTCGACGGCTGGGAGGGCGAGTAAAGCGCTGGGTGCGAGCCTGACGGCGAAGATCGTGTATCCCACCGGGGAGCTTGGTGCGAACCAGGCGAGCTCGCAGTCGAATATCGCGTCGGCGAAGGTCGATGACCCGGAGCAGCTGCCGTCGCGGTTGACGACGTTGCAGAAGGCATGTCCCTCAGCGCAGTTCGAATCGAACCCGGCGGGCTGTCCCGTGGCGTCGGTTGTCGGTCATGCGCGGGTGGTCACGCCGATCCTGCCGGTGCCGTTGGAAGGTCCTATCTTCTTCGTATCTCATGGCGGCGAAGCGTTCCCGAGCCTCGAGGTGGTGCTGCAGGGCTACGGTGTCACGGTCGAGATCGTCGGCACGACGTTCATCAGCAAGGCGGGGATCACTAGCACCACGTTCAAGTCGACGCCGGATGTACCTTTCAGCACCTTCGAATTGACGTTGCCGCGGGGGAAGTACTCCGTCCTGACGGCGAACGTGCCGGCGAAGGATAACTACAGCCTGTGTGGGCAGAAGCTCGCGATGCCGACAGCATTCACCGCGCAGAACGGTGCGGTGATCAACCAGTCCACCCCGATCACGATCACAGGCTGCGCAAAGACCAAGCCGAAGTCCCTCACCCGCGCACAGAAGCTCACGAAAGCGCTGAAGGCCTGCAAGAACAAGGCAAAGGGCGCCAAGCGCACAGCGTGCGAAAGGCAAGCCCATGCGAAGTACGGCAAGCCCACCAAGAAGAAGGGTAAGTGAGGAACGCCATGAGCATCAAATCATCACCCGCTCGTGGCGTAGCCAGGATCGCCACCCTGGCTCTATGTATCTCCTTTCTTGCCGGTGTATCGGCTCAGACCGCCTCGGCTGAAGGGCTACCCGATGGCCGCGGGTACGAAATGGTAACCCCAGTCGAAAACCACAACGCCGACGTCTTCGTACCACAAACAGAACCCGGTCTGACGACGAACGGTACGCAAGCTCTACGGCCGTTTGAGGTCTCACCTGATGGTTCTAGTATCACGTATCTGGGGGATGCGACCGTCGGCGGCGTGGGAACTTCCTCCTTCGATACTGGTAACCAGTATCTGGCGAGGCGCTCTTCGGGGGGCTGGGTGCAGAGCAACATCCAGCCAGAGGGCCGCAAGGCGACCCAATACGAGGGTTTTAGTGAAGATCTCTCGAAGGGCGTTGTGCTTTCAGGTGATGAACCGCCGCCGAGGATTCAGCCGCTTGCGCCGGGGGCACCTGGTGAAGGCTATGGGGTACTTTATGAGTGTGTTGAGAGCGTGGAGCCTTGTACGGCTCCTGAAGAAAGCTTTGTGGTGCCGCAGAACCCGTTCCAGGCGCTGTTCACAGGGCCACTGAGCAGGTCAGACGAAGAATTTGGCACGCAGGGCTTTGAACCGGGAGAACGTGGTGTGGTGATGAACGGTAAATTGCCTGTTGTGCCGGTGTTTGCGGGTTTTTCGGGTGGTGGTGGGTCTGGTGGTTTGTTGTTTGAGGCGAATGATGCGTTGTTGCGTGGCGAAGGTAGGGTGGAACAGGAACTCGCGGCGAGTGTTGCGAGTGAAATCGCTAATGGGGAAGATGGGAATTATTTGTATGATGTAGCTGAAGGCAAATTGAATGTGGTTGATGTTTTGCCTGCTGGTGAGGGGGGTGCGGTTGTTGGTGATGCGACGTTTGGCGCACCGCCATTCCTTGATGGTGCTGATAGGTATGATCCGCCTGACTTTGGGGGTGTGATCTCTGGTGATGGCAGCCGGGTGTATTGGACGGATTTGCACACAGGTGTTGTGTATGTGCGTGTGGGTGGTGTGAGCACCACACGGGTTTCTGTGGGTGGTGCGCGGTATTGGGCGTCGGCTGCGGATGGTCGTTACGCGTTCTATAGCGAAGGCTCCGCTGGGGAAGAAGGCTTGTACCGGTTTGATGCGGAAACCGGTGGTCGGGTGGGGCTGGTAGCGCCGTCCGGCGGTGTGCAGGGTGTGGTTGGTGTGAGTGATGATGGTGAAGATGTGTATTTCGTTGCTGGCGGCGTGCTAGCGGGCGCGAGCAGCAGTGGCGTGCTGCCCCAGGAAGGCCAGCCAAACCTCTACTTGAAGCAGGGCGAAGATGCACCGGTGTTCATCGCAACACTTTCCTCCCAGGACGGAGAGGGCGTGGAACCGTTTCGCGTGTCTCGTGGTGAAACTAAAGCTGAGTATGGTGATTGGCAGCCTGGTTTGGCGAATCGTACGGCTGAGGTGTCGCCGGGTGGTGGTGGTGTGGTGTTTATGTCGAGTGGGGGGTTGCCGGTGGTTGGTTTCCCGGATGGGTATCCGGGGAGTGTTGGTGTGGAGAATGTGTATGTGTTTGATGCTGGGGCGGATAGGTTGTTTTGTGTGTCGTGTAGTGAGAGTGGTGAGGCGGGTGGCGCGTCTGGGTTTTTGCCGATTACCTGGAATGATACGTTTCTGCCGCGGTGGATGGCGGATGATGGTAACCGGGTGTTTTTTGATTCGGGTGTTTCGTTGGTGCCGCAGGATACGAATGGTGCGCAGGATGTGTATGAGTGGGAGCGTGAAGGGACGGGGGGTTGCGTGGTTGGTGGTGGTGTGAATGGTGGGTGTGTGTCGTTGTTGTCGGGTGGGACGAGTAAAGAGGCGTCGTGGTTTATCGGTGCGAGTGTGAGTGGGGATGATGCGTTTATCGTGACGCGTGCGCAGCTCGTGCCGGAGGATCAGAATGGCGCGGATGATCTTTATGACGCGCGTGTTGGTGGAGAACGGCCGGTTTCGCCGCCGGCTTGTACGGGGACGGGGTGTCAGGGTGTGCCGGCGCCGCCGCCGACGTTCGCGACGCCGCCGAGTGTGACGTTTAATGGTGTGGGGAATTTCCCGCCGCCGCCGCCGACTACAGCCAAACCGAAAGCAAAGTCAAAGCCCTTGACGCGCGCGCAGAAGCTCGCCAAAGCCCTGCGCGCGTGCACTAAGCAGCCGAAGGGCGCCAAGCGTAAATCTTGCGAAGCAAAGGCCCGCCGGCAGTTCGGCCGAGCGAGGAGCAGGGCCAAGCGGTAGCCGCGGCAAACCCTCAGATCTTGTTGCCCGTGAGCATCCGCCCGGGCTCCCAAGTGTGCGTGCTAGGACTCCGATCTTTGGAGTTACACCCGCGCGTGCTACCAAGACAAAGCCCGGTGCCGAGCATCGCACTTTCCACAGAAGATGCCCGGCACCGAATGAGACAAGAGGAGTGTAACACAGATGAGATCCATATGCAAGAAGGGTTCCGTCACTCTCGTGGCGGTCCTGGCGCTGTGCGCGCTCGCCGCGGCCTCGGCCTCGGCCTCGCAGTGGTACGTCGGCGGTAAAAAGCTGACGAAGTACCACAACACAACGTTTGGGAACCTCGCGGAAACCGTCAAAGTCGAAGAAAACATCGTGCTGTCCGTGCCTTCGGTCAAACTGACGATCACCTGTAAAGAAGCAAAGGTTACCGGCGAACCGACAATTCGAGGCATAGACTATATGTACATGGGATTCCTGTCGTTCAGGAGCTGTAAAACGACGGAACCCGCTACTGGCTGCGAACTAAAGACAGGAATAGGGGTGGCGAGCGGCGTGGAAGGCGCGGCGGCGGCCGAAGGCACGGCACCCGAAGACAAACTGCTGCTGGCCCCAACACTCAACGAAGATCTAAACGAATTCTGGTTAAACGAAGAAGAAAACTGCTCGCTGCGTGAAGGCTCCTTCCAGCAGTTCATGAAGGGGCAAATCACGTTCTCAATGCCCAAGGGCCGCGAAGAAGCAGTCGAACAGACAATCGTTGGGCAGGGCGCCAAAGAAAGTCCCAGCGAACTCACGTTCCTGCCCAAAGAACATCCCGCATACCTCACGGGCAAGTTCAAAATCAAACTGGCCTCCGGCAAAGCCTGGAGCTTCCACTAGGTCGGCAGTAGTAGCACCGGCGCCGGTCGAGCGCTGGTAGAGACTCAGCGTTCAGGGGCCGTCCGCACGCAGTTCGGTGCGGGCGGCCCTCGGTGGGCTCTGTCCCACCCGGCGCGGCGATCCGATCCGAACCCCGCCCGCCGGCGTGAGCAGACCGCCGCGGCATGTAGGATCACGCCAGTGGAGCTCGACCGGCAGAGCATCGAGAAGCGCGACTTTCCGATCGGCCGGCGGGGGTATGACCCCGCCGCGGTCGATGCGCACCTGCGCGCGCTCGCGAGCGAGGTCGAGGAGCTGCGCTACGCGCTCGAAAGCCGCGCGGGCGAGACGCTCGGCTCGAGCGCCGGCACCCAGGTGCAGGGCATCCTCGAGGCCGCAGAGGCGACCGCCGCCGAGATCGAGCAGCGCGCCGCCGAGGACGCCCGCCAGACCCGCGCCCAGGCCGCTAGCGACGCCGCCGCCACGCGCGCCGAGGCCGTGCAGCGCGCCCAGGCCCACGTCGCCGCGGTCGCGCGGGCAACGGCCGTGCTGAGCGAGCGCGTCGAGTCGATGGACGCCGAGTCCGCCGCGCTGGTCGAGTCCCTCCGCACCGGCGCCGCCCGGCTGGCGACAGATTTGTCCGCGGTCGAGACAAACATGGGCGAGCTCTACGACGCAGCCGCGGGCCGCGCGGGGGCTGGGGGTGCCGGGGAGAGCCCGGGTGTCGGCGGGAGCCCGGCAGAGCCGCCGCCCGCGCCATCGCTCGCGTCCCCGGCCCAGGCTGTCACGCCCTCCTCCGCGCCCGCCCCCGCCCCTGTGGAGCAGGACCCCGCCGCCGTGCCCGGCCCGGCCGCCGAGATCCCCGTGCGCCAGGGCCACTCCGAGTTCGTCCCCGCCGCTCCCAAGCCGCTGGAGCCCGCGGCCGCCACGCCCCCGGCTCCCGCGCCCGCCCCCTCCGCGCCGCCTCCGCTGCCGTTCCCGGAGACCTCCACTTCGACCTCCACCGCGTCGTCGTCCGCCGGCGAGCCAAGCGGCGGCCAGCAGGGCGACCTCGACGGCGCCCGCCTGATCGCCCTGAACATGGCCCTCAACGGCGACTCCCGCGCGGCGACCGACCGGTTCCTTGCCGAGCACTACGAGCTCGCGGATCGCCAGAAGCTGCTCGACGAGGTGTTCGCCGCGGTCGAGGGGTAGGGCGGTAGATCGGGTCAGTAGGGCGGCAGTAGGTCCCCGAACATCGGAAAGTGGCGGACGTTGGTGGTGAGAAGCTCCGCGTCGAAGACGATCGCCGTCGCGGCGATCAGGTAGTCGATGTCATCGCGAGGCGGCGCAGACGCACGTTGAGATCCCTGCGGTGCGCATCGACGTACTCGGCGCCGGTGAAGCTCCGTCCTTTCCACGAGCCCGCGCTCGCCCGCAGCGCCCGGGTTCTATCGGCCTTGGTCTTCAGGCCGAACGACTCGCGCACCGAGCGTCGAATCAGCTCTGAGCGCGAGGCGCCGGCCGCGCGCGCGGCCCGATCGAGCGCCTCGAGTTCTTCCTCGCCGAGATATACCTGTGTGCGTGGCATGACACCAGCATACATCAGGTGGTGTCTATAGGTGGGAGGAGAGCGAACGTCTGTTCGCCACAATACAATGACCGGCAGATGCCGGCAAACGATCAGATCGTCGTCACGGGCGCGCGCGAGCACAACCTGAAAGACGTCACGTTGTCCTTGCCGCGCGACGCGCTGGTCGTGATCACCGGCCTGTCGGGTTCGGGCAAGAGCAGCCTCGCGTTCGACACGATCTACGCCGAGGGCCAGCGCCGGTACGTCGAGTCGCTGTCGGCCTACGCCAGGCAGTTCCTCGGCCAGATGGACAAGCCCGACGTCGATTCGATCGAGGGCCTGAGCCCGGCGATCTCGATCGACCAGAAGACGACCTCGCGCAACCCCCGCTCGACGGTCGGCACCGTGACGGAGATCTACGACTACCTCAGACTCCTGTGGTCGCGCGTCGGCAAGCCGCACTGCCCGATCTGCGGCCGCCCGATCGTGGGCCAGTCGGCGGAGCAGATCATCGACCAGGTGATGGAGCTGGGCGACGGAACGCGCTTCATGGTGCTGGCGCCGGTCGTGAGGGGCCGCAAGGGCGAGTACGGAAAGCTGCTCGACGAGCTGCGCGCCGACGGTTTCGCGCGCGTGAAGATTGACGACCGCCTGCGGATGCTGGAGGAATCGATCGTGCTCGACAAGCGCTACAAGCACGACATCTCGGTCGTCGTCGATCGTCTCGTGATGCGCCACGACCTGCGCAAGCGCCTGGCAGATTCGATCGAGACCGCGGTCGGGCTGGCCGAAGGACTGGTCGAGGTCGAGATCGTGGGCTCGGGAGGGACGGGGGGATCTGAATCTGGATCCGGATCAGGAGTGGTCACCGGCGGGACCGGCCCGGGCGAGGCAGGTGGTCGGTCATCCACAGGTGGACGGACGCGGGTCAATACGCAGGCACAGCCGGCGGAGGCGACGCACGCCACCGGCGCGAAGGGCACGCGCAAGGCCGCCGCGCAGATCGTCCCCGGCGAGGTGCCGGCGGACGGCACGATCTTCACTTTCTCGGAGCGCTTCGCCTGCCCCGTGCACGGCCCCTCGCTGGTCGAGCTGGAGCCGAGGATCTTCTCGTTCAACTCGCCGCACGGCGCCTGCCCGCACTGCACTGGCTTGGGCGCGCAGATGGAGATCGACCCCGAGCTGATCGTGCCCGACCCGGGCCTGTCGATCGCCGAGGGCGCGCTCGCGCCATGGGCGGGGAGCTCGTCGAACTACTACGAGCAGGTGACCGAGGCGATCGCCGAGCGCTACGGCGTCGATCTCGACATCCCCTGGGAAGACCTGCCGGCAGAGGAGCGCGAGCTGTTCCTGGACGGCACCGACGAACGGTTGGCGATCACGTATCGCAACCGCTTCGGGCGCACGCGCCGGTACGCGACCAAATTCGAGGGGATCGTCAAGGGCCTCGAACGCCGCTACCGCGAGTCCGAGAGCGAGGGCACGAAAGAGAAGATCGAGCAGTTCATGTCGCTAAGGCCCTGCCCGGAGTGCGGGGGCGCGCGGCTGCGCGCGGAGTCGCGCGCGGTGCTCGTGGGGGGCACGGCGATCGACGAGTTCTGCGCGCTGTCGGCGCGCCGCGCGTTGGAGTGGCTGGGAGAGGTCGAGCTGTCGGAGACCGACCGGCACATCGCGCGGCTGATCCTGCGCGAGATCGACGAACGGCTGCGGTTTCTGGAGAACGTCGGGATCGGCTACCTGTCGATGGACCGCGCCGCCGCGACCCTCTCGGGCGGCGAGGCGCAAAGGATCCGCCTGGCGACACAGATCGGCAGCTCGCTCGTGGGCGTGCTGTACATCCTCGACGAGCCTTCGATCGGCCTGCACCAGCGCGATAATTCGAAGCTGATCGGGACTTTGGAGCGCTTGCGGGATCTCGGCAACACGGTGATCGTGGTCGAGCACGACGAGCAGACGATGCGCGCCGCCGACCATCTAGTCGATATGGGCCCGGCCGCGGGCGTGCACGGCGGCAGGGTCGTCGCGCAGGGCACCGCGAAGCAGGTCGAACGCGTGAAGGACTCGGCGACGGGGCAGTTCCTGGCGGGCACGCGCACGATCGCGGCGCCGAGCAAGCGGCGCGTGCCGAAGGGCTACGTGGAGATCGAGGGCGCGACGCAACACAACCTCAGAAACGTCGACGTGAAGGTCCCGCTCGGCGTGCTGACGTGCGTCACCGGGGTCTCCGGCTCGGGCAAGTCAACGCTAGTGAACGAAGTGCTCTACAAGAGCGTCGCCAGCCGCCTGCACCGCGCGCGACGCCGGCCGGGTGCGCACAGGGCGATCCACGGTCTCGACCAGCTCGACAAGATCATCGCCGTCGATCAGTCCCCGATCGGGCGCACCCCGCGCTCGAACCCGGCGACGTATACGGGGTTGTTCGACGTGATCAGGGACATGTTCTCGAAGACGCAGGAGGCGCGCGCACGCGGGTACAAGGCGGGTAGGTTCTCGTTCAACGTGAAGGGCGGCCGCTGCGAGGTCTGCAAGGGCGACGGGCAGATCAAGATCGAGATGCACTTCCTCCCTGATGTGTACGTCCCCTGCGAGCAGTGCCACGGCAAGCGCTACAACCGCGAGACGCTGGAGGTGAAGTTCAAGGGCAGGAGCATCGCCGACGTGCTCGACATGGCGATCGAGGATGCGCTGCCGTTCTTCGAGCACATCCCCAAGGTCCGCCGCCGGCTGGAGACGCTCAACGCCGTCGGCCTCGGATACGTCAGGCTGGGACAGCCCGCGACGACGCTGTCCGGCGGCGAGGCGCAGCGCGTGAAGCTCGCGACCGAGCTGTCGAAGGTCGCGACCGGCCGAACGCTGTACATCCTCGACGAGCCGACGACGGGTTTGCACTTCGCCGATGTCGAGCGCCTGCTGGAGGTGCTGCAGCGGCTCGTCGATGCCGGCAACAGCGTCGTCGTGATCGAGCACAACCTCGACGTGATCAAGAGCGCGGACCGGTTGATCGACATGGGCCCGGAGGGGGGCGAGGAAGGCGGCATCGTGATTGCGCAGGGCACCCCCGAGCAGGTCGCGGCGGAGCCGATCTCGCACACGGGCGAATTCTTAGCGGAGCTGGTGACGCCGGCAAAGCCCGTGGGCGCGAAGAAACCGCGGGGCAAGAGTGCCCCCAAACGCAAACCTCGCGCGAAGGTCGCCGCTTGAGTTCTGAGGATCGGGACGCCGCAACCTCTCCGGCGACCGCATCGCGGGCCGTCCCCGCACCGCACTCGTCTGATACCGGCCCTTCATCCGAGCCTGCCCCGACGGACTCCCGTGGCGTCGATCGATCGAAGATCGGCCAGCGAGAGCGGACCGGCGATCTCGCCCGCCAGACCCGCCTGTGGATGGCGAAGTGGCGCTGGTACGAGCGCAACTCGCTGCCCTGGAACCGCGCGCGGATCCACTGGGAGGCGCTGCGCCGCGAGGCGTTCGTACGCTGGCCGGTGCATGGGAACGTGCTGGAGGCGTTACGCGAGGGACGGCTGGAGCTCGGCAGGGGCGCGCTACTGGAGCCCGGCGTGTGGATCACCGCACCCGGCCGCGCGCGCGTGAAGATCGGCGCGGGCACGTTCCTGAACCTCGGCGTGATGATCGCCGCCGAGCAGTTGGTGGAGATCGGCGACCACTGCATGCTCGCGAACGGCTGCTTCGTGACCGACTCCAGTCACCGCTACGACGACCCGACCCAGCCGGTGCCATGGCAGGGCTTCACGACGAAGGGCCCGACGCGGATCGGCGAGAACTGCTGGCTGGGCGCGAACGTCGTCGTGACGAGCGGAGTGACGATCGGCGAGCGTTGCGTGATCGGCGCGAACAGCGTCGTCACGCGCGACATCGAGCCGTTCTCGGTCGCCGCCGGCGCGCCGGCGAGGGTGCTCGAGAAGATCTCGCCGGCGCAGTAGCGAGCGTGTCGTAGCGGGCGTACAGCGCAGAACTATCCGAAACCTCCGGGATTCCTCCTCCGCGGCTCCTGGAGGAACGCGATCCGCGAGTTTGGATAGACCTAAGGTCGCGCCTCCAGCACGATGTTGAACGGGGTCTCGGCCGCTCGCCGCACGCGGCTGAAGCCGCCTTCGCCCAGCACCTCGGTGAGGCGCTGCTGGCCGGCCTGGGCGCCGAGCGCCAACCCGACCTCCTGGCTCAGCGAGGCCGGCGTGCAGAGCATCGTCGAGCCGCTGTAGAAGATGCGACCGATCGGGTTGAGGTTCTCCTCGATCGCGTCGCCCGCGAACGGCTCGACCACCATCCACGTGCCGTCCTCGGCGAGCATCTCGCGTACGTGGCGTGCGGCGCCGGCCGGGTCGCCCATGTCGTGCAGCGCGTCGAACACGCACACCAGATCGAACGGCCCGCCGCCGAAGTCCTTGGCCGAGGCGACCTCGAAGCTCACGCGGTCGGCGACCCCGGCGCGCGCGGCGGCGGCGCGAGCCGCCTCGATCGACCCCTCGTGATAGTCCGAGCCGACGAACGTGCTGGCCGGAAAGGCCTTGGCCATCAGGATCGTCGATGCGCCGTGTCCGCAGCCGATATCGGCGACACGGGCGCCCGCGGAGAGCTTCTCCACGACACCGTCGAGCGCCGGCAGCCACGACTCGACCAGGTTGGCGAGATAGCCGGGCCGGAAGAACCGTTCGGTGCCCGCGAACAGGTCGTGATCGTGCTCGTGCCAGCCGAAGCCCTCGCCGGAGCGGAAGCGCTCGGTGATCTGCGGCTCGTCCTTGATCACCGCCGCCAGCAGCTGAAAGGCGCCGGGGATGAACGCAGGGCTGTCTTCGTCGGCCAGCGCCATCGCCTGCTCGGGCGGCAGCCTGAAGGTGCCGTCGGCGGCGTCGTACTCGACGTAGCCGCTGGCGGCCTGCTGGCACAGCCACTCGCGGATGTAGCGCTCGCGGCAGCCGGTGCGCTCCGCGAGCTGCGCTGGGTGTGATCGGCTCGCTGTCCGCCATCGCCTTGTACAGGCCGAGCTTGTCGCCGATCGTCACCAGCGGCGCGGTCATCGCCGCTCCCATGTCCTGCACGAACTGACCCATGAACTGGTCGAGCTTTGCTTCGTCAATCCCCGTTGCGCTCATTTTGCTGTGCCTCCCTTTCTGCCTGGCCTCCCCTTTTTTCTGCGAACTGTTCAGGCTACTCCTGGAACGTGGGGGGTCAAGTAAGAGTTTGGGTCGCGGCCCGGGGTGAGCGGGACAGGCGGCGTGGCGAGCCGCTGGCGCAGCGAGTCTCTAGTGCAGCGATCTAGCCCAGCCGACTCCGCAGCTCGGCCAGCTCGGCGGGGTCGATCGAGTAGGTGTGCTCGGGCGCCGGGTAGCGTCGCGCGCGCACGTCCTCTGTGTAGGCGGCGACGCCCGCGTTCATCTCCTCCTGGAGGTTCGCGTAGCGCTTGACGAAGCGCGCGCCGAGCCCGTCGCGGATGCCTAGCAGGTCGTGGAACACGAGCACCTGCCCGTCGGTCGCGGGCCCGGCGCCGATGCCGATCACGGGGATCTCGATGCTCGGCATCAGCTCGTCGGTGACGGCGGCGGGAATCGCCTCGAACACGAGCGCGAAGCAGCCCGCCTCCTGCAGCGCGAGCGCCTGCGCGCCGATCTGCGCGGCCGCGGCTGCGGTGCGGCCCTGCGCCTTCCAGCCGCCGAGCGCGGTAGCGGTCTGGGGCGTTAGGCCGACGTGGCCCATCACGGGGATCCCCGCATTGACGATCGCGCGCGCGCGGCTGACCGAGGACGGCCCGCCGCCCTCGAGCTTGACGGCCTCGCAGCCGGCCTCCTTGACGAGGCGCATCGCATTGGAGATCGCCTGCTCGTCGGAGACCTCGTAGGAGCCGAACGGCATGTCGCCGATCAGCAGGGGAGTGCGCAGCCCGCGGCGGGCAGCGCGCGCGAGCACGAGCATGTCGCCGAGCTCGACCGGCGTCGTCGAGTTGTAGCCGAGCACGGTCGTCGCGGCCGAGTCGCCGACGAGCACGAGATCGACCCCCGCGGCCTCGGCGGCACGGGCGGAGGGATAGTCGTAGGCGGTGACCATCACGATCGGTTCCTGCAGGCGCTTCTTTTCGCCGAGCAGCGGCAGCGTCATCGGCAGACGGCCGGGGTCGGATGGGGCGTGGACGGGGGCTGGGACGTTGGCGTGGCTGGACATGGTGGTTCCTCTCTGAGTTGGTTGACGCCCTACGCGAGCAGGGTCGCCACCTCGTCGTCGATCGTGATGATGCGGTTGGTTTTGGCCTCGACGTGCACGACGCAAGGTTCGTAGCGGGACAGCTCGGCCTCGTCGTACTGGCCGTAGGAGATCACGATGATCGTGTCGCCGTGGTGCACGAGCCGGGCGGCGGCGCCGTTGACCTTCATGTCGCCGGATCCGCGGACGCCGGGGATCGTGTACGTCTCGAAGCGCGCCCCGTTGTCGACGTCGACGACGTGGACCTGCTCGTGCTCGAGGATGTCGGCGGCCTCCAGCAGGTCCGGGTCGATCGTGATCGAGCCGACGTAGTGCAGATCGCAATCGGTGACGGTCGCCCGGTGGATCTTCGACTTGAGCATCACGCGCTGCATGTGGCTGTCTCCTTGCTGGGGGGATTCGCTGGGCTGGTGGGAACGGCTGGGTCTGGGTCTCTCGGGTCTGGGTTCGCCGGGGGGTTCGGGTCGAGTGGGTTCGCCTCGCCCCTCTCATCGCTTCTGTCGCATCGCCGGCATCTGGCGCGGGGGAGGGGACGGGCTGCAGCAGCAGGTTGTCGATCAGCCGCGTCGCGCCGACGTTCGCGGCCACCGCCAGCAGCGCCGGGCCGGTCGAGCCACTCCAGGCGCTCGAGCGTGTCGGGGTCGACGAGCTCGAGGTACTCGGGATGCACGCCGCGCGCGGCGAGCCGCTGGTGGCCGGCCTCGAGTAACCGCGCGCTGCGGCGCTCGCCGCGCGCGGCGTAGTCATCGATCGAGCGCAACGCTCCATACAGCGCCAGCGCCTGCTCGCGCGCACGGGGGTCGAGCAGCCCGTTGCGGCTCGACATCGCCAGGCCGTCGGGTTCGCGCACGGTCGGGCGGACCTCGATCCGGACCGGCAGGTTGAGGTCGTTGACGAGCCGGCGGATGACAACGACCTGCTGGGCATCCTTCTGACCGAAGTAGGCGACGTCGGGTTGACACATGCAGAGCAGCTTCGTGACGACCGTGCAGACGCCGCGGAAGTGGCTCGCGCCGCGCGAGGCGCCCTCCAGTCGCTCGCTGACCCCGAGTACTTCGACGCTAGTGGCAAAACCGGCGGGGTAGACCTCCTCGACCGAGGGCGCGAACAGCAGATCGGCGCCCGCCTGTGCCGCGAGCCGCGCGTCGTGGGCCTCCTGGCGGGGGTAGCGCTCGAGGTCGGGGCCCTCGTTGAACTGCGCGGGGTTGACGAACAGCGAGACGACCACCCGGTCGCACTGCTCGCGCGCGCGCTCGATCAAAGAGAGATGGCCCTCGTGCAGCGCGCCCATCGTCGGGACGAGGCCGATCGTGAGGCCTTCACGACGGTCGGGGGTCAGAGCCGCGCGCAGCTCCTCGACTGTGCTGATGGTTCTCATCGCGAGTGCGCCCCAGATCGCGTCCTCATCTCGAGCACGCCTCGGATCGCGGGTGAGCTGCGGCTGCGCAGATAGGTTGCGCGACCACGCGATGCAGGTGCACGCAAGAGACGGAGGCGTGGCGAAAGCGGATTGCTCTGCTCATCTGGCTCGGTCCAGTTCCCTCGGGGATACCGGTCGCGACTGACGTAAGTGTACCGCTTGCGAGGGCGAAATAAACACGAACTAAAATCTGTGCGCGACCGCGCTCGGCACGCCTGCCGTACTGCGTATTCCCTGCGCAACCGCAGGCGGCAAGCCTGCGGCACCGCGTACGAAGCCGGAGATCTCGCCTCCCGCCAGAGACGCCGCGCTACCAGGCGTCGACGTTCGGGCGCTTCTTCCCGTCCCGCCGCCGCCATCGGCCGGTGCGCTCGTCGAACAGCGTGGCGATCCAGCGCCGCGAGTCGGCCGGGTCGATCACGTCGTCGATCTCGCCGTAGGCCGCCATGTTCAGGCCCTGGCCGTGCTCGTAGGCGGCCGCGACCGTGGCCTCGAACACGCGCTCGCGCTCATCTGGGTCGGCGATCGCCTCGAGCTCGCGCTTCATCCCCAGCCGCACCGCGCCCTCCAGGCCCATCCCGCCGAACTCCGAGGTCGGCCAGCCGATCGTGAACAACGGCGCCTTGAAGCCGCCGGCCGCCATCGCCTGCGCACCGAGCCCGTAGCCCTTGCGCAGCACGATCGTGCCGGTCGGCACCGTCAGGTTCGCGCCGACGAGAAACATCCGCGCGAAGTGGCGCACGGTCGCCGTCTGCTCCGCCGCCGGTCCGACCATGAAGCCGGGCGTGTCGCAGAGGAACAGCAGCGGCAGCTCGAATGCGTCGCACAGCTGCATGAAGCGCGCGGCCTTGTCCGCGCCGTCGGCGTCGATCGCCCCGCCCAGGTGAGGCGGCTGGTTGGCGACGACGCCGAGCGCGCGGCCATCTATCCGGGTCAACGCGGTGACGATCCCCGCGCCGAAGCCACGGCGCAGCTCCAGCACGGAGTCCTCGTCAAACAGGCCGGTGAGCACCTTGCGCACGTCGTAGATCTGCCGGCGGCGCTCGGGGACGATGTTCCGCAGCAACGTCTGGTCGGGCACGCGTATGTCTGACCGTTCGGGGGCTTGTGCACCGGACGCGCGTATGCCCTCTGGCCGGTCCGAGGCGTCGGTTGCGCGTATCTCCTGCTCCGGCTGGTCCGAGGTGCCGGGTGCGCGTGTGCCTTGCTCCGGTCGGTCCGAGGCTTCCTGGCCTGGCGCACGCGTGCCGTTCCCTGTCGCGGGCTCGCCGAAGTAGGAGAGGTAGCGCCTGGCCGCCGCGACCGCGGCGCGGTCGTCCGCCACGCGTAGATCGACGACGCCGTTGGCGTCCTGCACGTCGATCGGGCCGACCTCGGCCGGCTCGTAGACGCCGAGCCCGCCGCCCTCGATCATCGCCGGGCCACCCATGCCGATGCTCGCGTCCTCGGTCGCGATCACCACGTCGCAACAGCCAAGCAGCGCGGCGTTGCCCGCGAAGCAGTTGCCCGAGGCGATCCCCACGAGCGGGATCAGCCCGCTGAGGCGCGCGAACAGGTTGAACGCGCGGCAGTCGAGGCCCGCGACGATCGGCGCATCGACGTCCCCCGGCCGCCCGCCGCCGCCCTCGGCGAACAGCACCACCGGCAGTCTGCTGCGCTCGGCCAGCTCGAACAGCCGGTCCTTCTTCTGGTGGCCGCGCATGCCCTGCGTGCCGGCGAGCACGGTGTAGTCGTAGGACATCGCGACGCAGCGCTGCCCGTCGATCTCCGCTACTCCGCCGATCAGCCCGTCAGCCGGCGTGCGCGCGATCAGCTCCTCGCGCGAGCGCCGCCGCTCCTGGGCGGCGAACACGAGCGGCCCGTACTCGACGAATGTGCCCTCGTCCACCAGTTCCGCGAGGTTCTCGCGCGCGGTGCGCCGCCCGCGCTCGTGGCGCTTGGCGACCGCCTCAGGACGCGCGGCGTCCAGCCCGATCGCGTGACGCTCGCGTACCGCCTCGAGATCCGCGCGCTCCTGGAGGTCCTCGCGCTCGGGGGCCTGTGGCTGGGCTGTCTGCCCAGCGTCTGCAGCGGTTTCGGTATCCGGCTCGGAAGATCGCGCCATCGGGAGATCATCGCTGATGATCGCGATACCGGTTACGTGCCCATCGGGGTCTCTGTCGTTCGTGGGGTACAGCGTTCGTCGATGCACCTGGTGACGGGCATGGCAGCAAGTGCACGCTGGTGGGCGCAGGGAACTAGCATGCAGCCGATGTCAGCCCAGGAGAGCGAGCTGTCGGCAGCCGAGCGGCGTGAGGCCCTGAAGGAGGTCTTCGCGCAGGCGCGGAGCTGCGTGCGCTGTCCCGAGCTCGCGGCGACGCGCAAGACGGTCGTGTTCGGGGCGGGCAACGCGAACGCCGACCTGATGTTCATCGGAGAGGCCCCGGGCGCCACCGAGGACGAGCAGGGCGTCCCGTTCGTCGGACGGGCGGGCAAACTTCTGGAGCAGCTGCTGGGGGAGATCGGCCTGGCGCGCTCAGAGGTGTTCATCGCGAACACCCTGATGTGCAGGCCTCCCGGCAACCGTGACCCGCAACCGATCGAGCTCGACAACTGTCACGAGTACCTGTTGCGCAAGGTCGAGCTGATCCAGCCGACGGTGATCTGCACGCTCGGGAACTTCTCGACGAAGCTCCTGCGTGGCGACCCGACGGGGATCACGCGCCTGCACGGACAGCCCGAGGTGCTGACGCTCGGCCGGCGTGCGGTGCGGCTCTACCCGATCTTCCATCCCGCGGCGGCGCTGTACACGCCGCGCATGCTCGAGACACTGCGCGAGGACTTCACGCGGTTGCCGGAGCTGCTCGCGCTCGGCGCCCCCCAGCAGCCGGAGTCAGAAGAGATGCCAGAAGCAATCCCAGATACACCATCTGAAGGGGCGCAGGTAGGGGTCGAGGAGCAGGGCTCTGAGATCGACCAGCTCGGTCTGTTCTAGACGCTTTTGGACGCGATTTCCCCCGTAAAGAGGGGATCTTGGGGAATTGTCGAAACTTTCGAGCAAGGGCTAAAGCAAACCGCGATGGTTGCCGATAGAGGCCCTGTCTCCATCCTCCCAAGCAGTGACGACCGGCCCGCGCTTTCCCTCTCCCGCGGGCCGGTCGCGTTTAAGTCCCGAACCCATCCGGCGCCGTTCGCCGTTCGACCCCGCGCCGGGGAGTAGATCCGCTCTAAGGTCTCGTCAGGCATGAGCGTGAGCGTCGTCGAGACGAAGGAACCACTGGAGACAGAGGCGTTGGGCGCCTCGCTGGCAGCCGGACTGCGGGACGGCGACGTCGTGCTCGTGCGCGGCGAGCTGGGCTCCGGCAAGACGACGTTCGTGCGCGGCGCCGCCCGGGCGCTGGGTGTCACCGACCCGATCACCAGCCCGACGTTCAGTATCGGCCACCGTTATCGGGCGACCGATACGACAACCGTCTCGCATCTCGACCTCTATCGCCTGGCGGACGGCCTGCAGGCCGAGGATCCGGGCCTGCTGGACGACTATCTGGGCCCCGGCCGGATCGCTTTCGTCGAGTGGCCGGTGCAGGACAGCGCTGAGCTAGCGAGCGCGCGCGTATGCGTGACCCTCACGCACGTAGGCGCCGACCGCCGGCGGATCGAGGTGGTGGAGGGGTGATCGCGCTCGGCTTCGACACCGCCACCCGCTCTACCGCGGTCGCCCTGCGCCTCACTGACGGGAGCACGCTGCAGGCGCGCGACGATCCGGCAGCGGACGAGCGCCCCGGGCACGCCACGCGACTGCTGAAGATGGCGGATGGGCTGCTCGCGAGCGCCGGCATCGACTGGAGCGCGCTCGAGCGGATCGCGGTCGGCCGCGGACCGGGCACCTTCACGGGCCTGCGCGTCGGGATCGCGACCGCGCGCGGGCTGGCGCAGTCGCTCGGGGTCGAGCTCGTCGGCGTCTCCAGCCTGCAGGCGCTCGCGGAATCGGCGCGACGAACCGAGCTGGATGGCTCACGCAATGGCACCCACGCGAGCGACCGAGGAGACCGGCCGATCGGAGATCGGCCAGCGCCGCCCAGCAGCCGCGCCAAGGGGATTCTGGCGGTGCTCGACGCTCGCCGTGGAGAGGCGTTTGCCGCGGTGTATCTGCCCACAGGTCAAAGATCGGTCGAGGAGCTGATGTCGCCCCGTGCGCTGGTCCCCGAGGAGCTCGGGAGCCTCGTCGCGCAAGCCGAGGCATTGCTTGCAGACGAGCAGGACGGAGGCTGGCTTGCGATCGGTGACGGAGCGGTGCGCTTTCGCGGCGAGCTCGAGGCGGCTGGGGTGACCGTCCCACCGGACGCCTCGCCGGCGCACCTGCTGAGCGCCGAGGCGATCTGCGAGCTCGGGGCGCGGGCTCCGGCGGAGGCGCTCGACCGTACGATCCTGCCGGAATACTGCCGCCGGCCGGACGCGGAGATCGCTCTGGAAAGCAAGCGAGCGGTGGCGGTTGCGCAAGCGGCCGCAGCCGGGCACACCTGGGAGGGCAGGGCATCGTGAGCAAGCGCATCATGAGCAAGCCAGTCGCCCCCGACCCCCTGACCGGCGATCCCTCCACGGTGGAGATTCGGCGGATGGTCTATCCCGACCTGCCCCAGGTGATCGCGATCGAGCGTCGCGTGTTCCCGACGCCGTGGTCGCTGGCGATGTTCGTACTGGAGCGCTCCAAGCAGTCAGGGATCTGCCTGTCGGCGGCGCTCGGCCTGGAGCACGGCCGGCGGCTCGCGGGCTACCTGATCTGCTCGCGCTACGAGGAGGCCTGGCATGTGATGAACGTGGCCGTCGACATCGAGTACCAGCGCCTCGGCGTGGCCTCCGCGCTGCTGCACGAGCTCTACGAACGGGTCGAAGACGAGCAGGCGCGCTTCACGCTCGAGGTGCGCCGCTCCAACCACGTCGCGATCCACCTCTACGAACGCGAGGGCTTCCGCGCCGCCGGCATGCGCCGCCGCTACTACCAGGACAACGGCGAGGACGCGATCGTGATGTGGCGCACGCCGGCGACGCTGCGCGGCACGCTCGACGACATCCCCAACCCGGGGCCGGTATGACCCGCGCTCGCACCGCCGAAACGGATGCCGAGAGGGCCAACGCCTCCGCTCCACGACGCGGCCCGGGTGGGTGGGGCGGGTGGGGCCCATTCACAGGCAACATCCTCGCGCTGGAGAGCAGCTGCGACGACACCTGCGCGGCGGTGCTCGGCGCCGACGGGCGCCTGCGCGCGAACGTGATCTCCTCGCAGGGGGTGCACGATCGCTTCGGCGGCGTCGTCCCGGAGATCGCCTCGCGCCAGCATCTCGAGCTGATCAACCTCGTCGTCGAGCAGGCGCTGGACGAGGCGGGCGTGACGCTCGATCAGCTCGAGTTGATCGCCGCGACCCAGGGTCCTGGGCTCGTGGGAGCGTTGTTGGTTGGGTTCTCGACCGGAAAGGCCCTGGCCGCGGGCCGCGAGCTGCCGTTCGCGCCCGTCGATCATCTGCAGGGGCACGTCGCGGCGAACTTCCTCGATGGCTTCGAGCCACCGTTCCTCTGCCTGATCGCAAGCGGCGGGCACACCCTGCTGGTGCGCGTCACAGAGCACGAGGGCTACGAGGTACTCGGCCGCACGCTCGACGACGCGGCCGGCGAGGCGTTCGACAAGGGGGCGCGGATGCTCGGGCTGGGCTACCCCGGCGGCGCCGCATTGGAAGGGCTCGCCGCCACGGGCGATCCCGAGGCGTTCGCCTTCCCGGGCTCGCGCGCCGAGCGTTCCCGCGGCGGACGTGGACAGGGCCGCGAAGCGTTCGCGCAGAGCCTCGACTTCTCCTTTGCCGGGCTAAAGACGGCGCTGCTCTACAAGCTGCGCGAACTCGGCGAGACCGAGGTCCAGGCACGCCGCGCCGACCTCGCGGCCTCCTACCAGGCGGCGATCGTCGACAGCCTGATCCTGCGCGCCGAGCACGCCCTGGAGCGCACCGGCATCGGACGTCTGGCCGTCGGGGGCGGTGTCGCCGCCAACGGCGTCCTGCGCCGGCGGCTGGGCGAGCTTGACGCGGAGCTGCACGTCCCGCCGCGCGTGCTCTGCACCGACAACGCCGCGATGATCGCGAGCGCCGCGCGCTATACGCGGGCACTGCCGTATCCGGAGTACCTCGCGCTCGACGCCTATGCCACGGGCGAGCGACCGCAGGCTCCGCAGGTACAGGCCGCGTGACGCTGCTCTCCCAAGCATTGGCCTCGCCTCGCCGGCCGCGAACCTCGCCACCCGCAGTCCCTTCCACCGCAGCTCCGACGGCACAGGTCGCGAGACTTCGAACCTCCGATCACGAGGGCGCACAAACACAGGCCTCATGGCCGTGCGCCATCGCCGGCCCGAGCATCCTTTAGAGTCAGTGCGATGAGCTATGGCGAAGTGACGACGGGCTCGGCGGCCAGTGGCCTGAGCAATGGCCTCTCCTCGAACGAGCGGCTCTCGCTTGGCGTCGCGGCGCGGCTGTCGCGCTATCTGCAGGTGCTCACGCAGGCCAAGAAGATGGGCAAGGAGACGATCTCATCGCAGGAGCTCTCCGATTACACCCACGTCAACTCGACCCAGATCCGCCGCGACCTCTCGGGCTTCGGCAAGTTCGGCAAGCGCGGCGTCGGCTACAACGTCGAGGCGCTCGTCTCGCAGATCCGCAAGATCCTGCGCACCGCCGGCCAGCACAACATCGCGCTGCTCGGCGCCGGCCACCTCGGCAAGGCGATCGCCTCCTCGGACATCTTCGCCGACCACGGCTTTCGGGTGGTGGCGATCTTCGACGTGGACGACGCGAAGGTCGGCACCAGCGTGGGCAACCAGGTAGTGCGCCACACCGACGAGCTGCGCCAGATGGTCGAGGACGAGGACATCGTCGTCGGCGTGCTGGCGGTGCCGGGGGAGGCCGCCCAGGGACTCGCGGGCGAGCTGGTGGAGGCGGGCGTGAAGATCATCTTCAACTACTCCGAGTCGCTGCTCGACGTGCCCCCGGAGGTAACCGTCCACACCTCGAGCCCGGCCGTGGACCTGCTGTACGCGCTGTATTTCTACCTGACCTGAGACGCATACCCGCGTTGCTGTTCGGCTTACTTCGACCCAACCACGCGCCCGCGCCGCCGTTCTGAACTGCTGCACAGCCCCGATCTGCTATTTGCCTTGACTTGGCTATCCGCCTGACTCGCCGACCTGCCCCGACTCGCGTACCCGATCCACCGATCCACGTATCCGTCCCTACCCGGCCTGCACCTGAGCAATGACCAGCCTGCTCGATCTCGACAGCGTGGAGCGAACCTTCGCCGCGGCGACCGATATGACGGTCGGCGTCGAGGAGGAGTTCTCGATCCTCGACCCCGGCACACTCGAATTGCAGCCGCGCTTCGAGGAGCTGCGCGCTGCCGCCGCCAGGCGCGACAACGTGCTGCACGAGCACATCACTGGCGAGCTGATCTCCTCGGAGATCGAGATCATCTCCGGCGCCGGCGCCGACCTGCACGATGCGCTTGCGCGCCAGCGCGAGCGGCGCAAAGGCCTGTTCGCGCTCGCGGCCGCCCACGACGCCGCGCTCGGCGCCACCGGGACGCATCCCTGGGCCGACTACCGCGAGCAGCCGATCATCGACACCGAGCACTACCGCCGGGTCGAGGAGGGGCTGAAGTACGTCGCCTGGCGCAACAACACCTTCAGCCTGCACGTCCACGTCGGCGTGCGCGAGATCGATCGCGCGGTGCGCGTCTGCGACCGCCTGCGCCCGCTGCTACCGGTGCTGCTGGCGATCTCCGCCAACTCCCCCTACCTGGACGGGCGCGATACCGGGCTGCACTCGGCGCGGACGCAGAGCTTCACCAAGAGCTTCCCCCGCTGCGGGGTGCCCGACGCGTTCGGCGGTTGGGCGGCGTACCGCGAGTACATCGAATGGCTCGTGCGCACGCGCTCGATCGTCGAGTTCACGCAGGTCTGGTGGTCGGTCAGGCCGCACTTTGGCTTCGGCACCGTGGAGGTGCGGATCTGCGACGCGCAGAGCACCGCCGGGGAGTCCGACGCGCTCGCCGCGCTGATGGTCGCGTGTATCGGCCAGGCGCTGCGCGACGTGGATGAGGGCGTGCCCTTCCGCGATCCGCCGCCGCGGATGGTCGAGGAGAACATGTGGCGGGCGATCCGCTTCGGCCTCGACGGCAGCCTGATCGATCTGCAGCGCGGCGAGGAGTACCCGGCCCGCGCAGCGATCGAGCGCCTGGCCGCCTGGACGGCGCCGGTCCGCGCCGAGCTGGGCATCGAGCCGGCTTTCCCCGAGCGCAACGGAGCGCAGCGCCAGCGCGAGCGGATCGCGGCGGGCGCCACGCGCGAGCAGGTCTTCGCGGCCTCGGTGGCGGAGACCCGCCAGACATATTCAGAGGAGGTGGTCGCGTGAGCCGCGCAGAGCCGATCTCCGCCCGAGCAAGCAGACAGGAGGAAGCGAAGCTATGAGCAGCGATCCATCAGCACACGATCCGTCGGCGCACGATCCTGAGGCACAGGGTCCCTCGGCACAGGCGGGCCCGCCGACCGGCGGCGATCCGCAGGCGCAGGCGGGTGCGCCTGCTGGAGGCGATCCTCGAGGGGGAACGGCCCAGCAGCCGAGCGAGGAGGAGCTACGCGCGGCCTACGAAGCGGAACTGAGCCGTATCACCAGCGCCGACATGATCCTGCAGAGCGCGGTGTCGCTGCTGAACCTGGGTGGACGCCGGCTCGGGTTGGCCCCGGGCTCCGAAGGCGAGCGCGATCTGGAGCAGGTGCGCGACGCGGTCGACAGCGTGCGGGCGCTCTTGGAGATCCTCGAACGGCGCGCGCCCGCCCAGGAACTGCGACCGCTGCGCGATGCGCTGTCGCAGTTGCAGATGGCCTACGCGCGCGCGGCCCAGGCCGGCGGTGGGGCGGAGCAGGGCTCGCCATCCTCTCAGCAGCAGCAGCAGCCGGCCGCGGCGGCGCAAGAGGCCGCGCAGGAGCCCGTCAAACCGCCCGCGGAGGACGAGCCCGGGCCAGGTCCGGCGGAGTCGAGCGGCAGGCTATGGGTGCCGGGACGCTGAGCGTCCCACTCGAGAACTGCGTTCCGGGGACCGGCACGATAGACTGCGCGCGCCTTTCCGCCGGGGAATGCGCTCTGAGGAGCGGGGCCGGGGGCAGGGGAGATACGGACGCGCGATACATCCTCGCGCGGCACGCTAACAAGACCGCGGAGGATTTCTGTTGAGTAGCTTTCTGATGAACCATGGGGTCGTCGTCGCCCTCGTCTGCGCGGCCTGTGCCGTGGTCTATGGCCTGGTGACGACACGCGCGCTGCTGGCGCTTTCGCCGGGCAACGAGAAGATGCAGGGCATCTCGCTGGCCGTCCAACAGGGCGCGCGCGCCTACCTGAACCGCCAGTACACAACGATCGCCGTCGCCGGGGTCGTGCTGTTCATCGCGCTGATCTTCATCCAGAACATCGCGGTCGCCTGCGGCTTCGCGATCGGCGGCCTGCTGTCGGGATCGACCGGCTACATCGGCATGAACGTGTCCGTGCGCTCAAACGCGCG
The DNA here is from genome assembly GCA_963764905.1 of uncultured Solirubrobacterales bacterium. Classification (GTDB taxonomy): domain Bacteria; phylum Actinomycetota; class Thermoleophilia; order Solirubrobacterales; family Solirubrobacteraceae; genus Palsa-744. The sequence goes on from CAVXUG010000001.1 coordinate 214,287, forward strand.
CGTGGCGGAGGCCGCGCGCGACGGCGTCTCGCCAGCCCTGAAGGTCGCCTTCCGCGGCGGTGCGATCACAGGCCTGCTCGTGGTCGGGCTCGCGCTGATCGGCGTCGCCGGTTACTACGGCGCGCTGACCTCGTTCTTCAACGACAGCCCGAAAACGGCCGTCGACGCGCTGATCGGCCTCGGCTTCGGCGGCTCGCTGATCTCCGTGTTCGCGAGGCTCGGCGGCGGCATCTTCACGAAGGCGGCCGACGTCGGCGCCGATCTGGTCGGCAAGGTCGAGGCGGGCATTCCCGAGGACGATCCGCGCAATCCGGCGACGATCGCCGACAACGTAGGGGACAACGTCGGCGACTGCGCCGGCATGGCGGCCGACCTGTTCGAGACCTACGCGGTGACCGCGGTCGCCGTGATTTTGCTCGGCGTGCTCACCTTCCACGAGTCGACGCAGGTCGCGCTGTATCCACTCGTGCTCGGCGGGGCGGCGATCATCGCCTCGATCATCGGCACGTTCGCGGTGCGCACCAACACCGACAACGTCGAGCGCGCGCTCCTGCAGGGGCTCGCCGTCTCCGGCCTGATCGCGGCGGCTGCGTTCGCGCCGATCACCTACTGGTTGATGCGCAGCTTGACCTTCAAGGACGTTGGCAGCGCCGTCAACACCCCGAAATGGTGGCACCTGTACCTGTGCTCGCTGATTGGTATCGCCGTCACCGCGCTGCTATTCGGAATAACCGAATACTACACCTCGACCCGCTTCTCGCCGGTGAAGAAGACCGCGAAAGCGTCGATCACCGGCCACGCGACGAACATCATCCAGGGCTTCTCCTCGGGGCTGCAGGCCACGGCGCTACCCGCGCTGGTGATCGTGCTCGGCATGCTCGGTGCTTGGAAGCTCGCGGGCGGCGGCGTGACCGGCATCTACGGGATCGGCGTCGCCGCTGTGGGTCTGCTCTCGCTGACCGGCCTGATCGTCGCGCTCGACGCCTTCGGCCCGATCACCGACAACGCCGGCGGAATCGCGGAGATGGCCGATCTGCCCGAGGAGGTCCGCAAGGTCACCGATCGGCTCGACGCGGTCGGCAACACGACCAAGGCCGTCACCAAGGGCTATGCGATCGGCTCCGCGGTGCTCGCCGCGATCGTGCTGTTCGCCTGCTTCCAGAAAGAACTCGAAGGCAAGCTTGGACACTCGATCTCCTTCGGCATCAACGAACCGCCCGTACTGATCGGCCTGCTGCTCGGCGGCCTGATGGTGTGCCTGTTCGCTTCGCTCTCGATCGAGGCCGTCGGTCGCGCCGGCGGCGCGGTCGTCGAGGAGGTGCGCCGCCAGTTCCGCGAGCACCCGGGGATCATGGACTACACCGAAGAGCCCGACTACGCGCGGTGTGTGGACATCGTCACGAAGACCGCGCAGCGCGAGATGATCCTGCCCTCGCTGCTGCCGATCGTGCTGACGCTGATCGTCGGGCTGATCGACCAGCAGGCGCTCGGCGGGCTGTTGATCGGCGTGATCGTCGTCGGCTTCTTCTTCGCCGTGCTGATGACCGCCGGCGGTGGCGCGTGGGACAATGCGAAGAAGCTGATCGAGGACGGCGCGTTCGGCGGCAAGGGCTCGGAAGCGCATGCAGCCTCGGTGACCGGCGATACGGTCGGCGATCCGTTCAAGGACACCGCCGGTCCCGCGATCAACCCGATGATCAAGGTCGCCAACATCGTCGCGATCCTGATCATCCCGCTGATCACCTGATAATCGCCTGATAACTACTCCTGCTCGTCTCCGTCGCTGGGGCGGGGAGGATGGGCGGGTATCTCGCCGGATGAGCTGCGCTCCGCCAGACAAATAAAGGCGGAGCGCCGCAGCCCTCTTTTCGAAACCGCGTATAACCAACGTGACACGCACTCTCTTTCATGAATGCTCCTCCCCGGGACCTTTATCTTCCTGTCACACTCTCCGCGCACTTTTGCCACGATTGAGTCACGCGGCTTAGGTCTTAAGCTCAGTCGAAGATGACCGGCCAACAGGCGCACCGCTCGGCGACGTTCGTGTTCTCTCTGGTGATGGTCGTCATCGGCGTGGCGCTGATCACACAGGCCATAGACGGGCACGGGGGTGTCATCTCGCCGCGTCTGCTGCTGGGCCTGCTGTTCATCGCGGCCGGTGGCGGCCGGCTGTACCTGGAGACGAAGCGGGGCAAGCGGGGGTCGTGAGCATGCCAAGCGATGAAACCTCCGCCGCGGGGGGTGATCGGGATCCCACCACCGCTCCCGATTCCGCTTCCATGGGCGACGCGCACGCGACCAGCGGCGGCGGCGGGGCAACCGGCGCCGTCGGGGAGGCCGAGCGCGCCACAGCGGCGCTCGCGGCCCGCTCGCGCGTGACGGTCAGGCGCAGCATCGGCTCGCCCGTGCTGTTCACGGTCGTCTATACGTCGCTGGCCAGCGCGATCTACTTCTCGCTCGGCGTGATCGCGGGGCACGCGCTCGGGCTGACCCCGCTCGTGTTCCTGTTCGCGGCGCTGCTGTTCGTGCTGACGGCGATGACCTACGTGGAGGGCGCCTCGCTGCACCAGGACCGCGGAGGCTCGACCGTCTTCGCCCGCTACGCGTTCAACGAGCTCGTCAGCTTCATCGCCGGCTGGGCGATCCTGCTCGACTACATCATCCTGATCGCCGTCTGCGCCTTCTCGGCGACCCAGTACCTGCGCGTCTTCTGGGCTCCGCTGGGCCATCACACCGAGGCGCTGCTGCTCTCGTTCGCGTTCATCGCGATCGTCGTGCTCGGCAACATCCGCGGCTTCGGCGCCCGCCGCTCGCGGCGCGTTGGCATGCTGGTCGCGGGCGATCTGCTGGTGCAGTTGCTGATCGTCGTGATCGGGCTGATCCTGTTCTTCAACCCAAGCAAGCTGGTCGACCCGATCCACCTGGGCAGCGCGCCGAAATGGTCGGATCTAGTGTTCGCGATGACGGTCGCCGTGATCTCCTTCACCAGCCTCGAGTCCGCGGCCGGCCTGGCGGGAGAGGTGAGGATTGGCCGGCGCGGCCTCAAGCATATGGTCGGCAGCGGCGCCGTGACGGTGATCTTTGGCTATGTCGGAATCGCGCTCGTCGCGGTCACCGCGCTGCCCGTGCACGCTGGCCACACCGAGCTGGCCGGGCGCTATCTGAACGACCCCGTGATCGGGATCGTCACGCAGATCCACCCGCACTGGCTGGCGCACACGCTCAGATACGTGGTGGGGGCGCTGGCGACGCTGACGCTGATCGCCGCCGCGAACTCGGCGATGCTCGGCCTCTCGCGGCTGGCCTACTCGCTCTCGACCAACCGCCAGATCCCCAGCGGCCTCGGGCGCCTGCATCCACAGCGCTCGACCCCGTATGTGCTGATCACGCTCGCGGGCCTGCTCGCCGCGGCGCTGGTCGTGCCCGAGGATCTCGACTTCCTCGTCGGGATCTACGCCTTCGGCGCGATGCTCGCGTTCACGATCGCGCACCTGTCGATCTGCCGGCTGCGCTACACCGAGCCCGACCGCGACCGCCCCTACAGGGTGCCGCTGTCGGTGCGGGTGGGCGGCGGCGAGCTGCCGCTGCCCGCCGTCCTCGGGGCGCTGATCTGCGGCGCCGGCTGGGTGGCCGTGATCGCGCTCCACGAACCGGCTCGCTACGTCGGGCTGGGCTGGATGGTGTTCGGGATCCTCGGCTACGTCGTCTACCGGCGCGCGGACGAGACCTCGCTGACGGCGCGGGTGACGGTCTCCCCGCAGATCCTGCGCGCGGAGCCGCCGGCCGAGCGCGACTACGGCTCGATCCTCGTGCCGCTGTTCGGCACCAAGCTCGACGAGGACATCGTGCAGACGGCGGCGCGGCTGGCCGCGGGCGAGCCGACCGAGGAGGCCGACAGCGAGAACGAGAACGAGACGGCGACGATCGAGGCCGTTTGGATATTTGTGATGCCGATGTCGCTGCCGCTCGACGCGCGCCTGCCCGAGGAGCAGGTCAAGCACGCCCGCCAGGCGCTCGCGCGGGCGAAGGCGGTGGGGGAGGAGTACGGCGGCGTCTACGTCGCCACGGCCACCGTGCGCACGCGCCGTGCCGGCTACGCGATCGTCGAGGAGGCGCGCCGCCGCGGCGTCGAAGCGATCGTGCTCGGCGCCGAGGAACCTTCGCGGATCCGTGGCGGCGCGGGCCTGGGAGGGCGCGGCGGGCCGCTGGAGAACTTCGTGGGGGAGGTCACCAAGTACGTGATCGCCAAGGCCACCTGCCGGGTGATCGTGACGGCGCCGGCGGCCGGCTCCACGGAGGAGCGCTCCGCGGCGGATCGTGCCGCGGGCGAGCAGCCAAAGGGACCGCAGCGAGCAGAGGCTCCCATCGTCTAATCTCCACGTCCGCACGATGTCTGTCCTTGCTCAATGTTCGTCCTGATCGTCGGCGCCGGCCGCGTCGGCTCGGCGGTCGCCAAATCTGCGCTGGCGGCGGGGCACGAAGTCTCCGTGCTCGACCAGGATCCGCTCTCCCACGAGCGCCTCGACGCAGGGCAGAGCGAGAGCTGGGAGGACGCGCAGGGTCAGTTCACGGTCGGGACGGCGCTGGAGGTCGATGCGCTCGTCGAGGCCGGGATCGAACGCGCCGACGTGTTCATCGCCTCCACCGGCGGCGACAACACCAACCTGATCATCGCCCAGATCGCACAGAAGCGCTTCGGCGTCGAGAAGGCGCTCGTACGGGTGATGGACCCCGCCCGCGCCGGCTGGTACGGCGCGCAGGGCCTGCAGACGATCTCTCCCACCCGGCACGCGATCGAGATGTTCGAGAGCGCGCTCTCGATCCAGCAGGCCTGAGCGAGGAGACCGAGACCATGTACGCGATCATCGTCGGGGCCGGCAAGGTCGGGCGCAACCTCGCGCGCGAGCTGATCGTGAAGGGGCACGAGGTGACCCTGATCGAGTCCTCGCGCGCGTGCTACCTGGCGATCGAGGAGGAGTTCGAGCACGCCGCGCAGTACGGCGACGCGACCGAGCTGTGGGTGCTCGAGCGCTCGGGGATCCAGCGCGCCGATCTCGTCGTCGCGGTGACCGGGGACGACGAGGACAACATGCTCGTCTGCCAGGTCGCCAAGGAGAAGTACCTGTGCGAACGGATCATCGCGCGCGTGAACAACCCGCGCAACCACGATCACTTCAGGCTGCTCGGGATCCAGCCGGCGGTCTCGGCGACCGACCTGATCCTGCGCCTGATCGAGCACGAGGTCCCGCGCTACGGGCTCGTGCACCTGCTCGCGCTCGAAGAGGAGCGCCTGGAGATCATCGAGCTGGAGGTCAGCGAGGACGCGCCGACGGTCGGCGTGAAGGTCTCGGATATCGCGCTGCCCGACGGCAGCCTGATCATCTCGGTGCTGCGCGACGGGACCGGCTTCGTGCCCAAGGCAGACACCGTGATCGAGGCCGGCGACGAGGTTCTGCTGGTGCTCGACACCGGCCTCGAGGAGGCGATCACCGCCTTCTTCGCGCCGAACGGCCAGCCCGTCTGAGCCCGGACCCGGCCGGCGCCCGTCAGGACGGATCACCCACGTCGGAGCTTCGCGCCGGCGAAGCTGAGGCTCGGCTGGCGAGCACTGGGCCGCGACGCCTGCATTTACTATCCTTCTCCGCGAAGGCACTGTCCGGGATAGTCCAATTGGCAGTGACGCCCGGTTCTGGTCCGGGAGATTGGGGTTCGAGTCCCTGTCCCGGAGCTACCTTGTCACGCCGCGGCCTGCGAGTCACGCCGCGGCCTGTGGGCCCAGTCGCGGTAGAGCTCGAAGTAGCGGCCCTCGGCGGCGATCAGCTCGTCGTGGGTGCCCTGCTCGACGATCCGACCGTGTTCGAGCACGACGATCCGGCCGGCCTGGCGGATCGTGGAGAGGCGGTGGGCGATCACGATCGAGGTGCGCCCCGCGAGCAGGCGGCGCAGGCCGGCCTCGATCCGGCCCTCGGTGTGCAGGTCGACGTTGGAGGTCGCCTCGTCGAGGATCAGGATGCGCGGGTCGGCGATCAGCGCGCGGGCGAACGCGATCAGCTGGCGCTGGCCGGAGGAGAGCTGCGCGCCGCGCTCGCCGACCTCGGTGTCGTAGCCGTGGGGGAGCTCTGCGATGAACTCGTCCGCGCCGACCGCCGCCGCGGCCTCGCGGATCTGACTCTCCTCGGCGTCCGGGCGGCCGAAGGCGATGTTCTCGCCGATCGTGCCGGAGAACAGGAACGCCTCCTGCGGCACGATCCCCATCTGCGAGCGCAGCGAGTCGCTCGAGACCTCGCGCAGGTCGTGCCCGTCGACGAGGATCTGACCGGAGGTCGGGTCGTAGAAGCGCGCGACGAGCTTGGCGATCGTCGACTTGCCCGCGCCGGTGGCGCCGACGAGCGCGACGGTCTGGCCGGGAGGGATCGTCAGGTCGATGTGCTCGAGCACGACCGCGTCCTTCGTGTAGGCGAAGGAGACATCCTCGAAGCGGACTTCGCCGCGGATGCGGTCGCAGCGGGGTCGCCCCTGCTCGGTCGGTCAGGTCCGGCGTGACGTCCAGCAGCTGGAAGATCTTCTCCAGCGCGGCCATCCCGGACTGGTAGGTGGTGTAGAGCTGGGAGAGCTGCTGGATCGGTTCGAACAGGAACGACAGGGTGCCGACGAACGCGACGACGGTGCCCGCGGTGATGTGGCCTTCGAGCGCCTGGTAGCCGCCGTACAGGACGATCAGCGCGAGCGCGACCCCGGAGAGCATTTCGACCGTCGGGAAGTAGGCGGCGTTGAGCTTGACGGTGACCATGTTCGCGTCGCAGTTCTCGGTGTTCAGCTCCGCGAACTGCGCCTCGTGGTGGGGCTCCTGGCCGAAGCTGCGCACGACGCGGATCCCCGACAGGGTCTCCTGCAGGTAGGCGGTGATCGCGCCGATCGTCTCGCGCGTGCGCCGGAACGCGCCGGCCGAGACGAGCCGAAACCAGATCGAGCCGGCGGCGACGAAGGGGACGACGCAGAACGTCAGCAGCGCGAGCTTGACATCCAGGAACAGCAGCACGACGACCGCCCCGACGAGCGTCAGGCCGGCCTGGAACAGCGTCACGACGGAGTCGGTGACGAGGCTTTCCAGCGCCTCGACGTCGTTGGTCATGCGCGAGATCAGCACGCCGGCGGGGCGGCTCTCGTAGAAGCCGATCGGCTGGCTGCTGCAGGTGGGTGAAGATGCGCAGGCGCAGGTCCGCGAGCGCGCGCTGGCCGACCCAGCCGACGAGGTAGGTCTGCGCGTAGGTCATCGCCCAGACGAGCAGCGCGGAGACGAGGAACGCGATCACGACGAGCACGAGCGTGTGGGTGTCGTGGCGGTCGATGCCGTCGTCGATCGCGACCTTGGCCAGCAGCGGTGGCGCCAGCGAGGCGGCGGTGCCGAGGACGAGCGCTGTCAACATCGCGCTCACGCGCAGGCGGTAGGGACGCAGCAGCGCAGCAGGCCGCGCAGGTTGCGCCCGCGCGTGCCCTTCGCGGCGCGCTCGCCGTCCCACTGCGAGCCGCCGCGCGCAGACCCCGGGCCGAGTCCGCGCCCGCCACCACCGCCACCCATTCCGCGGCCGCCGTGCGCGCTCATATCCCGCTGACCTCTCGTTCGCGCGGCAGCTCGCGCGTCAGGAAGACCTGGTCGGGGAGGCCCTTTTCGACGATCTCGCGGTACAGCTCGGAGGCGTCGAGCAGTTCCTCGTGGTTGCCGTGCGCGACGATCCGGCCGTGGTCGAGCACGACGATCTCGTCGGCGAGCGCGATCGTCGAGAGGCGGTGGGCGATGATGAAGGTGGTGCGTCCGGCCATCGCCTCGTCGAGCGCGAGCTTGATCTGGCGCTCGGTGGAGGCGTCGACCGAGGAGGTGGCGTCGTCGAGGATCAGCACGCGCGGGTCGGCGAGCAGCGCGCGGGCGATCGCCAGGCGCTGGCGCTGGCCGCCGGACAGGGTCAGGCCGCGCTCGCCGACGCGCGTGTCGTAGCCGTCGGGCAGGCGCTCGATGAACTCGTGCGCCTGGGCGCGGCGGGCGGCCTGCTCGATCGCCTCGCGCGGGTGGCGCTCGGGACCGCGCGTAGGCGATGTTCTCGGCGACGGTCTGCGAGAACAGGAACGGGTCGTCGCTGACGACCGCGACGGCCTGGCGCAGCGAGCGCAGGTCGACCTCGCGCACGTCGGCGCCGTCGAGCAGGACGCGCCCGGCGCTCGACGTCGTACGAGCCGCGAGATCAGCGAGACGAGGCTGGTCTTGCCCGAGCCGGTGGCGCCGACGAGCGCGATCGTGCGCCCGGCGGGCATGTCGAGGTCGATGTCGCTCAGCACCGCCCGGGCGGGGTGATCCGGCGACGTCGCCGTTCGATGTCCCGTTCGAGGTGCTCGTCGTCGCGGGGGCGGTGCCGGCAGCGGAGCTCGGGGTGCTCGTCGTCGCCGAGTACGCCGCGCCGAACTCGTCGGATTCGTCGTAGCGCAGCGTGACGCCCTGCAGTCTGCACGTGCCCGTTGCCGGGCGGCAGCGGCGGGGCGCCGGGCGGCGCGGTCAGCCGCGGCGGGCGGTCGAGCACCTGGAAGAGGCGCGCGCCCGAGGCGGTGGCGCGCTGGGCGAGGTTGAGGATCACGCCGAGCGTGCGCATCGGCGCGATCAGCATGTTCAGGTAGAGGTAGAAGGCGGTGAACTGGCCGAGCGTCAGGTGCGCGTGGATCACGGCGTTGCCCCCGATCAGCAGCACCGCGGCGAGGCCGAGCTGGGGCAGGAAGCCGATCATCGGGTTGAACTTCGCTTCCAGGCGGGTCGCGACCATCGCCTGGCTGAAGACGCGCCCGACGCTGCGCTGGAAGCGCTGCAGCTGGCGCGGCTCGCGGGCGAAGGCCTTGACGACGCGCACGCCGGAGATGTTCTCCTCGGCGTCGGCGGTCAGCTCGGCGATGCGCTGCTGGGTCTCCTGGATCGCCGGGCGCGCGCGGCGGCCGTAGCGGTAGGAGATCAGCACCACGAACGGCACGGGCGCGAGCGAGATCAGGCCGAGGCGCGGTTCGATGACGATCATCACGATCCCCGCGAGCACGATCGTGAGGATCGACTGCAGGATGAACACGAGCCCGTAGCCGAGGAAGAAGCGCACGGCCTGCAGGTCGACGGTCGCGCGCGACATCAGCTGGCCGGTCTGCTGGCGGTCGAAGAAGCCGAGCTCGAGCTGCTGCAGATGGCCGTAGAGCAGCTTGCGCAGGTCGTATTCGACGCCGAGCGAGAGCCGCCCGGCGACCATCCGCCGCCAGTACATGAACCCCCAGCGCAGCGAGCACGATCAGCGCGATCGCGCCGGCGATCAGCGTCAGTTCGTGGCGTGCGCTCGCCTGCGCCGCGGCCTGGTGGTGGGGGCCGGTGCTGATGATCTGCACCGCGCGGCCGGTCAGGGCGGGCAGCGCGACGGTCATCACCATCGCGAGGCTCGCCAGCGTCCAGGAGATGATCATGCCGCGCTTGTAGGGGCGCAGAAAGCCAAGTAGTCGGTAAAAGGTGGTCATAGTTGTTTAGTCAACGATTATTGCATGCCGTTGTCGCGGAGGTCACTACGCTGCGGTCATGCCCGTGCCCGCGACACTCCCCGCCGAGACGCGGACCCGCGCGGGTTGTGCGTGAGCTGCAGACACAAGCGGGACGTGCCGAACACGCGAGGTTCGACGTTCTTGCTGTGCGAACGCTCGCGCGAGGATCCAGCCTATCCGCGCTATCCCCGGCTGCCGGTGCTCGACTGTCGCGGGTATGAGGCGCGGGTTGGAGGGGAGTCCAATCAAGCCGGTCCGGCCGGTCACGTCTGAGCTTGTGGCGCGAGACATCGGCGGAGCTAGGCGTCCTGCGTCGCAGACTCTCGGCAACGGTCGAGGGGCTGTCCGCATGTCTCATCCCGCGGCGACCGCGACCGGCTCCGGCTCGGCGGCCTGCGCGGCGGGCAGCCTCGCCGGCGGAGACGAAGTCGCGGCTGCGCACGAGCACGAACGCCAGCACGGCGCCCACGAGCGCGATCACGGCGGCGATCAGCGCGATCGTCGTGAACGCTTCGGTGAAGCCGACGCGGTAGGAGTGATCGAGCGCCGCGCGCGCGGCGGCGGAGAGCGAGTGGGCGATCTGGGTGACTTCGCCGGACTCCAGCAGCGTGCCCGAGCTGGCCGTGGGCGGCGCCGAGGACCTCGTGCGCCTGTCCGCTCGAGCGCAGCGCCGCCGTGGTGCCCTGGGTGACGCTGTGCTGGAAGACGGCGCCCAGCCCGGCGATGCCCGTGGCGATCCCGACCTGGCGGAAGGTCGAGTTGATCCCGGAGGCCATCCCCGAGCGCTCCTGGCGGGACCACGCCGATCGCGGTCGAGGCCAGCGGCGGGTTGACGAGGCCGACGCCGGCGCCGGCGAGGATGAAGCCGGGGATCAGCACGGTCCAGGTCGAGGCCGCGTCGACTGTCGGTCATCGCGAGCAGGCCGATACCGATCAGCATGAGGCCCGAGCCGAGCAGCAGGCGCACCGGCATGCGCACGCTCAGCCGGCCCGCGATCGGCGCGACGATGAACGACAGCAGCGTCGTCGGCAGGAATCGCAGCCCCGCCTGCAGCGGGCTGTAGCCGAGCACGTCCTGGATGTAGAGGGTGAGGTAGAGGAACATCGCGAAGAACGAGCTCGAGAGGGTGAACGCGACGATGCTCGCGCCGCGTGAAGGCGGGCCGGCGGAACAGCGAGAGGTCGAGCATCGGGCGGCTCTGCAGATGCTCGACGAGCACGAACGCGACCAGCAGCACGACGGCGACGACCAGGAAGGTGACGATCTCGGTCGAGCCCCAGCCCTTTTCGTTGCCCTGGACGAGCGCGTACACGAGCAGGAACAGCGCGCCGGAGAACGTCACGAGGCCCGCCCAGTCGACGCCGGTGGCGTTCGGGTCGCGCGAGTCCTCGACCTTCGCGAACGGCGATGAACACGGCGACGATGCCGATCGGGACGTTGACGAAGAAGATCCACTCCCAGCCGAGGCCCGAGGTGATGATCCCGCCGAGCACCGGTCCGACCGCCACCGCTCGCGCCGGTGACCGCGCCGAACACGCCGAAGGCCGTCCCGCGCTCCTTGCCGTGGAACGCCTGGGCGATCAGCGCGAGCGCGGTCGCGAACATCATCGCCCCGCCGGTGCCCTGGACGGCGCGCGCGAGGTTCAGCATCAGCGGCGTGGTCGACAGGCCGCAGACCGCCGAGGCGGTCGTGAACACGAACAGGCCGGCGATGAACACGCGCTTGCGCCCGATCAGGTCCGCGATCGAGCCCGAGGTGAGCAGGAACGTGGCGAGCGTCAGCGCGTAGGCGTCGACGACCCACTGCAGGTCGGAGAACGAGGAGTGCAGCGAGCGCTGGATGTCCGGCAGCGCGACGTTCACGACCGTGATGTCGAGCAACAGCATGAAGATCGCCACGCGAGACGGCGATCAGGGTCCACCACTTGCGCTCCACTCAGGCTCCTCTGTCTCGGTCGAACATTGGGTTCTCCTCACCTTACAAACCGGCCGGCGAGCTCCCGATGGCCTCGCCGTGATCCGGTGGGTCTACGCCCGTAGACCCATGCGGTGGCGGGCGTCAGGGCGTTTCGTCATCAGGCGGTGGTGCTCAGCGCGGGGTCCTTCGCGGCGGGGTCCGTCGGCGCGGGGTCCCTGTCGAGCTCGCGCAGCTTGCGGCGCACGCGCTTGTGGCTCTCGCGCAGCTCGTCCTCCAGCGTCGCCAGCTCTGCTTGGCGGGCGCGGACGAGCTCGAGCTGGCGTTCGATGTGGCCGAGCGCCTCGGCGAGCAGCTCGCCGCGGCGCTCGGGGTGGACGTCGTCGCGGCGCAGCTGGGCGCGGACCGCCGCGCGCGCGTCCTCGGCGGCGAGCAGCGTCTTCAGCTGCTCGAGCGAGACCCCGAGCAGGTCCTTCAGGCGCATCACCTCGCGCAGGCGCTCGACCTCGCTCTCGGTGTACAGCCGGTGCTGGCCCGACACGCGCGCGGGCGCCTGGGGCAGCAGGCCGATCTCCTCGTAGTAGCGAATCGTGCGCGGGGTCGTGCCGGCCAGCTTGGCGACGTCGCCGATGCGCAGGCTGGGCTCAGTCGGTGGGGTGCTCATACGCGCACTCGCGATCTCGCCGCGATCTTGCCAGGGGTGAGCTCGTCGTCGCGATCGGCCTTGCCCGGGCCGAGCTTGCCCGATCCGCTCGCGGGCGCCTGGCCTGCCGTTCCGACCTCGCTTGTGGGCAGGTCCGACGCCGTCTGCGTGGTGTGCTCCTCGAAGGACAGCGTCGCGGACTCCGCGACTGACATGTGCTTCGGGCGCAGCAGGCAGACGAACGCGCCCACCAGCGAGGTCGCGGTGAGCACCCACAGCGCGACGTGCATGTTGTCGATGAACGGCGCGAGCTTCGCTTCGGAGAGCCCCTTCGTAACGCCGGAGAAGACCGCGAACAGCGTCGCCTTCGGCACGGCCGAGGTGACGATCGCGAGCACGAACGCGATCGAGAGCACGGCGCCGGTGTTCTGCAGCAGCGTCCTCGCGCCCGCCGCGATCCCGCGCCGGTCGGGGGGGACGGTGCCCATCATCGCGGCGGTGTTCGGGCTGTTGAACATGCCCGAGCCGGCGCCGACGAGCAGCAGCCACAGACCGCTCTGCCAGTAGGGGGTGTGCACGCCGAGCGTCGTCATCCCCGCCAGGCCGATCGCGCTCACGAGCATGCCGCCGCGCGGCCAGCGTGCGCGAGCCGTGGCGGTCGGCGTAGATGCCGGCCAGGGGGGAGGCGACGAGCATCCCCAGCGCGAGCGGGATCAGCTTGATCCCGGCTTCGATCGGCGAGTTCGCCTGCGCGCCCTGGAAGTAGAAGACGAACAGGAACATCAGCGCGAAGCGCGCGAGCCCGTTGATGAAGGAGGCGGCGCTCGCGGCTGCGAACAGGCGGTTCTTGAAGATCCTCAGATCGAGCATCGGCGCGCGCGAGCGGCTCTCGATCAGCACCCAGATCGGCAGCAGCACGGCCGCCAGGATCAGGCCGACGATCACGATCAGGGTCGTCCCAGCCGCTGATCCCGCCGCGCGAGATGCCCAGCACCAGGCCCGTCAGCCCGACGATGAAGGTGATGTTGCCGAGCACGTCGTAGCCGCGGATCTGGTCTGGTTTGACGAGCTCGCGCAGGATCAGCGCACCCCAGATCGCGCCGGCGAGCGCGAATGGGACGTTGAACCAGAACACCCAGTGCCAGGAGATCGCCACGAGCGCGCCGCCGAGCACCGGGCCGATCGCCAGGCCGATCGCGGCGACCATCGTGTTCGTGCCCATCGCGAGGCCGAGTTCCTCCTTCGGGAAGGCGTCGGTGACCAGCGCCGCGGCGTTCGCGAACAGGAAGGCCGAGCCGATCCCCTGCAGCACGCGCCACACGATCAGGACGTCTGCGTTCGGCGCGAAGCCCGCTCCGAGCGAGGCGAAGGCGAACAGCAGGAAGCCGCCGACGTAGGCGCGCTTGCGCCCGAACAGGTCGCTGAGGCGCCCGGCCATCAGCACGAGCACCGTCGCGGCGATCAGGTAGGCGAGGATCACCCACACGAGCGCCAAGAGGCTGGCGTGCAGCGAGCGCTCGAGGTCGGGCAGGGCGATGATCAACGTCCCCGAGTTAGTCGCCGCGAGCAGCATCCCGAGGCTCGTGCAGGAGAGCGCCCACCACTTGTAGTGCTCGTGGCCGGCGGCGACGCCGAAGCGAGATTTGGGGGAAGTTGACGTGAACGTAAACATCACGATAACAGGGAGACGAGGCATCCTGAAGGGGGTGGTGAGGCACTCAGGGGCGGTGAGGGCGGTGCTGCTAGAACTTCATGGAGAGATGAGCGAGACGAAAGTCGAGAAGACCGACCAGGAGTGGCGCGAGCAGTTGACGCCTGAGCAGTACGAGGTGCTGCGCAAGGCCGGTACCGAGGCGCCGTTCACGGGTGAGTATGTCCACCACAAGGCCGACGGCTCCTACCGCTGCGCGGCCTGCGGCGCGATGCTGTTCGGCTCGGACACGAAATTCGACTCCGGCACGGGCTGGCCGAGCTTCACCGAGCCCGCGGTCGCCGAGGCGGTCGAGTTGCGCCCCGACAACAGCCTCTTCATGCGCCGCACCGAGGTCGTTTGCCGCACCTGCGGCGGGCATCTCGGCCACGTCTTCGACGACGGTCCCGGTCCGACCGCCCAGCGCTACTGCATCAACTCGGCGGCGCTCGCCTTTCAGCCCGCTGGCTCCGGCGATGCGGCGGACGAGCCGCCCGCCGGACAGTAGCCAGCCTCCCTCACCCCGCGCGCGGTCGCGCCTCGACCACGCGGTAGGCTCGCGCCTGTGACGATGATCATGCAGGACCAGTCCAAGCGGCTGTCCGAGCCACTGCGCTGGGGGCGGCGCGAGCGGACGATCATCGCCGTCGTGCTCGCCTGCGTCGCGCTCGGCGCCATCGCGCTCGGCGCCTATGCGCTCACGAGCTGGCGCGCCCGCGCGCAAGGACTGCGTCGATTTCACGTTCGCCAGCACGCTCGGCGGCGCGCAGGTCCACGAGTGCGGCGCGAAAGGCAGAGCCGTGTGCGCCTCGCCCGGCGCTTTCAAGGGTGTCACCGCCGAGTTGCGCGAAGCCTGCCGCAAGGCCGGCTTCCCCTTCGGCTGAGCGCCCCAGCCCGTCTCCTGACGGCGATCCGTGGGGGCGTCTATCCAAATGTCGAAAGCCCTCAGCAAAGTGTTGGCCACGGTGTCCCTACCCGCTGCGGCGCATGGCGGCTTTGATACCGAGACGTAATTGGCTGCGCTCCGTCCAGGCTGGGCGGAGCGTCGTCAGATCCACAACAACCGCAGGGAAACGGAGGCACATGACCTGGGCAAGCTACCCATCCTGGCTCAACGCCGGAGACAACGCATGGCAGATGACGGCGGCGACGTTCGTGGGGCTGATGAGCCTCCCCGGACTGGCAGTTCTGTACGGCGGTGTGATGCAGAAGCGCTGGTCGGTGAACAGCATGATGCTCACGTTCGTCGCGTTCTGCGTCACGCTGATCGTCTGGGTCCTGTGGGCGTTCAAGATGGGCTTCGGCCATCCGATCGCGAAGAGCGGCTCGGGCATCTTCGGGACCAAAGGGTTCCTCGGTACGGCACTCGGCGAACCGGGCAGCGTGCTCAGTCACGTCGGTGAGGAGGGCCAGGCGGAAATCTCGTCGATCACGACCGGTCCGCCGTTCCACTTCCCCGAGGCGTCGCTCGTCTACTTCCAGTTCGTGTTCGCGGCGATCACCCCGATCCTCGCGCTCGGATCGGTGCTCGGGCGGGTCAACTTCAAGGCCTGGATCCCGTATGTGGCGCTGTGGATCACGTTCGTCTACGCGGTCAACGCCTTCCTGATCTGGGGCGGCGGCTACTTCGCGGCGCACGGCGCGTTGGACTACTCCGGTGGGTATGTCATCCATCTCTCCGCGGGTGTCTCAGGGTTCGTGTTCGCGGCGGTGATCGGTCCACGGTTGCAACGAGATCGCGAGATCGACGCGCCCAACAACCTGTTGATGGTCGCGGTCGGTGCCGGTCTGCTGTGGCTCGGCTGGAACGGCTTCAACGGTGGTGACTCCTACTACGCGGGCGCGAACGCCTCCGCGGCGGTGATCAACACCAACCTGGCCACCGCAGTCTCGATGATGGTGTGGATCGCGTGGGATTACATCTTCCGCGACAAGCCATCGATGATCGGCGCGGTCAACGGGATGATCACCGGCCTCGTCGCGATCACTCCATCCGCCGGGTTCATCAACGGCTGGGGTGCGATCATCGTCGGCGTCGTCTGCTCGACGATCGTCTGGATGGCGATCAGGTTCCTCAGTCGAGCTCCGATGTTCCGGCACGTCGACGACACGCTGGGGGTGATCTATACGCACGCGATCGCCGGTCTCTGCGGCGGTCTGCTTGTCGGTTTCTTGGCCGATCCGGCGATCGTCGAGTACATCGGCCGGGGCGGCGCTCCGAACCTGCCAGGGGACACGGGAATCCTGCTCGGCGGCAGCTGGACGCTGCTGCGCTGGCAGGCGGAGACGGCCGTTTGGGTCATCGCCTACACCGCGATCATGACGTTCATCATCCTCAAGGTGGTTGGCATCTTCCTGCCGCTGCGACTCACCGATGAGGAGCTGGAGATCGGCGATCACGCGATCCATGGCAACGAGGTCTACCCCTCGGACGTGCCCACCCTCGGTGGCCCGCACGCTCCGTCGTGGCAGCCAGACCCAGCGCCGGCGGCCGGCTAGCCCGGACGCAGACCGGAGGCAAGGATGCCTCCGGCCGGTTTCAAGCTCAACCCAAACCACAACCAGCGGCCCCGCTTCGGCGGGGTCGCTGCTGTTAAGGCCTGGCCCTGATGGATGGATCGTCGTTCCTGGCAGAATCAAAATCCCGCCCGCCCCCGTGGCGTGCTGGCCGATACAGACGCTCGGTCACGCGTGCTGGCCGATCTCCGATCGGTAGGACGCCGCCAGGGCGACGAGGTGTCGTCAGCTGCTGCTGGTGAGCCCCACCGGGCAGCTCACGCCGGTGCCACCGACGCCGCAGTAGCCGCCCGGATTCTTCGCGAGATACTGCTGGTGGTAGTCCTCGGCGTAGTAGAAGGGATGGGTCGGTGCGCCCGGTTCGATCTCGGTCGTGATCGCGCCGTGGCCGGCGGCCGTCAGGACCTGCTGATAGGCATCGCGCGAGGCCTCGGCCGCGGCGTGCTGCGCCTCGTCCTGCCAGTAGATCGCCGAGCGGTACTGGCTGCCGACGTCGTTGCCCTGGCGCATGCCCTGGGTCGGGTCGTGGCCCTCCCAGAACAGCTTCAGCAGTTGCTCGTAGCTCGTCGCGGCGGGGTCAAAGACGACGAGCACGGCCTCGGTGTGGCCGGTGCGTCCCGAGCAGACCTCCTCGTAGGTCGGGTTCGGCGTGAACCCGCCCGCGTAGCCGACGGCCGTCGTGTAGACGCCGGGCGCCTCCCAGAAGACCTTCTCCTCGCCCCAGAAGCAGCCCATCCCGAACACTGCCTGCTCGAAAGCCCTCGGGGAACGGCCCCTTCAGCGGCGTTCCCAGCACCTCGTGCAGGGCCGGCACATCGATCTCGCGCTCGCGGCCCGGCAGCGCGTTCGCGGCGTCGACCATGCCCGGATCCGGTCGGCTGAAGAAGCGCATGGCCCTCAGGCTAGCGCGGCTCGAGCACGAACAGGCGGATCTCGCGCGTCGTGCGCGCGCTGTAGTCGTCGAAGCCGCTGTACATCTCGTTCACCTTCCGCCACAGCTCCGCGCGCTCCTCGCCCTCGGCGATCCGGGCCAGCACGTTCCGGCGCTCACTGCCGCGGAGCTCGACATCCGCCACGGGGTTCGCCTCGAGGTTCAGCGACCATGCCGGCGCCTTCTCGTGGCCCGCGTTCGAGCCGATCACGATCAGACGCTCGCCGTCGGCGAGGTACACCACCGGCGCCGTCCGCGGCCGGCCCGAGCGCCGGCCGACCGTCGTCAGCAGCAGCACCGGCGCGCGATCGAGCCGCCCGAACAGGCGCCCGCGGCTGGCGCGGTAGAGGGGGATGTGCAGCTTTCCGAACGTCTTCAGCGCCCAGGCCGAGCTCGTCGACAGGCGCGTGTATGTGCGGTCGCTCGGCATCGGCGGAGTATCCCAGCAATGTCCGTCCTCGTGGGATCGCTCGTGGAGCCGCCGAGGACTTCGTCACGGCCTGGTCCGTCGCGCCGTCTGCCCCTATAATCCGGCGCTCGTGCGGATGTAGCTCAGTTGGCTAGAGCGTCTGCTTGCCATGCAGAAGGTCGAGGGTTCGAGTCCCTTCATCCGCTTCACAGAAAGCCCCGCAAATCGCGGGGTTTTCTCGTTAAGCGGCCTTCTGTTCTGAACGCGCCGCAGCCTCGTTTTCGTCTCGTTGGCCACTGTTGGCCAGAACCCCGCCCTCGACCAGCTCACGCAATCGAGCCGTCTCGTCCTCGCCACGGCGCATCGCTTGTGCGTAAACCGCGAGCGCGAGCCCCGGATCGGTGTGTCCCATTTCGGCCATCACCACCGGCGCGGGCTCCCCGAGCGCGTACAGCAGCGAGCAGAACGTCCGTCTGAGCGAGTGCGGCGTCAGCTTCGCCGGGAGCGGTGGCAGACCGTCCGCTTCGAGCCGTTTGTTCGCCGCCGCGATCGTGCCCTTGCCGGGGACTTCCTCGCCCTGCTTGACGGTCGCGGGCTTGCCGAGCACCCGAGAGCGGAAGTTGTCCTCGCTCACCCGGCCACCGCTCCGCGTCGCGAACACGTAGGCACTCTGCGGCGTGTCCTGGTGGCGCCCGCGGAGCGCGAGCAGCTCGTCCCGCAACGCGCCCCGGATCTTCACCCGGCGCACCCCCGCGTCCGTCTTCGAGCCCGTGTGAATCCATCCCCCCGCGAGGTCCACGTCCCGCCACCGCAGCGCGCACAACTCACCGATCCGCAACCCCGCGAACACGAGCGTCGCGAGCATCGCTCGGCGCTCGACGTGACGGCGCTCCCTCGTCGCCTCGCGGTCCAGCTCGCCGGCCGCTTCGAGCAGGGTCGTGATCTGCTCGGCAGACTCCAGATAGCTGCGGCTTGGCGCGCGTTCGCGGACTCTCCGGGTCTTGCCCTTCGCCGGGTTGCGAGAGATCAGCTCGCGCTCGATCGCGCTTTCAAGGATCGCGGCGAGCAGGATCACCGTCATGTTGATCGACCGCGCCGAGAGCGGATCGTCTTCGGCGAGCTTCGCAGCGATGTAGCGCTCCACCGTGTCGAACGTGATCGCGTCCAAGCGCAGCTCAGCGAAGTACGGCAGCAGGTGAGCCAGCCGCCAACGGTAGTCCGTAGTGGTCTTGGCCGCGAACCGCTTTTCGTTGCGGGTCCACCATTCCTCCGCGAAGGCGTGGAACGTCGGCACCGGCGCTGACTCCGGCGACTCGACCACCGCGGGTGGCACCCACACGCCGCGCTCCACGTCTGCAAGCGTGTGACGTAGCTTTTCCTCTGCCTCGGCTTCGCTCACAGGGCCGAGCGGTTCACGACGGCGGATGCCGTACGCCGTAAATCGCAGCGAGCGATACGTGAGGCCGTCCTTACCTACATGCTTAGTGACGCTGCCTTTTGTTGGGCGCGCCATCTAACTCGCCTTCCCATAATCGATGACAGCTTCCTCACCGAGCGCCGCCGCAACGGCAATGTAGGCGTTATCGTCAAGCCAGGAGTGTAGATCACTGACTTCACATTCACCGTGTAGCCGGCCCTCGCGCGGATCGTATATGACCAACTCCTCCTCCTCGGTCAAGTAGACCTCAACCTTTTCGTTATCGGGAGTGAGTAGCTTGCCGTGCAGTCGGGCTATGTACGAGCCATCTTGTATGGTCAGCTCATACACCTCGACATCTTTCAGCAGAGCGCCCAGCCGCTCACGTCGATGTAGCTCCGCCTCTACGCCCTCCCGCAGCAGACCACTCAGGTTTAGCCCTGCCTCCTTCGCCTTCTCGCCGATGTCATCGGGTAGATATACGTTGATCTTCACAGAATATCCTCCTACTAGCCACAGATGGGCGCATAGCTTATCACAAGGGCGCCCATCGCGTAAGAAGGCGCCCCGCGCGGCGGCAGAACAAGGCGAAGTACCGCCGCGCGAGGACGCCCTTCTCGCCTGTGCAGACCGTCGCCACTTGTCGAGAGGCGCCAGGTCGTATCCACACCGCCGACGATCGGCGTGGGGCACTCGGCAAGCTGTGTAGGGCAGTTGGCGAGCGGGTGTGTCGTCACCCGCCCGCGCTGCCCTCGTCCCGCTGTGACTCGACCCCTTCTCGGCCGCGCCACCTGCCTCGATGACGGCACAGCGGGCAAGTTTTTGACGGTATGGCGCGCGACGGCGCACGGACTCCAACCTCGACCGTCGCGCGCTCACCACCGTCTCGCCCCGTGACTTGGGCTCGCGCAAGGAGTGAACGCGAATACCCGCTGGGAGGCAGCGGGTCCACAGGGCAAGCTCATTTATGCCGCCTCGACGTTCAGTCCGTTTGGGGACGCCACTACAGGCAGGGACACGCTGATTGGGAACGGCTTTACGCCCTCCAACGTGGCCCTCCCTCGATGCTTAGCCGCTTGTGCGTTGAGCGCACCGACCAAGGGACGCCAAGCCTCTTGCGCCTCGTGCCACATCGCTTCCGCTTGGCTGATCGAGTTCGTCGCCATGATGATCTTTACGGCCTTCTCGGCACGCTCCGAGAGCTTTTGTGCCTCGATCGAAAACACGTCTATTCCCTCAGCTAGACATACGCGCAAATTATCTTCTGCGACGAGCCGTTGTTGATGTGCCGCCGATGCAACTTGCTCGATCCTCGCGAGACGTTTTTCTGCACGCTCTAGATCTTCTTCGGGTGTCTCAAGATCGACGCCAAGAATCCCCGTCGCCGCTTCCTTTACGCGCGCCGCATAAAGATTCTTGGCACGTTGCAGCTCGATCTGTGCCTCGCGTTTGTCTTTAGTGTAATAAGCCGCACTGGCCTGTGCAAGTGAATCTTCGATCCTCTTCCTACGCTCCCAATGTTCCTCAGGTGTCATTTCTTCCGATCCTCCTTTGCGATCTCGGCGTTGATTGACCGCAACGCGCCTCTCTCTTTTTGCAGCGCTTGGCGCCACCCTCGAACGTGGCCTTGCAAGTCGTCGCCCGCGTATTCCCGTCCGGCAATCGTCAATAATCCCCCACAAGGGACGGTTTTGTTTCTGCACCGCTCTTGTGCGGCGGCGAGTTCCGTCTGTGCACGCTCGATCTCCGCGAGAGTACGGACACGTTTATCCAAGAGCCGTTTGAGGCGGGGATTTTGTCGTGATGCTTCACTCATCGTCATCACCTTGCGTCGCAACTGGATTTCTGAGTACGTCGTCAACCTCACGCTTGCGTGCCATGATTTCCTTGGCGTCCATCGCACGGATATCCGCTAGCGTCAGTTTTGGCTTCTCCAAAGCGTCAGCCTGCCCACGATGATAAGCAGCCTTCTCGGCGTCGGTCCAACTATCGTCAATAGGTGTCATATCACTGGCGCCTCCGCGCCTTGATCGAAGAACCCGTCATCGCTGTTACCGGCAGGGTTTCCGAACTGGTCTAGATTATTTACTGGTTTCGTGATCTGTTTTGCTTTCACGGTAGCGCCCGGTAGCGCCGTGTTCATCTCCGACGCCTTGCGGCCGAGCTTCGCCCGTGTCGCGCGCTTCACGGTGTCGTGACTCGACGCTGGCTTACGCACGGGATCATTCATGTGCGTTTTGCCCTTCACGCTTGCTGCCTTTGCCTTATTAGGCGTCATATATGTCTTACGTGCAGTTGATTTACCCACCGTAATACTCCTTATCGGTTAGACAACAAATTGACTGCGGTTGGCACGGCCACGGTGATCGCGCTTACCTCTCCGCCCGCACAGGACTGATAAGCGGACAAGTCGTCCTCGGCAACCGGCCTGTCAGCACGGATGGCGCGAGTCTCGGCAAGTCGGGAAACTGCACACCGCCATTCGCCGGATTGCAACTTGTGCGGCGCGAGTGCAAGCGTAAGAGCGTCGGGCAGATCGTCGTGACCGCTGGACGCCTCGATCCGTTCGCCGCCTGTGGGATTCAGATTTACACGCAATAATTGCAGCTCGCGGATCAAGTCCTCGGCGTCACGCGGGATTTTGAGTTGGCCTCGATCGACGAGGAGCCGCAAGGCAGAATATGCGGCTGCCTTGGACTCGGCACTCCGATAGTGGAGGATCTTCTTTGTGGTGAACGTCGATGGTCGCTTATGGCTCGGCGTTTTGTACTTCTGTGGCCGCTTTTTATTGGTGTTATATGCAGTGGCATCGATCAAGACTGACTGTCGTTCGATCCCGCCACCCATCGTCGGATGCCGTTCGCGCCAGAGTCGCACTACCTCTTGGCTTAGCGGAAGACCTAAACCGTTTGTCTCCATCGTCAATACTCCGAAAAGGGCTTGGCTCGTGGCGATCTCTTTTGTCACCTTATGCAACTCGATCCCTTGCGGCCACTTGTGCGCAGTAGTGACGACAAACTCGTTCGTGTTGGGAATCCGGCCAATCGCACAGAGGCAGTTGGCATCCTGTACAGCGCCCCAATCCACACCACCGAATACGCGCGCAGGACCCTCAAGCGCGGCGAGGGGATGCAGCTTGCGGTCACAGAGCGCGGCGTCTAGGATATGGTGCGGAAACAGTGAATCGGCGCCGCTGGCAAACTGGCCCATGTACTCTGCGTTGAAGCGCATTTCTGACATAGAAGCGCGAGCACTTGCGATAACGCTAGGTGAAATCCAAGTTGCGTCTGCAAGCGCCCAGCGATATGTATGAACGTACTTATCTCCCGTTTCACCGCGCACCGCGTGGTCGTAAAATGCCCCCGTGGCGGATGTGGCGCTCGACGCCAAGACAATACGAGCATCGGGCCGTGCTGCCGTGGTTGGAAACGCGGCACCGAGCAGCAAATCGTCGGGCACCAACGCACACTCATCGACCAAAAGCAAATCGATAGACCAGCCGCGCACAGCGCGCTCTGATGCGGGCGCGCTTCTAATTACACTCCCATTGCTGAGCGTAAGTAATCCCGCGAACTCGTCAACGGCACTTGTACGCAGTAGTGGGCTTGCGGACACGATGGCTCGGATTTCACCCAAGAGGCGCCGGGAACTATCCTCGCCGGCGCTCACGATAAGTATGTGCTGCTCGCGTCTACGAAATGCCCACCACAGGGCCAACACGGCGAGTGAGCGTGACTTTCCACTCTGGCGCGGCGCGACGATCACGCTTACACGTTGCTCAAGCCACAGAGCGTCCGCCTGCCATTTCGTAAGTGGTGTACCGACGGTATCCGCGAACGCGGCAAGGTTGCTGTGCAAGAGCTGCGTATCTGTCATGCGTCCTCCTCGTCGTCAAGCTCGTCATCGTCGGTTGCAGTTCCGTCGATGGTGTCGGCGTCGGACAAGGCGCTCATTTCTATCGCCAGGTCGCGCAGGTGAGCAACATCCACACCGAGTGCGGCTCTGCTCTTTGGTGTAAGGCCAAGCTCGGTACTGAGCACGCGCGCTCGCTCCGTCAGCTTTTGCTCGTACACCGCTGCCTCGCGCACTTTGCCTCGCGGTGTGAGCGGTCCACCGTGTCGCTCGATGTACGCTTCGACGCTCATCAACCGCGCGTACGTCACAGCGAGCAATCCGACGATGTGACGATCAGCGAGCGGCGGTTGACCGTCGTCTTTCACAGGCAGTGCGGCCAGCAGATCGGCTTCGATGGACTCCACACGCACAGACGGTGGTTTGGCTCGGGCGCCGTGCTTCTGCGCACGTCGGTTGCTCTTTGGTGCCGGCGGCGCGTCGCGGCGGTTGGCAAGCTGCTTACGCTTCGCGGCCGGACGTTTACTCAGTGGCATTGCCAGCAGCCTTCCGTCGTCGTGGGCGTGGCCGTATCGGCAAGATTGAGCCCGGTTCTGGCCGACCAGTGGCCAACGAACGGCGGCGCCGTATCGGCTTGCGCTCAGACTCCGCTCCAACACTGACGTTTTGCGGCTGCGACCGTTCGCTTACAAGGCAGTCCTTCGCCGTCGCAACGTCGAATCTGAGCCGCGCCTTCGGACCGTTACCGAGTCTCAGCACGCCCAGCTCGTCAGAATGTTCGTACACCCAATCGCGGCTCACGCCAAGCTCCGTGGCGAGCGTCGCAGCGTCAACCAAGGGCGTGCGATGGCTCATGTGTTTGTCCCCAAGCGCATGTACGCGCGGACGGGTCGGTTGCGCGGAACTTCGGGGGTATTTCTGCGGCGAGGTGTAATGCGTCTCAGTGCCTCTATCTGAGACTTGAGACATACGGACACCAACCGCGTCTCAACACCCCAACGTCTCACCGCACGTCTCAAGGGCCTGAGACGAGAATCATTAGTAAATATATATATATTCTCCGTACGTCTCAACGTCTCAACAGAGAAGTGGAAAAGTGGTGTTTGCGTATGTCTCAACGGACGTGAGACATATGTGAGACTTAGACGTCTCATGGTAGCTTCCACGCCTTCCGTTCCTCGGCGCCAAACGGTGTCTCAAGGTCGACAGACACGACGCCAAGTTGTTTCTTGGCGCGATACAGCGTGGCACGGCTTATCGAGAGTGAGCGAAGCCGTTTGGGCTCTTTCAACACGGCGACCGGCAGAGGACCGTCTACAAGCTCGCCGCGAAGGAAATCGACGGCCTCTCGCAGTGCACCCTGCTCCTCGGCCGTGGCCGTCCGCAGCACGTCGTTTGCGTCCACATTCACCACGTCCCCGATCGCCGCACGCGACGTATGTATCGGCCGGCCGTTCCTATCGAGTACTGTGCCTTCCTCGATTTTCACTGCAAGGGTAGGCTGTTTCTTCGTCCAGTTCGTCTTAGCGTGTACAAGAACGCGGTCGTACGACTCTTCATCTTCATCGTGTGGGTCACGAGCGAACACAAGCGTCGATCTCGGACCGTTCACCACTCCGACGCTGCCCATGACACGATCGAGGATCGCTAGGTGCGCACCCTTGTTTACGTGTACAACGATGATGACGATGAGCTGCAAGCGTTCGGCAAGCTCGGCCAACGGTGTAAGCATCGCGCGAACGTGGTGGTCGCTGTTTGCATTCACAGTGGTGGACACCATCGAGAAGAAAGGGTCGAGCACGAGCAGACGCGCTTTGGATTCCCTCATAACGCTCTCAACTGCCTTCATATCGTCGGGCAGGCTCAAGGCGGCTGGTTTTCCCTTTTCTGTGAGCCTCGGGAAATAGACACGATCCATGTTGGCGTCGGCAAGCATCAAGCGCGGAATAAGAACCTCGGCCGCTGTGTCCTCCGTAGACACAAACACCACAGATTGAGGATTTCTTGAGCCCTGCAATTCCCCGCGCGTCAATTGCGCGCCGACCGCGATACACAGCGTTGACTTTCCCAAGCCACCGGGGCCTGCAAGGGTCGTCACCGCCCCAACTGGCAAGCGCTTGTCCATGAGACTACGCACTCGCCTTGGCTCGACTTCGCTTGCACGAGTGAGTTTGACGCGCTTGGTCACAGTTGCTCCACGTCTGCGAGCGCTGCCTGCGCCAACTCGTAAGGTGAATCGTGACCGTACATGTAACAGTCGAGCGACAACGGATTACCAGCCCAATTATCGGCGTCCGCCATTTCTTCTAGCGGGCGGCGCAAGCGCGCGTTCTCTACTCGCAAGCGCTCTCTCTCAAGCGACACCTGTGCAAGCGTCTCGGTCAGAGATGGCACCGAGCGCAGCATCACGCCGCCTCTCTAAGAGTGACAAACACGACGGCGCCGGGAGGCAAGACGAGCGTCGCGTCGCGTATGTGCTCGCGCTGGTAAAGGTAGCCCGCGACGAACGTGTCACCACGCCATAGCTCGATTGTGCGCAGATCACCGTCATGGCCGATCAGGAGATACCCCCCTGTGCCGTGAAGCAGAGGCAGGTGGTCACAGGAGGGATCGAGGCGGTGGAGCAGCTCGGAGCGCTCAGCCGGTGTAAGCCGACGCATCGGCGCTCGCGAACGTTTGGCGGCAACGGTGAGACGTTTGCTCGGCGCGCTCACTTTGACGCCGCCCAAATGTCCGACACCTCGACGTTGAGAGCCAGCGCAACGGCGACCCTCGTCTCTGGCCGTGCTCGCGCAGCAGCTCGCGCCTCTAGCCGGCACCAATGCGGCTGTGATACCAGTCCGCCGGTGAGCGCCGCAGCGCGCCACTGCGCCAAGCCGCGCGCGATCCGCAGCTCCTTGATCCTCTCGCCTTCCAGTGACCGGCCGCGAGCCGGTTCGGGTTCTTCGCCTTCGCTGTCGGGCGAGCCACGCGACGAGCTGCGACGTGTCGAGTCGCGGCGCTCCCGCGAGCGTGCGGTGACGCGAGGCACGATCTGCGCTTGGAGCTGGCCGGCTCTACGAACCACCTTTACCAGCCGAGTACGTGTCTCGACGGCGAGCAACCGACCGCGGTGATCGCGGTAGATGCCTTGCCCACGATCAAGGTCGATCGCCGCGCTGCCTATCTCCTCGCCAAGCGCGTGGAGGAGGTCGGGCACATCTGGATCGTCATCGGGGGCAAGCATCGGCATGTATCGCAGCAGAACCGTCGGACGAGTCATCCGCGCGAGGGTCTATGGTCGATGTATGCAGGGGTTTCCCACCGACCGGCGATGGTTGAGTGCCTATCTCGCGGCCGCCAACGTCGCCGCCAGACAGGTCGTCCTTGATCGCCGCCGGCCGAGGATCTCGGCGCCGGTGCTCGACCCGGCACAGCGCGCCATCAAGGTCTACGCCGTGCTGGTCGAGTGCGGCGCCACCAACTGACGATCGGGCGCGCTGATAGTGGCCAACCGTTGGCCGGAACCCCTCCGGATTGACCCGAATCGCCCCCAATCTGTGCTGGGCGCTCGAATGGTCGCAGGGCCAGAATCCCTAGTATCCAAGCGGATTCTGGCCGCTTTGTGCCCTGTCAGCCTAGACGCTTGCCATGCAGAAGGTCGAGGGTTCGAGTCCCTTCATCCGCTTTCGTGTTGTGTCTCGGGTCATGCTGGACGCGTGTCTCCGGTGATGCTGGACAGTTTAGGTGGTTGTGATGTGATGACGGAGGGTGCTGGTCCGTGGAACCCTGATTCGTCGTAGGGTCCGAGGTGGCTGATAACTTCTGGCAGATGCCATGCCGCTGCGCCACGGTCGGCGGCGCTCGACCTATGCGGCGCCGCGGCCAATGACCGCACTTGACCTCGACGCCGTCATCGATCGACTCGGCTATGGCGACAGCGATGACCTGGTACAGAAGAGCGACGCATTGGAGCCGATGCCAGTCGCGCGACGACACGCCTGGAACGCGGCGCGCAACCGCCTTGGAATAGACGCAGCGTTCTTCGAGGGGCGCGTGCCCCTCGTCTACTTCGCCGGGCTCCGGATCCCCTCCGATAACGAGGTCGAGCACGCGGTAGCCCAGCTTCACCAACGGACCTGGAACCAGTCCCGCGCTCAGCTGCTCGTCGTCGTCCTGCCTACAGAGATTCGAATACTCGACGGCCGTTCAGCGCCGCGAGCTAACCCAGAGATGGTCATCACGGAAAGCATCAAAGACGCGGTGCTCGAGCCATTCACCCGAACTAGCCTCTTGGGAGGTCATGCCCAGCCGCCGATGGCGGCACGACGTGAGAAGCCGGTTGTACTGCAGCTCAGGGAGGATCTGCGGCCCACCCGGGAGAAGCTTTTCAAGCGCGGCCTCACTATCGACACCGCGAACCAACTGCTAGCCCGCTGTCTGTTTGCCCAATATCTAGACGCTCGCAGGCTGCTTCGCAACGAGCACCCGCTGTTTCTCGACTGCCTCAATGAGTCGCTGCAGGATACATACACGTTGTTCGACGAGCTGCACACGCGTTTCAACGGTGACACATTCACAGTGACCGACGAGGAGCGCCGCACAATAAAGCTTGAGCACCTCCAGACCGTCGCGAGCTTCCTGGCCGGCTCTGCCGGTGGCGGACAGCTTACGCTCATCCAGCGCTACGACTTCAGCGTAATACCCGCCGAGGTTCTCGGCGGGGTCTACGAGGAGTTCGTCGCAGCCGACCAGCAGAGCCATGCCGCGTTCTACACGCCAGGACACCTGGTCGATGCGGCGCTCGACCAGGCCATGCCGGTGACCGACTCGCTGGCCCAGGTCAAGGTGCTTGACCCGGCATGTGGTAGTGGCCTGTTCCTGGCCCGAGCCTTCGAACGCCTGTTGGATCAACGCGAGGAAGCGCTAGGGCGTGCCCTCAACCCGGCAGAGATGGCCGAGATCCTTGAAAATCAAGTGTTTGGCTGTGACTTGATGGAAGACGCACTGCGTGTCGCGGCGCTCAGCTGTTATCTCGTCCTGCTCGACCGTCTGGTCGAGAGCGACGAGACCGATACGTGGCAGTTCCCGCGGATGGTCGGCCGCAACCTACACCAGGGGGATTTCTTCGACGTCAGCGATGCTCTGGACGGCCCCTACCAGGTCATCGCCAGCAATCCGCCGTGGAAGGCAGCGACCGATTCGGCGGCGCGTTACCTGCGAGCCAAGGAGCGTCCTGCAGGCTCCAAGCAGACGCTCGCCGAGGCGTTCTTCTGGATAAGCCTTGAACGCTTGAGTCCGGAGGGTCGCTTGGCGCTGCTGATGCCGGCTGCGAGCCTCTATAAGCAGAGCCCGAATGAGCGCGCGTTCCAGCTGCAGGCTGTCACAGACGGACGCATCGACTTGGTTGTCGACTTCTCTGCGTTTAGACATCAGTTGTTCGCCGATGCGATTGCGCCATGCGCGCTTTTCGTTGCCCGGGGGGCCGCACACGATCAGCGTGAGCACATAACGTTCGCCGCACCCAAGCCCGGACCAGCCAGCGCTGCCACCGGACGAATTGCTGTCGACGCGGACCGCATAGCTCGCGTGCCGAGACGAGCACTGCAGCAGACACCCGGCCTGCTGCGGCAGCTGCTTTTTGGCGACATGCGCGATGCCCGGTTCATTGATCGTCTATGCCATCGGGTGCTCGTCGTTGGAGACCTGTCGAAAGCAAGTCGCGAGGATCGGTGGACGGTGGGACTCGGATTTCAGGAGGGCGGCGGCGACCATAACGATCTGCCGTTGCTACGCGAGATCCCTGAGATCCTCCCAGAGGGACTCGTGCCTTTTGGTGTCACGATCACATCACCGATCGACGCGGAGTGGTTCCACCGCCCCCGCAAGGCTGTGCTCTACGACGGACCACGCGTGCTGATTGCGCGAAGCGTCGACTCGAATGGGCTTGTGCGTGCCGCCTTCTACGAGGAGCCTGCCAGCTATAGCGAAACGATCGCAGGCTATGTGCCACCACCAGGCCGGGCGGCCGACGCCCTGGCGCTGTGTGCGTTCCTGAACTCGAGCCTCGCTCGCTACCTGCTGTTCATGACCGGCTCATCGTGGGGAATCGAGCGACCCCAGCTAAAGCAGCAAGACATCGCAGCACTCCCGGTTCCATTTCTTGACGACCGCGAGATGACCGCAACGCTCGCGGATCTTGCTGCATCTGCATCCCCCGGCGACAGCGAGCTGGCGATCGCCGCAATCGACGAGTGTCTCGTCGGATTCTTCGGGCTCGAACGCGATGAGCTGGCGTTGATAAAGGATCGCCTGGAGGTTCAGCTATCCGCCTATAACGATCCGCTCTCCACCGCTGCCTACGGTCCGCCGAGACGCCGGGAGATTGAGCGTTATCGGTCCACACTGCAACGAACCCTGAGAACAGCGCTCGCGACCGAAGCCGTTGTCGATATCAAACAGTCGAGCACGGATATCGTGGTAACGGTCGGGTTCGCCGGGGCAGCACCAGCACCGCGGCTCGACGGTGACGGAACTGGGTGGCTGGCAGTGCCGAGCGAGACACTGCTACTGAGAAGGCCTCAGAGAACCTACGGGCGCGACTGGTGCGAGCTTCGTAAGTTGAGCGAGCGCAAGGAGGTCACCACGGCTGCCGCGCTGCACGACGCGGACGAGATCGTCGGCGAGCTGTTGCGCGCAGCTACCAGAAGCGAGCGACCAGATGGATCAGATCAATGATCGAGGACCCAGCCGAGGTTGAGGCGAGCGCGCTCGATCCGGTATTTCTGCAAGGCGTTCTCGATCGTCACAGAGCGGAGGTACACTCTCTGCTCGCAGTTGCTGCCGAGGAGTGGATCGCGGACGGATGCCCGCGATTCAATGACCACGAGACCTCTTGCACAGCGGTCCTCGTGGGCTTTCTGGCAGACGCGCTACGACGCGGAAGCACCAGCGCCTTCCAGATCGCCGTCTTTCCGGAGACGGGAGGATGGACCGACGACTACCTGGACGGGCGACTTGACCCGGATACGGTTCCGAGGCCTGATATTGCACTGTTTCTCGGCGTGCGGCATGACGTAAGGATGCCCGTCGAGTGCAAGCGGCTACTACGTCCCAGCGCTACCGCCAAAGACTACGTCCTGAAGGGGCTCTGCCGGTTTCTGAGCGGGACCTATGAATTAAGCAACGGCCAGGCAACCATGATCTGCTTCGTGATGGATCGAGATGCTCCCGAAGCGTGCGAGAATATCAACGAGGTGATCCGTGAGCAGCTGTCCGCCGACGAGATTCTGACGACTGCGCCCGCTCTCGGGTCGTTTCAGGCCGTATATCATTCGCAGCACAGTCTTGCCGCTGCGCCGCTGCAGACTGTGCATCTGCTGCTGGACATTCAGGCCAGGTCCATTGCCCGCCCCAGACACTGAGATGGGACAGCGCGACCGACGATCATTCGCTCGCAGCCAGCGACTGGGCGCGATGTTGTTGCGTAGTAGAGTTCTATCCAGGCAGTGGCGACCCCGCGAAGAACACGTACCAAACTGCCAGTGCGATCACAGCGATGTACACGTTGACCATCACGATCAGCTCCAGCACGGTGGTTCCGACCCGCTGGCTGACGTGGTCTTCCGACTCGCCGCGCGTGCTGCGCAGCCAGGGTGCCCGGCGTTCGGTGCGGGGCCGTTTGACGAGCTCGTCATAGGTGTTGTTGACCCAGGTGAGCGCGATCGCCAGCGCGAAGACCAGCACGGCGAGCACGACGATCACGACGCCGACTGCTCCCATGCTGAGCGTCTGCTGGCCGACGACTCGAGATCCGATCCAGAGCGCGAGCAGCGGGCAGCCCGTCCAGAAGTTGACGGTTATGAACGCAGTGGCGCCCGCCAGTGCCACCCGCTTGAGGGTCATGTGGGCAGGCGGACCTTCGCGCTCGGCCGCGCGAGGATCCGAGGGGATCGCATCGGCGCGACCGGCGGTCCGGCTTGTCATCTGGGTGCGGGCTTCATGGTCAGGGCTGTGGTCATCATCTGCACCCAGGTGTCGATGAGCGTTACGTCGTCGACCTGGGCCGGAATGCCGAGGACGTCGACCAGCAGCCGCGAGGACAGCAGCGATCCGAGCCCGACGGCGGCGATCGCCGTTGCCTGCTCGTCGGTGAGCGGCGCCTCGGCGCAGGTGCCGATCCAGGCGGCGAAGCCCGTGAACGTGGAGCTGACGAGCTGCTCGGCGACGGCGGTCAAGAGCTGCGGGCGGTTGCGGGCTTCGGAGGCGAGGATACGCAGCAGCTCGGACTCGCGGTCGAGCTCGGCGAGGATGTAGCGGGCGGTCAGCGTCAGTTCGGCTTTGATGTCCCCGAGCGGGCCGAGCACATTCCGGATCTCGCGGAGCGCGTCGAGTCGCGCGAGCTGGCGCTCGATGCCGGCCGCGAGCAGCGCTTCCTTGCTCTTGAAGTGGTGGTAGATCCCACCCGCTCCGGGGGTCAACCCGGCGGCGGCCTCGATCTTGGCGATGCTCGTGCCGGAGTAGCCGTTTTCGCTGAAGAGGCGCATCGCCTCGTCGACGATCCGCTCGCGGGTTGTGCTTGACATGGGCTGACCTAAGTATACACTTAGCTGAAATCAGTGGCAAGAGATTCAACTGATATAGATAAGGAGTGGTTGGGGTGTCCGACGCCGAGCTTCTCTCAGATGCAGGTGGTCGACCGATGCTGGAGGGGGATGGCATGCGCCGCGGGCGCGTGCGGCGGACCGCACCGCTGGCTGCTTTGACTGCGCGTACCGCCGGGGAGGCAGTCGTGGTTGGGCTGCGGAGCAAGCTGACGGGGGCGGACAGCAGCGAGTTTCACATCCGCACGGCGGAGCGCTATGCCGAGTTGCTTGGTCGCTCCAAGGGCGCGCTGATGAAGGCCGGGCAGATGCTGTCGTTCATATCGGTTGGTCCCACCGCGGGGGAGGGCTTCCAGTCGATCTACCAGACGGCGCTGACGCGCCTGCGCGACGACGCGCCACCGATGGCGCCCGAGCTCGCGCGCGCCGTGCTGGAGCGCGAGCTCGGCCGGCGGGCCGAGAGCGTGTTCGCCCAGTTCGAGTGGGAGCCGCTGGCGGCGGCCTCGATCGGCCAGGTCCATGCCGCTCGGCTGCACGACGGTCGCGCGGTGGCGGTGAAGATCCAGTACCCGGGGGTGGCGGACGCGATCAAGGCCGACCTGAAGAACAACGAGCTGCTGGGCACGTTTCTGGGATTGATCAGTGGGCTGTCCCCGAATAAAATGGAGCTCGACCTCCGCGGCATGGCCCGTGAGATGAGCGCCCGCATCGTCGAGGAGCTCGATTATCGCCGGGAGGCCGCCAACCAGGCCGAGTTTGCCGAGATCTACCGCGGGCATCAGTTCATCCACATCCCGGAGGTTATAGGTGAGCTGTGCAGCGATCGTGTGTTGACCCAGGAGCTCGTGCGGGGCAAATCCTGGAATGAGGCCCTCACCTCCGAGCAAAGGCTGCGTAACAGCTGGGGTGAGGCGATCTGGCGCTTCGTCTATGGCACCTTCCAACGCGTCTACATCTTCAATGCCGACCCGCATCCCGGCAACTACCTGTTTCATGACGACGGGAGCGTTAGCTTTCTTGACTTCGGCTGCGTCAAGCGGTTCCGTCGCGACCAGGTCGAGATCACGAACATGATTGCGCGCGAATCTTTGCGAGGTGACGTGCTCTCGACCTGGAAGGCCGCTGTCGAGATCGGCTTCTTTTCCTCCTCGGGCGATGTCACCCCTCAAGAAGTGTTCGACTACTGGCGAGAGGGATTTGAGATGTATTGGGCAGAGCAACCGTTCACGGTGACACCGGAGTATGTGGCCGCCTTTATCGAACGGCGTTTTTCACCGGTCGGTCCCTCCGGCAACGTTTTTCAACACGCTGTTGCACCACCCGAGTGGACGATGACGAGCCGCATCGAGACAGGGGCGATGTCTGTGATCGCCGGGCTGCGCGCCACCAACGACTGGAGGTCGATCGCCGCCGAGCACTTCGAGAACGCACCCCCGCGCACGGCGATGGGCAAGCTGGAGAGTGAGTTCTTCAAAGACCATCAGGCGGCGAGCAACGATGCCTGACTGGCAAGCCTGGCCGTTCCCGATCGAGGACCCCTACCCCGCCTACCGTGCCGCCCGCGCGCAGGCGCCCGTCCAGTGGAACGAGCAGCTTGGCGCCCATCTTGTGCTCTCCCACGAGCACGCCGCGGCTGTCCTGCGCAGCCCCGAGTGGAGCTCTGACCCGCAAAACAGCCCGCAGCTGCTCGCGTCGCTGGGTGGGCCGGGACCTGTCTCCGAGCAGTGGACCAGGTCACTGCTGATGAGCGACCCTCCGACCCACACGCGCCTGAGGAGCGCCGTCAATCGCTTCTTCACCCCGCGCGCGATCGAGCGCATCCGCGGGCGTGTCGCCGCGATCGTCGAGGCCGCGTTCGCACCCTTCGCCGACGGCGAGCCGATCGAGCTGATGAGCGAGCTCGCCTACCCGATCCCGCTGGCGGTGATCGCGGAGCTGTTCGACGTCGGCCTCGAGGGCGCGGAGCTGCTGCGCGCGGAGACCCCGACGCTCGCACGAATGCTCGAGCTCGACCCAACACCGCAGGAGATCGAGGCGATCGGCGCCGCGGCGATGACGGTGATGCTGTTCCTCGTCCCGCTCGTCGCCGAGCGCCGCCGCGATCCGGGCGAGGATCTGTTGAGCGCGCTGATCCATCCCCCCGACGGCGGGGCGACCCTCGAGACCGACGAGATCGTCACGATCTGCCTGCTGCTGCTCGCCGCCGGCCACGAGACGACCGCGAACCTGATCGGCAACGGCACGCTCGCGCTGCTGCAGCATCCCGACCAGCTCGACTGGCTGGCAGCAAACCCGGACCTGGTGCCCCAGGCCGTCGAGGAGCTACTGCGCTACGACAGCCCCGCCCAGGTCGCCTCGCGAATCGCCCTGTCAGATCTGGTTCTCGGCCAGACGAAGATCGGCAGGGGAGAGCAGGCGCTGATCGTCCTCGGGGCTGGCAACCGCGACCCGGCTCGCTACCCCGACCCAGACCGCTTGGACCTCACCCGCACGAGCACACCACACCTCGCCTTCGGCGGCGGTCCACACTTCTGCGTCGGCGCCGGGCTCGCTCGGTTGGAGGCGCAGGAGACCTTCAAGCGTATTGCCCGATCGATATCGAGGCCTAAGATCGGCAACTGGTCGCACATCAGGGATCGCTCGCGCACCTTCCGGCGGGTGCGAACCCTCCACATCCGAGACGGCCGGCCTCTTCATCCAGAGGGCACGCTCGGCAGTGTCGCCGTCCCGCAAGCGAACTGAGAAGACGGCATCGTCCAATCTCGACAGCTCGCCGCGGCTCATCGTGTTCGCTCGGGCGCTGGTGGTCGGACCAGGCGGTTGATGGCGCGCGGCCTTCGTCGGCGGCTCTGCGGATATTGGCGCCAGCCGAAGGGCAGAGGACCGTGTGGGAGTCAGGCGGCCGTCAGTGCCTCGGAGAGTGCGTCGGGGCTGACAACGACGTGCTCGGGGACCGTTTACGACGGCGAACAGCCAGCGGCTGGCTCGACGTTGCTGCGGTAGTAGCGCTCACGTCCGGGGCGAGGATCGGCGCTGCGATGGCTGGGGAGCGTACGGTCGAGATGATCTCCTCCTGGTAGAGAGCCAGCTCTGCGTGCTCGTGAAGGATGTGCTCCCAGCCCTCCTCGTCCAGGACGACCTTTCATCGGGATCGGCTGTATCAGTCCCTGCGTCGCTTTCGAAGAGACCTAGGCGAATCGAGCCCCGCGTCGTCACTTGCTCTTCAGATTCAGCGCCACAGCTTCACGAATGAGGTCCTTCAGCGCATCTTGGTTGATCTTGTCATCCTCTTTGATGTCGATCGCACGCCTGACTTTCCCCTCGAGGCTGGAGTTGAACAGACCCGAAGGATCGTCCAAAGCAGCCCCCTTGAAAAACGTCAGCTTGACCACGCTTTTGTAGGCCTCACCAGTACAGATACCCCCATTGTGGGACCAGACTGGTGTTCCAGGGTTTGTGCGCTTCACCCATTTCCATTCCTCGACGATCTCGGGGTCCGCTGCCTTGATGACTGCACGCACCTTGCCGAGCATCTCGCCACGCCAATCGCTCAGCTCCTTGATCCGCTCGTCTATCTGTTCAGAAGCATCAGTCTCGTTATCTGCCATTTGGTACCCCTGGGCTCTCTCTTGGAGCTCAGAAATGTTCTGCACGACTTTCATAGAGGAGTGTAGGAGCGATACCGTCGCGCGGTGGTGCGAGCTCTGTCTCACTTACCGCTACTTCTGCACATAAACCAGCTGCCCGTCACTGAGCCGGTAGACCGTCCCCACCGGCTGTCCCTTCCCACTCGCCGCGGGCGCGCTCGACGACGACGCCGGCAGCGTCTGGGTCTGCTGGCCCTGGGTGGTCGGCGTGCGTGCCTGCGGGCGGTGGGTGTGCTGGTCGAGCGTCAGGCCCAGCCCGGCGATCAGGAACGCGACGGCGAGCACGATGCCGATGTCGAACAGGTGACGAGCCCGTCGAGTGGGTCGCCGGCGGCGTCTTCGATGCGTCCGTGGCGGCCGAGCCCCGTGCGACGTGTCATGGGTCGATCCTCGGTGGGATCGGTGGCAGCGGTGGCGGGAGCTGTGTCGTGGCGAAGGCTTGTGCGGGTGCGCCTGTGCTGGTTGCGCCTGCGCGGTTGGGGCAGGCACCAGCAGGGACGCGGGGGGAGAGGGGGGAGCAGGCGGCGTGCCTCGATCGCGGCTCGCATGCCTTGACCAAGGCTACCGTGGTGGACGATCTCCGCGGGCTGCTTGCCGCGCTCCTGGGTGTGACGGTGCAACTCGTTCTCGCCGTGAGCGCCGTCATATAGGCGGACCGTCTGCAGCTCGCCATCCACTTCTACCAGCAGGACGATCGAGTAGTCGACGACGTCACGCCGGTCAGTCTTGAACTCGACGTGCATAAAGACCCTGAGCAGGCGATCGAGCAGGCGTGTGTAGTCGGCGCTCATGTTCCGTACCGCCCTGCCAGGCTCTGCCGCGGCACATACCGCCCGCCGTCCCCACGCGTGAGCAGTCCCATCAGCTCCAGCTCACCGAGCGCGAGCATTGCCTCGCCGGCGTCGGCGCTCGCCGCGGAGAGCTTGGCGGGAGTGTCGTGTCCGGCGCCAACCTGCTCGAGCGTCGCCTGCAGCCGCGGCTCGAGCACGGCACTCCCCGACACCGTACTCGTGCCCCGCTGTGCGCTGGTGCTCCACTTTGTGCCTATACCTCGCTGCGGGCCTGTACCCCGCTGCGCGCCGGGTAGAGCGCGCGGATCGCTTGGAGGATCGCGTGGCGGTGGCCCTTGGTAGAGCAGCTCGAGCACGTCCCCGGGCCCCCGCACCAGCGCGGCCCCGTCCAGCAGCAGCGCGTGCGTGCCCCGCGACACCGGCGAGGTGACACGCCCCGGAACCGCGGCGACGGTCCTGCCCAGAGCCCGCGCGATCCGCGCGCCCTGCAGCTCTGCGGGATTCTCGTCGGCCTCGACGAAGATCGTCAGCTGCGCCAGTCCCACGACGGTCCGCTCGCGCGCCGAATAGCACCAGTCTCTGGGTTTGCGCCAGCACGGCAGCTCCGCCACCACGCAGCCCGTCGCGAGCAAGCGCCCGTGCAGCGCGCGCCGGCGCGCGGGGCAGGCCACGTCGAGCCCGCCATCGAGCACCGTGAGCGCCTTTCCGCCGGCTTCGAGCGCGCCCTCCTGGGCGGCGACCTCGATCCCGTCGGAGAGGCTGCCGACCACGGTCACGCCGCTCGCGGACAGTCCGCGCGCGAGGCTGCGCGCCATCTCCATGCCGTAGTCGGTCGCTCGGCGGCTGCCGACGATCGCCACGGCCGGCGCCGCGCTCAGCTCCTCCAGCCGCCCAACGGCGCCGCCCGCGACGTGCAGCATCCACGGCGCCCGCTCGCGTGCTTGGAGAAGTCCGCGGGGATAGCCGTAGCGATGCCGGCAGATCGTCTCCACGCCCGTACCCGAGGAGTGGTCCTCCTCCTTGGCGTAGCGCGCATAGCGCTCGCGCAGCTCCCGCCGGCGCCGGCCTCCGATCGCTTGGATCAACTGCTCGTCGCCGAGCGCCAGCAGGGCGAGCAGGCGGACCCGATCGCGCGCGTGGTAGCCGAGACGGGTGCTCAGCAGCGCCAGCAGCCAGCTGTGGCGCAGGCATTCCACGCAGGCGCCCTGCGGGGTGGGTTCGCCTGTCGTGTCAGGCCCACCCCTTGCGTCAGGCTCGCCCCCTGCGTCAGGGCCATCCCTTGCGTCAGGCAGGCCCCTTGCGTCAGGCCAGTCCGTTCTGCCGGGCCCGCCCATCTTGTCAGCTCCGCTCGCTGCGCCAGGCAAGTTCGTCGTGCGGAGCAGATCGCTCATGCGGCACGACTTCCCGCCTGCTCTGTGTCGGAGCGCATCGCCAGGGCCGAGCCGACGTCCCGCGCGCGTACCCGCTCGCTGCCGTTGAGGTCGGCGACGGTGCGCGCCACGCGCAGTACCCGGTGCTGGCCGCGCGCGCTCAGCAGGCCGCGCTCCTGGTTCTTGCTCAACAGCTCCTCGGCCTCCGGCTCGAGCCGCGCGTGCCGTTGCAGCATGCGCACGTCCATCTGTGCGTTCACCGTCACGCCCTCGTCGCGCAGGCGCGCCGCCTGGCGTTCGCGGGCGAGCAGCACCTGCTCGCGCGCCTTCGCCGAGCTCCGCAGCGGCGCCGCGCCAAGGCCGGTCGCGCCCTCGCTTTCCAGCTTGACAAGCAGGTCGATGCGATCGAGCAGCGGACCGCTCAGCCGCCGGCGATGCCTGGCCAGTTCGGTTTCGCTGCAGCGGCATCTTTCCCAGTCGCCGGCGTAGCCGCACGGGCATGGGTTGGTGGCGGCGACGAGCATGAAGCGCGAGGGGTAGACGGCGGAGTGCTGCGCCCTGGAGATCGCCACGCGTCCCTCCTCCAGCGGCTGGCGCAGCGCCTCCAGGGACGGGCGCGAGAACTCCGAGAGCTCGTCGAGGAACAGCACCCCGTTGTGCGCCAGCACGATCTCACCGACCCAGCCCCGCCGCGCGCCGCCGATCAGCCCGGCGGTCGTGATCGAGTGGTGCGGCGCCCGGAACGGCCGGCTGACGGCCAGCTCGCCATCGAGGCCGCCCGCCATGCTGTGGATCCGCGTCACCTCGATCGCCTCCGCACGGCTCAGCGCGGGCAGGATCGAGGGCAGGCGCTGGGCGAGCATCGTCTTGCCGGTTCCCGGCGGCCCGCTCAGCAGGCTGTTGTGCGCGCCCGCGGCCGCCACGATCAGCGACTTGACCGCGTGGTGCTGGCCGCGCACGTCGCTCAGGTCCGGCTCCGCGGGGCCCTGCGTGTCTCGGTCCGCCCGTGCGGGCTCGGGCAGCGCGTCGGGCGGGCCGCCGCCGAGCACGCGCACGGCGCTGCTCAGGCACTCGACGCCCGCCACGTCGAGCCCGTCGACCAGCAGCGCCTCGCGCGCCCGCTCAGGGGCCAGCACAAGCGTGCGCAGGCCGGCCTTGAGCGTCGCCTGGGCGACGGCGAGCGTGCCCTGCTGGCAGGCTCTGACGCCGCCGTCGAGCGCCAGCTCGCCGAACAGCACGTGGCTCTGCAGCGGCTCGGCGGGGAGCTGCCTGCTGGCCGCCAGCAGCGCGCAGGCGAGCGCGAGGTCGAGGCCGGGGCCGATCTTCGGCACGTCGCCGGGGGCGAGGTTCGCGATGATCCGCCGCGCGGGGAACTCGTAGCCCGAGTTGATGATCGCCGCCTGCACTCGCTCGCGCGCCTCGCGCACGGCCACGTCCGCCAGGCCGACGATCGTGAATCCGGGCAGGCCGGGGCGGATGTCGACCTCGACGGTCACATGCCGCGTCTGCAGCCCTTCGATCGTGAACGTGTGCGCCCGTGCAAGCATTCGCTTTCTCCTCTCGCCGTTTTCTGGACGGGACGGAAAAAGCTAGGCCGCGTTTGGGACGGTATCCGTGATCGGGGGGTTCTACCGGCGCCTTGGAGATCGCCTGCGGAGGATCGTCGGGCCTACGGCCCGACGAGCTCACGGTCCGCACGCGAGAAATTTCTTGCCCTACAGAGCTCCTGCGGACAGCCGATTGTGGGGAGAATGCAGACGACCCGCGTGGGCTTCCGGTCCGGCCCGCGCGACGGCGAGGGACCGGATCGGCCTCCCGGGGCTGGCTCTCTGCAACCCGGGTCACAGGCGACCGCGCGGCGGCGCGGCCCGGCGGGCTCTCTCTACATCTACAGCCCGTCCGGGTGGCGCTCGACAAAGCCCCCGCCGTCATCGCCCGGCGAGCTCGACCAGCGCGAGCCGTCTTCCTGCAGCGCTACGGTGTCGAAGCGACGTCCGTCGATCGTCATGTAGGCGTGTTCGGCGTTGGCGTAGATCGTGATGTACTTGCCCGGTCCGGCTTCGCCGTAGGACTCCAGGCCGCTCGAGTCCTCGGGCGAGCTGAGCAGACCGCCGCCGTGCAGCGCGTAGGAGACCGAGCCCGAGCAGTCATAGCCCTCGGACTCGAACGAGCCGTGCCCGCCGCCGTAGACATACGGCCGGGTCGCGATTTCATCCGCCGCCGCGATCACGCGGGCGACGACGCTCGAGCCTTCGCCAACGCCGGCGGTCGCGGTGCTGGTCGCGCCGCCCGATCCCGCGCTGCTGGGCGAGTCGCTGCGTCCCGGTCCGAACCCGGCGAGCGCGCTCGCGGGCGGCGTGAGCGTGCTCTCGTCGCTGATGCCGATCACGCTCCAGGTCGAGGGGCCGACGACGCCGTCGACGTCCAGGCCGTGGCGTTCCTGCAGGCGGCGCACAGCAGCCTCGGTTTCCGGGCCGAATTCGCCGTCGACCGGCAGCTTCAGCGCCTGTTGCAGCCGCGCGATCGGGTTGCCGCCGTCCAGCAGTGCCGGGGCGGGCGTGCCGGGCGTACCGGTGGTGGCGCCGGTCTGGTCATCGTCGGCCTCGACGGTCGCCGGCTGGTGAGGCGGGCTGGACTGCGGGCCGTGCGGCCGGCTTGACGATCGCGGAGGGGGGAGGGGTGAGCGTTTCTTTCTCATGCGCGCCGATCGCGCTCCACGTCGCCGGGCCGACGATGCCGTCGACGGTCAGCCCGTGGCGGGCCTGCAGCCGCCGGATCGCGGCCTCCGTTTCGGGGCCGAATTCGCCGTCGACGGGCAGGTGGAGGGCGTGCTGCAGCTGCGCGACCGCGCTCACGGGTGTGCTCCCGCTCGAGGCGGGGGCGCTGTCGTTGGAGGCATCGGAGGTCGAGACATCGGCGGTCTGGTCCCGTGTGCCTCCTCCGGCCGTTTGCGTGCCGCCGGCCGTCGACGTTTCGCCGGAGCCGGTGGAGGGTTGCGCGTCCTGAGTCGGGAGCCCTGTGTCGAGGAGTCCTGCGTCGCTGCGGACTGCTCGGTCGACGGTCAGCTGGTCTGCGTGGAGTCGGTCTGGGTCTGTGCGGAGCCGGTCTCGGAGCCGGTCTGGGTCTGTGCGGACTCGGCGAGGGTTTCTCCGGGGATCGAGCTCTGCACGTCCGAGGTGAGGGCCGACCCCGCACCGCGCAGCGCGGCGCTCGTCAACGGGCCGACGATCCCGTCGACGGTGAGCCCGTGGCTCGACTGGAAGCTGCGTACCGCCGCTTCGGTTTCAGGGCCGAAGATGCCGTCGACTTTGATCGAGCCGAGGGCCTGCTGGAGCAGCTGCACCTGCCGGCCTTCGCTGCCGGTGCTGAGCACGATCACGTGTTCGGTCGTCGTCGCGGGCTCGGGCGTGGGGGTGGCCGTACCGGCGGACGCGACCCCGGTGGCGATGCCGACGGCGGGTCCGGCGGTGAGCGCCGCGAGCGCCCCGAGCGAGAGGCGCTTGGCCCGCGAGCTGGCCGGCACGAAGCGCAGCTCGGCGGCGCGGCGACGTGCGCGCGAGCGGCCGAGGGAGAGATCCCACGGCAGCTCCTCGGCGAGGTCGCGCGGGGCGGTGGTGCGGTTGCGGACGTCGAGGATCGCGGACAAAGACATCGGGGCGGCACTCTTCCGGGAAGCGTTCCGGGGAGAGATGGGGGAGGCGTTCCTGGAGGTGGCGCGGGTGCGTCCACGGGCGCTGCGCTGGCGACGTTCGCGCGAGCGAATCAAAGAAAGCTCCCAGGGCTCGAGCACGGCAAGATCACGCGGGAATCCCGACATAAAACGGCGTCCTTTCAGTCTTCTCTTGGCGCCTACGGGGTTAGCTGTCGGGCTCGCGCAATAGCGCTACGCCACAATGATGGTGGCGATTCGCCCCCGCAACCGAAACGGCTGCTTTGGGTCCCCCGCTCCTCGAACCCGTAGGATCGAAGACTCGGCACGAACGGGCGGGAACCTAACAGGTCTTTCTGCAAGATGCATCACATGGGGAGGTCTGCAACATTTCTTGCCGACGGTTTACGTTCGCCCTGACGATGAAGGGAATTCGCGATGCCTGACGTAGAGACGAGCAGCGAGACCGCGAGCACCCTGCCCAGCTGGACCTTCGAGCCCGGCCACACCGAGGCCGGTTTCCGGGCAAGGCACATGATGGTGACGTGGGTCCATGGATTGTTCAAGGACGTGCACGGGAAGCTGTATCTGGACTGGGATGACCCGCTGAGCGCGAGCTTCGAGGGGAAGATCGACGCGAGGAAGCTGTGGACGGGGGAGGAGGAACGGGATGCCCACCTGCGCAGCGCAGACTTCTTCGATGTTGAGAACCATCCGGAGATCACATTCAGTGGCAGGTTGACCGAGCGGACCGGAGACATCAACTTCAAGGCCGTTGCGGACCTGACGATCAGGGGGATCACGAAGCAGGTGGAGATGGATGTTGCGTATCTCGGCCAGTGGAAGACCCCGTTCTGGGTGGGCGATGAGAACAAGGGCACGCTGACGAGGATCGGCTTCGAGGCGAAGACGCGGATCGACCGCCACGAGTTCGATGTTTCCTGGCAGGACAAGATCCCCGGGGGAGGGGTGGTCGTGAGCAACGAGATCGAGGTGACGCTCGACATCGAGGCGATCTTGGACGCCGATCTGCAGAGCACCGGCGCGATCGAGTACTACCGTGAGGACAACCCGGCCTGAGAATCAGAGCTCACCGGCCACGACGGACCGCTACACAACGACACACGACACCCACGTACGATTCGCCGACACCGGCCCGAGGGCGACAGAGAAACCCGATCGGAGGAACGAGAAGATGCCCTGCACGCACCTCGACCACGTACTGATTACGGAGCTGCCGCCGCAGACCGACGGCTGCGAGGACTGCCTTGCCACCGGCGGCAAGTGGCTGCACCTGCGGATCTGCCTGGAGTGCGGAAAAGTCGGCTGCTGCGACGATTCGCCCAACCGTCACGCGACCGCGCACGCCCACGCGAGCGGGCACCCGATCATCCGCTCGCTGGAGCCCGGCGAAGAGTGGTCGTGGTGCTACATCGACGAACTGATGATGAACATCCCCGAGGTGCGCGGTGAGACCCGGATCCCGCCGTCACCGCTGGGCGGATAGGGGATTGAGAAACGGCCCGAAACCCGGAGCCTCTCCTCGATGATCCATTGGAACTCGAATTGAGAGGGCCCGGACCGATCAATATTTAATGGGGCCGCCTGCCGGCGGCTGCTGTGAGGTTCGCCGTTCGAGGAAGAGGCTGGGCTCGGCCTCAAGAGCTGGCGGAATGCAGCAGCGAGCCGGCGGGTGTGGGGTGCTCGGCGAGGAAGCGCTCGAGCGCGTCGGGCGCGAGCGGGCGGGCGAAGAGGAAGCCCTGGGCGAGGTCGCAGCCCTCGCGCTGCAGCGCGCGGACCTGGCTGTGCTGCTCGACACCCTCGGCGAGCGTCTGCAGGCCGAGCGCCTTGCCGAGCTGGATCAGGGTGTGCGTGAGCGCGTGCGCCTCGCTGGAGAGCGCGAGGCCGGTGATGAACGTGCGGTCGATCTTCAGAGAGTCGACGGGGAACTGGCGCAGGTAGGCCAGCGACGAGTAGCCGGTCCCGAAGTCGTCGACCGCGATCCGCACGCCGAGCCCCTTCAGCTCGGCGAGCAGCAGGGCGGTGGTCTCGGGCTTGCGCATCAGCACGGTCTCGGTGATCTCGAGCGTCAGCATCGCCGGGTCGAGGCCGCTGTCGGCGAGCGCCGCGCGGACCTCGTCGACGAACTCCGGGCGCTCGAGCTGGCGTGCGGAGACGTTGACGGAGATGTTCAGGTCGTGCCCCTGTGCGTG
Organism: uncultured Solirubrobacterales bacterium; assembly: GCA_963764905.1. Lineage (GTDB taxonomy): Bacteria > Actinomycetota > Thermoleophilia > Solirubrobacterales > Solirubrobacteraceae > Palsa-744. Next base: position 257,466 of record CAVXUG010000001.1, read on the forward strand.
CCAGGCGGCGCCCTGCAGGCAGGCCTGCTCGAGCACCCAGCGGCCGATCGGCACGATCAGGCCGCTGTCCTCGGCGATCGGGATGAAGGCGTCGGGCGGGATCACCTCGCCCGAGCGGTGGCGCCAGCGCAGCAGCGCCTCGACGCCGACGACCCGCTCGTGCTCGAGGTCGAGCATCGGCTGGTAGACGAGGAACAGCTGGTCGGCGGCGAGCGCGTTGCCGAGGTCCATCTCCAGGTGGATACGGTCCTGCGCGGCGGTCTGCATCGCGGTCTCGAACTTGACGTAGCCGTCCTTGCCGAGCGCCTTGGCCTTGTAGAGCGCGAGGTCGGCGTCCTGCATCAGCGCCTCCGCGGAGGCGGGCCGGCCGGTCGCGATGCCGATGCTCGCCGTCACGAGCAGCGGCTCGCGGGATGACTCCGACAGCCGGATCGGCTGGCGCAGCACGTCGAGGATCCGCTCGGCGACGAGCTCCGGGGCGGCCTCGAGGCCGAGCGAGTCGATCAGCATCACGAACTCGTCCCCGCCGAGGCGCCCGACCGTGTCGTTGTCGCGCAGGATCGTCTTCAGGCGCGCGCCGACCTGGCGCAGGACCTCGTCGCCCGCGTGGTGGCCGTGGCGGTCGTTGATCTGCTTGAAGCCGTCGATGTCGACGAACAGCGCGGTCACCGGCACGTCCTGGCGGCGCCCGCGCGCGAGGATCTGCTCGGCGCGGTCGAGCACGAGGATCCGGTTCGGCAGGTCGGTGAGCGGGTCGTGCAGCGCGCGGTACTCGAGCTCGTCGGTCTTCTCCCCGACGAGGCCCCAGGCGCGCTGGCGCGAGCGCGCGAGCACGCGCCAGAGCAGGAAGATGAGCAGCGTGACGAGCAGCCCGAACGCCAGCGCGATCGCGCCCTGCGTGTCGGCCGCGAGCGGGCTGTCGGCCGTGCCGCTGACCTGCACGAGCCAGCCTTCGCCGAGCGCGATGCGCTCGGAGTAGCCGGGCGAGCGGCCCAGCGGGTGTGCGCCAGCACGCCCGATCAGCTCGAGCGGATCGCCGCTGTTGCGGTGGTAGAGCGCGAGCGTCAGCGAGCTGTGGCGAGCGAGCAGCGGGTCGAGCAGCGCCGTGCCGGCGAAGGAGGTGCCGATGATGCCGCGGAAGGCCGCGCGGCGCTCCGGAGCCGTCGCGAGCGGCGCGTCCGAGCGGTAGACGGCTTCGCTGATCCCGACCAGCGAGGCGACGCCGAGGCCGGGGAGGGGGGTGACGATCAACGCGCCCGTCGTGCGCTCCATGCGGATCAGCGCTGCGTATGGCGATTTGCCGATGCCGGGCAGCACCGGCGCGCAGTAGTCGAGCAGCGGTGGGTAGACGGTCTTCCCGCCGGGGTTGCCGACCGTGGCCCGTGTAAGGCAGTAGGAGGGGCGACTGCCGGAGGGGACGATCTGGAAGGAGCCGTGCAGCGCCTTGCTGGCCGTCGGGTCGGTCTCGGCCTGCGCGCGGAACGCGGGCAGTTCGTCGGCGGTGACCGCCTGGATGAAGACGGCCGTGACGTCGGGCGGGGTGGGGGCGCCGCGCTGCAGCTGCCGGTACCACTGCACGTAGCGCGTGTCGCCGGCGTTTGGCTCGAGCGTCGCGATCGAGCGCATCGCCCGCGTCAGCTCGATTTTCGTCTGCAGCTTCGCCGTCAGCGTGCTGCTGAGGTCGGCGACCGTCGCTTCGAAGGACTTCCTGTTCGCGTGCAGCGAGCTCGCCCGCCATTCCGAGGCCAGGAAGACCGATCCGATGATCCCGATCGCGACGATCAGCCCCCCGATCAGGAACGTCCGGGCGCGGCCGGAGAGCCAGGATGCGCTCATGGCTCGCCGAACCGGCATGCCACTGCGGGCCGTCCGGTCCAGGGGTGCGGCGAGAGCCGCGACGAGTCCATGATCTAGCCGACGTCCATCCTACTCCTGTCGTCAAATAGATTGGATTGCTTGAATCTGCAGAGGGCGGGTGGCCGCCAGATGCGCCCGGCTCGGCTGTATGCTCCGCCGGGTCATGTCCCGGTGGCACTTTCTGGCTCTGCCGATCCTCGCGATGGTGCTGTTGGGGACGACGGCCTATGGCAAGGCGAGTCGTAGCGAGTCGCGCGCCTCCGGGGAAATCGCCTACGCGGTGCGGGCACCGTATGAAGCTGTTCTGAACCGAAATGCCGCGGAGCTCTGCGCTGATTTCACACCTATGGTTTCGGCTGGTCTGGTGGCACGCGCACATAGGGGATCGACCTGCGAATCCGCAGCGAACGAACTGTTCGCCTCGACTATCAACGAACACGCGCTACTCGCCGCTCTCCTCGCGAAACTGACTGTGACTAACGTCGTCTTCCACGGAGATCGTGCAACAGCGGAGATCGAGGACATGAAGGTACGCAACGACGGGCAACGCACCGTGCGGGTCACGTTCGAGGTGGAGCCGGTCGCGCTCGAGCAGGGCGAAGGGAGATGGCTGATCTCATCGCCGGCGAGACTCGGGTCGATCGACAGCTGCGCAATCCACAACATCCAGCCGAGCCGGTGCACAACCAATGCGCGCGTGCTGGTGTTCGGGATCATCACAACGTCCATTTCCAGCGGGCCATCGCTGCCACCGATACCAGCAACGGTCAAACGCGCCGGTGGCAAACAGCTGGTCGACTTCAAGGCAGGGAGAACCGTCTACGCACAATCAGGCTGCGCGGCGTGCCACCGGATCGGCGACGTGGGCAACGCGGGACCTGGCCCCAACCTGACCCATGTCGGATCGACGCTCTCCACGCCGCAACTCGAACATTCCATCATCGATCCTCGCGCGCCGATGCCGTCTTTCAGGCATCTGCCCGCCGCCAAGCTCAAGGCGGTCGTCGAGTTCCTCTCGCTGTTGCGCTGATGCCCCTTTGGAGGGTCCTCCGCTGAGGGTCCGTTAGAGAGAGGCGACGACCGGAGTCGAACCGGTGTACACGGCTTTGCAGTGCTCCCGAAAGTCCCGCTCTCCGCTTACCTAAGCGGTTTTTGGGGACCCCAGGTGCTCTCAGATGCCCCCAATAAACGCTCGAATGGGGAGCCTTTGGGGAGCCTCTCGCGCGCTTGCCACCTCGCGCCGCGATCAGCAAGAGTCTATCTACATTGACTATGACATCTACATAAGCTACAATCACTCCATCATGAGTACCGTTCTGGCTCCACCCACGATCTCGATCAAGGATGCGGCGGCGCGCTTGGGTGTGCATGAGAACACCGTGCGGGCGTGGTTCGACAGCGGCATCCTCAAGGGCTATATGAGCCCTACGGGCCGCAGGAAGGTGCTGCTGGACTCTGTCGAGCGTCGCGCACGTGAGATGTTCGGTGTGCCCGCCGACGCGGTCGAGCTTGGCAAGTCCACGGCTCCCCCCGGGCAGCTCGACACGCTCGAGCGAGCGCAGAGTCGCCTGCCCTGACCTGAGAATCCGAGACCGTCCGCTTCCGCGCCTAGCCTTGGCGCCGTGAAGCTGGACGACCCTCAGCACTACTACGCCGAGCGGGACGTGGCCCACACGGCTCAGGGCGACATCCATGCCGGCGTGCCGTTCGTGCACGCGACGATGTTCTCTCCCGAGTTCGAGGCCGCTGGAGCTCGCAAGCGCCCGGACGCCGCCGACCCCGACCAGGCGGTCGTCACGTCTCATCATGGCCTCGGAGTCGTGCTGCATTACACCTGTGGCATCACGGCACAGCCTCCCGGCACCAGGGGCTATGCCCACGAGTTCCGGCTGCTCGCGCCGATCGTCTCGCTGAGGACGCTGAAGGCGTGGGGCATGAAGAACAACGAGCTGCGCAAGCTCCGGGACGGATACGCGCTGCAAGGCTTCATGTATCTGCCGCAGGTCGAGCCCGTGCTGCTCGACGATGAGGACGAAGGCCTCGACGAGTACGGCGGTCATGCCGCGGCCTTGATCTACCGGCCGGCGACCGTCAGTCAGGCGCTCCTGGACCACGCGCCGCGCATCACGCGCCTGACCGCAGACGCCACGCGGATTCTCGACGCCGCCCTCATCCAGACCTACACCCCCAACAACTTCGACTGGAACGCGCTCGCCCAGCCCGACCTCAGTGACGGCTGGGCCGGTCCTCAATGATCTTGGGCGGTTCAAGATGCGAGAAGCTCGCTCCGGCGTAATCAGCGACCAGGGCCTTCTTACGGTTTACACGAGCTGACGAACTCGTGGGTCGTTCCGTCTCGCCTGGGTGAGCACGAATCGTGTTGAGTTGGTCCGGGCTACGAACGACGCCTCCTTCACCACCTCGCACGGAATGCTCCATATCTCCTGGACGTCGAGGTCCTCGTTGAAGAACACCGCGAGTAGGACGTCGAAAGGATTCTTCTCGATGTCGCGGATAGGGCTCAGCTGTCGGCTGCGGTTCTCCGGTGTGAGTCGTCTTCCCTTGATTTGATACCGAATACCCTTCGCATCGACTGCATCGATCGACTTCTCGGCAAATCCCTTCCGTTCCAGCTTGAAGCGATCACAGCAGATGCGCTCGGCATAATCGCCCACGGGTGTGTTCGCCGTTCGCACCAGGTCGCGGACGCGAAGCATCCGCATGCAGCGCGCCCAGGTCTTCGCGATTTCGTCGTCGCTCATGTCGTGCAGGAGCCGATCGAGTTCGAGCAATTTGTCTGGCATCAGGGTCCCGTTCGGATCGACAGAAACCTACCGGTGTCCGAAGACAGTATGTGTCTGGCCGCCGGCCCGTGTCTCATGCTTTCCGGAACAGCGCGCCTGGGTCGGCTGTATGCTCCGTCAGGTCATGTCCCGGTGGCACTTCCTGGCTCTGCCGATCCTCGCGATGGTGCTGCTGGGGACGACGGCGCGTGGCGAGTCGAGTCGTGGCGAGTCGCATATCTCCGTGGAAATCACGCGTGCCGTGCTGGCTCCCTGGGAAGCGATCGCCAGCCAAAACGCTTCCGTCCTGTGTGCTGACTTCGTGCCAGCGGTCGCGGCTGAGCTCGTGCCCAAGGCTCGCCCGGGATCGACCTGCCAAGCCGCGGTCGAAGAAGCGTTCACCTCGGCAACCACTGTCTATAAGCCATCGCTGGCTGGCGCAAAAGTGCAGGAACATCGTCATCCACGGGGATCGCGCTTCGGCAGAGCTCGTGAGCATCAAGACCAAGGGCAAACGGAACATCAAGTCGGTCGCATTTGACGCGACGTCGCTCAAGCTTGAAGAGATCGCGGGAAGGTGGCTACTCGCCTCACCGGCACTGCTGATCGCAGTCAAAGGCTGTGGAATTCCCCTCCATAGGACTGGGTGCCCAGCGAATTCCAATGTATTGGCCCTCGCAATCGTGTCTTCTCCTGAAGAGCCGCCGCTACCATCCGTGCCCGTGGCGGTGCGACGTGCCGGCGGCAAAGAGCTGAGTGACTTCAAGGCGGGGAGAACCGTCTACGCACAATCAGGCTGCGCGGCGTGCCACCGAATAGGCGATTACGGTAATGCTGGACCTGGCCCCAACCTGACCCATGTCGCCTCGAGACTGCCACGGCAGGCGATCGCCCGTACGCTCGTGAACCCGACGGCACCGATGCCGTCGTTCAAGAATCTGCCCGCCAAGAAGTTCGAGGCGGTCGTCGAGTTCCTCTCGCTGTTGCGCTGATGCCCCTTCGGAGGATCCTGCCCCTCCGGCTGAGGGAGCATCGTATGCGCGGGAGCTAATGCGAGGGATCGCGGCGCCCCGGGGCCTGCTGGTCGTTGGTATGCGCAAGCCGCTCTCGTCGCGGCAAGCGAACAAGCTCAGGCAGTTCGCCGACAACTCCCGCCGAATTGAGGTCGTAATCTACGACGAGCTTCTGGCGCGCGGACAGCAGCTCTACGCAAGCTCCTGGCATTGTTCGCCGCGTCGCTAGGTGCGCTCGCCAGGAATGATCTCGCGGAACATCTTGACGACCCTCGGCCGGTTGGGCTCGGCACTGACCTGAACGTAGTAGGTGTGGCCGGCGCTCAGGTGGATGCCCGGCTCCGAGTAGATGACGTCTACGCATCCGCGGAACTCGCTGCGGGCCGACATGACCTCGTACTTGTATTTGTTCATCCGCTGGGTACGAAGGAACTCATCCGTGATGATACGGACGGTTATACGCTGCCCGCGCATCGCAACCGAGCCGGGTTCAATAGAACGGTCCGTCGTCTTACGCCGCACCTTGACGATAGAGAGGCGCTGCCCACTCCGTTGAGTGGCTGAGTCCTTCGCGAGCTTGTCCGCTGTCTTGTTGTGCGCGCTTTTGCGATGCCCCTTGACCCAGCGAATCTCGACCCGTTTTCCAGCGCGGAAGATGAGTTTGATTAGCTCCTCCCATTGCGCCGCGTTCGCGACCGGATTGCCGTCGCGCGTCATCCACTTGTTACTCTGCCATTCGTATAGCGCGCGGTTGTAGTTCTCGACCACGTACTTCGAGTCGGTGCGAATCACGATGCGCCGGAACGGCGTTGTATCGATGAAGGGGCGACGCTTCGTGACCGCGCGAAGCGCCTGGATGCACGCCTCTAGCTCCGCCTGATTGTTTGTGGCCCCGTCGTAGCCAGGGAGCGGATACTCCTCGGTTCGCTCGTTGCCCTCGTCATCCACGGTGACGAACAGAATTCCGATGCCGCCGCGCCGAGGACCCGAATACGATGAGCCATCCGTGTAGATGTTGAGATCGTTGTCGTCCAGGTACTCCACATCTCTCGTATAGCGCATTAGGCGGCCAGCACGGCGGCGCCATATGTTGCGCGGCCATCTGCGCCGATGCTCGCCGGTCCCGGCGGGTCCGTTCGCATTGCACGGATCACGTTAAGTACGGGTGTGCTCTTGGGTCTGCCAGAGCGTAGATGCCATGACCGAGGCTAAGGCTACGCTTCTCGGCATGGGTCAACGCAGCGACGGCGATCTCCTATTCGAGCGCTACCTCGCGGAGCAGGGCGTTGCTATCCCCGAGCACGAGCCGGACCTCGGCATCGGGAAACGGATCGATTACCCGCTCACGATTGGCGGGCGCACATGCTTGTGCGAGGTCAAGGAGTTCGCGCCCACGACGCAGTCGGTGATCCCCGGCTCCATGCAAGACCTGTTGAAGCCGATCAGGGCGAAGATTCACGACGCAGCGGCGCAGCTGAAGGCCGCGAGGAGCCTCGGACATCCACTCGTCGTTGTGCTGACGAACCCGAACAGCGCGCCAGTCGTGATGGGCGAACGAGAGTTGTTGTGGGCGATCGAGGGCGACCCGGTCGTGCGCGTGGCGCTGGCGTCGAGCGCCCAGCCCGAACACACGGTCGGTCGGAACGGCGAGCTACGCCACGACCACGCATACATCACGGCCGTGGTCGTGCTCTACGAACGGCTACATGCGCGCGACTACTACGACGAGCTCGCCGAGCAGTCGCGCGAGCGCGCGCACGACGAGCGTATTCGCGCGATTCTTGACGGTCGCCAGGAAGCGCCCGATGGCGGCTACTTGGTCGCGCACACGTTCATTCCCGGCGGAGCCGAAGCCGTGCCCCTACCTGACGTGTTCTTCCGCGGCGAACGCGACGTTGTTCGGGAGTACTCGTACGACGAGCGGCGCTACGTCGTCGTCCACGACCCGCAGTCGGCGCTCCCGAGACAGCTCGCTCGCTGACAGGCCTGGGCTCAGATGGACACCAGCTTCCCGACCGGAGCCGAGGCAGAGGAGCTTCCCCTTGAAGCGTTGGCTCTGCGGTTGCTGGCCCACATCGCGTCAAAGCAACAGGGTGCTCACCAGCGGCCCCTATACGTCAACCGTGATGTGCTTGAGAAGCATGTTGGGAACGCAGACATGTTCAGGTACCAGCGAGCCATGCAGGAAGGGTGGGATTGGCTTCGCACGAGCGGTTTGTTGAGCCTGGCAGACCCGAAACAGCAGGGCAGCGACTTCGCGTTCGTCACACGCATGGGCGAGGCGGCCCTCGAAGATGGCGGCTCGGCCCGGCTTGCAGCGCAACGACGCCTCGGTGTGGACATGCACCCACTGATCACCGGACGTGTGCGCCAGCAGTTCGTCCTCGGCGAGTACGAGCTTGCGGCGATCGCCGCGCTCCGTGAGGTCGAAATTCGCGTGCGTGAACTGGCCGGCGCCTCGGAGTCGGATATCGGTGTGCGGCTGATGGGCGAGGCGTTCAAGCCGAGCAGTGTCCTCCATGACCCCAGCTTGGACAAGGGCGAGAGCGAGGCGATCATGGCGCTCTTTCGTGGGGCGATTGGGGTATTCAAGAACCCGAGCAGCCACCGGCAAGTCGAGTTTGATGATCCGACCGAAGCGAGCGAGGTGATCCTCCTCGCCGACCTGTTGCTGCGAATGCTGGACCGGATAGAGCAGCGGAAGTCCAGCGCGTAGAACCCCTCGCTAGGTGGAACGTGGGAGGGCGCGCGGCTCGTATCCGTTGATCCGATAGTGGATCAGCCACCCGCGCGGCGTGATGCTGATTGTCTTGCGGCGGTTGTCGGTTTCGTCTTGTTCGCTTTGAACGAGTTGGGATTCCTCGAGGGCTTTCACGTGCGGCCGCATCGCGCTCTGGTCGGTGAAGCCGAACTCTTCATAGTCGCCCGGCGAACACTGGCCGTCGAGAATGATGAGTCCTTCGAACACGTCCCAGGCTCGTTTCCCTACTCCTTTGGTGTCGTCGTAGTAGCGGTCCGTGGTTTCCTTCAGCCAGTCCTTCAGGTCTGCCAATTTCTCTTCCGGGGTGGTGGGCCGCAGCCTGCCGTCTGCGAGCGCCGTGGAATAATTCTCGGCGTGCGTCAGCGCGGTGCGAAGGTTGTGATTCAGCACTTCATAGAGGTACCGGAAGCCGTCCGGGTCCACCGGAGGATTCGCGTACTCCCTGGTCGAGAAGGCGGCGAGCCGCCTGGCCACGACCTCCGGCACATCCTCCAACGCGATGGGTGGCAATTCGATCGGCGTGCTGAGCCGCCCCTCCAAGCGGGGAGAGGACGCGGCAGTGCGGATGATGCCGCGTGCGCCGCACAGCACCCAGCGAAGTCCCTGCTGGGCGAGCACGGTGTCCCGCAACTGCTCAAGGATGTTCCGGGCGTTCTGGGACGTTTGCAGGATCTCCAAGTTGTCGATCACGCAGATGAACCCGCCGACCAGGGTCCCCGGAAAACACTCGGCGAGCCACTGCTCAACGATGTGCGGGAGCCCCGATTCGGCGAACGCCTCGCTGGTGTTAGGCGTTGTCTGGTGCTGAGCGGTGCCGCCGGAGCCCAGGACCGAAATGCCTCCGCCGCTGCCGTGGAAGAGCGGCGACTGGAGCAGCTTCTGCACGGCGTCAACGTCGGGAGCGTGGAGCTCCGCTTCGCGCAGTCGCGCATGGTGGCTGATGAAACCCTCCGCCACAGCCAGGTAGACCTCGCGACGGAAGCCATCCGCGGTTGTCCCAGGAGAAAGCTGGAAGGGACGGCGCGGAAGCGGCAGGAAGAACTGCGTCCGCTCTCCGGAGAGCCTCTCGGCCATCGCTCGGTAGCCAGCGACCGAGACCAGGCTCGTCTTTCCGACGCCGTTTTCGCCCTCGATCGTGGGGTGCGTCGTCTGGTGGATCAGGCGGCGGATCAGCGTGTCTACCTCGGTGTCTCGACCGACCAGAAGCTCCGCGCCGCTCTCGGTGGGCGGCAACGCGTCGACTCCATAGGGGCTCTGCGAGTAGCCGATCTCCTCCCACATGGCTCGGAGCTTACGCCGCTTAGGGGCGGACGTGGACTCGCGCGCCCTGCGGGTCACGCCGGGCGAGCTGGTGACGAGTCCTGCCTAACGACAACGTGCCAGCGTTTACGCCCATGAGCCGACCGGCGCGGCAAGGCCCGATCGGTGGAACTCCTTGTGCTCCTCCGAGGTGTGCGCTGCGTCGCCGCGACCGACAGTCATCGAGACGACTGATCCGGGCGGCGCTCGCGTGGTGCTGCCGCAGCGTGTCTGGGATGAGAAGATCATCAGGGATCACCCGGAGATCGACACGCACATGCCCGATGTCCTGCGGACGGTCGCCAACCCCGATCACACGGCACCCGATCCTGTATATGGGAACCGCACCAGGTACTACGCTCAAGATGTCGGCCCGAGTCGATGGCTGCTGGTCGTCGTAAGCTATGAGCAGGCGCCCGCACGGATCGTGTCGGCGTTTGCGAACCGAAAGGACCCAAAGTCATGGAGCGCGTGAACATCACGATCGGCCCGATGAGATTCGAGCGCGCCGACTACGACGCCGAGAACGATGTGCTCTACCTGCATGTGGGGGAGCCTCGGGATGGCGAGGGAGAGGAGACCCCGGAGGGTCACGTCGTTCGCTATGAGCCGGGCACCAGCCATATTGTCGGGCTGACGATGATGGGTCCCCGCCGCATTCTGGAGCGCGACGGACATCTCGCGGTCACGATTCCCGAGACGGTGCAGACGACCGCCGAGGATCTAGCCCCCGCGCTCGCGGCTGTTTGACATACGGTGATCGACTGAGGGGCGAAGATGGTTCACGTTGAGTTCTGGCGTCCGGGCAGCGAGATCGGCCGATCCGAGTGCGTCGCCACGCTCACACAGCGCGGGCGCTCACAGCCTCAGATCGAGGGTCGTGAGCCACAGGTCGTCGACCTCGAGCGGGTGGTGCTCAGCATCTCCACCGGTGAGGCGATCCGTTGGGAGGATGACCCAGAAGAGTGGGCACGGAGCCTGACCGGCTCCTACCGCTCCCCGTACCTGCTCGCCGAGATCGCCCATGACGATAACCCCGACCGCGTCGTCGACGAGGAACGCCTCGTCGTTCAACGAACGGGTCGAGCGCGCGGCGTTCAGCCGCTTCGCTGAGACACGGGGCGGATACGCCTGTCTCCGGGCTCAGGGAGACGCGTGGGGGGGAACGCCCGGCGATCCAGCGACATACCTGGTGATGGCACTCCAGCCGACCACTCAGTTCGCTTGCGCGATGCCCGAGGGTCCGGGTGCGGGCCCCGTACCTTCGGGGCCAGGGTATGGGCGCTGGGTGGACCCTCGGTCGATTTGGGGGGTGCTTGCCCGGACCTTGGGGTCGCGTACCTTGGCATTGGCGGAGGGGGCGAAGTCCCTGCAAAACCGGGCTGTTGCGCGATGCGCGGCGGACGGGGACATTCTTATATATCCCCTTCTCTATCTGAGATGGCGCTTGCTGTGGTCTTCTCGGCGGAAGGGAGGTTGTTCGTGATCAATCTCTTGGGGACAGATCTCGAGGAGATCTTCAAGGGTCGTCCGGACGAACTACGTCGGGAGGGTCTTGTGTGGCGTGACCAGGCGATCTTGTGGGGGTTGCATGTCGCACGGGTGATGAGCACGCTGCAGGTCGCTGTTGAGCTGTTTCCCGGCCAGCAGGCGTGTAAGGCGCGCGAGCGGTTGAACAGGCTGCGCGAGATGGGGCTGGTGGAGCGCCATCGTGGCGGCAGGCGCGCCGGTAGCGAACCCTTCTTGTGGTCTGTGACCAGCAAGGGTTTCGATCGGCTCAGATCCGGACCCTCTCCGGTCATCAGCAGTGATGAGTACGGCCCTGAACCGTGGCTGCTCGGGTCGGAGGCGAAGTTCAGCCGGTGGGCATGGGTGGAGCGTCCGTGGGGTTCGGCGATGCCGGGGCGTGTGCGCCATGACCTCGAGGCGGTCGACTTCCTGATCTCCTACCGGCGTGCTGTGGACGCGACGCTCGCCGCCCAGGCCAGGGGTGCCCACATCGTGACGGAGTGGCGCGCGGAGCACGTCTTCCTTCCGCCGCTCGGCGAACCCGACGATTACGGCGAGCGCTCCCCGGTCACTGTCTCTGAAGCTGCGGAACTCGTGTTCGAACGCGGGTTCGAGCGCCGGCGCGAGCGGACGTGGGTGTGGGGCTTTGAGGCCCAGGCGCGACTGCAGGTGGTCAAGCCCGACGCGGCTCTTTCGATCGTCCTCGTGGACGAGGGCGATCAGCGATGGATGACGATGGTCCAGCCGCCGCCTTGGGAGGAGCGCCGGGTGTACCCCGAGGACTACAGGCGTCACCTCGTCGTCGATGTCCTGATCGAGTTTGATCGCACCGGCCGCGTCTCGAACAACATTGAGAAGCTGCGCGGCCTTGACATGTTCCTGAACGTCGGGCGTCACCTGGTGCAGAAGAACCCAGTTCACTGCCTGCAGCATTCGGAGATCCACGAGCGCTACACCGCCGAGGTAGTCGTCTTGTTCGTGTGTCCGCCGGGTAAGGCCAGGACGATGATGATGGGCGCGGATGAGATCCTCACCGGGTACCAGTGCCGCGGCGACGAGGTCTCCTTTGAGGGCCGCAACCGCATCCTGTTCTGCGAGAGCGACGCGTTCGGCAACCTCACCGCCGATCTGAGAGATCGCGAGCAATGGCTGCGCTTGCCCGCGGGGCGCCGGCCGGCGCCGCCCAAGCCACGGGAGGGCAGCCGTCAGATGTGGCTGCTCCCAGCGTTCCCGCCCGAGCCGCGCGAGACGCAGGAGATGCTCCCGCGAGCCTGGGAGCACCTGGGGATGATCGAGATGCTCGCGGAGCCTGCTCACGCCAGCTCTGGCCCTCGGCTTGATTGATCCGCCGATGTACGTGGCTCCGGAGTCCCCACTTGACGGACATGCCCGCGATCACCCCTGGCCCGAAGGTCGCCGCGAAGCAGGCGGGCGTGTTGGGTGGGAGACAAGGACGCCAGTAGCCCGTCCAGAGGTGAGTGTCGCCGGTCACAGAGCTGGGATGGTCGAGCCACAGGATTAGGGACCGACCTGGGAGGCGGCCGAGATCGCCGATGTGCATGACAGCCGCCTACCCCATTCCGACAGCAGAGGGGGGGCGAAACTACTCCACGATCGGCGGCGGCTCACTGTGGCGGTCGAACCACTCGCCGAACTCCCTCTGCAGCCGGTCCGACTTACTGGTGGGATCCCAGAAGTAGGTCGGTAGCTTGTCGGGGTCGAAAGGCAGTTGAGTGCCCTTCTTGGCGCTGAGCAGCCAACGGCGGCGGCGGCCGAGCGCGTAGCCGAGCTCCATCATGCAGTTTGGTCGGACACCGGTGAGGTCGATGACGACGAGAGAGGCGTAGTGCAGCAAACGGAAGATTTCGACATTCATGAAAGCGTCCTGTGGCGGGTGCATGCCGATCTTCTCCGGACGGAAGCTCTTCGCCTCCACGACGGGATCTACGATCTCTCGGAAGAAGAACTCGACCCCGCGGAAGTCGTCATGGTCGCTGTCGAGGAGCCGCACATAGAAGGCGGAGCGTGGCCGCAGGTCGGCAACCAGCTTGGCGGTGGCTGCGGCGAGGGCCTCAGGATCACCGTCGGCCGTGAGACGCAGCGCGGAGAGGCGGGAGACGGCGTCGCCGGCACCGTCACGGAGGCGGAAAAAGGTGTCGACTTCGCTCAGCGCCTTGTCGTGCAGATATCGGCTGCCTCCATTGCCGTCGCTGTTGAGGGCTCCGATCTCGGCATGGATTGGAATCACCGGCTTGCCGTCTTCGCGATATTGCCGGGAGAGAACCTCGGCACCGGCGCCGCCGCCGAGGGCGAGAAGGACGTCGCCGTGGAGAATCTGGCGGTCGCGAATCAGGCCCGCCATACGCCAGCCGGGGGGCGTGAGGTCGAGCTTGAAGTCAGAGCGCTCCTTACAGGAACCCCAGGTGGTCTGGCGGTCCTCGGGAACCCTGTAGATCCCACTCTGGCTGGCGACCGCGCAATATCTCCCCGGTCGCGTCGCTGGCCAGCCGGGACCGGGATTGGGTGCGGCAGCGATCGCCTCGAGCGCAGTCCAGTCGAAGATGCAGGGTATGCCTGCCTCTCCCCGGGGGTCGTTCCCGGCCCCGACCAGCAGGCCCTCGCCGTTGGCAATCAGATGCGCACAGAGACGGTTGATGAAGGAGTGGGCGACGGTGAGCAGCTCGCGATCGCAGTCGGCGGCCGCGCTGCCGGTGATGTGAATACGGAGGCCCGGCATCAGGCGTCGAGCATGACCGGGGTTGGCTCCAGCTCGGCGAGAGCGGCGAGGAGATCCTCGGCACTGAGGGGGCGCGCGGGATAGGCCCTGCCAACGGCCGCGGGCAGGAGACGGGTCTGGATGTCGGAGAAGGTGAAGCCGGGAGCGCCGTCATGGCTCCCAGTGGCGGCGACGAGGTTGTCCAGCGCTTGAGCGCCGATCTCCACACCGGTGAGGTCGGCTGAGAGCAGTTCGCGGCGTTCATTCTCGTCGGGGCGCTCGAAGCGCTCAAAGAGGCTCGCGCGGCGCAGGATCGCTGGGTCGAGGGCGCTGAAGCGGTTGGTGGCGAGGATGATGAAGAGACGCCCTCGCAGGGCGCGGGCCTCGTCGATCGCCTGGATCAGGGTGTTGACACCGACCCGGTCCTCGTGGTGGGCGCGCTCGGCGCCGCGGTTGAAGGCGAGGGCATCACCCTCGTCGATGATCATCGCGACGAAGCGCTTCTTGCCGGCGAGCGTCGTCGCCTCGGCGAAGGCGTCGCCAATCAGGCTGCTCATCTCGCCGACGTGGCCGATTCCGCGGACGCGGGTGCTGAGCTTGAGCAGGAATCCGTCGGCGTCTATCTCCTGACAGAGAACAGCAGCGGCCGCTTCGGCGGTAACGGTCTTGCCGGTGCCGACATCGCCGTGGAAGATGACCAACGGGTAGCGATCGCCGAGGGCGGCGGTCAGCGCCTGGTCCGAGCCATGGTGCTTCTCGGCCCACTTTCTGACCCCGTCTATATCGGTGAGCAGGCGCATCTGCTGGCCGATGCGCTCGAAGCGGCGCCGGAAACCAACCAGGCGGTCAGCGCGCGCTTCGAGGTCCGCGTCGGGCAGTTCGCGTTTGAGCTCGAACTTCGTCTCGGTCTCGGCCATTGCTCAGCCCGATCCCGTATAGCGGGTGCGATCCATGCCGTACGCGCGGCTGGAATAGTGGCGGTCGGTGGAGCCGGCGAGGGTGCCGTAGTTTCCGTCGAAGTCACTGGGTCCCCAGCCGGGGAGATGCTCGGCGCGGAAGGCATCCTTCTGGGTCTGGGTGAGTGCTTTCCATTGCTCGCTGTAGAAGACGGTGATCTCCAGGCTGTCGCCCTGGTTGGCCTTCCAATACATGTCGCCGGGCCGTTCGCTGGTCCAGGAAGAGGCGTTGGTCGAGGCCCTGTAGACAGCGGCCTCGCGAATGCCACCGGCTGAACTGAGCAGGCGGACGTGAATCGCAGAAAGGTATTGCTCTTCGGCGAGGGCGCCGATCTCGATGATGGTGGCGTCGACGAAGGAGCGGCTGTGTAGTTCGGTCGACTCTGCCGCGATCCGGTAGTCGGCAGCGAAGGACGCGTGGACGCGGCGGATGTCTTCGCGGTTGAAAGTGTCGGAGTAAGTGTCGGTCATCGCTACTCGATTGCGAAGCCTTCGCCGAGGAGCTCCTTCCAAGCCGAGACCGTCTCGCCCTTTCCGGGCAGCCCTTGGGCCCAGGTGATCGTCTCGTAGGCGGTCCGCGCGCTCGTCACGAGTGCTTGCAACTCGGTCGAGGTCACGCGCGCAGTGACGTTGTTGGCGTCATTGGCTGGGTCGACGATTACCATCGGCTCAGAGAAGCCGTCGGGGTCGGCCCCGTCGAAGGCGACCCCAATGGAGAGGTCCCGCACGATGAACAGGAAGAGACGGCGGAAGCTCTCTTCGAGGGACGGCGCGGGGCCGTCGCGGCCGATCAGGTAGCTGAGCAGCAGCTCGAGGTGAAAGGACTGGATGCCGTCGAGCTCCTGCCAGTTTCGCCAACGCTTGGCCATGCGCAGGGTCGGGGCGAGGAAAGGATCACGCGCTGCGTGGTCGCGGTAGTGGTCGATGTGGACCTTGACGCTGGTCTTAACCCGGTCGCCTGCGCGTGAGTACTGGTAGCCATAGTTGGCGTCGGCGTCGAGGGAGACGATCGGGACGAGGTCGACCTCGAGTCCCGATTCCTTGAAGACGACCTCGACGATGCGCCCGCCGGAATCGTCGAAGTCCTCGGTGCTCTTCTGTGGATAGGCGGCTTCGAGTAGCTGCTTGATCAGCTGCAGAAGGTGGGCAAGGTCGAAACTCTCAGGGTCGTCGACGTCAAAGTAGACGCCGATGTCGGCGTCAACGGGCTTGCCGGCGCGGGGTCGGTTGCTCGTGCCCTTCTCAAGTGAGCCGGCGCGGCGGAACTTCTTGATCCGGTAGGAGCCGTCCTCGTGGAGCTTGGCTTCGAACGTTTCGAGCAACCGCCCCACCTGCTTGCGGTGCTTGTTGCGGTCGTCGCCGGGCAGGGCGAGCTTGGCAGACACGTAGTCGCCGAGCTGCTTGTCGGTCAGCTTGATGGCTTCTCACCTCCCGGCCAGGTGAAGAGGCGGACGAAGATCTCGGCCTGCTCGATCGCGTCGTCGAGCGCATTGTGGGTGTGCGGATGTGAGGCCCGAAGCTCGTCGGGCAGGTCGTTGCGCCCGGCGTGGTCGAGGGTGACGTGCGCCTTCTGCTGGTAGATGGTCTTGATGTCCAGCGCACCGGAGAAGCCGAAGGGCGACTCTCCCGCAAAGCGAACGAAGTACCAGTGAAGGAACATCCAGTCGAAGACGACTGGGTACCCGACGAGCACAGGTCGCGCACCCCCGGCCTCGTCGGCCTGGGCAGCGACCCAATCGGCCGCGTCCCGCATCGCGGCTTCGGGCTCGGCTCCGTCGCGCACCAGTGCCTCGCGATCCAGGTGCGCCGCCTTCAGCGCCGCAGGCTCATAGCGCTCGGCGATCGGCTTGAGCTCGCGATAGAAGGTCTGCTCGCTGGGGTTCCGGGGCGCGAAGGCCTCCCCGTCGAATGTCGCCGCTACTGCCAGCCCGAACGCCAGCATCGAGAACTCTCCCGGGATCGGGCCGTCGGCCTCAATGTCGGCGGAAATATAGATGTCAGTGATGTCAGCCATTGCGCCCCACGAACATATGTTCGTCCATCGTAGGGAAAGAGCCAGACGCCACAAATTCACGCTCGACTAGGTGCGCTGAGCGAGGATTGTGCACGTAACGTCGTGGCCGCGTGAGGATCATGCCGCGTTCGCGTCCTCATCCTCGCCCGAATTGGGCCATTGCAGCTTGGCAGCGACATTGTGCGTATGCCCGCCTGGCTCGTCTACGGCAGTCCACGACAATCTGCTGTTCATCAAGATCTCCTTCTACCTACTCCATACAAACCAATACGTAGGAGCTTTACACCGGCGTCGGACGGATCAATTGGGCGTGCTGACCGCGGCAGCCAGGAGGCCTCTAATGCCCTCTTCTTTGCTGTGGATTGCAGCTATTGCCCAGATCGGTCGCTAGCTCCGAGAAAAACGTGCCTTTGTCCACAGGTTTCTCCACAGATCCGTCCGTGGCGCTGACTACACAGAGGCACATATGTACAGCCGGTCCACAGGGCATCGTGTCGTGCATGGCCGTGCACCCGCTACAAGTCCGGGCACAGCCGATGCACCCGTTCATGATCAAGCCCTCCACGCGCCTGCTGCGCGCCGCCGCCGCCGAGTGCGCCGACATCGCTCGCCAGCGCGAACGGCTCCATGCTAGGCGGGAGACTCTGGCCGCTCAGCTGGACGAGATCGACGCTTCGCTGGCGGCGCTGGACGAGCGCGAGAGCCTGCTTGATCGCCTTGCGCCGGAGCGTCCGTCGACGGGCGCGGCGAATGGCGCGGAGCCGGGGCAGCCACATCCGCGCAAGCGCCTCGCGGCTGAGGCGCGGGACGACATGGCGACGAACGGCGATCGGACCGCATTGCGCGGTCCCGCTATCCGCGAGGTCGCCGTGTCGCTGCTGGCGGCCCGCGGGGGGGCCGACGCCCTGCACTACCGCGCCTGGTTCGACCTGCTCACAGATGCGGGCTATCAGGTCGCCGGCAAGGATCCGCTCGCCGTCTTCCTCACCCAGCTGAGCCGCTCACCGCTGATACGCAAGAGCACTCAGGCGGGCGTCTACGAGATCGACCGTGACGCGCCACACCGGCTCACCCGGAAGCTCTCCAGCCTGCAGACCAAGCTGAGAGAAACCACCAACGCGCCATCCACCCCCAACCTCGGTGAGATCCGTGCGCAACGCGAAGAGCTTGTCAACGCAATCCGCCATGTCGAACGCGCGCTCGAGGAGGCAGAGCGCGTGCTCAGCTTCGACGCCGCTGGCGCGCCAGCTACGGCGGCCGTCCGTGCAGTCGGCTGAGAACCCATATCCAGCCGGGAGTTCGCGATCCGTGTCGGGTCGCGGGTAGCGCCACCGAGTACCGTCGCAGTCCGCGGGTACGCTTCGTGCGATGCCCGACCCCTCAGCCCGCTACAGCGGAACCCTCGAGCTCTCCTGGACCAACAAGCACTTGCGGCTGTTGGCCGAGGAGGATGGCGCCTACCAATGGGTGCCGCCGTCCGACTACAGGGTCGCCGAGGTCCGACTCCTCGACCAGGCTGGAACCGTCGGCCAGACGCGAGCATGAGGCGAGCGCGCCGAGGACAACCTGCTTATCCGCGGCGATGCCCTCAATGCGCTGACGAGCCTCGGTGAGCTGCCCGAGTTCGCCGACGAGCTTGTCGGAAAGGTGCGACTTGCGTATCTCGACCCGCCGTTCAACACTCGGCAGTCATTCCTCCACTACGACGACAATCTGGAGCACTCAGTCTGGCTCACGTTGCTTCGAGATCGGCTGCTACAGATTAAGAGACTCCTTCGGGGTGATGGTACGGTCTGGCTTCATCTTGATGATTCCGAGATGCATCGAGCACGATGTGTACTCGATGAAGTGTTTGGAACGGATAATTTCGTGGCCACTGTGATTTGGCAGAAGTCGTATACTCGGGAGAACCGCAAGGACATTTCAACTCAGCACGATTATGTTCTTGTTTATGCGATAGACAGGGATCAGTGGAAAAGTACTCGCAATCTCCTTCCTTCTAGCGAAGCTCAGCTAGATCGCTACTCCAACCCGGATGACGATCCTCGTGGTCCTTGGAAGGCAACACCAATGCACGCCCAGGGCGGCCATGGTACTGAGGGGCAGTTCTACTCCTTGACTACCCCGGCCGGTCGAGTCTTGGATCCGCCGCCGGGAAACTGCTGGAGGTTCACACATGATCGCCTTGATGAGTTGATCGCTGACAACCGGGTTTGGTTTGGCCGAGATGGTAAAGGAGTACCTGCCCTGAAGAAGTTTCTGTCGGAGGTTCAATCTGGACTCGTACCGGTCAGTATCTGGCCCTATGAGGACGTGGGAACGACGGGCGATGCAAAGAGTGAGGTCGTCGCACTCTTTCCAGGTGAGGAGCCGTTTGCTACTCCAAAGCCCGAGGCACTCCTGGGTCGAATCGTGCAGATAGCTTCGAACCCAGACGACATCGTTCTCGACTGCTTCCTGGGCTCCGGCACTACGGCTGCCGTGGCCCACAAGATGGGTCGCCGCTGGATCGGGATTGAGCGTAGCTCGGACACACTCGACACTTATGTTCTCCCCCGCCTCACCAAGGTTGTAGGCGGCGAGGATCCCGGCGGGATTACCGAGCGCGCTGGCTGGACAGGGGGCGGCGGTTTCCGCATCCTCGATGTTGCACCATCCATGTTCGAGGAGGCCGAAGGCACCGTGTATCTCGCGGAGTGGGCCACCAATGGCAGGCTCGCGGAGGCGTGCGCGGCCCAACTGCACTACGAGTTCGAGCCCGAGCCGCCGTTCGCTGGCCGGCGCGGGCGGACGCGACTTGCTGTCGTGGACGGGCTCGTCAACGAGGACGCCGTGCGGTTGCTTGTAGCGAACCTGCCCGACGAGGAGCGTCTCGTGGTGTGCGGCACGGCTGTCGATCCCGCAGCGCGGACGGTTCTGCGCGAGCTGCGGCGCGGGTCGTCGGTGCGCAAGATTCCGGCGTCGATCCTGCAGGACTACCGTCAAGCCCGTTGGACACCGCGGTCGGCGCTCCCGTCTCCCGGCTCGAACGGTAGCGTTACCGCGGCGGATGAGGCTGTGGAGGCTCCAATCGAGGTGCGATGAGCGCTGTTGACGAGGATCGCGTTGAGGCGATCTCCTCGACGCTCGACCTCCGTCTCCCCAATCGCCAAGCACTCGAAGCAATCGCGTGGCGGACACACCATCACTTCGACACTGAGGGCAAGGGGCCGCCGTTTGAGTGCGTGATCGACAGCGCCACAGGCGCAGGCAAGACTTACGTACTCGCCGCGACGCTCGAGTACTTCGCCGCCGAGGGGGTGCGCGACTTCGCGGTCGTGACGCCGGGGCGCACGATCCTCGCCAAGACCGTCGAAAACTTCACCGCCGGGAGCGAACGCAGCCTCCTCGGCGGCATGGACGTCGAGCCGGTGGTCATCACCTCGGAGAACTTCGCGAGCCCGGCGATGCGGGCGGCCATGGACGACCCCGAACAGATCAAGCTGTTCATCTTCACCGTTCAGGCGCTAACCAAGCCCAGCACGAAGCTCGGCAAGAGGACACACGAGTTCCAGGAGGGTCTGGGCACCGCGTTCTACGCGCGCCTGAAGGACGCCGACGATCTGGTGGTGTTCGCCGACGAGCACCACACCTACTACGGCACGGCGTTCTCGAACGCGGTGCGCGACCTCGATCCCTACCTGCTGGTCGGGCTCACGGCGACTCCGCACCCCAAGACGCCGCCGGAGAAGATCATCTACCGCTACCCGCTGGCGCAGGCGATCGCCGACCGCAACGTCAAGACCCCTGTGATCGTCGGGCGCAAGGACGACCTCGCCGACCCGATGACCAAGCTCTTGGACGGCGTTGCGCTGATAGAGCTCAAGGAAGAGGCGATCGAGCGCTACTGCGCACATACAGGCAAGCCGATGGTGACCCCCGTCATGCTCGTAATCGCCCAGAAAATAGACGAGGCCAACGAACTGGAAGAACTGATCCGCCAACCATCGTTCGCCGGCGGACGCTACGCCGACCGGGTCCTCACTGTCACGAGCGACAGCCCCGACGCGGCACTGAAGGCGCTCTCGAACCTCGAGAAGCCCGACAGCCCCTATCGCATCGTAATCAGCGTCGGGATGCTGAAGGAGGGCTGGGACGTGCGCAATGTCTACGTGCTCGCCTCCATGCGGGCATCGGTATCGACGATCCTCACCGAGCAGACGCTCGGACGCGGCCTGCGCCTCCCCTTCGGCGCCTACACCGACATCGAGATCCTCGACACCCTGGAGGTGCTCGGACACGAGCGCTACGAGCAACTCCTCGCCAAAGCCGGAGCGCTCAACGAGCAGTTCGTCGACTACCGCATCGAGACGACCATTCAGACCAACGCCCAGGGCGAGCAGGTGCCAGCGAGCGAGACCGCGCCAATCAGCACACCGATCGCAATCTCCACAGACGGCACAGCCGGGGTGATCGCCACCGGGCCAGGCGCCCCGGTGATCGCCAGCATCGAGGACCACACGTCCAAGGCCGCCGAGCAGCTGACGCAGCTCCAGCAGGAGCTGCATCCGCGCGACGGCTTCAAGCCACTCCGTGTGCCACTCCTGAAGATGAGCACTGTGTCGGTCCCGTTCTCACTTGCCGACATCACCGACCACAAGCCGTTCCGCGAGCTCGGCGAGCGTCTGCGCGCCGACCCTGTCGGAGAGCTGCGCCGCGTGCGACTGTCCGCTCGGACGGTGACCGGCCCTGACGGCCTGCGCCGCACAGAGATGGTCACCGCTCCCGCCGTCGACAAGGTCGTATCGCACGGCTCGCTGCTTCCGCTCGAGGACGCGCTCCGCGAGCTGCGAACGCGCGTCATGGGCTCCGCGCCTGTCCCCTCGCGACCCCGTGAGGCCAAGGCCCTCACGCCGCTGATCGAGGCGTTCGAGACGGGTCTTGGAGACGAGGCCACCCCCGTGCTCAGTGGCTACATGGACCGCGTCGCGGCCGGCTTCATCGACCTCATCACCAAGGAGCAACGTCGGTGCGCCAGCAAGCCGTCCTACAAAAATGTCACCGACATCGTCACGCTCGCGCCCGTACGCATCGCGCGACCCACGACAACCGAGGACCGCCTCGGCAAATATCAGCGCGGCGTGGGCTACGAATACGGCAAGTCTATGTACGTTCAGGACTGGTTCGACAGCTCCACCGAGCGCGACGTGGCCAACATCCTTGACGACGCCCAAGAGATCGCCTACTGGCTGCGCCTGCAGCGCGGCGACCTACCCATCCTCTGGCACGGCTCCGGGCGCGAGTACAACCCCGACTTCATCGCAGTCGACACCGACGATGTCCACTGGATCATCGAGGTCAAGATGAACAAGGAAATGACCTCCGCCGAAGTCCAGAGCAAGCGCGAGGCCGCGATCCGCTGGTCCCAACACGTCAACGCCGACGAGAAGGTCACCGAGACTTGGCACTACCTCCTCGTCTCCGAGGATCACGTCAAGACCGCCAAGGGGTCCTGGACCGCGCTGCGGCAGCTCGGGGAGTAGCACAGAACGCCACCCCGCAAAGCGCACCCAGCCGCGGATCCTTCCGACCGAGATGCGAACATATGTTCCCCTTTCGCAGGAGATAGCCTTACAAGTCCGAACGAGTAACCACCTTGGCCGACAACAGTGCAATCGAGTGGACGGAGGCGACCTGGAACCCGGTGACCGGGTGCGACAAGGTGTCGCCGGGCTGCGCGCACTGCTACGCCGAGACGTTCGCCGAGCGCTGGCGCGGAATCCCCGGGCATCCCTACGAGCAGGGTTTTGCGCTCAAGCTCTGGCCACAACGCTTGGAGCAGCCGTTGAAGTGGTCGCGCCCCCGAATGATCTTCGTGAACTCGATGAGCGACCTCTTCCACGAGGACATTCCCGCCGGCTACATCGAACAGGTCTTCGAGGTCATGGCCCAGGCCCATTGGCACACGTTTCAGATTCTGACCAAGCGTCACGAGCGCCTGGCCGACCTGGCGCCATCTTTGCCGTGGCATCCGAATGTCTGGATGGGAGTCTCGATCGAGAATCGTCGCTTCGTCCATCGCGCGGACTACCTGCGCGAGGTCCCCGCAGCAGTCCGCTTCATCTCGGCCGAGCCCCTGCTCGGGCCACTCGAAGGACTCGACCTGACTGATATCGACTGGCTCATCTCCGGCGGCGAGTCCGGCTTCAAGCACCGCCCAGTTAGGATCGAGTGGTTGCGCGACCTGCGTGACCGCTGCGCAGACGAGGACGTCGCGTATTTCTTCAAGCAGTGGGGAGGCGTTCGCTCCAAGTCTGGAGGACGCCTGCTCGACGGATGCGCCTGGAGTCAGATGCCCGTCGCGCGAATCCCTCTCCCTGCATGAGCTCCGGCATCGGCCGCTCCTGGGGCTACTGGACCAGGGCCAAGCTCCAGATGCTGGCCGACTACCTGGCCGGCTTCGCGACGGCGTCCAGCGGCCAGAGCGAGCGCGTCTACCTGGACGCCTTCGCCGGAGAGGGCACCGGCTTGGACCGCCTGACCGGTGAGGAGTTTCCTGGCTCAGCGCGCATCGCTCTGGAGGCCGGAGAAGGAGCCGGCTTCACGAGGTTTCGATACTTCGAGGTCGGGCGCAAGGCATCCGAGCTGGAGGCCCGCCTGCGAGCGGACTATCCGGGCCGCGACATTAAGGTCTACGAGGGCGACTGCAACCAGACCATCCCTCAGGCGCTCGGCGAGCTTCGTCAGCTCAATTGGGCGCCCACGTTTGCCTTCCTCGACCCGGACGGCATGGAGCTGGCCTGGGAAACCCTAGTTGCGCTTGCCGACCACAAGCGCGGATACCGCTCCAGCGCATCAACCAAGCCCGAGTACAAGGTCGAGCTGTGGATGCTCTTTCCGACCGCCGGCATCGTCCGCACTCTGGCGCTGGAGGAGCAGAAGGTCTCGGACGCCGACATCGCCCGCGCAAACCGTCTCTTCGGCACCGAAGACTGGCGACGCATCTACGATCTCCGCCTCGCTGGCACGATCACGGCCGCAGAGGCGCGCGAGGAGTACGTCAACCTCATGCGCTGGCGCCTGGAGCGGGTCCTGGGGTATCGCTTCGCGCACCCGTTCGAGTTGAAGAACACCAAGGGCGGGACGCTGTACCACATGATCTTTGCGACCGACAGCGACGCCGGCACGCGGATCATGGAATCGATCTATGCCAACGCGGCAAAGCACCTGCCGGAGATGCTCACCGAAGCCCGTGACCGGGCGAGCGGTCAGCAGGTCCTCGACCTCGGAATCGAGTCGGTTGCTCCTGACGTCGGCTACCAGTACGAGCCGCCGTGGGAGCCGCGAACGTAGGCTCGCCAGCCGCCATCGCGGTGGCCTAATGACCGGGCGTCCACGGCTGCGACACGATCGTCTCGCCGGTGGCGAGCGACGCTTTGGCGGTGATCGGATGCGCCAGATCCAATCCGCCGTCGCGCAACTGCTGCGCGGCGACCAGCGTGAAATCGCTGTTGTGCGCCTCAACGCGACGTGGCAGGCCCATCCCGGGCGGCGCGCTGTTGATCAACGGCATGTGCCGACCGCTCCCGTCTTGAAGGTCGATGCTCGCCGATGTCCAGTTCACGGTATGCGCAAGCCGATTGATCAGCGTCAGTCCGATTCCCTCGGGTCCGATGCTCCCGTCTGCGTAGGTCGGGAACATCCACGACAGCTTCAGCTCAAGCGGCGCGTCTGACGGAGCGGACCTCGCTGGCGTCTCCGCCGACCGGGACTGCTCGTCGCCCTCGGAGCGTCTGTGTTTCGCGCTGCGCAGTTGATGGACGAGGGCGATGACGGCGGCGATCGCGGCGACCACACCGGCAGCCGATCCGGCGATTGTCCAGAAGTCTGCCGCTGCCACGGAACCCATTGCCACTGCAGCCTATGGGGCGTGGTTGCCATCATCGGTGGGACAGTCACGCCGATCGTTGCTGAACGAGTTTGGCGAGCGCAGCCATATCCAGCGTTGCACGGTGCTCCAATGCTGCGCCCAACGGCACGTCCTCGACCAGGTCGTAGGTGGAGACCCGCGCAACGTTGAGGCCATTGACGAGAGGCATAAGGTCCTTCATGGCGTCGTAGAGAGCACGCTGCTTCCAGCGAGGGGCACCGGCCCCATCAAGCACGCCGCGCGGACTGCCGGGTCCGAACATCGCGATGCAGGAGTCGTTGGTCCAGCGCTGGCCCCATTTCCCCGCCGACAAACACTCCTCCTCATGGTCGACGCACAGCTCGCGGTACTCGGGCGCCCACGCTTGGTCGCTGTACCACGGCGCATCGAGCGTGAGCAGCCGGTAGCGGTTGAAATGGAGCTCCTCATCCAGCTCCACGACGAGGTCGTCATCAAACGCCAAGTCCCAGGCGCCGGGCCGCAGCTTCGGAGAGTCGAGCACTCCGCCCAGCGCGCGATAGACGCCCAGCACGTCGGTGACAAGTTCCGCGGGCAGAGCGGACAGTTGCGGCACCTCGGGCGCCGCACTCTGCCGAAGCCCGCCCTGCTCCAGAAGGTCCGCCAGGACGGCAGCTCTAGCCCCGGTCCGCACCAGCGGATGCGATCCGAATCGTGTCGATGTTCCTGCCTATCATCGGTCTGTGTCTGACATCTCCGGTCCACGCGAGCCGCTGCGCCCGCAGGTTACCCCAGTATCACCGCTGCCTCGCCTGGAGGTCTTCCTCAGCCATTCCGTGGACGACCGGGACCACGTGACGCTCGTGCAACGACAGATCGAGGCGCTCGGCATCGAGGTCTATCTCGCCGAGCACGACCCGAAGCCGGGCACATCCATCGCGGCCAAGATCGACGAGGCGCTCCGGCGCTCCCACGCGGTCGTGGTCCTCATCACGGCGACCAGCATCAACTCCGCGTATGTCCAGCAGGAGGTTGGTCTGGCCCGCGCCTACGGCAAGCCGATCGTTCCGATCGTCGAGAAGGGCGTGGACAAGTCTCGGCTCGGGATGCTCGGCGAGGTCGAATACCTGGAGCTGGACCTGAGCCAGCCGGCAGACGCCCTCGCAAAGGTCAGCGCGAGCCTGCAGCCGCTTGTGCTCGCGCAGGTCTCCGCCGTCAACGTCTCCCTGACCGTCACGCCCACGATGCCAAGCGCAGAGAACCAGCTCCTGCTCATCGGCCTTGGGCTCTTGCTCGGCCTGCTCATCGCGTCGTGGGCCTTCGGCCAGCCTGGTGGCGCCGCCGCGGCGTAGCCGTCGGCCTGTCGGATAGTCACGGACATGAGCCCGTTGATCGCCATGAACATGACCCACGAGCAGGCCGCTGCGCACCTGCGCCATGAGGTGATGGACACTGCGCGCTTCGAGACGGGTCGATTGGTCTCGCCAGACGAACCGGCTCTGTTCGGTGCTGTTCGAGCCGTGATGTCCGATCTGGACTACGTGGCAGCCCTGTACTACGGCTGGAACGGCAAACGACGCGACAAGATCGCGACGCGCGAGAAGACGATCCGATTCGTCCGCGAGGTCATGAGCGATGCGACTGGCGATCAGGGCTACCGTCGCTGGGCGGAGCACCTCTACACCCTGTACCGCACCGGCCTCGTCCATCTGCGGATGCCCAAGGTGCTCTCCTCGCGCACGAGTTCGACACCGTGCCTGGGTTGGGCACTCATGTACGAGCGGGTCGACCACCTCTCCGAGGCGAACGGCTCGCTCCCGGTCGAGCATCTTCATCTGTGCCGGACCAATGACCACGTGTCGCACCTGCCCGTCTCCATCAAGGCGCTGTTCGACGACTTCCTGCAGACCTGCGAGCACTTCGCTGCCGATCTCGACAGCGAGGCGGCGTCTGGCGGCAGCGATCTCATCCGACGCTGGGATGAGACGACCAACGCGCTGGCCGACCCCGAGGACACGACACTGACCTGGTGACGACGCCCTGACTGCCGCGTCTGCCGACGCGGATTGGCCTCCAACACTGGATCGCGGTTAGCATTCACCGCCAATGGAGATCATCCCCGACAAGCGCAAGGTCATCGGCCTCATCGAGCAGGCGCACGAAGGCAAGATCTGCCTTCCCAACTTCCAACGGGACTTCGTCTGGACCCGCGAGGAGGTGGCCGACCTCGTCCGATCGATCGTGCGCGGCTACTTCATCGGGTCGCTCCTGCTCCTGCGCTGCGAGCCGAACAATCCTCCGTTCGCGCCGGTCTTCCTCCGCGGCGCCGCAGCCCCCTACGCCGAGCCGCGTCCGGAGCTGCTGGTTCTCGACGGACAGCAACGGCTGTCCTCGTTGATCTACGCGCTGACGGCGCCTGATCTCTCGCTCAAGGACTCCAGTCAGCGCCGCTGGTTCTTCGTCGACCTCGACATTCTCCTGGCCGAGCCCGACAGCGACGACGTAGTGTTCGATCGCGCGAAACGCGAGCTGAGGGGCCTGGACCAGAAAGAGGCCCAATACGAGCAGCGGATGCTGCCGTGCACAGTGCTCCTCAGCCAGCAGGGCTTCTACCAGTGGCGTGACGGCTTCGAGGACTGGCTACGCGTCTCCGCCCCCGACGAACTCGACCGCTACCGCTCGGAGTGGCGCGATGGCTGGACGACCGCTGTCAGCGCGTTCCAGACGTTCGAGGCCCCGCTGGTCGAGCTGCCGCGTGTCGACGAGTCCGACAACGAATCGATCGGCCGCGTCTGCGCCATCTTCGAGAAGCTCAACTCCACCGGAGTCGACCTCTCCGTCTATGACCTCCTCACGGCTCGGCTGTACCGATCGGGGATCCGACTGCACGACCTCTGGGCCGAGGCGATCAACACCAATCCCCGCCTCCGCGCATGGTCCAAAGGCAAGGCCGACGAGCACAAATTCGGAGTGCTCGTTCTGCGCACGCTCGCTCTGCTGCGAGGGCTCGATCCGAAGCCGCGGATCCTGATCGATCTGTCGCCAACCGACTTCGAGACCGACTGGCGCCGGGCGGCCGCAGCGATGGAGCGGGCCTTGCAGCTCACCGAGTTGGTCGGACCGGACGGCTTCGGCGTCTTCGCCGAGAAGTGGCTCCCCGGATTCGGTCTGATCCCGATCCTCGCTGCGCTGCGCGCCGAGATCGACGAGCGCAAATTGGGCGAGCAGGTGCGAGCCGACCTCCGACATTGGTACTGGTGCAACGTCTTCATGGAGCGCTATTCGAGCGCAGCCGAGAGTAAGTCCCGGAAGGACTATCTCGAAATGACGCGGCACTGGCTGGAGGATGGTCCTGAGCCCGAGATATTCCGCGAAGCTCGCAACTGGATCGGTGGTCCTGGTTTTCGTGTTCGTGATTCGGCGAGCTATGCCAGTTCTGTCTACAGCGGCATCTTTTGTCTACTTGCCCTTAACAACGCGCGCGACTGGCGGCGCGGTGAGGATATTCAGCTACAGACATTGCAGGACCATCACATCTTCCCGCGTGCGTTCCTCAAACGCAACGACATCGATAAGCGCATAACCGTCAACACGATTGCGAACCGAACGCTCATTTCGAACGAGACCAACGGCAAGATTAGCGATAAGGTTCCTGCCGAATACCTACTCGATAATGATGTCTTCCCGTCTGGTGCGAGCGATGATCTTCTCAGGCCGCACTTCATTAACAGCAGCGCCAAGCTGCTTCTCGATACTGCTGTCGATGATTTGCCCAACGACGAGCTGGCAGATCTCTATGAGCGCTTTGTTCGCGCGCGCGAGGCAACGATGATCGACGAGATTAG
This sequence comes from uncultured Solirubrobacterales bacterium, assembly GCA_963764905.1. Lineage (GTDB taxonomy): Bacteria > Actinomycetota > Thermoleophilia > Solirubrobacterales > Solirubrobacteraceae > Palsa-744. Next base: position 286,086 of record CAVXUG010000001.1, read on the forward strand.
GCGCGCGTGTGGCATAAGTGCGGTTACGGCCGACGCTGCTGCGCACCACGACGATGACGACGACGCTGCCGACATCAGAGATGGGACTGCACACGTACTCGAGGCTGTCGATGACCTGGAGTTTGACACTGTTCTAACTGGTAAATCAATAGCACTATTGTCGTGAGTCATTGATTTGGGTGCAGTCGCAGTAAATGATTCGAGATATATTCGGAAGCTCGGTACAGGCTGCAAAAGTTCTAGCTTTAGATTTTAATCACCCCGCCTCCCCCGCCATCTCCACAAACCAGCAAAGCGCGTTGAGGAGCCGCATCTGCTCGACGGTGCGACAGCGGGTCGTGAGCAGTTTTGGGCTGGCAACCAGCACGGCGAGGCAGCGGGCGCGCGACACGGCAACGTTCAGTCTGTTGCGGCTGTAGAGGAACTCCACGTTGCGCGGGATCTCTTCGCCGGAGGATGTCGCCATCGAGAAGAACACGACGGCCGCTTCCTGGCCCTGAAACTTGTCGACCGTGCCAACCGGCACTGTAGTCAACCCCTGGCGGTTGAGCTCCGCGCGCAGGCAGCGCACCTGTGCGTTGTACGGGCTGACGACCATGAAGTCGTCTTGGGTGAGTGGCACGGTTGCACCGTTGGCCTTGGTGTAGGCAGCGCCGAGCATTCGCTGAATCTCCTCAGCTACCCGCGTGGCCTCCTCGGGCGAGGAGCGTGTGTTGCCCTCGTGGTCGATCAGGATCGCACGCACGCCGGTGCCGGTGAGCGACCCATCGGCATCGATCCGTTGCCGGTCACACTCCTCGATCGCCGAGAGGCGTCCTTCGTAGATCGCCTCGGAGACGAACCGGCAGACGTCTGGGTGCATGCGTCGCGTGTGGTCGAGGAACACGCCGCGGCGTGGTGGGATGGTCCCGTCCTCGCCAAGGAGGTGCTCGAGCACCGAGACGGCTGAGCCATCTGGGTGCGCGCCCTGTGAAACCTGGGCGAGCTGCAGTGGATCGCCGAGCAGCACCAGGTTCTTGCTGGCGGTGCACATGGCAAGGGCATCGGCGAGCGAGATCTGGCCTGCCTCATCACAGATCAGGTAGTCGACAGACTGGCGCATCTCCTGACGGCACCAAAGCCAGGCGGTGCCGGCGATGAGATCGAGGCCGTGCCCCTCGGTGAAGTCCGCGTTCTTGCGTGAGTTGCCGATCAGCGGGTCCTCGAGCTCGGACTCGAAGTCTTGGTCTGTCGAGCTCGACTTCTTCAGACCGCGAAAGTTGATGTCGGCGGCATGCTTCTCGACGTCGCCCAGGAGATTGTTGATGGCTTTGTGGCTGTTGGAGGCGACGCCGACGGAGTAACCCTTGGAGAGCAGGTCGAGGACGAGATGAGCGCCGGTGTAGGTCTTGCCTGAGCCCGGCGGCCCTTGGATAAAGAGGTAGCTGTGGTCAAGCCCCCGCACGATCTCCTTGATTCGCTCGAGGTGGGCAGGACCGTCCTGGAGCAGCTCTCCTCCAGGCACGGCCGCGGTGCGCGGGACGGCGCGCATGAGGATGTCGCGCACTGCTCGATAGGGGCCGTCTCCGGCGATCCCGTGCGCGAGGACCACCTCGGCCACCTCACGCAGCGCCACCTCGTGCTCATCGGTCGGGTAAACCGTGCAGGGCATCAGCGCCCGCGGCAACGGCCTGTCGCACCACTGCGCCTGGCGGCGAATCTCGACCAATCCCTCCTGATCGATGACTCGCTCGACGTTGAACTTGGTGACGCTGAACGGAGCGGGCAGGCCCGTAGCGGTGTCGATGGCGGCGCTGAAGGGATCCGCGAACGCGCCCGGCGCGACCTTGTGCTCTTGCGGGGGAAACCTCAGCGTATGGATCAGGGACCGAGCGTCGGTGCGGGGTGCGATATCCGTCGGCTCCAACCCGCCGATGGTTTCGGAGTCCGCCTCGACGAGCTCCTCTGCGGTCCGCTGCAGGCGATCGAAGTACTCCCACCAGAATGGCTTTCGCTCGCGACGGTGGTAGTCGAGCATCTGGGCGAGCAGCCAGCGACCTCGTCCTCCCTCAGTGCGGTCCGAGGGGTTGTCGGGGATGTCGGCGAGCAGCTGTGTTTGCAGGCGCTCGACCTCGTCATCCTTCTTCTCCTCCTCACCGGCTGGCGCGGAGGAGCCCTGCGGGAGCCACGGGATCTGCGTTGCGTACTGCAGTTCACATTCACCGCGGAGCTCCACCAGCCAATCGAGGAGACGCAAGGTGGAGACGCAGTCCTCCTCGTTGTATCGCTCGATCCACTGAAGGAGCGCGTTCTCACCCGTGGCGAGCCACTCCTCAAACTTGAGAATCGAGTCCTCGCCATCGGTGACTGTGGCCTCCCGGTCAGACATGTAGAAGACCTCGACCTTCTTGAGCGAATAGGAGGGCTGAGAGATCCGCAACGCCTGCTCCACGACGCGATAGAGGTCGACCAGCAGATTGTCTCGCAGGAGTTGGTCGACCTCATCCTCACGGGTCCCGTGGACGCCCATCAGACGCTTCATGGCACTTGGCTCATAAGGAGCGTAGTGATAGATGTGCATATCGGGGAAGCGCCTGCGACGCTCGATCACAAAATCAATGAAGTGCTCGAACGCCCGCTTCTCCTCGCCCGAGTCCTTCCCCCAGAAGGCTTGGTAGTGCTCTACGCCGGCCTGCCTGTAGCTGATACCCCAGAGATACTCGAGCCCCTGCTCACCGCAGAATGGGTCGCCCTCTATGTCGAAGAAAAGGTCACCAGCTGAAGGCCGCGGGAGCCGTGCGAAGCCGTGCGGCACCGCATCGGGGTCGAGCTGCGGATCTAGCAGCTCGTAGCTCGGTTTCCCCAACTCACGCTGGGCGACCTGTAACCGAGCTTGCTGGCGCAGACGATCGAAGGTGTCTCTACCGATCCGCGCAGGCTTCTGCTCCGGTGCCGCGCGCGCCAGTTCCGCCACCGTTGTGATTCCCGTCTGCGAGAGGCCTATCAGCTGCGTGCGGGCAAGCCGGGCGACCAGACTCAAATGGTCGTCTCTTTCCCATCGCGCGTCGCAGACATCTGACCAGCGACACAGACCGCAGTGGGCAACCGGCTCGGGATAGATATCCGCGAGACCGTCTGAGAGCGCGGATGCGAACTCGGCCTTCAGTCGCCGGTAGTAAGCGGAGAAGTCGGCGTAGCGAAGGGACTTCTCCTCGCCCGTGCCGAGTACGACGTACATGTGCTCGGGCTCCGCGCCCTGGAGCTCCGCCAGGAACTCGGAATAGAAGCAGAGCTGGAGGACGAAGTAGGGCTTGACCGAGCGCGCGAGCTTGGTGTCGATCGCCTCGTAGCTCCAGCCCCCGAGAGTCGACGGGCGATCGATCCGTCGCAGGAAGTCCGCGTGTCCCCGCCAGTGCCCGCTGAGGAAGCTCCCCTGGAAGATGATGGGCGCACCAGCGGCTATCGCGCCGGCTGTGTGCGCCACAGCACGCTCGAGCCCAGGCCGTCCCCCATCGGTCGCTATCTTGACCAGCGCCTCGCCGTACTCCGCCTTGAGCCCTTCGAGGTACGCCACCTCGTGCTCGTCTCCCTTCGCGGCCACCAGCTCAGCCGTCTCAGGTCGCTTTGGCTCAGCTGAAAGCAACCCCTCCGCTCGCTCCCGGTCGAGCCACGTCAGGTGCCCGCACTCGAGGTAGTTGATGAGATCCGTCGCCGAGAGGATCAGCCGTCCGTCAACAAGCTCCATCCTCCGAGCTTAAGACCTTGTTAGGGCGCGAAGTACGAGTCGCTGAGATCGGTGGGGGGGAAAGACGCCAATCCATTCGACAGGTGGGAGCGATGGACAGGACGACTGAGCGCGAAGCCCCTGGTGGGCGGTTGACAGATGTAGCCAGGCTGCTCACGGCGGACGAAGTTGCCTCTCGGCTCGGCGTCCAGCCGTCGTGGGTCAACAAGGCTGCGCGGGCGGATCGCATACCGCACATCTGCGTTGGCCGCTATCGGCGCTTCCGCTGGCTGGATATCGAAGCGTGGCTCGAGAATCAGCGGCACGGCTCATGACCGCGCCGCCGGCTCTCATAAGATGCCGCGTACAGATAGGGAGTGTCCCCGGGGCGCTAACCCCGAGGACACTCTGGAACGACGGCCGAGCGGCGCGCAAACGCCCTCGACCCCGGCATCAGGAAAAGAGGTCCCGATGCAAGCTCATAAGCACGCACAGGTCAGCGTCGCCCTGTCGGCGACATACAAGGGCAAGCCGCGATCGACCCCCGTTTGGGTCATGCGCTATCGCCTTCCGTCGGGCAAGGACTCCAAGGAGGTGCTCGGTCTCGCGTGGACAAAGAAGGGGCGGCCTCCGCATGGGCACCTGACGGAAGGCGATGCCCTGTCGAAGGCGCAGGCGTTCGCCGCGGAACACTCCACGGACACGCCCGATGCTCGACGTTCGTTTCGCGCGGCGCTGGATTCCTTCGTGCGCTACTGCACCCAGGAGAAGGGGCTGCGCGGCTCCACGATGCACGAGTACAAGAAGATCGGCGAGCGCCTCGCAGCGCGTCCGTGGCGGGGCGAGCTGACGTGGGCCGACCGGCTGCTTGACACGTTCACCGACGATGACCTGCTGGCTGTCCGCCAGGAGCTCGCGAAGGCCAAACGCAGCGCTGACACCGTGAACCACTACCGGCGCGTCGTGCGCGGCATCTTCGGGACACACCGGAGCAGCCCGGCTCTCGCGTGGGCCTGGATGGGCCAGAAGGTCGAGAGCGAGGGCAAGCTGCGCTTCTACACGCCCGCGCAGGTGCGCAAGCTTGTCGGCGAGGCATACTCCGACACCGATGTGGCTATCTACACCGTCGCGACCGAGGCTGGCCCCAGGTTGAGCGAGATCCGCGGTCTGAAGGTCAGCAACGTCGACTTCGGTGTCGGCGTGCTGCGCTTCGAGGACGGCTTCACGACGAATGGTGGGCACGCGGGCAACAAGGGCCGGCGGGTGCGGTCGGTCCCGATGACGGCCAACGTCCGTTCGGTGCTCGCCCCGTTCTGCGAGGGGAAGACCGGGAACATGCTGGTCTTCGAGCACGACGCCAAACCCGGCGAGCCGATCTGTGGCACGTCTCTCTACCGCAGGTTCTTGAGCGCCGCCGAACGAGCCGGTCTGCCCAAGCTGCGCTTGCATGACCTGCGGCACACGTTCGGAACGCAGGCGATCCGTGCCTTCAAGATCCATGAAGTCCAGCGGATGATGGGCCACCGTCACATCACCACCACCGAACGCTACCTGCACTACGCCCCCGATCCCGACGCAGCGGCCAAGCTGACCGCGCTTTGGGGAGGCGCGGATAGCGAGGAGGAGACCAACGTGGTTCCGCTGCGCCGGGCCGCCTGACAGCGCCAAGGAGGGCAGGAAAGAGGGGCGAGCCGCACGGCTTCGCCCCTCTTTTTGTGCGGCTCCCGCTCCGATTAAGGGGAGCCTGTGGGGAGCCTTGGCCTTTTCGGGCGTCCTCGGCGCAGGCGCCTCGGGCCGAAAACATGCCGATTTGGAGGCTGTTCTCATAAGAGGCGACGACCGGAGTCGAACCGGTGTAGACGGCTTTGCAGGCCGCTGCGTAGCCACTCCGCCACGTCGCCAGGATGCTGCTCCCCAAGCGTATCGAGCGCGACCGTCGGGAACGGCCGTGAGCGTCGACGGGGCCGAAACACAACCATGGGGCATCAATCGGCCGACTGAGTTGTATTGATGGGTGATCAGCCGATCGAAGTGGATGTGAAGATCGTCGGCCGCGCTGTTTCCGCAGGCGGGCTCGTTGGCGCGGGCCAAGAGCTGACGTACAATGGCCATCTGGAAGAGGGGGCCCGTGACGATCGACAACAATATCGGCGACGAAGAGCGGTGTGGCTCCATCTGCTGCACCAACCGTGAGTGCACGCGAAGGGGACGGCGGAGCTTCCAGCGGGTCGTGAGGTTCAGATGAGGGAGTGGAGCACAGGCCTGACGCGCTGGGTGCTCGCTCGGGCCGTTGTCGCGGGGGCGTTGGCTCTGCTCTGCTTACCGGCGGCCCAGGCGAGCGCGCTCTCGCCGCTGCCGCGCAAGCGACTACGGCGTGCGCTCGGTGTGCGGCGCACCCGCGCCGGGTCACGTCTCCTGCCTTGCATTGGAGCTTGTGCCCACGACCGCAGCGGCGCGCGCCCGCACGCACCCGCTGGGAATGCGCACCGCCCAGACGATCAGGGCTGCCAGCGCGGCCCAGGGTGCGTACGGCTTGGGACCGCAGCAGCTGCGAAACGCGTACTTCCCCGGTGAAGAACCGCGGGCGCCCGCCTCGCAAACGATCGCGCTTGTGGATCCCTATAACGACCTGGGGGCGGAAGCCGATCTGAAGGTCTACGACGAAGAATTCGGTCTGCCCGCATGTAGCGTGGCTAACGGCTGCTTTGAACAGGTCAACCAGAACGGTGAAAAAGGGAAACTGCCGTTTCCGGGCAGCGTGGGGGAACGGCGTCAAGCCGAATTGCTGTGCGAAGACGGGAACGGACCCCAAAACGAAGCGGCGTGCGAGACGGTGGAAGAAGCCGATGGATGGTCGTTGGAGATGTCGCTCGACATCGAGATGGCCCACGCGATCTGCCAGAACTGCCAGATCGTGCTCGTGGAGGCGCAAGACAGTGCACACGCGAGCCTGGAAGCGGCCGAGGAGACCGCCGCGCGCTCGCGCGGCGACGGGGGTGTCGGCGCCGATGAGGTATCGAACTCGTGGGGTGGGAGCGAACCGGCGTCTGACGGCGAAGCGTTCAACCATCCCGGCGTCGTTGTCACCGCTTCGAGCGGCGACAGCGGCTATCTGGGCTGGGAGGGTGAGGGCCCTACGGGCGTGGAGTACCCCGCCTCCTCGCCACACGTCGTCTCGGTCGGCGGTACGAGCCTTACGATGGCAGGCGTTGGCGGGCAGGCGTGGGGGAGCGAGTCCGTCTGGGGCGGTTCGGGGGGCGGCTGCAGCGTGAACTTCCCCGCGCAGGCGTGGCAGCGCTCAGTGAGCGACTGGTCCGCGGTCGGCTGCGGCACGGGCTCTGAATCCGGCGCGCGTCGAATGACGTCGCAGCCGACGCCGATCCCTACACGGGCGTCGCGGTATACGACTCTGTCCCCTACCTGAGCCCGGGGGAGCCCCCGCGCGACGGGAGCGCGCCCGGATGGACGCCGCTCGGCGGCACGAGCGTCGCCTCGCCGATCGTCGCCTCGATGTTCGCGCTCGCGGGCGGCGCGCACGGCGTCGCCTACCCCGCGCAGACGCTCTACTCCCACCTCGGGTCGGGGCTCCTGCATGACATCACTGAAGGGGGGAACGGCAAGTGTGAAGGCTTCTATGGCGACGGCTGTAGCGGCTCGATGGATCCGCTCTCCTCTGAAGACTGCGGCAAGGGCGTTCTGATCTGCAACGCATCCGCGGGCTACGACGGCCCGAGCGGCGTGGGGACTCCCGATGGGATCGGGGCCTTCGCGCCGGCGCGGGTTCGCACGCACGGCGCGGGCTCTCCCGAAGCGCCGCTCACCGAAGCGTGCGGCGAACCGATCGGAGCCACCGAAGCGAAGGCGTGCGGCACGCTGGACCCGGCCGTCGCTGCGACGGCCGGCTACTACTTCGCCTACAACAGGGGCAGCAGTTGCCTTGGGGGCAGGGAAACGGCGCTCGCGCCTGAAGCGCAGCGCGAGCACGCCGCGGTATCAACAGAGCTGGTGGGTCTGGAACCGGACACCGAATACTCCTACTGTCTGATCGCCACAGACACCTCTGGCGAAACCGAAGGCTCGGCGGTGACATTCACGACCGAACCGATCGCGCCTCGCTCGCCCTCCACCCGTGCCGCCGCCGACATCGCCACTGAAGCGGTCACGCTCGAAGGCAGGCTCTCGGCCGAGCGGGCGCCGACCACTGTGGTACTTCGAATACTCGCCCGGCAACAACTGCGGCGGGGCGGACACGCGGAGGACGCCCGAAGCGCAGGACACGCATCTGGACGAACCGACCGAAGTACGTGCATCGGTGAGCGGTCTCGAACCGGGCACCGAATATTCGGTCTGCCTGATCGCCAAGGACTCGGCCGGATCGAGCGCCGGCTCGTCCGTCTCCTTCACGACTGAGGCGATCCCGCCCAAGGTCGTGTCCGTGGCCGTGGTTGGACAGCCCAGCTCGAGCGAAGCGACGATCGAAGGGCAGGTCCTGCCGGGCGCTCAGCACGCGAAGTGCGAACTGGAGTACGGGTCAACCGAAACGTACGGTATCCGCGTCCCCTGCAACGATCTTTCGATCATCTCCGCCGACTCGGGCGCCACCGCGAGCGTGCATCTCACAGGCCTCGAACCAGGCGCCGCCTACGACTACCGCCTGATCGTCGAAAACGCGAGCGGTCCGAGCGCGCCCGGCGAAGGAAAGAGCACGTTCACGACGACGACCACCACACCTCTGCTTAGCGCCGAGATCGCCTCCGAAGTGGGCTCTTCCGGCGCCCTGCTCTCAGGCGCCATCGCCCCCGAAGGAGCACGTACGCGCTACTGGTTCGAATACGGATCGACCGAAGCGCTCGGCCAGAGCACCCCCGGCGGTGAAGTCCCCGCGGGCACGGGCGTAGTGCAGCTGACGCCTGAAGCGATCTCCGGCTTGACGCCGGGCACGCTCTATCACTACCGGCTGCGGGCCGAGAATCAGTGGCATGAAGCCTTCGGCGAAACACAGACGTTTACGACCGCGAGCGGCTCCCCGACCACCCCCTCTGGCGGCCCACCGACCACCTCCCCCGGCGGCTCGGAACTGGGCGTATCCTTGACCCCGCCCATGAGCCAGCCGCTCCCCTCGACTCCGAGCGCTCCCACGACACCGACGGCGCCGAAGAAGACCACGAAGAAGGTTGCGAAGTGTAAGCACGGAGAGAAGCGCGAGCGTGGCAGATGCCTGAAGAAAAAGGAGAAAAGGCGGCCTGCCGAGAAGCGATTGAGCCCGACTTCGAGCCGGCGAATAACGGGGAGTTGAGCAAGGTGATGAAGGCCACGATCTCCTCGTCGCTCGTTGCCTGCATTCTGCTGCTGGTGCTCGCCGCCGCGCCGCCGCGTACGCTGGCGTCCGAGAACGCGAACTGGGGGACGGGGGTCGAGCTGACCGCGCCCGCCAACGCCGCCGAAGACCCGGAAGTCTTCATGCGGAAGGTGTCCTGCCCCTCTGCGGGAAACTGCACGGCGGTTGGCTCCTACACGGCCGAACCGGAGCCGAAACAGTACCAGGACCAGGGTGAGCTGCTGACCGAGACCGACGGCACTTGGGAACCGGCTGCGGAGGCGACCATGCCGGCAGGTGCTGCGTCCAATCCGCGGGTGGAATTCACCGCGCTGTCGTGTCCCTCCGTGGGAAACTGCACCGCCGTCGGGGACTACCTGGACAGCGCGGGCGACGAACAGGGGTTCCTGCTGAATGAGAGCGCGGGCACCTGGGGGACCGGCGTGGAGGTGCCCCCTCCGGCGAACGCGGCCTCAAAACCGGAAGTGTTGCTCGTACAGCTCTCCTGTCCCTCCGCAGGAAACTGCGCCGTCGTCGGGGATTACCGCTACAAAATAGGTAACGGACAGGGGTCCCACGAAGAAGGATTTCTGCTGAGCGAGACCGCTGGCACGTGGGGTGCTGCCCTGGAGCCGTCTCTGCCCGCGAACGCCGCGCCAAACGCGGAATTTCGGATGAGAGGCGTATCCTGCCCCTCGGCAGGCAACTGCACTGCCGTCGGCTTCTATCGCGACAGCGCCGGCGTCTTCGAGGGCTTGCTGTTGAGCGAGACCGCCGGCGCCTGGGGAACGGGGGTGGAGGCGCCCGCTCCGGCGAACACCGCATCGAATGGGGAAGTCAGACTCGACGGGCTCTCCTGTCCCTCGGCGGAAGACTGCACGGCAGTCGGCTTCTACATCGACAGCGCGGGCGACGAACAAGGTCTGATGCTGAGCGAGACCTCGGGGACCTGGGGCGCAGGCGTCGAGGCGAGGATGCCTGCGGGCGCGCGCTCGGAACCCGGCGCCGAGCTCCACGAAGTGCAGTGTCCTTCGGTGGGAAACTGCACCGCGGCCGGCGTCTACATCGCCTCCAACTCGAAAGAATTCGATGGCGTGTTCTTGACCGAGACCGCGGGCGTGTGGGGCGCCGGCGTCGAGCGTCCGCTGCCGGCCAACGCTGAACCGCAGTTCGTCATCGAGGGCTCGCTGTCCTGCCCCTCAGCGGGCAACTGCAGCTACGCGGGCGAATACAGGGTTGGTGATGAAGGAATATTCTCGCGGGCGCTGCTTGAGACAGAGAACGACGCAACGTGGGGCCCTGGCATCGAGGCCGCGTTGCCCGCCAACGTCACCGGAGACCCGGGAGCATTCCTCAGCTCGATCTCGTGCACGTCCCCTGGCAGGTGCACCGCTGTGGGTTCATACAACTCCTACAACGGCGGCAGCGTGGTCGAACGGGAGGGCCTGCTCTTCACCGCCACGCCCGTGACGGCGAACCTCTCCGTGAGTGGCCCGCTCGGCGGCGCCTTCGCCGGCAGCCCGATCTCGGCCTCGCGGCTGTCGGCGACGCTTGCGGGTGGATCTGATCCCACCGGGCCGATCACGTTCACCGTGTTCGGCCCGCAAGCCACGGCGCCCAGCTCATGTACTTCGGGTGGCACGGTGGTCGGCACGGCGAGCGCCTACGACGACGGGACCTACCAGCCGTCCGGCGGCTTTACTCCGCCGAGCCCCGGCGAGTACTGGTGGTATGCCAGTTACGGCGGCGATGCCGGCGATGAACCTGCCGCCTCGACGTGTGGGCCGGCGGGCATGGCAGAGACGACCGTCGTGCCCAAAGTCACGCCGACCCTCTCGGCAACCGGCCCGCTGGGCGGCATCGCCGGCAGCCCGATCCCCGCCTCCTCGATCTCCGCGACGCTCGCGGGTGGGTCTGCTCCGACGGGGACGATCACGTTCACTGTATTCGGCCCGCAGTCCTCGCCGCCGAGTTCGTGCACGTCCGGCGGCACCACGGTCGGCACCGCGAGCGTCAACGGCAACGGGACATATCAGCCATCCGCCGGCTTCACTCCGCCGAGCCCCGGCGAGTACTGGTGGTATGCCAGCTACGGCGGGGACGCCGGCGATGAACCGGCCGCCTCGGCGTGTGGGGCGTTGATGGCGCAGACGCTCGTGGCCGCCGCGCCAACGACTCCGTCCAGTTCGGGTTCCGGGTCCAGCGGCTCGGGGTCCGGAGGGGGCTCTGGGACCGGCGCCAAGACGCTCGCTCCCTCGTTGTCGGCCGTCAAGCTCGGCTCCAAGAGCTCCACCGGCAAGAAGGGCATAGCTCTGAAGCTCACCCTGTCGCAGTCGGCGACGATCAAGGTCCTGATCGCGCAGGTCGTAAAAGCTCACAAGCTCAGGGGCGTGTGCAAGCCCCAGGACAAGAAGGGGAAGAGCTGCACGACCACGGTCGAGAAGCGCACCCTGACGTTCTCAGGGTCGGTGGGGTCGAACGCGCTCGAGCTCAGGCTTGCCGGCCTCGGCAATGGCTCCTACACAGCCGCGATCCTCGCCGAGAACGCCAACGGCAAATCAAACTCAGTGAGCCTGACTTTCGCAATCACCGGCAAGTGATCTGACCCTTGTTTTGGTAGAGCCGTCGGTCTTCCCCCGGCTCATACCGAAAGTCAGCGAATATCACAAGCTATCACAGATTTTTGTGATATCCCGTGATCTTTAGTACTCTCAGCTCGTGGCAAGAAACCCGTACAGCCCTGGCGTCGGCACGCGCCCGCCGTTCCTCGCGGGGCGCGAGAAGGAGATCCGGCAGTTCGAGCAGATCCTTGGTGGATACCCGGAGAAGCGTCGCAACCTGCGCATCACGGGGCTGCGCGGCGTTGGGAAGACGGTGCTGATGAAGGAGTACGATCGCATCGCGAGGCGCCACGATTGGGTTGTGATTCGTCGCGACTGGAGCGCCCGGCTGTGCGACGAGGCGGACTTCGCGACCACTATCGCGGACCACCTGCGCGAAGCCGTGGACGCGCTCAGCGTGAAAGCGCGCGTGAAGCACAGCGCCACCACCGCGCTGGAGGCGGTCAGTCGCGTGCAGGTCAGGATCGGCGAGGACGTGACTCTCTCCTTCGGCCCCGGAGCCCCTCGCCCCGCGAAATCGGTGCTGGAGGAAAGGCTACGGATCGCCCTCGCCGAGGTCGGCGGCGTCGCGCGTGCGCAAGGCCGCGGCGTCGCGCTGCTGTACGACGAGGCGCATAGCGTCCACGACCGGCCTGACAAGCACCAGTACCCCCTCGGCGCGCTGCTCTCAGCAATGGTGGCGGCGCAGGACGACGATGACGATCCGCTACCTGTGATGCTCGTGCTTTGCGGTCTGCATCCTTTGACGGGGAACATCCACGCCGCGCGCAGCAACGCGGAGCGCCTGTTTCGAGCCGCCGAGCTCAGCAACCTGTCGCTGACGCCGGAGCCGCCGGAGCCGTTGAGCGCCGCGGCGCAGGCGCTCGTGCTCCCCGCGAGCGACATCTCCTACGCCGACGGCGTTGCGGAGCGCGTCGCGCGCGACGTTGACGGGTATCCGTACTTCATCCAGTGGTTCGGAGAGTCGCTGTGGGAAGCCGCCGACATCAACGGTCTGAACATGATCGACGCGGAACTGTACGAACGCGAGCATCCCGCGATCCAGCAAAGTCTTGACGAGGAGTTCTTCGTGCCGAGGTATCGCGAGGCCCGTCAAGCGGATCAGGGGACGTTGCGCGTTGCGGCATCGTTGGGCGGGGAGCGGTTTGCGAAGGCGGACCTGGACGCGTCCACGGAGCGCACGCGCGGCGCACTCTCGATGAGCCTCGCACGCCTCATCACCGACCACCTCGTCTACCGCGATGACCACGGCGTGTACGCGTACACCGCGCCCATGTTCGGCGACTTCCTCAGGCGCCGCTACCCACGTCTCGCCAGCGATGAGTAACCCCGTCTTCGCCGCGTCGCCGTTTTTGGCTCTGGGTGGTAATTGAGAGCTGGCTTCTTACCGATCTCTTCGGATCCGGTTATCAACTTTTTCCCCGGCCGTTAGGAGCGCTTTGAGACATCGTTAGGGCCTGCACAGCGGGCAAGCACATGATGGGCTCATCCCAATTTGACCTGGAGGTGGTGACCCGTGAAACGTCTATTCGCACCGCTGCTGCTCGCGGCGCTCGTCGGAGCTTCGCTCGCGACGATTGCGGCCGTCCTGCTCGGAACCGGCTCCGCCGGACGCTCGGCCTCGACCGCCGGCACGGCCAGGTCGGCGACCCAGGCGAGCTCATCCTCCGGGGGAACCCGCCGTGAGGTATCCGCGTCGTCCGGGTCATCCAAGGCACTCACGGCGACCCAGCTCTACCAGCAGGACTCGACGGGCGTCGTCGCGATCAAGGCCGTCACCTCCGAAGGCGAGGACGAGGGCACGGGCATCGTGCTCAACGAACAGGGGCTGATCCTGACGAACGACCACGTGATCAAGGGCGCGACGAGCCTCTCCGTCGACGCGAGCGGGTCCTCGAAGAAGACCACGAGCGCGACGCTCGTCGGCGAAGAAGCCAACCAGGACCTGGCGCTGATCAAAGTCGACCCATCCGGCCTCGGCCTGAAGCCGCTGACACTCGCGAGCTCGAGCTCCGTACAGGTCGGCGACACCGTGTACGCGATCGGCACCCCGTACGGCCTCGAAGAGACCTTCACCAAAGGCATCGTCTCGGCGCTCAGCCGTGAAATCGCCGCACCCGACGGGTCGAAGATCGCGGGCGCGATCCAGACCGACGCGGCGCTCAACCCGGGCAACTCCGGCGGGCCGCTGCTCGACGAACAGGGCGAGGTGATCGGTGTGAACTCTCAGATCGCGAGCGACGCGGCTCAGACCGAGGGCTCCCAGCCCGGTTCGACGGGGGTCGGGTTCGCGATCTCCTCGGACACGGTCGCCACGGTCGTGAAGAAGATCGAGGCCGGCGAAGGGGTGACCTCCGCGTCGGCCACGCAGAGCGCCGCCCAGTCTGAGGGTGCTGGTGGGTCCGGTAGCGAGCAGTCGCCGTACGGCTCACAGAGCCCCTATGGCGAAGCCGAAACCGAAGCGGGCGCCAGCTCAGGCGGCGGCGTGACCGAAGGCGAGGTCGAAGCCGGCGGCTCGGGCTCGAGCGGCGTGGAAGGCTCGGGCGAAGTCGGCGCGGCCGAGGGCGGCTCTGAATACCCCGGCGTCGGGGGCAGCAACGGAGGCCGGGTCGTGATCGTGCCCTGACCCCCTCCGACCGGTCGTGAGGCCCGGGCGCCCTTGGGAGGCTCCGCCCGGGCCATCGCCGTGTCCCGCGCGTGACGAACGCCCGCTGTGCCGGGGCCTTCCGCGCCCGCAACGCGTTGATAGGCTTGCCTTCTTCCCAGGGCGATTAGCTCAGCTGGGAGAGCGCCGCCTCGACAAGGCGGAGGTCACTGGTTCGAGCCCAGTATCGCCCATCGTCAATATCTAAACCAGATACGGCAAGTAGCCAGCCTCGAAAATAAGATGACCCAGAAGGTCAAGGGACACTATTAGGACACTTTTGGATCAGCCAAGTCAGCCACAAAACGTGCCCGTCCATCGCTAGCGGAGCAGCGGCCACGTCTGGATTGCGCCGGATCTTGAGCTTCCGGGTTGGCTCCTTCCGCTACGCTTGACGCCATGTCCGAGACATCGCCGTGTCCATCTTGTAAGTCGGCCGTTGAGCTTGGCATCTCGCATACGTCTATTCACCGATCAGCCGAAGTAGGCGGCAGCAAGCCGCGCGTGTCCCCGACGACGGATCATGTGACGGCTCACGTTGTCTGTCCAAATTGCGGAACGAAACTTGAGCGTGGTGCTCAAGAGCGAACTTGGCGCATCGCCAGTTGACGAGCACCGGCCCCAAGCGAAACCCAAAATGTCCAGCAAGCGCGGCACTAGGTTAGGTTGAGCTTTTGCTCCAGATTTTTGAGGCGATGCGTGGCGGCTCACAGTCCGGACCAAAGACTGTGCTCGGCTTCTTCAATATCGTCCTCGCCACCCTCACTGTTGGGGCCGTTGCGGCAACCGGCGTGCTCGCTCGCAAGCAGAGCCTCAACTATTTAGTTCCGTACACGCTTGCCGCTGCGTTCGGCTTCTTTGTGCTGCTTGTCATTGGGATTTTCATCGTAATGCTGAGAGACCCAACCAAACTTCAGCTTGGGACGGTGAGTAGCAGCGACTACCTCAACTACCAGATCATTCAAGGCGATAGTGCGGCTGGCGAGCGATTGGAATTGATTCGTGCGCTACAACAGCAACCCAAACAACAAACGACTAGCCCTCAAGTGTTGCCCCCAGGAGATGAGCCGCGAGTATGAGCAGCGCTGTACCAAAACACGCCATCGTGCTCGATAGAGGCACAATCGAGGAACGTGGAGCCATTCAGGCAATAGTCAAAGAGCACGCTAACGGATGGTGGCATCGAGCCACTGACATGTGGATCGTTGGTGGTGGAACTGCCTCGGATTGGACCGACAAAATCCGAACCATACTTCCGGGCGCCGGACCGTCATCGGTAATCGTACTGTCGCTTGGCGAAGGATGGGCCTTCTATGGTCCGAACTCAGCGCAGAAGGCAGAGTGGCTTCACACGCACCTCTAGCTACTGACCATTTAGGGAAAATGAGCCGCCCTGGGTTTGGCGGAGACCGTTTTTGTAGGTTCCCTATCTTGTTCTTGTGGGTGTGGTTGGCCTGTTTTTCACAGCGTAGAGTTCCTCGATCTCTTGGGGTGGCCGGTCGTCGAGAGATCCGTGCAGGCGGGTGTTGTTGAACCAGGCGACATACTCCACGACGGCGAGCTCGAGCTGGCTGCGGCTCGTCCAGGTTCGGTCTGCGATGAGCTCGGTCTTGAAGGTGTCGACGAAGCTCTCAGCCGCCGCGTTGTCATAGGCATCGCCGACGGATCCGATGGAGCCGAGGACGTCGTGGTCATCGAGGAGCTGGGTGTAGTCAAACGACGTGTATTGACTGCCGGCGTCCGAGTGCGCCACGAGCGAGACCTCTGCTCCTGGGGTGCGTCGACGCAGAGCCATCCTGAGAGCGTCCAGGACGAGGTCGGTGCGCATGTGGTTGGCGAACTGCCAGCCGACGATCATGCGGCTGTAGGCATCGATCACGAAGCTGAAGAACACCAGCCCCTCCCAGCACCTGAGATACGTGAAGTCCGCGAACCACTTCTCATCCGGCCTGTCCGCGGTGAAGTCACGCTTCACGAGATCAGGGCTGCGCAGCGCCGCCGGGTCGACCTTGGTGGTCCGCCATGGCTTGCCCCTGCGCTTGGCGCCCTGAATGCCGTTCTTGCGCATCAAGCGTTCCACCCGGCTGCGGCCGACCTGCTCACCCTCGCGGATGAGTGCCTTCCACATCCGCCTGGATCCATAGGCGCAGTAGTTGGCGGCGTGTAGCTCGTTGATGAGGGCGAGCAGCCTCTCGTCCTCGACGGCCCTCGCTGAGCGTTGGCCGGTGGCGCGCTGGTAGTAGGCGGACGCCGACACGCCCAGGGTCTCGCAGATCGGCTCGACCCCGAAGCGCTCGCGATGCTCCTCGATGAACGCGCTCACTTCGGACGGTGTGGATCGAGCTCGCCCGCGAAAAACACGCTGGCGGCCTTCAGGATCTCGTTCGCGCGGCGCAGCTGCGCAACCTCACGACGCAACGCTTTGATCTCATCACGCTCCTGGCTGCTCAGGACGTCTTTGCGCCGGCCCTCATCAGCTTCGGTCTGCCGAACGTGTTTGCGGAGCGTCTCGCTCTCTATCCCGAGATCCCTCGCGACGTGCGCGACCGGACGCCCAGACTCGAACACCAGCCGCGTCCCGCGATCCAGCAACTCCTTTGAATACTTCCTCGCATGTGCCATAAGCCGAGACTTCTCCCTCCGCCAGGCAAACCCTGGCCTCGAAGTCTCCGCCAAACACAGGTTGGCACAGCTCGGGAGGATCACCGATGTTCTGCGCGAACTCACGGACATCGCCCGGGGCGAGCACTCTCATCCTCCGCCGCGCTCGGACATCAACCTGCCGCTCTCCAAGATTCCGAGCCGCACGTTGCAGCTCGGCGTCGCCCTGGCCAGCTACGAACGGCTCGGCGGCCCGAAGATGAAAGAAGCGAGCGCCCTTGCCGACCTCGGCTACAACAGCGGTGCGCAGCTGATGGAGGTCCTTGGGAAAGCCACAGCGGCGCTGAGCGAAGCGCGATCCCAAGCCGACGCGCATGTGAGCCTTGAGATTCCGCTAGTGAGCGTGATCTAGAGCCACCGAGTTGTCCGAGAGCGCTGACGCGGCGGCGATAGCCGCGTCCAGGCCCGCGCAACCAGCGCGTCGTCGTGGTCGTCGAACAGGTGGCCGTAGCGGTCGAGGGTCGTGGTGATGCTGGCATGCCCAAGGCGCTCCTGAATCTGCTTCGGGTCGGCGCCCTGCGCGATCAGCAGGGACGCGCACGTGTGCCGTAGATCGTGAAGCGCAGCCCATGAAGCGGCCGGGAGCGCCGTCGGCTGCGGCCGCGGTCAGGTGCGACCGCTCAATACGGTCTGCCTATATCACTTCTGTTATACTCCAAGTATGCGTGCCCGCGACATCATCGTCATCGCCCGCCGCCGCGCGGGCCTGACTCAGCAGGAGCTGGGGGGGCGCCTGGGCACCTCGCAGGTGACGGTTGCGCGGTGGGAGAGCGGTGCGACAGAGCCCAAGTTCCAGACGGTGCACGAGGTCGTGGCGGCGTGTGACCTCGACCTGACACTTGGGTTCGCCACGGCGGATGAAGGCTCGTGGACGTCTCTGATCCACGAGCAGCTCAGGCGCGAGCCGGCGGAGCGGGTCAGGCACCTGGGTCGCGACCGCTTCGATCGCGTCGCGGCGCTCGAGCTTGTCGGGGCCATTGGTCTACGGGCAATCGTGGTGGGGGAGGTCGCCGGGGCGCTGCACGGCTGGCCGTTGATCCTCAGCGATGAGGGCACGCTCGATCTCGTGGTGCACCCCGAGGATCGCGCACTGGCCGAGGAGACGGTCCTCGCTGCGTCGGCGGCACCCGATCGCGTCCGTCTGCTCGACGTGCCGCCCGGCACCTACGGCTTCGCCGACCTCGCACGCGCCGCGACCGAGGTCACGGTCGGCGGGAGCCCTGTCGAGGTGGCGGGGCTCGTCGACCTGTTGCGCATCGCGCTTACCGACCTCGCGCCGTACAGCCAGCGGTTCGCACTTGCCCTCGATGCGACGCTGCAACTCACCGCACGCGGCCCGAGTCCCACGGATAGCAAGCCCCCGAACTTGCGAGTGCGCCGCGCTCGCGCTGATGAATGGCTGACCAAGCAGACCCGATAGATCGCGGGCGTGAGACGCTGCTGCGCGCACTGCGCGAGGGGGATGTGCGGTTCGTGGTCATCGGCGGCGCCGCGCTGCAGAGCCACGGACAGCGCTATGAGACCGAGGACATCGATATCGCGCCCGACCGCGCGCAGCAGAACCTCAAACGGCTCGCCGACGTACTCAACCGCCTGGAGTGCCACCTGGAGGTCGATCCCGCCCATCCTGAGAAGGCGGTGCTACTCCCGCCCGACTACTTCACAGCGAGCGTCCTTGCGCAGGCCACCGTGTGGAACCTGCGTACCGCTCACGGCAAGCTCGACCTGACCCTCGCACCGAGTGGCTTCCCACAGGGCTACACACAACTGATCGCCGACGCTCAGCAGCGCCAAGTCTCCGCGACAACGATCACGGTGGCGGTCGCCAGCCTTGCCGACGTGGAGCACTCCAAGCGCACCGCCGATCGCGCCAAGGACCGCGCATACCTCGAGCAGGTCGGACGACTCGGCACGCCCCAGCCGACAGCCACCCAGCCGGCAAGCGCACCATCGGTTGCACGCAGCCTGCTGCGAGCCTACGCGCGCCGTGAGGAGCTGCGCGACGCAAGGGCCCAGATCAGTGATCCACAGACCACGCGACGTGACCGCGCACGCGCTCTCGCATACGACCTTGGCCTCAAGACGATCGATGAGGAGATCGCGGCGCTCGAGCAGAGTAACGGCGGTCCACTCGCCGCGAAACAACGCGCCGAGCTCGAACATCCCGACCTCGGGTAGCGGACCGGTTGAATCGAACCCGCCCGCGTTAGGGGGAAACGTGGGGACGTTTCGCTCTGGTTCGGGGGATTCTAGGGGGAAAGCCGTGCCAAAAGGTGCCGATTTGCAGGCATGTCCAGCGGATCGAACCAGTATCGCCCATCGTCGGATTTGGCTCTGGCGCAAGGGTTATCCGGCCCAAAGGGACGGGCTTGGTAGCAATTTGGTAGCAAGTTCTCAGGCTGCCGGGAACCCATGCGGCCGAGGCGACCGACGAGATGGGGTGACGGTCTGAACCTTCGGCCGTTCTGGGTATACGGTGCGGGGATGAACACACCTGATGAAACGGCCAAAGATGGAACTCTGATTCGGAGGTTGAGCTGGCCATCGCGACCGAGCTTGCCGACGATGTAGCCCACAGCGTCGGCGAACTGGCCGCTGCGGTCGGTCAGCCCGAAGCTCGCGTCAAAGACCGTCTGGAGTCGATGCGCGCCGAACGTCGAGCGTGGGAATCGCCCATAGCACCGGATCGGTGGATGCGGATTCCGTATCCGGAGACGGCCGAGCATTGGACTGCCCGGATGCAAGCCTACGCCAACCACTACAGCCTCTACTTGAAAGAGGACGGGCCAGAAGGCCAAGGCGGCGGGTGGTGGCTCGCCCGTATCGGCGATGACGGCTCGACGCCTACTGACCGGGATGATTGGTTTGGTCCCTACACGACTCGTGCGAGGGTCGAGGAACGCGTTCCACAGATCAGCGTGGGCGACAAGGGCAGCGAGGAGGCATAAGCGGCTTGCCCGAGCCCGGCGACCCCTGGCTCGGTGCTGTTCTCGCCATCGTGGCTCGTCTTCTGTTCGCCGGTGCGATTCGATGGGGCCTGCTCATCCTCGCTGGCGTTCCTTTGGTGCTGGGCCGCGACATCGACCCTTCGGCGGGACGCTAGAAAGGTTGAGCCCGCACGGTCGGGGGCCTACTCGTCGGACTCTTTGGCTTTCGGGCCGCGGTTCCATTCCACGTCGCCAACGCGGAAACCGAGCGGGACCATGCGGCCCTCGTAGTGCTCGGGCTCGCCGTCCGGCGCTTTGGAGACGACACGCGTTAGCTCTTCGCCTTTTGGGCCATAGATGATGACGCCGACCTCGCCGGGGTCTTCGCCGCGCTCCTTGCGGCGTTGCCAGACGCGCTTGGCGAGCCTGCCTGCAGCGGCGGCGATCTGTCCGCCAAAGTAGGCCTCGGCGCCGTTGGTGGCGACGTGGAGAACTTCGGGGATGCGCGCGCCGAGACTGGGCCGGGCCACCTTGCGCCCGATGGAGGTGTCTTCCCCGCCATCTCGGTGATCTCGTCCATAATGGCATCCACATCGTCGCTGCGGAACTGCCCGAGGATTGTGGTGATGACTATGTAGTGATTGGGCTCGGTGGCCACGAATCACATCTTTGGCGTCAGCCCCTCGGGGGCGTCGCTCACAGCGTTGAGCCGATGCGGAGCGCCTCGCGTGCTGCCTGCGACGCTTCTCTCGCGGCGATCTCAATGCTCTCTTCGCGTGCGCAGATCTCTGCTCGGGTAGCACCGAATAGAAATCTCTCCTGCTCGCCCGTCGTGTTCCACGGCCGCTTGAATCGCAGCACTCGCTGGCGGGCCGAGCGTCGAGTCGCATCCGTGCTTGCCGCTGAGGCGGCAAGTTCGGGGTTCGTCATCTGTGTGCGCAGCTTCATCGCATCCATAGCATAAAGTTACCGGACGTGCGATGTATCTCACGGCCGCGATGACCGGTCTGCGGCAGGGCGAGCTGGTGGCGCTTCGCTGGCGTGACGTGGACTGGACCGCCGGCCGGACCAGGGTCCGCCAGAACTACGTGCTGGGGCGAATTCGGCACTCCGAAGTCCCGTCGCTCGACGCGCAGCATTCCGATGGCCGACGAGGTTGCGGGAGAGCTTGACCGCCTCAGCGGCACGGTGGTGGAGAGCAGTGGCGATGCGCTCGTCTTCGCCGAGCCCCACACGGCCGGGCCGCTCGACAAGGCGGCGATCCTGCGGCGCTTCCGCCGGGCGCTCAAGGCCGCGCAGCTTGAGCAGTCGCACCGCTTCCACGATCTACGCCACACGTTCGGCACCGCGATGGCTGGTACCGGCGTTCCCATGCGGACCTTGCAGGAGTGGATGGGGCATCGGGATATCGAGACAACCCAGCGCTACGCGGATTACTCGCCGAGCGCGCACGAGTCGGCATTCGTGGAGGCGGCTTTTGGGTCGGGTGGCAGCAGCCGACCGTTTGCCTCGCAGACGACGTGACGGCGCTCAAAGATGCCTAAGGATCGTACTCGACGCCGCTTCTTGGCTTCCGATGTGCAGCTCGTGGTCGAGCGTTCGAGCGAGCACCCCGTCGAGTATGCGATCGTGCTCCTCGCGTTGCGGGACGGTCGCTGGCGCACGGTGCGCACGTTCGACAACGCCCACGATCCGAGCGAGCACCACGAGCACACATACGTCGGCCTGGAGAAGCAGCCTCCCACCGTCACATACGGCCCGGTGAACGATGCGATGTACGCCGCCGAACTCAAGCTGCTACGCGAGTGGCGCGATATCGTTCACGGCCGGGAGCACCTGCAATGAGCGAGATCACCGACAAGACCGACGAGCTGTTCATGGCGGCATCGCGAAGCGACGATGATCTCGGCTACCCGGCGGATGTCGCGTTCGTTCCCAGCGATGAGGAGTGGACCGACGATGTTCTCTGGCGCAACCTGATCGACGGGCAGGCGACCGTCCTTGTCGGCGAGGACACCGAGCTGCTGTTGGTGCCGTTGCGCCGCGGCGTGATCGACCGGCTCACGGGCCGTGTGCCCGTCAGCGTCGCGCCCCGCACACATGGGCACGCCTCGTCCTACGCGACGTTGAGCCGTCTGGGGCGTCACCCGGTGCGCCAGATGCGCGACCTCGCGCACGCCTGACTTGCCGGCAAGCATCTGAGCTAGTGCAGCGTTCCCGAAGTGACTTGTCGATTCGTGGCGTTGTGACGATCACTCGAACGACTGGTTGTCGTCCGATGCGGGGGCGAGGCCGGTTACCTCCGGTGCTCCCGCTTTCCGTGCAAGGTATGGAAGCCGCCGCGTTCAGTGCGGTGCGGGCTGAGCTCGTCAGCCTGCATCGTGGATCGTGATGGCGTAGCCGTCCGGGTCTCGGAGCGTGAACGTCCGGCCGAAGGGGCCATCGATCGGCCCAGTCAGGATCGTCACGCCGTGCTGGGCGAGTTGGTCATGAAGGGCTTGGGCGTCGTCGGCCCGCAGCCATAGCGCCACGCCGAGGCCGGGCGCTCCACTGTCGAGATCGGTTCCTGGGAGCGGGTCTCTGAGGGCAAACGCGATTGGCTGGGTGGCGAACACGACGGCGTGCGGGGGTCCGGGTGCGCGCGTGAGCCCTAGCTCACGTTCGTAGAACTCGGCGGCACGCTCGATGTCGCGGACCTGGAGGGCAATGAAATCGGGGCCTGCAACGGTAGACACAGGGAGGTCCTTCCTTTAGTGTTGTCAAGGTCTTGACGTTACCACACTATGTCAAGATCTTGACATGAGCCAAGTCGATCTCGATCAATCCGTGGGCTACGCCCTCAAGCGCGCCCAACACGCCCTGCACTCGACGATGGACGGGGAGCTGCGCGACTACGGACTCAGCGTGTCGCAGTACGCCTGTCTTGAGATCCTCGCGGCGCGTCCGCGCATCTCAAACGCAGACCTCGCGCGCGACGCGTTCGTCACCCGACAAGCGATGCACCAGCTCCTCACCGGCCTACAAGCGAGCGGACTCGTGAGCGCCGTAGGCGAAGGCCGCAGCCAACGCTACGCCCTCACGGCCCAGGGGCGCACCCGCCTACGCAAGGCTTCCTCGACCGTCGCAGCAATCGAGCAACGCATGATCGCGACGCTCAGTCGCGCCGAGCGCGAGCAGGTGCACCGCCAACTAAGCATCTGCGCGACCGCGCTCGGCCCGCCCGAACAGACGTACTGGGTGAGCACGATCAGCCGAGACCACGTGCAGCCGAGCGTAAAGGGCGGATTCACCCAGGCAGGCCACGGCAAGTCTTCCGGGCTCAAGCGGCTGAAGGCTGATGACTGGCTCATCTACTATTCGCCCAAGACGGGCCTGCGAGACGGCGAGCCGGTGCAGGCCTTCACGGGAATAGGTCGGGTCGTCGACGAAGAGCTCTACCAGGTGGAACAGGCGCCGGGGTTCACACCCTGGCGGCGCAACATCGAGTTCGTCAAGAGCATTGAGGCACCGATTAGACCGCTGATCGACCAGCTCAGCTTCATCAAGGACAAGCGCCGCTGGGGGAACATGTTCCGGTTCGGCCTATTCGAGATCCCACAAGATGACTTCGCGGTGATCTCACGGGCGATGACAGTCAGGAACCCGAGTCGCCGCCGTACCGCAAAACGTTCATGATCCTGCCAACGGGCAACCGGGTGGCCGAGGAGCAGGACTTACCTCCCGGATGGACCTCAGATCCGCCAAGAGCGGGGTTCCAACCATTGCCCTCTCGGCGGCAACCCAGCAGTTAGCGAATCTCACTGCTGCTCTGGACGAAAGCAGGGCGACGCACAGACTCATCCCTCCAGCAGGCCGAGGTCGCGCAGGCTCTCGGCGGTCTCGATGATGGTCGTTTCGGCCGGGCGTGGTTGCCAGCCGAGCTCCTGCTTGGCGCGGTCGTTGTGGATCGTCAGCGGCGACGGCTCCTCGCCGGGCGCCTCGTCGGCTGTGACGTGCGCGCCTGCAGGGCCGAGGTGGTCTCGGAGGAACTGTGCCAGCCCCAGCCAGGTGATCGTCGGGCCGTCCGCCAAGAGCAGGTAGCGCTTCCCGGCGGCGGCAGGAGTGGCCATCGCCGTGACGTGCGCGTCGGCGACATCGCGCACGTCGACGACGCCGAAGCGCTGGCGTGGCAGCGCCGGCATCGTGCCCTCGATGATCGCCTTGAAGTAGGTCAGCGTAGAGCGCAGTGCCAACACCAGCGACGGGCCGGCGATGAATGTCGGGTTCATCACCACCAGCTCGGTGTCGCCTCCTTCGGACTTGATGAAATCCCACGCGGCACGCTCGGCGATCGCCTTGGAGCGCGGGTAGGCGGGCAATCCTGGCGTGTCGGGGTCGGTCCAGTCCTCCTCGGTGTAGTCGCGGACTGCCTTGGGCGAGTACCCCACCGCTGCGAACGAGGAGGTCAGCACGACCCTGCGCGCGCCGGCGTCCCGGGATGACTTCAGCACACGCAATGTGCCCTCGCGGGCTGGGACGATCAGCTCGTCGGGGTCCTTGGGCTGGGCGGACGGGATCGGCGAGGCGACGTGGTGGACCTCCTCCACACCCTCAAGGGCGGCCGGCCAGCCGTCGTCGGAGCTGAGATCTGCTGCCACCAGCTCGATGCCGGTGTCGTCCACACCACCGCGGCGCACGGCCGCGCGCACAGCCTCCTCAGCATCCAGGGAACGCACCGTCGCGCGCACATCACGCCCATCCCGCAGCAACGCCGCGATCAGCTGCGTGCCCAGATATCCGGACCCGCCTGTTACCAACACCTTGGAGCTCATCCGAGCATCGCCTCCTCCAGTCGTGGGAGCACTTTCTGTACCTGCGAGTTCGCCTCGGCTTCCGCGTCCGCATCCTCACGGCTGCGGGCGTCCCAGAGCGCGGCCTTCGCCCTTAGGTAGTCGAGGTGCATGCGCAGCGTCTCGATCTCGGCCTCGACCCGCTTGGCGTGCTGCAGCAGCAGATCGCGCTGCTCACCCGCCTTGGCGTGCCCAAGCTCGCGGTTGGCCTGGTAGGTGCGCATCTCCTCGATTCCGACGCCCATCGCGCGCAGACACGCCAGCACCTGCAACGTGTCGAGATCCTGCTCGCGATAACGGCGGTGGCTGCTGCTCGGGTCGCGGGCGATCGGACCGATCAGCCCGATCTCCTCGTAATAGCGCAGCGTCGGCCCGCTCAGCCCGCTGCGCCGGGAAACATCTTGGATGGTGAGAGTCGTCATGAGGCTACCTTGACATACCTCAAGCGCTTGAAGTCAAGGGCCCTGATGAATTTTTTCCAGAGACAGCCAGTGGGCAGCGTGGCGCTCGGCACAGACAACCGCGCCGCCAACACCGGCCCGACCTGCTCGTCGCCAATTGCAGGGCCGCGGCGCTTGCTTTCCCTTGGCGAGCGGTAGCCAGCGTCGGCGCTGATGGCGTTGCTGCTTAGGACGAGGACCGCGCGCGGCGAGCTACGCGATGAACGCTTCCGCAACGCCCGGTGGGAGCGAGCGTAGGCGGATTGTCAGTCGGTACGCGCGGAGATCGTCCAACTCGGGCGTCTCGCCGGCCACGCGGGTCGCGCCTGCTTTCCGCGCGTTGCGAGACTGGTCGCTCCGGCCCGTAGATGTCCGCGCCGCCACCGATGCAGGGCTGGCCGGTTGGCGCGTCCGTTGGTCGCGCTGCTGCTCCACGCCTCAAGCAGCCACGGCGAACTCGTGACCGCTTCGCACCAGAAGGGGCCACCTCGTCGAGCGAGATGGTGCGGCCGCTTATGGCGATTGCGGCAGTCTCAACCACGCCATCGGCGAGCCTCGCGGACTTCTGCGTTTGTGGCGACGCTTGCCGCGGATCGGCGATCAGCAAGCGATCCTCAGCCCCCTGCTGTTGGCGACGAGCAGCCCGCGTCGGTTCCGGACCTGGGGCCCGCGCCCGTCTGGACGCGGCTCGTGACCGTCGATGCAGAGCAAGGAATCGAGGCTCGAGGTGCGTTGAAATTGGCGCACGTGGGGCCAGCGGTTCTGACCGGCACGGAGGCTAGCGTGAAGCAGTCGTGATCGCAGTAATCCTTGCCGACGCTAGCCCGACACCGAAGGACGCGGTGGTCGCCATCATGGGAGCTAGCCCCGTCCTTGCCGGTCTAGTGCTGGTGTTTCTGGGGATCGCAATTTCGGGCCTGCAGAAAGCTCTAACACCCATCGAGGAGAGCGCATCGGGCTGGAAGAAGTTCTGGTCGGGCCTTGCAAACTGGGCGCTGGCCAGCGCGTGGCTCGCCGTCTATTTGCTCGCGGCCGCGATCTTCGCGCTCAGCATGGCGAGCATCGGGCTGAGCCTCGCCTGGCTAACGATTCCGGCCGGAAGGGTCGTCTATGACGTAGATATCTGGCTTTTCGCGGGCGAGCTTCTGGCAATCGCCATGCTCGGCGCACTCGTGCTCTTGCTGTTCTACTCGGATGCCAAGTCTCGGGCCGCGTAGAGCCAACTTAGGAGAAGTCGCGCTCGGCATTAGCCTGCCCGGGCACACCGACGGGCTTAGCCGACCGTGGTGGGAGGTTTCCCTGATCGTTGCGCAATTTCGGTGGGGTCCTCACTCGCCGCTGCTCAGAAGTGTCGGGCTGACGGGGAATGAGACGGCGACGGCGACCAAGTTAGGAGCGCTTGGTTGCGTCAGGCCAGTTGCGGCGTCAGCCGACGCGGATTTGCTCTCGCCATACCGCGGGCACGAGGCGGGAAGCCATTGGCGCCCCGCCTTGCGCGGAAACGCGTCTGCCCCCCGGGCTGCGCCGCTACCTCCGCGCGAGGCAAGGAGCCACCGGCCCGAGGGCGAGAACCGCCACGCTCGCTGCTGAAACCGGACAGAGGGAGTCACGAGGACCGCGCTGGCCCCGCGTACACGCGCCGACACGAATGCAGGTCCTGGCACCGTAGGTGGGACAGCCGGACGGGCAATACCCAGTCCTCGTAGATCGTCTGCGTCATGCGCCACGCAAGCGAGAACCCCGGTGGGAGCGAGCGTAGGCGGATTGTCAGTCGGTGCGCTCGGAAGTCGTCCGGTGCGAGAGCTTGAGCGACGTCCGCTGATGCGCTCACATTCGCGCGAAAGCGAGCGCGAGCGATCCGCCCGCAGCCGATAACGTTGGGTCGTGGCGCCAGAATTCGATGCGGCGATTGCTGCCCACTATGGGCATGATCCTGAGCGCGATCGCCTGGATACCTGGGCTCGGCTGGAGGGCATACGGACACGCGAACTGCTCAGCCGCTTCCTGCCAGCAGCACCTGCGGTCGTGTTGGATGTCGGCGGCGCGAGAGGCGCCTACGCTCTCGAGCTCGCGCGGGAGGGTTACGAGGTCCACTTGGTCGATCCGTATGAGCCGCACGTCGCCGCTGCCGGGGCCGCCTCGGCCACTCAATCTGACGCGCCACTGGCGTCAGCCGTTGTGGGCGACGCCCGCGAATTGCCCTTTGCGACCGCGTGCGCGCACGCGGTGCTGATGCTTGGACCGCTCTACCACCTGCCCGCAGCGACAGACCGCGGGCAAGCCCTCGCTGAAGCGTGTCGTGTCCTACACAGCAAAGGCGTACTGATAGCCGCCGGTATCTCCCGGTTCGCGGAGCCTGTCAAGTCGATTGAGACACTTGGTTGTTGAATTTAGTGTGCAGCCTCCTCTGTGGGGGGTTTGTTGATCCAGACGGCGGTTGGTAGCGCTGGTGGTCTGGGTGGACGGCGGACGAATCGCTCGGGCGTCTGAGCGTAGGCGGCGGTGAGGACGCGCTGGCGTTCGGCGTGGAGCGCCTTCGCGTGGCCGTGGTGGACGGCGGCGGGAGTCATCAGCCCGATCCCGGAGTGGCGGTGCTGGTGGTTGTACCAGTCGAAAAACGTGCGGCAGAACGCGCGGGCGTGTTCGATATTTTGGAAGCGGTCGGGGAACTCGGGACGGTACTTCAGCGTCTTGAAGTGCGCCTCGGAGTAGGGGTTATCCGTCGAGGTGTAGGGCCGGTTGTGCGACTTGAGCACGCCGAGGTCGGCGAGGAGGAACGCGACGGGCTTGCTGGTCATCGCTGGGCCACGGTCGGCGTGCACGGTCAGCTGCTCGCGCGTGATCTTCTGTTGCTCGGCGGCTTGGCCGATCAGCGCCTTCGCGAGCTAGTGCGTTCTCGCGGTGCTGGACGGTCCAGCCGACGGCGTAGCGGCTGAACACGTCGAGGATCACATAGAGGTAGAAGTACGTCCACTTCACCGGACCCTTCAACTTCGAGATATCCCACGACCACAGCTCGTTCGGGCGCTCGGAGAGCAGTTCCGGCTTGGCGTAGGCCGGGTGCGTGAGCTGCTTGCGGCGCTCACGCACGCCACCGTGACGGGCCGCGAGCAGCCGGTAGAACGTGCGCTCAGACGCGAGATAACGGCCCTCGTCGAGCAGTGTCGCCCAGACCTGCGCGGGCGAGCAGTCCACGAACCGCTCCGAGTGCAATTCAGCCAGAACGGTTTGGCGCTCGGGCTCTGAGAGCGCCCTGGCCGGCACGGACCGTGGCCGGCGGGGCCGGGGCTCCGGTGGACGCCTGCGGCGGTAGATCGTCGCCGGCGCGGCGCCCAGCGCACGGCACGCTGGGCGGGTCCCGACGAGCGGCGTGAGTTCCTGCACGGTCTGCTCGATCATCGCTCGGTGCTCCCGTGCTCGGTCGCGCCCCTGGGCTCGAGCAACTCGCCCAGAAGCGCGGAGACGTTTCCCTGCACCTCGATCACCTTACGCGCCTTCGCCAGCTCCCCCTCGGCGCGCTCGGCACGCCTGCGCAGCCTCGCGTTCTCCGCCTCCAACGGGTTCGGCGGCTTGCGGCCCCGCGGACGAGAGAGCGCCTGCAGCGACCCCGCATCGCGCTGCTTACGCCACTCGCTCAACAACGACGAATACAGGCCCTCACGGCGCAACAACGCCCCGACCTCCCCCGGCGCCGAGCACCCGTCAGCCTCGCGCAAGACCTGAAGCTTGTACTCAGCCGAAAACCGCCGCCGCACCGGCCGGTCGACCAACTCCGGGTCCGGAACCCCCTCCGGCGCGGAGCGCCCGGCGGCCCCTCCGTTCCGCTCGCCTACGGCTCGCTCCACTACGCGCCCGCCGGCACCATCGTTCTCCGTCTCCAACATCGTGTCGTGCTCCATTCTCGCCCTCAGGACTCAGTAATAACAAGGTCACGAGCGTCTCACACGACATTGGCAGAAAGGGTCGCCTCGACGTACGAGGGCGTGCGCTGGGGACTGATCGCCGATCCCACATTTGAGGCGATCGTTGAAGGGGACTTGCGTGACGGGGTGCATCGCAATCCAGATCCCGAGGGGCGGCCTGAGTGGTTCACGCTCGCGTACTTTCACCGGCCAGAGGAGCTACGCGAAGAGCTCTGCACAGCCGGACTGCTCGATGTGAAGGTCATGGCCATTGAGGGGCCCGGCTCATTTCAGAACCTCGGCGCTTTGCTCGATGACCCGACGTCATGCGATGCCGTGCTTAGAGCGATCCGACGCGTCGAGGACGAGCCCGCACTGTTGGCGGCAAGCGCTCACTTCATGGCTGTCGGCCGTGTCCCCTAGCGGTGGCACCCGCCGCGGCGATGAGCTGGGCGCCAGCCGTATAGATTGCCCGGTGCAGGTTGGAATGCATCCATGATCACAACGGCCATCGCCATACACACAGCACGACTGCCGATCGAGCCAACCTTCACGTCCACGAGAGTGTCGGCACGCGCCCTGTGATGGATGGGGACCATCCCGCGGAGCACGCGGAGCGAGAAGACACGTGGCGCCGCGGGGGACCCGCCCCGGATCTCTCGCCCGGCAGGCCGGCGCTCGAGCTGCAGGACGTCAGCAAGACATACCGGCGCGGGCCAATCAGCGTGCCGGCGCTACGAGGAGTGACGCTCACCGTGATGCCGAACCGTCTGGTTGCGATCGTGGGGCCCTCCGGCAGCGGCAAGAGCACGCTGCTCAACCTGCTTGGTGCGCTGGACGCTCCGACGGGGGGGCGACTACTGTTCGACGGGCGCGACATCGCGGGCTTCAGCGAAGCCGAGCGGACACGCTTTCGCGCCGGCAACCTCGGGTTCGTCTTTCAGTTCTTCAATCTGCTCCCAGGGCTCACCGCTGTCCAGAACATAGAACTTGCAGGCGCGATCGCGGGCGCTCGGAGAAGGGACGCAAGCGCCAGGGCTGAGGAGCTGCTGGGGCTGGTCGGTCTGTCGAAGAAGGCCGACTCGCCGGCGCGGCAGCTCAGCGGAGGGGAGATGCAGCGCGTGGCGATCGCCCGTGCCTTGGTGGGCAATCCGCGTCTCATACTGGCGGATGAGCCCACCGGCAACCTCGACCGCCACAACGCCGAAGAGATCCTCAAGCTGCTGCGCGAGCATGTCGTCGAGGGCCGCTCGGTGATCGTGGTCACCCACGATCAGGAGCTCGCAAGGCACTACGCGGATGAGGTGGTGTCACTTCTGGACGGGCGGGTGCTGGACACCGCAACTTACGAGCAGCGCTGATCCGATGAGGGTCACGCTGCTGCTCACCCGTCACTTGCTGCAGACGATCATCCGCCAGCGGGC
This sequence comes from uncultured Solirubrobacterales bacterium, assembly GCA_963764905.1. Lineage (GTDB taxonomy): Bacteria > Actinomycetota > Thermoleophilia > Solirubrobacterales > Solirubrobacteraceae > Palsa-744. The sequence continues at coordinate 316,554 of CAVXUG010000001.1, forward strand.
TCGTACCTTCGTGCTGTGGCTCGCCTTGGTCATGGGCCTCGCGGTGATGGTCGGGCTGTTCTCCTTCGTATCGAGTATCGATGACTCCCTGAAGGCCAGGGAGAAGGCGGTGGGCGGGCTGGCCAATCTTCGCGTCGAAGCGATCGCGCCATCGAGCTTGAGTCCGGGGCTCGTGACCAAGCTCGAGCGGCTTGCGGGAACCCTCTACGCCGTTCCGCTCACCGAGCAGCGCGCCACGCTGAGCTCGCGGTATGGCTCGGTCGCGGTCACTGCCTTCGGCATCGATCACTCGGCCGGCCATCTGCGCAGCGCGATGCAGCGGGAGCTGCACGTGGCGACTGGGCGCCACCATCTGGGAGCGTCGGGTCTGTCGCTGAGCTCGAGCCTGGCCAGGACCCTCAGGGTGGGAAGGGGCGGCTATGTATGGCTGTTCGCATACCAGCGCTCGCCGGCGATTCACGTCGCCAGCGTCGTTGCTGTGCCACGCTCGCTGAGCGACATCGTCACCCTGCCTCGGGCAGAGATCGAGCGGCTGCGGGGAGCGCCTGGCAGGCCGAATCTGATCTACGTGCGATTGCGCAACGGCGCCTCGCTGTCCGCTTGGAGGAACCGTGCCCTTGCAGTGCTGCCAGCCAATGCGACGATCACGACGCCGGCGGACGAACAGCACGAACTCGACCAGGTGCTCAATCTCACGGTGCGCTCCTCGACCACCCTGTTTGGCGCAGTGACGCTCGTCATCGTCGGCCTTCTGATCTACGTGTTACAGCTCATGCGGATGATCGAGCGCCATGAGGATGCCGGCCTTATCAGGGCTCTGGGATCGAGCGGGAGGCCGCTGGTGGCGGCCGAGATCCTGGTGCTGGCGCTGCTGCTCCTCGCCGCGATCGCTCCAGGAGCGCTGCTCGGTTATCCGATCGCGCACTACCTCGTGGGTCAGATGCCCAGCTATGTAACCAACGCCTTTGACTTCACGGTGCAGCTTGGGGTGAAGATAGGCACCGTAGCCATCGCCGCGGCACTGGCCCTCGCGGCCGGCTCGGCAGCCACGGTTGCAGCGCTGGCCTCCACACGAGCGCCTGTCGCACAGCAGCTCGGGCGATCGCCACAGGCCGGTGCCACCGCGACCGCAAGCATCTCCCTGCCCGCAGCCCTGGCGCTGCTTGTGGCGGGCGCCGCTGGCTTTGCGCTCGGCATGCTTCTGACGGGCTCGCGCGCCTACCCCGAGGCGGCGGTCATGATCCTGCTTGGGCTCGGGTCGGGGGCATTCGGCCTGCTCGGGGTGCTCGCACACGCCGTGGGGCGCCTCTCCGGCAAAGGATGGCCGCCTACCCTGCTGGTGGCTCGATCGGCGATCGCGGCCTCGCCGCGACGGGCAGCACTGTCGGCGACGATCATGGCACTGGGGATTGGGGCCATGATCCCGCCACAGCTCATCGCGCACGGTTTGGATAACCGCGCCAGCAGGATCACGGGCGCACTCCAACCCGACACCCTGCGTGTCGTGGCAAGTCAGGACACCTCCTTCAGCGTCCCGATGAGCGAGCAGTACGCGCGGCAGGCGCTCAAAGAAAAGGTGCCTCGGATCCTCCCGCGCCGGCTTGCACCCGCAGGAGGTGGGCGCAGCGCAGGCACCACGCACGCACGCCTGCTCAGACAGGCCGCGCGCCGTCCGCTGCCAGGCTACGCAGTGCCGATGGCGTTCAACTTCGTGGGCTACCGCGGGCGGAGGATCGAGCTACTGGCGCTCGACGCTCGCCGAGCCGGCTATCTCTACCGATCCGAGGAGGGGCTCGCGGCCGGCTTGCCGAAGCTTCGCCACGATCGCGGCGGCGTCCTGATCTCAAACGCGCTCGCCGCCGGAACGGGGCTGGCGCGCGGCGACCACATCAACCTCCATACACCGTCGGGCATGCGTAGCCTTGAGATCATCGGCAAGGTCGAAGACAACTCCTGGCCGTCGGGGACGGTCTACATGGACACCGCCCTGTATCGCAAGCTCTACCACACAGACGCCGCCAACATGATTGCGGTTGAAAAGACGAGCCAACTCCGCACGCAGAAGCTCGACAGGCTCAAGCCGCTGCGTGTGATCTCAGGCAAAAGCCTGGTGGGGCTGACCGAGCGTGAAGTCAACCGCTCCAACCAGAGCCTGCTGGCAATGCGATTCCTGACGCTGATCGCGGCGCTCGTCGCGGTCGGCGGGATCCTGGCGACCTCGATCCTCGCCCGGCGCCGCGAGTGGGGAGTATTGCGCGCGATGGGAATGAGCGGCCGCGGGCTGCTCGGGGCGCTTTCACTGGAGGTCCTGCTGATCATGCTTGTCGGTGCGGCGTTGGGGGTGCTCGGGGGGATCGCGACCTTCGAGGGTCCGCTGCGCGCCTTCATCGAAGGCCAAGGGTTCCTGATCGGTGGCGAAGTGGTCGTCTCGACGCTACTCACCGTCGTGGGCGGCGCCGTGGTCGCAGGCACACTCGCCATCTTGATCCCCACCTGGCGAACCGCACGGGTGCGTCTCGCTGACGCGCTCAGCTACGAGTAAAGGGAGATCCGGGTTGAGGACCGGCAAGAGAAGCCTGCTCCCGGACCAATGAGGAAGTCTCTCCAGGTCCGCCCGAGGCCATCGAGACTCCTGGTTGGGACGAACAGGAGGCGTGCGAGCGATCGTTACCTACCGCCGCGACTTGACACGAGCCTTGGTAGCAATTTTGGTAGCAATTTGACCGACCCTGAGCTGATCTGAGAGCACCGAACCCCAGTAAAACTGGGTTATCCGACCTTACCCAAGGCCCGGAGGCGAGTTAGGTATCAGTCGGCTCCCGCTCCTCTGCGAGGGCTACGCAGCGCCTTTCGGCCCAGGGCGCAACGGGGGGAGTTATGTGGAGTAGGCTCCGCTCAAGGACGCCACAACGTGACTACGGGAAGGGGACATCGTGAGCACTGCCGGCCAGGAGGAGACACCGCTTGACGAGCTGGGCGTCGCCGACCGCGCCAACTTCCAGCAGGGGCCGCCGCACGAGCTGTTCCGGCGGCTGCGCTCGGAGTGCCCGGTGCACTGGTCGAACGGCATCACCGAGTACCCCGACGAGGACGGCTTCTGGTCGGTGACCATGGCCGAGGACGTGTACGAGGTCAGCCGCGACTGGGAGACGTTCTCCTCGGCAATCGGGGGCTTCACCGCCACCAAGAAAACGGGACTGTCGCTGGAGATGCAGCAGGCGATGTTCATCGGGATGGACCCGCCCAAGCACGACCGCCTGAAGGCGCTGTTTCAGCGCGGCTTCACGCCGAAGCGGATCGCCGAGCATGAGGACGCGATCCGCGCGATCACGATCGAAGCGCTCGACGGGCTCGCCGGTCGGGAGAGCTGCGATCTCGTCGACGACGTTGCCCAGCCCGTGGTGGCGCGTGTGATCGGCAGCTTCATGGGCCTAACCCCCGAGGACGACGCCGTGTGGGCGAGGCTCATGAACGCGATCGTCGGGGCCGGTGATCCGGATGCCACGCCGGAAGGCGCCGACAGCGTGATGGAGAACGAGGTGCCCGAAGTCTTCGAGCGCTGCGGGCGGCTGATCGCCGAACGTCGCGGCGCGCCGACTGACGACCTGACGAGTGTGCTCGTGCACGCCGAGCTCGACGGCGAGGGGCTCCAGGATCACGAGATCGTGATGGGTTTTCTGTTGCTGATGGCCGCCGGGAACGACAGCACCAAGGCGACGTATTGCAGCGGGATGCGCGCGCTGATGGAAAGCCGCGACCAGCTGCGCGAGGTCGTGGAGGACCCGACGCTGATACCGGGCGTCGTCGAGGAGTCGCTGCGCATGTTTCCCGCGTTCGGCCACTTCGCGCGGACTGCCACGCGCGACACCGAGCTGCGCGGCCAGAGCATCCGCGAGGGAGAGAAGCTGGTGATGTGGTACCCGTCCTCCAACCGCGACGAGTCCCGCTACGAGGACGCCGAACGCTTCGACATCAGGCGCTGGTCGAACGGGGGATGCTCGCCGGTGGCGAGTGTCTCCCCGCTTCGGTCCGAGCACCAGGCGTTCGGCGCGGGCGGCAGGCACTACTGTCTGGGTACCGCGCTGGCGCGTCTGGAGCTGCGGATCCTCTTCGAAGAGACCCTCGCCCGCTTTCCCGAGATCGAGATCCTCGACACCCCCACATATCTCGCATCTGCGTTCGCCAACCAGATGAAAACGCTGCCGGTCCGGCTGCGTCCGCTGTAGGTCTTCCCGCGTACGCAGGGCGATCGTGAGAGGATCCTGCCGATGAGTGACTTCCTGGTCAGGCGCGATGACCTCCGCGAGTGCGGGATCGCCGAGTCGGAGGTGCCCGAGCTCGAGCCTGGCCACGCTCTGCTGCGGGTCGAGCGCTTCGGGTTGACCGCGAACAACGTCACGTATGCGGTGTTGGGGCAGGCCATGTCCTACTGGGACTTCTTTCCGGCTGCGCAGGAGGGATGGGGCCGCATCCCGATGTGGGGCTTTGCCGAGGTAGAGCGCAGCGACGCCCAGGGTATCGAGCAGGGCGTGCGTGTATATGGATATCTACCACCTTTCTTCTTACCTCGTCGTGACGCCCACCAACGCTGGTGGGTATGGGTTCGTCGACGGCTCGCCGCATCGCCAGGCGCTGCCCCCGGCCTACCAGAGCTACCTGGCGACCGGGGCGGACCCTTTCTACAGGGGGGACACCGAGGAGTTGCAGATGCTCTTGCGTCCACTGTTCTTCACGTCGTTTCTGATCGATGACCAGCTCTCAGACGACGGGCTGACCGCGCGCGGGCCGATCGTGATCTCGAGCGCCTCGAGCAAGACCGCGATCGCCGCGGCATTCCTGCTGGCGCAGCGCGAGGGAGTCGAGCTCGTGGGGCTGACCTCGCCGCGGAGCGTCGAGTTCGTCGAGGGTCTCGGGATCTATGGCCGCACCGTCACCTATGACGCGATCTCCTCGCTGCAGCGCGGACCCGCCACCTTCGTCGACATCGCGGGAGACGGCAACGTGCGCCTTGCCGTTCATTCGCACTATGGCGAGGAGCTCATCCACAGTATGACCGTGGGAATCACCCACTGGGAGGAGCTCGGCGCCGGCCAGGGCGAGCTGCCCGGCCCTTCGCCGACCTTGTTCTTCGCTCCCGATCGCGCTGCCAAACGCTCCGAGGACTGGGGTCGCGCCGAGCTGCAGAGCAGGATCGCCGACGCCTGGCATCCATTCTGCGAGTGGACGAGCGGTTGGCTCGAGGTTGTCGAGGACCGTGGATTCGAAGCGGTTCAGCGCGTCTACCTCGATGTGCTGGAGGGTCGCGTCGGCCCCAAGACCGCCAACGTGCTCTCGCTCGTCGAGTAGGCGGATCGAACCCACGCATGGCCAGGATCATCGTTTTGGGTGGCGGTGTGTGCGGGCTGTCGGCGGGGATGATGCTGGCGCGCGACGGGCACGAGATAACGGTGCTTGAGCGCGACGCCGATCCCGTGCCCGAGTCTGTCGAGGAAGCGTGGGCGAAGTGGTCGCGCGATGGCGTCACCCAGTTCCGCATGGCCCACTTCCTGCAGCCCGCGGGCCGCGCGGTGCTGGAGCAGGAGCTCCCCGACGTCTTTGCGGCGCTCGTCGCGGCGGGGGCTCTGCGCTTGGATCTGCTCGGACTGGGTCCCCCCAACCTGACCGAAGGCGCCCCCCGAGCCGGTGATGAGCGGTTTGTGACGTATACGGCTCGTCGCAGCACCTTCGAGCAGGTCCTCGGCAAGGCGGCGGAGGGGGAGAGGGGGGTCGAGGTGCGTCGAGGCTCGGCCGTGAAGGAGCTGACCATGCAGCTCGGCAACGGGACGCCGCATGTGACCGGTGTCCGGCTGGACTCGGGCGAGACGCTGCACGCCGACCTCGTGGTCGACGCGATGGGCAGGCGCTCGCCGCTGGCGCGCTGGTGCAGCGATGCGGGCATCGGCCCGCTGCAGGAGGAGTCCGAGGATTCCGGGTTCATCTACTACGGCCGCTTCTTCCGCTCGGCGGACGGTACGACGCCGCAGCCTTTTGGCCCTCTGCTGGCACCGATCGGGACCTTCTCGATCTTGACTCTCCCTTCCGATAACGGTACGTGGGCGGTGGCGATCGTTACCTCCAGCGGCGACCAGGTGCTCAAGCGGGTGCGAGACCCCGACCTGTGGAGGGCCGTCCTGGAGGCCTGCCCGCTGCATGCGCACTGGCTACAGGGCGAGCCGATCGGCGAGCTCGAGGCGATGGGCGGGCTGACCGACCGCTACCGCCGTCCGGTCGCCGACGGGCGGCTCCTGCTCACCGGCATCGCGCTGCTGGGTGACGCCTGGGCCTGCACGAACCCCTCGCTGGGTCGCGGGATCTCGCTCGGGCTGCTGCATGCGAAGTGCCTGCGCGAGGTGGTCGGCTCGCACCTCGAGGATCCATTGGAGTTCGCCGAAGCGTGGGACGCGACCACCGAGGCGAAGCTGACCCCCTGGTATCGAGAGACGGTCGAAGAGGACCGCGAGAGGCTGCGTGAAATCGAAGCGCTGCGCAACGGGCTGGCGCCCGCGCCGACGAGCGAGCGCTCGTCGGTGTTGCGGAGAGCGCTGACCACGGCGATGCTGCACGATCCCGAGCTCTTCAGGGCCTTCCTGTCCTCACGCGCCGTCTTGACGCCGCTGAGCGAGACCTTCGCCCAGGCGGACCTGGCCGAGCGAACCCTCGAGCTGTCGGGAGAACACGAGCGCATGACGCTGCCGGGCCCCAGCCGCGAGGACCTGCTGGCGCTGCTCGACTGACCCGAGGACCCACGGACGCCTGCTTTCGGACGCGGGAAGTGCGGTAACGGGCTGATCTCGTCAGCCTGCATCGTGGATCGTGATGGCGTAGCCGTCTGGGTCTCAACGCGGCATTGAGGCGCAGTCGGAGGCCGAAAAACCCCGGAAACACGGGCTCACGACTCCAGTTGGTCGTGGACAGTAGGCTCATGAGCACCACCCGACCGACTGGAAAGATGCACGCTCCGCACGAACTCGAGGTCAGCGTCGTGAGCCCTGAGGAGGCTGAGTTCGGCACCGCCGAGTTCTGGGCGGGCGACAGGCTCTTTGGCTTCACGCGGCTCGAGGACGGCGAGCTGGTTCTCCGGATCGAGCCGCGCAGCGACGGCGGTGCGGTCGTTGTCAGCGCGCACAGCTTGGCCGAGGCGCTGGCGCGCGCGAAGCAGCTCCTCGAATCCTCGTGACCGCTTAAGGAATCAATCCACAAGGGAGGTCAGCATGAGCACCCCCGACCGGGAGCTGGTCTTGACCCACTTCATCGTCTCCGATGATGTAGAGCGTTCCCGCCGCTTTTACACCGACGTGCTCGGCGGCACGTTGGAACGCTCCGGAGAACCGACCAACGTCGCGCTCGGCAATAGCTGGATTGTCATCAATGGCGGCGGGGGCCCAACCGACGACAAGCCCGCGGTCACTCTCCAGACGCCACCCGATCCCGATCGGGTCAGCAGTTTCCTCAATATCCGGGTCAAGGACATCGCGGCCGTCTATGCCGAATGGAGCGCCCGTGGTGCTCAGTTTCTGACCCCGCCCAAGCAACACGCGTACGAGATCCGGTGCTACATCCGCGATCCAGACGGCCATCTGATCGAGGTGGGGCAGACCACGGACCTCGAGGGTGACTGGACGCCCCCTCAGTGGCAACGAGTCTGAGCCCCACGGCCACCCGGACAAGCGGAGGGGATCGACCGGATCCGACGCGCGTTAGCCCGAAGTTCCCCTCGTAGTCACTGTTGATTTGGGCTGGGGTTCCTGTGTTTGTTGGGGTCCTGGTCTTTTTGTGGGTGTCTTGTGTAGTCACTAGATTCTGTCCGGTGGGGCTGGTAGGTTGTGTTTATGCCGAGGAGACAGGTCCCGTCGGGTGCTATGCATGTGGTCACGAACCGTGCGCGGCATGGGGAGCGGGAGTACACCTCGACGTTGTTGCGCCGCTCCTACCGGGAGAACGGCAAGGTTCGCAAGGAGACGCTCGCGAACCTCTCGCACCTTCCGCCGGAGGTGATCGAGCTGATTCGCGGCGCGCTGCGCGGGGAGTCCTACATCCCCGCCGGCGAGGCGTTTGAGATTGAGCGTTCGCTGGGAGCGGGGCATGTGATGGCGGCGTTGGGGATGGCGTCTCGCCTTGATCTGGCGAGGCTGCTAGACCGCAAGCATTCGCGCGAGCGCGATCTCGTGATGGCGATGATCTGCCAGAGGGTGATCGCGCCTGCCTCCAAGCTGTCCACCGTGCGAGCGCTTGGCCAGTCAACGCTCGCCGAGGAGCTGAACGTCACAGGCGCCGACGAGGACGACCTCTACGCCGCATTGGACTGGCTTCTCGATCGCCAGGAGAAGATCGAGGATCGCCTTGCGCGCCGGCATCTGAAAGACGGTGAGCTGGTGCTCTACGACGTGTCCTCCTCGTATTTCGAGGGTCGTTCGTGTCCGCTGGCGAAACTCGGCTATTCGCGTGATGGCAAGCGCGGCACACCACAGGTCATTTACGGCCTTTTGTGTGATAAACCGGGCCGGCCGATCGCGGTCGAGGTTTTCTCGGGGCAGCTGCACGACGACGCGACGCTGGGAGCCCAGATCACGAAGCTCAAGCAGCGTTTCCGCCTGAAGAGCGTGGTCGTGGTCTGTGATCGCGGGATGGTCACCAAGGCCAACATGCAGACACTCAAAGACACCGATGGGGTCGAGTGGATCACCGCTTTGAAGGCGCCGCAGATCAAGAAGCTCGCCCGGGATGGTGTGCTACAGCTCTCGCTGTTTGACGAGCAGAACCTCGCGGAGATCACCGGCGAGGACTACCCGGGCGAGCGCCTGATCGTGTGTCGCAACCCGCTGGTCGCGGCCGAGCGCACCCGCAAGCGCGAGGAGCTCCTGAAAGCGACCGAGCAGGGCCTTCAGCAGATCGCTGAACGTGTGCAGAAAGGCACCCTGACCGGTTCGGGCGAGATCGGCCTGGCAGTCGGGCCGGCCGTCAAGCGCTACAAGATGCGCAAGCACTTCGACCTACAAATCACCGACCACAGCTTCACGTTCACGCGCAAGACCGAACAGATCACCGCGGAGGCCGCGCTGGACGGCATCTACATCGTGCGGACCAGCCTCACCAAGAACGAGATCTCCACCGGCGATGTCGTGCGCTCCTACAAGAACCTCGAGCAAGCCGAGCGCGCATTCAAGACATTCAAGGGACCAGAACTACAAGTCCGCCCGATCCACCACCACCTCGAAACCAGGGTCCGCGCCCACATCTTCCTCTGCATGCTCGCCTACTACCTCACCTGGCACCTCAAGCAAGCCTGGGCACCACTCCTCTTCAAGGACGAACACCCGCCCACCAGCACCGACCCCGTCGCCAAGCACACCCGCTCCACCAGCGCCCTGCGCAAGGCACAGACCAAGCACACCAGCACCGGAGAACCCTGCCACAGCTACAAGAGCCTGCTCTCAGAGCTCTCCACCCTCACCCGCAACACGATCAGCCTGCCCGGCACCAACGCGACCTTCCACAAGCTCACCAACCCCACCCCCCTACAAACCCACGCCCTCGACCTCGCCGAACACACACCCATCAACACGTAGACACCAGCCCGACAACACGCACAACGCGAAAACCCAAACGCAGAGCCAAAACCCCCACAACCACCCAAGGGAACTTCGGTCTAGGCGGAAAACGTGGGGACGTTTCGCTCGCAGCTTTGCCACCACATTTCCCGTGCGGTACGGTGCCGACGCCGACGCCTGCAATCACAATCACTTGGAGGACGCCGATGCCGGACACCACCTGCCACATGTCGATCTCGCTCGACGGCTTCGTCGCCGGGCCGGACCAGAGCCGGGAGAATCCGCTGGGTAAGCGCGGCAGGGAGGTGCATAGCTGGCACCTCGGTGACGAGCGCGCGAACGACGCCGACGCGACGGCAGAGGGCTGGCTCATGCGGCGGCGCGGGGCCTACGTCATGGGCCGCAACATGTTCGGGCCGGTCCGCGGTGAGTGGGATCAGGACTGGGATGGATGGTGGGGCTCCGAGCCGCCCTACCACGCGCCGGTCTTCGTGCTCACCCACCACGCCCGCGAGCCGATCGAGATGGAGGGCGGCACGAGCTTCCACTTCGTCACCCAGGGCTTCGAGGCCGCCTACGCGCAGGCGCGTGAGACGGCCGGCGAGGCTGGCATTGACATCGCGGGCGGCGCCTGCACCGTCCGCCAGGCGCTCGCCGCCGGAGTGATCGACGAACTCACGCTCGACGTGGTCCCCGTCCTGTTCGGGTCCGGCGAGCGGCTCCTCGACGGAGTCGAGACCCTCGGGTTCGAGCCGGTCGAGGCGCTCCACTCTCCGCTCGCCACGCACATCCGCTACCGGCGGGTGGGGTGAGGAGCTCCCCGCGCTACTCGGTCGGTTTAGGCGAGCGGATCTCGACTGCGATCACGTTCGGCGGAGGGGCCGGCGGCATTGGGCTCGGGGGAGCCGGTTTGGGCGGGGTGCGTGCTCGCATCTCAGGTCAAGAGTGTAAACGGGGGTCGCTGCGGTCACCGGGTTCGACAGGGCGGCGGGCCGCTCCGACCACGAGATTCGCGATGCCGATTGTGCTCCAGCCCCGCCTGCGATCCGCGCTCTTACTCGACTACAAAGCGACTGCCCAAAGATCGTAGTCATGGTCGAAGCGCGACACGTCTCTAAAGCCTGCTCGATCAAGCAGTGCACGCGCCTTGGCGTGCTCACGGGCGACCTGCGCGGTAACGCGCCGAAATCCGAGTCCTGCCGCCTCGTCTAGCACGCTCTCACACACCGTGTCGCTTAGGCGCTGGCCGCTCGGACTGTCAATGCGCGCGCTGTGAACGTCGCGGCTGAGGCCAACGAAACCCAGGTGGGCGGTCAGATCGGACTCAGCCTCGAATACCGCAACCGCGAGTAGCTGATCTTCCCGCTCGATCAAGAAGAGACGGTCCCTCTGGCCCAACTCGCCCTTAGTCCAACAGCGGATTGCTCTCCTGACGACTTTCTCCGCCTCACGCTCATACCAGACCCCAGAACCGAGGTAGGACCGAAACGATCTGAGGGCGGCCAAGTCGACGTCGGCATCAATCGAGCCAGCCGCCCGGATGTGCGGCGGATCGACGATAACCATGCTTCAGACAAACCTCCGCATCGGCCGTACTGAGCGTGTCCGTCCGCGTAGTGACACGGCGTCAAGCAACTCGTCCAAGTGTCGCGGCAAGGCCTGGCCAGAGACGCGGCCAGTCTTCGCACCCTTCTCAAGACCTCGCTCGAGCATTGTCAGGAGAACCCCGGGGCCCACTTCCTCATGGCGTATTACGGCGGGATCGCCTAACCGGAGGCCGGCTGCGAGAACCTCATCGGTAAGGAACGCAAACGAGGCCTCGGGGGATGGCCCCTCGGGCCGAAGTTCGCTTAGGACACTGTCGATTTTCCAAACGCGACCAGTCGTGACCCGAGCTCCGAGGCCGTGGTCGGTATAGCGGCGTCGCACATCAGCGACTTCGTTGACAGCAGTCCATATCGGCTCTGCGACGTCTTGAACCTCGTCAACATGCTGTGCATAGAGCGCCCGATCAAGCCATGTACGGGTTGCGTCAGCCTGGGAGGAAAGCTCAACATCTGATGTGTTCCACGATGCGCCGCCCTCCGTAACCTCCATGAGCCAAGGAGCGAGTGTGTCCTGCTCGATCCTTTGGGCGTGCTCTCGGAGTTCTCGAGCGCTCTCTGTATCGCCGTGCCGGAGGGCGCTGATCGTGTCTCGGTTCAGCGAGCAGTAGATCGTGAAGGCATCTGCAGGCGTCGTCTGCTCGGTGCGGATCGCTACCCCTGTCGTCAGGAGCTTATCCCGCCGTAGTTCGCCGAGTTCCCGCTGCGCACGACCATGGATTGGGTCTAGAGCGCGGAGGATCTCCTGCGTATCGATGATTGGCTTCTCGACCACCATAGTTGGAAGGTAGCTGAATCGGCTGGGCGCGCAACACATGCGAGCAGTAATTCGCTCTCACGAACGCCCCGCCAGGCGCCGGCGGGTCGAGCGATCCGCCTCGAGCGCTTTGGGCTCGGTGGTGGCGATGAACTCGCCGAGCACCTCGACGAAGCGCTTGGGCTCGTCCAGCTGGGGGAAGTGACCCGAGTCCTCGAAGACCTCCAGCCGGCTGGAAGGCACCCGGGCGTGCGCGCTGTGACCGTGGGAGACGGGGATCAGCGTGTCGTGCCGGCCCCAGACAAATAGCATCGGCGCGCGTTCCGCCAGGTAGAGGCGATCAGTGGCGTCGACCCGCTGGCCGCCGGGCTCGACGACCGAGCGCACGGTGCGCAGGAACGCTTCACGGGTAACCCTGTCCGCGAGCCCCGCGTGGCCACGGGCGCTCTCGCGCAGATCCGTGCCGGGCCGCAGGCCGACTGCTCCCATCGCTCTTCCCACGATCCGCCCGGCATCGAGCAGCCGCCCGTTGGTGAGGATCGGCAGGACGTACTCGGCACCGGGAAGCGTCGCCGCACGGAGCAGCGGGCTGACCTCGCGGCCCAGGCCGCCACTGTCCACGAGGATCAGCCGTTCGCAGCGCTCGGGGAACTGGTAGGCGATCTGCATCGCAACGCCGCCCCCGAGCGAGTGCCCGACGAACGTGGCCCGGTCGTGTCCGAGCTCCTGCAGGATGTCGCGCACCAGGCTCGCGTGGGCGCCCAGTGAATAGTCGCCCGTCGGCTTGGCGGAGCCGCCGTGGCCGAGCAGGTCGGGTGCGATCACCGTGAAGTGCTTGGCCAGGCCGGGCATGACGTGCGCCCAGGTCGTCGAGTCCGACGCGATGCCGTGAATCAGCACCACCACCGGGCCGGCTCCGGCCTGGCGATAGGCATAGCGGTTGCCGTGCAGGGTGACACTGCGAAGCCGGTACGCCTTCATTGCAGTCAACGCTCCTGTGCTGTTCTGGGCCTGGCCGAACGGTACCGCTCGAGGCCCTTGACGGTGGGCCGCCTGGCAACGCGCCTGCCGCGATAACCGCCCTATCCCCGCGGAGTCCTGGCGAGGAACAATGTGAGGTCGGCCCAGTCGGACCCGTTGAGGCGCGCGGCCGGTGCGGAGGCGACCGTCTCGAGGATCGCCCCGAATTCGCCGTGATCGATGCCGACGACGATCGCGCAGCCCGCGTGGGCACGTCCGGCCTCAGCCCAGCGACGTGAGATCACAGGGAAGTCCTTGACGTCAAACGTGACGAAGATTCGTTCTTCGGCCGCAGCGATCGACAGCAGTTCCTCGTCGGTGAGGCCATCGAGCTCGCGCTCCTCGTCTGCCGTGCGCACGTCGTGTCCGGCCTCGCGCAGCGTCCGGGCGATTCGCGGGCCCGAGATGTGCGCGTCGAGGAACAGCTTCACGGAAGGTCTGGCACCCGTTTACACATCGACACGGCTGACGGCGATGAAGGGGAATTCCTCTTCGAGCTGCTCGATCGGCCGCCGGTTATCGGCTATCGCCGCGTCGATCTCCTCGGGAAACATCTCGTAGTAGTCGAGCGCCAGACGGATCTGGCGCTCGTTGGCGGAACCGCCCTCGGCCATGCGCTCGATCGAGCCGATGTCGCGGTGGGCGTCGACGATCTGCCACACGTCGAGCGCGGTCCCCACGACCCATGCGCGCCGCTCCCAGTCCGCGCCCTTGAAGGCGACCCCCGGGAACAGCCGCATCCGCAGCGCCTCCTCCGCTAGCGCCTCGACGATCGCGCCCCTGCTGCGACCTGTGCGCTTGGCCTCGCGGTCGACAAGCGCCTCCATCCGCCGGGACAGGCGCATGCTGAACGGAGCCGACTTCGTTGCCATCACCCAATTGTATCACGGAAATTACGTGGTAATGCAACAAGTGATGTGACCGTCGAGCATCCGTGGCTCACTCGCCGCGGGCTACGTGTCCAGCCCGGGAATCGGGTCTGTTGGCAGCGGCCCGTGGAGCGCTTCGAGGTTACGCAGGTCGCTGCGGTCTGGTTCGGGACGGTGCGCAAGACGCTTGAAGCCCACCAGGCTGCGCAGGCTGGCGATGCGCATCGGCTGTCCGCGAAACTCGACGGCCTCGGCGCGTTCGGCGACGGTGTCGTAGTCGAGCGGGGGGAGACCTCCGCGCATGATGTCGATCATGCCGTGGCGGCTGTTGATGCGCAGGCTCTCCGCGCCGGCGATGTCCTCGGGTGTGAGCAGCTTGTCGTCGCGCAGGCGTCTGCCGTCGATGCGCTGCAGGAAGCGCAGCACCGCTGCGTCGGCCTCGGGGCCGTCGGGCACGAGCAGGTCGCTGTCCTTGGTCGCGCGCACGTGGCCGTGGTAGATGACGGCGAAGCCGCCGATCACGACGTGCTGCAGCCCGACCGCGCTCGCGTCGGCGACGACCCCGGCCAGGTCAGGACCAGAGAGCTCGTCTGGGGGCATGACCGGCACGTATCGAGATGGCCAGGAGTTCAACTGCCTGCTGGGAGAGTTTCTGGCCCTGCTCGAGTCGCTGGACGGGGGTCAGCGCCATGTTGCTGGCGCGCAGCTGCTCGGCCTCTTCGCGGTTGATGACGGCCCACTCGGCCTCGTGTCCCACCGAGAGCAGGGGGGTGGTGCGATCACCACGTTTCATGAACTCGAGTCTAGCGCGTGGACCGGGACCGGACGAGAGTTTGGCCACTGCTCGGCGCGCGATAGCGGTCCGTCCGTAGGCCCGCTCGACCGGGCCTCATCGACCCATGGCCACCACCACCGTTAAACCGGGTCAACGGACCTCCAGCCGGCCCGATCTTTCCTTGACAAAGCCGGTACGTCATGTGCGTCAGGGCCCCTGGAGCACGCTCGCCGAGGCCCCGCGCCCTCCCCGTTTGATCCCGGTCTGGGATCTCCGGGCAGCTCCGAACGAAGCGGCCTCTGGTCCCAAGAATCCCCCATGTTTATGGGGTTCTAGGCAAAGCGGGTCCGGATTTCCTCACGGCCGATCAGCCCGCGAAGTCGGGCCGGCCGGGAGGAAACCCGGGTCCCGCGCGGGTCCCGCGCGGGTTCGGGCTTGACGGGGGGCTTGTGATCTGGTTGGATTGACATGTCGCGCTGGCCATGGGGCCGACGCGGCGGGTTTCATTACATAGGATCGGGTTGGGGTCGGGCTCTCGCAGCCGGCGTCTAGCGCAAAGCGGGTTTTCTTGGGAGAGGGAGCCGGGTCAGGTTCGAATGTCGGGGAATGGGGTACACGTGGGTTCGGTTGAGATTGACGTGATGAGGGATCGCTGCGCTTCTGAGGGGCGCGTTGTTAGATGCGGCAGCAGCGCTGCCACATCTCTCTCTCTCTCTCTCTCTCTCTCTCTGCCGCGAATCTAGTAGCGGGCCAAACGCCCGTTTTGGTGCCAGGAACGGCGCCCGCCATCATCTTCTAAAGCTCCCGCGCCGCGGTAACAGCCGCGGTCTTTGTCGTTCTGTTTGCGAGCGCCCGCAGCCGGGGGGTGGTCGCTGATGTCCGCAGCCTCTTCTCCGGGTGGTCTTGATTCCACTCCCCCCCAGGGCGGCGAGGGCCAAGCTGGCCTAAACGGGGATTCGAGCCGAAGGCGAGTGTCTCCCGGCTTCGGTCAAGGACGCAGTGAGCGTGGCGTGCTTGGCACACGAGCGAGCGAGGACGCCGACCGATCGTCCGGGATCGGCCAGCGCCGGCCCTCGTCGTCCTGGCAGCGCGGGCGGATGCTGACCGCGACCTTCTCCCTCGTCGGCGAACGCGGCTACGAGGGCGTCAGCGCGCGCAGTGTCGCCGAGCGCGCCCGCGTCTCCAACCGCACGTTCTACGAGTGCTTCAGCGACCGCGAAGACTGCTTCCTCGCGGCGTTCAATCACGCGCTCGATGGCTTGGAGCTCGAAGTTCGCGCGGGCTGGGATGCGCAGCTCGGCTGGACCGCGCGCACGCGTGGCGCGCTGGCCGCGCTGCTGCTGACCCTGGACCGTGAGCCCGCGGTTGCGCGCCTGGTGTTTGTTGAGGCGCTGTCGGCGGGTCCGCGGGTGCTGGCGCGCAGGGCGCGTGTGTTGGAGGGCTTGGCGGGGGTCGTGGACCAGGGTCGCGTCAACGCGCAGGTCCCGGCGGCGTTGCCGGCGCTGGTCGCGGAGGGTGTCGTCGGTGCGACGTTCGGTGTGATCCATTCGCGCCTGTTGGAATTGCGTGCGGCGCCGTTGATCGGTCTGTTGGGGCAGTTGATGGCGGCGATCGTGCTCCCCTACCGGGGTATCGCGGCCGCGGCGAAGGAGCTGGAGCGTCCGACCCCGCGTCCGGCGTTGCGTGCGGTGCGCCGCGACGGCGACGGCCTCTCGCATCGCCCGCTGGCCGCGGCCTCGCCGATGGACTATCGCCTCACGGTCCGCACGCAGATGGCATTGGCGGCTGTCGGTGGCCGTCCGGGTCTGAACAACCGCGAAGTCTCGGAGATCATCGGCCTCTCCGACCAGGGTCAGATCTCACGAATGATGAAGCGCCTGACAGACCAGGGTCTGATCGAGAACGCGCAGGGCCACACCAACCGCCAAATAAAGGCATGGCGGTTGACGGCGGACGGCGAAGCGGTGATCGACGCGCACCGCCCTTTGAAGCAGGCGCAGCGCAAAGCGGGCAAGGGCGGCAAGCTCGCGACCACGAGGAGCGCGGCGGGGCGGCGTGGCAAGAGTCAGCCGATCGCGGTCGCCGGCGCCGCGACCACAACGGTGAACACGGGTTTCCGCATGACCGCGCTGACCCGTGAGGTGCTCGTGGCCGTCGCGACCCGCAACGAGTGGGGAAGCAACCCAAGCAACCGTGAGCTCGCAGAGCTCGCGGGTATCAAAGACGAGGGCCAGGTCTCAAAGCTCCTCGGGCGCCTGCAAACCCACGGCCTGCTGCAGAACACCGGCGGCCTCGCGAAGGGCGCCAACGCCTGGCAGCTCACCCCCCGTGGCGAAGTACTCGCCCAAGCCGGCCGCCCCGCGGGGTCCGCGAGCCGTTCCGCGGCGTCCGCGAGCGGCCTCACAACCCCTGCGACCGATCTCCCGGATCGGGGCGCGAAGCGATGACCGCGCGCGCACAAGTCTTCGAAGGGAAGGGTCCGGCCCGCGGGGCCGGTGCCGATCGACCACACCCCGTTGCGGGGTTTCACAAAGGAGGGCATTTTATGTCCGGTAGCGCGTTCGTCTCACGTCGCATTGTTTTCACCGCACTGGCAATTCTCTGTACCACCGCGGTGTATTCGGTATTTGGCGGTACCTCCGCCCGTGCGGAAGCTTTACCCGACGGGCGTGTGTATGAAATGGTCACGCCGCCCGAAAACGAGGACGCGAGCGTGTATGTCCCGCTGGCGGTTTCGGAAGGGGTCTTGAACGCAGGGCAAGGCGGCACGCATACGAAGCTGCCGTTTCAGGTGGCGCCGAGCGGCGAAGCCGTTGCGTATCTGGGCGATTCGACGGTCGGTGGTAGCGGCGACGCGGGGGCGGGGCTTGGCAACGAGTATCTGGCGACGCGCAACCCGGGCGGGGGGTGGTCGCAGACGAACGTGCAGCCCGCGGGGTTGAAAAGCGCGTTCTATGAGGCGTTCTCCCCGGATCTTTCGGCTGGTTTCTTGAACGCGGGATATGCAGAAGAAGCAAGGAATCCGCTCACCAGCCCACTGGTGCCGGGCGAGGAAACTCTGGGCGGGGGCTATGCCGATATCTATGTGTACAGCGCGGGTCGCTATCGCCCGCTTGTGACAGAAGCTCCGTCCGAGCCGGCGGGTGAATTCATCACATACGGGGTGCCGGTGGTATTTGATCAGGTCGAAGCTGCCATCCAGTACGCAGGCGCCTCCAAAGATCTCAGCGAGCTGTTGTTCGAGGCCCATGGCAAGCTGACCCCCAACTCGCTGACTGATCCTGAAGTCAACAATCTCTATGTCTCTTCAGCCGGCGGGTTGACGCTCGTGAACGTTTTGCCGAGCGGTGTCGGGGATCCCAACGCGACGTTCGGCGCGCCGCGCACGGAAGCCGATAACGAACAGGATCTGCCCGATTTCGAACGGGTGATCTCCTCAGATGGGTCGCGGATCTTTTGGACCGATCTGAATACCGCGGTGAGCGCTGAAGACCCCGCGGGTAAGACGCGTCTGTTCGTGCGCGAGCACGCCGGTGCGCCGCAGAGTCCGCTCGGTCCGAGCGATGAATGTCTCGTATCTACCGACGCGTGCACCGTCCAGCTCGATCGCTCGCAGGCCGGTGGCGGGGGCGGTGGCGGCCGCTACTGGACCGCGACCGCCGATGGTTCGCAGGTCTTCTTCACCGATGACGCGTCGGCGCAGCTGACCGCTAATACCGAACCGGGCAGCGGTGAAAACCTGTATGAGTACGACCTCGACAGTGGGCAGCTCACGGACCTGACCGGCGCTACGGCGTCCGCCGCTGTGCAGGGCCTGCTCGGCGCCAGTGAAGATGGCAGTTATGTGTATTTCGTCGCGCAGGGGGTGCTCGGCAGCGGCGAAGCGAACGGCGAGGGTGCGCGCGCCGAAGCCGGACAGGACAACCTCTACGTCTCCCAGCCTGGTGGCGCCCCGGTTTTCATTACGGTCCTTTCGCCGCAGGACGACACGCAAACCCTCGCCCCGGGTGGCTTTCCCGGGTACTTCGGCGATTGGCAGCCGGGTCTTGGGCACCGCACCGCCGAGGTCACGCCGGACGGGCGGCACCTCGTCTTTGAGTCAAACGCTCAGGACGTCGGTGGCGATGCCCCGGAATTCGAAGACAGAAAGCTCCAGGAGGTATACGTCTATGAAGCTGGCGGCGGCTTGGTCTGTGCTTCGTGCGGCCCGCGGAGCCAGGCGCCACAGCTGAACCAGGAGGCCGAAAAAGACATCGGCGCGTTCCTGCCGATCAGCTGGAGCACGACCTACCGGCCACAGTGGATCTCCAATGACGGCGATCAGGTGTTCTTCGATGACGCGCAGCCGCTGTCCGCGGCCGATACGAACGCCACGCCCGATGTCTATGAGTGGGAGCGCGGCGGCGCTGGGAGTTGCACTGCCGGTGGTGGTGGGTGTGACTACCTGCTCTCCGGCGGGCTCACCGGATCGGCCTCATGGCTGCTGGGCGCGAGCGCCACCGGCTCAGACGTCTTCATCGTCTCACGCGCCCGGCTCACGCCCACCGACGGTGATGATGCCTACAACCTGTTCGACGCGCGCGTTGACGGTTTCAGCCCGCCGGCTGAAAAGTCGTGCACCGGCACCGGCTGTCAGGGGGTGCCCGCCCCGCCGCCGACGTTTGCGACCCCGCCGAGCGTGACGTTTGCCGGTGTGGGGAACTTTCCGGCGCCGGCGCCGGCCACCGCACCGACGGTGAAAAAAGCGAAGTCAAAGCCCTTGAGCGCCGCGCAAAAGCTGGCCAAAGCGCTGCGTACCTGTCACAAAAAGCGTTCTCGTACCTCGCGTAGCTCATGTGAACGTCAGGCGAGGGAACGGTATCGGTCGAGCAGGGCCAAGAAGTCGAATTTGGATCGGAGGACGGGTCGATGAGCTCTCGCACGTCTCTTACCTCATTGCGTCGCAGCCTCGTACCTCTATGCATAGCTCTGTTGAGCCTCGTAGCTCTGTTGCTCGTAGCCGGTGGGTCGGCGTCAGCCGCGACGCCGGCTCCGAGCTGGCGGGTGTTTGGTTATTTCACCCCGACGAACCTGCAGCCCGGGAGCAGCGCGCGGCTGCAACTGGATGTGTACAGCGTCGATGCCTACGCGGAATCGAATCCCTCCGCGGTGACGGTCATCGACCGTCTGCCGGCCGGTTGGACGGTGGCTGGTGGGTCGGCCTGCGGGGGTGAAGGAACGGGCACCGCGACGTGCGTGCTGGCGGCGCATACGCTGCCGTCGGAATTCAAACAGGGTAGGCCGCAGGAAATTGGGATCCCCGTGAACGTGCCACTCGGCGCGACGAGCACGGTGGATCACGTCGAAGTGTTGGGGGGCGGCGCGCTCGAAGCGGCGGCTGCGAGCGTGCCGGCGACGGTCGCCGCGGGCGCGGCCGGTTTCGGCTTTGCCAACGTCGCCGGCTGGATCGACAACGTGGACGGCACGACCGACACGCAGGCCGGCTCGCACCCGTACTCGGTGACGGTGGCGTTTGCCTTCAACAACGCCCTCAATGGCAAGGGCGTTGACCTGCCGGTGCAGGAAGCGCGCAACATCGACGTGAAGCTGCCGCCCGGCTTTGTCGGCAACCCCGAGGCGGTCCCGCAGTGCAGCCACGAAGCTTTCGAAGAAGGCTACTTCCAGGAAGGGGCCGGTTGTCCCGTCGAGTCGATGGTCGGCGAAGACGTCGCGACGCTCGCCGAATCGGGAACGGGCCAGCAGTTTGCCCCGATCTATAACCTCGTGCCGCCCAGGGGCGTCGCGGCGCAGTTCGCGTTCACGCTGCAGAACATCCGCGTGTATCTCGACGCGCGCGTGCGCAGCGGCGGCGACGATGGCATCACGGTGCACGTGGACAACGTGCCCCAGCGTAAGATCCTGGGCAACAGCGCGACGTTCTGGGGCGTGCCGGGAGAAGCGAGCCACGATTTCGCACGCACGTCCTCGGGTAAATACCCCGAGCTCGGGTGTGAGCCCGACGGCAAAGAATCTGAAGGTACGCTCGGCTGCGGCTCCTCGACCGGCTCCGCGCCGTTTTTGTCGATGCCGACCTCGTGCGGCGAGCAGCTGAAGTTCGAAGCACAAGCGCTGGGCAGCTGGCAGGACGAAACGGCCAGCGCGTCCGGCGGCTTTGAACTGACCAACGCGACCGGTGAACCGGTGCGCATGTCCGGCTGTGAACGCCTGGTGCATTTCGAACCGTCGATCGCGATCTCCCCCGACACGAGCGTCGCCGACAGCCCCGCCGGCCTAACAGCGGACCTGCAGATCCCCCAGGGTGTGAACCCCGAAGGCCTCGCGACCTCGGGTCTGCAGGATACGACGGTCACGCTCCCGGAAGGGATGACGATCAACCCCGGCCAGGCGACCGGCCTGCAGGCCTGCCAGCCCGCGCAGGAGAAAGTCGCCCCGGGGACCGAAGCGGGCGAAAGCGAAGCTTTCGACGGCCCCCCCGAATGCCCGTCCGCCTCGAAAGTCGGGACCGATGAAATCACCACGCCGCTGCTGCCGGACAAGCTCCAGGGCGACGTGTACGTGCTGCCGTCGAACCCGCCCAATTTGGAACTGCTGGTCGCGGCGTCGGGTGATGGGGTGAACATCAAGGTGATCGGCAAGGTCCACTTGGATGAGGCCACGGGCCGGTTGACGACGACGTTTGAAAACACGCCGGATTTCCCGGTCACGGAGTTCAAGCTGTCCTTCAGTGGCGGCGCGCAGGCCGCGCTCGTGACCCCGCTGAACTGTGGGGAATACGAAACCAGCAGCGCCTTCACGCCCTGGAGCGCCCCGGCGATCGAAAACGCGCTCGTCAACGGCCGCTTCACGATCGACTCCCGCCCCGAAGGCGTGCCCTGCTCAACGCCGATCGGGTTCACCCCGACGATGACCGCGGGTGCGACGACCGACCAGGCCGGTGGCTACACCGACTTCTCACTGCTGCTGCAGCGCCCCGACGACCAGCAGCGCGTGCAGAAACTGCAGTTCAAGACGCCGGAGGGTCTGCTCGGCATGATCTCGAAGGTCCCGCTCTGCCCCGAACCGCAGGCCGCGCAGGGCACCTGCCCAGCGTCCTCGCAGATCGGGCACTCGATCGTCGGCGCGGGCCCCGGCCCCTACCCGCTGTTCATCCCCGAAGCGGGCCAGCCCCCCGCGCCGATCTACCTCACCGGCAGCTATCAGGGCGCCCCCTACGGCCTGTCGATCGTCGTCCCGATCCACGCCGGCCCGTTCACGCTGCAGACCCAGGTCGTCCGCGCACGGATCGAAGTGGACCCCCACACCGCACAGCTGACGGTCACAACCGACCCGCTGCCGAGCGTCGTTGACGGGATCCCCGCCGACCTACGCTCGATCGACGCGGTGATCGACCGGGCCGGGTTCATGTTCAACCCGACCAACTGCAACCCCGCATCATTCAACGGCACGGCCACGAGCACCACGGGCACGACCGCCGCGATCTCGAGCCCCTTCCAGGTGGGGTCCTGCCAGGCGCTTGCGTTCAAGCCGAACTTCAAAGTCGCCACCGCGGGCCGCACCTCGAAAAAGGACGGCGCGAGCCTCGACGCGAAGATCATCTACCCCACCGGGCCGCTGGGTGATAACCAGGCCAGCTCGCAAGCGAACATCGCCTCGGTGAAGGTAGATCTACCCAAGCAACTCCCGTCTCGCTTGACGACGCTGCAGAAGGCGTGCACGGCGGCGGTGTTTGAAGCGAACCCCGCGCAGTGCCCCGCGGCCTCGGTCGTGGGACGCGCGACCGCGGTCTCACCTGTGCTCCCGGTCCCGCTTACCGGGCCGGCGTATTTTGTCTCCCACGGTGGGGAAGCGTTCCCGTCGCTGATCGTCGTGCTGCAGGGCTATGGCGTGACCGTCGATCTGGTTGGTACGACGTTTATTAGCCATGCGGGGATTACGAGCAGCACGTTCAAGCAGGTACCGGACGTTCCGATCAGCCTGTTCGATTTGACGCTGCCGGAGGGTCCCTACTCGGCGCTGACCTCGAACCTTCCGGCGAGTGACAAATACAGCTTCTGCGGGCAGAAACTGTCGATGCCGACGGCGTTCACGGCTCAGAACGGCGCGGTGATCCACCAGTCAACGCCGATCAGCGTCACGGGTTGTGTGAAGGCTAAGGCGAAAACTAAGAAGCAGACCAAGAAGACCAAGCAAAAGCAACGCAGCGTCAACAGAAAGGCTAAGTAATGACATCTGGGGCCACAAAACAAATTGGTCGCGGGTGTCCGGCGTCGGCCGGGATGTTCGCGCGATCCGGCAGGCGCCTGCTCTTGCTGTCCGTCCTGGTCGGGGCGCTCCTGGTCCTTGCGGCCCCTGCGGCGTTTGCGGAAGAACTGCCGGATGGCAGGGTGTTTGAAATGGTGACACCACCAGAAAACCACGATGCCGACGTCTACGTCCCCTTCGCAATGTCTCTAGGTATCTTTAATGTTGGCTTGGGTGGTACGGATACGGAGTTGCCGTTTCAGGTTGCTCAGAGTGGTGAAGCGGTCGCGTATCTCGCTGCCTCAACTACAGGCGGCAATGGTCAGGTTGCAGCAGGCTTCGGTAACGAGTACATCGCAAGACGCCCGACGACGGGTGGCTGGTCGCAGGTCGGGTTGCAGCCTTATGGTCGTAAGGGTGCGTTCTACCAGGCGTTTTCCAGTGATCTCGCGGTGGGGTTCTTGAATGCTGGTGTTGCTGGAGAAGAAGGCCCGTTGTCGCCTGAGGCGCCGGGTGGTAAATATCCTGTGCTCTACACGCATGCGACTCTGGAAGGAGCCGGGGGTACATACACCCCTCTCTTTACCCAGAAACCGTCAGAGCCACTCGGCGAATTCCTGACCTACAACGTGCCGGTCAATGATCTGTCGGCCGGGAAGCACCAGGTCGTTTTTGCTGGTGGGCCGGCTGGTTCTGGGGAGTATTTGTTTGAGGTGCATGGGGTGTTGGCTGCGGGTGCGGTGGATGCGCCTGAAGCGAATAATCTTTATGTGTCTGATGGTGGCCGGGTTGTGCTGGTGAATGTGCTGCCGGGTGGTGGGTCGGAGCCCAATGCGACGTTCGGTGGAGCACCCCCGACACAGAAGGTTGAAGATCCGCCTGATTTTCAGGGTGTGGTTTCGGGGGATGGTTCGGAGGTGTTTTGGACTGATTTGAATACGGTGGTGAGTGGGGAAGATCCTGCTGGTTTGACGCGGTTGTTTGTGCGGGTTGAACCGTTGTCGGTGGGGGCGCGGACGGTGCAGGTCGATGTGTCGCATGGGCCTGGTCCGAGTGGGGGTGGCCGCTACTGGTATGCGACACCCAACGGTCAGCTCGTGTTCTTCACGGATGAAAGCCGGCTGACCGGGGACTCCACGGCGGCGCCCGGCGAACCAGACTTGTATGAGTACGAAGTCGCGACAGGCAACCTAAAAGACCTCACCGTGGATGGGAACACGGGTGAATCTGCGGGTGTTCAGGGGGTTGTGGGGGTCAGCGAAGACGGCTCATATGTGTATTTCGTTGCGCATGGTGTCCTTGCTACCAACAAGAACGGCCAAGGCACCCAGGCAGTAACGGGTGGGAATAATCTTTATGTGCTGCATTCCGGGGAAGCACCGAGCTTCATCGCCACCCTCTCAGAAAAGGATGGCACGGAAACTGTTGCCCCGGGGGTGAATGCTGAGTTTGGTGATTGGGTGCCGGGTTTGGGGCATCGTACGGCTGAGGTAACGCCTGATGGGCGGAGTGTGGTGTTCGAGTCGAATAATCAGAGTGTGAATGGGTATTCTTCGGGGCTTGAGGAGGTTTACCTCTATAGCACCGAAAAGAGTCGCTTGTACTGTGTGTCGTGTAGCCCGTCTCACGCGGCACCGCCTAATAATAGTGAGACTGAAGCGTTGATTGGTGGGTTTTTGCCGCCGAGCTGGAGCTTGACATACATGCCGACATGGATCTCCAGTGATGGGAGCAAGGTTTTCTTCGATAGCTCTGAGCCGCTCGTACCTGGCGACACAAATAATATCCAGGATGTATATGAGTGGGAGCGTGAAGGCGCCGGCGCCTGTACGGTCGGTACCGATGATGGTGGGTGTGTGTATCTGCTGTCGGGTGGTACGAGCGGATCGGCGTCGTGGCTGATCGGCGCGAGCGCCGACGGCAGCGATGCGTTTGTGATCACGCGCGCGCAGTTGACGCCGGAAGACGGCAACGAAGCCTTCAACCTGTTTGACGCGCGCGTCGGTGGTGTGCGCCCGCCGACGCCGCTGGCGTGCACCGGCACGGGCTGCCAGGGTCTACCCGCGCCCGCGCCGACGTTTGCGACGCCCGCGAGCGTGACGTTCCAGGGCGTGGGGGATTTCCCGCCACCGGCTCCCCAGGAGGGGCTCGTGCCGGTCAAAGCAAAGGCACATCCGCCGCGCAGGGCCGCGTTGCTCGCCAAAGCCCTCCGTACCTGTCGGAGGAAGCCGAAGCGCGTCCGTGCCGCGTGTGAAAAGAAAATGCGCCGTACCTATGGGAGGGGTAAGTGAACATGCGTGTTGCTCGATCGAAAGCGCTACTTGTACCTGGTTTGTTCGTAGTTGTGCTCGCTGTGCTTGCGCTCGTACCCGGGCTTGCGTTCGCTACACCTGATGGCCCAGGGTGGGCGGCGTTTGGTTATTTCGCGCCGACGAACCTGCACCCGGGGAGTACCGGGAACCTGCATTTGTATGTGTATAGCGCGGGCGCTGAACCCAACGCCACCGCGGTCAAGGTGATCGACCGTTTGCCCGCGGGTTGGACGGTCGGTGGTGGTTCGTCCTGTGAAGGGGCGGGTACGAGTGTCGCCCGCTGCGAACTGGGCCCGGGTGTACTGCCATACGAAGGCCGTCAGGGTCGCCCGGCTGAAATTTATGTGCCGGTGAATGTGCCGGCTGGTGCGGTGAGTAGCGTGGATCGTGTTGAAGTGTTGGGTGGTGGTGCGTCTGGGGTGGTGCGTGCGAGCGTGCCGGCGACGGTCGCGCCGGGCGAAGCGGGCTTTGGCGTGGCCAACGCCGCCGGTTGGATCGATAATGCGGATGGTAGCGCTGATGTGCAGGCCGGTTCGCACCCGTATGAGGTGACGAATGTTTTTGCGCTCAACAGCATCGTTAATTCAAAGACTGGCCAAGTTGTGCCGGCTGAGGAAATGCGCGATGTCGATGTGAAGCTCCCCCCGGGGTTTGTCGGTGACCCGAACAGCATCCCGCAGTGCAAACGTCAGCAGTTCGAGGAAGGCACCAATGGTCCGGGCTGTCCGATCGAGACGATGGTCGGCGAAGACGTCGCGCGCCTCGCCGAAGCCGGGGCGGGTCAGTTTACGGCCCCGATCTATAATCTCGTGCCGCCAAAGGGCGTCGCGGCGGAGTTCGCGTTCACGCTCTCGAACAACAATGTTTATTTGGATGCGCGTGTTCGCAGCGGCGGGGATGATGGTATTACGCTGCACGTGCAGAACGTGTCGCAGCGCAGTGTCTTGAGCAACAGCGCGACGTTCTGGGGTGTCCCGGGGGAAGCATCTCATGATTTCGCCAGGGAGGCGGCCACTGAAGAACATTTCGGATGTGTGCCGGACGGCAAAGAATTTGAGGGTGTTGGTGGCTGTGGTTCAACGACGGGCTCCGCGCCGTTCGTGACGTTGCCAACGTCGTGCGGTGCGACGCTGCCGTTCCAGGTCGAAGTGTTGAACACATGGCAGGACGAATCGGCAAAAGCATCAGCTAAATTCGAAGCGGCCGACAGCGACGGCGAACCGGTCGATCTGTCCGGTTGTGACCGTCTGGTGCATTTCGAACCAACGATTGCGACCTCCCCGGATACGACGCAGGCCGATTCGCCCGCGGGCCTGTCCGCGACGGTAAAGCTCCCGCAGGGTGTCAACCCCGAAGGTCTCGCGACGTCGGGTTTGAAGAACGTTACGGTCGTGCTCCCGGAAGGAATGGCGGTCAACCCGGGCCAAGCGACCGGTTTGGCGGCGTGCCAGCCCAACCAGGAGAACGTCGGTGGCCCGGAAGCCGAACAGGAATCCGAGGACGGCCCCCCGGAATGCCCGGCAGCGTCGAAAGTCGGCACCGATGAAATCTCAACGCCGTTGCTGCCGGATCGTTTGAAAGGCAGCGTGTACGTGCTGCAGTCCAACCCACCGGATCTGAAACTGCTCGTCGCGGCCTCGGGCGATGGTGTGAACATCAAGCAGGTCGGGACCGTCCACCTGAACGAAGCGACGGGTCAGCTGACGACGACGTTTGAAAACATCGCCGATGCGCCCCTCAGTGAATTCGTGCTCGCGTTCTCGGGTGGTGCGCAGGCGGCGCTGGTGACGCCTCCGAACTGTGGTGAGTACGAAGCCAATAGCGCGTTCACACCGTGGGGCGCCCCGTCGCTTGAAAACACGTTGGTGAGCGGCCGCTTCGTGATCGCCTCGCGCCCCGAAGGCGTCCCCTGCTCGACCCCAATGGGTTTCACCCCGAGCATGACCGCGGGTGCGACGACCGACCAGGCGGGTGGCTACACCGACTTCTCGCTGCTGTTGCAGCGCCCCGATGATCAGCAGCGTGTCAGGAGCCTGTCGTTCAAGGCGCCGGCGGGATTGTCGGGCATGATCGCCAGCGTCCCGCTCTGTCCGGAACCGCAGGCGGCGCAGGGCGCGTGCTCGTCCGTGTCGCAGATCGGGCACTCGATCGTCGGCGCGGGCCCCGGCCCCTACCCATTGTTCATCCCCCAGGCGGGGCAACCGCCCGCCCCGATCTACCTGACGGGCCCATACAAGGGCGCCCCCTTCGGTCTCTCGATCGTCGTCCCGATCGTGGCGGGCCCGTTCACGCTGGAAACGCAGGTCGTGCGCGCCCGGATCGAAATCGATCCGCACACGGCGCAGATCACGGTCGTGACCGACCCGTTGCCGACGATCATCGACGGGATCCCGGCAGATCTGCGTTCGATCAACGCGGTGATCGACCGGTCGGGTTTCATGTTCAACCCGACGCATTGTGCGTCGATGGCGTTCTCGGGCACGGCGACGAGCACCACAGGAACGACCGCCGCGATCTCCAGCCCCTTCCAGGTCGGCTCCTGCCAGGCCCTGAAATTCAAACCGGACTTCCAGGTCTCCACGGCGGGAAGGACCTCCAAAGCCAACGGTGCGAGCCTGACCGCGAAGATCGTCTATCCGACGACGCCGCTGGAAGCCAACCAGGCGAGCTCGCAATCAAACATCGCCTCGGTCAAGGTCGACTTGCCCAAGCAGTTGCCCTCCAGGTTGACGACGCTGCAGAAGGCGTGCACCGCGGCGGTGTTCGAAGCGAACCCTGCCGGGTGCCCGGAAGCGTCGGTCGTCGGTCACGCGACCGTGATCACGCCGATCCTGCCGGTCCCGTTGCGCGGTCCCGCGTACTTCGTATCGCATGGTGGTGAAGCGTTCCCGAGCCTGGTCGTCGTTTTGCAGGGTTATGGCGTGACGATCGATCTGGTGGGGACGACGTTCATCAGCAAGGCGGGGATCACGAGCAGCACGTTCAAGACGACGCCCGACGTCCCCTTCGCGAGCTTTGAACTGGTCCTGCCCGAGGGTAGGTACTCGGCGCTGGCGACAAACCTGCCGGCACATGACGGATACAGCT
Source organism: uncultured Solirubrobacterales bacterium (assembly GCA_963764905.1). Lineage (GTDB taxonomy): Bacteria > Actinomycetota > Thermoleophilia > Solirubrobacterales > Solirubrobacteraceae > Palsa-744. Next base: position 344,806 of record CAVXUG010000001.1, read on the forward strand.
TCTGCGGGCAGAAGCTGTCGATGCCAACCGCGTTTGTGGCGCAGAACGGCGCGGTGATCCATCAGTCCACGCCGATCAATGTCACAGGTTGTGTAAAGGCTAAGCAGACTGCAAAAAAACCAAAGAAGTCAAAGAAATCCAAGACGGGCAAGGTTCACGAGTCCAGTCGATCTAACAGCAATGGGAGGAAGCGTTAAATGCGTATTCATGGGTTGACCAGGACGAGCCTCGCGGCGTTGGCCGTGGTTATCGGTGGTCTGTTGTTCGGTGCGTCGGCGGTGTTCGCGGCGGGTCCGCCGGAAAAACCGGTGACTGAAGCGGCGACGGGGGTTACCGCGACGACGGCGACTTTGAATGGTGAGTTGAACCCGGGTGGTGCGGGTGAAGCGGGTGGTTATCGCTTCAGCTACAAGCCCACGGAAACGAGGGAATGCGAACCGGAAGGCATCCTCAGGCCGGAAGTGCCGGCGTCGGCGAAAGGGGCCGCGAAAGAAAAGGTGTCGGTCAACCTGACGGGTCTGGAACCGAACAGGGAATACGCGTTCTGTGTGCTCGCGAGCAACCTGTTGGCGGAAGTGACGCCCGGGCTGCCGGCGGAAACGTTCAAGACCTCGCCCGAGGCACCCACGATCGCAAGCGAGTCCGCTTCGGTGACCTCGACGGGTGCGACGCTGCAGGCGGAAATCAACCCGAACAATCAGGTCACCGAATATGTCTTTGAATACTCGACGCAGGGCAAAGTCGGCGCGGGCGAAGCGCTCGAAGGCACGGTCGAACAACTGTTGCCGGCAGAACCGTTGCCCGCGATCTTCGGCGCCCAGCCGGTGAGCCTCTCCACCGCTCCTGTGCTGTTGACGCCCGGGACGACGTACTACTACCGTGTGACGACCAAAAACGAAAAGTCAGAAACCTCGCAGGGCAAGGTCGAAGCGTTTGCGACCGTCCCCACGCCGCATACCGATCCGGTTACCGCGATCGGGGCGACGACGGCGACGTTCAACGGTCATCTGACGCTCGATTCGGTCGATACGAAATACTCCTTTGACTACAACACCGGCACTGCATGTGCCGGTCAGAGCACGACCCCTCAGGATGCTGGTAAAGGGTCTACGAGCAAAGCGCTGTCCACGAACGTGACCGGTTTGCAGCCGAACCAGGAATACGCGGTCTGTCTCGTTGACAGCAACGAAGTCTCCGGCAGCTCCGGCAACGCGCTTGGCTCCGAAGTCGATCCGACGGTCGCAACCTTCACCACGCTCACCGCGCCACCCACGATCAAAGAACTGAAAACGGCAAACGTCACGCCGTTCGCGTTGACGGTCGAAGCGACGGTGAACCCCGACAACGAGGCGAGCACCTGCGAAGTGGAATACGGCACGACACCTGCCGCGAACGAAGCCAAGGCGCCCTGTGAACAGGCCACGCTCGAAGGCGCCGGCCAGCCCGCGAGCGCGAACCTCACAAACCTACGATCGAACACAAAGTACTTCTACCGGCTCCTCCTCAAAAACACGACCGGTAAAGCCGAAGCCGAAGGCAACGTCACGACGCTGACCGCAGAAAAGCCCACGATTGAACTGGGCAGCGAGAAAGCAAGCACGATCGAGGCCAGAGAAGCAAGCGTCGAAGCGCTGGTCAACCCCAACTACCAAGCCACGAGCTACAGCTTCGAATACTCCACGAAAGCGACCGGCGAAGTTCTCGAAGGCGCGATCGGCACGGTCAACAGCACGATCCCGCTACCCGCCGGCACCGGCGCGATGCGCGCCGGCCCAGACAGCCTCGGCAACGCGCTACAACCCGACACCGCCTACTACTACAGGGTCCTCGCGACGAACGCGACGGGCACGACCCGCGGCCCCGTCGAAACGTTCACGACGCTCGTCGCGCCGACGGCGACGACCGGCACGGCCACGGAAATCACCCGCACCACGGCCGTGATCGGCGGCGAAATCGGCGCGGAAGGCGTCGAAACGCACTACTACGTGCAGTACGGCCTCGGCGCAAGCTATAGCTACAGCGCCCCGGCCTCACCGGGCTTCGACGCCGGCGCCGAAGCGACCCCGGTCGTGCTCGGCACCCCCGGCATCCAGGCGGTCGCGCTGGGCGAACTGACACCGGGCACGACCTACAACTACCGCCTCGTCGCGGTCGGCAGCGAAGGCACGATCACCTACGGCGCCCCCCGGTCGTTCACGACCGCCGCGGGGACGCTACCGCTCGCCCTCACGGGCGGCGCGCTCGGCGTCAGCCAGCGCACGGCGACGATCACGGGCTCGGTCGATACCGCGGGCCTGCAGAGCACGATGGCCTTCGAATTCGGCACCACACCCGCCCTCGGCTCACTCGAGCCCGGCCAGGTCAGCGCCAGCACGGGCACGACCTACACGATCGAAGCGTCGTTCGGGACCTCGCTGCAACCCGGCACGACCTACTACTACCGCACGGTCGCAACCAACGCGGACGGTGCGAGCTACGGCACGATCCAGTCGTTCACGACCGCGCCATTCCCCGAAACGACCGCGATCGCAACGACACCGCTGCTCAGCCTCCCCACAAGTCAACCCCCGCCGGCCCCGGTCGCGACGCCGGCCACGACCAAAACGCCGACCCGCGCACAGAAGCTGAAAAAAGCGCTGAAGGCGTGCAGCCGCGACAAGAACGAGTTCAAGCGCGACGTCTGTGAAAGAAATGCGCACAAGCGCTACGGGAAAACCAACAGCAAGAAGAAGGGGAAGCGGGGATGAGCCCTCACAGGCTGGTCCTCACCGCCCTCTGCATGACAGCCGCCGCGCTGTCGTGCATGGGGGTCGCGGTATTCACGCCGGGCGCCGCGCTGGCGGAAGAACTGCCCGACGGCAGGGTGTTTGAAATGGTCACGCCGCCGGAAAACCACGATGCCGATGTCTATGTGCCCTTCGCAATGTCTCTAGGTGTCTTTAATGTTGGCTTGGGTGGTACGGATACGAGGCTGCCGTTTCAGGTCGCTCCGGGTGGTGAAGCGGTTGCGTATGTTGCGGCCTCGACGACGGGTGGTACGGGTCAGGTCGGGGCTGGCTTTGGTAACGAGTACATCGCGAGACGCTCGACGACGCATGGCTGGTCGCAGGTTGGGTTGCAGCCTTATGGTCGCAAGGGTGCGTTCTACCAGGCATTTTCCAGTGACCTTGCGGTGGGGTTCCTGAACGCGGGTGTCGCTGAAGAAGAAGGCCCGTTGTCGCCTGAGGCGCCGGGTGGTAAATATCCTGTGCTCTACACGCACGCGACTCTGGAAGGAGCCGAAGGCGTATACACTCCTCTCTTTACACAGAAACCGTCAGAGCCACTCAGCGAATTCCTGACCTATAACGTGCCGATCAATTATCTGTCGGTTGCAGAAGATCAGGTTGTGTTTGCTGGTAGCTCTGCCGATTTGAGGGAGTCGTTGTTTGAGGTGCATGGGGTGTTGGCTGCGGGTGCGGTGGATGCGCCGGAAGCGAACAATCTGTATCTCTACAGTGGTGGCCGGGTTGTGCTTGTGAATGTGTTGCCGGGTGGGGGGTCGGAGCCTAATGCGACGTTTGGCGGTCCGCCGCCTAATACTGGTAATTTCTCGGATCCGCCTGATTTTCAGGGTGATATCTCCGCGGACGGATCTCGTGTTTACTGGACGGATCTGGCGCCGGGTACCTCCGCAGACCACATCTTCCTGCGAGAGAACCCCAGCCAGTCGCAGAGCCCTGTCGAAAACGGTACTTGTACGGTGCCCGCCGATGCCTGCACCGTACCCGTCTCTGCCGGTGCTGCGCGGTATTGGACGTCGGCGGAAGACGGTGGGTATGTGTTCTACACCGAAGGCGAAAACGCAACCAGTCAGCTATACCGGTTTGATGCGAACACCGGGTCGCGGACGGCGTTGACCGCCCCGAACGGGGGTGTCGAGGGCGTGGTTGGTACGAGCACGGATGGGTCGTATGTGTATTTCGTTGCGCATGGTGTCCTTGCGTCCAACAAAAATGCTCAGGGCATCGCGGCGATTGAAGGTGCAAACAACCTCTACGTGCTGCACGCTGGGGAAGCACCGAGCTTCATCGCTACGCTCTCAGCAAAAGATGGCACGATAACCATCGGCACCCATGCAAATGAAGGTTTGTTTGGTGATTGGGTGCCGGGTTTGGGGCATCGGACGGCTGAGGTGACGCCCGATGGGCGCAACCTGGTATTCGAGTCAAACAATCAGAGTGTGAATGGGTATTCTTCAGGGCTCGAGGAGGTTTACCTCTACAGCGCTGAAAAGGGCCGCTTGTACTGCGTGTCATGTAGCCCCACGCATACGCCGCCGCCCAGTAATAGTGAGACTGAAGCCGCGGGGGTTGGCGCGTTTTTGCCACCCAGCTGGAGCTTGACGTACATGCCGACGTGGATTTCCGAAGATGGTAGCAAGGTCTTTTTCGACAGCGCCGAGCCGCTCGTACCTGGCGACACAAATAATATTCAGGATGTGTATGAGTGGGAGCGCGAAGGCACGGGTACCTGCACGGTCGGTACCGATGATGGTGGATGTATCTATCTGTTGTCGGGTGGTACGAGCTCGTCGGCGTCGTGGCTGATCGGCGCGAGCGCTGATGGCAGCGATGCGTTTGTGATCACGCGTGCGCAGTTGACGCCCGCAGACGGCAACGAAGCGTTTAACTTGTTCGACGCACGGGTTGGTGGTGTGAGCCCGCCGACGCCGTTGGCGTGTACCGGCACGGGCTGTCAGGGTGTCCCCGCGCCCGCGCCGGTGTTCGCGACGCCGCCGAGTGGAACCTACGAAGGGGTCGGCAATTTCGCGCCCGTTCCCGTATCTACGCCCACATCTAAACCAAAGCCAAAGCCGCGTAGCTCGAGCAGCGGGCAGAAGCTCGCCAAAGCGCTCCGTGTCTGTAAGAAGAAGCCAAAGCACTTGCGTGCCGCGTGTGAAAAGAAAGCCCGTCGTACCTATGGGAGGGGTAAGTGAACATGCGTGTTGCTCGATCGAAAGTCCTGTTCATATCTGGCCTGTTCGTTGCTGTGTTTGCTGTGCTCGCGCTCGTACCCGGGCTTGCGTTTGCTACCCCTGATGGCCCGGGGTGGGCGGCGTTTGGTTATTTCGCGCCGACGAACCTGCACCCGGGGAGTACCGGGAACCTGCATTTGGATGTATATAGCGCGGGCGCTGAACCCAACGCCACCGCAGTCAAGGTGATCGACCATCTGCCCGCGGGTTGGACGGTCGGTGGTGGTTCGTCCTGTGAAGGTGCGGGTACGGGTGTCGCCCGCTGCGAACTGGGCCCGGATACGCTGCCATTCAATAGCCATCAGGGTCTCCCGGATGAAATTTATGTGCCGGTGAATGTGCCGGCTGGTGCGGCGAGTAGCGTCGATCGCGTTGAAGTGTTGGGTGGTGGCGCGTCTGGGGTGGTGCGTGCGAGCGTGCCGGCGACGGTCGCGCCGGGCGAAGCGGGCTTTGGCGTGGCGAATGCCGCCGGCTGGATCGATAATGCGGATGGGAGCGCCGATGCTCGGGCCGGTTCGCACCCGTATGAGGTGACGAATGTTTTTGCGCTCAACAGTATCGTTAATTCAAAGACTGGCCAAGTTGTGCCGGCTGAGGAAATGCGCGATGTCGATGTGAAGCTGCCCCCGGGGTTTGTCGGCGACCCGAACAGCATCCCGCAGTGCAAACGTCAGCAGTTCGAGGAAGGCACCAATGGTCCGGGCTGTCCGATCGAGACGATGGTCGGCGAAGACACCGCGCGCCTCGCCGAAGCCGGGGCGGGTCAGTTTACGGCCCCGATCTATAATCTCGTGCCGCCAAAGGGTGTCGCGGCGGAGTTCGCGTTCACGCTCTCGAATAACAATGTTTATTTGGATGCGCGTGTTCGCAGCGGCGGGGATGATGGGATTACGCTGCACGTGCAGAACGTGTCGCAGCGCAGTGTCTTGAGCAACAGCGCGACGTTCTGGGGTGTCCCGGGGGAAGCATCTCATGATTTCGCCAGGGAGGCGGCCACTGAAGAACATTTCGGATGTGTGCCGGACGGCAAAGAATTTGAGAATGTTGGTGGCTGCGGCTCAACGACGGGCTCCGCGCCGTTTGTGACGCTACCGACGTCGTGCGGTGGGACGTTGCCGTTCCAGGTCGAAGTGTTGAACACCTGGCAGGACGAATCGGCGAAAGCATCCGCCGAGCTTGAAGCGGTTGGTAGCGACGGCGAACCGGTCGATATGTCCGGCTGTGAACGCCTGGTGCATTTCGAACCGTCGATCGCGACTTCGCCCGATACGAGCGTTGCTGACAGCCCCGCGGGCCTGACGGCGGACCTGCACATCCCCCAGGGGGTGAACCCGGAAGGTTTGGCGACGTCGGGTTTGCAGGATACGACGGTTACGCTCCCGGAAGGGATGGCGGTCAACCCCGGTCAGGCGACGGGCTTGGCGGCGTGTCAGCCCGCCCAGGAGAACGTTGGTGGTCCGGAAGCTGAACAGGAATCCGAGGATGGTCCTCCGGAATGTCCTTCTTCTTCGAAGGTGGGGACGGATGAAATCTCAACGCCGTTGTTGCCGGACAAGCTCCAGGGCGACGTGTACATCCTGCAGTCGAACCCGCCGAACTTAGAGTTGCTGGTGGCGGCCTCGGGTGATGGCGTGAACATCAAGCTGCTCGGGAAGGTCCATTTGGATGAAGCGACCGGTCGTTTGACGACGACGTTTGAAAACACGCCCGATTTTCCGGTCACGGAGTTCAAGCTCTCCTTCAGCGGTGGCGCGCAGGCCGCGTTGACGACGCCCCCGAACTGTGGGGAATACGAAACGAGCAGCGTGTTCGAGCCGTGGAGCGCCCCGTCGATCGAAAACGCGCTCGTGAACAGCCGCTTCGTGATCGCCTCACGCCCCGAAGGCGTGCCGTGTGGCACGCCGATGGGTTTCTCTCCGCACATGACGGCTGGTGCGACGACCGATCAGGCTGGTGGGTTTACGGGTTTCTCGATGCTGTTGCAGCGTCCCGAAGACCAGCAGCGCGTCAGGAGCCTGTCGTTCAAGACCCCGGCGGGCCTTTCCGGGATGATCGCGAGCGTCCCGGTGTGTGGCGAAGCGCAGGCGAATGCGGGCACGTGCCCGGCGGCATCACAGATCGGGCACACGATCGTCGGCGCCGGCCCGGGGCCGTACCCGTTGTTCATCCCCCAGGCGGGTCAGCCCCCGGCCCCGATCTACCTGACAGGGCCGTATAAGGGCGCCCCGTTCGGCCTGTCGATCGTCGTCCCGATCGTCGCCGGCCCGTTCACGCTGCAGACCCAGATCGTGCGCGCGCGGATCGAAGTCGACCCGCATACCGCGCAGATCACGGTCGTGACCGACCCGCTGCCGAGCATCATCGACGGGATCCCGGCAGACCTGCGGTCGATCAACGCGGTGATCGACCGGCAGGGCTTCATGTTCAACCCGACCAACTGCTCCCCGATGGCGTTCACGGGCGCCGCGAGCAGCACGGAAGGTACGAGCACGCCGCTGTCCTACCGCTTCGAGGTCGGCTCCTGCCAGGCGTTGAAATTCTCACCGAAGTTCTCCGTCTCCACGAGCGGGCGTACCTCGAAAAAGAACGGCGCGAGCCTGACCTTGCGGGTGACGAGGGAAAGCGGCCCCGCGAGCCAGCAGGCGAACTTCGCGAAAGTCAAGATCGACCTCCCCAAACAGCTCCCCTCGCGGTTGACGACGTTGCAGAAAGCGTGCACGGCCGCGCAGTTCGAAGCCAACCCGGCGGGGTGCCCGGCGGCCTCAATCGTGGGCCACGCAAGGGTGTTGACCCCGGAGCTCCCAGTTCCCCTGGAAGGCCCGGCCTACTTCGTCTCCCACGGCGGCGAAGCATTCCCGAGCCTGATCATCGTGCTCCAGGGCGACAACGTGACCCTGGATGTCGTCAGCACGACGTTCATCAGCAAGAGCGGTGTCACGAGCGGCACGCTCAACACGGTCCCCGACGCTCCGTTTACGAGCTTCGAACTAACGCTGCCTCAGGGTCCCTACTCGGCCTTCACATCGAACCTCCCCGCGAAGGACAACTACAACTTCTGCGGACAGAAGCTAACGATGCCCACTGCGTTCGTCGCCCAGAACGGAGCCGAAATCCACCAGTCCACCCCGATCAGCGTCACTGGCTGCTTGAAGTCAAAGAAAGCGAAAGCGGCGGCGAAGGGTAAGAAGAGGAAGAAGGCATAGTGATGATCAAGATGTTGAGGTCCAGGTTTCTCATACCTGTCTTTCTCGTACCTGTTGTCCTTTTGCTCGTGCCTTCGCTGGCATTTGGAGAAGAACTGCCGGATGGGCGGGTGTACGAAATGGTCACGCCGCCTGAAAATCACGATGCCGATGTCTACGTTCCGTTTGCTATGTCACAGAACATCTTCGAGGTCGGTCAGGGTGGCACGGACACGAGGCTGCCGTTTCAGGTAGCTCAGGGTGGTGAAGCGGTCGCGTATGTCGCGGCCTCGACGACGGGCGGTACGGGCCAGGTCGCGGCGGGCTTGGGTAACGAGTACATCGCGCGGCGCGCGGCGACCGGTGGCTGGTCGCAGGCTGGGTTGCAGCCCTATGGTCGCAAGGGCGCGTTCTACCAGGCGTTTTCCAGCGATCTCACGGTAGGGTTCCTGAACGCTGGTGCTATTGAAGAAGAAGGCCCGTTGTCGCCGGCGGCGCCGGGTGGTAAATATCCCGTGCTCTACTCGCACTCGACCTCGGAAGGAGCCGAAGGTACATATACCCCCTTCTTCACGCAGAAGCCGTCGGAGTCACCGGGTGAATTCCTGACCTACAACGTGCCGCGCAATTATCTGCCGGTCGGGAAAGAACAGATTGCTTTTGCTGGTAGCTCTGCCGATTTGAAGGAGTCGTTGTTCGAGGCGCATGGGGTGTTGGCTGCGGGTGCGGTGGATGCGCCGGAAGCGAACAATCTCTATGTGTCTGATGATGGCCGGGTCGTGTTGGTGAATGTGCTGCCAAATGGGGGTTCGGAGCCCAACGCGACGTTTGGCGGTCCGTCACCCAACACTAGCAACTTCTCGGATCCGCCTGATTTTCAGGGTGATATCTCTGCGGACGGGTCTCGTGTTTACTGGACGGATCTAGCGTCGGGTACCTCCGAAGACCACATCTTCCTGCGAGAGAACCCCAGCCAGTCGCAGAGTCCTATTGAAAACGATACTTGTACGGTGCCCGCCGATGCCTGCACCGTACCTGTCTCGGCTGGTGCTGCGCGGTATTGGACGTCGGTGGAAGACGGTAGGTATGTATTCTACACCGAAGGCGAAAACGCAGCCAGCCAGTTATATCGGTTTGACGCGAACACCGGGTCGCGGACGGCGTTGACCGCCCCGAACGGGGGTGTTGAGGGCGTGGTTGGTACGAGCACGGATGGGTCGTATGTGTATTTCGTCGCAACGGGTGTGCTTGCGTCCAACAAAAATGGTCAGGGCATCGCGGCGGTTGAAGGTGCAAGCAACCTCTACGTGCTGCATTCCGGGGAAGCGCCGAGCTTCATCGCGACACTTTCGGGAAAAGATGACACGGAAACAATCCACCCACCGGGCGGCAATGGTTTGTTTGGTGATTGGGTGCCGGGGTTGGGGCATCGGACGGCTGAGGTGACGCCCGATGGGCGCAACCTGGTGTTTGAGTCGAACAATCAGAGTGTGAATGGGTATTCTTCGGGGCTCGGGGAGGTTTACCTCTACAGCGTTGAACAGGACCGCTTGTACTGTGTGTCCTGCAGCCCCACGCATACGCCGCCGCCCACTAATAGGGAGACTGAAGCGTTGATTGGTGGGTTTTTGCCGCCGAGCTGGAGCTTGACGTATCTGCCGACGTGGATTTCCGAAGATGGCAGCAAGGTTTTCTTCGATAGTGCCGAGCCGCTTGTGAGCGCGGATACGAATGGGGTTCAGGATGTGTATGAGTGGGAGCGCGAAGGCGCCGGTGGGTGCACGGTCGGTACCGATGACGGTGGGTGTGTGCATCTGCTGTCGGGTGGTACGAGCGAATCGGCGTCGTGGCTGATCGGCGCGAGCGCCGATGGTGAAGATGCGTTTGTGATCACGCGCGCGCGGCTGACGCCCGCAGACGGCAACGAAGCGTATAACGTGTTCGATGCGCGCGTTGGTGGCGTGAGCCCGCCGACGCCGCTGGCGTGCACCGGCACCGGCTGCCAGGGTGTCCCCGCGCCCGCGCCGACGTTTGCGACGCCGCCGAGCGTGACGTTCCAGGGCGTGGGGAACTTTCCGCGATCGGCTCCCCAGGAGGGGCTCGTGCCGGTCAAAGCGAAGGCACATCCACAGAGCAGGGCCGCGCTGCTCGCCAAGGCGCTCCGTGTCTGTCGGAAGAAACCCAAGCGTTTGCGTGCCTCGTGTGAGAAGCGAGCGCGTCGTGTCTATGGGAGGGGTAAGTGACGATGAGTGTTGCTAGATCGAAAGCGCTGCTTGTACCTGGTCTATTCGTGGCTGTGCTTGCTGTGCTCGCGCTTGTACCGGGGCTTGCGCTTGCTACACCGGATGGTGCGGGGTGGGCGGCGTTCGGGTATTTCGCGCCGACGAACCTGCATCCCGGTGGTACTGGGAATCTGCATTTGTTTGTGTATGGCGCGGGCGCTGAGCCCAACGCCACCCCGGTGAAGGTGGTAGACCGTCTACCTACAGGTTGGACGGTTGGCGGCGGCTCTGCTTGTGAAGGCGCGGGTACGAGCGTCGCCCGCTGTGAACTGGGCCCAGATACGTTGCCACCCGAAGGCCGTCAGGGTGTGCCGGATGAAATCGAAGTGCCGGTCAATGTTCCTGCTGGTGCGTCGAGCGCGGTGGATCGTGTTGAAGTGTTGGGTGGTGGTGCGTCTGGGGTGGTGCGGGCGAGCGTGCCGGCGACGGTCGCGCCGGGCGAAGCGGGCTTCGGCTTGGACAACGCCGCCGGTTGGATCGACAACGCTGATGGTAGCGCTGATGTGCAGGCCGGTTCGCACCCGTATGAGGTGACGAATGTGTTTGCGCTCAACAGCATCGTTAATTCACAGACCGGCGCTGTCGTGCCGGCTGAGGAAATGCGCGATGTCGATGTGAAGCTGCCCCCGGGGTTTGTCGGCGATCCGAACAGCATCCCGCAGTGCAAACGTCAGCAGTTCGAGGAAGGTGTCAACAGGCATAACTGTCCGATCGAGACAATGGTCGGCGAAGACACCGCGCGCATTGCCGAAGGCGGCGAAGGCCAAGCGACGGCCCCGATCTATAATCTTGTGCCGCCGCAGGGCGTTGCGGCGGAGTTCGCGTTCACACTCTCGACCATCGACGTGTATCTGGATGCCCGTGTCCGTAGTGGTGGGGATAACGGGATTACGCTGCACGTACAGAACGTGACGCAGCGTAAGATCTTGAGCAACAGCGCGACATTCTGGGGTGTACCCGGGGAAGCGAGCCATGATTTCGCCAGGGTGGCGGCCACTGAAGACCATTTGGGTTGTGTGCCGGACGGCAAAGAACTAGACGGTGTTGGTGGCTGTGGTTCAACGACTGGCTCCGCGCCGTTCGTGACGTTGCCGACGTCGTGTGGTGGAACGTTGCCGTTCCAGATCGAATTGTTAAACAGCTGGCAGGATGAATCGGCAAAAGCGTCAGCTAAATTTGAAGCGGCTGATAGCAATGGTGAACCTGTCGATGTGTCCGGTTGTGAACGGCTGGTGCATTTCGAACCGTCGATCGCGACCTCCCCGGATACGACGCAGGCCGATTCGCCCGCGGGCCTGTCCGCGACGGTAAAGCTCCCGCAGGAAGTGAACCCGGAAGGTCTCGCGACGTCGGGTTTGCGTAACGTCACGGTCGTGCTCCCCGAAGGAATGGCGATCAACCCCGGCCAGGCAACCGGCCTGACGGCGTGCCAGCCCAACCAGGAGAACGTCGGCGGCCCCGAAGCCGAACAGGAATCCGAGGACGGGCCCCCGGAATGCCCGTCTTCCTCGAAAGTCGGGACGGATGAAATCAGTACGCCGTTGTTGCCTGATCGTTTGAAAGGCAGCGTGTATGTGTTGCAGTCCAACCCACCAGATTTGAAACTGCTGGTCGCGGCTTCGGGCGATGGTGTGAACATCAAGCAGGTCGGGACCGTCCACCTGAACGAGGCGACGGGCCAGCTGACCACCACGTTTGAAAACATCGCCGACGCCCCCTTGAGCGAATTCGTGCTGTCGTTCAGCGGTGGCGCGCAGGCGGCGCTCGTAACACCACCAGAGTGCGGCGAGTACGAAGCCAACAGCGCGTTCACGCCGTGGGGCGCCCCGGCGCTTGAAAACGAGCTGGTGAGCGGGCGGTTCGTGATCGCCTCGCGCCCCGAAGGCGTGCCGTGCTCGACCTCGATGGGGTTCACCCCTGCGATGACCGCGGGTGCGTCGACCGACCAGGCTGGTGGCTACACGAGCTTCTCGTTGCTGTTGCAGCGCCCCGACGATCAGCAGCGCGTCAGGAGCCTGTCGTTCAAGGCACCCGAGGGATTGTCCGGCATGATCTCTCAGGTCCCGCTCTGTCCGGAACCGCAGGCCGCGCAGGGCACGTGCTCGGCCGCGTCGCAGATCGGGCACTCGATCGTCGGCGCCGGCCCCGGCCCGTACCCGCTGTTCATCCCCCAGGCCGGTCAACCCCCCGCGCCGATCTACCTCACAGGCCCTTACAAGGGCGCCCCGTTCGGTCTCTCGATTGTCGTACCTATAGTCGCGGGCCCGTTCACCTTGGAAACGCAGGTCGTGCGAGCAAGGATCGAAATCGACCCGCACACCGCGCAGATCACGGTCGTGACCGACCCGCTGCCGAGCATCATCGACGGGATCCCCGCCGACCTGCGCTCGATCAACGCGGTGATCGACCGCTCGGGCTTCATGTTCAACCCAACCAGCTGCAACCCCGCGTCGTTCAGCGGAACGGCGACGAGCACGCTGGGTACGACGGTCCCGATCTCCACCCCGTTCCAGGTCGGTTCCTGCCAGGCGCTGAAATTCTCACCAAAGTTCTCCGTCTCGACAAGCGGGCGTACCTCTAAAAAGAACGGTGCGAGCCTGACGCTGCGGGTGACGAGAGAAAGCGGCCCCGCGAGCCAGCAGGCGAACTTCGAAAAAGTCAAGATCGACCTCCCCAAACAGCTCCCCTCCCGCCTCACGACGCTGCAGAAAGCATGCACCGCCGCGCAGTTCGAAGCTAACCCAGCCGGGTGCCCTGCGGCCTCGATCGTAGGCCACGCGAAGGTCCTGACCCCGGAGCTCCCGGTCCCGCTCGAAGGCCCGGCATTCTTCGTCTCCCACGGCGGCGAAGCCTTCCCGAGCCTGATCTTCGTACTCCAGGGTGACAACGTCACTTTGGATGTCGTCAGCACGACGTTCATCAGCAAGAGTGGCGTCACGAGCGGCACGCTCAACACGGTCCCCGACGCCCCGTTCACCAGCTTCGAACTGACGCTGCCTCAGGGTCCCTACTCCGCATTCGCGTCGAACCTACCCGCGAAGGACAACTACAACTTCTGCGGGCAGAAGCTGTCGATGCCAACCGCGTTCGTCGCCCAGAACGGAGCCGAAATCCACCAGTCCACCCCGATCGGGGTCACAGGGTGTGTGAAGGCGAAGAAAGCGAAGGCGGTGAAGGGCAAGAAGAAGCCCAAGTCCGCAAAGGGGAAGCGCAAGAAGTAAGCAACCCAGATCTTAGCCCGTGTGTGTCCCGGGCTGCCAAGTGTGCGTGCTATGAGGCCCTTTGGGGTCACAACCCGCGCGTGCTACAAAGAAAAAGCCCGGTGCCGGGCATCGCACTTTCCACAGAAGATGCCCGGCACCGAATGAGACAACAGGAGTGTAACACAGATGAGATCCATATGCAAGAAGGGTTCCGCCACCCTGATGGCGGTCATAGCGCTGTGCGCAATCAGCGCGGCGTCAGCGTCGGCCTCGCAGTGGTACGTCGGCGGAAAAGCGATGACGGCAGCCACAAAACTCGCCGAAACCGCGAAAGTCGAAGAAACGATCACGTTCTCGGTCCCGGGGCTCGCCACGAAGATCACGTGCTCCTCGCTGACCCTGAAGACGCCGGAACTCCTAACCACCGGCGTGTTGAAGACCAAATTCGAAACAGAATTCGGTGGTTGCAAATTGGTCGAAGGCTTCAAAAAATGTACGATTGAGGAAGGACGGGGAGAAACACGCGGCGCGCTCGAAGGCACGCCCTTGCTGGGAACCGCTCCCGAAGATCAGCTCGAAACAAAAGCCTCAGGAGGGGAATTTGTAGTGTTCCCCACGGAAGGCTGTGAATACGCCGAAATAGGGTTCGCCAGAGACGTCCCGTTCAGCATGCCGACAGGCCAGACCGAATCCGTCGAACAGACGTTTGTCGGCGAAGGCACAAAAGCCAAAGCGCTGAACCACCTGGAGCTCTTCGGCAACAACGTCTACGTCACCGGCAAGTTCAAGCTAAAACTCGCCTCCGGAGCGAAGTGGAGCTTTCATTAGGCAAAACCCAGCGGCGGTGACACCGGCCAAACCCCGGTGAGCACCGACACCCGGGCCGCCCGCGCGACGTGCTGCGCGGGCGGCCCTTTTAATTGGCCGGGCGGCGTCGCGTGTTACGCGCGTGTGCCGCTCTCAAACCGGAGATGAGCTCTGCGATGACCGCTGGCCACGTTTCCGCCGCCCGCCCTCACGCGGCCTCGTCAGGTCGCTCGGCGTGGATCCTGTCGATCAGCGCCTGCACGCGCGTGATGGCCTCGTCGAGGTCTTTGGTGGGGAACTCGAGCTCGGCGGCCAACTCGCGGTACGTCTCGGGCCAAGTGGGCTCGATAGTCAGAGTGGGTGGCCAGGCGTGCGTCTGGCGCAGGTCGAAGATTTCGATGCAGGCTGTCTTGACGCGGCTGTAGTCCTCGATCAGTTCTTCCATGAGCTGCAGGTCGATCAGATCGTGGACGCGCTCGTTTTCACGATCGGGGAAGCGCTCTGTGCAGGCGTGGAGCTTCTGTGCGATCTGAAAGCGCAGCGACAGGCAGGCGACTTCGGTCGGTCCGGTGAGGCCGAACTCGCTCACGCTCAGCGCCGGTACCGACTCCGGCTCGTGTGCCCGTCCTTCCGGTGGTGAGACCTCGACGCGCAGCGTCGCCCAGCCGCGACCCTGGTAGGTCAGTTTGACGTCAAAGCGCTGCGCACCGGTCTCGCGGACCGCTTCCGGCGGCGTGTAGCTGAACGAGAAGCCCGAGTAGGGCGTGGCGAAGGCCGTGTCGAGGTCGGCGAGCAGCTCGTCGAGGGAGCCGTGGAAGAGCGCGTCGAGGTCACGCGTCGCTCGCGCCTGGTTTTGGAAGCGCAGTTCGCAAGCGATGCCGCCCTTGATCAGGAAGCGCCCGGGCGAGTCCTCCTCGCGTACGCGCTCCAGCGCGCCGAGGAACGCCATTGCCGATACGCGCTGGCGCACCCGCCGGACGCCGAGGCCGCTCGTCTCGGCGTAGTTGGAGACCAGTCGACCGAGATGCTTCTCGGTCTTCGGTTGACTCCTCGATGGCGGCCCGTTGCTCATCGTGTCGGCATCGTTGCGGGGTCGAACCCGGCCTCGTGCATGAGCTCGGTGTAGGCGCTGTGGTTGAGCAGGCCGCGTTCCCTGGCCTGCTCCAGGGCTTGGCGCAATAGGTCACGGCGCAGGTGCGCCTCGTGGCATTGACGGATGGCCTTCATCGGTGTCACGATCGGCAGACCTTCGTGTCGTGCGATGTCGTGCGTGTCGAGGTCTTCATGGTGGAAGCGATAGACGGGCGGCGCCTCGCGGCGGCGCAGGCGGTAGTGCTTGGGGACCGTGATGTGGATCTTCGCGGGGTTGACGTCGCTGAGCTCGTAGAGATCGAGCGCCGTTTCGTGGCTGAGGGCACCCTCAACGCCGTACGGCCAGAGGGTTGCCTTGCGGTAGCTGTCCAGCGCATGGACGGGGAACGGGTCCAGGCGGTAGAGCCCGAGTCCTTCCCGCTGCAGTGATCCTCTGCGCGCCATCTCCGCGAGTCGCTGTGGGCGGATGCCGGCCTGTCGCGCGTCATCCACGGTCAGGAAGCCGTAGTTGTCCTCGGCGATCTCGTACAGCGTCTTGAAGTTACGACCGGGCACAAGGGACAGTCTAACGCATTTAGCGTTACTTTGTCCATTGGTAGCGAAGAGTCAGGCCTTCGCTACGTTGTGCCCTCCCAGGCCGTCGTCGATTGCCTGACAGGTAACGGGCGGATGCCGGCCGAGGGCCAGGCCCTCATCTCCTGGATGACAGAGAACGAGCAGCGCTGGCGCCTGTCCTCGATCGAGGATCTCCGCGTCTCCGAAGGCGCCCGGTGAGCGGCGCAAGTGACCCGGAGCAGGGTCGTTCGGCGCGATGCTCTTGACTTCGTAAGGGTTTCGATATAGTCTTCGTAGTCACTTCGTAAGCCCGTGTGGAGCCGTCAGATGCTGCCAAGTACTCATCGCCACCGTGAACTCGTTCTGGTCCTCTAGGAGCGGATGCGTTGCCCAGGAGATTCTTCCGGCATGGTGAGCTTCCGCTCGTCCTGCTTGCGCTTTTCGCGGAGTGTCCGAGGAATGGCTATGAGGTGATGGCCGAGCTGGCGCGTCTTTTCGGCCCTCACTACCGCTCCTCGCCCGGCAGCGTCTACCCGGCGATCGAGGCGCTTCAGGCCGAGGGGTTGATCGACGGCCAGGCGCGCGAGGGCAAGACGATGTATCGCACCACCAAAACAGGCAGCGAGGCGCTCGAGGCTCGCCGCGACACGCTTGCGGCGCTCGAGCTTCGCACCGGCACGCGGTTCGGCGATGCGGACTCGATCGAGTCGCTGCTGGCCCGCTTCAGGGTGCGGCTTGCGCCGCTCTCGGGCCGCGTCGACCCGCAGGCCGTGGCAGCCGTGCTGCAACGGGCGGCGGCGGAGATCGAGGGCCTCGATGGGCTCCCCCCTACAACCAAGGAGGCAAACTGTGAACGACGCGTTCGAGCGCGCCGCTGAGCGCGCGGAAACCGAGTACCGACGGCGGCGGCGCAAGCGCTACGCGCGCGGCCACAGAAAGGGATTTCAGATCCACGCCGCGGCCTTCGTCGCCGGTGAGATCCTGATCTTCGCGGCCTGGTTGTTGCAGTGGCAGCTGGGAGGAACGTCATACCCGTGGTTCGTCTACCCGCTGCTCGGGTGGGGCATCGGCCTCGCCGCACACTACGCAGCCGTCCGCGACAGCTTCAGGGACCGAGGCTGATCATGGCAACGGTGGCCTCAAAGCAAGGGGCGTCGGCCGGCCTCGGTTCCGCCGTGCCCGCCACGACCACGCCGGAGACGAACCCACCACCATCGGAGAACGCCGAGACCGACGGCCTCGGGGTCGAGGACGAAACGAGCCTCCCGCGCGGGCCGCGTCTGCCCGTCGCGGCGCAAACCGTCTTGTTTTGGGGTTACACAGACCACTACCTGCGCGCCTGCCACAGGCTCTATGGCGACGCGTTCACCCTGCGCGTCTTCCCGGGCGGAACGAGGGTGTTCATCGCCGATCCCCGGGACATCAAGACCGTCTTCACCGGCGACCCGGAAGTCTTTCGTGCCGGCGAGGGCAACGCGGTCTTGGAGCCGGTGATGGGCTCCCGCTCGGTGCTTCTCATCGATGGCGAGGAGCACATCTCCCAACGGCGCAGGATGCTGCCGGCCTTTCACGGCGAGAGCGTGAGCAACTACCGGGATATCGTCGAATCTGCAACGCATGCCGAGATCGACCGCTGGCCGCTCGACCGCCCGTTCCCGATGATGCCGGCCATGCGACGCATCACATTGGAGGTGATCCTCCGCGCCGTGATCGGAGCCAAGGATCCGCAGCGCCTGAGCGACCTGCGCAAGACGCTCCCACGCGTCGCCGACGTCGGTGGCACGGTGATGCTGCTCTGGGTATGGCCCGAGCTCGGACGCCTTGGACCTTGGCAACGCTACCGTCAGGCCCAGGCGCGAGCGGACGAGCTGCTGTATCAAGAGATCGCCGAGCATCGTGCAGATCCAGGGTTGGATCACCGCACAGACGTGCTCTCGCTGCTGATGCAGCAGGAGCAGGCAGAGCCCGCAGGCCCCGAGGACCGCAATCTGCGCGACCAATTGGTGACCCTGCTATTGGCCGGCCACGAGACCACGACGACCGCCCTGGCCTGGGCTTTTGAGCGGCTGCTACGCCACCCCGACATCTTGAGCCGGCTCAGGGAGAGCATCGCCGCGGGCGAGGAGGAATACCTGGACGCGGTCGTAAAGGAGATCCTGCGCCTGCGCCCCGTCATCCATGATGTTTCCAGGGTTCTCGCGGTACCGGCCGAAGTGGCAGGCCACCGCCTCCCGGCAGGCACCATCGTCTCCCCCTCGATCGGCCTCGTCCAGTCCGCCCCCGCCAACTTTCCCGACGCCGGCTCCTTTCGGCCCGAGCGCTTCCTCGACGGTCAAACACCCCCCTACACCTGGATCCCATTCGGCGGGGGCTCCCGCCGCTGTCTGGGAGCCCCCTTTGCCACCTTTGAGATGAAGACGATCCTGCGAACAGTCCTCGCCCGCACAGAGCTCCACCCCGCCAGCGCGCGCTCAGAGGGGACGCTCGTGCGCCACATAACCCTCGTCCCCAGCCGCGGAGGAAAGGTTCGCCTACTAAACCGCACCCGCGCTCAGCCACCCCGCGATCGCGCGGCCCACGAAGGCAAGCAGGCCAACAATGGATGATCAACTCCCCGATCATCAGGCTGCGACGGACCGCCGCCACTTACGCGAGCCCCACCACTACGCGCGCGACGTCGGTGTGTGGCTCATGCTGCGTCCCCCACGCCCCAAGGAGTCCACAACGTGAAGACGGTCAGCTCCAGCGAGGCTTGGGACAGGCCCGACGTCGCGCTGTGGCGAGGAGTGGGGATCGCGCTGCTGCTCGTCACCTCCGTGGCGTTGGCGGCGTACTGGGTCCTCTGGTTCGCTGACCGCGGCGCCGTCGCCAGCGCGCACACCGCCGGCTACATCGCGTTCGAGCAGTCCTTCCCACTTGCGGATGGATGGCTGCTGGGTGCAGCGCTCGCGGCCGCCATCCTGCTGTGGCGCCGTCGCCCGAGCGCGCTGATGTGGCTATTCGTGTTCGGCGGAGCGGGCCTGTATCTCTGCTCACTCGATGTGCTCTATGACCTGCAGCACGACATATACGCAAAGGGCCACGGCGGCACGATCGAGCTCGCCATCAACCTCGCCACCGCAGCGATCAGCATCGGAACGCTGATGGTCGGTTGGCGCTTCCAACGCGAGCTGGTTGAAACCTCGGGGTCATAGGCTGAGCAAGGTGGTCTGGACGGGCAGACCGGCTTCCGCACCGAAGGCAACGCAGCCTCAATGTCCTCTTCATCACGCCGCTGTGGCTGGACGGTGTCCTGCAGTTGACGCACGAGGCGAGCGTGAATGAGTTTCGTGAATGATCGTGCTCGCGCTGCATCTCTAAAGACACGGCTATTCGCGGCCGATGTGTCCCGAGGCAGCTGAAGGGGCGTGCGGTTAGGTGGCATGAGTGAGTTCGATGAGCATGAGCGGGTGTATCTCTTGAATATCGAGCAGGGTCCGCAGCGGCTGCCTCCCAGCGGTCCGCCCTCGCTGTGGCGGCGCATTACGATGAGGCCGCGGGTCGCGCTGCGAAAGCGCGGGGAGCGAATCTCTCGGAGGATGATCGGGTTGAGGAGGAGCCTCCTCACCGATGGGGCGATCGGGGATTTCCTCGATCGGCTGCTCGTTGTGCTCGTGGTGCTTGTGGCCTGCTTTGCGTTTGGCTTTCTTTTCACGAAGGTTGACCGGACGGCGGGTATTCAGTTGCTGGGGGTGCTCGCTGTCGCGATCGGAACCTACAGGACGTTGCAGGTCAATCGTGAAGGGCAGCTCGCGGAAAGGTTCTCGCGGGCGATCACGCAGATCGCAGCCGATCAGCTCGACTCACGGCTTGGGGGCATCTACTCGCTGGAGCGGATAGCGCATGACTCCCCGCGCGATCATGGGGCCGTGATCGAGGTGCTGACGGCCTATGCGCGCAAGAACTATAGGTATCCCCACGGGGACGCGGAGCGCGTTGACGAGGACGCTGCGATCCGTGCGATCGCGTCGGTTCTTGGACGCCGGAGATTCGGACGGGGACGCGCCGACGTGCCGATCGATCTGTCGCACACGGACTTGACCGGTGTCTCGCTCGCTGACGTCCATCTCGCGAAGGTCAATCTGGCCGGTGCGTGTCTTCGGGACGCCGATCTAAGCGGCTCCTATCTCTTCAAAGCCAGCTTTGTTGACGCGGATCTTTCGGGGGCGGGGCTGAGTAGCGCTTGCCTTGAAATAGCCGATTTGCGGAATGCTTGTCTGCAAAAAGCCAGACTGCTGCACACCAGCGCGTCAAAGGCATATCTCCCGGAGGCAAACCTCGAAGGGATCAACGCGCTTGACGCCAAGTTCGACTACACGGGCATGAAGAGGGTAAATCTCGCGCACGCCAACTTCGGGCGTTGTGATCTGACATATGCCGACCTCGAAGACGCGAGCTTGGTGGAGGTCGTGATGCAGCTGTGTAACCTGACTAAGGTTTGCTTCGTAGGCGCGGATCTGACCAAGGCAGATCTGACAAACAGTGATCTGACCGATGCCAGACTGGCGCGTAGCAAGCTGACCGGCGCGGTCTTGTGGCGCGTCAAGCTGAAGGACGCTCGCCTGCAAAGCGCGGACCTCTCGCGAGCAGACCTGGAATACGCCGATCTAACCGGCGCAGACCTGAGTGACGCAAACCTACAAGAGGCAAAACTAGCGGCAGCCAAACCAATCGGGGCCAATCTACACAGAGCGAACCTGACCCGCGCCGACCTCGCTCACGCCGATTTCTCTGAGGCAAACCTGGATGGCGTCACGCTCACCGACGCAAAATGGGATTCAGAAACGATTTGGCCAGAGAACTTCAAACCACCTCACGCATCGGTGTGACGCGCGCAGACCCGCCGCGCGCGGTCCTTGACGTCGACATCATCTATTCGCGTGTGCTGCACGACCTCTTGGGTCGGGCGGCAAGGCGCCGCGGCCTGCTCGAGGCTGCGCTCCTCCTCGGTGATCCGGATCTCGATCCTGCGGGTCTTTGTAGTCGCGTTTGATGCGCCGCTCAGAGTGTACGGCATACGTCCGGGCACTTATTCAGCTCACTTGCGGTTAAGGCTGGTTGCCGAGCCAGCCGCGTATTGCGGCAAAGTCGTGGAGGTTCAGTTGGTAGCTGAGCTCTCGCTGATATTCCTTCGCGCCCCGCGTGAAATACGAGGTCGTCGCGAGGATGCCGGCCGTCGCTCGCTTCGACTGAACCACACCAAAGAGCTGGCGCACGAGGCCGACGCCGACCGGGCGATCGGCCCGGTACTTCTTGCACTCGACCACATAGAGAAAGGACCCGATGTCACTGTTGTCAACTACGAACAGGTCGGCCCCACCATCCTTGCTTGCGGCTGTCAACGTCACTTCGAATCCCTTCTTATCGAACAGCGCCGCCATGAATTCCTCGAACTGACGCGGCGTCAAACTGTGGAGCAGCTCGGGATCGGCCGCCAATGAGTCCAGCACGTCGCTGCTGATTGCGCTGGCCGAAAGTTGCAGCTTGCTTGCCTCCTCGCCCGCGAGCGGCTGTCCGTCGGGGCCGAGCAGCGTATTCAGTGAGACCGGGGCCAGCAGTTGACCGATCGTCATCCCGAGCCCTTCCGCCTGCGCGGCCTGATACAGATACGCGCTCAAGATCGCCGCGTTACCAGGGTTGGCATCGGCAATCAGGCCCTGGTCTATAAAGCGCGGCGTATCTCGGTTCAGGAGCGCTTCATTCAAGGCTTCGGGTCCATCGATCGAGCTGCCCTGCTCGAGCAGGCTCCAAAGGATCGGCACGTCGCCGAGGCTCCGCGGGTCCATCCGTTCATGCCAGCCGAGCTTCCAGCGCATCTCTTGCAGTAGCGCGGGATCGATCGGCTGGTCGCCGCGGAGGCGGCGCGCGTTGAAGAAGCGCTGAAACTGCGCGAAGACCTGGTGCGACAGCCACGTTACGAGCTCAGCCTCCGTCCTACCGGCGAGCTTCGCGCGCTCGGCGTAGGCGATCGTGAAGGTTTCGCTGACGGCCTCCTCCACCTCATCCGGTGGCAGCTGGCTCGACAACATCGATGAAACGAGCTGAGAGTACCGTCTATAGAGCGCGTCGATGTCGGGGGGCTCCGCCACCGACGGCATAATAATGGCGAACTTCTTGCGGTGACGAGGAATACTCGAGGCTTGCGCCGGCGTTTGGGTTTCTCGTGCTCTCTCCCGCCGTGGGCGCCGGCGACTCGGTTTGCTCTGATCCCATGGCCTCGCGCAGAGCCGGATGAGTCCTGAGTGCAAGCGCGGCGCCCCGGCGGTTGCTGGAGTGCCAGTCATTCGCAGCGCGATCGACGGCGTTCGCGAGCTGGGTGAACAGCCGCTGCTGCGCGGGGATCGGGATCGGCTCCGCGTCAGCGTAAAGCGCCTGGTTCGCGCTCAATACCTGCGCTGCCTTCAGCCACATGCTCACATAGCGTCTACGGATCACGGTCGCGTGGCGCGCCGGCCCCTCATCGTCATCCGGGAGCTGCTCGATCCAGTGCAAAACCTTCGGCATCTTGTGGTTCGGGTGGTAGTTCTGCCACTCCTTCCTGCGGTCGAAGCACCAGCTCCGTAGCCTGCGGAAGTCCGAGTGCAGCTCCGCGAGGGTCTCCTCGGCCTGCAGGTCTCGGCGCTCGCTCGCGAGATCGCGTTGCAGCTTCAGCCTGGCCTCATCGAGCTGCCCGGCAAGACGCCCGGCGCCGTCCCGGATCAACGCGGGAACGTTCTTCTCGATGCAGGTGCTACCGATGACCAGCGTCCGGGTATCGTCATCGCACGCGATGACGAACTCGTAGCGGATTTCGTGGCCGCACGCGCAATGGCTTTCGCCGTACTCGCCCGTGTCGTTGACCCGCCCGGTGTAGTACCAGCGCGAGGGATCGGGCGCCATTGCCTGACGCAGACGCGCATAGGCGTGGGGAGCGTCCCCAGTGCTGTCGGCCGATGTCATGGGAGAAGCACGAGTACCGAGTTGTCATCAGCCGTATCCATGACGCATATTTCTTATCGTGAGCCAGGGGGAAACCTTTATCTACGACGCGACCGGATGCAGTGGCGGGAGGGTGGTGACGGCGAAGTCGCGGCTGACCGCCGCCACCTCATCCGGGACGGCGGCGAGGTTGACGTTCGTGGAGAACCCCATCTTCGCGTCGATCGGCCGGAAGAAGTCGTCGAAGTGGCTCGCGACGATCGTCCGTGGCTGCAGGCGGGAGAGGATTCTTGCCCAGTAGTCGCGGGTGAAGCTGCGCCCGGCGATGCCCGCGAGGAACACGTCGACGCCGCCGTGGGGAACCGCGTCGTCGATCAGGTTCGCGCTGCCCTGGTGGTAGAGGGTCATACCCGCGACCTCGATCTGAATGCCCCATACCTGCCCGCACTTGTAGGCCGCCGGTGAGAGCGCGTCGAGGTGCTCGCACGTCAGCTCCCCGTCGAAGGGAACCGCGAATCCGAGCAAAAGCTTCGAATGCAGGCTCGGTATGAACGTGACGGTGAACGGTCCCAGCTCATAGCGACGCTGCGCTTCGACCTGCACCGCGCGCTCGGTGAGGCCGTGCAGGCGCATCAAGTTGACAAGCGAGCTGGAGCCGTAGGCGGAGCACTCATACCGGCGCGCGATCGCGGGCACATCGATCGCGTGGTCGAAGTGCGTGTGCCCAACGAGCACGCCGACGACGCGCCCCGAGTGCCGCAGGTAGCGCTCGTGCAGCGTTGGGTCCGCGTGTGCCGGCGTGCGGCGGATCACGCTCGCGAGCGGCACGCGCGAGAGGTAGGGGTCGATGTAGATCGTCTGCCCCTCGTAGCTGAGCCGGTACCCCGCCACACCGAGCCATTCCAGCTCCAGCCCGCGGGGGAGCGCAAGCGGCTCGCCGGCGAGCTCGCGCATCGCGTCGGCGTCGTGGTGCTCGCGCTCCTTGCGGTGGGCGGTGAAGCGCGCGAAGCTCGCGAGGTGGTGGGCGAGGTCAGGCACCGACGCGATCCTGTTGCGTCGCCCTACGGGTTTGGGGTACAGCAGGAGTGGGTTGCTGCTCGGTCTGGCCGGGGGTGGTGTGTTGCGTTTTGGGGTTTGTGGGGGCTGTGGGGCAGAGGTTGGCGGCCTGGCGGACGCGCTCTTCTTTGACCTTCTGGCTGAGGTTGGAGGAGAGTGAGGTGATTTGGGTCTTGGCTTTGGCGTAGAGGCCGGCGCTGGTCAGGCCGAGCGCGCCGAGGACGCTGATCGCGGCGGTCAGGCCGGTGTGCCCGGTGTCGCCGGCGAGCAGCGCGGCGCCGCCGACGAGCAGGATCGCGCCGAGCAGGCCGCCGAGCAGGGGCCACATGAGGCTTTCGGCGGCGAGTTTGTAGAGCTTCAGCTTCTTCCACGCGTCGGCGGTCTCGGGCGCGTTGAGATCCTCGTTGGTGAGCAGGTCCTGCGGCTGGCGTTCCCCGCGGATCAGATCGCGCCAGAGCAGGCACTGGCGGAAGAGGCGGTCCTGGATCGATTCTTTTTGGACGGGGTCTTCCTGGACGGCGAGCTCCTGCCGGCGAGCGGTGTCGGTCGTGGTCGCGAGCGCCGACCAGGCGCGCACCGACTCGTCGATCGCCGCGAGCACGAGCGGGCCGATGTACGCCGACAGGCGCCCGGCGAGGCGCAGCAGCGTCTCGCGGCGGTCGGGGCCGAGCACGGACTGCCAGGAGCCCATCTGATCCGGGGGACGCTCGGGGTGCAGCGCCCAGTAGGTCTCCGCCAGGCCACGGCCGAGCTGGTACGCGGCCGCCTGGGTCGCATTGAGCACGAGATCGTCCTGGTTCTGGGCATCCCACTTGAAGAAGCGATACGCCAGGCAAGACCGATCGGGTTCCTCCCTGCGGGTGCGAAAAAAGAAGCGCTTGACGGGACTCGCCTGGCCGGGATCACCTTTCCAGATCTGCTCGCGGTCGGCGTCGTCCGCTTCCATCGCTTCCAGCAGCGGCTTGATCTGCTTCAGCAGCGGACGGCCGTCTCTATCGCACGGCGCGAGCTTCAGTTCGCGGCTGAGATCGCTGGCCGCGTCGAACAGTTCGACGCGTATTTCCGTCAGGCTGCGCTCGTTCGACAGCGGCAGCTCATGGTCGCGGCGCTGAAAGCTGTCCTGCCTGCCGGGTTCCCGCTTACCAAACCGGTCGGGCCGGTAGCGGCCACGAAGCTCCGCGATCACCCAGCCGAGGCGGAATGCATAGCGCACCTGCTCGATGTCGGGTGGAGGGGTTTCGGGCATCGTGGGGGGAACGTATCACCGGGTTGCGATTGGACGGAATTTGGTGTGTGAGGCGTGCGAGCTCTACTGCCAGACGTTCATCGACCAGAGGCGCTCGGGGTCGGCGAGTAGCGTCCAGGGTTCACCAACCGCCCAGACGGGCACGTCACCGCGTACGCGACGGCCAGCGCTGGGTTGTCACCCAGTGCGCGAGATGCGCTCGCTCGTACACGTGTAGCTTTGACCCTTAAGGGATGCCCTGCTACTGGACCCCTGAATCACGGCCGCCAGAAGCATCGCCATCTTGCCCGGAGATCTTTCCCTGATATTTGATCGCGAAGACCACCAGGCCGACCGGGATCACCCAGTTGAAGATCGTCGCCGCGCGGTGGGTGTCGATCGCTCCCGCCGCCACGTGCGAAGGGACCATCAGCAGGAACACGAATCCCCACATCGTGGTGAGCTGACGGTTGATCGACTTGAAACGCGGGGAGGACCAAAGCTCCTGCGGAACCGATTCCCGGGCGTACTGCTCGGTAAAGGGGGTCCGCAACAGCGAGACGAACGCAATTAGCGCCAGCAGCCCGGCCGCGATCGCACGGGCATAGCGCGCCAGCCAGTTCTGCGTTTCGGCATCCGCGACCAGCGCCACGATCGTGAATGCGACGAAGGCGATGATCGCCCCGATCTCCAGCGCCTTCGGACGTCCGTCGCGCAGTGATGGCAGGCTGATCAGGATCGATGCGACGAGCGCGATCACCGCCGCGGCCCTGACTTCGGCATGCGTCGTGATCACGCTGAACAGCAGCCACGGCACGAACGCGATGTAGATGTTCGAGCCGAACCGGTGCTCGTGTTGCGCCTCGCCGGTGCCGCCATCCCCATCCGTCACTCAAACCACCCGCTTCCAGCCTCCGCTTTACAGGATCATCGGCAAGCTTGCCACAACGACGGCTGCATGGGACGATCAGGCTCAGCTACACCAGTCGCAGCAGTGGAGAAGGGAGCGGAGATGTCCGAGCGGAGTGGAGTCCGAGCCGACGACGCGTACGGCGGCCGGCAGCCGACCAGTCACGAGCGGCTGGCGGGACAGCCCTGGGATGCGTCGTACGCCGATGGCCCGGCGCCCTGGGAGATCGGACGACCACAGCCGGCGATTCTGCGTCTGGCGGACGAAGGCGCGTTCGCCGGCGCGGTCCTCGACGCGGGATGCGGGACGGGCGAGAACGCCCTGCAAGTCGCCTCGCTGGGGTTTCACGTTCTGGGAGTCGATGTGGCCGAGACGGCGCTGTCGATCGCGCGGGAGAAGGCCACGGCTCGCGGCATCGACGCTGATTTCGTGGTTGCCGATGCGTTGCATCTGGACCGTTTGGGCCGAGTGTTTGAGACGGTGCTCGATTGCGGCTTGTTCCACACGTTTTTCGACAGCGATGAGCGGCGTGACTACGTGGCTGCTCTGGCATCCGTGATCAGTCGAGGTGGGAACCTGTACGTGCTCTGTTTCAGTGACGCCGGACCTGAAAGGAGTGGCCCGCACCCCGTCAGCCAGGAGGATTTGCGGGCGGCGTTCGAACGTACCGGCGGCTGGAGCGTTGTCTCCGTCAGCCCGGATCGAATTCAGACGAGGTTCGATGCGGAGGGCCTACCGGCCTGGTTGGCGAAGATCGAACGGATCTAGTCACAGGCAGCCTCCATTGCGAGGAGCCCGCGCGGCATGTGTATCCATAGGCGTGCTGGTCACTCCGGACCAGCTCGATCATCGTCTCCCCTGACATCAGGCTGCCGCTGCCGCCGTGCTCGCGCGTGCGGCCGCGAGTGCGCCGGCCCACCAGACGAGGTCCGTCGCCGCGCGGTCGAGCCTTTCGTCGAGCGTCGCGAACAGCTCGATCGAGAAAGGATCGGCCTGCATCGCGGGGCGCATCAGCTCGGGCAGGATGTGGATCGCGTGTCGCAGCGGCGCCATCTCCAGCTCGATCGTGACCAGGCGCAACTGCTCGATCGCGCGTGCGCCGCCAACGTTGCCGTAGCCGACGAAGGCGACGGGCTTGCGGTTGAGCTCGGGAAAGATGTGGTCGAGGGCGTTCTTCAGCGAGGCCGGGTAGCCGTGGTTGTACTCGGGTGTGACGAAGATGAATCCGTCTGCCTGATCGACCCTGCGGCCCCAGGCCGCGATCGCCTCGTCGGGGTAGTCGCGCTGCGCGAGGGCCGGCGGGGTCGACTGGTCGTAGTTCGGCAGCGGATGGTCGCGGAGATCGATCAGCTCCGCCTCGAGGTCTGCTCGCGCGGACAGCCGGTCCATCAGCCAGGCCGCGGGTTTCTCGCCGAACCGTCCCGGTCGAGTGCTGGCGAGGATCACCTGGATGTGGGGCAGCTCGGAGGACACTCGGCGCCACCGTAGCAATCGCGGGACACGCACGGCTGGGTGCGGCTGCCAATCTCAGGGGTCCGTAGTGGATGGCATCCTCGATGGGTGGACAAATCCAAGCATCCGCGTTACCGCGACAACGAGGGCTCGCGCTTTTACAGAGCGGGCCGCCTGTCGCCAGAGGAGACCTGGCTGGCTCTTGGGGACGAGCTGGGCCGTGTCCTGGGCGATGCGTTGCAGGCGTTCTGGCGGAAACCGCTGCGACTTGACCCGGAGCGCATCCGCTGGTGGCACGGGGCGATTTTTGCGCGTCACTTTCCCTACGACGGCGGGCGCTTTCGCCGGGAGCGAGCGTTCTTCGGAGTGGCAGGCGCTCTGTATGCCGGCATCCTGCGCGTGCATCCCTTTGCTGACGGTAACCATCGTTCGAGCTTCGTTGCGCTCTCGGCCGCATTGTGGTCGTTGGGACTACCAACTGTCGAATTCCGGCGGGGCGGGGACATGATCGCCCACGACGATGCGGTGGCCCCGTGCTCTGCTCGCGTGACGGGGATATCGAGTCGTTTGCGCAACTGCATTGCGACGAGCATCGAAGACGTAAGTGAATGATCCTCGACATGAGGTACTCTCAAAGCATGGCCAACGGCTCGTCAAAGTGCGAAAGAGGCTCGCGATGTTGCACAGATCGTCTGCGGGGATCGACTCGTGGATGACAACCCCTGAGATCCTTCGCGAGTTGGCCGAAAGCGCGATGTTGCTCTCCCAGGGCGCCCGCAGGGCGATCGAGATGATGCGCGAGGCCGATGAGGCAGCAGCCCGCGAGGGCGGCGCCGTCGAGACGACGGCTGACGCCGCCTGACTCTCGCTTACCGGCCGCCTCCAGCGGGGCTCATCCGTTCGCGCCGACCCGCGGGCCTGCTCTCACCCAACGGCGCTGACGAACCTGTCCAGCTTGCGCTGACCCGAGACGCTAGGGAACACCCTGCGCAACCGCGCCCTCGGCCTCCTCCGCGGTGTCCGTGGCACTCACGCCACGCCGCCGCACACCACTGCTCGACCCCCCACACGAGCACCCCTACCGCCGCCAGTCCCGCCCCGAGGATCGACACGGCGCCCCATCCGCCGGAGTCGTAGATCGCCGACGCGAGCGCCGAGGAGACGGCGGCCGAGGCGAAGACGGTCGTCATGAAGGCGGTCGTCAGGCGGCTGCGGGCCTCGGGGGCGAGCGCGTAGATCACGCTCTGGTTGGTGATCTGGGCGCCCTGGATGCCGAGGTCGAGCGCCGCGATCCCGAGGATCAGCGCCGCGAGCGAGGTTTTGCCGGCGGCGATCAACGCCCAGGAGAGCAGCATCGTCGCGAAGAACAGACCGGTCGAGAGGTGGTGGTGCCCGCGGTCGGCCATCCGCCCCGCCGCCTGCGCCGCGAGCGCGCCGGCGAGCCCGACGAGGCCGAACAGGCCGATCGTCGCCGTCCCGTAGTGATACGGCGGACCCGCGAGCAGGAACGCGATCGTCGTCCACAGCACGCTGAACTGCCCCATGCCGAGCGCGCCGTAGACCATCCGCATGCGCAATGAGGGATGTTCGGCGACCAGGCGCCCGACCGAGCGCAGTGCGCCCGGGTAGGACAGCGTCGTCGTGGGCCGGACTTCGGGCAGGCTGCGTCGCAGCACCGCGCTCAGCACGAGCATCAGCGCGGCCGAGAGGCCGAAGACCAGCCGCCAGCCGCCGAGCTCGGCGATGATGCCGCTGGCGGTGCGGGCGACGAGGATCCCGACGAGCAGGCCGCTCATCACCTTGCCCACGACGCGCCCGCGTTCGCGCTCGGCGGCAAGCGTGCTCGACAGCGGCACGAGGATCTGCGCGACGACCGAGGTCACGCCCACGACCAGCAGCGCCCCCGCGAGCAGGCCGAAGCTCGGCGCCGCGGCCGTGGCGAGTCAGGGCGAGCGCCGTCACCAGCAGGATGCGGGTGATCAGCCGGCGCCGCTCGTGCAGGTCGCCGAGCGGGACGAGCAGCACCAGGCCCGCGGCGTAGCCGACCTGCGAGGCCGTCACCAGCAGGCCGGCGGTGCCGTCGGAGATCGAGAATTCGTGGGCGATCTCGCTCAGCAGCGGCTGGGCGTAGTAGATGTTCGCGACGGCCGCCCCGCAGCCGATCGCCATCAGCAACACCAGCGAGGGGGATAGGGGGCGTTCCTCGGGCTCGCTCTTCACACGGTGAGAGTAGAACGTAGCCGTGTGGCCCCGGCGTGGATTGGATGCACCAGAATGAGATACACCTGGATGATCCGACGGTAGGCGTATGGCTGATTGGCTCGCTCGATGAAGCGGTCGCCGGGAATCGGCGTTGCGCTCCGCGACGCCGCCCGTGCCCCCGGGCCGATCGGCACACATGTCCAAAAGCCGGCCCGCGGATGCTGGCCAAGCGGCCCTTCTTTCGCAAGTCCCGACGCTCGATCCTCGAGGCATGTCCGATACTCCCGAGATCATCGGCGGGCCGACGCCGATCCAGGCTCCGCGTCCCGGTGAGACCTACCGCTGGAAGGTCCAGGACGGCCGCGCCGAAAAGCACGTCTACGTCCAGATTGCGGATTTTCTCACCGCCGAGTCCTTCGAGGAGCCACTGCGGTCGGGCATTGCGTCCAAGGGCGAGTCGGTGCTCCGCCGGCTGCTCGAACGCGGCGATGTCCCAACGCGGATCAAGATCACCTCGGCCGGGATCACCGAAGTCGGCACCGATCGCCGCGCGCGTCCCTGCTCGGTCTGAGTGCGCGGCGGCCATTGGTCGCCGTCACGCCCCTGCCCGTTTGAGCATTCGTCGGCTCGCTCCAGAAGTCCGGCGCCCGTGTCCGTTTGGGCATTCGCTAGCTCCAGAAATTCGGCGCCCCCGAGGAATCTCGTCTACGCGTGTGTGTGAATCTCCTTGGCTCGATGCCGGATAGAGCGCTGTTCGTGGCTACTGTGAGAGAGGCAATGAGAGAGGGCGGCTTGGCATCTGCTTCCGCGGCCGGATCGGGCGGATCGTGATGCCATGAGCGCAGCGGGCGTCGTCTTCGTGCTGGCCAGTGGCGTGCAGGGCGGACACGCCAAGGCGCCCGGCTACGAAACGCTCCTGTTCGTGCTCTTCATCGCCGTGATGACGGCCGCGTGTGCGTGGATCGCGGTCTACCTGCGCAGGCGCTACCGCCGCCCCAAGCCGGTCGCCGACCAGTGGCAGGCGATGGCCGTGATGGGCGAGCTGTGCGCGCACGGCTGGCAGGCCCAGATCACGCTCTACGGCTGGGGCGCGCCGGTGCCCGCCGACGCTCCGCCCTCGCGCGTTCCGCTGGTCGAGCTCGAATGGAAGCAGTTCGAGGAGGAATCCGGACACGTCGCGGTCGCGCGCCGCGTGTGGGCGCCGACGATCGGCGAGGCGCTGCAGACGATGGTCGAGGATCGCCGCACCGACGTCGCCCTCGAGCAGATCGAGCAGGCGGTCGCCGACGAGGACGACGCGTGGTGGAACGACTGATATAGGCAGGAACGGTGGACGGGTGCTCGGGCGCCCGGGTGCCGCGACTGACCCGCCGAGCACGGGCGAATCGGCGGCTGGAGGGCAGCGAGCCGTCTGAAGTTCTGGACCGGATTCCACCTCAGCGCGGACGTGCCGCGAGCCGGCTGAAGGTCTCGCCCGGTAGTCGAACCGCGGCGCGGAGCGGGCCGGGCGCGGAATACTCGTATCGTGTCGCCTGCACCCGATCTCTCCGGCTCGGCTCTCGACGGCCGCTACGAGCTCCATGCGCTGATCGGCGAAGGGGCATTCGGGCGCGTTTACCGCGGCCTGGACCGGCGCCTGGCTCGGCCGGTGGCGGTCAAGCTGATCAAGCCCTGGTGGGCCGAGGACGACGCCTGGGTCGAGCGCTTCCAGCGCGAGGCGCGGCTGCTCGCCCGCATCAGCGATCCGGGGATCGTCCAGATCTACGACATCGGCCACGCCGATAGCGGCCCCTACTACGTGGCCGAGCTCGTCGACGGTGAGAGTCTTGCCGCGCGTTTGCGCCGGGGCGCGCTGGGAGCCGCCGAAGCGCGCGCGATCGGCGAGCAACTCTGTGACGCGCTCGCCGGCGCGCACGCCCAGGGGATCGTGCACTGCGACGTAAAGCCGGCGAACGTCCTGATCACCTTCGTCGGGAAGGTCAAGGTCGGCGACTTCGGTGTTGCTCGCCTCGCCGAGGGAACCTCGCAGGCGCCGTCGGCGACCGTCGCGGGCACCCCCCGCTACATGTCGCCCGAGCAGGCCCGTGGGCAGCCGACGGGACCGGCCACCGACGTCTACAGCGCCGGCGTCGTCCTCTACGAGATGCTCTCCGGCGAGCCGCCGTTCGCACACGGCTCGCCCGTCGAGCTGGGCTTGCGCCACGTGCAGGAGCAGCCGCCCCGGCTCTCCTCCGCGGTTCCCGCCGAGCTGCGCGATGTGGTCGAGCGGGCGCTGGCCAAGGAGCCCGGCGAGCGCTATCGCGATGGCGCCGCGATGGCTGTGGCCTTGCGCGCCGTGGCCTCTGCGGAGGGGTCTGCCGGTGCGGATGGACTCGACGGGGCCGTAGTAGCCGGTGAGATTGCCGGGAGCGGGGTCTCGGCCCGGAGGCGCCCGGGGGACGGCGAGATCGCTGTGAGCAGGGACCCATCTCGGGTACATGGGGAGAATCGGGATGGGAGCAGTGGCATAGTCGCCGCCGGTGTCGCTGAGCAGGCGACGATCGATCGTTCGACTGCGCCGACTGTGCACGCCGCGAGCGCCGCAACGAGGGTCATGGGTCGGCGCTCGCGGGCGCCCGTGCCGGCGTCAACGCCCGGACCGCCTCCTTCTCCCGGCCGCGGATCTCGCTCGCGCTCGCGCCGCCGTTGGTGGCCGCTCGTCCTGCCGGTGGCGTTGCTCGCGCTGGGGATCGGTGCGCTCGTGGCGGGCCTGTCCACGGGCTCGCCGCACGTGCGGGTGCCGGGCGTGGTGGGCGGGTCCTCGAGTGCGGCCGAGAGCCAGCTCACCCGCGCCGGACTGCGCTATGCAACCAACCTCGTCGCCGCCCCCGGCTCACAGCCTGGCATCGTCACGCATCAGTCGCCCGCGTCGGCCACGAGCGCACAGCGCGGCACGACCGTTGCGTTGAGCGTCGCCGAGGACCCACGCTGGAGAGAGCTCACGAGCTTCTCTGGCGTCGACGATGGCCAATCGGTTCCGTTCCAGATCCTCGGCGCCAAGTGGCGGGTCGTCTACCACATGGCCTATGTCGGGACCTGCACGCTGTTCGTTGTGTGCTTCGGACCGAGCGCCGAAGTCGCCAACCTCAAGACCGGCGCGACCTTCGGCCAGTTCGAACTCGGTGAAGGGGAAACGGAAACGCGGACGTTCTCGAGCGGTCCCGGTCTATATCGCCTGAGCA
This sequence comes from uncultured Solirubrobacterales bacterium, assembly GCA_963764905.1. Classification (GTDB taxonomy): domain Bacteria; phylum Actinomycetota; class Thermoleophilia; order Solirubrobacterales; family Solirubrobacteraceae; genus Palsa-744. The sequence continues at coordinate 377,967 of CAVXUG010000001.1, forward strand.
TCTCCGGCGGACACGACTCGGCGGGGTGGTCGATGACGGTCGAGGACTACTACTGAGTTGGGGTGCCCCCTTACGGGATGCATCAGGGCAGATGAAATTGGGTGGTTGTTCGTCTGACGCCGGTGCGCCGGCCTTTATTTAGGACCCAGTACCCGAGCGTCGGCGTACTCGAAGAAGGCGTCGAGCACCGTGCGCCCCGCGTCTTCGATCTCGGCCACGGAAGCCTCCGCGAGGGCGCCGGCGGGCAGGAGCTCGCGCCACGTCCGCGCCAGCTCGTGTTCGACCTCGACGTGGAACTGCAGGCCGTAGGCGTGCGCACCGATCCGGAAGGCCTGGTGGGGGAAGAGCTCACTGCTCGCCAGCAGCGACGCGTCCGCGGGCAGCTCGAAAGTGTCCTGGTGCCAGTGCACGACCGGCAGCGTCGCCGCGCCGATGCTGCCCAGGACGGGATCCTCGCGGCCGGCACCGGTGAGCGTGACCGCGCCGCAGCCGATCTCGACCTGCTCGCCGCGGTAGACGCGCGCGCCGAGCGCGTGGGCAAGCAGCTGAGCGCCGAGGCACACCCCCAGCACCGGGCGCCCAGCGTGCACCATCGCCGCGATCAGCTCGCTCTCACGCGCGAGGTATGGGTGCTCGGCGGTGTCGTGGACGCCCATCGGGCCACCCATCACGACCAGGCCGTCGAGCTCCTCCGGCGACGGCAGTGGCTCGCCGCGGTAGGGGTGGCAGAGACGCAGCTCGAGGCCTCGGCGCGAGGCGGCCTGCGCGATCAGGCCAGGACTCTCGTAGGGCACGTGCTGGATGGCCACCCAGGCGTGTTTCGCCGCCGCCGCCGCCGCTGTCGTGCCCATGGCAGTCGTCACTGGTGGCTCGAGCGCAGTCTCGTCGTGGCGAGTCGCCGGTTGGAGTGGGATGCCGCGGCTGTCGTGCGCACGGTTTCGAAGCGAGGCGACGTCAAGGCGACTGGCTGTCCGTATCGCCCTGGGCGGCCCGCGAGGCCAGGGAATCGTGCCCGCCGGGGCCACGCAGGACGTGGGCGAAGGCGACGGCGAGCAGCGCGCCCGCGAGCGGCCCGACGAGGTAGACCCAAAAGTGCGAGAAGTCGCCGAGCACCAGATCTGGGGCGAAGGAGCGCGCTGGGTTCATCGAGGCGCCGGAGATCGGACTCGACCAGAGGCCGGCGAGGATAATGTAGGCGGCTACGCCGAAGGCCGAGACCGGCCCGAGGTTCTGCGCGCGCGAGGCGGTGCCGAGGATCGTCGAGACGAGACCCGCCGTGAGCACCAGCTCGATCGCCGTCGCCTGCAGGTTGCTGATCCCCGCGCCGGGAACCGTCGCGCCGAGCGAGCCGACACGACCGAAGACCGCGGCCAGGAACAGCACGGCGAGCGTGGCGCCGAGCAGCTGCACGACGATGTAGCCGGGGACGCGGCGCCACGGGAAGTCGCCGCGCGCCGCGAACGCGATCGAGACTGCGGGGTTCAGGTGCGCGCCCGAGACGGCGCCCATGAAGAGGATCACCGCGAGCACGGTCAGGCCGGGCGCGCTAACCGCGGCGGCCCGCCCGATAACGACGTGGCTGGCGGCGGAGACGACGCTCGCGCCGGCGCCGGCGAGGACGAGCAGGAAGGTGCCGAGCGTCTCGGCGAACAGGCGCCGCCACTCAAGCGTTGGGTCCTCGAAGCGGTGGACCCACCAGGCGTCGCGCGCGAGGCGCCCGCCGGGCGTGCGGGTCAGCTCGCTCTCGCCGAGGCTGCCGTACTCGCTTGCGCTCAGCCGGGTGTCCGCGGTCGACGGCCCTGTCGGGCCGGCGGGCGGCTCAGCCGCAGAGCTCGCTGTCGGCCCAGCCGTAGAGCTCGCTGTCGGCTCAGCCATCGGGCCAGCGGCCGTGGCGCTCGAAGTAGTCGCGTGCGGCCTCCTCGGCTTCGCGTTCGCGGTCGCCGCTGACGCCCGCGCGGAACAGCCAGTTGACGAAGAAGATCGCGAGGCCCGCGCTGACGATCCCGGCGCCGCCCTCGAGGTGGTTTTCGTCGCCCTGCGCCATCACGATCGAGCCCGCCGAGCACGACGACCGCCGGGAGCACGTAGCGGAGGATGTCGAGCCACCCCCTGGGCCGGAGGCCTTTGCGTTTCCGTGGGGAGCCGGCTGGGCTGGAAGTGAGCCATCGGGTCCTTTATAGCCGAAGGGCACTCGCGTCGATCACGCTGAATGAAAGCGTCGTCGATGACTTCCCCGCTGCTCCCCCGGTGGCGTCGATTCGGAAGCGTCGGGGGAGATGGCTAAGGTAACGAACCGTGGCACTGATCCGAGCGAGCGGCCCGCTGAGCCGAGCCCTGAGCGACGTCTTCCCGGAGCGGCCGTTCAACGTGCGCTTCTGGGACGGCGGGGCGGTCGCGGCGACGAGCGAGGGCGGGCCGACGTTCTTCGTGCAGGCGACCGTCGGCCCTGTCGCACTTCCTCCGGGCGCCCGACACGCTCGGCCTCGGACGCGCCTATGTGGACGGCTCGCTGGACGTCGACGACCTCGATGCCGGGTTCATCGTGATCGACGAATGGGAGCCGCCGGAGCTGAGCGCGACGGACAAGGCGCGCCTCGGGCTGGGCATCGTGGTCGCGGCGTTGCCGGGCGGGATCCCCAAGCGCCCGAGCCTCGAGCTGATCCTGCACGGCGAGCGCCACACCCCGCAGCGCGACGCGGCCGCGATCCGCTACCACTACGACGTCGGCAACGAGTTCTTCGGGTTGTTCCTCGACGAGTCGATGACCTACAGCTGCGCGGTCTACTCGAAAGGCGCGGAGACGCTCGAGCAGGCCCAGCTCGCGAAGCTCGATCTGATCGCGAGCAAGCTCGACCTGCAGCCGGGCATGCGCCTGCTCGACGTCGGCTGTGGGTGGGGCAGCTTCGCGATCCACGCCGCGAAGAACTACGGGGTGACGGTCACCGGCGTCACGCTCTCGCCCTCGCAGGCCGAGCTCGCGCGCGAGAAGGTCGCGCAGGCCGGCCTCAGCGAGCAGGTCGAGATCAGGGTCGCCGACTACCGCGAGCTGCCGGGTGGATCGTTCGACGCGATCGTCAGCATCGGCATGTCCGAGCACGTCGGCGAGAGCCAGATCGACAACTACGCGAAGACGCTGTTCGGGCTGCTGCGCCCGGGCGGGGTGCTGCTCAACCACGCGATCGCCGCGCTCGACCCCGAGTACGAGTCGCTCGACGACGAGTTCTCGATGCGCTACGTCTTCCCCGACGGGGAGGCGCTGCCGCTCTCCCGCGTCCAGCTCGCGGTGGAGCGCGCCGGCTTCCACGTCAACCACATCGAGGGCTTCAGCGAGGACTACGCGCGCACGCTGCGCGAGTGGACCAAGCGCCTGGATGAAAACCTCGCGCGCGCCGAGCAGCTGGCCGGCGTGCAGCGCACGCGCGTGTGGCGGCTGTACCTGCGCGCCGCGCGGCATGGCTTCGACACGAGCATCACCGCCGTCTACCAGGTGCGGGCGCGCAAGCCCGTCCCGGGCAGCGCCGCGGATCCTGTTTGAATAGACGGTACGCCGGGTAAGATGGGTGCCAGACCGCCGGGACGCGAGACGGGGCGGTCGAGTCCGGCTAAGTTCGCCCAACTGAAGATTCTCGTAAACCAAGGGTATATGGGTACTAATACCCATATACATCGCCGGCTTGCAGACCGTTATCAGGGGCATACCCCGACGATTACGAGAGCGGGCTGACAGGAGCGGTTTGATGAGAAAGCTTTCAACACGAGGCGTGCGCGATGAGGGTGGGTTCACGCTGATCGAACTTTTGGTCGTGATCCTGATCATCGGCATCCTCGCCGCGATCGCGATCCCGGCGCTGCTCAGCCAGAAGAGCAAGGCGTATGACTCCTCGGCGAAGACGATGGCCCAGACGGCCCAGACGGCGATGGAGACGTAGTCGACCGAAACCGGCGGCACGTACATCGGTGGAAGCAGGACCAAGCTTCACGAAATCGAGCCTTCGATCAACATCGCAGCGTCCACGACCGAACCCGAATTGAAGGAAACCAGCGGCCTCACCACCAACGAATACACGATCACGGTGAAAGCAGCCAACACTGGCGATGAATACTCAGGTGGTCCGGAAATCAACGGGTGGCGATAGAACACAAATGTAAAAGCACCACAGGCACCAAAACCGGCTGCCCCGGGCACAGCGAATCAAGCTCCAGCTGGTAGTGATTTGATCTAGAGCCAGCTCGAGTCGCTCCCGCGGCTCACATCTGAATAGCACCAAGAGGCGGCCCAAGTGGCCGCCTCTTCTCTTTCCGCAGCGACCTGCTCAGCGTCCCTACGCCTCGACCAACCCCCGCCGGATCGCGTACCGCGTGAGATCGACCCGGTTGCGCATGCCGAGCTTGTCGAGCACGTTCGCGCGGTGGCGCTCGACGGTCTTCTTGCTGAGCACGAGCTCGGTGGCGATCTCCTCCGAGGTGTGGCCTTCGGCGATCAGCTTCACGACTTCGAGCTCGCGCGCGGTCAGGGGGTCCTCCGGCGGCGCCTCGCCGAGGCGGGCGCCGTCGAGGTAGTCGCGCACGAGCGTCGCAACCGCCGGGGGATAGAGGAACGCCTCGCCGCGCATGCACGCGCGGCAGGCCTCGACGAGGTCGCGGTTGGCGGCCGTCTTCAGCACGTAGCCCGAGGCGCCGGCCTTCAGCGCCTCGAAGAAGTACTGCTCGTTGTCGTGCATCGAGAGCATCAGGATCCGCAGCTCGGGCCGGCGCCGGTGCAGCTCGGCGGCCGCCTGCAGGCCCGTCATGCGCGGCATCGAGACGTCGAGCACGGCCAGGTCGATCTCGCCTGCGAGCGCCTGCTCCAGCGCCTGCGCCCCGTCGCCCGCCTCGGCCACGACCTCGATGTCCGACTGGGCTTCGAGCACCATGCGCAGCCCGCTGCGGACGACCTCGTGGTCGTCGGCGAGCAGCACGCGGATCTTCAGTGGGGTGGTCATGTCGGGCGGGTCGCTGAGGCTTGGTCTGCACTGAGATCATTCGCCGCGACCGTCAGGCGCACCTCCACGCCCGCTACCGGCAGGGCGAGTCGATCTCGAGCCGACCCGCGATCAGGATCGCCCGCTCGCGCATGCCGGCCAGCCCGTTGACATCGGCGGGCATCGGGGAGGGCAGTCCGCGGCCGTCGTCGGCGACGCTCGAGCACCACGTTCTCGTCCGCGAGCGCCTGAGCGCGACACGCACCATGGAGGCCTCCGCGTGGCGAAACGCGTTGGTCAGAGCCTCCTGCGCGACGCGGTAGATCACGAGCTCGACCTCGGGACTGAGCGGCGGCAGGCCGCCTTCGAGCTCGCGCAGCACCCGCCGCGCGCCCTGGCGCTCCATCCGCAGGCAGAGCGAGATCAGCGCGTCGATCAGCCCCAGGTCGTCCAGCGCCTCCGGGCGCAGCTCGCGGGCGATGCGGCGGACGTCGTCGAGGCTACGGTGGACCGTCTCGACGATCTCTCCCAGCGCCAGCGCCTGAGCCTCGGTGGGCAGCTCGCCGGCGGCGCGTTCGGCGCGCAGGGCGACGGCGGTCAGCGTCTGGCCGACCTCGTCGTGCAGCTCGCGGGCGATTCGCAGTCGCTCGGCCTCCTGAGCGGCGAGCGCACGATGGGCGCTCTCGCGCCGCTCGGTCTCGATCCGGTCGAGCATCGTGTTGAAGCGCCCGTGCCAACGCGATCGTCTCGGAGCTCGCCCAGTTGCTCTTCGAGCGCGCGCTGGCCGGGGCGCATCGGGTCGATGTGCGCCCATCAGCGTCGCCAGCCGGCGCAGCGGGGCCAGCACGAGCGGCGAGCAGCACCAGATCGACCGCCAGCGTCACGAGCAGTCCGACCGACGATCACCTCGAGCTCGGCGAGCTTGATCGGGTTGGAGATCGTCGCCGGGCTGACGATCAGGACGAAGACCGCCAACCCGAAGACGATCGTGTTGACGGTGAACACGCGCCACAGGATCGAGAGGGGACGGCCGCGATGATGAATCGGCTTCCGTTCCGCGATGTTCGTGCTGCGCGTTCGTCGTGTCGATGGGCGCGTGCTCGATCGAGGTGCCGTTGGGTCTGATCCCACCGCTGGGTCTCATGCCACGATGCTCGCGCGCGCGCCGGACGGCGTGCGCGAGGGTGGGTGGGCGGCCGCGTCCGACCGGCTCTGAGCTCAGACGCCCGGCAGCCGGTACTTGCGACTCTTGGGGTCTCGCTCCAGCAGGCCGAGCTCCACGAGCGTCGAGGCATAGCGGTGCGCGGTCGAGGGGCTCATGCCGGCGTCGCCGGCGAGTTCGACGATTCCCCGCGCGGCGCCGTCGCGGCCGAAGCAGGTGAGCAGCGAGAGCCCCCGCAGCAGCGACCGGGACAGGCGCGGATCGGATGCGCCGATCGGCAGATAGCCACCGATCTGAGAATCCTCGTCAACTGCGTCCTCGGGCGCACCGGCCGCGCCGTTCACGCGATCGGTGCCGTTCTCGTGGTCGGTGGCATCGGTTGGCGCCGACGGGGAGTCGCTGCCGGGCGCACGCGTCAGCGGTGCGTTGAGCGACGCCGCGATCAGCGTCGAGATGCTCGGGACGCGACTCTGGGAGGCGGCGCGTACAACCTCGTCGACCTGGGCGGGGGATAGCGTGATGGCGATGGAGATCTGCTCGCTGTTGTCCATGACACGATGATGGCAGAAGCCGCAGACGATTGTCTGCAATTCGTGATCTCGTTCCGTGTTCTGGAAAGCCCCGGCGCCGCCGCGCGGGCGTCCCTGCTGGCCGGCTTGCCGGTCGGCGTGCGGGCGGGCGGGTAGCCTGCTGGATCGAGATGGCGATCACGGTGACACTCCCAGACGGCAAGGCGCTGGAGCTTGCGGACGGCGCCACGGGCGCGGACGCCGCCGCGGCGATCGGGCCGGGGCTCGCGCGCGCGGCGCTCGCGATCGAGGTCGGCGGCGATCCGGATTCGAGCCCTGCCGATCCGACAGCTTCGAACCCGACAACTACGGACCAGGCCCCTACGGACCAGACCTCTGCAGGCCCGAGTCCTGCCCACCCAGCGGACCGATCGAAGATCGGACAGCACGGCACGGCCCGCGAACTGTGGGACTTGGCGCGCGAGTTGCCCGACGGGGCGCGGATCGCGATCGTGACGGCGAAGAGCGAGGAGCAGGCGCTGGCGCTGATCCGCCACGACGCCGCGCACGTGCTCGCGGCGGCGGTGATGGAGCTGTGGCCGGGCGTGAAGATCTCGATCGGGCCCGGCGATCGAGAACGGCTTCTACTACGACTTCGAGTTCCCGGAGGGCGTGTCGATCTCCGAGGAGGACTTCCCGAAGATCGAAGAGCGCATGCGCGCGCACGTGCGCGCGGCGGAGCGTTTCGAGCGCGTCGATGTCACGCCGGCGCAGGCGCGCGAGCGCTTCGCGGCTGAGGATCAGGCGTACAAGGTCGAGCTGATCGACGACCTCGTCGCAAACGCTGCACAGGCGGGAGCAGGCGCTGGCGCGGCGGACGGAGCGGGGGAGGTGGGGGCTCCGCTCGAAACGGTCTCGCTCTACACGAACGGCCCGTTCACGGATCTCTGCCGCGGCCCGCACGCGCCGAGCACGAAGAGCGTCGGCGCGTTCAAGCTGACCTCGGTCGCCGGCGCCTACTGGCGCGGGGACTCGACAAGGACGATGCTGACGCGGATCTACGGGACGGCGTTCTTTTCCAAGGCCCAGCTGGAGGAGTACCTCGAGCGCGTCGAGCTGGCAAAGGAACGCGACCACAGAAAGCTCGGGAAAGAGCTCGGCCTGTTCACGTTCTCCGACGTCTCGCCCGGCGCCGCCTTCTGGCTGCCGCCGGGCGCGGCGATCTGGAACCAGCTCGTCGCGGTCTCGCGCGAGATGGGCCGCGAGCGCGGCTACGAAGAGGTGAAGACGCCGCTGATCTTCGACGCGGAGCTGTGGAAGACCTCGGGGCACTGGGGGAAGTACCGCAAGAACATGTTCACGGTCAAGGTCGAGGAGCGCGAGATGGGCGTGAAGCCGATGAACTGCCCCGGGCACGCGCACCTGTACGCCTCCCAGCGCCACTCCTACCGGGACCTGCCCGTGCGCTATTCCGAGCCGGGCCTGCTGCACCGCAACGAGCCCTCGGGGGTTCTGCACGGACTGCTCAGAGTGCGGCACTTCGCGCAGGACGACGCGCACATCTTCTGCACCGAGGAGCAGGTTCAGGAGGAGGTGCGGGGCTGCCTGGAGCTGGCGTTCGCGACGTATGCGCTGTTCGACTTCGACGTGCGCCTGGAGCTCTCGACGCGCCCGGAGGAGCGGATCGGCACCGATGAGATGTGGGACAAGGCCGAGGAGAAGCTGAAGAACGCGCTCGACGCGCAGGGACTGGAGTACGAGCTGAACCCGGGCGACGGTGCGTTCTACGGCCCGAAGATCGACATGCACATGACCGACTCGCTGGGGCGCTCGTGGCAGCTGGGGACGGTGCAGCTGGACTACTCGATGCCCGAGCGCTTCGATCTGACGTACACGGGTGCGGACAACCAGGAGCACCGCCCGGTGATGATCCACCGCGCCGCGTTCGGATCCTACGAGCGCTTCATCGGGATCATGCTCGAGCACTACGGGGGCGAGCTGCCGCTGTGGCTGGCGCCGGTGCAGGCGATCGTGCTGCCGATCTCCGACCCCTTCAACGAGTACGGCGCCACCGTCAGGGACTCGCTCCAGAAGGCCGGCCTGCGCGTCGAGCTCGACGCGCGCGGCGAGTCGATCGGGAAGAAGATCCGCGAGGCCGAGCTGCGCAAGATCCCGCGGATGCTGATCGTCGGCGAGCGCGAGATGCAGGCGGGCGAGGTCGCGGTGCGCGAGCACGGCAAGGGCGATACCGGCAGCGTTTCGATAGAGGACTTGAAGGACAGGCTGCTGGGGGAGACGGAGCGGGTGGGATCCGAGAGCCGGTGAATGGGGGGAGGGGCACAGGTGTGGTCGGGAATACGACACGGGAAGCCCGATCGGAGCTGTTGTTCGAGACGAGGCGCTTTCAACACAGGCTCATCCTCTCGCGTATGGAGCTTGCGGATCACCCACGCGGCGCTATACTCGGCCCCGTTGAAGCTCGCCAATCAAAAGCGCCGCGCGTAATCCAGCTTGACGCACGGTAGAAACAACAGCTAGTGCCGGTCCCACGCCGCTTCGACCGGCGCCCGCCCGAGCGGGACACGACGAGGATCAACGAGCGCATCCGCGTGCCCGAGGTCCGGGTGATCGACGACGAGGGCAACCAGGTCGGCGTGATGAAGACCCCGGACGCGCTCGTCTTCGCCCAGGAACGCGATCTCGACCTGGTCGAGGTCGCCCCCGAGGCGCGCCCGCCGGTGTGCCGGGTGCTCGACTATTCGAAGTACAAGTACGAGCAGGCGCAGAAGGTCAAGCAGGCGAAGAAGCACCAGCAGCAGATCACGGTCCGCGAGATCAAGTTCCGCCCGAAGATCGCCGAGCACGACTACGACACGAAGAAGCACCACGTCGAGCGCTTTCTCAAGCACAAGGACAAGGTCAAGGTCACGATCATGTTCCGCGGGCGCGAGGTCACGCACCCCGAGCGCGGCACGATGATCCTCGACCGCCTCGCGGAGGAACTCGCCGAGCTGGGCGTCGTCGAGCAGCGCCCGATGCAGGAAGGGCGCAACATGACGATGATGATGGCGCCCTCCAAAGCGGTCCTCGCAGGCACGGTCGGCGAGGGGACGCATGGCGATGGCGATGCACCTGCCGCGGCGGCCGGGACACCGGCGGAGAATGGGGTGGCTGCCGCAGACGGCGCGAGCGAGGCGACGCCCGCTGCACCGCCGAGCGGGTCTGTGGCAGAGAACGGCGCGGCCGCGGCGGAGGCCGAGGTCGAGCCGGTGGCCGCTGAGCCGGCGGTCGTGGACGGCGCGGACGCGCCGTCGCCCGAGCCGCAAGCCTGAGGCCACGCGGGCGCCGTCCGACGGCGCCGTGTCATAATCACGCGCGCGATGCCCAAGATGAAGACCCACACCGGCGCGAAGAAGCGCTTCAAAGTCACCGGTACCGGCAAGGTGCGCGGGCGCCATCCCTTCACGAGCCACATCCTCGAGAAGAAGTCGCCGAAAAAGAAGCGCGCGCTGGGCGGTCCGAAGATCATGTCCGACGACGACACGCCGCGGATCAAGCGGATGCTGGGGGTGGGCAAGTGACCGGGTCAAGCGGTCGGTCCACGCCAAGAAGAAGCGCCGCGCGGTACTCGAGCAGACGAAGGGCTTCCGGGGCGAGGCGCACTCGAACTACAAGCGCGCGAAGGAGGCGCTGCTGAAGGCGGACGCCTACGCCTACAGGGACAGGCGCAACCGCAAGCGCGACTTCCGCAGGCTGTGGATCACGCGGATCAACGCCGCCGCAAGGCAGAACGGGATGAGCTACTCGACGTTCATGCACGGGTTGATGCTGGCCGGCGTCGAGCTCGACCGCAAGGTGCTCGCGGACATCGCCGTGCGCGACGCGGACACGTTCCGACGTTTCGTGGAGGTCTCCCGCGAGGCTGCGGCCTCCGCGGCGACCTCCGAGCCAGCCCGCGAGGCGTCGGCTGCTTAGAGCAAAGCACTCGACAGAGAAGGGCCCCGCGGGCGTCGCTCCTGAAAAGGACGGCGCTTTTTTTTGTCCCGATCCCGACAGCGAGGACGAACGACCCAGCACGACTGAACCAGATGACCACAGATGCGAATCACCTCCCACACAATCCCCGTCTGAAGGCGATCAAGCGCCTTCAGAGCAAGCGCGATCGCGCGCGCGAGGGCCGGTTCGCGGCCGAGGGCGAGGATCTGATCGCCGCGGCCGAGCGGGCGGGATCGCGCGCGGTCGAAGGCTTCCGCGTGGCGGGCAGCGGGCTCGGCGGGGAGCGACTTCGTCGACGTCGAGGCGCGGGCGCTGGCGGCGGTCTCGACGCTGGGCTCGGGCACGCGCGTGATCGGCGTCTACGAGCAGCGCTGGGCGCCGGCGCCAGCGGGACCGCTGTGCGTGTACCTGCACGGCGTCGGCGATCCGGGGAACGTCGGCACGGTGCTGCGCTCGGCGAGCGCGTTCGGCGCGAGCAGCGTGGCGCTCGGCCCGGGCTGCGCCGATCCGTACGGGCCGAAGGCCGTGCGGGCGAGCATGGGGGCGATCTTCGAGGTGGAGATCGCGCGCGTGGAGTCGGTCGCGGAGCTGCCGGGCGAGCGGGTTGCGCTCGTGGCCCACGAGGGCGAGGTGTTGAGCGGCCCGCCCTGCCCACCACTACGTCGGCGTCGGCGAGTCCGGTCACGTTGCTCGTCGGCGCCGAGCGCGAGGGGCTGCCGCCGGAGGTCGTGAGCGCGTGCGAGCGCACGGCGCACATCCCGATCGCGGCCGAGGCCGAGTCGCTGAACGCCGCGATGGCCGCGACCGTGGCGCTGTACGAGCTGACCAGGCAAGCAAATAGGCTCGCGGCGAAATAGGGTCAGGGCGAGAGATGATCGAGCGGATCGAGCAACTGAGAGCAGAGGCCGAGGGCGAGATCGCCAAGGCCGCCACCAGCGAGGCGCTGGAGGGGCTGCGCGTGGGCTACCTCGGCCGCAAGGCCGAGCTGCCGCAGCTGCTGCGTGGCGTGGCCGAGCTGGAGCCGGCGCAGCGGGGCGCGGTCGGCAAGGCCGCCAACCAGGCGCGGCAGGCACTGGAGGCGTTGATCGAGGCGCGCGCGGCGCAGCTGGGCGCGGCGGAGCTGGAGCGGGGCTTGGAGCAGGACCGCGTCGACGTGACGCTGCCCGGCGCGCCGCCCCAGCCGATCGGCCGGCTGCACGTGCTGACGAGCACGATGCGCGAGCTGGAAGACATCTTCCTCGGGTTGGGCTTCACCGTGATGGAGGGGCCCGAGGTGGAGACGGTGCACTACAACTTCGACGCGCTCAACCACTCCCCGACGCATCCCGCGCGGGCGCGGACGGACACGTTCTACGTCTCCGAGGATGTGGTCCTGAGGACCCACACCTCGCCGATGCAGGTGCGGGCGATGGAGGCGCATCCGCCGCCGCTGTACGTGGTGATCCCCGGGCGCGTGTACCGGCCCGACTCCGACGCGACGCACACGCCCCAGTTCCACCAGGTCGAGGGGCTGGCGGTCGACGAGGACATCACGTTGGGGGACCTGAAGGGCACGCTGCTGGCGTTTGCGAGGGCGGTGTTCGGAGACGAGCGCGATGTCAGGCTGCGGCCACATTTCTTCCCGTTCACCGAGCCGAGCGTCGAGGTCGACGTGTCGTGCTTTCACTGCGGGGGGAAGGGCTTCCTGGAATCGGAGCCGCGCACCCACGCTGCTACCTGTGCAAGGGCGAGGGTTGGCTGGAGGTGCTCGGCGCCGGTGAGGTCGATCCAAATGTCTACTCCTACGTTCCCACTACGGAGGCAAACTCACCGGGGTATGACCCGGAGAAGGTGCAGGGTTTCGCCTGGGGGATGGGGGTCGAGCGGATCGCGATGCTCAAGCACGGGATTCCCGATCTGAGGCTGTATTACGAAAACGACCTGCGTTTCTTGGAGCAGTTCTGATGAGGGTTCCTCTGGATTGGTTGCGTGAATACTGCGATCCAGCGCTGGATGCGAAGGGGATCGAGGAGCGCTTGACGATGACCGGGACGAAGGTCGAGGCGATCCATCACCACGGGGTGAGTGCGGTTGAGAAGTTCGTCGTGGGAAGGGTGTTGGAGGTGGAACAACACCCCGACGCGGATCGACTGAAGGTGTGCAAGGTTGACCTTGGGGATGCCGGCCCTGTGAGCGTCCCGGACCCAGGGGCGATAAACGCGGCGTCGAGCACCGGCCGGCGACGATCGTGTGCGGCGCGCCGAACGTCGCCGCGGGACAGACGGTCGCGGTCGCGACGCCGGGTGCGGTGATGGGAGATGGAACGAAGATCAAGCAGGCGAAGCTCAGGGGCGTGGTCTCCGAAGGGATGATCTGTGCCGAGACCGAGCTGGATTTGAGCCCCCCCGGTTCACCCAGCGAGGGGATTCTCGTGCTGGACGATCTCACGCTCGACGCGGAGCTCGCCCCGGGAACGCCGCTCGCGGATGTGCTGCCGATCGCCGGCGAGGTGCTGGAGCTGGAGATCACCCCGAACCGGCCCGACTGCCTCGGGGTCTACGGGGTCGCGCGCGAGCTGCACGCGGCCACCGGAGCGCCGCTGGCCGACGCGCCTTGGAGCGAGGACTCGGGTTCGGACGGTCCCGTGGATGGCGCCGAGGTGGTCGTCGAGTGTCCCGACCTGTGCAAGCGCTTCACCGCGCGCGTGTTCGAGGACGTCGTGGTCGGCCCCTCGCCGCCCTGGCTGAAGGCGCGCCTGATGGCGGCCGGGCAGAAACCGATCAACAACGTCGTCGACATCACCAACTACGCGATGCTGCTGACCGGCCAGCCGCTGCACGCGTTCGACCTCGACCACGTCGCCGGCCAGCGTCTGACGGTGCGCCGCGCGACCGAAGGCGAGCAGGTGGACACGCTCGACGGCGAGACGCGCACGCTCGACGCGGAGATGGTCGTGATCGCCGACGCCGAGGGGCCGACGTCGATCGCGGGCGTGAAGGGTGGCGCCCGCTCGGAGGTGCGGCCGGAGACGACGCGCGTGCTGCTGGAGGTGGCGACGTGGAGCGGCCCGAACATCCACCGCACCTCGTGGAGCCTCGGTCTGCGCAGCGAGGCGTCGGGGCGCTTCGAGAAGGGCCTCGCAGCCCGAGCAGTGCATGCACGCGCAGGCCGTCGCGACGCGGCTGCTGATCGAGTGCTGCGGCGCGCGCGTGGCCCCCGGCACGATCGACGTCGGCTGGGAGCCGGCGCCGGAGCAGGTGATCCGCCTGCGGGAGGCGCGGGTGCGAGTCGATCCTCGGGCTGCCGGTCGCGCGCGAGCGCCAGGCGGAGATCCTGGAGGCGCTCGACTTCCAGGTGGTCGAGGCGCCGGGTTTGATCACGCCCGAGATCTCGGATCCGGGGGCGCTCGGGGCATCGGGTGCGCGGGCGTCCGAGACGTCGCCGGCGGCCTCGGAGAGCGGCCTCGACGTGACCGTGCCGGCGCTGCGGCGCGTCGACGTCACGCGCGAGGTCGACCTGATCGAGGAGGTCGCGCGGATCGACGGCCTGGAGAAGCTGCCGGCGACGCTGCCCGCGCGCCGCGGCGCCGTGGGGCTGCTCAGCCACGCCCAGAGAGTGCGCCGCGCGGCCGAGGACGCGCTCGTCGGCCGCGGCCTGCACGAGGTCGTCGGCTGGAGCTTCACCGACCCCGGCCTGCTCGACCGGCTGCGCCTGCCCAGCGAGCACCCGCTGCGGCGGGTGGTGAGGCTCGAGAACCCGATGTCGGAGACCCAGTCGACGCTGCGCCCGACGCTGCTCGGCTCGCTGCTGGACGTTGCGCGACACAACGTGTCGCGCAACGGGCCGGACGTCGCGATCTTCGAGTCGGGGGCCGTGTATCGGAGCCCGCCCGCCCGCGCGGCCGTGGGGGAGGCCCCTGCCGGAAGCGCGCCGGATGGCGGGGATCGCGAGCTCGACCCGGCCGGTGCGAGCCGCACAAACGACGCTGCGCCGACGATCGCCACGCCGGTCGAGGAACACCACGCGCTCGGCGCGCTGCTGACCGGCGCGCTGGATGGGCGGGCGTCCAAATCCTGGCGCGGCGAGCGCAGCGAGGCGGACTTCTTCGCGGTCAAGGCGCTGCTCGAAGGGGTGCTCGACAAGTTCCACGTCGCCTGGTCGGTGCAGCCGGCCGACGATTGGCCGTTCCTGCATCCCGGCCGCAGCGCCGAGGTGCTCGCCGGCAGGCGAGGGAGCGGAGCCCGCGATGGCCGAAACGGGGATGCTCGCCGAAGGCGAGTGTCCCCGGCTTCGGTCGGCTTCGTGGGGGAGGTGCACCCGCTCGTCGCCGCGGAGTGGGACCTGGGGCGCACGGCCGTGTTCGCGATCGACCTCGGCAAGCTCGCCGCCGCGTCCCCGCCCGTGGCGGCCTTCGCGCCGTTCGCGTCGGTGCCGTCGCTGCGCCAGGACCTCGCGGTCGTGCTGCCCGACTCTGTCGCCGCCGCGCGGGTGCTGGAGCGGGTGAAGAAGGCGGGCGGGGAGATGCTCGACGACGTGAGCGTGTTCGACGTCTACACCGGCCCGCAGGTCGGCGAGGGCAGGCGCTCGCTGGCGTTGGCGCTGTCGTTCCGCGGCCAGGAGCAGACGCTGACCGACGAGGATGTCGCTCCCGCGCGCGCAAAGATCGTGGCGGCGCTGGGCGAGCTGGGGGGTGAGCTGCGTGGCTGAGCTTCCCTCGACGCGCGCCGCGGCCGGTGCGCCCGCGCCGCAGAGCTTCGCGGCCGGTTCTCCGCGCGTGCTCGTCGCCGGCGCGACGGGCTTCGCCGGCGCGCTCGCCGCGCACCTGCTGTGGCGCCACCCGCGCTTCGAGCTGGTCGCCGTGACGGGGCGCTCGGAGGTCGGCAGGCGCCTGGACGACCTGTATCCGCGCTATCGCGTGCCGCTCGAGATCGAGCAGCTCGAGCTCGACGCCTACGGCGAGCTCGACGCGGCGATCGTCGCCTATCCCCATGCGGCGGCCGCGCCGACGGTCGGCGACCTGCGCGATCGCGGCGCGCGCGTGGTCGACCTGAGCGCCGACTTCAGGCTCTCGGCGCTTGCCACCTACGAACGCTGGTACGGCGAGCACCCGCGCCCGGATCTGCTCCCGCAGGCCGTCTACGGGCTGACCGAGCTGCACCGCGAGCAGATCGCGAGCGCCGCGATCGTCGCCAACCCCGGCTGCTACCCGACGGCCTCGCTGCTCGGCCTCGCGCCGCTCGCGCGCGCCGGGCTGATCGCCGACGTCGTGATCGACGCCAAGCAGGGCCTCTCGGGGGCGGGCCGCACGTTCGACGAGACGACGCACGGCTCGTTCGCGGGCGAGAACATCCTGCCCTACAAGGTCGCCGCCCACCGCCACACGCCGGAGATCGAGGAGCAGCTCTCGCCGCTGCGCGCCGCGGCCGGCGCGAGCGACGAGGTCGCGGTGCTGTTCCAGGCGCACCTCGTCCCGCTCGACCAGGGCGAGCTCGCCGACTGCTACGTGACGCCGACGCGCCGCGTCGAGGACGGCGAGCTGGCTGAGCTGTTCCTCGCCGCCTACGCCGACGAGCCGTTCGTGGAGGTGGTGGGCGCGCCGCCGGGCACGCGCGACGTGCAGGCGACGAACTTCTGCCGCGTGTTCGCGAAGGCCGACCCGCACAGCGGCAAGGTGATCGTGCTCTCGGCGATCGACAACCTCTGGAAGGGGACCTCCTCGCAGGCGGTGCAGAACCTGAACGTGATGTTCGGCCTGCCCGAGACGGAAGGATTGGTATGAACCGCTGAACCGGAGAGACAGCTCTGACATGAGAACCCGGCAGCGCAGGAGGTCCTCGGCTGTGAGCGCCGGCAAAGACATCTTCGGTGACCGGGCCGCCGCTGGACCCGCCGCGGCCGTTCTTTCACTCGCGCTGGGTGCCTGCGCCCGCGCACGTGCGCGATCTCGGTCCCGACGTGGGCCTGCCCGCCGGTTTCCGCGCGGCCGGCGTGGCGTGCGGGATCAAGCCGAGCGGCAACCGCGATCTCGGGCTGCTCGTGTGCGACGCCGAGGATCCCGTGAGCGCTGCGCGCTTCACCGCCTCGGGGACGCCCGCGGCGCCGGTGCTCGTCAGCCAGGAGCGCTGCCGGCTCGATTCGCTGCGCGCGATCCTCGCGAACGCCGGCTGCGCGAACGCCGCGACCGGCCGGCGCGGGCTCGACGACGCCGCCAAGACCCAGGGCGCCGCGGCGATCGCCGCCGGGGTCGACGAGTCCACCGTCGTGCTCGCCTCGACCGGCGGCATCAGCCAGTACCTGCCGGTGGACGCGATGCTGAAAGGGCATCCTCGCCGCCAACGGCGAGCTGCGCCGCGAGGGCGACGCCGACTTCCAGCAGGCGATCCAGACGACCGACGCGTTCGAGAAGCGCGCCTGCCTGGAGGTCGAGCTCTCCGGCGGTCCGGTCCGTCTGACGGCACAGTGCAAGGGCGCGGGGATGATCTCGCCGCGCTTCGCGACGATGTTCTGCTTCGTCCAGACCGACGCGGCGCTGGAGCGCGCGACCGCCGACCTGCTGCTCGGGGTCACCGTCAAGCGCTCGTTCGACCGCGCCTCCGTCGACGGCCAGCTCTCGACGAACGACATCGCCGTGCTGATGTGCTCCGGCGCCTCCGGGGTGAGGGTCGCGCCGGAGTCCGAGGACGAGCTGCGCTTCGGCGAGGCGCTCGACGCGCTCCTGCGCCAGCTCGCGATCATGATGGTCGCCGACGGCGAGGGCGCCGCGCGGATCGCGCGGGTGGTCGTGCGCGGCGGTCACCTGGAGGGCGCCGAGGCGGTCGCGCGCGCGGTCGCCAACTCGCCGCTCGTGAAGGCCGCGCTGCACAGCGGCGACCCCAACTGGGGCCGGATCGTCCAGGCGGTCGGGGCGGCAATGCCGGGGACGGCGCCGCTGGCGGTCGACATCACGCTCGAGGGCATCCACGTGTGCTCGGCGGGCGCCGCGATCGACTACGACGAAGCCGTGTTGGAGGAGGCGCTGAAGGCGAAGGAAGTCGAATACGAGATCACGCTCCCGGGCGACGGCGCCGAGACCGAGGTGTTCTTCTCCGACCTCTCGCACGAGTACGTGACGATCAACGCGGACTACACGACATGAGCGTCCGAATACAAGCCCCCCGGCTCGATCAGATCGCGCCGAGACCGGCGATACAAGCCCGGCTTCGGTTGCTGTGCGCGACGGTCTCCCATAAAAACAGCAATCCCAAACAGAGGCGACTTCGATGAGAGACGTCGGCACGCTTTTAGAGGCGCTCCCCTACATCGGGAGTTCCACGGCAAGACGGTCGTGATCAAGTACGGCGGCGCCGCGATGGAGGATCCCGCCCTGCGCGAGGAGTTCGCGCGCGACGTCGTCCTGCTCAAGTACGTCGGCCTGAACCCGATCGTCGTCCACGGCGGCGGTCCCGAGATCACCGCCTACATGGAGCGCCTGCACCTGCCCGTCGAGTTCGTCGGCGGCCTGCGCGTCTCCGACGCGGACACCGTCGAGGTCGCGAAGATGGTGCTCGTCGGCAAGGTCAACAAGGAGATCGTGCTGCGTCTCGCCGGCCACGGCCAGCCCGCGGTCGGCCTCTGCGGCGACGACGGCTCGCTGTTTCGCGTCGTGCGGCGCGAGGGCCCCGGCGGCGAGGACATCGGCTTCGTCGGGCGGATCGAGCGCGTCAACGCCGGCGTGATCGAGCACGTCGCGAGCGACTACATCCCCGTGATCGCCTCCGTCGGCGCCGACCGCGACGGGCGCTCCTACAACGTCAACGCCGACGAGGCCGCCGGCGCTGTGGCAGGCGCGATGGGCGCGCAGAAGGTGATCTTCCTGACCGACGTCCCCGGCTGGTTGCGCGACCCGGCCGACCCCTCGAGCCTGATCGGGCAGGCCTCGGCGGAGCAGGTCGAGGCTGCGTTGCCGAGCCTCGACGGCGGCATGCGTCCCAAGCTCCAGGCCTGCCTCGACGCGATCCACCAGGGGGTCAGCGCCGCACACATCCTCGACGGGCGCACGCCGCACTCCTTGCTTTTGGAGCTGTTCACCGACGCAGGGGTCGGCACGAAGATCGAGGGCTCTCCGTGAGCCTTGTGGATGGAGTCGAGGAGGGAGGCTTTACATGAGCCTCGCCGAGTTGCAGGCGCTCGAGGATTCGAGCGTGATCCACTCCTACGCGCGCTTCCCCGTCGAGTTCGTGCGCGGGGAGGGCGCTCGCCTGTGGGATGTCGACGGGAACGAGTACCTCGACTTCCTCTGCGGCATCTCCGTCACGAACATCGGGCACTGCCATCCCCAGGTGGTCGCGGCCGTGCGCGAGCAGGCCGGGCGGCTGATGCACGTCTCGAACCTGTTCTACACCGAGCCGGCGATGCGCCTCGCCGCGCGCCTCTCGCGGTCGAGCCTCGGGGGAAAGGTGTTCTTCTGCAACTCCGGCGCGGAGGCGTCTGAGGCCGCGATCAAGCTCGCCCGCAAGGCCCGTCCCGCGGGGGATGTCGTATCCGTGTACGGCGCCTTCCACGGCCGTACCTACGGCGCACTGTCGGCGACCCCGCAGGAGTCGAAGCAGGCTCCGTTCGCGCCGCTCGTCCCCGGCTTCCGCGCGGTCGAGCCCACGCCCGAGGCGATCGCCGGCGCGGTCGACGAGCGTACCGCCGCGGTGCTGCTCGAGCCGATCCAGGGCGAGTCGGGCGTGAACGTGCTCTCCGAGGAGACGCTTCGGGCCGCGCGCGAGGCCTGCGACGAGCACGGCGCGGCGCTCGATCTTCGATGAGGTCCAGACCGGGATGGGCCGCACCGGCACGCTCTGGGCCTACGAGCAGACCGGCGTCACCCCCGACGCGATCACCGTCGCGAAGGCGCTCGGCGGCGGGCTGCCGATCGGCGCGCTCGTCACCGGCCCGCGCCTCGCGGACGTACTGGAACCCGGCGATCATGGCTCGACGTTCGCCGGGGGCCCCGTGATCGCCGCCGCGGCGCTCGCCGCGCTGGACGTGACCGAGGACCCCGCGCTGCTCGCCCGCGTGCGCGAGCTCGGCCTGCGGCTCGCGGCCGGCCTGGAAGCGCTGCCGCACGTCGTCTCCGTGCGCGGGCGCGGGCTGATGCTCGCCTGCGAGCTCGACGTCCCCGCCCCGGAGGTCGCCCGGCGCGCGCTGCTGTCCGAGCGTCTGATCGTGAACGCCACCGGGCCCACGACCGTGCGCCTGCTCCCGCCGCTGATCGTCTCCGAGGCGGAGATCGACGAGGCGCTTGCGCGCCTGGGCGCGGCCCTCGCCGGGCAGGACTGACAGGTAGGGTTCGCCGCCATGTCCGAGGATTCAATGCCCCAAGTCAACGCTCCCCGCACCGCCTCCTACGAGGCCGACCCGGCCGAGGTGCATCGCGTGCTGCTGCTCTACTCGGGCGGCCTCGACACGAGCGTGATGCTGAAGTGGATCCAGGACGAGTACTCCGCCGAGGTCGTCTGCCTGACCGTCAACCTCGGCCAGCCGGGCGAGGACTACGCGGTGATCGAAGACAAGGCCCTGCGTCTGGGCGCGCTGGAGTGCAACGTCGTCGACGCGCGCGAGGAGTTCGCGCGCGAGTACGTCCTGCCCGCGATCAAGGCCAACGCGCTGTACGGCGACTATCCGCTGTTCACCGCGCTCGGGCGGCCGCTGATCGCGAAGCTCGCGGTCGAGCACGCGCGCCGCGCCGGCTGCGACACGATCGCCCACGGCTGCACCGGCAAGGGCAACGACCAGGTGCGGATCGAGGCGACCGTCGCGACGCTCGCCCCCGAGCTGAAGGTGATCGCGCCCGTGCGCTCCTGGCAGATGGGCCGCGAGGAGGAGATCGCCTACGCGCGCGAGCACGGCATCCCGATCAAGTCCCAGACCGGATCCCCGGCCACCGCGAGTCTCAAGCCCCGTACTCGATCGACGACAACCTCTGGGGTCGCTCCTCGGAGGGCCGCTGGATCGAGGACCTCGACCACGCGCCCGAGGACGACGTCTTCCAGCTCGTCACGCCCCCCGAGCGCGCCCCCGACGAGGCCGAGGTTCTGGAGATCGAGTTCGAGCGGGGCGTGCCCGTCGCGCTCGGCGGCGAGCGCCTGGAGCTCGTGGAGCTGCTCGAACGGGTCGCCGCGACGGGCGCGCGCCACGGCGTGGGGATCGTCGATCACATCGAGGATCGGATCGTCGGGCTGAAGGTCCGCGACATCTACGAGGTGCCCGCCGCCGCGATCCTGCTGCCCGCCCATCGCGAGCTCGAGCGACTCGTCTGCACGATCCACCAGAACCAGTTCAAGGCGGGGCTCGAGCGCCAGTGGGCCTACCTCGTCTACGCCGGGCTGTGGTGGGAGCCGCTGCGCGCCGATCTCGACGCCTACATGGAGCACGTCTCACGAGCTACGTCTCGGGGACCGTCGGGGTCAAGCTCTTCAAGGGCCACGCCCGCGTCGTCACGCGCTCGGCGCCGGACGCCGTCTACGACGCGAGCCTCGCCTCCTTCGCCGCAGTCCGGCGGGCTCTTCTCGCAGACCGCCTCGCCCGGCTTCATCGAGCTGTGGTCGCTGCAGTCGCGGATGGCCTGGCGCCTGCACAACGAGTAAGCCGGACCCCGCCGGTCGCGTCCGGTCTCACCCATAGCCTGGGCGGCAGTTGTGATGCCCGAGGGATCAGAGAAACCCGGAGAGACGCCGCGGCCGAGCGAGCGCGATCTGCTGGCCGAGCGCCGCGCGCGCCGTGCAATTGATTGGGATCCCGCCCACCCTGGACAGGCCAACCCCGGGCAAGCCGACCCGACGGACGCGCTCACGCGCCGCGCCGAAGTGGCCGAGGCCACCGTGCAGACGCTCGAGACCCACCTCTCCAGCCTGCGCGAGCAGGTGCGGGAGGCGGCCGAGGAGCGGGCGATCTTCGCTGAGCGGCTCGTCGCCGAGCAGGCGTCGGTGGCCGAGCGCGAGCACGAGCTGCGCAGCGTCAAGCAGCGCGAGTACGCCGAGCAGCAGCTGCGCGTCGAGGCCGAGGACCGCCGCGCCCGCGCGGAGCGCGACAGCCGCGCCGAGATCGACCGCCTCACCCGCCGCCTAGGCGCCAGCGAGCATCACGCGCGCGAGCTTTCCCAGCGCCTGGAGAGCGCACAGCGCGAGCTCGACGAGGCCGAACAGGCCGCCGTCGCCGAGTTGAGCGAGCTGCGCGCGACCGGCGAGCGGGAGCTGCGCGCCCGCTTCGACGAGCTCGAGCGCCACGCCCTGGAGATCCGCCGCGAGATCGACGCCGAGCGCACGGCGCGCGTGCAGGCCGAACGCCGGCTCGCGGAGATACGCGCCGGCTACCGGCGGATGGAGCTGCTGGTGGCAGAGCTGAAGGGCACGATGGCCCAGCTGCGGACCGCGGCGACGCGCGAGTCCAGCGCGGGGGGGACGACGACCCAACGGCCGGTGGCGCCCGCCGCCGAGCACCGCGAGGAGCTCGCCGATGCCCTCGCGGCCGCCGTCGAACGGCTGCGGGCGCGCGCCGAGGCATCCGCAGACGAGCCCGGAGAACTGCTCGATGCCGCTGCCGGCGAACCCGAGGAGCTCGCCGGAGACGCCGCCGCCGGTGCGTCCGCGGAGCTCGCCGACGCTCCCGCCCTCAGACCCTCCGTGGAGCTCGATCCGCTGTCCGCCGCGGTCGCCGAGCAGCGTGCGCTGCACAAGCACAGCATGTCGTTGCTCGGACGCGTGCGGTTAAGGCGCAAACAGCGGCGCGAGCGTCGCGCAGCCGCCGCCGCGCCGCCTAACATCAACGCCCAGTGAGCACCCCCGCCTGCGCCCACCTGCACGTGCACTCCGAGTACTCGCTGCTCGACGGTGCCTGCAAGATCGACGCGCTGGCGGCGCGCGCGGCTGAATTTGGTCAACCCGCGCTCGGCCTGACCGACCACGGCGTGATGAACGGCGCGGTCGAGCTGCACAAGGCCTGCGCCAAGCACGGGGTCAAGCCGATCGTCGGCTGCGAGATCTACCTCGTCGACGACCACACGGTCGCGACCGGATCGAAGGGGAGCCCACCCACCCGCGTCGAGCGCAACCACCTGACGCTGCTCGCCGCCGACGACGCGGGCTACCGCAACCTCGTCAAGCTCTCCTCCGCCGGCTTCCTCGAAGGCCTGCACCGCGGCAAGCCGACGGTCGACCTCGAGCAGGTCCAGCGCCATTCCGAGGGGGTGATCGCGCTCACCGGCTGCCTGGCATCGCGCTTCTGCCAGCGCCTCGTGGAGGACCGCAACGACGACGCGCGCGCACACGCCGACGAACTGCTGCAGATCTTCGGCGCTGAGAACGTCTACTTCGAGGTCCAGAAGAACGGCCTGGCCGACCAGGACAAGTGCAACGAGGGCATCGTCCGCATCGCCCGTGAAGTCGGGGGCAGCCTCGTCGGCACCGGCGACGTTCACTACCTGCGCCGCGAGGACCACGGCCACCACACGGCGCTGCTGTGCGTGCAGACCAAGAGCACGCTCGCCGCGCCGAAGATGATCTTCGAAACCAACGAGTTCTACCTGCGCGACTCCGCGGAAATGGCCGCCGCCTTCGCGGAGTGGCCCGAGGCGATCGCGAGCACCGTCGAGATCGCCGAGCGCTGCTCGGTGCAGCTCGAGCTCGACAAGCAGTTGATCCCCAGCTATCAGACGCCCGACGGTCTCTCCGAGCGCGAGTACCTGCGCGCGCGGGTGCAGGAGGGCCTGCGCCTGCGCTACGGCGACCCGCCACCGGCCGAGGCGATGGCGCGCATGGAGATGGAGCTCGATGTGATCGACCGGATGGGCTTCAACGCCTACTTCCTGATCGTCTGGGACTTCGTCAAGTTCGCCAAGGAGAACGGGATCGCCGTCGGCCCCGGACGCGGCTCGGCCGCCGGCTCGATCGTCGCCTACTGCCTGGCGATCACCGACGTGGACCCGCTGCAGTACGACCTGCTGTTTGAGCGCTTTCTGAACCCCGAGCGCGTGTCGATGCCCGATATCGACATCGACTTCTCGGTGCGTGGGCGCGAGCGGGTGATGAAATACGTGACCGAGAAGTACGGGCGCGAGTCGGTCGCGCAGATCGTCACCTTCGGCAAGATGTTCCCCCGCGCTGCCACGCGTGACGCGGCCCGCGTGCTCGGCTTCGACTACGGGGCCGGCGATCGTCTGGCGAAGCTGATCCCCGATCCGATCATGGGTCGTTCTCCATCATTCGAGGATTGCCTGAAGAGCGGCGAGCCGCTGCGCAAGGCCTGCGACGAGGACCCCACGGCGAAACAGATCATCGACGTCGCGCAGGGCCTCGAGGGGATCGTCCGCAACTCCTCGATCCACGCCGCGGCGGTCGTGATCGCCGATCGACCATTGACCGACATCGTGCCCCTGCAGCTCGCCGACGGAGGCACGGATGAGCACGGTGAGCGCGTGTGGCGCACCGTCACGCAGTTCTCGATGAAGCCGATCGAGGACATCGGCCTGCTGAAGATGGATTTCCTCGGTTTGCGCAACCTCGACGTGATCGAGGACGCGCTCGACATCATCGAGCGCTCGACCGGCGAGCGTCCGGACTGGACGGAGGTCCCGCTGGATGACAAGGCCACCTACGAGATGATGGCCAGAGGCGACTCCACCGGCGTGTTCCAGTTCGAGTCCGAGGGCATGCGCGAGGCGCTGAAGAAGGTGCGCCCCGACGAATTCAACGACCTGGTGGCGCTCAACGCGCTCTATCGCCCGGGCGCGATGGACCAGATCCCGGTCTACGCCAAGGGCAAGCACAACCCGCAGGCGATCTCCTACCCGGACGAGCGCCTGCGCCCGATCCTCGAATCCTCCAACGGCGTGATCCTCTACCAAGAGCAGGCGATGCAGATCTCCAAGGAGCTGGCCGGCTTCTCGGGCGCCAAGGCCGACGATCTGCGCAAGGCGATCGGCAAGAAGAACCGCGCCGCGATGGCAGCGCTGAAGCCCGAGTTCATGGAGGGCTGCCGCGCGTCGGGCACGAAGACCGAGGTGATCGAGTTCCTGTGGCAGACCAACGAAAAGTCGGCCGACTACTCGTTCAACAAGAGCCACGCCGCCTGCTACGGGCTGATCGCCTACCGCACCGCCTGGCTGAAGGCCAACTACACGGCCGAGTACATGGCGGCGCTGATCTCATCGGTGATGTCCACGAAGGACAAGGTCCCGTTCTTCGTCGCGCGCTGCGAGGAGATGGGGATCGAGATCCTGCCACCGGACGTGAATCTCCCAGACCACGAGTTCACGGTCGTGCAGGGCAACATCCGCTTCGGCTTGGACGCCGTCAAGGGCGTCGGCTACCAGGCGGTCGAGTCGATCAAGCGGGCGCGCGAGGAGGGCGGAGCGTTCACCTCGCTGTGGGACTTCTGCGAGCGCGTGGACAACCGCACGGTCAACAAGAAGGCGATCGAGGCGTTGATCAAGTGCGGGGCGTTCGGCACCACCGGAGCGACCCGCAAGGGCATGCTCGCGGTGCTCGAGCAGGCCCAGGGCGCCGGTCAGAAGGCCCAGCAGGACGCGCTGATCGGGCAGGGCTCGATCTTCGACCTGGACACCCCCGCCCCGGAGACCGGCGGGCAGGCGCAGACCGGCGCGCAGTCTGGCGAGGTGGCGGCGGGCACCACGGCGGACGGTTTTGGGTTCGGCTTGGCGCGTCCGACCCACCCGCCGATCCCGGCGGAGGAGTTCGAGCAGGCCGAGCTGCTGGCGGTGGAGAAGGAAGCGATCGGGCTGTTCGTCTCCGCACACCCGCTGAAGCCACTGCGCGAGGCGCTGCGCGCGCGTGTGGACTGCCCGCTGGCGGCGCTCGCCGATCGGCGTGACAAGGATCTCGTGACGGTCGGCGGGATCATCACCGAGGCCAAGCGGATCCGCACGCGCAACGGCGACCCGATGATGTTCGCCACGCTCGACGATCTCGCCGGGGCGGTGGAGATGATCGTGTTCGGCAAGGCGATCGCCGAGCACGAGGCGGCGCTGGCGGTCGACAAGGTGGTGCTGGTGCGCGGGCGCGTCGACCACAAGGAAGCCGGCAAGACCTGCCTGGTGGTGCAGTCGATCGAGGACTTCTCGCCGTCCGCGGAGGAGATCGACCGCGCCCGCTCCCAGGCCGACGCGGCCGCGAAGACCGCCACGGCGCTCGCCCATCCGGTGCGACTGTGCATCGATGCCTCCTGCCTACCGGCGAGCGCGATCGAAGATTGCAAGCAGCTGATCGAGGAAAACCCCGGACCCGCCGAGGTCGTGCTGGAGATCAGCACGAGCTCTGGCACCCGCAAGGTGCGCCTGGGCGAGACCTACCGCGTGCAGCACACGCCGACGCTGCGGGCAGAGCTCGAAAATATTCTGGCGCCAGCTCCAGTAGCCGCAGCGACCGCCTGAGTCGCGCCCCAGCCGTTGCAGTGACTCAAGCCCCGACGGTCGTAGACCAAGCAGATCAAGGACGCAGTGAGCGACGTGTGCTTTGCACACGAGCTGGCCGATCGGAGATCCCGTTGATCTCCGATCGGTAAGGACGCAGAGGTGCGCCGTGGCTACGACCGTCGGGCTGTGATGCCCCGCTCGCGGAGCTCGATCGCCAGCTCGATTTCCTCGCGGCCGGGGCCCTCGCGGTTCTCGCCCGGGGTCTCGAGCACGCACGGCAGCTTCTGCAGGCCGGGCGCGGACAGGAACGCCATGCAGCCCTCATCGCCGAGCTCGCCGGCGCCGAGGTTGGCGTGGCGGTCGCGGTTTGAGCCGAGCGGGGTCTGGGAGTCGTTGAGGTGTAGCGAGCGGACCTGGCTGCGTCCGAGCTTGCGCGTCGCCTCGCTAAGCGTCGAGCTCATGCCCTTCGCCGTGCGGATGTCATAGCCCGAGGCGAGCAGATGGCAGGAGTCCAGGCACACGCCCAGGCGCTTGCTCCCGCCTGAGGCCTCCAGCAGCGCGGCGAGCTCGTCGAACGAGCGCCCGAGCGTGCCGCCCGTGCCCGCCGTGTTCTCGAGGTGCAGCTCGCAGTCCTCGCTCTCCTGTAGCGCCTCCCCGATCGTTTCCCCGGCGCGGGCGATCGCCTCGCCGACGTCGCCGGTCTTCGCCGAGCCCGGGTGCAGGACGACGCCGCTCGCGCCGATCGCCTTGCCGACGCGCAGCGAATGGGTCAGCGAGGTGAGCGACTTGGCGCGGATATCGGGATCGTCGCTGGCGCAGTTGAGCAGGTAGACGGCGTGGATCAGGACGGCGTCGATCGGGCTGTCCGCCATCGCCTCCCGGAACGCCGCGACATCCTCCTCACGGTAGGTCGTCGGCTTCCACATGCGCGGCGACTGGTTGAAGATCTGGATCGCCCGTGCGCCGCGCTGCACGCCGCGCTCGATCGCTTTCGGCAGGCCGCCCGCGGGCGAGACGTGCGCTCCGATTAGCATGACGGCGATCTTATGTCTTCCGCTCCCGTCCAGATCGACCGCCCCGACCCCCCGGACCCATCGGTGCGCGTGCGCTTCGCCCCCTCGCCGACCGGCTCCCTGCACATCGGCGGCGCGCGCACGGCGCTGTTCAACTGGCTGTTCGCCCGCCACGCCGGCGGGAAGCTCGTGCTGCGGATCGAGGACACCGACCGCGAGCGCTCGACGCCGGAGAACGTCGAGCAGATCCTCGACGCGCTGCGCTGGCTCCAGCTCGACTGGGACGAGGGCCCGATCATGCAGACCGAGCGCTCGGAGCGCCACCAGGAGGCGCTGCAGGCGCTGCTGGATGCTGGGCTCGCCTACCGCTCGAATGCGACGGCGGATGACGTGAAGGCCTACAAGCAGCTCCACGGCGCCGAGCGGGGGTTTCGGGGGGAGGCGGAGGCCGAGGGGGCGGTGCGCCTGCGCGTGCCCGATGAGGGCGAGACCGTCGTACACGACGTGATCCGCGGCGATACGAGCTTCGCGCACGTCCATCTCGACGAGCCGGTGATCGCGCGCGCCGATGGCTCGGTGCTCTACAACTTCGCCGTCGCGATCGACGACCTCGACGCCCGCATCACCCACGTCGTGCGCGGTGAGGACCACCTCTCAAACACCCCCAAGCAGCTGCTCGTGCTCGAGGCGGCCAGGGCCGCCGGGTTCGACGGCGCCGAGCGTCCGTTGCCGGTCTACGCGCACCTGCCGCTGCTGCACGGCCCCGACGGCAAGAAGCTCTCCAAGCGCCACGGGGCGGCCTCGGTGCAGGAGCTGCGCGACGCCGGTTACCTGCCGGCGGCGGTCCGCAACTACCTGGCGTTGCTCGGCTGGGGCGCGGGCGATGATCAGACCGTGCTCTCGACCGACGAGCTGGTCGAGCGCTTCACGCTGCAGCGCGTCAGCCGTAACCCTGCGCGCTTTGACGAGACGAAGCTGAAGTGGCTCAACGGCGTCCACATCCGCGCGCTGGCAGTGGACGAGCTGGCCGGGCTTCTCGGCGACTTCCTCGACGAGGTCGCCGGGCATCCCGGCGTGCGTGGAGACGAGCGTTTCGTCGGGGCGGTCGCGATCAGCCAGGAGAAGATCCACACGCTCGCTGACTTCTGGCCGCTGGCGGGGTTCATCTTCGCCGGGCCATCCACCGATCCGGCGGCGCAGGAGAAGTGGCTGGGCGAGGACGGGCTGGCCGTGCTCGCCGAGGTTCGCGCGGCGCTTGCCGCGGGTGTCGATTTTGACCAGGCGTCGGTGCAGGCGGCGCTCGAGGGGGTGCTCGAGCGCTTGCGGCTGAAACCTCGGGCCGTCTACCAGCCCGTGCGCGTGGCGATCTCCGGCACGACGATCTCGCCGGGCATCTTCGAGAGCGTGGCGCTGCTCGGGCGCGAGGAGACCTTGGCGCGTATCGACGCGGCGCTTGCATGTGGCGAGTCCGGACGGGTGGGGGATCAAGTGCCCCCCCACCCGGGCCTGCCCTCCCCCGAGTGAAGACGGGGCGCTGCTCGGGCTCGAGGAGACGCTGCGGCGGATCGACGCGGCTCTCGCCGTGGCGCGCTGAGCGCGGGCGCCGGGAACTGAGCACGGACTCCGGGAGCTTGCACGGGCTGAGCAATGCCAGGGCTCGGTGGGTAGATCTGCGGAGAATTACGTAGCGCTTGGCGGCCCCGTGCCGCTCAACAGTTCTTCCGGATGTGCCGATAGGACCCCGACACGGAATCGCCCATCCGGGTGGTCATGATTGCGAGGCAGGTACACGGACGTATGCAGGCCACAGCTTCCAAGCCCAAGCGGGTAGCGACCACGAAGGTCGGCTCCGCGGAGTCAGAGCGTCGCGCCGGCGGATCCTCGGCGGCTCCCGGCGCGCGCCATCAGAACGAGGGGCACGGCCGCCGTCTGACGATGGCCTTCGAGGCCCTCGAGGCCTTCCCGGCGCTCGCGGAGTCGCGCAACCGCCTGCTCGCGGTGATGTCCGGCGACCACGTTGCGACAGCCGACATCGTCACGGCCGTCGAGTCGGATGTCGCGCTGATCATCGCCGTGCTGCGGGTCGCCAACCAGTCACAGAGCTCGCGCGTGCGGGTCGACACCGTCGTCTCCGCCGTGGAGCTGCTCAGCCCCCAGGTCGTGCAGGCGCTGGCTGGTCGCGTGCGCACGTTTGAATTCTTTGAGCGCTCGAGCGTTTGGGATGCGGCACCCGAGCGCTTCCGGCTGCACGCGCTGGCAACCCAGCGGGCCGCCGACCGCGTCGCCACGGAGGTCGGCTACGAGCACCGCGACCGCCTGACCGTGACGAGCCTGCTGCACGACATCGGCAAGCTCGTTCTGCTCTACGCCTACCCCGGCTATCCCGCGCAGGTGCACCTCGGGGCGAAGACCCCCGAGGAACGCATCCATCAGGAGCGCCGCGAGCTGGGCGTCGACCACGCGCTGGTCGGCGGTGTGCTCGCGCGGCGCTGGGGGCTGCCGGGCTCGATCGCGACCGCGATCGAGCGCCATCACAACCCGGATACCGAGGGCGAGCCCGCCTTCATCCGCCTCGCGGACATGCTCGCCCACTACGAGCAGGGCGCCCCCGTCTCCTCGGCGGAGATGCTGCAGACCGCCCGGCTGATCGGCATCGGCCCGGAGGAGCTGCGGCGGGTCATGTACGAGCTGCCGAGCTCCTCCAGCCAGCGCCAGCGCCACGTCGACCCCTGCCCGCTGTCCGGGCGCGAGCTCGGCGTCCTGCAACGTCTGGCCGAGGGCAAGGTCTACAAGCAGATCGCCCACGAGCTGACGCTCTCGACGAGCACCGTCCGCACCCACCTGCACAACATCTACGGCAAGCTCGGCGCCGTCGATCGCGCGCAGGCGGTTCTGATCGCCACCGAGCGCGGGTGGTTGTAGTTCCGTAGCATCGCCGTGTGATCTCGATCACGAGCAAGTCTCCCTACGCCGTGCTCGCGCTCGCCGAGCTCGGGCGCTCAGCCGGCGCGGGACCGGTGCCGATCGGCGAGCTCGCGCGCAAGCGCGACGTGCCCGTGCAGTTCCTCGAGCAGCTGTTCGCCGCGCTGCGCCGCGCCGGGGTGATCAGCTCGCAGCGGGGCGTGAAGGGCGGCTACCGGTTCGCGCGCGATCCCTCGACGGTGAGCGTATTGGAGATTGTCGAGCTGCTCGACGGTCCGCTCGGACGCGACTCCGAGGGAGTCTTCGCCGACGCGGCCGAGGCCGCCCGCAAGGTGCTCGCGCAGACGACGATCGCCGACGTGATCGAGCGCGAGTCGCGCGAGGCGGGCGCGTCGATGTACTACATCTGAATGCTCGCTCGGGCAAACCTGCATTTACGTAAACCTGCGTTTGCGTAGAAAGCCGAAGCTTAGATGTGTAGCTTTGTGATGCGATGCGTTGCTTTATCTCCCTTGCCACCGGGTAAACCACTAGTACATTCGTCCAGTCTCCCCACGGCGGCTTATTCTGTGCTTACACTCCCGGCTCGACCAAACCGCTGAAAAAGGCAAACCCGTCGTGAGGCGGGGGCGCAAAGTCAGAGATCTCGACGAGATAGCTCGGCCGCCAGTCAAAGCCATGGAGGGCTATTTTGTCTATGGACTCGCCGCGACGTATCGCTTCGAACCTGTCGCGCCGCCTCGCTCGTATGCCGGCGCAACTGCGGGAGCGCTCTCGGGATGAGAGTGGTTTTGGACTCATTGAAATTCTCGTCGTGATCCTGATCATCGGCGTGCTCGCCGCGATCGCACTGCCGGCGTTCCTCAACCAGAAAACGAAGGCCTACGACGCCGCGGCCAAGGAACTCGTACACAGCGCGGCGACCACCGCTGAAACGATCGCCACCGACAACAACGGTGAATACACGAAAGTTACGAAGGCGGAACTGAACAAGTACGAACCGACGATTCAGATCGTCGCCGGTGGAGGTAACGCCTACATCAGCGCTACCGAAACTCCCGCTTCGCCGAACAGCTACAGCATCACGGTGACCGCCGCGAACACCGGTGACAAATACACGTTCGCCAGAAGCTCGACCGGTGCGATCACGCGCACATGCGAAAGCGGCCCCAGCGGCACTGGCTGCTCAGGGAGTAAAACCGGCAGCTGGTAGTGAACCGACGTCTATAGCGAACCGCAGGCAGTCAGCCTGTGGTAGCTCGCAGCCTGTGGTCGGCTCGCAAACAGCTTGCAGCGAAGTAGTGCGTAGCGAACAAGCAACCGAAGGATCCTCCTAGCGACCGCCGCGCGGGACACCTGCCAAACAGGTCCCGCGCGGCGCAAGCGCTCCCCGCCCTCTATTCTCGGGGTGGATGTCTCAAATCCCGATCAACATTGCAGAGCTTGTCGGGGACACGCCGCTGGTGGGCCTGCCGCGGATGCTCGAGGGCGCCGGCGCGGCCGAGGGCGTGGAGCTTTACGCCAAGCTCGAGTCGCTCAACCCGGGCGGATCGGTCAAGGACCGGATCGGCGTGGCGATGATCGCGGCGGCCGAGGCCGAGGGCCTGATCGAGCCGGGGCGCACGACGATCGTCGAGGCCACCTCCGGCAACACCGGGATCGCGCTCGCGTTCGTCTGTGCGGCGCGCGGCTATCAGCTCGTGCTCACGCTACCCCAGGGGATGTCGCGCGAGCGCGAGAGCCTGCTGCGCCTCTATGGCGCGCGCGTCGGCATCACCGAGTCGCTCGGCGGAATGTCGGAGGCCGTCTCCGCCGCCCGCGCAATGGCGGAGGACCCCGACGTGTTCCTGCCCGATCAGTTCTCAAACCCGGCCAACCCGGCCGTCCACCGGCGCACGACCGGGCCGGAGATCGAGCGGGCGCTCGACGGCCGCGTCGACGTGCTCGTCGCCGGCGTCGGCACGGGCGGCACGATCACCGGCGCCGGCGAATACCTGCGCGAGCGCAACCCTGAGATCGAGATCGTCGCGGTCGAGCCGGCGGGCTCGGCCGTTCTCTCCGGCGCGCGTCCCGGCCCGCACCGCATTCAGGGCATCGGCGCCGGCTTCGTGCCCGCTGTGCTCAACCGCGAACTGCTCTCCGAGGTGATCCCCGTCTCCGACGACGACGCGATCCAGACGGCCTGGACCTGTGCGCGGCGGGTCGGGCTGCTGGCGGGCATCTCCTGCGGGGCGGCGCTCTGGGGGGCGCTGCAGGTGGCCGCCCGACCGGAGTCGCGTGGGAAGCGGATCGTCGTTGTGATGCCGGACTCGGGCGAGCGCTACATCTCGCAGGCCTTCTTCACCCCCTGACGGCACCCGACTCCGGCCACGTGCTGGCCGATCCCGGACGATCGGTGGGACGCAGCCGTTCGCTGTGCACCGTCGGGCGTGTTGTTCCCAACTCCCTGCTACGGGTGGCATCGCGCTGAAGGCTCAAAGTTGGGCGCTACGCTGTTTGCATGCCCGGCTTTGGCGCATTTGCGCAGGTGGCTCGCGAGCTGCGACGCGACGTGGCCGCTGCGCGCGATCGCGATCCCGCCGCACGGGGGGTGGGGCAGGGCGAGATCCTCGCGACCTGGCCCGGTATTCACGCGTTGCTGGCCTATCGCGTCGCACACGCGCTGCACGGTGCCGGGGTGCGGGTCCTGCCGCGCACGATCTCGACCCTGACACGGGCGCTCACCGGGATCGAGATCCACCCCGCCGCACGGATCGGCGAGGGCCTGTTCATCGACCACGGTGCCGGGGTCGTGATCGGCGAGACGGCCGACATCGGCGAGAACGTCACCCTCTACCAGGGCGTCACGCTCGGGGGCACGGGCTTCGCAACCGGCAAGCGCCATCCGACCGTGCAGGACAACGTCACGATCGGCTCCGGCGCGAAGCTGCTCGGGCCGATCACGATCGGTCACGGTGCGAAGATCGGTGCGAACAGCGTCGTCATCACCGACGTGCCGCCGAACTCAACGGTCGTCGGCAACCCCGGCCACCCCGTCCGCGTCGACGGTCGCCGCGCCGAGGGGCCCGATGCCGACTGGATTCACCTGCCCGACCCGATCGCCGAGGCGATTCAGGGGCTCGCCAGCCGGATCGGCGCGCTCGAACGAACGATCGCCGAGCTCTCCGGGGAGGAGGCAGATGAGTCGCTGGCTGAGGTAAGACCGTTGCGCACGGTCAAGGGGCCGAACCCGGCGGGGGGGTAGGCCGCACAGCTATGCCGGCCCTGGCGTCGTGCGCATCTGATAGAGATGTCAGCCCGCTATGAACCTCACCCTGTTGCGCTCACGTTCAAGCTCCGCCCATCGGCGCCTTGCGATCATCTTCACCGGATGTGTCGTCGTTTGTACTCTGGTTCTGGTCGTGGCCCGCTCTCAACAGGCGCTTGCTTACTCAGGGAGTCATCCGTTCGAAGGCTCGGGTCAGCTGGTCCCCCAGATCGTCGGTGGGCAAAAAGCTTCGATCGAACAGTTTCCCTGGCAGGTCTACGTGGAAGGTGGCCCGTTCGAGGAAGACGGCAAGGTTTTCACGACCTCTTGTGGCGGATCGATTCTCAGCCCGACACAGATCCTCACAGCTGCTCACTGTACCGACGTGGAGGGAACGACAACTCCGGAGCCGGCGGGAAAGTATGCGATTTTGGCTGGGGATTCATTTGACGATCTGCCGTCGGCGACGATGCAAATCATTGGTGTGGAAAGCATTCGCAGGGATCCTCTTTACAAAACCTCTCCGACGAGTGATGACGTGGCAATCCTAACGCTTACAAAAGCTCTGGAACTGTCGCCTGAAAAACATGCCCAGGCGATCTCGCTGGTCCCCACCGGAGCCACCCCTGCTCCCGGAACGACGCTCTCGATCAGCGGATATGGCAAAGAGGTTGGTGCGGAATCAGAACAACCCAACGGCGAATTCTTCTCGACGACGCTCACGACGATCAGCAGCGATGCCTGCAGGGAAGCGGTGTCGGTCAACTCCGCCGTGTTGCTGTGCGCGGTCTCGCCGACATCATCGACGTGTCAGGGAGACAGCGGTGGTCCGCTGACCGAGGGTAATAGTCCCGCCGTGCAGGTCGGGATCGTGGACTTTGGGGCGAAGGAATGTCCGGTGGGGGTGCCGGATGTGTTCACGAACGTCGCCGCCCCCGAGATCCGTGCGTTCATCGAAGGCAGCGAATCGCCGCCGGTCGCTGCGCGGCCAACCTCGCCTCCGGTCCTCGAGCCGGCCGGTGTGGCCCCGGTGGACTTTGGTCCGCTGACCTGCGAACCGGGATCGTGGAACGGGTCGCCGACATTTAGCTACACGATTCAGGAGGAAAACTCCTCTGCGGCGGTCCTGCAGAGCGGGCCTGGCAACGTCTTCACGCCGCCGAGCAGCCTCGTGGGGGCACCGCTGGTCTGCATCGTGCAAGCGAGTAACCCCGGCGGTGTCACCACAGCGCGCAGCGCGACCACTCCGGCAATCGCCGCTGACACAGCCCCGCCCGCGACCAAACTCGGAGCGCTGACGTGCAAGCTTCAGGCGTGTACCCTCGCCTTCACCGCGACGGACCCCAACGGTGTCGCCTTGAGTGAGCAGGCTTCGGCCGCGTACTCGGTCGTGACGAAGTGTCCGAAGAAAAAGAAGAAAAAACACGGCAAGAAGCCCGTCAAGCAGCCTGTGTGTCACAAGACTCAGACGGTGCCGATGGCGCTCAGCACGGGTACGGCCGGCGCGTTCCAAGCGGCCGTGTCGCGGCTGCCCTACGGCGAGTCGATCACGTTCATCGTCGACATCTCCAACGCTGCCGGTCTGCAGGCGACGCCACTGAGCACCAGCAGGATCCTTCACAGGCCGAAGCCGAAGCCGAAAAAGAAGCCCAAGAAGAAAAAGAAGAGGCGCTGATGTTTCACCGCGAGCCTGCCACGTCACGGCAGGGTTCGCGGTAAGGGGGAGAACGCGGTAAGAGGGAGCAGGTACTGAAGGAAGGTTGGTTTCCCGACCTACTCGCTCAACCTGCGGGGCTCCGGTCTCGCCGGCTCATATAGCGATGTCCGTTCATCGCTCATCGACCACCACGACCCGACGAGCATCACGACGGTGCCGACAAGCCCCAGCCATGCGCCGGCGCACAGCGACGTTGCATGGTCGGGGCGCTCCAGGATCCTGACGATCGCCGCGATCACGGCGACCAGCGCGAACACGACGCTCCACACTCCGGATGCCACCGGCAATGCCGGGGAGCGCTGGGTGAGCGTCGCGAAGAACAGCACCAGCGCCGCGATCGTTGCCAGCATCAACAGCACGACCGCGGGTCCGAACGTGCTCCAGGCGGTGAGCTTGCCTTCCGCGTTTTCATACCAGGGCAGCGTCAGCGCGACGATCACGCAAACGGCGCCTGCCGCGGTGAGCACCTCTCCCGGGCGGATGCGTCTCAGGCTCACTGCTCGATCCCCGCCTGCACGCGCGCGGCCTGCAGCGTGTTCACGAGCAGCTCGGCGATCGTCATCGGCCCCACCCCGCCCGGCACCGGCGTGATCGCCGACGCGATCTCGGCCACGGCGTCGAAGTCGACGTCGCCGACGAGGCCGCTCTTGTTGCCGGCCTGCTCGGGCGTCAGGCGGTTCATGCCGACGTCGATCACGACCGCCCCGGGTTTGACGAACTCGCGCGTGACCAGCCGTGCGCGACCGACCGCCGCGATCAACACGTCCGCGCGGGCGCACACCTCGCCGAGCTCACGCGTGCGCGAGTGGCAGGTCGTCACCGTCGCATTCTGCGCGAGCAGCAGCTGCGCCATCGGCTTGCCGAACAGGTTCGAGCGCCCGATCACCACCGCCTCGGCGCCCTCCAGCTTTGTATCGACGCTCGCCAGCAACTCGATCACGCCCGAGGGGGTGCAGGGTCGCAGTCCTGGCAGCCCGAGCGCGAGCAGCCCCGCGTTGATCGGCGTCAGACCGTCGACGTCCTTGCCCGGGTCGATCATCGCGGTCAGCGCCGCCCCGTCGAGCTGGTCGGGCAACGGCAGCTGCAGCAGCACCCCGCTCACCGCCGCGTCGGCGTTCAGGTTCGCCAGCTCCTCGGCGACCTGCTCGAAGGATGCATCCGCCGGCAGCCGGCGGTCGAACGGGACCATCCCCACCTCCGCGCAGGCGCGCTGCTTGCCGCCGACGTAGACAGCCGAAGCGGGGTCCTCGCCGACCAGCACCGTCGCGAGGCCAGGTGGATGGCCGGTCTGGGCGGTGAACGTCTCCACCTCGCGCGCGACCTCTCCCCGCACGCGTGCGGCGATCGCCTTGCCGTCGATGATCGTGGCCGTCATCGCGCGAGACTCTAACGTCGGGTGACCTGTGCGTACTCGGCCATCAACTTGCGCTCCGAGCCATCGTCGGCAAAGCGCACGACGATCACGCCGCCCGGCTCCACGCCAGTGACGACGCCTTCGCCGAAGGCCGCGTGGACGACATCCTCGCCCATGCGAAACGTCGGCGCGGCCGATGTCTCCTCCCGGCCCTGCGCTCTCGCGCGACTACCCCAGCCACCGGCCGGCGCTCCACCGCCGCTGAACGAAGAGCCACCGTTGGGCGTTCCCGCGCCGGACCTCGTGCCAGCCCAGGAGTGAAGCGCCGGCGCCTGCACGCGGTCGAGCAGCTCCACCGGGATCTCGTCGAGGAAGCGGCTCGGCAGCCCGTAGCTCTGCGCGCCGAACACCGCCCTCCGCCGTGCGTGGGTCAAATACAGCTTCTGCATCGCGCGCGTCACGCCGACGTAGAACAGGCGCCGCTCCTCCTCCAGGGCTCCTTCGTCGAGCGCGCGTGAGTGGGGGAAGACCCCGTCCTCGCAGCCGGCGATGAACACGACCGGGTACTCCAGTCCCTTCGCGTTGTGCAGCGTCATCAGGGTCACGAGACCCTCGTCCTCGGTCCTCGAATCCGCGTCGGCGACGAGCGCGATCTGCTGCAGGAAGACTTCCAGAGTGCCCTCGCCCTCCGGTGCGTTTGTGTCGAACTCGCGCCCGACCTGCACGAGCTGCTCGAGGTTCTCGATCCGGCCCTGCGCCTCGATCGTTCGTTCGGCCTCGAGCGCGTCGACATAGCCCGTCTGCGACAGCACCGCCTCGAGCAGATCCGCGACGGAAACCTCCTGCTCGACGCGCAGGCGCAGTTCGTCCATCGTGTTCATAAAACGCCGCAGCGACTTGATCGCGGCGGCGCCGAGCCCTGATATCTGGTCGGGAGCCGAGGCGGCCTCCCAGATAGACACGCCGATGCTCGCCGAGTGGGCGACGATCCGCGATAGCGAGGTCTGACCGATCCCGCGCCGCGGCGAGTTGACCACGCGCGTGAAGCTCACCACGTCGAATGGGTTCGCGAGCAGCGAGAGATAGGCGATCGCGTCCTTGATCTCGGCGCGCTCGTAGAACTTCGTGCCACCGATGACCTGATAGGCGATCTCGCGGCGCACGAGCGTGTCCTCCAAGACCCTTGACATCGCGTTCGTGCGGTAGAGGACCGCGATCTCCGCGCGGCTTGCGCCCTCATCAACCAGCCGCTCGATCTCGCCGACGACGAACCGCGCCTCGGCGTGCTCGTCCTCGAGCTCGCGCACCTGCACCTGCTCGCCCTGGCCGAGCTCGCTCCACAGGCGCTTCGCGATCCCGCCGCGGTTGTTCGCGATCACCGCGTTCGCCGCCTGCAGGATCGTCTCGGTCGAGCGGTAGTTCTGCTCGAGCTTCACCACCCGCGCATCGGGGAAGTCCTCCTGGAAGTCGAGGATGTTCCTGACATCGGCGCCTCTGAAGCTGTAGATCGACTGCGAGTCGTCACCGACAACCGCCAGGTTGCGGTGACCGACCGGACCCGCGTAGGTCGGGCGCTCTCCGTTCTGGGATCCCGCGCTGGCCGGAGGCTCCTCGCGGTTGTGTGTCTCGACGCTGTGGGCACCACCCCGGGGGGGCCGGCCTCCACCGACGAGCAGCTGCAGGAAGCGGTACTGCGCGTGGTTGGTGTCCTGGTACTCGTCGACGAGCACGTGTCTGAACGTCTCCGCGTAGCGCTCGCGGACCGGCTCGAACAGCTCCAGCAGGTTCACGGTCCTGAACAGCAGGTCATCGAAGTCCATCGCGTTCGAGCGCAGCAGGTCGCGCTCGTACAGCCGGTAGACCTCGCCGACCATCTCCTCGAACGGTGAGCCGACGGCCTGCTGGTAGGCCTCGGCGTCGAGCAGCTGGTTCTTCGCCGCCGAGATCTGGTTGTGCAGAGCGGTGGGCGTATAGCGCTTGGGGTCGATCCCGAGCTCGTCGATACAGCGCTTGGTCAGCCGGCGCGCGTCGGCCTGGTCGTAGATCGTGAACTG
The DNA here is from genome assembly GCA_963764905.1 of uncultured Solirubrobacterales bacterium. GTDB lineage: Bacteria > Actinomycetota > Thermoleophilia > Solirubrobacterales > Solirubrobacteraceae > Palsa-744. Next base: position 416,275 of record CAVXUG010000001.1, read on the forward strand.
GCGTGTGTATCCCAGGCGCTCGGCCTCGACGCGCAGGATCCGCGCGCAGGCGGCGTGGAAGGTCATCAGCCACATCCCGCGCGTACCGCGTCCAAGCAGTTGCTCGACGCGGCCGCGCATCTCCTTTGCGGCCTTGTTCGTGAACGTGATCGCGAGGATCTCGCCCGCCTGCGCCTGGTCGGTGTAGACGAGGAACGCGATTCGGTGTACGAGCACGCGCGTCTTGCCACTGCCCGCCCCGGCGAGGATCAGCAGTGGACCCTCGCCGTGGGTCACGGCCTCGCGCTGGGGCTCGTTCAGGCCCTCCAGCAGCTCCTTCAGGTGCTCGGCATGGGGGTTTTCGGGCATCACCTTTCAGCATAGATGCGCCTACGGCCGGCAGAGCTCGAGAGCTCACCGGGAGCCCGGAGCCTCGGTCGGCCGGGCCCTCGTCGGGTCCCGCGCCTGTGCGGTCGGCGGCTTCGACGAGGTCCTCCGTACGTAGAATGCGGCCCGTGATCGACCGTGACGAGGTTCTGCACGTGGCGCGCCTGGCGCGCCTGCAGCTGGGCGAGGACGAGCTCGAGCCGATGGCGCGCGAGCTCTCCGCGGTGCTCGATCACATCGCCACGATCGCGCAGCTCGACCTCGATGACGTCGCACCGATGACGCACGTGGTCGCTGATGCGATGCCCGCCCAACCCGGATTGCGGGCGGACGAGCCGCGCGGCTCGCTCCCGCGCGAGGTGGCGCTGGCACAGGCGCCGGCGGTCAGCAACGATGGTTTCTCGGTACCGAGCCCGCAAGCGTGAGCGACGCTGAGATCATCGGCCTGTCCGCCGCGCAGGCGGCGGCGAGGATCACCGCTGGCGAGCTCGCGGCGGGGGAGCTGTTCGAGGCCTACCGCGCCCGCGCCGCCGAGCACGCCTCCGGAGCGGGCCTGAACTGCTTCACGTGGGTGGCGCCCGACGGCTCGACGGGCTCCACGGATACACCGTCTGGCAATGGCGCCGTCGAGAGTGCGGGGGGCGGAGCTCTGCGTGGGATCCCGCTGGCGGTCAAGGACCTGTTCTGCACCGAGGGCGTGCCCAGCCAGTCCGGGTCGAAGATCCTCGAGGGCTACCTGCCGCCATATACGGCCACCGCCGTCTCGCGCCTAACCGCGGCCGGCACGAGCCTGCTCGCGAAGACCAACCAGGACGAGTTCGCGATGGGCTCCTCCAACGAGAACTCCGCCTATGGCCCGGTGCTCAACCCCTGGAACCGCACGCGCGTCCCCGGCGGCTCCTCGGGTGGCAGTGCCGCCGCGGTCGCCGCCGGGCTGGCGCCGTGGGCGCTCGGCACCGATACCGGCGGCTCGATCCGCCAGCCCGCGGCGATGTGCGGGATCGTCGGCCTGAAGCCAACCTACGGTGCGGTCTCGCGCTACGGGATGATCGCGTTCGCCTCCTCGCTCGACCAGGCGGGGCCGCTGACGCGCGACGTGACCGACGCGGCCTTGATGTTGCGCCATCTCGTCGGTCGCGACGAGTGCGACGCGACCTCGCTTGCGTTCCCCGGGGAGATCGTGCTGCCGAGCGCCGAGCGCCTCGACGGCATCCGGCTCGGCGTGCCGCAGGAGCTGACCGCCGGCTCAAGCGGCGGGGATGGCGCAGGAGAGGGGATCGAACCGGGCGTGCTCGACGCGTTCGAGGCTGCGCTGAGCCGAGCTCAGGAGCTGGGGGCGGAGATCGTCCGCAGCATCCAGCTGCCCCACGCGCCCCACGCGCTCGCCGCCTACTACGTGCTCGCGCCCGCCGAGGCCTCCTCGAACCTGGCGCGCTTCGACGGCGTGCGCTACGGGTTGCGGGCGGAGGATCCGAAAGACCTGCTCGACATGTACACGCGCACGCGCCACGACGGCTTCGGGGCCGAGGTCAAGCGGCGGATCATGCTCGGCACCTATGCGCTCTCCTCGGGCTACTACGACGCCTACTACGGTCGCGCTCAGCGCGTGCGCACGAAGATCGCCGAGGACTTCCGCGCGGCGTTCGCGGAGGTCGACTTCATCGTCACGCCGACGGCGCCGACGGTTGCGTTCGAGCTGGGGGAGAAGACCGGTGATCCGCTGCAGATGTACCTGAATGACTATTGCACCGTGCCGATGTCGCTCGCCGGGATTCCCGCGATCTCGATCCCCTGCGGGCTCAGCGAAGGACTGCCAGTCGGGCTGCAGATCGCCGGTCCGGCGTTCAGCGAGAACCGGCTGCTCGATGCGGCCCACGCGCTCGAGCTCGATCTCGGCTTCGACGGCTCGCCGGCGCGCGTGAACGGTGGGGTGGGATGAGCGCGATCGCCTACGAGCCTGTGATCGGCCTGGAGATCCACGTCCAGCTGAAGACCCGCACGAAGATGTTCTGCGGCTGCGAGCTGTCGTTCGGCGACCCGCCCAACACGCACACCTGTCCGGTTTGCCTCGGCCTGCCGGGGAGCCTACCGGTCGCAAACGCGCGCGCCGTGCACTTCGGCCTGATGATCGGGATGGCGCTCGAGTCGGAGCTCGCGCCGCGATCGATCTTCCACCGCAAGAACTACTTCTATCCCGACCTGCCGAAGGGCTACCAGATCTCCCAGTACGACGAGCCTCTGTGTCTCGGCGGCCGGCTGGGCGATGTGCGGATCCACAGGGTGCACCTGGAGGAGGACGCGGCCAAGCTGATCCACGTTGGCGCAAGCGGCCGGATCCAGGGCTCGGACGAGAGCATCGTCGACTTCAACCGCGGCGGCACGCCGCTCGCGGAGATCGTCACCGAGCCGGATCTCAGGACGGCGGAGCAGGCCGGCGAGTGGCTGCGCCTGCTGCGAACGACGCTCCGCCAGCTCGGCGTTAGCGACGTGAACATGGAGGAGGGCTCGCTGCGCTGTGACGCGAACATCTCGCTGCGCCCGGCTGGCTCAGAGGGGCTCGGCACGAAGACCGAGCTGAAGAACATGAACTCCTTCCGCTTCATCGAACGCGGCATCCGCGCGGAGATTGCCCGTCAGGAAAAGCTTCTGCGGGCCGGGGAGCGAGTCGTGCAGGAGACGCTCCACTACGACCCGGCCTCTCATGCGATCACCTCGTTGCGCTCCAAGGAGGAGGCGCACGACTACCGCTACTTCCCCGAGCCCGACCTCGTGCCGGTCGCGATCGAGCAGGCGATGCTCGACGCTGTGGCGGGGGCAATGGGCGAGCTGCCCGCGGCGCGTGCCGAGCGTCTGCAGCGGACGCTCGGCCTTAGCGCCGACAGCGCCCGGCAGCTGGCCTTCCGCTCTGAGCTGGGCGACTACTTCGAGGCCGCGCTCGCCGCCGCCGTCGAGCCTGCCCCCCCTGCGCAGGCGCTCGCGAACTGGATCTCAGGCGATCTCCTCGCGCGCCTTCAGGACAGCGCGGGCGATGGAGCGGGTGGAGAGGGGGCCGATGGGGAGACATCGGATGGGGACCCAAACCATTCGCGCGTAACGCCCGCGGCGATCGCCGCGCTCGTTGGCCTCGCCTCCGCCAAGCAGATCAGCGTCGGCGCGGCGCGGCAGGTGCTCGACCGGCTGGTCGCCGAGGGCGGAGATCCGCATGCGATCGTCGAGGCGGAGGGGCTCGCGGCGATCGGCGGCGGGGAGGACCTCGCGGCGGTCGTCGCCGCGGCGCTCGCGGCCAACGCCGACGCCGCCGAGCGGGTGCGGACGGGCAACGCGAAGGCGATCGGCCCGATCGTGGGTTACGTGATGCGCGAGACCAAGGGCCGCGCCGACGGCGGCGCGGTCACGAAGCTGGTGCACGAGCAGCTCGGGATCTGACTGACCGCCCGGCTTGGATCCAGTCCCCGGCCGGGGCATCCCGGCAATGATGCCCACATGTGGGCATCCCGGACAAGCCGGATACCCACATTTTGGACGGCAGGCCAATGGCAGGCGTCCACCTCCGCGTCAATATGGGCGATGCATGAGTTAGCTCTCTCCTCACACGATTGCACCCCCGGCTTCCCCCGGCCTGGTGCGAGCGAAAATGCGGTCGGGCAGGGGTTGTTAGCGCCCTGCTCGACCGCATAACCGTCTACGCTGTGGATATGAACGCAGAGCCATCTTCATCTTCACGCTCGCTCGGCAAGACGCTCGTCGCGGGCTTGATCCTCGTGGTGGCCGGTTGGCTGGTCCTGCACTTCGTGATCCACCTGGTCGTGTTCGTCGCCACGATCGCCGTCGTCGTGCTCGCCGTCGTGGCCCTCGTGTGGGCCCTGCGGGTCCTCTTCTAGGGAAGTGGAGCCGCCGCATGGCCTACGTCGTGATCGCGCTCTGCTTCGGTCTCGCCGGCGGGATCGTCGGCAAGATCAAGGGGAGCTCTTTTTTCCTGTGGTTCCTGATCTCCGCAGTGATTCCGGTGTTGGGCCTGATGACCGCGATCGCCTATCGCTTCGAGCGGGAGGAGCTCCGCCGAGAGTGCCCTCGCTGCGGACGCGTGACGAAGATCTACGACGCGCTCTGCACACGCTGCGGGGCCGAGCTCGAGTACCCAGACGTGGCGATCGCGCCCGAATCCTGGGATCGCCTCCCTGCCGCTCACTCTTGAGCGGATAGCTCCACGGCGGGCCTCTGAGATAAGGGAGCCCGAAGTCGGAGACTGTTTATAAATCGGGCATGGACGGAGACGCGTCGACCACGGCCGCCCCTCTGCACGATTCGCGGATCGCGCGGCTGATCCACGGCGCCGGCTTCGCGGACGAGCGCGACTTCGTGCTGCGTGTCGTGCAGCCCGCGCTGGTCGGGATGATCGACGGCACGGTCTCCTCGCTGGCGCCGATCTTCGCCGCGGCGATCTACGCCAACTCGCACACGGCGCTCGTCGTCGGCCTCGCCACTGCGCTCGGGGCCGGGGTCAGCATGGGCTGGTCGGAGGCGCTGTCGGACACCGGCGAACAGACCGGCCGCGGCTCGGCGCTCGTGCGCGGTTCGATCACCGGCGGGATGACGGCCCTCGGCGGTCTGTTCCACACCCTCCCGTTCATCATCTCCGATGTCCACACGGCTCTGCTGGTGGCCGGATGTGTGGTGGCGGTGGAGCTGTTCACGATCGCCTGGATCCGCAAACGCTTCCTCGAGGTCTCGATGCGCTCCTCGCTGCTGGTGGTCACCGTCGGCGGCCTGATCGTGCTGGCGATCGGGATCGGGATTGGGTCCTCCTGAAAGCGGGATTTAGCTCAGGACGGCGAAAACCCGCTGGTACACTGGGCTTTCCCTGAGATTAAGCCCCGGACGAACGGAAAGGAGGTCGGTGAGATGCGCGCAGTGGATGCGGTGATGGAATGTTTGAAGGCAGAGGGTGTCGACGTCGTCTTCGGGCTGCCCGGCGGCGCCAATCTCCCGACCTACGACGCCTTCGTCACCGGGGGCATTCGTCACATCCTCGTCCGTCACGAGGCCGGCGGCGGGCACGCCGCGCAGGGCTACGCGAAGGCGACCGGGAAAGTCGGGGTTGCGTTCGCCACCAGCGGTCCCGGCGCGACGAACCTGATCACGCCGATCTGCGACGCGATGATGGACTCGGTTCCCGTCGTCTTCATCACCGGTCAGGTGCGCACAGAGCTGCTCGGCACCGACGGCTTCCAGGAGGCCGACACGCTCGGGATCACGATTCCGATCGTCAAGCACTCGTTCATGATCCAGGACCCAAAGGAGATCCCGCGCGCGATCCACGAGGCGTTCTACATCGCGCGCTCCGGCCGGCCGGGCCCGGTGCTCGTCGACATCCCGATGGATCTCTCGCGCGAAGAGATCGAGTACGAGCCCGTGACCGACGTGCGGCTGCCCGGATATCAACCGACGAGGGAGGGCAACCAGAAGCAGATCCGCCAGGCGGCGAAGGCCCTGGCGGCTGCGCAGCGGCCGGTGATCTACGCCGGCGGAGGCGTCGTCAACGCCGACGCCTCAGATGAGCTGGTGGAGTTCGCGACGAGCGACCGTTTCCCGGTTACCTGCACGCTGATGGGTCTCGGGGCCTTCCCGGCGCCACACCCGCAGTGGCTGGGGATGCTGGGCATGCACGGTACGCGTGCGGCCAACTACGCGATGGACGAGGCCGACCTGATCTGCGCGGTGGGCGCGCGCTTCGACGACCGTGTGACGGGCAAGCTGTCGGAGTTCGCCCCGCACGCGAAGTTCATCCACATCGACGTCGATCCGGCGGAGATCTCGAAGAACATCCCCGCGCACATCCCGATCGTCGGTGACGCCAAGCACGTGCTGGCGAAGCTGTTGATCGAGTACCGCGCGCTGGGGGTCGACTCCGCCCGCCTGGGCGCCTGGTGGGAAAGGATCGAAGGCTGGCGCGAGAAGTATCCGCTCGGCTACGAGGACTCGACCGACGACGAGATCAAGCCGCAGTACATGATCCAGGCGCTGTACGAGGCGACCGGCGGCGAGGCGATCGTCACGAGCGACGTCGGCCAGCACCAGATGTGGACAGCGCAGTACTACGACTTCCCGGCTCCCCGCCGCTGGATCAACTCCGGCGGGCTCGGCACGATGGGCTTTGGGCTGCCCTCGGCGATGGGCGCCGCGGTCGGCTGCCCCGATCGCCTCGTCTGCTGCGTCGCCGGCGATGGGTCCGTGCAGATGAACGCGCAGGAGCTCGCGACCTGCGCGCAGAACGAGATCCCGATCAAGGTCTTCATCATGAACAACGGGTATTTGGGGATGGTTCGCCAGTGGCAGGAGCTGTTCTGGGACGGTAAATACAGCCACGTCGACACGGGCGAATTCCCCGACTTCGTGAAGCTGGCGGAGGCCTACGGCGCCACCGGGATGCGCCTCACGAACAAGAAAACGCTCGTCGAGGACATGAAGCGGGCGATCGAGACCCCCGGCCCGGTCGTCGTCGACGTGCGCGTCACGCCCGAGGAGAACACCTACCCCATGATCCCGGCGGGTCATGCGGCTCGAGAAATGGTGGGGTGAGCGCGATGAGCTCTCCAGCCACCAAAGAGCCTTTGAGCCTGGAGGGATTGCAAGCCTCCGGCAGCCTGCGCACCGGGCGCAAGCACGTGCTCTCGATCCTCGTCGAGAACAAGTCGGGCGTTTTGACAAGGATCGCCGGCCTGTTCGCGCGGCGCGGCTTCAACATCGACACGCTCACCGTCGGCCCCACCGACGACGAGCGGATCTCGCGCGTGACGCTCACGGTCGACGGGGCGCTGCACCCGATCGATCAGGTCACCAAGCAGCTGCACAAGCTCATCAATGTCCTCAAGATCCGCGACCTCGAGCCCGGCAACACGGTCACCCGCGAGCTCGCGCTGTTCAAGGTCTCCGCGGACGGCGCCCAGCGCGGCGAGCTGATGCAGATCACCGAGATCTTTCGCGGCAAGGTCGTCGACGTGACAAAGCGCTCGGTGATCGTCGAGATCACGGGCACGACCGACAAGATCGAGGCGTTCGAGGGCATGGTCCGCCCGTTTGGCCTGATCGAGATGATGCGGACGGGGGAGATCGCCATCTCCCGCGGGCGTAGCGAAACATAGGGAGAACCGTGTCCCAGCCATCCCTCACAAAGTCCGGACCTCCGTTCGCGCTGGGTGAGGAAGACCGCGATCGGCTCCTTGCACGGCTGCAGCTCGCGGTCAAGCGAGCGAGACGGTCAGGGAAGGAGATCCTCGCGACGATCAGCGTTGCACTTCCCGGCGACGTGGACCCGAGCGCTCTCGTCTGCGCTTCCAGGCGAGCCGGCGAGCAGTGGTTCGTGTTCGAGCAGCCCGACCGGGGCAAGGCGGCGCTGGCGACCTTGGGTGAGGTGGCTTATCTGAACGCGTCCGGCCCCGATCGTTTCAAGGTGGTGGCGGATCGCTGGCGCGAGATATCGGCTGCTGCGGTCGCCGATCCAACCGAGGGCCTCGTCGGCGGTGGGCCGATCGCCGTGGGGGGGTTTGCATTCGCGCCCGAGGGCGGTGGCGCGCCGCACTGGGACGGCTTTGCGCCAGCGTCGCTGATCGTGCCCGAGGTTGCGCTCGCGCGGAGGGCGTCGCGGCGCGATCGCGGAGAAACCCGCGCGGAGGTGCGGCTGACGCTGGCAGCGATCGCCCACCCGGACGATCTCGCCGATGAGCTCATGGCGCGCCTGGAGCGGCGCCTGTCGGAGTTGCGCGACGAGTCGCTGCCGCTGCTCGATCCCGCGCCGGCGGGGCGTTACCAGGTCGCGAGCGCGATGCCGCCTGAGCACTACGAGGCCGCCGTGGCGAGTGCTGTGCGGCTGATCGAGCAGGGCGAGCTCGAGAAGGTTGTGCTCGCGCGCGAGGTGCAGGTCCATGCTCCGCGTGTCTACGACCCGGCGGCGGTGTTCGGCGTCTTGCGGGAGGCCTTCCCGTCTTGCTTCATCTTCTGCGTCGGTCGTGGCGACGCGACGCTCGTGGCCGCCAGCCCCGAGTTGCTGGTGCGCCGCGAGGGCCACCGCGTGAGCACGCTCGCGCTGGCGGGCTCGACACGGCGCAGCGCCGATCCAGCGGTCGACGACCACCTTGGCGAGCAGCTACTGCGCGACGCGAGCTATCGCGAAGAGCACGCAATCGTCGCGCGACGGATCGAGCGGGCGCTGCGCGCACACGCCGTCTGGGTTGCCGCGGCGCCCGAGCCCGAGCTCGTGCGGATCGCCAACATTCAGCATCTGGCTACCCCGATCCGCGCGCAGCTCGCCGATCCGATCGAGACGCTCGAGCTGGTCGGGCTGATGCACCCGACCCCGGCGGTCGGCGGCGAGCCGGCGGCGCCGGCGCTGCGCCAGATTCCCGCGCTCGAGGGCCTCGACCGCGGCTGGTACTCGGGCCCCGTGGGCTGGGTCGATGGCGCCGGCGACGGCGAGTTCTGCGTGGCCCTGCGCTGCGCGCTGCTGCGCGGCGGCGTCGCCCGCTGCTACGCCGGCAACGGAATCGTCCGCGACTCCGACCCGGCGAAGGAGCTGGCGGAGACCGAGATCAAGCTACAGGCGCTCTTGCCGCTGCTGGCAGGGTGAGCGCCCTCGATCATGTGCGGGGCTTCATGCCCAACGCGCTTGCTCAGCGCGACTCCGGGTAGTGGTATCTAGAAGTCCAGCTCTGTCAGACTTACGATCGCGATCGAGGAGGAACCGATGGGATTCGACCGGTCCACGAGCCACCCGAAGAGCTGTCCGCGCAGACGCGGACGTTCGCGCGGATGTGCGCCTCGCTGACCGAGGAGGCCGAGGCAATCGGCTGGTACGAGCAGCGGATCTCGGTCGAGACCGACGCGGAGGCGGTCGCGATCATGCACGACGCGCAGGGTGAGGAGTTCAAGCACTTCGCGATGGACCTCGAGCTGCTGCTGCGCCGCACCCCCAAGTGGCGCGAGATCGCCAAAGGCGTGCTCTTCCAGGACGGCAACATCGTCGAGCACGGCGAGGCCGCCGAGGCGGCCGCAGATTCCGATACACCGGCCACGGCCGTGGTCGCTCCCGCGGGTGGCGCGTCCGCCACCTCCGGATCGCTCGGCATCGGTGGCATGCGGGGAGATGGACAGTGAAGAACCATCTGCTGCGCGGCCATGCCCCAATCACCGACGCCGGTTGGGCGCTGCTCGACGACGAGGCGCGCGAGCGGTTGCGCTCCGCGCTCGCCGCGCGCAAGCTCGTCGACTTCGAGGGGCCGAAGGGCTGGGAGCACTCCGCCACGAACCTCGGCCGCACGACCGCCGTCGAGGAGACGCCGATCGGCGGGCTGCGTGCCGCCCAGCGCCGCGTTCTCGCGCTCGTGGAGGTGCGAGCTCCGTTCAACGTCTCCCGTGCGGAGCTCGCCGATGGCGATCGCGGCGCGGACGATGTCGACCTGGAGGCTCTGGACGGGGCCGCGCACAGGATCGCGACGGTGGAGAACGTCGCGGTCTTCCACGGTTGGTCCGCGGCGGCGATCGACGGCATCGCCGAGGTTTCTCCGCATCCGGTGATCGCGCTCGGCGAGGGTCGCTTCGAGGAGTACCCGCGTCACGTCGCCAGGGCCCAGCAGCTGTTGCTGGAGGCCGGGGTCGAAGGCCCCTACGGCCTGGCGCTGGGGCCGGAGGAGTACACCGGCGTGGTCGAGACGGCCGAGCGCGGTGGCTATCCGCTGCTCGACCACCTGCGCGAGATCGTGGGCGGGCCGATCGTGTGGGCACCGGGCGTGCGAGGTGCCGTGCTGCTCAGTCTGCGCGGTGGCGACTTCCTGTTCCAATCCGGCCAGGACCTCTCGATTGGCTACGACCATCACGATGCGGAACACCGTCCAGCTCTACCTGGAGGAGAGCTTCAGCTTCCGCGTGGCCACGCCCGAGGCGGCGGTTGCGCTGCGGGCTTAGCCGTCGACTCAGGCGTGGGTGGCGCGCTCGCTAGGTGTTCCCGCCGCGAGCGCCGTCCAGCTCGCGTGCGACGTCAGCCCAGACGCGCCGATGCAGCTCCACGTTGCGCGCCCGGTCGGTCGGCGTGTGCACGATCGCCGAGCCGACCTGTGGCGAGAGCGCGCGCTCCAAGGCGGCGCGGAAGGCTGGAATGGTTTCCACGCGCTCGTGGGCCAGGCCGTACAGCTCCGCGGCCCGCTCGAAGTCGAGGCCCGTCGGGGTGGCGATGTGGCGGGTGTAGATATCGCGCTCGGCCGCCATCGGCGCGTGTGAGATCGGCAGGAAGTCGAAGATCCCGCCACCGCTGTTGTCGACCAGCACGATCGTCAGCTTCAGCTCCAGGCGCCGTGCGGCGAGCAGGCCGCCGATGTCGTGGGCGAGAGCCACGTCGCCGATCAGCAGCACCACTGGCCCATCCGCGCTCGCGGCGGCGCCGAATGCGCTCGAGACGATCCCGTCGATCCCATTCGCGCCACGGTTGCAGAGCACGCGCGGGGGATCGTTGCGGGCCGGCCAGAAGGTCTCGATCTCGCGTACCGGCATTGAGGAGGCGACGAACAGTGTCGCCTCCGCGGGCAGCAATGTCCCGAGCTCCACGGCGATCGCAGGCTCGTTGAGCCCCTCGCGGGGGCCGAGCGCACCGAGAATCGCCTCTGCCGCCTGCTCGTCTGCGGCGCGCCAGCCGGCCAGCCAGTCTGTGTCTGCGGCTGGGATGTCTGCGGCGGACCGCAACGCCGTCAACTCGGCGAGGGCGCCGGTCGGCTCCAGCGCGAGCAACTCGGTCAGAATCGAGGCCGGGTCCTGCCAGGCGCCCTCGGGGTCGAGCGCCACCTGCGGGATCTCGCCCAGGCTCGCGAGCCACGTGCGCAGCGGCTTGGAGACGGGCAGGTCGCCGACACGAACCACGAGATCTGGAGTGACGCCCGCGGTGAACGCATCGTCGCGCAGCAGCGCGTCGTAGTGAGCGATCGCCGAGGTCCCGCGGCGCGCGCCGGAGAGGGGATCTGCCAGCAGCGGCCAGCCCGCTGCCTCGCAGAACGCGGCGGCGGCTGCGCCGAGCGGAGTGGGGCGCTCGTGGCGGCCGGCGACGAGCACGCCGCGTTTGGCCTGTGTCACGAGCCTTCGCAGATCGGTCATACGGTCGTCGTCCTCAGCGCCGGTCGGGCCGGCCGCAACGAGAGCATCGTCCGTGCTGGCTGCTGCCGCGATCGGCCGGCGCAGCACGTAGGGACGACCGCCAGGTCGAGCAGTCAGATCTTCGGGTAACTCCCCGTCGATCACGAGCGGCTCGCGCAACGGGAAGTTGAGATGGACCACGCCCGGCCGGCTCTCGAGCGTCTTGTGGTAGGCGCGGCAGGCGAGCGTGCGGATCCAGCGCAGCCGCTCGGGGCTCGCGTCGTGGGTGCCGACCTCGAAGAACCACTTCGCCGCGTCGCCGAAGATCTTCAGTTGGTCGATCGCCTGCCCGGCGCCGTTCTCGCGCAGCTCCGGCGGCCGGTCGGCTGTGAGCAATAGCAGCGGCACGCGCGCCTGAAAGGCCTCGATCGCCGCGGGCGCCAACTCGGCGGCTGCCGTGCCGGAGGTGCAGGTGACCGCGACCGGCAGCGCCGAGGCCTTCGCGAGCCCAACCGCGAAGAACCCCCCGCAGCGCTCGTCGATGTGTGAGTAGCAGCGCAGGCGCTCCTCGCGGGCGAGTGTCAACACCAGCGGTGCGCAGCGCGACCCGGGGGAGGTGCAGGCGGCTTGCATGCCGCAACGCGCCAGCTCGTCGACGAACGCGCGCAGCAGCAGGTAGGTGTCGGTCGCTTGGCTCATGGAGTGTGGTTCATCGTGCCGATCCCATCGGCCGCAGCTCTTTGTGGGGCGGTCGCATCGATCGGGTCATGGGGTTGGGGTCATAGGATTGCGGTGTGCCGGAGAGCGTCGTCCTGTTGCATGGGTTCAGCGGTACCCACCGCGCCTGGGACGGTGTCATGGGACGGCTTGACCCGGAACGCTACCTGCCGCTGGCGCTCGACCTCCCGGGGCATGGCGCCGCTGCCGATGTCGAACGTCCGATCACATTCACCGGCTGCGTCGACTACGTACTCGCTGCCAGCCCCGAGCGCTTCGCGCTGGTGGGTTACTCGCAGGGAGGGCGCATCGCTTTGCACGTTGCGCTGGCAGTACCGGAGAGGGTGAGCAGGCTGGTGCTCGTCGCCTGCAGCGCGGGGATCGAGAACGTCGCCGAGCGTGCCGAGCGCCGCCGCTCCGATCACCGGCTCGCCGACGAGCTAGAAGCGGGCCACTTCGACGATTTCATCGAGCGCTGGCGTGCCCAGCCGCTGTTCGCTGACGAACTCCCCGAGGCGGGTCGCCTTGCCCGCGAGGATCAGCGCCGCAACCGTCCCGATGCGCTTGCCGCGGCGCTCAGAGGCATCGGCACCGGGGAGATGGAGCCGCTCTGGAGCCGGCTTGCGGAGCTGACGATGCCGGTCATCGTGCTCGTCGGTGCTCGCGACACGAAGTTCCAGGCGCTTGGCGAGCGCATGGTGGAGCTGTTGCCCGATGCAGAGCTGGTACTTGCAACCGGGGGACATGGGCTTCCCCTAGAGAATCCGGCTGCCGTGGCCCAGGTAATCGAGCGACGGTAGCTTCGGCAGGCGCCCGTAAGGGGATCAGCCGGCGATGGGATTCGACCGGCGCCCCTAGGGCTCCACCGGGCGAAGAGGATGAGCATCCAGCTTTCCTTCGAGAGACCGCTCAGAGTGGCTCCACGCCGAGCCCGCCAGCGAGCGGCAGCGTGATCTGCCCATCTCTAGCGGGCAATGGATTCTCGAGATCCTCGAAAAGCGCGAGCGTCGCCAGGCCGCAGGGGGGGACCGCGCCGCGGGAGGCGAGCGCAGCGGCGGCGTGGAGCGCCGCGGCCACGCCGAGCGGGCCGTCGAGCGTGGACGCCACATATACCTCCGCGCCCGATGCCCGGACGAGCGTGGCCGCGGCGATCAGGCCGGAGATCCCCCCGCAGCGGGAGATCTTCAGGCAAACCGCGTCGGCCACGCCCGCGCCGAGCGCTCCGTGCTCGGCCGCGGTCTCGTCGATCGCGACCCGCACCGCGACTCGCTCGCGCACCGCGCGCACCGCCTCGAGACCGTGCGTCGGCTCCTCGACGAGCTCCAGGCCGGCGGGGGAGAGCAGCTCGATCGCCCGCACGGCCTGCTCGACGTCCCAGGCGCCGTTGGCGTCGAGGCGCAGATCTACCTCCGGGCCGACCGCGGCGCGCACCGCGGCCACGCGTCCCGCGTCGTCGCCGACGCCGACCTTCAGCTTCAGGCACCGGAACCCCGCGGCCGCCGCGGCCGCCGCCTCGGTGGCCGCCCCGGCGCGGTCGAGTGCCGACAGCGTCGCGTTGACCGGCACCGCCTCGGCGGGACTGTCCGTCAGCAGCGCCGCGACCGGCCTGCCCGCGCGTCGTCCCGCGCGATCCCACAGCGCCATGTCGACCGCGGCGAACGCCGCCGGTAGGTCGTCCACGGCGCGGCAGGCGTCGATCAGCTGGGCGCCGTTCTTATCCCTCGAGCTCTCCAGCACGGGGACGTATGCCTCGAGCGCCCGCTCGACGCGCTCGACGCTCACGCCGTCGTAGGCCTGCAGCGGCGCAGCTTCGCCATAGCCGCTCAGCCCGTCCGCGTCGGTCAGCGAGACGCTCAGGATCTCCCGCTCCCGCACCGCTCCGTACGAGGTCTCGAGTGCGCTCGCCAGGCGCAGCGTGCGCCGCTGGACGCTCAGCTTCACGAGCCGATGCCGCCGCCGGCCAGGATCCCGGCGGCGAACAGCAGGCAGAAGACGAGTTGCAGCGCGCCGGTCTTCGCCAGCGCCCCGTTCAGCGCCGGTCCGTCGGTGTGGGTCCTGACGACGCGGATCGTGCCGAGCGCCAGCGGGATCGAGAGCCAGCAGAGCATCAGCCACGCCGTCATCGAGCCGAGCGCCCACAGCAGCGGGGCGCTCAGGAACGCCCCCGCGACCATCGCCGTGTACAGCGCTCGCGTGCGCTCGCGGCCGAGGCGCACCGCGAGCGTGCGCTTGCCCGCGCGGCGGTCTGTCTCGAGGTCGCGCACGTTGTTCACGACGAGGATCGCGCTCGCCAGCAACCCCACCGGGACCGCGCACGCGAAGGCCTGCCACGGCAGCGCCTGCACCTGCACGAAGTACGAGCCGGTGACCGCCACGATCCCGAAGAACAGGAACACGAACACCTCGCCCAATCCCTCGTAGCCGTACGGCCGCGGTCCGCCGGTGTAGAGCACGCCCGCAAGGATCGAGGCGGCGCCGACCGCGATCAGCTCCGGTCCGGCGACCGCCACCAGGTAGACGCCGCAGAGTACCGCCAGGCCGAACGTCACGTAGGTGGCGAGCAGCACCTGACTCGGCGGTACGAGGCCGCCGGCCGTCACCCTCACCGGTCCGAGCCGGTCCTCGGTGTCAGCGCCGCGCCGCGCGTCGGAGTAGTCGTTCGAGAGGTTCGTCCCCACCTGGATGAACACCGCACCCAGCAGCGCGGCGACGAACGCGAGCGCCCGGAAGTGCCCGGCCCCGAGCGCGAGCGAGGTGCCGACCAGCACCGGCGCCACGGCCGCGGGCAGCGTGCGCAGGCGCGCGGCCATCAACCAGATGCGCACCGCGCTCGGGCCCCTGGGGATTGCGACGGACATTTACGCTCGCCGGGGAAAGCGGGAGAAATCCGGCTTGCGTTTCTGCCTGTAGGCGTCGCGGCCCTCCTGCGCCTCCTCGCTGCCGTAGAACAGCAGGTTGGTGTCGTGCGCGAGCTGCTGGATACCGGTCAGGCCGTCCTCGGCGGCGTTGAAGCTCGCCTTCAGCAGGCGCAGCGCGAACGGCGAGAGCGCGAGCATCTCGTTGCACCACTGCACCGTCTCGGCCTCCAAGCGCTCGAGCGGGACGACTGTGTTCACGAGCCCCATCTGCAGCGCCTCCTCGGCCGAGTACTGCCGGCAGAGGAACCAGATCTCCTTCGCCTTCTTCGGGCCGACGAGGTTGGCGAGCAATCCCGCGCCGAAGCCGCCGTCGAAGGAGCCGACCTTCGGGCCGACCTGTCCGAAGCGCGCGTTGTCCGCGGCGATCGTCAGGTCGCACACGAGGTGCAGCACGTGGCCGCCGCCGATCGCGTAGCCCGCGACCATCGCCACGACCGGCTTCGGCAGGCGGCGGATCTGCACGTGCAGATCGGTTACGTGAAAGCGACCGACGTTTGACTGGGTGCGGGCGGGCGGGGATTTGATCTGATCGTCGGTCAGATAGCCGGAGTCGCCACGCACGCGCTGATCGCCCCCCGAGCAGAAAGCATCGGGGCCCTCGCCGGTGAGCACGATCACGCCGACGTCCGTGTCCTCGCGTGCGTCCTCCAGGGCCTGTGAGATCTCGACGATCGTCTGCGGACGAAACGCGTTGCGGACCTCGGGGCGGTCGATCGTGATCTTCGCGATGCCCGCCGACTTCTCGTAGCGGATGTCCTCGTACTCGCCGGCGGCGATCCAGGTGGTGGTTGACAAGCGTTCCTCCGGGCCGGATTGGGGGTTGGTGGCCGAGATGGCCGAAGCTGGGGATGAGCGCGATGAAGGCTAGCCTGTGGGCGATGATCGTCGAGGGATGGCTGCCGCGCGCCGCTGCCGCGCGGCCCGAGGGGGTGGCGCTGCAGACGCCGGATGGCGCTGTCTCCTATGCCGAGCTGCTCGCCGGCGCGAGCGCGGGTGCGAGCGAGCTGGCCGCGCGCGGTGCGGGTCCCGGGCGGCGCGTCGCGATCGCGCTGGCGCCGGGGCTCGCCTTCGCCCGGGCGCTCCATGCCTGCCTGCTGCTCGGAGCCGTCGCGGTGCCGATCGATCTCAGGTTGACGGCGGCCGAGCGCGAGCGCCTCACCGCCGATATCGCCGTGCTCGTCGAGGAGCCGCTCGCGCTGAGCGCGGACCGTGGCGGCACGGATCGTTACGCCACTGCGCACCACGATCTGGAGAGCGCCGCCGTGGTGATCCACACCTCGGGCACGACATCTGCACCCAAGCCGATCGAGCTCACCTACGGCAACTTCCTGTGGAGCGCGCTCGGCTCGGCCGTCGCGCTCGGTCTCGACCCTCGCGAGCGCTGGCTGTGCGCGCTGCCGCTCTCGCACGTCGGCGGCCTCTCGATCCTGCTGCGCTCGACGATCTACGCCACGACCGCGGTGCTCCACGAGCGCTTCGACGCCGATGCCGTCCTCGAGGCGCTGATGGAGCAGGAGATCACGCTCGTCTCGCTCGTAGCCACGACGCTCGCGCGCCTGTTGGATGCGATGTCCGCCGACCCCAAGCGTCCGCCGGCGCTGCGCTGCGCGCTGACCGGAGGCGGACCGGTGGCGCCCGCGCTCGTCGCTCGGGCGCGCGCGGCGGGCGTGTCGGTGAGCCTCACCTACGGGCTGACCGAGGCCTGCTCGCAGGTCACCACGACTCCGGTCGCGTCGCTGGATGACGCTTCTACGCAGCCGCTGAGCGCCGGACCGCCGCTGTTCTGTACGCGCGTACGGATCGTCGATCCGTCGACGGATACGGAACGGGCCTCGAGCGCCGGGCAGGAGGGTGAGATCCTCGTCGCCGGGCCGACCGTCGCGCCCGGAGCGCTCGCCGGCGACGGCTGGCTGCACACCGGCGACCTCGGCGTGCTCGACTCACAGGGCCGGCTGGGGATCACTGGGCGCAAGGCCGACACGATCGTCAGCGGCGGCGAGAACGTCGCGCCCGCGGAGGTCGAGGCGGTGCTCGAGGCCCACCCCGACGTGCTCGAGGCGGCGGTCGTGCCACGCGCCGATGAGCACTGGGGCGAGGCCGTCACGGCGATTGTCGTGACGCGGCCGGGGGCGATCCCCGACGGTGAGGCGCTGCGCGCCCATTGCGCCCGCGAGCTCACCGGGCACAAGGTGCCCAAGCAAGTGTCGTTCGTCGACGAACCGCTGCCGCGCACCCGCTCGGGCAAGCTCCTGCGCAAGGAGCTGCTCCTGATTGGGAACGAATCGTGAGGGCTCACCATGCCACCGCGGAGCGGCGACCGCGATGAGCTTCGACCCGAATGAGCACCGCGACACGAGCCTGCGCAGTTGGGAAGAGGCGGCCTCCGGCTGGGCCCGCCAGCAGCCTGCGATGCGCGAGTTCGGCGCCCCGGTCTCGCATTGGATGATTGACGCGACCGTGCCGCAGCCGGGCGAGCGCGTGCTCGAGCTGGCGGCGGGCCTGGGGGAGACGGGCATGCTCGCGGCGGAGCTGGTCGCGCCGATGGGCGGGGTGATCGTCTCTGACCAGGCCGAGGCGATGCTCAGCGGCGCGCGCGAGCGCGCGCTCGCCCTGGGCTTGAGCAACGTCGAGTTCCAGGTCCTGAACGCGGAATGGATCGATCTGCCGGTCGCGAGCATCGACGTGGTGTTGTGCCGCTGGGGCTACATGCTGATGGCCGATCCGCCGGCGGCGCTGCGCGACACACGCCGCGTGCTGCGTCCGGGCGGGCGCGTCGCGCTGGCGGTGTGGGATCAGCTCGAGCACAACCCCTGGATGATGCTCCCGGCGCAGGAGCTGCGGGAGCGAGGCCTGACCGAGCCGCCGACCCCCGGCACGCCGGGGCCCTTCGTGCTGAGCAGTCCCGAGCGAGTCGCCGAGCTGCTCGAGCAGGCGGGCTTCGCCGAGGTGCGCGTGGAGACGCTCGAGCTGCACCGCCGTCATGCGAGCTTCGAGGAGTTCTGGGACTCGACGCTCGACCTCTCGCGCCAACTCCACGACGTGGTGCTCGATCGTCCCGAGGCCGAGATCGCCGAGATCCATGCGGCGCTCGTCGAGCGCTTCGCGCCTTACACAGCGGCTGACGGCTCGCTCGACATTCCTGGTCGCACGCTCGTAGCCACCGCCGGCGCCTGAGCGCCCCGGCGCGTGAATGTCCGCGCGGCAAGCCCGCAATCGACCTTCTAACCGCCGGCGATCGGCCCTGGGCGCTGACGCCACGGCCGACGCGATAGCCTGCGCCCATGCTCTACGACGACGACGCTGATCTCACCCTGCTCGACGGCAAGACCGTCGCGATCATCGGCTATGGCTCCCAAGGCCACGCCCACGCCCTCAACCTGAAGGACTCCGGCGTCAAAGTCGTCGTCGGCCTGCGCGAGAACTCCGCCTCCGTCGCCGCCGCGCACGAGCAGGGCCTCGAGGTGCTGTCCGTCGTCGAGGCCGCCAGCCGCGGCGATCTCGTGATGATCCTGCTGCCCGATGAGCGTCACCACGACATCTGGGAGCAGGAGATCCGCGACGGCATCGCCGAGGGCAACATGCTGCTGTTCGGCCACGGCTTCTCGATCCACTACAAAGAGATCGAGCCGCCGCCAGGCGTCGACGTCGGCATGGTCGCGCCCAAGGGTCCGGGCCACCTCGTGCGCCGCCAGTTCCTCGAGGGCAGCGGCGTCCCCGGCCTGATCGCCGTCGAGCAGGACGCGACCGGCAACGCCCGGGGGCTGGCGCTGGCCTACGCGAAGGGGATCGGCTGCACGCGCGGCGGGGTGATCGAGACGACCTTCAAGGACGAGACCGAGACCGATCTGTTCGGCGAGCAGGCGGTGCTCTGCGGCGGCGCCTCCGAGCTCGTTCAGGCCGGCTTCGAGACGCTCGTTGACGCTGGCTACGACCCCGAGATGGCCTACTTCGAGTGCCTGCACGAGCTCAAGTTGATCGTCGATCTGATGCACGAGAAGGGCCTCGCGGGAATGCGCTACTCGATCTCCAACACGGCCGAGTACGGCGACTACACGCGCGGCAAGCGCGTGATCACCGAGCAGACCCGCGCGAGCATGCGCCAGATCCTCAAGGAGATCCAGGACGGCGATTTCGCGCGCGAGTGGATCGCCGAGAACCGCGCCGGGCAGGAGAACTTCAAGCGGATGCGAGCCGAGCAGGCCGACACCCAGGTCGAGCACGTCGGCGCCGAGCTGCGCGAGGGCATGGACTGGATCGAAACCTCGTTCTGAGGTTCCCGTCGTGCTCGCCTACGTCTTCTGGCATCGACCGCTGGACGACTCGGCGGTCGAAGCCTACGAGCACGCCGAGATCGCGTTTCACCGCTCGCTCGCGCATGCTCCGCCGTCGGGCTTTCAGGGCTCGGCGGTGTTCCGCGTCGCCGGGCTTCCGTGGTTCGAGCGACCAGGTTACGAGGACTGGTACTTCGTCGAGGACTACACCGCGCTCGGTGTGCTGAACATGGCCGCCGTCGGGCACGGCCACCGCACCGTCCATGACGGGATCGCGCATCGCTTCGGCGCCGGCGCCGGCGGCCTCTACGGGCTGATCGAGGGGCACCCGCCGGCCGGGTCGGGGCGGGGATCCAAGTCTATGGCCTTCGGCGAGGAGTCGGCCGCCGTCTGGATCGCGCGGGCGCCGGGGATCGAGCGGCGTGGGCTCGGCGAGTTGCTCGGCGACGGCATGGACGCCGAGCACGCGAGCCTCTGGCGGCGGCAGCTGGTGTTCGGCCCGGCGCCCGAGTTCTGCCTGCTCACCGGAGACCGCGCCAAGCTCGGGCTGCCGGCCGGCGTGGCGCCGAGTCGCCTGCCCGCGGGCTGGAGCGCGAACGTGTTCGAGCGCGAGGCGCTCTGGCATGGCTGAGCCGATCGTTGATCGGGTGATGGACCGCGAGCTGGCCGGCGGCGAGTTCAAGCGCCAGCAGAGCCGCTTCCGCGACTGGGTCGGCCTCGACGAACGCTCCGGCGAGCAGAGCCGGTTCGCGGTACAGGCGGGCCGCTACCACCTGTACGTCTCGCTCGCCTGCCCGTGGTGCCACCGCACGGCGATCCTGCGCGAGCTCGCCGGGCTGGCCGAGGCGATCCCGATCTCCTACGCCGCACCCTTCCGCGACGAGCGCGGCTGGGCCTTCACGGGCGAGAGCTTCAGCGATGGCCCCGGTGGCGAGTACGTCGACAGGTTGCACGGCTGGTCGTTCATGTCCGAGGCCTACGGCGCGAGCGATCCGAGCTTCGACGGGCGCGTCACGGTCCCGGTGCTGTGGGACACGCAGACCGGCAGGATCGTGAACAACGAGTCGAGCGAGATCATCCGCATGATGTCCTCCGCGGACTCGCTCGGCGGGCTCGGCCGCGGCGGCGAGCTCGACCTCTACCCGGCGTCGCTGCGAGCGGAGATCGACCAGATCAACGAGCGCGTGTACGACAAGGTCAACAACGGCGTCTACCGCGCCGGCTTCGCCCGCCGCCAGCACGCCTACGAGCGGGCCTTCGCGGAGCTGTTCGAGAGCCTCGACTGGCTCGAGGGCCTGCTCGCCGAGCGCCGCTACCTGCTGGGCGAGCGGATCACCGAGGCCGACTGGCGGCTGTTCCCTACGCTCGCGCGCTTCGACGAGGTTTACAACCTGCACTTCCGCTGCAACTACCGGCGGCTGGTCGATTACCCCAACCTGTGGGGCTACGCGCGCGATCTCCACCAGGTGGAGGGCGTTGCTGAGACCGTCGCGATGGAGCAGATCAAGCGCCACTACTACACCACCCACGACGAGCTCAACCCGAAGCGGATCATTCCCGTCGGGCCCGGCTACGACTGGTCGGAGCCGCACTTGCGCGAGTGATCGCCGCGGTTGGCCGCCGTCGGCGGGCATCGTCAGTTTGCACATCGGTCTCGCGCAACGCCGAGCGCGCGTTCGCTACACTCGCTCCCGTCGTCGCGACTGGCGCTAGAAGGTGGGCCTAACCACCGGGAAGCGACGTAACGGGTTGGACCGCCGCGCGCCTGGGCATTCTTCGATCTGCGAGATTCCACGAAGGAAGCCCATGACGCCGAACGCATCGCCACAGGACACAACATCCCTCGTCATCCCCGACGGGCTGAAGCCATCCGACGGGCGCTTCGGCTGCGGGCCCTCGAAGGTCCGCCCGCAGGCGCTTGCGCGCCTGGCCGGCGAGGGCGCCGCGGTGATGGGAACCTCGCACCGCCAAAAGCCGGTGAAGGCGCTCGTCGGCGAGATCCGCGCCGGCCTGCGCGAGCTGTTCGCGCTGCCCGACGGCTATGAGGTCGCACTCGGCAACGGCGGCGCCACCGCCTTCTGGGACGCTGCCGCCTTCGGTCTGATCGAGGAGCGCGCGCTGCACCTCACCTACGGCGAGTTCTCCTCGAAGTTCGCGACCGTCACGACCGGCGCGCCGTTCCTCGGGGACCCGATCGTCGTCTCCGCCGACCCCGGCGATGCGCCCGATCCGGCCGCACTCGAGGCTGCCATCGGCGAGGAGAAGGTCGATGTCGTCACCTGGGCGCACAACGAGACCTCCACCGGGGTGATGGTTCCTGTGCAACGACCGGCGGCAACCGGCGATGCGCTGGTGCTGATCGACGCGACCTCCGGCGCGGGCGGCCTGCCCGTGCGGATCGAGCAGGCCGACGCCTACTACTTCGCTCCCCAGAAGAGCTTCGCCGCCGACGGCGGGCTGTGGATCGCGCTGCTCAGTCCAGCCGCGCAGGAGCGGATCGAGGCGCTCGACTCCTCCGAGCAGCGCTGGATCCCGGCGTTCCTCTCGCTGCAGACGGCGCTCGATAACTCGCTCAAAGACCAGACCTACAACACGCCCGCGGTCGCGAGCCTGTTGCTGCTCGCCGATGAGATCCGCTGGATGCTCGACGGTGGTGGCCTGGACTGGTGCGTGGAGCGCACGACGGCCTCCTCCGAGCACCTCTACGGCTGGGCCGAGCGCAGTGGCTACGCGACGCCGTTCGTGGCCGATCCCGCGAAGCGCTCGCTCGTCGTCGGCACGATCGATTTCGACGACGAGGTCGACGCTGCCGTCGTGGCGAAGACGCTGCGGGCGAACGGGATCGTCGACACCGAGCCCTATCGCAAGCTGGGACGCAACCAGCTGCGGGTCGGGATGTTCCCGGCGATCGAGGCCGGCGACGTTCAAGCACTTACGGGTGTATCGACTGGGTCGTGGAGAGGATCTCGGCATGAGCGACGAGCGTTTGAAAGTCCTTGTCAAGGAGAAGATCGGCGACTCGGGGATCGAGCTGCTGAGGGAGCACTTCGACGTCGAGCTCGGCTTCGACTGGACCGACGAGCAGCTCGCCGAGCGGATCGGCGACTACGAGGGCATCCTGATCCGCTCCGCGACGAAGCTGACCGCTGAGCTGATCGAAAAGGGAACGAATCTGCGCGCGATCGGCCGCGCCGGGGTCGGGGTGGACAACGTCGACGTTGAGGCCGCGACCAAGCGCGGGATCATCGTCGCGAACGCGCCGCAGTCGAACGTCGTCACCGCGGCCGAGCACACGATGGCGCTGCTGCTCGCGCTCGCGCGGAACATCCCGCAGGCGTACGCGTCGCTGACGAGCGGCAAGTGGGAGCGCTCCAAGTTCTCCGGCGTGGAGGTATACGAGAAGACGCTCGGGATCGTCGGCTTCGGGCGCATCGGCCAGCTCGTGGCGACCCGCGCGCGCGCCTTCAACATGCGCGTGCTCGCCTTCGATCCGTTCGTCAGCGCCGATCGCTACCGCGAGCTCGGCGTCGAGAAGGCCGCCAACAGCGAGGAGATCTACGCGCAGGCCGACTTCATCACGATCCATCTGCCGAAGACTCCGGAGACGCAGAACTGGCTGAACGCCGAGGCGTTCGCGCAGATGCGCGACGGCGTGCGCATCCTCAATGTCGCGCGCGGCGGGCTGATCGACGAAGCGGCGCTGGGCGAAGCATTGGACTCGGGCAAGGTCGGTGGCGCCGCGCTGGACGTGTTCCCGTCGGAGCCGATGACCGAGAACCCGCTGTTCGCCAATCCCAAGGTGATCGTCACCCCGCATCTCGGCGCCTCGACCGCCGAGGCGACCGACCGCGCCGGCTACCAGAGCGCCGAGCAGGTCGTCGCGGCGCTGACCGGCGGCGTCGTCTCAACGGCGGTCAACATCCCCTCGGTCGGCGCCGAGGACATGGAAGTGCTCGGGCCGTTCCTGCCGCTCGCGAAAAACCTCGGACGGCTGGCGATGGAGCTCGCCGAGGGCAGCTCGGTCGAGCGGATCGAGGCCGCGTTCATGGGCCGGATCGCCGACTTCGACACGCGCCTGTTGACGCTCGCGGTGATCGGCGGCGCGCTCGGCGGGCGCACGGAGGAGGAGGTCAACCTCGTCAACGCGCCGAGCATGGCCGAGGAGCGCGGAATCGTGATCGAGGAGAAGTCCGTCTCCGAGGCGCAGGACTTCAACGAGCTGATCCGCGTCACCGTGATCGCCGGCGGCGAGCGCGTCGCGGTCGCCGGAACCGCGATCGGGCCCGAACCGTGTGCCGCATCTCGTGGAGGTTCAGGGGCGGCGCTTCACGGTCGAGCTCGAGCCGTTCGTGACGATCTTCCGCTACGAGGATCTGCCCGGCATGATCGGCCGCGTCGGCACGATCTTCGGCAAGCACGGGATCAACATCTCCTCGGCCGCGGTCGGCCACACGCCGAACGGTCAGGCCGACCACGGACGATCGGTCGACGGCGCCCAGCGTCTCGCCGCGATGGTCGTCACGACCGACGCCGCCGTGCCCGAGGAGGTCGTCGATGAGATCGTCGCCTCGGAGGGCTTCGTCGACGGCTGGGCCGTCGTGCTCAGCTGAGCCCTGGCCGGCGACGGGATATTTCGCCAGGCCGCCGGCACGTCAGGAGTGTGGCCACGCCTTGCGTTCGCCTCGCTCGACCGTCGGATGTTCGTTGCCATGGTCACGCTATTAGCGGTCACTAACCAAATCGGGTAGGGTGTCGTCGATGCGGGCGATCGTCATCACCAAGCACGGCGGACCGGGCGTGCTGCAGGTGCAGGAGCGCCCGGACCCTGAGCTGAAAGCCGGGGAGGTGCGCATCGAGGTCGCCGCGGCGGGCATCAACTTCGCCGACGTGATGGCACGCATGGGCCTGTATCCGGACGCGCCGAAGACGCCCTGCGTGGTCGGCTACGAGGTCGCCGGCACGATCCTCGAGCTCGGCGCACGGCGTTTCGGATTCCCACCCGACCCTCACGCCGGGCCAGCGCGTGCTCGCCTCGACCGTGTTCGGCGGCTACGCCTCGCAGGTTGCCGTGCCCGCCGCCGACGTGTTCGCGCTGCCCGAGGAGCTCAGCTTCGAGCAGGGGGCGGCGATACCGGTCAACTACGGGACCGCGTGGGCGGGCCTGATCGGCTACGGAGTGCTGCAGGCCGGCGAGCGCGTGCTGGTGCACTCGGCCGGTGGCGGCGTGGGCATCGCCGCCACTCAGATCGCCAAGCGCACCGGCGCCGAGGTCTACGGCACGGCCTCGCCGGGCAAGCACGCGCGCATCCGCGAGCTCGGCATCGACCACGTGATCGACTACACCGCCTCCGGCTGGGAGCGCGGGCTGCCGCAGTTCGACGTGATCCTCGACGCGATCGGCGGCAAGAGCTTCCGCAAGAGCTACTCGCTGCTGCGCCCCGGTGGGCGACTGGTCGCCTTCGGCGCATCCTCGGTCGTCTCCGGCGAGCGCAAAAACGTGGTCACCGCGCTGCGCGCCGTCGCGCGCATGCCGCGTTTCAACATGATCAAGCAGATGTCCGAATCGAAGGCCGTGATCGGGCTGAACATGCTGACGCTGTTGAAGGATCGCGGCACGATCGAGCCGTGGCTCGCGCCGCTGCGTCCGATGCTCGACGACGGCACCGTCAAACCGGTGATCGCCGGTGCCTTCAGCTTCGATGAAGCCGGCGCCGCGCAGACGATGATCGTCGAGCGCCGCAACGTCGGCAAGGTCGTTCTGATTCCGTAGAGCCAGTTTGCGGCCCGCCCGCGGCCGGTGCTACCCTGCTCGCAGATGTCGTTCCCCAAGTCCCTTTCGCTCCTTCTCCTGCTCCCCCCTCGGGGGGAATAGCGCGTGGCGGCCGCGTAGCCGCATACCCAGCAGAGAGGAAGCCCGAAAGAGACCTAGAAGGAGAACGAACGACATGAGCACGAACGATGCACGCAGCGAGGCAGACCGCGTCAGATCTTCGACACGACCCTGCGCGACGGCGAGCAGTCGCCGGGAATCTCGCTGAACAAGC
The DNA here is from genome assembly GCA_963764905.1 of uncultured Solirubrobacterales bacterium. Classification (GTDB taxonomy): domain Bacteria; phylum Actinomycetota; class Thermoleophilia; order Solirubrobacterales; family Solirubrobacteraceae; genus Palsa-744. The sequence continues at coordinate 441,703 of CAVXUG010000001.1, forward strand.
AGGAAAAGCTGGAGATCGCCCATCAGCTGGCGCGGCTCGGCGTCGACGTGATCGAGGCCGGCTTTCCGATCGCCTCGCCCGGCGACTTCGAGTCCGTCGCAGGCGATCGCGCGCGAGGTCGAAGGCCCGATCATCTGCGGACTGGCACGCACTTCAAAGCAGGACATCGATGCGGCGTGGAACGCCGTCAAGGACTCGCAGCGACCGCGGATTCACACGTTCATCTCGACCGTCGACATTCACATCGAGCACCAGCTGCAGACGCACCCGTGAGGACGTCAGAAGGGCAGGCGCGCGCGGCCGTGGCGCACGCCAAGGAGTACCTGGATGACGTCGAGTTCTCACCGATGGACGCGACTCGCGCCGACGCCGAGTTCATCGCCGAGGTGATCCAGATCGCGCTCGACGAGGGCGCCACGACGATCAACATCCCCGACACCGTCGGCTACACGATGCCGCAGGAGTACGAAGCGATTTCTCGGCCGGCTGTACGAGCTCGTGCCCGATCTGCGCGGCGTGACGCTGTCGGTGCACTGCCACGACGATCTCGGCCTGGCCGTCGCCAACTCGTTCGCCGGCGTGCGCGCCGGCGCGCGGCAGGTCGAGTGCGCGGTCAACGGGATCGGCGAGCGTGCCGGCAACGCCTCGCTCGAGGAGATCGTGATGCTGCTGCACACGCGCGAGCCGAGCCTCGGCCTGTGGACGGGCATCGAGACGACCGAGATCGCGCGCACGAGCCGGCTGGTCTCGCGGTTGACCGGCTACCCGGTGCAGCCGAACAAGGCGATCGTCGGGCGCAACGCGTTTGCGCACGAGTCGGGCATCCACCAGGACGGCGTGCTGAAGGAGCGCACGACCTACGAGATCATGGACGCGACGACCGTCGGCCTGAAGAGCAACTCGCTGGTGCTCGGCAAGCACTCCGGCCGCCACGCGCTGCGCGACGCGCTGCAGGAGATGGGCTTCGAGATCGACGGCCAGGCGCTGAACACCGCGTTCAAGCGCTTCAAGGAGATCGCCGACCTGAAGAAGCAGGTGACGGCGATGGACCTCGAGGCGCTCGTCACCGACGAGCTGCGCGAGGAGATCTCCGGCTACGCGCTCGAGTCCTTCGACGTCGAGGCCTCCTCGCAGCGCCCGCCGCACGCGCGCGTTTCGATCGGGCTGCCCGACGGCGGCACCGCGAGCGGCTCGTTCACCGGGGACGGCCCGATCGACGCGGTCTTCCAGGCGATCAACGTCGGCCACGGGCACGGCGCCGACGCTCAGCGAGTTCACGATCGGCGCGGTCACCGAGGGGCAGGACGCGCTCGGCGAGGTGTCGGTCGTGGTCGAGCTCGACGGCTTCACCGGCGCGGGGCAGGGCGTCTCGACCGACATCATCGACGCGGCCGCGCGCGCGTACGTGCGGGCGCTGTCGGTGGCCGTCGCCCGCGCGCATGCCGACGAGGCGATCGGGCTGCCCGAGACCGCGACACCCTGACGCTCCGAGGATGGGCGGGCTGCCTCTGCGGCGTCCGCCCATCCGGCGGCCCGCAATACATTCGTCTGTGATAACGTACGCACGTATGGCCATCGCATCCGCTCCTCCCACGACCTCACCGCCCGACCAGCTCGACCCGGCGGTGATCGGCGCGCGCGTGAAGGCGCTGCGCGAGTCCTCGGGGCTGTCGCTGCGCGACCTCACCGAGCGCAGCGGCGTCAGCGCGCCGATGCTCTCGCAGGTCGAGCGCGGGGAGACGAGCCCGACGTTGACGGTCGCCGCGCGGATCGCCGCTGGGCTGGATCTGCGGCTCTCGCAGTTGCTGCGCCTGGACGAGTCGGGCGCCGTGACGATCGTGCGTGCCTCGCAGCGACAGCGCGGGGGCAACAAACGGCGCGGGCACAGCTTCGAGGTGCTCACGTCCGGTCAGCCCGGCCAGCGCGCCGAGCTTTCGCGCCACACGCTCGCCCCTGGTGGCGCCACGGGGGCAGTGGACGATCCGCCAATGCACGAGCCCGGCAGCCGCGAGACCGCGCTCGTCGAGCGCGGCGCGGTCTTGCTCGTCTGCGACGGCGAGCGCCTATGAGCTCGGAGAGGGCGACTGCGTGACCTTCGACGCCGACCTGCCGCACCACTTCGAGAACCACACCGCGCGCCGAGGCCGCCTTCCTGGCGGTCGTCTCCGCGGGACTGCGACGTAGCTAATCCACGACGAGAAGGGCCGATGACGATGCCACAGACGCTGTTCGACAAGATCTGGGAGACCCACGAGGTGGCGCACGGGCTGCTCTACATCGACCTGCACCTCGTCCACGAGGTGACCTCCCCGCAGGCCTTCGACAGCCTGCGCATGGCCGGCCGGCCGGTCCGCCGCCCCGACCGCACGCTCGCGACCGCCGACCACAACACGCCGACCGACGGCACGCCCGTGGCGGCGCGGATCAAGGACGAGCTCTCGCGCGTGCAGGTCGAAACGCTCGAGCGCAACTGCGCGGAGTTCGGCGTGCCCGTCTACTCGCTCGGCTCCGACCGCCAGGGGATCGTGCACGTGATCGGGCCCGAGCTCGGCGTCACGCAGCCCGGCATGACGATCGTCTGCGGCGACTCCCACACCTCCACGCACGGCGCCTTCGGCGCGCTCGCCTTCGGAATCGGCACGAGCGAGGTCGAGCACGTGCTCGCGACGCAGTGCATGGTCCAGCACAAGCCGCGCTCGATGCGGATCTCCTACGAGGGCGCGCTCGGCTTCGGCGTGACCGCCAAGGACCTGATCCTCGGCACGCTCGGGCGGCTCGGCGTCGGCGGTCTCACCGGTCACGTCGTCGAGTACGCCGGCCCCGCGATCGAGGCGCTGTCGATGGAGGGGCGGATGACCGTCTGCAACATGACGATCGAGGGCGGCGGCCGCGCCGGCATGATCGCGCCCGACGAGACGACCTTCGCCTGGTTCACCGGCCAGGATCTCCCCGGCGCGCCGCGCGGCGCGGAGCTCGGTAAGGCGATCGAGCAGTGGCGCGAGCTGCGCACCGACGAGGGCGCCGAGTTCGACAGTGAGGTCGTGATCGATGCGAGCAAGATCTCACCGCAGGTGACGTGGGGAACGAACCCCGGGATGGTGCGCGCCGTGACCGAGAGCGTGCCCGCGCCCGAGGAGTTCGACAGCCCGGCCGACCGCGAGGCGACCGAGCGCGCGCTCGCCTACATGGGCCTGCAGGCCGGCACGCCGATCGAGCAGATCGCGCTCGACCGCGTGTTCATCGGCTCCTGCACGAACTCGCGGATCGGCGATCTGCGCGCGGCGGCGAAGGTCGTCGAGGGCCGCAAGGTCGCGCCGAGCGTCGACGCGATGGTCGTCCCGGGCTCCCAGCAGGTCAAGAAACAGGCCGAGGAGGAGGGACTCGACGAGGTCTTCCGTGCGGCCGGCTTCGACTGGCGCGTCGCGGGCTGCTCGATGTGCCTGGGCATGAACCCCGACATCCTGCAACCGGGAGAGCGCTGCGCCTCGACCTCGAACCGCAACTTCGAGGGACGCCAGGGACGGGGCGGCAGGACGCATCTCGTCTCCCCGCAGATGGCCGCGGCCGCGGCGATCGAGGGGCATTTCGTCGACATCAGGGATTGGAGCTAGAAATGGACCCGATAAGCGTCATCGCAGGCGCCGTCAGCCACCTCGACCGCGCCGACGTCGACACCGACCAGATCATGCCGAAGCAGTTTCTCAAGCGCGTCGAGCGCACGGGCTTCGGCGAGTTCCTGTTCTACGACTGGGCCAAGGAGCCGGGCTGGGATCTGCCGGCCAACCCGATCCTCGTCGCGGGCGAGAACTTCGGCTGCGGATCCTCGCGCGAGCACGCGCCCTGGGGCCTGCAGGACTACGGCTTCCAGGCGCTCGTCGCGCCGAGCTTCGCCGACATCTTCTACTCCAACTGCACGAAGATCGGCCTCTTGCCGGTCGTGCTCTCCGGCGAGGACTGCCGTGCGCTCGCGCACGCCGGCGCGGGCGAGGTCGACCTGCTCGAGCAGGAGGTGCGCTTCGCCGGGCGCGAGGTCGCCTTCGAGATCGACCACGAGATCCGCCATCGCCTGCTCAACGGGCTCGACGACATCGCGATGACGCTCGAGCAATCTGCCGAGATCGCCGAGTTCGAGCAGGAGAGAGAGAACATCGGATGGGTCCCGACGCCGACGACGGCGCTGTAGGGTCGCGTCAATGAGCCATCGCATAGTCACTCTCCCGGGCGACGGGATCGGCCCGGAGATCATCGAGCCGACGCTCGAGCTGCTCGAAGCGCTCGGCGACTTCGAGTTCGAGGAGCACCTGTTCGGCGGCGCCTCGATCGACGCGTACGGGACCGCACTCACCGACGAGGTGCTCGCGGCCTGCCGCACAAGCCGACGCGGTACTGCTCGCCGCCGTCGGCGGACCCAAGTGGGATACGACCGACCCCGCCAAGCCGCGCCCCGAGCAGGGGTTGCTCGGCCTGCGCAAGGGCCTCGGCCTGTACGCGAACCTGCGCCCGGTCAAGCCGCTCCCGGCGCTGTACGAAGCCTCGCCGCTGCGGCGCGAGCGGATCGAAGGGACCGACCTGCTCGTCGTGCGCGAGCTGACGGGCGGGATCTACTTCGGCGAGAAGACGCGCACGCAGACCACCGCCTCCGACCTCTGCGCGTACTCGACCGAGGAGATCGAGCGGATCGCGCGCACGGCCTTCGGCGCCGCACGGACGGAAGGTGACGAGCGTCGACAAGGCGAACGTGCTCGAGACCTCGCGGCTGTGGCGCGAGGTCGTCACCCAGTTGCACGCGCGCGAGTTCTCCCACATCGAGCTCGAGCACGTGCTCGTCGACAACGCCGCGATGCAGCTCGTCTCCAACCCCCGCGACTTTCGACATGATCGTCACCGAGAACATGTTCGGCGACATCCTCTCCGACGAGGCGGCGATGCTGACGGGGTCGATCGGGATGCTCCCGAGCGCCTCGCTGAGCGGGGATGGACCGGGCATGTTCGAGCCCGTCCACGGCTCCGCCCCGGACATCGCCGGGACCGGCAAGGCCAACCCGCTGGCGATGTTTCTCTCCGCCGCGATGCTGCTGCGGCATGGGCTCGGTTTGGAAAGCGAGGCGGCGGCTGTAGAATCGGCGGTTGAAGGCGCGCTGGCGGCGGGTCTGCGCACCCCCGACCTGGGAGGGGCGGCGGGTACGGCGCAGGCGACGAAGGCAGTGATCGCCCACCTCGAGTAACAACCCTCTCAGCAGGAGAAAATGAACGTGGACCAGACCGACCTCATATGGATGAACGGAGATTTCGTCGCCTGGGAGGACGCCAAGGTCCACGTTCTCACGCACGGACTGCACTACGGGACGGGCGTGTTCGAGGGCGTGCGCTGCTACGACACCGAGCTCGGCCCGGCCGTGTTTCGCAACGCCGACCACGTCGCGCGGCTGCTGAAGTCGGCCGAGCTCTACTACATGCCCGTGCCCTACTCGGCCGAGGAGCTGCGCTCCGCGACGCTCGAGCTCGTCGCGCGCAACGGCATGAGCTCGTGCTACATCCGCCCGATCATCTACCGCGGCTACGGCCAGATGGGTCTCAACCCGCTCGAGGCCCCGGTCGACGTGACGATCGCCTGCTGGGAGTGGGGCTCCTACCTCGGCGAGGAGGGCAAGCGCAAGGGCATCCGCGCGAAGGTCTCCTCGTGGGAGCGGATCAGCGCACGCTCGCTCGTGCCCCACGCGAAGGCCTCGGGGCAGTACCTGAACAGCATCCTCGCGAAGGTCGAGTCGGTCAAGGCCGGCTACGAGGAGGCGATCCTGCTCGACGAGCACGGCCACGTCTGCGAGGGCACCGGCGAGAACGTGTACGTCGTGCGCGACGGTGAGATCGCCACGCCCGGCCAGCACAACTCGATCCTCGACGGGATCACGCGCCGCTCGCTGATCCAGATCGCCGGCGACCTCGGCTATGAGATCGTCGAGCGCAGCGTCGCCCGCGCGGAGCTGTACCTCGCCGACGAGGTCTTCCTGTCCGGGACAGCCGCCGAGATCGTGCCCGTGCGCGAGCTCGACGACCACCCAGATCGGCACCGGCGAGCCGGGCGAGGTCACGCGCGTGCTCCAGGCCGCCTATGACGACGCGATCCACGGGCGCACGGAGCGCTACCGCGAGTGGCTCGACGTCGTCTCTCCGTCGGCGCTCCAGACTCCCACCGGCGATGTGCCCGCGGCGACGCCCGCCGCGAGGTGGCGCGGTCGATGGCCGACAGTCACGGCGCGGTAGCGTGGTGTGCTCAGCACACGAGCGACAGAGGACGCCGCATGGCGCCGGCCAGCGACCGATCCAGCTCTACGACGCGACCCTTCGCGACGGCATGGGCGGCGGCGGCATGAGCCTCACCGCCGGTGAGAAGCTGCGCGTCGTGCACGCGCTCGACGCGCTGGGCGTGCACATGATCGAGGCCGGCTTCCCTTCCTCGAATCCGAAGGAGGAGCAGCTGTTCGAGTTGCTCGCGCAGGAGCGCTTCGAGACGGCCGAGATCGTCGCGTTCGGGATGACGCGCCGGCGCGAGATCGCCGCGGAGGAGGACGAGGGGCTGCGGATCCTCGCCGAGTCGTTCGCTCCCGTTTGCACGCTCGTCGGCAAGTCCTCGCTGCTGCACGTCGAGAAGGTCGTGCGCGTCTCGCGCGAGGAGAACCTGAAGATGATCGGCGAGTCCGTCGCGTTTCTGATCAGGCACGGCAAGCGCGTGCTGCTCGACGCCGAGCATTCTTCGACGGCTTCGCCGAAGATCCCTGGCTACGCGCTGGACTGCGCGCGCGCGGCGGCCGACGCGGGGGCCGAGCGGATCGTGCTGTGCGACACCAACGGCGGCTCGCTGCCGCCGCAGATCCGCGTCGCGATGGCGGTCGTCGCCGAAGCGCTGCCCGGCGTCCCGCTCGGGATCCACACGCACGACGACTCCGGCTGCGCGGTCGCGAACACGCTGACGGCGGTCGAAGGCGGCGCGACGCAGGTGCAGGGCACGATCAACGGGATCGGCGAGCGCGTCGGCAACGCGAACCTCGTCACGATCATCGCCGACCTGCAGCTCAAGTTGGGCCACGACCTGCTGTCCCCGAGCAGCTGGCGCGCCTGACGGAGACCGCGCACCTCGTCGACGAGCTGCTCAACCGCGTGCCGAACCCGGCGCAGCCCTACGTCGGCAAGCATGCCTTCGCGCACAAGGCCGGCCTGCACGCGGCCGGGGTGCAGGCCGACGCGCAGACGTTCGAGCACATCGACCCGAGTTGGTCGGCAACGTCGCGACGTGCTCGTCTCCGAGCTCTCAGGCCGCGGCACGATCTCGGAGAAGGCGCGCGAGGCGGGGATTCCGGCTGACGATGACTTCGCTCAACGCGTCGTGACCGCGTCAAGGAGCTCGAGCACAAGGGCTTCCAGTTCGAGGCCGCCGACGGGTCGTTCGAGCTGTTGATGCGCCGCGAGGCCGGCGGGTACGAGCCGCTGTTCCGCTGGAGTCGTGGCGCGTGATCGTCGAGCAACGGGCCGATGGGCACGTGCAGACCGAGGCGACGATCAAGATCTGGTTGGGCGAGGAGCGCTATGTGCGTACGGCCGAAGGGAACGGACCGGTGAACGCGCTCGACAAGGCTTTGCGCGACGCGATCGGGGAGATTCATCCGCACTTACGCGACATCGACTTGGTCAACTTCAAGGTGCGGATCCTCGATGAGACCAAGGGAACGGGGGCTGTTACCCGGGGCTGCTCGATGCCTCGGATGGGCAGGAGGTTTGGGGGTCGATTGGGGTCTCGGAGAACGTGATTGCTGCTTCTTGGGATGCGCTGGTGGACTCGCTGGAGTACGGGATGCAGTTGGCTGCACGTCTCCCGTGAACGGGGAGGAGACGATTCCGCTGGCTCGGCCCGTGCTGGGGGAGGCCGAGGAGCAGGCGATCTTGGATGTGCTGCGCTCGGGACAGCTCTCGCTTGGGCCGAGGGTGCCGGAGTTCGAGCGGGCGTTTGCCGCACGGGTGGGGGCCGGGTGGGGGAGTGCTGTGTCCAGCGGGACCGCCGGGTTACATCTCGCGTTCGCGCGGTGGGAGTGGGGGACGGCGACGAGGTCGTGACCAGCCCGTTCTCGTTCGTCGCCTCGGCTAACGCCGCGATCTACGAGCGCGCGCGTCCGGTGTTCGCTGACATCGATCCGGTGACGCTCAACCTGGATCCAGACGCGGCGGCCGCCGTGGTTACCGAGCGCACGAAGGCCCTGTTGCCGGTGCATATCTTCGGCTACCCCGCGGACATGGGGGCGTTCGAGCGGATCGCGGACAGGCATGGGCTGCAGATCGTCGAGGACGCCTGTGAGGCGCTTGGGGCGGTCTATTCCGATGGGGGCGCCGTCGGTGGCGGGCACCAGGCTGTGTTCGGGTTCTATGCGAACAAGCAGTTGACGACCGGCGAGGGGACGGTCATGCTTGGGGACGGTGGGATCAAGGCAAGGATCGATTCTGAGCGCAACCAGGGGCGCG
>CAVXUG010000002.1:0-503904 GCA_963764905.1 uncultured Solirubrobacterales bacterium
TCCCCCGGTGGTCACGATCATGGGTCACGTCGACCACGGCAAGACCTCGCTGCTGGACGCGATCCGCTCCACCGAGGTGGCCGCCGGTGAGGCCGGCGGCATCACCCAGCACATCGGCGCTTACCAGGTCCACCACGGCGGCAAGGTCGTCACCTTCCTGGACACGCCCGGCCACGAGGCGTTCACCGCGATGCGCGCCCGCGGGGCGCGCGTGACCGATGTCGTGGTGATCGTGGTCGCGGCCGATGACGGCGTCAAGCCGCAGACCGAGGAGGCGATCGACCACGCCCGCGCGGCCGAGGTGCCGATCGTGGTGGCGGTGAACAAGATTGACAAGGAGGGCGCTCAGCCCGAGCGCGTACGCACCGAGATGACCCAGCACGGGCTGCAGCCCGCGGAGTGGGGGGGCGAGATCGAGTTCGTGGACGTCAGCGCGAAGACCCGCGTGGGCCTGGACTCGCTGCTGGACACGATTCAGGTCGTGACCGACCTCGAGGAGCTGAAGGCCAACAGCGATGCGGAGGCCTCGGGCACGGTGATCGAGTCGAAGCTCGACCCCGGGCGCGGGCCTGTGGTGAGCGTCCTGATTCAGCGCGGAACCCTGCACGTGAGCGACGCGCTCGTCGCGGGCGCGCACTTCGGCCGGGTCCGCGCGATGCACGACTTCACCGGCGCCCGGGTAAAGGGAGCCTCGCCGGGCCAGCCGGTGGAGGTGCTCGGCTTCGACGGGGTGCCGGAGGCCGGTGAACTCGTGCGCGTGGTCGAGAACGAGCGTCGTGCCCGCCAGCTCGCCGGCGAGCGCGCGAACCGTCTGAAGACCGAGGCGCTGGCCCGGCGCTCGGGCCGGAAGATGTCGCTGGAGGACGTCTTCAAGCTCGCCCAGGAGGGCCAGGTCAAGGAGCTCAGCTTGGTCGTCAAGGCTGACGTCGCGGGCTCGCTGGAGGCGATCGAGGACGAGATCGCAAAGCTGCCGCAGGGTGAGGTGAAGGTCAACATCATCCACCGCGGCGTCGGCGGGATCAACGAGTCCGACGCGATGCTCGCCGCCGCCTCCAACGGCGTGATCCTGGCGTTCAACGTGCGTCCCGTCGGCGACGCCCGCCAGGTCGCCGAGCGCGAGGGCGTCGAGATCCGCTCCTATTCGGTGATCTACAAGGCGATCGAAGAGCTGCGCGCCGCGATGCAGGGCATGCTCGAGCCGGCCGAGGTGGAGAGCGCGCTGGGCCAGGCCGAGGTGCGCCAGCTGTTCCGTGCGTCGAAAATCGGCACGATCGCCGGCTCGCACGTCAGCGAGGGCAAGGTCACGCGCGGCGCGAAGGTGCGCGTCGTGCGCGACGGCACGGTGATCCAGGACACGACGATCGCCAGCCTGAAGCGCTTCAACGAGGATGTGCGCGAGGTGGCCGCCGGCTTTGAGTGCGGGATCCTGCTGACGAACTTCCAGGACCTCCGCGAGGGCGATGTGCTCGAGACCTACGAGACACGCCAAGTGGAGCGCGAGCTCAGCTGAGCCGGCCGATGACCTGCGCGAATGCTGCGTCCTCGATCGCTCGTGTGCTGGCCGATCGGAGATTCCGTCAATCTCCGATCGGCACACTTCGCTCACTGTGTCCTTGCCTCGCTTGATCCTCGACCGGCTCAGAGCGTGGATAATCGCGCGGGTGGATTGGCACCCCGGGGAGCAGGCAAGGTAGGATGAGCACGGGACGCATGCGCCGGGTCGACGAGGCGATCCGCCAGGTGCTCGGCGATGCGGTGGCAGGAGAGTTGAAGGACCCTCGTGTGGGATTTGTGACCGTGACAGATGTCAGAACAAGCTCCGATCTGCGCCATGCCCGCGTGTACGTGAGCGTGCTTGGCGACGCCGGCCGGCCGTCCACGAGCGAGCAGCGCGAGGACACGATGGCCGGGCTACGCAGCGCGCACGGCTTTCTGCAGAGCAAGGTGGCGAGCGAGCTGCACCTGAAGCGCACGCCGACGATCGAGCTGTTTTACGACGACACCACCGACCGCGCTCTACGAGTCGATCAACTGATCGAGGAGATCGGCGGCCAGGGATGAGCGGGGCGGAGAGCACAGAGGTCACACGCGAGCGGGTGCTCGAGCGGATTCGCGAGGACTGCGAAGTTTGTGCTCGCCGCGCACGAGCGCCCCGACGGCGACGCGCTGGGCTCGCTGGTGGGCATGCAGGGTCTCCTGAGCGCGCTGGGCAAGGACTCGATGATGTACATCGCCCCTGACGATCTGCCACTTCCCCTCGAGTACCGATTCTTCGCGCTGGAGGGCATGATCCAGACGCCTCCGGCGGATGTGGCCGAGCGCACCGTCGTGTTCCTGGACTGCGGCAACATCGACCGCAACTCCGCCAGCGTGCTGCACGAGGGCAAGCATCTCTTGAACATCGACCATCACCACGACAACACCCGCTTCGGCACGCTCGACTACGTGATACCCGATGCCTCGTGCACGGCGGAGATCGTCTGGGATCTGATGCGCGGGCTGGGGGTGCGCCCGACGCCGGCGGTGGCCGAGGCTCTGTACGTCGGGCTGATCACCGACACCGGCCGCTTCATGTACGAGAACACGGGGCCCCGCGCGCATGAGATGGCCGCCGATTTGATCGGCGCGGGCGTGGATGTGCAGGCCGTGTACAGAAGGCTGTTCGAGGAGGCGCCCGAGGGCAAGCTGGCACTGCTCGCGCTGGGGCTCAGCCAGATGCGCCGCTTCGACTCCGGTGAGCTGACGCTGGCGGCGCTGAGCGCCGGGGATTTCGCCAAGGCCGGCGCCGAGGAGAGCTATTCGGAGGGCATCATCGACCATCTGCGCGCGGTCCAGGGCACGAAGCTCGCGGCGCTCGTGCGCGAGCTGACCAGCGGCGAGCGCAAGGGTCAGCACAAAGTCTCGCTGCGCGCCACCGACGACGATGTCGACGTGTCGGCGATCGCGCGGGCGCAGGGGGGCGGGGGGCACCGCCGCGCGGCGGGCTTCTCCACGACGCTCGAGCTCGACGAGCTGATCGCGTTTCTGCGAAGCGCGCTCGCGGCGCAGCTGCACGCTGTGTCCGACGGGCAACCCGCGCCGGTGTGAGAACGCCCGCGCCGTCTGAATCAAGACACGCTCCGGACGGCATCCTGCTGATCGACAAGCCGGCCGGGATCACCTCGCACGACGTGGTCGCGGTGGTGCGCCGCGCGCTGGACGGGGCAAAGACCGGGCACGCGGGCACGCTCGACCCGTTTGCGACCGGCCTGTTGATCGTGCTGGTCGGCAAGGCGACGAAAGCCCAGCGCCAGATGATGGAGTTGCGCAAGCGTTATGCGACCGTCGCCCAGCTGGGCGCGGTGTCGAGCACGGGCGACACCGAGGGTGTGGTGACCGTGACCGGACGGCTGCCGGCCGATCCGCCGCAGCTACCGACGGGCGAGATCAGACAGCGCCCGCCGCAGTACTCGGCCGTGAAGGTCGGCGGCGAGCGTGCTTACAAGCGCGCACGGCGCGGCGAGCGGTTCGAGTTGCCCGAGCGGATCGTGAGCGTCTACCGCTTCGAGCAGCTATGGCGAGGGAATCAGGACCCCGCTCCGCCCGTCGACTCCGCCCCTCCCGAGCAGCCCAAGCGATCGGACCCCCCTGCCATAGGAGCGTCCATGGACGAGCCGGCGCTGGAACGAGCGGGCTATGAGATCGAATGCTCCGCGGGCACCTACGTGCGCTCACTGATCGCCGATCTCGGCGACGCCTACTGCCTGGAGCTGAGACGCACGGCGATCGGACCGTTCGAGGTGGGCGACGCCGTCGCGCCGCCGCGGCGGGGCGAGCCATGGCGAGATCCTCCGCTGATCGCGCTCGACCAAGCGCTGGCCAGGCTGCCCAAATAGGCTTGCCTCAGTGAAGATCACGCGTCTGGAAGATGTCGAGCGGCAAAGCGGTGGTCGTAGCGTCGCGGTGGGCACCTTCGACGGCGTGCACCTCGGCCACCGGCAGGTGATCGCGGGCGCCGACAGCGTGCTCACGTTCGACCCCCATCCGGTCTCGGTCGTCGCCCCCCAGCACACCCCAAAGCTGCTCACGCCGCTGGCGCGCAAGGCCGAGCTGATCGAGGAGCTGGGGGTGGGGGAGCTGATCGTGATCCCGTTCGACGCGGCCTTCGCGGCAAAGACGGCCGACGAGTTCGTAAACGACGTGCTCGTGGATGCGCTCGGGGCCACCAGCGTCGCGATCGGCGAGAGCTTCCGCTTCGGCCACAAGGCCCAGGGCGACCCGCGGCTGCTCGCGGCAGACGAGCGCTTCAGGACCGTCGTGCACCCGCTGCTCGAGGTCGACGGGGAGATCGTCTCCTCCAGCCACATCCGCGGTCTGGTGCTCGCGGGCGAGGTGGCCGAGGCGGCGGCGCTCCTGGGCGCGCCGTTTCAGTTGCGCGGCGAGGTGGTCCACGGGGACGAGCGCGGCCGGGAGCTCGGCTTTCCGACCGCGAACCTCGTTCCCGAGGAGGCGCTCGTGTGTCCCGGCCACGGCGTCTACGCGTGCGTTTCTTATGACGACCCCACCCGCCCCCATCCCGCGGCGGTCAGCATCGGCGTGCGCCCGACGTTCCAGACCGGTCGCGGCGAGCTGATCGAGGCATACCTGCTCGACTTCGAGGGCGACATCTACGGGCGGGAGCTGCGCCTCGACTTCCTCGCGCGCCTGCGCGGCGAGCGCCGCTTCGAGACGGCGGCGGCGCTCGTCGAGCAGATGCACCGCGACGTGCAGCGCACACGCGAGATCGTCCAGGATGCTCTCGACGGGGGGAGCTAGAGTCGCCGATGCCGCTCAGCGGCCGCCAGCGTACCCTGGTTGAGCGCCCGGGGTCTGCTACGGTGCCTCGCCTATGGCAGCAATCACAACTGAGCGCAAGCGCGAGATCGCCGGGAAGTTCGGCGCCAATGAGGCCGATATGGGCTCGACGAAGGTCCAGATCGCGCTGCTGACCGAGCGCATCAACCACCTGACCGAGCATCTGCGCGAGCAGTCCAAGGATCACCACTCGCGTCGCGGCCTGCTGATGCTGGTCGGTCGCCGCCGCCGCTTCCTCGACTACCTGCGCCGTCGCGACCTCGAGGGCTACCGCGCACTTATCAAGGAGCTAGGGCTACGTAAGTAGTCCCCAGTGCCTGGGCAATGAGCGTCCTCGCGCCGGGCACACGCGTACCGAGCTTCAAGCTCGCCACCGGAGACGGCGGCAGCGTCACCGAGCAGGACCTGAAGGGCGAGCGCACGGTCCTGGTCTTCTACCCGTTCGCCTTCAGCCCCGTCTGCACCGATCAGCTGCAGCTGTACGAGGCCGCGCTCGGCGATCTTGTCGAGCAGGGCGTGACGAAGCTGTGCGGCGTCTCCTGCGACTCGAGCTGGTCGCAGACGGCCTTCCGGGAGAAGCTCGGCGTGAGCATCGAACAGCTGTCGGACTTCGAGCCGAAGGGCGCGGCCTGTAGGACGTTCGGAGTCCTGCACGAAGGCGGCTTTCCCGAGCGGGCGCTGGTCGCGATCGACGCCGATGCAGTCGTGCGCTGGAGCTACCAGGCGCCGATGCCCGGCGAGCTGCCGAGCGTCGAGCTGCTGCGCGAGGGCGTCGCCGTCGCTTTCGGCGAGGCCGCTCAGGCCTGACGCTGCGCCTCGCTGCAGCCGCGGAGGCGATCTGCTCAGATCCTGCTCGCGACCGCGCCGGCTGCCGACTGTCCGCTAAGCTCCGTCCGTTCGGAAACGAGAAAAGAAAACGGACCGCCGACCGACGGGCGGAACAGGAAGGCAGTGAATATGAGTAGTGATGCGATTACGCGCGTCTCCGTGGAGATTGCGGGTAGCGAGATTTCGTTTGAGACCGGCAGGATGGCCAAGCAGGCCTCCGGTGCGGTCGTCGTCCGCCAGGGCGACACGATGGTTCTTTGTACAGCCGTCGCGGGCAGCCTCCGCGACGTCGACTTCCTCCCGCTGACGGTAGATGTCGAGGAGCGCATGTACGCCTCCGGCAAAATCCCCGGCTCGTTCTTCAAGCGTGAGGGTCGCCCCGGCGAGAAGGGCACGCTGACCGCGCGCATGATCGACCGTCCGATCCGCCCGCTGTTCCCGAAGGAATGGCGCTATGACACCCAGCTCGTGGCGATCCCGCTGTCGATCGACCACGTCCACCCGTATGACATCCTCGCGATGAATGGCGCCTCGACGGCGCTGATGATCTCCGACATCCCGTTGCCGACGCCCGTCGGCGCTGTGCGGATCGGCAAGATCGATGGCAACTTCGTCGTCAACCCGCAGGAGGCCGACCTGCTGCCGGACGGTGAGAACCCCTCGGACCTCGATCTGATCGTCGCCGGCACCGAGGAGGCGATCCTGATGGTCGAGGCGGGCGCCAACGAGATCCCCGAGGCGGAGATTCTCGACGCGCTGGACATCGCCCACGCGGAGATCAAGAAGCTCTGCGCGCTGCAGCGCGAACTGGCCGACAAGGTCGGCAAGGAGAAGAAAGTCTTCGAGGCGATTCAGGTCGACGCCGCCGTGCTCGACGCGATCCGCGCCTCGCACGGCTCGGCGCTCGAGGACGCGACACAGGTCGAGGACAAGCTCGACCGCCAGGATGCCACCAAGGCGGTCGAGACGGCCATCCTCGAGCAGCACGCCCCGAACGCGCCCGACGGTGCCTCCGAGGATCAGCTGGTCGCGGCCAAGCAGAAGCGCGCCGCGGTGCAGATGGCCTTCGACAAGCTCGAGAAGTCGATCATCCGCGAGCGCATCGCCATCCACAAGAAGCGCCCGGATGGCCGTGGTGAGAACGAGATCCGCGACATCACGATCGAGGTCGGCGTCACGCCGCGCACACACGGCTCAGCGCTGTTCACGCGCGGACAGACGCAGGCGCTCAGCGTCGTGGCGATGGGCACGCTCAAGGAGGAGATGCGCCTCGACACGCTCGGCCTGGAGACGAAAAAGTACTACTGGCACCACTACAACTTCCCGCCGTTCTCGGTCGGAGAAGCGGGCCGCATGGGTGGCGTCAAGCGCCGCGACATCGGCCACGGCGCGCTCGCTGAGCGGGCGCTGGCGCCGATGGTGCCCTCGATCGAGGAGTTCCCCTACTCGATCCGCGTGGTCTCCGACATCCTCGAGTCAAACGGCTCCTCCTCGATGGCCTCGGTCTGCGGCTCCTCGCTGTCGCTGATGGATGCCGGCGTGCCGATCAAGCGCCCCGTCGCGGGTATCGCGATGGGCCTGATCAAGGAGGGCGATGA
Source organism: uncultured Solirubrobacterales bacterium (assembly GCA_963764905.1). Classification (GTDB taxonomy): domain Bacteria; phylum Actinomycetota; class Thermoleophilia; order Solirubrobacterales; family Solirubrobacteraceae; genus Palsa-744. Next base: position 7,260 of record CAVXUG010000002.1, read on the forward strand.
CTACATCGTTCTGACCGACATCGCGGGCGTCGAGGATCACCTGGGTGACATGGACTTCAAGGTCGCCGGCACGGAGCGCGGGATCACCGCACTGCAGATGGACATCAAGATCACGGGCGTCACCTTCGACATCCTGCGTGACGCGCTCGCGCAGGCCAAAGAGGCACGTACGTTCATCCTCGGCAAGATGGTCGAGACGATCCAGGGTCCGCGCGAGCAGCTCAGCCAGTTCGCGCCGCGCATCCAGACGATCCAGATCGACCCCTCGCAGATCGGCCTGCTGATCGGCAAGGGCGGCGAAACGATCCGCGGCCTCGCCGAGGAGTTCGAGTCCCAGATCGACGTCAACGACGACGGCCAAGTGTTGATCTACTCTGCCAACGGCGAGCTGGGCGACGCCCTGCTCGAGCGGATCAGGATGATGATGAAGGAGGTCGAGGTCGGCGACGAGTACCTCGGCAAGGTTGTCAAGACGACGACCTTCGGCGCGTTCGTCGAGCTCGCGAAGGGCACCGACGGCCTACTGCACATCTCCAACGTCTCTCCCGGTCAGCGCGTGGAGGCAGTCGAGGACGTGCTGAACAAAGGCGATGAGATCAACGTGCGCGTGGTCGAGGTCGACCGCGAGCGTGGCCGCATCGGCCTGCGCCTCGCCGAGGACCCCGACGTCGCGGGCAAGTCCGCCCAGGAGCTCGCCGGTGTCGGCAGCGGTGGCGGTGGCGGCGGCTCTCGCCCGCCGCGCGACCGCGACGGTGGCGGACGCAACGGCAGCCGTGACCGCGGGGCGGGCGGGTCCCGATCCGGTGGCGAGCGTGGCTCCGGCCGCCCGCGTCATGGCGGTAGCGACCGTTCCTGAGGCCGAGCACCGCATCACCACGCTTGATTCGGGCGTGAGAGTTGTCACCGAGCGCGTGCCGAGCGTGCGCTCGGTGGCGCTCGGCTTCTGGATCGGCACGGGCTCCGCGGCGGAGGATGAAAGCCAGGCCGGGATCTCGCATCTGCTCGAGCACATGCTGTTCCGCGGCACCGAGCGCTTCGGCTCGGAGGAGATCGACCAGATCTTTGACGCGATGGGCGCGGAGATCAACGCGGGCACGGACAGGGAGACGACGACGCTGTACACGCGCGTGCTCGATCGTCACCTGGAGCGCGCGTTCGACGTGATGAGCGACATGCTCTGGCGCTCGCGCCTGCAGGAGCTCGAGGCCGAGCGCGAGGTCGTGCTGGAGGAGATCGCGATGTACGAGGACGACCCGCAGGAGAAGGTCTTCGATCTGCTCGGCGAGGCGGTCTTCGGCGAGCACCCGCTCGGTCGTGCGGTGATCGGTCGCGCGGAGGTCGTCCGCGCGACCGACAGCGAGCAGCTGCGCGACTTTCACGCCGAGCGCTACGTGCCCGGGAATGTCGTGATCGGCGCGGCCGGGTCGATCGATCACGACAGGCTCGTGGAGTTGGCGCTTGCCGCAGGCAGCGGGCGCGCCGGCCGGCGCGCCCCACGTTCTACCATCGCCGACCCCGACTTCGAGCGGCGCGTGCGCTTCTTCGCGAAGGACACCGAGCAGTACCACGTATGTCTTGGTGGCCCTGGATTGGCGCGCGATGACGAGCGGCGCTTCGCGTTGCGAGTGCTCGAAGGCGTGCTCGGGGGAACGTCCTCCTCACGGCTGTTTCAGGAGGTGCGCGAGCGCCGGGGGCTGGCCTACTCGGTCTTCTGCTTCTCGAGCCTCTACGCCCACGCCGGCGAGGTCGGGTTGTACGTGGGCACGCGGCCGGAGAACCTCGCCGAGGCGCTGCGGACGATCGCCGAGGAGCTCGAGCGCTTCGTCGGAGATCCGGCGAGCGCGGCGGAGCTCGACCGCTCGCGCGAGAACCTGAAGGGTCGCATGGTGCTCTCGCTGGAGTCGACGGGCGCGCGCATGAGTCGCCTGGGGATCTCGGTGTTGAACGGAATGCCGATCCTTTCAGTGGACGAGGTGATCGAGCGGATCGACGCCGTCGATGTCTCCGCGCTGCAGCAGCTCGCCGGTGAGCTGTTTCTGCCCGGGCAGCTGTCGGTCGCATGCGTGGGGCCTGATGAAGAGGCCTTCAGAGCGGCACTGAAGCCGCTGGAGGGGGTGGCGGCATGATCTCAGTGGCGGTCGCCGGCGCAGCCGGGAGGATGGGGGAGACCGTCTGCACTGCCGTCGAGGGCGCGGCGGACATGGAGCTCGTCGGTCGCGCCGATCCGCGACTGGGGACAACGCTCGAGGAAGTCCTGACGGGTACCGGAACCGCGCAGTCCGCCGCCCGACTGCCCGAGGTGGTCGTCGACTTCACCCGCCCCGAAACGGCGCTCGGCAACGCTCTGGCCTGCGTGCGCGCGGGCGTGCACGTCGTGATCGGCACGACCGGGTTCGACCCGGCGCCACTGCGTCAGGCAAGGCCTGCCGACGGCAAGCCGAAGGCGAACGTGCTGATCGCGCCGAACTTCGCGATCGGCGCGGTGCTGATGATGCGCTTCGCCGTCGAGGCGGCGCGGCACATGGCGAAGGCCGAGATCGTCGAGCTGCACCACGATCAGAAGCTCGACGCCCCCAGCGGCACCGCGGCGCGCACCGCCAAGCTGATCGCTGAGGCCACCGGCGGATCCGAGCGGGCGGGCGGGATTCCAATCCACTCGGTGCGGCTGCCGGGGATCGTCGCCAACCAGGAAGTGATCTTCGGCGACGTCGGGCAGACGCTCACGATCCGCCACGACACGATCGGTCGCGAGTCGTTCATGCCCGGCGTGCTGCTTGCGATCCGCCGTGTGGGCGAACTCGAGGAATCACCTGTGGTCGGGCTCGAGCAGCTGCTGTTCTGAGCAGTTCTGAGCGTGTGCTTGCCCCGATTTGAGGGTGCCGCGAAGGGGGCTTATGCCGCCACAGCAGACGGCGCGTAACTGCCGCCAAGGCGGGGCTGTCAAGACAGCCGTGGTGACGCGTCGCTAGTAAGGAACCCATAGGACGGGTCAGTATCTAGGGCACCTGAGCGATTAAAGACCAGTGTCGGGGCGTCCCTTTGGGAAGAGACGGCGCCCCGACACCGAACCAAGACAAGAAGGATTCTAGCACATGGCATCTATGGCTGGGCGCGGCGGGTCTGAGACTGCGCCCGGGCGGACGGCGGAGGCGCAGCGCGCAAGGATCCTGCGGGCGATGGTGGAGGTGGTCGCCGAGCGTGGCTTCGCGGGAGCGACGGTGGGGCTCGTGAGCGCGCGTGCGCGGGTGTCGCGGCGTACGTTCGAGGGGCTGTTCTCGAGCAGAGAGGAGTGCCTGGCGGCCGTCTTCGATCTCGGCCTCGACCGCACGGTCGAGCTGGCGAGGGAGGCGTTTGCGCGCGCGACCAGTTGGCAGGAGGGGGTGCGGACGGCGCTGGCGGCGCTGCTGGTGCTGCTGGACGCCGAGCCGCTGCTGGCGCGGGTGTGGCTCGTGGAGTCGCTGGCGGCCGGCCCATGGGCGCTCGAGCACCGGGAGCGCAATCTGCAGACGTTGCGGGACCTGATCGTCTCGAGCTGGCCGGTGGCGGAGAACTGGAGCCCTCCGCCACTGGCGGCGGAGGGCGTGCTCGCCTCCGTGCTGGGGATCACGCACAGGCACATCGCCGCGGGCAAGCACGAACCGCTGATCGAGCTGCTCGGCCCGCTGATGGGCCTGATCGCGAGCCCATACCTGCCGCCGCACGCGGTCCACCGTGAGGTCGAGCTCGGAGCGCAGCTTGCATGCAAGATCCGGGCCGGGGAGTCTCGGCGCTCTGCCCGGCAATCGTCACGAGGGCCTGCTCGGGCAGTATCGCGCGGGCCTGTCCGAGTATCGCGGCGATCGTGGTCTGCCCCCTCGACACGACGACGCGACGCATCCGAACGTGAGGATCCCGCCGGCGCTGAGCAATCCGAACGCGCATCGCGCATGTCAGTGCCTGTTGTTCCTCGCCGAGCAGAGCGACCGGGGATTCAACCCGAGCAACCGCGAGATCGCAGCAGGGGTCGGTGTGGCACACCAGTCGCAGATCTCAAAGCTGCTGGGAGATCTCCTGAGCGAGGGTCTCGTCGTCAAAGACTCGGCAGGCGTGGGCAAGCGCAACGCGTGGCGACTGACTCCTCAGGGCCATGAGATCGCCTGCGCTCTGAGCAGCCAAATGCCGACTGATCGATTAACAGTAAAATCCAGAGCGAGCCGATAAACACTTAACGGGTTGAACGGATCGGTGAACGTCTATTAACTCTTGACGATCGCGGGCCGAGGCCTATAGAACTGCTCTTCAGGTAGTTAAGACTGGTAGGCGAGATCATCCGCCGTCGGTCGCAAACAGACCGGTGCGGGGGCGTCCCTTTGGGAAGAGACGGCGCTCGAGCACCGAACCGAGACGAAGGGGAGTGCTGCGGATGATACGTGCTGGGGGGAGCTCGGGCCGGTGGCTGACGAGGTGTCTGATGTGCTGCGCGATTGGGCTGGCGGGTGCTTTCGTGTGGGTACTGCTGGCTGGGTCGAACGCGGGTGCCACCTCCTCGATCTCTTCGAACGGCAGCGGTGCGTCGTCGTCCTTGGTGTCGCCCACGATCGGTGGCAGCGGTGCGTCCACGGATGGTATATCCACGTCACCGCTGGGCTCGCTGGTCGTGCCGGGGGTGGACGAACTCGCAGGCGGAGAACTTGCGCGTGACCAGCACCAGGCGCGGTTGATGAATCCCGAAGCGGTTGGCTTGCGCGAGGTATCCAGGACAAAGTTCGAGAACTTGAGCGCCAGGCAGGCTGTGAAGCTCGCCGGAGAAGCGTTTCCCGCGGTGATCGATCATCCTGTGGGCGGCCCACCCCAGCTGCCCTCAGGCGAGCGGATCGTGGGCTATGTGGCGAATAACGCCGCGGCGGTTGCGCTGCCCGAGGGGAAGCACGGGGTTGTCGAATCGCTGCAGCCGATCGCCGTCCCGAGTGGGCATGGTCATTTTGCACCGATCGATCTCGGGTTGCGCCAGTCGGGCGACGGATACACGCCGACCACGAGCGATGTGGGGGTTCAGATTCCTACCCAACTCTCCGAGGGCATCGGCATGCCCGCTGACGGGGTGTCGCTGACACCGGTCAGTGCAAGCGGTCAGCCGCTTGCGGGCTCTCAGGGCGCGGTCGATGGGGCGAGCGTGCTGTATGCCAACACACAGACCGACACCGACACAATTGCAAAGCCGACGACCGGCGGCTTTGAGATCGACTCGCTGTTGCGTTCGGTGGACAGCCCCACGACGCTTTACTTCAGAGTGGGGATGCCCGCGGGAGCAAAGCTCGTGAACGATACGGGCCCAGGCGGTGCACGGGTGGTGCTCGATGGTGAGACGATTGCAGCGATCGCTGCAATCAGCGCACAGGATGCAGAGGGCACGAGCGTGCCGGTCAAGATGCGTGCGACGGACGGCACGCTCGCCGTGGATGTCGCGACGGGGTTCGGTGAATACGACTATCCGATCGACGTCGATCCGCGTGCTTATGACGAAACGCTCGGGCTCCCGGGCCCAAGTGAAAGTACGACCGAAACCAATTTGGAAAGCGATAGTGAAACCGACTGGCGGTTTCACTACGAAGGAGGAAGCTTCAGAGAGTATATGGGCACAGGGCCCGTTATGGAAGCGCTCGGCAGCGTCAGCAATCAAGAGCATGACGAATTCAGGTATGGAGCGCACGGGCAGGCGAGTGTCGGCTTCCTCGAGGAGGAAAGCTCCGCTGGAGTGAGCGAACAATCCGGTGCGATTACCAAGATCGAATTCGCTTCTCACGCAAATTCGAAAGAAAACCAGCTGACGCTGGCGGGGGCGGGTCAAAGCTACTCTAAAGTAAAAGAAGGCTTTGGCGATTTGTGGAATGAAAGCGAAAAAGGGTATCGCGGCTACAACAATGAAAATCTCGTTCGGATTATGCAGACCGCCAACAATTCCGCTTCCGAAGGATACGGCTTCTGGCTCGACCTCTACAATGCCTGGGTAGGCATATATCAGGAAAAAGGCCCGGAAGTCAGCTTCAACACCTCTGAAGCGATCATCGGAGAATCGGGCCGTCAGAACGTGCTGTATGGGAGCGGCGGCGGCTGGCTCGGCGAAGCCAATGGGGCTGTTGAAATCATCGCCAAAGACCCGGGCCTGGGGGTTTCTGATCTCAGAATCAAGGATCTCACAGCCGGTGCTCATGGAGAACATTGGGAATTCAACGATCCGGTCTATGAAGAACACAAGTGCACGGGCGTCTGGTGCAACCCGACTTTCAAAACAAACGGCGCAAACGGCATGTACTTCACCTACAACAAAGAGATGGCTGAAGGCGCAAACACGTTCGAATTGTGCGCCGAAGACAAGGCACTGACAAACGCGTGTACCGACGCCACGGTCAATGTCGATAACACGCGGCCGAGTAAAATCAAACTCAACGGCATAGCGGCTGAAGGCGCCGAACTGAACGCTACGCAGCACCCGGTGACGGTCGAAGCTACAGACGAAAGGTCGGGAATCAAGTCAATTGCGCTGGCGGTCGACGGCCGAGAAGTCGGCTCGCCGGCCGGAAGCTGCTCGCCCGGAGAATGTACCGCGACCGGGGCGTGGACGATCGACGGTGAAAGTATCGGCGCGGGCGAACACAAGCTGGTCGCGACCGCCACCGATTTCGCCGGTAACCAGAAAACATTTGAAATGACCTTCGCGATCCGTAACGCGACCGCCATGAGTATCGGTCCCGGCACAGTCGATCCGGTTACGGGTCAGTTCGCGCTAAACGCCTCAGATGCCGACATCGCCGGTGCGGGTGGCGTGTCGCGCACGTATGATTCCCGGAACCCGACCGTGGGAGCCGAAGGCCCACTGGGATCGCCGTGGAGTCTCAACGCAGGCAGTGGGGAGAGTCTCAGACTGCTTCCGAATGGCAATGCCGAACTGACCGGTACCGGTGGAGAGCCCACAACATTTGCCTATAAAGAAGGCAAATTCGCGGCTCCGAAGGGCGACGGAAACCTGACACTCGAAGCTAAGGAAAGAGAATCGGGAAAAGGAGTAACAGAATACCTCCTCAAGGATCCCGCGGCCGGAACTACCATTGCCTTTACGCAGCCAATAAATATTCAGTATACCAACCCAACCTATCTGGGCGAGTTCAGTGCCAACGAATTATACTATAACTATGAACAGGTCAGCAATGCCGTAAACGCGAAAGGCGAAGTCTGGGTAGTCTACGGCAATCACAACAAGGTCGATAGATTCAATGAACGCGGCGAACTTACCGCCAGTTTTGGTACGGAAGGTAAAGGTAATGGGCAATTTAACAAACCCGATGGGATTGCAATCGACACGAAAGGGGATCTGTGGATCACCGATAGCGGCAATCACAGAGTAGAGGAGTTCAATGAAAAAGGAGAATATCTGAAGCAATTTGCCACCGGCGAAGGTCACGGCATAACGGTGGATGGTGGTCAGCACATCTGGGTAACTACCAATGAACGTGTATACGAGTTCAATGAAAAAGGTGAAACTCTCAGCCAATTCGGCACGCAAGGGACCGTCGCAGGTGATCTAGAGGGAGCATGGCAGATCGCTAAAAGCACGAATGGCGATCTGTGGGTCACGGAAGGTTGCTTGTGCGGCAATCTCCCCCGGTCGCGCGTTCAGGTATTCAACGAAAAAGGTGAATATCAATTCGGGTTCAACTCACATGAGGGCGGGGGCCTCGAGCCTCTGGGAATTATCGGTATCGCCTTGGATTCGCACAATGATGCTTGGGTTACCTCCTCATATCAAGACGATGTGGAAGAGTATAATGAAAAAGGAGAACTCGTAGCTAAACTTGGTTCAGAGGGAGAAAGCGGAGGAGAGTTCAGGAGTCCTGAGGGTATTGCTGTGACCGCCAACGGAACGGTCTTTGTTACCAATAGTTACACCGGTCGAGTGGAGGAGTGGAATCACTCGACGTGGCTACCCACCAGACGTGAAGGCACGGCTCCGGGTGATACCAGGGCCACGTCATATAGGGCGGTGATGGTGGAAGGACGGCCTCTTACGGAGCCCGTGGAGGAGCTTGGCTCTGTGCCCACGGGAGTATCTTGTGGGAAAAATCCCGCGGAAGGGACGCAGGCGGAACTGAGCGCGCGCTTGGCCGAATTGAAAACGGGCTGCCGCGCGCTGTCGTTCACCTACGCGGAAAAAACGACCGCGACGGGTGAAAATAAGAGCCAGTGGGGCGAATACAACGGACGGTTGATGAAAGTGTCCGTCACGGCCTACAACCCGGCCAAAAGCATAGAAAAAATGGAAACAAAGGTCGTGGCCGAATACGCGTACGACAAACAGGGCCGGCTGCGCGCTGAGTGGGACCCGCGGATCTCTCCGGCACTAAAGACGATCTACGGATACGATGCGGAAGGGCACGTGGCGGCACTGACGCCGCCGGGGCAGGAGTCGTGGCTTCTACACTACGGAACGATAACGAGCGATCCCGGTACGGGACGATTGTTGTCCGTGATTCATCCGAGCGCGTCGACGGAAGCGTGGCAAGGCGAAGCCGTGGAAAATACCTCGCCACCAACGCTATCAACATCTGAAGCCATTGTCGGGAAGCAGATGAGCGCAGCGACCAATGGCTCGTGGAGCAGCAACACTCTAAGCTACAATTATTATTATCAGTGGGAGGATTGCTCAGTAGCCGGCACCGAATGCACAGTGATCGGTGGTGCGGTGAATCAGTACTATACGCCGGCTCCTACCGATGAGGGACATAGGCTGATCGTGCAGGTGATCGCCACAAATGCCGGCGGCTCTGTCATTGCATCAAGCGTGCCGAGCGCCGTCGTCCAGACGATGAGCTACTCCTTGAAGTTCGGGTCCAAAGGCGAAAAAACCGGCGAATTCAGGCGCCCACGAGGTGTTGTCGTAGACTCTAAAGGGGATGTCTGGGTCGCCGATGAGGAAAATAACAGAGTACAGGAGTTCTCCTCGACCGGAGCGTATCTCAAAGAGGTGGGGACGGCGGGTTCGGGTAACGGGCAACTCGACAATCCGCTGAGTCTCGCCCTTGATTCAAAAGGCGATATATATGTCGCGGACTCGGGTAATAATCGCATAGAGGAGTTCAATGAAAAAGGAGAATACGTTCGTCAGTTCAATAAATATGGGCTGCTCGAAGGTGTCTCGCTGTCCAGTCCCCAGGGCATCACGCTCGACTCGGAAGGCCACGTGTGGGTTACCGATGGCAGTAGCAAGATCATTGAGTTTACTGCGGAAGGTAAATATCTCAGTCAGTTTGGGCTCATTACCGGTGAACCAGGCTATCCGGGGTTTTTCAAAAATCCGGAGGGTATTGCCAGCGAAGGCAAAACCTTGTGGATAGCCGACACTGGCAATAATCAGCTTCAACATTGCACACCGTCGGAAAAAGGGACGTCGTGTGCCATAGTTGGCTCAAAAGGGTCCGGTAATGGGCAATTTGCATCTCCCACCAGCATTGCACTGGATGCACATAATAACTTGTGGATAACGGATTATGGCAATAATCGAGTAGAGGAGCTCTCGAGCGAACCGGAACATCGTTATCTTCAGCAGTTCGGAGGCAAAGGGTCCGGCAATGAGCAATTTGAAGGTCCTTCTGGTATCGGGCTCGATTCTACCGGAGACGTTTACGTTTCCGATGTAGGCAACAGTCGAGTCGTGAAGTGGGTTGTGCCGTCATCGGAATCAAAACTGCCGCCACCGCCGAGCGTCGGCACCAATTCTGTGTCGACAATTGAGTATCGCGTGCCGATGTTTGGCTCGTCTGCTCCGCATCAGATGACGAGCGCCGAATTGGCGAAGTGGGGTCAAACGAAAGACGAACCGATGGAAGCGACCGCCATCTTCCCGCCGGATGAACCGCAGGGGTGGCCGGCCGGCGACTACAAACGCGCGACGGTGCTGTACATGGATGGACAGGCGCGCACGACCAACACCGCATCCCCGAGCGAATCTTCGAACGGTGCGATCTCGACCGTCGAATACAACTCGCTCAACGAGGTGACGCGCAAGCTCACCGCCGCGGATCGCGCGATCGCGCTGAAAGAAGGCAGCAAATCGGTGGAAGCAGCCGAAGCGTTGAGCACCAGGAACATATACAACGGCGAAACTCAGGCAGAAAAAGAACAGGAAGAAAAAGAAGGCAAGCACGAACCGGGAGTGCGCCTGCTCGAAACGCTTGGCCCCGAACACAAGATCAAGCTCGCCAACGGGACCGAAGAAGAGACACGCGATCATCAGAAGCTTTCGTATAACGAAGAATCTCCTTCCGGAGAAACCCACGAAACGTACGATTTGGTGACCAAAAAGAAGGAATGGGTGGAGACGGCCGCCAAAGAAGAACTGGATGAACACGTAACGACCACCTCTTATAATGGTCAGGGAAAGCTTGGATGGACGCTCCGCGCGCCGACGGAAATCGTGACGGAAGCGCTAAACGGACACAAGGCCACGCAGACCACGAGCTACGAACCCATCACTGGACAGGCAAAGGAAACGGCAAGCGCTGTTTCGCTCAACGCGCCGGTCTACGCGTCCCAGTTTGGCTCTACGGGCTCGGGTGGTGGGCAGTTCAAAGGTCCCGTCGCGGATGCGTTTGATGCGTCAGGTGACCTATGGGTTACGGATCACAATAATTCCAGGGTGGAGGAGTTCTCTGCGGCTGGGGTGTTTATCAAGGCATTTGGCTGGGGCGTGGGCAACGGCAAAGCGGAATTCGAGGTCTGCACCAGCGTCTGCCAGGCAGGTATTTCCGGGTCTGGCAATGGCCAGTTCACAAAACCTGAAGGGATTGCCGTCAATCAGGCGACGGGAAATGTGTATGTCGTCGATAGCGGCAACAACCGTGTCGAGGAGTTTGAAGGGTCTACCGGCAAATTCGTACGGATCATCGGAGCGTCAGGTTCCGGGGAAGGGCAGCTCAGCAACCCGCTTGGAATAGCGATCACGCCCACAGGCGGCGAAGTGTGGGTCGGCGATGCGTTCAACAACCGCGTCGATAGATTTTCAGAAACCGGCACTCCAAAAGGCTCCTTTGGCAAAGCTGGAACCGGCAACGGCGAATTTAGTGATCCAGATGGCATCGCCTTCTCGGACGGCAACGCGTATGTCGTAGACATCGGCAACAATCGTGTGCAGGTGTTCTCGATGTCCGGGAAATACATCGCCCAGTTTGGCTCAAAAGGGACCGGCAATGGGCAGTTCGAAAGCCCGTACGGTGTCACGGCGGACCCGGTATCGGGTGACCTGTATGTCGGGGATTATGGCAATGGTCGGATCGAGGAGTTCACGCCGGGTGGGATATTTCTGGATGCGTTCGGCAAAAAAGGCTCCGGCAACGGTGAATTGCTGAATCCGGAAAAGGTGGCGATCAATCGGGCCGGCGACATTTATGTGGCGGATGTGGGCAACAATCGGATCGAGCAGTGGGAGCCGGTTCCGTCCGCGCCGGTATATACCTCACAATTCGGTAATACCGGATCCGAATCGGAAAAGCTGGACGGTCCAGCGGGTGATGCCTTCGATGCTCATGGCGATCTGTGGGTTACCAACATCTGGAACCATCGAGTCGAGGAGCTCTCGTCCGCTGGTGTGTTCATGCACAGCTATGGCTCGGCCGGCACGGGCGACATGGACTTCGAAGCTCCGGTTGGCATCGCGATCAACCAGGCCAGCGGCGACATCTACGTTGGCGACAGCAAAAACAATCGCGTGCAGGAGCTCAACGAAAAAGGAGAATTCGTTGCGGCGTTTGGCTTTGGCGTCAGCAATGGCAAATCGGAATTCGAGATTTGCACGAGTAGCTGCAAAGCGGGCATCGCCGGATCGGGCGCTGGGCAGTTCAAATCAGCCGAAGGTATCGCGATCGACTCGAAAGGCGACATCTGGGTTACGGATAACGGGAATAACCGAGTTGATGAGTTCTCTTCGACCGATGCCTTTATAAAGGCGTTTGGTTTTGGTGTCAGCAATGGTGAAAGTAAATTTGAGACATGTACCACCACATGCCAGGCGGGACTTGTCGGCTCTGGCAATGGCGAGTTCAATGAGGTCACCGACCTGGCCTTCTCCGATGGAAATCTATATGTGACCGACTATGGGAACAACCGTGTCCAGGAGTTCAGTGAAAAAGCTGAATATCTTGCCCAGTTTGGCTCCAAAGGATCGGGTAACGGGCAATTCAATGGCATGGCTGGCATTGGTGTGGACGCCAACGGCAACCTGTATGTCGCCGATGGGGGGAACGATCGAGTGCAGGAGTTCACGCCCTCTGGGAGCTTCCTTGCCGCCTTTGGCCTAAAGGGAGCTGGTAACGGTCAGTTCTCGGGACCAGAAAAAGTGGTGGTGAGCTCCTCCGGTGCGCTGTATGTCACCGATGGCGGTAACAACCGTGTCGAGGAGTGGACCCCGGCGCCAAGGCCGGGCAACGAAGGGGCGAACGACACTAAGACGACCGAATACACCGCCGCGGCGAACACGGAATATCCAAGCTGTGGCGGACACCCCGAATGGGCGAACCTTGCGTGTCAGGTCGAACCGGCGGCACAGCCCGGGGACAGTGGCCCCCCCGCCCTTCCGGTGACGACGACCACATACAACATGTGGGACGAGCCCGAAACGGTCACTGAAAAAATCGGCGCGGTCATCCGTACGACCAAGAAGAAATACGATGCCGCAGGACGTGAAATTGAAAACGAAGAGAGCTCTACATCCTCGGAAGATGCGGCGCTGCCGGCGGTGACGGACGAATACAACTCGGAAACTGGCGCTCTCGTAAAGCTGAGCGAGACACTGGAAGGCAAAGCAAAGACGATCACGAGCGTCTATAACACGCTCGGTCAGCTCGCGTCCTACACCGATGCGGAAGGCAGCACGACGAAATACGCGTATGACATCGACGGGCGCGTGGAAGAAGTGAGCGAACCCAAGGGCAGCCAGATATATGCATACGATCCGACGACCGGTTTCCTGACTAAACTTCTAGACTCGGCCGCGAAAACGTTCACAGCGACGTATGGGGTCGCCGGAGAAATGCTGACCGAGGGTTATCCCAACGGGATGACGGCGAAGTACACGTATAACTCGATTGGACAAAAAACGAACCTCGAATACGAAAAGACCACCGACTGCATCGAAGAAGCAAAAGAAAAATGCAAATGGTTCAAGGACGCGGACGCGTTTGGCCCCGAGGGCGAACTGGCGACACAGACAAGCACGCTCTCAAAGGAGACCTACGGCTATAGTGAAGCAGGGCAGCTTGCCCAGACGAAAGAAGAAAGCCCGACTGGTGCGAGCTGTATCGAAGAACGCACTTATGGGTACAACGAAAGCACGGGCGAACGACTCAGTCTCGAAACACGCAAGCCGAACAGCAAAGGCGAATGTATCGAAGGTGGGGTGGTTGAAGGGCATGCCTATGACGTGGTCGGGCGCCTGCTCGATCCGGGCGTGACCTACGACGCGCTGGGGAACATGACAAAAATCCCGGCGCTCGACGCGGGCGGTCAGGCGATCACGAGCAGCTTCTACGTGGACAACCAAGTGGACACGCAGGAACAGAACGAAAAGACGATCGACTACACCTACGACCCGGCGGGGCGCACGATGCTCGCGAAATCGAAAATCAAAACGGGCCCCGCAATGAAGACGATCTCGCACTACGCCGGTCCCAGAGAAGCGCTCACGTGGACGTGCGAAGAGGAAGAAGGCAAAAAAGAATGTGAAGAAGCAAAAGAAACGAAATGGACGCGCAACATCCCCGGGATCGACGGGGCACTGGACGCGATCCAGACGAATGGCGGAACGCCGGTACTGCAGCTACACGATCTGCAGGGCAACATTGTGGGCACCGTCGGAACTAGCGAAACGGCGGAACCGCTGCTGTCCTACAGCGGCACCGAATTCGGCGTACACAAAGAAAACAAAGCGCCCAAGTTCTCATGGCTCGGCGCCAAGGGGGCTGAGTCGGAACTCGAAACCGGGGTCATAACCGCCGCGGGCGCGACCTATGTTCCGCAATTAGCCGGCACGCTGCAGATAGAATCGCCGATTCCCCCGGGCGCTGCGCCGAACGGTGCAATGGTCACCGAGGCATACTCTCCGCCGGAATTGCCCTGGGCTAACGGATCGGGAAATGAAGGGGCAGCCAATACGGTTGCGGAACAGCGTGCGCTGGAAAAAGAGGAGGCGGAAGCGGCGGCTCCCGAAAGTGGATCGCCTCCAACTGGAGGATCTTCGGAACTCGAAGGGGGGTGTACGGGGAGCGGTGCGTGCGCAGCCTCGACGATACAGTGTACTGTGAAACATAGGTTTGGTCAGGTCGAAAATGGCCTCTTGGAGATAGGCGCGGAGACGCGGTGTAACCAAACGATGGGAGCAGCTGAGGTTGAAGTGTGCATTTATGACCAGAACGGGGGGAATCTGGCACCCTTCGGAGAAGGGCCTCCGTGCCATCATGAAACAACCTCCAAGAAAAATTATGCGTTCATTGAGGTGGGTGTAGGTGACTGCCATGATGGCACGAACTACGTGGCTTTGGTGTGGGGATGGGCGGCGTCGGGGAGATACGTATATAAGTCGCACTGGGCGTCGGAAGCTGTCAAGTGTAGCGACAGCAGTATCGATTGGTTAGGGTTGGCAGAATTCGGGCTGGAACAGATCTCCAACATTGGAAATCCTGACTAGTGTTATATTTTGGCGAAACCCGCTGCTGGTTCTGTCGTGTCTGTTCAGCGGGGCTGGGGATGGATTGACGGCCGTCCCACGCATGTGACGAGCCACTTGCGTGCGCCTTGCGGCCTGAGCAGCGTAGCCATTCATGAGATACTCCCCCCATGCCAACCCCCACCTTAGGCACGATCCTGACCGCGATCGTGACCCCCTTCGACCCGGAAGGCAACGTGAACGAGGAGTCCTTCGTAGCCCTGATGCACCACCTGGCGACCCACGGCTCGGACGGCTTCGTGGTCGCCGGCACGACGGGCGAGGCCTCGACCCTCACAGACGCTGAGCACCTGGCCCTGATCGGCCTCGCCGCGAGGGAGCGCCCGGCGGACACGACGGTGATCGCCGGCGCCGGCACGAACGACACGCGCCACGCAGTGCACCTGACCGAACGCGCGACACAGCTGGGCGCCGACGCGATCCTGTCGGTCACGCCCTACTACAACCGCCCGAGCCCGCTGGGCCTGAAGCGTCACTACGAAGCGGTCGCGAAGGCCACCGACAAACCGATCCTCCTCTACAACATCCCCAAGCGAACCGGCACGAACATCGGCCCCGAGCTGCTGGCAGAGCTCGCCCAGATCGAGCACATCGACGGCGTCAAGCAAGCCAACCCCGAGGAGCTGCAGTTGATCGACGGCCTCGAGCTCTACGCCGGCGATGACGCGACGTTCGCGCGTACGCTGAAGATCGGCGGCGCCGGCGGGATCCTCGTCGCCAGCCACATCGTCGGCGACGAGCAGCGCCGGATGGTTGACGAGCCCGCCCGCCGCGCGGAGATCGACGCCTCGCTCGAAGATGTCTACGAGACCCTGTTCATGACGTCGAGCCCGACGTGTACGAAGGCGGCGCTGAACCTGCTGGGCATGAACGCCGGCACGACCAGGCTGCCGATCGTCGATGCGACAGAAGAAGAGACGGAGGCGGTGCGGGCGATGCTGATACGCCACGGTCTACTGGCCGATGCCGACGCCCCGCCGCCGCAACAGGCATCATCCAGCGCGTGAGCTCAACTTTGCGCGTCCTGCCCCTCGGCGGCCTGGGGGAGATCGGCAAGAACATGACCGTCGTCGAGCAGGACGGACGGATCGTCGTCGTCGACGTCGGGCTGCGCTTTCCGACCCCGGAGATGGTCGGGATCGACCTCGTGCTGCCCGACTTCTCCTACCTGCGCGAGCGCGCGCGAGATATCGAGGCGATCGTGATTACACACGGCCACGAGGATCATCTCGGCGCGCTGCCGTGGGTGCTGCGCGAGCTCGAGCGGGAGGGAGGGGCGCTGCCGCCCGTGTACGGCGGCGCGTTGACGATCGCGATGGCCAGGTCGAAGCTCGACGAGCACAAGCTGCGCGACGTTTCGCTGAACGAAGTCTCCGCGGGCGAGGCGCTGGAGCTGGGGCCGTTCGAGCTGGAGATGGTGCACATGACGCACTCGATCCCGGACGCGAGCGCGGTCGCGCTCGGCACCGAGCTGGGAACGGTGCTCGTGACCGGCGACTACAAGTTCGACCAGACCCCCGTCGACGGCGCCCCGGCGGACGTCTCGCGCCTGGCCGAGCTAGGCCGCGAGGGCGTGCTGCTGTTGTGCGGCGATTCGACGAACGTCGACCGGCCGGGCTTCTCGCCGTCGGAGTCGGGCGTCGGCCCGCACCTGGAGGAGGTGTTCGCGCGCTGCGAGGGGCGGATCGTGGTGACGAGCTTCGCCTCGAACATCCACCGCGTGCAGCAGGTCGTCGACGCGGCCGCGGCGCTCGATCGCAAGGTCGTGCTGGTCGGGCGCTCGATGCGCAAGAACGTGAAAATCGGCCGCGCGCTCGGGCACATCGAGGTGCCCGACGGGATGCTCGTGGGGCCGCGCGAGCTCGAGGACTTCCCGGACGAGCGGATCGTGATCATCTCGACCGGCTCCCAGGGCGAGCCGCTGAGCGCGCTGCGGCGGATGGCCTACCGCGACCACCGCCAGGTCGAGCTGCGCCAGGGCGACACGGTCGTGTTCAGCGCCACCCCGATCCCGGGGAACGAGCGCGCTGTGAATGAGACGATCGACCGGCTCTACCACATCGGCTGCGACGTGATCACGACCGCCGACGCGCCCGTGCACGCCTCGGGACACGGGTACGCGGAGGAGGTGAAGCTGATGCTGAACCTGACGAAGCCGCGCTATGTGATGCCGTTCCACGGCGACTTCAAGCGGCTGCGGCTGCACGCGCAGCTCGCCGAAGCGGTCGGCATCCCGCCGGAGGACATCTTCCAGGGCGAGAACGGGCTGCCGCTGGAGATCGACGAGCGCGGCGCGCGCTTCGGCAAAGCCGAGCAGTCGGGGATGATCTTCGTCGACGGCGTCGAGATCGGCGACATGGCCGACGTCGCATTGCGCGACCGGCGGATGCTGTCGGCCGACGGGATCTTCATCGTCGTCGTGACGATCGCCGAGCAGGACGGCCGCTCGGTCGTCGACCCGGAGGTGATCTTCCGCGGCGTGCCGTTCCTCGACGAGGCCGACGAGCTCTCGGACGAGATCAGGGCCACGGTCGACAAGACTTTGAAGCGCGCTGCTAAAGAGCAGATCCATGAGGTCGACCTGCTCCAGGAGATCCTCCACGACGACCTCGCGAAGCTGGTCTACGACCGGCTCAAGCGGCGGCCGATGGTGCTGCCTGTGGTCGTTGAGGTATAGGGAACGGGAGGGGGTCAGGGGGAACGGGAGGGGGTCAGGCCCCCCTCCCGACCACCCCCCAAGGGGTGGATCAGCGCCGGGCCGGCAAAGCCGGCCCTTGTGGCAAGGACGATTCGCCGTTGGTTGCCGACGGTGAGGGCGCAGGACTCGTAGCGGGCAGCGTGACCACGAAGCGGGCGCCGTAGGGGGCGCCGTCGCGTTCGCCGGTGGGTTCGATCGAGACCGAGCCGCCATGGGTCTCGGCGACGGCGCGGACGATTGCAAGGCCGAGGCCGAAGGAGCCGCCGCGGTCGCCGGCGCCGCGGACGAAGCGCTCGAACAGCGTGTCGCGCAGGTGCTCGGGGACGCCCGGGCCGTCGTCCTCGACGATCAGCACGGCCTCACGGCCGCCGCCGTTATCGCCGTCGCCACCTCGATCCCGCTCACTGCTGCCGCCGTGTGGACTGCCACCGCCATCACCGCCCTCGATCGCCGTCGAGACGCGGATCTCGGTGCCGGCCGGGGTGTGGCGGAGCGCGTTCTCGAGCAGGTTGATCGTGAGGCGGTGCAGTTCGTCGCGGGAACCCTCGACGAAAATTGGGCCTCCGCTCGCCCCCCGACCGCCCGCATGATCGACGTCGAGCGAGATCTCGTGCTCACCGCTGACCGCGCCGAGCTCGGAGGCGGCCTCGACCACGATCTGGTCGAGCGCGCACGGCTCGTGGGGGACCACGCGGCCGACGTCAGTGCGCGCGAGCAGCAAAAGGTCCGCGACCAGCCGGCGCATCCGCTGTGAGGAGCGCAGGGCCGAGCGCGCCGCCTCGCCCTGGTCGCCGTGCAGAGATTCGGCGAGCAGCTCGAGGTTGACGAGCACGCTCGTGAGCGGCGTGCGCAGCTCGTGCGAGGCGTCGGCGACGAAGCGGCGCTGGCGCACGAGCATCGCCTCGGTCTCCCCGCGCGCGGCGTCGAGCTCGCGGAGCATCCCCTGGAGCGTGCGCGCGAGCTCGGAGACCTCGTCCTCGGCCTCGGATTGGGGCACGACGCGCGAGGGATCGCGGGTGCGGGCGATCTCCGCCGCGGCGCTGGTCAGCCGCGCGATCGGCGCCATCGCCCGGCGCGCGATCATCATGCCCGCGAACAGCGCCAGCCCGGTGCCGACGAGCACGCCGACGAGCAGGAACAGCTCGACGCGGGTGACGGTCGCCTCGGTGTCGGCGACGCTACGCCCGTACTGGACGTACACCTGCCCGACGCGTTCGCCGGTGCTGGCGATGTAGACGTCGGCGGGGTGGCTGAGCACGCGGTAGCCGTCGACGTTGCGGGGCTGCAGCGAGGCGGGGCCGAGCGAGGGCGCTTTGGGGGTTTCGCCGATCACGGCGCCGCCGAGCGAGAGGATCCTGATCACCGCGTCACCCTCGGGCTCGGCGAGATCCTGCAGCGGCGGGTCGATGCCGACGATCTGAAACGTGGCGGGGTTGACTTTGATGCTCAGCTGGGAGGGCAGCTGCGAGGCGGTCTCTGCTACCTGGCTGTTGAAGTCCGAGCGGATCCGGCGCACCGTCAACGAGCCGACGGCGACCGCGAAGCCGCAGAGGATCACGAACGTGAGCAGCGCCGAGACGCCGGCCAGGCGCACGCGGATCGGCAGCCGGTCGAACGTCGCGGTCAGGCGCTCGACCGCGCGCCGTGGAGCGCCGCCTGGTGGGTTACGCGCCGGGTTCAAGGCAGGCCAGACGGTCTGGGCGCGGTGGACCTATCCAGCGCCGTGTCAGGAGATGCTCAGGCGCGAAGGACGTAGCCGGCCCCTCGAATCGTATGCAGCAAACGCGGCTCGTTCTCGGCCTCGAGCTTGCGGCGCACGTTGGAGACGAACACCTCGATCGTGTTCGTCGTGGAGAACGGGTCATAGCCCCAGACCTCGTCGAGCAGGCGCTGGCGGGAGATCACGATCCGCTCGTTACGCATCAGGTACTCGAGCAGCTCGAACTCACGCTGGGTCAGCTCGACCGTGCGCTCGCCGCGCGTGACCTCGTGGGTGTCGGCGTTGAGCAACAGGTCGCCGACGCGCAGGGGCGCGGAGCCGCGTGGCGGGCGGCGGCGCAGCAGGGCACGCATCCGCGCGAGCAACTCCTGGCGCTCGAAGGGCTTGACGAGGTAATCGTCGGCGCCCGCGTCGAGGCCCTCGACGCGGGACTCCAGGGCGTCACGCGCGGTCAGGATCAGGATCGGCACGTCGTCATCGGCGCGCAGCGAGCGCGCGACCTCGAGGCCGTCTAGCCCGGGCAGGCCGAGGTCGAGGATCACGAGATCGGGCGCGAACGAGCGCCCGTGCTCGAGCGCCGCGGGCCCGTCGGCGGCGGCGCGCACCTCGTAGCCCTCCATGCGCAGCGAGCGCTGGAGCGCCTGGGCGATGTCCTCGTCGTCCTCGACGACGAGCACGCGGGGTGCGCGGGAAAAGTCGTTCATGAGCTGGCTCTTTATGTAAGCGATCTGGAGTAAAGCAGGAGTAAGGCCGGGAGTAGGGGATCAGGGGCTTGCAAGAGACCGCGCCGGGAAGGTGCTCGTGCGGCGATGTCGAAGTTGCGCGGGATGGCGAATACCAGCAAGCGCGCCCCGGCACGAACAACGGGGCGCAAAGCAGCCGCGCGCCGGGGGACGGGGACTCGATCCAGATCCCGTGTACGCGCACGCGCAGGAACGAACCGACGCGCGAGCGGGCGGCGGGGCGGACGCTCGCGCGGGCGCGGGCGGGGGTTCTCTTGGTCCCCGGCCTTGGGTCTGCCGACACACCTGCCGGAACTGGACCAGCGCCAGCGCGACGTGATCGGGCTCGCTCTGGTCGCTGTCGGAATCTTCATGGGCTTCGTGCTGTGGGGTCATTGGAACGGCGGCGGCGCCGGCCATGGCCTCGCGGTCGCACTCGGCTGGACGGTCGGCAAAGCTCGGGGGCTGGCGCCGATCGCGCTGATCGGCGGCGGTGCCGCGATGCTGCTGCGCCCGGTGTGGCCGGCGCTGCGTCCGCTGCGCACGGGGGCGATCTGCCTGTCCGCGTCGATCACGCTCGCGCTGGCCGCCGGCACGCTGGGCGTGAGCTCGACCGAAGCGGTGCAGGAGAAGGGCGCCTCGTGGACCTCGGCGTTCCTGCAGGCGCACGGCGGCGTCGCGGGCGAGGCGCTGTACCAGGGCTCGCACCGGCTCGTGCAGAGCGTCGGCGTCGACATCCTCGTGGTCTTCCTGTTTCTTGTCGGCGTGATCCTGCTGACGGGCGCGTCGCTGGCGAGCGCGATCAGGGCTACGGGCAACGGCGTGGCCGATACGACGCGGATGTTGAAAGCGCACCGGCCGCGAGCAGCCGCCACCGAGTCGCCGGCGTCGTTTGCGCAGCCCGAGTCGCTGCAACCACCGGAGCCCGAGCCGGAGCAGCTGATCGTACGGGCGACGCACGTGGAGGCGCCGCCGCTGGACGGAGCGGACGCGGAGGTCGAGGAGGAACCCTGGCGCTCTGAAGGTGCAGGCGAGGATGAGGGGAACGCAGGGGGTGAGTTCGTCAATGATCTGGTGGGGGAGGCCGAAGCCGAGGAAGACGAGGAAGCCGGGAAAGCTGGGCTGGACGAGGACGAACCGTCAGGCGTGGCGAGGGCAGAACCGGCCGACGGGACCCCCACCGCGGGCGTGGACCCAGAGCAGCTCACCCCGCAGGGCCGGCTGCGGGGGGCGGTGACCGACGACCCGGACTTCGTCTGGGAGCTGCCGCCGGCGGAGAAGCTGCTGGCGCGCTCGACGGCCGAGCAGACGCGGCCGGATACGGCCGGGCAGGAGCGCACGGCGACGAGCCTGACCGAGGCACTCGGGCACTTCGGCGTGCAGGCGAAGGTGATCGGGACGGTCGCGGGGCCGCACATCACCAGATATGAGCTGAGGCTGGCGCCGGGGACGAAGGTGGGAAAGGTCGCGCAGCTGAAGGACGATCTGGCATACGCGCTGGCGGCGACGGACATCAGGATTCTCGCGCCGATCCCCGGCAAGCAGGCCGTGGGCGTCGAGGTCCCGAATGCGCATAGAAGGATCGTGAAGCTCGGCGACGTTTTTCAGAACCCGCCGAAGGACTGGTCGCCGCTGACCGTCTGGCTGGGCAAGGATGTGGCGGGCAAGGCGATCGGCGCGGACCTGGCGAAGATGCCGCACCTGCTCGTCGCGGGCACGACCGGCGCGGGCAAGTCGGGCGCGATCAACGCGATGCTCTCGAGCGTGCTGCTCAGAGCGACCCCGCACGAGGTCCGCCTCGTGCTGGTGGACCCGAAGCAGGTGGAGCTGAACCACTACGAGTCGATCCCGCACCTGCTGACGCCCGTGATCACGAGCCCCAGGATGGCCGCGAACGCGCTGCAGAACCTCGTCAGGGAGATGGAGCAGCGCTACGGGATCATGTCGATGGCACGGACGAGGAGCCTGATCGAATTGAACAAGGCGCGCGCGAAAAGAGGGGAAGCGCCGCTGCCCTACATCCTCTGCGTGATCGACGAGCTCGCGGACCTGATGATGGTCGCGCCTGCCGACGTGGAGGATTCGATCATCCGTCTCGCGCAGAAGGCCCGCGCGGTCGGGATCCATCTGGTGCTGGCGACGCAGAGCCCCAGGGTGGACGTGATCACGGGCATGATCAAGGCGAACGTCCCCTCGCGCATCGCCTTCGCAGTCTCCAGCCAGACCGATTCGCGCGTGATCCTCGACCAGAACGGGGCGGAGTCGCTGCTGGGGCAGGGAGACATGCTGTTCAGCCCGGTCGGGACATCCAGGCTGCAGCGGATTCAGGGCGCGTATATCGACGAGGCCCAGATCGCGAAGCTGACCGACCTGTGGCGCAAGCAGGGCGAACCGGAGCTGCGGGAAGAGCTGCTGGAGGAGGTCGAGCCGGTCGAGGTGGAGTCCAGCGGCGACGAGCTCGACCCCGACGAGGATCCGATCCTGCGCGATGCGATCACGCTGGTGGCGGAGATGCAGACGGCCTCGACCTCGATGCTGCAGCGACGGCTGAGGCTCGGTTACACGCGCGCGGGCAGGGTGATCGACATGCTCGAGCGCCGTGGCGTGATCTCGGGCTACGAGGGCTCGAAGCCCAGGCAGGTGCTGATCACAGAGGCGGATCTGCCACGGGTGCTGGCGGGGTTGGAATCCACGCCCGCGCAGGCCACGCCGGTCGATGCGGTCACAGAGGCATGAAAGACCTTTTAGGAAGACCGGATCAGTGGATGGTGTCCGCAGGTTTACTTCCAGCGTCATGCAGGCTCACGTGCACCTGAGCGTGGGAAAAGCCGGTAGCGACTAGCCTTCTCACGGACATGGCCGAGATCGGAGCAACGCTGCGAACCGCGCGCATGAGCGCTCGCATCGACGTGTCCGAGATCGAGGCACAGACGAAGATCCGGGCGAAGTACCTCAGGGCGCTCGAGAACGAAGAGTGGGACCTGCTGCCGGGGCCGACGTTTGTGCGCAGCTTCCTGCGCACCTACGCCGAAGCGCTGGACCTCGACGCGAAGGCGCTGGTCGAGGAATACCGCCTGAACTACGAACGCCCGAGCGAGGCGGCGCTGGAGCCGATCGTCTCGACGCCGAGCAGCGGCCGCGGGTCCCGGGGACGCGTGCCATCGCGCGCCCTCGCGCGGGTACATGGCGCTGGTCGGCATCGTCAGCGTGGTGATCGTGCTGCTCGTGATCGGGTTGCTCAGCGAGGGCGGGAGCAGCCCGTCGAGCACCACGGCCAGTACGACGACGACGGCGCAGACACACGACAAACACGCGCGCGCACACGCGCGTGGGACCGGGCACGCTGCCCATCCCACGACCGCCGCATCGCGGGTGGTCGCGCTGTCGTTGCGACCGAGCGCTGCCGTGTACGTCTGCCTGATCAACGACGACACCGGTAGCAAGCTGATCCCGGGGCAGGAACTGCAGCCGGGCACGAGCACGCCGACGTTCCATTCGAAGCACTTCACGATCACCCTCGGGAACAGCTCGGTGACGATGTTCGTCGACGGAACCCCGAGGACCGTGCCGCCCTCGGGCGAAGCGATTGGATATTCGGTGACGAAGGCCGGGAGGCGGCGTTTGAAGGCCGGGGAATTGCCTACTTGCACATGATCCCTGGCAGCGTCCGGACGGGCGCAGGATCCGGACATTCCTTCGGCCAGCAAAGCCTGGCCGAATGAAGTCGCGGACCTGCTTTGGCTGAGATGAGAGGACCGCGCAAATGACGGTACGGGCAGGAATTGTCGTCACCGGGACTGAGGTGTTGACTGGGCGAGTTACCGACCGGAACGGGCCCTGGATCGCGGAGCGGCTGAAGGAACTGGGGGTGGATGTGGCCTATACGACGATTGTTGGGGATCGTCCACAGGACATGGAGGATGTGTTGCGGTTCATGGCGGGGGAGGGGTTGGATTTGATTGTTACCAGCGGGGGGTTGGGGCCTACCGCTGATGACCTCACCGCCGAGGTGGTGGGTAAAGCCCAGGAGCGGGAGATGGTGCTCGATGAGGAGCTGGAGGAGAGGATTGCGGAGATCCTTAGGCCGCTCGCGAAACGGTGGCCGAACCTCGATATGGAGGCGATTAGGCAGAGCAATCGTAAGCAGGCGGTGATTCCGGAGGGGGCGACCGTGTTGGAGCCGGTGGGGACCGCGCCGGGGCTTGTCGTGCCGCCGCGGGAGCCCGCGACGCAAGCCGACCGTAGTGGTGCTGCCGGGGCCGCCCAGGGAGCTGCAGCCGATGTGGGGGGTGGCGGTGGAGACCGAGGCGCTGAAGGCGGCGATCAGTGGTGCGACCGAGTACCGGCAGGTGATGCTCAGGCTGTATGGGATTCCCGAGTCGGAGATCGCCGAGACGCTGCAGGGTGGCCGAAGCGGAGGGGGTCGAGCTGGGCAGGCTGGAGGTGACGACCTGTTTGAAACGGGGCGAGGTCGAGGTCGTGACCGATACGAGCCAGCCGAGCAGGGGGTGTACGACGCGTTCGAGGCGGTCGTGCGCGAGCGGCACGCGGACACGCTGTTCTCCGACGACGGCAGCACGGTTGACGATCAGGTGGCTGAGCTGCTGCGCGGAGATGGATACCGCCCACCTCGAACGGTCGCCACGGCCGAGTCCTGCACGGGTGGCCTGCTGGCGGCGAGGTTGACCGAGAAGGCGGGCGCGTCGGACTACGTGAAGGGCGGGATCGTCGTCTACTCGAACGACGCGAAGATCGCCCAGGCGGGCGTGCCGGCGGAGCTGATCGAGCGTCACGGCGCGGTCTCGGCCGAGGTCGCCGAGGCGCTCGCCGCAGGAGCGAGGACCAAGCTGGGTGCGGATGTCGGCGTGGGCATCACCGGCGTCGCCGGACCGGGCGGCGGCACCGAGGAGAAGCCGGTGGGGCTCGTGTGGCTGAGCGTCGCCACGGCGAGCGGCGAGCCGTTGACCCGCTCGGTCAACCTGCCGGGCTCGCGCGCGGACGTGCGCGACCGCACGACGACGGTCGCGATGCACCTGGTTCGCCGCGCGCTGCGCGACCCGCTCGGTGATACTCATTCGTCCGCCTGCACTAAGCTGGAGAGATGGCCGATGTGCGTGAATACGACGTTGCGCTGACACCGGAGGATGACGGTGGCTTCAGCGTGAGCGTTCCCGCGCCACCGGGTTGCGTCAGTCAGGGAGATACACGAGCGGAAGCTCTGGCGATGATCCGGGAGGCGATCGAGGTCTACCTGGAGTCGCTACAGGCTCACGACGATCCGGTTCCACGGCCGATCGAGATTGAGCGGGTGACGGTCGCCGCGTGACGCCGCGAATGCCCGCGGTAGCGCCACGGAAGGCGCGCGCACGCGGGCGGCGGTGATCTGATCTGGTCTTTTGCCGCGCTTTGTCGCCGAGCTCAGTTCGAAGCGTTCGTCTCGTCCTCCGCAGAGACCCCGGAAAGCGATACGAACATGCGTTCCGTCCGGAGCGATCTCTAGATTTCTCGATCCAACTTCGAACCGGAGGATTGAGACCATGCCCGTTAGCGATCAGGAGAAGGCTGCCAAGGCGCGTGACGCCGCCCTGCAGGGCGCGCTCACGCAGATCGAGCGCGAGTTCGGCAAGGGCACCGTGATGCGGATGGGCGACGAGGGCGCGCAGGTGCGCTGCGACGCGATCCCCACGGGCGCGCTGTCGCTCGACCTCGCGCTCGGGATCGGCGGCGTGCCGCGCGGGCGCATCGTCGAGGTCTTCGGGCCGGAGTCCTCCGGCAAGACGACGCTGATCTACCACGTGCTCGCGCAGGCGCAGAAGCTCGGGGGCGTGTGCGCGTTCATCGACGCCGAGCACGCGATGGACCCGCTGTACGCGAAGGAGATCGGCGTCGACATCGACGAGCTGCTCGTCTCCCAGCCCGACTACGGCGAGCAGGCGCTGGAGATCGCCGACATGCTCGTGCGCAGCGGCGCCGTCGACGTGGTCGCGATCGACTCCGTCGCCGCGCTGACCCCGCGGGTCGAGCTCGAGGGGCAGATGGGCGACCAGACCGTCGGCGCGCAGGCGCGGATGATGTCCCAGGCGATGCGCAAGCTCGCGGGCAACCTCAACCGCACGCAGACGCTCTGCATCCTCACCAACCAGATCCGGGAAAAGGTCGGCGTGATGTTCGGCTCGCCCGAGACCCAGCCGGGCGGGCGCGCGCTGAAGTTCTACGCCTCCCAGCGTCTGGACATCCGCCGGATCGAGACGCTCAAGGACGGCACCGAGGCGGTCGGCAACCGCGTGCGCGTGAAGGTCGTCAAGAACAAGGTCGCCGCGCCCTTCAGGCAGGCCGAGTTCGACATCGAGTACGGCAAGGGCATCTCGACCTCGGGCTGCCTGATCGACCTCGGACTCGAGCACAACATCGTGAGCAAGTCCGGCTCGTTCTTCTCCTACAAGGACGAGCGCCTCGGCCAGGGCCGCGGCAACGCGAAGGCGTATCTGGACGAGCACCAGGAGATGGCGAAGGAGATCGAGGACAAGATCTACGCCGCGCTCGGCCTCGGCAAGGACCTCGTAACGCCGATCGAGCGCGACAAGGACGCCGCCACGCCGATTGCGCCGATCGCGGATCGGCCGGCCGGTAACAAGCCGGCTGTGGCTGCAGTCGCGGCCGCCTGAGCGGTCGGGGTGCGAGTAGCATGATCTGTACTACACTGGTTTCGTGGCTCGTGCCCTTCACGTCAGGCTCGACAATGACTCAGAAGCCGCCCTCGCGGTGTTGCGGGCTGAAGGTATGAACGACTCGCAGGCGGTTCGCCGGGCGCTGACGGAGGCGCGCGCCCGGCGTCGCCGGCGTGTCGCCCTGCGCGCAGAGGCGCGCCGGCTCGCCGGCGATCCAGCGGATCGCGCAGAGCTTGTGGCACTGCGTGGAGAGCTTGACGAGCTGATGCCGGAGTGGCCCGCCGACTGAGATGGAGCGCGGTGAGATCGTTCGGCTGGCGCCGCCACGCCGGGCGCGTGGTCACGAGCAGCAAGGCTCGAGACCGGGCGTCGTAGTACAGGCCGACGAGCTGCTCGCGCTCAGCACCGTGCTGATCGCGCCAACCTCGCGCTCAGCCGCGCCGGCGACCTTTCGGCCATTGATCGAGATCTCTGGGACTCCCACCCGCGTGCTTACCGACCAACTGCGGGTGCTCGACGTGCAAACCGTCAAAGCTGGCTTCGGCCGTCTTGCTCCCGAAGAGCTGGAAGCCCTGGACGAGGCGCTCGCGCTCGTGCTCGGGTTGCGAGATCTGATCTCACCCGGGCTTACGCAGATACCCTGTGATGGAGGATGAAGCGCTATCACCTCACCACGTAGTTGACAAATTGCAAGATCCTTGGGCGCGTTTCTATGACTGTTGCCAAGAGGTTGCCACGGAGCAACCCATCCCCGATGCCTCCCTGCCAAGCCTGTGCGGCGACGCCTTGTTGCTAGTCGCCCGGCTGGTAGGTGAGCACCACGAGCCTGTGCTCGCCCATGAATGTCACCCACACCGTGTGCAAGAAGTCGTTGCCGAGCACGAGACCGCCGCCGCCCCCCTCGTCGATGTCGATATCGAGGGCATCGTCGACGACCGGTGTGATCAGCTGATCGGACCCCCATAGCTCATCTTCGCTTACCGCTAGGCGCGCGATCACGCCCGCCCCCGGGGAAAGTCCGAGCGCCTCGGCCCACCGCCGGGCGATGCGGCTGTGGGCGATGTCCGGCCGCAGAACCGCGACGACGAACTGGGTACTGCCCACGACGTCGAGGTGCACGAGCGCGAGTGCTGTCGTTCCCTCCTCGCCGCCGGTCCGCAGCGTTAGGTGCTGCTCGTCATGCTCCTCGCCGGGGTCGATCACGCCGCGCTCTCGACAGGCTGGAGGACCCGCTTGCGCTTGAGCCGCTCGCGGGTCGGCACCCACAGCACTACCAGTACCTCGAAGCGGTTGCGCATCGCCTGCGCGCGGATCCCCACGGGTGTGTTGTCGATGTCGATCCACGTTGCAGACATCGGCGCGAGCTGCTCCGCGTCCGGCGCGGCCGCCGCTAGGAATGGGAACACCTCGGCACTGAGGATCTCCGGCCAAGTGCTCGCGCTCCCGAACTGGCTCGTCCAGGACCGCGACTGCGAGACCTCCTTGCGACGGTACCGCAGCGGGTCCACTCCGATCGGGGAGGGCTCGAGCACGAGCCCGCATACCGCCCCACCGTGGGTCTCGGCGAACTGCCGCAGCGTGGCCCTGAGGGAGGCACCCACATCGTTTGCGAGCTGACAGATCGAGGCCGTGTCGATGCGGAAGTCCCCGGCCATCGCGGCGAACCGCTGTCCCTGGAAGAGCAGCTCGGCCGCCCCCTGGTTGGCCTCCCGCTCGAATAGCCGCCGCGTAGCGCGGGAGAGGGTGGCGTCGCTGTCGGCGTACGCGAGCTCCTGCTGCCAGGGCAGCAGATGGTGAGTGACCTCGTGTAGGCGCAGGAACGAGCGTCGCCCGCTGTTCTCGATCTCCGGGTCCAGGTAGACCGTCCGCTCGCGGCGGTCGAGCAGCGCGCGGATTCTGCCGTGCCCGAGGCGCTGGATCGCGTGCCTGACGTGCTTGGGCGCCTGCAGAAGCACGAAGGGGCTGAAAGGTGACTCATGTGGCTCGCTCAGCTGCGCGGCGGCCATGATGTCCTCGACCGGCGTCGGCCAGCGTCCGTCCGCGTCGGCGCGACGCAGTAGCTGCTCGGTGAGCCGGGTGACTTCGGGCGCGCTGTCGAGGTCTTCGAGCATGACGGCTAGGTCGATCCGGCTCCTCGGCGCGATGCGCGGCGCTGGCGAAACCATGCCAGGTACTCGGCGACCGCGGCGCTCTCCTCGTCGGTCAGCTCCTCGCTCGAGAGGGCGTGCGCGAGCACATTGCCGCGCATCGTTGTGCGGTCGCCGCCCTCACGCGGCACCACGTAGCCGGCGAGGCGCATCAGCTCCGAGTAGGGCACAGCGAGCTTGCCCGCGAGTGTGTATAGGACATTGGGCGAGGGGCTCTTGACCTGGCCGCGCTCGATCTTCTGCAGGTAGCTGGCAGAGATCCCGGCGTCCTCGGCCACGTCTCGTAGCGAGCGACCTCTCAGTTCCCTCACCTGCTGCAGTCTGAGTCCAAGCTCCTCGGCGGTCATCGCGCTCTCCTTCTCTGTGGTCTCACGAGGGTACAGTGTACACTATAGTTGACAGACTTCCCCATGCCGACTATAGTGGGACATGTTCTCTACAGTTTACGGAGGCCCCGATGTCAGTACAGCCCACCAAGCCCAAGACAACCGTGAAGGTCACGGTGATCTTCCCGATCTCCCTCGAGGGCCCGTTCCACGCACAGGAGTCCCGCGAGGTCACCGTGGGCGAGGTCCTCATGGCCGCGATGGCGCACTTCAAGGTCTCACAGGACCCCGAGCACGAGTACTACCTGACCTACGACGGCAGGCGCGTCGCCGACGAGACGCCGCTGAGCGAGATCGCCGGCGAGCACGAGGCGGTCAAGTTCACGCTCGTCAAGGAGCTGATCCAGGGGCTCTCGTGAGCGACCTCGAAACGCGGCTCGCCCTAGAGCAGGACGAGCCCGACGCGCGTGAGCTCGCCGAGCAGCTCGGGGCCACCCTTGAGGGAGACGAGGAGGACCTGTGCGTCTACTGGCTGACGATGAGCCCACCCGCACAGCCCGCCGAGCGCTTCTTCGCGAGGATCGCCTGGTCGGCCTACCCGGGCGAGCCGCCGTCGATCAAGTTCGCCAACCGGGTCAGCGGGTCACTGGACCCCAGCAGCTCCTGGCCGATCATCCCTGGCTACCGCCCGGGCGAGCGCGACATCTGCCAGCCCTTCACAGCAGAGGGCCACGCGATCCACCAGGACTGGAGCTCGGGGCCGGAGGCCTGGCAGAGCACAGGCAACCCCTTCCTCGCGGTCGTCTGCCAGCTCCTTCACGGCATGACTGACAAATACCAGGGCCGCTCGGGATGAGCGGCCTGTCGATCAGTGCGCAGGTCGTCGGCGAGCTGACCGTGGAGGTGGCCCTCCACGGCGCGCGCGGCACCGAGACGGGCGGGTTCCTGCTCGCGCGCCCGCACGAGCGCGAGCACATCGATGTGCTCGCGCTCGCGGGCACCGCCGGGGTGCGCCGTGGACGCGACCTGTTCGTGATCAGCGCCTCCGCTATCGAGCGGCTGTTCTCGTGGGCGGGCGAGGGTGAGCTCGCGATCCGCGCCCAGGTGCATTCCCACCGCGCCGGCGCGTTCCTCTCGACCACCGACCTGCGCCACGGCTTCGCCGTAGAGGGATTCATCAGCTCAGTCATCCCCACCTACAGACACCCGCCGCCGGACCCCGTGCGCTGGGGATGGTGGCGCTGTCACGCAACGCGCTGGACTCCGATCCACGGCCCACGCCTCACGTCCGGCACCGCCGTGACGGTGCGCTTCGACGAGGAGGGCGTGCATGAGCAGTGAGCACTCCAGGGCGCTGCTGCTCGCCCGCGGCATGACCGGCGAGGATCAGGGCACCCTACTCGAGCACTTGGGCGCGAGCCGGGTGCACGTAAGCGGCGCTGGCTCGCGCCCCGACGTCCTCGCCACCGTCGAGAGCGTGATCGCCACGTTGCGCCGCCTTCCCGTGCGCCTGAGCCTCCAGGCCGGCGCGTTTGCGGATGCCCATGCCGCCCGCCTGATCGAGGGAGCTCGGGCGATCGACCCGGCACGTGGCCTCGCGCTCGCCGAGCATCCGGGTGACCTTCACATCCACGTCGGGCCAGACCCTGGCACGGACGCGCACTTGATCGCGATGCCCGAGCGCCACGGCGGCCACATAGCCGGCCCCGGCATCAGAATCGGCGAGACGCGGCAGGCGAGCGGCCTCGGGGTCATGAGCACCGCGGCTCTCGTGTGCGGAGAGGCGTTCAAGGCGCTTGTGCGTGCAAGCCCTGGGCGCACCGTCACCCACGAACGACTCAGCTGGTGCCCGGTGACGCTCAGCGACGACCCGGCCGCGACCCCGCCTGTCTCGGCGGACAGCGAGCTGAGCCTCGCGATCGTCGGCCTCGGCGCAATCGGCACGGCGATCGCCTCGATCCTCGCGACGCTGCCCCTCACCGGCACGCTGATGCTCATCGACCCGGAGCGATTTGCCCCAGAGAACCTGAGCACCTACTCACTCGGCACCGCACAGGACGCCCAGTGCGTCCCGCTGAAGACCGACCTCGCGGCCGGTCCCCTTGCCCGCTTCACCTGCCTGCGCTATCCCGTCACGGTTCGGGAGCTGATCGCCCGGATCGACGCCGGCCAGGCGCCGTGGCCGCGGCTCGTGCTCGCCGGGACCGACTCACCGCACGCGCGGCGCGAGACGCAGAGACTCTGGCCGGATCGGCTCATCGACGGCGCAACCGGCGACACCACGTGCGGCTTTCACGATGTCGTGGCAGGCGCCGACACGGCCTGCTTGCAATGCCTGTTCGCGCCCGACACCTCGGGTCCCTCGAGCAGCCACCGCCTGGCCGAGGCAACCGGCCTGCCGGTGGAGCTCCTCCGTCACGGGGATGAGCTCCTAACACACGAGCACATCAACGCCCTGCCCACCGAGCGCCGCGAAATGCTGTGTGGGCAGATCGGAAAGCCGGTGTGCGGCCTAGCCCAGGCGATCGGGCTGAGCACCCTGCCCGCCGAGGGCTACCGGCCCTCGGCGTCCTTCGTCTCCCAGCAGGCGGCGTGCATGGTCGTCGGGCGGCTGCTCGCACACCTGCTCGGGGTTGACCCCGGCGGGAGCTTCGTCCAGTACGACGCGCTGATCGGCCCGCACGCACGACTGCAGGAAGACCGCTTGCCCTCGCCCGACTGCTTCTGCCAACAGCGGGCGGACATTGTGCGCGCCGTTCGCGCCAGTCGGCAGGGCAACGCACTCGCCTAGCACGCTCTCCATTGATAGGTAAGCCCGCTCTGTCCTTGGCCATCCAGTGTCCCTTCGATCTCGTCGTGACCAGGTAGGTTCGCAAGTACAGATAGGGGACGCTTTCGGCGCCGGAAATAGCTGGGCGCTGCCGGTGCGGTGGCTACGCTGGATGGCCTGATGTCCGACACAATCGACCAGCCCGCAAACGTCCTCGCGCCCGCGCCCGTGGGGTTCAACTGGATGAACCTGTGGACCGCCGCGGGCGGCGTTGCGGGCGCTGCAGCCGTCGTCTACTGCGTTGGCTTCGGGATCGAGGCGCTACGCCTCAATGCCGCGGGTCTACCGGTCACGGAGGCGCTCGCCGTGATCCCAAAGACGGCGTTGGTGAGTCTCGCTATCGATGCGATTTTCCTCAAGGTTTTGATCCAGGGGGTGTTGACAGCTCTGTTCATGATCTGGGCGAAAGGCCGCGCCGCCGCGATGACGGCGCCCGAGGCGGTGTTGCGCCGCGGGGAACGCGCGAACGCGAGGAAACGTAGGTGGCAGACGGTCCAGGCGTCGCTGGCACCATTGTCCCGCCTGTTCCGCTCGGCGCGTCGCCTGCTAGGGCGGGTCACGCGCGCGTTGCAGATCCATCGAGCCGCCAGGGCGGCACTTCGACTGTTCCTACTGATTCTCCGCGGTGCCGTCATCGTTTGGCGGCACACGCTCTCGCACGTGCGGCATAAGTTCTGGATCACCCTCGGGTTGCTCTACGCATTCCTCGTTCCGTGGACCGCGTTCACGCTTTTACGCCACCGTCATCGTCGTCTTTCAGGCGAGGGCCCTGTCCGCCGTCTCCCGACGTCGCGATGCCGGGATCATGTCGATACGCGCCGAGGCGGTGTTGCTCGGCGTGATCACTGCCTGCAGCGTCGCCTCGATGACGCTGATCGGCGAAGCAATCCGGCCCGGCCCCTTGCCGCGCGTGGCCGTCAATGTCGAAGGGGCGCCGAAACCGATCATCGGTGACTACGTGTCGACCACGAACAACGGGGTCTACATGGGTGTGCATCGGAAGTTGACGCTGATCCCAGACCATCGAGTGAGCACCGTAACGATCTACAACGCTCCGGAACAGAAGCCCGAAAGGAGTCAGACACTTCTCCAGCGTCTGCGATAAGAGGCCGCGTCACGCCTCCAGGCCGCCTCGATCCGTCCCTCTGCTCGTAGGGGAACGAGCCGCTCACCCTTGTTCGCGGCGGCGCGCACTCGCGCACGAATCCTTGCGGCACGACGGTGAGTGCTGCGATGATTGGCCAGCTCTTAGCTCTGCGAGCGGGATCGTGCTCGCCGCCGACGGCGAGAGAGCCCGGCGGCGTCGCGGCCATGCGCGACTTGTCGTGAGCGTCGCTGTCTGAGCGCTGGGCGACATGCCCCGTCGGTGGCGTTGGGCGCATCGCTAGCAAGACGTTCGCGCAGCAAGCGACGGGCGGCAGCATCGAGGATGCGGCGTACCTCGGCCTGCACGTGAGGCGGAAGATCAGAACTCACGGTCCCCGCGCCCCGGCTCGCCAAGAACGCCGCCCGCGCCCGCTGCACACTCTGTCCGCCAGCGCCAGCGACGGCCGAGGCAGTCGGCAGCAAGGTGGCCGGCGCGGCGGAACCCGGCGGGCAATTCCCTGAAGGCTCGCTGTTGGTCGCGGCCGGGTAGCAGCGTGTAGCGATCGCCCTCGACGGTGCCCCATACCCACGGCGGGCCGGGCGGCGCGCAGCGAGCGAGGTTGGCAAGCCGCCGCGGCCCCTGGCAGACGAGCAGGATGTTCCCCTGCTCGCGGCGCGGGTCAGACGCGAGCGCTTGGCGGTAGGCGTCGAGCTTGCTCTTGATCCGGCCGGCGGGCTCGCTGCCGCGGTCAAGCTCTAGGTAGAAAGTGATCTCGCCCTCGGGCAGCAGGTAGCGGCCGTACCCGTCCGGGCGCACGCTCGCCCCGGTGCCTTCCTGCGCCTGCCGCTCGCCGAGCCAGCTGTACAACCCTTCCCCCGGTCGGTTCAGGCTGCGCTCGATCAGCGCGAGGAAAAAATGGGCGGCGGCGCGGCGGTGCTCGAGGTCGGGGATCGAGAGGCCGGGCAGCCGCCGGCCGGGAGCACCGATCACCCGCCGCCCGTTGGGTGAGAGGAACCAAAGCGCCTCGGCGCTCCCGCCGCGAGTGGAGCGCGTCGGGAAGACACGCACCAGCAGACCCGCAGCTTCCAGTCGGCTCAGGCGACGACGACAGGTACGAAGACCAGTGAAGAAGAGAAGGTGAAGCTCTGAGGTGGAGAGGGGCTCGTGTTGGGAGAGACGGTCAAGTAGCTCCCGGTCACGGACGGTTACAGGGGGGAGACTCGGCGTCATAGCCGCCGCCCGGGAAGGGGAAGGTACTGTTCATTGTCGGGGTTTGCCGACGAGCCTGGATCGCTGTCGTGGTGCGGGGTTACAGGCGGCGGGGGTGCTCCGTCGGAGGGAGCGTCGAACGGAGCACCCAACGGAGCACCCTCAAGATTGATCCCGAGCGCTCTCTGGTCGAGGTCGTGCTGTGGTTCATCAGCCTGAGCACGTCCGGGTGGCGGCTGCTCGATCCTGCCGTAGCGAGAGCGGATCGCGCCCTCCACCACCCGGCGCTCCGTCGCGTGACCGCGGGCGCGCTTACGGATCAGCCCGGCGGTGCCACCCGCCGTGGGCTTGGGCGGCGGGAGCGTCTCGGCCGTCGCCGCGGGCAACTCCCGCGCGTCGTGCAGGATACGGCACGCGATCGTGTAGGAACCGAGGTGCTGAAGGTCGTAAGCATCGAGGCGCGGCTGGAAGTGCGGCGCCATCCGTTTCGCGTCGGCGGCCTGAAGCGCGAAGCAAATCTTGGTCTGGCAGTTTGCGTCGATCGCCTCCAGGAGCCCGTGATCGGAGACCTGCGCAAGATGCTGGTGAGCGAGCACGAACCCGAGCCCATACCCGCGGGCCTGCGCGAGCGCGGTCGCCATCCCCTGCGGCAAGTGACAGAAACGGTGGCACTCATCGATCAGGCACAGGAACGGCGGCCGGTCGCTCTGCGCGAGCGGCCCGAGGCGCTGCGCAGCCTGCCACGCGCGGTGCAACAGCACCGAGCCGATCAGGTCTGCTGCGTCCTCGCCAAGGGTCTGCGGGAGAGAGACGAGCAGCCATCGCCCGCCGTTGATCCGCTCTCGCATGTCGGGCGCGGCTGGCTGGCAGAGCATGTTGCGCAGCGTGCGGTTCCCCAGCAGTGCCCGCAGCTTGTTCGAGAGGGGCGCGAGCGCCTGTACCCTCGCGGGCTCGCTGAGCGTCTGCCACTGCCGCCAAAACACATCCAGCGCCACCGGATCGCTCGCGCGATACCGGGAGCGCTCGCCGGGATCGGACAGCAGCGTGAGTACATCCGCCAATGTCGGTGCCAGCCCGGCCGGGTCGCGGCCGACAAGCAGGGTGGTGAGCGCGGAGCGCAGGATGTCCTCGGTGCGCGGCCCCCAGAACCTCGCGAACAGCCTGGCGAAGATGCCGCAGATCGCCTGGGCCTGCGCGTCGCCCTCACCGGGCGGGCACGCCAGCAGGTTCAACGCCGGCGGATGGGCCTCGTCGCCGAGGTCGAGCAGGTCAACATCCTCCTGGCGCTCGCGTGATATGCGGGTGAGGATGTTCTCCGTCAGCTCGCCGGTCGGGTCGAGCACGATCCCACCCATCCCCGCACGGATCGCCTCGACCGTCATGTTCAACAAGAGCGTGCTCTTGCCACGGCCGGTCGGCCCGAGAACATGGGTGTGCTGGAGTAGCGCCCGCGGTTCGACGCGGACCTCACGGTCGAACCCCGAGTGGTCGCTGCGACCCAGCAACAGCCCACGCGACGGGGCTTGCGCGACAGGCGCAACCCTGCGCGATGGCGCCTCGGTGAACGACACGGGCGCGAGCGCGCTTTCCTCCGGGACCGGGATCAACGCTGCGGCCTCACCACTACCCAACAACAACCGCGGTTTGACCGGCGGCAAACACCGTGTGAGTCGCCCGGCGCAGAAGGGCTCCCAGCCCCGGCGCAGCCCGCCGAGCTCCAGGTACTGGCCGAGCGCCGCGAGCAGCCCACCCAGCCGGCCACGCGCCCGCCGCCGGTCGGTCGCCCACGCGCCCACCCGCAGCGTCGCCGCCAACAGCGGTGTGCCGGCCTTCGCGTCGATCGCGCGGGCGCGCTCCAGCGAGAACGGGTCCGCCGCCCTTGCCAGCGCCGGCCGGCTCATCGGGTGCGGCGAACTGGGAGTGAACAGGTCAAGTACCTCACCCAACATCGAGGCGACCATCTGGAGCGCGCGCAGCGAGACGCTTGGTTGTAGCCCGCGGCCGGAGCGCAGCCGCGCGGCCTGGCTCCTGGCCTTCGCGCTCGCTGACCTGGGCGGGGCCTGCAACACCAACTGCACGACGCCGCCCTCGCTGGCTTCCTGCGCTCGCAGAGACGCGAGTAGCTGACCAGCCGGGTCCACCCGGTGATCGACACGCAACGGAAGAAACCGTGAGCCGATCGGCGCGAGACTCGCAACCCTCAACCGCACACTCCCACCACCAGCAGCGGCCGGCGTCACGTCCTCGGGTTGGACTGTGACACTTCCAAGCGCCTGCTCGACCGACGCGCGGACCTGAGCCGGGGAAAGCCCACCAGAGATAAACAAGCCACACGTCGCCCTGTCCTCCTGCGAGGACACCGACAGCGCGACCCACGGCCTCGCGCTGAGCAACGGCCGCGGCAGCCCACCCGCGAGCGTGCGGGTGAACGCCTCAAGCGCTGGCCGCGAGACCTGCTCACCGAGACGCAGCTCAAACCAGCAGCCCGCCCCCGCCAGCCGGTGCCGACTCCATACCCGCCACACGGGGATCAGCGTCAAGCCTGCCAGTGCCAGCGCGAGCAGCGGCGCGAGCGTCCCTAGCAACGATAGCGCGTGATGCGCAAACGCATCCCCTGCGCCCTCAAGGAGCCCTGGGAACACTGAAACCGGGACGGGAATACAAGCGATGACCACGCCCCGAGACTTAACGCCGTCTGTCGCCCCTTGTCTACAACTGCGCAAACACGCAGCCACATAGTTGCGGACCCCACGGAGAACACGACGCCACTCGACCATACGTGAGAGGTGTAGCCCCCCACAGCCCCAGCATCTACCCCTATTCGCGCGTACGTGAGTACATACGAAGATGCCCATAGCGCGACCGTACGCCGCGCTTCACCGCAACACCACAAGTCCACATCATGTGAAAGCAATGGCTTTCATACTTGGCGGCTGAGCGTGTCAGTCACAGCGCCAGTGTCTACCAGCGTCAGCGAGAAGGTCTACGCGGGAGGGGTCGGGGCTGCTGGGTATGGTCTCCCGCCCAATGTCAAGCAAACCGGAACGACGGACGCGCGCGACGCTGCGCTGCCTGCGTGAGGATCTCGAGGTGGAGGTGCCTCCCGTCGAGATCGACCTCGGCGGCCTCGACCACCCGCTCCTCGCCGAGGCGCGGCGCCTCGCGCCGGCGGCACCACGCGGGCAGAGGCGCATCCTCTCGATCGAGCGGCCGCTCGTGTACCGGCTGCGTCACGGACGGTGGCGTGGCGCAACGTGGCTGGAGACCGAGGCCGCGCGGTTCTGGCTCTGTGCCGGCGCACAGCGCGAGGAGGGCTCCGGCGATGATGCCTATGAGATCTTCGTCGCACTACACCGAGCCGGGCGACTCTTGCCCGATGACGATGACCGACACCGTGATGAGCTCGAGCGCAACGCGCGCATCATCGATGACGCCGCCGACTCAATCCCATCCATCCTCGCCAACGCCCTCGCCAACCGAGACCGCGATGTCACCGCCTGCTTCGGTGGGCTCGTCGACGCCCGCCTCCACGTCACCGCGCCGGGCGAGGAGGTCTGGGTCGCGATCGCTACTCAGGCGACCGACGGGCGCTTTGTCGAGGAGCGCCTACGAGACGTCCTCTTCGGCCTGGTCCTCGACGCCGCAGAAGCAGAGCTCTGGGAGCCACGAGCGGACTGGCCCTCGGGCGAGCTCGCCTGGTTCGAGGTCGCACGCCTCGGCCTGCGCGGCGAACCACCGAGCTGATCTGAAGAGACACCACCTACCCGCTCTACATCGGCCTCATCGACACCCACCGAGTACGCGAGCGTGGACGTCTTGCCCCCCAGCAGCGCCTCCTGCGCGCGCTCCATACGTAACGCAAACAGCTCGCGGTGATGCTCGACGTACTCATCGACCGCACGCTCGACGAGCTCCGCCTGCTTCAGGCCCGCCATCAACGCTGCGTAGCGGACCTTCTCCTTGGTGGCCTCATGGACCTTGATCGGGGATTGCGCTCGCATTATGGCTCACTCGGTACTTCGGTACCGCTGAGAATACCACGTTGCGCTGGCGGTTGCTGTTCGCCAAGGCACTCAAATATCTCAGCCGGGCGGAATCGGGGCTACGCCTCTGAGCAGGACGGCTGGCGAGACCTCCAGGGCGTCTGCCAGCCGAACGAGCGTCGTGACGCGAGGGTCGCGCAGTCCTCGCTCGATCCGAGAGACCTCGGTCACGTGGATGCCCGAACGATGGCTGACCTCTTCTTGGGTGAGGCGCCGTCGCTTTCTTGCTCGGGAGACGTTCTGCGCAAAGACATCGAGGGGAGGCACCCCTGTGATGGTCTTGTGAAGTTGGCCTAGCCGCCAGAGGGGACTTCACAAGTCGAGCCCAAATCGAGTAGGCTTGGCGTGTCAGCCAACCCCGGCAACTCGGCCCTAATCGCGCCAAGACCCCGTGAGACGACTTCTCCTCATCTCGTTCATCCTCGGTATAGGGATCACTGCGACGAGCTCAGCGGCGGCAGATACACTCACGATCACGCCTCCTTCAACTGTGCGAGCTGGGACCAGCGCCGCTGTCGCGCTCGGTGGTACCTCATCATCCATCATCAACACGATAGCCCTTTATGCCGTACCACTCGCCAGCACGTGTGGGGCCAATCCTGGGGAAGAATACTCCTCGAAATATCCGATGGGATCAGACAGTGACGTTCTAGCGGAACAAACGGGCCTACACGCAGAACAACTCTACAGCCCAAACATAGAACTCACAATCCTAACTCCTGGCGCATATCTGCTCTGCGGCTACCTCAACCGAAATGCCGCTACTGCGTCGGTCCAGATAGTCGTTGTACCGTCCGAAGCCGAAGAAGCCGCAACTAGGGCCGCCCAGAAAACAGCCGAAGCCCAGGCAAAGAGTACACACGAAGCAGAAGCGCTACACGCCCAGGAAGTCAGAGAACGGCAGATCGAAAAAGATCCAGCGACACTTCTCCGCGTGAAGTTTGTGTCTCACACCGGCCGGAGCAGTAGTCATCCGGGTCATACAACGCTCATCATCACGACAAGCCCGCTTGTGCACGTCACCGTGACTTTCAACCACCACGCCAGGTCGCACCGCTTTCAAGCCTCCGGTAACGAACCAGCGTTGTTTGAAGTTGAACAAGGGTGGTCGTGCGGCCACCCGGGTCTGACGTACCACTACACGGTAACGGCCGTCGGCGGCTCCGGCTCCCCGCTTCACCGCTCTGGCAGCTTCAAAACCATCAGCTCGTCCAAGTGTGCCGCGTTGAAAAGCGCCGAACGGCGACGGTCGGCAGAACAGCATCGGGAAGCCGAAGAACAGAAACGCAAAGAAAACTCACACGAATACAAGATCGAACATGCCGAGGATGAATATTGCGAAAAGGTCTTGAGGGGCAGCGCGGGTGTCACTGAAACAGTTGCCGGTCACATGTATACAAGATGCCATATCTCCAAAACTGAAACGCATGGCCCGGAAACAATCATCGTGAGCGAATCAACTGTATAGCGCAAGATACCTATAGAATTGTGCCACATGCTTGAACTCGCAGCTCGATATCCATCGTGCATACGCGCGGCAGAGGTTCTGCTGCAATTCGGCGACTCGCTGGATGATGCCTGAGTACGCGCCGCCTATGTAAGAGGCCGCGACTCATGACCAACCAATCTGACAGCTCTCTACGCGGATGGTGGCGACGCCAGGGTCGCTGGAAGTGGTGGGTGCTGGGGGTCCTCATCATTCTCGTCGTCGGCGTTGCTTCTGGGTCTCATGGCAAGAACAAGCCCTCGGTCACCGAGCCGGCGGCTGTGCAGAGCATCGTTCCTTCGATGACCTCGCAGAACGAGGCGTTCTGGCAGCGGCTCACAACCGGACAGAAGACAGAACTCGCGGAAGACTGCCGCTCGAAGCTCGCAAGCCACGCGCCCAGCTGGCCTGAAGCACCACCGCCGCACGTCATGAGCATTGCTCCAGCCCAAATCGTCAGCTACATCGACAAGCTGTACTCAGAAGAACCCGAATCCTATGCCAATATTCAGCGAGCATGTGAAAACGGAGCGTCGAGCATAGAAATGAGAACCGA
The DNA here is from genome assembly GCA_963764905.1 of uncultured Solirubrobacterales bacterium. Lineage (GTDB taxonomy): Bacteria > Actinomycetota > Thermoleophilia > Solirubrobacterales > Solirubrobacteraceae > Palsa-744. Next base: position 47,501 of record CAVXUG010000002.1, read on the forward strand.
AGAACGACGGGGCGAAAAGGTTGGCAACGAAGAAGAACAAAACAAACATCTCATCGCAAGTGTCAACAATGGCACTTTCGAGGCGACCGATAGCAATGTCCGTGCTTATATAAAGGCCGCTCTCATTGGCGAATCGGTCCGAAATGTAGCTTGTTCACAAGGTACGTGCGAAGTATCCTTCGATGACTACAATCCAGTGAAACTAGGACTTCTGGGTAAAGTTCTCAACGTCGAAGGTACTCCCCTATCTGAGCTAACAGAATCGATCACAAAAGTTTTCCATGCCTTGTTCTCAGATCGGCATATACAACAGGCGACGGTAACCTCGTGGATTGATGTCGAAACGGTCGGCGGCAAGCTGCGCAAATGGCCCGCGTTGCGCGTGATGTGCGAGCGCTCTGCGGCAGAACAGATCGACTGGGAACGTGCCACGCCCGATGGCATCAAACAGCTCTGCGATGTCAGCATACTTCCAGACGGATCACCATAGAGTGGCACGTCACTACACCCTAGCCCGCGTTGGTCCTACACTCTGAGTGGAATCGCCGAGGTGCTGACCTCGATGGTCTTACCGTAGTGGGAGTGTTCCAAGAAGGAGCATATCGCGTTGCGTGCATCCATCTGGTGTGTGCGCGGTCCCACGACTACTTTGTCTATAGGCAATGGACCTAAAACGCCTGGCTGTTGGCCGTTTGGTGTGAGTTCTACATATGGCACGAGTCCGTTGGAAGTTGCCCGAAACCGCAGTGGCGTATTCACGAGGTGTTCGTTTCCTGTCACGATATGGACGAGACGCCACTCGGCCTCCTCGCTAAAGCCTGGGTTCTTTAGACAGAATATACACTCCGACAGCATGCGAGCAGCTTCCACAAGAGCACACGTGCAGAAGACAATCTGGTCAGTGGATTGAGAGCTGAGCGACTCAAGCCAGCGACAGAGGCCTTGCAACACCTCGCGCACTAGATTTTCCTGCACATCTTTCTCATATATGACGCGGCGAAGTTTCAGCAAACTGCTAGGCGTACCCGCTGGTGGAAGCAGGTCTTTTGACCGAAAACCCATAGAATAACCGCCTGCGGCGCCGGAATAACCACGCCATTGACTGAGTTGATCGCCAGAGGCACAGAAGGATGTGACGTATATATCCCTCTCTTGACGAATCGTATCCAACAAATCATTATCTACTGCTTCAAGAAAGTGCCGTGGCAGATCATTGTGGTACTTATTAGATAATAGTGTAGCTACTGCTGAATGAATTACCTCATCGATATACGATAGCTCGCTTGTATCATTGAGATAGTGTGCGTCTGTTGCCCAGATATTATGTTTGCTTATGATGCTATATAGACCCTCTGCGTGCGTGTAGTGATAAAGTAGTTCCGGTGGATTCTGATGAAGCTGACCCCAGGCTCTCAGCCAGGGTTCGACCATTGGCAACGTATGGCCACGCTGGAGAGGTTGCACGACGGTCATCGTAGCGTGCGACTGGGTTACGTCTGTCCGAATAGCTGCCGGTACATGAGTCGTGTCTCGCGTGTGGGCTGTAGCCCGAGTTGTTCATCGAGCGCGTGGGTGAGGTCGTCGTATCGCTTGGTGATGGTCTCGCGCAGCCCGAGGGCGAGGCGCCAGCTCGCCTCGTGGAATTGGTCGAGGGCGATTGCTTGCTCGGCCATTTGCAGGGCGCCGCGTGCGTCGCTTCCTGTCTCACGCGGTCACGAGCGCCAACGATGTCCAGGCGCGCTCGGCTGCTCAACTCCTGCGCGGGATCGTCCAGCCAGGACCCCGGCCGGCCGAGCCGACGGTGACGCGCGGCGAGCCGATCATCGAGGATGTTGCGCAGCGCGACCTCCAGGTGGCCGATGGGCTCCCAGAACGCGGCGGTGATCGCCGAGTTCCAGCGATACATATCGACCGCTGCCGCGAAGTCCCGTGGCAATGGGCGAGATAGGTGCTCAGCCGCTCGGCGTTGAAGAGGCGCTCGAGGTCTGACGGCGAAAGCTGCGGGCAAGGGCTGGTCATCGGCGATCGTGCGCGCTACCATAAATGCGAAGGCCCCGGAACGGTCCCTGTGCAGTCTCCTTCGGGGGACAGACCAAACCGCCGGGGTTTTGTTCGTTCCGGCCCGCTTCGCGGCTCGGCAGGCGCTACTCCGCGTCGTCAAGCGACATCCGCCCGCCAGGGAGCCGCGCGGAGCGGTTCATGTTGACTTCGGTTGGCTCCATCGAACCGCATGGTTCTCGAACCGCGTACGCGAGGTCGGTTCGATGCGCCCCGTCTGACCGTGCTAGCCGGCTGATTGACCGTATAGGCGCAGTGTGATGCGTTCGGCGCCGCGACCTACGGGAGCTACTACAGCGCTCTGTACTGTGGCGCGGATGAGTGCGCGCCGCTCACCTGGGGAGAGCTTCTCCCAATCGTCAACCGCGTTGATCGTTAGCTCCGCCTGGGGCGCCATCTGATCGAGCCGGGCTTGCGCATCGTCGCGCGCCGTGCGAAGCTCGGCGAGGCGTTCCACGGCGACGGGCTCATCTCCAAGCCCGGCCGATGTGAAGGACCGCAGGGCGGCGTCTAGCTCGGCTTGCGCGCGGTCGCGCTCCCGGATCGCCTGCTGGGCGCTCTCGGCCGCACTCGCGCGTCCCTCCACGTCGCTTACGGCGTCGCGGACGGCCGCGCTGACGACATCCTCAGCGATGCAGGCGGAGATGGTGACGTGACGAGCACAGTCACTCGTGCTGGGGCAGCGGTAGATCGGATAGTCGCCCTGCTTCGGGAGCTTCATCGCGCCGAGCCGTGCACCGCAGGAACCGCAGCGCAGAATCCCGAGTCGCGCGAGCAGCCGGTCCGAGCTGGGCCGCGGCCCGCGTGGGATCACCATCCGCTGGACCCGAGTCCACAACTCGTGGTCGATGATCGGCTCGTGCGCGGTGAGGTTGACCAGCTTCCCAAAGTGGACCTCGCCGAGATAGATGCGGCTGGCGAGCATGACCTGCACACCACGATGAGAACGCTCGACGCCGTGGGACTTGAGCATCTTCCGTATCTGCGTAATGGACTCGCCGTCGGCGCGCATCTTGAACGCCCGCCGGACGATCGGGACCTCATCCGGATTCGGGCTCAGCGTGCCGTTGCTGCGGTCGTAGCCGAGCGGGACTCGCGCCCACGGCGTGGCGCCACGAGCAACCGCGCGGGCTTGCGCCCCGGCGGTGCGTTCGGTCGTGGTGCGGCGCTGGTACTCGTTGACCGCGCCGAGCAGCGTCCCGGAAAGCCACTGGCCGGCGCTGCCGTTGGTGACCTGGCCGACGTCGACCGCGAGCACCTGACCGCCGCCAGCCTCGACGCGCTCGATCAGCTCGCCTTGGACTTTCAGGCTGCGACAGAGCCTGTCGAAATATGCGGCCACCACGACCTGGACCTCGCCAGCCTCGACGCGCTCGACTGCCGTCCGCAGGCCCTCACGCTTCGCCAGCGGTGTCCCGCCGCTCACGTCCATCTCGGGGATGACGTCCAGTAGTTCCAGGCCGTCGCGTTCGCACTCGGCTTCGATGCGCTGGCGCTGCTCGTCGGGGCTGGCAAAGCTCTCGCCCTCACGGCCCGACACGCGGGACACGCGGACGATGCCGATTGCTCGGCGTTGAGGTCTGCCATGCTTTGGGTCCTCCGAGCTCGCCATGTTGACTCCCTGATCTTGACTATGCAGAAACGATATCACCTCACCACGTTCGGCTGTCAGATGAACGAGCACGATTCCGAGCGGATGAAGGGGATGCTCGAGTCGCTCGGATACGAAGAGGCGCCCGAGCGGGCCGAGGCCGATCTGATCCTGTTCAACACGTGCTCGATCCGCGAGACGGCCGACAGCCGCTTCGTCGCGCATCTGGGCGAGGCGAAACGCTTGAAGCGCGAACAGCCCGAGCGGGTCGTCGGCGTCGGTGGCTGCTGGGCGCAGTCGGTCAAGGACGAGGTGTTCGAGCGCTTCCCGTTTGTCGACGTCGCCTTCGGTCCCGGGCAGGTGCACAAGCTCGCGGAGTTCCTCACGAGCGACTCGTTGACCGCCCAGGGCTACTTCGAGTTCGAGGGCTTCACCGGGCATCTCCCGGCAAGGCGCACGCGTCCCTTCCAGGGTTGGCTGCAGATATCGGTCGGCTGCAACTGCGCGTGCTCGTATTGCATCGTTCCCTCCACGCGTGGGCGCGAGGTCTCACGGCCCCAGGACGAGCTCGTCGCCGAGGTCCAGGCGATGGCCGCCGACGGCGTGCGCGAGGTGACGCTGCTCGGACAGAACGTCAACTCCTACGGGCGCGACCTGCAATCGAACGGGCATCCGCCGGCGACGTTCGCCGAGTTGCTCGCGGCCGTTGACGGGATCGATGGGATCGACCGCATCCGCTACACAAGCCCGCACCCGAAGGACATGCGAGAGGACGTGATCCGCGCCCACGCCGAGCTGCCAAGCCTCTGCGAGCACATCCATTTGCCACTGCAATCGGGCTCGAGTCGGATCCTGAAGGCGATGCGCCGCACGTATAACCGAGAGCGCTATCTGGACCGCGTGGCCTTGATCCGCGAGCACGTCCCCGACGTGTCGCTCACGACCGACATCATCGTCGGCTTTCCGGGGGAGACCGAGGCCGACTTCGAGGAGACGCTCGAAGTGGCAGAGCAGGTCGGCTACGACAGCGCCTTCACGTTCGTCTTCTCTCCGCGGCGTGGCACCACCGCGGCCGAGCTGACCGAGGGCCTCGTTCCGCACCCCGTCAAGGTCGAGCGGATGGAGCGCCTGCTCGAGGTGGTTCAGCGCCGCGCCCGGGAGCGCGCTCAGAGATTCGTCGGGCGTACGGTCGAGGTGCTCGTCGAAGGCCCTTCGCGTACCGACCCCGAGCGCCTGCGCGGGCGTACCCGCCACAACAAGGCCGTCAACTTCTCAGGTCTCGCCGCGGCGGGCGAGCTCACCGAGGTGCAGATCACCGCCGCCACCAGCCAGACGCTCTCGGGCGAAGAGCGTCTGCTGGCAAGAACGGTCGTCGGCTGAGGGCCTTCCGCGTCGCGCGAGTGCTTCCCCGCGATGCGGCCCGGGCCTCCATCGGCCGCTGGGCGGTTTGTCTTTACTACTGGGCGCTCGCCCCGGCGGGACTGCCCGAAGCGCTCGCGCCCGAGCTCAACCCAGATCCCGAACTGGAGCCGGAGCCGGAGCTCGAACTCCCGCTCGAGCCGGAGCTCATGCCCGGGCACGAGTGCTTCCCCGGGGGCGCTCCCGAAGGCGGTGTCGTCCCGCTCTTCGCGCCCGCGGGCGGGGTCGTTGTACTGGGCGTCGTGGATGTCGTCGTCGGCGTGGCGGATTGCGTCGTTGAGGCCCCGGTACCTGTCGAGCCAGAAGACGCGGCGCCGGCGCTGGAGATGCCGGCAAACGCGCCGCCCGTGGCGAGCGCTCCGGCGACCATCGTGGCTCCGAGTAACTTTGACGTATTCATGCGATCGAACCTCCATCTGTGGGTCGAGTGGTTGTGTCGATCGATGGTGCGCCACGGGGCTAAGGCGTCCCAAAGGCCTACGTAGGGGTTCTGTAAGGGCTTCCGATCCCGGATGGCACGGGTGTGGCACGAGCATCCGAGAGATATGCGAACATACGTTCGTGCGCTGGAGCAACCTTTCGCTGGGAGACGAGGAGCAGCGGAGGCTGCCGGGCTATCGCGACGAAGCCGTCGTGCGCCACTTCGACGCTCCCGAGGCACTCGAGACCAATTTCTACGAGGTTCGCGCCAAGTCGGCCCTGAACCGTGTGCCCGGAAAATCCCAGGTGCCGTTCCGCTGGTCGATCAATCCGTATCGGGGCTGTACGCACGCGTGTACCTATTGTGCCCACGGCAGCACACCCATCCTGATGGTCGACGGTCGGCACAAGCCATTGGCCGACCTAGAAGTCGGAGATGAGATTTACGGCACTGTCCGGGGTGGAAAGTACCGTCGCTACACGCGTACCGTGGTGTTGCACAAGTGGACCACCATCAAGCCTGCTTACCGCGTGGTGCTGGAGGACGGTACTGAGTTGATCGCCAGTGGCGATCATCGGTTTTTGACGGACCGGGGCTGGAAGCACGTTACTGATACGCCCAACGGGGAAGTCGATCGCGCCCACCTCACTAACTCGAATCGGCTAATCGGCACAGGTCAATTTGCTGCTCAGCCAGCCGAGACAACGGCATATAGACATGGATATATCTGCGGTGTCGTACGTGGGGACGGAACAATTTGGTCAACTGACTATACCCGGGTAGATGGAACCCTAGGTCAGACACGAACCTTCCGGCTCGCATTGTGCGATACGGAGGCGTTGCACAGGACCAGTCGATACCTCCTCACAGATGGAGTGGAAACCCGTGAACGCGTGTTCCAGCGAGCCGTTGGCGTTCGACGGGAGATACTATCCATCAGCACCGGCCGTCCGGCCAATGTCGACCGTGTGTTGGAGGTGATTCGCTGGCCAGAAATGCCGAGCCTCGATTGGTGTCGCGGTTTCCTGGCTGGCATCTTCGACGCCGAGGGATCGCGGAGTGACTTCGCGTTGCGCATCGCCAACTGCGATGAGCAGATCATCATGTGGACGGCAAACTGCCTGAAGCGGTTCGGGTTCGAGGTTGCCTATGACCGCACCCACAAACTCAATGGATTGAGCTACGTACGTATCCGTGGCGGTCTGTCCGAGCATCTGCGCTTTTTCCATCTCACCGACCCGGCGATCACCCGCAAGCGCTCGATCGAGGGGCAAATGGTCAAGACCTTCGCGAAGCTGCGCATCGTGTCGGTCGAGTCCCTGGGTCTCCGGATGCCCATGTACGACATCACCACCGGCACCGGCGACTTCATCGCGAACGGCGTGGTCAGCCATAACTGCTTCGCGCGTCCCACCCACAAGTACCTCGACTTCGACGCGGGAAAAGACTTCGAGCGGGAGATCATCGTGAAGGTCAACGCGCCCGAGGTGTTGAGGGTGGAACTGGCGAAGCCCTCATGGAAGCACGAGCACGTGGCACTGGGGACGAACACCGACCCATATCAATGGGTGGAGGGGAGATACAAATTGATGCAGGGCATCTGGGAGGCGATGCGCGACTTCGCCAACCCATGTTCGGTGCTGACCAAGTCACCCCTGTTGCTGCGTGACCTGCCATTGATGCTGCAGATCGCCGAGCGGACGAGCATCAGCGCGTGTCTGTCGATCCCGACGCTCGACGAGAAAGCCTGGCGAGCGACCGAGCCGCACACGCCGAACCCACGCGCTCGCCTGGAGGCCGTGGCCGAGCTCAACCGCGCTGGCATCCCCACCGGCGTGCTGATCGCCCCATTGATGCCAGGCGTGAACGACGCCCCGCACCAGGTTGAGCCCCTGCTGGAGGCAGCCACAAGGGCGGGCGCCACGAGCATCGGCGGCGTGGCATTGCATCTGCGTGGCGAGGTGCGGGGCATCTTCATGGACTGGCTGCGCTCGCAGCGCCCCGATCTGATCGAGCGCTACGAGGAGCTCTACCGCCGTGGCGCCTATGCGCCAAAGGAGGAACGCGAGCGTCTGGCGCATCTCGTGCGCCGGGGGCCCGGCCGCGCGCGGGACTTCTCTAGAAATGCCCAGTCCACGGCAGGTCAGACCATCGGCGAGGAGTCCTCAGAGGAAAGCTCACAACAGCAGGCGCTCTTTTGAGCCTTCGATGAGACATCCAGTTCGAAGGGCTCGATACGGGAATCGCGATACCTGCTAGATCGAGCAAGCGCCCGGACAGCCCGTCGCCAAGCCGATCCGCGATCGCTCAGCGCTTGGCGTCGGAGTGGCCGGCGGCGAGCGCCGCGGCGATCTGATCGCCGCCCGTCTTGCGCGTGACCGTCGCCGCGATCTCAGGTGCGAAGCCCGCGAAGATCGCGCCGGCACGCAACGTGAGCGGCGCGACATCGACCTCCCCACGGTTGCGCGCGATCGCGCTCGCCACCGCACGGGCCACGTCCTCCGGGCTGCGTGTGCCCACGCCCGGGGGCAACTTCACCTCGGCCTCGGCGAACATGCCCGCGTCACGGATGAAGCCCGGGCACACGACCGAGACGCCGACGCCCTGCGCGCGCAGATCCGTGCGCAACGCCAGCGCGAAGCCGCGCAGACCGAACTTCGTCGCGCTGTAGAGCGAGGACTGCGCAGCGGCAACCTTGCCCGAGAGCGAGGACACGAACAGCAGGTGTCCGCCGCCGCGCGCCGCCATCGCCGGCGCGAGCGCGCGCGCCATCACGATCGGGGCGCGCAGGTTGACGTCCAGCGCGCGGTCGACCTGCTCGACGCTGAAGCTCTCGAGCGTCCCCGAGCCCGGCAGAGCCGCGTTCGCAACCAGAATATCCACGTCGCCCGCCTCGCTGAGCAGGCGATCGACCTCGCCGGAATCGCTGAGATCGACAGCCAGCGACCGGGCGTCCAGCTCGGCGGCCAGTGGCTCCAGTACGTCGGCACGCCGGCCTGTGAGGATCAGCTTGGCCCCACGCCCGTGCAGCTCCCGGGCGATCGCATGACCGATGCCGCCGGTGGCGCCGGTGAGCAGGACGGTGGAGCCGGAGATCTGCATGAGGTGCGAGCCTACGGCAATGCGGATCATCGCGCTGTTCGGCCCAACCGGCGTCGGCAAGACAGAGGTCGCCCTGGCCCTCGCCGAGCAGCTGAGGGCGCGGGGCGAGGAACGCCCGGTCGCGGTCTCAGCCGACGCGCTGCAGGTGTACGCGGGTCTGGAGACGCTCACCGGTGTTGCCTCGCCCGCAGAGCAGGCGCGGCTCGAACACCGCCTGGTGTCGTTCCTACCGCTCGACGCGACCTTCAGCGCAGGACAGTACGCCGAGCTGGCGCACGCCGAGATCGACGCGCTGCTCGCGGCCGGACGCAGGCCGCTGGTAGTCGGCGGGACCGGCCTGTACCTGCGCGCGGCGCTGACGGAACTGGACCTGCGCCCCCCGCCACCGGAGGGCGCGCGCGAGCGCTGGACCGCGGCGCTCGAACGTGAAGGCGCCCCCGCGCTGCACGCGCTGCTCGCGCGTCGCGCGGGCTGGGCGGCCGAGGGAATCGGCCAGAACGACCGCCAGCGGATCGTGCGTGCGCTGGAGCTACTCGACCAGGGGGAGCTCGAGCCGCCGGAGGGGCCGTCGCAGCTGTGGAGCGAGGAGCTGCGCCACCCGACATTGCTCGCGGGCCTGACGATGGAGCGCGAGGCGCTGTACGCGCGGATCGACGCGCGCGTCGATGCGATGCTCGCCGCGGGCGTCACCGCGGAGGTGCGCCGTGCGCACGCGGCCGGCGCGTCGGAGACCGCGCGCAAGGCGCTCGGCTTCGAGGAGCTGTTGAGCGGAGACGTGGAAGGCATGAAGCGGCGCACGCGCAACTACGCAAAGCGCCAGCTGACGTGGATGCGGAAGCTCGCGGGGGTGAACGTGATCGACGTGACCGGCCGCGACGCGGATGCCGTGGCCCGCGAGATCCTTAGCGGGAGGGGGGCAGGCCCCCCTCCCGACCACCCCCCGTCATAGGTCGGCAGCCATCTACACTCCGGCGCCTCATGATAGGTGCGGGAGGGGGCCAGGCCCCCTCCCGACCACCCCCGCCTGGGGTAGAGCCATCTAGACTCCTGCGCCTCATGAGATTCGAGAAGTGGCAGGCGCTCGGCAACGACTACCTGATCGTCGAGGCAGACGAGCTCGCGTTCGAGCTCACTCCAGCGCGGGTGCGGAGGCTGTGCGAGGGCCACTTCGGCGTGTTCGCCGACGGGGTACTGGAGCTGTCCCGGTCGCGGGACCCGGCGGATGTGGCGGACCTGAGGATCTTCAACCCCGATGGCTCCGAAGCAGAGCTGTCCGGGAATGGCGCGCGCGAGGCGATCATGTACCTGCGCAGACGCGGCTGGACGGACAAGGATGAGTTCTCGATCGATACCGTGGCCGGGAAGATCCGGCCACGGATCACAGGACCGGACAGATGCCGTGTGGATATGGGCCGCGCGAGCCTGACATCGAAGGATTTCCCCGGCGGGCCGCCAGATGGTCGCGGGGAGCTGTCGGTCGACCACATGCAAGAACCCAACCTGAGGTCAGTCCCCTCCTTACGTTTCCAGCACGTCTCGATCGGTAACCCCCAGTGTGCGATCCACGTCGAGTCAGAAGCCGAGCTGATGTCGCTCGACCTGGAAGCGATCGGACCAGCGATCGAAAGCGACGCCCAGTTTCCGAACCGCACGAACGTGTCCTGGTACACGGAGATCGACGCGCCGGTTGCGAGCGCCGGGGCGGGTGGGAGCGATCGGCGAGCTCGAATCAGAGCGCGAATCTTCGAGCGTGGCGTGGGGGAGACGCTGTCCTCGGGCACGGGCGCAACCGGCGCCGCGATCGCGCATCTGCTCAATCCCAGTGGGGCTGAGGGCCGCGGCTGCGTGACCGTCGTCCTGGACGGCGGCGAGCTGGAGGTTGAGGTGGGGGAGGATCTGCGCGTGAATCTGACAGGCTGGGCGCGGCCGGTGTTCGGGGGTCGGATCAGTGAGGATTTCCTGAGGGAGTTGCGGGAGACCACATGAGCAGATACCCGGACAAGCGAAATCCGAATGACCCAGCACCGCCGCCGGCGATAGACACCGAAAAGGAGCTGCATGAGACCGAGTAAGCGCCTGGAGCGCATCCCGCCGTACGCGTTCGCCGAGCTGGAGCGCAAGATCTCCGCCAAGCGCGCCGCGGGAGTGGATGTGATCAGCCTCGGCATCGGCGACCCCGACCGGCCGACGGCGCCGCTGATTGTGGAGGCGATGCAGGAGGCCGTCAGCGAGCCCGAGACGCACCAGTACCCGACGAACCGCGGCCGCGCGGACTTCAGGGAAGCGGTGAGCGACTTCTACGAGCGGCGCTTCGACGTCGAGCTCGACCCCGAGCGCGAGATCATCCCCGCGATCGGCGCGAAGGAGGCGATCTTCAACCTCAACCTCGCGTTCCTCGACCCCGGCGATTACGCGCTGGCGGCCGACCCCGGCTACCCCGTCTACACGGCCGGTCCGTGGCTGGCGGGCGCCGAGCCGGTGCTGATGGCGCTCGAGCCGAAGCTGGGCTTCGTCCCGGACCTCGACGCGATCGACGCGGAGGCGGCGAAGAAGGCGAAGCTGATGTTCCTGAACTACCCGAACAACCCGACCGGGGCGGTCGTGCCGGCGGGGTTCTTCGAGCGGGTCGTCGAGTTCGCGCGCGAGAATGAGATCCTCGTCGTCCACGACAACGCGTATTCGGAGATCGTGTTCGACGGCTACCGCGCGCCCTCGTTCCTCGCGACCCCGGGGGCGAAGGAGGTCGGGATCGAGGTGTTCTCGCTGTCGAAGGGCTACAACATGACCGGCTGGCGCTGCGCGGTGGCGGTCGGGAACGCGGAGGCGATCGAGACGTATTGGCGGCTGAAGACGAACATCGACTCGGGCCTGTTCGAGGCGGTGCAGCTGGCCGGCGTCGCGGCGCTCTCGCCCGACGCCGACGCAGAGGTCGCCTCGATGAACGAGCTCTACCGCCGCCGGCGCGATCTCGTCTGCGACGCGCTGAAGGGCATCGGCGTCGACGTAAAACCGCCGCACAGCACGATCTACGTATGGGCGCCCGTGCCTGACGGCTACGCGAGCTCGGAGGCGTACTGCGAGCACGTGCTCGAGCAGGCCGCGGTCGTGCTCTCGCCCGGCGCGATCTATGGGCCGGCGGGGGAGGGCTGGTTCCGGATCTCGCTGACGACCCCAGATGAGCGCCTGCTGGAGGCGGTCAAGCGGCTGGGGGCGCTCGGCGGGTAGCAGGGGGATGCCATTTTTGGGAGACCGCCGAGCTGAGTGACCCGCAGACCGGTCCGTGTCGCCGGTCGCCGCGCCTCGTTTCGCAAGAAACTTTCACAACGCAGGTCCGGGGTGGGCCTAGACTGAGGTGCAGTGAATCGAAGCCGCAATGGCCGTACAGGCATCACTCCGCAAGCCTCGCCGGCTGAGGCCAACGGCCTGCAGCCCGGACAGCGCGCCGCCCAGCGCGCATTTTGCATCGCGGCGCTCCCGGAGGAGGACGACCTCGAGGAGCTGGGTGAGCTGCTGAGGACGGCCGGCGTGGCGGTCGTCGGGAAGATGGTGCAGCGCCGCGAGCAGCCGCACCCGAACACCTATCTCGGCCCGGGCAAGGTGGCCGAGGCGAAGGCCGCCGCGAAGGCTGCCGACGCGAACCTGATCGCCTGCGACGACGAGCTGACCCCGCGCCAGGAGCGCAATCTGGAGGAGGCGCTCGGCATGCCGGTGGTCGATAGGACGACGGTGATCCTCGACATCTTCGCCGCGCACGCGGGCAGCGCCGAGGGCAAGCTGCAGGTCGAGCTCGCGCAGCTGGAGTACAACCTCGCGCGGATGCGGGGCTTGTGGACGCACCTCGAGCGCCTCGGCGGCGGGATCGGTACGCGGGGGCCGGGGGAGAGCCAGATCGAGACCGATCGACGTCTGGCGCGCGACCGAATCGCGGCGCTGCGGCGCAGGCTCGAGCACGTGAAGGGCACGCGCGCGGTGATGCGCGCCGAGCGCGAGCGCGCCGCGCTGCCGACGGTCGCGCTCGTCGGCTACACGAACGCGGGCAAGTCGACGCTGCTAAACGCGCTCACCGGCGCCGAGGTGGGGGTCCGCGACCGGCTGTTCCACACGCTCGACCCGACGACGCGGACGGTTGGTCCGATCGCGAGCGCCGCGGCGGCGAACCGGAACGGCAACGCGAACGGCAACGGCCGCCGCGCTGGAGATGGGGGCGGCTCAAACGGAAGCCACGCCGACGGGGCAAACGGAATGGATCGCACGAGCAGGGATGGTGGCCGCTCGGGGAGGAAGTACCTCGTGAGCGACACGGTAGGTTTCATCAGCAAGCTCCCCCACCAGCTGGTCGACGCCTTCGGCGCGACGCTCGAGGAGACCCGCCGCGCCGACCTGCTCGCCCACGTGCTCGACGCCTCCGCGCCCGGCCGGCAAGCCGGCCAGCAGGCCGAGACGATGCAGCGCGCGGTCGAGCAGACGCTCGAGGAGATCGGCGCCGGCGAGCGCCCGCGGCTGCTCGTGCTGAACAAGATCGACCTGCTCGACGGGCAGGCGCGCGACGACCTGCGCCTGCGCTACCCCGACGCGATGCTCGTCAGCGGCGTCACGGGCGAGGGCCTGGAGACGCTCGGCGCGCGCTTCGAAGCGGAGCTGGCGCACATGCTCTGCCCGGTCGAGCTGCTCGTCCCCTACGCCGACGGCGGCAGCCTCGCGGAGCTGCACGAGCTGGCGGGCGATCTCACCCGCAGGGACACTCCCGAGGGGGTACGCGTCAAGGCGCTGGTACCGAAGCGCACAGCCGAGCGCTTCGCGAGATTCGCAGTCGCGTCCTAGCTTGCTAGGGCGCCGATGAGCAAGCGATGCGCCGATCAAAGATCGCCCAGCAGGGAGCGTGGCGTACCGATCGGAGATCGATGGGATCTCCGATCGTCCAGCACGCGAGCGACCGAGGACGCAACCGATCGAAGATCGGCTAGCGCCGCTCAGCATGTCCTAGCGGTCGTCGCCCTCGCCCGAGAGGACACCGCGGCGCTGGCGCGAGCGCAGCTTGTCAAGGTTCAACTGGGCGATCTCGTCGAGGTCGAACTCGAGCTCGCTCGCGAGTTGGGCGACATACCAGAGGACGTCCCCGAGCTCCTTGGCCATCGCTTCGCGCCGGCCGGCCGTGACCTCGCCGCCGTCGTCGCGAATCACCTTCTTCGCGTGATCGGCGAACTCGCCGGCCTCTCCGGCCAACCCGAGCGCCGGGTAGGTGAGCGCCTCGTTGCGCGGATACTGCGCGGTGCTTCGCGAAAGGCGCTGGTACTCGGCGAAGTCCACGGCCGCAGCTTAAACGACTCGACCCGCCGGAGCGGGTCGGGTGCGGTGAAGGAGGAGCTACCTCCGAGCGACTGTCAACCGTGGCAAAAGACTAGCAAGCCCGACCGGACGATCAAAGGCGGGCGCTACCCGCGAACGCATGTCAGAGCGCTCTGTCCGGTCGGGCTCAATACATGGCGGTGGGCTGGAGATTCGAACTCCATCCGGGGAGCTGTCCCGAACTCACGGTTGACTGCCGCTCGCGCCACCTCGACGCTTCACCCACCGTACAAAAATCGTACTCACGAGTTGGGACGATTTACGAAATCAGACCCCTGCGGCGTGACGCGCGCTGAGATGTGCCGCCCGCTCGAAGGCGTCATCGAGGGGACTCAGATCTGACGAGTCGAGACGCAGAGCGGTGGCGATCAGCCAGTCGGCGAACCATGCGTTCTTGGGTAAAAGCGGACCGTGGAGGTAGGTGCCGATCGTGTTGCCGGCGCGTGCCCCCTCGAAGCCGCTGCGACCGTCGTTGCCATGGCCCTTGGCGACGCGACCAAGCGGATGAGCATCCGGGCCTAGGTGGGTCCGTCCGCCGTGGTTCTCGAACCCGGCGAGGATGCGATCGTCGCCTTCGGCCGTGCGCCCGTCACCAAGCGAGACCTCGATTGCGACGTTGCCGATCAGGCGCTGTCCGTCCTCACGGACGGTGCGCACGTCGAGCAGGCCGACGCCTGGGATCTCATCCTGGCCAAGAACATACGAGTGCCCGAGCAGCTGGTAGCCGCCGCACACGCCGAGGATCACCGCGTCACGAGCGGCGGCGGCGTGGAGCGCGTCGCGCTTGGTCGCGATCATGTCCTCGGCGCAGAGGCGCTGGTCTCGGTCCTGACCGCCGCCGATGTAGTAGAGGTCGTGCGCGTCGGACCGCAGCGGCTCGCCGAGACCGCTGGAGGACGATTCAAAGCCAATCCCCCGCCACGCACAGCGGTGTTCGAGCACAAGCAGGTTGCCGCGGTCGGCGTAGATGTTCATCAGATCCGGGTACAGCGCACAAACGCGCAGAACACGACCCGTCGGGGGGGCAGGCGGCGCGGGAGGGGGGGAGACGAGCTCAGGCACGCAGCATCACCACCACGCTGCCGACGTGCTCGTCGGTCGGCTCGATCACGAGCGCCGGCTCGGGGTGAAAGCCGACCTTCGCGCCCTCGCGTTCGAGCTCGACGGGGCTGACGCGGGCAAGCTCGATCACGTTGCGCTCAACGGTCAGCGTCTCGATCGCCTCATCGGCAGAGTCTCTGTCACGCGACTCGGGGGCGGAGCTTCCGTCGCTAGATTCGCGAGCGGCGGGGAAGACGATCCTGCGTGAGCGCCGAATCACGATCCGTCGCTGCAGCACCCGCACGCTCTCAGCCTGGCTGACGTAGAGAGTCTCGCCGACACGGGCCGTCTCCGGCGTTGGCGCGGGCGCGCCGGCGGCGACGTCAAAGGACTCCAGCTCGGTGACGATCGCGCAAGCGAGCAGGCCGCCGGGGCGCAGGTGGGCGCGGGCGCAGCGCAGAAACGCCGCCCGCTCGGAAGCGTCGGCGAGCAATTGGATCGTCTGCATCGGCACGAGGCACAGGGCAAAGTCGCATGCTGGCCAGATCGAACGAGCGCGCGTCCGCACACACAGCTCCACCGGCAGCCCATCGGATCGCTCTCGCAGCGAGTCGAGTAGGTCCGGAGTCGAGGTCGAGCGCGGTCACGCGATGGCCGGCGCGAGCGAGATCGAGCGCCACCCGGCCGCTCCCAGCGCCAACGTCGAGGATCGGGTCGCCCTCGCGCTCGGCCAGCTCCCGCCACAGCGGCAGGTCGGCGCGATAGGAGCCACACTCCAGGTCGTGCCAGACAACCGCCGAGGAGAGCGCCGGCCGCAAGGCGACGGGATCGCCGCCGGTCGCGGCGGACACAGGCGTGGAGCTCGGGTCCTGCGAGGGGCTCACGACCATGCGCTGCTCGCCTCCCCGCGCGCGACGAGCAGCTCGCGCAGCGACAGCATCGCCGTGTAGGTCGGCAGCGCATACACCGGCGTCTGCGGATCTGAACGGTCCGCGGCTGCCTCGCGCAAGGCGCTGGGGAGGTCGGCCTGGACGTGGATGCGCGCCGGGTCGATCCCCGCGTACTTCAGGCGCAGCGCGAGCTCGGGAGCGCGCGAGCCGCTGCAGGTGGCGCGGCGTACGCGCCCGGCGAGCAGCTCGAAGTCGGCGTCCCAGATCCAGGAGACATCGCGCCCGTCGGCGATCCCGTCGTTGAGCACGCCGAGCAGGTCGTGCTCGCCCGGCTCCAGGGCGAGCGTGCGCAGCACCTCGTTGGCGCCCGCGGGGTTCTTCACGAGCAGGATCCGCATCTCGCGCCCGTCGACGTGCACGGTCTCGGCGCGGCCGAACGCGGCCCTCGTCGCCTCGAGCCCGGCGACGATCTCGGGCAGGCTCACCTCGAGCGCCGTGGCGAGCGCGGCGGCGGCGAGCGCGTTGTAGACGTTGTAGAGGCCGGGCAGCGACAGCGCGACCTCGGCGGCGCCGGCGGGAGTCTGGAGCGTGAAGCGGGCCGAGTCGACGCCCTGGAGGGCGACGCTCGTCGCGATCACCGTCGGCGCGGGGCGGGTCTGGCCGCAGCTCGGGCAGTGGTAGTGGCCGAGGTGGCCGAGGTAGACGGCGTCGAACACGTATGGCGCCCCGCAGCGGCGGCAGTGCTTCGCGTCGGCGGCGTGCGCCATCCCCGCCAGTGCGAGCGAGTCGTCCTCGACGCCGAAGTACACGACCGGCGCCTCGCGCTCGCGCCCGAGGTCGGCGATCGCCGGGTCGTCGGCGTTGAGCACGAGCGTCGCCTCGCGGGCCGGGTGGGCGGCTGCGTCGACGGCCGCGGCCCAGCGGTCGGCGATCGTCTCCAGCTCGCCGTAGCGGTCGAGCTGGTCGCGGAACAGGTTCCCGAGCAGGATCGCGCGCGGGTGCAGCTCGGCGGCGAGCGAGTCGAGCCACAGCTCGTCCACCTCGAACAGGCCGAGCTCGCCCGCGATCGACCCGCGCGGGCGCGCGGCGGCGAGCAGCGTCGAGGCGATGCCCCCGGCCATGTTCGCCCCCGATTGGTTGTGGACGAGCGAGATGCCCGCGCGCTGCAGGATCCCGGCGAGCAGCGCGCTCGTCGTGGTCTTCCCGTTCGTCGCCGATACGAGCACGTTACCTTGAGGCAGGCGCGCTCCAAGCTCGCCGATCGCACCCGGATCGAGGCGCATCAGCACCTTCCCCGGTGCGCTCGAGGCGCCGCCGCCGCGCAGGCGCGAGACCGTGCCGACGGCCCGCGCGAGCGCGAGCTTCGGTGCGAGCGGACCTGGCATCAGTCGCCCGCCGAGGGCTCGCTCGACTCGGCGATCGGGGCAGCCACCGCACGATCGCCGACCGTCGCCGGGGTGGAGGGGACGGCGAGTGCTGGGGACGAGGAGAACGCGGAGCCCACCGCGGCGACGTCCGCCGGCACGAGCACCGAGATCGCACCGCCGACCGCGCGCACACGCACGGGCAGCTCCCCGATCGGATCGCCGTCGGCATACATCGTGAAGGGCCGATCAGCGGAGAATTCGACCGCGGCGGCACGGAACACGTGCACGGACGGCAGCTCGACATGGGTGCCCTTGAAAACCCGCGGCAGGAGCTTCGTCAGGAACTCGCGCTTGCTGACGGTCTCGAGCACGACGACCTCTAACAGTCCGTCGTCGAGCATCGCGCCCGGGGCGGCACGCATCCCGCCGCCATAGGTCTTCGAGTTGGCGGCGCCGACCGTATAGGCCATGAAGCTCAGTCGCTCACCGGGTGGATCGAGCTCGATCTCAAAACGCGCTGGACGCCACGACGCGAGCGCGCGCAGCGCGCCGTAGGCATACACGAGGTTGCCGAGCCACGCGGGCGCATCGTTGGCGATGCGATTGGCTTCGCTGTCAAAGCCGACCGAGGCGATCCCGACGAAGGCCTGTCCTCCCACCTCGCCCAGGTCCATCGCGCGCGGAACGCCGCGGGCGATCACCTCACACGCCGCAATCGGATCCTTGGGAATCCCGAGCACGCGCGCGAGGTCGTTGCCGCGACCGCCGGGCAGCACGCCGAGCACGGCGCCAGGGAAACGACGCAGCACGTCGGCGACGACGCCCACCAGGCCGTCGCCGCTGAGCACCACGACCGTCTCTTTGGCGCGCGCACCCTGCTCGGCCAGCTCGCGGGCGTGGTCGAGGTCGCGCGTGTCGACGCGGCGTACCTCCAGCCCCTGCTCGCGCAGCGCTCGCTCGACATCCGGCGCGACGCGCCCGGCTTTGCCGCCACCGGCCGAGGGGTTGACGATCAGGCAGACGGGAGCAGCGGGCACCGAGCCATCGTATTCGGGGCCTGCCTCCAAGGCGGCTTGGGTTGGTCGAGCTCTCAGGATGTGCGAACCCCGGCGTACGGCTCGGATCTCACCGCGTCCACCCTTGCTTGCGCATGAACTCGATCACCAACTCGGGATTGTCGGTGACGACGTAGGCGTCGATGATCGCGCCGTCGGTGTTGATCGTGATCGACAGCCCCGAATCGACCTGGCGCACCTTCGAGATCGGCGCGACCGGGCGCCCCGCGCCCATCCGCGGCTTGACGCGGCCGGTGGCGACGCTGTGCACCGCCTCGTTGTCGGCCAGGCGGTCGAGCAGGCGGCGATAGCCCTTGCTCGAGGAGTGCTTGTGGTGCGTGCGTTTCGCCATCGGCACATCTTTACGCACGCGATCCGAGAGTCGGAACTGATGCGAGCGTGCCGCTGGGCGAGCGGGTAACGCGCCTAGCCGGCGCCGGCGGCCTTCTGCGCCCGGTCGCGCCGGCGCCGGCCGACGGCCGCGATCACGCCGAAGACGGCGAGCACGAGGAACAGCCCGAGCAGCACGCCCGGCGCGATCCCGAGCCCGCCGAACGGCAGCGAGATCAGCTCGACGAGGCCGAGGCCGATCGCGAGCAGCACGATCACAAGCGCGATGATCAGAAGGATCCCGCGGATGCGCGCGAGGATCCCGGCGGAGGCGGGGGGGACGAGCAGCCCCATCGCGCTGCAGCGCGAACATCTGCCGGCCGCTCGGCGGGGTCTGACCGAGGCGCTCGACGGCGTCCTTCAGGTCGCCCGCGCGGCGTTCGGCGAGCGCGAGCGAGGCGTCGGCCATGCGCCGGATCTGCATCCGCTCCTGCGGGCGGGCGGCGGCGATCGCGCGCTGGAAGTAGGCGCGCGCGGCCTCGGCGTCGAAGCGCTCGGACGCGCGCGCGCCGAGGATCGCCATCGCGGCGGACTTGTATTTGGTCTCGGCCTCGAGCTCCTCGTCGGAGCGCTGCTCGAGCGCCTGGATCGCGTCGAAGGCGCCGCGCTGCTCGATCCTGACCTGACGTTGCTTGGGTGGCATCGGTCGCTCATTCTACGGTCTGGGCAGACGCGCGGCGCGCACGATGCAGGCGGTATGCTCGCGACAGTGTCGAGCCGACGCCTCGCCTCCCTCTCCGTCTGCGCGGTCCTCGCGCTGGCGCTCGCCGCGCCGGCAAGCGCCCCGGCGGCCCTCGGCGGCGGGAGCTCGTTCAGCGAATTGACCGAAGGGCAGACGGAAACGACACCGACCGAAACCACCGCGACCACCACGACGTCCGCGGCGAGCACCTCCAACTCGAAGGGCACGATCCTGCTCGCCGGCGCCGCGGCGCTGCTGCTGCTGGGCGGGATCGCCTTCCTGATCGTGCGCGACGCGCGCAGCGTGGCGCCGGCGGGAGACGGTCTGCTCGGCAAGGGAGGCTCCGGTCACGACACGGCGGCGATGATGCGCAAGCGGCGCGCGAAAGCGAAGGCCGCCCGCAGGCAGCGCAAGCAGAACATCAAACGCGGCAAGTAGCCGGCGAAGGCGTCGTCAGCGTGGCACCTGCACGCCCTTGGCGCGCAGCGGCGTGCGCACCCGGGCGGGCGCGGGGATCGCCGGTGAGCCATGCGGGTCACGGCGCGGAGAGCGGGGGAGGGGCATCCGCGGATGCGGGTCGAGCGGCCCTCCCGGCAGCGTGTGGCTGCCTCCGTCCTCCTCGGATGAGTCGGAGGCGTCGGCGAGGTTGGGGGTGACGGCCGCCTCGTCGTTGCGGAACGGCATCCACAGCATCAACCCGATCAACGGAAGCTTGATCAGCGCGAGCAGTACGAACAGCATCCACAGCGACATCGCCCGAACGATGCTACTACGCCACCGGGAGGATTGGGGCCGAGATCCGCGGGGTAGAAGACCAGCGGAGTCGCCTGCCGGCGCGCACGGGATGAAACCACCCAGAGGGGAGCCGAGGACGATGAGCGAGAGCGTTGAGACCGGGACGATCGAGACGAGGATCCCGGCGCGGTTGGACCGGCTGCCGTGGGCGCGCTTTCATTGGAGTCATCGTCGCCGGGCTCGGTACCGCCTGGATCCTCGACGGGTTGGAGGTCAACGTCGTCAGCTCGATCTCCGGTCGCCTGTCCGAACCGGGTGCGGGGGTCGGTCTGACCGCCGCCCAGGTGTCGGGATGGGCCGCCTCGCTGTACATCGCCGGGGCGTGCATCGGCGCGTTGATCTTCGGTCAGCTCACCGACCGCTTCGGGCGCAAGCGGCTGTTCATGGTGACGCTCTCGATCTACCTGCTCGGGACGGTGCTGACCGCCTTCTCGTTCTCGCCGGCTTGGTTCTTCGCGTGCCGGTTCATCACCGGCATGGGCATCGGCGGCGAGTACAGCGCGATCAACTCCGCGATCGACGAGCTGATTCCGGCCAAACAGCGCGGCCGGGTGGACGTCTCGATCAACGGCAGCTACTGGCTTGGCGGTGTCGGTGGCGCGCTGCTCTCGGTGGTGATGCTGAATACGGCGATCTTCTCCGATCGGTCTGGGCTGGCGCCTGTCGTTCGTGCTGCGGCGCGATCATCGGTCTCGGCGTGCTGCTGGTGCGCCGCAACGTGCCGGAGAGCCCGCGCTGGCTGTTCATCCACGGCCGCGAGCAGGAGGCCGAGAAGATCGACGAAGGAGATCGAGCGGCAGGTCGCCGAGTCCACTGGCGAGGAGCTGCCCGAGCCCGAGGGGGAGCCGCTGACCGTGCGCCAGCGCAGGACGATTCCGCTGTCCTGATCGTCCGCTCGGTCGTCACGCTGTATCCCGCGCACGATCCTCGGTCTGTCGCTGTTCATCGGCCAGGCGTTCCTCTACAACTCGATCCTGTTCGGTTTCGGCAACCTCGTTGGGCTCTACTTCCACACGCCCTCCGGCAACGTTCCGTATTACATCGCCGTATTCGCCGTCGGCAACTTTGCCGGAGCGCTGATCCTCAGCCCGCTGTTCGACACCGTCGGGCGCCGGCCGATGATCGCCGGCACCTACATCCTCTCCGGCCTGCTGCTGATCGTGACGGGCTTTCTGTTCAAGGCGCACGACCTCGACGCGACGACGTTCACCGCCTGCTGCTGCTCGGTGTTCTTCTTCGCCTCGGCCGGCGCGAGCGCCGCCTACCTAACGGTCTCGGAGATCTTCCCGCTGGAGACGCGGGCGCTGTGCATCGCCGTCTTCTACGCTGTCGGCACCGGGATCGGCGGGGTGATCGGCCCGCAGGTCTTCAGCCGGCTGATCAATACCGGCAGCTACTACCAGGTGTTCCTCGCGCTCGCACTGGGCGCGGTGATGATGATCATCGGCGGCGTCGCCGAGCTGCTGTTCGGCATCAAAGCCGAGGGCCAGAGCCTCGAGAGCATCGCTCAGCCGCTGACCGTCGAGGACAAGGGCGGCAAGAGCGGTAAGCCGGGTGCGCCGCTCGCGGCGCCGGCGTAGAGCCCGACACAAGGACCAGGCGCGCGATCGCAGCTCGCGAGATTGCTGGCTCTAAGCTGCCACGCACCGGAATGGCACCCAGAGCGAAGACAGAGCAAGACAGTGAGAGACTCGCGGAGCTGGCGGGGGAGGTCAGCAGCTGCCGGCGCTGCGAGCGCCTGGTGCAGTGGCGCGAGCAGGTCGCGTGCGAGCGTCGCGCCGCGTTTGCACAGGAGCAGTACTGGGGCCGGCCGCTGCCCGGCTTCGGCGACCCGGCCGCGCGCCTGCTCGTGTTCGGGCTCGCCCCGGCCGCGCATGGAGCCAATCGCACCGGGCGCATGTTCACGGGCGACCGCTCCGGCGACTTCCTGTTCGCGGCGCTGTTCCGCGCCGGTTTCGCCAACCAGCCGACATCCTTGTACCGCGATGACGGTCTGCGCTTGAACGGCGCCTGGATCAGCGCGGCCGTGCGCTGCGCGCCGCCCGCGAACCGCCCGACGCCGGCCGAGCGCGAGCAGTGCCTGCCGTGGAGCGTACGCGAGCTGCGGCTGCTCGCGGGCGTGCGCACGATCCTCTGTCTGGGCGCGTTCGCCTGGGACGCGGCGCTGCGCCTGACCGCCGCGAGCGCCGACCCGCCGGCGGCGCTGCCGCGACCACGCCCGGCGTTCGGACACGCGGCCGAGTTCCGGGCCGATCGCTACACGCTGCTCGGCTGCTACCACCCGAGCCAGCAGAACACGTTCACGGGCAAGCTCACCGAGTCAATGATCGATGCGGTGTTGAAGCGGGCGCGAGAGCTGACCGAGGATGCCCCGCCAGGGCGCTAGTCTTGGAGATGTGCGCAGGCACCTGGAAGGTCCGATGAGGTATCTGATCCCGGCGACAGCCGTCACCGTGATCGCGCTGGTCGCGGCGGGCATGTTGGGCGTCGCGTCCGCAGAAGCCCCGACAGCGACATCGCCACCACCCACCGTCAGCGTGCAGGGCGTCGCGACCGTGCCGATCGAACAGAGCGCGAGCTCCGCGGCAGCGACCACGGTCTACCGGCAGGGAATGGCCACCGCGGTTACCGACGGTCAGACCAAGGCGCAGTTCCTTGGCGAGCTCGGCCGGTGTGACGCTGGGTGCGGTCCAGAGCATCGTCGAAAACGGCGGCTACATCGGTTGCACAGGCAACGAAGTTGAATATCTGGGAGAACAGCCCGATTTCGGCTCGCCTGACGTCGGATCCTCCGGCGGTGAGGTGAGCGTGCAACGCGTCGCCGGCACGGCAGCTCCCGTAGCGAGCAAGCCGGCGGTGAAACACGCGAAGAAGAAAAAGCGCAAACAGGCTCCGGTCGCAAAACGTGCGAGTGCCGCCGGTTGCACGCTTACCGCCCAAGTCTCGCTCACCTACGCGATCAGCTGATCTCATCATGTCACGCGCGATCGAGCAGTTCACGCAAAAATCGCCCGCCCAGCGGTTTGCGGCTTTTGCGGGGCTCGTAGTATCGCTCGGTTTGGTCACGGCGGCGGAGCGTGACATCCAGCGTCGGCCGGCCGATCGGATTCGCGGCAACAAGCTCTGGCGCCTGATCTGCTTGAACGTCCGGGGGCGGCAGGGCCCTGAGGGTGGGCGACCACTCTCCCTCTTCAGGTTTACATAACATACATTATCGAGCGTTCTAAGAGCGACTGTAGCGGCCTGTCACCCCTGCGGCGTCTCATTCATGTGAGACCGGAATCTCACTCATGTGAGACCGCTTTGTCTCATCCATGTGAGACTGGTCTCGGGCCGCGAAATCTCATTTATGTGAGACTGGCAGCGCTCGGCGTCAGGATCGATGCGCTTCTTGGATCCGTCCGGCTAACGCTGCGCGCCTAGCGGCTTCATGCCCCTGAGATGCGTGCGCTGGTAGCGCAAGAGGGCTCACGAGCCCCACGACGGCTATCGGCAGCAGGAGGATGTGGTAGCTGTACATCTGCCCGAAGTTGGTCAGGTTGAAGAACGACCCCACACCAACTGAGTTCATCGCGTCCTTGGCCTGCGTGGAGATCCACTGCGCGTCGAAGTTCTGCTGGGAGACGTAGCCGGTCAGCGCGCAGGGCACGGCGACTAGGAAGACGATCGCGCCGGTGACCCACACGCGCCCGCGGCCTCCCCGCCAGGCGGCCATCCAGTACTTGCCCCACAGGTGCACGACCATCGCGAAGAAGAACAGCTCGACGCTCCACAGGTGGATGCTGTTGAAGAAGTGCCCGACCCCGGTCTCGTGCCACCACGCGGGCCCCTTCAGGGCAAGGATGCAGCCGGAGCCGATGATCACGATCAGCGAGGCGATGCTGGCCACCCCGAACACGTAGATCCAGGAGGCCACATAGGTAGGCTGGCCGTCGGGCAGGAGCCTCTCGGGCGGCAGCGACTCGACGCCCTTTTCCCGGACTTTGACGGTCCAAGACTTCGACGGGACAGTTGGGGGGGTGCCCGAAGTTGCGCTCATGCCGAGCCTCCGCCGCGACGGGCGGCGTCTCGCCCCGCGGCCCCGGGGAACGGCAGCAGGATCGCCAGGAAGAAGATGATGAACATCAGACCGATGACCACGACATTCGCCACCGACAGGTGGATGAATTCCCAGTCCACCGTATGCGCCGGGTGATTCAGGTTGAAGACTGCTGCCAGCACGATCATCGCGCCGCGATGGTACGTCGCGGACCTGGGAGAGATGTGTGCGGCTGGGGCACTGTGACCTCCGGATCGCTCTACATGACAGCGAAACCTCGGAAGTCACGTCGCATTGCCGGTCCCGCAAAGACCGACCGCACACCGATGCCCTCTGCCACGAAGTCTACTAGGTGCGCGGTCACGATCGTTTGGGCGCTCATCCTATGGCCGCCACAGCATGCTCTTTTCCGGCATTTGGCTGCGCGGTGTCCATTGAGACGTTTGTCTTCGGCAGGTAGAGCATCGCTAGGATCGCGCCCAAGAGGGCGATTCCGACTGACACGAGTAGCGCGGTGTCCATGCCTTGCACGAAGGCCGTCCGCACGGACGTCAGTAGCAAAGACGAATGGAGTTGTTGCGCGACGGCAACGCCACCAAAAACGCTCTGACGGACAGCGCTGGCGGCTCGCCCCGATAGGCCGGGGAGGTTAAGGTGGGCGATGTAGCCGGCACTGACCACGCTGCCGAGGATCGCGATGCCCAGCGGGCCACCGACCTCGTCGATCGCCTCCACCACTCCCGAGCCAACACCGCTGCGATCCGGAGACAGCTCGACGAGCGCGGCGGAGGTCGAAGTAGCCAGCGCGAGACCCATCCCGGCCCCGACAACCACCATCCACATCGCGACGAATAAGCCACTCGAATCCACGCTCGTCGTGGCCCCCACGGACAGCCCTACGACGAGCAGGCCGAATCCGGCCGCAACGGCAAGCTTGGCGCCTACAAGCTTGGCGAGCAGAGCAGCAGGAACGGCCCCGATCAGGACCCCGCCGATCAGCGGCAAGAGCCTCATTCCCGAACCCATCGCGGTTGTGCCGAGGACGCCCTGGAAGTACTGCGGCATCGTGAACAGAACACCGATCAACGCGAGGAACGACATCGCGGCGAAAATCGAGCCCCAGGTAAACGACGCCGAGCTGAACAGCGTCATGTCGAGCAACGGCTGACCGCCGGGACGGCGCGTCAACCGGCGCTCCCAGGCGAGGAAGCCGACCAGGATCGCGATACCAACGAAGATCATGAGCAGGGCACCCGGGATTGCTCCAGCCGTCCTCGCCCGCCCTGATCAGTCCGTAGGTCACCGCCACGAGGCCGAGGACAGAAGCGGCTACCCCGGTCAAATCAAAGCCCGGTCGCTGTGAAGCCCGAAACTCCGGCAACAGAGCGACGGCAGCCACCAAGCCCGATCAGGGCGACCGGCACGTTGACGAGGAACACCCAGCCCCACCAGAAGTTGGTCAGAATCCATCCGCCCAGGATCGGACCGATCGGCATCGCCAGGAAATTCCCAGCGGCCAAGATCCCGACTGCCTTTGGTCGCTCCTCCCGGCTGAACAGCACCGTGAGCGAGGAGATCGCCATCACGATCACTCCCGCGCCGGCGAGTCCGAGGAGCACCCGGGCGGCCATGAACTCAGCCACAGACGTCGAGCACGCGCATGCCGCCGAACCCACCGCAAAGAGCCCCAGGGAGAGGAGGAAGACCTTCTTGTGGCCGTAACGGTCGCCGAGCAGGCCGGCCGGGAGCATCGCCGCCGCGAGTACCAGGAAGTACCCCGAGGAGAACCACTGCAGGTCTGGCTCCGATGCCCGCAACGACCTCGCCAGCGTGGGCAGGGCCACGCTGAGGACCGTGCTGTCGATGCCCACACACAGGATCGTCACGAACACCGCGCCAAGCGCCCACCATCGACGAGCTCCCAGGTCCCGAGGATCAACCGCAATGGTCATCAACATTGGCCAACTAGCCGGTGAGCATTATGCGGCCGACGCCGCCCCAACGAGGAGATCTGAGCTGTGGTTACTCTCGCCACCTTCGAGCACGATCTTCAGGGCGCCTGTGTTGGCGGCGTCGGCGAACGTGTCGTAGGCGGTCATCGTGTCGCTCAGGGGCAGGCGATGGGTGGCAAACAACGATGGGTCCAGGCGACCGCTGGCGACCAGCCTCATCAGCTGAGGAATCGTGTTGGTGTCGACCAGCCCCGTCGTGATCGTCACGTCACGGGTCCACAGCTTCTCCAGATGCAGGGTCGCAGGCTTGCCGTGCACGCCGATGTTCGCCACGCGTCCACCGGGACGGATCAGCTCGGTCGCGAGCTCGAACGTGTCGGGCACGCCGACCGCCTCCAGGGCGACATCGGCGCCGAGGCCGTCGGTGAGCTCCATGATCTGCGCAACCGCGTTCTCGCGGCCGTTGTTGATCGTTGTGTCGGCGCCGAACCGCTTGGCGCTTTCCAGCCGACCGTCGTCGAGGTCGATCGAGACGATCCGCCCGGGTGTATAGAGGCTTGCGGTGAGGATCGCCGCCAGTCCGATCGGCCCGGCGCCGACGATCGCCACGACATCGCCTGGCGTGATCTTGCCGTTGAGCACACCGACCTCGAAGGAGGTCGGGAGGATGTCGGCGAGGAACAGGACCTGCTCGTCTGAGAGCTCATCGGGGATCTTATAGACGGAGTTATCGGCGAACGGCACGCGTGCATACTCCGCCTGCAGGCCGTCGATCAGATGGCCGAAGATCCAGCCACCCCCGCCGAGGCATTGTCCATAGCGAGCTTCCTTGCAGTAGCGACAGCGCCCGCAGGCGCTGACGCACGACATCAGCACCCGATCTCCGACGGAGACCGTGCTCACGCTCGGACC
This sequence comes from uncultured Solirubrobacterales bacterium, assembly GCA_963764905.1. Lineage (GTDB taxonomy): Bacteria > Actinomycetota > Thermoleophilia > Solirubrobacterales > Solirubrobacteraceae > Palsa-744. The sequence continues at coordinate 74,561 of CAVXUG010000002.1, forward strand.
GATCTCCTGCACGGTGCCGACCGCCTCGTGGCCGAGCACCGTACCGGGGGTCGTCTCGGGTACGTCGCCCTTGAGGATGTGCAGGTCTGACCCGCAGATCGTCGAGGTGTCGATCCGTACGACGATGTCAGTCTGATCGATGATCGTGGGGTCGGCCACGGTGTCCCAGCCGCGCTGGCCGGGACCGTGGTAAACGAGGGCCTTCATGAGGGTGCCCCTGCCAGCGTTGGGCTGTCGAGGTCGTGGCTGCGTTTGGGCGCCAGCAGTTCCTCCTCGGTCGCGGTGCGTTGTGCGTGGCGGAAGCCAAGCGCGACGAACCCGAGCATGATGAGCGCGAGGATGAACGACGCGATCGAGCCGATCAGCATGATCGTGCCGATCTTCGAGAAGCCGTAGGCCTCGAGCAGCAGTCCACGTAGCGTTGTTCCCTGGAAGGAGGTCGTCTCGAGCGTCGCGAGTTTTGTGTTTGTTGGTTCGGCGCGCGCGGCGGTGCTGATCTTCGAGTAGATCCCGCCGTACGGCATCTCGGAGAGGTGAATCGCGATGAAGTGATCGGCGTAGGCCTCGGCCTGCGGGCCGGTGAGCAGCTGCTGTCCCGCGTACTGCGAGACGGACGGGATCATCGCCGCGGTGATCTCGGTGCCGGCCTTGGGGTGGGCGAACGCTTCCTTCGGCGGGAAGAAGATCTGCTGTGCGGCGAGCTGGTTGTGGACGTTGCTGTGTGTCGTAGCTGTAGCCCCACATCAGCAGCCCTCCCGCGACGAGCAGCACGACCACGAGGACCAGCCCGACAGCGCTGGTTAGAACGTCAAAGACTCTGCGACGCATGAGAAGGCTCCTGTCGATTGGATGTACGTGGTGGCTGGGTCAGGCTGGGTCATTTGGTGAGCACCGCACCGTTTGGCGGTGGTGGTGGCGCTGGTACAGATGCCGCAGGAGGGTCTCCCGCGGCCAGCGTCTCGCGTTTGAGGAACGCTCCGAGCTCCTGGATCGTGCTCATCAGCGGCGCCGGGAATACGACGGTGGAGTTCTTGTCGACGGCGATCTCGACGAGCGTCTGCAGGTTTCGCAGCTGCAGCGCGAGCGGGTGTGCCATCATCACGTCGGAGGCGCGCGCGAGCTCGCCGGCGGCGAGCGCCTCGCCCTCGGCGGCGATGATCTTCGCGCGCTTCTCGCGCTCGGCTTCGGCTTGGCGTGCCATCGCGCGCTTCATCGTGTCGGGCAGCTGGATGTCCTTCAGCTCGACGGTCGTGACCTTGATGCCCCATTCCTCGGTTTGCACGTCGAGGATCTCGCGGATGTTCTGGTTGATCGTGTCGGTCTCCGACAGCGTCTCGTCGAGCGTGTGGCGTCCGACGACCGCGCGCAGCGTGGTCTGCGCGATCTGGTTGATCGCGACTTCGACGTTCTCGATCGCGACCACCGCGCGGATCGGATCATCGACGCGGTAGTAGGCAACCGCGGAGACGTCGATGCTGACGTTGTCGCTGGTGATGATGCCCTGCGACTGGATCGGCATCGTGACGATCCGCAGCGACACACGGTGAACCTGGTTGATCAGCGGCACGAAGAAGATCAGGCCCGGCCCGCGCGCTCCGTCACGGACCTTGCCCAGGTGGAACATCACAGCCCGCTCGTACTGCTTGAGGATCCGAACCGACATCGCCAGCCCGGCGAGCGCGACGAGCACGATGGCGAGGACTATGTAGGCGATCATGTTTGTCTCTCTGTCGATGTGTTATGTGCTCGCCACCGAGGTGGCAAGCGTGGTCTTGGGGTCAGGTCCGCTCGCGACCGGACCCTCGCTCGCGAGAGGTGTCTTGGCCTGGGTCGTCTCGTGATCCAGGCCGGCGAGGTAGGGAGCGAGGTAGCGGGCGGCGATCTTGTTTGGCGGCGACCACGTGGGTGTGTCTGAGATCTCAGAGCTGAAGCCGTGACCGCCAGTGATGTGGGCGGTTAGGTACCGAGGTGCCTCGCCGGTCAGCAGCATGCCGTGAACCACGGGGTCAAACCGCTCGGGTGTCAACGAAGCGCCCGCCTGCGCCGCGATCGCTTCCGCGGCAACATCGGCCTGCTGGGCGGCGAGGCCGCCGTGCTTGATCGGGAAGTCGGTGGCATCGCCGGCTGCGTAGATGTCCTCCACATCGGGCACTCGCTGGTACGGATCGACGCGGATGAAACCGTGCTCGCCGAGGGGAATGCCACGCACGATCGGGCCGTCGAGCTCGGGCAGCGCGATCACCCGGTCAACCTGCAGATGGCGGTCGCCGGGATGTATCACTACCTCCCCGGAGCGCGGTACCTCCGCGTAGGCGGAGTTGATGCTCTGCACGTTCGCGCGGTCGAGGAGCTTGGCGACGGCACTGCTCGCGCCCGCGCCGAAGATCGACAGGGGGCTGTCCTCGGGAGTGACGATCGTCGTTGCGAGCTCGATGCCCATATCGCGCGCTCGCCCGGCGCTCATCAGTGCAAGCTCGTACAGCGGCAGGGGCCAGGCGATCGGTCCGGGGGCGACGAAGGCGAGGCTGTGGATGTAGCCGCCCTCGATGTCCTGGATCAGACCGTGCAGGGTGTCCCCCAAGCGTCGATCGTCGATCGTCAGCGCGTGCTCGTAGCGAGCGTCGGCGTGGGCGCCGAGCGCCAAGACGAGCGCGTCGTACTCGATCGCGTTGCCGGTCTCCGTGTGCAGCGTGTGCTTGGGAGGGTCGATCCAAGCCAGCTCCTCTTCCAGCAGGGTGGTGCCGGCGTCGTCGGCGATCCGCTGGAGGGGGTAGCGACCGGCAGCACTGTAGGCGAACGGCTCGCGGACGACCATCGGGCGATAGAGGAACTCGGGGTTTGGTGCGATCAGCGTCACATTGGTGAGCTCAGGCGCGAGGTCGGAGAGCGCCAGCGCGCACTCCACGCCGGCGACTCCCCCGCCGACGATCACCACGCGAAAGTTCCCGGTCGGAGCGCTCATGAGCTGGCACCGAGGAGGCGGCGGCAGTCGGGCGTTTGGACGAGGCTTGCGATCACGGGGCTCCTGACGCGTGCGTTGTTCGACCGTTCAGGTCGATACGAGAACGCCAGCCGAGTGTCGGAGCCGGAAAATCGGAGCCCACCGAGATTTGAGGCGGGCTAACATCAGCCTAGCACTGCTGCCCGGCCCCGGCCTGGCTGTTTACCCCTGATGAGCTACCGCGAGACCAAGCACCTACGTGTACTGATCGCCAACGAGCGCAAGGACCGCCTGGCGCTCGTCGCCCCGATCGTCGTCGGGCTCGGCCACGAGGTGATCGCCCGTGAGATCGATATCGCGGACGTAGGCCCGGCGACCGCGAGAGAGCGACCCGACGTTGCGCTCGTAGGACTCGGGGAGAGCTCAGAGCACGCCCTCACGCTGATTGACAAGATCGTCCAGGAAGCCGCCTGCCCGGTGATCGTCCTGCTCCACGCCCGCGACCCCGCGTTCATCAACGAGGCGTCCAAGCGAGGCGTCTTCGCTCACATCTCAGACGCCGACGTTGAGGACTGGCAGAGCGCGATCGACATCGTGCTGCGGCGCTTCGCGGAGTACCAGGACCTCCAGGGCGCATTCGGACGCCGTGCCTTGACCGAGCGAGCCAAGGGAATCCTGATGGAGCGCCACGGCATCGACGAGGCGAGTGCCTTCGAGATGCTCCGCCAGCAGTCCCGTATCGACAACCGCAAGCTCATCGACCTAGCCACCGCAGTCGTCGACGGCCACCGCCTCCTGCCGCGCGAGCCCCAGGCTCCAGCTCAATCCTGACGCTCCGCGCAGCGCCGGCACTGAAGCGTGCGCCGCATGGGCATTGGCACACGCCCGCTTCTGCCGGGCGGAGCGAGCGCTTTGTCGTCGAGCCCGAGACTTGCGGAATGGACGATTACCAGTGGCCAGCGGCGCCGGAGGTCGCGCGCCTGCAACCGCCTACGGAAGCGAGCGTGGCCGGTCAGCAACGCCAACTACTCGTCGTCGTCCGCTGCGTGTGTACCGGGATTGACCGGCCAGACGCTCGCTTGCGCGCCGAAAGGGGGCTCGTCTTGGCCTCGATCGACTGGCACCGCTGGCCCACTGGGCGGCGATCTCACCCGCCTCGCCCAGTCTCATATGGATGAGACGCCAACAGTCTCAAATAGATGAGATCGCCAGTCTCAGATCGGTGAGACGCCGCAGGACGACACCGGAATGGCACCGGTGCGACATGGAGATGGCACCAGGTAGCGACACCAGAATGGCACCGAGCCTGGGGTTGGTGGTCCTCGAGCCTCGGCCTGCCGGCACAATCTCTCGCAGGGCCGGTCCGGCTTGCTCCTACAGGATGGCGCCGAGGAAAAACCGGTGGCGGCGAGCGTTGATCAGATCATCCTTGAATGGTCTGATCGGCACTACAGCTATCAGGCCGGAAAATGGCCTAGAGATCGGGGAGTTCCTGACTCTCAGCGCCGGTGGTAGCTCTCAAGGTGCAACATTCTCGAAGATGGCGGTCATCCCCTGACCACCGCCGATGCACATCGTCTCCAGGCCGTAGCGTCCACCGCGACGGCGCAACTCGCGCAGCAGGGTGGCCAGGATCCTCGCCCCCGTCGCTCCGACGGGATGACCCAGGGAGATGCCCGAGCCGTGCACGTTGACGCGCTCCAGCCCATCCGGCAGGTCCCACTCGTGCAGGACCGCCAGCGCCTGCGCCGCAAACGCCTCGTTGAGCTCGATCAGGTCCATGTCGTCCATCCTCAGCCCGGCTCGTTGCAGCGCCCGCCGCGTCGATGGGATTGGGCCGATGCCCATCATCTCCGGTGCCACGCCCGCGACCGCCCACGTCACGAGGCGCGCGAACGGCTGCAAGCCGAGCTCGGCCGCCTTCTCCGGGTGTGTGACGACGCAAACCGCCGCGCCGTCGTTCTGGCCGCTCGCGTTGCCCGCGGTCACGGTCGCCTCGGGGTCGGTCCGCAGCATCAGCGGCCGCAGCGTGCCGAGTCGCTCGAGCGTTGTGTCGGAACGCGGGTGCTCGTCACGGTCGATCAGCCGCTCCTCCCCACGGCTCTTGACGGCCACGGGGACAATCTCCTGCGCGAACGTGCCGCTCTCATGCGCGGCGAGGGCGCGCTGGTGCGAGCGCAGCGCCAGCTCGTCCTGCTCCTCGCGCGAGATCGCGTAGTGCCGGCGTACGTTCTCGGCGGTTTCGATCATGCCCCCGGGCACCGGATGGTGGATACCGCCGGCCGTCACCCGGCCCCGCGCCAGGCGATCCTCGAGCGTCACGCCAGCCACCTTTGACGCCCCAGCGCATGCCCATCGCATAGAACTCGGCCTGGCTCATACTCTCGGCGCCCCCGGCGAGGACGAGATCCGCGACACCGGTCTGGACCTCCATGCAGCCGAGCATGATCGCCTGCAGACCAGAGCCGCAGCGCCGATCCAGCTGAAGCCCCGGCACCTCGATCGGCAGACCGGCGTCGAGCGCAGCCACCCGCCCGATCGCCGGGGCCTCGCCGTTCGGATAGCACTGACCGAGGAGGACATCGTCGATCTCCTCGGGCGGAAGCGAGGTGCGCCGGAGGAGCTCCCGGATGACCGTCGCGGCCAGCTCCGTTGCCGGCACGTCGCGGAAAACGCCGCCGAAACCTCCGACGGCGGTTCTGAGCGGCTCGCAGATCACAGCCTCACGCACGGCCGGAGAGCCTAGTTCAGGTCGAGCATGCTACGCTCGCCCCCGAGCGCGGGTGCACTTGGCGAGGAGATGAGCGATGGAGCACGACGACTTGCAGGACATGGTGCGCGCGGTAAGGCAATTCGTGCGCTCCGAGGTAGTCCCGGAAGAGACGACGATCGAGGAGAGCGACGCGATCCCCGATCGCATCCGTCAGCAGGCGATCGACATGGGTCTCTATGGGTTCGCGCTTCCCATCGAGCACGGTGGGCTTGGTATGACGATGACCGAGGAGGTGCAGCTCGTGTTCGAGCTGGGCTACACGACACCGGCGTTCCGGTCGATGTTCGGGACCAACAACGGCATCGCCGGCCATGTGCTGATCGAGGGCGGCACCGACGAGCAGAAGCGCCACCTGCTGCCCGGGACTCGCCTCCGGGGCGGTGACGGCCGCGTTCGCGCTGACCGAGGCGGAGGCCGGCTCTGACCCGGCCGGGCTCGTGACGCGCGCACGACGCGACGGCGTCGAATGGGTCATCGACGGCGCCAAGCGCTACATCACGAACGCGCCCATCGCCGACCTGTTCATGGTCTTCGCCCGCACCAGCAAGGCCGAGAAGCCAAGCCAGGGGATCTCTGTGTTCATGGTCCCGCGCGACGCCGCCGGACTCAGCGTCGCTCCCAAAGACAGGAAGATGGGTCAGGCCGGTGCCTGGACCGCCGACGTGCACCTCGACGAGGTCCGCGTGCCCGAGTCCGCGCTCGTGGGCGCGAGCGAGGGCACCGGATACCTGAACCGCGATGCGGTGCCTCGCGCACGGGCGGCTGCACATCGCGGCCCTGTGCGTCGGGCTGTCCGAGCGGCTCGTCGACGAGTCACTGAACTTTGCGCTCGACCGCAGGCAGGGCGGCAAGCCGATCGCAGAGCACCAGCTCATCCAGGGGATGCTCGCCGACTCCCAAACCGAATACCTGGCCGCCCGCGCGCTCGTGCTGGAGAGTGCCCGCGCCTACGACAGCGGCGCGGACCGGCGCATGGCACCCGCCGCCAGTAAGTACTTCGCCAGCGAGGCGGTCGGACGCATCGCCGATCGCGCCGTACAGATACACGGCGGCGCAGGCTACATGCGGGGCGTCCCCGTCGAGCGCCTCTATCGCGACGCGCGCCTGTTTCGCATCTACGAGGGAACCAGCCAGATCCAGCAACTCGTCATCGCCGGGCAAATGGTGCGCAACGCGGCTCAGCGCGCGGGCGCATCGACCTGACCGCAGCTCAACCCGCGACGCCGACATCGTGGCTCGATCTGGCGACGAAGCGGCGCGGCTTGCGCAAACTGCTTGGATGGTTGAACAAGCAAGATGCAACGAGGAGGTAGCGTGAACATAGAGTTCCTCGCGACCGTGGCGGTGATCGCGCCCGACCCGCCCGCCAGTCGCAAGCTGTACGTCGACGCTCTGGGGCTGCCGCTCGAGAGCCACGGCGACGACTATCACCACAGCGAGCAGATCGACGGCTGCAAGTCCTTCGGGATCTGGCCGCTGTCCCAGGCCGCCGAGGCGTGCTTCGGGACGTCGCAATGGCCGGTCGCGAGGCCGGTGCCGCAGGTCAGCATCGAGTTCGACGTCGTGGACGCCGCGGCGGTAGGCCGGGCGGCACGGGAACTCGAGCAGGATGGCTACGAGCTGCTGCACCCACCGCGCGAGGAGCCGTGGGGTCAGACGGTGGCCAGGCTGCAGTCACCAGAGGGCGCGATCATCGGGATCTCGTACACGCCCGTGCTGCACGACCAGGACTGAGCGGATGTCGAGCAAAAGAAAATTTGGGGCGTGTCGATTTCGGCCAGTCTTGTTCGACGTGCGGGTAGTAACCACCCCATATACGACAAGGAGACACAAATGCGTTTCATGGTTTTGGTCCCCGGGAGCCCCGAGTCCGAGGCGGGCGAGATGCCCAGCACGGAGCTCCTGGGAGAGATGACGAAGTACAACGAGGAGCTCGTCAAGTCGGGCGTGATGCTGGCCGGCGAGGGTCTGCACCCGACGTCCAGGGGCGCGAAGGTCCGCTTCAACGGCGGCGAGCGTACCGTGATCGACGGTCCGTTTACCGAGGCCAAGGAGCTTGTCGCGGGCTACTGGGTCTGGGAGTGTGGGTCGCGTGAGGAGGCGATCGAGTGGCTCAAGCGAGCGCCGTTCGGCGGCGGTGTCGAGATCGAGTTGCGCGAGATCTTCGAGGCCGGCGATTTCGGCGAGCAGCTGACGCCGGAGTTGCGCGAGGCCAACGAGCGGCTGCGCGAGCAGACGGCGCAGAATTAGGCGCGTGAGCCCGTCGGCCACCCATCGCGCGATCGACGCCGTGTGGCGGATCGAGTCGGCCCGGTTGATAGCCGGGCTGACTCGCATCGTGCGCGACGTGGCGGTGGCGGAGGACCTGGCCCAGGACGCGCTCGTCGCCGCGCTCGAGCAATGGCCGCAGTCGGGGATTCCGGACAAGCCGGGGGCATGGCTGATGGCCACCGCCAAGCGCCGGGGCATCGATGAGCTACGCCGGCGCGTCACGTTCGAGCGTAAGCGGGAGCTGATCGGGCGCGAGCTGGAAATCCTCCAACAGCTCGACCGCCCTGATCTGGATGCGCGGGTCGAAGACGTGGAGGACGACGTGCTGCGCCTGATCTTCATGACGTGCCATCCGGTGCTGTCACGGCAGGCGCGTGTCGCACTGACGCTGCGTCTGCTCGGCGGCTTGTCGACGCCAGAGATCGCGCGCGCGTTTCTCGTCTCCGAGGGCACGGTCGCGCAGCGCATCGTTCGCGCCAAGCGCACGCTCGCCGAGGCACACGTGCCGTTTGCGCTCCCCGGTCGCGACGAGCTGGCTGAGCGTCTGTCTGCCGTGCTCGAGGTGATCTACCTCGTGTTCAACGAGGGGTATGCGGCGAGCGCCGGCGAGCACTGGGTCCGCCCGGCGCTGTGCGCGGACGCCCTGCGCCTGGGAAGGATCCTCGCAGGGCTGATGCCCCGCGAGCCCGAGGTGCACGGCCTGTTGGCCCTGATGGAGATCCAGGCCTCGCGGCTGCGGGCGCGTGTCGGGCCGCACGGGGAACCGGTGCTGCTCGCCGATCAGGATCGCGCGCGCTGGGACCATCTGCTCGTGCAGCGCGGTCTCACCGGGCTGCGGCGCGCGGAGGAGCTCAGCGGCGCGCTGGGCCCGTACACGCTGCAGGCCGCGATCGCCGCCTGCCACGCGCGGGCCCGAAGTGTCGATGAAACCGACTGGTCGCGGATCGTCGCTCTCTACGACGGCCTGGCGGCCCTCACCGGCTCCCCGGTCGTGGAGCTCAACCGCGCCGTGGCCGTAACGATGGCCTTCGGCCCCGAGGCCGGGCTGGATCTCGTCGATGCGCTTGCCGACGAGCCCGCGTTGCGTGGCTACCATCTGCTGCCCAGCGTGCGTGGTGGCTTCCTCGCGCGCCTGGGCCGGCGGGCTGAGGCCCGCGAGGAGTTCGAGCGAGCAGCCGAGCAGTGCAACAACGAGCGTGAGCGCAAGCTACTGCTCTCACGCGCGGTCGCCTGTGAACCAACAACGAGTTGAGGAGGTAAATGTTCATGCCGAGATTCCTAACAATCGGATATGGAGATCGCGCAGGGTACGACATGACTGACCCTAAAGTCCGCGATGCGGCCCATCAACACGACGCGCGCCTACACGCGGACGGAGCATTGATGGGTATCGCCGGTGAGCCCGTGCAAGTGCGCAACCACGACGGGGCCGGCGTGGAGCGGAGCAAGGGACCATTCCTGCGCTCGGACCTCCCGATCGCGGGGTTCATGGTGATCGAGGCCCCCACGCTCGAGGAGGCAGTCAGCCTCGTCTCGGAAACCCCTTGCGCGGTCGCCCACGGTGTCGTCGAGGTATGGCCACTGCAGTCGACGCCATAGGTTGGCGCTCGAAAGCCCAATACGAGCCGTCTCTCACCCGAGCGCAAAGGCTCGTTAAGCGACTGTCGCTCCCGCGTGACTGCGAGCGTCCGACAGGCGCGACACTCACACTCGCAACGGACGATTACCAGTCGCCAGCGACGCCGGAGATCGCGTGCCTGCAACCGCCTACGGAAGCGAGCGTGGCCCGGTCAGCAACGCCAACCACTCCTCGTCGTCTGCTGCGTGTGTACCGGGATTGACCAGCCAGACGCTCGCTTGTGCGCCAAAAGGGGGCCCGTCTTGGCCTCGCTCGACTGGCACCGCTGACCTGCTCGGCAGCGATCTCACCCGCCTCGCTCAGTCTCATATGAGTGAGACGCCAACAGTCTCATATGGATGAGACGGGGTTGTCTCACATCGGTGAGACGCCGCAGGGCAGGCACCATTGCGCGTCGGCGAGCACGCATACCTTGACAGTGATGTCGGCCATCGAGCCCTTCACGCCGTGGTCTGCAGGACGCTGTCGTCTACGTCGGAGGGGCCGGCGTCGAGCGCAGTGCCCGCGGCGTACACCGGCTTGCGGTTGAGACGTTTTCGCTGGAAGTCCTCAGCCAGGAGCGTGCCCACCTCCCCAAGCAGCGCGCGCCGGTCGCATCCCCGACGCGCCAACAGCCTGGCGGTGGCGCCCAACAGGCGCGGCGGGGTGAAGACTTGCGAGGGCCGCGACCGGTGGCTGTAGAAAAGATCCAGGAACGTGCCGATCTTGCCCTGCTCCAGCAGTCGCCTCTCAATCTCGGGTAGCACCGCGGGCGTCGACCCAGCCTTGCCCATGTCGGTCGCGAGCCAGTAGTGCTCGGCCGCGTCCTTGTCTCGCCAGCTGCCCCAGGCCGCCATCTCGCTATCGATGTCTTCTCCCGAGCCATCCAGCGCGGTTGCGATCGCTGGCACGAGCGCGTCGACCTGCCGGAACGCGTCCTGTATGCCCTGGCCGGGTGTTGGGTCCTTGAAGTTGCCGGCGTCGCCGACCAGCACCCAGCCGGGGCCGGAGGCCTCCCGGAAGAACCCCTCCCAGCGCAGCATCCCAAACAACTTCCCGGTCCGCCGCGCGCTCGAGAGCGCCTGCGCCACGGGCCGGCAGCTGCATGCGTACTCCATGAAGCTGCCCTCCAGATCCTCCCGGAAGCGAGGGAGATCAACCAGATCCGGGATCAGGATGACCTGATAGAGGCCGCTGTCGGCGTGCGTCGCGATCACCATCCGATTGCCCCACCGGTGGAACACGAATGCTGGATCGGAGTCGGGCTCGACTCCCTCGAAGAAGGACCAATAGAGGAATCGCTCGTTCGGCGTGAGGTTGTACTTGCGAGCCCCGACGAGGCTCGCGATCGTCGAGTTGCGACCGTCGGCGCCGACAACCAGCCGTGCCCGGAGCGTCGTCTCCGAGCCGTTCTGTGCGACCCGCACGCCAGCCACTCGACCCCGATCCTCGAGGAGTCCTGTCACCTTGCTCGCCATCTGCAGATCGGCGCCCGCCTCCGCGGCGGTCTGAGCCAGGATCGGATCGAGCAGCAGCCGACGCACCGATGCCGTACCGCCGATGTCGCCTGAATGCAGCTGAATCGGGGTCACGAACTCGAGGTCCTCCTCGCGCAAGTCGACGCGGTCGACGAATGGCGCGCCGGTCGCGCGTATCTCCTCGATGACCCCGAGGCGGTCTAGGAACGTCAGCGCCTGGGCCTCGAAGATGTGCGTCGAGAGGGTGTCGCTCGGAAAGCTGGCCTGCTCCACGAGCGCGACCTTGACGCCGCGGCGTGCGAGCAGCGCCGCCAGCGGCGACCCCGAGCAGCGCGCACCCACGACGATCACATCGAATTCCTGGCTCATGCGTCCTCCGATCTCTCTGTTCGCTGCGAGGTCTGGCCTCGTTGCTACCGAGACTGACCGGCAGAGGCGCGTGGTACATCGGCCAGGTGGCGTATTCGAGCCGGCAGCAGTGGCGTATTCGGCGCCAGTGCTGCCGGCTCGGTGGAGCTAGAGCTCTCTTCGCGCCGCTTGCGCTGCGAGCTCGGCGCGCGATGAGACGGCGAGCTTGGCGAACACATGGGACAGGTGAGCCTGGACGGTACGGGGCGAGATGAACAGGCGCTCGCCGATCTGAGGGTTGGTCAGGCCCTCGGCGACGAGCTGCACGACTCGCAGCTCGGCCGGGCTCAGGCTCTCCCAACCGCGCAACGGCCGCTTGCGCTCTCCGCGGCCACGCTCGGCGTAGGCGACCGCATCATCGAGCGAGGCGAGGCGCCGGCCGACCACGCCGCTGCGAAGGCCTCCTCGCTGAGCGTCTCGCGCAGCGCGCTGAGCTCCGCTTCGTAGCGCGGCTGACGCACCGGGAAGCGCACGCAGCCCACGGCGGCGCGAATGCCATCTGCCGCAGCCGAGCAACCGAACCGCCTGCTCTTCGTTCTGCAGCTCTGAGACGAGCGCCGCGAGCGACTCCAGCACGTCCGCGACGCCACCCGGGTCGCCGGCGTCATAGAAGGCGCGCAGCGCCTCGTGCAGCAGCTCCTCAGCTGCGGAGACCTCGCCGGCCGCGCGTGCGAGCTGCGCCTGCGCCTCGAGCGCGGCCCCGATCGCCAGCGGGTTCCCGCTCTCGCGCGCGACGAGCACCGCTTCTTCGATCGCGGCCACGGCCGGTGCCGTCTCTCCGCGCGCCAGCTGGGCGGCTGCTGTGATGAGCAGCGCGCCGACGGTGAAAGAGGCGTAGTTGTTGGCGCGCGTCGCCGGCAACGCCTCACTCATCAGCGCCTCCGCGCGCTCGAGCTCGCCGGTGGCGTACTCCAGCAGTCCCAGGTACCACTGCATCAGTGGCGTGGCGTTGTGGGCCATACGCACGCCCAAGGCGATCGCCTCCTCGATGTGCGCTCGCGCGGCCGCCCACTCCCCGGTGCGGATCTTGGCGAAACCGAGGAACGCGAGATCGACCATCGCGAACAACGGGTCGCCGAGCGAACGCGACTGCGCGAGAGCCTCCTCCAGCATCGCCTCCGCCTCCGCGAATCGACACTGCACCGCCGCGTTGAGGCCGAGCCAGGTGAGCGACTCACGGATACCGAGCAGGTTGCCCGCGGCACGCGATACCGCCAGGGCGTCTTCGAGCAGCGGAGGCGCTGCCTTCAGCCGCCCGCCAACGTTTGCAAGAAAGCCGGCTCCGTAGAGCCCATCGGCCAGAAACCAGGCGTCCCCGAGCGGGCGGGTGATGGCGATGCTCTCCTCGAGCACGGGCATGGCAGCCTCCGGCTCGAGCGAGATCAGCGCCCACCCCATCAGATCGAGCGCTCGACCCACGGTGCGCTCGTCGCCGACTTCACGGCCAATCGCAAGCGCCTCCTCGGCAAATCGCCGCGTCGCCACCCAGTCGAGTTCGAACGTCCCGATGTGGCCCACAGCAACCAGCGCCTTTGCCCGAGGGAGCGCGCTTGCACCCTCCCCGGCGAGCGCCGACTCGAGGTGCCCCCGGCCCTCGCGCCAGTGGCCACGCGCCTCGAAGAACAACCACAGCGCAGCGGCGAGGCGTAGAGCCTCATCGACGCGCCCCGCATCGACCGCCCACCCGAGCGCGCCGCGGAAGTTGTCCAGCTCCGTCGTGAGCGGCTGCAGCCACTGCTCCAGGCGCGCCCCGAACAGGTCCGGCTCAGCGGACTCGGCAAGCCGCAGGTGGTAGTCGAGGTGCTGGTTGCGCACGAGCGCCGCCTCGGCGGCGTCGCTGAGCTTCTGCCGCGCGTACGCCCGGACCGTCTCCAGCAGCGCGTAGCGAGTCTTGGCGCCCTGCTCCTCGACCTGCACCAGCGACTTGTCAACGAGACTCGCGAGCAGGTCGAGGATCTCGACGACCTCCAGGCCATCGCCGGCGCAAACCGCCTCGACCCCATCGAGCGTCCAGCCGCCGGCGAACACGGAAATGCGCCGGAAGAGTGTTTGCTCGGCTGCGCTGAGCAGGTCGTGGCTCCAATCGACCGAGGCCTCGAGGGTGCGCTGCCGCGGCATCGCCGTGCGTGAGCCCCCCGTCAGCAGCACGAACCGCTCGCGCATCGCGTCGGCGATCTCCTGCGGCGTCAGCAGCCGCACGCGTGCCGCCGCCAGCTCGATCGCCAGGGGGATTCCGTCCAGGCGCCGACAGATCGTCGCCACCGCCTGCGCGTTCGCGTCCGTCAAACGGAAATTCGGTCGCACCTGTCGTGCTCGATCGCAGAACAGCTGGATCGCTTCGACGTCCGCGAGCGCGGCTCGTGCCAGCTCGGCTTGCGGGACCTGCAGCGAGGGAACCCGCCAGCTCTGCTCTCCCTCGACCGCCAGCGACTCGCGGCTCGTCGCCAGGATCACAACACCGGGGCACGCCTCGAGCAGGGCGGCCGCCAACTCGGCGCACGCGCCCAGCAGGTGCTCGCAGTTGTCGAGTGCGATCAACAACCGGCGCTCGGCGAGCTGCGCGCTCAGCGTGTCGATCACCGGCTGGGACGGGGACTCGCGAATCGAGAGCGCGCTCGCAACCTCGCTGGCCACCAGCGCCGAATCGCTGATCGGCGCCAGATCCACCCACCACACACCATCAGGGTGATCGTCAAGCGTCTCGGCCGCCACCTGCAAGGCCAGCCGCGTCTTCCCGCTCCCGCCCGCACCGGTCAGAGTGAGCAGGCGCGATCGGCTGAGCAGCTCGCGAACCTCCACGATCTCGGCCTCGCGGCCAACGAAGCTGGTGAGCTGGACGGGCAGGTTGTTCGGGAGGGCTGACAGCGAGCGCAGCGCCGGGAAGTCGTCGTCCTAGATCCGCGTGGCACAGCTGGTACACCTGCTCCGGCCGCGCCAGGTCGCGCAGCCGATGCGCACCGAGGTCACGCACACTGACCCCGTCGGGCAGGCCGCCCGCGACCAGCTCATACGTCGAGCGCGACAGCAGCGTCTGCCCGCCATGTCCGATCGCCCGCAGCCGAGCACAGCGATGGATCGAGGGGCCGGTGTAGTTGCGCGCATCGCGCAGCACGGCCTCACCGGTGTGCAGCGCGACACGCACTCGTAGATCCACGCCCTCAGGCCACGGCTCGCTTCTTAGCGCCCGCTGCAGATCGAGCGCGCACGCAACCGCATCCGACGCTCGCACGAACACGCCGACCGCACTGTCACCCTCTCCCTGCTCCTCCGGAAGCACCCCGCCACGCGCCTGCATAGTCTCGGCGAGCAGGTCGTGACAGCGCGCCATCACCCCCGCCATCACCTCGCCCCGCTCTTCCCACAACAAGGTCGAGCGCTCGACATCGGTCAGCACGAACGTCACCGTCCCAGTCGGGACGATCGCCACCGCGTCCTGGTCAACTCCGCCCATCGGAATCATGATCGCCTCGTCCATCATCCCAAGCCTGCCGTGCCGTGCGGTGGACTACATCGGCCAGATGGCCTATTCGCCGTCAGAGCCGGCCGACCGGCGACGCCCGCTCGCTTCGACCGATCCCTGTCCGTGCACGCGTCGCGGCCGAATTGCTTCCTTGTCTCACATGAATGAGACGCCAGCTGTCTCATATGAGTGAGATTGGGCTGTCCCAGATCGGTGAGACGCCGCACCTGCAGCCCTCTCCGGACTCCTACCTTCATGGAGGCAGATGGAACGGGACCGTCGTGATGACGATCCCCTCGTAAGCGACGAGCGAGGCGCGCAGGCGCGCGGCGATCCGGTTGTGCAGGATCCGCTGCCACGCCTTGGCGACGACGATCTCCGGCACCACGAGCGTGAGCGTGACGTCGGGTCGTTGGCGGTGTAGCGCGGCGATGTAGTTGGCCAGCGGAGCGACCGTCGCGCGATACGGAGATACGACGATCTCCAGCGGTAGGTGGTCGCCCCAGGCCTGCCAGGAGCGCTGGAAGCGCTCAGCCTCCTCGGCGGTGGGACTGACGTGCACCGCGAGCACCGGCTGCGCGAGCGAGGCGGCGTAGGCGAGCGCGTGCAGCGCGGCCAGATCGAGCACCGCGACCGGGACGACGGCGAAGCTGTGCACCTCGGACGGGTTGTAGCGCTCCTGAGCCAGACGCTCCGAGATCTCCGCGGCCGGACGCGACGGCGTCAGGCGAACGGACTGCCCGTCGCGCTCATCGGCATCGGGATGCGGCGTCAGCGCCTCGCGTGCGCGCTCGTAGTGCGCGTGCACGCGCCGGCATCCCAGCATGATCAGCGGAACCAGCACGATCACGACCCAGGCGCCCTCGGCGATCTTCGTGACCGCGGCGATCAGCACGACCAGCGCCGAGAGCGTGGCGCCGAGCAGGTTGGTTGCGAGCGCACGTCGCCAACCCCGCTCGCGGTGGCGCCACCAATGCGCGACCATCCCACTCTGCGCGAGCGTGAAGGCGAGGAACACGCCGATCGCGAACAGCGGGATCAGGGGCGCGGTACGACCGCCGAAGGCCGCGTAGATCACGGCAGCGGGCACGGCGAGCACTAGAATCCCGTTGCTGAAGGAGAGACGGTCGCCCATGCGTAGAAACAGCCGCGGGACGTAGCCGTCGCGAGCCATGAAATACAGCAGGCGCGGAAAGCCGTTGAACGCGGAGTTGGCGGCGACCAGCAGCACGAGCGTGGTCGCCACCTGCACGAAACCATAGGGAATGCCGCCGCCGACGCTGTCGTGCGCGATCTGCGAGAGCACCGTCTGGCTCCCACCAGGCGAGGCGCCGTCGAAGTGAGCAACGAGCACGACGCCGACGAACATCGCGATCAACAGGCCGATCATCACCGAGAGCGTCTGGCGGGCGTGTCGCGCCTGCGGCGGACGGAAGACTGGGACAGCGTTCGAGATCACCTCGATCCCGGTCATCGCCGTCGCGCCGGAGGCGAACGCGCGCAGCAGGAGCAACACCCCCACCGTCTCGGTTGCCGGGTGGGGCAAAGCGGCCACGGGATGAAAGCCGTGGGAGCCGGCCTTGAGCAGGCCGGCGATCACGACCAGCGCGATCGCGACCACGAACAGGTATGTGGGCGCCGCGAAGGCGGCGCCTGCGTCGCGCACTCCGCGCAGGTTGCCCGCCACCAGCAGCACGATCACGACCAGGCCGATCGCCACCCTCGCCGGGTCGAGCGAGGGAATCGCCGAGGTGACGGCTTCCACCCCCGAGGCGACCGAGACCGCGACCGTGAGGATGTAGTCGACGATCAACCCGGCGCCCGCGAGCAGGCCCCACTGACGTCCCAGGGCGTCGCTGGCGACGATGTACGAGCCCCCGCCGTGCGGGTAGGCCCGGATCACCTGGCGGTAGCCGAGGCCGACGGAGAGCATCAGCACCGCGAGCGCCGCCCCGAGCGGCAGCGAGAGCTTCAGCTCGGCCGAGCCGGCGAGCACGAGGATCGCCATCATCGCTTCCGGCCCGTAGGCGACCGAGGACAGCGCGTCGGGCGAGAGCACGGCCAGCGCCAGCAGGCGTCCCATGCGCTCCTCGGCGATCGCCGTGCTGCGCAACGCCGGTCCGATCAACGCATGGCGGATCGCGTAGGTCAGGCGGCCCGATCCCGAGTCGCCCTCCCCCGCCTCCGGCGTCGCTTCGAGCTCGTCCTCGTCGTCGGCCTCCTGGCGCGCGCTGCGAATGTGCAGGAAGCGCCCGGCGCGCGACTGCTGCGGATCGGCGAACTCGAGCCGCTGATCGACCGGCAGCGCGCGCTCCAGGGTCTGCCGAGCCGGCAGGCACCCGCTCCAGCCCCGGCCGACTTCCGCCAATGCGTCGAGCGCGCGCTTGTCGAGCTCGGGAAGCTGCGCGCTCACGGTGACCGCCGCGCCGGGTGTCCCCTCCCCCGGTTCGCCGCCGCCCGTCGCCTCCGGCTGTTGCGCCGCCTCTGGATCCGGCCGCCTGCTGGCTTCCATCAGCCGAAGATAACCGGATGGAGACGAACCACGGTTACGAGCAAGCTTCCGGTCTTCGCGACTCGCCGCCGGCCGGGACGCCGCCGCCCCCTTTGATCGTCGATGAACTTGCGTAACCTTGCCCGGACGGTCATGCACGCGATCGACGGCATCCACCACATCACGCTGATCACCGGCGACGCGCCCCGCAACGTCGACTTCTACGCGCGCGTGCTCGGGCTGCGGCTGGTCAAGAAGACGGTCAACCAGGACGACCCGAGCGTCTACCACCTGTTCTACTCCGACGAGCACGGCTCGCCCGGCGCCGACATCACCTTCTTCGAGTACCCCGGCGCCCAGCCCGGCCGTGCCGGCGCCGGGATGATCAACCGCATCGTCCACCGCGTCGGCGGCGAGGACGGCGCTCGACTTCTGGAGCGGGCGCCTCGCCGCCGAGGGCGTCGAGGTCGTCCGCGAGCCCGGCCGGCTGCGGTTCGCCGACCCCGAGGGCATGAGCCACGAGCTCGCGATCGATCGGAGCGAGGACGCCGCGCTGACCGCGCGCTCGAACGAGGTCCCCGAGCAGTTCGCGCTGCGGGGCTTCGACTCGGTCCACGCGCTCGTCGCCGACCCGGCACGCAGCGAGGCGCTGCTGGGCGACGTGCTCGGCTTCTCCGAGCAGGCCGAGCACGTCTGGCAGGCGCGCGGCGAGCACCGCGGCGGACGGATCGCCTTCGCGCAGAGCGAGCAGCGCGGCATTCCCGGCGCCGGCACCGTGCACCACATCGCCTGGTCGGTCCTCCGCGCCGAGCAGGAGCAGTGGCGCGAGCGCCTGATCGCGGCCGGGGCCCACCCCACTCCGATCATCGACCGCTTCTACTTCGAGTCGGTCTACTTCCGCGAGCCCGGCGGCATCCTCTACGAGCTCGCGACGCTCGACGGCGCCGGCTTCGCCGCCGACGAAGCGCCGGAGACGCTCGGGCAGCGGCTCGCCCTGCCGCCACGATTCGAGCCGCTGCGCGAGCAGATCGAGCCGCACCTGGAGCCGCTGCCCGATACCAGCCGCTGGCGTCCGCGCCGGTCGTCGACTAGGCACATATCCGGTTTGCGCTCCGCGCAGACCTGGTAGGCAATAGGGTCGTGTCCGCGCGCATGTCCTCGACAACCACAGCTCCAGCCCCATCGACCTCGCCTGCGTCTCGATCCGGTGGGATCGAGCTCGCGGGCCTGACGAAGTCCTTCGCGAGCCCCAAGGGGCCGGTGCGCGCGGTGCGTGGTATCGACGTGTCGATCGCCGCCGGCGAGACCGTCGCGCTGCTCGGGCCCAACGGCGCGGGCAAGTCGACCACGATCGACATGATCCTCGGGCTGCTCGAGCCCGACGCGGGCAGCGTCTCGGTGTTCGGCCGGGCCCCGAGCAAGGCGGTCGATCAGGGCGCCGTCGGCGCGATGCTGCAGACGGGCGCTCTGATCAAAGACCTGTCGGTGCGCGAGCTCGTCACGATGATCGCCTCGCTGTACCCGGCGCCGCTCGACGTGCAGGAGGTGCTGGAGCTCACCGGCACGAGCGAGTTCGCCGATCAGCGCACGAACAAGCTGTCCGGCGGGCAGACCCAGCGTGTGCGCTGCGCGGTCGCCCTGGTGAGCAACCCCGAGCTGCTCGTCCTCGACGAGCCGACGGCCGCGATGGACGTCGAGGGACGGCATTCCTTCTGGGCGACGATGCGCGCGTTCGCCGCGCGCGGGAAGACGGTCCTGTTCGCGACCCACTATCTCGAGGAGGCCGACGCCTACGCCGATCGCGCGGTGCTGATGGCCCACGGCCGGATCGTCGCCGACGGGCCGACGAACGAGATCAAGGCGATGGTCGGCACGCGCACGATCCGCGCGACGCTCCCGGACGTGCAACCGGACGCGCTCGCCACGCTGCCCGGCGTGAGCAGCGCCGAGCGCCGCGGCGAACTGGCGACGCTGAGCTGCACCGACTCCGACGCGGCGATCCGCGCGCTGCTCTCCGCTTATCCGGGCGCGCGCGACATCGAGATCACCGCCGCGGGGCTGGAGGAGGCGTTCCTCGAGCTGACCGGCGACGGCGCCGAGGAGCATGCGTCGGCAGGCTTGCCGTCCGGCTCGCCTGCGGACACCGAGGCTGCACACAATGGACAGGCGGCACAGGCGCCTCGATGAGCTCGCTCGTCTACACCCGCTACGAGCTGCTGCGGACGTTGCGCAACCGGCGCTTCTTCCTGCTCTCGCTCGGCTTTCCGCTGATCCTGTACTTCGTGATCGTCAGCCCCAATCGCCACGTGCAGAACTTCGACGGGAGCGGCATCTCCTTTGCGCTGTACTACATGGTCGGGCTCGCCTCGTTCGGGACGATGAGCGCGATGCTCTCCAGCGGCGCACGGATCGCCGCCGAGCGCGCGGTCGGCTGGAACCGGCAGCTGCGGATCAGCCCGCTGTCGACCCGCAGCTACTTCCGCGCGAAGGTGGTGACCGGGTACATGATGGCGCTGATCAGCCTGCTCGCGCTATATCTCGCGGGCACCTCGCTCGGCGTCAGGCTCGGCGCGAGCGAATGGCTCGAAATGACCGGGCTGATCCTCGTCGGCCTGATCCCCTTCGCCGCGCTCGGGATCATGATCGGGCACCTGCTCACGCCCGACTCGATCGGCCCCGCGATGGGCGGCGGCATCTCGCTGCTCGCGCTGCTCGGAGGCACGTGGTTCCCGATCACAGGCCACGGCTTCCTACACGACATCGCCCAGCTGATCCCCTCCTACTGGCTCGTGCAGGCCAGCCACGTCGCGATCGGCGGGCACGCCTGGCCCGCGAAGGGCTGGATCGTGATGATCGCCTGGACCGTCGTCCTGAGCGTGCTCGCCGCACGCGCCTACCGGCGCGACACCGGCCGCGTGTAGAGCAGGCGCGTTCAGCCGGCGACGGCAGAGGCCGCCGTACCGCCGCGCGGCTCGCTCGCCGGCATCGTCAGGCGCGCCGCGAGCGGCAGCCCGAGCAGCGCCACCGCCGCCATCGCCAGGAACGCGGCGAGCGGATGGTGGACGAGGATCTGCACGAGCAGCGCGACGACCAGGCCGCCGAGGTTGCCGGCCATCCACACGATCGCGCCGGCCGTCCCCGCGGCGGCGCCGGCGAGCTGCTCGGCGGCCGTGAGGATGATCGGCAGCGCCGGCAAGAGGACGATCCCGATCGCGACGATCGCGAGCGCCTGCACCCCCAGCCAGGGCGCCACGCCGAGGACCACGCAGCCACCGCAGCCGACGAGCACCGCGCCGCGCATGAAGCCGCGCTCGGAGTGCCTGCCGGCGACGAGCGGCGGGAGCACCGCACACGCGACCGTGCCGGCGAGCACCATCCCAACCAGCAGCGCGCCGGCGGTCTTTTCCGAGACGCCGGCGGGCGCCAGCAGCGTCTGCAGCCAGGTGGCGAGCGCCACGAAGATCCCAAAGCCGACGAACACCAGGCCGCACAGCGTGCGCATCGTCGGCAGCGCCCACAGCGCGCGCGCCGCGCTGCCCTCGATCGCCGCGTGCTCCTCGCTCTCCTGCCCGGGAGCTGCGCAGCACGATCGCCAGGCCGATCGCCGGGATCACCGCGAGCACCGCCTCGAGCACCAGCAGCCGCTCGAGCTGTCCGTGCGCCCCGACCGTCGGGCCCAGCAGCAGCGCGAGCAGCATCCCGACGAAGCTCCCCGCCGAGCCGACCGCGATCCCCGTCGCGCGCTGCTCGGCGGGCAGGTACTCGCCGGCGAGCTTGCTCACGCCGCTGAGGACGACCGGCTGCGCGACCGCGACGAGCACCTGGCCGGCCATCGCCCACGCGAACGTCTCGCCGCCGAGACGCACCACACCGCCGAGCGCGACCAGTGCCCCGCCCGCCGCCAGCGCCGGGCGAAACCAGCGATCGAGCAGGATCCCCGCCGGGATCGCGAGCACCACGTACAGCAGCGGGAAGATCTCCGCGAGCCATCCCACCGCGCCGACGGAGACCCCGTAGCGCCTGGCCGTTTCGGTCGTGATCGCCGCGTAGGTCAGCCACAGCACCTGCGTGGCCGCGCACACCAGGCTGTAGGCGACGATCACCCTCCAGCCGCTCGCCTGCTTGGAGTTGTGTCTCATATCTGCATTCCGATTGCACGTCCCAGCGCGATCGCTCCCACGCCGACGAGGAGGCTGAGCAGAATATTGAACGCCGCGACGGCCAGCTCGGCCGTCCTCGGTGAGACGCTCCGTCTCGAGCATCCAGGTCGAGAAGGTCGTATAGGAGCCGAGCGTCGCGGTGCCGATCAGGACGAGCGCGTCGCCTTCGACGGCGAGCCCGGTGACCAGGCCCAGCAGCAGCGCGCCGGTGATGTTGACGACGAACGTGCCGAGCGGGAACGTGCCCGCGGCGCGCGCGCTGACGAGCGCGACGAGCAGGAACCGCGCGAGCGCGGCGATCCCGCTGAGCAGCGCGACGCCGATCCAGACCCAGACGCTCATGCACTCCCCGTCTTCCCCGCGCTCGCTGTCGCACCAGCTGCGTTCCGAGCCGGATCGCCAGGTAGCCGGCGAGGATGCTCGCGAGCGCATATCCCGCCGCGAGCGCGTAGCGATCGTGCTGGAGCAGCACGAAGATCTCCAGCTGCATCGTCGAGAACGTCGTGTACGTGCCGCAGAAGCCGGCGGTCCACAGCGGGTGATGGAACCTCGATTCCGGCGGGCGCTCCCTGAACCAGGTCGCGATGCAGGCGAGCGTGAACGCGCCGGAGACGTTGATCGCGAAGATCGTCCACGGCCAGTCCGTCGCGCCACTCGCGAACGAGCGGCTCAACCAGACCCGCAGCAGCCCGCCGGCGGCCCCCCCGAGGAAGATCGCCATCAGCTCGTGTCTGTGGAAGTTCGGCAGAGCTCTCGTGGGCATCTCTGGTGCTCCTCTCGCGTGGCTTCGGTTTCGCGAAAGGAGCCATCAGCCCTGCAAGAGCGGGCGGTTCGGGAGGCAGACTCCCACCAGGGCTCCATCTGGCGCTCGCAAGATATCGCACGATCTCCCGTCGGACGCCCTATCGGGCGCGGTGATGTGCGCCGGCGACTGGCCGACTGCCCATGATCGCTTCGACGTGGACGTCACGGCCCCTCAGCGATACTTGCCGGCGATGATCGCGGAGCGTCTCACCGCACAGCTGCTCGCGGGGGCACCGGCGCGCGACCCCGTGGCCGTCACCGAGCGGCTGCTCGCGGTGCAGGGCCAGGACCCGCGCGGAGCTCGCCTGGCGATCCGCGCGCGCAGCACGGGACTCTCCGCGGCCGACGTCGACCGCGCGCTCAGCGAGGATCGCTCGCTGCTGATCACGTGGCTGAACCGCGGCACGCTGCATCTCGTGCGCCGCGAGGACTACCCGTGGCTGCAGGCGCTGACGACGCCGCCCCTGCGCACCGCCAACGCCCGGCGCCTGGCGCAGGAGGGCGTCACCCCCGACGCCGCCGAGCGCGGCGTCGATGTGATCGCCCGCGCGCTCGCCGCGGAGGGCCCGCTCACGCGGGCGCAACTGCGCGAGCGCCTCGACGTCGCCGGGGTGCGCACCGCGGGCCAGGCGCTCGTGCATCTGCTGATGCTCGCCGCGCTGCGCGGGATCGCGGTGCGCGGGCCGATGATCGGACGCGAGCAGGCCTTCGTGCTCGTCCGCGACTGGCTCGGCGAGCCGGAGCCCGTCGACCGCGACCGCGCGCTGGCCGAGCTGGCGCGCCGCTACCTGGCCGGCCACGGCCCCGCCGACGACCGCGACCTCGCCAAGTGGGCGGGCCTGGGGCTGCGGGACGCCCGCGCCGGGCTGCGCGCGATCGCGACCGAGCTCCACGAGCGCGAGGACGGCCTGCTCGAGCTCGCCGGGCGTCCCGCCCCGGCGCAGCTGCCCCCACCACGGCTGCTCGGCCCGTTCGACCCGGTCCTGCTCGGCTGGGTCTCGCGCGAGTGGCTGCTCGACTCGCACAGGGCCGTGATCACCGTCAACGGGCTCTTCCGCCCCTTCGCGCTCGCCGACGCTCGCGCCGTGGCGATCTGGAGCATGCCCGCCGGCAAGGTCGTGCTCGACCCCTTCGCTCGACTCACGCGCGCGCACGCGGCCGCACTGCGGGCCGACGCGCTGGATGTCGAGCGCTACCTCGGCGATCGATCGCTAGGTTCTTGCTGGATGCCCAGCGAGATTCCGATCCGGGGCGAGATGATCAGGCTCGGCCAGCTGCTCAAGCTCGCCGGCGTCGTCGACAGCGGCAGCGAGGTCAAGGCACTGCTCGCCACCGAGCGGGTGCTCGTCAACGACGCGCCCGAGACACGCCGGGGCCGGCAGCTGCATCCCGGCGACACGGTCCGGGTCGGCACGCACGAGCTGCGCCTGACCGCGGCGTCCTGAGCGCCCCCAACGACCGGTGCTGGCTGCATCCTGGGTGGCTCTTCCCGGGTCGCCGTCGCCACTGGCTGGTATTCATTGGGTCCGCGAAGCGAGGACCTCGATCGAGCCCGTTTCTGGTGCTCAGGGCCGAAAGCCGCCGTTAGAACGCCTCGATAGCGGGTAAAGCGTCTACAGAACGTCCTCCGGGCTTCCGCCGCCGGGCCCAGGCGTCGAACACGGTTCTGGCGGGTAAAACGAGTAGAGCCAGCGGGTCAATTTGTGTGGGTTGTGCTCCAAACGGCAGGTGGCGCCGTACACAGTGTCGAACGTGTGTTTTCAAGAGGTCTGAGCGGGTATACATAGAAAATCATTGACAACGCAACTATCGAGGAATATAATCCCGACTCCAAGCATCGGATTACGAAGGACAGCCATGTCAGACGCCCGCATAACCCCCATCACCCCAATCGATTCCATCTCCGCGACGCGCGATGAGCGCGCCACGGCCGCCCCTGGCCCGCGCGCCGTCGCGGAGCCCCGCGCGAAGACCGAGCGACTGGACAACCCCGCACCCGAGACGCCCACCCCGGCAGCCGTCGAGAGCTTCATCCCCGAGGCGGTCGACCAGTTGCTCGCGCATTCGCGTCGCTACCCACTGCTCACGCCCGCCCAGGAGATCGACCTCGCCCAGCGGATCGAGCGCGGCGACCTGCACGCCAAGGAACTGCTCGTCAACTCCAACCTGCGCCTGGTCGCATCCAACGCACGGCGCTATCAGAACCAGGGCCTGCCGCTCGCCGACCTCGTCCAGGAGGGCCTGCTCGGCCTGATCCGGGCGAGCGAGAAGTTCGACTGGCGCAAGGGCTTCCGCTTCTCCACCTACGCCACCCTCTGGATCCGTCAGGCGATCCAGCGCGGCCTGGAGAACTCGGGACGCACGATTCGCCTGCCCGTGCACGTCGCCCAGCGCTCGCGCAAGGTCGGCCGCGTCGAGCGCGAGCTGTCGGTGCGCCTCGGACGCGAGCCCACGGTCGAGGAGCTGGCCAAGGAGACCGGCCTGGAGATCGAGCAGGTCGAGGAGGTGCGCCACCAGCGCGCCGCCCTGGTCAGCCTCGATCAGCAGATCGGCGAGGACGGCGACACCGCGCTCGGAGACCTGCTGCCCTCAGATCAGGAGGCGCCGGAGGACACGGCCTGGGACAACGAGCGCGAGCGCATCGTCCACGAGGCGATCGAGCAGCTGCCCGAAACCGAGCGGACCGTGCTGACGCTGCGCTTCGGCACCGGACCCGAGGAGCCCCAGACGCTGACGGCGATCGGCAAACGGCTCGGGTTCTCCGCCGAGCGCGCCTCGCAGCTGGAGCAGCGCGCGCTGAAGAAGCTGGCCGAGTTGCCGGAGCTCGTCGCGCTGCGCGAGGCTGCTTGAGGGCGTTTCTGCGAACTGATCCAACCACTGGCTAAGCTGGTCACGTCGCTGACCCTCGGATCGGGGAGGAGTGGATGGACAAGTCAGTGTGGCAACGGACGGTGGATCTGACGATCGTCGTCGGCGAACGGGTGCTCGCGCCGATCGAGCGGTTCATCGGGAAGCGGTCGTTGGTGGGCGACGCGACCTTCTTCCCGAATGACCGCTTCTCCTGGATCGCCGAGATCGAGGCCAACTGGGAGACGATTCGCGAGGAGCTGGAGCGCGTGCTCGAGGATCGCGAGGCGCTGCCCAACTTCCAGGACATCTCCAAGGACCAGATCGAGATCACCGACGACGACCGCTGGAAGACGTTCTTCCTCTACGGCTACGGCTTCGAGGCGAAGCTCGGCGTCGAGATGTGCCCCCGGACGGCGAGCTGATGCGGCGGATCCCGGGGATGACGACGGCGATGTTCTCGATCCTCTCCCCGCGCAAGCACATCCTCGACCATCGCGGCCCCTACAAGGGCGTGCTGCGCTACCACCTCGGGCTGATCGTCCCGAAAGATGCTGAGGCCTGCCGGATCCGCGTCGGCGAGGACTTCCGCCACTGGGAGCAGGGCGAGAGCATGATCTTCGACGACACCTACAACCACGAGGTCTGGAACGACACCGACGAGACGCGGGTCGTGCTGTTCGTCGACGTGCTCCGTCCCCTCCCCTCCCCCTGGTCGCAGCTCAACCGCGCGATCGTCAAGGCGATCGGCTACTCGCCGTTCGTGCTCGACGCCAAGCGCAACCAGGAGACCTGGGAAGCGCGCTACCGGGCGCGCAAGCGGGGCGGACAGGCCGTACGCGCGCTAGTCGTTCGGTTTCACTCCTCTTCGGTGTGGATCGAAACGTCGAGCACCTCGGGATGCTCGGCTCTGATCTTCTCCTCGAGCTCGTCGACGCAGGCGCGCGCCTCGGCGCGCGAGCGCTCGGGGGCGAAATGCAGCGTGAGCATCGCCACAGGTCCGCGGACAGCGCCGTCGGGGCCCAGCTCGACGTCGGGCTCGACGTGCACGACCACGTCGCTACCGGGCAGCGCCTGCTCGATCGCGTCCTCGATCGAACTCGCCACCGCGTGACCGTGCGCGAGGCCCGCGCCGGGCTCCATCCCGACCACCACGTCGGCGAAGTGACGCCCTCCGACCTCGCGCATGCGCAGACGGCGCAGGTTGACCGGCTCGTCGATGCCGCCGATCGCGCGGCGCGCGATGCTCTCGGCCGCACCGGAGGGCGCGCTGTCCATCAGCACCTGCACGCTGCTGCGCATCAGCCCGCCCGCGACCGCCAGGACCAGCGCGGCCACCAGAAGCGCCGCGATCGAGTCGGCCTGGGGATAGCCGGCGTGCACGAGCGCCAGGCCGATCAGCACCGCCACCGAGCCGACCATGTCGAGCGTGAAGTGCAGCGCGTTCGCGTGCAGCGCCGCGCTCGCGTGACGGTGGGCCGCGCGGTGCGAGATCAGCGAGCGGCTCGCGTCGATCACGATCACGACGGCGACGACCGCCAGCACGTACCACGACGCTTCGACCTGGTGGCGGCCGCCGCCCGTCAGACGGGCGATCGCCTCGACGGCGATCGCGATGCTCGCCACGATCAGGATCGCCCCCTCGGCCAGCGCCGAGAGATGCTCGGCCTTGCCGTGACCCCAGGGGTGGTCGCGATCCGCCGGTCGCCTGGCGACGCCGACGGCGAAGAATGTGAGTAGCGCCGCCGCCAGATCGGTCGCCGAGTGGATCGCCTCGGCGATCAGCCCGAGGCTGTGTGCGAGCAGACCGACGACGAGCTTGATCGCCACCAGCGCCGCCGCGGCGCCCACCGAGACGAGCGCCGTGCTCTGCTGGGCGGACAGCTTGCGGCGCATAGTCAGATATTCGATACGTTCAGCCCGGTGCCCTGTAACAAGGCGTTCGCCTTGGCGTTCAAGATCGTGAAATCACCAGTGAGAATCAGCACGCCGAGGACGATCATCACCGCGCCGCCGATGCCGATGATCACCGGGAAATGGCGCTTGACGATCGTCAGCGCGTTGGTCATCCGCTCGAACGCGAGCGCGATCAGCAGAAATGGGATCGCCAGACCGGCGGAATAGAAGGCGAGCAGCAGCGCGCCGTGCGCCGCCGAGCCTGAGATCGCCGCCTGGGTGAGGATCGCGCTGAGGGTGATGCTCGTGCAGGGAGTCCAGGCGATCGCGAACGCGGCGCCGGCGACGAGCGGACCGCCGCGACCGGCGAGTCGCAGCAGCGTCTCGGAGTGCCACTCGCGGTTGAACATGCCGATGAACGGCGTCGTCAGAAAGACGAGGCCCATCAGGACGATCACGATGCCGCCGATCTGCTCGAGCTCTGCTTTGTGGGTGGTGAGCGCCGATCCGATCACCGTCGCGCTCATGCCGAGCAGGATGAAGATCGTCGAGAAGCTGGCGATGAACAGCAGGCTCGGGATGAGTACGCGGCGAGCGCTGACCCCCTCCTTCAGATCCACGGGCGTGACCCCGATCACCGTCGACAGGTAGCCGGGCACGAGCGGCAACACGCAGGGCGAGAGGAACGACACGAGGCCGGCGGCGAGCGCGATCGGAATGCCGACGCCGGTGGCCGAGTCGGATGCGGTGGCGAGAATCAGGTGGGCGTGATTCATGACCAGGCTCGGGACGCTGGCTCGTACGAGGACTCGGTGTTCGTGTCGGGTTCAGTATCGGTGTGGCTCGATGGCTCCGGGTGCTCCTCTTCACGCCCCTGCTCGCCGACGCCCGCACGCAGCGCAGCGACTTCGTGCTCCAAGCGCGCGACGCGCTCCTCCAGGCCATCGATTGGCGCGACCGCGGCGGCGCCTGGCGCTGCATGGGAGGAGACCCCGGGGGTGGCGGCGGGGACGGGTCGTGTGGCGAGGGGAGAGCCGTTGACGTTCTCCTCTGCCTCCCGGTCCTCAAGCAATTGCGCGTAGCGGTCCTCCTTCTGCCCGGGCCGGCGCTCCAGGCACGCGACGAGCTCGCGCTCGATCAAGCGGTCGAGCGTCTCGTGGACGGCGGCGAGCTCGGCGAAGGAGTGCATGCGATCCGCTCGCTGCTTGAGCTCTCCCGGCGTCTGCGGACCGCGCAGCATCAGCACCGACATCACCGCCTGCTCGTCGCCGGACAGTGGCAGCGCCTCCGCGAGCAGGTGCCTGTACTTCGGGGCGCGGCCGCGGCCGCTTGCCAAGCGCGTGAAACCGCGGCGCTCGAGATGGTGCAACGCGTCGCGCAGGATCGCGTCGTCGTACTCCACCACCGGGTCGCGATTGGTCGACTGGTTGCACGCCAGGCGCAGGCTGTTCAGCGTGAGCGGATAGATGTCGGGCGTCGTCAGCTGCTTTTCGAGCATGCAGCCGAGCACGCGTGTCTCCGAGGCGGACAGATTCATCGCCTTAAGCCTACGACCCGGCGGCTAAAGTCAGCCCGGTGAGCAGTCAGCCCTTCTCGCAGGGACATGGTGGTGGTGGCGGCGGCCGTCGCTCCCGCCAACCCGCGCCCCGGCCCGAGGACATCCCCGGGGCGGGTGGGCCGGGGGCGGGTGGGCCTCCCGTCTCTCTGCGACGGATCGGACGGCTGTTCGTCCCCTACCGGGTGCGTCTCGGTCTGCTGCTGGGGCTGATCGTGGTCGGCTCGATCCTCAGCGTCGCCTCGCCGTTCCTGCTGCGCGAAGCGGTCGAAGTGATCGTCCACAAGGGCTCGCTCACCCGCTTGTCCTGGCTTGTCGGCGGCATGATCGCGCTGGCGATCATCAACGGCGTGATCAGCGTCGCGCAGACGTGGATCTCGAACGAGGTCGGTCAGCGCGTGATGCACGACCTGCGCGCGGCAGTGTTCGCGCACCTGCAACGTATGTCGCTGGCGTTCTTCACGCGCACCCGCTCGGGCGAGGTGCAGGCCCGGATCGCATATGACATCGGCGGTATCGACGACGTCGTGACGTCGACCGCCACATCGACGGTCTCCACCGTCGCGACCGTCACCGCGACGATCGTTGCGATGTTCGCGCTCAGCTGGCAGCTGACCGTGTTCTCGCTGGTCCTGCTGCCGTTCTTCGTGTGGCTGACCCGCCGCGTGGGCAACGAGCGCCGGCGCATCCAGTCGGTGCGCCAGAGCCGGCTGGCGGACATGTCCACGCTCGTCGAGGAGTCGCTATCGGTGTCGGGGATCCTGCTCGGCAAAACGATGGGCCGCTCGTCCGAGCTGGTCAATCGCTTCTCCTCGGAGTCGAGCGAACTCGCCGATCTGGAGGTGCGCGCGCGGATGGCGGGCCGCTGGCGGATGGCCTCGGTGCAGATGAGCTTCGCGATCATGCCCGCCGCGGTCTACTGGTTCTCCGGCTACTCGATCGTCCACGGCGAGGATGTGATCTCGATCGGCACGGTCGTCGCGTTCACGACGCTGCAGACGCGGCTGCTGTTCCCGATGCAGCAGCTGCTGTCGGTCGGCCTGGAAGTCCAGACCTCGCTCGCGCTGTTCGGACGTATCTTCGAGTACCTCGATCTGCCCGTGGACATCGAGGAGCGCTCCGATGCACGCACGCTGAGCGGAGTGCGCGGCGACGTGCGCTTGGAGGATGTCTCGTTTCGCTATGACCCGGACGCCCCCTGGACGCTCGAGGACATCTCGGCGGAGATCCCGGCCGGCACGCGCACTGCGCTCGTCGGGGAGACCGGGGCGGGCAAGACCACGCTCGCATATATGGTGGCGCGGTTGTATGAGCCTCAGCGCGGCTGTGTATCGATCGACGGCGTCGACATCCGCGACCTGACACAACAGTCGCTCGCCGCGACGGTCGGGCTCGTCTCCCAGGAAACGTATCTGTTCCACGCCTCGATCCGCGAGAACCTGCGCTTCGCCTGCCCGGATGCCAGTGACGAGCAGATCGAAGACGCCGCCCGCGCGGCGCAGATCCATGAGCTGATCTCGGGGTTGCCCGAGGGCTATGACACGCCCGTGGGCGAGCGCGGCTACCGCTTCTCGGGCGGCGAGCAACAGCGCATGGCGATCGCGCGCACGGTCCTGCGCAACCCACCCGTGCTGATCCTCGACGAGGCCACCTCCGCGCTGGACACCGAGACCGAGCGTGCGGTTCAGCTGGCGCTGGATGAGCTCTCCCGGGGCCGCACGACGATCGCGATCGCCCATCGCCTATCCACGATCCGCGACTCCGACCAGATCCTGGTACTCGACTCCGGCCGGATCGTCGAGCGCGGCACGCACGACGAGCTCCTCGAGCAGGCTGGTCGCTACGCAGCGTTGTTGAGCGGGGCGGAGATCGCAGAGGATCCGATCGTGGGCACGGGCGCGGCGTTGACTTGACGCCCGGGACTGGACTGGGCGATCGACGGGGCTATGCCACAGCGTCGATGTTCAACCGCACGTAGTCGACCATCAGCTCGGACTCACCCACCTTCTCCAGCACCTCGTCAAGAAACGGGTCGCGCAGATCCTCCGGCAGGCGCTGCACGTGCGGGCCGAGGATCACCTTGGCGAGGAACTCGCGTGGCTGCTCGGGGTACTGCGGCGCCGCCTGCAGCCAGCACTTCGCCGACGTGAAGCCGGCCGCAAGTAGGCGCTCGCGCGTGGGCTCGGGGGCGGCGTAGTACCAGGGGCTGCGCCAGTCGCGGAAGTGCTCGGCGTACGGTTCGCGCTCCAGCACGGACTTAGCGATTCCGCGCAGGCGGTCGATGTTGCCCTCTCCCCCGCACTGCGCGACGAGCTGGCCGCCGGGGCGCAGCGCGGCGTGCAGCCGGCGAAACAGGGCGTCGTGGTCGAGCACCCAGTGGAAGGTCGCGGTCGAGAGGATCGCGTCCACCGGCTGCACCAGATCCAGCTTGAGCAGGTCCATCCGGTGGATCTCCACCCGCTCGTTCTCGCCGAATCGCCTGCGGGCCTGCTCGATCATCGACGGCGAGGCGTCCACGGCGATCACGCGCCCGCGCGGCAGGCGCTCCAGCAGCGCCTCGGTGACGCGCCCCGACCCGCAGCCGGCGTCCAGCACGGTCTCGTCCCCGCGCAGATCCATGCGCGCCAGCACCGCGCGGCCGAGCGCCTC
This sequence comes from uncultured Solirubrobacterales bacterium, assembly GCA_963764905.1. Taxonomy (GTDB): domain Bacteria; phylum Actinomycetota; class Thermoleophilia; order Solirubrobacterales; family Solirubrobacteraceae; genus Palsa-744. Next base: position 105,912 of record CAVXUG010000002.1, read on the forward strand.
CTGGGGCGCCGAGATGCGGTCGTAGCTGGCTCCATCCCAATCGCGTGCTTGCATACGAGCGTACGTTATCACGTATAATCCGTTAACTCGGCCAGCACCTTCGAGAGCTGCCCTCCCTGCCACGCGATCGGCGAGCGCGGCGGTGGGCCGGGATCCTCGACCACGAGTCGCGCTCTCGGAATCGCGCGTACGTAGCTCTCCCCGACCGCCAGCGGATGACCCGGATCGGCCTCGTCGCGACTTGCCACCACGACGGTCGGCACCTCGATACGCGCCAGGTCGTCGATCCGCTCAAACGGTCGCGAACGTGGCACGACTTCGAGCGCGTCGGCCACCGCCTCGGGGTGCTCGTGCGCGCCTAGCCGCTGGCGCACGACTCGCTCGACGGTGTCCCGCCACTCGTCGGGCAATCCAGAGAAGTCGTAGGCCTCGACGAAGCCCTCGACGCCGCGCTCGCGCAGCCCCTCCGCCAGAGCATCCCAGTTCGCGAGCGTCTCCGCGTCCGGCGCTCGCTCGGGGTCGAAGGACGGCGTGATCAGCCCCAGCGCCGCGACTCGAGCGGGGTTGCGCAAGGCGAAGCGCAGGGCGGTGTGCGCGCCCATCGAGGCGCCGGCCAGGATCGTGCGCTCGAGTCCGAGCGCGTCGAGTACTGCTCCCAGGTCGCGAGCGAGATCCTCGTAGTCATAAGCTGCTGGGTTGGAGGCCGCTGAGGAACGTCCGTGTCCGCGCGCGTCGTAGCCGATCACCCGAAACCCCGAGCGCTCGAGTGTCCGCGAGCCCATCACGACGTAGCGACGTGTCGCGGTCAGGCCGTGCAGCAGGACGATCGGCGTGCCCTCCCCCGCTCCCGCCGATGCTTGCTCGCCGGCCAGCTCGACCCCATCGCCGGCGGCGATGCTCAGCTCGGTAACGGCGCTGGGACGGTCAGGCATGCACGACTGTGTGCGCGCGAACCAGCTCGGCCGAGCGCGCGGGCTGCTCCCAGAAGAAGAGGTGGCCGATCTCCTCGAGGATCTCCAGACGCGAGTCGGGTATCAACCCGGCGATCAGGGGACCGTTCTGGACGGGGAGCATCTCGTCGAGCGTGCCGTGGATGACGAGCGTCGGTAGCCGGAGCTGGGGCAGCCGGGTCGAGGTGTCGTGTTCGGCGATCGCCCGCATCTGCGCCATGATCACTTCGACCGGCACAGCTCGGCGGAGACCGATCCCCAGGAAGCGCGCGTACGCCTCGTCGTTCGCCGCGAAGGCTGGAGAGACGTTTGCCTCCCAGGCAGCGCGGACCGCGAGCTCGCGCACGCCGGAGGTCATCCCCTCGGCGAGCCTGCGCATGACCGCTTCGCTGCTCAGCGCGCTGCCCTCGCCGCCGCAGTAGGTGCAGCCGAGCGCCAGCGTGCGGACCCGATTAGTGCCCGCCCGCCCGGCCAGCGCGAGCTCCTGGGCGACCATCCCACCCATCGAGATCCCCAGCACATGAGCGGAGTCGACCTGCAGGACGTCGAGCAGGCCGGCAGCATCCTCGGCCAGCTGGGCGATCGTGAGTCGCCCCTGATCCAGACGGGTGCTCGAGCCGACGCCGCGATGGTCGTAGACGATCACGTCGAAGTCGCAGCGCAGATCCTCGAGAAAGCCCGCGTCCCAGTGGTCGAACGTGCCGCTCATCCCCATGATCAGCAGCAGCGCCGGCCCCGAGCCGGCGCGCTCATAGCTGAGCTCGATCTCCCCGACGCGTGCGAGCGGCATCCGTCGATCCTATACCTGCAGCAGCAACTGGTCCGGGTGCCCAAGGTCCCGCCTGGCCGGCGTTGACACGGTGGGAGTGCCGCGGCTCAGCCCCGCGACTCGCACGCCCAGCAGCCGTACAGGCCGGGTGGGCGCGTACTCCTCGAGCAGGCGTAGCGCCACGGTCGTTACCAGCTCGGCGTCGCACGTGGGTGCGTTGACCGTATGCGCGCGTGTGACCGTCGTGAAGTCGTCGAGGCGGACCTTGATCCCGATCGTACGCCCGCGGCGCTCGTGGGCGGCGAGGCTCGCGCATAGCTCCCCGGCCATCGTGCTCAGAGACTCGCGCAACCGGGCAGCGTCGTTGATGTCGTGGTCGAAGGTCCGCTCGCGCGACTCGGAGACGACCTTGCGCTCCGCCCCGACGACCCCGTCGTGTTCGAAGCGCGCGCGCCGTCCCAGCTCGAGGCCGAGGTTTGGACCGAAGCGCTCCACGAGCACCCGCTCGGGCGCGCCGCCGACGGCGGCGAGCGTGATCAGTCCCAGCGACGCCAGGCGCGCCGCGGTCTTCGGCCCGATCCCCGGCACCAGTCCCGGCGCAGCCTCCGCGAAACGTGCGCACGCCTGCTCGCGCGTGAGCACGACGAAGCCTGCCGGCTTCTCCGCGTCGGAGGCGACCTTCGCGACGAGCTTGTTCGGCCCGATGCCGACCGAGCAGATGAGCTGCGTGGCAGCCCTGATCTCCGCGAGCAGCCGGCGCATCGCCGCGCGCGGCGAGTACAGGCCGGTCAGGTCGAGGTAGGCCTCGTCGAGCCCCACCACCTCGACTCGCTCGACGTGTGCGCGCACGAGATCCATCACCTGGCGGGAGACCTCCCTGTAGGTCGTGAAGTCCGGCGGCAACACGATCGCCTCCGGGCACAGCCGCCGCGCGCGGGCGGCGGGCATCGCTGAGCCGACGCCGAAGCGCCTGGCCTCGTAGCTGGCGGTGGTCACGACCGCGCGCGGGCCGCTGCCGGCGACGATTACGGGCTTGCCTTTCAGCTCAGGGTGGCGGCGCAGCTCGATCGAGACGTAGAAGGCATCGCAATCGATGTGGGCGGTGGTGAGCTCTGAGGACTCAACGAGCATCTGGCCGAATCTAGCGCTGGCTGCGGCGGTCCTGTCAGCGGTGTCAATGGATACCCAGCTGCAAAAGCACCGATGTAGACATTCGCTCGTCGGTTAGCGCGGTGCTGCCGGGAATGATGGGCTGGGCTGACGCGCTTCGCTTTGGGATAGTTGGCTGATGGTGACGGCCTACTCCTCTGAGGGATGGAGCGACCTGTTCGTGGCGAGCGCCGGCGCGTCAGCCGCGCTCACAGGGCTGCTGTTCGTGGCGGTGTCGGTCAACATCGAGCGGATCCTGGAGTTCTCGGGGTTGCCGGAGCGCGCGTTGCAAACGCTGCTGCTCCTGTTGAACGTGGTGGCGATCTCGTTGATCGGGCTCATACCAGGCCAGATGGGAACGGCGCTCGGCGTCGAGCTGCTCGTCATCACCGTCGGCTTCTGCGCGGCGATCTGTTGGCTGCTCAATCGCACCGTGTCGGGAGCCCGCGAGCACGAGCGGGCCGCATTGCACTTGGCCTACACTCTTCCGGGCGCGCTCGCGCCGATGGTCGGCGCCGCCAGCTTGCTCGCGGGCGCCGGCGGGGGCCTCTACTGGATCGCCGCCGGGATCGTCGGGGCGATCCTCGGCGCATCGGTAAACGCCTGGGTGCTGATGGTGGAGATCCTCCGCTGAGTATCCCGCCGCCTCCGGTACAAGATTCGGAGAGAGTCGTGCATCTGGACTTGGTGGTGCAACCGCTCAGACGTCGAGCTCTGCTGTGACTTCGCCGGCGGCAACCATCTCGGCCAGCTGCCGGTGGTCGCGCTCGTTCTGATCGGCGTACGCCACCGAGAAGCGGGCGATCGCCCGATCGAACTTCGCACCCGCCCCGAGATACGCGGCGATCGCGAGACGGTCGCCCGAGCGGGCGTGCGCGCGCGCCAGCGACCATCCGCAGGCGCGCGTGTAAGCGTGCAGGCCCGTCTCGCTCAGGGTCGACAGATCGGCGGACGCCTTCCAGTCCCAGAGCTGGCGTACGTAGAAGTCGTGCTCTTTGCCCTCGAGACCAACGCTGCGCTGCCAGCCGAGGAAGACGTCGCTCACCGCCTGGGATATCTGCTGGCCGCGTACGACTCGCTCACCGCTGTTCTCGAACTCGCTCGCGCCCAGGTACGGCTCGAGCACCGAGGGCTGGGCCTCCTTCGCCTGCAGCACCAGCGGGTCCTTGCCTTCGCGGCCGGCCAGCAGGAACACCCAGGCGCGCGTGCCGACGCTGCCGACGCCGACGACCTTGCGGGCCATGTCGACGAAGCGATACGTGCTGAAGAGGTAGCGATGGTCGGCCTCGAGGCTCGAGGCATACCCTTCCAGCAAGCCCTGCACCCAGTCGGTCTCGTCGCGTGCGTCGGCGGGGTCGAGCAGCTCGCGCAGCGGAACGAGCAGCGGCGGGACGCTGCGGAAGCGCAACTCGCCGTCGACGCGTTCGGTGAGCTTGCGGACCGCCCGCAGGCTCGTCTTGCGACGCGCCCTCGCGAACGGCTTGGCGAACTCGATCCGGCCCTTCGTGCCGAGTCTCCCGCCGAAGCGGTCGACGAGCTCGCTCGCGTTCAGGCGCTCGTACCACACGTTCAGGTGGCTCTCTTTCGCGAACGCTCGCATTCCCTCGCGGTACTCCCGCACACAGTCGCGCACGATCCACCCGCGCCGGTCGGGCGCTAACCCGACATCGCGACCCGCGATCTCCGCGCTAGCGGCCAAGCGCTTCACATCCCACTCCCACGGGCCGGGCAGCGTCTCGTCGAAGTCGTTCGGACCGAAGATCAGCCTCCGGTCCGGCGCCGCGAAGCCACCGAAGTTCGAGATGTGCGCATCGCCGCAGGCCTGCACGAGGATGCCCGACTCTGGAGTCCGCGCGAGGTCGACCGCCATGATCGCAGCGGCGCCGCGGTAGAACGTAAACGGCGAGACGAGCATCCGCCCGTAGCGGATCGGCACGAGCTCCTGTACGCGCGAGGCCGTCTGCTCGGTCAGCACCGTGACGGGATCCGGTCGGTCCGGCGCGGGCGTCCAGTCTCCGTGCGCAGATCTGGGTGCCGTTTCGCGAGCCTCACGACCGCGCTCGGCGGACTCTCCGGACTGCAAAGTTGCACGCGGCGAGCCGATCATAGGAACACCCTGGGGGTTCATGTCAAAGACGGCATGTTGAGTAAGTCGACCGGTGACACGGGGCACACTCTATGACTCGTGTTGGCGCTCGTTCGCCCTCAACCGCTTGGCGCCGCGGCGATCCGATCGAGCAGCCCGGCGAGCGGACCGGGCAGGGAGAACATCGCCCAGTGTCCGGTCGATAGCTCGTGGAGCTCCCACGAGGGATCCGCGAAGGCATCGGCGCGTGGGTCGTGCTGCTCGATCAGCTCGCGCAGGAGCGCGAGGCTCATCCCTCCCTCGGAACAGAAGATCGCCGCCCGTCGCAGATTCATCGGTGCCGCACCCGATAAGAGCAGCGGCGTGGTGAAGGTCGCGTACGGCTGTGGCGTCGCGCGCGCGGCGATCAGCTCGAAGTCGGCGGGCTCCAGCCCGCTCGCGCTGCCGTAGGCCCCAGAGACAAGCGTGTCGCGGCCTGGGACCGGCCACAGCCAGCCGTCGCCGCCCTGCTCGGCCTCCCGGCGCTGACGCTCGCGCTGTTCTGGCGTCTGCACATCGGCGATCGCCATCCCGTCCGGCAGCGGTCCAGTGTCGAGGTAGACGACAGCCTGCAATCGCTCTGGTCGCCGGTCGGCGACACCCGTGACTACGACCCCCGCGTAGGAGTGCCCGACGAGGACGGCGTCGCTTAGGTCCTCGTAGTCGAGCAGGTTGACGACATCGGCGATGTGCGTATCCAGGTCGACGTCCCTGCTTGCGAGATGCACGCGCTCGCCGAGGCCCGTGAGCGTTACCGGGTAGACCTCGTGCCCGAGCGCGCGAAGCGTGGCGGCCACATCCCGCCAGGCCCAGCCACCGAGGCAGGCGCCGGGGACGAGGACGATCGGGCTCTGCGATGCGTTGTCCATCGACACCATCCTTCTTCGTTCTGACTCGGGGATCCTTGGCCCGTCCGCTAGCTCGCCGGTTTGCGCAGGTTGTCCTCTTTGCGGAACAGCCCCACTACGCCGTCGTCGCCGCCCTCGGGGATCGGCATGAACGGGTGGCGCGTGGCGACGCCGACGGTGTCGTTCTCCGCGTAGATCACCACGTCGGGGCTGTTGGCGGTCGAGACCGCCAACACCAGCGCCGGCTCCTGCGAGCGGTTGGCGATCGTGTGCATGCCCTCGCGGCCGCGCGGACAGGCGACCACGTCGCCCTCGCGCAGCTGCTCCTCTGACCCGAGCGTGCGCAGCGTCGGGGCGCCGCGCAGCACCACGAACAGCTCCTCGTTGCCGTAGTGCGCGTGCAGGTCCATGCCGCTCGCGCCCGGCGCCAGCTCGTACACCGCGCCGCCCAGCTCCCGAGCACCAGCAGGGCGCGCCACGAAGCTGCCGCGCAGACCCGCCTCCGCGCGCTCCATCTGGAACCTCCCGTCGTACACGTTCGGTCGGCCCACGTCGCCTCTCCCTCCGTTGGACTATCGGTACCGCACAGAGGCTACAACCACACAGGAAGACGAACGTCAGGCGGCGGTGGAGGTGGCGGCGGCGGCGAACTTCTCGGCCAAGATGGCCGCCACGCGCGCGCGATGGCGGCTCGCGCCGCCGAGCAGTGCGGCATCGAGCTGGGCGCGCTTGAACAGCCAGTGCACATCGGCCTCCCACGTGAAGCCGATGCCGCCGTGCATCTGGATCGCGCCGGCGGTGACCTCGCGCCCGGCCTCGGAGGCGGCCGCCTTGGCCATCGCCGCCGCCTCGGCGAGTCGCTGCTGCTCGGCGTCGGCGGTCCACGCCGCGAAGGCGGTCGTCGAACGCGCCTGCTCGGTTTCGAGCAGCATCTGCGCGCAGCGATGCGAGACCGCCTGAAAGGAACCGACCGGGACGCCGAACTGCTTGCGCTCCTTGACGTAGTCGACGGTCATCGCGAGCGCCCGCTCGCACACCCCGACGAGCTCAGAGCTGACGGCCACCAGCGCGCGGCCGAGACCGGCGCAACCGTCGGGGAGGGTCTCGCCGCCACCACCGCCGGGGCCGCCGGGGCGACTTGGATCAAATTCCACGCGCGCCGCCGAGCGGGTCGGGTCGATCGACTCGAGCGGGCCGATCTCGGACTGCTCGGCGCTCAGCACTCGAGCCGAGCCGTCGTCTTCAACGAGCACGATCAGCTGCGCGTCGGCGCCGCCGATCACGAGCTCGGCCACACCGTCGCTCGCCGTGCCGAGGGCGCCAATCGTCTCGCCCGAGGCCAGACCGGGAAGCCAGCGCTCGCGCTGCGCGGGCGTGCCGCCGTACTCGATCACGGCCGCGGCCATCACGCTCGGGAGGAACGGAACGGGCGCAAGCGAGCGGCCGAGCTCCTCGCAGAGAATCGAGAGCTCGATCAGACCAAGCCCGCCGCCGCCGTACTCCTCGGAGACGGCGATCCCGGGCCAGCCCAGCTCGCACAGCTCCCGCCAGAGCTCGGCGTCCATGCGCGCCGCCTCCGCGTGCTCGCGGACCCGCTCCGGTTTAGCACGCGCGCCCAGCAGCTCGCGCGCGGTGCGCTGGATCTCGCGCTGGTCGTCTGTCAGACCGAAGTCCACCTACACGGCCGCCTTCAATCGAGGCAGCCCGAGCACGCGCTCGGCGACGATGTTCTTCAGCACCTCGGTGGTGCCGCCCTCGATCGTGTTGCCACGGGCGCGCAGCAGCTCATAGCTCCAGCTCTCCCCCACGGTCAGCGCACGTGGGCCGATCACGTCGACGGCCAGTTGCGTCAGGCGCTGGTTGGTATCCGACCACAGCCACTTCACGAGCGAGCCCTCCGGACCGGGCTGGCCGTACTTCTCGACGTCGGTCAGCCCCTTCCAGGCGAGCAGCCGGATCGACTCGCAGCGTACGTGCAATCCGGCCAGCGCGTCCGCGTAGAGCGCGTCCTCGAGCAGCCCCTGCTCGGCCGCGGCGGCGAGCACGTCGTCGAGCAGCTGGCGCAGGCGCACCTGCAGGGCGAAGCCGAGGCCGGCGCGCTCGTTCATCAGCGTCGTCAGCGCAACCTTCCAGCCGTTACCGACGCCGCCGACGACGTTCGCGTCCGGTATCCGAGCCTCCTCAATGAACAGCTCGTTGAACTCCGCCTCACCGGTGATCTGGCGCAGCGGGCGCACCTGCACGGCGTCCTGCTCCATGTCCATCAGAAAGTACGTCAGGCCCCTGTGCTTGGCGACCTCCGAGTCGGTGCGCGCGACAAGCATGCACCACTTCGAGTACTGCGCGCCGCTGGTCCACACCTTCTGCCCGGTCACGACCCACTCGTCGCCGTCTTTCACGGCCCTCGTCTTCAGCGCGGCGAGGTCCGAGCCGGCGTCGGGCTCGGAGAAGCCCTGACACCAGATCTCCTCGGCCGAGAGGATCGGCGCGAGGTGGCGCTCCTTCTGCTCGTCGGTGCCCCACACCATCAAGGTCGGGCCGCCGAGCAGCAGTCCGAGCACGTTCGCCGCCATCGGTACGCGAGCACGGCCGAGCTCCTCGAAGTAGATCGCAGACTCCGTCAGCGTCGCGCCACGGCCGCCGTACTCCGCCGGCCACGACGGCGCCGCCCAGCCCCCGTCATACAGGCGCCGCTGCCAGTCACGCCGCCACGCGTAGTGGGCCTCCTCCCCACCCTCGCGCGGCTCGGGCGCGGGCTGATTCTCGGCGAGCCAGCCGCGCAGCTCATCGCGAAAAGCGGTCTCTCGCTCGTTGAACGTCAGGTCCATCGAACCGCTCCGATCGCGGGCATGCAGCCGACGATAGCCGCTATCGCAATGCGCCGGTTTGCCCCGTAGGGGATGATGGAGGCATGTCGACCCCTCCCTCGGTGCGCAGCGTCAAGATCGGTGCCGACGAGCGCGGTGGCTGGACCACCGACCGTCCGCCCCGTGAGGGCGATGCACCACCGCGCCCGGTCGACGTCTCGGCGCGCTGTCGCGTGCTCGCCCCATCCGATCGTCTGCGCTACTCGCCGGGCAGCCTCCTGTTGATCGTCTCGCCCGACACAGCCGAGGCCGGACGCTTCGCCGAGCGCGTCGTCGAGGAGCGCGGCGCGGTGCTCTCGCTCGCGAAGGTGCGCACGCTGCTGGCCGGACGCGTTCCCGACGAGGAGGTCGAGGCGCGGGCGCGCGAGCTGCTCGACGCCGCCGTCGTCAAGCGCCTGGGCGAGCGGCAGACGATCGTGCTCACGCTCGAGGGTCTTGACGCCGCCGAGCGCGAGCGCTACGTGCGACTCGCCCACGCCTCCAAGCGCCCGCGCCACCTGATCCTGCTGGAGGTTCCGCGCGATCTCGTCCCCGAGGAACAGCGCGCCACGCTCAACGAGCTGCGCAAGGCGCTCGACTCCGGCGAGGTCGGTCAGGAGGGCTTCCAGACCGCGCTGCGCCTCGGCGGCGGCGCGACGGGTGAGCTGAAGCGGATCGTCTTCCAGCCGCCCCCGCGCGAAGACTGAAGCGGCGATCCTGCCCAAAGTGCCGTCTTGCGGATCGGAGGCCCGCCTCCCGCCACGCCCTGGTCCCCGCCAAGCGTCGCTTGCAAGTCCCAAGCTTCGCGCAGCCGTCCGACTTCCTGTTAGTACTTCGACCGTGTTGCCGTCGATCCGTGAGCGTGTCGCGCTGGCCGTTGCGTTCCTCGACGCGGCGCTGCGCTACTGGCTGACCGTCTTCCCGCGCGCTACCCGGGAGATCAGACATTGGCAGCGCCGCGCCGGGCAGATCCCCGATCCAACGCTACGGCGCCTGGGGATCGACTCGCTGCGCGAGCGCTCCAACGTCGAGGGCGCGGCTGCTTTCGCTGCCTTCGCGCCGCGCGCCCATCGCGCCGCGGTGGTGCGCGCGCAGGTGGCCTTCCAGGCCGCCTACAACTACGCCGACCTGCTCTCCGAGCAGCCCCACGAGGACGCGATCGAGAACGGGCGCCGCCTGCACGAAGCGCTGCCCGCGGCACTGGAGGCGACGCCCGACCGTAGCGGACCGCAGCTCGACTACTACGCGCTACACCCGCAACGCGACGACGACGGCTACCTGCGCGAGCTCGTCAGCACTGCGCGCGCGGCGCTGAGCACGCTGCCCTCGTTTCCGGCCGTCGCCGGCTCGGCGCGGATCGCCGCCGAGCGGATCGTCGTCTTTCAGAGCCTCAACGTCGGCACCGAGCAGGGCGATCACGTCGCGCTGGCTGAGTGGGCGCGCGCGCGGACTCCGGCGGGAACGGGGCTCGAGTGGTGGGAGGTGGCAGCTGCGGCGGGCTCCTCGCTCGGCGTCCACGTGCTGATCGCGGCTGCCGCCGAGGGTCGGCTCCAGCAGGAGGAGATCGCCGCGCTCGATCGCGCCTACTTCCCCTGGATCGGTGCGCTGCACTCGCTGCTCGACAACCTCGTCGACAGAGAGGAGGACGTCAGGACCGATCAGCCAAGCCTCGTCTCCTACTACGCCTCGCCGGCCCAGGCGGCCGCCCGGATGCGGATGCTCGCCGCGGAGTCCGTCAGCCGTGCCCGGGCGCTGCCGCGAGGACGCCGGCATCTGCTGATCCTCGCCGCGATGGCCGGCAACTACCTGTCCAACCCCGATGCGAACACCCCCGAGGTCAGCGATATCGCCCACAGCGTGCTCGGCGCAATCGGCCACCTCACCAGGCCGACACTGCTCGTCTTCCGGCTGAGGCGCCTCGGCGGCAGGGGTCGTGCAAAACGCATAGGCAGCGGTGCCAGTGCATAGACAGCGGCGGAGCCGCGAGCGAATAGTTTGGGATAGGGTGGCCGTTTGAATCGGGGAGAGGGAAGTCGGGTCTAGATGCTGGAGCTGCGCGATCTCGTGAAGCACTACCCCGCCGTGGGCGGCGATCCTGTGCGCGCCGTCGACGGCGTCTCGCTGTCGGTGGACCCCGGCGAGATGGTCGCGCTGTACGGACCGAGCGGCTCGGGCAAGACGACGCTGCTGCTGATGGTCGCGGCGCTGCTCGAGCCGACCAGCGGCTCGGTGCTCGTCAACGGCCGCGACATCTCCTCGCTGTCCGAGCGCGAGGCCTCCAACTTCAGGCTCTCGGAGATGGGCTTCGTGCGCCAGAACTTCGACCTGCTGCCGGGCGTGACCGCGATCGACAACGCGGTGCTGAAGCTGCTCAAGCACACGCGCTGGCGCGAGGCTCACAGCCAGATCCAGCCGCTGCTCGAGCGCCTCGGGTTGGGCGAGCGGCTGGACCACCGCGCGGAGACGCTCTCGATGGGCGAGCGCCAGCGCGTGATGATCGCCCGCGCGCTCTCCAGCGAGCCGAAGCTGCTGCTCGCCGACGAGCCGACGGGGAGCCTCGACTCCCAGCGCAGCCTCGAAGTGCTCGAGCTGCTGCGCGAGCTCTGCCGGGAACGGGAGGTCGCTGTCGTGCTCGTCAGCCACGACCCACAGGCCGCCGCCTATGCCGACCGCGTGCTCGCGCTGCGCGACGGCAAGCTCACCGGCTACGACCCCGAGCAGGGCTTCGCGCCGGCTCCGACGAGCTGAAGGATCGGCTCCCCGCACCCGCCCGGCACCCGGCATGAGGTTCGCGAACATCATCCACCTGTATCGCGTGCGGCTGCGCGCGCGGGCGCTGCAGGAGCTGTTCGCGATCGTCGGCATCGCCGCCGGCGTCGGGCTGCTGTTCGCCTCCCAGATCGCGAGCTCGAGCCTGTCGAGCTCGGTCGGCAAGCTCAACAGCGGGATCGTCGGCAGGGCCAGCCTGCAGGTCACCGCGCGCGACCCGCACGGCTTTGAAGAACAGGTTTTGAAGCAGGTGCGTCACGTTCAGGGGGTGCGTCTGGCGGCCGGACTGATCGAAGCGACCGCGAACGCGGTCGGACCGAAGGGCAGCGAGTCGGTGGAGCTGGTCGGCGCCGATTCGAGCCTCACCCAGCTCGGCGGCGCATTGGTCAAGCGCGCCGCGCTGACGCCCTTCGCGGGGCTCGGCGCGGTCGTGCTGCCGGCGCCGGTCGCGAAGCGGATCGGCGTGACCTCCTTCGGCAAGATGGTCACCTTCCAGGTCGGCGGCCAGAGCTCCGAAGCCGCGCTCTTCGCGCAGCTTCACGAAAAGCAGATCGGGGCGCTGATCGACAGCCCGATCGCGCTCGCGCCGCTGGAATACGCGCAGGAACTGACCGGCCTGCAGGGTCGCCTGAACCGCATCCTCGTCGAGCCCGCCCCGGGCCGGGAAGCCCAGGTGCGGGCGGGGCTCGAGCGACTCGCGGGCGGCCGGCTGAACGTCGAGTCCTCCGACCAGGACGAAAAGCTGTTCGCGAAAGCCGCGGCGGCGACCAACCAGTCGACCGCGCTGTTCGCGGTGATCAGCGCGCTCGTCGGGTTCCTGTTCGCCTTCAACGCGATGCTCCTCACGGTGCCCCAGCGCCGCCGGCTGATCGTCGACCTGCGCCGCGACGGCTACGCGCCCGGGGCCGTGATCGCGGTGCTGCTGCTCGACGCGGTCGTGCTCGGGCTGATCGCGACGGCGCTCGGGCTCGTGCTCGGCGACGAGCTCTCGATCCACCTCTTCCACTCCAACCCCGGCTATCTGTCCTCGGCCTTCTCGCTCGCCTCCGAGCGCGTCGTCAGCTGGCAGAGCATCGCGATCGCCGCGGGCGGCGGGATGCTCGCCGCCTGTGTCGCCGTGCTCAGCCCCCTGCGCGACATCCTCTCGCGCGACCCGCTCGCCGCGACCGCGCTCAGGCAGGACTCCGGCGAGAGCTCGCGGAGCAGGTGGCTGCTGCTGGCCGGCCTCGCCGCGCTCGCGCTGAGCGTCGGCATCCTGGTGTTCGCCCCCGCAGCGGCGATCGCCGGGATGGTCAGCCTGATCGTCGCGCTGCTTCTGCTGTTGCCGATACCCCTGAATGCGACGCTCGCGCTCGTCAAGCGCGCCGCCCCGACCGTCACGAGCGTCGTCCCGCACATCGCCGTGATGGAGCTGCGCTCCGGGCGCTCGCGGGCCGTCGCGATCGCCGCCACCGGCGCGGTCGCGGTGTTCGGCGCGGTCTCGATCCAGGGCGCCCACGGCGACCTGCTGCAGGGCCTCGAGAACGCCGCGCGGGACACGAACGCCGCGACCGACGTGTGGGTCTCGGCGGCCGGCAGCTCGAACCTGCTGATGACCACGCCGTTCGCGCCAACCGAGCAGGGCAAGCTCGAAAAGCTGCCCGGCGTCAAGTCGGTCGGTCTCTATCGCGGCGGGCTGCTCGACGAAGGCGACCGCCGCATCTGGGTGATCGCGCCACCGGCCGACTCCTCGCCGCTGGTGCCGCCGACGCAGCTGATCGAAGGCAACGTCGCCGCGGCCGACGCGCGGCTGCGCGCAGGCGGCTGGGCGGTGGTCTCGCAGGCGATCGCCGAAGAACGCCATCTGCACATCGGCCAGCCCTTCGTGCTCCATTCCCCCCACCCCACGACGATGCGCCTCGCGGCCGTCAGCACGAACATCGGCTGGGCTCCGGGGGCGATCGTGATCAGCGCCGAAGACTACGCGCGCGCCTGGGAAAGCAACGACGTGAGCGCCTTCAGCGTGCGGGTGGCGCGGGCGGGCGGATCACTCGACACGCCCACGCAGGTGCGCGACGAGATCCGGGCCGCGCTCGGTCCGCACACGGGGCTGGCGGTGCAGACCGCCGCGCAGCACGAAGCCAAGCTCGTCGAAATCACCCGCCAGGGGCTCACCCGCCTGTCGCAGATCGCGACGCTGATCCTGATCGCCGCGATCCTCGCGATGGCGGCGGCGATGGGCGCGCTGATCTGGCAGCGCCGGCCGCGGCTGGCCAAGCTCAAGCTCGAGGGCTTCGCGCAAGTCGAACTGTGGCAGACGATCGTGCTGGAGAGCTTCCTGCTGGTGGGCGTCGGCTGCACGACCGGTGCGATCTTCGGGCTGCTCGGCCAGCAACTGCTCGACCACGCCCTCAGCACGCGTGATCAACTACCCCGTCGTGAGCTCGCTCGGCTTCGTCGGGGCGATCGTCAGCCTCGCGCTCGTGACCGCGGCCGCCGTCGTGATCGTCGCCGCGCCGGGCTACTTCGCAGCCGACGTGCCGGCCTCGCTCGCGCTGCAGGACTGACCACTACTACCGATGCCGCCGTGTACGCGGCCGCGCACGCGTCGGCGGCGGGCAGGGCACGACGCTTTTCGCGACGGTGCTCGTGCCGTCGGCGAAGCCGAAGGTAGCGGAGAACTGGAAGCCCCCCGCCGGGCAATGCTGCGGCACCGAGACGCCCTGCGGATGGAACGCGACGGTTTTGCCGTGGGAGTGCGTGTAGTAGGTCAGGTGGCTCGGCCCGATCGTCGACTGGACGCTCAGGATCGAGACCGGCGGCCCGTTCGGGCACGCTGGGGATCAGCGGCACCGCGGCGTTGAGACTGCCGCCGAGGGTTTCCGAGCCGGAGATCGAGTTCACCCTGGAAGACGATCTGGGCAGAGACCGGCGCCTGTCCGTTGGCATAGAACAGCACGACGATGTTGCCATCGTGCGGGGGACCCATCAGCGCTTGGATTTCCGGGATCTCATGGCCTGCGCCGGTGCCGAACGGCACTTCCACCAAGGCGCTCCCGTAACCGAGGCGCGAGTTGGGCGAGCAGCCGGCAAGCCCACGCGCGAGCAGTTCGCGGGCTGGCAGATCGCGAGGCCCAGCGTCGTCGTGACGTAGTCGATGCCCGGCGGCAGGTGCAGGCTGAGGCTCGTCAGCGGGGAGGGCAGGCCACCGATTGGTGTCGGCGATCTGAAAGCCGAAGCCGATCGTCGTGCTGGCGCCGAGCTTGTCCGGCGAGAACGACGTGTGCAGCGTCGCGGTCTCAGCCGCACCGGCGCTCGCTGGCAGCACACAGCAGGCCAGCAGCGCGACCGTGACGGCTCTGATTCTGGACATTGGCTCCCCCGCCGCTCGGATTCTGATTGCTCAGGTGGACATCTTGCCGCTCAGATGCACGGTCACGGCGCCGCTGAGACGCTGGATCGTGCCGCTGAAGCTCAGCCCCGAACCGTGCGCGCCGGCGTAGCTGCCGGTACCGCGATCGATCGACATCGTGCCCGTGAAGCTCGCGGTGCCGCCGTTCACGCGATAGTCGGCCGAGCCCGTCCCGGTGAGCGAGCCACCGCTCGGATAGATGCTCACTTCGGCCGTCACGCGGTTGGGCGAGACGACGTCGAGGTGGATGTAGATCGTGCCCTTGATCGTCCCCGACGCCGAGCCCTGCTCGTTGAGCTTCAGCCCCGAGTGGCTCGTCCGGTGCAGCTGCCCCGACTCGTTCAGCGTGATCGTCCTCGCCGCGTGGGCGGGTGGGGATCCAATCGATCTCGCCGCGCTGGAGATGCCCGTCCCGAGCGTGGCGACGCCCGTGAGCACGCCCGCGGACATCATCCCCGCAGCCAGCGCCGCCCGTGCGCGTATGGACCTTCTCGAAGTATCGCTACCGACCTTGCGTGCCATCTGACAGGACCCCTCTCCTCATACGGACTACCTCAAGTGGAACAACCCAAACCGATCAGTGACCCATACAAATGAGCGATTTGAGTCTAGGAGCACATACTAGTTCACTGGGCGTCGTGGTGAGCCGGTTCTCCCCCGCCGGCTATGTCGCATCGCTCGCCGATGAAGCCGAATGACACACGTCGACGCACGACGAACGTCAGCTCGGCCGCCGGTAGGCGGCTCCATTAAACTTCCCTCCCCACCTTCGGGGATTCAGGGCTTGAGGGAGAGCGAGCGTCCCGCGAACATGAGCATGCTCGCGAGGTGCGCTTCGATCGTCGCGAGGTTGTGTTCGCCGGGGTAGACGGCGCCGTGGGCGTCGGCGCCCGCGGCCCGCAGCGCCGCCGCGAAGGGCGCGTCCTCGTCGGGGTTGGCGATGTGGTCCTCTTCGCCGCCGTAGATGAACGCGTGCAGGCCGAGGCGCTTGATGATCGGACGGTCGGCGCGCAGGTCTCCTTCGAGCCCGTTGAAGAAGCTGAGCCAGCTCTCGACCACGCCGAAGCGGTAGGGGTTGGCCAGCGCGACGTTCATCGCGCCGTAGCCGCCCATCGAGTCGCCGACGATCGCGCGGGCGCCGCGCTCGGAGAGCGTCGGGAGCGTGCGGTCGACCAGCTGCTGCGTTTCGAGGATGTAGCTTTCGTAGCGCGTCGTGCCCTCGTTGCGCCAGTTGTTCGAGCCGGGACCGCCCTGGATCATCACGGCGATCAGCGGCGGGATCGCGTGCTGGGCGATCAGCCGGTCGAGCTCGTTCTGCAGCCCGACCTGCAGGAACGCCGTGTTCGACTGGTCGTTGCCGGTCAGCATGTACAGCACCGGGTAGTGGCTCGCGGTGCTCGCGTAGCCGGCGGGGAGGTAGACGAGGAACGACCCTTCCCGCCGCAGCGCCGCCGAGGGGTAGGTGGCGGCGTCGATCGAGCTGCCGGCCGCGTCCTGGCTGACCGGCGTCAGCGTCACCGACGGCGGCGCCGGCGGGCGGCGGGCGAGTCGACCGTCGCGGTTACGACGGCTGGCGTCGCGGTGCGCACGCCGACGAGGCGCTCGAGGCTGAGCGGGCCGTGCAGCACGAGCATCGCGCAGACCGCGGCGACGGCGCTCAGCAGCGCCCCGAGGCCGAAGCGGCGGCGCGGGATCGCGCGCGGCGACTGCCACGCACCGCCTGCGGCGCCCGCGGACGCGAACGACTCCAGGCGCGGCGGAAAGGCCGGCACCCAGGACGGCGGCAGCGCTTCGAGCGCTTCGCCGCCCTGACCACCGCCCTGCCCCGGCCAGCTCCAATCGCCGAGGCTCTCCAGCCAGAGTTGTGCTCGCGACGTCGTGCTCATTCCCGCTGACATTCGGCAGATTCAAGGACGCGCTCCACCGAAAGCCAACCCCTGCATGAAGGTTCCCATGCAAATCGTCGATCTGCTCGGACGGCATGCTCGGAGCCTGCTCGCCTCCTCGCTCAGCGCGTCCTCGGGACCGCCTCAGCGCGTGCTCCAAACCTCGCCCACGCCGCCGAATCCGAGCGCCTGCTTCGTCGCTTCGGTGAGATCGAATTCGCGTCCGGCCACATACGGACCGCGGTCGATCACCGCGACGCGCACCGTGCGCCCGTCGTAGCGGAGCGTCACCTCGGTGCCACAGGGCAGCGTCTTGTTCGCCACGCCCATCGTCGCGCTCGTCAGCTCGCCGCCGCAGGCCAGCTCGCCGCCGCCTCCGTACCAGGAGGCCTCGGCCAGGCGATAGACGTTCAGCGCGCCGAGACGACGGTGCGCGGGCAGGTCTTCGGCGTCGCCTCCGAACCGCAGCCGCACCTGCTCGCTCGTGGTCTCGCGCGGGAGGTAGCGCAGCCGGAAGCGGCCGTTCGCGCCGGTGCGCGTGTGGGCCAGCGTCCGCCAGCCGTGCTCGCCGAGCGCCTGCAGCTGCACCTCCTGGCCCGCCACGCCGGCGGTGTGGCGCGTTGCCGTCGCGGGTGTGATGCCGATGCGGGCCCGGATGCCGTGGTCGCGCCGCCGGCCAGGGACGCTGCGAGCTGGGGCTGGGGCTGGCCGTGCGCGCCGTGAGCCTGCCGGTGACGCTCGTCGCGTGGCCCTCGAGCACGTTCAGCTCCGTGCGGAACGCGCTCAGCGAGGTGCGCGCCGGCGCCTGCAGCGGCGGTGTCGCATCGCTCGCATCGATCACGAGCGGAGTCAGGGCCGTGGCAGGCTGCGCGAGAGTCGCGGGGACGTACATACTGGTGAGGAACCTCCTTGTTTTCCGCCTACGGGGTTAGCTGTCGGGCTCACGGCCGGTGTGGCACGCGAAACGGACGCGCGCCTCCCGGGCGTTACGGCCGTAACAACGGCCGATTCGCCCCATCCACGCCGCCTTCCCGCGACGTGGCAGTGGGTCCCCCGTTCGCCTCCATCCACGGAGACGACTCGGCAGGGTCGAACAATTGTTCGTAGCTTAAGCGGTCTTTGCGGGGTTTATCTGTGACGGGGGACACACTTCCCGGTTAGCGGCGACGTGCGCAAAACCGCCCAAAATCGCCCGACGTTGACGTGGGAGACCGAAGCCGCGACAATCGAGCGAATGGCCAACCCCGACCGCCTGTCCGCGCTGGACTCGACCTTCCTGCACCTGGAGGACGACTCGACCGCGCACATGCACGTGGCGTCGGTGATGGTGTTCGAGGGCAAGGCGCCGACGCCGCAGGAGCTCGTCGATCACATCCTCAGCCGCCTGCACCTGGTGCCGCGCTACCGCCAGCGCCTCGCCTACGTGCCGCTCGGGCAGGGCCGGCCGGTGTGGACCGACGACCCGCACTTCAACCCGCGCTACCACATCCGCCACACCGCGCTGCCGCGCCCGGCCGACGACGCCGCGCTCAAGCAGCTCGCCGGACGGCTGTTCTCCCAGCGCCTGGACCGCTCCAAGCCGCTGTGGGAGATCTGGCTGGTGCAGCGCATGGCCGGGGAACGCTTCGCGCTGATCGCGAAGACCCACCACGCGCTCGTCGACGGGATCTCCGGGGTGGACATCACCACCGTGCTGTTCGACACCTCCCCCGAGCCGGTGGCCACCGGGCGTCCCGCCGGTGCCCTGGACCGCGCGGCCGCTGCCGGGGTCGGCGAAGCTGCTCGGCGAGGCGCTGTTGGAGCGCACGACCGTGCCCGGCGAGATGGGCCGCGGCGCCCGCGCGCTGCTGCGCGCCCCGCGGCGCGCTGCGTCCCAGCTGAAGGACGGCATCGCGAGCATCGGTGCGACGGCGCTCGCCGGCATCAACGCGCCGGCGCCGCCGAGCCCGTTCAACGTCGACATCGGCCCGCACCGCCGCTACACCTTCCTCGACGGCGACCTCGCCCAGTTCAAGGCGATCAAGGACTCGCTCGGCGGCACGCTCAACGATGTCGTGCTCGCGTCCGTCAGCCTCGCGCTGGGTCGCTACCTGCGCGCGCAGGGACGAGGACACCGAGGGCCTCGTGCTGAAGGCGATGGTGCCCGTCTCCGTGCGCGCGGACTCACAGCGCGGAGCGCTCGGCAATCAGGTCGCCGCGATGTGGGCTCCGCTGCCGGTCGGCGTCGAGGATCCGGCCGACTGCCTGCGGCAGATCAGCGTCGAGATGGAGAACCTGAAGGAGTCCGGCCAGGCCGTCGGCGCGCAGGCGCTCGTCAACCTCGCCGGCTTCGCGCCGCCGACGATCCTCAGCCAGGCGGCGCGGCTGCAGGCGCGCCAGCGCTTCTTCAACCTCGTCGTCACGAACGTCCCCGGACCGCAGTTCCCGCTGTATCTGCTGGGCCACCGGCTGCAGGTGCTCTACCCGGTCGTCCCGCTCGCCCGCCGCCAGGCGCTCGGGATCGCCGTGATGAGCTACGACGGCCATCTCGGCTTCGGCCTGCTCGCCGACTACGACGCGCTGCCCGGCCTCGAGGGGATCGTGCGCGACCTGCGCCTGGCGATCGCCTCGCTGGCTCGCGCGGCGGGTCTCCCGGCCAAGCGCTCGCAGGCACGCGGCACGAGCCGGCGCGGCGCATCGCAGGCCAACGGCGCAAAGCCTCCACGCAAAGCCGCTGCCGGAGCCCGGACCAATGGCGCAAAGCCCCGCGGCGCGCAAAGCCGCCACCACATCACCGGCCAACGGCGCCAAACCGCGGCGCAAGGTGGCCGCGAGCGCCAACGGCCGCGCTTCGCTGGGCAAGCGCAAGCCTCCCGCCGTGCAGAGCTGACCGGATAGGCTCGCTTGCGAAGTGCGGCTGGCGCTCTGCCAGATGAATCCCACGGTGGGCGACATCGCCGGCAACGCGGCGCGCATCCGTGCGGGCCTCGATGACGCCCGTGAGGCCGGCGCGGAGCTCGTGCTGTTCGGCGAGCTCGCCCTCACCGGCTACCCCCCGGAGGATCTGCTGCTGCGCGAGCACTTCCTCGCCGACGCCCGAGCCGCGCTCGCGGAGCTGGCAGGCGAAACGCACGGCGTGGTCGCGATCGTCGGCTTTCCGGAGCACGCCGAGGACACGTCTACAACGCCGCGGCCGTGCTCGCCGACGGGGCCGTCCAGGCGATCTACCGCAAGGTCCACCTGCCCAACTACGGCGTCTTCGACGAGCGGCGCTACTTCCAACCCGGGAGCTCGGGCGCGACGATCGAGTTGGGTGGGCAGCTGGTTGGGTTGACCGTCTGTGAGGACATCTGGCTGCCCGGCCCACCGGCTTCGCAGGAGGCCGCCGACGGCGCGCGGCTGATCGTGAACATCTCCGCCTCCCCCTACCACGCCGGCAAGGGCCTCGAACGGGAGCGCATGTTCGGCCGGCGTGCCCGCGAAGACGGCGTTCCGATCGCGTTCTGCGGGCTCGTCGGCGGCCAGGACGAGCTGCTGTTCGACGGCCACTCCTTCGTCGTCGACCACACCGGCGAGACGCTCGCCCGCGCGGCGCAGTTCGAGGAGGACCTGCTGCTGTGCGACCTCGACCTGGACGCCGCCGGCCCGCCCCCGGGTGCGCCGGACGCATCCGCGAGCCGGCGGCACAAGCGGCACAAGTCCCCCTCTGGTCGTGCTTCCCGGCCAGTCCCCCGACCCCGCGGCTCGACGCTATCTCCCCACGTCTGACCGAGCCGATCGCGCCCGAAGAGGCCGAGATCTACGCGGCGCTGATGCTCGGGCTGCGCGACTACGTCGAGAAGAACGGCTTCTCCCACGTCGTCCTCGGCCTCTCCGGCGGGATCGATTCCGCGCTCGTCGCCTGCCTGGCCGCCGACGCGCTCGGCGCCGAGCGCGTGAGCGCGGCGATCATGCCCTCCCCCTACTCCTCCGCCGCCACCCAGGACGACGCGCGCGCGCTCGCCGCCGCGCTCGGCATCCGCACGCACGAGCTGCAGATCGAGCCCGTCATGGACGCCTATACGCAGGCGCTCCAGGCCGAGCTCGCCGGTCACGAGGCCGACCTGACCGAGGAGAACCTCCAGGCCCGGATCCGCGGCAACCTGCTGATGGCGCTCTCGAACAAGTTTGGCTGGCTCGTGCTCACGACCGGCAACAAGTCGGAGATGTCGGTCGGCTACACGACCCTCTACGGCGATCTCGCCGGCGGCCTCGCCGTGATCAAGGACGTGCCGAAGACGCTCGTCTACCGCCTCTGCGAGTGGCGCAACTCCGCCGCTGCGGCGTCGGCGTGCCACGGGTGGACGGCTGCTCGCCCCGCGTGCGCGCCCCGATCCCGCCGTCGATCATCGCGCGCGCGCCGTCGGCCGAGCTCCGCCACGACCAGCGCGACGAGGACTCGCTGCCCCCCTACGAGCTGCTCGACCGCATCCTCTCCGGCTATATCGAGCTCGACAAGGGCCGTGAGCAGCTGATCGCCGAGGGTCTGCCCGAGCAGGAGGTCGATCGCACGATCCGGCTCGTCGACCTCGCCGAGTACAAGCGCCGCCAGGCGCCTCCCGGCATCAAGGTCACCACGCGCGCCTTCGGCCGCGACCGGCGGATGCCGATCACCAACATGTATCGAAGCCCGCCCACCCCATGATGCGTAGAGCCAGTCTCTCGCGCAACCGCCCGCTCGCGCTGCTCGCGCTGGCCCTCTGCACGCTCGTCCTCGGAGGCTGCGGCAACACCCTCCAGGACCAGCCGATCTCCCACACGACGCTCGAGAGCCTGATCCTGGCGCCCTATCCCGTCTACTGGCTGGGCGGCTCCTTCCAGCGGATGGCGATCACCGAAGCCTCCGAGGATCCCAGCGGGGCCTTCACGGTCCAGTACGGGGACTGCGCCGAGGGCGGTCAGAACACCTGCGTTGCGCGCCTGCGGGTGGTCACATCCCCCGACAACAGCTTCATCCCGGCCGGCTCACAGCCACACCGCGCGATTCGCATCCGCGGCGTCACCGGCGTGGCGGCGCAGGGAGACGAGACGATCGAGCTGCCCACGGCCGGCGTGGTGGTCGACATCTACGCCAACAGCCCCGAGCTTGCCCGCGCCGCCGCCGAGACGGCCGTGCCGATCAACGACGTCGGCGCCCCCGCCGCGCCGCTGCCCTCACCGCTGCCGGACACCGGCTTCGGCGAGCAGCCGCTGCCCGGCCAAGCCCCGACGCTCCTGCGCGCGCCGAACTAGGCCAGCGGCTCGGCGGCGCAGGACGCACCGCGATCGTCATCCGCGTCACCGCGCACAGGTGGCCGGCGTCGTCGCGGAAGCGCACGTCCCACACCCACGTGGTGCGACCCCTTGTGCAGGCGCGTCGCGTGGGCGTGCACGGCGCCCTCGGTGACCGGCCGCAGAAAGCTGGTGTTGTTCGACAGGCCCATCGCGACCTCGCCACGCTCGAGCACCCCGAGGGCCGTGGCAAGCGAGGCCAGCGACTCGGCGATCGAGGCGTAGACGCCGCCGTGCAGCAGGCCCATCGGCTGCTTGAGCTCGTCGCGCAGCTGCACCCGGGCCCGGACCTCCTCCTCGGAGAACTCCACCAGCTCGAGGCCGTACAGACGGTCGAACCCGACCCTGAACTCGTTCAGCTGCTCCGCGGTCGGCGTGGTCATCCCGGCGCCACGATAGCCTACGCACCCTGCGCCCATGAGCCGACTAGACGACCTTCCTCCCGACCAGCGCGCGGTGCTGCTGCTGCTTGTCCGCCAGGGCAAGAGCCACGCCGAGATCGCGGAGATGCTCGGCATTCCCCAGGACGCCGTCCGCGATCGCGCCCGCGCCGCGCTCGACGCCCTCGCGCAGGAGCCGGGCGAGCCGCGCGGCCCGGCTCGCACGCCGGCAGGGGACGGCGAGACGCCGGCACGCGCCGCCGGCCGCAGCACTAGATCGCCCGCGCCGACTGCACCTCCACCGCCCGCGCCGACACAGGCCGGTCAAACGCGGGAAACGGGTCTTCCGAGCTCGCTGCCGAGCTCCAGGCGCGGCGGCGCACTGCTGCTCGCGGCGCTCGTCGTGATCGTCGTCGTCGCCGTGATCCTGATCACGAGCGTGGCGGCAGCTCACACAAATCGTCGAGCACGCAAAGCACCGGCACGAGTGCCAGCACGACCACGCAACGACCCCGAGCACCACCTCGAAAACCTCAACGACGTCGAGCACCTCGACGACGGCGGGCAAAGCCGACCCTCGACAAGCAGATCGCCCTCACCTCGCCGGAACCGAACAGCAAGACGGTCGGCCTGGCCGAGGTCCTCTCCGAAGGCTCCAAGCGCGCCTTCTACATCGCCGCCGAACACCTGCCGCCGTCGAACGGCTTCTTCTATGCCGTCTGGCTCTACAACTCCCCGACGAGCTCCGTCGCGCTGGGCAAGATCCCCCCGGTCAGCTCCAACGGGCAGGCGCAGGGCGGCGCGCTGCTACCCGCCAACGCCGGTGAATACCACGAGATGCTGCTGACGCGCGAGACCAACGAACACGCGACCAAGCCCGGCCCGGTCGTCCTCAGCGGCGCGTTCAGCCTCGGCGGTCACTGACGCTCGAGAGGCATGCCAGGAGAAGCCAAGCCGGGCTCTCATGAGCCGGCAGAGCTCCGCGGGACGCGGCATGCCTTGCAAGTAGAAGGGTGCTGACAGCAGTCCCGCACCAGGAAGCTCGGCAGATCAACCCTCGATCTGCACGCCGTTCCAGAAGGCGAAGTGATCCTTGATCTCCGCCGCGGCGTCCTTCGGCTCGGGGTAGTACCAGGCCGCGTCGGGGTTGGACTGCCCGTCAACCTCGACCGTCTTGTAGCTGGCCTCGCCCTTCCACGGGCAGATCGTGTGGGTGTCGCTCTCGCGAAAGTACTCCTCGCTGACGCTCTCGGGAGGGAAGTAGTGGTTGCCCTCGACCACCACCGTCGCCTCGCTCTCGGCGAGCGTCGCTCCGTTCCAGACCGCCTTCATGATCGGCTCCTCTCGCTTGGACGCATCCCTTCGATGGTAGCCCGTGCCGACCCGGCGATGCGGAGACGGGCGTCGGTGCTGGTCAGACCTCCAGATACCGCAGCACGACCCGCCCGAGCACGAGCACGTCGCCGTCGTGCAGGTCCGCCTGCGTGACGCGACGGCCGTTGACGAACGTGCCGTTGGAGCTGCGATCGTCGAGGATGCGCGAGCCGGAGCGACGGTATACGAGGATCGCGTGGCGCCGGGAGACGGAGTCCTCGTCGAGGCGCAGATCGGCGGCGAGACCGCGACCGATGTGCGTCACGCCCGACCCGAGCGGTATCAGCAGCCGCTCCCCGGGCCCCTGGACCTCGATGTAGCAGCCGGTCTCGCTGCTGGGACGATCGGGTAGCTCCTGCGGGGCGACCGGCATCGCCTGACGGCGCACGCGCTCGTCGAGGCACGCGATCCCGTCGAAGAACTCGGTCATGCCCTCCGCGGGGGCGAAGACGGGACGGGTGGGTGTTTGAGTAGCCATACGAGTAGCTAACTGCAGGGTACTCAGGCGAACCTCAACGGAGGTTAAGAAATCGCGAAGTGTTCGTCGCCCTCGAAGCGCTCCCTCATCCGCGCTCGAAGAGCATGCCGGCACCCGTGGCAGATGGCCCGTGCGATCGCTAACCTGAGCGCATGTGCGCGGGTTGTGCAATGGCAGCGGCATCGTGCGCGACGGGCTTCCGCTCGTGGCTTCAGACCCACAACTTCACCTGGCTGACGCCGCGCCGGCTGCGCGCCCTGACGATCGGCGCGATGTGCGCCGCGGGCCTCGTCTCGACGATCGGCGTCAGCGGCGCCACGCCGAGCACCGGCGCCCATACCGCATCGGCCGCCCCCGCCCACGTGGCAGCGCCCGCCGCCACTGCGGCTGCGCGCTAGTCAGCCTCCGGCAACGGCGGGGAGGATCGTCAACTCGGCGCCGTCGGGGACCGGCGTGGCGAGCCCATCCAGGAAGCGGATGTCCTCGCCGGCGAGGTAGACGTTGACGAAGCGCCGCAGCGAGCCGTCCTCGTTGGCGATGCGCTCGCGCAGCTCGCCGTAGCGCTCGTACAGGCCGTTCAGGGCCTCGGCCACGGTCGCGCCGGAGACCTCCGTCTCGGCGGTGCCCTCGGCGGCGGCGCGCAGCTGGGTGGGGATCTTCACGAGCACCGCCATCAGACCGCGACGGCCTCGGGCACGGTGCTCTCGAACGACTCCACGCTGGCGTCGATCTTGTAGGTCTCGAAGGAGTCGCGCACCGCGTCGAGCGTCTTCAGGCCGTCGCCGGTGATCACCAGCACGACGCGCTCGTCGGGGTCGATGTCCCCGCGCGCGGCGAGCTTCGCCAGCACGGCCGTCGTGACACCCCCGGCGGTCTCGGTGAAGACGCCGGTCGTTTCGGCCAGCAGTTTGATGCCCGCCCGAATCTCCTCGTCGAGACCGCGTCCACGCGAGCCGCCCGTGCGCCGCGCCAGATCGAGCGCGTACGGACCGTCGGCGGGGTTGCCGATCGCCAGCGACTTGGCGATCGTGTCGGGCTTGACCGGACGGCAGACGTCGTGGCCGTCGGCGTACGCGCTGGCCACGGGCGAGCAGCCCTCGGCCTGGGCGCCGTTCATGCGCGGCGCGCTGCCTTCAATCAGCCCGAGCTCGCTCCATTCCTGAAAGCCGGCGGCGATTTTCGTGAACAGCGAGCCCGAGGCGACGGGCACGACGCAGCGGTCGGGGAGCTCCCAGCCGAGCTGCTCGGCGATCTCGAACGCCAGCGTCTTCGAGCCCTCGGCGTAGTAGGGGCGCAGGTTGATGTTCACGAACGCCCAGTCGCGCTCGGCGCACAGCTCCGTGCAGAGGCGGTTGACGTCGTCGTAGCTGCCATCCACGCCGACGAGCTTCGTCCCGTAGATGCCCGTGGCGAGGATCTTCTGCTCCTCGAGGTTCGCGGGGATGAACACGTAGGAGTCCATGCCCAGCGCCGCGCCGTGGGCGGCCACCGAGTTGGCGAGGTTGCCGGTCGAGGCGCACGCGATCGTCTCGAAGCCCAGCTCCCGTGCCCGCGTGACGGCGACCGAGACGACGCGGTCCTTGAATGAGTGGGTCGGGTTGGCGGCGTCGTTCTTGACCCACACCTCGCGCAGGCCGAGGCGCTCGGCGAGCCGGTCGGCGCGGATCAGCGGCGTGCACCCCGCCGGCAGGCCGACGCGCGAGGCGAGCCGGCCGGAGGGGCCGGGAGGGCCACCCGCCAGGGGCAGGAAGTCCGCGTAGCGCCAGATGTTCTGCGGGCCGCCCTGGATGCGGCGGCGCAGCTCGCCGACGTCGAGGCTCGAGCTGCTGTGGTCATAGGCGACCTCCAGCGGCCCGAAGCACTGCTCGCAAACGTACAGCGCCTCCAGCGGATACTGGGTCTTGCACTCCTTGCACTGCAGATGACTGACAGCCATGTGGGCTCCTTCGCTCGTGGTCTTCGCCGTGTCACGTGTGGCGAAGAGCACGAAGCCCGCCACACATCTCCTGGAATTGGCACCTTCCCGCCTGTGACTTTGACGGTGGTTGCCGGGGTTTCGTAGGGCCAGGCCCTCCACCCCTCTGGATGTGTCCAGCTATGTTCTGCACGTGCAGTATAGCGAGCACTCGGACGTTTGTGCAAGACCTTGAAAGAGCTCGGTAACGCTCCCCGGCGCGCGGTGTAGGGCCTTGCGATGGGCTCACCCGTACACGAGCAGGATCGGCGACTGACGGCGCTGCAGGACTTCGAGCCGCTGCAGGCTGCAAGCAAGCGGCGCATGCTGATCATCGTCAACCCCTACGCGACGACGGTCTCCGATCGCCTGCGCCATCTCGTCGTCTACGCGCTGCAGGGGCGCTTCGAGGTCGATGCCGTCGATACCGAGGCCCAGGGTCACGCCACCGAGCTGTGTCGCGAGGCCGCGCACGAGGGCTACGACGTGGTCGTCGCCTTCGGCGGCGACGGGACCGTCAACGAAGCCGCCAACGGGCTGATCGGCTCGCCCTCGCAGTGGGCGGGCGCCAACCCCACTCCTCTGACCTGTCTGCCGGGCGGCTCGGCGAATGTGTTCGGCAAGATGCTCGGCATCCCCGGCGAGCTCGTCGATGCCACCGAGCACCTGCTCGCGATGGCCGACGACTGGCGCCCGCGCAACGGTCGACCTGGGTGTCGTCAACGGCCGCTGCTTCACCTTCGCCTCGGGCCTCGGCGTCGACGCGAGCGTGGTCGAGCGAGTCGATTCCAATCCACGCCTGAAGGCGCGCCTGGGCGCCTACTACTTCACGTGGGCGGCGATCAGCACGTTCGCCCGCCGCTATCTCGTGCACCCGCCGCGGATGCTCGCCCGCGCCGGCGAGCAGACGCTCGAGGGCGTCACCACGATCGTGCAGAACGGATCGCCCTTCACCTACTTCCAGAACCGCCCGATCGAGATCGCCGAGGGCGCCGCGCTCGACTCGGGCGCGCTCGCCGGCTGCGTCCTGCACCGCGCGCGGCCGCTCGACATGCCCTCGATCGCCTGGCGCGCCTTCTCCTCCCGGGCGCGGATCGCCCGCCATCGCCACGTCTCGAGCTTCCCCGCACTGACCGAGCTCACGGTGCAGAGTGCCGACGGGCGCCCGCTGCCGCTGCAGGTCGACGGCGACTTCATCGGCGAGGTCGACGAGGCGCGCTATTCGATTCTCCCGCGGGCGCTCAACGTCGTCGCTTAGCCCGCGCCAGGCGTGACGCGGTAGGCGTCGAACACCGACTCGATGTTGCGCAGGCGCGTGACCGCGCCCTTCAGCGTGTGCGTGTCGGCGACCTCGACGACGAAGCGGTTCTTGACCATCGGCGGCGTCGACAGGCAGCGCGCTTCGAGGATGTTCGCGCCGGACTCGGAGAACACGCGGGAGAGGTCCTCGAGCAGGCGGTGGCGATCCCACGCGTCGATCTGGATTTCGACGACGAACGCGGTCGTCTGGTCGCCCTCCCAGGAGACGCTCGTGAAGCGCTCGGGGTCCTTGCGCAGGAGCACGGAGTTGGGGCAGTCCTCGCGGTGGATCGTGATCCCGCGACCGAGCGAGATGTAGCCGACGATCTCATCGCCCGGCACGGGGCGGCAGCACTTGGCCAGGCGCAGCATCACGTCCTCGACGCCGTCCACCCGGATTCCATACTGGCCGGAGGACTTCGTCGGGCGCCGCCGCGCACGGCCCACACGCAGCAGATCGGCCGCCGTCGCCTCGCCGTCGGCCGCCTCGCCCTGCTTGAGGCGCTGCATCACCTTGTTCACGACGACCTTCGGCGAGACCTTCGCCGCACCGAGCGCGATGTAGAAGTCGTCGGCCTTGCGGTAGCCCATCTCCCTGATCACGTCGGCCAGCAGCGCCGAGCCGGTGATCTTCTGCGCGGGCAGGCCCTGCTTGCGCAGGTGCTCCTGCAACAGGTCGCGGCCGGTGTGCTCGGTGTCCTGGCGGGACTCGGCCTTGAACCACGCCTTGATCTTGTTGCGCGCGCGCGTGGTCTTGACCATCGCCAGCCAGTCGCGCGAGGGCCCACGCTCGCGCTTGGCGGTGAGGATCTCGACGATGTCCCCGGAGTGAAGCTCGCAGTGCAGCGGCACGATCTTCCCGTTCACGCGCGCGCCCACGCAACGATGGCCGATCTCGGTGTGGACCTCGTAGGCGAAGTCCAGCGGCGTGGCGCCGGCGGCGAGCGACTTGACCTCGCCCTTCGGCGTGAACACGTAGACCTCGTCCTCGAACAGGTCGGTGCGGAGCGTCTCCATGAACTCCTGCGGGTCGAGCAGATCCTTCTGCCAGTCGAGCATCGAGCGCAGCCACTGCAGCTTCGCGTCCTCGCCGGAATTGATTTGGCCCGGGGACGTCCTATTGCCGCGCTCGGCGGGGTCTTGGCCGGGCGTCGTCTTGTACATCCAGTGAGCGGCCACCCCGAACTCCGCCATTTCGTGCATCTCCTGGGTGCGCAGCTGGATCTCCAACGGCCGGCCCTCGGGCCCGATGATCGTCGTGTGCAGCGACTGGTACATGTTGAACTTGGGCATCGCGATGAAGTCCTTGAAGCGCCCCGGCAGCGGCTTCCACAGCGAGTGGATCACGCCGACGGTGCCGTAGCAGTCCTTCACCGAGTCGACGATCACGCGCATCGCGGTCAGGTCGTAGATCTCATTGAACTCGCGGCCCTTCTTCGTCATCTTCGAGTAGATCGAGTAGAAGTGCTTGGCGCGACCGGCGATCCGCGCCTCGATCCCCATCGCCTGCAGCTCGCGTGCCAGGTACTCGCCGGCCTCCGCGACGTAGCGCTCGCGCTCGTCGCGCTGCTGGGCGACGAGGCCCTTGATCTCCTGGTACTTGCGCGGATGCAGGGTCGCGAAGGCGAGGTCCTCGAGCTCCCACTTGATCGCGTGGATCCCCAGTCGGTGGGCGAGCGGCGCGTAGATGTCGAGCGTCTCGCGCGCCTTCTCGAGCTGCTTCTGCTTGGGCATCGCGTCGATCGTGCGCATGTTGTGCAACCGGTCGGCGAGCTTGATCAGGATCACCCGCACGTCGGTGGCCATCGCGACCATCATCTTGCGGTAGTTCTCCGCCTGCGCCTCGTCGCGCGACTGGAAAGTGATCCCGGTTAGCTTCGTCACGCCGTCGACGATCGCGGCGATCTGCTCGCCGAAGCGCTCGCGCACCTCCTCGATCGAGGCAGAGGTGTCCTCGACCGTGTCGTGCAGCAGCGCCGCACACAGCGTCTCCGTGTCCAGACGCATGCCCGCGCAGATGCGCGCAACGCCGACGGGGTGCACGATGAAGTCCTCGCCGGACTTGCGCCGCTGGTCGGCGTGATGCTCGCAGGCGAACACGAACGCATCGCCCACGCGCGCGCGGTCGATCTCGACCGCGGAGTCCTCGGCGTGCTCGGAGACGATCGCGAACAGGTCGTCGAGCAGCCGCCGCTCGAACTCGTTCAGGTCCAGGCGCTCCGCGGTGGGGCTCGGGGCCACGGCCCCCCCGGATGCGGGAGCCGGCTCGTCGAGCTGGGCGACAGGCGGGCTGGTGGATGAATCCTTTGCGATCGCCATCCTCTAAGGGTAGGGGACGGACAACCCGGATTGAAGCGGTGGCGGCGCCGGGCGCAAACGGCCCGCCGAGCGAGCGCGCCGGTTAGGACAGCGCAAAGAGCGTGAGCTCCTCCTGTGGCTGCTCCGGTTGGGACCCCACGGCCAACTTGGCTGGCCGCAGATCGTGCACGGCCACCGGGTCGACCGCCACCGGGTCTACCGGATCCTTCTGGTCCTCGAGCTCCGGCTCGGCCGCACGCACCTGACGGAGCACCAACCGAGGCTCGCTGACGCCGTTCCACTCGTTGATCTCGAGCGTGAACGTCGCTTCGGCCGGCTCACCCTCGGCGACGGGCAGACGCGAGCCGGTCCCGAAGGCGACGCCGCGCGCTCGCGCGCCGCCGGACTCCAGCGTGAAGCGCAGGTGCTTGCCCTCCCCCATCGGGCGCAGGTCGCGAAAAGTGGCGTCCTGCACGAGCAGGGACACTCCCGGGTTGCCACGTCCGAACGGCGCCAGCACGAGCAGCTCCTCCGCGAGCTCCATGCTGAGCTGATCGCACTCCACGACGGCGTCGACTCGCTCCAGCGGCGCCGTGTCCTGCGGGTCGAGCACCTCCTCGGCATGCTCGTGGAACGCCTGCGCGAACTCCTCCAGGCGCCCGCTTTCGATCTCGAGCCCCGCGGCGGCGCGATGGCCGCCGAAGCGGCGCAGGTGCCCGCCGCAGGCCGTGAGGCCGCCGAGCAGGTCGAAGGCGTCGATGCTGCGTCCCGAGCCCTTGCCGGTATCACCGTCGAGGGCGATCAGCACGACCGGGCGGTGGTGGCGCTCAGCCAGCCGCGAGGCGACGATTCCGATCACGCCCGCGTGCCAGTCCTCGCCCGCCAGCACATAGGCCGCGCGCGGGTGGGTGGGATCCAATGCCGCGATCTGTGCTTCGGCTTCATAGCGGATACGCGTCTCCACCTGCCGGCGCTCGTGGTTGGCACGACCGAGCTCATCGGCGACCTGCGCCGCGCGTAGTGGGTCCTCGGTCAAGATCAGCTCCAGCCCCGCGTCGGCGCGATAGAGGCGCCCGGCGGCATTCAGCCGAGGCGCGAGCGCAAAGGCGACCGAGCGCTCGGTCAGCTTGCCCGGATCGATCCGAGCGACGGACATCAGGGCACGCAACCCCGGCTTGGCGGTACCCGCCAGCGCGCGCAGGCCGCGCCGCACGAGCGCGCGGTTCTCGCCCGTCAGCGACACCACGTCGGCGATCGTCGCCAGCGCCACCAGGTCGAGATCCTCCGCCAGGGCACGGTTCTCCTCCAGGGCGGGCGCACCCGGCTGAGGAGGATCGACCACACCCGCGCGCGCACGGGCAAGCCCCCCCGACGCGGCCGTCTGCTCGAGTGCCTGGGCCAGCTTGTAGGCGACGGCCGTGGCGCAGAGATCCGGGCACGGGTAGCCGCAGAGCGCCGGATGGACGATCGGAGCGTCGGGCAGCACCCCGTCGGCGCGCGGCGAGTGATGGTCGGTGACCACCACCTCCATCCCGAGCGTCTTTGCCTGCTCGACCTCCGCGACCGCGGTGATCGCGCAATCCACGGTAACCAGCAGCCGCGTGCCGCGCTGCGCGAGCCGCTGCACCGTGGCCGGGTTCAGCCCGTAGCCATCGCTCGCGCGGTCGGGCAGGTACCAGTCGACGTTCGCCCCCAGCCGCCGCAACGATCGCACGAGCACGGCCGTCGAGCAGATCCCATCGACGTCGTAGTCACCGTGGATCGTGATCCGCGCACCGCTCGCCACGTGTCGCAGGATCGACTCGATCGCCCGCTCGATGCCGGCGAAATCCAGTCGGCGAATGCTCCTCGTCGGCGGCGAGGAACGCACGCGCCGCCGCCGGCTCGGCAAGCCCGCGGCGCACGAGGATCTGTGCGAGCGGCCCGCTCACACCGAGCTCACGCTGCAGCAGCTCTACCTCGTCCGCAGGACAAGTCGGCGATCTCAAAACGGGGCCTCTCCACCGGGCCAGGCTAAGGCCCGGTCAAGACGGAACCGCGCCGGAACACCGCGTGCCGTTCGGAAGTTCAGCTCGATCCAGAGCCGCTAGAGGCAGGACGAGCCAAGCGCGGCAAGGACGCAGGGAGCGTGGCGTGCTACGTCACGCGAGCGACCGAGGACGCCGCTGGGCGCCGTGCCCTAGCTGCTCTGGCGTTCGCGACGCATGCCCTCGAGATACACGAGCGCAATCCCGATCAGCGCGCCCGGGACCGCGTAGAGCACGACCGCGATGTCCGTCGCCTTCTGCCCGGGGATCTCCAGCGCGGAGACTTTCACCCCGTAGATGATCAGCCCGACCACGATCGCGCCGATCAGCGAGCCGACGAACGCACCCACGATCCCGCCCCAGAAGCGGTCGGGCACGAAGATCGTGAAGTGCCAGATCGCAAGGCCCATCATCACCCAGCCGAGCATCCCCATCAGCGCGACCTCCCATGGCGTTTGTTGCGCGATCGTTTCGTGCGCTCGCGGCGTTTCGGCGCTTCCTTCAGCACCAGATCCTCCGGGGTCAGGTCGGCCGCCGGGTCGCGCGGGGCCTCCGGCACCGCGACGTCCGGCACTGCTGCCTCCGGTTCTCCCTGCTCCTGCTCCTGCGGCTCCTGCTGCGGACGCTGGGCGACCGCAGCGCGACCCCGCTGCTTCTGCTGTTTCTGCTTCGGCTCGGCGTCGACGTCCAGATCACGCACCAGTTCCTGGAACTCGTCGCGCGAGATCTGCTCACCCGGCTCCTCGGGCGCGGTGATGCTCCCGCGCCGGTTGCGTTTGCGCGCCTGCGCAGGCTCGACGTCGACGGGCTGGCCGCCGAGCGCCGTCGCATACGCGGGCACGCTGCCGAGTTCGCCGACGATCCGCGCGCGGCGTTGAGCGGTAGGAGCCCTCGCGTTCCTTCCAGTGGGTCAGCACCGGCGAGGCGATGAAGATCGAGGAGTAGGCGCCCGAGGCGATCCCGACCATCAGCGCGAAGGCGAAGTTCTTCAGCGTTTCCCCGCCGAACAGCAGCAGCGAGATCACCGGCAGCAGCGTGCAGAAGCTCGTCGCCAGCGAGCGCGTCAGCACCTCCGACATCGATCTGTTCACGATCTGCGAGAACGCCGCGCGGGGCATGCGCGGCACGTTCTCGCGCACACGATCGAACACGATGATCGTGTCGTAGAGGGAATACCCGAGGATGGTTAACAGCGCCGCGACCGTTGCGGTCGTCACTTCACGGCCCGTCAGCGAATAGACGCCGGCCGTTATCAGCAGGTCGTGCATCAGCGCGATCAGCACCGGGATCGCGTACTTCCACTCGAAGCGCAGCGCGATGTACGCAGAGATCACGAGCAGCGAGGCGATGATCGCGATCACCGCGCTGTTGGCGACCGTTTTGCCGAACGTCGGCCCGATCGAGGTCGAGGACCAGTGGGGCGTGCCGGATTCGCTCGCGCCGTTGCCGTACTTCGCGTCGAAGGCCGCCCTGATCTTTTTGACCTTTTCCGGGCGCAGCGTCTCGGTCGAGATCTGAAAGCCCTCGCCGCCGACGCTCTTTGATTTGAACTGCTGGACCTCGGCGTTGCCGTAGCCGGCGGCGGTCATAACTTCGGCCACCTGCTTCTCGCTGACGGGCTTGACGAACGCCGTCTGGATGCGCGTCCCGGACTTGAAGTCGATCCCGAAGTTCAGTCCCTTGCCGCCAATCGCGAGCGCCCCGATCAGGAGGATCGTGCCCGATAGCGAGAAGAACCACTTCGAGGCGCCCATGAAGTCAAACGTCCAACCGTTCCCGCGCCGCTCCGCGCCGAGCGCTGACTTGTGGGAGACCAGCGGCGAGCGGCTCATCGCGCCGAGCGCGGCCTGCGTGGCGAGCACGGCGGTGAACAGCGTCAGCAGCGTGCCGATCCCGAGCGTGAAGGCGAAGCCCTTGACTTCCGCGGTCGCGAGCGCGAACAGGATGAACGCGGTCATGAACGTCACGACGTTCGCGTCGACGATCGCCGCGAAGCCACGCTTGTAGCCGGTCGCGATGCCCGAGACGATCGAGCGCCCGCCACGGATCTCCTCCTTGACGCGCTCGAAGATCACGATGTTCGCGTCCGCCGCGATCCCGATCGTGAGGATCAGACCGGCGATCCCCGGCAAGCGTCAGCGTGATCGGAATCAGCTTGATCAGCGCGAAGAAGTAGATCGCGTAGATCACCAGGCCGCCGATCGCGATCGCGCCGAGCACGCGGTAGAAGATCAACAGGAACAGGCAGACGACGGCGAAGCCGAGCAGTCCCGCGAGCAGACCCTGGCTGAGCGCCTGTTTGCCGAGCGTCGCCGAGACCTGCGACTGGGAGATCAGGTTCAGCTTGATCGGCAGCGCTCCGGACTGCAGCTCGTCTGCCAGGTTTTCAGCTGAGGTCAGCGTGAAGCCGCCGGAGATCTCAGAGCCCTGCGAAGCGTCGATCCCTTCCGGGTACTTCGTGTAGTCGATCGACGGCGCGGTGATCACCTGGCCGTCGAGCACGATCGCGAAGTGCTGCAGGGCCTGTTCCTTGGTAACGCCCGGCAGCTGCGCTTCCTGGCCACGCTCGAGCGATTTCCTTGGTGGTCTGCTGGAAGACACCCTTGCCGTGTGAGTCAAAGCCGAAGGTCACATCCGGCTGGCCCGATTCGCTTTCGGAGCTCTCCTGCGGGTTCGTGATGTCCTTGCCTTCCAGCACGGGATCGTCGTTGAGCACGTACCAGCTGTTCGGCGAGGCCTGCGTGACCTTGCCGTCGGCCCCTTCCACCGGGCGCGCCTGCACGAGCACCGTGCCCGGGTTCACCCGCACGGCCTTCAACTCCGCGCCCTTCGGCGCCTTGAAGCCTTCGGAGTAGAGGTTCGCTTTGGTTTCCTCGGGCCCGCGCAGAACCTTTTCCTTGCCCTTCTGCGTTTCGAGCAGATACCAGCTCCCGTAGATGCAGCCTTCCTTCTGTTCGGGCGTGCAGCCCGGGCTCAGCGTCGTGTCGCTCTTGCGAATGATCGCGGGGCGTTTGGCGGCGCGCAGCACCGCCTGGTACTCGAGCAGCCCCGAGGTCGAGGAGGCGGCGTTCTCGCCTCCTGTCACGCTAGCTTCGGTCGGCGCCGGCTTGCCGTCCGGACCGATCACGTTCGGCTCCCAGTCATAGAAGTACAGCAGCGCGGTCTTGCCGACCTGCGCTTCGGCGCGGCCGGCGTTTGAGACGTTCGGCAGCGCGACGTCGATTTCTTCGGAGCCGCTTCGCTGGATTTCAGGCTGGGCGACGCCGAGCGCGTCGACGCGCTTGCGCATGATCGTGATCGCGCGTTCCAACGATTCGGTGTCCACTTTCGCGTGGGCAGTCGGCCGCGCCTGGTACGTGAGCTCGACGCCGCCCTTCAAGTCCAGGCCAAGACGCGTCTTTTTCGCCTTGACGACGCCTGGGATGCCGACGATCACGAGCAGCGAGGCGATCACCAGCCCGAGGACGATCAGCAGGACGAAGGTGTTGCGGCGGCGGTCGGTCATCGGGACGATGGGCGACGACGTGGGTCGGCGGTCGGCTGGTGGCGGCTGGGGTCGGTCATCGGCTCTGCCCAGCCTACTTGTCGGGGGTCAGCACGAGCAACAGCCCACCGTCGTCGTCATATGCCGGGAACATGTCCGCCTTCGCGCTCGCGGCGACGTCGCGCTCGCCGCTGACCTGAACCGGCTTGTCGAGCGCCCGCACACCCCACTCGAGCACGGTCGCGACCGGGTCGTCGCCGTTCGCGAAGCTCAGGCCCAGCACCTGATCGACGCGCTGGCCGATCACCTCCTCCTCCTCGAGGCCCGTAAAGGCGAAGGAGTTCTTCCCGCAGCCGATCACCCGGCCCTCGCCATCGCACACGAAGAAGGCCGCGTCCGGCGCCGGGTAGTAGTCGTCGAGCAGCTCGAACAGGAACGCGAAGCCGCACTTCTCGCAGCCCTTCGGCTGGCGCGTGAAGCCGATGTTGCGGTCCAGCTCGGTCGTGCGGTGACCGCAGTTTGGGCAGATGAAGGGGTGGGCCATTGCTCGACAGGTTAGGGGAGCCGGCGCTAGAAGAGCGCCGGGCTGGCCGCGGTCGCCGGTGGCTCCAGACCGAGATGCACAAAGGCAGCCGGTGTCGCGGCGCGTCCGCGCGGGGTGCGCTTGATCAGCCCCTGCATCAGCAGGTAGGGCTCGTAGACGTCCTCGATCGTGTCCTGCTCCTCCCCCACCGCGACCGCCAGCGTCGAGAGCCCGACCGGGCCGCCGTCGAACTTCACGCAGATCACGCGCAGGATCTCCCGGTCCAGCCGGTCCAGGCCGCGCTCGTCGACCTCCAGCAGCTCCAGCGCGGCCTCCGCCGCGGCGGCCGTCACGACGCCCTCCATGCGCACCTCGGCGAAGTCCCTCACCCGCTTGAGCAGCCGGTTCGCCACGCGCGGCGTGCCGCGGCTGCGCGCCGCGATCGCGACCGCACCATCATCCTCTAGGCCGATCTCGAGGATCCCAGCCGAGCGTCTGACGATGCTCGCGAGCTCATCGATCGCATAGGGCTCCAACCGCGCCTGGATGCCGAAGCGGTCGCGCAGCGGTGTCGTCAACAGGCCGGTGCGCGTGGTGGCTCCCACGAGCGTGAACGGCGGCAGCTCGAGCGTGACCACGCGCGCGCCCGCGCCCTGGCCGACCGTGATCGGCAGCCGGTGATCCTCCATCGCCGGGTAGAAGGTCTCCTCGAGCGTGCGCGACAGGCGGTGGATCTCATCGACGAAGAACACGCTGCGCGGCTCGAGCGCGGTGAGGAACGCGGCGATGTCGCCCTTTCGCTCCAGCGCCGGGCCGGCCGTCTGCACGAACGGCACTTCGAGCTCGGCGGCGACGATCTGCGCCAGCGAGGTCTTGCCGAGGCCCGGCGGGCCCGCCAGCAGCAGGTGATCTAGCGCCTCCCCGCGCGCGCTCGCGGCCTCGATCGCGACGCCGAGCTGCTCGAGCAGCGTGCGCTGCCCGACGAAGTCCGTCAGGCGCCGCGGACGCAGCGAGCGGTCGAGCTCGTCCTCCTCGACCAGATATGGGGTTTGGATGCGGGCGATCTCGGCTGTCATCGCGTACTCACGGATTCCGTCATGACGACACCGTAGCCCCGGCGACGGCGCCTCTGCTCGGTGTGAGCGGGGCCGACAGCCCGGCGCATCGGGTCCGAGCCGGGTCCGCGCCCATCATGACGCGCGTGCGGTCCGCAACGCCTGCGCGAGCAGCTCCTCGGCGCTGTCGCCCTCCACGCCCCGCAGCAGCTCCTCGGCCTCGCCGGGCGCATAGCCGAGCTCGATCAGCCCGTCGCGGGCGAGCGCCATCGGTCCTTCGCCGCGGCGCACCACGATCGGGCCCGCCGGCACGGCGTCGCCGACCTTCTCGCGCAGCTCGACGATGATCCGCTCGGCGGTGCGCTTGCCGATCCCGGGCACGGCCTGGAAGCGGGCCGCGTCCTGCCCCGCGATCGCGGCCTGCAGCTCGCGCGGCGTGCCGCCGGAGAGCACCGCCAACGCGACCTTCGGCCCGACGGCCTGCACCGAGAGCAGCAGCAGGAACAGATCGCGCTCCTCCTCGGCGTGGAAGCCATAC
This sequence comes from uncultured Solirubrobacterales bacterium, assembly GCA_963764905.1. GTDB lineage: Bacteria > Actinomycetota > Thermoleophilia > Solirubrobacterales > Solirubrobacteraceae > Palsa-744. The sequence goes on from CAVXUG010000002.1 coordinate 143,344, forward strand.
AACTGGAGCGCGTCGTCGCGCACGATCAGGTGCGAGTGCAGCGTCGTCTCCTCGCCCGCAGCCGGGACGTGCTTGAGCGTCTCCGCGGAGACCGCCGCGCGGTAGCCGACGCCGCCGCAGAGGATCACGACATGGTCGGTGCGGCGCACCGCGACCTCGCCCTTCAGCATCCCGATCATCGCCTTGCCCTCCCGAACTTTGGCTCCAGGGCTGCGATCGCGAGATCACATCGTGAGCGCGGGCGGGCAGTCGAGCTCCAGATCATCCCGCCACCCCCGCGAGCGCGGCCGACAGCGGGGCGCGGTTGGCATGGCACATCGCGACCGCCAGGGCATCGGATGCGTGATCCGGAGTGGGCGCCTGCGGCAGCGCGAGCAGCGCCTGGACCATTCGCGCGACCTGCTGCTTGTCGGCGCGGCCGTTGCCGCAGACGGAGGCCTTGACCTGCTGGGGCGTGTAGCTCGCGCAGGCGATCCCGCGCTGTCCCGCGGCGAGCATCGCCGCGCCGCGGCCGTGGCCGACCGCGAAGGCCGTTTTGACGTTCTGGCCGAAGTACAGCTCCTCGAGCGCCATCGCGTCGGGTTCGTGCTCGGCCAGCAGCGCGTCGACCGCCGCATGAATGTCGGCGAGACGCCGCTCCTGCGAAGTGCCCGCGCGCGTCTCGATCACGCCGCCGTCGAGCGCCACGAGTCGGCCGGCGCTGCTGCGCACCACACCGTAGCCAGTGTTTGCGAGGCCGGGGTCGAGTCCGAGAACGATCACGGGTTGTGATTCTGCGCGTCGCCCCGGACGCCTGCCTTGCCGGCCGGCGCACAGCTCGTGCCTCTGGCTCAGCACGAACGCTGGCCGTAAGCGATCCGCCACAGCCGCAGGATCGGCAGCAGAATCCTCGTGAGCGAGCCGCCGGCTCGCACGAGGCGCTCGGTGCTCGCACGCATCGCCTCGGTGCGAGCGCTGTCCTTGGAGAGATACAGAGTGATCATGCCGGCGACGATCAGCGCGTGGCGCTCGCCTTCCGGCAGCGCGTTTGCCTCTGAGAGGCTGCGTCGTATCAGCTCGCGTACGCGCTGGAGCGCAAATTGGGGAGTGCTGTAGTGAGCTATGTAGCTGTGGTTGCCGTTGGCGATATCTTCGCGCTGATCGACATAGCTGTCGAGCATCGTCGTCGCGGCTGAGATCCAAGGAAAATAGGCTTTGCGGATCTGGGAGATCTCCGCATCGGCGCACGCCGGTTTGGCGCCGAGCGCCAGCAGGGCAAGCACCGTGAGCGAGGAACTTGCAGCCCCCGTGAACTCAAACCAGCTGACATCAAACTCCCAGTAGCGTTCCCTGCCGGCCCATGCCCGTAGCTGCGCATCGTGTCTGGTCGGATCGAGGTCGTGGTTGAGGCCCAAGACCTCGGTTCGCATCGCCTCCCGCAGAAGCGGCACGCGCACACGCTCGTATGAGGGCAGCCGCACGCAACTCTCCCGGCAGACTTCGACCAGCGCCCGCAAGTAACCGCCATCCTCGTTCCACGGATGATCCAGGTAGTAGTCGGAGATCGGCCGGCTCGGATCCAATGCCTCCACCAACGCGAGGTGCAGCTGCCGCCCATCGACCTGGCCCGCCGCCACGCCACGCTCGCTGACGTTGTCGAGAAAGTCCCATATCACCTCATAGGCGACGAGTACCCGCAAGAGCTGTGGGCTGCGCACACCCGCGATCGCCCAGAACAGCGCCGCGCCATCGGCGTGCCCGCGCTTGCGGGCGAGCGAGCTCAGCGCATCCTCGCGCAGCGCCTGGTCGGGGATCGTGAGCGCGCGCGCCCGCCACACCCCCACCTCCCGCGCGACGGCGGAGCATCCCCACAGCAGCTGCCACGTCGCCACCCGAGCGAGGACACCGATCTGCCTGTTGACAGAACGCGGCAAGCCGACGCCGCCGGAGATGCTCGCCGTGACCTCCTCAGTCGGGACAGTCGAATCCTTTACCAAGCCGGGATAGGGTACCCCACCGCCACCGACACTGAGCTGCGCAATCAGATTCACTATCGATCGTGAGCGAGGAGCCCACGATCGACTTCGCCGCCGAGGGCCTGCTCGACGGCCTGGAGGGCGTGCAGCGCGCCGAGCGCCTGGCGCTGCTGCGCTACCTCTCCGCGGACGGGGTGCCATTGACCGAGCTGCAGCGCACGACGGCCTCCGGCACGCTGATGTTTCTCCCCGCCGAGCGCGTGATCGGCGGCCGCGCACGCTACTCCGCGCGCGAGATCGCGGAGCGGACGGGAACCGAGCTCGACTTCCTGATCGCCGTGCGCCGCGCGATGGGCCTGCCGATCCCCGGGCCGGACGAGGCCGTCTACACGGAGGGCGATCTCGAGTCGGTGAGCATGACCAGCGTCTTCCGTGAGGCGGGCGTCTCCGAGGATGAGATCCTCGATCTGATGCGCACGCTCGGACGTGGCCTCGGTCAGGCCGCGGAGTCGATCCGAACGCTCGCGCTGCGGCTCGTGCTCGAGCCGGGCGTGAGCGAGCAGGACCTCGCGCAGCGCTACGCCTACACCGCCTCGCAGCTCTCGCCGATGCTGGGGCCGTTGATCACGAACCTGCTGACGCTGCACCTGCGCGAAATGGCCCAGAGCGAGGCGCTCAGCGCGGCCGAGCGCAGTGGCGGGCAGCTCGCCGGCTCGCGCGAGATCGCCGTCTGCTTCGCCGACCTCGTCGGCTTCACGCGCCTCGGCGAGCAGGTCCCGCCCGACGAGCTCGCCCGCAAGGCGGTGCGGCTGGAGGCGCTCACGACCGAAGTGATCGACGCGCCCGTGCGCCTGGTCAAGACGATCGGCGACGCGGCGATGCTCACCTCGCTGGAAGTCGAGCCGCTGCTCGACGCCGCACTCGACCTGCTCGACGCCGCCGACGCCGAGGGCGAGGACTTCCCCCAGCTACGCGCCGGGATCGCGATCGGCGCGGCCCTCTCGCGCGCGGGCGATTGGTTCGGGCGCCCCGTGAACCTCGCCAGCCGCATCACGCAGATCGCGCGCCCCGGCAGCCTGCTGGCCGAGCGCGAGGTGCGCGAATCGGCGCGCGCGGCATACCGCTGGTCCTATGCCGGCGAACGGCGCCTGCGCGGTATCCGCGAGCCCGTGCCACTGTTTCGCGCGCGACGGCTTGTAGAGCCGGGTCCCGTGCGGTAGACCGGCCGAGCCTGGTTTCCTTAGAGCGTGCCTGGAGGGGCGAGCCACTCGCTCTCGAACTCGAGGCAGGTACGATCCGCGATGACGTCATAGTCGCGGTCGTAGTGGAGCACGCCGGCGCCTGCATCGTGGGCGCACGCGGCGATGATCAGGTCGACCGGCGAAAGACGGTGGTGACCGATGATCGCCAGTTCGCGTTGAGCTTGGAGAGATCCTTCTTCTGCGCGGGGTGTGACCTGGACACCTGGCAGGCGATCGAGCTCCGCCATCAGCGCCTGATAATCGACGGCCGAGCGCGAGGAGTAACCGGCCTCGAGTAGAAACGGCAGGCACGTGGCGAGGTGGCGCTGCTCGATCCAGTCGGCGACCGTCTCAGCACGCTCGTCGTCGAGGGCGCCGTTGACGATACGCGACCACGCCGAGTTGTCGAGCAGCAGCACCGCTACTCGTAATTGGCGATCAACCCGAGGTGCTTGACCTCTTCAGCCGCCTCGACGTCCATCTCATACGGAAACGATCGCGTGCGAATCATCTCCGCCAGGCGCTCGCGCGCCGCCCGGGCCGCCGCATCGTCGGTTCGCAGCCGGCGCGCCTTGACCTGGGCCCCGAGCACGACCAGCTCGCCGAAGTCGATCCGCTCCCCCTCCCCCAGCTTGGCGCGCAGCTCGTCGAGCGCCTCCCGCAGTGGCGGCGTCTCGGTGATTGTGTGACGGGGAAGGGTGGTCGGCATGGACCAAGTGTACCACCGTGCAGCACCGACGCCCCGCCGAGGTCAGCTCCCGACTCCCCTTCGCTATTTCTTGCCCCCAGCCTTGTGTTGCTCGGTGAGATGCGTGGTCTTCGTCTGGGTGTTCTTCGGACTGGGTGCGAGTTCGAGGATCGCCAGGCTCGCGCTGAGGTGTCCGTGATCGCTGCTGAGCAGTGCCCGTCCGGTCGCGTTCAGCTTGAGCTTCACCGTCTTTGCTTCGTCTCCCGAGATCGCGAAACTGACGGTTCCCAGCGTGACCGCGTGGGGCTGCTTCCTGCCCTTCGCCTTGCCCGTGGCGCTTGCCTTGCTTATGTCCTTCACCTCGCCCGTGCCCTGCGCCTTCGTGCCATGCACCGTGAGCGTGAGCTTGCCGTGACAGCTGGCGATCCCCAGGCAGTTGAGCCGCACGAGCGCGATGCCGTTGCTCTGGACGGTGATGCTCGTGTCGGCGAGCGCCACGCCACCGGTCGCGGGCACCGATGGGCTGGTCTTGGCAGGCACAGGAGTCGTGGACGGCTGCCCGGCCCGCGTCGCCGCCGCTTCACGTTCGGCCTGTTCCCTGGCGACCTGCGCGCGCTCGGCTTCTCTGGCCGGGTTTTTTTCTTCGGCCGCGATCCTCGCCGATTCTTCGGCCTGTTCGGAGATTTCCGTTTTGGGCGGACACACCACGTTACAGGCATCAGCGGGCTGCGTCGTCAACGGGCGATCGTGACTTTCAGCCCTGCCGGCAGCGCTGCTCGCGACGATTACATACCAGTAGGAAGTACCCGGCTGCAGATCGGTCAGGCTGGCGCTCACCGTCCGATTTTCCGAGCCGGCAGCCAGATTGCCCTGCCCCTGTGGACTCGCCGCGACCGCTTCGCATGTAGCACTACCCGGAGGGGGATTTTCGCACCCGACCCAGAATTCGTATGTCGTCGCGCTGCCCTCTGGGTTGACCTGCGCTTCGAGCGTCGCACCGTCTTCGGTGATGTTCGTCGCCGACACGTCGCTGACCATGGGTTCGCCCCCGGCTGCCAACGCCCGGTCCGTCGGCAACACGAGCGTGCCGGCCAGAACAGCGCAGGCCACGAGCGCAAGCAACAACACGCGCACGGGGAACGGCCTTCTCGTCAAGTTCTCCTCCCTCTCCTCCATCACAGCTCCTCTCCCCCACCGCAGTCTCCCACAACGATACAGGCCGCCTCCGCCCGCGGCGACACCTACCGTGACCGTGCCCTACAAACCCGCCTGTACATGCCCGCAGTCCGAGGTGGCGTAACCCGGTTCGCAATATGTCTGAGCCGTCCACTTCAGTTTGAATTCTTGAACGAAGCGTTTGATCGCCCGCTGCTGACTGCGTGTGCCGCGATGGCCGGCGACCACGCGCTTTTGGATCCTCGCCGAGGTCAGGTTCAGCCGCACACGGAACATCAGATCCGCGACGGTCTGCCCGGACTTCCGCAGGAACGCCTTGAATTCCCGCCGCTTGGGGAACTGTCCGGCGCGTAGGTGGTCGAACGTGTGACGAACAGTGCTTTCCGGCACATGGATGTTCAGTGCATCGGCTTCGTCGAGCACCCAGTCTGAGGAGATCAGGAAGCCCATCACCTCATTCGTTACTTCGGTCGTCGAGGGACCATGCTTGGAGGGACTTGCGGACTTCCGCACGACAGTCGCCCAGTGCAAGTACGTCACACCCGTGATCGACTGAGAGCCGACGCACGCGACGATCTGTTCCGGGGCCGGGCTGACCGTGCCGGCGGTGGTCGAGAGGGGCGTACTCGGAGGTGCGCTTTTGGAGGCGGCAGACGACGTTGGCGGGCATCCCCCGGCCGGCGCCTGGGCACCGACTGGCGCGACGAATAGTGCGAGGGCCAGGAACAGGAGCATGGCCATAACGACAGCCCAGCGGCCTGATCTGGTTTGCGTATGTGTTCGGAACATCGGCTGGACTCTATCCGAGACAGACACGAGGGATCTCCCGCCCTGCATCAGCACGTACCGCTACCGGCGACGAACCGGGCGAGCCAGCTTCACCGCAACCGCAGCCCCGTCTGGGAGCTGCTTCCCGTGCTCCACGCCCTGCCCCACGACCACAAGCGCACCCCGGCCCGTGCGAGGCTCGGTGATCTTGCCCAGCTTGCAGTGAGCTTTGCTCAATGCCCGCTGCGCCTTGCTCAAGGTGTCTCCCATCAATGAGGGCACGACGCACCTTGGGCGAACCGCTGCCCGCGCCGCTGCTTCTGCTGCTGTTTTTTCTTCCACGATCCGCTTTATTTCCGCCGCTTCGGCGGCGAGCCTGACCGCTTCCCTGGCCTTGAATTCTTCCTGTTCCTTGGCCTTCTGTTGCTGTTTTGCTTCGTATTCTCTGACTGTTTGAGCCGACTCCGATTCAGCCAGCCTGGTCGACCACAGCGGGATTTCCGATTCATACGGCGGACCCGTCCCGCTTCCGTTGGGAAATTCGCCGCTGATGTGAAACGGGATAGAATAAGGACTTTCACCCTTGGTCTTGCCGGCAGAGCTGATCGCGGCGATTACGTAATAATACGTATACCCCCACTGCAGGGCCAGAGTCGCGCTTACCGTCTGATCGCCAGAGCCAGCGGCGATGTTTCCCGTCTGCGTCTGTGGGCCTCCAGTCGGCAGTTCGCCCTCTCCCCCATTCGGTGGACCCCCCTTCGGATCGGCCACTTGCCACACCAGCCTGATTTCGTAAGCGGTTTCGCTGCCCTCCGAATTGATCTGCGCTTCGATCGTCACACCGTGTTCGGTGACATTCGTCACCGACACGCCGCTGATCACGGGTTCACCCGTAGCCGCCAACGCCTGAGCCCCCGACAACATGAGCCCGCCGGCCATCACGGCGCAGACAATGAGCGCGAGCGGCAATACCCGCGCCGGGAACGATCTTCTCGTCGAACTCCCCTCCACCATAACCTCCTCAATGATACAGGTCAGCCCTGCCTACAGCGATACATACTATTCCCCGTTCTCGGCCTTGTGGAACCTCTGCTCGATAAGGCGCACGCGCTTGGTCTGGGTCTGCCCAGCGGCGGGTTTGAGCTCGGCGATCGTCAGGCTGGCGGTGTTCAGTCGCCCATGATCCGCGCTGAGCAGCGCCCTCCCAACGGCGTTCAGGCTGAGTTTGGTGGCTGCGACCTTGCCCGCCGGGATCGAGAAGTTGGCCGTCCCGATCGTCGTCGTCTTCTTCTTACCTTTCTTGGCCTTCAGGATCAGCTTGCCGCTACATGCGCCGATACCCGTGCAGTCGAACTTTAACACCACCACGCCGGTTCTCTCGACCATCAAGCTCGTGTTGTCAAGCGACACACCGCCAGACCCATCGCCGGCTTCACGTTCGGCCTGCAGCTCAGCTTCGCGTGCTTCGGCTTGCTCGCGTTGCAGCGCTTCCTTCAGCGGGCGTTCCCTGACGGAGTAGTGCGGCTGCAGATCGCTCAGTACGACACTCACGGTCTGAGATGCCGAGCCGGCAGCTATATAACCATGACCCACCGAATCCACACCGATCGAATCGCAGGGTCCAGGCTGGCAGTTCGCAGACTCGACCCAGAATTCGTAGATCGTTTCAAGATTCTCCGGATCGATCTGCGCTTCCAGCGTCGCCCCATGTTCGCTGACGTTTGTCGCCGACACGCCGCCAATCAAGGGTTCGCCCCCAGCCGCCAACGCCCGAGTCCCCGACAACATGAACACGCCGGCCAAGACGGCGCACCAGATAAGCGTAAGCAGCAGGGCACGCAACGATCCTCGTGTCATCGCCGCTCCTCCGGTACGATCAACAACCGTTCGTCCTGCCGACGATGCCGCTGCTTCCACCAGCCCTCCACCAACATCGCGGGCAACACCGAAACGCGTTCGGAACATCGGCTGGACTCTATCCAAGACAGCCACGATGACACAGCTCCCTCGCTGCAGTCGGCCTGTGGGGATGAAGCGACTGTCAAGGCTTTCTACAGTTTGATCGTTACCTTCTTACCCACCGAGCCACTGGCAATCCTGAAGGTCAGCTCGAGCTCGAATCGTAGGTGATTGCGCCAATCGAAGATGTCGCTCTTGCTCAGCGTGATCCCGATTTTATGGGCCCCGGCTCGTAGCTTCTTTGTGTACTTTCGGATCCCCTTGCCGGTGATCGTCACCAAACCGTTGGCCGCGGCCGTGAACGTCAGGAGCAGATGATCACCCGAGACTTTCTCTCCGATGTGGGACAACAGGAGCTTGGGAGTGGACTTCGGCGACGAATTGGCGCTGCCGCTCGAGCCTGTGGTTTCTTCTGTACCGGTAGGTGAGCCTTGGGCTGCTTGGGCTGCCGGCGGGTTCTGACAGCCGGGGTTCCCGAACGGGTCTGAGGCCTGCACGACCGTGCCCTGGGTGCCTTCGATCGTCGCGGTGATCTGCCTGGATGCGCAGATGGCCGGGTTGAGGATGAATTCGGGACGGTCGATCGTCATGTTGAACGTCTGTGTCCGCAGCGCGATCCCGTCGAGGACCAGCGGCAGCGGGTCATCCGCAATGCTCAGGGCCCCGGTTACAGGGTTGACGCTGATTGCGGCTCTGATCACCACGTCGCCGAGGTTGAACGGGGTGGGCGGGGTCCCAATCACCGCGTGTATGGCGATGCTCAGCCCGTACTGCCCGCCCGCGTAGCCTTCGGTCAGGTAGACCGCCCCGGTGAGCGCGGCCCCGTACGGTCCTGGGCCGCTGACGATCGTCGCCGTCCCGATCTGGCTCGCCGATGAGCAGGTGCCCTCCTGGGCTTGGGGTTCGCCGCACAGCGGGACGCTCGAGAACATCCATTCCAGGCCTGGCGGGAGCTGGAAGCCGAGCCTCGACAGGCTCTGTTCAGGCGTGTGACCGGAGACGGTCAGCGTCAGTGGACTGAAGCTGCCGGCCGTCGCGATCGTAGTTCCCGCGCTCAACGACGGCGCGAACGGCGGTGGGCCGGCGCACCCTTCGCCGGCGCCTTCCCACGTCACATCAAACGACGAGGACGGCGTCGCATCCGGACCGGCGCTCCACGGCGCGAGCTCGCTCGTCGCGGTGGCCGGCCCGCATGTCTGTGGGTTGGCGATCAGCGCCCACGCGCTGCCAGAGAACGAGAACTCGACGTCGCTGAGCGGCAACTGCGGCATATCGTCGAACGTCAGCGTTGGCTGGCCAGTAACGGGGTTCACAACCCGATCTGTCCTGCCAGCTTGACGAGCAGGCCCGAACCCTGCGCTTCGACGTACAGCGCGACGAGCGAGCCGAATGGGTTGGCGCTCGGCGCCGCCATGTACACATGACCTGCGAGCTGGTCGGTCAACAACGGTGTCTCGATCTCGACCGTCCCGACGGCGGACGCCGCGGGACAGGTCCCCGGTTGCGAGGAAGTCAGCCCGAACTGCGCTTCACCGCAACCGGCCAATCCCTCCAGCCCAGACATCGACAACGACGTGCCCGCGGGAAGCGCGATCGTCGCGCTCTGGAGCTGTGCCGTGGCCAAGCCTGCTGACTGTTCGTCCTGCGGGAGCTGTATATCCAGCTCATATCCTGCGGGCTCATCTGCCCGTGTGGTATCCGGCGCGACGTTGATCGACGGGTCGAACGACAGCCCTCCACAACCGGTCATCCGCGGAAACGAGGCCGGCAGAGATGCCGTTTCTGCTCCCCACGATTCGCCTTGCAGCGTCGTCTGCAGCGATCCGGCGCACGAGGTGGGCAACGTCAGAAACCTAGGGATCGACGGTCCTCCCAATGTCAGCTTCACCGATTCGATCTCCTGTTGAGGAAGGTCCTGGATGCTCAATGTCATCCCATAGTCACTGCCCGTTCGAATTGAGATATCAGCAATCACTTCGGCACCTTCGAGCGTGAAATCGAACCGCGCCAGCCCTCCCGGCACCGGAGCCAGGCTGTATACAGTAGTGGACACGATTTTTCCCGCAACGCCAAACTGAGCCGTCCCGACAGCGTTATCCTGAGGAATATTGGCCGGATTGATGATCAGCCCCGGCGGCAGTTCGAAATCCAGGTTCCTAACTTCATCCGCACCCGTGTTGTGCACGTTCGGCTCAAGCACAGCTTCGGCCGTCAGTTCGTAGGGATGCGAGCCGGCCTGTGTATCCGCCGGGCCGCTTTCTTCTGTCGCCGTCAGGCCGTAGCGCTCGATCCCGAAGCCCGCGGAGGCGTATACGCTCGATGCGAAGATTGACACTACAAGCAAGGTAGAGGCCAACACCCCGACCCAACGCGCCGCACCAACCAATCCGGTAGACCTCACCACGCCGCCTTTCGCGATTTACTGACTCTGGTCAAGAAGACTGCCAGATCATACTCTCGGTTTGGCCCCAGCTCCGGGAGCAGCTGCTTTTGACCCTCTTCAGTGAGCAGTCGGTCGGCTTCTTTACTCGACGACTCATCTAACCCTCTGGGAATGGCGAGGATAGGGACGAAGCAAATCCCCAAGAGGATGAAGATGATGTCCACCATGATACTCATCCGCAGATAGCCGACTTTAGGGGATAGGATTCGTTGTTCACGACTCGCCCACTCGGCGTCTGCGTCACCACATCGATCGGCCCTCGCCCTAGTACGGTGTACACAAGTATCCCACCAGCATGGAGGTCGGCCGGAATAGCTACCCTTTTAAGAACTATCGACGTCCTATGTCCCCGTGCAGTCACGGTATCGCTGCGATCACGAAGCAGACCATATACCAGCGTATATTCATTTCGGCCGAAACAGCCACGTTCGACCTGCATCAAAGAGGCACCGTATTCGCCGGGTTTTATCGAGGTACCACCCCCACCGGCTGAAACCAGGCCCTTCTTGCCTAGTTCTTCCATATGAGCACTCAGTTTTAAATAGGCTTGGCCCATGTACGCGTACCGCTCTCCAACCAACGATATGTAGCCTCCTGGCAATCGTTCCCTCGCCAGCGTTTGCCGACCATTGGGTGCGTACTTAATCGGGTACTTCTTGATCAGCCGTCCTCCCAGATACGTTGCGGAACTCTCGCGGGGGTTTGATTCTCCACAGCCGGCGACCGCTGCGCATACCATCAACATAATCCCAGCGCGGACAATAAGTGTACCCATCAGGGGACGTCAATTGGTGGGATAATACCGCTAATGGTTTCGGACCATTCTGCAATTTGTTCAAGTTTTGACTCACCGCAACGCCATGCGCTCGACCACTTTTGACGGGCGCCTCCATGGCCCCCAGGTATCCAAAACCAAGCCCAAGCATAATATACAGTTTCGCGTTCACACGGCGCACTTTCACCGTCGAAAAGTGTCTTTTGCAGCCCCACGTCACTTAACTTGCCTTCAGGGTCATAACCGGACCCATCTGCTTTGCACAGACTTAAACCAGTATCGTACAGTTCCGCATCTTCAGGTTCTATAACGAGGCATACCTCAAGCTCAGTGTATCTCGGCAACTCCTCCCCGCTGCAACTCGCTGTTCCCAATGCAGACACAACTCCTTTGCCGTTCCCTGTGATCCCTACAGACAGACTGCACTTCGGGTCATATTCCGCTCCACATCCTCCCTCTTCCTGGCATTTCTGTAGTGCTTCTGCGGCTTCTTTTTCCTTTTGTTTCTGCCGTTCTGCTTCCGTCTTTTCCCAGGCCCGCGTCGCTCGTTCTTGTGCGGGTATGAGTTCTCCTGGCGACACCATCGCGATGTACTGTGTACCTGGCTGCCCGTTCGGGAACGCGCCTGGAGGGATTACCGGGGCGGTTTGCAAGCTACGTGCCACCTGGGGTACGTACGTTGCGCCACCCTGGGTCGCCACCCCAGACCCGAACGACGTTTCCGTCGATAGACCCGACGCTCCAAGCCACGCATACTTGGGCGGTGCTTTGCCTTCGCTGGGTACGCCGAATTCGGTGCTGTTGTACGTGGAGAGCAGTTTGGTTTCGCTTTCGCTATCCCCTACCGTACCGACGACGTTGCCCTGCAGATCGTGCAGTTGCAGGACCGGCGTTTTGCCGCTTTCCTGAACCGCATCGAGGGCACCATCGATGCCCGGGACCTTACGGGTCCATTTTTCGGTGCCTTCGCTCGTCCATGTGAGCGCTTCCCCGGAGCCCGCGTAGTGGGAAATTACGTTGGTTTTAGCTTTGGTTTCCGTGTTTTCCGAAGCTGTTTCTAGCGTCCTACCAGCCGGATCGTATTTGTAGTCGATCAGCTCTTTGTTCTGTTCCTGGGTCGCGACCTGTCCGTCGAGGTAGTAGGTGCTCCTCAGTTCGTGGGCTCCTTCGCCGGTGCCCGCATCTGCTGCGGGCAGTTTGATGATGTTGCCAAACGCTTCGTATTCGACGCCTTCGTCGGTGAGGCGGTTGGCTTCGTCGTAGGTGTGGCGTTCCACGGTGCCGCCTTCGGTGGCACATTTGCCTTCCGTACCGGGTTCGCGTTTGGTCGAGCTGGTTCTGTTCGATTCTTCGTCGTAGGCGTACAGGCGGGTGGTGCAGCCTTTGCCGGCGGGCGTTTCCTGAGCTTCGAGCAGACGTCCAGCGTTGTCGTAGGCATAGTTCTCTTTCGCCAATGTGCTCGTCTGCTGCAGCGATTCGCCGTGGATCGACGGCACGATGCTGTCGCTGAACCACACCGATGCACCGGTTTCAGAGCAGTTGCGAGTCTTGATGTATTCCAGGCTCGTCGCCTCGCCGACCGAGTTGTACGCTGTGTTGGCGCACATGCCGTTGGGATAGATCTCGCTGGTCATCTTGCCTTCGACATCATAGCTGGCCGTGAACGTGCCTTGGGCCAAGCTCATGCCAGCCGCAGTGTCTACGAGCTTTTCCATCGAGCCAGTCATAGCGTTGTAGGAGAAGGTCTGAGTGCTCTTGGCTTCTTCGCCCTTACCTTCGCTGAGTTCCTCCAAGCGACCGTCACCGCCTTCTTCATAAACGTATTTCGCGACGTTTCCGCTCGCATCAGAATATTCGGTCAGCTGGCCGAGAGTGTTGTACTTACTTTTTATCGCACCTTCGGATGTACTTTCCTTTTCGATCGCACCTGTGGAGTTGCTGTATTCATCGGTAACCTTTGGCAACGCAGTGTCAGTCGCCGGTGACGCTGTTCTCTTCGCTGGTCAGCGCGCGGCCCGCGGCGTCATAGGTCTCGGTCTTTGTACGTGTGACGGCTTTGGCCCCGGTACCGAACTTTTCTTCGGTCTTTTCCGCCTGGTCCCAGATGTTGTAGGACGCTATGGTAGTGACTGCCAGTTCAGGCAACCCACGGTCAGGCTGCGCGCCTGGTTCGATCTGACACGGTAGGTTTGCCCATTCGGGGTGGTTACGGCAGGCCACTACGGCGGCTTCTTCTTTGGCGGTGTAGTAGATCGTCTTAGTGTCGTGGGCGGCTTGGCGTTCCGGTATCCACTCTTGTATACGATCGTTGCTGCTGTCGGCGATGTATGCATCGCCAGCCGAATCTATGGCGATCCCTCGATCTTTTCCCAGCCGGCACCATAAGCCCGCAAATTGCGAGGTTTTGGCGAGGGCATTATGCTCGACTCAGTCGAACATCCGTCGAGTGTTTGGTCTACGCAACACCCATGACTCCCCCAACTCAGCCCCTGCACCCCGGCAAGCAGGTCCCGGCGGGCGGCGAGGTCAGATCGGCCGGTTGAGCCCAAGACCGGGCAGGAGCCCACAGCAGCGCCCATTCCGGTCGAGCGGACATCGATCCCCGAAGGGACCGTGTTCGTCGAAGGAACCCGCTGTAAAGCCGGGAGGGTTTCGGGATCTAACTCCAGAGCCGCCAAGGAGCCCGCTCCGAGTCCCACAGATCGTTCAGAGCGACCGCATCCTTGTAGGTGTCCATGCACTCCCAAAACCCCTCATGTCGGTAGGCCCGCAGCTCGCCCTCGGCGGCCAGCAGCTCCAACGGCGCGCGCTCGAGCACGCTGTTCGACTCGAGGTAACGCAGCGCATCCCGCTGCATACAGAAGAACCCCCCGTTGATCCAGTGCTCCGAGCGCGGCTTCTCGCGGAAGCCGATCACGCGTCCGTCCGCGTCGTCGAGCTCGGTCACGCCGAATTGCAGCTCGGGGCGCACGACGGTCATGCTCGCGAGCGCGCCGTGGTTTGAGTGAAACTCGAGCAGCGCGGACAGGTCGATATCGGCCACGCCGTCGGCGTAGGTCACGCAGAAGCGCGGTTCCTCCGCGAGCCGCTCCTCCAGCAGCTTGATCCTGCCGCCGGTCGGGGTTTCCAGGCCCGTGTCCTCGCACTCGACGCGCACCCCCACCGGCCAGCGGCAGCCGCGGACGAACTGCTCGATCAGCTCGCTCTTGTAACCGGTCGCGAGGATGAAGCGACGGAAGCCCTGGACCGCGTAGAGCTGGATCACGTGCCAGACGATCGGCTGGCCACCGATCTCGACGAGCGGCTTGGGGATCGCCACGGTGTGCTCCTGCAGGCGCGTGCCGCGCCCGCCGCAGAGGATCACGACGGGGGGCCGAGCGGCGAAGTTGGGGGTGTTCACGTTCATGGGGCGGGGATTATTATTGATACACCGAGGCGGGGGATGACAGCCCACGGGAACGGCAGCCGCGGGAATGGAAAGCCAGCGCGGGAACGGGGAGCCACAGAACGGCAGCCGGCAGGAAACAGCAACCCGCAGGGAGCGGAGACCCGCGGAGAAGGTCAGCCGATGACGCGCTCGAGCACGTCGGCGGGCACGTCGAAGTTGGCGTGCACTTCGTCGACGTCGTCCAGCTCTTCGAGCGCATCCGTGAGGTTCATCAGCTTGCGCGCCTGACCCTCGTCGATCGGCACGAGGCTCGTAGGGCGGTAGGACATCTCGGCGCTGTCGGTCTCGACGCCGGCCGCGGCTAGCGCGCCGCTCACGGCGGAGAAGCTCGCGGGGTCGGCCAGCACCTCGAAGGCGCCGTCGTCGGTGACGATGTCATCGGCGCCGGCCTCGACCGCGGCCATCAGGTCGTCTTCTGTATAGCGCTCGGCGTCGATCACGATCGTGCCCTTCTTCTCGAACAGGTACGCGACCGACCCCGGCTCGCCGAGGTTGCCGCCGTGCTTGGAGAAGGCATGTCTGACGTCGGCGCCCGTGCGGTTGCGGTTGTCGGTCAGCGCCTCGACGAGCACCGCGACGCCGCCGGGGCCGTAGCCCTCGTACAGGACCGCTTCGATCGCCTCGGCCTCGCCCCCCTCGCCCGTGCCCTTCGCGATCGCGCGTTCGATGTTCTCCTTCGGCATGCTCGCTTCCTTGGCCTTGCGGATCGCGAGCTCGAGCGCCGGGTTGCCGACCGGATCGCCGCCGCCGTCGCGCGCCGCGACCGTGACCGAGCGCGCGAGCTTCGTGAACTGCGCGCCGCGGCGCGAGTCGACGATCGCCTTCTTGTGCTTGATGCTGGCCCACTTGGAATGTCCTGACATGTACGCCAGTCTACGAATCCGCGCGCGCCCGTGTGCAAAGACGCCGTGGATACGTGATCTCTGGATGCAAGACCCGGAGCCTGTGGCTCGGCTCACACCCGAGGCCCGCAGATCCTCAGACCAGGCCTCCCAAGCAACCCGTAGGATTGCGAGCCAATGACCCCCTCCCCCGACATCTTCAAGGCCTACGACATCCGCGGCCTGTACGGCGAGCAGATCGACGGCCCGATCGCCGAGCAGATCGGGCGCGCGTTCGCGCACGTGCTCTCCGACCTCTCCGGCAAGCCGATCTCGGAGCTGCGCGTCGGCCTCGGGCGCGACATGCGCCTGACGGCACCCGAGCTGTCCGAGCGCTATCGCGCGGGGCTGCTGGGCGAGGGTGCGAACGTGCTCGACGCCGGCCAGGTCGGCACCGAGATGCTCTACTACCTCGTCGGCTCGCGCGAGCTCGACGGCGGGCTGATGTGCACCGCCTCGCACAACCCGAAGGCCTACACCGGCGCGAAGCTCGTGCGCGAGGGCGCGATCGCGCTGTCCGGCGACAGCGGCATTCAGGACATCCGGCGGATGATCGAAGGCGGCCTGCCGGAGTCATCCAGCGAAGGCTCGCTCGAGCAGGTCGATCTCTACGGGGAGTTCCACGAGGCGGTGCTCGGGTTCATCGACCCGTCGGTGATCAAACCGCTGAAGGTCGTCGTCGATGGCGGCAACGGGATGGCCGGGCCCGTCGCCGGTCCGCTGCTGGAGGGGTTCGGGCTCGATCTGATCGAGACCTGCTGGACGCCGGACGGGAACTTCCCCGAGCACGAACCCAACCCGCTGCTGCCCGAGAACCGGCAGTTCATCATCGACCGCGTGCTGTCCGCCGGTGCCGACCTCGGGATCGCCTGGGACGGCGACGCCGACCGCTGCTTCTTCATCGACGAGACCGGCCGCTTCGTCGACGGCGACTTCTTGACGGCGTTGCTGGCCGAGTCGCTGCTGAGCAAAAGATCGGATCCCACCCGACCCGAGGCGGTCCTCTACGACGTGCGCGCCTCGCGCGCGGTCGCGGACACGGTCGAGCGGGCCGGCGGCACCGCGCACATCAACCGCGTCGGGCACGCCTTCTTCAAGACGCGCATGCGCGCGGAGGGCTCGCTGTTCGGCGGTGAGGTCTCCGGGCACTACTACTTCCGCGACTTCTACTGCGCGGACTCGGGAACAATCCCGGCGCTGCTCGTGCTCGAGCTGCTCTCGCGCAGCGGCAAGTCGATGTCGCAGCTGCTCGAGCCCTACCGCTCGAAGTACTTCATCTCCGGCGAGATCAACTCCGAGGTCACCGACCAGGAGGCGAAGATGCGGGAGATCGCCGCGCGCTACGCCGATGCCGAGCAGAAACAGCTCGACGGGATCTCGATCGACTACCCCGACTGGCACTTCAACGTGCGCCCCTCGAACACCGAGCCACTGCTGCGCCTGTGCCTGGAGTCGCTCGTCTCAGTGCAGGACATGGAGCGCCGCCGCGACGAAGTGCTCGATCTGATCCGCTCGTGACCAAAGAGCGGGCGCCGGCCGGCGAAGCCGCCGAGCCTGCCAGGCAGTCACAACAGCGTCAGGGGAGCACAGATCAGCCAGCTGTGCCCGGCGACCAAGATCCGGGCGGCACGCAGAATGCCCATGCGGAGCGATTGCTCGCGCGCGCCGCCGAGCAGGGCATCCACCGCCTCGCGATCCCGACCCCGTTCATGGTCGGGCGCGTGAACGCCTACCTGATCGAGGACTCTCCGCTGACGCTCGTCGACTCCGGCCCGAACTCGGGCAAGGCGCTGGACGAGCTCGAACAGGCGCTCGCCGCGCGCGGGCACGCGATCGAGGAGCTCGAGCTGCTCGTGATCACCCACCAGCACATCGACCACTTCGGCCTCGCCTCGATCCTCGCGCGGCGCTCCGGCGCCGAGGTCGCGGCGCTCGAGGGGCTCGTCCCCTACCTGGGCGACTTCCGCGCGGCGGCCGAGCTCGACGACCGCTTCGCCGAGCGGACGATGCTGCTGCACGGCATCCCCGCCGACGTGGTGACGGCGCTGCGGGCGGTCTCGGCGAGCTTCCGCGCGTGGGGCTCCGCGGTCGAGGTAACCCGCCCGCTGCGCGACGGTGAGGAGCTCAGGTTGCGCGACCGCACGCTGCGCGTGCTGCACCGCCCCGGCCACAGCCCCTCCGACACGGTTCTCCACGACGAGGCTCGCTCGACGATGCTGGCCGCCGACCATCTGATCAAGCACATCTCCTCCAACCCGCTGATCGCGCGCCCGCTCGGCGCCGGACCCGACTTCACCGGGCCCCGCCCGCAGGCGCTGGTCGACTACATCGCCTCGCTACGACTTACGCGCGCGATGGCGCTGTCGCTCGTGCTGCCGGGGCACGGCGAGCCGATCGACGACCACGCCGCGTTGATCGACAAGCGCCTGCGCATGCACGAGCGCCGCGCCGAGAAGATCCACGGCCTGATCGCCGCCGCGCCGCGCACCGCGCACGAGATCGCGGTCGAGCTGTGGGGCAACATCGCCGTCACCCAGGCCTACCTGACGCTCTCGGAGGTGCTCGGCCACGTCGACCTGCTGCTCGCCGACGGGCGCATCGCCGAAGAGGAGTCCCGCGGCGTAGTGCGCTTCACAATCGCCTAGCTCTCCCTCCGCGGCGGTCCACGATCGCCGTTGATGACAGGCATTTTCTCGCTCAATTTTGCGGGAACGCGATTGTCCGCTAGAGTTCAGATGTGAATTGAGAGACATCACTGTTTGTGAAATGTCATTGGCAGTGTGAGGAATGGGATCCGATGGGAGGAGGGCGATCGGCGCCGTGCAGAGCTTCACCGCGAACCCGCGCCTGAGCGTCTTCGAGCCGTATTCCGCCCTCGCCCGCGGTCACGAGGACCAGCTGACGCGCGCCGCGATGATCGTGCTGCGGCTCGTGCCGCTCGCGCGCGAGACGCTGCTGCGCGAGATCGGCGAGCGCTCGCTCAGCCAGCTGCCCGACTGCACCGTCGATCTGCAGGCCCATCACCTCGTCGACCCGAGCGAGGAAGGTGCGTCGAACGGCAAGGTCAAGCGCGGGCGGCTGGTGAGCGTGTTCCTGACGCCCGACTTCGAGCCGCCGCGGATCGAGGAGGAGATCGTCGAGACCGACCGCGGGCAGCGCTTCGACGGGGTGCTGCGCTTCGACCCCGAGCTGGTCGTGCTGCTCGAGAGCAAGGTCTGCCGCCGCTGGGCGAGGCGCAACGGGCACCGTGTCGCGGAGGTCAACTTCGGCGGCGTCGAGTTCGCCGAGCGGCGCACGTGCCTGCTGCGCTGGCACGACCTGCTCGAGTCGTGGTGGCGGCTGGTCGAGATCGGGGCGCTCTCCCCCGCCGAGCAGATGCTCGTCGGCGACCTGCTCGGCTATGCCCACCAGGACTTCGCCGAACTGCTGCCGTTCGGGAGCCTGCGCCGCGTCGGCGAAGACCCGCTGCGCCGCCGCTGGCGCCTGCGCTCACTGCTGCGCGAGGCGACCTCGATCCAGCCCGAGCGCGTCGGGCTCGTGCACGTGCGCCTCGACACCGGGGTGGGCACGAAGTCACTGCAGCGCGCGGCGCTGGAGATCGACGACCGCGCGCTTACGCTGCACCTGTGGCCAGGCGAGCTCAAGCCCCAGGCGCAGGCGCTGTACTCGGCCGGGCGCGCCGAGCGCTTAGCGGAGCTCGATGAAGGTACCGAGCGACCCTGGCGGGTGACGCCGCAACCGCTGTTGGGCTTCCGCAGCGCGCCCAAACGCGTGCGCGTGTACCTCACGTGCACACTCGACGCCGCCACCTACACGCGGCGCTGGCAGGATGAGGATTGGGCCCATGTCGGCGCCCACCACCGCGACACGGTGCTCCCCGAACTGTGGCCGTGGCTGCTCGAGCGCGGCTACGCCTCGCCGGCGGACGAGGAGCGCCTGGAGCGCTTCATGCAAACGCTCGGCCGGCGCGCCTTGCACCTGCGCCCCGCGCTGCACGTCTCGCGCACCTGGTCGTTCGCCGAAGCCGAGACGCTCGACGACGCCGGCCTGCTCGTCGGCGAGATCCATGCGGCGATCAACCGCGTGCTCGCGGTGCTCGACGAGCCGCTCGTGCAGACGCTCGCCGCATCGGGCTCCGACGAGCCGATCCCGCCAGCCGTGCCGACGCCCGCCAAGCGCACGCGGCGTGTGTCGAAGAAACCGCGCAAGCGCACGCGCGCGGCGAGCAAGAAGACCGCGGCGCCGAAACGGGCGGTCGCAAACCGCTGAAGATAAAGACGCTTACGAGGTTGTTGCTCTTTGAAGATTGCGTGACACCATAGTTACACGGACTCTCTTAAGCAACAACTACCCCCACCGGTCTTTATCTTCCTGTCACAGTCTCGTCACATTTACGACACATTCCTGTCGCACTCACGTCATACCTGTCGACAAGAACAGCCGGTGAATCCGATCGTCGTCGGTCAGCTCGGCGTGGAACGCGACCGCAAGCATGTTCCCCTCGCGCGCGGCCACCGGGTGACCGTCAACCTCAGCGAGAATCTCCACGCCCGAGCCGTGCTCGGCGATCCACGGCCCACGGATGAACACCGCCCGCAGCGGGCGGCCGGGCGCCGGCTGGGCGGCCTGATCCCCGTCGATGCCACGGACGTCGAGGTCCACCTCGAAGCTCTGCAGCTGACGTCCGAACGCGTTGCGCTCGGCGCGTATGTCCATCAGGCCGAGGTGGTCACGGTCGAGCATGATCAATCCCGCGCACGAACCGAGAACCGGAACCCCACCGGACCCGCCGCGGGCAGGCGGGACTCCAATCAACTCCCGCAGCGGCTCCGCCAGCCCCTCACGCTCGATGCCCAGCGTCATCGTCGTCGACTCTCCCCCGGGATCACCAGCCCTTCCAGACCATCCAGGTCGCCCGGCACTCGGACCTCGCGAACGGCTGCGCCCAACCCCCGTAGCATCCGCCCATGCGCCTCGAAATTGCCCTGGAGCGCCAGCACACCGATCAGCGGCATACCCGCCATCTCCGCCACGGATGCGACGACTACCAGCCGCGCTGGGCCAAGAGCTGCTCATCATCAAGCTTCGAGCTCTCGAGGCTGACCATCGCCGGCCCCAGCCCGCGTGAGGCGGCCGCGACGCGCTCGGGATCCTGCCAGTGCGTCGTCGCCTCGACGATCGCGCTCGCACGTGCGGGCGGATCGTCGGACTTGAAGATGCCCGAGCCGACGAACACACCCTCAGCGCCGAGCGCCATCATCAGCGCCGCGTCGGCCGGCGTCGCGATCCCGCCGGCGCAGAACAGCACGACCGGCAAGCGGCCCTCGCGGGCGATCTCGCGCACGAGATCGAGCGGCGCGGCGAGCTCCTTGGCGGCGGTCGCGAGCTCGGCGTCGTCGAGCGTCCCCAAGCGGCGGATCTCGCCGCCGATCTTGCGCATGTGGCGGACCGCCTCGACGATATCCCCTGTCCCCGCCTCGCCCTTCGAGCGGATCATCGCGGCGCCCTCGCCGATCCTGCGCAGCGCCTCGCCGAGGTTCGTCGCGCCGCACACGAACGGGACCTTGAACGCCCACTTGTCGATGTGGTTGGCCTCGTCCGCGGGCGTCAGCACCTCCGACTCATCGACGTAATCGACCTCCAGCGCCTCCAGCACCTGCGCCTCGAGGAAGTGCCCAATCCGCGCCTTCGCCATCACCGGGATCGTGACCGCCTCCTGGATGCCGGCGATCATCTCCGGGTCGCTCATCCGCGCCACGCCGCCGTCGCGGCGGATATCGGCGGGCACGCGCTCGAGCGCCATCACCGCGGCGGCGCCCGCGTCCTCGGCGACCTTCGCCTGCTCGGGCGTGACCACGTCCATGATCACGCCGCCCTTCAGCATCTCCGCCAGGCCCGTCTTGACCCTGAATGTCGCCTCGTCACGCATGGAGGGGAGGATAGCTTGCGGGCCAAGAACGCAAACGGCCCGCTGATGACGGGCCGTTCACGAACCGGAGCTGCCGCAGAAACGGACTACTCCTGGATTCACGTACTTTGAGTATAGCGCCCCCGGCGGGAGTCGAACCCGCCAGCTCCGGTTCGTGAATCCAGAGTCCGCGTCCGGCGGCGAGGGCTTCCACCGCCCGAAGGCGGCTTGAAAAGCCTACGCACCGCTCCGAACGTCTACTTGAGCCGGAAGGCCTTGATCCGGTCGTCGTACTGCGCCGAATCCTGCGCGTAGACGCCGTATGCCAGCGCCTGGATCATGCTGAGCAGGGCCGTGTGCGAACGAACGTAGGCGGGCGAGTTCGAGGAGTAGTAGAGCTTGATCTGCGCGAGCTTCGCGACCTCCGAGAGGGTCGCGTCGGTGATCGCCGCGGTGCGCGCCTTGCGGTGACGCGCGAGCTTCATCGCGCGCACGACCAGCGGGTGCGGGCGCCCGGCGGAGAGGCCGATCACGAGCGTGCCCGAGTCGATCCGGCCCAGCCGGCTGAGCGCCTCCTGGGAGGGGCTCGCGACGACGTCGACGCGCAGGTCCAGGAGCATCAAGAGGTGGCGGAGGTAGCTGGCGAAGAACGCCATCTGGTCGGTGCCCGCGACGAGCACCTTCTCGGCCGAGACGATCGCCTCGATCAGCGCCTCGACGGAGCTGCGCGAGACCTTGCGCGCGGTCTCCTCGACGTTCAGGTGGTCGGCCGTCAGCGCGCTCTCGAACTCGTTCTGGTCGAGCGAGAACAGCGGCGTCGAGGATCCGGCGCCGGCGCCCGTGCCGCTCTTTGGCTCGGACTTCGTGTGCACGCGGCGGTATTCCTCGCGCGCGGCGGCCTGCAGCTCGGGGAAGCCCTCGAAGCCGAGCGCCTGCGAGAAGCGCACGACGGTCGAGCTCGACGTGTTCGCGCGGCGTGCGAGCTCCTCGGCGGTCTGGAAGGCCGCCTCGTCGAGGTGGTCGACGATGTACTGAGCGACGTCCTTCTGCGAGCGCGAGCACTCGTCGAAGCGCGCCTGGATGTACTTCGACAGGCTCTGGTGGTCGCTCGTCCCGTTGGCCGGGGGGCGATCCTGGGTGGGTGTGCCAACACGCTTCATCGGCGCTCTTGTTCGACGTCCCCATCCCCCACTCCTTCCCAGCCGATGATCCATTGCCCGCAATTCCGAACGAAGATAGGCACACAATGAACCGAGATCAACCATGAAGATCGCGATCGTCGGCGCCGGCGTCTCCGGGCTCGTCGCGGCGCATCTCCTGGCGCGCGAGCACGAGGTCGTCGTCTACGAGGCCGGCTCCTACGCGGGCGGGCACACGAACACGATCCGCGTCGACACCGCTCACGAGACCCATCACGTCGACACCGGCTTCATCGTGATGAACGACCGCAACTACCCCAACTTCACGCGGCTGCTGCACCAGCTCGGGGTCGCGACGCAGGACACGAACATGAGCTTCTCGGTCAAGGGCGAGGACGAGGACTTCGAATACGCGGGCACGCCGCGCGGGCTCTTCTGCCAGCCCAGCAACCTGCTCAGCGTGCATTTCCAGCGGATGATCGCCGACCTCCTGCGCTTCAACCGCGAGTTGCGCCGCCTGCTCGGGCGCGAGGAGACAGGTGAGTCTCTGCAGGACTTCCTCGCGCGGCACCGCTTCTCCGAGGTCTTCATCCGCCGTCTGATCGTCCCCCAGGTCTCGGCCGTGTGGTCGGCCGACCCACGCCAGGTCTCCTCGTTTCCCGTGCGCTTCCTCGCCGAGTTCTTCGCCAACCACGGGATGCTCGGCTTTCGCGACCGCCCGCGCTGGTCGACCGTCGTCGGCGGCTCGGCGCGCTATGTCGAGGCGCTCACGCGGCCCTTCCACGAGCGCATCCGGCTCGACTCGCCCGTCTGCGCGATCACCCGTGCCGAGGATCGCGTCGAAGTCACGGCCGAGGATCGCGGGCACGGCCGCGGGCACGGTGGGCGGGATACGGAGTCCTTCGACCAGGTCGTGATCGCCGCCCACTCCGACCAGGCGCTCGCGATGCTCAGCGACGCCTCAGAGCGCGAGCGCGAGGTGCTCGGCGCGATCCCCTACCAGCGCAACGAGGCGGTGCTCCACACCGACTCGATCGCTGCTCCCCCGCCGTCGCTTCGCGCGGGCAGCCTGGAACTTCCACCTATTGCGCGAGCCCAAGCCGTTGAGCACAGTCACCTACTACATGAACCACCTGCAACGGATCCCCTCCCCCGAATACGACTTCTGTGTCACGCTGAACCGCACGGAGTCGATCGACCCGGACAAGATCATTCGCACGATCCCCTACTCCCACCCGGTCTTCACGCCCGCGGGGGTCGCCGCCCAATCCCAGCATGGCACGCTCGGAGGCTTCGCGACGCGCACCCATTTCTGTGGCGCCTACTGGGGTTGGGGCTTTCACGAGGACGGCGTCGTCAGCGCCCTGCGCGCGTGCGCGCCGTTTGGGGTGTCGCTGTGAACACCGCTTGGACAACGTTTTGCCGGGTGCACCCATGGGTATCGCTTGGAGTGAATCGATATGGGTGAGACCCTGAGCAGCTGCCTCTACGAGGGCTCCGTTCGCCACCGGCGAATGGGTGATGTGAGGGATGAGTTTCACTATCCTCTGTTCATGGTCTATCTGGACCTGGATGAGCTACCCGGATGCTTTGACGGGACCTTGTTGTGGTCCGCGCGCCGGCCGGCGCTCGCGTGGTTTCGTCGCTCCGACTATCTCGGCGATCCCGATGTCCCTTTATCTGAGGCTGTACGTGAGCTGGTTCAGGAACGCACCGGGGTGAATGTCACTGGATCGATCCGGCTACTCACGCACCTGCGCTATTTCGGCAAGTGCTTCAACCCCGTCAGCTTCTACTACTGCTTTTCCGATGATGACTCCCAGGTGATCGCGGTCGTCGCCGATGTGACGAACACACCCTGGGGTGAACGTCATTCCTATGTGATGCCCGTTGCCGACCCCTCCGACCACGGAACCGTCAAGCTGATGCGGGCCCAATTCGACAAGCAACTGCACGTCTCACCCCTGATGGGGATGGACCACACCTACGACTGGCGCCTGACCGAGCCCGGCCAACAATTGCTCGTACACATCGAGTCCGACCACAAACAGACCAAGGTCTTCGACGCTACCCTTTCCCTGCATCGTCGTGCAATGACCCCGCGCGCCTTGGGAGCGGTTCTGATCCGATATCCCCTAATCACATTGAGAATTCTGATCCGCATCTATTCCCATGCCCTCCGTTTGAAGTTGCGCGGTGTCAGCTACTTTCCCCACCCGGGTAAGACAGGCGTACAGACATGAACCGCGTCGCCAGATCGATCGTCCTGCGGCTGTTACGCAAGATCCACGATGGTGAATTAACGATCGTCGAGGGCTCCGAGCGCCTCACGTTCGGCGACACGTCTCCCCTGCGCCCCTTGCGCGTCACGGTCGAAGTGCGTTCCCCCCGCTTCTACCGCGCGCTGCTGCGCGGCAGCGTCGGGCTGTGCGAGTCCTACATGGACGGCCTCTGGGAGTGCTCCGACCTCGTCGCGCTGACCCGCCTCGCCGCGCTGAACGTGCGCTCGCTCGACGACCTGCGCCGCGTGCTCGCGCCCGTGCTGATCCCGGTGCAGCGCTGGATGCGGTGGTTGAAGCGCAACACGATCGGGCGCTCGCGCCGGCAGATCGCCGCGCACTACGACCTCGGCAACGAGCTCTTCGGGCTGTTCCTCGACCCGACGATGATGTACTCCTGCGCGATCTTCGACCTCGCCGCGGGCCACGCTGGAGGAGGCCTCGCTGGCGAAGCTCGAGCGGGTCTGCGCGAAGCTCGACCTCGGGCCCGCCGACCACGTGCTCGAGATCGGGACCGGCTGGGGCGGCTTCGCCGTGTACGCCGCCGAGCACTACGGCTGCCGCGTGACGACGACGACGATCTCGCGCGAACAGCACGCCTACGCGACCGAGCGCGTGCGCGCCGCCGGCCTGGAGGACCGGGTGACGGTGCTGCTCGAGGACTACCGCGACCTGCGCGGCTCCTACGACAAGCTCGTCTCGATCGAGATGATCGAGGCCGTCGGCTGGCAGAACTTCCCGACCTACTTCCGCCGCTGCTCGGAGCTGCTTGACGCACGACGGCGCGATGCTGCTGCAGGCGATCGTGATCGACGACCGCGCCTACCAGGTCGAGAAGGCCGGCAAGAGCTTCATCAACACCTACATCTTCCCCGGCGGCTGCCTGCCCTCGCTGGAGCTGATCTCGCGCCAGCTCGCCGCGCGTCACCGACCTGCGCCAGGTGCACCTGGAGGACATCACCGCCCACTACGCGACGACGCTCGCGCTGCTGGCGCGAGCGCTTCCTCGCCGCCTCCGAGCGCCTCGCCGAGCTCGGCTACGACGAGCGCTTCCGCCGGCTGTGGGATCTGTATCTCTCCTACTGCGAGGGCGGCTTCCGCGAGCGGCGGATCCAGGACGTGCAGCTGCTGCTGGCCAAGCCGGGCTATCGCGCGGAGCCCGCGCCGGTAGTGTCTCTCGCTGCATGAAGCGCACCCTCTACGAAGACGTCCACGAAGACTTCCGCGCGAGCTTCCGCACGTTCCTCGCGCGCGAGGTGCTCGGCGAGCAGGGCCGCTACGGCGAGTGGGAGCGCGACGGGATCGTGCCGCGCGAGGTGTTCGCGCTGGCCGGGCGCGGCGGCTTCCTCGGCATGGCCGTGCCCGAGCGCTACGGCGGCGCCGGCGCCGAGGACTTCCGCTTCAACCTCATCATCGGCGAGGAGACCCAGCGCGCCGGCGTCGGCGGCTTCGGGCTCGGGATCACGCTGCACAACGACATCTGCCTGCCCTACTTCCTCGCCTACTGCGACGACGCCCAGCGCGAGCGCTGGCTGCCGGGGATCGCCTCCGGCGAGCTGATCACCGCGCTGGCGATGACCGAGCCCGGGATCGGCTCGGACCTGGCGAACATGTCCACGCGCGCGCGGCGCGAGGGCGAGCACTACGTCGTCGACGGCTCGAAGACGTTCATCACGAACGGGATCAACGCCGACCTCGTGATCCTCGCCGTCAAGACCGACCCATCCGAGCGCCACCGCGGGATCTCGCTGCTGATCGTCGAGCGCGGCACGCGAGGGCTTCGAGCGCGGGCGCAACCTCGAGAAGATCGGCCAGCACTCCCAGGACACGGCGGAGCTGTCGTTCGCCGAGGCGCGCGTCCCGGTCGAGAACCTGCTCGGCCGTGAGGGCGAGGGCTTTCGCTACCTCGTCTCCAACCTCCCCCAGGAGCGCCTCTCGATCGCGGCCTCGGCCGTCGCGGCGGCAGAGGCGGCGCTCGGCTGGACGCTCGACTACGTGCGCGAGCGCCAGGCCTTCGGCCAGCCGATCGGCTCGTTTCAGAACTCGCGCTTCGTGCTCGCCGAGGTGCGCACCGAAGTCGAGATCGCGCGCACGTATTCGTCGACCGCTGCACGGAGGCGCTGAACGAAGGCGATCTGACGCCCGAGGACGCGGCGATGGCGAAGTGGTGGTGCACCGACCTGCAGGGCCGCGTCGTCGACCGCTGCCTGCAGCTGTTCGGCGGCTACGGCTACATGACTCGAGTACCCGATCGCGCGCGCGTACGCGGACGCGCGCGTCACACGTATATATGGCGGGGCGAACGAGATCATGAAGGAGATCGTCGGTCGATCATGGGCCTGTAGACCGATGGGAGCTTGTTCACGATCCTGCAAGAGGTTGTTGAAGCTAGAACGTCTCTGCGAGCTCGACGAAGTAGTCGAGCGAAGCGGGGGTTGGCCAGCGAGTCGACGCTCGCGGCCTGCTCGGGGGCGGTGCCCATCAGGATCTTCTTCACCGGCACCTCCAGCACCTTGCCGGACAGTGTCCGCGGGACCTCGTCGATCGCCAGGATCTCGTTGGGCACGTGACGGGGCGAGCAGTCCTCGCGGATTCTTCGCTTGATCGTCTTCTGTCAGATCCTCATCCAGTGAGGCTCCCTCCTTCAGAACGACGAACAGCCCCATCCACAATTCCTTCCCGCCCGCGGTATCGGCTGCCCCACCCCGGGGAACGTCGACGACAAGCGCATCCAGCACCTCCGGCACGGTCGCGCACGGCGCGGTAGATCTCGCTCGTGCCCATCCGCACGCCCTGGCGGTTGATCGTCGAATCCGAGCGCCCGTAGATCACCGCTCCGCCCCTGGGGGTGATGCGGATCCAGTCGCCGTGGCGCCAGACGCCCGGGTACATCGCGAAGTAGCTCTCCCGCAGACGCTCGCCATCGGGGTCGTTCCAGAAGAACGAGCGGCATCGAGGGCATCGGCTCGGTGATCACCAGCTCGCCGACCTCGTCGATCAGGCTGTCGCCCCTGCTCGTCCCACGCCTCCACCGCGCAGCCGAGCGCGCGGCACTGCAGTTCGCCTTCGTAGACGGGCAACAGCGGACATCCCGCCACGAACGCGGTGCAGACATCGGTGCCGCCGCTCGTGGAGAACAGCCAGACGTCCGGCTTGACGTGCTCGTAGACCCATTTGAAGCTCTCCGGCGCGAGCGGCGAGCCGGTCGAGCCGATCGCGCGCAGCGCTGCTCAGGTCGTGGTCGCGGCCCGGCTCGATCCCCGCCTTCTCCGAGCTCGCCAGGAGGCCGGCGCTGAGGCCCATGCAGGTGATTCCCGTCCGCTCGGCGAGCTCCCACAGCACCCCCAGGTCGGGGTGGCCGGGGCTGCCGTCGTAGAGCACGATCGCCGCATCGGAGAGCAGGCAGCCGACGAGGAAGTTCCACATCATCCAGCCGGTCGTCGTGAACCAGAACATGCGGTCGCCCTGCCTGCAGGTCCAGATGCAGGCGCTTCTTCAGCTGCTCGAGCAGGATCCCGCCGTGGCCGTGCACGATCGCCTTCGGCAGGCCGGTCGTGCCGGAGGAGTAGAGCACCCACAGGGGATGGTCGAACGGGACCTGCTCGAAGGTCAGCTCTGTATCAGATCCGCCCTCCAACAGCTGCGCCCAGGTGAGCACACCGGGAGCTGCGCCGGCTTGGGTGTCGAGATCAACTCGGGTGTCGGCATCCTCCGGAGGGTTGGCCGCGACTCGCGTCTCCCCATCCAAGCGTGCATCCGCATCCAGGTAGGGCAGCAGCACGACGTGCTCGACCGTGGGCAGCTCCGCGAGGATGCCGCGCACGACGTCGAGGCGGTCGAAGTCCTTGCCCCCGTGCCGGTAGCCGTCGACCGCGAGCAGCACCTTCGGCTCGATCTGGGCGAAGCGATCGATCACGCTGCGCGCGCCGAACTCGGGCGCGGCGCTCGACCAGATCGCGCCGATGCTCGCCGTCGCGAGGAACGCGATCAACGTCTCGGGGATGTTCGGCATGTAGGCGACGACGCGATCGCCGCGGCCCACGCCGAGCGCGCGCAAGCCGCGCCGCGGCGCGGGCGACTTCGGCGGTCAGCTCGCCCCGGGTGAGCTCGGGTCGGTTCAGCTCGCGTAGCTCCGAGCAGTGCAGGACCGCGACCTTCCCCGGATCGCGCCCGCTCGCACGCATGCTCGGCACCGGCTCCCCTGAGCCGATCCGGTGGAGACCGACCCGGGATCGTTACCCGGTGCCGGGGCGGGTGGGCCCAACAAAAGGTTCTCCGCGTAGTTCAGCTCGGCCCCCTCGAACCAGCGCGTCCCCGGCATCTCGTGTGAGGTGAGGACGTGCTCGTAGGGCTTCGACGCGCGCACGCCGCAGAACTCCCAGATGCTCGCCCAGAAGTCCTCGACCTCCGCGACCGACCAGCGCCACAGCTCGTCGTAGTCGGCAAACGGCGCCCCGCGGCGCTCGCCGGCAAAGCGCATGAAGCGCGTCATCTCCGCGCGCTCGCGATCCTCGGCCGTCGGTTCCCACAGCGGTACCTGCTCAGGGGCGCTGGCCATGCGGGTATTCTCGCGGTTTGTGGAGCTCCCTGGGTTACGTGCCGAGTTTCCCGTCTTCGAGCGGCTGGCGTATCTGAACGCCGGCACCGACGGGCCGCTGCCCGCGCGCGCGGTCCAGGCCGCCGCCGCGGAGCTCGAGCGCGAGGCCGCCGACGGACGCACGACAGCGCACTTCGAACGGCGCGCGGAGCTCAGCGGGGAGCTGCGCGCGCTGTACGCCGCGGCGCTCGGCTGCGAGACGACGGATCTCGCGCTGACGACCTCCACGAGCGAGGGGCTCGCGCAGGTGATCGGCGGCCTGGAATTGGGTCGCGGCGATGAGATCGTGACGAGCGACGAGGAGCACCCCGGGCTGCAGGGCGCGCTCGTGGCGGCGCGCGAGCTGAAGGGCGTCTCGATCGAGGCGGTGCCGTTCGCGGAGGTGGCGAACGCCGTCGGTCCGCGAACGCGGCTGGTCGCCTGCTCGCACGTCGGCTGGATGAGCGGCAGCCTCGCGCCGGCCGCGCTGGCGGAGGTCGATGTCCCCGTGCTGCTCGACGGCGCCCAGGGCGTCGGCGCCGTCCCGGTCGACGTGACGGCGCTCGGCTGCGACGCCTACGCGGGCGCCGGGCAGAAGTGGCTGTGCGGCCCGGACGGGACGGGGATGCTGTACGTGAGCCCCGGCCTGCGCGAGCGGGTGCAGGTCGCCCGGCGCGGCTATCCGAACCTGGCCGACCCGAACGAGGGCCTGGAGGCCCAGCTGCACGAGGACGCCCGACGCTTCGACTCGCTGAGCGCTGAGCGCCGAGACCGTCGCCTGCGCGCTGGCGGCGACGAAGCTGCTGGAGTCCGCCGGCTGGCCCGCGGTGCACGAGCGCGCGAGAACGCTCGCCGCGCGGCTGGCGGAGCTGCTGAGCGAGCGGGGTATCGAGGTTGCTCCACGCGGGCGCGAGCACCCTGGTCTCCTTTGCGAGCGCCGACCCCGAAGCCGAGCGCGCACGGCTCGCCGCGGGCGGCGTGGTGCTGCGTGACATCCCGGGACGACCGTGGCTGCGCGCCTCGGTCGGGGCGTGGAACGACGAGAGCGACCTGGAACGGCTGATCGGGATGCTCTCCGCGTGAGCGCCGGCGTGCCCTCCCGATGAGCGCCTCTCCCCCGGCCACCGCGCCGGGATTCGCCGAGCTCGGGCGCGAGCCCGTGGAACGAGCACGGGGACGGGTACGGCTGGCCCCCCAGCACCTCGCCCTCGCAGGGGTGCTCGCGCTGTCGGCCGTGCTGAACGTGAACAAGCTGTCCCAGAACGGCTACGCCAACATCTTCTACTCGGCCGGCGTGCGGTCGATGCTGCGCTCGTGGCACAACTTCCTGTTCGTCTCGTTCGACCCCGGCGGGCTGGTCACGGTCGACAAGCCGCCGCTGGCCCTGTGGGTGCAGGCGGCGAGCGCAAAGCTGTTCGGCTTCTCGCCGCTCAGCCTGCTGCTGCCCGAGGCGATCGTCGGCGTGCTCTCGGTCGCGGCGCTGTATTGGGTGATGAGCCGACGCCTCGGCCCCTGGGCCGCGGTCGCGGGCGCGCTCACGCTGGCCGTGTTCCCGTCGTTCGTCGCGGTCTCGCGCGAGAACGGCGTCGACCCGGTGCTGATCCTGCTGCTGATCCTCGCCTGCGGCGCCGCGCTGCGCGCGTGCGAAACCGGCCGCTGGCGCACGCTGCTGTGGTGCGGCGTGCTCGTCGGGCTCGCCTTCAACACGAAGACGCTCGCCGCCTATCTCGTCGTCCCCGGGATCGCGCTCGCCTACCTCGTCTGCGCCCCGGGCTCGATTCCGCGCCGGATCGGACAGCTCGCGGTCGCCGGCCTGGCGATGCTCGCGGTCTCGTTCGCGTGGATCGCCGTCGTCGAACTCACGCCCGCCTCCCAGCGCCCCTACGTGGGCAGCTCGACGAACAACACCGAGCTCGGCTTGACGTTCGAATACAACGGCTTCGGGCGTGTCGAAGGCCAGGCCGGCGGCCCCGGCCAGGTGGCTGTTCTCCCCGGCGCCTACGTGCCAGCCGCGCGCGAACGCGCGGTCGCCGAAAAGGCCGCCCACGCTCGTTCCGGCGCCGGTGTCGGTGGCAGTGGCAGTGGCGCACATGTCGAGCCGGCATCGAGCGCTGCACACGAGCCCACCCCGACGCTCGTGCCGATCGTGACCAAGGGCAGGGAAAAGAACCCGATCCCCTTCGGCGGCCCTCCCGGCCCCCTGCGGCTGTTCCACGTCGGCCTCGGCGATCAGGCCGGCTGGATGCTCCCGTTCGCGCTCTTCGGGCTGATCTCCCTGGGCCTACTGTTGCTTCTGGGCGTCCGGCGCAGGACCCGGCCCCGCCAACGATCCTCGACTCCCGCGGAGCCCGCCGTCGATGGGGAGTCGACCGCCGACTGCGAGCCCGCGGCTCTCGCCGGGTCCTCTGCCGATGAGAAATCCACACGACCCTTCACGGAATCCGCCGCCACGGCGCCTTCCGAGCTCGCCGGGCGCCGTGACCTGCGACTGGCGGCGCTGCTCGTGCTCGGAGGATGGTTCGCGGTCGAGGCGATCGTGTTGAGCCTCTCCAAGGGCATCGTGCACCCCTACTACGTCTCCGGGCTCGCGCCCGGCACCGGCGCGATGGCCGGCGCCGGCGTGCTCGCGCTCGTCGTGCTCGCGCGCGAGCACGGATCGCGCCGGATCTGGGGCCTCGTGCTGATGGCCTGCGCGGTCGCAGGCACGGTTGTGGTGCAGATCGTGCTGATGCACCGCGAGCACTACATGGAGTGGTTCATCCCAGTGCTGGTTGCCGGCGGCGCCGTCGGCGTGTGCGCGTTCTTCGCCCTGCGCCGTCTCGCGGTGCCCGCGCTCGCCCTCACCTTCCTGCTGCTGCTCGTCGCGCCGACCGCCTACTCGGCCACCACGTGGCTGGCGCCGGCCGAGGGCACGTTCCCCGCCGCCGGCCCCCACCACGATCCCGGCGCCGGCGCCTACGGCGTCGACGCGCGCGACGAGGGCATCGACCGCGCGCTGGCCGACTACGTCAGCACGCACGACCCCGGCACGCGCTGGGCGCTCTTGACCGTCGCCTCCGACACGGCCTCTCCGATGATGTTGTTCGGCCTGGATGCGGGCGCACTCGGCGGCTACAGCGGCACCGACCCCGCCGTCGACGGCCCTGAGCTCGCGCGCCTGGTCACCAACCGCGAAGCCCGCTACGTGCTGCTCGGCGGCGAGTACTCGCTGCGCGGCGGCAACCTCGCCACGCGTGCGGTCCTGCGCGCCTGCACGGAGCTGGCGCCATCGGCCTGGCACAGCCCGGTCCCCTACCCGTTCGGCCTCGCGCTGTTCGACTGCGCAGGGCACGAACGGGAACTAGCTGCCGCCGGCTAAGAAGCTCCGGTCCGGCTAGGCCGCCACGGAAAGGTCGTGATGAAAGGCCCTGGCGAACAGCTCGGTCTCGCGGCTGGCCGCCCAGCGGGGCACGGCCGCCTCGCCGTCGGCGATCACGCGCAGCTCGACTTCGCCCGCTCCGTTGCTCCCACCTTCCCCGTTCGCGTTGGCCTCACCGTCGAGCAGTGAGATGTCGACGCCGCGCACGAGCTGATCGCGCGAGCGCTCGAGGTCCTCGGCCAGGCGCAACAGCACGGCGCAGCGGTTCAGGCGCGCCATGTCCTCGGCCTCGAACAGCGCCGCCAGCGGCCCCGGGTCGGGCATGCCCTTGCGGTGGTAGCGGGCGGCCTGTGCGATCGTCGCGACCTCGACCGGCGTGAAGCCGGGCAGACCGCCGTTGAGGATCAGGTAGCGCGAGTGCTTGTGGTGGTCGTCGTAGTCGACCGACATGCCGATGTCGTGCAGCATGCAGGCCGCCCACAGCAGCTCGCGCTCGCGCGCGATCGCCGTCGTGCAGCCCGAGCCCGGCGAGCTCGTCGAACATCCCGAGCGCCAGCGCGGCGACGTGGCTGGTGTGCGCGGCGTCGACGTCGTAGCGCGTCGCCAGGTTCATCACGCTCGTGCGCCTCAGATCCTCGAACAGCGGCCGCTCCTGCCGGCTGAGCAGGCGCTCGAAGAACACGCCCTCGCGCAGCCCCGCCTCGGTCGCCTCCAGACCGTCGAAGCCGCCGGCCTCGAGCACGCCCTGCACGACGATCGCCCCGGCGAGGATCAGGTCGGCGCGGGCCGGCTTGATGCCGGGGATCGTGCTGCGCTCGGCGGCGGGCAGCGCCGCGAGGCGCTCGCACGAGCTCGTCGAGCGCCTCGCGCTCGACGAGCATCCCCTGTACGCCGTTGGAGGGCAGACCCGCCGCGCGCTGGGCAGCGGTGGCGAGGCTGCGCACGGTCCCCCCGAGACCGACCAGGCGCCGGCCGGTCTGCGGCCAACCAGGAGGCCTGCTCGAGCTCGCGGCGCCACGTGCTCGCGCAGCTCCTCGAGCTGCTTGCGCTTCGCCGGCCCGTTCGGTGGCAGGAAGCGCTCGCTCATCCGCACCGCGCCGACGCTCCAGGACCCCGACTCGCGCGCGAGCCGGTCGGATGACACGCACCAGCTGCAGCGATCCGCCGCCGAGATCGAGCACGCAGCCGTCGGTCAGCGTCGTCGAGTTGACCGCCGCGAGGTAGCCGTAGCGCGCCTCGTCCTCGCGGCTCGAGCACGCGGATCGGCAGCCCGGTCAGCTCGCGTGCCTGCGCCAGGAAGTCCGCCGCGTTCTCGGCGTCGCGGATCGCGCTCGTCGCGACCGCATCGACCGAGCCACTCCCGAGACCTGCCGCACGGCAGAAGTGGGCGAACACGTCGAGCGTCGCGAGCGCCCGCCGCATCGGCTCCTCTCCCAGCCGGCCGCTCGCCGCCAGCCCCTCGCCGATCCGCACCGGCTCGTAGATCTCATCGGTGCGCTTCCACCAGCCGTCGGCGGCCATGAACACGACCAGCCGGAACGAGTTCGAGCCGAGATCGATCACGGCGAGGCGCTCGTCGGGCTGCATGCTCTTGAGCGTATTGGCCGGGGCGGAGGGCTCTGCCGCCGCGCGGCGGGCTCGCGCGCCAGCCGGCACATGTGGCTCCTCGTGGGAACGCGATCCGACACTACAGTCGTTGGGTGGCCACGATCGCAAGCACAGCCTCCCCGCGAGCCCAGGCGCCCGACCGCCGTCGCTACCTGATCCTCGCGATCTGCTGCATGAGCCTGTTCATCGTCGGGCTCGACAACACGATCGTGAACGTCGCGCTGCCCTCGATCCGGCGCGACCTGCACGCCTCGGTGCCGCAGCTGCAGTGGACGATCGACTCCTACACGCTGGTGCTCGCGAGCCTGCTGATGCTGTCCGGCTCGATGGCCGACAGGTTCGGCCGGGCGCGCGTCTTCAAGCTCGGCCTGGTGCTGTTCACGCTCGGCTCGCTGCTCTGCAGCCTCGCGCCGACCGTGCAGCTGCTTGATCGTCTTTCGCATGGTGCAGGCCGTCGGCGGCTCGATGCTCAACCCGGTCGCGATGTCGATCATCCGCAACACCTTCACCGACGCGCGCGAGCGCGCGCAGGCGATCGGCCTGTGGGCGGGCGTGATCGGCCTCAGCATGGCGATGGGCCCGGTGCTCGGCGGCGCGCTCGTCGACGCGGGCAGCTGGCGCTCGGTCTTCTGGGTGAACGTCCCGATCGGGCTGCTCGCGGCGGCGCTCACGTGGCGCTTCGTGCCCGAGTCCAAGGCGCCGCGGCCCCGGCGCGTGGATCCCGTCGGGCAGCTGCTGGTGATCGTGCTGCTCGCGAGCACCGTCTACGCGATCATCGAGGGGCCCTCCCACGGCTGGCTCTCGGGCGAGATCCTCGGCCTGTTCGCGCTCGCGGCGGTCGCGGTCGGCGCGCTCGTCTACTACGAGCGCCGCCGCGTCGATCCGCTGATCGACGTGCGCTTCTTCGCGAGCGCGCCGTTCTCGGGCGCGAGCGTGATCGCGATCGCGGCCTTCACCGCGCTCGGCGCCTTCCTCTTCCTGAACACGATCTACCTGCAGGACTCGCGCGGCCTCTCGCCCTTCCACGCCGGCCTCTACACGCTGCCGATGGCGGCGATCACGGTCGTCGTCGGACCCCTGACCGGGCGCCTGGTCGGCGCCCGCGGAGCGCGCCCTTCGCTCGTGCTCGGCGGCGGCGCGATCCTGCTCTCCGGCCTGATGCTCACGGGCCTGACCGCGACCACCTCGCCGGCCTGGCTGTTCGCCGCCTACGTCGTCTTCGGGATCGGCTTCGGCTCGGTCAACCCGCCGATCACGAACACCGCCGTCTCCGGGATGCCGCCGGCGCAGGCCGGCGTCGCCTCGGCCGTCGCCTCCACGAGCCGCCAGGTCGGCCTGTCGCTCGGCGTCGCGCTCGCCGGGGCGATCGCGGTCGTCGCCACGACCGACCCGGCGGTCCTGGCGACGGGGACCCATCCGGGCTGGTGGCTGCTCGCCGGCTGCGGCCTGCTGATCGTGACGCTCGGATTCCTCACCACGACCCGCTGGGCGCTCGACACGGCGACCGCGACCGCCGCGCGCTTGTGCGAAGACGATCCGGATGAGCAGTCGCGGCCGGTATCGGTCGACACCGAGCGGCCCGTCGCGGCGCGCGTCGGCGTCTGAGGGCGGGGTGGCCGGCGCCGATCAGCCCACACGACGGCGCGAGGGCCCTACCGGGGTCTAACCGGACGGCGGCGTTGCCGCCGGCGCGGCAGAGGCAGCATCACCGAGAAACTCGATCAGCAGCTCGTTCACGCGCTCGGGCTCGTCGTGCTGGACCCAGTGCGTCGCCTCGGGCAGGTGCACGACCCGCACGTCCTTCACCCAGCGCGCTTCCGGTTCGGCCAGCTCCGAGCCGAGCAGCGGTGTCGCGATCGCCCCAGATCACGAGCGTCGGCGCCTCGATCGGGCGCATCCTCGCGCCGGCGGCGCGCGGCGATTGGCGCAGCGCGGCGCGGTAGTAGCCGAGCATCGCGGTCAGCGCGCCGGGCTCCGACCACGCCTGCGCGTAGCGCTCGAGCACCTCGTCGCTGAACACCGCCGGCTTGCCGAGCTTCGCGCGATCGGCGCGCATCGCGCGCTTCAGCATCGAGAAGCGATCGCGCCGCAACAGCCGCTCCGGGATCGAGGGCAGCTGGAAGAAGAACATGTACCAGCTCTTGCGCAGCTGCTTGACGGTCTTCAACCCCGCGAGCATTCGCGCCGGGTGGGGCACGTTGAGGATCGCCAGCCGCCGCACCGACTCCGGGTGCAGCGCCGCCACCCCGTAGGCGACCGCGGCGCCCCAGTCGTGACCGACGACGTCGGCCCGCTCGACACCGAAGTGGCGGATCAGCCCGGCGATGTCGCCCGCAAGGAACTTCATGTCATAGTCGCGCCAGCCAGACGGCTTGTCCGACAGGTTGTAGCCGCGCATGTCCGGCGCCACCACGTGAAAACCGGCGGCGGCGAGCGGCTGTAGCTGACGGCGCCACGAGTACCAGAACTCGGGGAAGCCGTGGAGCAGAACGACCAGCGGACCCTCGCCCGCCTCGACGTAGTGCAGGCGCACACCTCCGTCGAGGACCGCATGCCCATGGCTGATCGCGTCCTCCAGGGACGCCGGCTCGCTCATCGCAAGGACTCTCGCACATTTCTTCGGCGCGCTTATGGAAGTCTTTCGCCAGATGCGCTTACCTGAGTGCTACAGATGGACCTCGCCAACCCAAACCTGACCCGCCGTCAGCTGCTGCGCTCCGCCGGGATCGGCGCGGTCGGGCTGACCTTCGCGGGCGCGCTCGGCGAGCTCGCCTCCGGCGCTCTCGCGCAGCGGCCCGCCCCACCCAAGCCGCCGAAATGGCACAGCAGACCGGATCTGCAGATCCCGTCGCTGACGGTCACCCACAGCGAGCAGGGCGTCTCGACCGATCCGATCTTCATCGCGCCGTACAACTCGCCGGTCGGCCAGGCGGGCGCGGTGATCGTCGACAACGCAGGCGAGCCGATCTGGGAGAACCCCCTGGAGGGGAAGGTCACGACCAACTTCCAGGTGCAGAGCTATCGCGGCAGCCCCGTGCTGACGTGGTGGGAGGGGTTGATCGAATACGGCCACGGCGTCGGCGAATACGTGATCGCGGACGCCGGCTACCGCACGATCCGGCGCGTGCAGGCGGCCGCCGGGCTGCGCGGTGACCTGCACGAGTTCGTGATCACCCCGCGCGACACGGCGCTGCTGACGAGCTATGTGATCAGGAAAGCCGACCTCCGCGCCGTCGGCGGCCCACGCGACGGCACGATCCAGGACGCGATCTTCCAGGAGATCGACCTCGCCAGCGGCCGGCTGCTGCTCGAGTGGCACAGCCTCGACCACGTGCCGATGCAGGACTCCTACGCGCCGGTGGAAGCCAACTGGGACTTCTTCCACATCAACTCGGTCGACCTCGACGGCGACGGCAACCTGCTGATCTCCTCGCGCAGCATGCAGACGATCTACAAGCTCGACCGGACCGGCCGGATCCTGTGGCGCCTCGGCGGCAAGCACAGCGACTTCGAGATCGGCCCCGGCGCCAACTTCGCCTGGCAGCACCACGCCCGCCGCCAGCCCGACGGGACGCTCACCGTGTTCGACAACGGCGCCACCCCGGCGGTGGAGAAGCGCTCGCGCGGCCTGATCCTCGACGTCGACGAGCAGGCGATGACCGCGACCCTGCTGCACCAGTACACCCACCCGAAGATCCTCGCCGGCAGCCAGGGCAGCGTGCAGCTGCTCCAGAACGGCAACGTGTTCGTCGGCTGGGGGGAAATCCCGCGCGTCTCCGAGTTCCATCGCTCGGGGCAGATGGTCTTCGACGCCGAGCTCGGCGAGAAGTACGAGTCCTACCGCGCCTTCCGCCTGCCCTGGACGGGCCTGCCCGCCGAAGCCCCGGCACTCGCCACGGCTCGCGCCGGCGAGCAGCTGACGGCCTACGCCAGCTGGAATGGAGCCACCGGCGTCGAGCGCTGGCAGCTGCTCGCCGGCGCGCAGGCAAACGCCCTGCGAGCGGTGGCGAGCACGCGCTCGCACGGGTTCGAGAGCGCGCTGCGGAGCGAACGTCGCACCCGGCCAGTACCTCGCGGTGCAGGCGCTCGGCGCCGGCGGGGCGCCGCTCGGGCAGTCGCGCACGGTTGCGGTTTAGAGGCAGATCTCAAGCTAAGCTCGCGTCATGAGCGCTCGCAGTGACCAGGGTGCCGTCGCCTCCCCGGTGCTGAGCGCCGCCGAGCTCGCGGAAGTCGCCGAGTTCGGCGCCGAGCGGCAAATGGCCGAGGGAGATCTGCTGTTCGCGGCCGGCGAGTCCTCCTACGACCTGTTCGTCGTGCTCGAGGGCGAGGTCGAGATCGTGGCGGTCCTCGGGCCCGATGACGACGGCGCCGAGCACGAGCCGCTCTTCGTGTTCGGACCGGGCGACTTCGTCGGCGAGCTGAACCTGCTGACCGGCCAGCGCCGCTTCCTGACCGCCCGTGTCAGCAAAGCCGGCAGGGTGCTGGTGATCCCCCAGCCGGACTTCCGGCGGCTGATG
Source organism: uncultured Solirubrobacterales bacterium (assembly GCA_963764905.1). Lineage (GTDB taxonomy): Bacteria > Actinomycetota > Thermoleophilia > Solirubrobacterales > Solirubrobacteraceae > Palsa-744. The sequence continues at coordinate 182,063 of CAVXUG010000002.1, forward strand.
AGCCTGCGCCCCGCCCTCGCCGGCGTCATCTTCGGCGCGCTGCTCGCCCGCCGCGAGCTGCTGCGCACCGGCGAGGGCGCCCAGGCGATCCGGATCATCGGCTCGCGCTACTCACCGCAGGCGATGAGTCTGCGCGCGTTCGCCGAACACTCGCGCCTGGCGCACACGTGGATCGACGTCGAGGACGCCGAGGACATCGAGGCGCTGCTCGGCACGATGGACCTGTGCCCACCGGACATGCCAGTGGTGATCACGCCCACGGAGATTCTGCGCCGCGCGACGCCCGCGGTCTTCGCCGAACACCTCGGGCTGACCTATCAGCCGATACCGGGCTACATCTTCGACCTCGTCGTCGTCGGCAGCGGCCCCGCCGGCCTGGCCGCCGCCGTCTACGGCGCCTCGGAGGGTCTGCGCACAGTCTCGCTGGACGCCGTCGCGATCGGCGGCCAGGCGGGCGCGAGCTCGCGGATCGAGAACTACACGGGCTTCCCCAACGGCATCTCCGGCGGCGACCTCACCGCGCGATCGGCGGTGCAGGCGATGCGGCTCGGCGCGAGGCTCAACTCCCCCTGCGAAGTCGTCGGCCTGCGCATCGAGGCGGGAGGCTTCCACGTGGTCCTGCTCCGCGACGGCTCGGAGATCCCGACCCGCGCGGTGATCGTCGCCTCCGGCGCCCGCTACCGGCGGCTCGACGTCGATCAGCTGGAGCGCTTCGAGGGCGCCGGCGTCTACTACGCGGCGACCGACCTCGAGGCGCGCGTCTGCGACGGCAGGCCGGTGCTCGTGATCGGCGGCGGCAACTCCGCGGGCCAGGCGGCGATCCATCTGGGCGAACACAACTGCAACGTCACGATCGCGATCCGCCGCGACGATCTCGTCGCAGACCATGTCGCACTACCTGATCGAGCGAATCGAGTCCGACCCGAAGATCAATCTCCTGACCGGCGTCGAAGTCAAGCGCTTGGCCGGACGAGAGCCATCTGGAGGAGGTGACGCTTCAGCATCGCGCCTCGGGAAGGCTGCAGACGACTTCCCTGCTCGGGCCTGTTCTGCTTCATCGGCGCCAGCCCCGAGACGGGCTGGCTCAGCGACGGCGTGCTGCTCGACCGAGACGGCTTCATCCTCACTGACCGCCAGCTGACCGGCTCACTGACGGCGGGAACATCAGCGCCGCTGCCGTTCGAGACCTCCGTGCCCGGCGTGTTCGCCGCCGGCGATGTCCGTCATGGCTCGATGAAGCGCGTCGCTGCGGCGGTTGGCGAGGGATCCAGCGCGGTGCGCTCGGTCCACGAGCGCCTCGCCACGCAGATCTAGCAGGATCGGAACTTCGTCCGGCCGGCCAACTGTGCGGCCTTTTGGCCGGCCGAAGTTTCCGACCTGCTTTGCTGAATGGCTGCGTACCGTCGCGCCATCAACTCACGATGTAGCGCTCGGGCACGACGCGCTCGGTGCGCTTGGGCGGGCGCAGGTACTTGCGCTTCTGGCGGGGCGGGAGCTTCGGCCGCTTGCTTCTCGTGCGACGTGCTCGTAGGGGACGACCGAGAGCAGGTGGCTGATCAGGTTCAGGCGCGCGGTGCGCTTGTCGTCGGCCTCGACCACGTACCAGGGGCTGTCTTCGGTGTCGGTGTAGGCGAACATCCGGTCCTTCGCCTCGGCGTAGTCGACCCAGCGGGCGCGGGCCTGCAGGTCGGTCGGGCTGAACTTCCAGCGCTTGCGCGGATCGGACAGACGTTTCTCGAAGCGCCGCTCCTGCTCGTCGTCGCTGACCGACAGCCAGTACTTGACGAGCACGATGCCGTCGTTCTGGAGGGCCTGCTCGAACAGCGGGCAGAAGCGCAGGAACTCTTCGTACTCGTCCTGCGTGCAGTAGCCCATCACGTGCTCGACGCCGGCGCGGTTGTACCAGCTGCGGTTGAACAGCACGATCTCCCCGGCGGCCGGCAGATGCTCGACGTAGCGCTGGAAGTACCACTGCGTGCGCTCGCGCTCGCCGGGGGTGGGGACCGCGACGACGCGGCAGGTGCGCGGGTTCAGGTAGGTGATGATGCGCTTGATCGCGCCGTCCTTGCCGGCGGTGTCGCGGCCCTCGAACAGCACTACCAGGCGCCGGCCCCCGGCGACGACCCACTCCTGCAGGTACACGAGCTCGGTCTGCAGGCGCAGGAGCTCCTTCTCATACTGCTTGGCGCTCAGCTCGGTTGGCTCCACATGGGCCCGCCAGGACTCGAACCTCGGACCAATCGATTATGAGTCGACTGCTCTAACCAACTGAGCTACGGGCCCGCGCCGATCTGCATCGGCGAGCAGACGCTACCAGCGTGTGGAATGCTCTCGCCGGGCGCGTTCCCGCAGGGGCGGCGCGCCGCGGGCGATGGGGTATCGCTCGAATCCACAATTTCACGACCGGGGAGGCAGCATGGCAGAGCGCGCGGCGATCGTCACGGGGGCATCGAGCGGGATCGGGCTGGCCGTCGCGAAAGTGCTCGGCGAGGAAGGCTACGGCGTGACGATGGCCGCGCGGCGGCCCGACAAGCTCGAGGCGGCGGTCGCGGGGCTTGCCGGCGAGGGGCTGGACGTGCAGGGGGTCGCGGGGAACGTGTCCGACGAGAGCGCGATCCAGAACATCGTCGCGAGCCATCGCGAGCGCTACGGGCGGCTGGACGTGCTGCTGAACAACGCCGGGGTCGGCTTTGGGTCGACGGTCGGGGAGGTCCAGACCAAGCACCTGGATATGCAACTCGCGATCAACCTGCGCTCGATCGTGATCTTCTACCGCGAGTGCCTGCCGCTGCTCCAGGCCGCGGCGGCAGAGCACTCCAACGCGCTCGTCGTGAACACCTCCTCGATCTCCGGCAAGTTCGGCCAGGGCTGGCTGTCGGTGTACTCCGCGACCAAGCACGGCGTCGTCGGCTGGACCGAGGCGATGAACAAGGAACTCGCCTCGCAGGGCATCAAGTCGACCGCGCTGTGCCCGGCGTTCGTCGACACGCCGATGACCGAGTTCGCCAAGCAGCACGTCGCCGCCGAGGACATGATCCGGCCCGAGGACATCGCCGAGGCGGTGCGCTTCCTGCTGAAGGTCTCCCCCGCGTGCATCGTCCCGGAGATCATGTTCACCCGGCCCGGCGACGCCCTGTAGGGTTGGGGACGAGATGAAGCTCGGCGTTCACATCGGCTACTGGGGCCTCGGCCTCACCTCGGAGGAGCAGCTGAAGATCGTCCAGGAGGCCGAGCGCCTCGGCTATGACTCGGTCTGGGCGGCGGAGGCCTACGGCTCGGACACCGCGACCGTGCTCGGCTGGTTGGCGGGACAGACCTCGAAGATCAGGCTCGGCTCGGGGATCTTCCAGATGCCCGGGCGCTCGGCGGCGATGACCGCGATGACCGCCGCGACGATCGACCAGCTCTCGGACGGGCGCATGATCCTCGGGATCGGCTCCTCCGGGCCGCAGGTGGCGGAGGGCTGGCACGGGCAGCGCTTCGGCAAGCAGCTCCAGCGCACGCGCGAGTACGTCGCCGTCGTGCGCATGGCGCTCGCACGCGAACGGGTGCAGTTCGAGGGCGAGACGCTGACGCTGCCGCTCCCCGACGGTCCCGGCAAGGCGCTCAAGCTGACGATCTCGACCGTGCAGGAGCAGATCCCGATCTACCTGGCCGCGATCGGCCCGAAGAACACCGCGCTCGCCGGCGAGATCGCCGACGGCTGGATCCCGACGCTGTTCAGCCCCGAGCACGTCTCCGAGCTGCGTCCGCTGCTGGAGGAGGGCGCCGCGCGCTCGGGCAAATCGCTCGAGAACTTCGACATCGCGCCGACCGTGCAGGTGTTCGTCACCGACGACCTGCAGGCCGCGCGCGATGGCATGCGCCCGTTCATCGCCCTGTACGTCGGCGGCATGGGCTCGCGCAAGCAGAACTTCTACAACCAGCTCGTCTGCCGCTACGGCTTCGAGGCCGAGGCCGCCGTGATCCAGGACCTCTACCTCGAAGGCAAGCGCGAGGAGGCGATGGCCGCGATCCCGGACGCTTTGATCGACTCCGTCTCTCTGTGCGGGCCGCCGGACGTCGTGCGCGAGCGCCTGCAGATCTACCGCGACGCCGGTGTCGGCACGCTCGGGGTCACCCCGATCGCCTTCACCGCCGCCGAGCGCCTGGAGCAGTTGCGACTCGTGGCCGAGCTCGCCGCCGCTTAGCTCTCTGAACCCGATGGTCCCGGCGCGACGTTGGGCGCTTTTTGCGGGAGACCGTCGCGCGTACTTCCCCGTAGCAAGGCTTGCGCAACCGGTCACGGCGGCCCGTGTCGCCAGTGAGGCCGACGTTGCGGGTGCTGCTGGGCGCCTTCGGCGACCCGGGCCATGCGTTCCCGATCATCGCCCTGGGCCGCGCGCTCGCCGACCGCGGGCACGACGTGACCGTGCAGACGTGGGAGCGCTGGCGTGAGCCGATCGAGGCGGAGGGCCTGACCTTCTCCCCAGCGCCCGAGTACCACGTGTTCCCGTCCGGACCGGAGCCGCTCGACTTCTACGAGGCGGTCGTCCACGCCACGCGCGACACGCTGCCGCTCGTCGCTGCGCTCGAGCCCGATGTCGTCGTCGCCGACATCCTCACGCTCGCCCCCGCGCTCGCGGCGGAGATCGAAGGCGTACCCTGCGCGACGCTGATCCCCCACGTCTTCCCGCAGGGCGAGCCGGGCCTGCCGATCTACTCGCTCGGCGCGCGGTTGCCGCGGACCGCGGCCGGCCGCGCGTTCTGGCGCCGGGCCGGCCGGCCGCTCGAGCACGGCCTGCAGCTCGGGCGCACTCAGCTGAACGACACCCGCGCGCGCCTCGACCTGCCGCCCTTGGATTACACCCACGGCGGCACCAGCCGCCAGCTGGCGCTCGTCGCCACGTTCCCCCAGCTCGAGTACCCGCGTGCATGGCCTGCGTATGCTCACGTCGTCGGGCCGCTGATGTGGGAGCCCCCGGCGGCGGACGTCGAGCTCCCTCCGGGCGACGCTCCCCTGGTGCTCGTCGCGCCCTCGACGGCGCAGGACCCATCGCACCGGATGCTCCATGCCGCTCTGCGGGGGTTGGCCGACGCGCCCGTGCGCGTGCTCGCGACGTGGAACCGACGCCTCCCCCCTCGCTCTCTGCCCGTGCCGTCGAACGCCAGGGTCGTCGACTGGGTCTCCTACGCGCGCACGATGCCCAACTGCGACGTCGTCGTCTGCCACGCTGGGCACGGCACGCTCGTGCGCGCGCTCTCCTCGGGTTGCGCCGTCGTGGCGTGCCCGGCGATCGGCGACATGAACGAGAACGCCTCGCGGGTCTCCTGGGCCGGGGCGGGAGTGCGGGTGCCGCAGCGGTTCATCTCGCCGCGGCCTTTGCGGCTGGCGGTCGAACGGGCGTTGAGCGAGCCTTCGATTCGGGGACGGGCGCGGGAGCTGGCGGTTTGGGCTGGCTCGCACGATGCTGGGGCCACAGCGGCGGTGCTGGTGGAGAGGTTGGCTGAGTGCGAGCCACCAGAGGTCAGTCGGGTCGAGCGCCGCTCAGAGTCCGTCACGCCCAACGCTTAGAGCTGGACGCGACGGACTTCCAAGCCACTTCAAACAGCTCCCCGGGTGGGGCTCGAACCCACAACCTCTCGATTAACAGTCGAGCGCTCGGCCAATCGAGCTGCCGAGGACCGCAGCAAGGGATTCTACGCAAGCCCGCTTTGGATTGCATCCGCCTCGAGAGTCGTGAGCCCCGACTCGACCTCCGCGTGGCAGTTGGCGCACAACAGCACGCACTTCGCCATCTCAGCCCGCGCCGAGGCGATCGAGCGCCCGGCGCCGTGCATGCTCAGATGGAACTGCTTGCTGCTGGGATCGAGGTGGTGGAAGTGCAGCGCCGTAACGCAGCGATCGTAGCCGCACAGCACGCAACATCCACCGGCCTCGACCACGAGAATCTGCTTCACCTTACGCCTGCGCTGACTCACACGCTCCAAACGGCAGCGCTTGCAACGGTAATAGCCACGACCCTCGAGCCAAAACTCGGTTATGCCGTGCTTGCGGCACTCCCGCATGACCGTTGCCTTCCCTGCTCGTCTCATAGCACGCGTCGATTCTTCTCCGACCCATCGTTGGGCCCGGGTTTTCAGCCCATACCGCCGGAGCCAGTGGCGCACGGTTCCCTTGCTGCATTTGACCGCTTCAGCAATCTGGGCGATCGACATGCCCCTCTCGATCAGCGGCACCAAATCCTCACAGGCAAGACCACCGAGGGCCACATGCCTGTCACGGTTGGCCGCCTGTAGTCCATATTTCTTGACCCAGTAGGCGATGGTCGCTTCATGCTTCCCAAAGCGCCTGCCGATCTCGGCCAGCGACAACCCCTGGGCCAAAAGCTGCTCCAAAGAAGCACGATCCATGCACCCTATTGTCTCAGGTCTTGCGGTCGAGAATGTGCCAATTTGCAGGCGATTCTGTGCCAATTTTGTGACCGCCGCGGGGATGGCCGCCGCCCGCGAGCCTAGACTCGACGGTCCGATGGCCGGCCCAGTCAAGACCGAGGCGGTGGTGCTGAGATCGATGCGCTACGGCGAGGCCGATCGCATCCTGCACGTCTACACCCCCCACCGCGGCAGGATCAGCGCGATCGCGAAGGGCGTCAGACGCACGCGCAGCCGCTTCGGGGGCCGCCTGGAGCCGTTCTTCCGCCTGAAGATGGACCTGCACGAAGGGCGCAGCGACCTCCTGACGGTGACGGGCGCGCAGACGGTCGACGCCTACCCCCGCCTGCGGGACGACGCGCGCGCGCTGGACAGTGCCGCGCGCGCCTGCGATGCGGTCGGCCGCCTGTTCGAGACCGACGAGCCGCACCCGGGGGTGTTCAACCTGCTGTGCCGGCATCTGGCTTTACTGGATGAACAGAGCGCCGCGATGAATCGGGCCGCCGGACCGGATCTGTCCAACGGGCAACCCTCCGCCACCGAGGAAGGCTCGAACGAGGCGCCGACCGCCAGCCCCACGAGCGGCCGCGCCGGCTCGCTGGCGTTCCGCCTGAAGCTGCTGCTGGCGGCCGGCCTGGCGCCCCAGCTCGGCGCGTGCGCCTGCTGCGGCGAGCGCGAGCACCTGGTCGGCTTCTCCGGCTCGGCCGGCGGCGTCGTGTGCGGCGCGTGCGAGGCAGCGTCGTTCCCGCTGGACGAGGCCGCATACGAGTTCATGACCGAGGCGCTCGGCCGCTCACTGACGGAGATCCCCGCGGCCCCCGCGCCGGCGCTCGGACAGGTCGAGCGCGCGATCGCGGAGACGCTCGAGCACCACGCGCACCTGCGGCTGATGCCGGCCGCGAGCCGCGCCTGAAGAACGCGCTGTATCGTGGTCGACATGGACGAGGGATCTGCCGATCGCCTACCAGATGCTCGACGAGGGCGTGCCCGTGCTCGCCTCCGACGGCGAGCAGGTGGGAACCGTGGGCAGCGTGCTGAGCGCTCCCGAGGAGGATGTGTTCCACGGCCTGTTGATCAACACTCCCGGCCACGGAATTCGCTTTCTCGAAGCCGACTCGATCGCATCGATCCACGAGCACGGTGTCGATCTGCGCATCGATACGGCAGCGGCGCACAGCCTCCCCGCACCCGAGCACGCGGCCCCTGTGTTCGACGAGGACCCAGAGAAGCAGCAGAAGTGGCGCCACTGGGTCCACAAGCTCACCGGCCGCAGCGACTGGAATCACGAGCGCTGAGCGCTCTGCACCGGACGCTCCCGAGCGGTCGAGCCTCACCGAAACGAATAGACAACCATGCTAAGCCAGGATCCTCGAGCGTCCAGCGTCCTGGCACAGAAGCCCGGGATCGCCAGGCTCGCTGCGACAATCGAGTGATGAGCCTCGCCAAGCCGACAGACACGGTCGCAAACGCCTTCGCCGAGCGCCAGCGCGAGCTGGAGGAGCGCACGCTGTCCCCGCTGGCGGCGCGCTCCTACCCGGCACGCCGCGCCCGCGCCGAGGATGACTGCGCACTGCGCACCCCGTTTCAGCGCGACCGCGACCGGATCGTGCACTGCAAGGCGTTCAGACGGCTGAAGCACAAGACGCAGGTGTTCGTCGCGCCGCAGGGCGATCACTACCGGACGCGGCTGACGCACACGCTCGAGGTGACGACGATCTCGCGGACGGTCGCGCGGGCGCTGCGCCTGAACGAGGACCTGACCGAGGCGATCGGCCTCGGCCACGACCTCGGGCACCCGCCGTTCGGGCACATCGGCGAGGAGGTGCTCGACAGCTGCCTGAAAGAGCGGTTCGGATTGGATTTTCGTCACTACGAGCACTCGCTGCGCGTGGTCGAGCGTCTGGAGCGCGACGGCGCGGGGCTGAACCTGACCGAGCAGGTGCGCGACGGGATCGCCGGCCACTCCAGCCGCGCGCCGCTGTCGCGAACGCTCGAGGGCAGGATCGTCCGGGTGATGGACCGCGTGGCCTATATCAACCACGACATCGACGACGCGGTGCGCGCGGGTTTGCTGAGCGAGGACGAGCTCCCGGAGCAGCCGATCGCCGTGCTGGGGAGCAGCGGCTCGGCGCGGATCGACGCGCTCGTGCACGACATGGTCGAGCACTCGGAGCTCGCCGGGGACATCGTCCAGGGCGAGGAGGCGGGGGCGGCGATGCGCGAGCTGCGCGACTTCATGTTCGAGCGTGTCTACCTCGGTCCCGCCGTTCGCGCCGAGCACGCGAGGATCGCGGGGGTCGTGAGAACCCTGTTCGAGCATTACGTCGATCGACCCGAGCAGCTACCGCCCGCCGATGGCGGACACGGGACGACGATCTGGCGCGGCGCGTGACGGACTACCTCGCCGGGATGACCGATCGTTATTGCATCAATGCATACACCGAGCTCGAGGTCCCCAAAGCTTTCGCGCGGTAGCGTAGGACGCAGTGGCCTTCTACACCCGTGAGTCAAAGGATCGCGTGCGCGACGCGGTCGACTTCGTCGAGCTGGTCTCGGCGCGCACAGAGCTGCGCCGGGCCGGGCCGGCGCGGTACGAGGGGCTGTGTCCATTCCACGAGGAGCGCAGCCCATCGTTCGGGATCGACCCGCACACAGAAGGTCTACTACTGCTTCGGCTGCCAGGCCGCGGGCGACGTGTTCACGTTCGTGCAGGAGACCGAGGGGGTCGACTTCAAAGGCGCGATCGAGCTGCTGGCGGATCGCTTCGGGGTCGAGCTGGAGCACGAGGAGGAGGACCCGCGCGCAGGCCGAGCGCCGCCGTCGACGCGAGCGTCTGCTGGAGCTGCTCGACACGCACCGCGGCCTACTACGAACGCTGCCTGTGGGAGGCCGAGGAGGCGAAGGCGGCACGCGAGTACCTGCAGAATCGCGGCCTCGGAGAGGAGATCCTGCGCGAGTTCCACGTCGGCTACTCCCCAAGCGCCTGGGACCGGGTGCTGCTGGCCTCACGCCGAGGTGGGTTCACCGAGCAGGAGCTCTACGCGACGGGCCTCGCGCAGCGCTCGAAGGAGAACGGGCGGCCCTACGACCGCTTCCGCGGACGGATCATGTTCCCGCTCGCGGACGTGCGCGGCCGCGTGCTCGGCTTCGGCGCGCGCGCGATGCGCGACGAGCAGAAACCTAAGTACCTGAACACCTCCGACAACGACGTCTACCACAAGGGTCTGCACCTGTATGGCGCCGACCTCGCGCGCGCCCACGCGGCACGGGCCGGGCAGGCGATCCTGTGCGAGGGCTACACCGACGTGATCGCATTGCACCAGGCGGGCCTGCGCAACACGGTCGGGTCGATGGGCACCGCGTTGACCGCCGAGCAAGTCGGCGAGCTGGCGAGGATGGCGCAGACGGTGCTGTTGGCGCTGGACGCCGACAGCGCCGGCCAGGAGGCGATGTTGAAGGCCGCGGGGCTCGCGGCGAAGCGCAAGCTCGAGCTGCGCGTGGTGGCGCTCCCGGCTGGCACCGACCCGGCCGATCTGGTGCAGCGCGACGGAGCGCAGGCGATCAGCGCAGCGGTTGAGCAGGCCGTGCCGTTCGTGCGCTTTCGGGTCGAGCGGGTGCTCGCGACCGGCGACCACGACAGCCCCGAGGGCCGCGACCGGATGGTCGAGGAGCTGCGCCCGGTGTTCGCGATGCTCCCGCCGAGCGCGATGCGCCTGGAGCTGACGAGGATGGTGTCGGGGCGCTTGGCGTTGCCGGAGAGCCTGATGGAGACGCTGCTGGCGCCCCAGGCGCGGCAGATCGGGATGGGGCGAACACAGCAGAGTAAAGGCCCCCAGGACGGACAGCAGACGGCGCTCCGCGAGGCATCGCCCCCGCCAGCGTCCGTGCGAACGCCCGCGAACGACCTGTCACGCCGGGAAGAGACCGAGCGGACGTTCTTGGCGCTGTGCATCGGCTCCCCTGAGGAGGGCGAGGTGGCGCTGGCGAGCCTCGACGTGGAGGAACACTTCACCAGCGAGCTGTTGCGGCGCGCCGCCCGGCACCTCGGGGCGAAGCACCTGCGCGATCCGATGGCCGACCCGGCCGGCCTGGAGGATGGGCTGGACGGCGATCCGCAATTGAAGGCGCTGCTGGCCGAGCTGGTCGTGGAAGCCGGCCGCTGGGCGATCTCCGATCGGCCGGTACGGCCGGCGATGCTCGACGTGCAGCGCCTGCAGTTGGAGCTCGCGCGGGTGGATCGCCAGATCCAGCAGGCTCGAGGAGCGCAGAGCGGCGACGTGAGCGAGCTGGCGCGGAGCCGCGGCGAGGTCAAGCGCGAGTTCGACCGCGCGCAGGAGCGGGCGCTGGAGGAGAGCGTTTAGGACTCCCCCACTCCGACCGCCCGGTGGCAGCTACGCGCGAGACCTGCTGGCCGTCTCTTCCGGCCATCCCCGAGGCGAGGAATCGGCCCTTCCTGCTCAGGAAATCCGCTTTCTATACTTAATGAAGTAATGAGTGACGTCACCGTCTACACGACCGAGCCCTGTTCCTACTGCGCCCGCGCGAAGGGCCTGTTGAAGGCGCGCGGGGTGGAGTTCTCCGAGGTCAACCTCTCGCGGGACCCGGAGGGCCGCGTGGAGCTCGCACAACGGACCGGGATGATGACCTTCCCGCAGGTGATCATCGACGGCGAGCTCGTCGGAGGCTTCACCGAGGTCCAGGCCGCAGCCGAGTCGGGGCGCCTGGACGAGCTGCTGGCTGCCTGAGCAGTGCCTCACGCACGGACACGTTTGCGCCGCGGCCGCGGCTGGCAGGTCTCGCAGACGTAGGTCCCGCGCCCGGCGACGACCATCTTCACGATCGTCGTCCCGCACGTCCCGCACGGCTCGCCCTCGCGGCGGTGGACGAGGAACTCGTTCTGGAAGGATCCGCGCACCCCGTCGACGTGGCGGAAGTCATCGATCGTCGCGCCGCGCGCCTCGATGCCGGCCTGCAGCGCCGCGATCGTCGTCTCGCGCAGGCGCTCGTACTGGTCGTTCGAGAGCCGTCCGGCGGGCCGCAGCGGATGAATGCCGGCGCGGAACAGCGCCTCGTCGGCGTAGATGTTCCCAACCCCGGCGACCCGTCGCTGATCGAGCAGGAACGCCTTCACCGGCGCCGTCCGCCCCCGTGCCTGCGCGCGCAGGTGCTCGGCGGTGAACAGCTCGTCCAGCGGCTCCAGGCCGAGGCGCGCGGCGAAGAAGGCCTCCAGCGCCTCCTCCCCGAGCAATAGCTCGCCGGTTCCAAAGCGACGGGGATCGACGATCGCCAGCCGCCTGCCCCGACCCGGGTCGATCCGCACGCGGGTGTGCGGCGGCTCCGGTTTCGGGTTCCACAGGACGGCGCCCGTCATACGCAGGTGCTGGACGAGGTAGACCTCGCCCTCGAGCTCCCACAAGAGGTACTTGCCCCGTCTGGAGAGTCGCTCGACGCGGCGGCCTCGCAACGCATCGGCCAGTTCCTCTGGCGCCAGCGGCCGTGACCAGCGCCAGTCGAGGATCTCCACGTTCCGCAGCCGGCGGCCCTCGACGAGTGGCGCGAGCTGGCGTCTGATCGTCTCGACCTCGGGCAGCTCGGGCATCGCCCTAGCTTATGCGGCCTGCTCCCCTGCGCGGCTCGCTCCCACCTCAGGCCTGCGCCTCACGCGAGTCCACACCCCGCGAAGTCCTGCGCCTACGCAAAATCCGCTTCCCGGGAAAGGCCCGCACCCATCGAAACCCCACCTCCATAGGGTCCGCAGTCAGCGTTTGGCCCGCGGATGCGCACGGAAGTAGACGTCCTTCAGTCCCTCCGCCGAGAGGTGCGTGTACACCTGCGTGGTCGCGAGGTCCGAGTGACCGAGCATCTCCTGCAGAGAGCGCAGATCGCAGCCGCCGGCGAGCAGGTGTGTGGCGAAGCTGTGGCGGAGCGTGTGCGGGCTCATCTTCTGCTCCAGGCCGGCGCTGCGGGCGTGTCCCTGGACGATCTTGTAGAGACCCTGACGCGTCAGTGCGCCGCCGCGGTGATTGACGAGAAGTCGCGTCTGCACCCTGTTGCCCACGAGCTTGCGGCGACCACGCTGCTCGTAGGTACGCAGCGCCGCGATCGCCTGGCGTCCGATCGGGATGAGGCGCTCCTTGGAGCCCTTGCCGCGAGCGCGCAGCATGCCCTCGTCGAGGTCGACGTCGCTCGTCTCCAGAGCGATTGCCTCGGAGGCGCGCAGCCCGCACGCGTACATGACCTCGAGCAGCGCACGGTCGCGCAGCGCCAGCGGCTCGGTCCCCCGCGGCTGGCTCAGCAGCAGCGCGATCTCCTCCCGCGAGAGCACCTTCGGCAGCCGCTGCGTCTTGCCGGGGCCACGCAGATCGGCGGTGGGATCGTGCTCGAGCAGGCCCTCGCGGCGCAGGTGGCGGTAGAACGAGCGCAGGCAGGCGGCCTTGCGCTGCAGCGTTGCCGCCGCGACCGCAGGGCGCCCATCTCCATCCGCGGCGAGCGCGGACAGGAACGCCGCGAGGTCACCGTGGCGGGCTTCCATCACGCCGATGCCGCGCCGGTCGAGGAATCCCCCGAGCTGGAGCAGATCCGAGCGGTAGGCGGCGAGCGTGTGCCTGGAGAGCCCACGCTCGAGCTCGAGATAGGCGAGAAAGTCGAGCGTCAGTCGCGCCAGCTCGGCGCTGGGCCGGGACGCGGGGTTTGTGCCTGACGGCGGCGACGCGGCCGAAGGCGGCGCGGCTTGAGGCGACTGGGGCCGCTCCTCAACCGGCGGCGCGATTCCGGGACAGCTCACTTCTGTGAGCTTCGCCTATTCATCAGCGCGTCCCTGGACGTGCAACCGACCGTTCAGCCTCCCCGCCCCATCCTCGCCGTGCTCGGCGTCGCGCGCGAGCTCGCCCAGCGTCGCGCCGGCGGCGAGCGCGGCTCCGAAGAACAGCGGATCCTCGGTCAGCCCGCGCCCCATCGTCTCGGTGGGCAGGCCGGCGGCAGCATAGGCTGGTAGGTCGACGATCGACCGGCGCCAATCGTGACGCGTGATACGCGCCGGACGTTCGACGTCCAGCTCCAGCGCTGGGCGATTTTTGATCGGTCGGCTGGGGAGCGCCCCGCCGAAGACCGAGCCGAGACCGGCGCGCAGATCCGCCCCGACGGGCGAGCGAATCCCCGCGGGCAGGGCGACGGTGACCGGCTCGAGCAACAGGTCGAGTACGGTGAGCGTGTGATGCGAGATCCCGCGATGGCGCGCGCGTGGGTCCCCGGAGGACATCCGCGCGACCAGCAACGTGGGCGCGCCGAGCGCCAGCGCGGCGTGGGCCGAGTCCAGGGCGGCCATGCCACCGTGCCCGAGCGGCGAGCTCGAGCCGACGATTCCGGGGCCGGGGCCGCAGATCGCCGCGTCCCAGCCGAGCGCCCGCAGCCCGTGGTCGAGCGCGCCGATCGTGGTGATCGCCTCGCCCTCCCCCCCGAACGCCGCGCCCGCGGTCAGATGCCCGGCGAGCAGGTCGCGATCGCGCAGCGATCGCACGGCTCGCGAGTGACCCCCGGGCAGCGCGCCGCCCACGGTCTGCACATACCCGAGACGGCTGTCCGGAAAGGCCTGTGCAAACGCCCACGCGACCGCCGCCAGCTGGCCGTGGAGGGCGAGCACCGCGACCGGCCGCTCGAGTGGAGCGCCAGCAAAGCTCGCACCGCCGCCCGCTGGGGCCTCCCCGCCCGCGAGATTCAAGCCGTCCGCTGAAACCGCACCACCGCCGCCGAGCTCCTCGACTGGCTGGACCGTGTGCTGCAGGCTCGTGTAGTTGAGCTTCATCACGTTCGGACGGGAATCGGGGTGGACGGGATGGGCAAAATCCTTGTCCTCTTCGCCTCCGAGGCCGCGGGAGAGGTTCACGTGGACGATGTCGAAACCGCCCGAGCCGAGGCCGAGGTCGAGCGCCTGAGTGTTGACGATCACCTCGTCGCCGACCTGAGCCGCGCCGACGAGCGCGACATCCGCGCATGCGGGGCGCGGGTTGCCGTCGAGCTCGATCACGAGCTGCTGCTCGGGCCCGCTCCCGGGAGATCCGGCGTCGAGGACGATGGCGCGGCGCAGCTTCAACATTGTGACCGGGACGCTATCGCGCGGCGGGATGCTTGCTGGCGGATCTTCGATCGGCCGGAACCGCATCGCCGGCCGGCACGCCTCCGGAACCTCCGGAACCATCGGGGTCATCGAGAGCCTCCGGCCGGACCCACTCGACGCTCACATCGACGTCGCACTCGCACTCGGGCGAGTTGGCGAGCTCGTGCGCGCGGTCGATCAGCGCGGCCGCGACGGCCTGTCCCTGCGCCTCGTCGGCGAGGTGGAAGGTGGTCTGGACGCGGAGCACGCGCTCCTGCGCGTCGGACTCCACGCCGCGCAGGCCGGCGCCGCTCGTGCGTTCGGCGCTCACGATCTGTCGGCGAGCGTCGCCTGAGCGCCGGCGCCGCTCTCCCTGCCGCGCGTGGCACTCTGCTCGCCGTGCGTCCGCGCCCGCTCCAGCGCGGCGGCGATGAAGTCGCGAAACAGCGGCGCCGGGCGCTCGGGGCGGGACTTGAACTCGGGGTGGAACTGGGAGGCGACGAAGAAGGGATGATCCTCGAGCTCGACGACCTCGACCAGGCGCTCGTCCGGGGAGGTGCCGGAGATGCACAGCCCGGCGCTCTGCAGGCGCTTGCGCAGCAGGTTGTTGACCTCGTAGCGGTGCCGGTGGCGCTCGTAGATGACCGCCTCGCCGTAGATCTCCCGCGCGCGCGTGTCGTTGTGCAGCTTGATCGGATCGGCGCCCAGGCGCATCGTGCCGCCGAGGTCGGCGACCTCCTTCTGCTCGGGCAGCAGGTCGATCACGGGGAACGGCGTCTCGAGGTCGAACTCGGTCGAGTTGGCGCCCTCCATGCCCGCCACGTTGCGCGCGAACTCGGCCACAGCGATCTGCATCCCCAGGCAGATGCCCAGATACGGAATCTCCTGCTCGCGGGCGACGCGGGCGGCGGCGATCTTGCCCTCGATCCCGCGCCCGCCGAAGCCGCCGGGGATCAGGATGCCGTCGGCGCGGGCCAGCCGGTCGAGCACCGATCCCTCCTCGCGCTCCTCGCCCTCCTCTCCGCCCTCGCCCCCGGAGCCCGCTCCCTCCAGATGCTCGGAGTCGATCCAGTCGATCTCGACCCTTCCGTCCTGCAGCGAGGCGGCGTGGCGCAGCGCTTCGCAGACCGACAGGTAGGCGTCCTCGAGCTGGATGTACTTGCCGACCAGCGCAATTCGCACCGTGCGGCTGCTGCGCCCGGCCCGCTCGATCGGCTCCTGCCAGCTGGACAGCTCGGGCGCGGGGGCCTCTAGGCCGAAGTGCTCGAGGATGAAGTCGTCGACGCCCTGCTCGTGAAAGGTGAGCGGCACCTTGTAGATGTTGTCCACGTCGCAGGCCGAGACGATCGCTTCCGCGGGTAGGCTCGCGAACAGGGCGATCTTCTTGCGGATCTCCATCGAGAGCGAGCCCTCCGAGCGGCACATCAGCATGTCGGGGGCGATCCCGATCCGCCGCAGCTCGTTGACCGAGTGCTGCGTCGGCTTCGTCTTCAGCTCGCCGGCATGGCCGATGTAGGGAACGAGCGTCAGATGGATGAACATGCAGCGCCGGCGCCCGACGTCGACGGGAAACTGGCGGATCGCCTCCAGGAACGGCAGCGACTCGATGTCCCCGACCGTGCCGCCGATCTCGGTGACGACGAAGTCGACGTCCGAGGACTCGGCGATCAGCGCGACGCGCTGCTTGATCTCGTCGGTGATGTGCGGCACTACCTGGACCGTCCCGCCGAGGTAGTCGCCGCGGCGCTCGCGGCGAATCACGGTGTCGTAGATGCCCCCGGCGGTGACGTTCGAAGCGCGGCTCGTGTTCGCATCGGTGAAGCGCTCATAGTGGCCGAGGTCGAGGTCGGTCTCCGCGCCGTCCTCGGTCACGAACACCTCGCCGTGCTGGTAAGGCGACATCGTGCCGGGGTCGACGTTGATGTAGGGGTCGAACTTCTGCAGTCCCACGCTCAGCCCGCGTGAGACGAGCAGGCGCCCGATCGAAGCCGCCGCGATCCCCTTGCCGAGCGAGGAGACGACGCCACCGGTCACAAAGATGAACCGGGTCTTGGGCGGCGCTACGGCGTGGCGGTCGGATGGACGCGGGGTCATGAAGGCCTGCCAAAGGAGTCTAGTGCCCGCAACCCCGGAGTCCGTTCGACAAACCCGGAAATTGAGCGAAGCTCTCCGTAGATCGTGATCGCCGCGAGCAGTCCGAGTGCGACGAGCTGCCCGGTGCCGGACAGCGTCAGCACCAGCCACAGGCCCGCGAGCGCGCCGAGCAGGTTCGCGCCGGTATCGCCGAGCATCGCCCGCTCGCGCAGGTCATACAGGCCGGCCACGAGCGCGGGCGCAGCGAACAGCCCGAGCGACCACAGCGGCCGGGCGTCGAGCGAGCCGAGCGTGAGGCCCGCGCCGAGCAGCACGAACGCCTTGATCGCGCGCCCGGGGCGCAGGTCGAGCAGGTTGAAGACGTTCGTCGCCAGCACGAGCACGCCGACCGCCAGCAGCCAGCGCGACTTCGAGAGGCCCTCGAAGCTCATCGCGAACAGCGCCAGGCCGAGCGAGCCGGCGGCCTTGAGCGCGCCCGTCGACAGCTCGCCGTGCAGCGCAGCGCGGCCGTGGCCGCGCCAGCCACGTGGCGCCGCCCGTGTCGGCCTATCCGGCACGTCGCCGTGCGGCCCGTTGCTGGCCTCGCCGAGCGTGTCGTCGATCAGGCCCAGCGCGGCGATGCCGAGCGCGTAGAGCGCGATCGGCAGCAGCTCGGGGTGAAACACAGCGGAGCCGGCGAGCCGTTGCAGCAGCGCGAGCGGGATCAGCGCGATCAGCGCCGCGGCCACGATCAGCACCCCGAAGGGGAAGGCGAGCAGCCGCTCGCGGTAGTTGGCGCGCGTATGCCCCCCAGCGGCGAGCGTGCGCAGTAGCGCCGGCGCGAGTAGCGCGGCAGCGGCAAATGCCAGCAGGAACGGCAGGGCGTGCATGGGCGAAAGCTAGCGACGCAGGCGGACGCCTCGCGACCCGGTGGGAAGCCTCGCGATCGGTTCGAGCCCCGGGCTTGGTAGGCCCTCTCGCGGCCCGGTGGCGCCTCTCACTGCCGGGATGAAGACCGCCCGCGCTCGGACGGAGCGCCTCACGGCTGGCCGGAGCCGGCGGCGACGGCCGGCAGCAGCGAGTCCGCGGTGGACTTCGTCCCGTAGGCGCCCTCGGAGCCCGCGAGCGCGTAGTCGAGCGCCGCCTGGCCGGCGAGCGCGTCGAGATCGTCGACGCTGGAGATGCCGACGCTCTTGTACCAGGGCACCTGCGAGGGTTCAGTGTTGCTCAGCTCCACCCCCACGACCGGGACCCCGACGGCGCTCGCGCCGGCGAGCAGCCCCGACTCCAGGGCGACGCTCGCCTGCGTCTGTTCGGTGCTCATGCCCGTCGGTTCAGCGCGCATCACAACGAGCCCTTCGAGCTTGCCGAGTTGCCCGTCGAAGGCGCTGAGCAAGCTACCCCGCACGCGGCCGAGCAGCTCGCGGCTCACCTGCGAGCCACCACTCACGAGCTGGCGCCCGACGAGCCCACCGAACTTGTGCACCAGTTCGGGATCACTCGCAAGCCCGGCGTAGACCGTCCCGCTCGCACCCTGGGCCAGGCCGGTCTCATCGAGCGGCTCGCGCACGGCCACAACCGTCGCCAGGTTGCCGCCCGCCTGGGTGACGGCGCTGCGCACGAGGCCGTTCACGCGATTGGAGGAGCCGCCGAGGAACACCAGACCGACGTTGCGGCCGGCGAGCAGGCCGTGGACGGCGAGCGGGTAGAGGTCGTTCGCGAAGGTTTCCTCGGCGCCCAGCTGTGTCTGCAGCGTCGCCGCGTGTTCCTGCGCGCCGTTCACTTCCGATTCGAGGTTGTGCACGATCCCGTTCTTGGCGGAGGAGACGAGGTTCGAATCGCCGATCGCCACGCCGATCAGCACGCCGACCGCGAGCGCGAACAGGACGGCGGCGAGGGAGAGCGCGTGATAGCGGTAGTCGAACATGCTCGGGCGAGTCTTTCAGTGCGCGACTGCGGGCGAATCCTCGGTCGATGCGGACGAGTCAGCCGCCGGAGCCGAGCAGTCGCAGCCCCTCGGCGTGCAGGCCGGCCGTGTGGACGTCGATCGACGTGACGTCGGCCAGCATCTGCAGCTTGAGCCAGAGCAGGTCGACGACGTCGCGCAGCGCCGGCGTCAGCCAGACGACCGCGATCATCGCCAGCAGCCCGGCGGCAACCACCACCAGCAGCGGGGTCAGGCCCGGCCGCGGGTGGTAGAGACGGCTCACGCCCTTCGCGTCGACCAGGATCTCGCCGATGCGCAGGCGCGTGAGGAACGTCGAGGACATGCCCTCGCGGTTGCGGTCGAGGAACTCTACGAGGTTGAACTGGGAGCCGACCGAGACGATCAGGTCGGCCCCCTTCTCGGCGGCGATCAGCATCGCCACGTCCTGACTGGTGCCGGGCGCCGGCACCAGCTTGAAGGGCAGGCCGAGGCGTTCCAGCCGCTCGCGGCCCGGGGCGCGCCCGTCGGGGTAGGCGTGCACGACGAGCTCCGATCCATGCCCGCCCACCCGGCCTCCACCCCATCCGCGGCGGATGCCAACTCCGCCGGCAGCGTTCATCAGCGTCGCCTCCCCGGCGGAGTCCATGTCGCCGACGATCATGTCCGGGCGCAGGCCCTCCTCCAGCAATGCCTCGGCGCCACCGTCCACGGCGATCAGGACGGGGCGCATGTCGCGGATGAACGGCCGCAGGGCGCGCAAGTCGCGCTGATGCCCGACGCCGCGGACGACCACGAGCGCGGCGCGGTCGCGGAAATCGGTGGCGAAGCGCGGCATCTCAATTTTTCCGGAGAGCAGCTCGCGCTCCTCGCGCATGTGCTCGATTGTGTTGTGCGCGAAGCGCTCGAGCGCCTCGCCGATCTCCTGGCGGCGCGCGTCTGTCTCCGCGCGCACGCGGGCGAGGTCGAGCACTTCACCTCGCGCCAGCACCTCCCCGTCGCGCACCACCTCGCCGTCGCGCACGGTGAGCGCCTCGCCCTCTGAGAGCAGCTCGAACAGCGAATCGTCCGGCAGGTCGACCAGGTGAATGCCCGCCTCGACGAGCAATTGGGGACCGAGGTTCGGGTAGGTGCCGCTGGAGGAGGCCCGGCAGTTCAAGACCGCGGCGGCGTTCGCGGCGATCAACTCCTCGGCCGAGACTCGGTCGATGTCGAGGTGGTCGATCAGCGCGATGTCGCCGCGGGAGAGGTGCTTGACGAGCAGCTTCGTGCGCCGGCCCGGGCGCACCGGCCCGGTGACCGTGCGCCAGGGTGCGATATCGCCTCCGGACAGCGCTTCGGCCGTCGTCGTGAGCATTGGCGCCTCGCTCGAGCTCTGCGACGGAGACCTGCGTGGGCTGCGTGGGTTCGCGGCCATCGCATCGAGAGTAACGGCCGCAGCCGTCTTGCGCACCCGCTCAGGTGTTGGAGCCGACCTGCTCAGGCGGCTTTACGCAGATCACGCGCATGTCGCCGCGCGGTGCTGTCGCTCTCGTCGGCACCGAGCATGCGGACCAGCTCGGAGACGACCTCACCCTCGGCGAGCTGTACGACGGCCGCGCTGGCCAGGTCGGCGGTCGTGTCCTTGACGACGGAGAAGTGGCGGTCGCCGAGCGAGGCGATCTGGGGCAGGTGGGTGATGCACAGGACCTGCCTGGCGCGCCCGAGATCGCGCAGGCGCTCACCGACCGCCCGCGCTGTGTGGCCACCGATCCCGGCGTCGATCTCGTCGAATACGAGCGTCGCCTGCGCGGTGGAGGCGGCAGTGGAGTCTTTCGCGGCCGCGCGGGCGCCGCCGCGCGCCGGGGCGATACGACCGGGCACGGTGGCGAGGGCGAGCATCACACGCGAGAGCTCGCCGCCGGATCCGATCTCGCGCAGCGGACCGGCCGGCACCCCGGGATTGGGCGCGATCAGGAACTCGACCGCGTCGCCACCCGTCGCGCCCGGCTCGCGCCGGGTAAGCGAGACCGCGAAGGTGGCGTCTGCCATCGCCAGCGCCGCGAGTTGCTCACGCACCACGAGCTCGAGAGGCGGAGCGTGCTGTTCGCGCGCCTCGCGCAGCGCGGCGACGTGGCCCGCGAGTGCTGCCTGCACCTCCTCCAGCCGTGCCGTCACCTCGGCGAACGCGACCTCGGCGTTGTTCAATTCCTCGCGCCGCGCACGCGCGGCGGCGGCATATTCGAGCATCGCGGCCAGTGTCCCGCCGTGCTTGCGCACGAGCCGTTCGATGCCCGCCAGGCGCTCTTCGACCGCGTCGAGCGAGCCGTCCTCGCCGGCGAGCCGCTCGCAGTAGCCGCGCAGCTCAGCGGCGAGGTCCTGCGACTCGATCGCGAGCGCGTGCAGCCGCTCGGCGAGTGCGTCGAGGCTGGGATCAACGCCCGTGATCGCATCCAGGCCCGCGGCGCCGGCGGCGATCAGCTGGGAGCCGCCGAGGCCGGCCGAGCCGTCCTCGGGCGCGAGCGCGTCGGCCGCGGCGGCGGCGGCCAGGCGTAGGGAGTCGAGGCGCGCGAGGCGGGAGCGTGCGGCCAGCAGCTCGTCGTACTCGTGCTGGTCGAGGCCGGCGGCGTCGATCTCCGCGAGCTCGTGTTCTAGTAGATCGAGCTCGCGCTCGCGCGCTGCTGAAAGCTCGCGCAGGGCCTCGAGCTCCGTGGCGAGGCGCCTGGACTCCGCGAACGTCTGTGCGCAGGCGCGCAGGCGTAGCGCGTGCTCGGGGCCACAGAGCGCGTCGAGGATCTCCAGCTGCGCCCCGGCGAGCGTCAGCTTGCGATGCTCGTGCTGGCCGTAGAAGGAGACCAGGCGCGAGCCGATGTCGCGCAGCTCCGTAACGGTGGCAGAGCGACCGTTGAGATAGGCGCGGGTGCGCCCGTCGGCGCCGAGGCGGCGGGCGAGGATGATCTCCTCGGCGCCATCGGGGAGCCGCTCGGCGAGCTCTGCGGGGAGCGCGTCGGGTAGGTCGAAGACGCCCTCGACGTAGGCCTCGGGCGCGCCGGGGCGGACGAGGGTGGGTGGGGATCCCATCCGTCCAGCGCGACCGCCGAGCAGCAGGTCGAGCGCATGAGCAAGCACCGTCTTGCCAGCGCCGGTCTCGCCGGTGAGGACGTTCAGCCCGGGCGCCAGACGCAGCTGCGCGCGCTCGATCAGCAGGAGATTCTCGACGTTCAGCTCTTGCAGCACACGGCAGGTGTACCAGCGGCTGGGGACGGACCAGTCGCGCGGCCGCTTGAGCGAACGTGGTGGATTGACGATGATGGGAGATATGCGACCCGGCAACCTGGACCTACGTGCAGACCCGCTTCCGGAGGGAACGATCGTGTGCCTGTCGGCAGCGGACCTGAGCGAGCGGATCGAGGAGGAGATCAACCGCGCCGGGCGCCACGGCACGCCGCTGAGCTGCCTGCTGGTCGTGATCGAGAACCTCGACGAGCTGACGCGAGCGCACGGCAGCGAGCTGTCCGAGCAGACGCTCCTCTATGTGAGCGAGGCACTGCGGCACGAGCTGCGCCGCTTCGACCGCGTCGGGCGGCCCAGCGAAGGCGAGCTGGCGGTGCTGCTGCCCGGCGCCGACGGGCCGCGCGGCGAGATCGTCGCCAGGCGAGCGCTCGAGCGCCTGCGCTCGATCAAGGTCGAAGCCGGTGGACAGCGCCGGCCACTGCGCGTTTCGGTGGGAATTGCGGCCTGGCAGGGAGACATCGGCGGCGAGGAACTGCTCGCCCAGACGCGGGCCGCGGCGCGCCACGAGAACGGCCTCGAGACGATCGAGACATAATCCCCCGATGCTTTCGGGTTCGGAGTTGTGGCTGCTGCGGCTGATGGCCGATCGCGGCCTCGCGCTGCTAGATGCCGGCACCCTGCTGGTCGTGATCGAGGAGCGCGGCGAGCTACGCGTGGCGGCCTCCAGCGGGCAGGAAACCGTGCGCCTGCGGATCATGCCCGTCGAGGGCAGCGCGCTGGGCGAGCTGTATCGCCAGGGCAAGGCGATCTCGCTGGACCGCCCCCGCGGGCAGGAGGCGGCCTGGCTGCACGAACTTGGGCTGGAGGCGCGCGCGGCGCTGGTGGAGCCGCTGAGCATGGAGGGCTACGGCGGCGGCCTGGTGATCGCGCTGCGCCGCGACGGGGGCTTCCGCGGCCCCGACCGCGAGGCATTGAACGCGTTCGCGACGAGCGTCGCGCAGCGGATGGCGGCGGAGCGCTCGGTCGAGATTAAACGCCTGCGCTACGGCATGGAGGCGCGCGAGCGCGAGCGCACGCGCTGGGCGCGCGAGATCCACGACGAAACGATCCAGGGCCTCGGCGCGCTGCGAATGCGGCTCGCCAACGCCCGCGACCAGGACGAGCAGGATGCGCTGCGTACCGCGGTGCAGGACGTGCTCGAAGGGCTGGGCGATGAGATCGACGGGCTGCGCCACTTGATCACCGAGCTGCGCCCCGCGGCGCTCGATGACCTCGGGTTGGCAGCCGCGCTGGAGGCGCTCGCGCGCCGCGCACAGGCCATCGACGGGCTGGAGGTGCAGACCGAGATCGATCTCGGACCCGAGCCCGAGCAACATCGCCTCGACGCGGAGCTCGAGAGCACGATCTACCGCGTCGTGCAAGAGGCGCTCACGAACGTCAGTCGCCACGCGCAGGCGACGAGCGCGACGATCAGCATCGTCGAGCGCGACGGGGTCGTGCGCGCCTCGGTGACCGACGATGGGCAGGGTCTCCCTGAAGCGGACCGGCTGGGTCCGCGCGGCGACGGCCTGGAGGGCGGGTTCGGGATGTCGGGGATGCGCGAGCGTGCGGAGCTGGTGGGAGGCGAGCTCGAGCTCGTTCCGGCGCCGGGTAAAGGCACCGTCATGCGCCTCACCGTCCCGCTTGCGGGACGACCGACCGCCGAGCAACTGTCCGGAGCGGTCGCCGGCCCTTGAGTCCGGATCGGGACCGCGTACGCTCGCCGGGCGGAAGTGCGCTACTCGACCAA
This sequence comes from uncultured Solirubrobacterales bacterium, assembly GCA_963764905.1. Classification (GTDB taxonomy): domain Bacteria; phylum Actinomycetota; class Thermoleophilia; order Solirubrobacterales; family Solirubrobacteraceae; genus Palsa-744. The sequence continues at coordinate 205,568 of CAVXUG010000002.1, forward strand.
GCCGAGGCGCCGCGCGTAGGCGGTGATCTCCGCGCGCGAGGAGAAGCCGAGCTTCTCGATCGCCCGCGCGCGGTAGGTCTTGACGGTGCGCTCGGCGACGTGCAGTTGCTCGGCGATCTGGGGGTTGGTGAAGCCGTTGGCGATCAGCCGCACGACCTCGCGCTCGCGCTCTGACAGCGCCACGCCGTCGCTGGGGGTCTCATCGCCTGTGGCCATCAGCGCGCCGAGGCGGGGGTGCAGGTAGTTGCCACCGGCGACGGCGAGCCGGAAGGCCTGCAGCAACTCCGCCGGCTCGGCCTCCTTCAGTACGTAGCTGCGTGCGCCGGCCCGCAGCGCCTGGCGGGCATACTCGGGATCCTCGCGCATCGTCAGGATTGCGACCGCGAGCGTCGGGTGCGCGACGAAGCACTGCGGCAGCGCCGCGAGGCTCGAGCCACCGGGCATCGACAGGTCCAGCGTGAGCAGGTCGGGCTTGTGCTCGCGGACCGCGCGGATCGTGGCGGGCACATCGCCGGCTTCGGCCACGACCTGGAACTCGCCCGCCTCGCGCTCGAGCACCATGCGGATGCCATCGCGCACGACCCCGTGATCGTCGGCGATGATCACGTCGATCGGCCGATCGACCCCTGGTGTGCTGCCCTCCATCGTGCGCACAGTACCGCCTCAACCGGCGGGTCTCGCCTGTACAGAACGCAGTCCGCACAGCGGGGAGCCTCCGGCGCGCCGGTGGCGAGAATCCGGTGTCCGGCCGCGCCGATCTCTCCCTCTACGTCTCCTGTCCGCCCGGCTTGCAGCCTCGACGGCACCGGAAGGACTACACAGATCGGCACCTTTGGGACTACACGATCGGCACCTTCCGCCTACAGACAAACGCCCCGCGGGGCCCCATCATGTCGGCTATGCCGCACAAGCTCCCGCCCCATAGGTGCACCGCGACCCGGAAGCAGGACGTATGATCGCCCTCGGAATCGTCGTGACCTGGCTGGCCCTGACAGTCGCCGGTTTCGCCGCGCTGTCCGCGCTTGGCCGCATCGAGCTGGGCGACGAGCTCAGGTCCGAGCGGGTCTCGCGCGATCCGCGCGAGCTTGCGCTGACCGAGACCTGGCCCGCGATGCCGGGAGCCTCGCCCCGATGAGCCCGACGCAGACATCGATCAGGCGGCGCTCCGCCACACGAGCATCCGTCAGGCGGCGCTTGGACTCACGCGTGCCGGCGCTGCGCCTGCTGCCGGATCCAAGCCCCGTCCACCCTCCCGCCGAGCCCCGCACGCCGCCGGAGTCGTTCCCGTGCGGAGAAGACAGGCACCCGCCGGCGCTGCGCGTGATCGCCGGTCCAAGCCGCGTCCTGCTCGCCGGCGCGGACGCCGAGCGGCGCGCGACGCTGCTCAACGAGCTCAGCCGGACGCTGCCGGAGAGCACCGTGTTCGAGCAGGCCGACGCCGTCTGCGAGGCGCTGGAGCATGCCTCCGTCAGCCGCATGGCGTTCATCGCCGGCGATCTCGACGACGCCCCCGCGGAGTCGTTACTGCAGACGCTCGCCCACCGGCATCCCGAGCTGCCCGTGCTGATCGTCGACGGCCCCGCCGAAGTACACGGACCGCACGCCGTGTACAACGACGAACTGCGCCTGCGGCACGGATAGCACTGTAGGTCACAGGAGGCTGCTACGACCTCGAGGCGAGCGCGTGCGGGAGTGCCTGCGCTCGCATCCGTCGCAGCCCCCGTGCGTGCGCTTGCAGCACTCGCTCCCGTCGCAGACAACCGTTAGCGTGGCGGCGTGCCTTCGACACTGAGATCCCACCGGCTACGCCGGATCATTGGCGCCTACACGGTCAACCGGCTCGGCACCTGGTTTGGCTTTGTCGCGCTGTCGCTGGCCGTCTTCGACCACACGCACAGTGCGCTCGCGGTCGCGGCGCTGCTGATCTCTGGACAGGCGCTGCCCGCGTTCGCGGCGCCGGCGCTGGCGGCGCGCGTCGAAGCCTCGCGGCGGCGCGGCGTGCTGAGCTGGCTGTACATATTCGAGGGCGTCGTGACGACGTTGCTGGCGGTATTGCTGTGGCACTTCTGGCTGCCGGCGATCCTGATCCTGGCGGCGCTCGACGGCACGGCGGCGCTGGCCGCGAGCGCGCTGCTGCGCGCCGAGACGGCAAAGGCGGCGCGCGAGCAGGCAGAGGTCGAGTGGGACACCGCGCGCGGCAAGGATCAGGAAGCGTTCGCGCAGGCAGCCGAGCGACAGGCCAACGCAACCCTCAACATCGCCTTCTCGGCCACGTTCATGCTCGGCCCCGCGATCGCCGGCGTGCTCGTCGCCGCCGCTGGAGCGCCCGCCGCGCTGTTCATCGACGCCGCCTCGTTCCTGATCTGCGGCGCCATGTTGCTCGACCTCTCTCCGCACGCCGAGGACGCAGCTGGTGCCACCGTGCTCGATCGTCTGCGTGCGGCGTGGGAGTATGTCAACGAGGTGCCGGTACTACGCGCCTTGCTGCTTGCGGAGGCAATCGCGCTTGTGTTCTTCGACTCTGCCGGACCGATCGAGATCGCCTACGCGAAGGTTACGTTGGACGCTGGTGATCGTGGCTACGGCTTGCTCCTTGGAACCTGGGGAGTGGGCGTGGTGTTCGGCAGCCTCGTCTTCGCGCGCTCGCCCAAGCGCGGGCTGGGCACGCTGCTAACGGGCGGCACACTCGCTATGGGCCTTGCCTACATTGCCTTCTCCGTAGCAAGCTCGCTCGAGGTAGCCTGCGTTGCAGCCGTGATTGGGGGCGTTGGCAACGGCGTGGAGTGGGCCTCAGTAATCAGCCTTGTGCAGCGTATGACGCCCCCAGCGTTGCACGGTCGTCTGATGAGCGCGGTGGAGTCGATCGGCGCGCTGTCGCTCGCGCTCGGACTTTCTCTGGGCGGCGCACTGGTGGCCCTTAGCTCGCCCCGGGGAGCATTTCTAGTGGTCGGTGTAGGAGCGACGGCGATGACACTTGTGTTCCTATTGCTCGTACTGCGTGGGCTCAACCGCCAAACGACGTTAGATGCCCAGACAACGGATACGAAGGTTTCGCCTGCCCAACCGCATGAGACGACGAGTCATGAACTTTCGACCCTCACGCAAGTGGCCGTCGGGACGTCCATTCCCGTCTCAGAGCACCTTAAGTCCGACACAGCTTCGGTCGTTAAGTACGACAAGGACTGACAGATGATGACAGCGCAGACAACGAGACGAATCTACTGGGTCGCCGAGAGCCTCCTGCTTGTAGCCGCTCTGGCGACAGCCGCTTTGCTTTCCAGCTCTGACGAATGGCATCCACTCCTACTCGTAGGCCTCTTGTTCCCGCTTTCAGTCATTGGGCATCAGTTCAGCGTAACCCTTCGAAATCAGCAGGTAAGCGCTGCTTTCCTCGCACTAGTACTGGCTATATGTCTGCTCGGACCCGTCCCAGCCATTGTTTTCGGACTGGTCGCTACGGTCCAAAGTTCAGCAATGAGGAATCTCTCGTTGTCTGACTGGCTGAACAACATGACGAACTATGCCGTCTTCCCCCTAGCCGGCGGCCTGTTGGTTTATGCCCTGATCGGCAACGTACATGACCCCCACAACCACCAAGTGACGCAGGGCGCAACCTTTGCACTGGTTGTCCTAGCCGTCTTCATGGTTACCAATGCACTCAACTTCATCATCATTGCTGTAGACAATCGCATTGTCATACACCGTTCATTGCGAGACCAGGTTCGTGAAGTCTTCATCCCCCTCATGCCTGGTCAGATCGCGACTGCCGCAGTAGCCGCAATCCTAGCCGTTGCGTACACGAACATCGGCTTTTCAGCCCTACTCGCAGCTGTGTTCCTGTTGTTGATATTTCAGTACCTGGCGACCGCTCTGCTGCGTTCAGAGGATCGTGCCGACCAACTCGAAGCACGCTCGATCCACCTAGCTTCGCTGCAACTGGGCGTGCTCACCACCCTCGTAGAGACGCTTGCTTTACGCGACCGTACAACTGCACGCCACGCCGCTGCGGTGGCTCGATACGCCCGCGAACTGGCACTAGAGATTGGCTGTGATGAGGCCGAACAAGATCTCGTCCATACAGCGGGGTTGCTGCACGACATCGGCAAGTTCGCGCTCCCGGACAGCATCCTGCATGCCCAAGTCCTTTCCGACAAGGACTGGGCGGTGATCCGCCGCCATCCCCAGGATGGGGCCACGTTGGTTGGTCGGCTCGACGGGTACGGCCCGGTCGCAGACGCGATCCTCTACCACCACGAGCACATCGACGGCAGCGGCTACCCGGCTGGGCTGATCGGCAACGAGATACCGCTTGCCTCGCGTGTCATCGCGGTCTGCTCGACATACGACACGCTCACTGCGCGCGAAACCTACCGTTCACCGATGACCCCGCAGGACGCGATCACCGAGCTGCGGCGCGTAGCTGGACGCCAGTTGGACGCAGAGCTCGTGAACAGCTTCATCGCGATGCTTGAGCGGGAGGGCCCAGTCACAGTTGCCCACGGCGACGAAGCCGACTTTGAGGCCGAGCTAGCGTTTGGACGACGCGCCCACCAGATCGCGCAGCCATCGTCCCGAGACTAAGTGTCTATCCGAGAACTCGCTAGATCGCCCGCAACGGGCCTCTGAGGCGCCGTCAGCGAGTTCTCGGATGGTTTCTAAGCCCGACCACTCCTTGATGTAGCGCCTTGCTCGATCTAGATGCTTAAGGAGATCGAGGGCGTCGAGCACGATGCCCGGCACCCCCGATCACAAGTTGCTTACGCAACGTGTCTAGCCTAGTGAAGGTGGCCCATGAAAGATCTCCCTCGTTGTGGCCCCCAAGGGCCATATTTGCCAAGCGGGGCCCGTTTGTCTCCATCCACAGAGCACCGCCGCCTTTGAGTAGGTTCGAGCACCATAGTAACGAGATTGGACGGAATGTCCAGTTTTCTCTCGACTTCTGCACGATTGCTTGCAGACGAAGGGATTCAGCGGCCCTCAACGCCTCTCGTTGGAGGGATCTCGCGGCCTTTCTCGACCAAAGGTCCACAAAGCTTCGCTGCGCTCGACTTCTGCCCCCATCCGCCCGAAAGATGGAGCAGCCGGCGCGTCTGCCTGGGCGCATCTCTCCGAGATCCGCTGACCGCCAACCGGGCATAGCCGGCGCTTCCAACTCACCGCTAACAACGACAAGGCGAGGACCAGGACATGCCCATCACGCCCCTGCAGCCCCACTCAGACCGTCAGCTCGTGTTCACGAGCTCCCAGGCGGCGCGCTACGTCGGCGTCTCGCTGGCGACGATCCGCCGCTGGACCGATGCCGGCCACATCCATTGCTACCGGACCCCCGGCGGCCAGCGCCGCTTCTCGCGCGACCAGCTCGACGAGTTCGTCACCTCGATGCAGAACGCGGGCGAGATTCGCGACCCGGTGGCCGCGAAAGTCGCCTGAGGCGCCGATGACCGGCTGGACGATCGGAGATCCCATCGATCTTCGATCGGTGCTGCGTCCTCGGTCGCTCGCGTGCAGAGCACGCCACGCTCCCTGCGTCCTTGCGATGCTTGGTCCTCGACACCTCAGGGGGCCGAGCGATGAATCGAGTCAGCTCGCGAGGCGCCCGAACTTCTCGCGCAGCCGGCGGTAGAACGAGGAGCCCGGCAGCTGCGCGATCGTCCCAACCGCGTCGACGAAGCGCGCGTCGATCGATCCGCCCGCCGGGATCTCGGTGGCGGGGCGCCCATCGACGGCCACGTCGAGCGGCTCCCGCGAGCGGTTGTGGATCGTCAAACGGTCGCGGGGCGCGACCACGAGCGTGCGCGCCGCGAGCGAGTGAGGCGCGATGAACGAGACCACGAACCCCTCCACCCCCCACGCCATCACGGGCCCGCCGTTGGCGAGGTTGTAGCCGGTCGAGCCGGCCGGGGTCGCCACCACCAGACCATCGCAGCGCACGCTCCCGACCTCCTCGCCGTCGAGCGCGTAGGCGATCTGAGCGATCCGCTCGCCGACCTTGCGGTGGATCGCGACGTCGTTGAACGCCGTCCGCCGTGTGCCGCCTGGGCCGGCGCCGGCAGTCTTGCCGCCTCCCGGCACGTCCAATACGACTCCCGGCAGCTGGCGCAGCTCGAAGTCGCGATCGAGCGCGCGGGCGATGCCATCCTCGATCTCCTCCGGCTCGACCGTCGCGAGAAAGCCGATCTCACCGAAGTTGATCGCGAATACCGGCACGCCGGTACCCGAGTAACGCTGGAGCGCGCCGAGGATCGTCCCGTCGCCACCGAGCACGACGCACAGCTCGACGGCGTCCTTGACGGGCGCGTTCACCGCGAGCCCCGGCCCCTCCTGCAGCCCGTGCTTGCGAGTCTCGGCCTCGTCGAGGCGCAGCGTCACGCCCGCGTCGGCCGCCGCCGCCGCGAGCCGCGTGAGGGCCGCGCTCGTGTCCTCCGGGCGCCGGTGCGTGAACACGGTGATCTCTCTCATGGCTCCACCTCGCGTGCCATCTTCTCAATCTCCTGCGCGTCCTGGGCACCGCCTACCCGCCCCGGCTCGGCCAGCCAGATGAACGTCTCTTTGTTGCCCTTCGGCCCCGCGAGTCCCGACGAGTAAAACCCGAGCACGCTCGCGCCCAGACCTAGCGCCGCCTCCCCCACGCCCACAAGCGCCATGCGCCGGTCGGCCGGGTCGCGGATCACGCCGCGTCCCTTGCTCGCGAGCGCGCGGCCAACCTCGAACTGGGGCTTGACCAGTGCGAGTACGTCGTAGCGCTCGGCCAGGCACGCGAGCACCGCCGGGAGGATCTTGGCGAGCGAAATGAACGACACGTCGATCGTCGCCAGATCGGGCGTATGCGGGAGCAGTTCGGGGGTGAGCGCGCGCGCGTTCGTGCGCTCGAGCACGCTCACGCGCGGATCGTTGCGCAGGCCCCAGTCGAGCTGGCCGTAGCCGACGTCGACGGCGATCACGCCGATCGCGCCGCGGCGCAGCAGGCAGTCGGTGAACCCACCGGTTGAGGCGCCGACGTCGAGCGCGCGCCGGCCCGCGACCTCAAGCCCCGTCACGGCGAGCGCGTTCTCGAGCTTGATCCCGCCCCGCGAGACGAACATACGCTCGTCTCTGTGATCAACATCACACATAGCCACCCGATCGCTGGGCATCATGATGAACGACCCGAAGCACAGCAGCATCCCTCCTCCCCGAAACGGCCCGCCTCCCCTGCGGGCCGTTTCATTTTAAGGACCACACCGCAAGCGGTGTGGTCGGGAGGGCCGCATGCGGCCCTCCCTCGGGAGCGCACATGTGCGCTCCCGCCGTTGGTGCATGCACCAACGGTACGAGACGTCGCATGCGACGTCTCGCGGGCCGCACATGTGCGGCCCGAACAGCAAGATCCCCTAAGCGACGGGGGTCGACTCACGATCGAGGATCGCAGCCCGAACGCGCTCAGCGATGCGCTTGCCCGTGAACCCGACCTCCTCGTGCAGGAGCGCCGGCTTGCCGTGCGTCACGTAGCGATCGGGCAGGCCCACCCGCAAAATGCGCGGGATCGTCGTCCCCGCCTCGTTCAGGGTCTCCCACACGGCCGTGCCGAAGCCGCCCGCGAGCACCCCCTCCTCGATGGTCACGAGCAGGTCATGCTCGGCCGCGAGCTGCGCCATGAGGCCGGTGTCGATCGGCTTCGCAAAGCGTGCATCGGCGACCGTCACCGCGATCTCATCGCCGGCCAGCTCCTGTGCGGCCTCCAGCGCCTTGCCGACGCCGCTGCCATAGCCGATCAGCGCCACCCGTCTGCCTGCTGGAGCGCCGGCACCGGGTGGGTGGGGCTCAATCAAGATCTCGCCCGTACCGATCTCGATCGCGCGCGGGCGCTTGGGCAGCTCCGCGCCCGTGCCCTCGCCGCGCGGGTAGCGCAGCGCGACCGGACCGTCGTCGTAGAGAAGCGCGGCGTGGAGCATGTCCACGAGCAGCGCCTCGTCGCGCGGGGCCATCAGCACGATGTTCGGCAGACAGCGCAGGTAGGCGATGTCGAAGGCACCGTGGTGCGTCGGCCCGTCGTCGCCGACGAGGCCGGCGCGGTCGAGCGCGAACACGACGTTCAGCTTCTGCAGGCAGACGTCGTGGACGATCTGGTCGTACGCGCGCTGCAGGAACGTCGAGTAGATCGCCGCCACCGGCTTGACCCCCTGCAGCGCGAGGCCGGCCGCGAACAGGATCGCCTGCTGCTCGGCGATACCGACATCGAAGTACCGATCCGGGAGCGCCTTCTGGAGGATGTTCAGCCCCGTGCCCGAGTTCATCGCGGCGGTGATGCCCACAACACGCTCGTCGCGCTCGCACTCGCGCACGAGCGCCTCGCCGAAGACCTGCGTGTATTGCGGCGGAGGGACGCTCACCGAGCCCTTTCCATTCGCCGGCGCGGGGGTGGCGGCGGTGGGCGAACCGTTGAGGATCGAGTTCGGCTTGGCAGCGTGCCACTTCTCCATGCCCTCCAGCCCGCCGTCCTCGGCCGGCGCGAAGCCCTTGCCCTTGACCGTCGCCGCGTGTACGACGACCGGGCGTTCGGCCGCGACCGCCTCGCGCAGCGCCTCGCGCAGCGCGCGCACGTCGTGGCCGTTGATCACGCCCATGTAGGCCCAGTCGAGCTCCTCCCACCACAGGCCGGGCGCCCAGAAGGCCTTGATCGACTCCTTCAGTTGCGGGCCGAGCCGTTCGAGCGCGGCGCCGATCCCGCCCGGCAGGCGCGTGAGCCCACCCTCGACACCCTCGCGCGCGTGCCACAGCTTTGGGTTGAGCCTGACCCGGTTGAAGTATTTGCTCATCGCCCCCACGTTCGGCGCGATCGACATGCCGTTGTCGTTCAGCACGACCACGATCGGCGTGCCCAGGCCCCCCGCCTGCTCGATCGCCTCGAACGCAACCCCCCCGGTCATCGCGCCGTCGCCGATCACCGCGACGACCTTCCCCTGCTCGCCCGCGCCCTGGCGCATCCCCTCCTTGATCCCGACCGCGTAGCCGATCGAGGTCGAGGCGTGCCCGGCGCCCATGATGTCGTGCGGGGACTCCCCGATCGAGCAGAACGGCGCGAGACCCTCGTACTGGCGGATCGTGCTCAGCTCATCGCGGCGTCCGGTGAGGACCTTGTGCGGGTAGGCCTGGTGCCCGACGTCCCACAGGATCTTGTCCTTCGGGCTGTCCAACACCGAGTGCAACGCCACCGCCAGCTCGCACGTGCCGAGGTTCGCGCCGAAGTGTCCGCCGATCTCGCCGACCGTGTCGATGATGTGCTCGCGCACCTCCTGGGCCAGCCTCGAAAGCTGCTCATCCGACAGGCCGTGCAGGTCCTCGGGCCCGTCGATCTGCGCGAGGAGGCGTTGCTTTGGTTGCTGTCGTTTGCCTTTGCTCATGAGGTGCGGGTGTAGATGAAGTCGGTGATCTGCTCGAGCTCGCCGGTGCTGCTTGTCTGACGCATCTGCGCGGCGGCTGCGGCGAGCGCCCGGCGCGCGGTCCCGTGGGACTCCGCCGCCAGCTCCCTGGCGCGCTCGATCCCGAACTCGCTCACATATGTCCGCTTTCCATGACGCTCGTCGCTGCCCTGCGGCTTGCCGAGCGCGTCGTCGGTACCCGTCACGTCGAGGATGTCGTCGACGATCTGGAACAACACGCCCAGCTCGGCGGCAAAACGGCGAAACTCAATTGTCGCAGGTCCATCCTCGATCCCGGCCAAAAGCAGCACGCAGATAACCGAGGCGCCGATCAGGCGCCCCGTCTTCAGCTCATGCAGCCGTCGCAGCGTCTGCGGCCCACCGGGGGTCCCCGGGCTCACATCGGCGTATTGCCCGCCGACCATCCCGCCCACGCCGGTCGCCGCCGCCAACTCGGCCGCCGCCGCGAGAACGCGCTCAGGCGGAGCGGTCCGCTCGCTGAGCAGGTAGCGAAAGGCCTCCGCGTAGAGCCCGTCGCCGGCGAGGATCGCGACGTCCTCGCCGAACTTCACGTGGCAGGTCGGCTGCCCGCGGCGCAGCGCGTCGTCGTCCATCGCCGGCAAGTCGTCGTGGATCAGCGAATAGGTGTGGATCAGCTCGATCGCGCCCGCCAGCGGCAGCACCGCGTTCTGCTCGAGGCCAACAGCCCGTGCAGTCGCGAGCGCCAGCACCGGGCGGATGCGCTTGCCGCCCGCCAGCAGCGAGTAGCGCATCGCCTCCTCCAGGCCCTCCGTGAGCGCCTCCTCGGAGAAACGCATCGCCTCCAGGTAGCGCTCCACCTGCTCGCGCAGGTGCTCGGGATAGGAGCTGTCGAGCGCGCCGAGATCGGGGCTCCCCCCGCGCTCGTCGGCGTCAGAGCCCTGATGCTCTCCGAAATCGAGACTCTCGCGCTCGCCGGGAAAGGAGCTCTCGCTCGCTCTCCCCTCCACGCCGCTTTGACCCGTGGCGTTCACCGCGCGCTCGCTGGTTGCCTAGAGCAGTGAGTCCTGGCCGGGCGCCGGCGCGAAGGCTTCGGCGTGCGCGAGCTGCTCGAGCTCCGCCGCCGCCTGCGTCGCGAGCGCCGCGCAGTCCTCGACCATCGTCGCGGCCGCGTCGGGCGAGAGCTCGCCCGAGCGCAATTGCTCGGCGGCGCGCTCCAGCTGCGCGATCAGGTTGTCCAAATGCTCGACGCCGCTCATGAGATCGGTTTAGACGGTATCCGAAAATCTCGATGTTGCCCTGCCGGAGGCGCCGCGACGTCGCCATGACCTGCGACGCGCTCCTCGGCGTCCACGGGCTGATTCCCCTCGTTCTCAACAGCCCCCACCTCCCGCATCTCGCGCAGAACTGCGCCCAGCACCCCGTTCACGAACCCTGGCGCGTCCGAGCCGCAGAACGTCTTCGCGCTCTCCAGCGCCTCCTCGATCGCGCCCTCGGCCGGGATCGGCTCATCGGCCGGCGCCACGTCGGGATGCAGCATCTCGATCAGCGCGACGCGCATGATGCTGCGCTCGAGCGGCTGGATCCGCTGCACCGACCAGCCGTGCGCGTGGCGGTCGATCACCGCGTCGAGCTCCTCCGCGCGGTCGGCCGCGGCATAGGCGAGCGCGCGCGCGAAGATCGATGCGTTCGGGCCGAGCGTCTCGAGGAGCGGCCTGCCGGTCAGATCGTGCTGGTAGAGCGCCACCACCGCGGCCCTGCGCTGATCCGAGCGCCGCATCCGCCGCCGCCCGCCTCTAGGCCCGCGAGACGTATTCGCCCGAGCGCGTGTCCACGCGGATCCGCTCGCCGACCTCGACGAACAGCGGCACCTGGATCGTCGCGCCGGTCTCGAGCGTCGCCGGCTTCGTGCCACCGCTCGAGACGCTGTCGCCGCGCAGCCCCGGGTCGGCCTGCGTGACCTCCAGGTCGACCCCGCTCGGCAGCTGGATGTCGGCCGGCTCGTCGTCGATGAACAGCACGTCCACCTCGCTGCTCGGCTTCGTCCAGCGCAGCATCTCACTCAGGGTGCTCTCCGCGACCGCGATCTGCTCGAAGGACTCCGTATCCATGAAGTGCGCGTCGGTGCCGTCGGCGTACAGGAACTGCATCCTGCGCGCCTCGGTCCTGACCGAGCGGAACTTCTCCCCGGCGCGGAACGTCCTGTCGATCACGTTGCCGTCGCTGGCCCGCCGCAGCTTCGTGCGGACGAACGCGCCGCCCTTCCCGGGCTTGACGTGCTGGAACTCGAGGATCTTGAAGACGGTTCCGTCGACGTCGATGTGGTTGCCGTTTTTGAATTGGTTGGTGCTCAGAGCCACATTACCTATCCTTGATCTGGAGTCCGATGCCTAAACCTGAACGCTTCGATGGATACATCCGAGTCAGCCGCAGAATGGGCCGCAAGGGACCCGGCTATATCTCGCCGACCGTACAGAGAGAGGCTATCGCCCGTTGGGCAGCGTACCGGGGCGTGGAGATCGCGGCCTGGCACGTCGACGAGGACGAGTCCGGTGGGACCCAGGACCGCCCCGGCCTGCGCGAGGCAATCCAGCGCATCGAGAGCGGCGAGACCGAAGGCATCGCCTGCTGGAGGCTCAATCGGTTTGCCCGCAACGTCGCCGGCGCAATCGAGGACGTCGAGCGCATCCAGTCCCTCGGCGGACATCTCGCGTTCGTCGAGGAGGACATCGACCCCACCGGCCCGTTCGGCTCGTTCATCCTGACCGTGCTCCTGGCCGTCGCCACGCTCGAGCGCGACAACATGGTCGCCGGCTGGCAGACCGCGAAGCGTCACGCAATCGAACGCGGGGCGAAGATCAGCCCGACGCCCTACGGCTACAGGCGTCGGGAGGACGGGACGCTGGAGCCGCACGACGAACAGGCGCCGCACGTGGTCGAGGCCTACCGTATCGCCGCCGCGCAGGACGTGAGCGCGGCGTGTATCTATCTCGTGGAGGAAGCGCCAGGGCGCACCTGGACCACCGCCACGGTGCGCCGGATGCTCGCCAGCCGGACGTACCTCGGAGAGAGCCGCAACGGGTCGGCGGTCAACGCCGAGGCTCACGAAGCGCTCGTGTCGCGCTCGGAATGGGAGGCGGCGCAGAGAGAGCCACGCCGGCGGCGAGCTGCCGCGACCTTCCCTCTGTCGGGCCTCGCTCACTGCGGGACCTGCGGTAGTCCCCTCGTGGGGAGCCGTGGTGGTCCGATGATCCGCACCTATCGCTGCGCGGCAACGCAGAGCCGTCACAAGGGCGAGCGGTGTCCGCGCGCTGCGTTCGTCAATGCCGAGCCCCTGGAGGAGTACGTACGCGAGCAACTGCGGACGCTCCTCTCGCAGCTCGACGTGGAGATCGGCGAGGAAACCTCGGACGAGCTGCGTACTCTGGAGCAAGCGGTCCTCGATGCCGAAAGCGAGCTTGAAGCGTTCGCCGCGGACATCACGCTCAGACGAGCGCTCGGGGACCGCTACCATTCGCATCTGGAGACCCGCATTCAGGCACTGGAGGGAGCAAAGAGCGACTACAAGGACTTCGCTCGGGAGGTCCAAGTGCGGGAGCGGATCAGCGCAGCGGACCTTCTCAACAGCGAGGACCAGTTGATCCTGCCCGAACTGTTAGGCGGCATCCTCGCGTCGATCGAGGTCCAGCCTGGGCGGGGAAACCTGGCCAAGCGCGTCAGGCTCGTTCCAGTGGGCGACGATGCGCCTGCCGGGGTAGCGGCGGCGCAGGATGCGTAGCACCGTGTCCTCCGCGCCCTTGCGCGCCGCGGCGCTCCAAACGGCGCGCTGTTGCGACTTGCCCGCAGGTGATCTATCTGTCCTTCCCACACCCTTAATGACCGCCAGGACGCGAGAACGGCCAACAAATTGCTGACGGAGCAGCTTCTTCAGCGCCACGGCGAAGCCGCAGAGCTTCGCCTCTCGTAGCTCGTCGACAAACCCGGCCTGGCCCGGTCGCCGCGCTCAGAGGACGGACAGACTAGATGCACGGGACCGAGCGGACCCATAACCGGGCCCAACTCGTTGGCCGCTTTTACGGGCTCACGGTCATTAACCACGAGACGCGCATACAGCGCGATCGTCAATCAACGATGGGAGATGAGCCTGATGAGCTACCGCATGAAGATCACCCTTCCGGACCCAATCATGGCCCAGCTGGACGAGCTGGCCGCGAGCAACGGAGAACCCGTCTCGCGCGTGGCGGCACGAATGGTCTGTAATGAGATCGCCGACCTCGATGGGGCAGGACGGGGTCCCGTTCCGGCCCCGGAATTACCGGCAACGTATGACGACGACCCCGACCGGCGCGCGCCGTGGATCGAACCCTTCATGGGCGATCCGGAATGGCGGTCCCAGATGTGGGGCTCAATCGTCGCCCTTCACGGGCGCTATCCACGAGAGCTGGAACATCTCAAGGACGGCTGGTGGAACGACACGGCCCACCTCGAGACCCTGTGCGCGCTCGTGGTCTGGCGCGACTGGATCGACCAAGCCGCCGACGACCCACGACACGAGCTGGCATTCCACGCCCAGCTCTCCGACTACAGCCGGGAACTTCGCCAGGAAGGCGGAGGCGTCACACGGACTTGGAAGCCCGGTGCGCTGCCGGACGAGTGGACCGGACGGTAGGACCAGCATCGGCATCGCCTGGACATCCACCACCCCATCTAGACTGAGCACATGAACCTGGGCACGCTCATTACCGAGGGGAGCCCGGCGCAGATCGTTTTGTCTGCGGGAGGTATAGATGTCTGCAAGGCCGAATGCGAAACGCACGGGCTTGCGTGGTTTGAGCGCACCACCGCCGCGCAGACGCCATCATTCAGTCGCTACATAGGCGGACAACTTGGATGGCGTACACGCGCAGCCGTAGACGCGATGCCGCTGGAAGCCACCACGATCATGGGGCGCATGGGGCTTGAGTTTATGGCTGCAGGCAATGGGCCATTCGCCGCGGACGCTCGCCGCGTCCTGGGCGATGTTCCGGCGGCAAACTGACGCGCTAACTCGACTTCGGCGAAACTAAGCAGCATGACGTTCGCTCAGGCAATCGTGGAGATGCAGCCGATGTTTAGCAACATCGACGATCGCGCTCTCGCGACATACATCGTGTCGCCCGATCGCCTGCCCGAGGCTGAGGCAGTTGAGGGTTGTGCCAAGCGCGCTGTCCAGGGGGAGATAGACCCGACCGGACGTCTCGCGATCAGTCGGCATCGCTTGACAAAGTGGTCACTTCCTGGGTTAGCCGAGTATCTGGTTGAACGAGGAAAGCTCGATCCAGCCGACCCAGAGTGGGCCGAGGTGCTCGCGAAGTCGGTGAGCAAGGTTCTTGCCTGCGGGTGGCTCTATTGCTGCACTCCACAGGCGCACATCGTCCCAGCGCGAGATGAGCGATCGATATGGAAAGCATGGGCACCTTCGCTGGACGAGACCTCACAGCTGATCAACGTCGTTGAGAAGTCGTTTGCTGAGGTGATCCAGCAAACCGGCATAAACATTCTCGGAGACGACCTCAAGCAGCTTGGGATCGGAGGTTTGAAAGGACGGCTGAAACGAGAGATGATCGCTGTCCATATCATCACGCTTGGTTTCTACTTACGAATGACGCAAACGAACGAGATCAAAGAAGACACGTTCGAGCGCTACTCAGCCGATTACTTCCGCACCAGCGAAACCAACGGCGAGATCGGTCAATGGGCTTGGTCCGCTTATCCGGATATGTAAGGCAGCAAGATAACTCTGCGTAGTCGGCCAACCAACCGAACGCTGAGCCGCTGAGCTTTGCATCGGTTTACGCCTTGGCAGCGAGCGGCCGCTCAAGCGGCGTGTTCGGCAACTCAGCCGGCGTGACCGGCAGTAGCTGCTGCGTGTACAGCTCGAGCTCATCCTCGACGCGCCAGGCGGAGCCTTCACAGTCGATGCGGAACCGTCCCAAACGGACTCGCTCGTCGGCACAGATCGGAAGTCCCCACAGTTTCTCGATGCCCAATTTCACCAGCTCGGTTGGGTGCATCAGGATCGCCCTAGCCGGCACCAAGCACGTCCGGTTGTGATGCTGAACGCCAGCCTGGATCTCGCGGATGTTCTTGCTGAGAAAATCCATGTTCTACGCAACCTCCCCCGCAACCCACGTGATCGTGAAGGCCACCTCGTCGGGCTCCAGATCGCGCGACGGCATTCGACCGATCATCTCCCACTTGCCACACGCGAGTGATTGCAAGAGCACTTGGCCTTGCTCCATGGTCACCGTGGTGAGGGGTCCTCCGGCTGCCGGTCTGAACGCAACCGTGATCGATGTCGCCTCCAGCTCCTCGATGACCTCAATCGCGAGTCCAGTCCCGAGCTCACCGCCGATCGTACAGCGGTACTCGCCCTCCGTCTCGCGCGCAGCCTTTAGCGCCAGTGGCGCCTCGATCGTCACGGCCGCGACAAACCGTTTGTCCCGGTCCCGGTACATGCGGGCAATGTCCGCCTGCACTGGGAGCAGCCGCCCCTCCACATCGAGCTCCTTGCAGCGTGGGAAGAAGTCATCCGAGGAACCTGAGCGGTGGCGGCCGTACGCCACGAGCCAGATCACTGCTTCGTCCTCGTCATAGAAGGTCGCGCCACGGTGGTCGTGGCCGTACCCGAGCCGCCAGACCTCCTGGCCCGACGACAAGGGACTGATCTGCTTTGAGGCGGTGGTCTCTGCGGCGCGGTCTTTGACGAACGCCTTGATGATCTCAAGACCCAGGATCGACTCGAAGCTCGTTGCCTCGTCGGCATTCAGATCCTCATCAAGGCAACGTGCGGTCACGCGCAGCTCCCAGTCCTTGCAGATGTAGGCGCCCGCGACGGCACGGCCGACGAGCGAATCGGGACGATCCATGAACTTTTCATCCTAAACATCACTCCAGACCGACTCCCGGATACTGGAACCGCTACACGCGCGTTGCCTTCGTCTCGGCCGCCGACTCGCTCGCGGTGCGCTTCGAGTTCAAACGCTCCACCGCCTTCGCCGCGCGGGCGTCCGCGTTGCGGCTCGTGAACTCCGCCAGCTTCTCGAGCGTCCCGTCGCGCAGTAGCTTCGCCGTCTTCTCGAGATCCTTTGCGAACTCCTCGCGGTGGTTCTCCATGTACTCGCGCCAAGCATCGGCGAGCAGCTCGCCCGCCTGGACCTGCCGCAGCGACGCGACCTGCGTAGCCTCGTTGTGAGTGTCCTCCGGTACGCGCACGACGCGCGTGCTCGTGGTAGCCGTGGTGGCGCTCATCATTTCCTCCTCAGGTGGCCCGGCCATCACGCCGAGCTAGCTGGCCTCTTGCTGGATATCCATCCGGCAATCTATCGTTCGGTTGCCGTAACAGCGTAACACGGTTATCGACGGACTGTCGGAACTTCTTTAGTTCCTGCGCGGAAAACAAGCACTCTGCGAGGGGGCGCATAGGCGATGGGTATGGTCCCCGCTCAATGTCGAACAAGCCGGCCCAACCCCAGCGGTGCCGTGCTGCCGACGAAGGCGTAGAGCTTGTGCGGGTATTCATCGACGTTCTGGCACGCGGCGCTCCACAGCACGTCGGCACGGAGCACCGGCACCACGCGTGGGCTCAGCTTAGGAAGGCGTGTCTGCCGCTGCTTGGATCTCCCACCCGAGCCGCGCAGCAACTGCGCGGGCGAACTTCTCCGGACTGTGAGGAGCATCGTCCTCAAGCTGCCCGGTGGTGTTGAGCGATGTGCCGTCGCCGTAGTTGATCTTCCATTGCGTTGGCGTCTTGCCCTGGGCTGGCGCTCCTTGCTTGACGGACACCATCGCAGCGTGGTCATCAAGCGATCGGCTCGTCGCTTCTACGGTCCATTGCAGGCTCTGCCTGTTGATCCTCAGCGCGAGCCCGAAAACCTTGTCGCCTGCGAGCAGATGGGCCATGGCTCCTTCTGAGTCCGGAACCACCGCCCAGCTCTCGGGCTCGGGCAGCCATGCGATGAGGTTGTCGAGGCTCTTGGCAACCTTTTCTCGACGCTCGGCCATCACGGGCTCGGGCACTGCGTTCAAGAGCGCAGCGGCCACGGCGAATGCGTTCGTCCCCTGCATGCCCCGCTCAGCCGAAGGTTACGGGCACGATCCCGTCGCCAGCGCCTGGCGTGTGCTCGTTCAGGAGCGCTTGGAGCGTTACGAAGCCGGTACCCATCTCCACGCTCGCAGACTGGAAGTAGACCTCGTACATCGAGGTGTTTTCGTCGCCGAGCGGAACATGCTCGACGCCGTGGTTGTGGCCCTCGTACAGAACATTGATCAGCGCGACCGCAGCCTCCGGCGTAGTGGTTTGGATGCGCACGATCGCGCCCACAGTGCCGCTAGCGGTCGGGACTGTCGGAGGTTTTCACGTTCGGTGGCGTATCACTGGCAGTGATCGCTTCCATCCTCGGCGGCTCGAACAGCGGCGTGTCGGGACCAGGGGCAGCCTGCATTCCCTCGGGGGCTCCTCCGCCGCTGGCCGGTGGCGGCAAAGCAGGCTCGGGCGGAGGTGTAGGCTGCTGTCCGTCAGGCTCGCTCATCGCTCTTTCGCCTCGTTTTGTGCCTCCTTGATCGCCGCGTCCATCTTTGGCGTGTTGAACAGCGGCGTGTTTGGGTTGATCGCCGTGTTCTGACCGATCGGCGCGGCTGGAACGCTCGGAGGCTGCTTCGGCGCAGTCGTGGCCTGAGTTTGTGGCTCCGGAGCCTCGCTCATGACTCGTGCTCGCTCTCGCGGAGCGAAACATCCAGCTGGGGCGTATCGAATAGCGCTGCGGTCGGGTCGATCGTCGGCTGCGCCGGAGCCTCAGCCGCCGGCGCGGGTGCCTCTTCTGCCGGGGCCGAGTCGTTGGGCTGCTGGGTGTCGTCGTGGGGGCACATGGTGCTTGGGAGTCTCGGCCAAGCGGACCGCTACAGCCGAACCCAAAATCACTATAGCGATGATGGCAGCGGCAAAGAAACCGAATGCGATCCCCAGCCGATCTCCCTTCTTCTTGTTGATCGGCCGTGCGTTGCGTACGGCAGCGATGTTCGCCTGCATGAGCTCGCCACGGACGCGCGTGGGGTCGCGATCGAGGACCTGTGGTGTCGGCCATCGGTCAAGTTCATCGATGTGGATGACGACTCGATATGCCTGCGGGCGTATCGCAGCAGTCGCATATCCGAGCGATGCGAGTAGCAAGATTAGCGCCACCACGACGATCGCCGCCCCCAGCCCACGCGCGCCGGAGCCCACGTGGATGTCGCTGATGCCGCTCGCGAGCGCGACACCGGCAGCAACGAGTACAAGTGCGGCGGCGATCAGGCCGGCGCTCTTCTGATCGAGCGTCTGCGAACGATCCATCTCCTGCTGCGCGATGTCTCCCGATCGCTGCTCAAGCAACTCGACGTTGGCGCAGACGTCGTCGCTGAACGTGACCTCGGTCGGTTCGGTCATCGAGACCATCTTGGCGTTGGCAGAGGACGCGACAATGGCGCGGCTCGCTTGCGTGGCCGCGTCGGGGCTGCGGCATATGCCCGTTCTGCTGGTCGCGGCACGCTGCGAGCGGAGGATCGCTGCCAGCAGACGTCCTCAACCGAGCGGTACGGGGTGGATGCTCAGAGCTCCAGCTTGAAGACGTCAGCGTGGGCCGCGCGATACGCGGCGAACGCCAGGCCGGCGAACCTTCCGATGGCCAGGCGCGCCTCGGCAAGCTGCTTGATCAGGCCCGGATTCTCAACGACATCAGGTAGAAGCTGAACAGCGACCTCATCGGCGTAATGGAACCTGAGCGTCTTGTCGGTATCGCCGACGGTGACCGTGCCGTGGAGGTTGGCGGCCAGCTTCATCGCGTTGGCGATCTCCTCGTTCCCGGCGGCGTGCTTCTTGCGGCCAAGCTCGGGATAGTGAGAGGTGACGTTGCGGTGACCCTCCAGCCACTCCTGGTACTCGGACGCCCGTTGATCAACTGCAGCCTCGATCGACCCGATGTATTCCTGTGCCTCGGGCCCGAGGCCTTTGACGAATGCATCGATCTCGGGGAAGTGTCTCCGAGACTCGTCAACGAACTTTGTCGCCTCGAAGCACGCGGCCGCCTCTTGGCGCGCGAGCCTGAGTTTGATGCCCCTTGCCTCCGGATTCTCGCCGTTCGGGTCCTGCTCGGCGATGGTGGCCATCATGTCCATCGTGCGGTGCCAGTCGTTGATCACCATCGCCAACACGGTCACGAATCGAGCGACAGGGTCGCTCTCGGGGAACGCGTCGCCAATACTGAAGGTATACACAGGCATCAGCCGCGGGTATACCACCTCACTACGGTCATATCGACCATTCGGAGTCATTGCTAGAATCGATGTGGTTCAATCACGCACCCTGAATTGGTTGGTACTGATCACGATCTCGGAGGGTAGCGGGCGGAGCGCACCAGGGGTGCGACGCACATCGCACATGGGGCAAGGAAGATCTGCACCTTTCGCCGAGAGAACACGATGATCCGGGATAGGGCGGGTCGCTAGTCCGAGCCCGTGCGTGTCGCCACCCTCCTTGCGCTTGATAAGCAGCTCGTGCGAGGGGCCTGGGACCAACGGACCCTCAGCGTGCCAGGCGCCGTGCCGCCAACAACGATCCCCGGCACGATCGGCGTCGGAGTCTTCGTAGAGGTCGAAGTCGAGCCCGAGGATACCTCTGCCCGACAGCTCGACGTGTGGATTTATGTACGAGCTCTGGACGAGACGCTCCAGGTCATCGATGAGCTCATCGAACTTCTGCATGTCCTCGATGGTCCTGTATCGCCAGTGGGAAAACTTCCGAGCCCGTCAACCAGCGCTTCGACATCTGGATACCCAGCTATCCCGTGGATACGCCGCGGCAACTATGGTTCGAGGCGAGGCTCGACAACGTCACGCAGACAGAGCGAGCCGTCTCGCTCGTGCCAGAGATCTAGCTCAGCTGCTCGCCGCTGTGCTTATCGGCGTACACCCCGCCGCCACGGCGGTGTGGGGCTACCCGGCGCCCCTGGATCCACGCGAACGCGGTCAACATCCTCAACCACCGTCGAGACCGACGGGATCACATGGCGCTTGATAAACGCGCGGACTATAGAGGCAGGGATCTTCTTGGTGGCCATGACAAAGCCATGATAGCTGCCGGCAACGAAGCTAACGAGGCTTCGCTCGGTCACCGAACGCATCGGAGAAGACACCACCGACCCGCTCGACATCGTTCTCACCAACACCCATCGAGCACGCGAGCGCGGACGTCTTACCGCCCAGCAGCGCCTTCTGTGCGCGCTCCATGCGCAGCGCAAACAGCTCGCGGTGATGCTCGATGTACTCATCGACCGCGAGCTCGACCAGCTCGGCCTGCTTGAGGCCCGCCATCAACGCGGCGTAGCGGACCTTCTCCTTGGTCGTCTCGTGGACCTTGATCGGGGACTGTGCACGCATGTGGGCTCCTCGGTACTTCGGTACCCCAATGATATCATGGTCGCACTGTAGCCAAAATTTCGCTGCGGTTCGACTATCGTCGGTAATCGAGCCCAACCGACCCGGAGTCAATCAGCCCCGAGTGAAATGCCGGCCGGCCGTTCCTGGGTACTTGCCGCCCGCAGCTGCCGGGCTCGAGCCTTCTTCTCCTCCCCGACGGGCTTCCTTGACTTCTGTATCGAGCGAGGCGAGCTCTTCAGCGACGATCGTTCTGCCACTGGGCGCGCGCAGGATCAATTCGCTGGGGAGCGAGGACGGTGCGGCGTAGACCAGCACACCGCCGGCATGGAGGTTGGCGGGTATCGCCGCTCGCTGCATTGGTTTCAGTCCACCCGACGTGCGCACCAGCACGGTGTCACGGGGATTGCTGAACATGCTGTAGATGATGACGTAGGGGTGGCCTGCAGCCGGTTTCGAGCTGCCAATCGAGCACCTTGCGCAGCGGGCCGGTCCCGCCGATGCCATTGATGCCGCTCGAGCTCGAACGTCCGGAGCCGGCTCCGCTGGATTCTTCGATGTTGAGCTTCAATTCGAGGTAGACGTGTCTCAGGAAGCGGTAGCGTTCGCCGACGATCGTGAACGCGGGCCGCTGCCCGGAACCCTGTCGTGGACGAGCGTGCGTACTCCTCCGGGGAAGTATTTGATCGGGTTCGCACGCGACGGCACCCAGGCGCCTCCGTCTGGCCGATCAGGAGAGCCTACCTGTTTACCTGTTGCCCTTTTCCAAGAATCGCCGCACATTCTGAAGCCACGTGATCCTGCCGTGCCAGCGCTCGACCGCATCGGCCCAGATCAGAATGCTCATGTCCAGTTCTACGCTCTGAACGCTGGCCTCCTCCCGTTCCCCTCGTATCTGCCGGTTCAGATCGCCGAGCCCAACCATGCAAGCAATCTCGGCCTCACGCACGATCTCAATCATCTTGGGTAGATCGCCCGGCCCGTAATGCGCGATTCTGCATCGCAATTCCTGGACTGAAGGCGTCAAGGTCGAGGGCATCACCCAGCTTCTGAACAGCTCGATGTCGGCCCGCCCAGCCAGCGGCGTCTCGATCACCTCGCGGTCTCCAAGACGGCCAACGTTCCTCCCATCCTCCTGGCACTTAGAACGCGGGATGACCAAACGCAGCCAATATGCAGATCTCCGCTCACGCTGCCACCATGCTGCCCGTTCGGGGGGCGACGTGTCAAGCACATCGTTCTAATCTGACTGGCAAATGATCTATTCCGAAAGGTCTGATTCTTATCTAAAAGAAATCCTTCTAATCTGAAAACGCTAGCTTGGAATACCGCGGTTGTGTGTCCGTATGAGGGGTGAGCTGGTCTGGGGGCGCCGCCTGCGCAGGAGGACCTTTGCCCCGTCGTGTGGCGTGAGGATGACGCTACGCCAGCTCGGGCGCTCGATACGTGAGCCCGCGGGCAGCACTCGTCTCCTCGACAGCGCCTCTCGCAGCACCGTCTGGATCTCCAGGAGCGCGAGGTGACGACCCGGACAGCGCTTGCGACCCGCCCCCCAGGGCAACCAGGCGCCCGCGGGAGGACTCTCTCCCAGGAAACGCTCGGGCAGAAACGTCTGGGGATCCGGGTACAGCCTCGGGTCGTGGTGCATCAGATAAGTGCAGCCGAGCAGTTGGGCCGGCGGATGATAGGTCCAGCCGCCGATCTCGATCGGGCGTACGACCGCTCGCGGGGGAATGAACAGGAACGCCGGCCTGTGCCGCAGCGTCTCCTGGACCATCGCATCCATGTACTCATCTCCCGACCCGGCGTCGATCTCCTCGATCAGCCGATCCTGGACGGTCGGGCTGTGCGCCAGCAACTGAAACGCCCACGCGAGCGTCGCGGCCGTGGTCTCATGTCCGGCGATGATCACGGACACGAGGTTGTCGCGCACCTGACGGTCCGACATCGGCGAGCCGTCGAGGTTGTGCGCGGCGAGCAGCATGTCGAGCAGGTCACCACCGCCGGCATCTGTGTGACGTCGCCGTTTGATCAGTGCGAAGATCAGCGCATCGACTTCATCGTGCCGGCGCATGAACCTGCGCCATGTACCGCGCCACCCCGGCAGGTGACGCAGTCGCGGCTCCTGCAGAACAAAACTCGCCATCACCGACAGCATGCCCAGCAGTCCCTCGTGCAGCGCTTCGAACTCATCGTCGCGATCGCCGACGACGATCGTCAGCATCACCCTCATGGTCAGCCTCTGCAGGTGCCTAGTGAGTGGGAAGGCCCTATCGACCGGCCACGACACGATCTCGCTCTCGGCAATCTCAGCGATCGTATCGGCGTACCCCTGTACCGTACGATGGTGAAACGCGGGCATCACCGCGTTGCGTCCATGCCAATGCTCGTCTTCCTCGCGCACCGCAAACGATTCCTCCCCGAACAGCGGCGCCATCACCGATCCAGCGGCTCCCGGGTGCAGGATATCCGCAGGCGCGGTTACGACCGCCCGGATGTCCTGTGGGTCTGAGAGAAATACGAGCGGCGGCATGTCGACCGGATAGAGGGTGAAGCGGTCGCCGTAACGTGCACAACACCATTCAAGCAACTCAAATGGCCACCACCGGCAGGCGGGCGTCTGCAACATGGCCGGAAGCGGTACTGTGGGTGGAAGCTCGCGCCTGCCGGAGGGGATAAAAAATAGTGAATCGGTGAGCAGCACTGTGTCTCCTTTATGATTTTGTTGCGTGGGTGGTTTGATATGGAGAGCAGTTTGGTTGTGGTTACGGGAGGTGACTTGATTACGGGGAATGGCTGGGTATAAGGGTGTGGTTATAAAGAGTGGCCTGGTAACGGATAGTGGATTGGTTACGTAGGGCAATTGGCTATAGGGAGTGGCTCGTCACCTATGGCTGTTGGGGACATGGGGTGATTTAGACAGACGGAGAATTGAGCTACATGGAGCGCTGGGCGTAGACGATCCGCCACAGCCGCAAGATTGGGAGCAGGGCCTTGGTAAGGGAACCCCCAGCGCCCACAAGGCGCCGGGTTCTTGCGCGCATCGCGCTGGTATGTGCACTGTCCTTGGACAGGTACATTGCGACCATGCAGGCCGCGATCAAGATGTGTCTCTCCCCGTTCTTGAGGCCACGAGCCTCGTACGAGACAACGTCGTATCAACTGGTCTATACGTTGTGTGGCGCGCTCGGGCTGCCTGTAATACGCCACGTACTGGTGATCGCCGTTGGCCGCGTCCTCCGCTTCGTCGACATAACTGTCAAGCATCGTCGCAATAGCCGATGTCCATGGGAAATATGCGTGGTAGGCTCGAGCGATATCCATCTCACTGCACACAGGTTCGGCCGCCAGGGCAAACAGCGCATAGATCACGAGACCGGCGCCACCCGCCGCAGCCAGCTCGAACCACTCCACGTCATGACCGGCTGAAAACTCGCGTGCTACCCACTTTCGAAGGTCCTGCTCCCTGATCGCCGGATCGAGCTCGTGGTTGATCGCCTGCACGTTCGCGCGCATTGCCTCTCGCGTAAGAACTGGGTGGACCATCTGAAACGAAGGCAGCTCGCGGCAGCACTGACGGCACGCCTCAACGAGGGCACGCAGGTAGCCGCCGTCCTCGCGCCGGGGATGGCAACGGTAGTAGTCGGAAATCGGCCGGCTGGGATCGATCGCGTCGACCAGCGCCAGGTGCAACTGCAGCCCATTCGCCTGTCCCGCGGTGGCACCGTGCTCGCTGACGACAGTCCAGGTAGTCCCACATGATCTGGTAGGTCACGAGTAGACGCAGCAGACACGGGTCACGAGCGCGCGGCAAGGTCCAGAACAGCGCAGCGCCGTGGGTGTTACCGCGCTTACGATCCAGCGCGCTCAGCGCGTCCTGACGGATCTGCTCGTCAGGTATCCCCACTGCACGGATACGCCATCCACGAAGCTCACGCCCCGCCGCCGGCAGCCCCCAGAGCAGCTCGCGTGCCGCCGCATGAGCGAGAACACCGAGCTGCCGTGGCGAGAGCGGCGCCGGGTTGGGAGCGCCGCCTGAAGTACCGGTCCCGCGCACTCCGGTCGGCAGAACCGAATCATTTACCAAACCCGGATATTCTATCCAGCTTTTGGCTATGTTTGCGTCGAAATGAACACCACGATCGGGGTCGTGTGCACCCGATGGCAGGGTGCCGGCGGCCATTGGACCGCGTGCGCCGCTTGGGCGAGCTAGTAGGCAGGGCTGACGGCCCTGGGACGCACCCGCGCTACGAGATACCCGGGCAGGGCCGTGGCCGCGACCGCGAGGGCGGTGACCAGCGCGAAACTGGAGAGCGCGGCAAGCCATTGGACGTTGTAGACGATCGGAAAACCCGTGGCACTCGCCAGAAAGTGGCTTCCCAGCAGTTGCGCGTAGACACCAAAGACCGCTCCAATCGAGGAACCCGCCGCGAGCAGGATCGCGCTCTCGCACAGCAGCCATCGCCACAACACACCCCGGTGGTATCCGTCCACCTTCATAAACGCGACGAGAGCGCGGCGCTGCCAGAGCATCGAGCCCATCGCGCCCGTCACGGCGAGCACTACGGCGATCAGCACGAGCAGCCTGATCTGCGTCAGCCGCGAGAGTCCCTGAGCCGCGAGCTCGTAGTGGCGCCGCTCGCGTTCGCCAGTGGTTTCGACCACGAGCCCTGTTCCCGGGCCCAGCGCGCGCTGCACTTGGGAACGGACCATCGCGACAGACGCTCCGGGGCTGGTCTGAATCTCATACGCGCTCGGGTAGCTGCTCCCCCACGCGCGCGCATAATCGGCGGCGTTCATGATGATCGTGCCCGGTGGCCAGCCCAGATTCGTGCTCAAAGCCGCCACACGCAACTTGATGTAGTGCGGCGAGGGCAGCACGAACGTCTGGCCTACGTGGAGGTTGTGTTCGCCCGCCAGTGCTTGGGAGAGCACCGCCCAGCCGCCCTGACGGATTCTGATGGCCGCCAATACGGGATCGCCGCTGACGAGCTGGCTCGCCGGAATCGGTTGCGGAGTACTGGCAGGTTGCGCGAGAATCCATAGGCGTCGCTCGCCCCAGTCAAGGAAGCTGCCGCGGTACATTCCGAGCGCGGCAACGCCCGGCAGACGAGCGATGGCGGCAGAGTCGGCTGGCTTGAAGGGAATCGTCGACAAAAGGCTGGAGTCCCCGCTCGGCGTGACCCACACATCGGCGCTCGAGTCAATGCCGCGTATGGATGCGTCGAGACCATTTGTGAGGTTCGTCTGAATACCCTGAAACTGGACCGCCCCGAACACCGCGACCGCCGCCGTCACCGCGATCGCCAGCGAGCGCACCCGGGTCTGCGGAGTCCGCAACCCCGTGACCGCGAGCACGGTCGCCGCCCCCTTCAACGGGCGCTGCACGTGTGCGAACAGCCACACGAGCCCATCGAAGAGAAACGGCAGCAGACAGACGAGCGCGACGAGGAGCGTAATATTGCCAAAGAACGCCCCCTGGTTGTGGGCAGTCGAGACGACCGGCGTAACAGCGAGGCACACCAGTCCGACAGCCAGCCTGGCCGTGACCCAACCCGGCCGGGCGCTTGCGGACCCATCACCGGTCTGATCCCCGGTCTGCAGGGGACGCGTGAGGATGGCACGCAGCGGCCAGAGCACCCCCACGATCGCGGCCGCCAGTCCAGCGCCAATGGCCAGCAGGACGCTCTGCCACGTCACGATCCGATCGTCCCCGACCGGGAACGCAAACGCCAGATAGCCTGGCGTCGTGCGAAAAACGGCGACTGACAGAATGTCTCCGAGCACGAGACCCAGGACACAGGCCAGTAGGCCGATCACGGCAGCGTCGAACAGCAGGATCTGGACGATCGCCAGACGCGTGGCGCCCTGCGGGCGGATCTCTTCGATCAGCCGCCGGCGCGAGGGCACGGTGATCAGCATCGCGTTGAGCGCGAACATAAACCCAACCAGCGCGCTGATCGCGGAGAACAGCGCCTCGCTTTTACTCTCGGGGGCCACCGCCACCGCGAACAGCCTCGTATCGTAATCGGCGGAATCGAGGTTCACGCCCGCGCTCGCGGCGAGTGTCGAGAGTGCGGCTTGCACCTCACGTTCGCGTCCCGGCTGGGCGCGAATGAAGATCCGTGTGACTCTTCCCCGCATCCCCGCCAACCGCTGGGCGTAGTGGATCGGGGCAAGCGCGACGGGACTGTGGACCAGCCCACCGATTTCGCTTTCGCCCAGCGCCGCACCGAGCAGTGCGCTCACCGCGCGAGCACCGATCTGGAGCTTGATCTGAACCAGCGAGCCCGCACCGATTTCGCCGGCGAGCGGCGCGGGCAGCGCGATCGCGTTCTGCGCAGCGAGCTGCTGCCCGGAAAAACGTCGCAACAAAGCCCCACCCACGCTCGCGAAGCGCGGATCGGCGCCGATCAGATCGACCGACCGCTCATCGCTCGGCCCGATCACGTTGACCTGCTGCTCGAGGATCGGAAACGCCGTTTGGACGCCCGGCGCCCGCCGCACCCGTTCGAGCAGGCGTTCGTCAAAGCCATCCGGACCTCTCGCCTGCAGCTGAAACTGCGTGCGTCCGACGATCTGCTTGTCGAGCGCCGTCACCGAGCTCGACAGGCTCGTGCTCGCCACCTGACTGGCGAACAGCAGCGCCACACCGACCGCGATCCCAAAGATCGCGAACCCCTCCTGCGCGAGCACCGCCCTCGCCCGCAGCCGCGCACGGTACAGGAACAGAATATTCGCCAGGCTCATCCTACCCATTGCTCGCAGCGCCCCCTCATGCTGATGATCCCCTCGCAACAGTGCCGCCGGTCGTTGATCGGGACGGCCGCTGGGGAGATCGATCGGGAAGTTGATCCGGCGGCTGATCGGGAGGCCGATCGGGACGGTGCTCCTCGAGGCGACCATCGCGCAGCTCGCATACCCGACCAGCGAACTCCGCAGCCTGTGGATCGTGGGTGGCGAGCAGCACCGCCGCGCCGCGTTCTGAGCAGATCTCGCGCAGCAGCCCGAGAACCTCCCTGGTGCGCTGCGTATCCAGGTTCCCCGTCGGCTCGTCCGCGAGCACGAGCTTGGGGTCGAGCGAGAGCGCCCGAGCGATCATCACGCGCTGACGCTCGCCCATCGAGAGCTGCTCGGTGCGATGCCGCAGACGCTCCCCGAGACCCAACCGCTCCAGCAATGGTTCGACGGTGGACTGAGCGGTGCGCTTGTTGGTCAGCAACAGCTTCAGCGACGCGTTCTCGATCGCGCGCGCCCCGGGGATCAGGTGCTGCGGCTGACCGACGACGCCCAACTGCCGCAGGCGATACTCCTCGCGCTGCCGCTCCGACATCCCAAAAACGTCACGGCCTTCCAC
This sequence comes from uncultured Solirubrobacterales bacterium, assembly GCA_963764905.1. Lineage (GTDB taxonomy): Bacteria > Actinomycetota > Thermoleophilia > Solirubrobacterales > Solirubrobacteraceae > Palsa-744. The sequence continues at coordinate 233,750 of CAVXUG010000002.1, forward strand.
CAGCACCGTCCCGCTGTCCGGCCGGCAGATACCCTCGATCAATTCCAGCAGCGTCGTCTTGCCGGAGCCGCTGGGACCGTACAGCGCCACGAGCTCTCCCGCGGCGACCGTCAGCGAGACACCGTCGACGGCATGAACCGGCTCGCCGCCACCGACGCGGTAGCTCTTACGCAGATCGCGTAGCTCAAGCACCCTGAGAGCGCATGCCGTTCGAACCACGGCGCTGACGCGCCTCGTCGTGCAGATCGATGACCTCGGCATCGGCACGGGCTTCCCCGGAGATCGGCTTCAGCTTCCCGCGTTCAAAGCACCACACCTGTTCAGCGACCAGCGCCGCCTCGAGATCGGAGACGCTCATCAAGACCGCACATCCCAGATCTGCGACGAACGACAGCAACAGCTCGCCCGCCTCCCGCGTTTTGCTCATCCCGAACCCGTCGATCACATCATCGACGATCATCAGTCGCGGTTCGCGCGCGATGCCACGGGCGAACCCGACCAGCACCCGCTCCCAATTCGAGAGATCGCCCCAGCGCAACCCCGCGCACTCCCTCGCCCCGACGCGCTCCAGTGCCGTCATCGCAGCGTGCTCGGCCTCGCGCCGCCCGCGACGGTAACGCATCAGCGGCAACCGGTGACCGGTCCACAGCGGTAGCGCGACATACTCGAGCATCTTCAGATCCAGGCCCGTGCCCTCGCGATGAATCCACGCGATCTCGTGCCTGAGCACCCGCGCGCGCTCGCTGTCCGAGCACCGCGTCAGCTCGACGTCCCCCAACCACACCTCCCCGCGATCGGGTCGCAGCAGACCGGCGGCGATCTGCAGCAGGGTCGTCTTGCCCTCGTCGCGCCCTCCGAGCACGGCGCCGATCTCCCCCGCGTCCATCCGCAACGCCACATCGACCAGCACCGGCAGGCTCCGATCCCCACGCCGGTAGCTCTTGCACACCCCCGACATCACGAGCAGATCGGGCACTCGCCTCACCCCTCGTCTCGGCCATCGAGCCGCTCGTCGGGACCTTCGAGGGTTTCGCGCAGGCGCTTGAGGAGCGCGCCCCGGTCGCTCCACAACTTCACGTCATACGTCATCACCCCGTACAGCAGCCGGCTCTCCCAGTCTCCGCTCTTGGCCGGGCCGAGCTCTCCGCGTCGCCGCGCTCTGTCAAGACGCGCATTCGCCGCGTGGCTGGCCTCAAAGCAGGCTTCCTCCTGCTCGCGAATGGCCTCTATCACGACCTGCAGATCCTGCTCGTCGGCGACGTACTCCAGTTTCCCCCGCAGCGCGTCGCGCAGGACCGGCGGCTCCTCCAGCAGGTCCTCGAACCACCTCCTGAACCAGCCGATCCCCTCGGGTGTCGCCTCATACAGATCCAACGACCGCGCCGTGCCCCCCACCGCCACGCGCACGTATCCGCGCCCCGCGAGGCTGTTGATCGCCTCATAGGGCGCCGACGGCGACCAGCGCGCCGTCGGAAACCGCTCGGCCAGCCGCGACTTGACCCCGTTGATCGTGTCCGACCGCTGGATCACCAGACCCATGATCGCCATCCCGGCCGAGAACTCCTCTTTCCGCAATCGCGCCATCTCGGCGGCGATCCTATCCCAAGGTGGGACATATGTAGGGTGTGTGGAACTGGGGGGTGTTGCTCGATGAGCCGCTGGTCGAAGAAAAAGCTGATCGCACTTCGCGTTTACGTCTTCGCCACCTCCGGCGTGTCCGATCTCAAGCTCGGTGCGAAACCGGCCGATCTCAACATGTGCGCCGTCCGCTCGCATGGCTGACCTATGGGCCGGTTCGTCTGACGCTCTTGCTCGCGCTCTTGACGATGCTCGCCGTGTATGCCCTTTCGGCGAGAACCGGCATCTTCGGCGCCACCAGTGCCACCGCCGGAGGCGGTACGGGACTGGTTGGGGACTGCTCCCCCCAAACCGTCCCATCCGTTGAGATCGTCAGCCGCACGACGCTGCGCGGGCTCCGTGAAGACCTGCGCGGCGTGATGTTCGGCCGGGAACGCCGCCTCTACGAACAGGGCGTCGCGACCCCTCGCAGTGCGTGGTCAGACAGCGAACCGGGCAAGCACACGTCGCTGCCGGCGGGCGCCCGCGATCCCGGTGGGTATGAGATGCGCTGGTGGGCTGCCGGCAATGACGATGTGGTCGCCGACGTGTTCGTGTTCGCCGTGGCTGGCCAGGCGCGAGCGTTCTTCGAAAGCGCCTCCAGTGCTCGATGTCGCACGGCGAGCACGAGGCTTGCCGCTTCCTACCCACCGAGTGCGCGGGACCTCGTGTGGCGCAACCCCGACGGCTTCGCGCAGGAGGACGTGTATCTGTTGCGCGGCCGGCGTGTCTACCGCGTCGGTGTCGTGCTTGCCCGAGCCGGTGATGCCAGTACCGCCGCGAGCAGGAAGACCGGCTTTTCGCTTGTGAACGAGCTCGCGTGCACCCTGCCCGAAGCCACGTGCCATCCACAAGGCGATCAGGCGCTCGCTCAGCAGACGCTCTCCGAACAGCTGACGTTCTTGCGGCGCCTGCTGCCGGGGGGCCAAGCGCGAGACGCGGGTCCGATCAGCGAAAGCGCCTGCGCGAACGTGCGCGGGGTCTCCGGCGGCGAGACTGGTTCGGCGACCTCCGAACCGCTTCATTACAGCAACACATTTGCGGTGCGACTCGGGATTCGTGTCTATGCCAGCGACTCGGCAGCCAAGGGTGCCTTGGCCGATATCCCGACGAAGGCGGGGCTCGGCTGTGTCGCACGATTTCTCGTGTCGGCTCTGCACAAGCGCCACTATCTCGCCGGCATCCCACGACAGCGCCTTCTCCCTGCCGCCCCTGGCACGCTCGTCGGCGAGGTGCAAGCTCCCTTCGTATACGCCGGCCGACCATATGCCTGGGTATTCGACGACGTGGCCGTAACGCAAGGTCGCCTGATCGAGGGACTCGACACGCTTTCGTCGACTACGGAGGTCCGCTTCAACGAGCGTCTTGCTGCCCGGCTGAGGCGGATCTCAGCGAACGAGTAGCTACTCAAGCAAACCCGGCGCAGCGCCGATGCCGAACTATGAGACCGCGGGTCAGCGCGCTTGTACGCGAGAACGCCCTGTGCGCGTTCCTGGCGGGCGTCGCGACCGCGACGATGGCGTGGCTCGGCCTGGTCGGCTTCACCTGGAGCGACTACGAAACCGAGGCGAAGCCGGCATTCGACGCGCTCACGCACGGGCACGTGCTCGAATTCCTGCGCCTCGCGCCCGCCTACGGCGGCTCGCTCGTCGAGCGCGCGCCGTTCGCGCTGCTGCCCGGGCTGTGGGGTGGCGGGCAGCTCGCCGTGTACCGGATGGTCGCGCTGCCCTGCCTGCTGGCGGCTGCCGCGCTGGGGGTCTGGCTCGTCGCGCAGATGCGCGCGCGTCCGGACGGCTCGAAGCTGGCGCGGGCGGTCGCGCTGGGAATCTGCGTGGCCAATCCCACTTACCCTGCGCGCACTCGAACTCGGGCATCCCGGAGGAGCTGCTCGGTGGCGTGCTGTGCGTCGTCGCTGTACTGCTGGCCGCACGCGAGCGGCCGCTGTGGGCCGGGCTGGCCTCGGGCCTGGCGATCGCGAACAAGGAGTGGGCGCTGCTCGCGGTCGGGCCGGTGCTGTTCGCGCTGCCCCGCGCCGGGACGCAGGTGGCGATGCGTGGCCAGCGCCGGGGCTGCGTGTGCCGCTCGTGCTCGCGCCGCTCGCTCTCGTCGGTCTCGAGCGGCTTCGTGGCGGGTCCACGCGCGGCGCGGCCGCGACCGCCCAGCGCGATCTTCCAGCCGTGGCAGATATTTTGGTTTTTCGGCCACTACGGGCCACGCGTCGGGCCGTTCGATGTTCACAGGCCGGCTATCGGACGGACCCGGCTGGGTCGAGTGTCGTCAGCCACCCGCTGATCCTCGCCGTCGCGGCTGCCGCTCGCCGGCGCGCTGGGTTGCGCAGCCGCGGGACGGCTCTGCCCGAGCAGCAGGCGCTGCTGCTGCTGGCACTGTGCTGCTGCTGCGCTGCCTGCTCGATACCTGGGACAAATCTACTACCTGCTGCCGTTCGTTCTTGCCCTGCTCACGTGGGAGATCGCCTCGACACACGGCGTTTTCCCGTGCTCGCGCTGTCGAGCACGGTGCTCGCTTGGGTCAGCTTCATCTGGCTGCCCAACCACGTCTCGGCCGACGCCCAGGCGGCCTTCTTCCTGGCCTGGACGCTGCCGCTGGCGAGTGTGCTCGGTCTCGTCTGTGGGCGCCGGAACTACGCTCGAGGCTCTCATCGGAGGACCGCTAGGGAGGCGATCATGGGCGCCTTGCCCGGCTATGCCGACGCGGTGGTAGCCGCGGCGATGCTGGGGGTGCTCTATTACCTCTCGATGCGCGTGGTCATCTGGCGCGACTTCTTCAACGAAGCGGGCCCGGCGGTGGAACATCTGACCGCCGGTAACCTGCACGGCTTCCTCGCGCTCGCACCGATCTACGGAGGGTCGCTGCTGCTGAGCGCGCCGGCGCTGGCGCTCGGTGGAGCGCTCGACGGCCTGAACGGGGCCTATCGGCTCGAGGTGCTCTTTTGCGCAATCGCGATCGCGGTGCTGGCACTTGCCCTCGCGCGGATTCAACGCTCGGAGGGCAGGCCGGCGCTCAGCCGCTGGCTTTTGATCGGCCTGCTCGTCGCCGGCCCAGCCTCCGACTGGGCGCTGAAATACGGTCATCCGGAGGAACTCCTGACGACCGCGCTGTGCGTCGGCGGCATGTTGCTCGTGGTCCGCGGGCGGATCACGACGGGCGCGATTCTGCTCGGGCTGGCGGTGGCCTCCAAGCAATGGGCGCTGCTCGCGCTGCCGATCGCACTGGCCGTGACCCCGCGCAAGCAGCGGATCCGTTTCTCGGCCCTCTGTGGCTGCGCCGCGCTGGTGCTGTTCGCACCGCTGGCGCTCTCCAACACCGGCCATTTCGTAGCGGCGAACAAGAGCCTCGCCAGCGCGGCCGTCTTCTTTCGCCCGCAGCAGATCTGGTGGACACTGCACCTCGACTAGCTCCGCCACCTGGGGGGCACGTTCTACGAACGCGCGCCGATCGCTTTCGTGGCGACCTACAGCCGCCCGCTGACCGTGCTGAGCGCGGTCCTACTGGGGGCCGCCTACTGGCTACGACGGCGCCGTCTTGCGCCCAGCGACGCGCTGCTCGCTGCTCTCGCTCGTGATGCTGCTGCGCGGGATGCTCGACCCCTGGAACGAAATCTATTACCAGCTGCCGTTCCTCGTGAGCCTTGGCGCCTGGGAGGTCTGCAGCGGCCGGCGGGCGCCGCTGTTCACGCTGGCGGCCTCGGTCCTCGTCTGGCTCAGCTTCGAGCCGGTCACACCTCACCTACAACGGCGACATCACCAGCCTCTTCTATCTCCTCTGGACGCTTCCGGCGGCCGTGCTGATGGGCTGGCGCTCGTTGCGCCTGACCCGACCCACCCTGACGCGGCACCGCGCTACTCGACGACCGTCAGCTCCTTGGAGAGCCGCGTCAGCACCTCCTGACCGCCCGCGGTCACGACGACGAGGTCCTCGATCCGCACACCGAGCCGCCCAGGCAGGTAGACGCCAGGCTCGACCGTCACGACGTTGCCGACCAGCAGCGGATCCTCGCTCGCCAGGCGTGAGAGGCGCGGCCCCTCGTGGACCTCGAGCCCGACGCCGTGGCCGAGGCCGTGGCCGAAGTGATCGCCCTCGCCCGCCGCCTCGATCAGCTCGCGTGCGACCGCATCGACCTCTTTGCCGTTCGGGCCCGCCTTGACCGCGGCGAGCGCCTGTTCCTGGGCCGCGAGCACGAGCGCGTAGACCTCGCGCGCCCGCTCGGAGATCCCCTCACCGGTCGCGTACGTGCGCGTGCAGTCCGAGCAGTAGCCCTCGTGCAGCGCGCCCCAGTCGATCGTCAGCAGCACGTCCTTGCGGATCTCCCGCGCGCGCGGCTCGGCGTGCGGCAGTGCGCCGTGCGCGCCGCGCGGCGACGATCGAGGGAAAGCTCGCGCCCTCGGCCCCGAGCCGGCGCATGCGCAGCTCCAGCTCGATCGCCACGTCGCGCTCGCTGCGTCCGACGACGCCCGCTTCGAGCGTTTCCCGCAACGCCTCGTCGGCCAGCCGAGTCGCAGCGCGGATGCGGTCGATCTCGCCGGCGTCCTTGACCGCGCGCAGTCCCTCGACGGCGCCCGCGCAGGGGACGAGCTCCCACCCCTCGCCGAGCAGCTCAGCCAGGCGCGCGTGCTGCTTGACGGTGAGGCTCGCGTCGTCGAAACCCAAACGCCCTTTCTCGCCTCTCGACGCGGTGAGCGTCTCGACGAGGCCCTCGAGCATGTCGCCCGCGACGATCTCGCGGTCGAACACGTCCGGCACCTGGGCGGCCGACTGGGTCGTGTAGCGGAAGTCCGTGAGGAAGCGGTGCGTGGCGGCCTCGTCGGCATAGATCAGCGCCAGACCGTTCGTGCCGGTGAAGCCGGTCAGGTAGCGCACGTTGACGGGGGTCGCGACGAGCAGTACATCGATCTCGCGCTCACGCAGCTCGTTCGCGAGACGCTCCGCGCGCTCGCCGGCCGATCTTCGATCGGTCACGGCCTCGCCGCTACCTGCACCGGATCCTCTCCTCACACGGTCCGTCTTACGAACGTCGCTCCTCTTACGAGGACCGGTCACGTCGGGCCCTCTTCAAGCTCTTCGCGCAAGCGCGCAAGCGCGAGCCGATAACCCTCGGGCCCTTTGCCCGAGTATGTCGCGAGACAGAGGTCGCCGATCACCGACAGTCGCCGCCACGGCTCACGCGACTGCACGTCGGAGAGATGCACCTCGACGGCAGGCAGCCCCGTCAGCTCGAGCGCGTCGTGGAGCGAGTAGGCGTAGTGCGTCCACGAGCCGGGGTTGAGGATCACCCCTGCGACCTGCCCGCGCAAAGCGTGCAGGCGCTCGACGTACTCGGACTCGGAGTTCGTCTGAAAGCAGCTCACCTCCAGGCCCAGCTCCGCTCGCCCAGCGCGACGATCTGCGCATCGAGGTCGGCGAGCGTGAGCGTGCCGTAGTGCAATGGGTCGCGCTCGCCGAGCAGGTTCAGGTTGACCCCGTGCAGCACCTCTATGCGATCGGGGCCGGCCGTCATCTGAGGCAGAGCCTAGTGCAGGCCGATCGAATGGGAGCGCCTCAAAACAACTCGGCCACGGCGCCACGCAGGTCCGAGTCGGCGACCTCTCGGCCGGTCACGACCTCGCCGGGCGCTCGCACGAGCACGAACGGCACGCGCGCGCCGACGCGCTTCTTGTCGCGCGCCGTCGCCGCGACGATCCTCATCAACATCGATGCCGGCGCCGTCGAGCGTGACGGGCAGCCCGCGGGCGAGCAGCAGCTCGCGCACCTGCGCGCGCAGGTCATCCTGCCCGGAGAGGCGCAGCGCAGCGAGCAGCCCGAGGCCGACGGCCTCGCCGTGGCGGTAGCGGGCGTAGCCGGTCGCGGTCTCGATCGCGTGGCCGACGGTGTGCCCGAGGTTCAGGACCTGCCGGCGTCCGCCGTCGCGCTCGTCGGCCGCGACGACCGCGAGCTTCGTGCGCACGCAGTCGAGGATCGTGCGCTCGTCCACCTCGCCGCCGGCCGCAACCCGCTCCCACAGCTCCCCGCCCGCGATCAGCGCGGTCTTCAGCACCTCGACCCAGCCGGCGGCCAGCTCGGCCGCAGGCAGCGTCGCGAGCGTGTCGGGGTCGACGAGCACGCCTGCAGGTTGGTGGTAGGCGCCGACGTAGTTCTTCGCCGCGGGCAGGTCGACGCCGGTCTTGCCGCCGTAGGCGGAGTCGACCTGGGCGACGAGCGTCGTCGGAACCTGCACGACCGGCACGCCGCGCTGGTAGGTGGCGGCGCAGAACCCGGCGAGGTCGCCGACGACGCCGCCGCCGAGCGCGACCACGTGGTCGGCGCGCGTCATCCCGGCGGCCACGAGCTCGGTCCAAACCCGCTCGGCGCTCGCCAGGGTCTTGTGTTGCTCGCCGGGGGGAATGCTCACGAGCGCGCTCAGCTCGCCGAGCCGAGCGGCGTAGAGCGTGGCGACCGTCTCGTCGCTGACGCAGAACGGGCGCGAAGCGCTCCGGTCCACGGGCCAGATCTCGTTCAGGTCCAGACCGCTCCCACTCTCATTCAGCTCTAGCCCGTTCTCCTCGCCTTCTTCCCCACCGCCCGCGCCGCGCAACAGCAGCCCGCGGCCAATCAGCACGGGGTAGTCGCCCGAGGCGCTGCGCGCCCACAGCAGGCGCGTACCGTCCGGTGCCGCAGACAGCGCGCGCAGCGCATCGAGCGCGCACGCGGCCGTGCCACGATCGATCATCGGCAGGTGCGCGTCGGCGAGCCTGTCGTACAGCGGCCGGCGCTCGGCGTGCAACGCCATGAAGGCCTCACGGTCGCGCGCCAGCGGGCGCTCCGGAGCGCCTCCGCCGGCCACTCCCGAGGCGTGGCCGACGCGCTCCCAGGCGCGCTCTGCCTCGACGTCGAGCAGCACGACCAGATGCGGCTCCAGGGCCGCCTGGACGCGCTCGGAGAGGACGCTGCCGCCGCCGAGCGCGATCACCGAGCCGGCGCCGGCGCTCTGCAGCAGCTCGCACACGAGCTGCTCCTCGGCGGCCCTGAACGCCTGCTCGCCGCTTAGCTCGAACTCGCGGGCAACGGGATGGCCGAAGCGCTCTTCCAGCAGCCTGTCGCTGTCGAGTGCCGTGACCCCAAGCGCCGCCGCGAGCTCGACCGCCGCCGTCGACTTGCCGGCGCCCATGAAGCCGATCAGGACGATCGCCTGCGCGGGAGCCTCTGCACGCGACGCTCCCACTAGCGGCGCCCCCCGCCGCGGGGCTGGGGTCCTAACCGCGCCATCCGATCCGCTCCTCGTAGGCGCGCACGGCCTGCAGCACGTCGTCGATGTGATCGCCGCCGAACTTCTGCCGGTAGGCGTCGGCGAGCACGAGCGCGACCATCGCCTCACCCACGACGCCGGCGGCCGGGACCGTGCAGGAGTCGGTGCGCTCACGCAAGCGCCTGCGCCGGCTCGTGCGTCGCGGTGTCGACCGAGCGCAGCGGCTTGGTGAGCGTCGGCAGCGGCTTCATCGCGCCGCGCACGATCAGCGGCTCTCCCGTCGTCATCCCGCCCTCCAGCCCGCCGGAGCGGTTGGTCTCGCGGTAGTAGCCACGCTCGTCGGAGTAGAAGATCTCGTCGTGGGCCTGCGAGCCCGGCACGCCCGCGACCGCGAAGCCGTCGCCGATCGCGGCGCCCTTGATCGCCTGGATCGAGCAGATCGCCATCGCCAGCCGGCCGTCGAGGCGCTCCTCCCAGGAGATGTGCGAGCCGAGACCGGGAAGCAACCCGAACGCCTGCACCTCGAACACGCCGCCGAGCGACTCGTTCGCCTTGCGCAGCGCGTCGATCTCGCGCACCATCGCCTTGCTTGCCTCCCCGTCGAGGCAGCGCACCGGCGAGCTGTCGACCCCACGCGAAGTCCTCGGGCGCGAGCGGACGCTCTCCGGCCGACGCGTGGACGGAGGCGATCTGGATCACGTGCGAGTAGACCTCGACGCCGAGCGCGCGCAGGAACGCCTTGCAGAGCGCCCCGCCCGCCACGCGCGCGGCGGTCTCGCGGGCGGAGGCGCGCTCGAGGATGTTGCGCACGTCGGTCTGCTTGTACTTCTGCGTGCCGACGAGGTCGGCGTGGCCGGGCCGCGGCAGGTGCACCTCCGCGACCTCGGCCTCAACCGGCCAGGGGCTCATCCGCTCCTCCCAGTTGGCGTAGTCGCGGTTTGCGACCTGCAGCGCGATCGGGCCGCCGAGCGTGCGCCCGTGACGAACGCCGCCCGTGACCTCGGCCGCGTCGCGCTCGATCTTCATGCGCCCGCCGCGGCCGTGGCCGAGCTGGCGGCGCGCCATGTCGGCGTTGAGGTCCTCGGGGCGCAGCTCGAGGCCCGCGGGCAGGCCCTCGACGATGCAGGTCAGGCCGGGGCCGTGCGACTCGCCGGCGGTTATCAAGCGGAGCGCCATCTGCGCCCTAGCTTATTTGCTGGCGGCTCAGCGTCCGTGCTGGCTTGCTGCGTGGGCGCGCGCGGCGAACGCCGGATGGCCGGCGAACACGAAGCCACCGCCCCAGGGCGAGTAGCGCAGCTCAGACAGCTTCGGCGCCCGGCGGGCCAGTTCGCGCGCGGCCTTCGCCTGGGCGCGGAAGGCGTCGCGGACGCGTGCGGTCGATGCGTTGCTGATGCTCTTGTCGATGCTGACGAGCTTCAGTTCGTAGGTGACCGTGCTGCCGTCGGCTTCGACCACTTCGAGCGTCTCGCTCTGCCCGACCTGCAGGTCGACGCCTGGCACTGCGTGGCGCTCGGCTGGCAGCTGCCGCTGCCGTGCAGGATCGCCGCGCCGGTGAGCCCGAACAGCGCTTCCTTGCCGGTGCGCAGCACGACACCCAGGATACACGAGCTGCGGGTTGGCCTTGTCGGGCAGCGGTTCGTCGAGCGCCATGTCCGTGTAGGTCTTCAGCTGCGCGGGCTGGGCCGGCGCGCCTTCGGCCACGACCGGCACGACGCCGAGCTGCGCGGTCACGTGGTAGTGGACGTAGACCTTGGGCTTCGCGGGCGTGGTTTCCTTCGGTGTCGTGGGCGTCGTGCCGCCCGAGCTTGGGGCGGATGGCGTCGATCCCGCCGAAGGCGTGGTGGACGGGCTGGAGGACGATGAGGTGGTGCTCGACGCCGCCGTGCTCGCGGAGGACGCTTTCTTCGCTGCCGGGCAGCGGCGTGAACGGGTCGTGCGCGATCCCGTGGTGCTGCTTGGACGTGCCTTCCGTGGTCTCGGAGACCGGCTGGTTGGGGTTCGCCGGCGCCTGGCTGACGGCAATGTCCCCAACGGCGGCGGAGGCTCCAGCCGGAGCGGACGCGATACCGGCCCCCGGCCCCGGCGCGGCCGAGGAGCCGCCGCCGAGCACGGCGTAGCCCACTGCGGCGACGAGCGCGACGCCGAGCACGACGAGGAACGGCAGCATGCGCTTGCCCAGCAGGTCCTCCTTGAGGGAGGAGAAGAAGTCGCTGTACGGCGCTCATCGTGCAGCTCCGATCACGGCGGGGGTGGCAGGGCTCGACGCGGCCGAGCCCGAGGTCGTCTGCGCTCCGGTCGGCGAGGTCGCTGTCGCCGCGCTCGCGGCCTGGCTCGCCGGGAGCACGTACGCGGTCGCGGTGATCGTCCCCGTCAGCTGACCGTTGGACTTACCGGAGCCGGAGGCACCCGGGGCCAGCTGGACGCTCTGGATCGTGAGCAGACGGCCGCTGACCTGCAGGCTGCCGGCGCTCGTGCGCAGCGGTGAAGTGGTTGAGCTGCTGGAAGAGGTCGTAGAGATTGAAGAAGCTGCCGTTGAACACGAACGTGAACGGCATCGCGGTGAAGCTCGGCGGAGGCCGCCGCGGGCGCCGAGCTCGAGCCGGAGCCGCCGGCGCTACCGCCGGAGGTGATCGATGAGAATTCGACGCTCTTCTCGTTCGTCGCCTGGGCCAGCTGGACGATCAGCGAGGGCACTTCCTGGCCGGTCGGCACGGCTTTGCCGAGGTTGACGAGCGAGGTGTACTCGGTCGGGTAGCCGACCTCCGCGCTGCGGGCGGCGCTCACTTCGCTTTCGGCGGTCGACAGCTGCGACTGCGCGGTGCTGACTTCGGCGCCGAGCTTCGTCGCCTTTTCGCGCTCGGGGGCGACGACGAGCAGCCAGGCGGCGGCAGCGACGGCCAGCGCGGCGATCACGACGATCACGATGCGATCTCTACCGGTCATCGTGCCGCTCCCGTCGATGTCGTGGGTGTACCCGTGGTAGGTGTCAGCGCGCTCGTCGCTGCGGTGGGCGTCGCGCTCGAGGAGCTCGTCGCGGACGCGCTCGGCAGCGGGTCGAAGGTGATCTGCATCGCAAACGTGGCCCCTGTGCAGCCGCTGCTGCCACCGTTACTGCCGCCGGTGCCGCTTGGCAGCCTGCGTCGAGCTCTGCAGCGTGACTTCGCTGACCCCGTCGATCAGGCGCAGCCGGTCGAGCGTCAGCGCGACCATCGACTGGCTCGTCGCGCAGCCGGCGAGCGTGAACGTCGGGACGCTGCCGGCCGGCGTCGCCGAGGACACGCTCGAGCTCGACGCCGTCGCGCGCTCGAGCTGCCCGCGGCGGTGTCGTCGCGCCGGTCGCGGCGACGGCTTTGCTGCTCGCGCCCGCGGCCGTGTCGGCGCCGGCCGAGGCCGATCCGCTGCTCGAGCCGATCGTGCCGGTCAGCGAGGTCAGCGCGACCTGCCCGGGGGGCAGCACGCGGCCGAGTTCGTGGAAGGCGTGAGCCCAGTCGAAGCGCGAGTCGACGAGCTGGTCGACCGCCTGCACGCGCTGTTCGTGCATCGTCTTGAAGCTGACGTAGGGCGCGAGCTTGGCGGCCTGCGCCTGGGCGGCCTGCGCCTGGGCGTTGAGCGTCGCGATCTTCGCCGTCTGGCTGGAGATCTGGCGGCTCGCCTCGCCGTAGAGCAGCGCGAAGATCGCGAGCACGCCGAGCAGCGCCGAGCACGACAAACGCGCTGCCGCCGGACTTGCCGGCGCTGACACCGACGCCGCCGCCGCGCTCGTCGGCGGGGATCAGGTTGAAGGCCCTCATCGGGGCGCCTCCTCGACGGCCAGGCCGGCGGCGATCGCGAGGCGATGCGCGGAGATCCCGCCGAGCTGCTGCTCGTCCGAGTGCACGGACTCGCGCTCGACCTGGATGCCGAGCTGCTCCTGCAGCGCCTCGGCGAAGCCGGGAAGATCGAGCGCGGCGCCGCTCAGCACGACGCGCGCGACCTCGCCGCCGCCCTCCTGGGAGCGGTGGAAGTCGAGCGAGTTGCGCACCTCGCCGGCGATTTCGCGGATGCCGTTCTCGAGCACCGTGCGCACGTCGGCGTCGGGCGCCTGGGAGGAGAGCACGGGCGGCAAGTGCAGGTGCAGGCGGGGCATCGGCCGGCGGCGCGACATCGGGCTCGGGGGCCTCGGCCGGCGGCTGTCCGACGCCCGCCATCTCGGCGTAGCTCATGTCCCGCTCGCGCGCGTCCTGATCCTCGACGCTCGCAACCGCGTCCGCAGGGCGCGGCCTCGTCGACGATCGCGGTCGGCGCCTCGGGATCGACAGCGCTGTGCGGCTCCGGGTCCGGCTCGAGCTCGGCTTCGGCTTCCGCGACGACGGACTGCGCCGATCGGCTGGCGCCGGCGCGGGCTGCAAGGTCAGGTCGACCGCGGCGATCAGCTCGCGGGCTTCGACGAGCGGGATCGAGCGGCGCTCGGCGAGCTGGCTCGCCATCGCCTCGATGCCGCCGCCGACGACGCGCGTGAAGCGGCAGAGCGTCCCCTCGGCGATCGCCATGTTCGTCAGCCCGTCGACGTTCAGGTACAGCACGCGGCCGGCGTGCTCGGGGTCGGGGCGGTAGAGCGAGCGGATCAGCGCGAACGCCGAGAGATCGACGCCCTCCGGGCGCAGGCCGGCGTCGCGCACCGCCGCGAGCAGCCGCTGGATCATGTCGCGCTGGGCCGCCACGAGCACGACGCGCTGGCGCGGGCCCTCGGGCGTCTCGACGATCCCGAGCGCGTGGAAGTCGAGCACCGCGTTTGATGAGCGGCATCGGCACCTGGTCCTGGGCCTGGAAGCGCACGGCCGCCTCGATCTCCTTGCGGTCGTCGACCGGCGGCAGGTCGAGCGTGCGCAGCACCGTGCGCTGGTTGGCGACGCCGAGGCGCACGCGCTTGTCCAGATCGCCGTTCTTGAAGAGCTCGCGCAGCGTGTCCGCGAGCACGCCCTCGTCGAGCACCTCGCCCTCGCGCACGATGTCCGCCGGCAGCGGCGCCTCGGCCGCATGCCTGACCGCGATCGCACCGTTCACGTGCGCCTGCACGGCGGCGACGTGGCCGGGCTGGATGTCCAGGCCGACGACGTCCGCGCCGCCGCGGCGGCCGAGCTTGATGTTGAAGTTGAGGGAGGGAGCTTGCATCTGCGTTGTGACGCTTGGGAGAGAATCGGCGCTTCAAATGTGCGGGCGGATCGTCCGCACGGGGGGTATCGGCGCGAGGACGACCGCGCTTTAGTGGAGAAAGTTGTTGACGTACAGCTGGACGATGTCCTGACCGACGAACACGGCGACGAGCGCGCCGAAGGCGAGGAACGGACCGAACGGGATCGCGGTCTTGCGGCCCTCAGCCGCGCCCTTGCGCGCGATGACGACGGCGCCGACCGTCACGCCTGAGACCAGCGCGATCAGGATCGCCGGGGCGACGGCGCTGCCGAGGAACAGCCCCATCACAGCGGCGAGCTTGACGTCGCCCATGCCCATGCCGCCGGGGTAGGCGAGCGCCGCGAGCAGCAGGAAGCCGCCGGCGGCGACGCCGGCGATCAGGCGGGCGATCTCGCCCGACGGGTCGAGCGCGGTGCCGAGCACGAGCGCGAGCACGGCGCCGAGCGCGGTGATCTTGTTGGGGATGATCCGATGTTCGAGGTCGATCACCGCGGCCGGGCACGACGATCAGGATCAGCGCGATGCTCAGGGCGATGCTCGACAGCGAGTCGTGTGCGAGCACGGCGCCGACGCACAGCGCCGCGGTGCCCGCCTCGACGAGCGGGTAGCGCGGCGAGATCGGCTCGCCGCAGCCGCGGCAGTGGCCGCGCAGCAACAGCCAGGAGAGGATCGGGATGTTGTCGTAGGGCCGCACCGGCGTGTCGCAGCCGGGGCAGTGCGAGGCCGGGGAGACGACCGACTCGTGCCGGGGCAGGCGGTGGATCACGACGTTCAGGAACGAGCCGAAGATCGCGCCGAGGACTCCGGCGAAGGTGATTGCCTCCATGGAGGTCTGATCGACCGTTGCGGAGTGGCGCTTGAGCCCGGAACGCAAGAGAGGCGGCCCGAAGGCCGCCTCTCTGTGACTGATTTTGATCTCGTCTCAGAGACTCAGCTCAAGACCGAGTTACTACCAGGTGGTGCTGGAGTTGAGTGTGGCCTGGGCAACCGTTCCACGTGGTGCTCGTGCACGTAGTGTTCCACATTGCCATTTGCTTTCCGAGTCACCGAGATATTTATCTTTCGTGTTTTGCGCTTCGACTTCGACTTTATATTCAGTCGCAACCTGTGACCGTGACTGCCGTCAGCTTAGCTTCGTTGCTGCTCGAGGTGTTGATCGAAGGCTCGATTTCCTTCAGCTTTTCGCTTGGTCGCACCTGTCGTATTCACCGCCGTTTTCGGTCGCATACGTCTCCATCGCCGTCTGCGCCGTCTGAGCCAGCGTCTTCGCCGACGAGTCATATGCCTTGCTCTTCTGGCTGAGCAGCGCGGGGATCGCGATCGCGGCGAGGATGCCGATGATCAGGATCACGACCAGAAGTTCGATCAGGGTAAAACCACCCTCATCGCTGGTCCGCTGGCGTAGTGATTGCAACATGAATCCTCCTAGGATCCGATTTGGCGCCAGCCCCTGGTTCCATCGCCTCAAGTGGCGATACGTCCCCCTTGCGAGAGCCGCCGGCTTTGCTACACACCCTGTGGGAGTGATTGCCTTGGCCTTGAAACTGGCTTTGTCAGACCCTGCATCGGCCAAGCTAAAGCGAAACTGAATAGCTGCGTAAGACCTGGACGGATTGCCACAGGTCTTGCAAGCTGCTTCGCCACCCCCGGAAGCCGGATTCGTCGGTAGCGTCTGTGGCTTACCGCGTGCCGGCTGCGCCGTCGAGCCACTTGGCCTGGGCGTCGACGCCGCTGTGGCGCTCGCCGCTGCCGTCGCACCACGGGCAGGTGACCGTCTTCTGCTCGCCGCCGAGGCCCGAGATCACCTTGCCCGTGCCGCGACAGGGCATACACTCCCGCGGCCCATGGGCCGCAGCCGCCACCTCGTCGTCGTCCACCTCGTCAGCCATCGCCCGGCGAGGTTAGCGTTCCGCCGATGAAAAGGTCCGCCGGATGGCCGACATGGGTCGCGCTCGCGCTGATCACGCTCGGCGCCGCGGCGCTGCGCCTGATCCACATCGCGCAGGTTCCCCCCGACCCGTTCTACGACGCGGCCGTCCGCAGCATGGGGCTCTCCTGGCACAACTTCTTCTTCGGCGCGTTCGAGCCCGGCGGCTCGGTCTCGATCGACAAGCCGCCCGTCGACCTGTGGCTGCAGGTCGCCTCCGTCAAGCTGGTCGGCTTCTCCAACACCTCGCTGAAGCTGCCCGAGGCGCTCGCCGGCACGCTCGCCGTGCCGCTGCTGTTCCTCGCCGTGCGGCGCATGTGGAGCACGCGCGCGGGGCTGGCCGCGGCGGTCGCGCAGGCGGTGCTGCCGATCGAGGTGATCACCTCGCGCAGCGACACGATGGACGGCGTGATGATGGCGCTGATCGTGCTCGCGCTGTACCTGATCGTGCGCGCCAACGAGCGCGGCTCGAGCGCCTGGCTGCTGGCCGGCGCGGCCGCGCTCGGGATCGCCTTCGACGTGAAGCTGCTCGAGTCGCTCGTCGCGCTGCCCGGCCTCGCGGTGCTCGCCTACTTGGGAATGCCCGACCGATCGGAGATCGGCCAGCACAAACGGCGCCTGCTTGCAGATGCTGGCCGCTGGCGCGGTCTATGTCGTCGTCGCGCTCGCGTGGCTGGGCGCGACGCTGCTGTTCCCCGCCCACGAGCGTCCCTACGCGATCGGCTCGACCAACGGCAGCGCCTGGAACGCCGCATTCGTGTTCAACGGCACCGACCGGCTCGCGGGCAAGTCGATCGAACCGCAGACCGAATACCAGCCCGGCCACGACTACCCGACCGCGACCCAGTCCGAGCGCGATCACGTCCCGATCGTCCCGCCCTCCGCCACGCGCCTGCTCGCGCGGGTCGGCCCGCTCTCGGGGCAGCGCCTCGGGCTCGAGCTGCTGCTCGCGCTGCTGCTCGGCATCCCGGCGCTGATCGCCGGCGTGCTGAGTACGCGCGCGAATATGACGGCGGCGCCGAAGACTGGCCCGCCCGCAACCGATCCGGATGACGAAGCCCCGACTGAATCGGAGACCTCGGAGCCCAGAGGGCCAGAACATGCTGTGGCGGTCGCCGCGTATCGAATGCGCCTTGCCGTGGCCGCCGGCCTCGGACTGTGGTTGCTCACCGGCATCGTGCTGTTCAGCCACATGGCGCGCCTGCATCCCCGTTACGTCGAGGGCCTCGTCCCGGCGGTGACCGCGACGCTCGGCATCGGCCTGGCCTGGGCGACCTCCTCCTCGGGGCGCGCCCGCCTGATCGCGCTGATCGTCGGCATGGCGGCGCTCGTCTACTACGGCGAGCGGCTGCTCTACGGACGTCCGGGCAGCTGGTGGATCGCACTTGCCGGGGCGCTCGGCGCGATCGTGTTCGCGGGCCTGGCGCGCGTGCGCGTGAACCCGTCGCCGCGCTCCTCGGCGCTGCTCGCGGGCGCCACGCTCGCGCTGGCGCTGCTCGCGATCGCGGCGATCCCCGTGGAAATCGACAAAACGGCGATCGCGAACCGCGTCAGCGACGCCGGCTACATCGGCGCGCTGCCGGGCGGGCAGCAGCGCGCGCTGAGCTCCTACCTGATCGCCCATCAGGGCAGCGCCCGCTACGAGCTCGCGGCCGAGTCGGCCACCGGGATCGGCTCGCTGATCGTGCAGGACGCGCGGCCTGTCGTCGTCCTCACGACCTACGAAGCGCGCGTGTTCACGACGGTCGCGAAGTTGAAGCGGCTGATCGCCGAAGGGGCCGTGCGCTACGCCTTCCTCAACACCTACTGCGGCAAGTACTCGACGACGAACGCCGCCTGCTCGGAACCCGCGCGCTGGATCCGCGAACACGGCACCGACGTCTCGATCCAGGCCGGCCTCGAACATCACAAGCTCTTGTACCTGCTCCCGGGCGCGAAGCCGTGAGCGAGCTCGCGAACGGCTCTCTCGACGGGCTCGCTGCCGGGGCCAGGGCCGCCGGGCGGTTCGCGTTCGACACGGAGTTCATGGGCGAGGGCCGCTACCGCACGCTGCTCTGCCTGATCCAGCTGGCCGTTTCCGATGGCGACAACCCCGAGCGGATCGAGCTGATCGACCCGCTCGAGCAGGACCTCGACGGCGCGCCGCTCGCGTCGATCCTCGCCGACCCCGCGATCCAGATGGTCGTCCACGCCGGGCGCCAGGACGTCGCGCTCGTGCGCCGGCGCTTCGCCACGGAGGTGCGCAACGTGTTCGACACGCAGATCGCGGCGGGCTTCGCGGGGCTCGGAGCGCAATCCTCATACGACACGTTGCTCGCCGAGATCCTCGACGTGCGCCTGGCCAAGAGCGCGAGCTTCACGCGCTGGGACACGCGCCCGCTCTCCCCCGAGCAGTCGCTCTACGCGCGCGAGGACGTCGTCCACCTGCTCGCGCTCGCGGCCGAGCTCGAACGCCGCCTGACCGCGCTCGGCCGCCTCGAGTGGGCGCGCGAGGAGTGCCGCTTCCTCGAGCAGATCAGCGACGAGCGCGACCTCGACACGGTGTTCGCGCGCCTGCCGCGGATTCGCGGCCTGAGCCCCGCCGCGCAGACGATCGCGCGCGAGCTCGTCGCGTGGCGCGAGCGCACGGCCGCCTCCGCCGACCGGCCGGTGCAGAGCATCCTCGGCGACGCGCCGCTCGTCGAGATCGCCAAGCGCAAGCCCTCCTCGACCAGCCAGCTCGAGCAGATCCGCGGCGTCAACGCGGCGAGCCTGCACCGCCGTGCTTCGGAGATCCTCGATGCCGTGCACCGCGGGAGCGAACGCACGCCGGAACCGTTACCCCAGGAGGGCCGCCCGCCGCCGCCGGACCCCGCGGACGGTCCCCTGATCGCCCTCTCGGAGGCGTTCGTGCGAGCGCGCGCCCGCGAGGCCGGCCTCGCCTACGAGCTGCTCGCCGCGCGCGCCGACCTGCAGGCGATCGTCGCCGCCCGCCGCGTCGGCGACCCCGAGGCCGATGTGCGCACCCTCCGCGGCTGGCGTCGCGAGCTCGTCGGTTCAGATTTGCTCGAGCTGCTCGACGGTCGCGTGTCTCTTTCAGTCAGAGACAGGACCATCCAGGCAAATGCTCAAGATTCAATATGATTGTAAACTTCGAATAGTGGCAAGTACATCGAGATCACGATGAACCCCACCAACGACCCGATCACGATGATCATGATCGGCTCCATGATCGAGGTCAGCGCCTTCACCGAGGCGTCGACACGGTCCTCGTAGAACTCCGCGACCTTGTCGAGCATCGCGTCCAGGGCACCGGTTTCCTCGCCGACGCCGACCATGTGCGTGACCATCGTCGGGAAGATCGGCGCCTGCGCCAAGGGGCGCGGCGATCGTGCCGCCGCGCTTGACCGAGTCGATCACGCCCGCCATCGCCTCCTCGATCGCGACGTTGCCGCCCGTGCGACCGGTGATGTCGAGCGCGAGCAGCAGCGGCACGCCGGCGCTCGTCAGCGAGGCCAGCGTGCGCGACCAGCGCGCGACCGCCACCTCCTGCACGATCGTGCCGATCTTCATCGGGATGTGCAGGCGGAAGTGGTCCCACTGCTTGCGTCCCCACGTCGTTTTCTTCCACTTGATGAACGCGAACACGACCGCCCCGGTGACGAGGAACATCGCCCAGAAGTAGCCGGTCACGACTTCGGAGGCGAATACCGAGACCTTCGTGATCGCCGGCAGTTCGCCGCCGAATTCCTTGAAGACGTTGATGAACACGGGGATCAGAAACGCGCACAGCGCGAGCATGATCCCGACCGCGACGACGACCACGAGGATCGGGTAGATCATCGCCGATTTGATCTGCCGTTTGAGCGAGGCGTCCTTCTCGAGCTGGTCGGCGACCCTGATCAGCGAGCCCTCGAGCACACCGCCGGCCTCCCCGGCCTGCGTCATCGCGACGAACAGCGTGCTGAAGACCTTCGGATGACGCGCCATCGCGTCGCTCAGCGAGAGCCCCGCCTCGACGTCCTTGCGGGTCGCGACGATCGTCTCCTTCAGCATTTTGCTCTCGGTCTGCTCCTCGAGCACGTACAGCGCGCGCAGGATGCTCATCCCCGAGGAGATCATCGTCGCGAGCTGGCGCGCGAACACCGCCAGTTCGGTCGCGTTGACGCTCTCGAAGAAAGTCAGGTTGATCTCGCGCGAGGAGTGCTTGTCGGCGATGTCGAGCACGACCAGCCCGCGCGACTTCAGCTGGTCGGAGACCGCCTGCTTGGAGTCGGCCTCGACCTCGCCCTTGGCCTTGACGCCGGCGAGGTCGATCGCTTTGAAGACATAGGTGCTCATGCTTGCTTTTGCTCCTACGCCGCCACCAGCGACGTCGCGCCGAGCAGGCGCCCGAGCTCGTCGGGCGTGGCCGAGCGCGCTTCGGCGAGCTTACGGGTGATCTTGCCCGCCCGCACCAGCTCCGCCAGCGAGGTGTCCATCGTCTGCATGCCCTGCGCGGAGCTCGTCTGCAGCACCGAGTAGATCTGGTGCGTCTTGCCCTCGCGGATCAGGTTGCGCATCGCCGGGTTGGGCACGAGCACCTCGGTCGCGACGACACGGCCGGAGCCGTCCGCCGTCGGCAGCAGCTGCTGGGTCATGATTCCCTGCAGCGCGACCGACAGCTGCACGCGCACCTGGCCCTGCTGGTGGGAGGGAAACACGTCGATCACGCGGTCGATCGTCTGCGCGGTGTCCTGCGTGTGCAGGGTGGCGAACACGAGGTGGCCGGTCTCGGCCGCGGTCAGGGCGGTGGAGATCGTCTCCAGGTCGCGCATCTCGCCGACGAGGATCACGTCCGGGTCCTGGCGCAGGGCGGCCTTCAAAGCGTCGCCGAAGCTCTGCGCGTCCGAGCCCAGCTCGCGCTGGTTGACGAGGCACTTCTTGTGCGCGTGCAGAAACTCGATCGGGTCCTCGATCGTCATGATGTGCTCCTCGCGCGTGCGGTTGATCTCGTCGATCATCGCCGCCAGCGAGGTGGACTTGCCCGAGCCGGTCGGGCCGGTGACGAGCACGAAGCCGCGCGGGCGGCGCGTGAACTCGTGCACCGCCGCGGGCAGCCCGAGCTCGTCGATCGAGGTCAGGCCGAACGGGATCAGGCGGAAGGCCGCGCCGATCGCGCCGCGCTGGTAGTAGGCGTTGACGCGGAAGCGCGCGTGGCCGGGGATCGAGTAGGCGAAGTCGAGCTGCCAGTTGGTCTCCAGGCGCTGGCGCTGGTCGCCGGTGAGGATCGAGTAGATGATCTCGCGCGTGTCGGTGTCGGCGAGGACCGGATAGTCCTCCAGCGGCGTCAGCCGCCCGCGGATGCGCACGGTCGGATGCGCGCCGGCTGAGAGGTGCAGGTCGGAGGCGCGGCGCGTGACGACCTCCATCAGGATCTCTGCGAAGTCGATGTCCATGCTCGCCCATCGACAGATCCGCCCCCGTCCATTAGCGCTCCCGGTGCAGCGCCCAGCCAACTGGACGAAGGTTCGAGGACCGGCGCCGTCAGGTGCAGGCCGCGAACGGCCTCCCGCGTCGATTTTCACCGCGGGCGCTCGGCCGATCCGGGTGAGATGTCCTGCCGGGGCGCGGGAAACCCTAGCCGGAGCCGATCACGCGGGCGATCTCGGCGATCGATGTTCGTCCCTGTTTGACCTTCTCCAGGCCGTCGTCGCGTAGTCGTCGCATGCCCTGCCTGACGGCGACTTCGCGCATCTCCTCCGCCGGACGGCGTTCGAGCGCGAGCGAGCGGATCTCCGAGGAGACGCTCATCACCTCGTACAGCCCCAGCCGCCCGCGGTAGCCGCTGCCGGCGCAGCGCCGGCAGCCGACCGGCTCGTAGGCCTCGAGGTCGACGAGCGCCTTATACCCATTCTCGCGCAGCACCTCCGCCGAGACGATCGTGCGCCGCTTGCAGTTCGGGCACAGCATCCGCGCCAGGCGCTGGGCGACCACGCAGTCGAGCGCCGAGGCGACCAGGAACGGCTCGATTCCCATCTCGATCAGGCGCGTGATCGCCGAGGGCGCGTCGTTCGTGTGCAGCGTCGAGAGCACGAGGTGGCCGGTCAGCGCCGACTCGACCGCGATCCGCGCGGTCTCGGCGTCGCGGATCTCCCCGACCATGATCACGTCGGGGTCGGCGCGCACCATCGAGCGCAGCCCGGCCGCGAACGTCAGGCCGTGTTTGGCCGCGACCTGCAGCTGCGTGAGGCCCTCCATTTCGTACTCGACCGGGTCCTCGACGGTGATGATGTTCTTCTCCGGCGTGTTCAGCATCTGCAGCGCCGCGTACAGCGTCGTCGACTTGCCCGAGCCCGTCGGCCCCGTCACGAGCACGGCACCGTGCGTCTCGTGGCAGGCGTGCTCGAAGCGCTCGCGGTCGGCGTCGGAGAAGCCGAGCCGGTCGAGGCTCGTCACGACCGAATCCTTGTCGAGCACGCGCATCACGATCGCCTCGCCGTGCACGCTCGGCAGCGTCACGACGCGCAGGTCGATGTGGCGCCCGTCGACGGTCAGCCCGATGCGGCCGTCCTGGGGCAGGCGCCGCTCGGCGATGTTCATCTCCGCCATGATCTTCACGCGCGAGACCGCACCGCCCGCCATCCGCCGCGGGACGGTCGTGGCGTCGTGCAGGACCCCGTCGACGCGGAAGCGCACGCGCAGCTCGCTGCCGTCGGGCGCGAGGTGGATGTCGGAGGCGCCCTGCTCGACCGCCTGCGCGACGATCTGGTTGACGAGCTTGACGATCGGCGCGTCGTCGGCGGTCTCGCGCAGGTCGACGACCTCGGCGGCGTCGCTCAGTTCCTGCGCCTCGATCTGGCCGTCCTGCTCGGAGACGACGTCCTCGAGCCGGTCCAGGCGCGAGATCAGGTTGGCGATGTCCTCGGGCGGGGCGACCGCGACGCGCACCTCGTAGCCGGTCATGATCGCGATGTCGTCGACCGCCAGCACGTTCGACGGGATCGGCCATCGCGACCAGCAGCGTGGTCTTGTCGGCGAACGCCACCGGCACCGCCTGATAGCGCTTGGCGGCGGTGCTGCTCACGAGGTTGGCGGCGTTCATGTCGACCGAGAAGACGCCGAGGTCGAGGTGGTCGAGCCCGTAGCGCTCGGCGAGCGCGCGCGTGAGCCCGTCCTGCGTCAGCGCGCCGCTGTCGAGCAGCACCCGCTCGGGCATCGCGCCGGTCGCCGCGCGAGGTCTCGATCGCGCTCTCGACCCGCTCGCGCGAGACCAGCCCCAGATCGACGATCACGTCCGTCAAGAAAGCGCGGCGAGGAGCCCCGGCGCGAGGGGCTGGTGATGCCCGTCCACTGCTCGCTTGCCGGCGGTCGGATCGACCTCCACAGGCAGATCGACGTCCACGGCACGTCGAGCTCGGCGTCGTCCGTCGATCGCGATCTCGGTGGCGTGATCGATCTCAACCGTGTGCTCGGGCGCGCGATCCTCCTCGGAGTCGATGCCGAAGATCGCGTGGAGATCAGGCCCGGTTTGTTGTGGAGCGTCGCTCATCGCGGGAGCACGTTCAGATTCGAGGGGAGGTCGGGAGGGAGACCTGCTCCCCTCCCGTTACAGACGGGCCCATCCGCTGAGGGACCTCGCTCATCTTGTGCTGACCCCGCTATGCGGAGTCGTCGTCTGCTCTGGCGGCGCGGCGCATGACCTCGCGCGGCGCCTCGCGGCCGGTCCACAGCTCGAAGCTGAGCGCCCCCTGCGCGACGAGGATCTCCAGCCCGTCGACGGTGCTCGCGCCGTGCGCTCGCGCGGCGGCGAGCAGCGGTGTGGGATCGGAGCGATAGACGAAGTCGACGACATAGGGGTACTCACCGACTTGATCGAACGTCAGCCCGAGTTGGTTGAGCCCCTCCGGCTCACTGGCCGACCGTTCTAGCCCGAACGAGGTGCAGTTGACGAGCAGCTCGGCCGGCTCCGGCGCACTCACGGCGCGCGCGCCCAGCTCCCGCGCGAGCGCGCGGCGCGCTCGGGCGTGCGGTTCCACACCGACACCTCGCGCGCGCCGGCCTCGCGCAGCGCCCAGACCGCCGCGCGCGCGCTGCCGCCTGCCCCGAGGACGAGCGCGCTCGGATGGGCCGGTAGACCGGCGAGCTGCTCCAGCGCCGCGATCAGACCGGGGGCGTCGGTGTTCTCCGCCGCGATCGTCCCGTCTGGCGCGAACGTGAGCGTGTTCGCCGCGCCGATCGCCCGCGCCGCCTCGCTTGCCCGGTCGGCCAGCGCGAGCGCCGCCTGCTTGTGGGGAATCGTCACGTTCGCGCCGACGAAGCCCGCCGCTCCCAGCGCCCGCGTGGTCTCCGCGAACAGCTCCTCCGGCACCGGCAGCGCCTGGTAGCGCCAGCCCTCCATCCCGAGCGCCCGCAGCGCGGCGTTGTGCATCGCCGGCGAGCGGCTGTGCGCCACCGGCCAGCCGAGCACTCCCAGGCGTGCCTCTCCGTCACGTCACTACTTCTTCTTGCACACGGGAGGCTTGCCGCCGTTCTTCTTGACCGCGGCGTCGTAGGCCGCGGCGTCGATTTCGAACTGGGCGTAGGTCGTCGAGAAGACCTGCTCGCCGCAGCCGTCGGCGCCGGCGACGTAGTACAGGTAGGGGACGTGCGCGGGGTGCGCCGCGGCTTCGATCGAGGCCATCCCGGGGTTGGAGATCGGCGTCGGCGGCAGGCCGCGATGGGTGCGCGTGTTGTAGGGCGAGTCGATGTGCAGCTGCGACTCGGTCAGTTCGCCGGTGTAGGTGGCGATCCCCTGCGCCTGCTCGACCGCGTAGTAGATCGTCGCGTCGATCCCGAGCGGCATGCCGATGCGCAGGCGGTTGTAGATCACGGCGGCGATCTTCGCCCTGTCGCCCGGCACCAGCGCCTCGCGCTCGACCATCGAGGCGACCGTCAGCAGCTGATAGGGGGTGACGTGCAGCTCGTGCGCGCGCTGCATCTCCTCGGCGCCGAAGCGTTCCTGGAAGGCCGCCAGCTGCTCGGCCACCAGCCGGCTCACGGGCGCGCCCGCGTTCATGTCGTAGGTGGCGGGGAACAGGAAGCCTTCGAGGTTCGGCGTGTCCTTCGGCGCCCCGTAGGTGGCCGGGTTCAAGAGCGGGGAGCGCTCCGACGCCTTCGCGTAGCTGCCGGTGAGGCCATCCGCCGCGGCGATTTCCGCGATCTGCAGGCGGTTCTCGCCCTCGGGGATCACGACCTTCACGGGAATCGCCGCCGGCGGCGGCTGGCTCAGCGCGGCGATCGCCGCGGAGTAGCTCTCGCCTTTCTTCATCAGGAAGCGGCCGGGGTGCAGGTCGCCGCGCTTGCCCTCGACCAGCGCGCGCACCTCGAAGAAGAACCCCGACGACACCACGCCGTCGCGGGCGAGGATCGAGCCGACCGTGCTCGCGGTCGAGCCCTTCGGGATCACCACGATCACCCGTCCGTGCCCCGCGCCCGCGAACGGCTGGAACAGCGACAGCAGGAACCACACGACGAAGATCGCCGCGGCCAGGGCGAGCAGCGCGGCGACGCGCGCGCGGGTCAGCCGGAAGCGGCCGCCCCGGCCGTGGCCGACGTGGAGCCCTCCCCCGCGTCTGCCGGCGCGCTTGACCGATGGACGCCCGGCGCGCAGGCGATCGCGTCGCTGCTCGAGCAGCGCGTCGCGCCGCGCCGGTGGAGGAATCGGGACAGATGCGCGGGTACAGGCGGTGGTCGAGGGCGCGGGTGGAGGTCCGGCGGCAGGATCCTCGACCGGGACCGACATCGGCGGCACGACGAGATCCTCTACGGGGCCTTCCTCCGGCGCTTCGACGGCTGCTCCAGCTCGCTCGGCCCTTCGACGACCTGCGCCTCCTCGCTGGCTGCGTCCGAGCATCGGCGCCTGCGCCGGCTCGACCGGCGTGCTCGCGGGAGCGTCCTCCGGCGTCTTGGCCGCCAGCCCCGCGCGGCGGCGCGCGCGCTCCTCCCGGTCTCGCTCGCGTTCCTCCTCGGTGCGTTCGCGGGAGGGCTGTGATCGGTTGCCACGGGCCAAGGCAGGGACCCTAACGCGATTTCAACGAGACCGGGCCGTCAACCAGCTCTCGAGCAGGTGCGCCGCGGCGCGCGAGTCCTCGTCCGCCTTCGACCGCGCATCGTCGCGTTGGGCCATGCGCGTGGTGAAGCGCTCGTCGTGCATCTCCACCGGCACCCCCTCCCCCAGGCGCAGCGACAGCGCCTGCGCGAACGCGCGCGTCTCGCGCGTCTGCTCGCTGTCCTCGCCGCTCAGCGACAGCGGCAGGCCGACGACGACGCGCTCGACCTCGCGCTCGCGCACGAGCTCCTCGAGTCGCGCCAGCCCGCGCCGGGTTCCGGGCCGCGGCACGAGCTCGATCGGGGTGACGATCGTGCCCGTCGGGTCGCTCAGCGCGCAGCCGCAGCGCGCGCTGCCGTAGTCCAGCGCCAGCACCCGCATCAGCCGGCGAGCGCGGCCGCGATCTCCTCGCGCGCGGTCGCGAGCGCCTCCTCCAGCTTGCTCACGTCGCGACCGCCCGCCTGCGCGAGCGTGTCGCGACCGCCCCCTCCCCCGCCGACGACCGCGGCGGCGGCCTTCACGATCGCCCCGGCCTTCACGCCCCGCGCCACCAGCTCCGGCGCGACGCTCACGACCAGCGCGACCCTGCCATCGACCGCGCTCGCGAGCACGATCGCGGCCTCGCCGAGCTGGCCCCTTGAGGCGATCGACCAGCTCGAGCAGCGCCTTCGCGTCGAGCTCCTCCACCCCGGCCGTCAGCACGCGCGCGCCCGCGACCTCATCGACGCCGTCGCCACCAGCGCCGCGAGGTCGATCTTGGCGCCGGCCGCCGTGCCACCGCCGCCCTGCTTCAACTGCTGCTCGAGCTCCTTGCGCGCGCGCTCCCGCGCCTGCACCGTCTCGAGCGCCTGCCCGGGGGTCGTGCGCAGCGTCTGCGCGATCTCGCCCAGCAGCCGGTCGTGCTCGCGCAGCAGCTCCACCGCCGCCGGCCCCGTGACCGCCTCGATCCGCCGCACGTTCGCGGCGCTCGAGGTCTCGCTGAGGATCCGGAACGGGCCGATCTCGGCCGTCGAGCGCACGTGCGTGCCGCCGCACAGCTCGCGCGAGTACTCACCCTCGCCGACCTCGCACCATCCGCACGACCTCGCCGTACTTCTCGCCGAACAGCGCCATCGCCCCCAGCCGCTTGGCCTCGTCGAGCGTCGTCGTGATCGGGCGCACCGGGTCGTTGCGGGCGATCCACGCGTTCACCTGGTCCTCGACGTCGCGCAGCTCCTCCGCGCTGAGGCCCTGGCCGTGGCTGAAGTCGAAGCGCAGCTTGTCCGGCCCGACGTAGGAGCCGGCCTGGCGCACGTGCCCGCCCAGGCGCGCGCGCAGCGCGGCCTGCAGCAGGTGCGTCGCGGTGTGGTTTGCCTCGGTCGCGTGCCTTGCGACGTGATCGACTCGCGCGAGCACGCGCTCGTCCGGCTGCAGCTCGCCGCGCTCGAGCACGACCGCGAGCACCTGGTCATCGCCGAGGCGAAACACGTCCTCCACCCGCGCGCGGCAGTCTCCGTCCGCGCATTCGATCGTGCCCACGTCCGCGATCTGCCCGCCGCCGGCCGCGTAGAACGGCGACTCGGCGAGCTTCACCAGCGACTGCGCCCCGTTCATGCCCACAGCGGCGACCGTCGTCTGCTGCTCCTCGGTCTCATAGCCCGTGAACCTGCTCTTCGCGGCGGTCCCCTCGGCGAACTCGCGGGCGCGCTCGCGCGGGCTCTGCTCCCCCTGCTCGCCGCCGGCGGCGGAGGCGCGGGCGCGCACGCGCTGCGCATCCATCAGCCGCTCGAAGGCCTGCTCGTCGACGCCGAGGCCCTCCTCGGCCAGCAGCTCCTTCGTGAGGTCGAACGGGAACCCGAACGTGTCGTGCAGCTGGAAGGCGTCCTCGGCGTCGATGCTCTCCCTGCCCGCCTCCCGCGCCCGCGCGATCTGCGCGTTCAGGTTGCGCCAGCCCCGTCTCGAGCGTGCGCCCGAAGGCCTCCTCCTCGGCGCCCAGCCACGTGTCGATCGCGTCCGCCTGCTCCTCCAGCTCCGGGTAGGCGCCGCCCATCACCTCGCGCACGCGCTCGCCGTAGCGCTTCAGGAAGCCGGGCTCGAGCTCGAGCGCCCGGCCCTGCAGGATCGCGCGGCGCATCACCCGGCGCAGCACGTAGCCGCGGTCCTCGTTGCTCGGCACGACACCGTCGGCCACCAGGAACGTCATCGCGCGCGCGTGGTCGGCCAGGATCCGCAGCGCGCGGTCGCTGCCGGCCTGCTCGCCGTAGCGCCTGCCCGACAGCTCCTCGCCGAGGTCGATCAGCGGCTGGAACTGGTCGGTTTCGAACACCGATTCCTTGCCCTGCAGGATCGCCGCCATGCGGTTGAGCCCGAGGCCCGTGTCGATGTTGTTCGCGGGCAGGCTCGTCAGCGTCGACGCTCCGTCGGCGTCGACGGACTGGTCGTACTGCGTGAACACGAGGTTCCAGAACTCGAGGAAGCGCTCGTTGTCGCCACCCGGCAGATCCGTCGGCCGTGCCGAACTCGAGCCCGCGGTCGAGGTACAGCTCCGAGCTCGGCCCGCACGGCCCGGTCGGGCCGGCCTGCCAGAAGTTCTCCTCGCGCGAGCATTCCACGATCCGCCCGCGCGGGACCCCGACCTCCTGCCAGAGGGCGATCGCCTCCTCGTCGGGACCGAGCCCCAGCGCCTCGTCGCCGGCGAACACCGTCACCCAGATGTCGTCCTCGGCGAGGCCGAACACCTCCCGCGAGAGCTCCCACGCGAACTCGATCGCCTCGCGCTTGAAGTAGTCGCCGAACGAGAAGTTCCCGAGCATCTCGAAGAACGTCAGGTGCCGTGTCGTGTTGCCGACGTTGTCGATGTCGACCGTCCGGAAGCACTTCTGACAGCTCGTCAACCGCTTCGCCGGCGGCTCTTCCTGGCCGAGGAAGTACGGCTTCAGCGGGTGCATCCCCGCGACCGTCAAGAGCGCCGAGGGATCGTGCGCGGAGGGCACGAGCGAGGAGGAGGCGACGCGCGTGTGCCCGCGCTCCTCGAAGAAGGCCAGGTAGCGCTCGCGGATCTCGTCGGAGGTCATCGTGCGGGTGATCTTAGGGACCACAGCCCTACTGACAGGGCCGATGGCCGAGCAGCGCATCAGGATCAATGAGCTCGCCCACGCACGCGGCTGACCGATGGCATCGCCGATGCGGTAAGCCGTCGATCGAGCATCGGTACCGTCAGGCGACGGTGCCGTGGCCGACGATCACATCGCCCGCGTACAGGCATGCGAACTGGCCGGGAGCCGTGCGCTCGGCGGGCTCGCTCAGCTCCACGCTCACGCGCTCGTGGCGCCCCGCGCCGACCTCGCCGGCCAGCCGGCACTCCAGGCGCCGTCCGCGCGAGCGCACCTTCACGCCGTCGACGCAGCCGCCGTGGCGGTGGAGCGTCACCTCGCGCACGCGCACCCCGTCGCACAGCAGCAGCTCGCGCGGGCCGACCGTGACCGTGCCCGCGCGCGCGTCGGTCGCGAGCACGTACAGCGGCTCGCCCGCCGCCGATGCCGAGACCGTGGCGCTGCCCGACGGTGAACCGATGCGCGCCGGCGTGCTCGCCGAGCACGTTCCCCGCGCGATCGACGATCTGCCCGGGGCGCTCCCCGAGCCCACCGTGGCGCTCCAGGAAGGCGCCCTGGCGCGTGCCCGCGAGGAAGCACAGATCCTGCGAGTCGCGCCGGTTCGCGACCGCCAGGCCGGCCGCCGCCGCCAGCTCGCGCACCTGCGCCTTGGGCATCGCCCCCAGCGGGAACCGCAGCCGGGCGAGCGACTCGGGCGCGAGCGCCGCCAGCACGTAGCTCTGGTCCTTGCCCGGGTCGGTCGCCGTGCGCAACAGCGGCATCCGCGGTTCTTCTCCGCCGAGCCGGCAGTCCTCGCCCCCCTCGAGCACCCGGGCGTAGTGACCGGTCGTGAGCGTCCGCGCCCCCAGCCGCCCCGCCAGCTCGAGCATCGCGTCGAGCCTCACGTTCCCGTTGCAGCGCACGCACGGGTTCGGCGTCTCGCCCGGCCGCGTGATCGGTCAGCCAGGGATTGACGACCCCGGCGCGGAACTCGGCGCGCAGGTCGATCGACAGGTGGGGCATCCCCAGGCCGTGCGCCACCTCGCGCGCGCCGCGCACCGCCTGCGCCGAGCAGCAGCTCGCCTCGCCGTCGTTCTCCGGGTCGGACCACAGCTCCAGCGTGACCCCGACCGCCTGCGCGCCCGCGCGCGTGGCGAGCAGCGCCGCCACGGCGCTGTCGACGCCGCCGCTCATCGCCACGAGCGTGCGGTCATCGCGCGAGGCCAGGACCGCGCTCGCGCGCACGGCGGCGCCGAGCGCGCGGTGCAGGGCGTCGGCCGCGAGCTCCGCCGCGTGGCGCTTGGCCGCGCTCAACCCGCCCAGCTCGCGCGCGATCTCCTCGGTGCCGACCTTCGCCGCCTCCAGCAATGGCAGCGCCGCGCACGAGGCCCACGACGGCGCTGCCGGCCGCGATGCTCGCACCGCAGCCGCTCGCGTCGAAGCCCGCGTCGGCGATCCGCCCGTCGGGGCTGTCGGGAGTCGAGCGCGAGCGACACGCGGATCAGATCGCCGCACGCCGCGCCGCCGGCCGCGCCGGTGTGGGCGTCCGCGGGGACGTGGCCGCGTCCGAGCGGTGCTTCGAGATGCTGGGAGAGGGCCTCGGGGCTGTTCACCCGAGCGAGTTTACGATTCCTGGCGCGCTTCGTCGATCGTCTGCTCGATCGCGAACGCGTCGGTGAGGCCGTTCATCGTCGTCACCGCGCCGTGCTTGTTGATCGACGAGGATCGTCGGTGTCCCGTAGACCTGGACGGTCTTCGTGAACGTGCCGAACGAGGCGACCTGTGCCGCAGAGGCGTAGTGGACCGCGATCTTCTTTTCCAGTTCGAGCCCCGTCGCCAGGCGCAGCTTGGCTACCTGCGCCTTGTTGGGGTGCACCGCGACCTCGTGATGGGCCGCGAGCAGGATCTGCAGTTCCTCGTGGACGATGTTGTCGTCGGCGCCCTTCGGGTTCCAGAACAGCACCACCGCCACTTCGCCCCGTTTGAGCTCGCTTTCGATCGCCGCCTGCCGGGGGGGAATCCCACTGGCTCGCGACCTTGTGCGGCGCGGGGGTGACGACGTGCTTCGTCGTAACCGTCGCGCTCGTGCCGGTGGCGCCGTGCTTGGTAACGACCGTCGTGCTCGTGTGCACGGTGCCGTGCTTGGTGGTAACCGTCGTACTCGACGAGGTGGCGCTAGCGCCCTGGCTCGGAGCTTCGGCCGATGAGTTGGCGGACTTGTTGGCCGCCCGCTGCGAGGCGGCGACCGCTTCACGCGCGTGGGCGACCGCGCGTGTCATGCCTTCGATGTGCGTGCTACCCGGCGCGGGTTTCGCCGACGGGGTGGAAGCCGGCGTGGGCGCGGGCGTGCTGGCCACCGGCGTCGAGCTGGAGCTCGAGCCGTGCCCGTTGAGCGCCACGAACCACACGAGCGCGAACAGGAGCACCGCGCCGAGCGCGATCTGGTAGGGACGGGAAAGCTGTGCCATCGCTCCCCTTTCGGCATTTCTCCGCCAAGAGTTGAACCGCGCAAAACCGACTGGACCGTCCGTGACTTCTCCGCAGGCCCCGTGGCGACCTGTCAGAGATCGCGCAGCGCGCGCAGGACGGCGTGCACGACGGTGTCCGTCGCGAGCGTCTCCTGACCGCCGCCCTGCATGTCCTTCAGCACCGTCTCCTCGCCCTCGACGATCGCGACGTAGCGGGCGCCGAGCGCGTTGGCCAGACTCGAGCTGACCCTTCAGCGAGCGTCCCGCCATCTCCATCTGGGCCGTCAACCCGGCGGATCGCGCCGCGCCGAGCACGCCGAATCCGGCCTTCCTGGTCTCGCCATCCGCGCCGAGCGCCACGAACAGATCGAGCGGGCTCGCCGCGACCGGCGCCGGCTCGCCCGCGAGCAGGATCCGCTCGATCCCGGCCGCCCAGCCGATGCCGGGCGTGGTCGGGCCTTGGGTGGGCGGGCGCTCGATCCGTGGGCTCTCGATCATCTCTCCGCCGCTCTTCGTGCCCTTGATTTTCTCGACCAGGCCGTCGTAGCGGCCACCGCCGCCGACGCCGCTCTGCGCCCCGAGCGCGTCGGAGGTGAACTCGAACACGGTCCGCGTGTAGTAGTCGAGGCCGCGCACGAGCGTCGGATCGACCTCGTACGGGACCTCCGCGACGTCGAGCAGCTCGCGCACCTGCGCGAAGTGCTCGGCATCGTCGTCGTCGAGGTGGTCGAGCAGCCGCGGCGCGCTCGCCATCACGCGCCTGGTGCCCTCGTGATCGGAGTCGAACGCGCGCAGCGGGTTCAGCTCGATCCGGCCGCGCACCTCCTCGGAGAGGCTCTCCTCGTGCGCGCGCAGGTGCGCCTGCAGCAGCTCGCGGTAGGCGCCCCGGCTCTCGCTGCTGCCGAGGCTCGCGAGCCGCAGCCGCACCTCGCGCACGCCCAGCTCCTCCAGCAGCGCCGCCAGCAGCACGATCGACTCCGCGTCCAGCGCCGGATCCTCCGAGCCGAGCGCCTCTGCGCCGACCTGCCAGAACTGCCGGTAGCGCCCCGCCTGGGCGCGCTCGTGGCGGAAGAAGCTCGAGAGGTACCAGAGCTTGACCGGCTGCTTGCGCTTGTGCATGCCGTGCTCGACGTAGGCGCGGCAGATCGGCGCGGTCCCCTCGGGGCGCAGCGTCAGCGAGCGCCCGCCGCCGTCCTGCAACGTGAACATCTCCTTCTGGACGATGTCCGTCGAGGCTCCCGACCCCGCGCGCGAACAGCTCCGTGGCCTCCAGCACCGGCGTCTCGATCCGCTCGTACCCCGCTCCCTCCAGGAGCTTGCGTGCGCTCTGCTCGAGGCTCGCGCGCACCCCGGCCTGCTCGCCGAGCACGTCGAACGTGCCGCGCGGGGCTTTGATCTGCTCGCCGCGGCTCAACTTTTCCCCGCGGGGATCAACGTCCGGCTGCCGAGTCCGGCGACTGGAGCGACGCCGGCGCGGGCGCCGCGCCCGGGGCCGAGCGCTCCACAGGGACGCGCAGCTCGGCGAGGAACGGGTTGGTGTCGAGCTCGCGCCCGAGCGTCGTCGCGCCCATGTGCCCCGGGTAGACGGCGGTCTGTGCGGGGAATGCCCTTACGAGCGAGTCGATCGAGCGCTCCAGCACGTTCCAGTCCCCACCCGGCAGATCGACGCGGCCGACCGAGCCCTGGAAGAGCA
This sequence comes from uncultured Solirubrobacterales bacterium, assembly GCA_963764905.1. GTDB lineage: Bacteria > Actinomycetota > Thermoleophilia > Solirubrobacterales > Solirubrobacteraceae > Palsa-744. The sequence goes on from CAVXUG010000002.1 coordinate 266,986, forward strand.
CATCGCCGGAGAGCAGCACCCGCTCCGCCGCCCCGGCCCCGACTCCCGTGCCTGCGCGAGCTTCGGTCTCGTCCGCACCCGTACCAGCGTCTGAGGATGCATCGGCGGCGGCGATCGCGTACGTGACGTGTCCCGGCGAGTGCCCGGGCGTGAACAGCACCTCGATGTCGAGCCCCGCCAGGCTCAGACGCTCGCCGCCGGCGACCGTGTGGTCGGCCTCGTAGCTCTCGAACGGGCCGAAGCCCGGCGGCGTCCAGCTGGGGATGTCCGCGAGCACCGGCCGCTCGATCTCCGGGCAGTACACCGGGGCGCCCGTCGCGCGCGCGACCGCGGCAACCGCACCGATGTGGTCGAAGTGGCAATGGGTGACGAGGATCGCATCGATCTCCACGCCGAGCTCCCGCGCCGCCGCGAGCAGCCGCTCCGCCTCGTCCCCCGGGTCGACGATCACCGCGTGGCTCGAGCCGGCTTCGGAGACGATGTAGGCGTTCTCCTGGATCGGCCCGACGGTGAACATCCTCACGTCCAGCCCGCTCATCGCGCCGCGGCCTTCCCCCCGCCCTGGGCTTTCTTGCGCATCCGCCGGTTGAACATCCAGGTGTCGGTGTAGTAGCTGATCGGCACGTAGATCGCGAGCACAATCGGGAACAGCGCGATCGCCTCGTTCGCTTTCTTGATCAGAAACAGGCTGATCAGCAGCATCAGCACAGCCGCGACCATCGCCCGGTAGAACGCGCCGAGCCACGTCGGCGGGCGATCCTGGCGGGCCAGCACCGGCTCTTTTTTCCCGGTGGCGCCGATGCCCTTGCCGCTTTTCTCCGCGGCCGTCGGCTTGCGCCCGGTGCGACCCCGCGACTCGATCACGCCGGCCGCGTTGCCACGGTGCTTGGTCTGGCGCTTGCGCTTTGTCTGAGCCACCCTCTTAGCCTAGATGGTTGCTCGCACCCGTGGTCTTCACACGGAGTGAGTAGCCCTGACGGGGGTGTCGTCAGCGAGCGCGTGCTCGATCACGTGGCGGGCCGGATCGAACCCAACCAGCCGCACCTCATCCGGGAAGCCCTCCAGCGCCGCCTGCGGCGCGAGCCCGACGAGCTCGGCGCTCGCGACCTCGGCATGCCGGCGCACGGCTGCCAAGACCTCCACCAACGGCACCTCGAAGGGACGCTCCACGTTCATCGAGACTTGCGCGACGGAGCCCCGCTCGAGCGACCCGATCCCCATTTCACCGCCCGGCGACGGAGAGTCCACGCTCGCCCCTGCCCGCGGGCTCGTGAGCGGGCCGCGCAACTGCACCCCGATCGCGCGCAACCCTGGTAGCCCCTCGACGCCGCCCTCGCGCACGAGCCCGGCGATCCGGCGAGCGTCGTCGAGACTCGCCGGCGCGGCGAGCTGCAGGTTGAAGGCCACCAGCGGCGCTCTCGCCGCCACTAACGTCGCCCCCGCGCGGGGATGCGGACGGCGCGGTCCGAAGTCAGGCTGCAACTCGCCGAGGCGCATGCGCTCCGCCAGCCGCGCCGGTCCGCCCTTGCGCAGTTCCGCACGTGGGCGTCCGTCCGCGAGCGCGCCATAGAGAAACACCGGCACGCCGAGCTCCTCGCCGATACGGTCCGCGACCACCAAGGCCTCAGCGCAGGCAACTCCGCGCACGCCGCTATCCAGGTAGACCAGCGGAACTACATCGATCGCGCCGACGTGCGGGTGCTGGCCGACCTCCGCGCTGTCGTTGCCGGACGGGTCGGCACTGCTCATCACATCGATCGTCTCAACCGTCGCCCGCGCACCCTCCAGCAACGCCTCGGCGAGCGAGCCTGGGGAACCTGCGAGCGTGAAGACCGTACGGTGATGGTCCGCGTCGGAGTGGGTGTCGAGCAGGCGCACGCCGTGCGACGCGAACGCGGCGCCAAGCGCTGTGATCGTCGCCAGATCGCGGCCGTCGGAGACGTTCGGGACGGCGAGCAGAGTCAAGCGGAAGCTCCCACCGGCGCCGGCGCCTGGATGCGCCCGCGCAGGGCTGAGTCGTCGACGAAGAACTCACGCGCGAGTCTGTCGATGAAGCGCGCGAGATCCGGGTGCTGATCGGGCTGCCAGCACTCGAGCAGGTCGGTCAGGCGCTGCTCGCCGGTCGATCGCAGGCGCTCCTGGGTGGCGCGGCCTGCAGCGGTCAACTCGTAGGTGGCGCCTCGCTCCGCAAGGCCACTCCGATCGAAGGTGGCTCCCGGGATCGATCGCCCCTCCGTAACGGAGGTCTCCCCTGGGCTCGGGCGCAGCAGGATCAGCCCCTGATCGAGCAACCGGTCTCGCGCAGCGGTCAGCGTCGCCGGGGCTACGTTCGCCCGCTCAGCGAGCGCGTCGAGCGAGACGGAGGCGTTCTCGCTGAGCTTTGCGAGCAGCCAACAGGCGGTCGGGTCGAGCTCGACCCCCGCGCGCAGCGCCACGCGGCGGATGATCTCGCGCGCGCCCTCGCGACGGTCCAGGCGCCCGATCTGGTCGATCACTACAGCCAGCGAGTCTGTCTCCCGCGGACCGGCGAAGGTATCCGCCATATCGGGGCTCGCGACGGTCTCGCGCAACGGCAGCTGACGGATGAACCAGGCCAGTCCGAACGCGACGAGCGCGAACGCCGAGGCGACGAGAAAGACGGTCGAGAGCGCGTTTGTGAAGGCGTGCAGGTAGCCGCTGCGCAGCAGCGCGGGGAGCGCCGCGATCTGCTTCGGATCGACCGTGCTGCCGGTCGCGGCGTGGCCGGCCGCGCCGGCCGGAAGGACGCTCTTCAGCTCGCTCGCAAGCCGGTTGGCGAAGATCGCACCGAGCACCGCCGTGCCGAGCGAGCCGCCGATCGAGCGAAACAGCGTGGCGCCCGAGGTCGCGACCCCGAGGTCCGCGTAGTCGACCGCGTTCTGCACGGCGAGGATCAGGACCTGCATGACCATCCCGAGGCCGAGCCCGAGGATGAACATGAACAGCGAGATCGCCCCACGCGTGCTCGAAGGCGACATCGTCGAGAGCAGGTACAGCCCGAGCGTCATCACCGCGGTGCCGATGATCGGAAACGGCTTGTAGCGGCCGGTGCGCGTGATCAGCTGCCCGGAGAGGATCGAGGTGATCAACAGGCCGCCCATCAGCGGCAGCAGCTGCAGTCCCGATCCCGTGGGCGTGGCCCCCTTTACGACCTGCAGGAACAGGGGCAGATAGGTAACGGCGCCGAACAGCGCGAATCCGACCACGAAGCCGACGGCGCTGGTCACGACGAACACCCGGTTGGTGAGCAGCCGCGGCGGCAGCACCGGCTCGGCGGCGCGGCGCTCGGCGAAGGAGAACGCGACGAGCAGGAGCACTCCGGCGATCGCGAGCACGATGATGAACGGCGAGCCCCAGGCGTAGGAGGTGCCTCCGAGCGACGCCGCCAGCACGATTGCGGTCAGGCCCGCGGCGAGCAGCGCGGTGCCGAGATAGTCGACCACGTGGTGCACGCGCTCGGTGACCGCGGGCAGCGTCGCGGCGAGCACGAAGAACGCGACGATCCCGAGCGGCAGGTTGACGTAGAAGATCCAGCGCCAGCTGAGGTTGCTGGTCAGGAAGCCGCCGAGCAGTGGCCCGGCGATGCTGGCGAGCCCGAACACGGCGCCGAACAGCCCCGTATAGCGACCGCGCTCACGCGGCGGCACGACATCGCCGATCGCGGCCTGCGCGCTAACCATCAGCCCGCCGCCGCCGAGGCCCTGCAGCGCGCGGAAGGCGATCAGCTCGTCGAGGCTCTGGCTCTGACCGCACAGCGCCGAGCCGATCAGGAACACGACGAGGCCGGCCTGCAGGACGATCTTGCGCCCGTACATGTCGCCGAGCTTCCCGTACAGCGGTGTGACGGCGGTCTGCGCGAGCAGGTAGGCGGTCACCACCCAGGAGATGTGGCTGAGCCCGCCGAGGTCGCCGACGATCGTCGGCAGCGCGGTCGCGACGATCGTCTGATCGAGCGCCGCCAGCAGCATCACCAGCAGCAGCCCTCCGAACACGAGCTTCAGGTTGGGCGGATCGGGAGCCTTCGTCTCTGAGGAAACCGCCACCTGGCAATCGTAGTGCCCGTCGCCGGCGCCGCTGCGACGCAGCCGTCCGTGAACCGCGCGGTGTTCGCTACCGGTGCCGCCGCGGCGATACGACCATCCGCGGACCGATGGTGACGAGTGCGGCGCTATCGGGCGCGAGCTCGAGTGAGATCGTCCCGGTGGCGGCCGAGACGCCTTCCGCGGGCGTGAAGTTGCTCCAAGATCCGTTCGCCGTGACCGCGCGGCCGCCGAGCAGCACGCCGCCGGTGGCGTTCTGGGCGGGGGCGGTGAGTCGCAGGACACGTCCCGCGCCGAGGCCGGCGCCGACGTTCAGCCGTAGCGCGAGCGGGCTCGCGCCTGGTGGTTCGTCGTCGACGAGTACCACCTTCAGTAGATGGTCTGGCCCCGCGAACGACGCCGCGACGAGGTTCGGCGAGCCTTCAGTGATCGTAGTCGGCAACGGCTCCTCGCCAACCAGTGAGCTGGTCAGCAGCAGCGCGTACCAATCCGGTTGGGCGCGCAGGCTCCCGCTCGCGAGCGCCGCCGGATCGGGCGCGCACAGGGGCGTATAGCCGACGCAGTTGGTGGGGTTGCCCTGGAGGTTGATGCCCGCTGCCCCGGCCGTCATCGCCTGCGTGATGTAGGCGGTCGCCCACAGCGCCGAGGCAAACGTGTCGCTGATCCCGGGCACCCCTCCGCAGGAGACCGAGTTGGCCTCGTCCAGGCGGAACGGGATGCGATAGGTGTCCGAGACAGATATGTAGGTGGCAAGCGACTGCGCCTCGCGTTCGCGGATCGCCGGGCTCAGCAGCGCTTCGATCGAGGGCGCAGGGGTCTGCGCACACCCGAGCGGGTAATGATGTCCGGTCAGCAGAGCGGGTTTCTGCGAGAGCGCCTCCTCCTCGCCCCATTCCGGAAACACGCCCGAGCCGGAGACGTCGGGGCCGGCGATTGGCACGCTCGGAGTGAGGGCCGCGATCGCTTCGCGATATTCGCTGACCTCTTCCTCGTAGCCCTGCGCGATCCAGGGCAGTTCTCGGAAGCCGTGACTGCCGTAGGAATTGGGCTCGTTGCCGATCTCGACCGCGGCAAGGTTCGCGCCGAGCGCATGGTGGGCGGCGGCGACCTCGCGCGCGGCAACAGCCGGTTCGTCGTGGGCCAACCCGACCGTCAGCAGCACCTTCCAGCCGCTGCGCCTGGCGAGCACGCCGATCGCATTCAGCTGCGCCGGCCCGATCGTGCTCGAGGCCCACGCGGGCCGCGGGGTGGCACTGTCGCTCCAGGCGACGTTCTCGTCCGCGGTGATGCCTCCGAAGCGCAGCACGCCGGGCCCCAGGGAGCGCAACAGCCTCACGAGGTCGCCGCGGTCGGCGTACTGCGAGAGCTGGCCGAGCGCCGCCACCTCGAAGGATAGCCCGAGAAACCGCCTGGGCACCGGTGGGCCGGGCGTGGACGGATTCACCGTCACGGCGACCGGGAGCGAGGGTCCTGCCGCCGGCGCGCCAACTTCGGCGACGGTGAGCGAGGGCGAGCGCACCGGACCTGCGTGCGCACCGGCAGCGCTCGCTGAGGCGCAGAGCACAAGCAGCATTCCAGTTACGATGGACGAGACCAGCAGTCCAAATCTTGCCGACGAACGAAGGTACCGATGCGCCCTTGCTGCTGCCTCGCGGCTGATGCGGATCGACCGCCGCGTTAGGCCCATACCTTGATTTAACACACCCTGCGCGTCGCGGCGCGCTGGGTAGCTCAGCGCTGACCGCCGGCGCGGTAGGCTGGGGTGGTGGACACAGAGCGCGCCCGCCAGCTACTCGCACGCGAGCGGGAGCGGATCGAGATCGCAATCGCCGCCCTCGACGAGCAGGACGAGGAGACGGCCGCCGAGCAGGGTGAACCGGGCGAAATGGGCTCCGAGGATCTCTATGAAAAGGAGCGCGACACCGGCCTGAGCGAGGACCTGGCCGCGCAGCTCGCCGCGGTCGAGCTCGCGGAGGCCAGGCTCGCCGCAGGCGCCTACGGCCTCTCCATCGAGAGTGGCGAGCCGATCCCGGACGCGCGTCTGGAGGCGCTGCCGACCGCTGAGCGCACATTGGAGGAGCAGCGCCAGGCGGCTGACGGGTAGGCAAGATCGCCCCAAGCTCGAGGGGGCGTTTTGCTCTTGGCGGCCGGCCGACGAGCGGGACGCCCGTAGATCAGACGCGGCAGCGACTGCTGATCGATGCGGCCGACGCCCCGCTGCTCGTGGGCCCGGGATCGCGCTTGCACCACGTGAGCGTTCGTGCGCGTTCGTCGGCCACGCCAACGAACGTGTAGGAGATCCCGGCAGAGAGCACCGTGCAGCTGAACGGGCGCCGCCCAGCCCGGGGTTGACCGGCCGGCGCACAGCGCACGCTCTGCAGGGGACCGGTCAGTTCCCCGTGTCTAATCCGGCTGTGCACGTCGGCTGCGATCGCGCTCTGCAGCGCCGAGCCGATGGAAGCGCCCGCGCGCAGCGACGAGCTGTGCGGGGCCTGGTCGGTGGTGACGACGAGTTCGCCGACGCGATTGGCTTCGGCTTCGGCCGTGGGCGAACTTTCCGCCGTCGAGGTTACGCTCCTGGTCGCGACGACCCGGATCACGAGGATCAGCAACGCGAAAGCCAGCAGCGTCAGCAGCCATCGCGCCCACAGCGGGGGACGCCGCACGGTCCGCGCGAGTTCGCCGAGCGAGCTACGAGCCATCACTCGCGGTGCCTGTGGGTGGATGGGTCGTCATGCTCGGATCCATTCTGTCCCCATAGCTCACTTCGTGCGCGTCCACGGAGCTGCCCAGGAGCTAGGCGGAGTAGATCGAGCGCGCGCAGCAGCCGCGAGAGGACGGTCGCCTCCACGACCGCGAGCAGCATTGGGACCATCAGCCCGTCAACCTTGTGGGTCAGCTCGAGCAGCAGGACGACCGCCGCCAACGGTGCCTGCATGCTCGCGGCGAGCACGGCGGCACCGCCGATCAGCACCACCAGCATCCAGAACCGCGCGCTGTAGCTCGCGACGACCCCACGGCCGGGAACGTTCGGCTGAGCGGAGGAGGAGACCGAGGCCATCCCGGGCAGTCTGACGGGGACATCGGGGTGTTGCGGCCCGAGAGCAGCGGAGTGGCCAAAATCAGGACAGATGGATCTCACGTCGAACTCCCTACCGCGACGCGCTCGTGAGGCTAGACTGCGCTTCCCCGCCGGAGTAGCTCAGTCGGTTAGAGCAGCGGAATCATAATCCGCGTGTCGGGGGTTCGAGTCCCTCCTCCGGCATCATCGAAAACCGCATTGGAATGCTGGTTTTCGTGGTCACCTCGTCGATCTGAAGCCTGTGCTGTTGTGAGCGAGCGAGCAACCCTCACGCCACGCCAATCGACCCTACGAAGCTCGTCCACGAATCCGCCGGAAAATCAGCTTTCCCGTGCCGTGAGGCGTTACCCTGTCAGCGATGAGCGATCCTCGAGATAAGCCCACGTTCGACGGGGCTCGCTCCGTCAGCCCCTTTGCCCGCCTGCGCTCGGGTCGGAGGGCCTCGCGACCGCATCGCCGCGGCGCGTTCCCCCTGGGTGTGCTGGGGGTGGCGGCGCTCGCCGTCGTGGCGATCTTCGTGTTGGGAGGACGCAGCCACAGCGTCGGTGGCCTGCTCGGGTCTCACCAGGCCAGCGCCGCCACGCCAGTCACGCCGGAGGGGCACACAGCCCTGACGGCGCTGCCCGACCGGATCCGCCTGGACGGCACGACCCCGCTATGGGTGCGGCTGTCGGGTACGCCCGTGTCCTCCTCGCCGCGCCCGCACGTGAGCCCCGCGGTCGCCGGCGCGTGGAGCACGAACGGGGACTCCGAGTACTTCACGCCCGCCTCCACGCTCGAGCCGTGCACCTCCTACGAGCTCACGATCCCGGCCTCGATCCAGGCCAGCGGGCAGATGCCGCTTGGCAAGACCAGGACGATCGCGCTGACGGTCGCCTGCCCGCCCGTGAAGGCGCTCCAGCAGGCGCTTGCCCGACTTGGATATCTGCCCTATACATTTCATTCCCTCTACGGGATCCACCTACCCAGTGGAGCGGAGAGCAGGGGCACGGCCGCCCATCTGGCCTTCCACCCGGCGACGGGCGCGCTCGTCGCCAACTTCGGCGGCGTCCCGCCGCTTGCCTACGGCAAGCTCGACGAGACCACCGAGGGAGCTCTCACCGTGTTCGAGGCCAGCCGTGGGATCGAATCGGGCAGCGAAACCTCCGGCGTCTCGAACGCGCGGATCTGGGAGAGCCTGCTCGCGGCCGAGACCGAGGACCGCAGGAACCCGAGCCCATACACGTTCGTGACCGTCTCGGAGTCCTCGCCGGAGACGCTCGAGGTGCACAAGGGCAGCCACGTGGTGCTCACCACACCCGCCAACACCGGCGTCCCGGGGGCAGAAACTCCCACGGGCATCTTCCCGATCTTCACCCGCGACGTTTCCACGACGATGAGCGGGACGGATGTGGACGGAACCAAATACGACATCCCCGACGTCCCCTGGGTCAATTACTTCAACGGCGGCGACGCCGTCCATGGGTACGAACGCGGCTCCTACGGCTTCCCCCAGTCAAACGGTTGCGTCGAGCTCCCGATCGAAACCGCCAAAACCGTCTTCGGGATGCTGGCGCTGGGCGACATCGTCTACATCACCGGCTGATCGGCGGACATCCCGCTACGGGATTCCCGAGCAGGGGCACCCGCTATGTTGATCCTTCAGTCATGTGTGCCGATACGCCCATTTCTCCCATGCGGTGAATGAGAGGGAGACAGTGTCCGATGAATCACCAGCCGAGCCTGACGATCAGAGATCGTCCAGCCTGAGCAACGCCAGCCGGGCCGACGCCCACCCGCCGATGCCGCGCGACAAACGGGGCTGGCAGGTCTCCCCCGCCCCCGATGGGCGCGGCATGCCCGAGCAGGCGCCGCAAGGGCCGCCCGCGCACCGCCGACAGGGCTTTCTGTGGTTCGTCCTCGCGCTGCTCGTGATCAACCTGTTGTCGGTCTTCTTCTTCCGGCCCACAACCAGCGAACCACGGGTGACGGTCCCGTTCAGCCCGTACTTCCTCGAACAGGTCAAAAACGACACTGTCTACTCGATTGCCTCCAAGGGCGACACGATCCAGGGTGAGTTCAAGTCCAAGCTGCACTACCCCGCAAACGACACGAAGGCGACGCCGACAAAGCTGTTCGCGACTCAGGTGCCGAGCTTCTGGAACGGCAGTCAGCTGTCCGCGCTGCTGCAGGAAAAGGGCGTGAAGATCAACGCCGAATCGACGACCACGAGTACTTCCCTGCTGGCCGAGATCCTGCTCGGGTTCGGGCCCACGCTGCTGATCGTCGGCCTGTTCGTGCTGATCGCCCGGCGTGCCGCGAAGGCCGGCGGCGCGATGGGCGCACTCGGCAACTTCGGCCGCTCGCAGGCGCGCAGGGTCGATCCGGAAACGATCCGCGTCACGTTCAAGGACGTCGCCGGCATCGACGAGGCCAAGGCGGAGCTCTCGGAGATCGTCGACTTCCTGCGCAACCCCGAGCGCTACGGGCGCCTGGGCGGGCGGATGCCCCACGGCGTGCTGCTGTCGGGCGCGCCCGGGACCGGCAAGACGCTGCTCGCACGCGCGGTCGCGGGCGAGGCGCACGCCGCGTTCTTCTCGATCTCCGCATCGGAGTTCATCGAGGCGATCGTCGGCGTCGGCGCCTCCCGGGTGCGCGACCTGTTCGCCAAGGCCAAGGAGGCGGCGCCGGCGATCATCTTCATCGACGAGCTCGACGCGATCGGCCGCTCGCGCCAGGGCTCGGTCTCGGTCAGCGGGTCCAACGATGAGCGCGAGCAGACGCTCGACCAGATCCTCACCGAGCTGGACGGCTTCGAGAGCTCCGAGGCCGTCGTCGTGCTCGCCGCCACGAACCGGCCCGACGTGCTCGACTCGGCGCTCCTGCGCCCGGGCCGCTTCGACCGCCGCGTCGCCGTCCAGCCGCCCGACCGCACCGGCCGGCGCGAAATCCTCGAAGTGCATACGCGCTCGATCCCGCTCGCGGCGAGCGTCGACCTCGGGGCGCTGGCCGCAAGCACCCCCGGGATGGTCGGTGCCGACCTCGCGAACCTCGCCAACGAGGCCGCGCTGCTCGCCGCCCGGCGCGGGCACGAGGACGTAGAGATGGGCGACCTCACCGACGCGCTGGAGAAGATCATGCTCGGCTCGCCGCGCGGGATCCTGCTGTCCCCTGCCGACCGCGAGCGCACCGCCTACCACGAGTCCGGCCACGCGCTCGTCGGGATGCTCACGCCGGGCGCGGACCCGGTCAGGAAGGTCTCGATCATCCCGCGCGGGATGGCGCTCGGCGTGACCCTCTCAACGCCCGATTCGGATCGCGTTTCGTATTCGCTCCAGGACCTCCAGGCGAAGATCGAGGTGGCGCTCGGCGGGCGCGTCGCCGAGGAGCTCGTCTACGACACGATCACCTCGGGCGCGGAGTCCGACATCCAGCAGCTGACAGCGATCGCGCGGCAGATGGTCGGGCGCTGGGGCATGAGCGAGGCGGTTGGCCCGATCGCGGTGCTGCCGGCCGACGGCGAGGGGCCGTTCCTGCCGGGCGTGAGCGAGACCTCCGAGTCGACCCAGCGCCTCGTCGACGAGGAGGTGCGCAAGCTCGTCGAGCGCGCCCACGCCCAGGTCACGCAGCTGCTCACGGAGCATCGCGAGCAGCTCGAGAGCCTCGCGCAGGCGTTGTTGAAGGCCGAGACGCTCGACGCGCTCGACGCCTACGCCGCGGCGGGCGTGCCCGCGCACCGCGAAGCGGAGACCGCTTCCCCGCCCCCGCCTCCCGCGGTCACGCTCAGCTGAAGCGGATTCCCCGCACCGCGTGTTGTTGCACGTGGGTCGCACCAGATCGATCGGCGAGGCACGGTCAGGCACGGCTCGGTCAATCCCGCTGCTCTCGTCGCGGAGGAGTAGCAGCGCGGGGCGCATCCTCGCCGGAGAGGAGAGCGACCTGGTGGCGGCGCTCGGGTCGAGCTCGAGCTCCCGGGCTTTACTCGAGCTCCGCGCCGAGGACCGGCAGCGGATTCGGATGCGAGGGCGAGTGCCGCCTCGGATCCGGTACCGCAGGCAGCTCGTCCTGGACATCGCGCTTGGTGACCGTGACGTAGGCGACGAGGCCGACGAAGGCGATCAGCGCCAGGCCGCTGACGGTGCCGTCGCCGAGACCCAGACCGGTGATCGACGGCGGCTTTGAGAACCAATCCGCGAACGAGGCGCCGAGTGGCCGCGTGACGATGTAGGCAAACCAGAACGCGACGATCGGGTTCATCTCAAAGCGCCACCAGCCGACCGCGGGGATCGCGATGATCGACGCGAACAGGACGATCGAGCCGAAGAAGCCGAGATTCAGCGTGGTCGCGGTCAGATCGCCCGCCGCGGTGCCGAGCGCGAACGTCGCGAGCACCGCGACCCAGTAATAACCCTCGCGGCGACGGGTCGCGATCGTGTGGATCGAGAGCGTGCCCTCGCTGCGATACCAGAGCCAGAACACGGCGGCCGTGACGAGCGCGAACAGCGGCGTGGTCACCGCGTAGGGAATGCTCGCGCCGTCGTGGATGCCGTCGGCGGCCATCGTGCCAAAGATCGCGACCATCATCACCGCGAACCAGTAGAAGGGAGCGCGATATTCGCGTTGGCGCATCTGCAGCCAGATCGCGAACGACAGGCCGAAGATTCCGATCGCCGCGGCGATCGGGACGCTGTGCTGGCCGAGAAAGTCGGACATCGACTCGCCCATGCCGGTGCTCAGCAGCTTCAGGACCCAGAAGATCGCGGTGATCTCCGGGACCTTCGTCAGGGCCTTGCGGCCTTCACTTTTGGATGAAGGCTCACCATCCTGATCGGGACTCACTGACCTTGATCGCGATCGCTTCACTTCGCGCTGCTCCAGCTCGAGAGTCGGGCAAAAGAGGCCATAGCCTCATCCAGCTCGGTTAAGCGCGGCTAAGGATCGCGTGAATCAACGCTCATGCGGCGGGGCGCTCCCTGAAAAGCGTTGCCGAAATGCATCGCCACTGCCTGCCATGCTTCGCCCGTGTCCGCTCCACGTAGCGATCCTCCCGAGCGCCTGCGCGCGCGTCGCGAAGCCTCGCGCCGTGCCACGCGCCGCCGGCGCTATCAACTCGCCGGTGCGCTCGCCGCACTGCTCGTGATCGTGGTCGGCGTGGCGCTCGCGAACCTGATCGGGAGCTCGGGCAGCTCGAGCCCGAAGGCGACGTCGTTGAGCGCCACCGCGAGCCGCGCGCACACGATCGGCGTGGCGGGCAGCGGGACCCGCGGCGCAGCCGCGCAGACGCATCCATCGACCGTGCACAGCACGGCTCCCACCGGCGCGGGAACCGGCAGGCCGGGGACGGAGGCCGTGCCGATCCTGATGTATCACGTGATCGCCGCCCCGCCGGCCGGCGCCCCGTTCCCGGGGCTGTACGTCGCGCCGAGCGAGTTCGCGGAACAGATGGAAGCGCTCGAGCGCGCCGGCTGGCATGCCGTGACGCTCGATCAGGTGCAGGCCTACTGGCAGCGCGGCGTCCCGCTGGGCCCCGGCAAACCGATCGTCGTGAGCTTCGACAACGGCTACCAGTCGCAGTACACGCAGGCGCTGGGAGTGCTGCGCCGGCTCGGTTGGGTCGGGGACGAGAACATCCAGCTCACCGGCCTGCCGCCCTCCCAGGGCGGGCTCAGCCAGGCGCAGATTCGCGGCCTCGTTGCCGCGGGCTGGGAGCTCGACACGCAGGGCATCAGCCACGCCGACCTGATCACCTTGGATGCCACACAGCTGCACGACCAGGTGGCGGTCGCACGGCGCACCGTCCAGCAGCGCTTTCATGTGCCCGTCAACTGGTTCTGCTACCCCTCCGGCCACTACGACTCGACCGTCATCGCCGCCGTCAGATCCGCCGGCTTCACCGGTTCGACGACCGTCGTCCCCGGCTGGGCCCGCCCCTCCGAAGACCGCTACCGGCTGCACCGTCTGCGCGTGCTCGGGGGGACCTCGCCGCAGGCGCTGCTCGCGGAGATCGCGGCGATTCGCGAAGACCCGCCGGCGCCCGCCTCCTACAGCGGCTGAGGCGGCACCGCTACAAGCACCTCCGGGTGCGCTTCGGTGATCACGTGCCGGCGCAATGTGGCCTCGGAGACCGTGCGCGGTATCGGCGACACGAAGCGATAGACGATCAGGCCGTTCACGTCGTCGCGGCTCAGCAGGTGAAAGCCCGGAGCCGGCGAGCTGCCGGCCGAGGCCTTCAGCGGTGCGTAGCCGGTCTCGTCGATTTCGCGCACCTTAACCGTCGTGCCCTCGGCGAGGTTGCGCAGCGGCGGCAGGTAGTACTCGAGCGGCGCTGCGCCGAGCTCGACCGTCGTGATCACGCGTTCGCCGGCGGGGACGCCACGACTAGAACCTTCGCCACCCCGCGCCAGTCGCCGCGCTGCAGGCGCGGGCTGAGGTCGACGTCGATCGCGATCGCGAGCCCGGCCACCGCGATCAGCGCCGCGAACGCCGCCCCCACGCGTCCGGCGCGGCGCGCAGTGACGACGACCGCGATCAGCGCGCTCACGGGGATCATCGCCGCGACGAGGTTGCGCGGCGCCAGGTAGTCGAGGCCGAAGGCGACGAGCAGGATCGGGAGCAGCACCCCGCAGGCGGCGATCGCGAGCGCGATCAGCGCGCCGCGCTCCTCGCGCGGCTCGAGCACGCTCCACAGGCCGTAGCCGAGACCGGCGAGGATCGGCAGCGCCACGAGCAGCTCGATCCCGTGTCCGAGCGGCGAGCCCGAATAGCCCGTGAGGTAGTACTGCGGGATCGCTTCCAGCCGGCTCGTGAGCGCCCATTCGCCGATCCACTGCGCGCCGTGCCCGCCCTGCGCGGAGGCCAGCGGCAAAAGCGCGAGGCCGACGAGCACCACGGCGCCGCACGCGAGCAGCGTGGCGCGTCCGCTTCTCCCGCCGGACGCCCGAGTCTCATCGCGACCTATCCGCTCGTCTCCGCCCGGCGCGCCCCCTCCCCCGGCCGGCCCCCCGCCCTGGGCGGGCGCCTCACGCCAAAGCCACGGCAGCCGGTCGCGGAAAAGCAGCATCGCGATCATCGGCGCCACGAGGAAGGCCGCGAAGTAGTGGCTCAGCAGCGCCAGCGAGGCCGTCACCGCGAAGGCCGTCAACCGCCGCGACGTGGCGCTGTGCAGCGCGCGCAGGAAGCAGAGCATCGCCAGCGCACTCGTGAACACGAACAGCCCGTAGGCGCGCGCCTCCTGCGAGTACCACACGAACAGCGGGTTCACGGCGACGAACGCCGCCGCGGCGATCGCCGTCGCGCGGCGCGCCGTGAGCTCCCGCCCGATCGCCCACGCGACAGGCACCGTCGCGATCCCAACGAGCGCCGAGGGCAGGCGCAGCGCGACCTCGCCGGTGCCGAACACGCGCGAGTCGCGCCCAAGCGATCACGTACCAGAGCGGTGGCGTGTTCTCGGTGTGGACGACCGAGCGCAGCGTCGCACCGAGGCTCGCGTGGAGCACGTGGACGGGCGTGAACGCCTCGTCGTACCAGAAGCTCTGCAGGTCGAGCGTCGACAGGCGCAGCGCCGCCGCGAGCAGCGTGAGCGCCGCCAGCGGCCACCACGCCGGCAGCGCGGAACGCCTCGCGGCGGTCTCGTGGGCGGCCGCCGGCGCTGCGACGGCCTCGCTCACCGGCCGGCTTCCGTGGGCGTAGCTTCGTCCCGTTCGGTCGGCGCACTTTCGCCCCGTTCGGCCGCGTCGGTGGCAGCCACGGAGGCGGCCGCGGCCTTGCCGCAGAACAGCGTCGGCGTGGCCGTGCCGAAGCAGCCGTAGCGGTAGATCGGCACGTCTTCGACTTTCGGCCGCAGGTACCAGCCGCCGTGCACGGCGCGGCGCCCGTCGAGGACCGGCCCGGTCATCAGCAGACACAGCTGGACGCGTTCTTTCGGGGGCCCGGGCGTCGTGTTGCCGCAGACGACGTCGCGCGTGGTGTGGCCGTAGAGGTCCTGTTCGGTCGAGATGTTCTTGTAGTCGTGGCCGGTGTACTCGCCGCCACGTGCGCAGATCGGCGATCAGGCGATGGTTGACGTGGGTCTGCTCGATCAGGTCGTTGACCGTCGCGACCGCCAGCAGCAGGCCGGCGAGGATCAGCAGCGTCACCTCGACCAGCCGGCGACGGCCGGTCCCCTCCAGCTCGTGATCGCGCGGCTGCAGCCACTCGGGCAGGAACTTCCAGCGCCCGCCGTCGATCTCGCCCGCCACCTCGACCTCGCCCGCCGCGCCAATCTCACTCACCCCGTCGCTCATGACACGGGTACCAGCAGGGGAGCCATCTGGTGGACGATGTAGAGCGCCTGGATCGCGAGCGTCGCGGCGAGCAGGCGGCGGTCGCGCACGACCACCGCCAGCGGCAGCGACCACAGCGTGTACCACGGCAACAGCCAGGTGCTCGTGACCGAGATCGCGAGCAGCGTCCAGCCGGAGGCGGCGACCCAGTCATAGCCGCGCCACGTGCGCCACAGCAGGTAGAGGACGATCAGCACGAGCCCCGCCTTGAGCAGGTCGTGGTCGATCGGGAAGACGCCCGGCTTGCCGACCAGGTGGGCGAGCTCGTTCGGGAAGCTGTCGGTCGAGACGAACGCCGCGTCGCGGTTCAGCGCGGCGATCAGGTCGATCCCGTGGATGCCGAACACGGCGTAGCCGACCACCGCGGCGAGCGCCAGCGCGGCGAGCGCACCGAGGATCGGGGCGAGCTTGCGGCGCGCGAGGATCATGAACGGCAGCAGCGCCGCGACGGTCGCCTTCACGAGCGTGCCCGCGACCACCGAGGCGGCCGCCGACGCGTCGCGGCCGGCCAGCGAGAGGGTGACCGCGCCCATCATGAAGAGCGTCATGATCAGGTCGTTGTGCGCGCCGCCGAGGCCGTAGATCACCCACAGCGGGTTGGCGCCGACGACGAGCAGCGCGAGCACCGGGTCGAAGCCGCGGATGCGCGCGCAGCGCCAGGTGAGCGCGAGCGTGCCGGCGCTCGCGAGCAGCGCCTCGGCTTTCATCCCCCACAGCGCGCCCGTCACGCCGAGCGGCGCGAGCGGGTAGGAGAGCAGCGTGTAGAGCGGGCCGTAGGCGGTCGCGACGCGCAGCCAGTCGTGGCCGACGTACTTATAGATCGGGTCGCCGACGATCGCGATCGGACCGTGCGTGTAGGGGTTGATCCCGTGCTCGACGCCCATCCGCGCGTAGGCGATGTAGCTGAACACGTCGGTCGAGATCAGGACCGGGCCGACGAACACGATCAGCTGCAGCGCGGCCACGAGCACGATCGCCCAGCGTTTGGATACCCCCCGCGCGAGCCCGATCATCAGCGCGTAGGCGCAGGTGAACGCGATCAGCGCGATCAGGAAGACGCGGTAGCCGAGCCGCTCCCCGATCCCGCCGAGCCAGCCGGCGATCTTCGGCTGGTCGGGCAGCAGCGCCGAGTGCCCGACGGCCGCGTCGAGCACGATCTCGAGCGTCGCCGCGAGCAGCACGAGCGTCGCGAGCACGAGCAGCGCGCGCGTCCAGCGCTCGGCCTGCGGGTGCTCGCGCAGCCGCGCGAGCGGCGATACGCCGCGCCGGGTGGCGCCCGCCGCGCTCACTCCCGAGCCCGACGCCGAGCCAGAGGCCGTGCCCGACGCCGAGGCTGAGCCAGAGGCCAAGCGGGCGCTGGTGCCCGGATCGACGATGCCATCCGCGGCGGCCCCGCCGCTGCTCCCTACAGCGCTGTCCAAACCGTCTTCGTCTCCAGGTAGGCGTCGAGACCGTCGTGACCGTGCTCGCGACCGATGCCGGAGGCCTTGAAGCCCCCGAACGGCGCCGACGGATCGACCACCCCCCAGGTGTTCACGTAGACCATGCCGGCGCGCAGCAGCGCGGCCAGGCGATGGGCGTTGGAGACATCGCGCGTCCAGACGCCGGCCGCGAGCCCGTACTCGCTCGCGTTCGCGCGCGCGGCGACCTCCTCGAGCGAGTCGTACGGCGAGGCGACGAGCACCGGCCCGAAGATCTCCTCGCGGGCGATCTTCAGCTCGTCGTCGGTCGTGCTGAACAGCGTCGGCGCGACGAAGTAGCCGCCGCTGTCGGCGAGCGCCGCCTCGCCGCCCGCGAGCAGCTCGGCGCCTTCGGCGCGGCCCGATTCGATGTAGCCGAGCACGCGCTCGCGCTGCTCGGCCGAGACGACCGGGCCGAGCTGGCTCGAGGGGTCGAGGCCCGGACCGAGGCGCGCCTTCTCGGCCTGCGCGGCGAGCCCGCTCATCACCTCGTCGAAGCGCTCGGCGGGGACGAACAGTCGCGAGCCGGCGTTGCAGGCCTGGCCGGAGTTGAAGTAGAGCGCCTGGTAGGAGCCCTTCACGGCCGCGTCGATGTCGGCGTCGGGGAGGATGATGTTCGGCGACTTGCCGCCGAGCTCGAGCGTCACGCGCTTGAGCGCGCGGCCGGCCTTCGCGCCGATCTCGCGCCCGACGGCGGTCGAGCCGGTGAACGCGATCTTGTCGACGCCGGGGTGGTCGACGAGCGCCGCGCCGGTCTCGCCATCTCCCGTGAGCACGTTGATCACGCCCGGCGGGAAGCCGGCCTCGAGCGCCAGCTCGCCGATCCGCAGCGCGCTCAGCGGCGTCTGCTCGGCCGGCTTGAGCACGACCGTGCATCCGGCGGCGAGCGCCGGGCCGAGCTTCCAGGCGGCCATCAGCAATGGAAAGTTCCAGGGAATGATCTGCCCGCACACGCCGACCGCTTCGCGGCGGGTGTAGCAGTGCATGTTCGGCGCCGCGACCGGCAGCACTGAGCCCTCGATCTTCGTCGGCCAGCCGGCGAAGTAGCGCAGGTGGGCGATCGCGCCGTTGACGTCGACGTAGCGCGCGAGCCCGACCGGCTTGCCGTTGTCGAGCGACTCGATCTGCGCGAGCTCGTCTGCGTGCGCTTCGAGCGCGTCGGCGAGCGCCCGCATCAGCCCCTCGCGCCCGGCGGCGCCGATCGTGGCCCAGGGGCCCTCGGCGAACGCCGCGCGCGCAGCCGCGACGGCGCGATCCACGTCCTGCGTGCCTGCCTGGGGCACCTGCGCGATCTCGCGGCCGGTGGCGGGGTCGAGCGTCGCGAATGTGCGCCCGTCGGCCGCC
This sequence comes from uncultured Solirubrobacterales bacterium, assembly GCA_963764905.1. Lineage (GTDB taxonomy): Bacteria > Actinomycetota > Thermoleophilia > Solirubrobacterales > Solirubrobacteraceae > Palsa-744. The sequence goes on from CAVXUG010000002.1 coordinate 285,230, forward strand.
TCGGGGCGCTCGTCGCCTATCAGCAGACGCTTGGGAGCTGAGAGGAACGCGCGCGCGGCGTCTGTGAGCGCGTCGGGAAGACTGGGTGCGACAGCGGCGGTGGTGGTGTCGGCGGCGGCGGTCATTGCTGCTCCTTCGGATCGATCACGGCTTTAGCGGTTCACGACCGCGCGAGCGGAGACCGCAAAGGATCTCACGACTCAGTCGGTCGCGGCGAACGAGCTCATGGCTTCAGCACGATCTTAAGCGCCTCGCGCCGGTCGTACAGCGCGTAGGCCTCGACGGCGTCGTCGAGGGCCATGTGGTGGGTGACGAGCGGGGTCGGGTCGAGCAGGCCGGCGGACATCATCGCCAGCACGCGGTCTACGTGCGCGATCACGTTCGCGTGGCCCGCGCAGAGCTGCAGCGACTTGATCCAGAGCAGGCCCATGTGCAGCTCGCAACGCTCGGCGTAGACGCCGATCGCCTGCACGATCCCGCACTTGCGCGTCAGGCGCAGCGCGAGATCGAGCGCCTTCGGGTGTCCGACAGCGTCGATGCAGACGTCCACCCCACGCCCGTCAGTGGCCGCGCGCGCGGCGGCGCGCGGGTCTCCCTCGGTGAGGTGCACGGCCTCGGCGCCGAAGGACTCCGCCATCGCCAGGCGCTCGGCGACGGAGTCGACGGCGATCACGTGCGCCGCGCCGGATGCCTTCGCGGCCTGCACCGCGCAGAGGCCGACCGGCCCGAGTCCGAGCACCGCGGCGACATCGCCGGCGCGCAGGCCGCTCTCGGCGACGGCGTGGTAGCCGGTGCCCATCACGTCGCCGGCGAACAGCGCCACCTCGTCGCTCATCCCCTCCGGCACCTTGCGCAACACGAGGTCGGCGCTCGGCACGAGCGCGCGCTCGGCCTGCGTGCCCTGGAGCGCGCCGAGGGCCGCGCCGTGGCCGAACGTGCGCGAGGAGTCGCACTTGTGAAACCACCCTCGACGGCAGAAGTAGCAGTGCCCGCAGGCGGTCTGAAAACAGCCGAGCACGCGGTCGCCGACCTGCACGTCGTGGACGTCGGGCCCGGCCTCGATCACCGTGCCGACGTACTCGTGGCCGATCGTGAAGCCGGGCTCGATCTGCACGCGGCCGTGATAGATGTGCAGATCCGACCCGCACACGCCCGTCGCCTCGACCCGCACGATCGCGTCGCCGGCGTCGATCAGCTCCGGCTCGGGGACGTCCTCGACGCGAACCTCGCCGGGAGCTTGAAAGGTGACCGCGCGCATCGACACGGGAGCCTAGTGGAGAACTGGGCTACGGGGACCGGGCGCACATGCACTTGTAAAAGCTAAGAGGGGCGGAGGCGCACAATGTGCGCCTCCGCGTAGGGCCACATGTGGCCCTACGTTCCGAGTCGTGCGTGCACGACTCGGCGGGGTGGCGCATGCGCCGCGGTCTAAAGACTCGTATTCTGCGGCGATGAGCGACTCTCGATCCAAGGCGGTGCTGATCACGGGATGCTCCTCCGGCATCGGCGAGGCGACCGCGCGGCGGTTGGCTGCAGGCGGCTGGACCGTCTACGCGAGCGCACGCCGCCCAGAGTCAATCGAGCATCTGAAGGACGCAGGCTGCCGTACGCTCGCGCTCGACGTCACCGACGAGGACTCGATGCGCACCGCGGTCGCGGAGGTCCAGCGCGCCGAGGGCGCCGTCGGCGTGCTCGTCAACAACGCCGGCTACAGCCAGGGCGGCGCGATCGAGCAGGTCCCGCTGGAGGCCGCGCGGCGGCAGTTCGAGACGAACGTGTTCGGTCCGATCGCGCTGACCCAGATGGTCCTGCCCGCGATGCGCGCACAGCGCTGGGGCAAGATCGTGAACATCGGCTCGATGGGCGGCCGGTTGACGTTCCCCGGCGGCGGCCTGTACCACGCGACGAAGTACTCGCTCGAGGCGATCAGCGACGCGCTGCGCTTCGAGGTGAAGGGCTTCGGCGTCGACGTCGTGCTCGTCGAGCCCGGCCTGATCGTCACCGAGTTCGCGAATACCGCCGTCGCCAAGGCCGGCGAGACCACCGGCGAGGGACCGTACGCCGAGTTCGACGCCAAGGTCGCGGCGCTCACGACCGGTGTCTACGAGGGCCCAATGCGCCGCCTCGGCGGCGGCCCGGACGCCGTCGCGAAGGCGATCGAGAAGGCGATCACCCGTCGCTGCGCGCCCACGCGCGTACCCGTCACCCCCTCGGCGCACCTCTCGATCCTGCAACGCAAGCTCACGCCGGATCGCGTCTGGGATGCGGCGATGCGGGTTCAGTTTCCGCAGCCGAAGTAGGGGTTCCTATGTGAAGGCCTCCCGGATACGAGGCCCAGTCGGCCTAACTGATCATCTTCTCCGGCAACATTGCACGCGTGTCAGCACTATTGCTTCGAGCATGCACAGTCCTGCTGAGCATCAAAATGCCTTGACGCAAGATTGCGCTTAATAACGTTATACGTTAGATTACGCGATATGTCGTCATTAGCCGGTCTGCCAGACGCGCTCATATCTCAGGGTCGCTACTGGGTAAGCACCGCAGAGGCCGCCGAGCTCGCCGATGTGCCTGTCGCGCATGTCTACCCAGGGCTCCAGCGGCTGCGGCGCCGCGGCGCGATGTTCTCTCCCGCACGCGGCTTTCACGTTGTTGTCCCGGCCGAATACCGCTCGTGGGGAGTGCTGCCCGGCGAGCTGTTCATCGACGGGATGATGCGCGCGCTCGGACGCGACTACTACGTCAGCCTGCTGACCGCGGCGGCGATGCACGGGGCTGGGCATCAAGCGCCGCAGGTCTTTCAGGTGATGGTCGACCGGCACATCGCCGACCGTGACATCGAGCGGGTGCGTCTGCGCTTCTACGCCAACGAGCACCTACACGAGATGGCGATTGAAGAGCGTCAAGTCGACACCGGTCGCATGCGACTCGCGACATGCGAGACGACGCTCCTAAACTTGGTCGTCCACCCCGACGACGCAGGCGGGCTGAGTAATGTCGCCACGGTGGCCGTCGAGATCGGCGAGCTTGACGTACAGGTGCTCGCCCGACTCGCAGCGGCACGATCACGTTCGGTCGCCCGGCGGCTCGGGTGGTTGCTCGACCGCTACCGTGCCGATCTGGACCCCGAGCCTCTGCGTGAGATCGCCGACGCCGACAGCGGCTATCCGACGCGCCTCGTTCGCGCGTCACCCGCGCGTGGCCCGATCGACCCACGCTGGAATCTCCAGGTAAACAGCGACGTGGAGCCCGACCTGTGATCGATCGCCCCGCGTTGATCGCATGGCGCTCGCAGGCGCCGTGGCCGAATCCGGTCCAGATCGAGCAGGACCTCCTGCTCTCACGGCTGATGATCGAGATCGCGCGTGACGACGTTCTCGGCCCCGAGCTCGTGATGCGCGGCGGAACATGCTTGAACAAGCTCCATCTCCCTGCGCCGCTGCGCTATTCGGAGGATCTCGACTATGTCCGCTCGACGCGCGGCGGCATCAAGCCATATACACAAGCCCTCGCCATGATCGCCGAGCAAGTCGGGCTCACCGTCTCGAGTCGACAGCGATCCGGGCAGATGGTCCACGTCCATTTCGACGGACAGCCGACCGAAGGCATCGGGTGCATACGCATCAAGATCGAGATGAACATCTCCGAGACCGAGCCCCACCGTCCCGGGAAGACATTCCCTCACACGGTTGAGTCCTCGTGGTGGAGCGGGTCAGCAGAAATCGCAACCTTCCAGTCCAGTGAGTTGCTCGCGACCAAGCTGCGGGCGCTCTACCAGCGCAGCAAGGGCCGTGACCTCTTCGACCTCTGGCTCGGCCTCACCGTGCTGAAAGCCGATCCGGACCAGATCATCGCCGGCTTCAACCACTACATGCGCGATGCTGCCTTCAGCTTTCCCGGGCTGCGCAACAACCTGAGTGCCAAGCTTGCGAGCGCCGGCTTTCGGCGCGACATCGACGCGCTCACAACCCATATCCCCACCGGGTATGACCCTGACATCGCCGCCGCCCTCGTGCTGCGCGAACTCGGTAGCCGGCTGCGCAACGCGCCACCAGCAGAAGACATCGAGCCGTTTCCTCAGCCGAAGTAGAAAGCCCTACGCCGCGAGCGGCACCACGGGATGCGGCCGCCCCACCTCGAACCCCTGCGCATAGTCCACGCCCAGCACGCGCAGCACCTCAACCGTCGCCGCGTCGCCGACATACTCGGCGATCGTCTGCTTGCCCATGCCGCGTGCGAGACCGACGAGCGCCTCGACGACGAGCTGATCCTGCGGCGAGGAGGGGAGGCCGCGGATGAAGTCGCCGTCGATCTTCAGGTACTCGAACGGCAGGTGCTTGAGGTACTGGAAGGAGCCGAATCCTGCCCCGAAGTCGTCGAGCGCGACCGCGCAGCCGAGCGCCCGGACGCCGGCGCAGAAGTCGCGGGCGCGGGCCATGTCGGAGATCGCGGCGGTCTCAGTCACCTCGATCACTAGCCGCGCCGGGTCGACGCGGGCGTGCGCGAGGCGCCGTTCGATCTCGCCCAGCATCCCGCCGTCGGTGATCGACAGCGACGAGCAGTTGATCGCGATCCGCGTGTCGTGTTCGCCGTGTTCCCCGGCGAGCAGCTCGATCGCCTGCGCCAGCACCATCCTGTCGATCTCGCGGATCAGCCCGTAGCGCTCGGCCGCGGGCAGGAACCGGCCTGGCGCCACCAGTTGGCCGCTGGGATCGTCAGCGAGTCGCACCAGCGCCTCGTAATGGGATACCTCGCCGTCGCTTAGAGAAACGATCGGCTGGTAATGCAAGACGAACGAGCCCTCCCGCAAGGCGCGGCGCAGGCGTGCCAGCCACGGCCGGCGATGCAGGCCCGCGGGTGAGGACATGCCGCCGGGCCGGGTCAGGCGCGCGGGGGAAGGCGGGCGACCGGCAGCCGACGAACCGCTGCGGCCCTGCTGTCGATGAGGGTTGGCCAGCCCTGCGTAGCGGTTGTGCGTCGGCGCCGGTGGCGTGCGCAGGAACAAGCGGGGCGTCGCCGCGATCGTTGAAGTCAACACGGCCTTGGATTTCGACGGCGCACCCCCCTCCCCTGCGCAAACGTCATCTTGTAGAGCTTCTCCCGCAAAAACGTCAGCAAAGCTGCACAAACATGCTCATACCCGCTCAATACCGTTAGGCGAGCGCCTGGGAAGGACGGTTTGGGCGATCCCCCTCTCAGCGGCGACGAGAATAGGGCCGGCGCGCACGGTCGGAGACAAGCAGCAGCAGGGCGAGCAGCACGAAGTTCATCACCACACTCGAGCCTCCATACGCCACAAACGGCAGCGTCACCCCCGTCAGCGGGATCACGCGCGTGACGCCGCCGACGATCACGAACACCTGCATCGCGACGATGAACGACAGACCGGTGGCGAGCAGCTTCGAAAAGGAGTCCTTCGCCAGCATCGCCGTCTTCAGGCCGCGCGCCACGAACAGCAGGTAGACGATCAACAGGCCTGCAGCTCCCACGAGGCCGAGCTCGTCCGTGATGACCGCATAGATCATGTCGCTTTCCGGCACCGGCAGGATCGAGCGGTGCACGATCACGTGGTGCGACAGTTCGACCGGGTACTGCAACAGCGACTGGTCGAAGCCGGTGCCGAGCAGGCCCCCGTCGGCCTGCGCGAACAGCGCCTGGCCGAGCTGGTAGCTGGTGCCGTTGTTGAACAGCGCCGGTTCGAGCGGGTGTTCCCAAGCGAGCACGCGCGCGTGTACATGTTCGACGTGCCCAGTGACGAACCAGGCACCGAGCGCGAACAGGACGAGGCCGATCAGTGGGAACGAGAAGCGCCCGGTGGCGACGTACAGCAGCGCGAGGAACGCGCCGTAGAACATCAGCGAGGTGCCGAGCTCGCCCGTCAGCAGCAGCGTCCCCATCGCCGCGCCCCACACGAGCAGCATTGGGCCGAACTGCTTCATCGGTGGGATCGTCACGCCCAGCACGCGCCGTCCGCCGGTCACGAGGATCTGGCGGTTGTCGCGCAGGTAGCTCGCCAGGAAGATCACGATCGCGACCTTCCCGAGCTCGGCCGGCTGGAAGGAGACGCCGCCGACGTGGATGTCGAGGTAGGCGCCGTTGACCTGCTCCCCGATCACGGGCACGCGCGGCAGCACCGTCAGGCCGATCCCGACCACCGCGATCGTGTAGCGGTAGCGCTCGAGCACGCCCACCCCCCGGCGGCGCAGCGCGAGGATCGTCGCTGCGAACAGCAGGAGCCCGAGCACCATCCACTGCGCCTGCTGGCGCGCGAGCGTCGGGTTGATGCGGTAGACCATCACGATCCCGACGCTCGCGAGCACCGCGCCGAGCGGGAACAGGTAGGGGTCGGCGTCCGGTAGGCAGAAGCGGATCACGAGGTGCGCGGCGACGCACAGCCCGAGGAACAGCGCGCCGTAGGTCAGCGACGCGTTCGAGGCGTGGTTGAGCGTGAGGCTCGTCGCCGAGCCACGCGCGCTGTCCTGCTGCTGGATGAAGATCGCGGTGAAGCCCGCGGTCACCAGCAGCGCCGCGGGGATCAGCCCCAGCAGCTCGCGGTTTCTCGGGCTGAGCATCGATCGAGATTAGCCCGCCAAGCGGCGTGGGCGCTCCGGTCCGGCAGGTACCCTTACCCCAATGGATGACCTTGAGCGCCCGCCCGCGCTGTGGCGAGGCATGTGGACGCGCTTCCTGATCGGGGGCGTGCTGATCGTCCTGCTCGCCGGCGGGGCAACCGCAACCGTCGCGCTGAACACCGCGAGCGGCCTCGCGCACGAGATCTTCCCCGCCGCCAACCAGATCAACGCCCCGCACAGCCTCGTCACGCCCGAATACAGCGGCGGACCGCAGACTTTCCTGATCCTCGGCTCCGACCGCAGGGAAGGCTCTAAGGACAACTACGACAAGGAAGACCCCCCGCACTCTGACACGATCCTGCTCGTGCGCTTCGACCCCGGACAGGAACAAACGTCCGTGCTCTCGATTCCGCGCGACCTGCTGGTCAACATCACGACACCGGACGGTCAGGTGGACGCAAACCAAAAGATCAACGCCGCCTACACGATCGGCAGCGAACACGGTGGCGCGAAGGGCGGGATCGTGCTCGCGGCCGAAACGATCAAGCGCGAAGTCTTCCCCGAACTGAAGCTCAACGGGATCGTCGACGTCAACTTTCGGGGCTTCATCCAGGTCGTCGACACGCTCGGCTGCGCCTACGTCAACGTCGATCACCGCTACTACAACGAGAACATCGGCACGACCGAAACCGACTACACGTCGATCAACCTGCAGCCCGGCTATCAGAAGCTCTGCTACGAAAACGCGCTCGACTACGTCCGCTACCGCCACACCGACTCGGACTTCGTGCGCGTGGCGCGCCAGCAGGACTTCCTGCGCGACCTGCGCGAGCAGATCAATCCGGCTGATGAGATCGGCCAGATCGACACCGTCGCGAAAGCCGTCGGGCACGCGATCACGTCGACCTTCCACGCCTCCTCCGAAGAGCTGATCGAACTCGCCAAGCTGATCGTCTTCTCGCAGTCAAAGCCCCTGCGCCAGGTCAAATTCCAGACCACGAACGTCGACGCTCAGATCAACGGCGGCGACTACGTCACCTCCAGCCCGGCACTCGAGCAGGCGACGCTCGCGGACTTCCTCCACGGCCACGAACGGCTCAGCCTTCCGGCCTCACCGAAACCTCCTCGAGCCCACCACTCCAGCCACCACAGCAGCGGCGGCAGCTCGCCGCGCGCGATCGGCCTCTATCCGACCACCTCGGCCGGCCAGACCGAAATGGTCGAGGCCGCGCCCAACGTCCCCTTCCCGGTGCTCTACCCGACCCTGCAGACCGGCCCGGGCGAACAGCAGCAGGTGCGCGCCTACACGCTCAAAGACCAGCAGGGCAACCTCCACCACGCCTACGTGATCGTCTGGAAGCAGAACTCGATCGGCGGCTACTACGACTTCGAGGGCACCGACTGGCTCAACCCACCACTGTTCGCCCACGCCCGTACCCAGGTCGTGAATGGCCGCACGTACGAGCTCGTCGACGACGGCGCCCACATCCACGTCGTCGGCTGGCGTTCCGGAAACGTCCTCTATTGGGTGACAAACACGTTGCTCGAGGAACTCACCAACGCGCAGATGCTTGCAATCGCCAAATCCGCCCAACCCCTGCACTGACGCTGCATTAGGAGTCTCGGGGTTTGACGGCCCTCCGGGCCGGATATGTACAGATCCATCGGTGGGGAGTCAGTCACCGGCTCAAGGCCACCCGGTTGCGGGGGGCGCAATGATGATGGAGGCAATGCGATGAGGTATTTGACGAGAGGAAGCACCGCGCGAGCGGCCGTCTGCATGGCGGTGCTCGGTGGCGTGTTGGCAGGACCTGTGGCGGGCTCATCGGCATCGGACGCGAGCATCAAGTCGGTGATCAAGAGCTATGACTCGAAGATCCTCGTCGCCGAAGGCCACGTGGTAACGGCGCTCGGCGAATACAAGACGAGCAGGAATCCGAGCGGGGTCGACACGGCGATCGCCAAGTCGATCGTGGTGCTGAGCTCGTTGAAGACCGCAATCGCGGCCCAATCCGCTTCGACGCCGAAGGTCAAGACCGGCAAGGCGAAGTTCGAGAAGGGCCTGCAGACGGTGATCGGCGCCTACCGGCACCTGAAAACCGCCTTCGGCGAGAAGGCGGCCAGCCCAGCTGCCGCGAAGGAACAGGCGGCCAAGGCGTTGACCTCGCTCAAGAAGGCCAAGGCCGAGCTGCGCGAAGGCGCCAAATTGCTCACCTGAGCCCGATCCCGATCCTCCGATCGGGCGGCCCTTCACGTTCCCCGGCCGCCTGCCCTGGCTGTCAGAGACCGCTCACAGACCGAGCGCTTCTGTCAGCCCAGGGCCGCGGTGCTGCGTGCCTGGTCTAGGGCGGCGTTGACGAGCGCGTCCGCGTGCGCGTTCTGGGCGCGGGGAACCGTGCGGATCGACCAGCGCTCGAAGCCCTTCAACGCCGCGAGCGCCTCCCGGTGCAGGGGCTTCATCGCCTCGTGCTTGACCTTGTAGATGCCCTGCACCTGCTTGGCGATCAGCTCGGAGTCGCCGATGATCTCGATCTCGCTCGCGCCCAGCTCGCGCGCGCGCTCCAGGCCGAGCAGCAGCGCCCGGTACTCGGCGACGTTGTTCGTGACGGAGCCGAGCAGTTGGGCGTGCTCGCCCAGCACGTCGCCCACGGGTGAGGAGATCACGCAGGCGGCCGCGGCGGGGCCAGGATTGCCGCGGGCGCCGCCATCGACGTGGACGATCACCTTCATCGCTCGAAGTATGCCGGTCGGCTACGACGAAACGCGTGTTCGCGCTCAGGCGTGGGCGAGGGGAGGAAGGTCCCCAGCTACGCGGGCCCTGCGACGATCGCGAATCACGCGGCGAGGCGCCTCCTCAGAGGCCGGCGCCTTGGTGGCCGTGCGGCCACCGCGCGCGCGCCGATCGAACTCACGCCGGTCGACGATCACCGTCACGTTGTCCTCGTGCTTGTAATGCTCGACGAGCTTCGGATAGAGCTCATCCTCGAGCGGCTTGGGTACGACGCAGTAGATCATCTGACCTCCATCGTACTCCCCGCGCGCGAATAAGCAAGCGCTGCCACGGTCCGCACGGACGGGCTCAGACGAAGAGGCCCAGGACCGGAAGGCTCAGACAGGGAGGGGCCGCAGCGCGCCGCGCTCGTCGGCGGCCGCGTTCACGAGCAGGTCATCCCGCGCGAGTTCGTCGAGCTCGGTCCCCTGCGCGGTCACAGTCGCCCCGGCCGACTCGTCGCCGAGATCGACCTCGTACCGGTACCAGCTGAGCTCCCAGGCGACGACGATCGAGACCACGCTCCCGGAGTCCGCGAGCGGGCGGGCGGCGACGCTCGGCTCTCCCAGCGAGCGGGCGACCCCCGCCACGCGCCGGGGGTGCTCGCCGGCGTTGAACACCTCCAATGCGCGCTCGACCTTCAGCTCGCCGGCGGTCAGGGCGGTCGCCGGGGACTGGCCCTGGGTCGTCAAATCCTCGTCCGATGCGATCACCGGTGCCGGGGCCGCAGGATCCTCCGCGGCGACAGGAATCGCCTCGAGGAAGTCGTAGGACTCGGTCTGGTAACCCTGATCCGCCGCGGCCGGCACGATCCCGAGCCCCTCCCCCGCGAAGTCTTCGGCCGCGCGCGCGGAGCTCGGCTCGCGTTGCGGGCGCAGGCGCTCGAACAGGCCGCGCCCACGCCGGGCGCGGGAGGTCGGCAGGCTCACCGAATGACGGTCAGCCTCGCGCAACCAGCCCTCGTGGGCCGCCCGCGGGGCGCAGAGCTCGCACACGGTGCGCCGCTGCCCGCCCGCGAGGAATACGTCGGGCAGCTCGCCGCGCAGCAGCCGCCGCCCGCACACGTCGCAGGCGACGTCGGGCTGGGAGGTGACGATCGAACGGGTTGCCATCGGCCCCTCAGACTACCTGGCCCCGTCCGACCTCGCGCAACGCCACCCCCCGGCGGCCGTGAACCTGAAGGGCCGGGCCCACCTCGGCTATCGCCGACGTGAGGGAACACGCCGCACGCACCGATCGAAGATCGGCCAGCAGACGTGCTACTGGTCGTCCGGGATCGGCCAGCACGGTGAGCACCGCGACCGATCGAAGATCAGCCAGCGTATGGTGCCGCGGAACGACCCCTCAACTGTCGAAGGACTCCTCTTGCATTCGCGAGCGCAGACGCAGGACGGCCTTGGTGTGCAGCTGGGAGACGCGCGACTCGGTCACGCCGAGCACCTCGCCGATCTCGCGCAGGGTCAGGTTCTCGTAGTAGTAGAGCGCGATCACGAGCTTCTCGCGCTCGGGCAGCTTCGCGATCGACTCGGCGATCCGGTCCTTGAGGTCGCCGACGTCGAGCGCCTTCGCCGGGTCGGGCGCGGCGTGGTCCTCGATCGTGTCCATCAGCGACACCTGATCGCCGCTAGAGTCCGAGACGCTCCACAGCTCGTCGAGCGCGACCATCGAGGAGTGCGAGATCGCGAGCAGCGATTCGTTCAGTTCCTCGACCGTGATCTTCAGCTCGGCCGCCATCTCCTTGTCGGTCGGCGCGCGCTGCAGGGTGTGCTCGAGCTTCGCGTTCGCGCGCTCGACTTCGCGGGCGCGCGAGCGCACGCTGCGCGGGACCCAGTCCATCGCGCGCAGCTCGTCGATGATCGCGCCCTTGATGCGCATGATCGCGTACGTCTCGAACTTGATTTCCCGCGCGGGCTCGAAGCGCTCGATCGCGGAGATCAGCCCGACGAGCCCGTAGGAGATCAGGTCCGCCTCCTCGACGTGCGGAGGCAGCCCGGCGGCGGTGCGCCCGGCTACGTACTTGACCAGCGGGGAGTAGGCGAGCACGAGCCGCTCGCGGGCACGGCGATCATCGTCGGTCTTGTACCGCCGCCAGACTTCCCGCAGCTCGATCGCTTTGACATTCGTCTCCAATGGATTCTCCGAAGGGCGGGCGGGCGTCCAATCAAGCCCGAGGGTGGCTGCGCGCATAGGCGCTTCTAAGCCTGGCGGACTCTACCCGAGTGTAAACCTGGGTTGTAGAGACGCTCGCGTGGCCGAGCAGCTCCTGGATGCTCCGCAGGTCCGCGCCACCGTCGAGCAGGTGCGTCGCGTAGCTGTGCCGGAGGGCGTGCGGCGTCGCTCCACCGGGGATCCGGGCGCGCGTCGCCCATGCCCGCAGCCGTCTGCGCACGTCGCTCGTGCCGAGCGGTTTTCCGGTCTTGCTCAGGAACAGCACGCCGCTCTCCCCAGCAGCGCGCGAGGACCGCGCGGCCGTGATCCACGCCCGTCGTGCTCGCGCCCGCGTTCAGGTCCACGTCCAGATCCAGGCCCGCACCGCGACGTTCGGCCCGTGCCCCCTGGCTCGTCTGGACTAACGAGCCGATCGCGGCCGCGCTCCAGGTAGAGCCGCACCGCCGCCAGCGCGACCTCGCCGACCGGCAGGTAGCGCGTCTTGCGTCCCTTGCCCTCGACGCGCAGCTGCTCGCCGTCGTGGTCGACATCCGCGACTCGAAGCGTCACGAGCTCCTCGGCGCGCAGCCCGCACGAGTAGGCGAGCTCGAACAGCGCGCGGTCGCGGAGAATCAAAGGCCCGCTCACCCCATTCCCACCGGCCGCCCGGCCCGCCTGGCTCGAACCGCCTGGACCACCTGGCCCGATCGAGTCGAGCAGGCTCGCGACCTCCCGCTCCTTCAGCACGCGCGGCAGATAGGAGGAGCGCCGCGGCGTGGAGACCAGGTCGGCGGGGTTCTGGGCGATCAGGCCGTGCTCGCGCTGGCTCGAAAAGAAGGCGCGCAGCGCGGAGAGCTTGCGCGCGGTCGTGCTCGGGGAGCGATTCCGCTCGGAGAGCGACGCTACGTAGCGGCGCACATCGCGCGGGCCGACACCATTGGGTTCGAGGCCTCGCCCGCTCGCCCAACGCGCGAACTGGGAGAGATCGACGCCGTATGCACGGCGGGTCCGCGCGGCCGCGTCGCGCCGGCGCAGGTCCTCTTCGAGCAGCGCCAGCGCGTCGTTCCAAGCGGAGGACATCCCCATACGAGGCTACTTCGCCGCCCCGACCTCCATGCCCTGCCTGGCCAGCAGCGGCTCGAGCAGTTGCTCGAGCTCGGTCCAGTCCCGCGCGCAGACGATGTCCTCTTCCTCGCAGACGTCGCGATTCCAGGGGTGTCCGATCGTGGCGGCGAGGATGCCCTCCTCGAGCGCGGCGGAGAGGTTCTCCGGCCCGTCGTCGATCAGCAGGTCGATTTCGAGCTCGACGCAGCGCGAGACCTTGTCGAAGGAGCAGTGCAGGTCGTCGAACGGCAGCCCGATCCGCTGTAGCCACGCGGCGGTGGCGTCCCGGCGGTCGCGCGCACGGTGGCTGGTGACGTGCACGAAGTGGCCCTGCTCGTGCCAGCGGCGTACCGCCTCGACGGCGCCCGGGTAAGGCGTGCCGGCGAGGATCCGCTCGTCGGTGTGGCTCTCCTCGATGCACAGCTCGAGCTGGTCGGGGCGCAGGCGGGTGATGCCCCACGTGAACTGCTCGTCGTAGGGCAACTCGATGCCGAAGCGCCGTACCGAGACCTCCGAGAGAACGTCCCAGTAGTGGTGGAGCGTCGAGTCGATGTCGATCGCAATCCTCATAGACATGCAGGTCCTCGGGTAGATTGAACGGTCATGAACCCGACATCCACAGTTTCTCCCTCACCGTCTCCCTCGCCTCCCCGGCCAGACGATCAATCATTCTACGGCCCGCGCGGGCGTTCCGCGTGGCTCGACGTCGACTGGCGCGAGCATCAGCGCTGGGTGCTCGTCGACGGTGAGCCGGTGAACGTGATCGAGCTCGGCTCCTCCGAGGCGGAGGAGGGTCTGCCGCTGGTGTTCGTGCACGGCCTGTCGGGGTCCTGGCCGAACTGGCTCGAGCAACTACCCATGCTCGCCGCGAAACGACGCGTGATCGCGATGGACCTGCCGGGGTTCGGGCACTCTCCGATGCCGTCGTGGCCGATCTCGATCTCCGCATACGCACGGATGCTCGACAGGCTGCTCGACGTGCTCGGGATCGACGCGGCGGCACTCGTCGGGAACTCTATGGGGGGCTTCATCTCCGCCGAGCTCGCGATCGCCTACCCCCAGCGCGTGGAGCGCCTGGTCCTCGTTTCCGCCGCCGGCATCTCGACGTACGACAACCGCGGCGCGCTGCATGCCCTGCCGGTGTTGCGCCGCGCGGAGCGAATCCTCACCGCCTACACGGCCTGGATGGCCTCCAAGTCCGACACGGTCGCGCGCCGTGCGCGTCTGCGCGAGGCCACCCTGAACGTGGTCACCCGTCATCCCTCCCGTCTGCCTGCAGCACTGGCGGCGGAGCAGCTGCGGGGCTCGGGCAAGCCCGGCTTCATGCAGGCGCTCGAGGCGAACCTCAACTACGACTTTCGCGAGCGTCTTCCCGAGATCGCCTGTCCCACGCTGATCGTGTGGGGCGAGGACGACCGCTTGATCTCATCTCGCGACGCGCGGGTCTTTGCGGGGCTGATCCCCGACTCGCGCGTGGTTATGTATGCGGACACCGGGCACCTGTCGATGCTGGAGCGTCCGGAAGCGTTCAATGCACTGCTGGAGGAGTTTCTCGAGGAGTGAGCTCATCCCGCCGCTGGGTTGGGAGGGTGACGAGACCGGGCGGGCTTGCGCCCAGGGGTGAGGGCCGGCCGATGCTGGGAGCGAGCCCGAAGCGCTTTCGTCAGACGCTGATCCCCTCCGTCCGCAGCTCAGCTGGTGACAGCGCCCTCGGCGGCAGAGCCGACGAGCTTGGCGTACTTGCGGATCGCCACGTCGACGTGCTCGTCGGCGCGCGGTGGCTGGCGATAGGCGCTCACGCGCGCCGCGATCTCCGCGTCGGAGAGCGCCACGTCAAGCCGACGCGTGTCCGCGTCGATCGTGAGCTCGTCGCCGTCGTGGATCGCTGCGATCGGGCCGCCGCGCACGGCCTCCGGCGCGATGTGGGCCACCATGAAGCCGCGCGAGGCGCCCGAGAAGCGACCGTCGGTGATCAGCGCCACGTCCTCGCCGATTCCCTCCCCCACGATCGCGGCGGTCACCGAGAGCATCTCGCGCATGCCGGGGCCGCCGGCCGGGCCCTCGGCGCGGATCACGACCACGTCGCCCGCCTTGATCTCGTGGGCGAGCACGGCCGCCATCGCCGCCTCCTCGCCGTCGAACACACGCGCCGGTCCGACGTGCTTGCGGCGCTCGTGCCCGGAGAGCTTCACAACGCAGCCGTCCGGTGCGACGTTGCCGCGCAGGATCGCGAAGCCACCGGTCGCTTTGATCGGCTGGGACAAGGGCCGCACAACACGCTGCCCGTCAGTCTCGTGCGCCTCCGCGGCGTGTTCACCGATCGTCCTGCCCGTGACCGTCTGCGCGTCTGCATGCAGGATTCCGGCCTCCTGCAGACGAGCGAGCACGAGCGGCACCCCGCCCGCCTCGTAGAGCTCGGTCGCGACGTACTGCCCGCCCGGCTGCAGGTCGCACAGCAGCGGCGTGCGCTCGGAGATCGCCTCAAACTCGTCGATCTCCAGGGGAACCCCGATTTCGCGCGCGACCGCCAGCAGGTGCAGCACGCCGTTGGTCGAGCCTCCGCTGGTGGCGATCGCCGCGATTGCGTTTTCCAGCGCCGGCTTGGTGATGACGTCGCTCGGACGCTGGCCGCGGCGCAGGACGTCCATCACCAGTTCGCCGCATCTGCACCGCCACCTCGAGCTTGCGGCCGTCCTCGGCGGGGACCATCGCCGTGCCCGCGGGCGAGATGCCGAGCGCCTCGAAGGCCATCGCCATCGTGTTCGCGGTGAACTGCCCGCCACACGCGCCCGCGCCCGGCGAGGCGGCCTCCTCCAGTTCGTGCAGCTCTGCTTCGGTGATCTTCCCGGCGGCGAGTTCGCCGACCGCCTCGAACACCTGCTGGATCGTCACCTCGGCGCCCTTGTAGTGGCCGGGCTTGATCGAGCCGCCGTAGAGCATCAGCCCGGGGATGTCCAGGCGCGCGAGCGCCATCACCGTGCCGGGGATCGTCTTGTCGCAGCCGGAGATCGTCACGAGCGCGTCGAAGGCGTGGGCGGAGGCGACCAGCTCGATCGAGTCGGCGATCAGCTCGCGCGAGACGAGCGAGGCGCGCATCCCGGCGGTGCCCATCGTGATCCCGTCGGAGATCGCGATCGTGTTGAGCTCCATCGGCGTGCCGCCCGCGGCGCGGATGCCCTCCTTGACCTTCGCGGCGAGGATCCGGTTGTTGAAGTTGCAGGGCATCGTCTCGATCCACGAGTGCGCGACGCCGACGATCGGCTTGGCGAGATCCTCGGCGGAGTAGCCGATCCCGTGCAGGTAGGCGCGGGCGGCGGCGCGCTCGGGGCCCTCGGTGAGGGCGCGGCTCTTGTGGCGGACGTCGAAGCTCACGCGTGCAGCGTATCGGCGCGATCCGCGCCACGCGGATCTGCAGAGCCGGCCGGGCCCGGGCCACGCACAGCGCGCGCGGCCCGCTCGCGCTCCCAGCGGGCGAGCCGGGCCAGGTCGCGGCACACGCGGGCGGGATCGACCTGGCGGCCGGGCAGGTGCATGTTCGCGTCGGCGATCAGGCGACGCTCGTCGGCGGTGAGCGCCATCCACTTGGCAAGCACGTCGTCGGAGCCGGGCAGCCGCGAGCTGCCGTAGGGACGCGTGTGGTCGGGGAAGGCGACGCAGTACTCGTTCAGCAGCGCACCCGTCTGGGGCACGTAGGCGACGAGCGGCTTGTGGGGGTAGATCAGGTAGGCGTAGCTAGCGTGCTGGACGATCGGAGATCCCATCGATCTCCAATCGGTGCGTCCGCGCTCACCCTGCGAGCCCCACACGCGCAGGAACCCGAGGTCCCGGTACATCGCCCAGTCGCGCTCGTCGATGCACGAGCGCAAGAGCGCGCGCGCCCGTAGCTCGGCGCGACGCTCGCGGCCGGGGTCATAGCCGGCGGCCGGCGACGCAGCGCTCCGGCGCAGCGCCCAGAGCCGGCGCCCGTGCGCGAGCACGCGTTTGAGCGTCGGCCGCGCGAGCTCCCAGAGCAGCACCACGAGCAGGATCGCGGCGGTGCCCAGCCCGAGCGCCATCGACGCTAGCGATCCGTCTCGAGCGCGCCGCCCGCGGCGCGCGGGAAGAAGATCACGCGCTCGGCCTCGCGCGGTACTTCGGCGAAACTCTTCACCAGCTCGGCTTCGCGGCGCGAGCCGGGGCTGTGGGTTGGGACGGCCGCCCACATGCCGGCGTCGAGCTCACGGCGAAACGCCTCGATCAGCTCGCGCTCCTGCTCCGGCACGTCCACGTCCCCCTCGGCGAGCACGATCTCGCCATGACCGGGCTTCATGCGGAGCAACTTCATCGTCCCTCGATTATGGCAAACGGGAGCAACCGCGAAGCTCACTTCGCGTGGAGCACCCGAGCGACGCTGCCCAGGCCGACCACATCGACCGGTCCCGGGCCCGCGCCAACATCGCGTAGTCCGTTCGCGACTGCTTCGCCCGCCACCGCTCGGGCTACACGCGCGGCCTCCAGCAGGGAGCGGCCGAGCGCGAGCTGGGCGGCGAGCGCCGATGAGTGCGTACAGCCGGAGCCGTGCGCTGCGCCGTCGGGGTGACGCACGCCCTCGATACTGATCACCTCCCCGCCGCTATAGCCGTCGCCGTCGCGGGAGTCCAGGAAGAGGTCCGCCGCGCGCGTGCGATGGCCGCCGGTCAGGACCACGGCGCGGGGACCGAGCGCCAGCACCGAACGCGCGAGCGCCTCGGCCCGATCGTCCCCGCCCGTTGCGGCTTCCGCCTCCTTGTCCACTGTCGTGGAGATCCGATCGCCGGGCTCAGGCGCACCGGCGGGTCGATCGGCGAAACCGGCATCGTCTGGAGCGCGGGGAGCATCCGTCCAGCCGGCCAGGACGCGCGCCTCAGGGAGGTTCGGGGTGAGCACGGTCGCACGCGGCAGGATCTCCTCCACGAGGGCCCGCTGCGCGTCGGCGTCGAGCAGGCTCGCGCCTGACTCGGCGACCATCACCGGATCGACGACCACGGGGGTATCGGCCGGCAGTTCATCCAACGCGCGGGCGACCGCGAGCGTGACGGGCGCGGTGCCGAGCATCCCGACCTTGACCGCGTCGACGCGGATGTCGGCAAGCACCGCGCGCACCTGCGCGAGCACGATCTCTGGAGGGATGGGGTGAATCGCTGTGACCCCGACGGTGTTCTGAGCGGTGATCGCGGTGATCGCGCACGTCCCGTGCACGCCGCAGCGCGCGAACGCCTTGAGATCGGCCTGGATCCCGGCACCGCCGCCGGAGTCCGAGCCGGCGATCGTGAGCGCAACCCGCGTGGCCCGCTCGGGGGTTGCTCGCTCGGGGGCGGTGCTCACGCCGGATGTCGCGGCTCGCTGAAGCTGCGCGGAGGGAAGATCGAGTAGCTGCCGATCGCCGTCACCATCAGGCGGCCATCCTCGTGGCGGACCTCGCTGCGGAGCACCGCGATCGTGCGGTTGCGCCGGTCGAGCTTCGTGCGGCAGACGATCTCGCCCGCGGTCGCGGTCTGGAGGTAGTTGATTGCGATGTTGATCGTCGCGATCCGCTCCTGCTCGGAGGTCTGCGCCCAGAGGGTCGAACCCATGCAGTAGTCGACGAGCGCATATGTGACCACGCCGGAGAGCAGCCCGCCGTTGTTGATCAGCTCGGGCCTGATCGTGAGGCGAACCGTCTCGGGGTCGTCCCAGCGCAGTCCCATGAAGCTGCTGACGCCGTCGAGCGAGCGAGGCCTGGTGGCCGCCTCGTCGCCCTCGGTTGACGCCCCGGGAGCCTCGGGGCCAGGGGCGGGGTTGGTTGAGCTCTGGGAGGGGGAATCGTCGGAAGCTGGGCTTTCCACGGTAGGAGAGGCTACGCGAGCGAGGCGACATCCACCGGCGAGCATCGGTCTGCGAGCAGGGAACGGGCCTGCGAGCACGGCGCCGATCGTGTGACGCCGGTCGGCAAGCGCGGCGATATCCATTGGCCCTCGCAAGCACCCGTCGGCAACCGCGACGCCAAGCGGTGAGCCCCATCCGGCCCCCACGCGCACCAGATTCCAAGTCGGCGCACGCACCCTACCCCCAGCCGTCACAGTTTCTATACAGATTCGGCACAAAATTGGCACAGATAGGTGTCTTAGGTCACACTTTGCGCCCTAGCGTGATCGGTCGTGCCTGCCGACGATCCAACGCCCCCACGCACCGCCTCGCAGAGCGAGCCCCGCAACACCGACCAGCGCCCCGCGCTCGGCCGCCATGGCGAGGAGCATGCAGCGGCCCACATGCACCGGCTCGGATTCTCCCCGATCGGCCGCAACGAACGCACGCGCTACGGCGAGATCGATCTGATCGCCTTCGATGGGCAGACGCTCGTGTTCGCGGAGGTGAAGACGCGTCGCGTGAACTCCCAGCGGCAGGGGATTCGTCCCGACCAGCAGCCACTCGTGTGGCTGCGCCCGCGCCAGCGAGCGCGTCTGCGCCGGCTCGCCGCCGCCTGGCTGCGCGAGGAGAAGCACATCCGCCCGACCGCCCACACGATCCGCTTCGACGCGATCGGGGTGATCCTCGACACGAAGGACCGGCTGGTGAGCCTCGACCATATCGAGGGGGCGTGGTGAGGGAGGGATGCCGATACGGACCGCCGTTCAGATGAGGCTTTGCAGATGAGCGCCAAGGGCGACTTCAAGAAGATCCAGCGCCGCGCCGAAGATCAGGGATGGCGCGTGGAGAAGCGCAAGGAGTACTGGCTGTTCTTTCCTATTGACAAGACACAGCCGCCGTGCAGGATCGCAGGTACCCCGTCCTCCTCACGATCATGGGTGAATTTCCTCTCGGACCTGAAGAAAAGGGGTATAAAGCATGATCATGGAGTACCGGACATGGACCTCAGTGGCAGATGTGCCGTTTAGCGATGAGCCCAAGTGGATGGCGCTGAGCAAATATCTAGACAAGAGCTACCCCGAGCTCGGGCCAGTTGGGTCCTGGGAAGATGACTGGACGACGATCGTGTTCATCCTCGCCAACGACGAGCCCGACCCCGCAACGGCCGCCGAGAACGCCGCGCGGGTCGTCAGCGAGGCGCTGCACGCCACCGGGCTAGCCGATCGGTTCCCGACGGTCTTCCAGGTCGAACCGGCGACCGATCTCGATCTGGTACCGGCGTAGCGCCCGCGCCGCCTGCGCCTCAAAACGCCTCGCGGCGTGGTGCCCGCGTCTCCAGCGCCGTCCGCAGCTCAGAGCGCGAGCTGCTGATAAGCGAGCGAGCGGAACGACATCCGGTGCAGCGGGGAGACCCCCAGCCGCAGGATCGCCTCGCGGTGCACGGGTGTCGAGTAGCCGACGTGTTCGGCGAAGCTCCACCCTGGGTGCAGCGTGTCGGCGTGGCGCATGTAGCGGTCGCGCGTGACCTTCGCGACGATCGAAGCAGCCGCGATCGCGGCGCTGGTGGCATCGCCGTTGACGACCGCGCGCTGGGGACGCTCGAACTCGGGCACCGCGAACCCGTCGAGCAGACACGCAACCTCGCCCGTGACGCCGGCGGTGACGCCGCGGATCGCGTCGCGCAGCGCCGCGAGGTTTGTCTTGTGCAGGCCGCGCGCGTCGATCCCGCGCGCGCAGCGCGAGACGACCACCACACGCGAGGCGCTGCGAAGCACGAGCGGATAGAGCTCCTCGCGCGCCTCGTGGGTGTGCTGCTTGGAGTCGTTCAGCGCGCCCAGCGCACGCAGCTCGCGGGTGGTGAGCGCGTCGTAGTCGAATAGCACGCCCGCGGCCACGAGCGGCCCGGCGAGGCAGCCGCGGCCGGCCTCGTCGGCGCCGGCCACGAGCGGCACGCCGAGCCGGCGGTCGAACGCGAACAGCCGCTGCCCGCTCGTGCTCTTGCGGCGATGACGCCGCGCCGCACGGGTTTGCTTGGTGCGACTCGCAGACGCGCGCCCGGGGCGTGCGGCATCCGTGATCGCGGCGGGCTCAGCAGCGGCGCACACCGGGACATCCACCCGCTTGGACGCTCCCGCGGAGACGACGGCTCTGGGCCTAGAAGATGCCGATCCGGTCGGGGGGCCAGTAGGTGGCGATGGCCTCGCCGATGATCCATCCGGTCGGGACGGGACCCCAGAACCTGCTGTCGTCGGATTCGCCACGGTTGTCCCCCATCATGAACCAGTGTCCGGCCGGAATCGTGATCGGCGTCGGGAAGTTGCACTCCGGGCTCGATCCGCATTCGCGAATGTAGGGGTCGTGCTCGCGGACGAACGTGCTCTTGCCGGCGGCCTTGCGGTAGACGTGGCCTTCCTTGATGTAGATCGTGTCACCCGGACCCGCGACGACGCGCTTGATGAAGTTCACGCTCGACTCCACCGGTTCCGGTTCCGAGCAGGCCGCTCCGCCGAGCTTGACGATGTGCGGCGTCGGCCCGCACACCTCCTTCTGGGCTTCCTTGGGGGGGTGGAACACCGCAATCTCGCCGACGTGCGGTTCGCTGAAGTGCGTGCCGATCCGGTCGACCAGCACACGCTGACCGACCGCGAGCGTCGGTTCCATCGAGCCACTGGGGATGCGGTAGGGCTTGACGATGAACGCCTGGATCCCGAGCGCCAGACCGAGCGCGACCGCGATGATCACGATCAACTCCACGATCGAACTGCGCGTTACACCCCTCATGCTTGAACCGGAAGACCCGTCGCGCTCGCCACCGGCTTCACGCCGGTGAGTCGCCGGTGGACGCGCCTTGCGGCGTGTCCTCACCGGCATCGGAGGAGACATCGACAACGGACGCGGACCCCTGGGACTCATCCCCGGCGGCGATCTCGTCCTTGTCGCTCCCCCCCTGGCCCTGACCCTCACCGGCAGCATCCTCGACCGGCAGCGTCTGCGCCTGCGCGGAACCAGCGTCCGGTGCGACGGCAGCAGGCTCATTCGCATCGGGCCGATCGTCAGCGGCTGCGGCGTCCTGCTGGGTGGCCTCCTGCGCAGGTATGTCCTGCTGCTCGACAGCACTTCCCGCCGCGGCGCCCTCGAGCACCGCCTCCTCCGCGGTCATGCCATCTGCGTCGGTCGCACCGTCGGCCCCAACCGACTGGGGATCGGCCAGCAGGCCGGGCTCGACCGTCTGCTCCGGACCGGTGTAGCGACGCTCGCGCACCCGCGCACGCTTGCCGACGCGGTCGCGCAGGTAGTAGAGCTTCGCGCGGCGCACGTCGCCGCGTGCGGCCAGCTCGATCCGCTCGATCTTCGGGGAGTGCACCGGGAACATGCGCTCGACGCCGACGCCGAAGGACTGCTTGCGGACCGTGAACGTCTCGCGCGCGCCGTGCCCCTGGCGCTTGATCACGACGCCCTCGAAGATCTGCACACGACGGCGGGTGCCCTCGATCACCTGGAAGTGGACCCTCACGCGATCGCCCGGCGCGAAGTCGGGAACGCGGCGCAGTTGCGCGCGCTCGATGGTTTCGATGACGCTGCTCATGAGTAAAAGAGGTCTGCGCCCTGATGGCCCGACAAAGTGACCCCGCACGGGGTATCCGGCCGACGCGGGGAGGAATGGTAGCGGACGTCCGCCCCAGGCCGCCGCACCTTCCCCAGATAGGCGTGGGCGGGGCCCGTTCAGCCGCCGGTCGCCTCGTCTCGGAGCGCACCTCGTTCGGCGCTGCGCGCGCGCCGCCACGCCCCGATCCGCTCGTGGTGGCCGGACAGCAGCACCTCCGGCACACGCCAGCCGCGGTACTCGGCCGGGCGGGTGTAGTGCGGGTACTCGGGGTTGCCGCCGAGCGCGGGGCTGAACGACTCCTCGACCGCCGAGTCCTCGTGCCCGAGCGCACCGGGCAGCCTGCGCAGGATCGCATCGCACACGACCATCGCCGCGAGCTCGCCACCGGAGAGGACGTAGCTGCCGATCGAGATCTGCTCGCTTGCGAAGTGCTCGACGATCCGCTCGTCGAAGCCCTCGTAGCGCCCGCAGAGCAGCGTCAGCGCGGGCTCGCTCGCCAGCTCGCCGACGAGCGCGTCGTCGAGCCGGCGGCCGCCGGGCGTCAGCGCGATCACGCGTCGCTGCTCGCGCAGCGTCACCGGGTCGACGCCATAGCGGGCGCGCAGCGCGCTGTCCATCACGTCCACGCGCAGCACCATCCCCGCTCCTCCGCCGAACGGCGTGTCGTCAACCTGGCCGCCGCTCAGCTCCGTGTGCTCGCGGAAGTTCACGCACTCCAGGCTCGTGCCCGCGGCGAGCATGTTGCGGACGTGGCGCTGGTCGCGAAACCACTCGAACCACTCCGGGAAAAGCGTGAAGACGTCTATCTCCATTCGCGCTCCCCTCGGCTCTGATCGATCTCCCTGCGGGTAATCAGGTGCACTGGCAGAGAGCCGTCGTGAAGGGCGATCATTGCCCGGCGCCCCCGCCGGTCTTCGCGTCTTGTCCGTCCGGCCCCTGCCCTTCCGCGCCTTGCTCCTCCCGGTCTGCCTCGCCGAGAAAGCCCATGTCGACCTCGATCCGCCCCTCGGCGACCGCCATCTGCCGGATCGCGTCTTTGACCATCGGCACCACCAGCGGCGCACCGGGTGGGTGGGATCCGATCATCGCGCGTCGCACCTCCAGGGCCTCGCAGGAGGGCAGCTCGATCATCCGCTCGACCGTGCCGATCACGCGACCACCGTCGAGCACCGTGCAGCCCTCCAGTTCGTGCGCCCACCACTCGCCCTCTCCGAGCGCCGGCGCTTCCGTCCGGTCGACACTCAGCGTCATGCCCCGCAGCGCGTCAGCGCTCTCGCGATCCTCGATGCCATCCAGTCGCACGATCGGGCGCCGGTCGGTGCCCGATCGGCGCACGATCTCGGCGCTCCGTCCTGCGACCGTCACGCTTGTCCCGAGCGTCAAGAGCCGCGGGCGCGGCCCGGTCACATAGAAGCTGCCGTCCAGGCCGTGCGCGCGTCCGACGCGCCCGGCGGAGAGAGCGGGCGGTGTATCGCGCTCATCCGAGCCGCCCGTTGGCACCCTCGAACCGCCCTTTGTCCCGCTGGCTCGGATCTTCTGTCTCATCCCTTCGGCCTCTGTCTTCTGCTGCGGCCCCTCCGCCCTCTTCGTCATTTCGGCCTCGCCCCGCTTCACCGCCCTGACCCGGTCTTCGAACTGGCGTCCTGTCCCGCCACCGCGCGAGGCGTCAATCGACGATGTCGAGCAACACGCGCTGCCCCTCGCTCGTCGCGGCGGCTTTCACGACCGTCCGCAACGCGTGCGCGGTGCGCCCGCCGCGGCCGATCACCTTGCCGTAGTCGCCCTCGGCGACGCACAGCTCGAGTACGACCGTGCCGTCGTCCTCCTCGAACTGCTCGACCGCGACGGCTTCGGGATCGTCGACGAGCCCTTCGGCCAGGTACTCGAGCAGCCGTTTCGGGTTCTCGCTGGCCATATCCGCGCGGCCCGACCGACCGTCAGCCTGTGCTGGTCTCGATGATGCCTTGGATACGCAGCAGCTTGCGCACCGTGTCCGACGGCTGCGCGCCGCGTGCCAGCCAGCTGCGCGCGCGCTCCTCGTCGATCACGATCGTCGACGGGTCAGTCTGCGCGTTGTAGTGGCCGATCGTCTCGATCACGCGACCGTCGCGCGGGGAGCGCTGGTCGGCGACGACGACGCGCCACATCGGGTCCTTCTTGCCGCCCACTCGTGTGAGCCTCAGCCTTACCGCCACGTTTTCCTCTCGGGTCTTTTTCTTCTTGAGCCAGCAGAGCTTAGACGGTGGCGCGCTTCGGGGCCGATCCCGGCTGGCATAGAGGTGCTCTCCCGTGCGAGATCGCCCTCGGAGCGCATTTGATCAGCGGTAGCGCGGCCTCAGCGCGCGTTGCGAATCAGCGCGCCAATATCGGGCTGCTTGCCGCGTCCAACCTGTTTCATCACTTTCCGCATCTGCCCAAATTGCTTGACGAGACGGTTGACCTGCTGCACGCTCGTGCCCGAGCCGCGCGCGATCCGCAGCCGCCGCGAGCCCTTGATCAGCTCCGGCTTGCGCCGCTCCTCGGGGGTCATCGCGAGGATGATCGCCTGGATCCGGTCGAGCTCGCGTTCGTCGACTTTCATGTTCTGCAGTTGATGGCCGCCCAGGCCGGGGATCATCCCGAGCAGGCTCGTCAGCGGGCCCATTTTCCGGATCATCTTCAGCTGCGCGAGGAAGTCGTCGAGGCCCAGCTCGTTGCGCCGCAGCTTGCGCTCCAGCTCCGCCGCCTCGGTCTCGTCGAAGCTGCGCTCGGCCTGCTCGATCAGGCTCATCACATCGCCCATGCCGAGGATCCGCTGGGCGATCCGGTCGGGGTGGAAGCGCTCGAACTGCTCGAGCTTCTCGCCCGTCGAGGCGAACAGGATCGGCTTGCCCGTGACGGCCTTCACCGACAACGCGGCGCCGCCACGCGCATCGCCGTCGAGCTTGCTCATCACGACGCCGTCGAACTGCACCGCCGCGGCGAAGCTCTCGGCAACGTTCACCGCGTCCTGGCCCGTCATCGCGTCAACGACGAGCAGCACGTCATCCGGCTGCACCGCGTCTCTGATCCGCACGAGCTCCGCCATCAGCTCCTCGTCGACGTGGAGCCGTCCGCTGGTATCGACGATCAGCACGTCCTTTCCCTCCTCGCGCGCGCGCTGCAGCGCCCACGTGGCGATCTCGACGGGGTCGTGGTCGGTGCCCTGCTCGTAGACCTCGGCGCCGGCCTGCGTGCCGACCTTCACGAGCTGCTCGACCGCGGCCGGGCGGTAGACGTCACAGGCCGCCACGGCGACCGTCGAAGAGTGCTCCTCGCGCAGATACCGGGCGAGCTTTGCCGTCGCGGTCGTCTTGCCCGAGCCCTGCAGCCCCGCCATCAGGATCACCGTCGGCGGTTTCGGGGAGAAGCTCAGGGTCGACTTGGCATCGTCCCCCTCGCCGCGGGTGGGCGGGCCTCCCATCAATCTCGTCAGCTCCTCCGCGACGATCTTCACGACCTGCTGACCCGGGTTCAGCTTGCCGATCACCTCGGCGTCCGTGCAGCGCTCCTTCACCTGCGAGGTGAACTGACGCACGACCTTGAAGTTGACATCGGCCTCCAGCAGCGCGAGACGGATCTCGCGCATCGCACTGTCGATGTCGGCCTCCGTCAGCGTCCCGTGGTTGCGGACATCGGCGAGCGTGCCCTGCAGTTTCTCGGCGAGTGAGTCAAACATTTGGCTCTAGAAGGTCGATTCAGGGGTCATGTGGTCTTTTGGGATCCGGCTCGGAGGCAGCGGTCGATATCGGGGTCATGTGTGTCTCTCGGCATCCCCGTTGGCGAGTCTCGGTCATTGCGCTCGTCTCGGTGTCCCACTCAGGACTCGGGCTTGTCCCCGCCCTGCTTCTGCACGCCCCGCGTGAGCGCCGCGCCGATCCCACCAAACGCCTCGGCGAACTCGCTCGGCACGACGAACACCTTGTTCGCGTCGCCTTCCGCGAGCTGGGGGAGCATCTGCAGGTATTCGTAGCTGAGCAGCTCGCGGTTCGGTTTGCCCTCGTGGATCGCTTTGAAGACCGTGTCGATCGCCTTCGCTTCGCCCTCCGCGCGCAGGATCGCCGCCTGGCGCTCGCCCTCGGCGTCGAGCACCGCCGCCTGCTGAGCCCCTTCGGCGGTCAGGACGGCCGACTGCTTGGCGCCCTCCGCGGTGAGAATCTGCGCCTGCTTCTCGCCTTCGGCGGTCAGGATCGCCGCGCGGCGGTCGCGCTCGGCGCGCATCTGCTTCTCCATCGCGGTCCTGATGTCCTGCGGCGGGTCGACCGACTTGATCTCGACGCGGTTGATCCTGATCCCCCACTTGCCCGTCGCCTCGTCGAGCACCACGCGCAGCTCGGTGTTCACGTTCTCGCGCGCGGTCAATGTCGCCTCGAGTGAAAGCCCGCCGATCACGTTACGCAGCGTCGTCACGGTCAGCTGCTCGATCGCCTGCAGCGGGTTGGCGATTTCGTACGTCGCCGATCTGGGGTCGGTGATCGTGAAATACAGCACCGTCTCGATCCCGACGACGACGTTGTCTTCGGTGATCACCGACTGCGGCGCGAAGTTCACGACCTGCTCGCGCAGATCCACGAGCGGCTTCACGCGATCGATGAACGGCGTCACGATCGTCAAGCCCGGCTCGAGCGTGCGGCTATAGCGACCCAGCCGCTCGACCACGCCGGCACGGGCCTGGGGAATCACGCGCACGGTGCGTGCGGCCGCGACCAGAAAGAACAGGACGACGATTGCAACGACTATCAGCAGGACCATGGGCGTTTCCCTTTCTCGGAATCTCCTAAGAGCCTAGCTGGATGCCAGGCACGCGTCTGAGGCGTCGTGGACCAAGCGGAGCTAGGACGCAGTGAGCGACGTGTGCTCTGCACACGTGCTGGCCGATTGGAGATCCCGTCGATCTCCAATCGGTAAGGACGACGCTCCGCGCCGTGTCCCCGGCGCCTCAGTGCATCACGAGTGCGGTGGCGCCGCGTATTTCGATCACCTCGACGCGCTCGCCCGCGTCGATCACCTCGTCCTGGTCGTAGCTGCGCGCGGTCCACACCTCGCCGCCGTCGATCTTCACGCAGCCGACGCCCTCCTCGTTGGCGATCCGCTCTAGCACCAGCGCGGGCTTGCCGACGAGCGCCGCCGCGCCGGTGCGAATCGATGGCGGCAGCCGCCGGTGGCGGCGGGCGACCGGACGCAGGGTCCCGAACACGATCCCAGATCCGGCGACGAACACGAGCGCGGACAGCGGCGCGCCGACGCCGAGCAGTGCGACGATCGCGGCGAGCGCCGCGCCGAGGGCGAAGGGCGCCAGGTAAAAGGCGCCCTGGTGCATCTCCCCCAAGCCCAGCAGACAGGCCACCACCAGCCAGACGATCCAGATCTCCATACCTCCAGGTTACCCCTCGCGGCGCGCACAACAACGGCGGATCGAGCGGGGACCGCCGAAGGGGTGCGGCTGTACGGGCCTCCGGATCAGTCTCGTGGCGATCAGTCCTCAGCGATCAGCGCGCGCGCGAAATCCTCCGGGTCGAACGGCCGTAGGTCCTCGACCGCCTCACCCACTCCAATCAGCTTCACCGGTAGCTCCAGCTCGCGCGCGATCGCCAGCGCAATCCCGCCGCGGGCGGTGCCGTCGAGCTTCGTCAGCACGACCCCGCTCACATCCGCCGTGGCGGCGAACAGCTTCGCCTGACGCAGCCCGTTCTGCCCGGTCGTCGCGTCGACGGTCAAAAGCGTCTCGTGCGGCGCGCCCTCCAGCTGCCTACCGATCACCCTGCGCACCTTCCCCAGCTCGGCCATCAGATCGTCCTGCGTGTGCAGCCGCCCGGCGGTGTCGACGATCACCACGTCAACGCCGTCGGCCTGTGCCCGCGCGATCGTCTCGAACGCGACCGCGCCCGGGTCCGATCCAGCGGGACCGGTCACGATCTCGCAGCCCGCCCGCTGCGCCCAGCCTTCCAGCTGCTCGCTCGCCGCGGCCCGGAACGTGTCGGCCGCACCCATCAGCACCGTCAATCCAAGCTCGTTGCGCAGGTGCCAGGCCAACTTGCCGATCGTCGTCGTCTTGCCGGTCCCGTTCACGCCGACCGCCATGATCACCGTCGGGCGCCTGCTCACGTCGATCCGGCCGTCGCCGACCCGCGCCGTCTGCGCCAGCAGCTCGATCAGCCGCCCGCTCAGCGCCTCGCCGCCCGTCAGCTCGCCCGCCGTCGCCTCGGCCTCAAGCGTCGCGACCACCGACGCGGTCGTGCTCGCGCCGACGTCGGCCATGATCAGCGCCTCCTCGAGCCGTTCCCATGTGTGCTCGTCGAGGGTCCCCCACAGGGTCGCCTGCAGCTCGCCGCCGAGCGCCTGCCGCGTCTTTGAGAGGTTCTCGCGCAGCCGGCGGAAGAGCCCGCGTTTGCGCTCCGCGCCCGCGGCGGGCTCAGCCTCGCCACCCGCGATGTCCTCGCCGGTGATGAACAGATCGCTCCAGTCGCGCGCCACGGCCGCGCGACGATAGCAGCGCCCTCAGGCGACCCCGGCGATTTCGGGCTGCTCCGTTTGCGTCTCCTCCGCCGCCGGCAGCTTGCGCGAGAGCACCTTCGAGACCCCATCTCCCCCCATCGATACGCCGAACAGCCAATCCGCGGCCTCCATCGTGCGCTTCTGGTGGGTGATCACGATGAACTGCGCACGGCCGGAGTAGCGGCGCAGCAGCGCGAGGAAACGGTCGAGGTTGAGATCGTCGAGCGCGGCCTCGACCTCATCGAGGATGTAGAACGGACAGGGCTTCGCGAGGAACACCGCGAACAGGAACGCGAGCGCGGTCATCGACTTCTCACCGCCCGAGAGCAGCGACAGGCGCTTCGCCGACTTCCCCGCCGGCGTGATCTCGATCTCGACGCCGAGCTGGCCGATCTCCGAGGAGTCCTCCTCGGCCTGCGCCTCGCGCTCGGCCTCGGCCTCTGCGGCCGCCTCCGCGGCGTCCTCACCGCCGCCATCCCCCCCACCGTCCGTGCCGTCCGCGCCGGCGCCGTCGAGTTGCTGCCCGCCGAGCACCGGCCGCGGCGCCTGCTCGTCGCGCACCAGCTTCAGCCGCCCCGAACCGCCGGGGAACACGTCGCCGGCGAGCTCCTCGAAGTTGCGCGCCGCGGCGGCGAACGTCTCCGCAAAGGTCTCCTCGATCTGTTTGTCGGTTTCGCGAATCACCGCCTTCAGCTCGCGCAACGCGGTCTCCAGGTCAGAGCGCCTGCTCTCCAGCTCCTCGACGTGAGCGACCGCCTCCGCATACTCCTCCTGCGCCAGCGGGTTGACTGGGCCGAGCTGCTCACGCCGGCGGCGCAGCCGCTCCACGCGCGCGGCCAGCGCCTCGGCCTGCTCCTGCTCGAGTGGTTCCACCTCCGCAGCGCGCGCCTCGACCGACAGCTCCAGCAGGTTGGCCACCGCCTGCGCCTCCTGTGTGGCCTCCTGTGCTTGGTCGCGCAGCCGCTGCGCGGCGACCTCGGCGCCGGTCACGGCCTCGCCGGCACCACGCAGCTGCGTCTGGATCTCGGCCTCCTCGCCGGCGCAGGCGCGCAGCTCGCCCGCCATCGCCTCGCCTGCCTCGCGATCGCTTGCGAGCTCCGCCTCGAGCTCCGCCACACTCAGCTCGACCGCCGTGCCCGCGCCGAGCAGCGTCTCCGCCAGACGCGTGGCCAAGGGAGACAGTGCGAGGTCTCTCGCAAGCTGCGCCCGCAGACGCTCGATTCGGGCCAGCCGCTCGGCCCGTTCGCGCGCCACGCGCTCGGCCTGGCGGCGCTCGGCTGCGAGCTCGCCCTCCAGCTGCACCTTTCTGACCGCGAGCGGACCCTGCTGGGGCGCGGCCTTGCGCTGCTCGATCAGCCACTCCGTCCGGCGCTGCGCCTCGCTGCCCTCGGCACGAGCGCGCTCGGCCTCGCGCAGCGCCGCTTCGGCTGCGGTGCGCGCGTCCTCGGCGGCGCGCACCTCTGCCAAGATCTGCTCGGTCTGTGTTTGTGCGGCCTGCTCGGCCTTGGCCGCCAGCTCGCTCGCAGCGATCAGCCGGTCGCGTTCGTTGCGCCGCGCCAGCACGCGCTCCTCGCCACCCTCGGTCAACTGGCGCACCTCGCCCCAGGCGGCGAACCACACGCGTCCCGTGCGCGTCACGGCGATTCCGGTGAAGTCCCTGGGCAGGTCCTCCAAGCGCTCGACCACCCACGCGTCGGCGAGCAGCCGCTGCGCCAGCGCCATCACATCGGCCGGCCCGCTCACGAGCTCCAACAGTCGCTCCGCGCCGGGCGCGGGCGGCTCCTGCTCCTCGACGTCGACCGATGGGCTGCGTCGCTGCTCCGCTTCCTCTCCGTCTCCGCGCGCCTGTCCGGATGCGATCTCGGCCAGCAGCGCGCTGCCACCGTCGGGGCCGGCGCGGTCGAGCAGCGTCTGCGCGCCGGCCACGTCCCGCACCAGCACCGCGCTCAGGCGTCCGCCGAGCGCGGCGGCCAGCGCCAGCTCGTAGCCGTCACGCACGCTCAACTCCTCGCTCAGCGCCTTCGCCGCACCCGCAGACGAGCCCACCGTCGCGTCGCCGCCGCCGACGGCTGCGTGGCTGCGCAGGAATTGATTGGCCACCGCCAGCTCGCCGCCCACCCGTGCGGCCTCGCGGCGCCGATCCTGCGCCTCACGCTCGGCTGTCTGCAAGCTCGTTCGTGCCCGCTCCGCCAGCTCGTCTGCCTGTGCGCGCGCCGCGCGCGCCTGCTCGAGCTCCGCCTCGAGCTCCGCCACGCGTGCGATCTCGCGCTCACGCGCGGTCTCCAAGTCCTCGATCTCGCGCTCGATCTCGCGCTCCCGCTCGCGCTCGATCTCCGCCAGCTCGTCCTCCAGCGCCGCGATTCGCTGCTCGCTCGCGCTCTGTCCCGCGCCGCCTCCCCCGGGCCCTGCGGCCGTCGTCTCCATGCCCGCGTCCGTTGTCGCGTCCGCGGCATCCGTGACCGTCCCCTCGCCGGCGCTCTGCGGCTCGCTCAGCGCGGCCAGCTCGAGCTCGATGCGCTCGATCCGCCTTTTCAGAGCTTGTGCGCTCGCGCCGGCCTGCTCCTCGCGCAACCCGAGCCGCTCGCGCGCGGAACGCGCCTCGTAAACGCGTTTGGCCAGCGCGTCGTGGCGCTCCGCGCGCTCAGCCAGCGCGCGCTCGGCCTCTCCGCGCCGGGCGATGACCGCCTGTAGACGCTCCTCGATCTGCTCGCGCGTGGCGCGCGCCTGCGAGACGCGGGCCTCCGCTCCCTCGAGCTCCGTGCCGCTCGCCCGCAGCGCCTCGCGCGCGAGCTCCCAGCGGGCTTCCAGCATCTGGCGCTCGAGGCGCTCGTGCAGCTCGGCCGCCTCAGCCTGGCGCTTGAGCGGGCGCAGGCGCGTGCGCGCCTCGCGCTCGACGTCGAGCGCGCGGTCGAGGTTCTCCTGTGTTTTCTCGAGCTTCAGCTGCGCGCGGCGGCGGCGCTTGCGGTGCTTGCCGAGGCCCGCGGCCTCCTCGATCAGCAGCCTGCGGTCGCGTGGCTTGGAGGTCACGATCGCCTCAACGCGTCCCTGCGAGACGACCGAGTGCGTCTCCTTGCCCAGGCCGGTGTCGGAGAGCACCTCGATCACATCGGTCAGGCGGCAGCGCACCCCGTTCAGCCGGTATCCGCCCTCGCCGTTGCGGTCCAGGCGCCGCACGATTGAGATCTCGCTCAGGGGCAGATCGACCGTCCCGTCGGAGTTGTCGAGCACGATCTCCACCTCGGCGGCGCTGCGCGCCTGCACGTTGCGCCCACCGCCGAAGATCACGTCCTGCATCGACTGCCCCCTGATCGCGAGCGGCGACTGCTCGCCCATCGCCCACAGCACGGCGTCGGTCACATTCGACTTGCCCGACCCGTTCGGCCCGACCACGACGCTCACGCCGGGCCCGAAGTCCAGGTGGGTGCGGTCGGGAAAGGACTTGAAGCCTTTCAACGTCAGCGACTTCAGGCGCATGCTGTGGCGTACCTCACTGGTCCTGCAGACGGTCGACGGCCTCGCGCGCGGCCTCCTGCTCGGCATGCTTCTTGCTGCGGCCGCTGCCGCTCCCCAGCGTCTCCCCGGCGACGTTCGCCGCGACCGTGAACGTACGATCGTGCGGCGGGCCGGCTTCGCCGGTGACCTCGTAGCCCACCTCTGCCCCGCGCTGGGCCAGCAGCTCCTGGAGCGCGGACTTGAAGTCCAGCGGATGCTCCAGTGCCTGCTCGATCTCCGGTTCGAAGGCCTCGACGACCGCCGCCGCCGTGCGCTCGTAGCCGGCGTTCAGGTAGCAGGCCCCGATCACGGCCTCGATCACCGAGGCGAGCACCCGCTCGGTCTCCAACATCGCCACCGTCGCGTTCGCCTCGACCCCCGCCGGCGCCGCCGCGCGCATCCGCCGTGGCACCTCCAGGCGTTCGGCCACCACCCGGCACGACGCCCCCGACACCGCCTGCGCGCGGATCTTCGTCAGGCGCCCCGCGCCGAACCGCTCGGCCTCCAGGCGCGGGTAGAGGTGCGTCGTCACGGCCAGGCTGAGCACGCTGTCGCCGAGGAAAGCCAGGCGCGTATAGGAGTCGCTCGAGCGCTCGCTCCAAGAGGCGTGCGTGAAGACCTGCCGCTCCAGCTCTTCCGGCAACTCCTCCAGCAATTCCTCGAGCAGCTTCATACCCACAACGCCCCGATGGGCACGCAGGGAAAGCTGGGCAAGCTGGGCAAGGACGCAGGGAGCGTGGCGTGCCGCGCGTGTGCTGGCCGATCTCCGATCGGTAGGACGCCGATCCAGCGCCGCCATGCGTGTTCATCGGCGATCCCATCGCGCATCAGCCGTCTGTCTCGGCGTTTGCCAGCACGAAGTCCACCGCCTGGCCCACCGTCAGGATCTTCGCCGCCTGCTCGTCGGACATCTCCACGCCGTAGGTGTCCTCGAGCTCTTGCACGAGCGTGTACAGGTCGAGCGAATCGGCCTCCAGATCCTCCTTGAAGCGCGTCGCCTCGTCGATGTTCTCGGCGGCGACGTCGAGCTCGTCGGCGAGGTGGGACTGAATCAGGTCGAAGACTTGCTCGCGGGTCATCTGGTGCTGACGGGTGCGGGGGTCTGCGGGCGGGCAGCGAGGCCAGCCGAGAGGACGTGTTTGCTGGTGATCTCGATCATCTCGCCTGCGGCAGGCTAGCGCTCGACGCGGATACCGGCGCGCCCGCCCGCTCCCGCAGCGCCCCCGCCGCTTCGAGCGCGAGCTGGGTCCTGCCGACGAGGTCCTCCTCGGCGCCGCGCCGCGCGCGCTGGATCGCCTGCGCGAAGCCCTTTCGCGTGAAGCGCCCGTGCGGCACCACCCCGAGGCTTCTCAGCCCAAGCAGGTAGGCGCCGCCCTGACGCTCGGGGTCGAGCTCGTCGCGTACCTCGCGCAGCGCGGGCCGCAGCAGCGCGCCGCCCAGCTTTGCGCGCGTCGAGGCCATCGCGGCGTCGCGCACGGCGCCGAGCAACGTCTGCGAGACCCCCTCCATCAGCTTCAGCGCGATGTTCCCCGTCAGCCCGTCGGTCACGATCACGTCCGCCACGCCGCTCACCACGTCGCCGCCCTCAACGTTCCCCACGAACCTCAGGGCATCGCCGCTGCTTGCCTTCTCCGCGAGCTCCTCGCCGGTCTCCACGATCAGCCTGCCTCCGCGGGCCGCCTCTTCGCCGTTTGAGAGCAGCCCCACGCGCGGGCTCTCCACGTCGAGCACCGTCCGCGCCAGCGCCGCGCCCATGAACGCGAACTGCACGAGGTGCTCGCGCCGGGCCTCGGCGTTCGCGCCGACGTCGAGGAAGATGACGGAATGCCCGCCCGCCCGGGCCGGGATCGGCAGCGGGATCGCCAGCGCTGGGCGATAAATGCCGCGCGCACGCTTAACGTTGAACAGCCCCGCCGCGAGCGCGGCGCCCGTGCCGCCCGCGCACACCAGCGCCTGCGCCCTACCGTCGGCGACCGCGCGCGCGGCCTGCACAATCGAGGCCTCGGGCGTCGCCCGCACCGCGCTCACGGGGTCGGCGCTCTTCGCGATCGAGACGGGCGCGTCCACGACCTCGACTCCGTCCGGCAGCCGCTGGGTCTGCAGCTGCGCCGCCGGCCCGAACAGCAGTACCCTTGCGCCTTCAGAGGCGGCCAGGGCAGCGCCGACGGCGACCTCGGCGGGACCCAGGTCGGCGCCGTTGCAATCGACCGCCACGACCGGCGTGTTCACCGGCGCTTACTCGTGATCGTGATCGTGATCGCTGTGGTCGTGTGTGCTCTGCAACACGACCTCTTTGCCCGCGTAAGAACCGCATACGGGGCAGACCCGGTGTGGCCGGCGTGGGCTGTGGCATTTCGGGCACGCGTTCACGGCGGGCGTGCCGATCTTGTGCTGCGCGCGGCGCTTGGCCGTGCGGCTGTGCGATTGCTTTTTCTTTGGTACGGCCATCGGTCGAGAAGCCTACCAGCCCCGGGAGGAAGCCTCGGTAGAGCCAGCTCCGACCCTCAGGGAGGCCTCACTTCGAGTCTCCGGGGCCTTCCAATCCCCAAAAGGCCTCACTCCAAGGCACGAGAGACCTTGCGCCAATACGCGAGCGGCTCCTACTCCAGCTTCAACTCGCTCAGCTTCGCCCAGCGCGGATCTGGCTCCGACTCATGATGGTGTCCAGGCTCGGCCTCGTTCAGATCGGCGGCGCAGATCGGGCACAGCCCGGCGCAGT
The DNA here is from genome assembly GCA_963764905.1 of uncultured Solirubrobacterales bacterium. Taxonomy (GTDB): domain Bacteria; phylum Actinomycetota; class Thermoleophilia; order Solirubrobacterales; family Solirubrobacteraceae; genus Palsa-744. Next base: position 320,017 of record CAVXUG010000002.1, read on the forward strand.
CCTCCCTGCAGAGTACCTTCACCGGCACCGCCAGCGCGAACGCGTCGCGCGCCCACGCAGCCAGGTCGAGCTTCTCGCCGTCGACGTATGGACTTTCCAGCTCCTCGCCCCCACCCGGCACCTCGACCTCGCGCGCCTGCACCTCGACCAGCGGGCTCGCCTGCTCCAGACAGCGCATGCATTGACCCGTCAGCGTAGCCTCGAAGCGCAGCCGCAGTGCATAGCCGCTGCCGGTCATCCGCGACACCTCCAGTACCACCGGCACTCTTTCCGGCTCGATTTCGTACCGCTCACCGCCCAGCACGAGCGGGTCGATGCCCACGTTCAGCTCCAACCGCCGCCCCTCGCCGACGCTCAGGCGCAGGCCCCCGAGGTCGAACTCATCGGCGGTCGCGGTCACCCTCCCCAGGCTAGCGTCAGTCAGCTTCCCTGCAGCTCGCGCTTGAGCACCTTCCCGGTCGCATTCCGCGGGAGCTCGTCGAGGAACACGACCTCGCGCGGGACCTTGTACCTGGCGAGGTTCTCCTTCACGTACTCCTTCACCGTGTCCTCGCTCAGCTGCGCGCCGCCCCGCGGCACGACGAACGCCTTCAACCGCTGGCCGAACTCCTCGTCGTCGACGCCGATCACGGCGGCCTCCTCGACCTGCTCGTGGTCGGCGAGCAGGTCCTCGACCTCGCGCGGGAACACGTTCTCGCCGCCGCTCACGATCATCTCGTCGTCGCGCCCGTCGACGAACAGGCGGCCCGCGGCGTCGATGTGGCCCATGTCGCCGGTGCTCATCAGCCCGTCGACGATCTCCTTGCCACCACCGCCGGTGTAGCCCTCGAAGACCATCTCGTTCGCGGCGAAGATCCGCCCGCGCTGGCCGCGGGGGACCTCGCGCCCCTGCTCGTCCAGCAGCTTCACGACGGTCCCCAGCGGGGGCTTGCCGGCGGTGCCGGGCGCCGCGCGCAGGTCCTCGGGCGTGGCGATCGTCGCCCACGCGACCTCGGTCGAACCGTACAGGTTGTAGAGCACGTCGCCGAAGGTGTCCATCACGCGCGTGGCCAGCTCACCCGGCAGCGCCGAACCGCTGGCGGCGATGATCTTCAGCGCGTGCGTGTCGTACTTGGCGATCGTCTCAGGCGGCAGCTCGAGGATCCGCTGCAGCATCACCGGCACGACCGCCAGCGCGCTCGCGCGGTGTTCGGCGACCGCGCGCAGCGTCGCCTCGGGGTCGAAGCGCCGGCGCAGCACGATCGTCGAGGACAGCGGCAGCGCGAGCGTGAAGTGCCCGAAGCCCCACGAATGGAACATCGGCGCGGCGATCACGGTCGTCTCGCGCGCTTTCAGCGGGATCTTCGAGAACAGCGCGGCCAGCGGCTCGACCGAATCGGGCTGCTTGCGGGCGGCGCCCTTGGGCGTGCCGGTCGTGCCGGAGGTGAGGATCACGACCCGGCCGGGCTCGCCGGGAGGAGTCAGATCGGTCGTGTCGCCTTTCGCGATCAGGTCCTCGAGCAGCGGGTCGGCCGGCTCGCTGCCGGGCTCGGCCCAGGCGACGAAGCGCTTGCGCCCCTCGCCGCCGTCGCTGACGAGGTTCGCGAAGTCCGCGTCATACACGAGCCCGGCCGGGTTCTCGCGGTGCACCACGTCGGTGATCTGCGGGCCGGCGAAGGCCGTGTTCAGGTACAGCGCGCTCGCGCCGAGCTTCGAGCAGGCGACCGTCGCCTCGATGAAGCCGCGGTGGTTGCGGCACATGATCGCCACGCCGTCGCCTTCTTTGATCCCCGCGGCGCGCATTTCGTGGGCGAGCGCGTTCGTGCGCAGGTGCACCTCTTCGAAGGTCAGCGTGCCGCGCTCGTCGATCAGGGCAGCCCGCTGCGGAAAGCGCGCGGCCGAGCCCGTGTAGGCGGCGGCCGGCGTCGGGCCCCAGCGCCGCAGCGCCGCGACCGACCTGACGGCGCGATCCGGCCGCACGGGGGTCAGGATGCCGGTGCCGAGGAAGACCTTGGCGACTTCGAGTCGATACCTCAGGGGCGAGCTCACCGCGGGCACCCTACTCAAAAACGCGCTCGTCACGTATGCGCGAGCTGTCTGGGCTGTTGTTCGGGTCGGTACATGTACCGACCCGCGGGGCTGCACATGTGCAGCCCCGGGCAGCGCCACATGTGGCGCTGCCTTCCGCCCGGCACATGTGCCGGGCGGCCTGGCCGTGCATGCACGGCCAGGGGCCATGTCGCATGCGACATGGCCTTCCCCATGAACAGGACTACGAGACTTCGGCGGGCTCGTCCTTGCCCTGCAACCGCTCACGCCCGCGCTGCACGGCAGCGATGAACTTCGAAAGGTTGACCTCGAGCGTGTTCAGGATCTCGTCCGCGTAGTCCTCGGCGCCCAGCCGGATCTCGCGCTCGCGGGTGCGCGCATCCTCGACGATGTCCTCTGCCGCACGCTCGGCCTGCTTGGTGACCTCCTCGTCGCCGACCAGCTTCTCCTGGCGCTCGCGCGCGTCCTTGACGATCCGCTCGGCCTCCTTCTTGGCCTCCGCGAGCATCTCCTGGCGCTCCTTCACGATCCAGCGCGCCTGCTTGATCTCCTCGGGGATCGTCGCGCGCATCTGATCGAGGATGTCGTAGATCTCCTCCTTGTCGACCCTGACCTGATCGGTCATCGGCACCGATTTGGCGTTGTGCACCAAGTCGTCGAGCTTGTCTATGAGTACCAGGACATCCATTGCGTCTCCAAGTTCGTCAGCGCTTCAGCTCTTCCTGCAACCTGCTCGCGACCTCGCCGGGGACGAGATCGTCGATCCTGCCTCCAAACGTGGCGAGCTCCTTGACGCCACTGGAGGAAAGGAAACTGTACTGCGGGCTGGCCATCAGGTAAACCGACTCGACTTCCGGGTCCTGCCGGCGGTTGAGCTGGTTCATCTCCAGCTCGTACTCGAAGTCCGAGATCGCGCGCAATCCCTTGACGATCGCCTTCGCCCCCACGTGCCGCGCGAATTCGACCACGAGCGTCGAGAACGGCTCGGCCCTGACCCCCTCGAGATCGGCGATCGCGTGCTCGATGAACGCCATTCGCTCCTCGATGTCGAACAGCGCCTTGTTCTTCCTGACCGAGCGGTTGACGACCCCGACGACCACTTCGTCATACAGCGCCGCGGCCCGGCGGATCACGTCGAGGTGCCCGTTCGTGATCGGGTCATACGAGCCCGGGCAGACGACGATCGACTTCTCCAGCGAGCTCATCGATTCCCAACCCCTCGGCTCCCACTCGCCGCCGCCCCCGCCGCCTCGGACGAGTTCAGCCCAGAGGACCCGCCCAGCCGAGCCGGCGACTTGTCGCGCGATGACGTGTCCGCGTGCCCGAGTTGGTCACGCGTGCCGGTGGATTGTGATCGTGGTGTCGCCATAGCGCCGTTCTCTCTCGATTTCCCCCCAAGGCAGCTCCAGCGGCGTTCTGCGGTCGCTCTCGACGACCACGCGCGCCTGTGCTGATAGCAGCAGCGCAAGGGCCGGCGACAGCTCGCCTCCCATCTCGCCTGCCCGCCTGTAGGGAGGATCGATCAGCACCAGATCGTACGTCTCCGCGGCCGCTCGTGCACTGCGCAGCGCCGCGAGCGCCTCCCCGCGCCGCACCTCCACCTCGTCCTTGCCCAGCCCGAGCGCGTGCAGATTGGCCTGCAGCGTCGCCAGCGCGGCCGAGTCGCGCTCGACGAACACGGCCCGCGCGGCGCCCCGCGAGAGCGCCTCGATTCCCAGCGCCCCGGTACCCGCGAACAGGTCGAGCACGCGCGTGCCCTGCAGGTCGCCGAGCATCGAGAAGATCGCCTCCCGCACCCGGTCGGACGTCGGCCTGGTCGTCGATCTGCCCTTCGGCGCCTGCAGCCGCCTGCCGCCGAAGCGCCCGGCGATCACCCGCACCGCGCGCCCCCGCGCTCGATGGGCAGACGCGCTATGCGCCCCCGCCTAAAGCGCTCATTCGTCCCACTATGGGGAGTGGCAATCATCACGCGAGCATCCTCGCTCCGGGGAGCGATGATCATCCACGCAGGGATCCTCACGCGGGAATCGGCTCCAGCGCCTCGTCGCCGAAGGCCTGCGCGAGCGCCTCGCCCAGCAGCGCGTGCTCCGGGCTCTTCAGCTGCGGGTCACTCGCGACGATCGCCTGCGCCCGCGCGCGGGCGCGCTCCAGCAGCTCCGCGTCGCGCGGCAGGCACGCCACCTCGAACTGGCTCAACCCCGATTGGCGCGTCCCCACCAGCTCGCCCTCGTCGCGCAGCCCCAGATCGATCTCCGCCAGCCGGAAGCCGTCGGCGTGCTCCACCATCGCGCGCAGGCGCCGCGCGCCGGCCGGCCCCACGAGCAGGCAACTGGAGCGGTGCTCACCGCGTCCGACTCTCCCTCGCAGCTGGTGCAGCTGCGAGAGCCCGAAGCGCTCGGCGTTCTCGATGAGCATCACCGTGGCGTTCGCCACATCGACGCCGACCTCGATCACCGTCGTCGCGACGAGCACGCTCGCCGTCCCCGACGCGAACCGCGCCATCGCCTCCTGCTTCTCGCGCGGGCGCATCTGTCCGTGCAACAGCACCAGCTCGTACCCAGCCAGCTCGCCCTTAGCCAGACGCTCGTACTCGGCCTTCGCCGCCTTCATCTCTGCCGCCGGAGATGCCGCCGCCACGACCGGCGGCTGGCTCGCCGCGGGTGGGGCCATGGGTGCCGTGGACGCCGCGCGCTCTCCCACCGGCGCAGCCGGGGCGCCGCCGTTGTCCAGTGGCGCGGACGACCTGGTCCGCTCGGACGGCTCGAGCGGCTCGACTTCCTCAACCAGCGGGCACACCACGTAGGCCTGCCTGCCGGCCTGGAGCTGCTCGCGCAGCTGCTCGTATGCCCGCGCTCGCCCGCGCTCGCCGGCGACGATCCGCGTCTCGATCGCCTGCCGGCCGCGCGGCAGCTCGCGTAGGACGCTCACGTCGAGGTCCCCGTACTTCGCCAGCGCGAGCGTGCGCGGGATCGGCGTCGCGGTCATGTGCAGCACGTGCGGCGCCTGTGTCCCGGGCCGGTCCCCGATCGAACCACCGGGCGGGCGGGGACCACATGGCATGCCTGAGCGCTTCTCTTCGAGGGCCGCGCGCTGACGCACGCCGAAGCGGTGCTGCTCGTCCACCACCGCCACCGCCAGCGCGCGGAAGCGGACGTCCGGCTCGATCAGGGCGTGCGTGCCAACGAGCAGATCCAGCTCGCCGCTCGCGAGCTTGCCCAGCGTGTCCTCGCGCCGGCGGCCGCTCGTCGTGCCGGTCAGCAGCGCGGCCGACACCGGCTCTGAGCCGAGCAGTCGCTGGAGGGTCGCGAAGTGCTGTTCGGCGAGCGTCTCCGTCGGCGCCATCAGCGCGGCCTGCATCCCTTGCTCGACCGCGCGCAACATCGCGTACAGCGCCACCACCGTCTTGCCGCTGCCGACCTCGCCCATCAGCAGCCTCTGCATCGGGCGGGCGTTCGCGAGCTCCGCTGCGATCGTCGCCACCGCCCGCTGCTGATCTCCGGTCAGCGCGAACGGCAGCCCTTCCTCCAGCCAGCGCTCGCTCAGCCCGGCCCGCTCTCCGTGCCCGTCCAACCCGTACGCCGTCGTGCTCTCCCGTCGCCGCGCCCGCCTGTGCAGGAACACCAACTGCGTCAACAACAGCTCCTCGAACGCCAGCCGCTCGCGGCCTCGCTCACGATCCTCTGCGTCCCTCGGGAAGTGCATCGCAGCGAGCGCGCTGCCTCGGTCGGCCAGCCCCTCGCTCGCCCTCAAGGCCCCTGCCAGCGACTCGGGCACGTCGTGCAGAGCGGGCCTCGCGCCCTGCACGAGGGCCAGGATCTGCGTCGAGCTCACGCCCTCGGTCGCTGGATAGTGCGCGATCTCGCCGGCGGCTTGCCCCGCCTCGGAGGACGGATCGGGGATTGCGTCAGCGCCGAGCGCGTGATGGGCGACGTTGAACGTTCCCCGCTCTGTCGTCTTGCCGTGCAGGATCAGCCGCGTCCCCGGGGCGTAGCGCTGCGCCAGCCATGGCTGGTTGAAGAAGGTCGCGCGCATGCTCCCCGTGGCGTCGAACACGGTCGCTTCGACCAGCGGCTTCATCCCCCGTCTTCGCACGGCGCGCGCGGCGATCCCGCGCACCTCGACCGCGACCGTCGCCGGCTCGCCCGTCTTCAGGGCCGCCACAGTGCGCGCCTCGCGGCTGTCTCGCGGCAGGTGCTCCAGCAGGGCGCCGACGCTCGTCAGCCCCAGCGCCCGCAGGCCGTCGGCGAGCTTACCCTCCGTGGGAACGTCCAGTGGTCCTTCCAGCCGCGAAGGCCGCGGCCACCGCACGGGCACCTCGAGCAGTTCCTCGCGGCTCAGGCGATGCGCGGACGCGAATGCGCGCGGCCCCTCCTGATCACTGTGCGTGCCTGCCGAGACGCTGTGCGCACCCGCCGGGGCGGGGACATCTGGAGAATGCCCGGTTGCGGGGTCCCCCCGCTCGGAACTCGTCGTAGCTATCGCGGTCGAGGACATCTTCCCTGTCCATCATGCACCACCGTTCGGCGGTCGTTCACTCCGCGGCCAGCAGCCACCAGTAGGCGGGCTGACCGCCATCGTGCAGCTCGAGCTCGACCCCGCCGTTGACCAAGCCGGCGATCTCCGCGGCCTGCAGCGGCGCGTCGCGGCCGGCGAGCACGCTGATCAGCTCCGCGCCGTCGGCGAGCGCCTCGAGCACCGCCCTCAGGGTCGCCTCGGGCTCACCCCAGGCGACCACCTCGTCCGCCACGAACCCGACCGCCTCGCCGCGCCCGAAGCGCCCCTGCGCGTCGTCGCGCGCCGCCTGCGCGACCGCACCCGTGCGCAGGTGGGCGAGCGCCTCGTTCAGCGCCTGCGCGTTCTCCTGCACCGTGCGATCTGGCTCGAGTGCGACCGCGGCAGCGAGACCGGCCTGCTGACTGGTCGCGGGCGCCACCAGCACCTGCTTGTCCGACAGCTCGGCCGCGTGCTCGGCGGCCATGATCACGTTCGCCGAGTTCGGCAGCACCACCACCTCCTCGGCCTGCACCTCGTGGATCGCCGCGAGCAGGTCGTAGGTGGAGGGGTTGAGCGTCGGGCCGCCGTCGATCGTGTGCACGCCCAGCGCCTCGAACATCCTCCGCAGCCCGTCACCGCTGACGACTGCGACCGCGCCGCAGCGCGCGCGGGGAGCGTCGTCGACGGAACGCGGCGCGGTGACGGGCACGGTCGGGACGTCCCCGGCGATCGTCGCCCCCGCGTATCCACCGCCCTCACCCGCGGCGTCCTCGCCGTCGGCGGACACGGCGCCGTCTCGGAGTCGCTCCTCGCGGTCGCTCACCTGCAGCCGCATGTCGGCGACGTCCAGGCGTGAGACCTCGCCGACCTGCGCGAACACCGCGGTCGCGCGCTCGGGCTCGTCGGTGTGCACGTGCACCTTCAGCGTCGTCGCGTCGCCGACGACCAGCACCGAGTCGCCCAGCTCCTCCAGCGGCGCGATGAAGCTCCCCGGGTTCAACCCGGTGCCGGTGACGGCGAAGTTCGTGCAGAAGCGATACGTGCTCGAGTGGTGCTCGGGATGGCTGATGCGTGCGGGCGCGTAGTGGTCGAGCTCGGGCGGGTCGTCGCCGCGCAGCGCCGCGACGACGCCCGCGAAGATGATCGTCAGCCCGTAGCCGCCCGCGTCGACGACGCCGGCGTCGCGCAGCGCGGCCAGCAGCTCCGGCCCGCGCTTGACCGACTCCTGTCCGGTCGTAACCGCGCGTTCGAGCGCTGCGGCGATCGCCGCGTCCTGCTGCCCCGGCGCCGCATCGGGATCCAGGCGCTGACCCTCGGGGCTGTGCGCGAGGTCGGTCACGATCTGGCGGGCCATCTCGCGCGCGACAGTCAGGATCGTACCCTCCGCCGGTTCGCGCACCGAGGAGTAGGCGCGGTCGGCCGCGTTGGCGAGCGCCGCACCGATCAGCGTCGCGTCGATCAGCTCGCCCGGGCGGCTGACGAGCTCCTCGGCGGCGCCGCGAATCAACTGGGAGAGGATCACGCCCGAGTTCCCGCGCGCGCCCAGCAGCGCCGCGCGCGCGACCGACTGCACGATCTCCTCGCGCCCGATCTCGTCGATCGTGCGCGACTCGTTGCTCCCCTGCAGACGGTCGAGCTCGGCCAGTACCGCGCGCAGCGTGAGCGCCATGTTGTCGCCCGTGTCCCCGTCGGCGACCGGGAACACGTTGAGGTCGTTCACCTCCTCGCGGCGCGATTCCAGGTGCGCGAGCGCCCCCGCCACGGCGGCGCGAAAGCGGACCAGGTTCGTATCGGTCACGCCCACACCTCTATCACCTCATCCGGGCGGCACGCCGCCCGCTCGAAGCCATGCCCCCGATCACAACCGCTTCATCCCCTGCAGACCAGAGCCGTCCGCAGACAACCCGGATAGCCGAACGAATCCTCAGAGAGCCTTCGTGACCTTGCCGGCTTTCAGGCAACGTGTGCATACGTACACGCGCTTAGGCGCCCTGCCGACGAGAATCCGCACCTTCTGGAGGTTCGGGTCGAAGCGCCGCTTGGTGGCGACCATCGAGTGGCTGCGGCTCTGGCCGAACGCCGGGCCCTTCCCGCAGCTGTGACAGACCTTTGCCATGCGCGGCAGTCTAGCCGCTCGCGAGCTCGCGCCGCAGCGCCGCCATTCGCAGCGCCGCCTCGGCGGCGTGAGCGCCCTGGTCGCGCTTGCCGCCGCCGGCGCGCGCGAGCGCCTGCTCCATCGTTGCGCAGGTGAGCACGCCGAACGCGCATGGCACGCCGGTGTCGAGCTGCACCTGCATCACCCCACGTGCGGTCTCGGCGCAGACGAAGTCGTAGTGGTCGGTCTCGCCGCGGATCACCGCTCCCAGGCAGGCGACCCCGGCGAAGCGGCCCGACTCGGCGGCGTACTTCGCGGCCAGCGGCAGCTCATATGCGCCGGGCACGTCGAACACCTCGAGATCGTCGTCGTGCCCGGCCTTTGCAAACGCGCTCCGCGCGCCGCTCACCAGGCGCTCGGCCAGATCCTCGTAGAAGCGGCCCACGACGATCGCGTAGCGCTCCCGCTCGCTCTCCGGCTGCTCGTCGCCCTGCACGCGCCCTGCAACCGCCTCGCGCGCCGCGCGCGCGACGGCCTGGACTTCGGCGAACCGCTCGCTCACCAGTCGAGCCCTTCCTCGGCCGCGTCGCGTTCGCGCTCGACCTGCAACAGCTCGGCGTCGAGGTTCAGCCCCTGGTGGTGCAGCGTATGCCCCATCCGCTGGGCCTTCGTGCGCATGTACTCCTCGTTGTGCGGGTTCGGGGCGTGCTCGATCGGCACCTGGGCGCTGACCGACAGGCCGTAGCCCTCGAGGCCCTTGATCTTCTTCGGGTTGTTGGTCAGGATGCGGATCGAGGACAGGCCCAGGTCGACGAGGATCTGGGCGCCGATGCCGTAGTCGCGCAGGTCGGCCGGCAGGCCGAGCTGCAGGTTGGCGTCGACCGTGTCCAGGCCGTCCTCCTGTAGGCGATAGGCCTTCAGCTTGTTCAGCAGGCCGATCCCGCGACCCTCCTGGGCGAGGTACAGCAGCACGCCCTGTCCCTCGGCCTCGATCATCGCAAGCGCCGACTCCAGCTGCTCGCCGCAGTCGCAGCGCAGCGAATGGAACACGTCGCCGGTGAGGCACTCCGAGTGCACGCGCACGAGCACGTCGTCCTGGCCGCTCACGTCGCCCTTGACGAGCGCCACGTGGTGCTTCTCGTCGAGCAGCGAGCGGTAGCCGACGACCTCGAATTCACCGAACGCCGTCGGCAGTCGCGCCGCGGCGACCCGTTCGACGAGCTTGTCGTGCCGGCGGCGATACGCGATCAGATCGGCGATCGTGATCATCTTCAGCTCGTGCCGCGCGCAGTAGTCGGCGAGATCGCCGACCCGCGCCATCGTGCCGTCGTCGTTCATCACCTCGCAGATCACCCCGGAGGGATTCAGCCCCGCCAGCCGCGCCAGGTCGACCGCGGCCTCGGTCTGTCCGGTGCGCTCGAGCACGCCTCCGGAGCGAGCCTTCAGAGGGAAGATGTGCCCCGGCTGGACGAGGTCGCGTGGGTGGCTCGCGGGATCGATCGCAACCTGGATCGTGCGTGCGCGATCGTGCGCGGAGATCCCCGTCGTGACGCCCTCGCGCGCCTCGATCGAGACCGTGAACGGCGTCTCAAACGACGATTCGTTCTTCGCCGCCATCAGCTCCAGGCCAAGCTCCTCGCAGCGCTCCGGCGTCAGCGACAGGCAGATCAGCCCGCGGCCCTCCTTCGCCATGAAGTTGATCGCCTCCGGCGTCGCGAACTGCGCCGCGAGCGTCAGATCGCCCTCGTTCTCGCGGTTCTCGTCGTCGCACACGACGATCATCCGGCCCGCGCGGATCTCCTCGAGCGCCTCCTCGATCGTCGCGAAAGGGGTCGTCGTTCTGGTCTCGCTCATGTTCTACCGGTCTCCAATAGACGCTCCACGTGCTTTGCCAGCACATCCGCCTCCAGATTGACCTTATCTCCGACATCCACCGCGCCCAGGTTCGTCCGTTGCAGCGTCTCCGGGATCAGCGATACCTCGAAGCCGGGCGGGTGGGACTCGATCAGCGCGCTGACGGTGAGACTCACGCCGTTCACGGCGATCGAGCCCTTCTCGACCAGATAACGCCCCAGGCCGGACTCCTCGCTCGCGACTCTCAGCACGCGCGCGAAGCCCTGCTCGTCGATCGCGCTGACCGTGCCGATCCCGTCGACGTGCCCCTGGACGACGTGCCCGCCCAGCCGATCGGCGGCGCGCAGTGGCAGCTCGAGGTTCACCCGCGCGCCGATCGTCAATGCTCCGAGGGCCGAGCGATCGAGCGTCTCGCGCATCGCCTGCGCCGCGAAGCCGTCGTCGCCGACCTCGGTCGCGGTCAAACAGACGCCGTTCACGGCGATCGAGTCGCCGTCGCCCAGCTCCCGCGCCAGTCCTGTGGCGATCTCGAGCGTGGCGCCGTCGCGATCCTCGTGCAGTGCGGTCACCTCACCTATATCGGCGATCAGGCCCGTGAACATCAATCACTCGCCTCCTACCACTCGCGCAGGCGCGCGGAGATCAAGAGGTCCTCGCCGACGCGCTCGCAGCCGAAGGTGAGTGCGCGCAACGCCTCGGAGATCCGCTCGACTCCCTTCCCCTCGAGGGGATCGCGCGCCGCGCTGCCGCCCAGCAAGAGCGGTGCGAGGAACAGGCGGATCTCATCGATCTCCCCCGCGTCGAGGAACGCGCCGGCGAGATGCGGGCCGCCCTCGAGCAGGACCGCTGTGACACCCAGCGCACCAAGCTGTTCGAGCCCCGAGCGGACCCGCGCGGGCTCGTTCTCACCAGTCGCCAGCAACACCTGGACGCCGGCCGCCTCGAGCGCATCCGTGTCCGCCCGTGCCGCCGCCCGCGAGACAACAACTGTGAGTGGGATCTCCGCCGCCGCCGCTACCAGCTGGGAGGTGGGCGGAAGTCGGGCCAGGGAGTCGAACACCACGCGCCGCGGTTGGGGCGGCAGGTCGGCGTCCAGGCCCTCCGGACGCGCGGTCAGCCGCGGGTCGTCCGCCAGCGCCGTGCCGATGCCGACGACGACCGCATCGACCGACGCTCGCCAGCGGTGGGCCAGCTCGCGGCTGTCCTCGCCGCTGATCCACTGCGAGTCCCCGGTGCGGGTCGCGACCTTCCCGTCCAGGGTCATCGCGGACTTGAACAGCACCCACGGCCGCCCGACGCGCGCGTGCTTGCGGAAGGCCTGGTTGAGCAGCCGCGCCCGCGCGGCGAGCTCCTCGCCGGCGAGCAACACCTCCACGCCCTCGTCGCGCAGGATCCCGAGACCGCGCCCCGAGGCCTTCTCGGTGGGGTCGTCGGAGGCGACGATCACGCGTTTGATGCCCGCATGCAGGATCGCTTCGGTACAGGGCGGCGTCTTGCCCTCGTGACAGCAAGGCTCGAGCGATACATACAGCGTCGCCCCGCTCAGATCCGCCACGCCACAGGCCTCGATCGCGTTGACCTCCGCGTGCACACCGCCAAACTGTTCGTGCCAGCCCTCGCCCAGCACCTCGCCGTCGCGGGCGACGACGGCACCCACAACTGGGTTGGGCTTGACCGCGCCCAGGCCGTTGCCGGCGAGCTCGATCGCGCGTTCCAGGTGCGCCCGGTCGGTATCTGTGCGGGTGGTCATCAGCACTCAGGATATCCCCGGCATGATTTTGCATCTGCCCCCGTGCAACCTGTAGACGGTCATTTCCGGCCCCGGCCGGTAGTAGGCGAGCGGGTAGTAGTCGAAGCTCCAGTCGAAGTCGAACCCCACGCGATCACGCCCGTGCGTGTAGGGCGAGGCGCGATAGACGACTTCGCCCTGCCTGGCCAGCGCCGCGTAGTAGGCGATCGCCAGCGGCACCGCCCGCGGGTCGGCGAACGCGCGCCCGGACTGGGTCGAGCCGCTCACCACCCAGCAGTAGCCTTCGCGCTCGTAATAGCCGATCAGCGACGGGGCGAGCGTGCGTACGTAGTCCTCGATCCCGACTTTACGGGGCTGGCTCGATGCCGGTTCGAGCGCACCGCCGGCGGAGATCCGCGAGAACAGCGAGGCGTACTTCGGCCAGCGGTAAGGATTGCCCGCGGTCGCCGTCCCGGGGATCGCTTCGCGCGCCCATTCGTCGGGGGAGACGGGCTCGGCCACGATCGGCGCGCCCTTCGGTACGTGCGCGACCAACCATGCGCGCGTCAGGGTGCGCGTATCGGTACGCGAGAGCACCAGGCCGGAGTGGACGCTGTAGACGAGGCCCTGGGCCAGAAGTCCCACGACGAGCACCGCCGCGACGCCGAACCGGAGCCTGCGCGAGGTTCCGAGCGCCCCAACGATCCGCAACGCGAAGAACGCCGCGAGCAGGCAGAGGATCGGGAAGATCGGCAGCAGCCAGCGCCCGAAGTAGCGACCCTCGAAGCCCATCAACAGCAGGAACAGCAGCGGCGCCGGCACCAACATCAGGCCCAGCCACCGCTCCCTGCGCCAGATCGCGAGCATCCCGCCGAGCGCCGCCAGCGCCGGCACCCAGCCGAGCCCCCAGGTGAGCGTCCACAGGTAATAGAGCAGGCCGCCCTCTTTCGGCGCGCCGAGCTTGCCCTGCGCTTCGGCGGAGAGCGTCGACTGGTGCACCAGTTCGGAGTGGAAGTCCCCGTAGTCGAGCACTGCATACGGGTTCGCGACGAGAAAGGCGAGCAGCGCGGCGAGGCCCGCGAGCACGAGGCCGATCACCGCGCGACGGCCGACGACGTACGCGCGCGCTTCGGCCTCGACGTTCAGGTAGCGCGCCGTCGCGGCCACCAGCAGCGGCAGCAGGACGATCCCGGCGGTGTACTTGCTCGCGCAGGCCAGGCCCAGTCCGACGCCGGCGAGCAGGTAGTCGCGGCGGCGGCCTTTTCGCAAAACCCCGGCACTCCCCAGCAGCGAGAGCGTCAGCGGGAACAGCGTCGGTACATCGTTGAGCGCCAGGTGTGCGTAGAAGACCGGCAGGAACGCGACCGCCTCGATCGCCGCCGCGAGCAGGCCGACGGCACGACCGAAGAGGCGCGCGCCGGTCGCGTACAGCAGCCACAGCGACCCCGTGCCGAGCAGCGCGACGGCCACGCGAGCGAGCGTGTAGACGCCTTCCGGATGCAGCTCGAGCGCCCGCACCACCCCGTCGGGGCTTCCGTACCAAAGCCGGAAGAGGAAGTGCAGCAGGTAGGTGAGCGCAGGCGGATTTTCGAAGTAGTGCGGGTTGAGCGTGCTCTTGCGGAACATTTCGACCGCGTGTGGCACGAAGTGCTGGGCCTCGTCGGTGTTGTACGGATAGGGCAGCCCCTGCCGCACGCCCCACAGGCGCAGCCCGAGGCCGGCGAGCAGTACCACCGCCAGTCCGGACCAGGCCCAACGGCGGGACAACTGCAGCCCCGCGCCCACGCTCGCACCCGCGATCGCAGACGTGGGATGCGCAGGCATCGCGGGCTCAGCAGTTGCCATAGACCGCGTAGTAGCGACTCGTGTAGATCCGTTTGAAGCCGGGGAGCGGAACCTGGTCGCGCGGATCGTCGCCGACATCGACGATCGCCTCGAAGAACACGGCGCTGCCAAGCGGGTAGACCGCGACGCTGCCCGCGCGGATGCGGTTCTCGAGCGCGGGCGAGCCCTTCTCAGTGTCGGCGCGCGCCTCGCTGCGAGCAACGATGTCGTGCTGTCCTGTGCTGTCAAGGATCCAGCGGGCGTCGGGGATCAGCTTGTTGTCCGGCAGCGACAGCAGCGGGCAGCGCTTCAGCTCGGCCTTCACCGCCGGGTTGGACAACGCGTGGGCCAGTCCCTCGTGGAAGTCCTCGTGATAGGCGAGCGTCGTGCGCAGGCTGGAGAGGCTCAGCGTGGTCGCGGCGGCATACGCCCCGTAGAGCACCAGCGCCGCGGCCGCGACCATCCACGCGCGGCGCAGCTTCGATCCCCGCTCGAGCATCGACCAACCGCCGATCGCCACCGCGCAGAAGATCAGCCCGACCGACGCCGCGCCCATCAGGTAGCGGTCGATTACCGACGCGCCGACGGCGCCCTCGGCGACAAACACCCCCACCAGCACGACCAGCGCCACCAGCGGCGTGAGTACCCGCCGCGGCGCCAGCCACACCGCCAGCGGCACGCCGAGGACGATCCCGAGGATCACCGGCAGCTTGTCGATCCGCACCCCGTACGTCCACACCGACGCGACCACGCCCGACAGCCCCTGGGAGCGTCCGAGTTCTTCGGCCAAGCCAGAGGTGGACTGCAGCGAGTACAGCGGGTTGCCCGTTACCACGGTGTCCACGCAGACCCACACGACCGGCGCGAGCAGGGCGAGGCCGAGGTAGATAAGACGCCTGCGGTTGTCGATCCCCGGGACCGCGCGTGATGAGGCCTCGCGCTGTGATCTTTCCTGTGGCAAAAACCCCGCAGGCCCGGGATGCTCGGGCGACGGTGGCAAGGACAATGATGGCAGCGGCGATGTGTCTGGCGCCCGGCTCCACCCCGCCGCTGCGCGCCCAGCGCCTCGTGGCCAGGCACACCACAGCCAGTAGACGCCGCTCAGCACCCACGCGTCGGGGCGCAGCAGCCCGGCGGCGGCGAGCATGAGGAAGACCGCCGTTCCCCGCCGTGGCCGTTCGACCTCCAGCGCCACCGCCCAGACGACCAGCGCGACGTAGGAGAGGTCGAGATAGCCCTGCGCGGCGAGGTTCTCGTCGTAGAAGCGGCTCAGCATCAAAAGCGCCGCGAACATCCCGACGACCGGCCCGAAGCACAGGCGCGCGAGCCGGTAGACGCCCGCCACGAGCGCTACGAACGAGGCGATCGAACCGAGCACCATCAGCCGCGCCCCGCCCTGGCCGAAGATCGAGCAGAACATGCCGAAGGCGATCGCCAGCGGATGCTCGGTCGGGCCGCGATAGACCCGGAAGTCGGGCAGGTGCAGGTGCAGCAGGTCGCGGCCCCATAGCAGCGCGTAGAAGGAGTCGTAGGTGGGATAGGTCGGGAACGCGAAGTACCCGAACAGCGCGACCGCGCAGAGCACCGCGAACGCGAGCTTCGCCCAGGTCGAGGCGTCCACCGCGCGCAGCCGCTGCAGCGGGGTCGAGTCCTGCCGCTGCTTGCTTAGCGTGACGCTGGCCATAGGGGCGTAGAGCCTATCCGGGAGGGGGCATGCTCCTATCCACAGGACCCCACGGGGTAGGCTTTTGTGCAGGAGGGGGACAGGTCCCCCTCCTGACCACCCCCTCCTAGACCCCAAGCCCCTTCCTTATGAAGCTCATCATCCAGATCCCCTGTTACAACGAGGCCGAGCAGCTTCCGCGCACGCTCGCGGAGCTGCCCGACGAGGTCGAGGGCTTCGAGACGGTCGAGCGGCTGATCATCGACGACGGCTCGACCGACGAGACGATCGCGGTCGCGCGCGCGCACGGCGTCGATCACATCGTGCGGCTGACCAACAACAAGGGCCTCGCCGCCGGGTTCCAGGCAGGGCTCGACGCCTGCCTGAAGCTGGGCGCCGACGTGATCGTGAACACCGACGCCGACAACCAGTACTACGGTCCCGACATCTCCCGCCTGGTCGCGCCGATCCTCGCCGGGCGCGCCGACATGGTCGTCGGCGACCGCGAGGTGACCGGGATCGAGCACTTCTCGCCGCTGAAGAAGACGCTCCAGCGGCTCGGCTCGTGGGTCGTGCGCCAGGCCTCCTCGACGAAGGTGCCGGACACGACCTCGGGCTTTCGCGCGTACAACCGCGAGGCGGCGATCCAGCTGCTCGTCGTCTCGAAGTTCACCTACACGCTCGAGACGATCATCCAGGCCGGCAAGCAGCTCGTCGCGATCGACCACGTCCCGGTGCGCACCAACCCGAAGACGCGCGAGTCGCGCCTGTTCCCCTCGATGGGCGCCTACGTGCGCCGCAACGCGGTGTCGATCTTCCGCATCTACGCCCAGTACGAGCCGCTGCGCGTGTTCTGGAGCCTGTCGGCGCTGATGGGCGTGGTCGCGCTCGCGGTCTGGATCCGCTTCGTCGTCGCCTACGCCGACGGCAGCGGCAAGGGCCACGTGCAGTCGCTGATCCTCGGCGCGGTGCTGTTCATCGCGGCCGTCGTGCTGTGGGCGCTGGGCGTGATCGGCGACCTGCTCGCGGCGCAGCGGGTGATGACGCAGAAGACCTTCGAGCGCGTGCGGCGGATCGAGCTGGAGTTGGACGTCGCGCCCTCCCACTACGAGCCGGGTCGCGCTCCCGGCGAGCGTCCCAGGGCCGGGGCGCAAGCCGACGGGAAAGCGAGGGACCGGCCGGAGGGGGAAGAGGATGAGAGCCTTACCGGGAAAGATGAGACGGGTCGAGCGACCCGGCGGAGGGAAACCGAGGAGCACGAGGCGGTGAGGCTGTGAGCGGCGCCGTGACGGTCTCCGACGAAGGGATCGTCACCGGGAACACGTACGACAAGTACGGCTCCACCAACCCGGTCGTGAGGCGTCTGATGAGCGCCTTCGAGCGCACGCTCGACGAGCTGTTCGCGCAGGCCGACCCCCAGCTCGCTGCTCGACGTCGGCTGCGGCGAGGGGGTGCTCGTGCACAAGTGGGCGCAGCGGCTGGGCGAGGGCCGGCGCGTGGTCGGGATCGACCTGGAGGAGGAGTCGATCCAGGCCGGCTGGGCCGAGCGCGAGGCGCCGAACCTCGAGTACCAGGTGATGCACGCCGAGAACCTGCCGTTCGCGGAGAACGAGTTCGACCTGGCGAGCGCGATCGAGGTGCTCGAGCACGTCCCCGACCCCGAGCACACGCTCGCCGAGATGGCGCGCTGCGCCGAGCGCCACCTGCTCGTCTCGGTTCCCCGCGAGCCGCTCTGGCGGGGGCTGAACATGGCGCGCGGGGCCTACTGGTCGGAGCTCGGGAACACGCCCGGGCACCTCAACCACTGGTCGCGGCGCGCGTTCGTCGGCCTGCTCTCGCGCTACGGCGTCGTCACCGAGGTCCGCTCGCCGTTCCCCTGGACGATGCTGCTTGTCCGGCTCTAGCCACGACGCCGGGCGGGTCGTGAGCGAGACCGGACCAGACGACGGAGCACGTCCGGCCGTCGCAGATCCGGCCGGCGCGCGCCCGCCGCGCTCCTACGGCAGCGGCGCGCGGATCCTCTCGATCGGGATCGCCTCGACGGGCCTGCTGACGTTCGCCTACTTCTCGATCGCCAGCCACGTGCTCGGCGAAGAATCGGCCCAGCGCCTGGACGTGCTGTGGTCGGTGATGTTCGTCGTGATCTCGGTGATCTACCGGCCGATCGAACAGCTGCTCTCGCGCACGATCGCCGACCGCCGCGCACGCGGACAGGCCGAGCACTCGCTGCGCGTGCCGATCGCGATCCAGGCGAGCTTCGCGCTGGTCTTCCTCGCGGTCGCGCTCGCCCTGCACGACGAGCTCGTCAACCACGTGTTCGACGGCTACAGCGCGCTGTACGACGTGCTGGTCGTCGGCACGCTCGCCTACGCGGCCAGCTACTTCGCCCGCGGCTGGCTCGCGGGACACAAGTTCTTCGCCCTCTACGGCGGCCTGGTCCTGATGGAGTCGGTCTCGCGGATCTGCTTCGCGCTCGCCGCGGCGCTCGGGATCACCAGCGGCCAGACGGCGGTCGCGCTCGGGATCGCCGCGGCGCCGTTCGTCTCGCTGGTCGTGGTGCCGGCGGCCTTCGCGCGCCGCGGCGGCGAACAGCAGACGATTCAGCCGCCGGCCCCATCCCGGCCTCCGGGCAGAATTCCACTCCTTCCGTCGCCAGACCCGTCTCCACCACCGGCTCGACCTCCGCCGCCGGAGCCATCGACGAGATCGACGAGGCGCTCACGACCTCGTCAGCCGGCGGGACCGGGTTCACGGTCGACGAGGCCGACGCGGCGCTGGCCGGGCCGGGAGCGGAGGGCGTCCAGGAGAGCGCCGCCCACGGCGAGGGCCTGTCGCTGCGCCGCGGCACCGGCTTCGCGCTGGCCGTGTCCGGGATCATGCTCTCCGAGCAGACGATCCTGAACGCCGCGGTGCTGACGGTGGACGCCACCTCGACCAACCGCGCGCTCGCGGGGATCGTGTTCAACGTGCTGCTGATCGCGCGCGCCCCGTTGCAGCTGTTCCAGGCGATCCAGACATCGCTGCTGCCCCACCTCACCGGGCTCGAGGCGACCGAGGGCCACGACGCCTTCGCCCGCGCGATTCGCATCACGATCCGGGCGATCGCCGCGTTCGCGGCGGCGGTCGCGCTCGGCCTGCTGGTGATCGGCCCGTTCGTGATGAGCCACCTGTTCGGGCAGCACTACGACTACAACCGCTTCGGGCTCGCGCTGATCGGGCTGGGGATGGGGATGCACCTCACCTCGGGAGCGCTCAACCAGGCGGCGCTCGCGCGCGATCAGGCACGCACGGCCGCGATCTGCTGGGCGGTGGCCGCCGTCGTGTTCGTCGCGTGGATGCTTGCCCCGATCGTCGGCGAAGAACTGCTGCGGACGGAGATCGGCTACCTCGGCGCGACGAGCCTGCTCGCGCTGATGCTCAGCGGCGTCTACAAACGCGGCGCGCGCAGATCTCGGTCGCAGCCGGCGCCGGCGACCGTCGCGATCGCCAGGTAGCGTCGTCGCGCGCTACAGCCCCGGTCGGGGTTGGCAGCGCGAATCCCGCTCACGAGCAGCGGGACGATCGCGCAACTCCTCAGTCGGCGCCGGCAGCCGCCGCGATCGCCAGGTAGGCCGCCCCGGGGTCGGGCGAGCCGAAGATCGCCGAGCCGGCCACGAACACGCTCGCGCCCGCCTCCCGGCAGCGGGGCGCGGTCTCGGGATCGATGCCCCCGTCGACCTCGACGGCCACGCCGGCGCCGACGATCGCGCGGACACGCTCGATCTTCTGCCGGCGAGTGCGCGATGAACGGCTGCCCGCCCCAGCCGGGGTTGACGGTCATGCAGAGCGCCATGTCGAGCAGCTCGACGACCTCGGCGAGCGCGCCGACGGGCGTCGCCGGGTTGATCGCCAGACCGACGCCGGCGCCGCCCTCGCGGATCAGATCGGCGGTGTAGGCGACGTGCGGGGTGGCCTCGGCGTGGAACGTGATCGAGTCCGCGCCGGCCTGCACGAAATCGGCGACGTGGCGCTCGGGGCGCTCGATCATCAGGTGCACGTCGAGCATCGCGCCGGCCTGCGCCGCACTGCTCGCGCAGCGCCGCGACGACGAGCGGACCGACGGTGATCGGCGGCACGAAGTGCCCGTCCATCACGTCGACGTGGATCACCCGCGCCCCGGCGTCGAGCACCTCCCCGACCTGCTCGCGCAGCCGCGCGAAGTCGGCGGAGAGGATCGACGGCGCCACGCGCACGCCCTTCAGCAACTCGTTCGATCGCTCGCTCATATCGCCTGCAGCATCGAGTCGCCGCAGTTGTTGCACTTCACGATCGCGGTGGAGGACATCCGCACGATCGTCGAGTGCTCACCGCAGTTGGGGCACACGGAGGTGAGCTCGAAGCGGTGCAGGCAGTAGACGCAGCGGTAGCGCCCCGGCAGGTTCGTCGGGCGCAGCCACGGCTCGCCGCAGTTGGGGCACTGCGGCCCGAGGTCGATCGGCGCGTTGCTCCTGACCAGGCTCGCCCGCCATCACCGCACCAGCTCAGCTCCGGCGCAGCCGGGCGATGAAGAAGCCGGCGGTGTGGTCGCGGTGCGGCAGCGTGGTCATGAGCTCATCGCTCGCTGAAGTCGCGGTGGGCATCGAGGAAGGCGGCGATTTGACTCTCGTTCTCGGTCGCGGAGATCGTGCACGTAGAGTAGACCAGCACGCCGCCCGGACGGACAGCCGCCGCGCCGGCCGCGAGAATCGCCGCCTGGGTATGGGTCATCTCGCGCACGTGCTCCGGGTTCTACCCGCCAGCGCAGGTCGGCACGCGCCTGCAGCGTCCCCAGCCCGGAGCACGGCGGATCGACGAGCACGCGGTCGAACACCGCTCCCTCCGGGCGCTCCGCGGCGGCGTCGGCGACCTCGACGCGGACGTTCGCGGCGTGCAGCCGCTGCGCGGTGCGCGCGAGCATGCCGGCGCGGCGCGCGTTGCGCTCGACCGCGACGACCTCGCCCTCGCCGCCCATCAGCGCCGCCAGGTGCGTGCTCTTGCCGCCGGGCGCGGCGCACAGGTCGAGCACGCGCTCGCCCGGGCGCGGATCGAGCACCCGCGCCACCCGCATCGCCGCGCGCGACTGCGCCAGGAACGCCCCCGCGCGCCACGCGGGCGAGTCGTGCGCGTCGAACGGGCCCTCCAGCACGAGCGCCTCCGGCAGGTCGGGGTCGGTGTGGGTCGGGACCGGCAGCTCGGCCGCGAGCGTCGCGGCGTCGGTGAGCAGCGTGTTCGCGCGCAGCGCCAGCTCGCCCGGCTCGTTGTCGTAGGCCATCAGCGCCCGCGCGTCGCTCGCCCCCAGCTGCTCCCACCACAGGCGCGCGATCCACTCGGGGTGGGAGTGCTTGACCGCGGCCTGCTCCGGCGTCTCGTCGCCGAGCTCCGCCAGCAGCGCGCCGCCCTCGCGCGCGCCACGTCGCAGCACCGCGTTGACCAGCCCGTGGCCGCCGCGCGCGCCGCCCTTGGCCAGCTCGACCCCGTCGGCCACGACCGCGTGGTCGGGCGCGCCGCCGAGGTACAGGAGCTCGTACAACCCCAGCCGCAGCGCCGCCAGCAGCCGCGCGTCCAGCCGCTCCACGGGGCGCTCGGCGAGACGCTCGATCAGGAAGTCGAGCGTCCCCTTGCGCTGCACCGCGCCGTAGGCGAGGCGCATCGCGAGCGCCCGGTCGCGCGCGTCGAGCTCCTTCGCCTCGCCGCGCAGCGCGCGGTCGGCGTAGGCGCCGTCCTCGAACACGCGCCGCAGCACCGTGTAGGCGCAGCGACGCGCGGGGGCGACGCGCGCTGCTCAGCACGGGAGCGCTCATCGTCGCGGCAGCGACTGGCCGTGGCCGCGCAGGTAGGCGTCCGCGTCCATCGCACGACCCCCCGGCGGCTGCACCTCGAGCAGCTCCAGCGCGCGATCGCTCGGCGCCGTACAGAAGCCGTCCCGCGACGGCCGTCAGGGTTCCCAGCGCGATCTCCGGCGGTCCATCCGGCACACCTCCCGACCTTCCATCCGGCGCTTCCCAAGTCGCCACGCGCGCGCGGCGCACCCCCAGCAGCGCCCCGTCCGCGAGCGCGACCCGCGCGCCGATGTGCGGGTGCAGCGCGCGCACCACGCGCTCCAGCTCCACCGCCGGCCGGGCCGGATCGAGCAGGCGGTCCTCGGGGGCGATCTTCTCGGCGTAGGTCACGCCCGCCTCGTCCTGCTCGGCGAAGGCGGGCGGTGCGCCCGCCGCGATCAGATCGAGCGCACGCACGAGCAGCTCGCCGCCGGCCTCCTGCAGGCGCGCGGCGAGCGAGCCGTAGGTGTCCTCGGGCGCGATCGGCTCGGCGGCTGTGAGGCACACCGGCCCGCTGTCGAGCCCGGCGGTGAGGCGCATGATCGACACGCCGGTGCGCTCGTCGCCGGCCATGATCGCGCGCTCGATCGGCGCCGCCCCCCGCCAGCGCGGCAGCAGCGAAGGGTGCACGTTCAGCAGCTCGTGCGCGGACAGCAGCGGCTCCTTGATCAGCGCCCCGAAGGCGCACACGACGACCACGTCCGGCCGCGCCTGCGCGATTTGCTCCACGACCGGCGGCTCGTTCACGCGCTCGGGCTGCTCGAGCGCGATCCCCAGCGCGCGGGCCCGCTCGGCGACCGGTGGCGCCGCCAGCCGGCGACCGCGACCGCGGGGCCGGTCGGGGCGGCTGAGCACCAGCGCGGGACGGTGATCGCTCGCGGCCAGCCGCTCGAGCACGGCGGCGGCGAACTCGGACGTGCCGAGGAAGACGGTGCGCAAGATCGGGACCCCGCCGCGAGCCGCGCGCTAGGCGGGGCTCACGTCCGGGACGGCCTCGTCGGCATCAGGGCGCCGCTCGCCGCTGTCGCCGGCGCCCGTAACAGCCTACGGGCGCCTTCGTCCCCGCCAGTGTCCCCGACCTCGCCGTGCTCACGGTCCTCGCCGGCCTCCCCGCTCGCGCGAGCGCCGCCGCCGGGCTCGCTGGCCTCCCGCTGCGCCTCGCGCATCGCGCGCATCGCCTCCTTGCGCTCCTCGCGCGAGATCCGGTCGATCATGAGGATGCCGTCGAGATGGTCCATCTCGTGCTGGATCACCCGCGCGGTCAGCCCGCTTCCGTGCACCTTCAGCTCGGCGCCATACCCGTCGCGCGCGCGTACCCGCACTTCGGCGGGGCGCTCGACGTCGACGTGGACGAAGGGGATGCTCAGGCAGCCCTCGCTCGCGGTCTCCGTCTCCTCGCTCGACCACTCGAGGACGGGGTTGACGAGCACGGTCAGCGGATCCTCGGGGTCGGCGCGGTAGACGAGCACGCGGTGCAGCACGCCGATCTGGGTGGCGGCCAGGCCGATCCCGAGCGCCTCGTCCATCAGCTCGCCCATGCGCTCGATCTCGGCGCGCAGCGCCTCGTCGAAGCGATCGACCGGGAGCGCGCTCGCGCGCAGCACCGGGTCGCCGAGCTTGCGCACGTGGCGCAGCGCCGCGTCGCGGCGCGCGCGGGTCTCCGGATCGAGCTCCTTCGGGCGCTCCTCCTCGGCGTCCTGCTCGACCTCTCCCCCGAGCTCCGCCTGCTCCCCGGTCTCTGTCAGCTCGTCTGTCTCGGCCATCGCGCCTCTGAGTTTATTGCGGGTCGACGTCGACGCTGAAGCTCACGCCCGCGTGCTCCCGCGCTGCCGCGACCCGCCGCACCGCCTCGCCGACCGCGTGCACGGCGGGACGGCGCTCGGAGGCCTTCACGACGAGCACCTGGCGCTCGCGTCCGCGCAGGCGAAACAGATCGGCGGGACCGAGCACGTTCGCCTCGGGACCGGGGGGCACGATCCGCAGTCGCTCGCGCAGCGCGTCCGCCGCCGCGCGCGCCGGGGCCGGCTCGACGGAGGAGCAGACGATCCTGATCAGGTGCGAGAAGGGCGGGTAGCGCAGCGCCTCGCGGCGCTGGAGCTCGCCCGCCAGGAAGCCGTCGGTGTCGTGGCGCGCGGCGTACTCGATCGCGCGGGCTTCGGGGGCGATGCTCTGCACCAGCACGCGCCCCTCGCCGCCGCGCCCGACGCGGCCGGCGAGCTGCGCGATCAGCGCGAACGTGCGCTCCTCCGCGCGGAAGTCGGGGAAGCGCAGGGTCGCGTCGGCGTCGAGCACCACGCCGAGCGTCACGTCGCGGAAGTCGTGGCCCTTGGCGACCATCTGGGTGCCGATCAGCACCCCCGCGCGGCCGCCTCGAAGCGGCGCAGCAGCGCCCCCACCCCGTCCTGCTCGCCTCCGGCGCCGGCGATGTCGGCGTCGAGGCGGAAGACCGGGAAGCTCCCGTCGTCGAGCGTGGCCGCGAGCTCGTGCTGCACGCGCTCGGTGCCCGCGCCGTGGCGCGCGACGGCGGTCGAGCCGCAGTCGCCACAGCGCGCCGGCGCGGGCTCGCGGTGGCCGCAGTGGTGGCAGGCCACGTGGCCCTCGGCGCGGTGCAGCACGAGCGCCACGTCGCAGTCCGGGCAGCTCCACACCCGGCCGCAGGAGCGGCAGGAGAGGAAGTTCGACCAGCCGCGGCGGTTGAGCAGCACGATCGCCTTCCCGCCTTCGCTGCGCACCTCGGCGAGCGCGCGGGCGGTGAGCGGGTGCAGACCCTGGCTCTCGCCGCGCATGTCGAGAACCTCGACCTCCGGCAGCGGCCGGCCGTCGACGCGGCCGGGCAGGCGCAGCGGCCGGGGCACCGCGAGGGCGCTCTCCGGCCGCGGCGTGGCGCTGCCCAGCAGCAGCAGCGCCCCGCAGCGCTGGGCGCGCTCGGCGGCGACGTCGCGGGCGTCGTAGCGGGGGTCGCCCTCGTGCTTGTAGGAGGCGTCGTGCTCCTCGTCGACGACGATCAGGCCGAGGTCCTCGATCGGCGCGAACACGGCCGAGCGCGGACCGACGCAGACCCGTGCCTCCCCCGCGCGCAGGCGCCGCCACTCCTCGTAGCGCTCGGCCGGGCGCAGCTGCGAGTGGAGCACCGCGACGGTGTCGCCGAAGCGTTCGACGAAGCGCCCGACGATCTGCGGCGTGAGCGCGATCTCCGGGACGAGCACGATCGCGCCGCGTCCCTGCTCGAGCGCGACCGCGGCGGCGCGCAGGTAGATCTCGGTCTTGCCGGAGCCGGTGACGCCGTGCAGCAGCTGGCGCGAGGAGGCCCGCCGGGCCGCGGGCCCCTCCTCGCGCGCGGCGAGCGCGTGCGCGCGACCAGCGCCGCGAGCACCTCGGACTGCTCGGCGGTCAAGCTGCGGCGGCTCGGGGCTGCGCGCGCCGACGGGCAGGTGCACGCGGCGGGTCACGGCACGGCGCTTGCGCCCGCTCAGGCGGCGCGCGGCGCCGGGCGGCAGCACGAGCGAGAGCGCGCGCGAGATCGTCGAGCAGTACTCCGCGGCGATCCACTCGGCCAGCGCCACCAGATCGCCGGGGACGCCGAGATCGAGCGCGCGCAGCGGCGCGAGCAGCTTCTCCTCGGCGACCTCGCTGCGCTCGGCCAGGCCGACGACCACGCCCAGCACCTCGCGCCGGCCGAAGGGCACGACCAGCATCGAGCCGACCTCCACGGCACCGCCGCGCAGCTCCTCCGGCAGCCGGTAGTCGAACGGCCCGCGCAGCGCGCGGGCGGTCGTCATCGGCTCGACCAGGGCGATCGAAGGCACGCCGTGGACCCTAGTCTCCAGGCCGGACCATCCGTCGGAGGCGACTGTGGTTATAACGGTCGTAGTGGTGACCAAACCACCAAGCGTGCACCGCGACGCATCAGAACCTGCCACAAGGGCCGGCTTTGCCGGCCCGACCTCGGTCTACCACGGCGGGGGGTGGTCGGGAGGGGGGCCTGCCCCCCTCCCGCTCTCCTGCCCCCTCCCGCTAGAGACCGGCGGCCGCGCGCAGCGCCGCGGCCTTGTCGGTGCGCTCCCACGTGAAGTCGTGGTCGTCGCGGCCGAAGTGCCCGTAGGCGGCGGTCTTCTGGTAGATCGGGCGGTGCAGTTTGAGCTCCTCGCGGAAGGCGCCGGGGCGCAGGTCGAAGTGCTCGTCGACCAGTCGCGCGATCTCGCCGCGGCCGATCTTCTCGGTGCCGAACGTCTCGACCATCACCGACACCGGGTGCGCGACGCCGATCGCGTAGGCGACCTGCACCTCGGCGCGCTCGGCGAGGCCGGCGGCGACGATGTTCTTGGCGACCCAGCGCGCGGCGTAGGCGGCGGAGCGGTCGACCTTCGAGGGGTCCTTGCCGGAGAACGCGCCGCCGCCGTGGCGGGCCATGCCGCCGTAGGTGTCGACGATGATCTTGCGTCCGGTCAGGCCGCAGTCGCCCATCGGGCCGCCGATCACGAACCGCCCGGTCGGGTTGACGAGGAAGTTCTTGACGCAGCTTGCTCTCGTCGTAGAGGCCGCTCGGCAGCACGGGCCGCAGCACGTGCTCGAGCAGGTCGGGCTTGATCAGCGCCTCGGCGTCGATCCCGTCGGCGTGCTGGGTGGAGATCAGGATCTTCTCGATCTCGACCGGCTTGCCGTCCTGGTAGCGGACCGTCACCTGCGTCTTGCCGTCCGGGCGCAGGTACGGCAGCACCTCGCCCTTGCGCACCTCCGACAGGCGCCGGGCGAGCTTGTGCGCGAGCGCGATCGGCAGCGGCATCAGCTCGTCGGTCTCGTTGCGTGGCGTAGCCGAACATCATCCCCTGGTCGCCCGCGCCGGCGACGTCGAGCTCGTCCTCGTCGGCCGGGTCGTGGCGCGTCTCGTAGGCGGCGTCGACGCCCTGGGCGATGTCGGGGGACTGTTTGTCGATCGCGTTGATCACCGCGCAGGTGTCGCAGTCGAAGCCGTAGGTCGGCGTCGTCGTAGCCGATCCGGCGGACCGTCTCGCGCGCGATCTCCTGGATGTCGACGTAGGTGTCGGTCGAGATCTCGCCCGAGACGACGATCAGGCCGGTGTTGACGAGCGTCTCGCAGGCGACGCGGCCGTAGGGGTCGTCTGTGAGCACGGCGTCGAGCACGCCGTCGGAGATCTGGTCGGCGATCTTGTCCGGGTGGCCCTCGGTGACCGACTCGGAGGTGAACAGGTACTCGTTGTCAGGAAGCTGGCTCATGGGTTCGGGAATCGCTCCAGGGGTCGCAGGCGAGGGGAAAAGTCGATAGAGAATAGGGGAGTTAGGAAGACGAGGAAGGCGAGAAAGATAAAGACGGGCCGAAGTCTTGTATTCAAAACAAGATTCGTGAAACCATAGTTATACGCACTTGAAAAAGAAGAACATGCTTCCGGACAGCTTTAGAAACCATCGTTATCGCCGCCCATCATCACCGCGCCCCCGCATCATCACCGCCTCGCGCAGCCCCCACACGTCTCTCCGGCCGCCCGCGCGACGCTGATCGACGCTGACGCGGCGCCTCCCGCCCGCGCTGGCCGCGCTCGACGAAGTCGATCACGAGCGGCACCCCGTCCATCCCGTAGCGGGCGCGCAGGCGGTTCTCGACGAAGTAGGCGTAGTCGCGCGTGACGCGCGCGCGCGAGTTGATCTGGATCGCGAAGCGCGGCGGGCGCTCGCCGATCTGGGCCATGTAGATCAGCTTCAGCCGGTGCTGGCTCGAGCCGCGGCGCGTCCCCACGGGGGGCTGGCGCGCCTGGACGGTCTCGGCGAGGAAGCGGTTGAGCTCGGCGGTGGGGATCCGGCTGGACATGCGATCGCCGAGCGCGAGCGCCTCGGTCAAGAGGCGCGCGACGTGGCGGCCGGTGAGCGCGCTCGCGGTCAGCACGCGCGGGCGCAGGCGCAGCTTGTCGGCCACGCGCCCGCGCTCGTGGTCGAGATCGTCCTCGGAGCCTTCGCGAACGTCCCACTTGTTCAGCACGATCGCGGTGGCGCAGCCGGCCTTCATCGCGAGCTCCGCGATCCGCAGATCCTGGGCGGTGACGCCTTCGCGCGCGTCGCACACGACCAGCGCCACGTCGGCGCGCTCGGCGGCGCGCTGGGAGCGCAGCGCCGTGTAGTACTCGACCGAGTCGGCGACCTTCGACTGGCGGCGCATCCCGGCGGTGTCGACGAGGATCAGCTTGCGCTCGCCGACCAGCAGCGGCATGTCGATCGCGTCGCGCGTGGTGCCGGCGACGTCGGAGACGATCACGCGCTCCTCGCCGAGGAAGCGGTTGACGAGCGAGGACTTGCCGACGTTCGGACGGCCGATGATCGCCAGGCGCACCGCGTCTCCGTCGGGCTCGTCCTCGCTGGCGGGCAGCAGCTCGACGATCCGGTCGAGCAGATCGCCGGTGCCGAGGCCCTGGGCGGCCGAGACGGGGATCGGCGCGCCGAGGCCGAGGCGATGGAACTCCGAGGCCAGCGGCATCTCGGCGACGCCGTCGCACTTGTTCGCCGCCACGATCAGCGGCAGCGCCGAGCGGCGCAGCAGGTCCGCCATCTCCTCGTCGCCGGGCCGCACGCCGGCGCGCGCGTCGACCACGAGCACCGCCACCTGCGCGTCGGCCAGCCCCGCGCGCGCCTGGTCGCGGATCGAGCCGGCGAGCGGATCCTCGTCCTGGAAGTCGACCCCGCCCGTGTCGATCAGCGTGAAGCGGCGTCCGTTCCACTCGCACTCGAGCTCCTTGCGGTCGCGCGTGATGCCGGGGCGCTCGTGCACGACCGCCTCGCGCGTGCCCGTGAGGCGGTTGATCAGCGAGGACTTCCCCACGTTCGGATAGCCGACGACGGCGACCTTCAGCATCGGCTCAGTATGACCGGGGCGGCGATGCCCCGGCGAGCCGGCGGCAAGCGCCGCTCAGGCCTCGGACGAGGCCGCGCGGGCGAGCGCGGCGATCCGCTCGACCACCTCCGCGACCGTCAGCCCGCTCGTGTCGAGCACGACCGCTCCCGGCGCGGCCGCGAGCGGGCTGTGCTCGCGCGTGGTGTCGCGCTCGTCGCGCAGCGTCTGCTCGGCGAGCACCGTCCGAGGATCGGCGCCGAGCTCGGCGGCGCGACGGCGCGCGCGCTCCTCGGGGGAGGCGGTGAGGAACACCTTCAGCTCGGCCTCGGGCGCGACGACCGTGCCGATGTCGCGCCCCTCGGCGACCCAGTCGCCGGCGGCGATCAGCGCGCGCTGGGAGGCGACGAGCGCCGCGCGCACGCCCGCGTCGGCGGCCACGCGCGAGGCGGCCTCGGAGACCTCGGGCGCGCGGATCGCCTCGCTCACGTCGCGCCCGTCGAGCAGGATGCGCTCGCCCAGCTCGATCCGCGCTCGCCGGGCCAGCGCCGCCGGCTGCTCGCCGGGCGCGTCGAGCGACAGCAGCGCCACGCAGCGATACATCGCGCCGCTGTCCAGGTAGGTGAAGCCGAGCCGCTGCGCGAGCGCGCGGGCGACGGTCGACTTGCCGGCCCCGGCGGGACCGTCGATCGCTACGAGCATGGCGTCGGTGGGATCGACATCAGATCGGACAGATCGAGGACGGAGACGGACATCACGAGGACAGCGCCGCCAGGTCCTCGACGAACCCCGGGTAGGAGACCGCGGCGGCCTCCATGCCGAGCACCTCGACGCCCTCGCGCGAGGCGAGACCGGCGACGGCGCCGAGCATCGCCAGGCGGTGGTCGCCGCGGGCGTCGATCACGCCGCCGCGCAGACCGCCCGCGCCGCCGCCCGCACCGCGAAGCCGTCCTCGGTCGCCTCGATCTCGGCGCCGAGGCCGCGCAGGCCCTCGACCACGCCGGCGATCCGGTCGGACTCCTTCACGCGCAGCTCCTGCGCGCCGTGCACGACCGTCTCGCCCTCGGCGAAGCAGCCGAGCAGCGCGACCAGCGGCAGCTCGTCGATCGCCAGCGGCACCTCCTCGGCCTCCACGACCGTGCCCTCGAGCGCGCCGTGGGCGACGTCGAGGTCGCTGACCGGCTCCTCGGGAGCGAGCTCGCCCGACTCGTCCTCGAGGTCGCCGAGCACGATCCCCCGCATCCGGCGGAGGATCCGCAGGAAGCCGGTGCGCGTCCAGTTGACGCCGACGTCCCCGATCAGCAGGCGCGAGCCCGGGACGAGCACGCCGGCGGCGATCATGAACGCCGCCGAGCTGAGATCGCCCGGGACCCGCACGCGCTCGAGCACGAGCTCGTCGGCGTTGACGACGGTCACGTGGCGGCCGTTGCGGTGGATGTTGACCCCGGCGCGCAGGAGCATCCGCTCGGTGTGGTCGCGGCTGCGCGCGGGCTCGCCGACCGTCGTGGCGCCGTCCGCGGCGAGCGCCGCCAGCAGCACGCACGACTTGACCTGCGCGCTCGCGACCGGCAGCTCGTAGGAGATGCAGCGCAGCCGCGCGCCGCGGACCTCAAACGGCGGGAAGCGCCCGTCGGTGGCCGTCAGCTCCGCGCCCATCAGCCGCAGCGGCTCGGCGACGCGGTCGACCGGGCGGCGGCGGATCGACTCGTCGCCGT
Source organism: uncultured Solirubrobacterales bacterium (assembly GCA_963764905.1). Classification (GTDB taxonomy): domain Bacteria; phylum Actinomycetota; class Thermoleophilia; order Solirubrobacterales; family Solirubrobacteraceae; genus Palsa-744. The sequence continues at coordinate 350,091 of CAVXUG010000002.1, forward strand.
CGAGCGTGAACGAGCGCCCCTCCTGCGCGGCCAGCCAGCCCGGCAGCAGGCGCAGCAGCGTGCCGGCGTTGCCGACGTCGATCGGCCCGTCCGGCTCGCGCGCCTCGCGCAGGCCGGTGCCGCGCACCACGACCTCGCCGTCGCCCTCGCGCACCTCCACGAGCGCGCCGAGCGCGCGCACGGCCTCGAGCGTGGAGTCGGTGTCGGCGGCGTGCAGGTAGTTCTCGATCCGCACCGGCTCCGAGGCCATCGCCCCGAGCAGCGCGGCGCGATGGGAGATCGACTTGTCCGCCGGCGGCGGTCAGCTTTCCCTGCAGGCCGCCCGAGGGCTCGAAGCGCAGGTTCATGGGCGACAGTATGACCGTGCCGCGCAGGCGTCAGGCCCGCGCGACCGGGAAGCCGAGGCCCGCGATCAGCTCCTGCGCGCGCCCGGCGTGGAGCTCGCCGCCAACCCACAGCGCGATCACGCCCTGGCGGTTGTCCTCGGAGGGCGAGAGCGCCATGTCGAGGATGTTCACGCCCGCGCCGCCGAGCGCCAGCGCGAGCTCGGCGATCACGCCCGGGCGGTTGGGCACGGAGGCGCGCAGCTCGATCGCGCTCGTCGCCCCCGGCGCCGCCGACGAGCCCCGCGCCGAGCAGCGCGTCGCGGTCCGCGCGCGCGCGCTCGTTCCAGGCGGACACCGCCGCCGCGTCGCCTGCCTGCGAGGGCGCGCGCGCACATCGCCCAGCCGCTGCGGTCAGCCCGTCGATGCCGGCGATCAGGGCATCGCGGTTGGACAGGTAGATGTCGGTCCAGATCGCGGTGTTGGCGCCGGCGACGCGCGTGGCGTCGCGGAAGGACGGGCCGACCGCCGGCAGGCGCTCGCTCGTCCTCTCCCCCGAGCACGCTCGCGGCCTGCGCGACGAGCAGGTTGGCGAGCACGTGCGGCAGGTGCGAGACGGACGCCATCAGGCGGTCGTGCGTGTCGGCGTCGATCGCCGCGGGCTGCGCGCCGAAGCTCGTCGAGCAGGCGGTGCAGCCGCTCGTAGAGCACGCCGGCCGTGCTGCCGCGCGCGGGGGTCAGGTACCAGACGGCGCCGTCGAACAGGTCGGCGCGCGCGTGCTCGACGCCCGCGGTCTCGGCGCCGGCGAGGGGATGCCCGCCGATGAAGCGCTCGTCGGACACGACCGGCCGCGGCGACGGTGCGCTTGGTCGAGCCGACGTCGGTGACGACGGTGTCCGGCGCCCGCCTGCGCGAGCGCCGCGCGGACGGTCTGCACGAGCGCGCCGACCGGCGCGGCCACGAACACGACGTCCGCGCCCGCGACGGCGCCGGCGATGTCCGCCGCCGCGGAGTCGATCGCGCCCAGCGAGAGCGCCGGCTCACGCACGCGCGAGTCGGGGTCCTAGCCCGACACCTCGACTCCCGCGCGCTCGCGCGCGGCCAGCCCGATCGAGCCGCCGATCAGCCCGACCCCGAGGACCGCGACCCGCATCCGTTCAGCGCTGCGCCGTCTGCACGCCGGAGGCGCTGCGATCGCGCACGGATTCTGCCAGCCCCTCCAGCACCTCGACGGTCGTCTCCCAGCCTATGCAGCCGTCGGTGATCGACTGGCCGTAGCGCAGCTCGGGTGGGTGGGCATCGGGTTTCAGCTCCTGACGGCCGGCGAGCAGGAACGACTCCAGCATCACGCCGGCGATGGCACGGTTGCCGTTCGTGACCTGCCTGCCCACGTCGGCTGCCACAGCCGGCTGGCGCTCGGGGTCCTTGCCGCTGTTGTCGTGGCTCAGGTCGATCATCAAGCGTCGCGGCAGATGCGCGGTGTCGAGCAGCTCGAGTGCCGCCGCCACACTCGGCGCCGGGTAGTTCGGCCGGCCTTTGCCGCCGCGCAGGATGATGTGACAGTCGGCGTTGCCACGTGTGTACAGAATCGCCGGCGTGCCGTTGCGATCGATGCCCGCGAAGGCGTGTGGCTCGGCCGCGGCACGCACCGCATCCACGGCCACCTGGACGTTGCCGTCAGTGCGGTTCTTGAAGCCGACCGGCATCGACAGCCCCGATCCGAGCTGGCGGTGGATCTGGCTCTCGGTGGTGCGCGCCCCGATCGCCCCCCACGAGACCGCGTCGGCGATGTACTGCGGCGTGATCGGGTCGAGAAACTCGCAGCCGACCGGAAGCCCGGTGTCGAGCACACCGAGCAGCACGCGCCGCGCCAGATGCAGGCCCGCGTTGACGTCGCCCGAGCCGTCGAGATGCGGATCGTTGATCAGCCCCTTCCAACCGATCGTCGTGCGGGGCTTCTCGAAGTAGACGCGCATCGCAATCAGCAGCTCGCCGCTCAGATCGCACGCCAGCCGCCGGAGTTTCGCCGCGTACTCGAGCGTCGCGTCGGGATCGTGCACGCTGCACGGCCCGACGACGGCCAGCAACCGCTCGTCGGTCCGCTGAAGGACGTCCTGAACCTCGCGGCGGCCACGGATCACGACGTCCGCCTGCTCGCCGTTGAGCGGCAGCTCGTCCAGAACCACATCGGGCGCGAGCAGCGGAACGACCCGCTCGATTCGCCGGTCGCTGACGTAGTCGGCCGGGTGAAGCTGCGTGCCGGGCACCTCAGGCATGGGTCGGCCCCCTTCCCGCGAGCGCCTTGCCGGCGAGCGCGTCGACGCGCTCGACCTCATCGACCACCGCCTCGATCTGCTCGAGTGTGGCTGTCTGCTTCGTCGCGATCATCATCGATTCATCCTTTCTACTGCACCTGAGAGCTTACGGCCTGGAAACCGTGAGGGGGCGCGGGACACCCGGTGAGGAAGGGCACTCGGTCCGAAGTTGGACCCAAAGCGGCCATCGGAGTCCCGCTCACGAACGGGACAGGCCGAAGCGCCTAGCTAAATCGCCAGGTGCGCAGGAACGACCACGAATACGCGCGGGGATGGAGCTGGGATGCGGACGCAGACGTGGCCATCTGAGGAAGTTGTAGCAGGTTTGAGGGTCGCTTTTGGGAGACCGTCGCGCACAACGATCCGTAGAAAGGCTCGTATCGCCGGTCAGCCAGCACAGTCTCGCGAGAAAGGACTACAGAACCTCGGCGAGCGCCTCGAGAAAACGCTCGTTTTCTTCTGGGGTGCCGTAGGTGACGCGCAGCGCGCCCTCGCGACCGAGCGCGCCGCCGGCGCGCACGAGCACGCCGCGTTCTTCCAGGCCGTGCATCACCTCCGCCTCCTCGCGCTCCTCGCCGAGCGAGAACCAGCAGAAGTTCGCCTGCGAGATCGCCGGGTCGAGGCCGAGCGCGCGCAGGCGCTCGTCGACCGAAAGGCGCTCGGCGACGGTGCGGGTGACGCGTTCGGTGACGGCGTCCTGGTGGGCGAGCGCCTCGACCGCGGCGGCCTGCGCGAGCGCGTTGCAGAAGAACGGCTGGCGGACCTGGTCGACCGCGCGCGGCAGGTCCTCGGAGCCGCACAGCGCGAAGCCGACGCGCAGCCCGCAGAGGCCGTAGACCTTGGAGAAGGTGCGCAGCAGCACGAGGTTCGGGTGGCGCTCGAGCAGCGCGACCGAGGCGTCGGGGTCGTCGAGCAGGTTGAACTCGCAGTAGGCCTCGTCGATCACGACGCAGACGTGCGGCGGGACCTCGGCGACGAACGCGGCGATCTCCGACAGGGGCAGCGCGGTCGAGGTGGGGTTGTTGGGGTTGCAGACGATCGTGAGGCGCGTCGCGACGGTGATCTCGCGGAGCATCGCGTCGAGGTCGTGGCGGTCCTCGGCGTCGAGCGGGACGGTCACCGCGCGCGCGCCGGAGGCGGCGGCGAGGTGGGGGTAGATCGAGAACGACGGCCACGCGTAGACGAGCTCGGCGCCGGGCTCGAGCAGCGCCTCGCCGGCGGCGAGCAGGACGTCGCAGGAGCCGTTGCCGATCGCGATCCGCGCCGCGGGCACGCCGTAGCGGTCGGAGAGGCGGGCGCGGAGGGCCGCGTTGGTCGGGTCGGGGTAGCGGTTGAGCGTTGAGAGCGCGTGCTCGATCGCTTCGCGCACCTCCGTCAGCGGCGGGTAGGGCGACTCGTTGCTCGCGAGGCGCACGAGCGGCTCTTGCTGGGCGTAGCCGCCGGCCGCCGGGTAGATCGGGATGCGCGCGATTCGCTCTGTGAACTCGAGGGTCATCTCGGGGCCTATTGTGCCGTGCGCGGGCGCGGAGCGCCGGATAGTGGCGAAACTGTGCCGGCTGACCGGCGATAGCAGCCTTACTTCGGCTCGCTGTGCGCGACGGTCTCCCAAAAAATCGCCTGAACGGCCCGCGACGCAGACCCTACTGCGCCGACTGCAGGTCTCGCGCAGCGCGGACGCGTCGCCGAGGTAGACGTGGCGGGACTCGTGGGCCTCGTCGGCGTAGTAATGGATCAGCACCCTGATAACGCGCGGGAGCGCGCGCGGGACGGGGATCTCGCGCGAGCAGAGCAGCGGCACGCGATCGAAGCCGAGCGCGCGCGCGGCGACGGCGGGGAACTCCGCGTTGAGGTCGTTCGTGGCGGTGAAGATGCAGCTGACGACGTGCTCGGGGGCAGCGCGTTGCGCTCCATGATCGCCTGCATCAGCTCGGAGGTGGCGTCGAGGATGTCCTGCGCGTCGTTGCGGTCGACGGAGATGGCGCCGCGCAGGGCGAAGAGGCGTTCGGGCATGGCGGCGATTGTGTCAGTTGTCCCGAGCCGCCGTTGCGGGCGCCGGGATGTGGCGGTGATGTGCTTTCTAAAGACGGCGCGAACGCTCTTATACTTTTAAGATTGCGTGACACTATAGTTATACGCAGTCTCTTAGGGCCTATCCCGGTTGGGTGGCGGCGATGGTGGCGAGGTTGGCCTTCTTGAATGCGATGAGGCCGCTTGAGAGTTGTAGGAGGGCGAGGTGGTTCTCGTCCTTCTTTGACCAGCGGATGAGTATCCCGCGGTTGCGGTTCAGCCAGGAGTGGCATGCCTCGACGACCCAGCGGCGTGCTTTCCACTCGGGGTTGTGGGCCTTCAGGTCGATCTCCTCGCCGCGTGCGCGGATGTGCGGCGTGAGCTCGTAATCAATGACGAGCTCGCGGACCTCGGCGTTGTCATACGCCTTGTCCAGACAGATGCCCTGCGGCTGCTCCGGGGTCGGTTCGGGCCGCTCGATCGGGATCGAGTCGAGCGTCCCCTTCAGCAGCTTGTGGTCGTTGCGGTTCGCGCCGTCGTGATCGAGCCCGACCGGGACCCCCGCACCCTCCGCGAGGACCGAACGCTTCGCCCCCCCTTGGCCCGGTCAGTGTGGTTCGGGCCGGTCTTGGCTCCTCCCAGCGGGGCTTTGGTCATCGCCCCATCGGCCGACAGGAACGACCAGTCGATGCCCACAGCCCTGTCGTACTCCAAAAGCCCTTGGCGCCAGATCTCATGGAACACACCGGCCTGCTCCCACTCCTGAAAACGCCGATGCGCCGAGGATGAAGAGCACACGCCCGTCGCGTTCAGCGCGTTCCACTGCATCCCGGTCCGCAGCACCAGCATGATCGCGTCCATCGCGTCACGATCGGGCACCCGCGGCGCGTGACAGCCCAACGGGTGAAACGGCGGTGCTGGAAGCAGCGGCTCGATCCGCTCCCACAACCAATCCGGCATCCGCCAACCATCATCCTGACTGACCATGTAGCCCATCACAGACCTCCTGATCGAATGGCACGACAGCCCTCAGATCAAGTTCAACGCCGAGCTACACAACCCTTCCGGGATAAGCCCTTAAGCGGTTACTAGATGAGTAGTGCCACGGTCGTGGTCTTGAAGGAGAGATAAGCAGGCAGCCCGAAGTCGGCGTTGTTCAATTGCCAACGCCGACCCAGGGGAGGGTCTCGATGGAAGCCGACCTCGAGCTGCTGCTCACCGTTGTTTACTGCATCGCGGATGATTTCCTGCCCAAGAAGCGAGGAAACGCGCGTCGGAGGGTTACCGATGCGGAGATCGTCGCCCTGTGCGTCGCTCAGGCGATCATGGGGATCCCATCCGATTATCGGTTCGTCGCAGTCGCCGGCAAGCGTCTGGGGCACCTGTTCCCGACGCTTCCCACTCGCGACGCCTTCCACAAGCGCCGGCTGCGACTCTCAGGGCAGATCGAGGCGCTGATCGCACACTTCGCCAGGCAGAGCCCCGGGTTCTTCGACGATCTGCTGTTGGTCGACTCCACCCCGGTCGAGTGCGCCCGCTCGCGGGAGACCGTCAAGCGCGGCGGGTCCTCCAGCCTCGCTGAAGCGCTCACCGACGCCGCCGACTACGGCTACTGCGCCAGCCACAGCCGCTACTTCTTCGGGTTCCGCCTGCACGCCCTGTTCGCGCCGGACGGCACGCCAAGAGCGCTCGCGCTGACCTCGCCGAAGATCGACGAGAAGCTGGTGTGCTTGCAGATGCTCACCCGCTGCGAACGGCAACCCGGGCAGATGCTGACCCTGATCGGCGACAAGAATTTCCGCGGCAAGGACTTCGAGACCGAGCTGACGGCGCTGGACGCCACGATCATGCGACCACGGCGCAAGGACGAGGCGGGCCGCCGACCACACCTCGCACCGATCCGCCAACGCATCGAGTCGATCTTCTGGACCTGCAAGGACATCCTCACACTCGAGCGACACGGCGCGCGCACCCTTAGAAACCTCCGTGTGCGACTGGCCGCCCGCTTCGCCGCGCTCGCAGCCGCCGTCGCACTCAACCACCAACTCAACCGCCCCAGCCGATCACTCGCCTGCTACACCACCTAACACCGTGGCACTACTCATCTAGACTCCGCCAGCTTTATCTTCCCGGCACAAATCCGTCACATTCTCGGCACAAAACCGGCACAGACCGCGCGTCCCGGACACAATTGGCTCACGCGGCCGAGAGATCCTCAAGCGGCCGAGAGGGCCCGCAGGTCCTCGATCTCCCGCTCGGTCAACCGCCGGTGCTCACCGACGGCGAGGCCACCCAGCCGCAGCGGACCGAAGGCGACGCGCTCCAGCGCGAGCACCGGCCGCCCGACCGCCTCGCACATGCGCCGCACCTGGCGGTTGCGGCCTTCGTGGATCGTGATCTCGATCAGGCTCCTCCCGATCCGGCGCACGCGCGCGGGCGCGGTGGGGCCGTCGTCGAGCTCGACGCCGCGGCGCAGCGCCCGCAGCACGCCGTCCCCCACAGGAGCGCCGCCGAGCGTCGCCCGATAGGTCTTCTCCACCTCGAAGCGCGGATGCGTCAGCCGGTTGGCGAGCTCGCCGTCGTTCGTGAGCAGGATCAGACCGCTCGAGTCGGCGTCGAGACGGCCGACCGGATACAGCCGCAGGCCGGTGGCGGGGACGAGCTCGACGACCGTCGGGCGGCCGCCGGGGTCGTGCGCGGTCGAGACGACGCCGAGCGGCTTGTGCAGCGCGTAGACGACGCGCGCCTCTGCGCCGGTCAGCGTGCGACCATCGACGGTCACGCGGTTCTGTTCACTCACGTCGCGGGCCGGATCGCGCACGATCTCCCCGTCGACTTCCACCCGCCCGGCGGCGATCACCGTCTCCGCGGCACGTCGCGAGGCGACGCCGGCGTGGGCGAGGTACTTGGCGAGGCGCATCGGCTGCCACCATAGGGGCGATGGACCTCGCGCTCCTCGACCAGACGCTCGCCGCGCACGGCGAGCCGCGCTTTCGCGCCGGCCAGATCTGGGCGTGGGCGGCGAAGGGCGTGGAGGGCTACGAGCAGATGACGAACCTGCCGAGAGCGCTGCGCGAGACGCTCGCGCGCGAGCTGCCGTTCTCGAGCCTGACGCTCGCCGAGCAGGCCCACGCAAGCGACGGCACGATCAAGGCGCTGTTCACGACTGCCGACGGCCGCCCGCTGGAGGCGGTGCTGATGCGGTATCGAGACCGGCGGCGCTCGATCTGCGTCTCCTCGCAGTCGGGCTGCCCGCTGACGTGCACGTTCTGCGCGACGGGTCAGATGAAGTTCGCGCGCAACCTCACCACCTCGGAGATCCTCGACCAGGCGCTGCACTTCCGCCGGATCGAGGCGATCGACCACTGCGTCTTCATGGGCATGGGCGAGCCATTGCTGAACCTCGACAACGTGCTCGCGGCCTGCGAGCGGCTGCCCAAGCTCGGCATCACCAACCGCCGCACGGCGATCTCGACGGTCGGCTGGATCCCCGGAATCGAACGGCTCGCCGAGCAGCCACTGCCGCTGCGCCTGGCGCTGTCGTTGCACGCGGCCGACGAAGCGCTGCGCTCGGAGCTGATGCCCGTCAACGACCGTTATCCGCTGAAGGACGTGCTCGACGCCTGCCGCGCGTTCTACGAGCGCAAGCACCGCCGTGTGTTCGTCGAGTACGTGATGCTCGCGGGCGTCAACGACCGCTACCAGCAGGCGCTGTCGCTCGCTCGCGCGCTGTCGGGACCGTCATCGAGCCCGCCCGCCCAGCCGTCGATCTTCAAGGTCAACCTGATCCCCTACAACCCGACGGACTCGCCCTACGAAGGCTCCTCGCGCGAGTCGATCGCCGCCTTCCGCACGGCGCTCGAATCCCGCAACATCCCCGTGACGGTGCGTCTCACACGCGGCCGCGACATCGACGCGGCCTGCGGGCAACTCGCCGCGCAGGCCGGTCGCGCCGGAGGCTCCTGACCGCGCTCAGGCGCTGGCGGTGAACTTGAGCTTGATCGGGCCGCAGTGGGCGGTCGAGGCGCCGCTCTGTGTCTGGATGTATTCGAGTGTTCCCGTGGCCTTGCCGGCGGACACGAACCTACCGCTGAGCGTGCTCGTCGTGACGACCATGCCGCCATCTTCGGTCGCGTCCTTTTCGGGAGCCGACTTCTTCTTCGAGAGCGAGAACCTGCCGCCGGCGCCGAGCTCGATCGTGCCGAGCTCGATGAGCTTGGACGCTCCAAGACCGCAGGCGTTGTCGGTGTAGGCGAAGCCCGACAGCTGCTTGCCATTGCTCGAGGTCGCAAAGCTCAGAGGGTCTTTGGCGGCGAAGCTGGTGGCGAACTTCACTTGCCCGGTCGCCGTGCCCGTGAAGTGGGCGCCCTTCTTCGGGCTCGCGGCAAGCGCGGCGGCGGCAAAGGACAGCGAGGCAAGCAGGGCGATGACTGCAACGGCGCGGCGGGTCTGCATCGTGCTCCTCTCGGATGGCTGATCTATCTCTTTCGCGCCGTGACGCTCGCGGCGCGCGGGCAGGGATACTAGAGCTGTGTGGCGGGGCGCTGGTCGCAGCCGCCAGTTGCACGAGACCCGACGAGGATGCCGGCGACTCGCTAGGTAGCGCTCGGCCCGCCTCCGGCCCGGGCCTCGCCGGCGCGCAGCAATCGCTCGCGCAGCGTCGCCTGCTCCTCCGGGGTCGGGTCCCAGCGGGCGACGTCGGGTAGCTCGTCGAGCGTGCGCAGGCCGAACAGCTTCAGGAACTGCGTGCCCGTGCGGTAGAGCACCGCGCCGAACTGCGAGCGCCCGCCCTCCTCGATCAGGCCGCGCTCGAGCAGCGTCGCGGTCGCGGAGTCGGCGCTCACGCCGCGGATGCGCGTGATCTCCGGGCGGGAGATCGGCTGCAGGTAGGCGACGATCGCGAGCGTCTCCGCCTGCGCGGGGCTGAGCGTCGCGACGCGCTTGCGGCTGAACAGGCGCCGCGCCGCGTCCTCGGCCGCGGGGTCGCTCGCCAGCGTCCAGCCGCCCCCCAGCTCGCGCAGCGTGATCCCGCGCCGGCCCTCGGCGTACTGCTCGGCGAGCTCTCCGAGCGCGGCCTGCACATCCTCGGCGCCGGCCTCAGTCGCTTCGGCCAGCTCCGCCTCGCTCAGCGGGTCGGGCGCGAGGAACAGCAGCGCCTCGAGCGTGCGCTCGAGCGTGGTGCTGCAGCGACGCGCCGCCGTCCCCCTCCGTCGCCTGATCGCCCTCGCTCTCTCGAGGGAGGTTCTGCTCCCGGTCGGTCGCGTCCATCGCCTCGATTGTCCCGCTCACGCTCATCCGGCGGAGCTTCCTCTATAGCTCGTCTCCTGTGCGGTCGCGTCCATCATCTCCATTCTCCCCTCCCGCTCCCGCTCACGCGGGCTCAACCGGCGATGCGCTCGGCGTAGCTCTCCGCCGGCCGGGCGCGCGCGTGGACCGCGATCTCGCCGAAGCTCTCGTCCTGCTCCCAGTCGGCCTCGCCGCGCTTGTACAGCTCGAGCAGCGCGAACAGCGTGACCGCGACCGTCATCCGATCGGCGCCCCGGACGGCCTCGTCGAAGCTGAAGCGCCCGCGCCGCAGCAGCCCGCGCAGGTGCGCGAGGCGCTCGGCGACCGTGATCCGCGGCACGCCGATGTGGCGCAGGCTGATCGCCGGCGGCATCCGCAGCAGCCGCCCGAGCGCCTCGCCGAGGATCTCCGGGCTTTGTGAGCCGTCGCTCGGCTGGGTGACGGTCGGCGCAGGCTCGCCGGCAGCGGCGCTTCGCGGAAGCGCACGCCTTCCTCCTGCTCGAGCAGCTCGCCGAGGTGCCCCGCCGCCGCGCGGTAGCGCCGCGCCTCGAGCATCCGCTCGAGCAGCTCCTCCGCGGCCTGCGCGGGCTCGATGTCGAGCAGCTCCTCCTCGTCCTCGCCGGCGAGCATCAGCCGCGACTTCAGCTCCAGCAGCGCCGCGATCAGGACGATGAACTCGGTCGCCGTCTCCAGGTCGAGCTCGCCCTGCGCCTCGAGGTGGTCGAGGTACGCGAGCACGACGTCGGCGAGCGCCAGCTCGAGCAGGTCGACCTCTTCGCGCAGGATCAGCGTCAACAGCAGGTCGAACGGCCCGCTGAAGAGATCGAGGTCCAGCTCGAGCGTGGCGATGCTCATCCGCCCACCGTACCGGTCGGGGCGGGCGGGATCCGATCGACACCCGCCCTGACCGTCGCACCCGACGTACCCACATGTGCCGGGGTCGGCTCACCGGTCCTAGCCGGGCGATGCATCCGCGCGCTCACGATCCGCCGTGCCGGGAAGCGCCAGTGCCGGCGCGCGGCGCGCCGACGCCCATGCGCTCGCGCACGTCCGCCAGCGTCTCCCCCGCGATCTCCCGCGCGCGCGCGGCGCCGTCGGCGAGGATCGCCTCGAGCGAGCCCTCGTCCGCGCGCAGCTCCGCGTAGCGCTCGCGCACGGGCGCCAGGTAGTCGATCACCGCGGCCGCGACCGCCCCCTTCAATTCGCCGTACCGCGCATCTTTCATCTCGTCCTCGACCTGCTCCGGCGTCTCGCCGCGGACCGCCGCGAGGATCTCGATCAGGTTGGTGATGCCCGGCTTGTCGGCGCCGCGGCGCACCTCGCTGCCGGAGTCGGTGACCGCGCGCTTGAACTTCTTCTCGATCGCCGCAGCCTCGTCGGTGACGTAGACGGTGCCCTCGACCGAGCCGGTCGTGGTCGACATCTTGTTCTCCGGGTGCTGCAGGTCCATGATCCGCGCGCCGACCGCCGGAATCCGGTGCTCGGGCACGACGAGCGTGTCGCCGAAGCGGGCGTTGAAGCGCTGGGCGACGTCGCGCATCAGCTCGACGTGCTGGCGCTGGTCGTCGCCGACCGGCACCTCCTGGGCGCGGTAGGCGAGCACGTCGGAGGCCATCAGCACCGGGTAGAAGAACAGCCCCGCGGTGGCGAGCTCGCGCGCCGCGCCGGCCTTGTCCTTGAACTGGGTCATCCGCGACAGCTCGCCGTAGGAGGTGACGCTCGACAGCAGCCAGGTCAGCTCGGTGTGCTCGCGCACGTCGCTCTGGCGGAACAGCACGCAGCGCTCGGGGTCGAGGCCCGCCGCGAGCAGCACCGCGAGCAGGTCGTACAGCCCGGCCCGCAGGTCGGCCGGGTCGTAGGCGACGGTCAACGCGTGCAGGTCGACGATGCAATAGATCGCCTCCCCGCGGTCCTGCCCGGCCACGTACTGCGTGATCGCGCCGATGTAGTTGCCGAGGTGCTTCGTCCCGGTCGGCTGGATGCCGGAGAAGATGCGCATTCGCGGCAGGCTAACGGAGGGGGCTCGTGCCGGAGGACAGACTCTCGACCCAGGCGCCTATTCCAGCGATAAAGGCGGGAAGTCGCTGGCGCTGGTGATTGACGGCAGCATGTACATCTGCTGGCCTCAACATCCAGTATTCGTGCTGGCTACGGTTGCGCAAATCGGTGATCTCTCTAATGACCTGCTCCGCCTCCTCCGAATACAGACGTTGTGCCTTGAGTTGATCCGCTGCCGGAGTCTTACGATCCGCTGCAATCGCGCCTAGGTCTTGAGCTACCCGTACGCTGAGACCGATCAGGCTCTGGCAGAGATTGTGCAGATCGTCCATGTTCGATCGCACCAGCATGGCCCGATTGCGTTCCTCTGAATCCTCTGAATCCCACGCGGTTTTAAACGCGCGCAGATCAAAATCCGGCCGGAAGGCAGAGACCGCCGTCTCCAGCTGTTCCATCGTACGCGCGAGTTGTCCCAGCGCGTCATCCAGTGCATTTCTGCGCGCCTCGGCATCCACCGGCGGACGGGCAGAACCATTCACGATCAAGTACCGATGGGTGACCGGGCACGAGCGGCAGCCAGGCGCTGGAAATAACCAAGCGCAACCTGTGCCCCCACTCGCAGCTCATCCCCCATCTGGTCGGCCTGGGCTTGTGCTTCTTCTGCTTGCGCCTGTAGACGCGACCAAGACTGTTCACGGTCCACCAGCGGACGACCATCACGCAACACCTCGGCCAACAAGCGCGGATTGCGTCTCGCTCCCTCCAAGGGCACGAGCTGCAGCTCGGCGGGCAACTGGCGGTTCAACCGCAGACGCAGAGCCTCGAGCGCACCTGGGAAAGGGCGACGAAACTCCACCATCAGGTCAACATCGGAGACGCCCTTCACCTCGTCTCCGCGAGCGACAGAACCGAACAGCACGACCAGCTTCAGGTTGGGCTCAGTTCGAAGAGCCACAAGCAGCTGGCTGACCAGCGACCAGTGCGACCGTACCCATGCGGCCTCCGGATCGCTCAACAAGAGCCTGGCGAGCGCTCGGGCGTCGCGCGCGGATCAGACCACCGTTCACCGCGCGACGAAGGGTGCGCTCACTGACCCCGACTTCAGACGCCAACTGCTCGAGGACCAAGCTCATGTGTCCATGTCTAGCATTGATGTGTCCGATAAATAGGGCTCCTTACCGGCGACAGTGCCCGGCGAAGGGAGTCAATCAGAAGAATGAAGCCAATCAGGAAAGCGCCTGGCGGATGACCGGGTTCTTGGCGGCCCCGACCTCGTCGAGGCGACGCACCGGCGTCGTATACGGAGCGTTCCGCGCGATCTCCGGGCCCTCCTCGGCGGCCTCGCGCAGGATCTCGGCGATCGCGTCGGCGAACGCGTCGAGCGTCTCCCTCGTCTCGGTCTCGGTCGGCTCGACCATCAGCGCCTCCTCGACGAGCAGCGGGAAGTAGACCGTCGGCGGGTGGAAGCCGAGGTCGAGCAGGCGCTTGGCGAGGTCGAGCGTCTTCAGCCCGAGCGTCTTCTTCATCGGGCCGCCCGAGAGGACGAACTCGTGCAGGCACAGCTCTCCGTAGGCGAGGGGCAGGTAGTCCCCGATCGTGCGCCCGTCCGCGACGGCTCTCGACGCAGCCTCGCCAGCAGGTAGTTGGCGTTCAGCACCGCCGTCTCCGAGGCGTCCCGCAAGCCGTCCCCGCCGAGCGAGCAGATGTAGGCGTAGGAGCGCACGAAGCAGCCGTAGTTGCCCTGGAAGCCCCGCAGCCGGCCGATCGACTGCTCGCGTCGAAGTCGAGGTCGAAGACGCCGTCCTCGCCGCGCACGACGAGCGGGCGCGGCAGGAACGGGGCGATCCGGTCGGACACGGCGATCGGGCCCGAGCCGGGGCCGCCGCCGCCGTGGGGCTGGGTGAAGGACTTGTGCAGGTTGAAGTGGACGATGTCGAAGCCCATGTCGCCGGGGCGCGAGAGGCCCATCACCGCGTTCAGGTTCGCGCCGTCGTAGTAGAGCGTCGCGCCGACCCCGTGCACGATCGCGGCGATCTCCTCGATGTTGCGGTCGAACAGGCCGAGCGTGTTCGGGTTCGTCAGCATCAGGCAGGCCACGTCCGTGTCGGCCTTCGCGCGCAGGTCGTCGAGGTCGACGCCGCCGTCGGGGTTGGTCGCGACCTTCACGACCTCCAGGCCCGCCATCGTGACGGTCGCCGGGTTCGTCCCGTGGGAGGTGTCGGGCGCGAGCACCTTGTGGCGCTGCTCGCCCCTGGCCTCGTGGTAGGCGCGCGTCAGCAGCACGCCCGCGAGCTCGCCGTGCGAGCCGGCCGAGGGCTGCAGCGAGACGTGCGGCAGGCCCGAGATCTCCGCGAGCGCCTGCTGCAGGTTCCACATCAGCTCGAGCGCGCCCTGCGCCCGCTCGGGGTCCTGCAGCGGGTGCAGCCGCGCGTGCCCGGGGAGCGCCGCGACGCGCTCGTGCAGGCGCGGGTTGTGCTTCATCGTGCACGAGCCGAGCGGGTAGAAGCCCGAGTCGAGGTCGAAGTTCCGCTTCGACAGGCCGACGTAGTGGCGCACGATCTCCGGCTCGGAGACCTCCGGCAGGCGCGGCGGCTGCTTGCGGCGGAAGCGCTCCGGCAGCGCCTCGGCCGTCGACCTGCGGCACGTCCCACTCCGGGCACGTGAACGCGCGGCGGCCCGGAGCGCCCTTCTCGAAGATCGTCCGCGCGCGTTCGCGCTGCAGCGGCAGCTCTGTCACCGGCGCCGTCATGCCGGCACCGCCTCGCCGGCCGACTCGCCGTCCGGGTCGCTATGTCCGCTGCCGCCGACGGCCGCCACCGCTGCTCCCAGCACCTCCGCCAGACGGTCGATGTCGGCGCGCGAGCGCTGCTCGGTGATCGCCACGAGCAGGCCGCCGCGATCCTCCTCGCGCCCGGTGATCTTCTCCAGGTCGACGCCCGGGTTGACTCCCTGCGCGGCGCAGCGGCGCTTGACCTCGGCCACGTCGGCGTCGAGGCGCAGCGCGAACTCGCGGATCACGGGCTGGGTGTGCAGCGGCTCCACCCCGTCGAGCGCGCAGAGCGTCTCGCGCGCGTAGTGCGTGCGCGCCAGCAGCAGCTCGCCGAGCTCGACGATCCCGCGGCGGCCGAGCCACGTCAGGTAGACGACGCCGCCGAGCGCGTTCAGCGCCTGCGCGGTGCAGATGTTCGAGGTCGCCTTCTCGCGGCGGATGTGCTGCTCGCGGGTCTGCAGCGTCAGCACGAACCCGCGGCGGCCGTCCACGTCGGTGGTCTCCCCCGCGATCCTCCCGGGCATCCTCCGCAGGTACTCCTCGCGCGCGGCGAAGAACCCGAACGAGGGCCCGCCGAAGTCGAGGCGGTTGCCGAGCGGCTGGCCCTCGCCGACGGCCACGTCGACGCCGCACTCGCCGGGGGGCGCGAGGATCCCGAGCGTGATCGGGTCGACCTGGGCGATCACGACCGGCGGCTTCCGCCGCGCCCTGCCGCGCCGGCCTTGCCGCGCCGCCGTCGGACCGCCGGCCGCGCCATTGCCGCGCTCGCCGCCCGCGCGCGGGAGGCCTTCGCGGCGGCGCTCAGCGCGGCCGCGTCCTCGACGGCGCCGTAGAAGTTCGGCTGGGCGAAGATCGCCGCGCTGCACTCCCCGTCGCCGTCGCCGTCGATCGCCGCGGCCCACGCGTCGGGGTCGGTCACGCCATCGCGGAGCGGGACCTCGACGACCTCCATCCCGTAGCCGTGCGCCTGGGTGCGCAGCGTCTCGATCGAGTGCGGGTGCAGGCCGGCGCTCACGACGAAGCGCCGGCCGCCGTTGTGGAGCTTCGCCAGGTAGCCCGCCGCCGCGACCGCGGAGGGGCCCTCGTAGACCGAGGCGTTCGCGACCGGCAGCGCGGTCAGCTCGGAGATCGCGGTCTGGTACTCGAACATCACCTGCAGCCCGCCCTGGGAGATCTCCGGCTGGTAGGGGGTGTAGGGGGTGAGGAACTCCGAGCGCTCCATCAGCATGTCGATCAGCGCCGGCACGTAGTGGTCGTACATCCCCGCCCCGAGAAAGCTCAGCTCGTCTTCGGCGGAGACGTTCCTGCGCGCGAGCTCGCGCAGGTGCGCGTAGACGTCCTGCTCGGGCCTGCCGTCGGGGAGCTCCAGCGGGCGGCGCAGGCGCACTCCCTCGGGGATCTGGCGCTCGAACAGCGCCTCGATCGAGGGCACGCCGATCGCCTCGAGCATCGCGGCGAGGTCCTCGGGAGTGATGGAGGTGTAGCGGCTCACGGTCGAGCGGGAGAGGGTCAGGCCCCCGGCGGGCGGGTACCCCGTGGTCGATCGGCGTCGGGCCGGCAAAGCCGGCCCTTGTGGCAGAGATGAGCGCTGTAGGTCACTCCGAGAGACTAGCCACCCAGCGTGGCCGAGTAGGCGTCGGCGTCCAGCAGCGCCTCGCGCTCGGCCGGCTCGGCGATCCGGATCTTCACGAGCCAGCCCTCGCCGTAAGGGTCCTCGTTGATCGCGCCCGGATCGCCGGCGAGGTCGCCGTTGACCTCGACGATCTCCCCCGACAGCGGCGCGAGCACGTCGGAGACGGCCTTCACCGACTCGACCTCGGCGTAGGGCTCGTCCTTGACGAGCGTCGTCCCGACCGCGGGCGGGTCGAAGAACACGACCTCGCCGAGCGCGTCCTGCGCGTACCAGGTGATGCCGAGCGTCGCCGTCTCGCCTTCGATTCGAGCCCAGTCGTGCTCGGGGTGGTACAGCAGATCCTGCGGGTAGTTCGCCTCGGCCATTACGCGCCCTTTCGGTAAAGCGGCTTCTCCTTCACGACAGCCGGGCGGATCTTGCCACGAACGTCGATTTCCAGGCGCGTGCCGACCGCCGCGCGCGCGGCGGGGACATACGCCATCCCGATGCCGACGCCGAGGCTCGGCGAGAGCGTGCCGCTCGTGACCTCGCCGCCGCCCACGACCGCGTTGCCCTGGCGCGCGATCCCGGGCCCCTCGATCGCGAACGCGACGAGCTTCTCCTCCGGTCCAGCCTCGCGTCACCGCACGCGTACGGCCTCCGCGCCGATGAAGCCGGTGTCCTCCTTGCAGCACCAGCCGAGCCCCGCTTCGATCGGGCCGCGCGCGGTCGAGAGGTCGTTGCCGTAGAGGTGGTAGCAGGCCTCCAGGCGCAGCGTGTCACGCGCCGCCAGCCCGGTCGGGACGGCGCCGCGCCGCAGAAGCTCGTCCCACAAGTTGGGGGCCTCGGGGGGCGAGGCGAGCAGCTCGACGCCGTCCTCACCAGTGTAACCAGTTCCACATACCAATACCTGCGCGCCGGCCAGGCGCCGCGTGGCCGCCGTCATCCGCGCGGGCAGCGGCGCGTCGGAGATCGCCTGCACGAGCTCCCTCGCGCGCGGGCCCTGGACGGCGAGCATCGCGTAGTCCTCGATCCGGTCGGTCACCTCGACCTCGCCGAAATCCCCGGCCTGCTGCGTGGGTACGAAACCAGGCGAGGTCGCGCTCGTGGTTGGCCGCGTTCGTCACCGTCAGGTAGCGGTCGGCCTCCAGCCGGTAGGTGAAGAGGTCGTCGAGCACGCCCCCGTCCTCGCGGCACAGCACCGAGTACTGGGCGCCCCCGACCGCGAGCTTCGCGACGTCGTTGGAGAGCAGCCGCTGCAGCAGCGCCTCCGCGCCGGGGCCCGCGGTTTCGATCTCGCCCATGTGCGAGACGTCGAACACGCCGACGTTCTCGCGCACCGCCATGTGCTCCTCGCGGACGCCCTCGTATTGGACGGCATCTCCCAGCCGGCGAACTCGACCAGCTTCGCGCCCGCGTCGACGTGGCGGTCGTATAGGGCGGTGCGGCGCGGGCTGTAGCTCACCGCCCGCAGGCTAGCGCCAAGCGGCCTCAGCTCGCGGGCACGGCCGGAGCGGTGTCCAGCGCGTGGCCGACCTTGCCGAGCGCGGCGAAGATCGCGGGCAGCAACCTGCGCCCGGCGGATTCTTCGAGCTTGGCAATCCGCTTGGCGACGCGCTTGTCGGCGTCGCTCTCGTAGCGCCCGAGCTTGCGCATGATGACTTCCTTCGCTCCCGAGGTCGCCTGCGACAGCGCCGCCACACGCCGCAGGTAGCTTTCGGTGCCAGGCGAGACCGACTGGTAGCCACTGCGCACCCACGCGCTCGCGTCGGCGCACAGGTCCGGCGCGGGAAGCTTCGCCTGCGCGAGTTCTCCGAGGGCGTAGGAACGCACCAACCGGGTCAGCGCCCGGTCGCTCCAGCGCAGCGGCGCGACCGCTCGAGCGAACGCGCGGCGACGCTTGTATTCGGTCTGTTCGGCGACGCCGAGGGCTGCCGCCAGCTCCTCTTCGGCGATCTTCACCGCCGAACTGCTGGGTTTTTCGCCGGTGGCGGTCTTCGGCGCGTTCGCGAGCACGCCTGGGCATTGGGCCTGCAGCCGCGTGGCGAACGCTTCGATCGCCACGATGCCCGCGTGCAGGCTTGCCACTTCCGCGCGCGTCTGCGCGTAGACGATGCGCAGGTAGCTATGTGTCGTGCTTGCATCCGTGCGGCTGACCGGCGTTGACGCGCCCGCCGCCAACGGTCCTACGAGCGCGGCCGTGACAGCGATCACGGCGCACATGCCGGAGCGCCCGAGCAATCTGAACGAAGCCGTCACCTCAGCGCAGGAACGGCGGGACGTCGATGTCGTCGTCGGAGATCTCCAACGACGAGCGCTGGCGATCGTCGATCCGCGGGTTGCGATCCGGACGGCCCGGGCGGCTCTCGCGGCGAGCACCTGTGCGCAGAGCCCCGCGGACGGTGGTCGAAGCCGGTGCCGATCACGGTCACGCGGACCTCGTCGCCCATCGCCTCGTCGATCACCGCACCGAAGATGATGTTCGCGTTCGGGTCCGCGGCGTTCTGGATGATCTCGGCGGCGTCGTTGACCTCGAACAGGCCGAGGTCCTTGCCGCCGGTGATGTTCAGCAGGATGCCGGTGGCGCCGTCGACGGACTCTTCCAGCAGCGGCGAGGAGATCGCGGCCTTGGCGGCGTCGGCGGAGCGGCTCTCGCCGCCGGCCGTGCCGATCCCCATCAAGGCCGAGCCGGCGTCGTGCATGATCGTGCGCACGTCGGCGAAGTCGAGGTTGATCAGGCCGGGGATCGTGATCAGGTCGGTGATCCCCTGGATGCCCTGCCGGAGCACGTCGTCGGCCTCTTTGAACGCGTCGAGCATCGACGTGCGCCGCTCGACGACCGCCAGCAGCTTCTCGTTCGGGATCACGATCAGCGTGTCGACGACCTCGCGCAACCGCTCGATCCCCTCGGTCGCCTGCCGTCCGCGCTGGGAGCCCTCGAAGTCGAACGGGCGCGTGACGACGCCGACGGTCAGCGCGCCGATCTCGTTCTTCGCGATCTCCGCGATCACGGGCGCGGCGCCGGTCCCGGTGCCGCCGCCCTCGCCCGCGGTCACGAACACCATGTCCGCGCCCTTCAGCGCCTCCTTGATGTCGTCGCGCGACTCCGACGCCGCCGCCAGGCCCACATCCGGGTTGGCGCCCGCGCCGAGACCCTTCGTGGAGGTGTGCCCGACGTTCAGCTTCACGTCCGCATCGCACATCGCGAGCGCCTGCGCATCGGTGTTGGCGGCGATGAACTCCACGCCGCGCAGTCCCGCATCGACCATCCGGCTGACCGCGTTCGTGCCGCCGCCGCCGACACCCACGACCTTGATCACCGCCAAGTAGCTTCCGCCGCCGCTCTCCATGAGTTCTATCCGAAGCCTTCAGTAGTTGTTAAGGGTTCGGCAGCCTACCTCATCCGAACCGCCAGGATCAGCACGTTATGCAGGGATCTTCGCCCTGTCAACGCCTCGCACCAATTTCGCAAGTTTCGTTGCAGATCGCCGAACTCTCGACCACCACCCGAGAATTGCTCTCGACGTGCCCTCAACCTTGGGTTGAGCTTTAGACTTCTTCGATACCAGCGTCACCCGCCTGTCAGAGGGGGCCCCGGCGGAGGATTCCGATTCACTCGACGATGCCGATTCCCCGCCTCCAGAGCTGGATTCCGCTTCGCCGGCGCCGGCACCGACGCCGGCGGATGTGGGCGCCGCTTCAGACGAGGCTTCCGGTTCGGAGGAGCCCGCCGTGGTGGTGCTCGCTCCCGCGGCCGGCGCCGCCGTGGCGTCCGCCGGCTCACCGTTCGTGCTTTCGGTCAATTTTGTGGCGAGCTCCGCGACGGTCGCTTCCGGCGTGGTCGCCGTCGCACCGGTCGATCCGCTCGCGCCCGCCACGCCGGTCGAGCCGGTCGAGGAGGTCGATTCCGCAAGCGCGCTCGTGGAGGCGAAGCCCGCGGCCGGACGTTCGGGCACGCGCACGTCGATGTAGGTCGCGCCCGCGGAGCTCTGATCGGCCAGCACCCGCGCGAGCGACAGCCACTTCGCGTGCGGCCGCGTCGCGTCGCCGAAGTAGACGAGCAGACCGTCGCGCATCGCCACCGTCAGCCCCTCCCCCTTAGACCCAGTGAAGACGCGCGCGTCGAACCGCATCAGCGGCTTCGGCTCGGCGCCCAGGATCGTCAGCTCGGCGAGCAGGCTCGCCCCCTGCACGTGCCGGCCCACCTCGGGCACGATGCCCTGTCCCTCGCTGAGCGCCGGCAGCGAGCCGGTGATCAGGCCGGGGCCGAGCACCACCCCGTCGGCGGCGACCGCGGTGCGCTGGCCGCCGATCGTCAGCGCCGCGACCGGCGGCTGCTCGGTGACCTCGATCCGCAGGCCGTGCGGAAAGCTCGGGACCGCGTGGATAGCGCGCACGACGGGGTATGACGCGACCGCGGCTTGCAGCGCGGCGGTGTGCACGTCGAGCGTGCTCATGTGGCCGGCGGCTTCGTCGAGGGCCGCCTCGATCGCCCGCGCCTGCGACCCGTGCACGCCGCTGACCCGTACGTGCTCGACCGCCGTGAACGAGGACTTCCGCAGCAACAGCCAGCCGCCGGCGAGCAGTGGGATCGCCACGAGCGCGGCCAATAGCGCGATGCGCAGGCGGCGATGGCGCGCGATCGTCTGGAACGAACCCCGCGCCAGGCCGGCCGCTGCTTCGAATGGGCGCCACAGGATGTCGAGTGACCCGATCGGCGAGCGCGCGGCGACGGAGCGTTCCATTCGGTGGGTCTTCGACCCCGGCGGGTAAACCCCTACCGCGTTAGGAACTCTTGTTTCCGTGCATGGGCAGCGCTACGATGCTAAGCGCTAGTACAGCGATTGATAGCGCTGTCTTATGAAGGGGCTCGAGTTCGCTCGGGCCCCTTCTATATAGTGCCCGGTGGACAAGGGGTCTGCCGTCCACCGGGCTTGAGGGCAACTGCTATCGCGTCAGCCGGTCTATGACCAGCATGGCAACGAGTAGCGCGGTTGCTGGCCGATCGGAGATTCCGTGGATCTTCGATCGGTACAGCGATTGAACTCGTCATACTTTCACCCCCTTTCTCGGGACCGATCGACCCCGCATCGGCCCAAATCCGAGTCCAGGAATGACCTCGTAAACGAGGCTACTCAGCGCTACGGACCCCTGGCGCCAACGGAGTCCTAAACCTGGATCCACCGCGTAGTGGCGTCTGTTCTGTCCGGTGGTGAGATTTAAATGACCTCCTGAGCAGGCAGAAAGCTGTCGTATGCGGCGACGGCGGGCCTGCACCAGGAGGTCACCCATATGGTGCATGACGGTTCGGACGTTCCGGTGGGGCCGGCGAGGCTTGACTCGGTGAAGGTCCAGTTCGACGAGCAGCTGCTTGTCAGCGATGCCGGGCTGTTGGTTACTGCGGCGCTCGCGAACCGGCTGGGGATCGAGGAGTTGGTGAACGAGTCGGTGTGGCTCGACTCCCGTGCGCCGGGAGCGTGCCTGCCGGGCCGCAAGGTGATGTCGCTGGTGCACGGGATGCTCGCTGGGGCCGACAGCATCGATGACATGAACGTGCTCAGAGCCGGGAGCACGGGTCTGGTCCTCGGGCACCGGGTGATGGCGCCGTCCACGCTCGGGACGTTCCTGCGTGCGTTCACCTTCGGGCATGTCCGCCAGCTCGACCGGGTCCTTGATGTCGCGCTCGCGCGGGCGTGGGAGACGGGCGCCGGCCCCGGAGAGGGACCGTTGGTGGTCGATATCGACAGCTTCATCGGCGAGGTCTGCAGCGAGCAGAAGCAGGGCGCCGGCTACGGGTACACCAAGAAGCTTGGCTACCACCCGGTCGTGGCGGTCCGCTCAGACACCGGCGAGGTGCTGCACATCCGCAACCGCAAAGGCAACGCGAACACCCAACGCGGGGTCGCGCGGTTCGTCGATGAGCTGCTCGCCCGTGTGCGTCGTGCCGGGCACTCGGGTCCGATCATCATCCGTGCGGACTCCGGGTTTGAGAACCACAAGCTGATGAAGGTCCTTGACGCGCGGGGCGTGGAGTTCTCCATCGGCGTCAAGCAGAGCCCGACCATCAAGAAGCTGATCGCCGAGATCCCTGAGGAGCGCTGGGTCACGATCGAGAACTACCCCGATACCGGTGAGGCGCAGCTCACCGAGACCACGCTCAAGGGCTTCAGGCTGGTCGTGCGCCGGACCCGCTTGGTTGGTGCCCAGGCCGAGCTGTTCCCCGACTGGCGCCACCACGCATTCGCCACCAACCGCACCAGCCCGATGCTTGTCACCGACACCGATCACCGCGACCACGCGCAGGTCGAGCTCGCGATCCGCGATCTCAAAGACCAAGCACTGGCTCACTTCCCGTCCGGCCGGATGCACGCCAACAGCGCCTGGGCCGTGATCGCTGCGCTCGCGCACAACCTCGGCCGCTGGAGTACCCAGATCGCCCAGCCCCATCTGCCCGTCCAGACCGCACGATCCCGCCGCCGTCACCTCTTCCAGATCCCCGCCCGCCTGACCCGCACCGGCCGCCGATGGACCCTGCGGATGCCCGCCCGCTGGCCCTGGCAGAACCAGTTCACCACCATCCTCGACGCGATCCGCGCGCTCCCTGCCCCCACCTGACCAACCCGCGACAGTCAAAACGACCAGAAGACCCCGCACGCCGCACGCCGCGATCACCCCCTACCGAAAGCCCATGCCACAGACGGCCCCGCGAAACGCTGACACCCGACATCGCCACCAAAACCGAACCGACACCCCCGCCCCGCGCTCATCCCCGCGATCTGACCAAAACTACCCCACCCGCACCATCACACGGTGGATCCAGGCTAAAGAACCCAGGGAAAGCGCACGTCGCCGAGCGTCTGCACCTCGGGTTCGAGCTCGACACCGAAGCGCTCCTTCACGCGGCGGCGGCCCTCGGCCATCACCGCGATCACGTCGGCGGTCGTCGCCGTGCCGGTGTTCTCGATGAAGTTCGCGTGCTTCTCGGCGAAGCGCGCACCACCGACCGCCAGGCCGTTGCAGCCGGCCTCGGACAGCAGCAGGCCGGCGGAGCGGCCCTCGGCGCCCGGATCAAGCGGGCCCGCCCCCCTCGGGTTCTTGAAGGTCGAGCCGAACGTCTTGATCCCCTGCGGCTGAGCGGCGTGGCGGCGCTCGCGCATCTCCGCGAGCGTGGCCTTCACGACGGCGGTCCGCGCCGGCGTGAGCAGGAACGAAACCCGCGCGACGATCTCCCCGGCGGTCAGGCTCGAGCGACGGTAATCGAAACCCAGCTCCTCCGGAGCACGGCGCTCGGTCCCGGCGGCGGTCACGATCTCGACCCACTCGAGCGCCTGCGCGAGCTCGCCGCCGTAGGCGTTTGCGTTCATCCGCACCGCGCCGCCGACCGTGCCGGGGATGTTCACGCCGAACTCGATCCCGCTCAGCCCCGCCTGCGCCGCGCGCGCCGCGACCGATGGCAGCCGTGCGCCGCCGCCGCAGACGATCCGCTCGCCCTCGTGCTT
This sequence comes from uncultured Solirubrobacterales bacterium, assembly GCA_963764905.1. GTDB lineage: Bacteria > Actinomycetota > Thermoleophilia > Solirubrobacterales > Solirubrobacteraceae > Palsa-744. The sequence continues at coordinate 373,902 of CAVXUG010000002.1, forward strand.
GATCAACGCGAGCTTGCGGTCGAGCTTCACGACCAGGCCGCTGACGCCCTCGTCGGCGATCAGCAGGTTCGAGCCGGAGCCGACGACGTTGATCTGCGCATCGATCTGCGCGGCCCATACGAGCAGCTCCTTCAGCTGGGCGGTCGAGCCGGCGCGGGCGAAGTACTCAGCCGCGCCGCCGGTTCTGACCGTCGCCATCCGGTCGAGCGGGTGATCGCGCTGCACGATCGACGGGGTCGTGGTCGGTGAATTCCTGGAGTTCACTATGGTATTTACTGGAAGATAAAGGTGGTGGGAGGGGTGTTGTAACTTGGAGATTGCGTGTCACTATGGTAATACACAATCTCGGAAAGGCTGCTTGACTTCACTGGCCGCCGTCTTTCACTGGCCGCCCCGCCATGCGTGTCACGACACCAGCAGCCGGCCGAGGCGGTCGACGTCGCCGGCGCCCATCACCAGACACAGGTCACCCTCGCCCAGCACGCCCTTCAACACCAACTCGGCCTCGGCGAAGCTCGGCAGCCAGTACACCGGTTTTCCTCCAGCGGCGTCGGCCGCCGTCTCGGCGACCAGCAGCCCGCTCACCCCCGGGTGGTCCTCCGCGCGCTCGCGCGCGGGATAGACGTCGAGCACCGCGACCACGTCCGCGAATGCCAGCGCCGCGCCGAACTCACGGGCGAGCAGCGCGGTGCGCGAGAAGAGATGCGGCTGAAACACCGCCACCAGCCGTCCGCGTGCCCCGAGCGTGCGCGCCGCCCGCAACGTCGCCGCGACCTCGGTCGGGTGGTGGGCGTAGTCGTCGTACACCGTCGCGCCGGTCGCCGTCTCGCCCACCCGCTGGAAGCGCCGGCCGGCGCCCGCGAAGCCGGCGAGACCTTCGATCGCACCCCGAGCGTCGGCGCCGGCGAGCCGGGCGGCCTCCAGCGCGGCGGTCGCGTTCAGTGCGTTGTGCACGCCCGGCACACCCAGCGTCACCTCGTGCCCGCGCCAGCGAAAGCGAGAACCCCCGGCGGCCAACGTCGCGTCGGACACGTCGTAGGGGGACACCTCCACCTCTGCATCCGCATCTGCGCCTGCCCCGTCTCCCTGCGCCGGCGAGCGATCCTTACCTCGTTCACCATCCTCGACCGCCGGCTCTTCCCGATCTCGACCATCGATGGCGGAAGGCGCGAGCGCGAGCAGCTCGGGACGATCCCACACGACGATCGCCTCCCTTGCCTGGCCGAGGAATGTGCGGAATGCCTCTTCGAGCTCCGCCAACGAGCCAAAGCTCGCGTGGTGGTCGAGCTCGACGTTGGTGAGAACCGCGATCTCGACCTGCAGGCTCAGCATCGAACGGTCGGACTCGTCGGCCTCGACCACCAGCCACTCGCCCTCCCCCCACTCCGCGTTCGCCAGGCCGCCGCCCACCGGCGCGCCGATCAGCCACCCCGGCTGCAGGCCGGCGGCACGCAGCGCGTGCACGATCATCGATGCGGTCGTCGTCTTGCCGTGCGTTCCCGCCACCGCGATCGTGCGCTTCATCGCGGTGAGCTCCGCCAGCAGCTCGGCGCGCGGGCGCTCTGCCAGGTTCCGCTCGCGGGCGGCTACGCGCTCGGGGTTCTCCGCCGGCACCGCGCTCGAATAGATCACCTCCACGCCCCCGACCGCGGGGACGTTCCCGGCGTCATGGCCGATCTTCACCTCCAACACGCCGTCCGCTTGCAGCCGTTCCGCGTAAGGAGAGCAGCGCGCCATCCGAGCCTGTCACCTCGGCGCCGAGCACGTGCGCGGCGCGGGCGTAGCCGCTCATCCCGGCGCCGCCGACGCCGACGAAGTGCAGCCGCCGGCCTCCCCACGGATCCTTCGAGGCGCTCACGAGCGCTCCCTCGCGACGCGCACACGGGCAGACACCCTCGGCCGGGTCTTGATCGATCCGCGGCCGATCCCGGACGGGTCCCGCGCTGCGGTTCGGACGCGCGAAGCTCACCGTCGCGGCAGCCTCCAGCAACTCGTCCGCGATGTCCCTCGCGGCGTCCGGCCGTGCCAGACCCTGGGAGGCGCTGGCCATCCTCGCCAATCTCGCTCTGTCGGCCAGCAGCGCGGCCACCTCTCGCACGAGGCGCGGCGCGTCCAGCTCGCTGTCGGGGATCGCCACCGCCGCGCCCGCGCGCTCCATCCAGCGCGCGTTCTCGGTCTGGTGATCGGCCGAGGCATGCGGGTAGGGCACGAGGATCGCCGGCGTGCCGCTCGCAGCGATCTCGAACACCGAGCCCCCGGCGCGCGCGACCACGAGGTCGGCGGCCGCGAGCGCATCGCCGAACTGCTCCAGGTCGAGGTACTCGCGCAGGTCGTACCCCTCCGGCAGGGCCCGTGCCGACAGCTCGGGGTAGTCGCGGCGGCCGGCCACGTGCAGCACGTCGAAGGCCATGCCCGTCACGGGTTTGTCGCTGGCCACATCGTGAGTAGCACCGACAGGGGTTGGCGAGCTATCGGGCAACGTCGCTGAGGATGCGGTCGCACCCGCGGAGGTCGTGTCCGCGGGGCTTGTGCGCGCGAACGCCTCGATCGCGGCCAGGTTGATCGAGTGCGCGCCGAGCGAGCCCCCGAACACGAGCACGCACTCCCGCCCCGCGGCCAGCCCGAGTCGCTCCCGCGCGCCCACGCGATCGGCCTGCGCCGGCGGCACCGGGCGCCCCGTCACGCGGTAGCGCGCGCCGTCGCGCCCGGCCAGCGGGAACGCCAGGCAGACGCGCCGCGCTCCCCGCGCGAGCACGCGGTTGGTGAGGCCGAGATGGCTGTCGGCCTCGGTCAGCACGAGCGGGATCCGCAGCGTCACCGCGGCCAGCCCGACCGGCCCGGCGACGTAGCCGCCGCCGCCCAGCACCGCGTCCGGACGCAGCTCTCTCAATAGCGAAAGCGCGCGCACGTACGCACGCGCGGCCCGCCACAGCGCGCGCGCGGCGCGCAGCGGGTTGGTCCTGCTCATGCCTTCCACCGCGATCCGCCTCAGCTCGAACCCGGCCGCGGGCACCAGCTCGGCCTCGGCGCGGTCGCCGCCGATGAACTCGACGCGCGCGCCCTCAGCCCGCAGCGCGCCGGCCACCGCGAGCGCCGGCACCACGTGCCCGGCTGTCCCCCCGGCGGCGATCACGATCCTCGGCGCTCTGCTGCTGCTGTTCACGGCCCCATCGTGCCGGTTCGCGTCCGCGCGCGTCGGCCGAGCCGCCGCGCGCCGCGCGTGCGCCAGTCGCGGCCGTGCGGGTGGAGACTGTCCGCGACGAGCTGGTTTGGCTCGAACGTCTTTTGCGTGCCGGGGCGACCGCCCGTACGTGGGCGGTCCCGCCGGAGGCTACGTTCATCAACAGGCCCATCGACGCGAGCATCACGATCAGGCTGCTCGACCCGTAGGAGACGAACGGCAGCGGCACTCCGGTCAGCGGCGCCAGGCCGAGCACGGCGAACACGTTCAGGAGCGCCTGCGAGACGATCAGCGCGGTCACGCCGACCGCGATCAGCGCGCTGTAGAGGCTGCGCGCGCCCTTCGCCGCACGCAGGCCGGCGTAGGCGATCAGCCCGTACAGGAACAGCAGCCCGCAGACGCCGACGACGCCGAGCTCCTCGCCGATCACCGCGAGGATGAAGTCGGTCGGCGCCTCCGGCAGGTAGAAGATCTTCTGCACCGACTGTCCCGGCCCGGCCCCGAACAGTCCGCCCGAGCCGATCGCGATCTGGCCCTGCACCGCCTGGAAGCCGCTGCCCGAGGCATGCGCCCACGGATCGATGAACGAGGTCAGCCGCGCGCGCTCGTACGGGCGCGCGAGCGCGTACAGGAACACCAGCCCGAGCGTCACCCCGGCGATGATCGCGAGGTTGCGCATCGGGATCCCGGCCGCGATCAACAGCGCGCAGGTCGTGAACGCGATCACCATCGCGGTGCCGAGATCGGGCTGCGTGACGACCAGCAGGCAGGCCCCGCCGACGACGAACAGCAGCGGTTTCATCAGATCGCGCAGGTCGTTCACGCGCCCCGGGCGCTTGGCCAGCAGCGTCGCCGCGTACAGCACGAGCGCCAGCTTCATCAGCTCCGAGGGCTGGAACTGCAGCTGGCTGGGCCCGATCCAGCGCCGCGCGCCGTTCACGCTGACGCCGAGGTGGGGCACGTGGGTGGCCAGCACGAGCACGAACGAGACCGCCAGCAGGGGGCCGGTGATGCTCTGGACTTTCGCCACGCCGTCGCGCGCCAGCACCCGCATCAGCACGAGTCCGACCGCCCCGTAGAGCACGTACTTGATCAGGTCCCCGGTCCCGTTCCCTTCGCCCTGCAGCAGGCTCGTCGCGGAGGAGGCGCTGTAGACCATCACCGCGCCGAACGCCAGCAGGCACATCGTCGCCGTCAAGAGGATCCGCTGCTCGAGCGGCTGGCTCGCCTGCGCTGACTTCCCCTGCTCGCCGGCGCGCGCGGTCCGCTTGCCTTTTCTCCCCAGCAGGGATACGCGCTGTGCGGCTGACGCCATCCCAGCCCTCTTCGACGTCTCTGCGGCGAAGCCTTCTCTCGGACTCGACGGGCTTTCCACGAGGCGCCGACGGGCAGCGCGGACCGCTTACGGATGGCCCACCGGGGACCCGCCTATCTCTCCACCAGCTCCCGAAACCGCTCCCCTCGGCCTTCGTAGTCGACGAACTGGTCGAAGCTCGCGCAGGCCGGCGAGAGCAACACGACGTCTCCCGATTGGGCGGCCGCGCGCGCAGCTCTGACGGCCCGCTCCAGATCTCCGCATTCGTGCACCGCGACTCTTCCGTCTGGCTCCATCGGTCCTCGCGGCGATGCCCCGATCGGCGCCGCATCTTTGCCGTCCAGCGCCGCGGCGATCAGTGGCGCGTCCTCGCCGATCAGATACACCGCCTTGCAGCGTGCTCCACCGGCTCGCGCAGCGCCGTGAAGTCCTGGCCCTTGCCCTGGCCACCGAGGATCAGGTGGATCGTGCCGGGGGCGAACGCGTCGAGCGCGACGAGCGTGCTCGCGACGTTCGTCGCCTTCGAGTCGTTCACCCATCTCACGCCGTCGTGCACCGCCACCTCCTCCAGACGGTGCGCGACCCCCGCGAACGTGCGCAGCCCCGCGCGCACCGCGTCGGTGTCGATCCCGCGCGCCAGGCAGACGGCCGCCGCCGCCATCGCGTTCTGCACGTTGTGGCGCTCCCGGCAGGCGCAGCTCGTCGACCCGCAGCAGCGCCCGCTCCTCCCACCACAGCTCGCCCGCGCTCAGCGACAGCGCCGCGCCGGGGCCCTCGCCGAAGCACACGCGCCGCGCGCAGCCGCCGAGGTCCTCAATGCCGAGACCGGCGCCGAGCCGGTCCGAGACCAAGGGCGCGACCGCGATGTCGTCGTTGCCCTGCCGCGCGAAGATCTCGAGCTTCGCGTCGCGGTAGGCCTCGAACGTGCCGTGCCGGTCGAGGTGATCGGGGGTGATGTTCAGCAGCACCGCCGCCTCCGGCGCGAACGCGAGCGTGTCCTCGAGCTGGAACGAGGAGACCTCGCAGACGATCGTCGCGCGCGGGTCCACCCCTCCGTCAAGCCCGGCTCCCGCCCGTTGACTGCCCGGCTGGCTGCCTGCTGCCCGATCCGCCACCGACCGGCTCCCGGCCTGCCGGCCCCCACCAGCCCGCTGACCGCGGCGCCGACGTTCCCCGCGACCGCGACCGGCAGTCCCGCCTCGCGGTGGATGTGCCCGATCAGCTCGACCGTCGTCGTCTTCCCGTTCGTGCCCGTCACCGCGACGAACTCGTTCCCCAGCAGCCGCCAGCCGAGCTCGAGCTCGCCGAGCACCGGCAGCCCGCGCGCGCGCGCGGCCTCGATCACGGGCGCCTGCGCCGGGACGCCCGGGCTCTTCACGACCGCCCTCGCTTTCTCCAGCAGCGCCACCCCGTCCGCACCCAGGTGCAGCTCCACCCCCGCCCGCGCGAGCTCCTGTAGCCCCTGCGGCGTTCCCGAGTCCAGCCCGATCACCTGCTCCCCTCGCCCGCGCAGCGCCAGCGCGGCCGCCACGCCCGAGCGGGCCAGCCCGACCACCAGATATGGCCCTCCCGGCAGCTCCGGTCTCGCTCGGCGGCTCATCGCGCCACTGCGCCTGCCCCTGGCGTCACACGAGCGTCGTGACCGGCGACGCTACGCGTTCTGCGTCTGACTGTGCGCGACAGTCTCCCATCCCGGTTCCAGCATGCTCGCTCACCCGCCCCTGCTCTGGCGGTAGATCGTGAAGGCGATCGCGCAGCAGATCGAGGCGACGATCCAGAAGCGCAGGATGATCTTCGTCTCCGACCACGCCTTCAGCTCGAAGTGGTGGTGGATCGGCGCCATCAGGAACACGCGTTTGCGCATCGTCTGGAACGAGATCACCTGGATCACGACCGACAGCGCCTCGATCACGAAGATCCCGCCGAGCAGTATCAGCAGCACCTCGGTCTTCGTCATCACCGCCAGGCCCGCGATCGCGCCGCCCAGCCCGAGCGAGCCGGTGTCGCCCATGAAGATCGTCGCCGGGAACGCGTTGAACCAGAGGAAGCCGATGCACGCCCCCACGAGGCAGCCCGCGAGCATCGCCATGTCGAGGTCCGCCCCGGTGATGAACGTGATCCCGATGTAGGCGAGCAGCACGATCGCCGCGCAGCCGGCCGCCAGGCCGTCGAGGCCGTCGGTCAGGTTCACCGCGCTGGTCGTGCCGGCGACGACGAAGTAGATCAGCACCGGATAGAAGATCGCCGAGGTCGATCTGGTAGTCGACGAACCGCAGCCGCAGCGTCGGCGCGAGGTGCGCCTTGTGTTCGGCGATGTACCACAGCCCGATCGAGATCGCGATCGTCACCACGAGCTTCGTCCGCGCGCGCAGGCCGAGCGAGCGGCGCCGCACGAGCTTGATGTAGTCGTCGGCGAAGCCCAGCAGCGCGCACGCGATCGCCACGCCGAAGACGCCGATCGAGCGCCATTCGTAGTCGCTCAGGATCAGGAACGGCACCGACACCGCCAGGAAGATCAGCACGCCGCCCATCGTCGGCGTGCCGGCCTTGATGTGGTGGCCCTTGGGGCCGTCCTCGCGGATCTGCTGGCCGAACTCGCGCTTGCGCAGATACTCGATGAACTTCGGGCTGAGGAAGATGCAGATCAGCAGCGCCGCCGTCCCCCCGATCAGAATCCGGCCCATTCAGCGCCTTCCCGCCGTCTGCGCCGCGCCGCCGGCCTGCAGGATCTGCGCCACGCGCTCCAGGCCGACGCCGCGCGAGCCCTTCACGAGCACCGTGTCGCCGTCGCGCAGCAGCCCCTCCAGCAGTTCGCCGGCCGCCTCGGCGTCGGGCACCGAGTGCGCCTCGCCGGCGAACGCCGCCGCCATCTCGGCGGCGAGCGGGCCGACGGTCACGAGCACCTCGACGCCGCGCGCGCTCGCGTAGGCGCCGACCTCGCGGTGCAGCGCCGGTCCCGCCTCGCGGCCGAGCTCGAGCATGTCGCCGAGCACCGCCAGCCGGCGCGCCGAGCCCGGCGCCGGCTCGAGCCCGGCATGCCGCGTGGACGCCGAAAGGCGGTTTCCGTCAGGTCCTCGATCGCGGCGCGCATCGACATCGGGTTGGCGTTGTAGCAGTCGTTGACCAGGACGATCCCCCCGGGCAGCGCGATCCGCTCGCCGCGCAGCGCCGAGAAGCGCACCTCGCAGCTCTCCCTCGGGGGTGACGCCGAGCGCGCGCGCGGCGGCGACCGCGGCGAGCAGGTTGGCGAGGTTGTGGCGCTGCGCGAACGACGGGCGCAGCGTCATCCGCTGCGCTTCGTGGCGAATCACGACCTCCCCGGACGCGATCCCCGCGCCCCTGCTCCTCCACGCGCGACCTCGCCCGGCTCCACCTCCCCGGGCCGTCCAGCTCCTCCACTGACGTCGCCGCCCGCGCCGAACGTGAGCGTGCGCACGTCCGCGCGCAGGTGCGGCTCGCAGCAGCGGCTCGCCGGCGGGCACCACGACCGTGGCGCCGCTCGCGATGCCCGCGATCAGCTCCGCCTTCGCGGCCGCGATCGCCTCGATCGATCCCAGCAGCTCCAGGTGCACGGGGCCGACGTTCACGATCACGCCGACGTCGGGCTCGGCGATCTCCGTCAGCTCGGCGATCTGCCCGGGGCCGCGCATCGCCATCTCCAGCACCAGCATCTCGGTGTCGCCCGGCGCCGCGAGCAGCGACAGCGGCAGCCCGATCTCGGTGTTCAGGTTCTCGCTGCTGGCCGCGGTCCGCCGCTGAGCGCCGAGCACGGCCGCGAGGATGTCCTTCGTCGAGGTCTTCCCGGTCGAGCCGGTGATCGCCACGACCTGCGCCCCGCGCGCGCCCAGCTCGCGCCGCCAGGCGTGCGCGAGCGCCTGCAGACCCCGCAGCGGATCGGGGTGCACGAGCACCGCCCCGCCCGGACCCGGCCAGCGCCGCCGCCAGCGCCCGCTCGGCGTGCTCCGGCGCGACCAGCACGCCCCACGCGCCCGCGTCCAGCGCCTGCGCCGCGTAGTCGCCGCCGTCGTGGTGCTCGCCGCGCAGGCCGACGAACAGCTCGCCGCGCACGCCCGCGCGCGAGTCGATGCTCGCGGCCCGCGGGCCGGGGCCGGGACCGGCGGCCGCGTCACCGCTCGCGGGAGACGGCTCCGCGATCAGCCGCGCGCCGGCGGCCTGCGCGACGCGCGCCGCGTCCCATTCCCTCATCTGCCCGCTCCCGACGCCCGTCAGGGCTGCGCGCTCGCAGCACCTCGCGGGCGACCTCGACGTCGTCGAACGGCAGCTTGAGTCCGTCGGCGAGCTCCTGGCCCTGCTCGTGGCCCTTGCCGGCGATCACCACGACGTCGTCCGCCTCGGCCAGCGCGATCGCCCGCTCGATCGCCGCCCGCGATCGAGGATCGACGTGCGGTCGCTGCGCCCTCCGGAGGCGCCCGCGACCCCGGCGAGGATCTCGGCGATGATCGCCTCGGGGTCCTCCGAGCGCGGGTTGTCGGAGGTGACGATCGCGACGTCCGCGAGCCGCGCCGCGATCTCGCCCATCAGCGGGCGCTTGCCGCGATCGCGGTCGCCGCCGGCGCCGAACACGCAGACGACGCGGCCACGGGCGATCGTCGCGCGCCGCAGCGCAGGACGTTCTCCAGCGAGTCGGGCGTATGGGCGTAGTCGACCAGCACCGCGAAGTCCTGGCCCTCGTCGACCGGCCTCGAAGCGTCCCGGCACGCGCACGCCGCGCTCGAGCGCTGCGACCAGCACGTCCAGCTCGCCCCCGAGCGCGTGCACGGCCGCCAGCGCACCGAGGGCATTGGCGACGTTGAAGCGCCCCGGCATCGGCAGCGCGACCTCGCGCTCGCCGGCGGGCGTGTGCAGCGCGAAGCGGCATCCCTGCGAAATCGCAGCGCAGATCGGTCGCGCGGTAGTCGGCGTCCTCCATCGACCGCGAACGTGACCGCTCCCGTCGATCTCCCCCGCGAGCCGCCGGCCGTAGGGGTCGCCGACGTTCACGACGCTCACGCCGGGATCGGCCTGGAACAGCCGGCGCTTGGCCTGGAAGTAGTCCTCCATGTCGTCGTGGAAGTCGAGGTGGTCCTGCGTGAGGTTCGTGAAGATCGCCGCGGCGAAGTGGATGCCATCGGCGCGGCCCAGCTCCAGCGCGTGCGAGGAGACCTCGATCGCGCAGGCCCCGTCGCCGCCGTCGAGCATCGCGCGGAAGTCGGCCTGCAGGTCGATCGCCTCGGGCGTCGTCCGGCCGGCCGCCCGCTCGACCCCGCCGATCACCGACTTGACCGTCCCCAGCAGGCCGCAGCTCGAGCCCGGGTCGGCCGCCTCCAGCAGCGCCTCGCAGCAGGAACGCCGTCGTCGTCTTCCCGTTCGTCCCGGTCACGCCCACGACCCGCAGCTCGGCGCTCGGATCGCCGTAGAAGCGGACCGCCGCCGGCCCCATCGCGGCGCGCGCGGAGGGCACCACCACCTCGGGCACCCCGAGCCCGAGCGGACGCTCGACGACGAGCGCCGCCGCCCCGCGCTCGACCGCCTGCGCGGCGAAGTCGTGCCCGTCGCTCTGAAAGCCCGTCACGCAGAAGAACAGGCTCCCCGGCGCGACCGCGCGGCTGTCGTAGGCGAGGCCCGTGATCTCGACCGCGGCCGCCTCGCCCTGGGCACCCTGAGACCACGCCCTCGCCGGTGGCGATCACCTCGTCGAGCCTCATCGGCCGGTACCCCGCGGCAGCACCCACCCAGTCTAGTTTCTGCCCCCGGCGTACCGCGGATCTCAACATCACTCGCCGCGTGTCCCGCCCATCGCCGCGTAACGGCCCGTTTACCGCCCACCACGTAATCGACTTCTTGCCGAGATGCGAAGAGCCGACGTGGACAAGGGGAGTTCTTCCGCTGACAACCAGGTCCGAGGCCCTGGCCCTCGGCGGCTGCGGCGGCGGCTCGACGTCGAGCGGCGCCGTTCGCGATGGGCATCGCCGAGCGCGATCAACCGCGGCGACGCAGACGGCGATACGGCCGGCTCCCCGACGGACGATCACGTGGAACGGCATGATCGTCGCGCACGGAGCCGACCACGCCACGGCAGCGGATCGTCGGCGTGGTGGGAGCGTCGAGGACGCGGGTGACGCAGGCGACGGCGCGCACTGGACTTGCGGGGACTGGCCGCTACCTGACGGCACCAGCAGACAGGCCGCTAGCACGTGACGACGCCCGAAGGACAAGGTGATGGGCTCCTTCGAGGAGTGGGCGAGCGAAGAGCAGGCCGCGCTGGGGCGTCGACGTCTCCGACGCGGAAATGCGCAAACGCCTCGAGCGATCCAGAGAAGCAGTCCACGAATCCTCGCCCGCCGAGCTGATCGCGGGATACCGCTGAAGACCAGAACCACGAGACGACGGCCGACCTGCAGCTGCGGGTGACAGCTCGAACGTTGCTGCGAGTCGGGTTACGATCGCGGCGACAGGTAACCGCCGCGAAGCTACGGCCCGCCGCCGAAAAGAAGGCCCGAACGCCGCGATCTGCCAGGATCGTTCGAGGCCAAGTGGAAAGCGAACACGAGCGGCGTGAAGCCGGCCCTGCGATGGGCGCTTTGCGCCGAGATCGCCGGTTCTGAAGCACATGTAGCCGGCGCCGATCGCGAGCAGCACGAGCACGACGCGCAGCCCTGTCAGCACCGGCTTGGGCGACAGCAGACGGTCGACGAACCCCAGGCCCGATCGGCCTCCGCGCCGGAGATCCGCAGCGACGCGAACGGACGATCAGCGTCTCGGTGAAGAGCACGTAGATGTCGCGAGGATGTGCGCGGCCGGGAGTGTTCGGAGATCAGCGTCGCGGCCGGACCCTGCAGGTTCAGCGCCGCGCGCAGCGCGGCGCCGGCCTGCATCGTCGGAAGATCGAGCTCATCGCGACGATCGACACCACCGCCAGCGCGATCACGTAGCGCGCGAACCACTCGCGCTTGAACACGAACACGACCGCGGCCACGATCGTGTCGGGATCAGGACCACCGGCACGTGCACGAACAGCGGTGCGCGGGCAGACCGTCGTAGATCGTCGTGATCCGGATCGGCAGCGTCAGGAAGCCGAGGCAGCGCAAGGCCCGTCAGCACGAACTCGGCGCGCCGCCAGTCGACCGCCGGACCGGTCTGGCGCCGCGATGCTCTCGGTGCTCATCGCGGCGAGAAGCTGCCCACGGGCGATAAGCCGCCTCTGAGGCCCTGCTCCCAGCGCGTAACCCGGCGCTGTTAGGGTCGGCCGGTGACTGCTCGGGTGGACTATGAGCGACACGGCCGCTCGTACGCGCGCCATCGCCGCCCGGACCCGCGGATCGCCGCGCGCATCCACGCCGCGCTCGGCGACGCGCGGACGGTGCTGAACGTCGGCGCGGGCGCCGGCTCCTACGAGCCCGCCGACCGCTGGCTGCTCGCGGTCGAGCCGAGCGCGACGATGCGCGCCCAGCGTCCTGCCGGTGCGGCGCCGGCGATCGACGCGCGCGCGGAGGCGCTCCCGTTCGACGACGACACCTTCGACGCCGCGATGGCGTGCGTCACGATCCACCACTGGCAGCCGGCCGCCGCGGGCCTGGCCGAGCTGCGCCGCGTCGCGCGCGGGCCGGTCGTCGTCTTCACGTTCGAGCTCGACTTCCTGCCCGCCTGGCAGCACGAGTACCTGCGCGAGGGCATCGCGCTCGAGCGCCCGCGCTTTCCCGCGATCGACGATGTCGCGGCGGCGCTCGGCGGGCGCACCCGCGTGGAGCGCATCCCCACGCCGGGCGACTGCGAGCGACGGCTTCTTCGAGGCGTTCTGGCGCCGGCCCGAGGCGCTGCTCGACCCGGAGGTCCGCGCCGCGCAGTCGATCTGGGCGCTGCTCGCGCCCGACGTCGAGCAGCGCATCGTCGCGCGCCTCGCCGAGGGCCTCGACAGCGGCGCCTGGGACGCCGCGCACGGCCACCTGCGCGCGCAGGACAGCCTCGACGGCGCGCTGCGCCTGGTGATCTCAGAGGCCGACCCGTAGCCCGCTGCGGGCCTGCCGGACTGTGGGCTTGCCCATCATTCACCAACCGACGAACCTTTGATACGCTCGCGCTACAGGCCCAGCGACGGGCCGGGCCGTTAGGGAAGGGAGGTCGGCATGGCCGACCGGATGCTGTTCATTGGCTGGGGTACACCCGTTCGTGGACGCGAGGAGCGCGGCCTCGAGGTGTTCAACGAGTCGATCGGGCTCTACGGGCGCATGCAGCAGGAGGGACGCATCGAGCAGTTCAACGTCGTGCTGCTCGATCCGAACGCGAACCTCGCCGGTTACATCGAGCTGCACGGTTCTGCCGAGCAGCTCTCCGCAGCACGTGCCAGCGAGGAGTTTCGGCGCACCCTCGCGGACGCGAGCCTGATCGTGGATGACCTGCGCATCGTCGAGGGCTTCACCAACGACGGGATAGCGCAGCAGATGGCGCTCTACCGGGAAAGCATCGCGCGGGTCCCACAGACCGCCTGACGCGCGAGGAGATCTCAGCGGCGCCTTGCCGCGAGAGCCGGCGAGGCGCCGTGGTCTGGCTGCGGGCGCCAGACAGCCTAACGCCGCGCCGCGCGCCGGTCGATACGGCTCTCATGGGAGCCGATCGCCCCGACCCTCCAGGAATCGCCGCACACATCGAATCGATCTCGAGCAGAGCCCGGTCCGATGCGGACCGGCTGACGGCAGCGATCTGCGGCGACTGCTGGCCTGGTGGCATCGGCGACCGCACGCAGACCGTCGCACGCGAGTGGATCCGCCGCTGGGGCCCGCGCAGCGCCGGCGCCGTCCCGCCCGCGTGTCGCTGTGCGGTGGGGCACTGCGGGGTTTGTAACTAGCTTTGTCGGCCGCAAGACACGATGACGTTGCGCAACATCGCGTCAACGTGGTCGACGTAGACATTCGGCCACCGGTAGGTCGGGAATGCGGCCCAGCAGCACCTCAGATTGGACGAGCCCCGCCTTGAGCGCCTCGGCTGCGTAGTCCCAGTCGCGATCGCGGCCGGCGACGCACTTGGAGAGCACGAGGTCATGCACTTCCAGGCACCACGCAATCGCCGTGCGCTTCGACGCTACACGCCGCGGGATCTTTCGCATGACCAGACGCTCCTCCCAGCCACGCGGCGCCTTCGCCGTCTCGGGTCCCACACCGTGCGCGTAATAGCCGAACGTCAGATGGAACTGGGATCCATCTCCAAGCGACCCGTCGATGAAATCGGCGCCGTCGGGATCCCGCAATGGATAGATATCTACCTCGAGCGAACGCAACATCGCGTCAGGTGGCCGGCCGCAAGAGCCAAGGATCGCCTGGCTGCCAACAACGACGAGCTCGTCCTGGCCGGTTACCTCCGCCGCCGCCGCGACGACGTGCTCGAAATCTTGCGGACGCATCTAACCGACCGCGCTCACGATCCGCCTTCGCTCGGGCTCGCTGAGCAGCCCGGCAAACGGTGAATTCTGGCGCAGGTCGTCAGCCTCTTGGCTCTGGTCGACGAGCGCCCGGCGGATCTCCGGGACGGGCAGTTCGAGCAGCCGCCCCCAGCGCTCGGCGTAACGCGGGTCGATGCGCCCTTCCGCTTCCCACCGATACAGCACATGCCGAGCCTCATCGACCATCGGCTTGCGCAATTGTCGCGCCAGTGCCCGGTGATAGGCGAGGCCGCGTGCCCACGCACGATCGTGACCGCTTCGTCTCCCTTCGCCCTCAACGCTCTCGACGTGCAGGCGCCGTGCCGCCTCTCTCCGGCGCGTCATCGTCGGAGCCAGCACATGCCGGCGAGGACCACCGGCACGCTCCGTCTCAACCGCCTCATACAAATCCAGCAGCGCCGGCACCGGCACCTCCAGACGACCCTCGGGCGAGTAGACGACCGGCAGATCGCCCCCCTTGATCCAACGGTCGAGCGCCGTATGGCTGACGCCCAACAAGCGCGCAGCCAACCGGCGCGACACCGTCCCCCCCAACTCGCGCTCCAGGCGCACACGAACCGCCGCGATATCACGATCGCCCGGCACCCTCCGCCCAGCACGACGCAGCCTCACGATCCCGTCGAACAAATCTCGCTTGCGATCTACTACGCCCATTACCTGCAAGAGGATAACACAGAGTTGCCATAAATCATAAGAATTGGCAACTTCTCGCACTACGCATGGGTGATCCGCGATGTTCGGGTAAGAACACCGGACATCGTGTCCGCGGCCGGGCGGGATCAGCAGAACCCGGACTTTCCGCCCGGCCATCAAAGCTTGGGCGGAACGAGACCATCATGCCCTCGCGGGCGGATCTGCGCAGGACCCAGACAGCCACAACAACTCACAATCAACAGTTCTTCGAGGGTGAGCGACGGGGATCGAACCCGCGACCGCCGGAACCACAATCCGGAGCTCTACCAGCTGAGCTACGCCCACCACGGGAATCCCGGAGTGTAGCGTCGCGTCAGCGCTCGCCGGCGTCCAGCGAGCGGAGCGTGGCTTCGGCCAGTGCGAGCGCCTCGCTCGGCGCGAGCTCCGGGCGGCGCGCGGCGGTCAGGCGCCAGCTCGCGAGCAGCGCCCCGGGCTCGGCTCCGAGCAGCGCCAGCAACTGCCCGTCGGCGCCCGCGGCTGATGCGCTCTCGGATGCAGCGGCCGCAGCAGCTGCGGCCACCTGCGCGTCCTGCCGCGCCTGCGCCAGCACGCGCTCGGTCACATCCTCGCTCTGGCGCTGCGCGTTGCGCCAACCGCGGCCCATCGCCAGCTGCTCCACCGCCAGCTGTGGACCCTCGAGCACCGTCAGCCGCGCCTCGTGCGGGTTCCATTTGCGTTCGCCGAACTCGATCCACTGCTCTTGCGCCCACGCGCGCACGATCGTGTCGAAGAGCTCCCGCTCGCTCAGGTTGAAGCGGCACATGTTGTGCGGAAACTGCCTCAGCTCGACGTGGTACACCGCCATAGGCTCCCACGTCGCCACCGACGACGACAACGCCACCGCCGCCGCGCGGTCTACGGTGCACCGAGACGCGCGCGCATCACGCGCACGGCCTCGGGATTGGCGTCGATCAGCACGTAGCGCCGCCCCAGCCGCGCGGCGACCGCGCCGAGCGTGCCGCTGCCCGCGAAGAAGTCGAGGCACCAGTCACCCTCGCGCGTCGAGGCCTGGACCATGCGGTGCATGATTCCCTCCGGCTTCTGCGTCGGGTAGCCGGTCTTCTCGGCGCCGCTCGTCGGCACGACCCTGTGCCACCACACATCGGTCGGCATCTCGTCCGCGATGCGCGGCAGCAGCTCGAGGTTATCGCCGAGGAGGATCTCGTCCGTGGCCGGGTGGAATGAGTCGGGCTGGGCTGGACCTGGTTGCACTGGGTCTGGTTTCACTGGGCCGCCACATCTCTGCGCAAGGCTACGCGCCCGCTCGCCAGAGTCGGCCGATCGGCACGATCTGGATGCCGTCGTGGGTGTAGGCCCGCGCGCCGGTGTAGAGCACGACGCCTCCCAGGAACTGCCCCGCGAGCTTCTCGCGTAGATTCAGCAGACTGCGCAGCTCGCGAGCGGTGACGCGCGATGCGGCCTTGACCTCCAGCGCGGCGAGCGCGCCGTCTTCGCGCTCGAGCACCAGGTCGACCTCGTCGCCGTCATGTGTCCGCCAGTGCCCGCGTGCGACCGGCGCGTCGTGCCAGTCGAGCTGCTTGCACACCTCCCCTACGACGAACGTCTCCAGCAGGTGCCCGAACTCGGTGAGCGCGGGCGCAGTGGCCGCCCCGAGCTTGCCCTCGGTCAAGCGCAGCAGACGTGCGGCGAGCCCGCTGTCGACAACGTGGATCTTGGGCGCAGCACCCACGCGCGGCCCGAGCGTCGTGCCCCACGCCGGCAGCTGGTGGACGAGGAAGACGGTCTCCAGCAGCTTGGTGTAGCTCTCCGCCGTCGACTTCTCCATGCCGATCGCCCGCGCCGCCTTGGCGATGTTCAGCACCTGCGCGGTCTGACTGGCCAGCTGACGTAACAGCAGCGGCAGCTGACGACGTTGCTGCACGCGCGAGAGCTCCAGGACGTCACGCTCGATCACGAGCTCCAGATAGTCGTCGAACCAGCGCGCGCGATCGGCGGCCCGCGCGCGGGCGAGCGCGGGCGGAAACCCTCCCGCGACTACCCTGCTGACATAGTCCTCACGGGCGATCGCGGGCACGGGCCGCTCCACCAGCGCGCGTGGATCGCTCAGCAGGATCTCGGCGAAGTCCTCGCGAACCGCCGTGATCTCTCCCTGGGAGAGTGGCAGCACGTCGACGCGATGAGCGCGGCCGGTGAGCGCCTGAGCGGCCGCCGGCAGCGTTGCGTACCGGGTCGAGCCGGTGAGCACGAAGCGGCCCGGGGAACCGTCGCGGTTGAGCTCGGCCTTGATCGCGTCGAGCAGCTCCGGCACGTGCTGGAACTCGTCGATCAGCACGGGGGCTTCGCCACGCACGAACAGCGCCGGATCAGCCGCGACCGCATCGCGGGTGCCGAGGTCGTCGAGATCGATGACCTCTCGGCCACGCGCAATCGCGAGCTCCCGCAGCAGGGTGGACTTCCCGACCGCACGCGGGCCCTGGAGCACGATCACGGGCTCTTCCTTCATGCGCCTACCCACAACCGCGCCGAGCCGTCGCTCGACGATCCCGCTCAGAACCACTGACATTCCTTTACTCTAGCCGATTCTCCGCGATCCGAGGGGCAAACTCTCCGCAATCCGAGACAGATTTCTTCCGCGATCCGAGGGCAAACTCTCCGCGATCCGAGGCAGATTCCTTCCGCGATCCGAGGGCAAAATTCTCCGCAATCCGAGGCAGTTTTCTTCCGCGATCCGAGGGCTTCCCGCGGGCGATTTGAGCGGCGATCCCACCGGCTCAGCCCCCCGGCTCGCTCGGCTTGCCCGCGATCGCGTCGGCGAGCCGCCGGCGACGCCGTTTGACCCGCTCAAAGCGCGCCTGCGAACGCGCCAGCTTGGGCGAGCCGGGCGGGTAGCGCCGGCGCGCCCACGGCGATCCGGGCGTGGCCAGGCGGATCGCGCCGACGAGCGAGGCGAACGGCACGAACACGCCTGTCAGGCCGAGGATCGGCTTGCCCTTCAGGATCGCTAGCACGCACAGCGCCACGTCGAGTGCGACGACGAGCAGGATCGAGACGATCGCCCCGGACTGGTCGGCCAGTTCGAAGGGGGCGAAGCCGAGCACGATCAGGCCGCCGAGCAGCGCCGCGACGACGACCGCATCGAGCGAGGCGCGGCCCTGCTCGGCCCAGTAGACGTCCTCGAGGTGGATCCACAGCGCGAACTCGTCGAGCGTCAGCCCCGCGCCGATCCCGAACAGCGCCGCGAGCACGTCGAGCCCCACGCCGGTCGGCCCGAGCGCGAAGTTCAAGAAGCCCGAGAACAGCAGCAGCACGATCCCCCACACGAGGTGGTGCAGGTGCAGGCCGCTGTCGGTCGTCACGCTGCCCGGCCACCAGCTCACGCGGGGGCTGCGGATCAGGCGCGCGCTCGTGCGGATGAACAGGAACGCGGCGAGAAACGCGCCCAGCAGGATGAAGCCGGCGCGCTGGGCCGGTTCGTCGAGGAAGTGCTGGGAGATTTCGATGTGCAGGCCCATCGGGTTCGCCCTACAGCTTGGCGCAGGCGCGTGCGGGACGCGCGATCCTAACCCTCCTCGGTCATCGCCATCAGCCCGTGCATGAACACCTCGAACATCCTCCCGTACAGCCCACGATCGAGCTCGGGGTCGATGATCTGGTCGAGCAGAAACCCGTCGGCCATGAAGAACGTCATCGCGGCGATCTCCGCCGGCGGCACGGGCGGGGTGACGCCGAAATCGGCGGCCCAGCGCGCGAACACGGCCGCCATCCGCTCGCGCAGGGCGCGCTGGCGGGCGGCGAACTCTGCCCGGAAGGTGTCGTGACGGGCGGCGTGGGTGGCGAACTCCTGGTAGAGGCGGCGCCACTCGGGGTTGGCGTCGATGTGCTCGAGGAAGTCCTCGGCCGCTTTGCGAGCCTCCTCGGGTGGATCCTCGGCGCCGGCCAGCACCGCGTCCAGCCGCGCGAGCTCGGTCGCGAAGTGCTCGTCGAGGATCGTCAGGAACAGGTCCTCCTTGGAGGCGAAGTGCGCGTAGAACGCGCCCTTCGTGTACCCCGCCTCGGCGGCGATCCGGTCGATCGAGGCGCCATGCATGCCGAGCGCGACGATCGTGCGCGAGGCCGAGCGCAGCAACGCCGCGCGGGTCTCCTCGCTGCGCTGCATCCGTGTCGTCCCGGGGCCGCCGCGCCCACCGGCACGCGCGACGGTGGCACTCAAGCCGGCACCGCCTCATCCTTGCTCTCGCCCTTGACCACGACCCCGACCTCAACGCCAGTCCCAGCCTCATCCTCGATCCCACCCTCGACCCTGGAATCAGCCTTGATTCCAACCCCAGACTTGACCTCGACCTGAGGCTTAGATTCAGCCGTGTGGGCCACCGGGCAGCCGGCGGACGCCGGCACCGCAGTTGCGGACGGGTGCCCGATCTCCGGCCCCGGGGTGGGCGGCCGCCCAATCACGACCTCCGCGTCGTGGCGCGGGGTCTCGGTGATCGCGCGGCGGTAGTTGCGCTCGGACTCCGGGCGCGAGGGCGCAAGCGTGCGCCGCTCCACGAGCTCGCGCAGGACGACCTCCATCTCGAACTGCGCGAAGGCCGCGCCGAGACAGCGGCGGATGCCGCCGCCGAACGGGATCCACGTGTAGGTGCCGGGCGCCCGGCCGCCCTCGGCCTCGATGAAGCGCTCGGGGCGGAACTCGTTTGGTTCGGGGTAGATGTCGGGGCGGCGGTGGACGAGGTGGATCGACGGCACGATCGAGACGCCCGCGGGCAGCTCCCGGCCGCCGAGCTCCATCGGCTCCTGCAGTTTGCGCAGCACGATCGAGATCACCGGGCGCAGGCGCAGGGTCTCCTGGATCGTCGCCTGCAGGTAGGTGTCCTCGCCCGCGCGCACCTCCGCGGTCAGGCGCTCCATCCGCTCGGGATGGCGGCACAGCCGCTCGACCGCCCAGGAGAGCGCGTTGGCGGTCGTCTCGTGCCCGGCGACGAGCAGCGTCAACAGCTCGTCGCGCAGCTCGGAGTCGCTCATCGGCGAGCCGTCCTCGTGCGTGGCCTGCAGCAGCAGCGACATGATGTCGTCGCGCTCGGCGAGGTCGGCGGCGCGGCGACGCTCGGCGATCTCCGCGTAGATCGGGGCGTTGACGCGTTCGAGCTCGCGCCGGACGACCGGTATCCGCCCGATCCGGTCGGCCCCCAGCACGAGCATCGCGATGCCCTTGAGGGGGTCGGTGATCGTGTCGAGCAGCCCCCTCAGCTCGCGCCGCAGCTCGTCCATGCGCGGGCCCTCGGAGACGCCGAACACCGCGCGCAGGACGATCTCGAGCGTCATCGCCTGCATCCGCGGGCGCAGCGGGTAGGGCTCGCCGAGCGGCCAGCGCTCGATCTCCTGCGCGGCGACGTCGGCCATCAGCGCGCCGTAGCGCTGCATCCGCTCGCCGTGGAAGGCGGGCAGCATCAGCTTGCGCTGGCGCAGGTGGGGCGCGTCGTCGAGCAGCAGCACCGAGTCGGGGCCGAGCACGGGCAGCAGGATGCGATTCGCTTCGCCCGCGTGCAGCAGGCGCGGGTCGCCCGTGAACACCTGCTTGATCGTGTCCGGGTTGGACGTGACGACCCACGTGCCTTCGTTGGCGATCTTCAGCGTGAACATCTCGCCGAAGCGCGCCTGGCATTGGTCCATCAGCCATTGCGCGCGGCGATACCAGATCACGGACTGCACGGCGCGCGAGATCCGCGGTCCGGGGGGCAGGCCTGTCGGTGTTGTGTGGGTGGTGGTGGGCTCGGTGCTCATGGTCTCCCTTTGGCCGCGGTTCGCATACCGGTCAGTATCTCATCAGATACCGGCCGGGATGTCAATCACCCCTCCTCCACCCCTCCGAATCGCTCCTCCGCCCCTCCAAATCGACCCCTCCCGAATGCTGTTCCTCGCATAGTCGTACGCTCCAAACCGCCCCTCCGAGGAACGCTCCAAATCGCCCTTCCGAACGCTGTTCTCTCGCGATGGCTGAACTTTCTGCACCAAATTTTTTGGCTCTAGGACTCGTGTTTACGGGCTTTTTTGGGTCCTCGGAGTGCCCGTCAACGGATTTCGTCCCAAGCGCGGCCTAGCTTGTCTGGTCCTGTCTCTCGACCGATCGGAGGATCACGATGTCCGCTTTGTCTGTCACCGACCGCGGGGATGCCGCGGCAGCCCGCGATCTCGCCCTGCGCAACGCGCTCGGGCATCTCGA
The DNA here is from genome assembly GCA_963764905.1 of uncultured Solirubrobacterales bacterium. Taxonomy (GTDB): domain Bacteria; phylum Actinomycetota; class Thermoleophilia; order Solirubrobacterales; family Solirubrobacteraceae; genus Palsa-744. The sequence continues at coordinate 394,702 of CAVXUG010000002.1, forward strand.
GCGGGAGTTTGGGAAGGGCACCCTGATGCGGATGGGCGACCCTGGTGCGCAGGTGCGTTGCGAAGCGATCTCGACGGGCGCGCTGTCGCTCGATCTCGCGCTCGGGATCGGCGGCGTGCCGCGGGGGCGGATCGTCGAGGTCTACGGCCCGGAGTCCTCGGGCAAGACGACGCTCACCTACCACGTGCTCGCGCAGGCGCAGCAAATGGGAGGCGTGTGCGCGTTCATCGACGCCGAGCACGCGATGGACCCCCTCTATGCCAAGCAGATCGGGGTCGATATCGACGAGCTGCTCGTCTCCCAGCCCGACTACGGCGAGCAGGCGCTGGAGATCGCGGACGTGCTCGTGCGCTCGGGCGCGATCAACGTGGTCGCGATCGACTCGGTCGCGGCGCTGACGCCGCGCAAGGAGCTCGAAGGCCAGATGAGCGATCAGACGGTCGGCGCGCAGGCGCGGATGATGTCGCTGGCGATGCGCAAGCTCGCGGGCGCGCTGAACCGCACGCAGACGCTATGCCTGCTGACGAACCAGATAAGGGAAAAGGTCGGCGTGACGTACGGCTCGCCGGAGGTCCAGCCCGGTGGTCGCGCGTTGAAGTTCTATGCCTCCCAGCGCCTGGACATCCGCCGCATCCAGACGCTCAAGGACGGCGATGGCGAGGCGGTCGGTAACCGCGTGCGCGTGAAGGTCGTCAAGAACAAGGTCGCGGCGCCCTTCCGCCAGGCCGAGTTCGACATCGAGTTCGGCCGCGGGATCGACACGACCGGCTGCCTGCTCGACCTCGGCGTGCGCTACGACCTCATCGACCGTTCCGGCACGCACTACGCCCACAACGGGCAGCGCCTCGGCCAGGGCCGCGAGCAGGCCAGGACGTTCCTCGCGGAGCATCCGCAGGTCGCCGCAGAGATCGAACAGGGCGTCTACGCGGCGACCGGTATCGCCGCCGCCGAGCGCAGCGACCCGACCGAGCGCGAACGCGACACAAGCGACGAGCGCGACGACACCCAGGCGCTGCCCCTATCGAACGAGCCCCAGGCCCTGCCCATATCCAGCGAGCCCCAGGCCGTGCCCGTGTCGAGTGAGCCGCTCGCCGAGGCCGCGTGAGCCGAGAACCCAGAAAGAGAGCAGTCCGATGACCGACTACCCGGCGACCGACTACCCGATGACCGAGGATCTACTGACGAAGATCCAGCGCGTGCTGTACAAGCGCCTGCACGAGCTGCGTGGTGCGGTCAACGAGCACGACCGACTCCAGGCCGAGCTACGCGAACTCGACGCGACCACCGAGCCGCTCGCCGATCCCGCGCCGGCCTCGGCCCTCCAGCCACGCGTCGATCCCGCGCCGCCCGCCAATCCAGAGCCGCCCGCAACTCCGGAGGCCAATCCCGAGCAGCCCGTGGCCCTCGAGCCACGCATCAATCCGGAGCCGCCCTCCAACCCAGAGCCGCCCGCAGCCCCGGAGGCCAATCCCACACCGACCGTGGCCCTCACGCCACGCATCGATCCCACACCGCCCACCAACCCCGAGCAGCCCGTGGCCCTCGAGCCACGCATCGATCCCACACCGCCCGCCAACCCCGCGCCACCCGCCAACCCCGAGCCACTCGCAGCCCCGGAGGCCGATCCCGAGCGGCCCGTGGTTGAGCCGCCCGTGGCCCTGGACACGGATTCCGAACTGCCCGCGCCGCCCGCGAACGTCGTGCCTCTACCGGCCGGGCCCCGTCTGCCGCGCACGGGCGCGGTCTCGCCGAAGGTCGCGCGGCTGATGCGGGCGCCTCGCCGTCCCGCGCTCGAACGGGCCGGCGTCGTGCGTGTGGGCATGCCGACCGGCGCCGCCGCGGGCGACGACGGTTTCCCGGATCAGGATGGCTTCCCGGATCAGGCCGCGTCGTCGGGCTGAGCGGCGTTCGAGCGGCCGAACTGCAGGCGCGACTGCGCGGTGCACGCGACGGCGATGCAGAAGACCGGCAGGCCCGCGACGACGGACACGCTGAGCATGGTGATCGCGGCCGCGATGTAGAGGAGCGCGGCGGCGATCTCGAGACGGTTGTGAGCAAATTTCATGGGTGCCCCATCGTCATCGCACCCGCGTGCCTTTAGAAGGCTTGGGTGTTGTTCAACGGAGAGAGAGCGCTCAACGCAGAGGCACAATCGACGCTAGACGCTTGGGCGTGGAGCACGGGATCGGTCGCTCCCCTCGACCGACCCGGGCCGCCCGCGCAGATGCTTCGCGCGGGCGGCCCCTGCCACTCAACTGCGGTGGCGTTCAGCCGGCGTCAGACGGTGCTTGTACTGCCTAATGCAGAGCCCAGCTAGAACCCGAGACCAGTTTCAGCTTGACCTTGCCCGTCAGGTACATCGGGTTGGCTTCGCTGAAGTTGTACAGGCCCGCGGCTTTTTCGAATACGAGTTCCTGTTCTGTTGAGGATGTCTGCCCGTGTGGGAATTTCACCGGCACGGTGCCCTTGAGCCTGATGATGGCGCCTTCGAGGCTGCAGCCGCTGAACCCGAATTCGGTCCAGTCGCTCACGCCTTTTTCGACGCCGATTTCGCCGTGGTCTTCCAGTCCGGCGCCCAGCCCGAGCGTCGCCACCAGCGGCGATGTGCCGAGTTCTTCACCGCTTTCGAGCGTGCATTTTTCGGTTCCGGGCTGTGTGACCTTGCACCCCTTCAGCAGCAGGTCACCGATTTTGAGGGTCGCGGGGGCCACGATTTCAAATGGCCTACTGGCGACACCCGTCAGCGACGTGCACGCGATCGTGATTTTAGCCGCCGGCGCACCGGTCGATAGTTCGATCTTTTCTTCGACTTTGGTCGTCTGCGACACCGCCGCCGAGCCGACCAGCGCTTTGCCGCCAACGTACCACTGCGCGGCCGAGGCCGACGCGGAGGCGACGACGCACAGCGCCAGCACCGCCACCAATGTGACGGAACCCTTCTTGCATATGGATCTCATCTGTGTTACACTCCTCTTGTCTCATTCGGTGCCGGGCATCTTCTTCGGAAAGGGCGATGCCCGGCACCGGGCTTTTTTCTTTGTAGCACGCGCGGGTTGTGACCCAAACCAAAAAGGGCCTCATAGCACGCACACCTGGGAGCCCGGCGTACACACGGGCTAAGAGGGTTACCGTTGTTGAGGAGGGGTTACTTCTTCTGCTTCTTCACCCGTCCCCGGAGGGGATCGAAGGCCCCTCGGTTGTTGCATGACAATGCGCCGCTTACGCGCGCTAAACTTGGCTCTAGGACGACACGCGAAAAGGTCCACAAGCTCGTTGACGAACTGCCCGACTCCCAGCTCGAGCCCGTGGCCGAGATCCTGGCCAAGCGCGGGCCGAACAGCACCGCGGTGAGGTCTGGCTGTACGAGCCACCCCACGAAAAGCGCCGGCCGGCGCTGGTCCTGACCCGCGACGACCTGATCGACAACATCTTCGACGTGATCGCCGTACCCGCGACCGGCACGATCCGGCGCTAAAATCACGTCCATGACGACCAAGGAACGCCTGCACGAGCTCGTGGACGAGCTCTCAGAGCCGGAGGCCGAGCGCGCGCTCAGCCTCGTTGAGAAAGAGCACGAGGACCCCGTGATCGCGGCATTCCGCGACGCGCCCGAGGACGACGAGCCCTGGACCGACGAGGACGAGGCCGCAATCGCCGAGGTACGGGCCGACCGAGCCGCCGGGGTCCCGCTGATCCCGCTCGAGGAGATCAAGGCCAAGTACGGGCTCGCGTGAGCGACGAGCCACCCAAAGACAGGCCTTGGTCGACCGGCCTGGACAGGCGAGCCGACAAAGACATCGAACGGCTCGACAAGCCCGTTCGCCGGCGAGTGGTGAGCGCACTCGACAAGCTCGCCGAGGACCCCCACAGCGGAACCCTCCGTAAGCTCACCGGCAGGGCGGGCGGGCCCAAATTCCGCCTGCGCGTCGGCGACTGGCGCATCCTCCTCACGCTCGACGAGGAGACCAAAACCATTCAAGTCCAGCGCGTCCTCCCACGCGGACGCGCCTACGACCGCTGACACAGCCCCCACGCGCACGCCTACCTCCCCTTCCTCTTCGCCCCGGGCTTGTGCTTACGCTTGCCGTGCTTCTTCTTTGCCTTCTTGGCTTTCGGGCAGCCTGTGATGCTGATCGGGGTGGACTGGTGGATTTCGGCCCCGTTCTGGGCGACAAACGCGGTCGGCATCGACAGCTTCTGCCCGCAGAAGTTGTAGTGGTCCTTCGTGGGCAGGTTCGATGTAAATGCCGAGTAGGGACCTTGGGGAAGCGTTAGTTCGAAGCTCGTGAACGGCGCGTCGGGGACCGCGTTCAGCGTGCCGCTCGTGACCCCCGCCTTGCTGATGAACGTCGTGCTCGTGACGTCGAGGGTCACGTTGTCGCCCTGCAGTACGAAGATCAGGCTCGGGAATGCTTCGCCACCGTGAGAAACAAAGTACGCCGGGCCTTCCAGCGGGACCGGGAGCTCCGGTGTCAACACCTTCGCGTGCCCCACGACCGACGCCGGCGGGCACCCCGCCGGGTTGACTTCGAACTGTGCGGCCGTACACGCTTTCTGCAGCGTCGTCAACCTGGAGGGGAGCTGTTTGGGGAGGTCGATCTTGACCTTCGCGAAGTTCGCCTGCTGACTCCCGGGGCCGCTTTCCCGGAGCACCCGCAGCGTCAGGTTCGCACCAGACTTTTTCGAGGTGCGCGCGCTTGTGGAGACGGAGAACTTCGGCGTGAATTTCAACGCCTGACACGACCCGACCTGGAAACGGTAGGACAACGGCACGCTCACGCCTTCGGTGCTCGTCGCGGTGCCTGTGAACGCCATCGGCGCGCAATGCGTCGGGTTGAACATGAAACCCTGCCTTTCGATCACCGCGTTGATCGAACGCAGATCCGCGGGGATCCCGGAGACGATCGTCGGCAACGGGTCCGTCACGACCGTGATCTGCGCGGTATACGGATCGACTTCGATCTTCGCACGCACCACTTCCGTTTTCAACGTAAACGGGCCCGCGACGATCGGCACCACGATCGACAGGCCGAACGGCGCGCCCTTATATGGGCCGGTCAGATAGATCGGCGCCGGCGGCGCACCCGCCTGCGGAATGAACAACGGATACGGACCAGGACCCGCACCGACGACCGCATGCCCGATTTCCGACGCCGACGAGCACGTACCCGCATTTGCCTGCGCTTCACCGCATAGCGGGACGCTCGCGATCATCCCCGACAGGCCCGCAGGCGTCTTGAACTGCAGTTTCTGAACCCTTTGCTGACCATCACCACGCTGCAACAACATCGAAAAATCCGTAAACCCACCGGCCTGATCGGTCGTGGCACCTGCGGTTAACGCGGGGCTGAACGGGAGTGGGTTCGCACACGGGGTGCCGTTGGGGCCGCTGTCGATCGTGAAGTTGCCTTCGGTGAGGACATCTTCCAGGCCATCCCACGGGGTGAAATCCGTGTTCGTCGTATAGACACGGCAGGTGGGTGGTGTCACGAGCGCTGCTTGGGCGCCGCCGCTGAACGCGAGCTTGAATTCATTGAACGGTGCATCCGGGGTATTCGCGAACGTCGTCGTCAGCTGCCCGGTCGCTTCGTTGAGATGGACGGTCCCCACAAGCTTGAGGTTCACGCCATCGCCCGAGGCAGCCACAAGCAACTGCAGGTTCGGGGGGTTCGATTGCAGAACGTAGACGTTGCCCTTCAGCCTGTCCGGCAACAACGGCGTTGAGATTTCATCTTCGCCGACTTTCGACGCCGCCGGACACGACGGCGGGCCGTCCTCCACTTCCTTTTCGGCATTCGGGCCACCCACGTTCTCTTCACTGGGTTGGCATGCGACCAGGCCGGTTGCCTGGCCGGGGTTGATCGCAATACCTTCCGGGAGCACAACCGTCGTATTCCGCAAGCTCGAGGTCGCCAGACCTTCGGGGTTCAAGCCCTGGGGGACGCGCACGCTCGCGGTCAACCCCGCGGGGGTGTCGGACTCGCTTGTATCCGGGGCGATGCCGATCGAGGGCGTGAAGTGGACGAGGCGTTCGCAGCCCGTGATCCCAACGGGAGCGCCTTCGCTGTCACTCCATGAGGATTTGGCTTCCGCGAAAGCGCCTGGTTCGTCCCACGTACCGAGCATTTCGATACCAAAGGTTGGAGCGGCCCCACACGACGTTGGCAACGTCAATAGCGGCTTCACCACTCCTTCAAATGGAACACCGCGCACAGCTTCGTGACTCGGTTCGCCGGGGACACCCCAGATCGTCGTGCTGTTGAACGCGATCTTGCGCTGCGTCACAACGGGAACGTTCTCCGTGATCGCATTATCCCCACCGCTACGCACACGCGCATCCAAGAACGTACTCGTGCCATTGAAGTTAAACCCAAACTGCGCCGCCACCCCAGGCGGAGGAACCATGTTGTATACATTTTGACTGAATTCCGGGAGACCCGAGATAGTCGCGTGGTCTTCGCCGATCAAGCTCGCCGGCGGACATTCTTCACCATCCAACTGTTCGCGCGTACACTCCGGTACCGCGCTTGGTTCACCGATTAAACCCGGTGGCAGATTCACATCCAATGCATGAGCTTCGCCACCAGTCGGAGATTCCACACCACCGCCAATACCTTCAGTGTTCGTGGCAAACGCCACCGTGATCTCATACGGATGCGAACCCGCCTGCGTGGCGACCGCCCCATCCGCGTTCGTCAACCACACACCAAAGTTCGCAAACCCCAACCCAGCCGGACCGGAGCCGAACACGACCGGCACCTGCGCATCCGCCGGACTCAACGCGCCGCCGCCAGTGACCGACACCACATCGACAGGCTTTGGTTCATTCGATACGTTCGATTCGACATGTACCGGGATCACCACTAGGTCATAGTGGTTCCCACCCGGCGCAGGCGAACCCAATTTGCACATCACTTCTACTGTCCCCGAGCACCCAGGCGTCTCTTCCACCACTTCTTCGGGGCCAGTCACGTTGCCGACAGCCTCCAGCCCAGCCGGTAGTCGATCGACGAGCGTCGGGCCTTCGCTCCCCGCCGCTGCACCGGTGTTGTACACATACAAGTCGAGCACCCCAACACCACCGGGAGGAAGATCCGTCGGCGCAAAACGGCCAAACACCTCCCATCCCGGCGCCGGCGGCCCACCGGCCGCAACCGCCGAAGATACACATACCAGCAAACCACACATAACCAGCACCAGGACAATACCGCGCCTAAACATGCTTGCTCCCCTCAACCCTCAAACGAACAGACTTCCCCGACTTATCCCTCTTCCCAACCGCCTTGCGCTTGACCGCCTTCTTTTTCGCCCCGTATCGTTTTCTCGCCTGAGCTTCGCACGAGCTCCGCTTCTTGCCCTGCTTCTGCTTCCTGCAAGCCTTCAACGCCTGGGCCAACTTCTGCGCCCGCGTCAGCAACCTCGGTGTCGATTTTTCAGGGGCGGGCGGAGCAAAGTTACCCACCCCCGCGAACGTCACGCTCGGCGGCGTCGCAAACGTCGGTGGCGGCGCGGGCACGCCCTGACAGCCCGTACCCGTACACGCGGGTGGTGTTACCGGCGAGGTACCACCAACCTGCGCATCGTAAAGATCGAACGCGTCATTCTGGTCTTCAGGCGTGAGCTGCGCTCGCGTCGCGATAAACACGGAATCGCCGTTCACGCTCGCACCGATAAACCACGAATCCGCCCTACTCGTACCACCCGAGAGCAGGTAGATACAGCCACCGTTTACGGCTGTTGCGGAGATACAGCTACCAGCGCCTTCACGCTCCCACTCATATACGTCCTGCGCCCCATTCGTATCCTGAGGTACCAATGGCAACGCGGTATCGAAGAACACACGGCTACCTTCATCAGCAACCCACTGCGGCAAATACGTATCACTCCAACTAATCGGCAAAAACCCAGCCGCACCTTCCTCGGCACTCCCAGGCTGTTCCCCACTAGAACTACACGACACACAAAACAACCGGTTCACCCCAGCCTCAAACACATACACCTCATCAAACCCATTATTCGGAAAACCAGCCGGGAAACCAACCACCGGCAACCTCTGATCCGACATAAACGCCACCGCACCACCACCAGCCGTCACCCGCGCCGTCCGCCGCGCAAAACCAGGCTGCCAATCACCAAATTCACCAATATTCGCATTCAACGCAAGCCTAAAGGGAAGTACTCCGCTGCCGTCCTCTTCGGACAATGTAGCGATAAACGCGGGCGGGGCCCATCCAGTCTCCTGGTGTTGCAACAGATAGAGGTTTGGTTCTCCTACTCTGGGCGTGCCGCCCTCGCCGCTCGTGCCACCCAAGGCTTCGCTGGACACGAAATACACACTTTCGCCATCTTCACCCGCACCGATCACACCCAGCACTTTGCCAGCACTCAACGATGAGCCATGCCCACTCGGATTTTCCGCATCGAACCGGTACAGCATCCCACCTTCGGTATAGAACGCATAACGACCGTCATCCACCGACGTCCAATACCGCGCCGGGCCAGCCGACACCCCAACCGTTTCGACACCATCAACACGCTCAAACACATCCCCAGCACCATCACTCCAATACACCCGCCGACCATTCCCCGAAATCACACCACTAAACGCCGGTGGATTCACCTTTGGTGCACTAAATGGCTGCGATCCAAACGTCGCACCCTTGGTAATTTTTCCGCCTGGCGAAATATTTACCAACTCAAGCCGGCCTTCAACCGAGTCATAGAGATAATTATTATTTTCCCCATCAACAATTTCCTGTTCAACATCACTATTAAGCTCTTTCGCCAGAGCCCCTTCGCCCGGCAGCAGCGCATCATTCGCCTCAAACAACAAATCGCCAAACCCCAGTGAACCACCAGTGAACACTGGCATCCGTTCGTTATTCACGCCAGGGTTGACTTCATGGGTACCGAACTGTTCCACGCCACGCTTAGGTTTCTTAGTAAAGAACGCCTGGTATGCATTCTGGGGCGCAGATTCTCCAGGTATACTGCAAGCGGTTTCACTCTCGCTACATGCATACAAAACACTATAGCCTTCACCAGGTGCACCTGTCGCGATTGGAGGCACTTCCGGTTCTATCGAAACCCCTGAAGTGAGTACTCCAACCGACAGGTCGCTCGAGAAGCCGACATAGAAGTTTTGCCTCCGCGCAGGCGGTTGGATCACTATATGTGACCAACCGCCTGCTCCTCCACGCTTCGCTAGATACTCATTACCTAGTCCGTTGCCAGCTGCCCCAAACCCGCCGCTCGTCGGGTCAGCCTGATAAGTAACGGACAAACCATTTGTTGCTACCTGGAACGGGAATCGTGTTGGTGTGCCCTGGCTAAGAGGCAAACCTGATCCTAGTGCACGTGGAATGTAGACGTTTGCGTCGAGGTTATTCACAGGGGTGACCATTTCGTAGACGCGGCCGTCGGGCAGCGTCGTAATCCCTGCGGTGAGCGTCTTAAAGCTCATGTCGGTCCCAACCACGGTCGTACCGTTTGCGCTTTTCACAACAACCCTAAAGTGATATTCAGTACCCGGCGTCAGCCCTTCCAAGCCTGCGGACCCCCCGACCACGACTTCGCCGGAGCCTGCGCTTTTAACGACTGTCTGTGACCCGTACGCGGCGCTAGTCCCGTATTCAAAGAAGTAGCTGGTTTCAACCCCGGCCGGGTCGACATCCGCGTTCAGCGTCGCGCTGCGATCGCTGACCTGGGTGAAAAACTCCGCACCCAACCGCGCGCCGAGGCTCGCGAATTCCGTGTCCTGGCTGAAGACCGTCCCGTTCGCGCTCACGACCTTCAACCGGTAGTGAAACACGCTGCCACCGGCCAAACCGGTGAGTTTCGCCGTAACCGATTGGGGAGCGCTCCCCGAGAGCGTCTGTTCACAAGGCACCGTCTGCCCATAGGACGTGTCCGGTCCTACTTCGAACTCGCATTCGCTGACCGCCACGCCTTCGGGGTTCACGCTCGCACCCAGCGTCGCCGCGGTCTCCGCCAGACCCGTCGTTTCCGTCGATTCGATCACGGGCAGCGACAACGTTTCAAACGCCACCCCCGGCCCAACGGTAGACCCATACTTGTTCGTCGCGACCAGACAAACCGTGTACTGGGTGTGAGGTGTCAGTTCGCCGATGTCGGCATGCACTTCCCCACTCGAAGCCGTGCCCGGCGCGGTCGTACTGCCCCCTTCACAGCTCCCACCCGCGTTATACGCAAAGTGATAGCCGGTCGTGCCACCCGCAAGTTCGCCGTTGAGCGTCGCGGCCATCGCCCCGATCCCGCTCGCCGCCTTCGTAACCGGCGCTTCGGGCGTCGCGCCTTCTTCAAACACATCCACCACGTTCGCCCCGTCATCCGCAACATACACATCGCCAGATTCAGCATTAACACCCAACCCAAACGCCGCACCCGAAAGCACACCCGCCCCAAACGTCGCAAGCGGCGCACCACCCGAGGCTTCAAGCTCAGCGACTTCAGCACCCCGATCGACCAACACCTTCCCCGACGACGCGACCGACACACCCAGCGCACCCGCGGCATCAAACGGCGAAGCAGCGGCTTTATACGCGCCACCAGAAAGTGTGTACTTCAAGGTGCCCAAGCCGGTCGCGACGTAGATATCAGCGCCAGTCGGATCGACCGCCAACGCCTGCGGCCCATTCAACCCTTCAACAACCGCATTACTCGCGCTCAGGGCTTTCGCGGCATCGATCGGTTCACCGGCCGCGTTGAACTCCAACACCTTCGCTTCTTCAGCATTACCATCGAACACCGACACAAACATGTCACCCGCTTCATCCACAGCAACATCCGTCGGCTGCACGAGACCCTTGATCACTTCTTCCTCAGTTCCAAGACCCGCGCTGAACCGATAGACCACCCCACTCGCAAGCCCCGCCACATACACATCCCCTTCACGCGGCCCGGGATCGCTATCGACCGACAGCTGATACAGCGAAGGTTCACCAGCCACCACAACTTCATGTGACAGCACCCCCGCCGCAGAGAACTGATCGACCGCGCTGTGCCCCTGATCGACGACATACACATCGCCCTTCGACAACCCCACCGAATCGTCCACACCCAAACCAACCAGGCCCGCAAACCCGGCAGGGGGCCCAAACGAGGACAACGACGCAAACCCCGTCCCCGCCAGCGCCGGCGCACCTGTGAACACCAACCCACCCAACACCGAACAACCTGAAACAACCACAGCAAGCACAGACCGCCGTAGGACATTTGCTCTACCGGACATGTTGTAACGCCTCTCTGAGTGAGCCCCAGTGGGCGAGGCGTTGCTTATCGAGCGCCGGTCCACCAGTCCGGGCCCGTTTCGTTGAAGAAGGTGTGAACACGCACGCGTATGCGCGCGCGTGCTGGCCGGCAAAGCTCTGTGCGGTCATCGCGCCGGCTCCTGGGTGTCCGCGCCGGTGTCCGTGCGCCGGTGCACCGGGCGGCTCGCGCGCAGGAGCTCTTCGCCGCGGGGGGTCAGATGCCAGGCCTTCGCGAGGCGTTTGCTGTGGCCCCGCGCGTTCTCGACCAGGTCCTGTTCGGACAGGCGCTTCATCATCCGCGAGATCTGGCCCTGGTCGGCGAGGCCGATCGCTTCGGAGACTTCGAGGTTGTTCAGACCCGGGCGACCGGCGACGGCGGCGAGCGCCGCCCGGGCGCGGGCGGTCAGCCGGAAGTCCACGGTCAAGCCCGTCGGGACGGCGATGAGCGTCGGGGCGACGATGGGCGGCGCTGGCCGATCCCGGACGATCGGTCGGCGTCCTCGCTCGCTCGTGTGCTGGACGATCGGTGATCCCGTCGAGCTCCGCTCGGCACGCCATGCGGGGTGGGCGGGCCGATTCGATCTCGATCTGCTTGCCCCTCGCCGCCCCGACGAGGTTGGGGACTCCAGCTCGCGGGCCGCGGCCCCCATACCCCGATACGGGAGCACGATCGCCGCCATCAACGAGCCCAGCAGCTCGACCAGCGGCCGCGGGCGCAGCTCGAGCAGGCGCGCGTGGATCACGCTGAACGTCGCGCCGACGGCGGCCTCCGCGACCAGCGGCGGCAACGCCCCGGGCGCCTTCGCGTTCACGCGACCCTCGTCGATCACGCCCGCCAGGCTCTCCAGCACACGCGCGCGACGCGCGAGCACCCTGGGGCCGGCCGCGAGCGCCTCGACGAACACCAGCCGCGCGACCGCCGGCTCGCGATCCAAGGCCAGCAGCAGCGCCGCGAGCGCCCCCCGAACCCGCGCGGTCCAGCCCAGCTGCGACTCCCACCCCGCGCGAAGCTCGAGCTCCAACCCCGCGACCGCGTAGTTGAACGTCGCCAGAAAACAGTCTTCGCGATCGCCGAAGCACTCGTAGAACGTGCGGCTGGAGACCCCGGCGCGCTCGGAGATGCTGCGCGCCGTGGCACCGCCGTAGCCCTGTTCCTCGACGAGCTCGAAGGTCGCACTGAGCAGCCTTCCTCGCTGCCAGGGCGTCGATGGCCGGCGCTGGCCGATCCCGGGCGATCGGCCGGCGTCCTCGCTCGCTCGCGTGCCAAGCACGCCACGCTCACTGCGTCCTTGATCTACTTGACCCTCGTCGCCCTGGGGGGCAATGGAATCGCGACGGAGCGGCGGAAACGCCTCTTCCGCGGACATCTAGCGCCCGCCTTCTATACACGCGCGCGCGCAGAGGGAACGACAAAGACCGCGGGAATTACCGCGGCGCGGGACCTTTAGAAGACGGTGGCAGGCGCCGTTTTTGGCGCCAAAACGCGGTTTTAGACCGCTACTCGACTGCCGACAGAGAGAGTCATTGTCATCCTTGGTCTCCCCGGCTGGTGGCGATGGTGCTGTCCGACGGGGGTTGTTGGGTGTCTCGGGTTGGCGGCGAGCTGACTCCCAGAGAGATTGTCGACCCCCCTGAGGGGCCTGACCTGTCTCTGTTGTGTCGCTCGCCGCCGCCCAAGAAGGACCGCTGGCTTGACCTAATAGGAGCGTGGCATCGCCCCAAATGACTCGTGTCAGCCAGCGATCCGCCCAACCAACAGCCCAATCAATGAATGGACGGTATGCATGATCCTGATCGGAGCGGACACACACAAGCACACCCACACCCTCGCCGCCGTCGACGCCCCTGGCGGGCAGCTCCTCGATGACAAGACCACAGCTGCGAGCAAGAACGGGTTCCTCGAGCTGCTCGACTGGGCCCGTGACCTCGGCGACCCCGAGCGGGTGTGGGCGCTGGAGGATTGCCGGCACCTCACCGGCCCCCTCGAGCGATTCCTGATAGCTACCGGAGAGCGCGTCGTCAGGGTCCCGCCGAACCTGACCGCCAGAGAACGCGGCACGGAGCGAACCCGCGGAAAGTCCGACCCAATCGACGCACGCGCAGTAGCCAGAGCCGCACTCCGCGAGGGAATCGACACCCTCCCCACCGCGCACCTGGACCAGGGGTCCCTTGAGATCAAGCTGCTGCTCGATCATCGCGAGGACCTCACCAAAGCCTGCTCCCAAGACCAGCAACGACTGCGCTGGCACCTGCACGACCTCTGGCCCGACTTCAAGATCCCCGCCGGGGCGCTCGACCGCGCGGTCTGGCTCGAGCGGATCGCGCGCAAGCTCTCGCGCGCCGAGCACTCAGCGCGGGTGCGGATCGCACGGGACCTCGTGCGCTCGCTCAAAGGACACACCCGCCGCGCACGCGAACTAGCACGCGAGATACAGACGCTCGTCGAAACAAAGGCACCGCAGTTGCTGGAGCTCGCCGGTTGCGGAGCGCTGACCGCCGCGAAGATCCTCGCCGAGACAGCGGGCGTGGAGCGCTTCAGCTCCGACGCGAAGCTCGCACGCCTCGCCGGCGTCGCACCGATACCCGCATCCTCGGGGAAAAACACACGCCACCGCCTGGACCGCGGCGGCAACCGCCAACTCAACTGCGCACTACACCGAATCGCCGTCGTCCAAGGACAAACACACGACCCAGCACGCACATTCCTCGCGAAGAAGGAAACCGAAGGAAAGACACGCCGCGAAGCGCTACGCGCGCTTAAGCGACACCTCGCACGCGTCGTCTGGCGCACCCTACAACAAGCCGCACAAGACCAAAAGCCCTCAGACCCCGGCCCCGCAAAACTCCCTACAAAACCTAACCCAGAATCAGCCCACGCACTCCGGGGTTGACATAGGAGCAAGAGAGAGAGAGAGAGAGAGAGATGTGGCAGCGACGCTGACGCATCTAACAACCGCACCGTTTTGGCGCGCGGCGATCCTCATCACATCCGTCCCCGCAGGACCCATGCAAACACAACCCCTCATCACGCGATCCGGCCCCTCTCCCCTTACATCCCCTGACAAGCGCTTGACGTCAACCCAGAAGATCAACCCAAACCCAATCTATTTCCATGCTCCCTCACCGGGAGCACCTCTCCAAGGAGCATAACCACACATAGTGTTTGCTGTCAAGTACCAACCAGTGGGGGGGCTGAAATGGCTTTGGAGAGCGGATTATTGAAGGTTGTGCCGGGCGGGTTTCGCTTTGCTGGTACGTGGTTGTTCAGCTTGACAGCAGTCAAGCCTCGTTTGAGAAGCCGCCTCGCGGCCCACCTCGATCGGATCACCCACAAGTCTTGACTTCTACAAGCTATGCCTTATACTGATCGGGTGTGGGAAGTCGAGTACACCGACACGTTTGGATCGTGGTGGGATGAGCTCACAGAGGATGAGCAGGACCGGATCACCGCGGCAGTCGAGCTGCTGGAGCAGAGCGGCCCGGCGCTTGGTCGCCCGCTCGTGGACACCCTCAAAGGCTCTCGCCATCCGAACATGAAGGAGCTACGTCCCCGCGGCGGACACATGCGCGTGCTGTTCGCCTTCGACCCTCGCCGCATGGCGATCCTGCTGATCGGCGGCGACAAGAGCCACCGCTGGAGCAGCTGGTACGCCGAGGCGATACCAACCGCCGACGCCCTCTACGACGAGCATCTGCAAACACTTCGCGACGAAGGAGCACTTCCATGACCCCCACCAAGACCACAAAGAACCGCAAAAGCTTCGACGAGCTGCGCAAGCAGATCGACGCCGACCCTGCACGCCGCGCGAACGTCGAGGAACACAAGACGGCGATGCTCGGCGAGCTACGCCGCAAGCTCGACCTCACCCAGGCGATCGTCGCCGACCGGCTCCAGGTCACGCAGGAGAACGTCTCCCAGATCGAGCGCGGAGAGGCCGACGTACGACTATCGACGCTGAGCCGCTACGTCGAAGCACTCGGCGGACACCTGGAGGTTCGAGCCACATTTCCCCAGGAGACCGTCGCACTCAGCGTGGGTGACACAGCCACAATGCGTCGCCGGCGAACCCGAACGAGCCCCACCGCCACCAAGACCCCCCGCAGACCCAAGACTCCTCGCCGACCCAAGGCCGCGCGGGCTGACAACACCACCGCGACGACGAGCGGCGCCTGACGAACAGAGACCAATTCGGGAAGAGGCCGCTTTGCTGGTACGCGATTGTTTGGGTTGACACCAGTCAAGCCTCGATCAGACGCAAATCGCCCCACTCGATCAGACGCAAATCGCCCCCATCCCCGTGGTAGCCTCCTACCATGCACGTGACAATCGACAGCGCCGGCCGGGTCGTGGTACCCAAACGGCTACGCGACGAGCTCGGGCTGACACCCAATACAACGCTCGAGATCGAGATCGTCAACGGCCACCTCGAGCTATCGACCACCCACGAGCCGGCCACGCTGGTCGAAGGGCCCAACGGGCCGATGGTGGCAGCGACGGGTACTCCCCTTACCGACGAGGAAGTGCGCCACACCCTCGAAGCGGTCCGCGAGCACCGGTGAGGCAAGCAGCGGACAGCAGCATCACGATCGCCGCCCTCGTCGCCGATCACGAGGCCCGCGAGCTCGCCGAAGGCGCGCTGAAGCGATGCACGAGAACAATCGCGCATGTGGCGATCGAGACCTACAGCGTGCTCACGAGGCTCCCCCCTCCCCGCTCCCTCGTAAGCGCCGACGCAGCCACGCTGATCGAAGCGAGACTGCCCACGCCCTACGCCACGCTCGACGCCGGCAGCTACGCAACCGCGCCAAGCACGCTCGCCGGCGCCCGCGTCAGCGGCGGCGCGACCTACGACGGCCTGATCGCCCTCACCGCACTCGAGCACGACCTCGAGCTCATCACCCGCGACAAACGCGCCGAGCGCACCTACCGCGCCCTCAACGTGCCTTACCAGCTCCTGCGTTAGAAGGCGGCCCCGGCTGGGTTCGCTCCCCCCAAGAACCCCCCTCAGCGATGCCCCCGGCCGGATTCGAACCAGCGACCATGCGAACAGCTTGGGGGGAGCGGGCTCCCCCCAAGAACCCCCCTCAGCGATGCCCCCGGCCGGATTCGAACCAGCGACCATGCGAACAGCTTGGGGGGAGCGGGCTCCCCCCAAGAACCCCCCTCAGCGATGCCCCCGGCCGGATTCGAACCAGCGACCTGCGGATTAGAAGTTGCTCCATCGACCCGACTATTGGCTCTAGCAAGCCATTTTAAGAGATCTCAACGTGTCCCGAGTTACCTCAGATCTGCGGAGTTCGGGACACGCTTGCTCGGGACATGTCGGGACCGTGACGCCGCGCTGGCGCTCGCCGTTTGACTCACAGGCGCCCGGCTGCGCGCTCGGTCGCGATCACAGCCTCGAGCTCATCGAGCACGGTCTCAGGGGAAGTCGGCCCCGCCGGCCGGCGGACACGGTCGGGTTCCCCAGGCGAATGGCGGTGATACGGAAGCTCGGGGTGGCCGTCGGGATCGAACTCGTAGCGAACCCGAGCGAGGCCGGCCTGCCCGTGGTAGGAGTAGGTGCACAGATAGATGCCCTCACGCTGCTGGGCATCGCCGACCGGGTACTCGGACCAGCGCTCGGTGAGTGTGAAGGTGATCCGCTCGTCGGGCTCGGCGTCTTCATCCTCGTCAGCGCCCGCCAGCAGCACCGCGCGCATGTGGACGAGCCCCAACGGTGGATCGTCTTCCCAGCGCGGGAGCTCCCGGCCGCTGAAATCGAGCAGGTAGCCGCGAGCGTTCAGAAGCGCATGGAGCTCCTCGAACCGCCGCGCGACGAACGTGCTGAGATGGAACACGGCGCGGTTCTACCAGAGAGGTCCGAGAGCCCCGCTGGCACTCTCGGCTTGATTGTCGATTTTGTAGATTCTGCCGATATTCTGTGGTAAGCTGGTCTTCAGCGTCACCATTGGAGGTCCGCAAATGGCTGATTTCGACAGGCAGTACTGGAAGATCAAAGAGTTCGCCGACCATCTCGGGCTGGACAAGAGCACTGTCTACAACCAGATCGAGCGCGGCGAGATCCGCGCGATCCGCGTCGGCAAGACCGCGCTGCGAATCCCCACCAACGAGGTCAAGCGCATCCTCGACAGCTTCGTGACCCCCCGCGAGCAGCCCCACGATCTCCCTGCGCGCGCGCAGGACTTCCAGGCCCGCACCGGCCGCACCCCCGCGGACTTCGCCCGCGCCTGGCGCGAAGGCAAGATCGAGGACACGCCCCAGAACGCCAGCGACGCGATCGAAGCGCTCGCGCTGCGAGCGGCGCTGCAACCCAGCGCCGCCGCCGCATAGCACCACACGAACAGAGGCCGCGAAACACCGTTCACGTGAACCAGCGACCGTGCGAACAGCTCGGGGAGCAGGCTCCCCCCAAGGACCCCCCACAACTTCGTTGATGCCCCCGGTGTGATTCGAACACACGACCTGCGGATTAGAAGTCCGCTGCTCTATCCAGCTGAGCTACGAGGGCGGGCGATCTCCCGGCAGACCCGGAAGACCCCTGAATCGTCGCATGCCGGGGGCGCCGAGAGCGCTTGCGAAGGCGGGACTTAGACAGGCTTGAGCAAAAACGTGTAGAAAGAGGCCTACGATGAGTCCGGGAGCAGAGGATGACGAGGGGGATCTCACACGCAAGCAGCGTCGTGAGCAGGCACGCGGCGAACGCAAGGCGCTCGAGCAGGCCGAGGCCGACCGCGCGAAACGGCGCACGCGCCTGACGCAGCTCGGGATCGTCGTCGCGATCATCGTCGTCGCGATCGTCGGGATCGCGATCGCCTCCGGCGGGAACTCCAAAAAGACCGTCACCGCCGGCTCGCACGAATCGAACGCGACCGTCGCGGAAGTCAAGACGCTGATCGACGGGATCCCCCAGAGCGGGAACACGCTCGGCGACCCCAACGCGCCGGTGACGCTTGCGGTACTACGGCGACCTGGAGTGCCCGATCTGCAAGGAGTTCACGCTGCAGGTGCTGCCGACGCTGATCCCGAAGTACGTGCGCACGGGCAAGCTGCGGATCGAGTACCACTCGCTGGAGACGGCCACGCGCGAACCGGAAGTCTTCAAGGACCAGCAGGTCGCGGCCTACGCCGCCGGCAAGCAGAACAAAGCCTGGGACTTCATCGAGACCTTCTACCACGAGCAGGGCGAAGAGGACTCGGGCTACGTCAACGAAAAATACCTGCAGGGGATCGCCTCGCAGGTCCCCGGCCTGAACCTCGCCGACTGGAGCGCCGCGCGCAGCGAACCGACGTACGCCAACGAGGTCGAACACGACGCGCAGGCCGCCAACCAGGCCGGCTTCACCGGCACGCCCTCGTTCGAACTCGGCAAGACCGGCGGGACGCTCGAAAAGTTCGAACCGGGCACGTTCACCGAAGCCGGGCCCGTACGAAGCGGCGATCGACAAGCTGCTGAAGAGCTAGCTCGGACCGGTCGGGAGGATAGGCCAGCCATGAGCTCGAAGCGCCGAGCATCGGGGACAGCAGGCCGGCCATGAGCTCGAGCGCGCTGCGCAAGACGATGATCGTGCTCACGGCGATCGGGCTCTGCCTGGCGGCCTACCTCACCTACGTCCACTACTCCGGGACCACCCCCCCCTGCTCGATCAAGGGCAACCCCTGTAGCCAGGTCCAGAAATCGCGCTACTCCGAGCTCGCCGGCGTGCCGGTCGCGCTGATCGGGCTGCTCGGCTACATCGCGATCCTCGGCTCGCTGCTGGCGCCCGACGGCGAACGCGCGCGGCTGGCGACGGCGACGATCGTGCTCGGCGGGTTCGGCTTCAGCCTCTACCTCACCTACCGCGAGCTCTTCACGCTGCACAAAATCTGCGAGTGGTGCGTCGGCAGCGCCGTGATCATGACCGTGCTCGCGTGCCTCTCGGTGTGGCGCTTCCTGCGGGGGGACGACCCCCGTCGAGGCCCTCTCGCCGACGAGGCGGACCGCGAGGCGCTCGAGCGCGCTCTGGGCCGGCTGCAGAGCGCCCTGCCGCCGGAATGCCGTGCGCACGCAAATAACTGCTCCGCGCGATGAAAACGTGCGGATCCGTCCAGCAAGCGGGGGGCTGCCGAGCAAGGTGAAGCGCCCGACGCTCGAGTGATGAACAGGATCCATGTGCTCGCACTCCAGCACGACGACCGACTCACGACGCCGCCGAGCGATGGAGGCGGCTCGACGACGACCGCCTCCGCCGCGAGGCGACGGACGGCCACGGCGCAACCGTGACCTGCCCCCCGCTCGCCGGCGAGGCGCAGATCGGACGGCTGTTCGAGATGACCAGCGACCTGCTCGCGGCGATCTCGCTCGACGGGCACTTCACGCTGCTGAACCCCGCCTGGGAGCAGCTGCTCGGCTGGTCGATCGAGGAGCTGAAAGCGCACCCGATGCAGGAGCTCGTCCACCCCGACGACCTCGAGCAGACGCTCGCGCTCACGCTCACCGGCCACCACCGGCCCCGCGCAGTTCGTCAACTTCACCAACCGCTACCGCCACCGCGACGGCTCCTGGCGCTGGCTCTTGTGGAGCGCGCGCTGCGACGGCGAGGCCTGGTACGCCGCCGCGAAGGACGTCACCGACCGCATGTGGCTCGAGCGCCAGGCGCTGCACGACCCGCTCACGAAGCTGCCCAACCGCCTGCTGCTGATGGACCGCGCGCGCCAGGCGGTCGCGCGCCTGCGCCGCTCGAACGGGCCGATCGCGCTGCTGTTCATCGACCTCGACCGCTTCAAGGCGATCAACGACAACCTCGGCCACGCCGTCGGCGACCACCTGCTGATCTCCGTCTCCGAGCGCCTCGCGGAGATGCTGCGCGACTCGGACACGGTCGCGCGGCTGGGCGGCGACGAGTTCGTGATCCTCGCCGAGGACCTCGAGTCCGACGCCGAGGCGCTCGCGGTCGCCGAGCGCGTGCTGCACGCGCTGGAGGAGCCGTTCCTCGTCGGCTCGGCCGAGGTCTCGATGCTCGCCTCCGTCGGCGTCTCGATCACGCACGACCCCGAGGCCGAGCCCGAGGACCTGCTGCGCGAGGCCGACGTCGCGATGTACCGCGCGAAGGGCGCGGGCGGGCACAACCTCGAGCTGTTCAACGAGGACCTGCGCCGCGAGGCCAGCGCGCGGCTGGAGCTCGAGGACCGCCTCGACCACGCCCTGCCCCGGCACGAGCTGCTGCTCGAGTACCAGCCTCTGCTGCCGCTCGGCGGCGGGCGGCCGGTCGGCTGCGAGGCGCTCGTGCGCTGGCACCCCCACGGCGCCGAGCCCGGCGAGCCGCTCGCGCCCGCGAGCTTCCTCTCGCTGGCCGAGGAAGGCGAGCTGATCGTGCAGATCGGCGACTGGGTGCTCCACGCCGCCTGCGCCCAGGCGGCGGCCTGGCGCCGCGACGGGATCGAGATCCCGGTCTCGGTCAACATCTCCGCGCGCGAGCTGACCGGCTCCGACCTCGCCGAGCGCGTGCAGGAGGCGCTGCTCTACTGCCGCCTGCCGGGCAGCGCGCTGTGCCTCGACGTCAGCGAGGAGGTGATCCTGCGCGACCCCGCCCGCGCCCGCGCGGCGCTGAAAGACGTGCAGGCGCCTCGGCGTCGCGGTCGCGCTCGACAACTTCGGCGCGCGCCAGTCGACGCTCAGCCTGCCGGGCAGCCTGCCGCTGAACATGCTCAAGCTCGACCGCTCGCTGATCCAGGGCTTCGAGCGCGACAAGGACCGCCGCGCGATGGTCGTCGCGGCGCTCGCGCTCGCCCGCGAGAGCGGCCTGACCGCGGTCGCCGTCGGGATCGAGACCGCCCGCCAGCTGGCGCTCGCGCGCGAGCTGAGCTGCTCGGTCGGCCAGGGCTTCCTGCTGCACCGGCCCGACGCGCCCGAGCGGCTGCGCCTCAGAGAGCCGCCCGGGGCGGTAAGGTCGGCGCCACCATGGCGCCCGATCGTGCGACTGCGCGGCACCACCCGCCACTAGGCGAGGGAGGGCCGACCGGGGAGGCTCCGGCGACGAGGTCGCGATCGACCGAGGACGGACGCGTCGGCCCACCGAGCGCTTCAAGCGCGCGGCCGCCGAGGCCGCGGCGGCGATGGTGCAGGACGGCATGCGCGTCGGGCTGGGCACCGGCTCGACGGTCGCCTACCTGCTGCCGGCGCTGGCCGAGCGTAGGCTGCGCGGCCTGCGCTGCGCGGCCACCTCGCCGGCGACCGAGCGGGCGGCGCGGGCGCTCGGGTTGGTCGTCGAAGACCTCGACGCGGTCGGCGAGCTCGACATCGCGATCGACGGCGCCGACCAGGTCGACCCGGCCGGCTGGCTCGTGAAGGGCGGCGGCGCCGCGCAGACACGCGAGAAGATCGTCGCCGCGGCGGCGCGCCGGTTCGTCGTGATCGTCTCGGCCGAGAAGGCGGTCGCCGCGCTGCACCCGCCGGTGCCGCTGGAGCTGCTGCGCTTCGGCGTCGGGCGCACGCTCGCGGAGGTCGGCGAGGCGCGGCTGCGCGGGCACGCGGGCGGCGACGGCGGGCGGACGCATGCGAGAGCCCGGACGGCAACCTGATCGCCGACTACTTCGGCCCGATCGGCGACCCGGCGAGCTCGCGGCGCGGTTGAGCGCGACCCCGGGCGTGGTCGAGCACGGGCTGTTCGCGCCGGAGATGGTCAGCTGCGTGCTGATCGCGGGCGCCGGCGGCGTCGAGCGGCGCGCGGGCGCGAAGTACGGGCGCGAAGTAGAGCCCAGCGCGACCTCTCCGGCCTTGCGTCAGCAAAGGCGAGACGGCCTACGAATAGCGTGTGTGGACCGAAGCGCGGATCGCGTCAGGAGAACCCGGCTAGGGGACGGCGGGAGACGCGGACAGCGGCCGCAGCTCCTCCTCGGGCTCGACCGTGTGGCGCTCGAGCACGCCGTCCTCGCCGACCACGTAGGCGCCCATCCGCGAGAGCGGCGGCGAGTAGACGTGCAGCGTGACCGCCGGATCGCCGCCCGCGTGGCGCACGCGGTGGATGTCGGCGGCGGAGAAGTGAAAGCTCTGGGTGGGCCCAAAAATACGATCGCGCGTCGGCCCGTCGATCGTGAGGCGCTCCTCGCGCACGCGCCCGCCGACGACGGCGACGGCGCCCGCGGAGATGTCGTGGTCGTGAAAGCCGGTGTCGTGGTCGTCCATCCAGCAGATCAGCCACGCGGTCAGGTGCTCGTCGGAGAGCAGTTCCTCGTAGACGCGCTGGGTGTGGTCGTGGTGGACGCGGTCGATCCACAGCTCCGGCGCGATCGGCGAGCTCGGCGACGAACGCCTGCAGCTCGGGGGCGGTCAGGTCCCGGTCGCGCGGGCGGGGTACGGAGGCGAGGGGGGTTCTCATCGGAGAGCCTCCTCCCGCGCGACCGGGACGTTTGGGGGTTTTGCGCGGCGGCGGCCGCTTCGGGCGCTCGCCCCGGCCGCGGATACGCGCCGCTCGGGCTCTGGCGGGATACGCCGCGGCGGCGGCGCAGCCGAAGGCGCGCGCGGTGGCGTCGGCGAGCAGCTCCCAGTCGAGCGCGCCCGGCTCGTGCAGCAGCGCGGGCTCGACGACGGGGCGATCGGACCCGTACAGGAGCTGGCCCGGGCCGCCGATCGCGTCGGTGAGGGCGCCGATCGCGAGCGGCCCGTAGGAGGAGGTGTCGTAGAAGACGAGCGGGTCGTGCGTGCGGGCCGGGGCTGGACGGGCGCCGGCGCGCTCCGACACGGCGACGGGCCGCCGCGCGCGGCCAGGCGCTCTGCGTGCAGCGGCGCGAGGCCGGCGAGCATCGCGAAGACGACCCGCAGCTCGGGGTGCTCGGCCCGTCCGGCGGCGAGGAACGCGAGGAAGGCCGCGTGCATGTCGGCGACGTAGTGCGTGAGCGCCGGCCACCAGAGCGGGTCGCCGAGCGAGGTCGCACCGGCGCCGGGAGTGGCGTCCGGTCCCGCGCGGTAGCCGGGGCCGGACCCGGCCCGGGGTGGACGAACAGCGGCGCGCCGCGGCGCTCCAGGCGCGCGAGCACCGGGCGCAGGCGCGCGAGCCGATCGACGCCGGCGAGCGCGCCCGCGGGCAGCGAGAGACCGACGCAGCCGCGGTCGAGCGCGCGGTCGACGTCGTCGGGGTCGGGGTGGTCGAGCGCGAGCGCGCCCCACACGCCGAAGGGCTCGCCGAGCGCGAGCGCGCCCTCGTGGTAGGCGTCGAGCAGCCCCAGCGCCTGCGCGCGCGGGAGCGACTCGATCCCGAGCGGGCTCGAAAGGCACACGCAGCGCGCGGTCGAGGCCGTCGCTGCCGCACGAGCTCGGCCCGGCGCGCGGGCGCCTCGGAGGCAAGGTCGATCACGTAGGGCCGCTCGCCGGCGAGGTACAGCACGGTCAGCCCGTGCTCGTCGCGCACGAACGGGAACTCACGGCGCTGGGCGAGCGCTTGCACGAGCGGCTCGGTCCAGAGATGTTGGTGGATATCGGTCTTCATCGTTGCTCTGCCTTGCTTATCGGCACTATTCTACAGATTCTTGATTGGTTTTGTGGACTTTAGCAGATCGTTCATTTGTCGAAATACGTACGTAGCCCGGATAGGCATCCGTAATTACGCCCGATCAGGTCCCCCCAGAGTCCCGAGAGCGCATCTGCGCAGCTCGGTGACCAACGAGGCAGACATGCCAGACGACGAGACAAACCAACCCTCCCCCGACCGGCAACCCGGCGCCGCTCCCGAGCAGGTGACCGGCTCCGAGCAGATCGCCACTCCCGGGCAGGTGGACGCTTCCGAGCGGGTGACCGAGTCCGCACAAGCGAGCCCTGAGCAGACGGGCGAGCCCGACGCCGCCACCGGGCAAGAGACCGAGGCGGCCGACAACCAGGCGACCGGCAATGAGCCAGCCGGCAACGAGCCGGGCAGCACGCGTGGCCGGGGCGCATGGGCCGCGGTGGCGGCGCTCTGCGTCGTGCTCGGCGCGATCGCCTCGGTGCTCGGCGCACGCGCCGTCGCAAGGAACGACACGAGCTCGACGCGGACGGCGTTCGCGCAGAGCTCGAAGGCGATCGCGACGACGGTCAAGCTCGCGATCCAGCGCCAGGAAGAGCTGACGATCGCCGCCGCGACCTACTTCGCCGCCAACCCGAAGGCCACGCCCGCGGAATTCGGGCGGTGGGTCACGTGGGCGCGCACGCAGCGCCGCTATCCCGAGCTCGACGCGCTCGGCCTGCTGCCGGCGCCGCCCCCGCCCGCGAAGGCCTCCGCCTCCGCAGCGTCCGGCAAGGCCTCCGGTGCGTCTGGCAATGCTTCCGGCGCGTCCGGCAACGCCTCCAATGTGCCCGATGGTGCTTCCGGAACACCCGGTAACGCCTCCAGCGCGCCTGCCAATACCTCCGGCACCTCCGCCGACGCCTCAAGCACGCCCGCCAAAACCTCCACCCCGCCCGTCCACGTCTCCCCCGCGCAGCTGCTGAGCCGCGACACCGGGCTGAGCATCTACAGGCAGATCTCGGCCGGCCACAGGCCGGCGCTGGCGATCCAGACGCCCGTGTACAGGGGCAATGTGACCCCGCATACCGTCTTCGGCCGCACGGCCGCGTCGGTGGGATGGCTGCGCACGGTGCTCGTGCCCAGCGCGATGCTGGCGCAGGTGCTGACGGGCCATCCCGGGCTACGCGCTGGCGGTTACCTACCGGAACGGCACCTCGAATCTCGTTTACTCGAGCGGCGCCCCGGTCGCGGGCGCGCAGAGCGCGAGCAGCGACCTGCACGACGGCTGGACCGTCACGAGCTTCGGCCCGGCGGCCGACACGAGCGTGTTCGACAACGGCAACGCGCTCGCGGTGTTGATCGGCGGGATCCTGCTGAGCGTGCTGCTCGGCCTGCTCGTGGACGTGCATCGGCGCCGCCCGCATGCAGGCGCCGGCGTCGCCGGAGACGAAAGCGGGGCAGCGGCGGAGACCGACGAGCCCGATCCGCCGGCCGGCGGGGGAATACCGCATGACAGGTACCTGTACGAGCCCGTGACGGGGCTGCCCAACCGCGAGCTGACGCTCGACCGCGCCGAGCGCATGGTCGCCCGCGCCGGGACGCGACTCGGGGATGCTGGCGGGGGCGCTGTTCGTCGATATCGACCAGCTGCACGAGGTCAACGAGAAGCTCGGCAAGGCCGCCGGGGATCAGCTGCTGAAGATCGTCGGGGAACGACTCGAGGACGTGGTGCGCGCAGGCGATACGGTCGGCCGCCTCGACGGCGACGAATTCGTCGTGCTGGTCGAATCGGCCGCCCGCGGCGTGCGCCTGGACTCGCTCGCGCAGCGGATGATCGAGGCGCTGCACAAACCGATCGAGCTCGACGACTTCGGCCCGAGCTTCGTGCTGACCGCGAGCATCGGCGTCGCCTTCGGCCGCTACGCGACCCCCGACGACCTGCTGCGCGACGCGCACGTCGCGCTGGCCTCGGCGAAGGCCGCGGGCAAGGACCGCTACACGCTGTTCAACGCGAACATGCGCACCGTGATCGAGGGCCGCGCGGTGCTCGAGGCCGAGCTGAACACGGCGCTCGCCGAGCGGCAGTTCTTCCTGCTCTACCAGCCGATCTACGACCTGCGCACGCGCCGCGTGGCCGGGCTGGAGGCGCAGATCCGCTGGCAGCACCCGACGCAGGGCGTGCTCGCGCCCGACGCCTTCATCCCGCTGGCCGAGGAAACGGGGCTGATCGTCCCGGTCGGCCGCTTCATGCTCGAATCCGCCTGCACCCGCGCCGCGGCCTGGGACGTGGCCGGCCACCGCGTGGGCGTGTCGGTGAAGGTCTCCGCGCACCAGCTGAACCGGGACGGCTTCGCCACGGACGTGCGGCGCGCGCTGCAGCAGTCCGGGATCGAGCCGTCGCTGTTGACGCTCGAGATCCCCGAGACCGCGGTGATGCGCGACCTCGCCGCTGCGGCCGAGCGCCTGCGGAGCTCAAGGCGCTGGGCGTGAGCGTCGCGATCGACGACTTCGGCGGCAGCGGCTACGCCCACCAGGCCGACCTGCGCCAGCTCGGCCTCGACTCCCTGCGCGTCGACCGCAGCTCGCTGGCGGCCTCCGAGGACGAGAGCTACCGCACCTGGCTGCTCGAGGCGATCATGCTCGTCGGGCGCGACCTCCAGCTGACGGTCGTCGCGACCGGCATCGAGACGCACGAGCAGATGGCGACGCTGCAGAGCATCGGTTGCACGATGGCGCAGGGGGCCCTGCTGGGCAAGGCCGTCCCCGTGGATGGGGTCGGGGGGCTGTTCGACGTGGAGCTCCCCGTGGCGGCCGGCGCCAGCGTCATTGACCCGAGCATGCCTCGGGCAACGCCGGCGTGAGCAATGCTGTACTAGACGCCGCCCCAATAGCGGATAGTAGTACTAGATGCAATCGAGGCCACTCGCTTCGCCGCGCCGTGCGAGGTCTCGCGCCAGACGATCGCCAACTACCTGACCGCGCTGGAGGCGACGTTCGTGGCCCACGTCGTGCGCCCTTACAGCACCCATCGCCCGACGGAGATCGTCGCGGCGCCGAAGGTGTACGGGTTTGACACCGGCTTCGTCTGCCACCACCGCGGCATCAGCGAGCTGCGCCCAGAAGACATGGGCCTGCTGTGGGAGCACATCGTCCTGAACGAGATTCAAGGCCGCCTGCAGCACCGCACGGTGCGCTACTGGCGCAACAAGCGCGGAGCCGAGATCGACTTCGTGCTGCCACTACGCGGCCGGCAGGAGCCGATCGCGCTGGAGTGCAAGTGGCAGGCCACATCGTTCGACCCCTCAGCGCTGCTCACCTTCCGCCACAACTACCCGCAAGGCGAGAACTACGTCGTCGCACCGGACGTCGAACGCGCCTACACACGCACCTACGCGGGCACGCGCGTGCGCTTCATCTCCCTCGACGATCTCACGGGCCGCCTCGCACACGAGCCCCTGGCCTGAGGAAGCCGCCGGGCACATCATCCCGCGATCGGCCTTACAAAGCCAAAAACCCCGGAAATCCGGGGCCAGGCTGAAGCGGGGGACCGAGGAGTCGAACCTCGCGTTGCGGTTTTGGAGACCGCCGTGTTACCGATACACCAGTCCCCCGGGCGGGCACGGATTGTAGGGGCTCGGGGGCCCGCTCGCGGGCGCTGAGACATCGATGCGAGCGACGGCCTCGTTGCTAAAGGCGCGGCTCTGGAATGCCGAAACCGGATGTAGCCCCACACCCTCTTGTGATGATGCGCACTTTCTCTGCCAGGCTCCGGGCCCGCGGCCGGTCTTTGACCGGGGGGTCTGTGCGTGTCTCGCTGGGGTCGGAGCGGGGGGACACGCTGATCGAGGTGCTGATCAGCTCCCTGCTCGTGGGGCTGATCGTCGTCGCCACCCTCACTGGCTTCAACGAGACGAAAAAGGTCTCCCAGGACGAGCGCGCGCACGATCAGGCCACGGTGCTCGCCGACCAGTCGCAGGAGCAACTGCGCAGCGACCCCGCGACCACGCTCAACACGCTCGTGTCCTTTCCGCACGAATACACCCAGACGGTCGGGGGCACGACCTACAAAATTACCCAATCGGCCCAGTTCGTCAACGGCTCCGGCAGCGCCGCGGGCTGTAGCAACTCCAAAAACGAATCCCAAGCCTCCACGTACATCGAAATCACCTCGTCGGTCACGTGGTCGCTCCTGAAAGCGACCAAACGCTCTCCCGTAACCCAATCGAGCGTGATCACGCCCCCCGACGGGTCGGGGCTCGAGGTAGACGTCACCAACCTCAACACCCCCGAAGAAGGCATCCCCGAAGTGCTGGTGTTCTCGGGCGGGGTCGAAACGAAGACCGGCGAAAAGGGCTGCGTCATCTACGCGGGCATCCCCGCGACGACCGCGAACGTCGAAGCCTACAGGCTGGGATATGTAACGCCGAACGGCGAACACAAAGTCGTCGCCAACGAAATCTCGATCGCGCCGAACGTCACGACCCACTATCCGATTCATCTTGGGGACGGCGGCCATATCAAGGCCGAATTCATGAACAAAAGCGCCCATGTCAGCGGCGACACCTTCGTCGCGTTCAACACCCAAATGGGCGTCGCTCCCGAATACGAAGTCGGCAGCACCAACTTCAACTACAACGCCGAAGGCGAATACGAACCACTGAACGGCACGGTTAAAAGCAAAAAATCGGAATACTATGCTCCGTCGGCCACGACCGCGGCTGCCTCGCCCTACTACACGACCGGCGACCTGTTCCCGTTTACGAACGCCTGGAGCGTGTACGCGGGCGACTGCAAGGAAAACAATCCTGCCAAGTGGGGCAAAGTCACCGCCGGAGAAGTCGTCGTCCCGCCAGGCGAACAAAGCAAAATCGTGACAATTCCCACGTCTAAAGTCACACTCAATGTCTACACAACCGGCACAAAAGTGGAAACCACCCCCCAGGAAGTCAAGATCACGAACCTGAGCTGCATGAAAAGCACCGAACAGCTGGCCGAGCACGAGATCAAAGCGAACTTCGAACATCGGCAGATGACGACCACCAAAGGTGAACTGGAATATCCCTACCAGCCGTTCGGCGAATTTGAAATCTGCCTGGCCTACAACAAAGGCACCACCCATAGGACCTACACGACCGCTCCCTATAAGAACACCGAAGAAAGCCCCAGCAGCCCCATACTGAAAAGCATCTTCACCGAAGGCAAATCCCCTGGTTGGACGGAAACGACACCCCCAGGAGGCGCGGAAGCGAAATGCTGAGCCGCAGACCCACGGTACAACTTTCACGCCTCCGCGACGATCGCGGTCTGACGCTGATCGAGCTGCTCGTCTCGATGCTGATGGCCACGGTCGTGATCGGCGCGCTCCTGACGATCCTGCAGATCTCGACGAAGCAGGCGACGCTCGTCTCCGACAGGGTCCAGACCAACCAGCTCGGGCGCACAGCGATGACGAGGGTCGTCGACGAGCTGCGGTCCGGCTGCCTCGCCGCCGGCTTCTCTCCGATCCAGGAAAAAAGCTCGGAAAACGAACTGATCTTCAGGAACGCCTACAGCAGCGAAGCTGTGATCCCCAACGCCAAAGAAGCAAAAACCGCCGGCACCGGCGCGTTCGAGCACCAGATCGTGTGGAGCCCGTCGGCGAAGACGCTGACCGACTACACGTACAAGAGCACGAGCGGCGAAGGCAGCGAATTCAAATTCCCGGAAATCACGAGCAACCATTCGAACGCCACACCTACTACTGGAGTTCTGCTCGCGAACAACGTGACCCAAACTGGCACCACCCCGATCTTTCAGTATTACAAATACGCTAAGGCATCCAGCAGCAGCTCGACCACGCCCTATGGCACCCTAGAATCGATCAACCCTAAATATATTCCCCTTAAAGCCGAAACCGAAAAAGGCGAAGAAGAAGAAAAAGAAAACAGCGCCAACCAGGTGTCCTCCGTCCTGATCAGCTTTAGGCAGTCGCCGATCGACGGCAAAGTCGAACGCGACCAGTACGCCGACTTCAGCAACCAGGTCACGCTCGCGCTCAGCGCCCCCAACTCAGAAACCCCGATCCAGGACTCGCCATGCGAATGAACCCGTTCCCCAACACATGGCTTCACAGAGCGGTTTCCCGCACGCGCGAGCAGGACGGCGTGACGATGATCATCGCGATGGGCGTGATGCTGGTCACGAGCCTGCTGCTGACCGCAAGCTTCCTCGCCGCCCGTGGCGACATCAACCTCTCCCACACAGATACCGCCCAGAAGCAGGCCTACTACGCCGCGCTCGCGGGCGTGCAGCAGTTCGAGTACAAGATGCAGGTCAACCCCGACTACTGGGAGACGTGCGGCGAACCGACCAAGACCTTCACGCTCTCAAGCGAAGCCGGCTCGTCCTACAAAGTCAAGATCCTGCCCGCCGGGACCGCGAAAGAATGCAGCACCGCCAACCCGTTTGGGACGGTGATCGAATCCACCGGCGCCGCCGCAAACACGTTCCGGATCGAATCGGTCGGCTATTCCGGCAATAAATCGGCGCAGCACCACGCGATCGTAGCCACGTTCAAAGTCAAGGGCTTCCTCAACTTCATCTACTACACCAATCACGAGATCGAGGATCCCACCGTCTACGATGCGTCTGCGGAATGCTCGAATCCAAACACGTACTTCCCGGACAACTGCGAACCGATCCACTTCGTGAGCGGGGACGAAATAAACGGCCCGATGCATACCAACGACGCTCCCTGCGTCAACGGAGGCTCGTTTGGCCGTAGCGGGCACAATCCTCCGGACGTGATCGAATTCTATCGTGGCGTGAACACCAGCGCCGGGTGCGCCGGAACCGGGAAATATTACACGGCGACGAAAAATTACATAAAAGGTGAATTCTTGCCGCCGCCGACGAGCGACACCAGCCTGGAAACATACGCAAATAAAGAAGACACGTTCTCCGGCGTCACCGTTCTCGAACTCAACGGGCTCAACAATACGATCGAGGTCACCAACGAAGGAAAAACGAAACCGATCGGATGGCCCAGCAACGGACTGATCTACGTCAAGTCCAGCGGGGGATGCGAATATACTTACAGCCCAGTTAAATCTGACAATGCGGAAGAGGCCAAAAGCGAGACGAACTGCGGCAACGTCTACGTCAGGGGCACGTTCAGCAGCTCGCTGACGATCGGTTCCTCCGACGATGTGATCATCAGCGGGGAAATCTACCCCTACGGCAACAAAGGCGGCGTACCGACCGGCGCCGCGACGCTCGGCCTGATCGCAAACAACTTCGTGCGAATCTACCACCCTGTGGGGGAAACATATGCAGTGAAACACGAACCCGCAAAAACCGAAGAACCGGAACCTGGCAACGTGTGCGGCAACTCAGTGGAACTCACCGGTAAAGTC
The DNA here is from genome assembly GCA_963764905.1 of uncultured Solirubrobacterales bacterium. GTDB lineage: Bacteria > Actinomycetota > Thermoleophilia > Solirubrobacterales > Solirubrobacteraceae > Palsa-744. The sequence continues at coordinate 425,825 of CAVXUG010000002.1, forward strand.
GCCAGCGGCAGCAGCACCGTGACAAATCTCTCCTCCAACTCGACACTCTCAAAAGGTATGGAAGTGAGCGGCGAAGGCATTCCCAGTGGCACCACGATCAAAGAACTCAAAGGCTCGAAAGAAGTGGTTCTCACCAAAAACGCGACGAAAAGCGTCACCACAGACAACCTCACTTTTTTCTCTCCCAGCGGGTACGAATACAACAAAAAACTCAACCTGTGCGTGGAAAAATCGTCTCATTCCAACTGGAAGCTCAGTGAATCAGAACCATACGAATATCACGAAGCATGTAATACCTTCAACAAAAAAGAAGAGAGCTACCAGGGGGCTGGCCTCTGCGAATACACCAATGAAATCGTAAATGGAGTAGCGGAGTGCGACGCCCCCACCCTGTACACACCGGCGGAAGACACGGTCCACGGCTGGGGATCCATGGAAAATCCATATATTTATGCTGGAATCCTCGCGACAACGCACTCGTTTGCAGTCGACAACTACAGCTGCGGCGAAAAGGAGCTCGGGTACCTGCACGTCTACGGGGCGATCGCGCAGAACTACCGCGGCATCGTGGGACTGGTCGGCTCGACCGGCTACCTCAAGGACTACAAATACGACGACCGCCTCGCCGTCGACGAGCCCCCCTACTTCCTCAGTCCTCTCAACGCCGGTTGGAAAGTCACCCGCGAGACCTCGCCCACGGGCGGGTAGCGACGCTCCGTCAATGCGGGCGAAGGGACTCGAACCCCCAAGGGCCTTCCGGCCCACTGGCTCCTAAGGCCAGCGTGTCTACCAATTCCACCACGCCCGCTTGGGTCATCCATGCCGGTGGCGCACACGGGGACCGCTCCAGATTGTATGGTTTCCTGTGATGGCTTCTGCGATTCGTGAACGGGAGGAAGCGGACCGCCGCGCGCGCGGCGTCGTCATCACGCATCCCAACCGCGACAAGGCGGTCGTCCAGAGCACGCGTCTGGTCGTCATCCTGCTGCTGCTCGTTACGATCGCGCTGCTGCTGATCAACACGATCGGCGGCTGGAAGGTGCTGCAGGGGGCGCTGCCGGTCCAGCTCGGCTTCATCGTCGTCTACATCCTCATGGTCTACAACGCGGCTCGCTGGAGCCGGGGGGTGCTGCCGCTCGCGGCCGCGCTCGGCGTGCTGCTCACGATCTTCGCGCTCGCCGCCGCGCCCAGCTGGTTCGAACGCAACGAAGCCGGCTTTGCGCAGCCGCTGCTCAACCCCGGCCTGATCGGCGTCGTCACGCTGCTGATCATCCCCGTGCAGATGCTGCTCGTCGCGTTCGCCCTGCGCGGTTTCAACCAGGGGTGGAATGTCGAGGTCGAGCGCCGCGACCCCTCCGCGGGCGGACCCATTGGCCCGGGCGCTGGCCCAGGCGCCGATGTCGGCGGCTACCCCGACGCGCCGCCGTTCCCGGCCTGAGCGGCTTCGGATGATCAATGCGGCGGGTGGGAGTCGAACCCACACGCCCTTGCGGACAGAGGCTTTTGAGGCCTCCGCGTCTACCGTTCCGCCACCGCCGCACGTGAGGGACCAATATATGCGAGGGACGACCGGGCTCGTTCTACACCCACCCATGCATCGTTTTGCCTAGGACCCTGGACGGGTAGGACCGGTGGTGCTACCCTATGTGCGTGGCAAAAATCAGCGTAAGTCTCGAGGACGATCTGTACCAGCGCGTGCGTGATGCCGCCGGCCCCGATGGCGTGTCCGGCTGGCTCGCCGACGCCGCGGCCAGGCGTTTGCGTGCGAATGCATTGCTTGCCGTCGGCGAGGAGATCGCCGCGAGCACGGGCGGTCCCTACACCGAGCAAGAGCTCAGCGAAGCACAGGCGTGGCTGCCCTCGTCTTCGACGCCGGCGCGCTGATCGCGCTCGACCGGGGGGACCGCGCTGTTGGTGCGCTCGCCACGGCCGCTGGGCGGAACGGCATCAACACCGTCACCTCATCCGCGTGCATCGCCCAGGTATGGCGCGATCCCGCGCGTCAGGCGCGACTCGCCAAAGCGCTTGCGGGCTTTCTCGAGCTGCCGCTCGATCCACTGAGCTCCCGCCGCTGCGGTCAACTGCTCGCCGCCGCGCGCACCAGCGACATCGCAGACGCGGCTCTTGCGCTCCTCGTTCAAGACGGGGACACCGTCCTCACCAGCGATCCTCACGACATTGAGCACCTGCTTGAGGTCACGGGCACCAATGCGGACGTCCGCACGGTTTGAAGTTCTACGCCGGGCCTCCAACCAACTCCAACAGCGCCGCCGCCAACACCTCCGGCGCCGCCAGGATCCCGTACGGCAGATCCTCGTGCTCGGGCAGGTCCAGCACGCTCAGCCCGGCGCGCTCGCAGATCAGCGCGCCGGCGGCGATGTCCCAGGGCTTGACCGTCCGCTCGAAGTAGGCGTCGAACCTCCCCGCCGCCGTCCAGCACAGGTCGAGCGCGGCGCTGCCGAAGCGGCGGATGTCGCGCACCCGCGGGATCGCGTTGGCGAGCACCTGCGCCTGGGCCGCCCGCGCGCGCGCGTCATACGCCAGGCCGGTGGCAACCATCGCCGTCGCGAGCTCCGCCCGCCGCGTGCCGCGCAGCACGGTCGCGCGCGAGTCCCCCGATCCCGTGCGCGAGACCGCCCCCGCGGCACCCACCGCAGGCGCGCCTGAATCATCATCTGCATCTCCTCCCCCACTCAGGAGCTGCGCCGGGCCGTCGCGCGTGGCCGTGAACAGCTCGCCGCGATTCGGGTCGTACACCGCGCCCGCCAGCGTTCTCCCCTCCCCGTCGCGCACCGCGACGCTCACGCACCACTGCGGGATCCCGAACAGGAAGTTCACGGTCCCGTCGAGCGGGTCCACCACCCACTCGAGGCCGCTCGTGCCGTCTTCAGAGCCGCCCTCCTCCCCCACGAAGCCATCCGCCGGCCGCCGCTCGGCCAGCAGCGTCTTGATCGCGTGCTCCGATGCCAGATCCGCCTCGCTCACGAGGTCGGTCGGCGTGCTCTTGCTGCTCACCTCGCGCTCGTGGCCGGTCCGCACGCGCTCCAGCAGCAACCCGCCCGCCATCCGCGCGGCCTCGACCGCGATCCCGAGCAATTCGGTCTGCGCCCCCGACGCGCCACCCATCTCCTCCGGGCCGCGCTCATCGCCTGCGCTCACGAGGCTTCCTCTGCGCGGCGCCCGACGTCTGCGCTCCTCACGAAATCTGTCTCCTCCCCGCGGCGCTCGCCGTCCGCGCTCACGAGAATGCGGGCGGGCGGTCCTGTCCCCACGGGCGTGCGGCCTCGATCTGCGCCGCGAGCGCGACGAGCGTCGCCTCCTCGTTCGGCTTCGCGATGAATTGCACCGCGCGGGGCAGGCCGTCCGCGTCGAAGCCCGCCGGTACCGAGCAGGCGGGCTGGCCTGAGTAGTTCCAGCACGACGCGTACGCGACGGTCGCCGACGCCGTCAGCGTCGTCGGCAGCCAGCTCTTGCCCTCCTGAGCGCCGATCTTCGGGGGCGGCGCCGGGGTCACCGGGGTCAACAGCACGTCGTGGTCGGCCAATGGCTCGTTCAGCCGCGCGGCGTACGCATCTTTGCGCCCGAGGGCCCAGTCGAAGGCGCCCCTCGGTAGCATGCTCCCGATCTTGGCCAGCGCGCGGATCCGCCGTTCCAGGCGCTCCGGGTGCGCGAACGTCTGGGCCTCCTCGTTGAGGCTGTACAGGTAGATCGCCGTGAACTCCGGCGAGGTCGCCAGCGGGCCGTGATCGACCACACGCTCGTTCACCTCGTGGCCGAGATCCCGCAGCAGCGCCGCCGTCTGCTCCAGCGCCGCGCGGTTCTCCGCATGCAGCTTCGTCAGCGGCGACGGCGGCAGCTTCGTCGCGAGCGCGATCTTCAGGGGGCGGGCCCGCCCGAGCGCCTCCAGGAACGAGCTCTTCGGCACCTCGGGCGCGCCGGGGTCGGCCGGGCCGTCGGCGATCGCGTCGTAGAGGAGCGCCGTGTCGCTCACCGAGCGCGCGAGCACGCCGTTCACGACCACCCCGTGCCAGGCGTCGAGGTGCGGCGCCAGCGGCACGCGGCCGTGCTGGGTCTTCAAGCCGAACAGCCCGCAATACGCGGCCGGAAAGCGGATCGATCCGCCCCCGTCGCCCGCCAGCGCGCCACCCACCAGGCCAGCCGCGACCGCGGCCGCGCTGCCACCGCTCGAGCCGCCCGGGCTGTGGCCGAGCTCCCACGGATTGCGCGTCACGCCCCACGTCGGCGACTCCGTCCACGGAAACGCGCCCAGCTCGGGCATGTGCGTCTTGCCGAGCACGATCGCGCCCGCCGCGCGCATCCGCCGCACGATCTCCGAGTCCGCCTTCGCGGGCTCGCCGTACGCGTTCGTGCCGAACGTGCTCACCTCACCGGCCACGTCGAATTCGTCCTTCACCGCGATCGGCACGCCCAGCAGCGGGCGCTCTGCCGGCGAGCTGCCGGCGCGCAGGCGCGCGTCGGCCTGGTCGGCCTCCATCCGGGCGCGTTCCTCGAACACGATCCTGAAGGCGTTCAAGGCCGGGTCGAAGCGCTCGATCCGCTCCAGGTAAACGTCCACCAGCTCGCGGGAAGTGAGCTCGCCCGCGGCGATCAGCTCAGCCTGCTTGGCAATCCCGGCGTAGGCGAGGTCGGTCGCGTCCATGCCCGGAATCTAGACGATCCAGCCGGCGCCGGTGAACGCGCGCCGGCGATGCTGCGACCCGATGTCAGCAATGCCGTGATCCGGATACCGGCGACGCTGCAATCCGGATTCAATAAATCAACACATCCGTCCCGGCGCGCATTAGGATGCACCGCGGGTCCAGACTCGCCCAAACTGCTGTAGCGCACAACACCGATCAAGGGGAGCAGATCGTGTCCTACCCAGTCACCTTCGAAGCCGACTACATCGAGCACCACAACCGGTTGACCACGTTCTTCCGCCTGATCCTGATGATCCCGCTGTTCATCTGGCTGTACATCTACGCGATCGCGGCCTCGATCGTGCTCCTGATCGCCTGGTTCGCGATCGTCATCACCGGCAACTACCCGCGCGGCCTCTACGACTTCGTCGCCGGCTACACGCGCTTCATCACGCGCACCACCGCCTACGGCGCGCTGCTCTGCGACCCCTACCCCTCCTTCGGTGGTGGGCCGGACCCCGCCTACCCGATCCGCATGGAGTTCGAGCCGCTCGAGCACTACAGCCGCTTGAAGACGCTCTTCCGCATCATCCTCGCGATCCCGATCGTGATCGTGCGCTACGTCGTCGGCCTGCTGCTTGAGATCGGCGCGTTCGCCGCCTGGTTCGTGATCCTCTTCACCGGCAAGCTGCCGCGCGGCCTCTACGACCTGATGGTCTTCGCCAACTCCTACACTGCGCGCTCGGACGCGTACATCTATCTGTTGACCGAGACTTACCCTCCGTTTGAGGATGGCTCGCAGGCCACCACGAGTGTTCCGGCGATCTGACCCTCCGACGACCCTGCCGGCGTGGCCTGATTCAGGGCCTGTCGATTCGAGGCAGGTTTCAGATCAGGGTCCCTAACAGGACCTATCAAGACAGACCTCAGACCGGCGTGACGGGGTTGCGCTTGGCCGGCCAATCGCGGGCCTTCGACTGCGCGTGCGCGAAGCGGCGGATCAGCTCTCCGCGCAGGTCCTGCGGCTCGATCACCGCGTCGATCACCAGTTCTGAGGCGAGGTGCAGGATGTCGATATCCGCGGCGTACTCCGCGCGTAGCTCCTCGGTCTTCGCCGCGCGCTCAGTCTCATCGTCGATCGCCTGCAGCTGGTTGTAGAACACCGCGTTGATCGCCGCCTGCGGGCCCATCACAGCGATCGAGGCACTCGGCAGCGCCAGGCAGCAGTCGGGGTCGAAGGCGGGACCGGCCATCGCGTACAGCCCCGCGCCGTAGGCCTTGCGCACGACCACGGAGATCTTGGGGACGGTCGCTTCGGAGACGGCGCTGATCATCTTCGCGCCGTGTCTGATGATGCCTTCACGCTCGACCTGCGTGCCGATCATGAAGCCGGGCACGTCGGCGAGGAACAGCAAAGGGATGTTGAACGCGTTGCAGTTCCAGATGAAGCGCGCGGCCTTGTCGGCGGAGTCACCGAACAGCACGCCACCCTTGTGCTTGGGCTGATTGGCGACGATCCCGAGCGCGCGCCCGCCCAGGCGGGCGTAGCCGACGACGAGCTCCTTCGCCCAGCGCGGGTGGATCTCCAGGAACGAGTCCCCGTCGACGAGCGCGTCGATCAAGGCCTTGATGTCGAACGGCTTGTTCTCGTCCTCTGGGATCAGGTCTGCAATCGGAGTACTTCGTGTGGGCTCATCGGCACCTTCTCCCCCGCCTCCTTCTCCCTTGCCTCCGGGACCGGCCCCTGCGATTACGACCGGCTTCGGCGCGCGCGGCGAAACAGCCGGGAGAGCCTGCCTGGGTGGGTGGACGGGCGGGTGGGTCTCCCAATTTTCGGGCATGTACCCCAAATACCGCTTGGCAAGCGCGATCCCGTCCTCATCGCTCTTCACCAGCTGATGCCCGCAGCCGGACACGCCGGTGTGCATCCGCGCCCCGCCCATCTCCTCGAGGCTGACCCGCTCGCCGATCACCATCTCCGCCATCCGCGGCGAGCCGAGATACATCGAGGCGTTGCCCTCGCGCATGATCACTAGATCGCAGAACGCGGGGATATACGCCCCGCCGGCGGCGGACGGCCCGAACAGCACGCACACCTGCGGCACCAGCCCGGAGAGCTTCACCTGATTGTGGAAGATTCTGCCCGCGCCGCGACGGCCGGGAAACATCTGCACCTGCTCGGTGATCCGCGCGCCGGCCGAGTCGACGAGGTAGACCATCGGGATCTGCAGGCTCAGCGCGCGCTCCTGAATGCGCAGGATCTTCTCGACTGTCTTCGGCCCCCACGAGCCGGCCTTCACCGTCGGGTCGTTCGCCATCAGCGCGACCGTCCGGCCGTCGATCTCCCCCACCCCCGTCACGACGCCGTCAGCGCCGAGGCCGTCTCCTTCCCAGTTGGCGAGCAGCGCCTCCTCCGCGAACGAGCCCTCGTCGAGCAGCAGCGCGACGCGCTCGCGCACGGGGAGCTTGCCCTGCTCCGCGGACTTCTCGTGGTGGCGCTCCGGACCGCCCGCGAGCGCGTGAGCGGATGCCCCGCGCAGGTCCGCCATCTCAGCACCCCATCGTTAGACGTCGCATACGTCGTGTCACCATAGTTACACGCAACTTTGAAAGAGGAACAAACGATCCCGGCGTCTTTAGGTTTCTGGCCCTGATCCCACATCCTGATCCCACGCCCTGATCCCGATCCCAGACCATGATTCCGATTCCGATTCCGATTCCGATTCCGATCATGATCCCCATCCCAGATCCTGCCTCGACCGAATCAGATCCCCGGGTTCTCGGCCGGCGCGTCGCCGGAGTAGTCGTAGAAGCCGATCCCCGACTTGCGCCCGAACCAGCCCGCGGAGAGCATCTTGCGCAGCACCGGAGGCTGGGCGAAGCGCCGCTCGCGGAACTCGTCGAACAGCACGTCGCAGATCGAGCCGAGCGTGTCGAGGCCGACGAAGTCCGCGAGCGTCAGTGGGCCCATCGGGTGTCCGGCGCCGGCCTTCATCGCCTCGTCGATCTCCGCGACCGAACCGACCCCTTCTTCGAGCGCGCGCATCGCGTCGAGCATGTACGGCACGAGCAGCCGGTTGACGATGAAGCCCGCGCGATCCTTCGTCGGGATCGCGAGCTTGCCCTCGGACTTCGCGAACTCCAGCGCGGTCGCGAACGCCGCGTCGGTCGTGGTCACGCAGCGGACGACCTCGACGAGCTTCATCACCTGCGCGGGGTTGAAGTAGTGCAGGCCGACGAACTGCCCGGGCCGGCCGGTCGCGGCGGCCTGGTCGATCACCGACAGCGAGGAGGTGTTCGTCGCGAACACCGCGTCGGCCTTGACGATCCCGTCGAGCTCGCGCCACATCTCGAGCTTCAGCGGCAGGCTCTCGGTGATCGCCTCGATCACCAGGTCGCAATCGGCCAGGTCCTTGTAGTCGGTCGTGCTGTTGATCCGCCCGCGCACCGCGTCGGCGTCCTCCTGGGTGGACTTGCCCTTCTCGACCGTGCGCGCGAGCTGCTTATCGATCTTGCCGACGCCCTTGGCCAGCGTCGCCTCGTCTACCTCGCGCAGCACGACCTCGTAGCCGGCCGTCGCTGCCACCTGCGCGATCCCGTGCCCCATCAGCCCAGCCCCGAGCACCCCTACTTTTTTGATAGTCGCCATCGCTCCCTTTGTGATCGAAGTTTTGGTTGGGAGGCCGTCGCGCACCGCCACCGTAGAACGGTCCGCGTCGCCGGCCAGCCCGCAAGTTGGTCGAGCCGCAGCCTATTACGCGCGCACTCGCCGCACGCGGCCGGCCCGGTCGTCTCGAGCAGGCAGGATCGTAGCGCCGGCTCCGTACCCCTACGGTTGCCCGGCCGCGCGCCACCCGCGATAGCCTCCACCCCATGCCGGCAGATGAGACCTTCGACCTCTCCGCGGCAGGCCTGCGCGCCGACGGCACCGACCTGCGGATCTCGGTCGAGGTGCTGGCGACGAAGCTCGAGTCCTCATTGCCGGGCCGTACGCGGGTCGAGCGCCGCGGCGGTGGCCTGCTCGGCCGCGGCGAGAAGCACGTGCGCCAGATCCAGGTCGACCTCGGCTCCGGCAGCGGCACGCGCTACGAGCTGTCGATCGACGGCGATCGCGTCGAGGGCTTCCGCGAGCGCAAATCGGGCGGGATCGCGATCAAGCGCGAGGCCCTGGACCCGGACGCGTGGATCGCGGCGCTGACCGAAGAGCTGCAGGCCGAGGCCGAGCGCAGCGCCGAGGCGCGCGCGGCGCTGGAAGGGCTGGTGCGCTGAGATGGGCCGGTCCGCGACCACAGGCGGGGTCGTGGCGGTGGATCGGCAAACGGGAACGGCCGGCATCAACGCGGCCGGCATCGACACGGCCGGCATCGATACGACCGACATCGATACGACCGACATCGGCGGCGCGAGATGAGCGAACAGATCGACGAACCGGTCGAGGACGCCGCACAGGAGCGCGAGGAGGCGCAGTCGCTCGCGCGGATCGAAGCGGGCGGCATCCCGATCGCGGCCGAGCGGCGCCTGCGCGAGCTGCGCGGGACCCGTGGCGAGGACGGCGGGCGCGGCGTGTCGTTCACGTCCGACCTGTCCGTCAGCGGCTTCGCGCTCTGCCACCAGCTCGGGCTCGAACCGCTCTCGCAGGTGATGGGCAGCTCGATCTACCAGATGGGCTACCAGTCCGCCTGGGGCCAGATGCAGGGCGGCTACGGCGGCGGCGCGATGATCGAGCTCGACACGCTCTCGCAGGCTCTGAACGAGGTGCGTGAACGGGCGCTGCACCGGCTCGGCGAGGAGGCGCGCCAGATCGGCGCCGATGCGGTCGTCGGCGTGGAAACGCGCGCGGGCGAATCGGAGCTCGGCGGGGGCGGCGGCCAGCTCGCGCTCGAGCACATGGTGCTCGGCACCGCGGTGCGGCGCAAGGACGCAAGGTCAGAGCAGCCGGTGATGACCGAGCTGTCGGTCGCCGACTACGCGCTGCTCTTGCGCGCGGGTATCGAGCCGGCCGGGATCGTCGCCTGGAGCTCGGTGTTCTTCTCCAGCTACGCCTACCGCGGGATGCTCGGCGCCGGAGGCACGATGACGTCGATGCAGCCGTATGAGCTGAGCGAATTCACGCAGGCGCTGTACAACGCGCGCGAGCGCACGATGGGCCAGATCAACCGCCAGGCCGCCGCGCTCGGCGCCTCCGGCGTGGTTGGCGTGCGGATCGGCCACACGATCCGGCCGCACACGCTCAGCAGCGGCATGGGCGGCGGCTTCGGCGCGAGCGAGCTGCGCGGGATGATGGTCACGTTCAACGCGGTCGGCACCGCGATCCGCCAGCACTCTCACGCCGAGATCCAGGCCCCCAAACCCGTCGTCGACCTATTCGCCTAATAAGAAGGAGCAGCAGATCATGACCGAGGAGCGCGAGACCGCATACGACCCATCCTCCCTCGAGGGCGTCCCCGAGGCCGGCCGCGCGCGCCTGCAGCAGAACCGCGCGGGCCTGTTCACATCAGACCTGTCCGTCAACGAGTTCCTGCTCGTCAAGCAGGCCGGGTTCGAGCCGCTCGGCCTCGTCGTCGGCAGCTCGATCTACCACATCGGCATCCAGATGGCCGGCTGGAAGAAATCGCAGGAGATGACCGTCCTCTCCGAAGCGATGTACGGCGCGCGCCAGCTCGCGATGACGCGCATGGAGGAGGAGGCCGACCAGCTCGGGGCCGACGGCGTCGTCGGCGTGCGCCTGGACATCGGCCGCTACGAGTGGGGCCAGGACATGGCCGAGTTCATCGCGATCGGGACGGCAGTGAAGCACCGCGACGGCGTCCTGCACCGCGCGCCCAGCGGCCGGCCGTTCACCAGCGATCTGTCGGGCCAGGACTTCTGGACGCTGCTGAGCACCGGCCACCGCCCGGTCGGGATGGTGATGGGCAGCTGCGTCTACCACGTCGCCCACCGCGGGATGCTCCAGTCGATGGCCCAGACCGGGCGCAACGTCGAGCTCTCCAACTTCACCCAGGCTCTGTACGACGCGCGCGAGCTCGCGATGGAGCGGATGCAGTCCGAGGCCCAGGAAATCGGCGCCGAGGGGATCGTCGGCGTCGACCTGCAGGAGAAGTCCCACGGCTGGGGCAGCCACACGATCGAGTTCTTCGCCGTCGGCACCGCGATCATCCCGCGCGAGGGCCATGACGAGGAGATCCAGGCGCCGACGACGGTGCTCGACCTCAGTTGAAGCCGACTGGACCAACATCTACCGCGGTGATGACCATGGAGCATCCGGACGAAGATAAAGAGGCCGGGTGGTCGTTATAAAAAGAAACTGCGTGACACCATCGTTATACGCAGCTTTGAAACAGGAGTGAACGCATGAGCCTCGTCACCACCGAAGACCGCGGCGCCGCGCGCCACGTCGTGCTCAACCGCCCCGAGAAGCGCAACGCGATGAACCAGGCGCTGCTCGTCGAGCTCGCCGAGGCGCTGCGCGCGGCCACGAACGACGCCTCAGTGCACTGCGTCGTGCTGCGCGGCGAAGGCGCCGTCTTCTCCGCGGGCGTCGACCTCGGCGAGCTGATGTCCTTCGCCGGCGACCCGTCCGTGCTGCGGCCCTTCCGGAACGTGTTCCTCGACTGCGCGAACCTCTGCGAAGCGATGCCCAAGCCGGTCGTCTGTCAGATCCACCGCGCGTGCTTCGGCGGCGCCCTGGAGGTCGCGCTCGGCTGCGACCTGCGGATCGCCTCCGACGATTCCCAGCTCGGCCTGCCCGAGGTCAAGTTCGGGATCATCCCCGACGTCGGCGGCTCCTCGCGCCTGCCCGCGGTCGTCGGCCTCGGCCGCGCGAAGGAGCTGATCATGACCGCCGCCACGATCGACGCCGCCGAGGCGCACCGCATCGGGCTCGTCAACCGCGTCGTCGCGGCCGAGGAGCTGGAGGCGGCGACGCAGGCCCTGGTCGATGAGTTGCTCGCGAACTCGCCCGTCGCCGTCGGCCGCGCCAAGCGCGTGATCGACGCCTCCGCGCGCCCGGCGCTCGCGACGACGCTGGAGATGGAGGTCGCGGTTCAGGAGTACTGCGTCGCGGCGATGCGGGAGGCGGCACGCGAGAGCGAGCAGGCAGCCGCATCCGAGCAGCCCGTCGCGGGATGACCTGGCGCCGACCGTTCCCCAAAAGCGCAGGGCTCAGGCCGGTGAACAAGCGCGAGCGCCGGCGTCCCGCACAAGCCGTCGAGGCCGTCGTGGAGGAGTAAAAAGCCGTCGGCAAGTTCTTCGTGGACCTCTTCGAAGCTTTCATGAATTCCTAGCCTGACCCCGAGACCACTCCACCGGCCCGGCCACAAGCGTGTGGCTGCCCAGCGGCCGGCCGAGGATCTCGCGTACGCGCGCGGCGCACCCGAGCAGCGCGTCCAGGTCGATCCCGGTCGCGATCCCCATCTCCTCGAGCATCGACACGAGATCCTCGCTCGCGATGTTCCCGGTCGCACCCGCCGGCACGGGGCAACCGCCGAGCTCGCCGAAGCTCGACTCGAAGCTGTCGACCCCCGCCTGCAGCGCCGCGAGCACGTTCGCGAGGCCCTGCCCGCGCGTGTTGTGGAAGTGCGCGGTCAGCTGTGCCTCCTGCAGATCGTCGCGCCACAGCGCGAACAGCTCGCCCACCTGGCGCGGGTTGGCCATCCCCGTCGTGTCGCCGAAGCCGATCTCCTGCGCGCCGGCGGCGTGCAGGCGGCGCGCGATCTCGAGCACGCGCTCGGGCGAGACGCGGCCCTCGTAGGGGCAACCGAACGAGGTCGAGATCACGCCCTCGCAGCGCAGGCCCGCCTCGCGCGCGCGCGTCAGTACGAGCTCGAGCCCGGCGAGCGACTCCTCGACCGAGCGATTGACGTTCTTGCGGTTGTGCGTCTCCGAGGCGGAGAGGAACACGTTGATCTCGTCGAACGCCTGCCTGCCGCTGCCCTCCGCGCGGCTTGCTTCGAGCAGCGCGAGTGCGTTCTCCAGGCCGCGCTCGTTCGGCACGAGCACGCTCACCGCCACATCCTCGGGCACGTCGATCTGCGCGAGCACCTCCGCCGCGTCGGCGAGCTGCGGGATCACGTCTGCCCGCACGAAGCTCGTCACCTCCAGCCGTTTCACGCCCGTGCGCGCGAGCGCGTCGATCAGCTCGACCTTCCGCTCGGTCGGGATCGTCTCGGGCTCGTTCTGAAAGCCGTCGCGCGGGCCGACCTCGCGGATGGTGACGGAGTTGGAACGCCCACCATCCATCCCACTCATCGACGGGTCACCACATCGAGAGGCCGCCGCTGACGTTCAGCGTCTGGCCGGTGACGTAAGAGGCGTCCTCGCTCGCGAGGAACGCGATCGCCGCGGCGACCTCCTCGGGCTCGCCCGCTCGGCCCATCACGGTCGCGTTGACCATGCCCCGCTGCAAACGCTCGCCGATCTCCCCCAGCACCTGCGGCGCGGAGTCGAACAGCGGCGTCTCGATCGGCCCCGGCGCGACGGCGTTGCAGCGCACGCGATAGCGCGCCGACTCGCGGGCAATCGCCTTCGTGAAGCCGATCACACCGGCCTTCGCGGCCGAGTACACGACCGAGCCCTGCGAGCCGACGCGGCCGGCCTCGCTGGCGACGTTCACGATCGCGCCCGTGCGGCGCTCCTGCATCCCCGGCAGGACCGCATGCGTGACCGCAAGCACGCCACGCAGGTTGACACCGAGCACGAAGTCCCAGAGGCTCTCGTCGGAGTTGACGAAGAACGAGAAGCGGTCGGTGCCGGCGTTGTTCACGAGCACGTCGATCGCGCCAAGCGCGTCCTGCACGGCGGCGACCCCGACGCCGACCGAGCCGGTGTCGGTCACGTCGAGCGCACACCCAAACCCGTCCAGCTCGCCGGCGACCTCGCGGGCTCCATCCTCGTTGACGTCGCCGATCGCCACGCGCGCGCCCTCGGCCGCCAGGCGGCGGGCGGTCGCTGCGCCGATCCCCGATGCGCCGCCGGTGACGAGCACGGTCTTTCCCTCGAGCCTCATCCCCGACAGCCTAGCCCTCTTTGCCGTTCCAATCGCCGGGAGCGCCGGCCCCGCGACGATCGACGACACGCGCCTTCGGGAGTGGTGGTGCTCATATACTCAGCCGCCGTGTCTCCCGCCGCGAACGATCCTGTCGCAATCGTCGGAGCCTCGGGCGCGCTCGGGTTCGGCCTGGCCGTGCGCCTCGCCCGCGCCGGGGTGCCGATCGCAATCGGCTCGCGCGACGCCGCCCGCGCCTCCGAAGCCGCCGAGCGCGCGCGGGCAATCGTGCCGGACGGCTCCTTCGAGGGCTACGACAATGCCGGCGCCGTGCGCGCCGCGGACACCGTGATCCTGTCCGTGCCGTTCCGCAACCAGTCGGAGACGCTCGCCAACCTCAAGGAGGCGCTCACGCCCGGCCAGCTGCTGATCGACACGACCGTTCCGCTCGCCGCCGCCGTCAGCGGCAAGGCGACGCGGATGCTCGGCGTGTGGCAGGGCTCCGCCGCCCAGCAGGCCGCCGAGATGGCGCCCGAGGGCGTGCGCGTGGTCTCGGCCCTGCACACCGTCAGCGCCGCCTCGCTCGTCGACCTCGACCATCCGCTCGAGCAGGACGTGCTCCTGTGCGGCGACGCACGCGCGGACAAGCGCGACGCGGCGCTGCTGATCGAGCGGATCGCTGGCCTGCGCTGCGTCGACTGCGGCAAGCTCGAGATGGCGCGCATCACCGAGTCGCTCACGGCGATGCTGATCGCCGTCAACTCGCGCTACAAGGCCCACGCCGGGATTCGCCTGGCGGGGCTGCCCGACGTGCCCTGGGAGTGAGGACCGTTCCGCGGCATCGTGCGCTGGCCGATCTTCGACGGCCACGGCCCGGCTCCCTCGATCTGGTTTCCTGGTAGTCGAGATGTCCGGGGATCTTCGTGATACAGGCGACGTGGTCGTCCTCGCCGGCGGCACCGGCGGCGCGAAGCTCGCGCGGGGCATGCTCGACGTTGTCGACGATCCCTCCCGGCTGGCGGTGATCGCGAACACGGGCGACGACATCGAGATCTACGGCGCCCACGTCTCCCCCGACCCCGACCTCGTCTCCTTCTGGCTGGCCGACCTGATCGACGCGCGCGGCTGGGGGCTGCGCGAGGACACGTTCGCGGTGATGGACGCGCTGCGCGAGCTCGGCCACGACGTGTGGTTCAACCTCGGCGACCGCGACCTCGCGTGGTGCCTGGAGCGGGTGCGTCTGCGCGAGCAGGACGGCCTGCGACCGACGGCGGCGCTCGCGCGCCTGAACGGGGCGATCGGCGTGCGCGCGCGGGTGCTGCCGATGAGCGACGACCCCGTGCGCACGTGGATCCGCACGCCCGCCGGCTGGCTGGCGTTTCAGGAGTACATGATCCGCGGGCGGGCCGAGGGCATCGTCGAGGGCCTCGAGTTCCGCGGCGCCGAGCAGGCGCGGCCCAGCGCCGAGGCGCTCGCGGCGATCGCGGGCGCCCGCGCGATCGTGATCGGCCCCTCCAACCCGCTCGCCTCGATCGCCCCGATCCTCGCCGTCCCCGGCATCCGCGAGGCGCTGCTCGCCGCGCCCGCCCCGGTCGTCGCGGTCAGCCCGATCGTCGGCGGTGAGGTCCTGAAGGGACCGACGGCCGCGTTCATGGCGTTCGCCGCGCTGGAGTGCAGCGCCGACGGGGTGGCGGACTTCTACGGCGAGCTGCTCGACGGGATCGTCGCGGACGAGAACGTCGCCCGCCTGCCGGCGCTGCAGACCGACACGCGCATGGACGACGCCGCAGCCCGCGCGCGCGTCGCCGAGCAGGTACTCGACTTCACCGCGGCGCTCGCGGGGTAGTCGCCCGGCTACTCAGCCGCGCAAACACCCGGCCGGTCCTCGCCGCTGGCATGTTGAACGGCGACGACGAGAGACCCGGCCGCGCCATCGGCGCCGCGCGGCCGCCCTCAGGCAGCCGACGGCGGCCGGCTCTCGCGCCACGCCTGCAGCGCGTCGAGCGCGCCGTAGGTGACGCGCTCGAGGAACGTGTCGCGGTCGTTCACGTGCGGGAGCGGCTCGGCGGGGACGTCCACCTCGAGGAACTCGCAGAGCGGCTCCCACCCGTCGGTGACCTTCCACTCCAGCAGCCGCTCCGCGCGGGACGGTCTGCTTGACCAGCTCGTTGTGGGCCTTGGCCTGCTCGATCAGCTCCGCCGGGGAGTGACCGGCGGCGAACGTGCCCTGCTCGCCCCAGAACATGCGGTGGACCAGCTCCAGGTAGGAGCGCCAGCGCGGGTCGATCTCGCGGCGGGCGCTCGAGAGCAGGCGGATCAGCGACTCGCCGTAGCACATGTCGACGATCGTGCTGCGAAAGCTGCGCTCCCACGACTCGGGCTCGCGCACGCTCAGCAGGACCTTCGCGTCGGGTAGAAGTCCATCAGCTCGCGGTAGAAGTAGCCCCCGGGCCAGTCGGCGGTGGCGCCGCGGCCGGCGAACACCTCCTCCCAGACGGCCTCTCCGTCGAGCGCGCGGTTCCACAGCGGGACCTGGCTGTCGAGGTCGGCCAGCACGTCGACCCAGTGGTAGCAGGACCCCAGGCCGAGCTGCTCCAGTGCAACCTTCTGCGTCAGCGTGCCCGTACGCGGCAGGCCGGCTCCAATCACCCTCATGCGCGTCGCTCCTCCTGATCGTTTGACGGGGGACGATTCCTCCCGCATGGCTGATCGCTGGCAGGGGAGAATAGCTCGCTCCCGCTCGCGGCGCGATCGGGGCAAATCGCCGGCGCAAGGCCTGAAAATCGCCCGCGCACGACGTGAAAAGGTGCATAAGGAAGCCGCATCCCCACCGGAGAAGTCGGACTCTCCAGCTATGCTTGAGGCAGGCTATACGGCTGCAACGGGTCAGGCCAAGCCAGAAATCGCAAGCTTTTGACAGACCAGCTCGACCGGCCTCGACAGATCGGCTCGACTTGCTTCTACGCCCCTCCGACAGCCAGAGAGTCCCGACCGTGCCCGACGCGCTAGCCGACTGGAGTCCATCCGCCGTACCCACCGCTCAGCACGAGCGCGCCGCGCCGCCGCGGCCCACCGGCACGCGGATCGCCGGGATCGCCGTCTCCGACGCCGAGCGCAGCTACTCCCAGGAGCAGGTGCTCGAGCGGCTGGGGCTGAAGGGAGACGCGTTCGCCGAGGGCATCTTCGAACGCTGCGGCGTCAAGCGCCGCCACCTCGACCTCAGCGACGAGTTCCTCGACGACACGACCCAGGGCCGCACGACGCGGATCGAGCGGGAGCTGCTGCGCCATTCGATCCGCGCGGTCGACGCGCTCGAGGTCGACCCCCGCCGAGATCGGCACCGTCGTGAGCGCGAGCCTCTACTCGCTCGGCTGCCCGTCGCTCGCCCACCGGCTCGTCGACCACTACGAGATGGACCCGACGACCGACAAGTACCACATCACCGGCGTCGGCTGCGCGAGCGGCGTGCCGCTGATGAAGCTCGCCTCCCAGGCGCTGCGCGAGCACCCCGGCAAGCACGCGCTCGTGGTCGCGGCGGAGAGCATGAGCGGCACCCTGATGCGCGCCACGCCCGAGGACCCGCGCGCGAAGACCGTCGGCTCGGCGATCTTCGGCGACGGCTGCGCGGCGGCGCTGCTGTCGAGCGATCCCGATCCTGATGGGATCCCACCCACCCCGATGATCCTCGCCTCGCGGGTGCACCAGCTCGCCGGCACGCTCGACGCGGTCAGGCTCGACATGACGCCCACCGACAGCCACCTGCACCTCGCCCGCGAGCTGCCCGACCTGGCCGGCGCCGGGCTGCCGGCCGTCGCCGAGAGCTTCCTGCGCGAACACGGGCTCGAGCGCACCGAGATCGACCACTGGATCATCCATCCCGGCGGCCGGCGGATCATCGAGAACGTGCAGAGCGCGCTCGAGCTCTCCCACGAGGACGCGGAGGTGAGCTGGGACGCGCTCGCGGCGCACGGCAACGTCGGCACGCCCTCGATCTTCTACGTGCTCGCCGACACGATCGCGCAGCGCGAGCCGGCGCCGGGCGAGCGCGGCCTGATGGTCACGATCGGGCCCGGCGTGACCGTCGGCCTGATGCTGCTCGGCTGGTAAGCCCGGGCGCGAGCAGGAGCCCCGGCCGCAGGCCCGCCTCTGGATACCCGCCTATCGTCTGCGGGCAGATGCGCACCGCCGCGATCCTGCCCGTCAAGCACTTCGCCCAGGCCAAGCGGCGCCTCGGCGCGAGCGTCGCCGACCCAGCTGCGCGACGGACCTGGCGCGGGCGATGGTCGGCGACGTGCTCGCCGCGCTCGCGCGAAACCGCCTCGATCGAGCGCACGATCGTCGTCACGCGCGAGCACTCGGTCGCCGAGACGGCGCGCGCAGGCTGGAGCGATCGTCGTCGAGGACACCGCCGAGGACGAGCCAGAGCGCGGCGGTCGCCCTCGGCGTCGCGCGCGCGCTCGCCGAGGGGTTCGAGCGCGTGCTGTGCATCCCCGGCGACTGTCCCGCGCTCGACCCGGCGGAGCTCGATGCGCTGCTGGACGCGCCCGACGCGCCCGCGGTCGTGATCGTCCCCGACCGTCACGGCAGCGGCACCAACGGGCTGCTGCTGGCGCCCCCCGACGCGATCCCCCCCAGCTTCGGCCCCGACAGCTGCGAGCGCCACACGCGCCCTCGCGCTCGCCGCCGGGATCGCCGCGCGCATCGAGCAACCCGCCGTCGCTGCTGCTGGACATCGACACGGGCGACGATCTCGCTGTTCTGCGAGATCGCCTGTCCGGCGAGCACATCCGGGCCTCGCGTACCCGCGCGGTGCTCGGCCTGCCCGCAAGTCCGCGCGCCTTCTCCGCCACCACCACCGTCTGACCCGGGCGCGCACGCTCGATGTCGAGCCTTTCCGCCCAGAGCCTTCCCGGCCTCCCGGAGATCCGCGCCGGGGACGACCTCGCGGGGTTGATCGTCCAGGCGCTGCACGCCGAGCATCCGCTGGCGACTCCGTTACACGACGGGCAGATCGTCGTGATCGCGCACAAGGCCGTCTCGAAGGCCGAGGGCGCGGTGGTCGACCTGGCGACCGTGACGCCCGGCGAGCGCGCGCGCGAGCTGGCCGCCGAGCAGGGCAAGGACGCGCGCGCGGTGCAGGTCGTGCTCGACCAGTCCGCGGAGATCCTCCGCGCGGCGAACGGCGTGCTGATCAGCCGCACCCACCACGGCTTCGTCTGCGCCAACGCCGGCGTCGACGCCTCCAACGTCGCGGCTGACGGATGGGACCGGGGACGCTGATCGTGCTCCCCCGCGACCCCGACGCCTCCGCGCGCGCGCTCCGCGCGCGCCTGCGCGAGCTCACGGGCGCCTCGCCCGCGGTGCTGATCACCGACAGCTTCGGCCGCGCCTGGCGCCACGGGCAGTGCGACGTCGCGCTCGGCTGCGCGGGGATGGCGCCGCTGGAGGACTGGCGCGGGCGCACCGACTCGGTCGGCCTCGAGCTGCGCGCCACCTGGATCGCCGTCGCCGACGCCGCCGCCGCCACCGCCGACCTCGCCCGCGCGAAGGACTCGCGCGAGCCGGTCGTGCTGATCGACGGCCTGGAGCGGTTCGTCACCGCCGAGGACGGCCCCGGCGCGGCGGCGCTGCTGCGGCCGTTGGACGAGGACCTGTTCCGGTGATGTTCGCTTCTCTTTGGACGTTGAACGCGCGCGCGTACGCGCGCGCGTACGCGTGCGCGCGCGTTCCGAGCCGTTTTGATGGATGAGACTTCGCTCGGCGGCGGCCTCAGCTCGCGACGGCGACCGGCAGCTCGTAGCGGCGGCGGATCTCGTACAGCGTCGTGCGCTCGGCCGCCGGCCGGCCCGCCTCGTGCGCGGCGGCGACGAGCTGCTCGGGGTCGAGGCGGGTGCCGTGGTAGGAGCCCGCGAGGCGGCTGATCGACTCCTCCATCAGCGTGCCGCCGAGGTCGTTCACGCCCCAGCGCAGCGACTCGGTGGCGGCCTCGAGCCCCATCTTCACCCAGCTCGCCTGCAGGCTCGGGATCGTGCGCCCGAGCGCGAGGCGGAAGACGGCGGTGTGCTTGAGGTTCTCCTCGCGCGAGATCTCCTCGACGCCGTGCGTGCGCCCGAGCAGCGTCTGGAAGGGGATGAACGAGAGCGGCACGAACTCGGTGATGCCGCCGGTGCGTTCCTGCAGCTCGCGCACGACGCGCATGTGCTCGGCCAGCTCCCACGGCTCCTCGATGTGGCCGAACATCACCGTCGAGGTCGAGCGCAGCCCGGCGTGGTGCGAGGCCTCGATGATCTCCACCCAGCGCGCCACCGGCAGCTTGTTCGGCGAGATCCGCTCGCGCACGCCGTCGTGCAGCACCTCCGCCGCCGTGCCCGGCGTCGAGCCGAGGCCGGCGTCGCGCAGCTGGGCGAAGACCTCCGACGGCGGCAGGCCGGAGATGTCGCACATGTGCGCGATCTCCATCGGGCTGTAGGCGTGCAGGTGCAGGTCAGTCCCGGCCGCGCGCGCGGTCTGCTTGGCGAACCGCAGCCAGCCGAGGTAGTCCTCGAGGCTCCAGTCGGGATGGATGCCCGACTGGATGCACAGCTCGGTGGCGCCGTACTCGATCGCCTCGTGCACGCGCCGCGCGAACTCCTCGCGGTCGTGCTCGTAGGCGTCGGGCGAGCGCTTGCCCTGGCCGAAGCCGCAGAACGCGCAGCCGACGGTGCAGACGTTCGAGACGTTGATGTTGCGGTTGACGACGAACGTCACCGTCTCCCCCGCGAGCTCCTCGCGCAGCTCGTCCGCGGCCTCGCGCATCTCCTCGATCGCCTCCGGACGGGTCTCGGCGAACAGCGCCGTCAGCTCGTCGGGGCTCAGCGCGACCCCGTCGCGGCCCTTCGCGATCGCGCCCGCCACGAGGTCGGGGCGGATCGGCGCCGGAGGGTCGGTGCGGCCGGAGCCGCGCCGCGGGATGAAGCTCCAGTACTTCAGCTTGATCGTGTCGATCACGCCCTGCGCGACCCACTCCCGGTCGATGTACTGCGGGTACACGCACAGGCGCTCGGTCAGCGCCACGCCGTCGGCCTGCAGCTGCTTGCGCACCTGGTGCGGCGAGGGGAACGGGTGCTCGGGGGAGATGTGATCGCCGTTCGCGCTCAAGCCGCCGAGGTCGGTCGCGCCCGCCTGCACGAGCTCGCCCCACCAGTCGGCCAGGTTCGGCGGGATCTGGATGCCGACGTCGGGCATCAGCCGGCGCGTCTCCGCGATCAGGCGCTTCATGTCCTCGATGCTCACCGCGCAGGCCCACGCGGGCAGCGGCAGTTCCGGCCGCTCGCGCACGGCGGCCAGACCGCCGCCGGAGTCCTCGTCGACGCCCGTGCGCCAGTACTCGCGCGCGGCCGCGTCGGCGATCTCGGCCGGCTCTTCCCCGTAGTAGCTCTGGTGGGGGACGAAGTTCTGGAGGATCACCTCCTGGATGTGGCCGTACTCGGCGTGAACCGCGGCCAGCGCCTCCAGCGATTCGATCCGCTCCTGCTCGGTCTCGCCGATCCCGACGAGGATCCCGCTCGTGAACGGGATCCTCAGCTCGCCGGCGGCCCGGATCGTCTCCAGGCGGCGCGCGGGGTGCTTCGTCGGCGAGCCCGCGTGCACGGTCTGCATCAGCCGCTCCGACACCGACTCCAGCATCAGCCCCTGCGAGGCCGTCACCTCGCGCAGGCGTCCCAGGTCCTCGCGGGAGAGCACGCCGAGGTTCGTGTGCGGCAGCAGGCCCCGCTCGAGCGCCCGTTCGCACGTCCACACGACATACGCGGTGAAGTCCTCGTGGCCGTACTCGGCGAGTTTCGCCGACACCTCGGGGTTGACCTCGGGGTGCTCGCCGGTGAGCACGAGCAGCTCCTTGACCTGGCGCTTGACCGCGCCGTCGAGGATCTCCAAGACCTCCTCGGGCGCGTACAGGTGCGCCTTGTGCGTGGCGAACGCGCAGTACTTGCAGTAGCACCGGCACGTCCGCGACAGCGACAGCGTCAGGTTGCGCGAGAAGGTGACTCTGCGACGCATGCCTGAGTCTATGACGGACGTGTCAGCCGGCCGCTTCGCTACCCTCGTGGCTCGCCGGCGTTCCGCGAGCGCCACCTTTGACCAGAACAGGACAGGAGCGACATGACCGAGAGCATCAGCGAGAGCGAGAACCCGGCGATCCCGAGCCCGACTCCCGAGGTGCCCAGCCCGAGGACGAACCAGGACTGGTGGCCCAACCAGCTCGACCTGAGCGTGCTGCACCGGCACTCGCCGCTGTCCGACCCGATGGGCGAGGGCTTCGACTACGCGAAGGAGTTCGCGACCCTCGACCTCGACGCGCTGAAGCGCGACCTGGTCGAGCTGATGACCACGTCGCAGGACTGGTGGCCGGCGGACTACGGCCACTACGGGCCGCTCTTCATCCGCATGAGCTGGCACGCCGCCGGCACCTACCGCATCGCCGACGGGCGCGGCGGCGGCGGGCAGGGCGCGCAGCGCTTCGCGCCGCTGAACAGCTGGCCCGACAACGCGAGCCTCGACAAGGCGCGCCGGCTGCTGTGGCCGATCAAGCAGAAGTACGGCCGCAAGATCTCCTGGGCCGACCTGCTCGTCTTCACCGGCAACGTCGCGATGGAGTCGATGGGCTTCCAGACGTTCGGCTTCGGCTTCGGGCGCGAGGACATCTGGGAGCCCGAGGAGATCTTCTGGGGCTCAGAGGACACGTGGCTCGGCGACGAGCGCTACAGCGGCGAGCGCCAGCTCTCGGAACCGCTCGGCGCCGTGCAGATGGGCCTGATCTACGTCAACCCCGAGGGCCCGAACGGCGACCCCGACCCGCTGGCCGCCGCCAGGGACATCCGCGAGACGTTCGCTCGCATGGCGATGAACGACGAGGAGACGGTCGCGCTGATCGTCGGCGGCCACACGTTCGGCAAGACCCACGGCGCCGTCGACCCGAGCAACATCGGCCCCGAGCCCGAGGCCGCCCCGCTCGAGGAGCAGGGCCTCGGCTGGCGCAACAGCGCGGGCAGCGGCAAGGGCGTCGACGCGATCACCAGCGGCCTCGAGGGCGCGTGGACGACGGCGCCGACCAAGTGGGACAACGGCTTCCTCGAGAACCTGTTCGAGTACGACTGGGAGCTGACCACGAGCCCGGCCGGCGCGAAGCAGTGGACGCCCAAGAACGGCGAGGCCGCGGGCACGGTGCCGGACGCCCACGACCCCTCCCGCAGCCACGCGCCGATGATGCTCACGACCGACCTCGCGCTGCGGTTCGACCCGATCTACGAGCCGATCGCGAGACGCTTCTACGAGAACCCCGACCAGCTCGCCGAGGCGTTCGCGAAGGCCTGGTACAAGCTGCTGCACCGCGACATGGGTCCGATCTCGCGCTACCTCGGCCCCTGGGTTCCGGCCGAGCAGCTGTGGCAGGACCCCGTGCCGGCAGCCGATCACGAGCCGATCGACGACGGCGAGATCGCCGCGCTCAAGGAGAGCATTCTCGCCTCGGGCCTCTCGATCTCGCGGCTCGTCGCGACCGCCTGGGCTTCGGCTGCCTCGTTCCGCGGCACCGACAAGCGCGGCGGCGCCAACGGCGCGCGGATCCGCCTCGCGCCGCAGAAGGACTGGGAGGTCAACGAGCCGGCCGAGCTGGCGGCGGCGCTCGCGACGCTGGAGCAGGTCCAGCGGGACTTCAACGGGTCGGGCGGCAAGCAGGTCTCGCTGGCCGACGTGATCGTCCTCGGCGGCTGCGCGGCCGTCGAGCAGGCGGCGAGGAACGCCGGCCACGAGGTCACGGTCCCCTTCACCCCGGGCGCACCGATGCCTCGCAGGAGCAGACCGACGCCGAGTCCTTCGCCGTGCTCGAGCCGACCGTCGACGGGTTCCGCAACTACTCGCGTCCAGGCGAGGCGCTGCCGCTCGAGCACGGCCTGCTCGAGCGTGCCTACATGCTGACGCTGACCGCTCCCGAGATGACGGTGCTGATCGGCGGCCTGCGCGTGCTCGGCGCGAACTTCGCGCAGTCCGAGCACGGCGTCTTCACCGACAGCCGCGAGAGCCTCACCAACGACTTCTTCGTGAACCTGCTCGACATGGGCACCGAGTGGAAGCCGTCGGGCGAGAACGTCTACGAGGGACGCGATCGGGGGACCGGCGAGCTCAGGTGGACGGCGACCGCGGTCGACCTCGTGTTCGGCTCGCACTCGGAGCTGCGCGCGCTCGCCGAGGTCTACGCGACCGACGACGCCGGCGAGAAGTTCGTCGGCGACTTCGTCGCCGCCTGGGACAAGGTCATGAACCTCGACCGCTTCGACCTCCGCTGAGAGAGCGCCGGGCGGGTTCCCACCCCGACCCGCGACCGCGGCAGGCGCCCCGCCGCGACCCGGTATCTCAAGGTCCCGGTCGGCCTGGAGACCGCCGAGAGCCCCGGGCGCGGGCTACGCGCGGGTCGTCGGCGAGCTTGTCGATCGGGCGCTCGCCGGGCTCTTTCTGCGGGTCGAGCACGAGCAGTTTGTAGCCGATCGCCGCCACCAGGCCGCCGATCGCGGGCGCGAGCAGGTAGACGACGAAGAACGAGCCGAAGCCTTTGTCGAAGTGCCCGGCGACGATCGCCGGGCCGAGCGCGCGCGCCGGGTTCAGGCTGCCGCCCGTCAGCGGGGCGGTCACGAGCACGCCGAAGCCGAGCGTCGTGCCGATCACGAACGCCGCCCAGTCGCGCGTCGCGCGCTCGTTCACGGCGACGCCCATCACCGCCCACACGAGCGCGAACGCGCCCGCGAGCTCGGCCAGCGCGCCGAGCAGCGTCTTGCCGCCCAGCAGTGGGCTGACCGAGGGGTTGCCGAGGCTCGGGGTCTGGCCGAGTTCGCTCAGGATCACTTTGCACAGCGCGGCGGCGGCGATCGCGCCGATCACCTGCATCACCACGTACACGCCCGCGTCGCTCGGCTTGATCTTGCGCACGGCCAGCAGCCCGGCCGTGACCGCGGGGTTGAAGTGCCCGCCCGACGTACCCCCGAGCGTCTGGATCAGCATCATCAGCACGAACGCGTGCAGCAGGCCGATCGTCACGAATTCGGGCGTGCCGATGCCTTTGCGCGCGTACACGCTCGCGATCAGCGCGATGAACAGCACGAGCATGAACGTGCCGACGAGCTCGGCGATGTATGCGGCCGGACCACGATCCTCCATGAGTGCTCTCCTTCGCTCGATGCTCTTGCGGTGGAGGGTTGGCGGACTCGGCCCCCAAGGGGCCTGAACCGAGATCCATGCTTCAGATTCGAGCTTTCGGGGTTCATTCCTTCACGGTCCCAAACGCGCCGACCCCTTCGCCACCCTTATCCTCAGCAACCGATGGCAACCGTCTTCCTCGCCCGCCACGGCCAGACCGCCTACAACCTCGAGGGCCGCTTCCAGGGCCAGCAGGCCGTGCCGCTCGACGACACCGGCCGCGAGCAGGCCGGCGAGCTGGCCGAGCGGGCCGCCGGCTACGACTTCGCGGCGCTGTGGTGCAGCCCGCTGCTGCGCGCGCGCGAAACGGCGGAGATCGTCTCGACGAGGATCGGTCTGGAGCCGCGCGAGGACCCGCGGCTGATGGAGACCGACGCCGGCGACTGGACCAACCGCTCCTTCGCCGAGGTCCAGGCGGAAGCGCCCGAGCTGTTCGAGAAGTTCTTCACCGGCGACCCCTCCTTCGCCTTCCCCGGCGGCGAGTCGTTCGCCGCGCAGGAGGTCCGCGTCGACGGCGGCGCTGCGCGAGTCGAAGCGGGCGCGCTGCCGGCGCTCGTCGTCTGCCACGGGATGGTCATCCGCGCGGCGCTCTCCGTGCGCGGCGGCGAATGGCTGCCGAACGGCCAGCGCGTGCTCAACGGCGCGATCGTGCCGCTCGATCCCGTCGCGGCGGCCGATCGGCGCGCCGACGTCGGTGACGAGGGCGCGACGGTGGCGAGCTGAGCCGAATATTTCCGACTGATAACAAACTGACGAAAGGGTGGTGCAAAATTGGCACACCCTTGTCACAAAATTGGCACATTTATCGCATTCGTGTCACATTTGGTCGTTCAGCATTGGAGGTGTGCTCGAGGCCTCCATCGCAAACCTTTCTCCGCTTCCCGACCTCCGCGCCGTCATCGGCGCTGGAGCAACGGTCGTTGGAGGAATAGTCGGCCTGCTCTCAGGAGGAGCGTCTCTCTCACGACAGTCACTCGAGAATCTCGCCTTGGGCACGACGGTCGGCGGTTTTCAGGCTGCCTGGTGACGTTTTTGATTTATCTGTCGATCAAGGTGGCCGGTGTATAGAATGCTTGGAATGGAGCGCTTGAAGATGTTTCTTGTGTCTGTGTTTGCGTTATGCATCTTGACGCCCGCGGCTTGTGTGTTTCTTGCGGGAGTACACGCTGGAGTCGGCTGGTATGAGGGCGTGGGAATCCTCTTGGCGGGACTCGGCACGTGGCGTACGATGGCGCCACCGAGCGCTGGGATTCGCATACGGGCCCTTCGCCCGAAGCCGCGCTCATCCGTCTCCCGCCCTAATCCGCCAATCGCCTGACGAGCTCCGCGCCCTCGCGGGCCATGCGCGAGCGAGGGACGACGAGGTCGAATCCGGCCTCCTCGGCGCGCTCGCGTACAGAGACATCCACGTGCGCGTAGAAGCCGAGGGTGCGTGTCCGCGCGAGCGCGCCCTCGCCCGAGAGCGCTTCCACGAGCGCCGGACCATCGAGAGCGTCGGTCGTGAGATCCACCACGAGGACATCGACGGCCGGCTCGGCAGCGTCCCCGAGACGGTCCCGTACGCGGTTCTCGTCCCCGACCAGCTCGACCTCGTCCCCGGCCGCCGCGAGCATGCCCTGCACCTGCGAGCCGAACAGCAGGTCCGGGACCAGCGCCAGCACGCGCGCCATCGGAAACGCCTACTGCGCGCGCAGGCGGCGGAAGTCTTCGCGCACCGACTGCGGGCGGCCCCACCCCTGCGTGACCTCGGCCCGTCCCGCGCGCACCTCGCGCACGACCAGCTCGCCCTCGATCCCGGCGTCGTCGAGCAGGCCGAGCGTGCCGTGGACGGTCGGCGCGGAGGCGGCGTGGCCGAAGCGGTGGGCGACGAGCAGCCGCCAGTGCCAGTCGTGGTGGGAGTAGGGCTGCGCGTTGCAGGTCGTCAGGTAGACGGCGGCTTCGACGTAGCGCGACTCGTCCGCGAGCCGCAGGTCGAGCTCGAGGTCGGTCCAGTCGTCGGGGAGCGCGTCGACGATCGTCTGGAATGTGTCGGCGAGGGCCATTCCGGAAGCGTAGACGACGCGCGTGCGTCAGCTCGCCCGACCGCCGTCTTGATCGCCTGTCGCGAACGCGTCAGCCCCCTTACGCGCGGAGCGCAACGCCAGGCCGGCGAACAGCACTCCAGGACCGTGCCCTTCGAGCACGTTGAAGAAGGTCACGCTCGTGCCCTCACCTGCCGGAGCCAGGTCGTAGCCGCCCTCGGGAGCCGTCACCAGGTTCTTGGAGGTCTCCGCCCAGCGGATCTTCGTCGGCGCCTCGAACTCGGTCAGCTCGAACTCACGCTTGGTCTTCATCCCGGCGTCCTTCACGGTGCTCGCGTAGACCGTCCCCACGCCCGGAGGCCCGTCGGTCGTCTTTTTGATCTCGAGCACCCGCGAGCTGAACTTCGGATCGTTCTCGCCGTCCGCCAAGAACGCGAACACCTGCGTCGATCGGCCGATCGATCACAACCGTGGCCCCGAACCGTCCCGCCATGCTGCCTCCTCAGTGGATTGGCGTCAAAGCTGCGCTCGATATCTCAGGCGGCTATCCTCGAATTGTGGCCGCGACCGACACATCCCGTCTCGACGCCGAGTACCGGGCGCTCACCGAGGGCTGCGGCCTGGTCGACCGCTCCGAGCGCGGCAAGCTCGCGCTGACCGGCTCCGGCGCGAAGGAGTTCCTCGCCGGGCAGGTGACGAACGACACCGAGGCGCTCACCCCCGGAAGGGCTGCTACGCCGCGTTTCTCACGCCGAAGGGCAAGATGCTCGGCGACCTGCGCGTCCTCGACCTCGGCGAGGAGCTGCTCCTCGACACCGAGCGCGTGGCGCTGCAGGCCCTGTTCGACATGATCCGCCGCTTCAAGATCGGCTACGACGTGCAGCTGCACAAGCGCACCGTCGAGCGGGGATTGCTGTCGCTGATCGGCCCCGACGCGCCCCGCATCGCGGGCGCCGAGACGCTGCCGGCCGTCGAGCACGCCAACGCGGCGGTCGAGATCGAGGGCGTTGCGGCGATCGTCGGCGCGCACCGATACCGGCGTCGATCTGATCTGCGACGCAGCCGACACCGAGAAGCTGGCCAGGACACTGCGCGATCGCGGCGCCGCGCCGGTCTCCGAGGAGGCCGCGGAGATCGTCCGCGTCGAGCACGGCCGGCCGCGCTACGGGATCGACCTCGACGAGACCGTGATCCCCCAGGAGGCCGGCCTGAACGAGCGCGCGGTGAGCTTCACGAAGGGCTGCTACGTCGGCCAGGAGACCGTCGCGCGCCTCTACTACAAGGGCAAGCCCAACCGTCACCTGCGCGGCCTGCGCCTGTCGGCGCCCGCCGAGCCGGGCGCCGAGCTGCGCCTGGGCGAGCGCGTCGTCGGCCGACTGACGAGCGCCGTCCTCTCCCCCGCCCACGGCCCGATCGGCCTGGCGCTCGTGCGCCGCGAGGCCGAGCCGGGAGCGAGCGTCTCCGTCGGCGAGCACGGCGCCGGCGCCGAGGTGGTCGAGCTGCCGTTCGAGCCTCGGCCCGCCTGATCCGCCGGTCCCGGGCTCGATCACGGCCGTCCCCCGATCGCCGGTAAGCCTCCGGGCCCGCCCCGGATAGGATTACCGGCGTATCCCGATCCCGACACGCGAGGTCCAAATCACCGTGGCAATCGATCTGCAACAAGTCTCCGAGGTTCTCGTCGAGCCCGGTGAGCTACCCAGGACGATGGCCGCCTGGGTGATCCGCGAGGAGCGCTTCGGCGAACCGAAGGACGCCTTCCAGCTCGAGGAGATCGAGGTGCCCGAGCCGGGCGCGTTCGAGGTGATCGTGCGCGTGATGGCCGCCGGCGTGAACTACAACAACGTGTGGGCGGCGCTCGGCGAGCCCGTCTCGGTGATGCGCTACGGCGACCACCCCGAGTTCGGCCACCACATCGGCGGCTCCGACGCGTCGGGGATCGTGTGGAAGGTCGGCGCCGGCGTCACGCGCTGGAAGGTCGGCGACGAGGTCGTCGTGCACTGCAACCAGGCCTCCTACGAGGATCCCGAGGTGCACGGCCTCGACCCGATGGCCGCGCCCTCGCAGAAGATCTGGGGCTATGAGACGACCTGGGGCTCGTTCGCCCAGTTCACGAAGGTCCAGGCCCAGCAGCTGCTGCCCAAGCCGAAGGCGCTCACCTGGGAGGAGTCGGCCTCCTACGGCCTCGTCTACTTCACCGCCTACCGCATGCTGCTCACCCGCTGTCAGATGCAGGCGGGCGCGAACGTGCTGATCTGGGGCGCGGCCGGCGGGCTCGGCGTGTTCGCCACCCAGCTGTGCGCCGCGGCCGGCGCCAACTGCGTGGGCGTCGTCTCCTCGGAGGAGAAGGGCGAGCTGGTCAAGCGCCTCGGCGCCGTCGACTACATCAACCGCGACGAGTTCGCGGGGATGATGCGCAAGGGCGGCGAGTCCGAGGAGGAGGAGGCCGCGCGCTTCAAGGTCTCGCGCGCGTTCGCCAAGCGCGTCAAGGAGATCCTCGGCGACGCGCCCGACATCGTCTTCGAGCACGTCGGCAAAGCGACGTTCCCGACGTCGGTGTTCACCGCCAAGACGTTCGGCAAAATCGTGATCTGCGCCGGCACCACGGGCATCGACCTCGACTTCAACGTCGCCTACCTGTGGATGCGCCAGAAGGAGATCCTCGGCTCGCACTTCGCCAACGCGTACGAGTGCACGAAGGCCAACGAGCTGATCGAGTCCGGTCAGATCCGCCCGGTGCTGTGGCGCACGCTCGGCTTCGAGGGCGTCGCCGAAGCGCACCAGCTGATGCTCGAAAACAAGCACCTCGGCAAGATCTCGATCCTCGTCGGCGCGACCGAGGAGGGCCAGGGCAAGACCGCCGACGGACCGGGCGCGATCCACGCCGAGGTCGGAGCCTGAGATGGCCGGCACGGTGATCATCCCCTGGTACGCGACGGGCTTCCGCCACGACGACTTCGAGGTCGCGCTGAACGAGGTCGCCGCCACGGCGCTGCGCTACGGCGCGAGCTCCTACGCGGTCTACCGCGCGCGCGATGACCGCTACAAATTCCAGCAGCTCGCCGCCTTCGAGGAGAAACTCGACTGGGAGCGCTACTGGGCAGGGCCCGGAGATGACCGACTTCCGCGTGATCCACTCCAGCTGGTACCAGATCCCGGTGCTCTACAGCTGGTGGGACCACACCGCCGGCGGCGCGCTCGTCACGCCGGCGGCGCCGAACGGGCACGGCAACGGCGCGGGCAACGGATCGGCGCAGCACACCCCGTCGAGGGCGAGAGCGCTTAACAGCGCGAGGTCTCAGACGCGGGCGTTCGAGGCCTTCGCCGTCGACATCCTGGCGACGTCCGCACCCAGGGAAAGCTCAGCCAACCGGGGCGACTCGCCGCACGCGCACTCCCCCAAGCTCGATCGCATCATGTCCACCGGGCAGCTCGTGTGGGAGCTCGACCGCGATCTCCACCAGCCCTTCCGCGCTCTCGCTCGCGGCCGT
Source organism: uncultured Solirubrobacterales bacterium (assembly GCA_963764905.1). Lineage (GTDB taxonomy): Bacteria > Actinomycetota > Thermoleophilia > Solirubrobacterales > Solirubrobacteraceae > Palsa-744. The sequence goes on from CAVXUG010000002.1 coordinate 456,183, forward strand.
CTCGAAGCGGACCTCACCGCTGTCCAAGCGCAGCAGCGGCCGATCCGCACCGCTCACGCGGAGGCCCAGCACCTCCCCCCAGCGCGCCGCCACGGCCGCCGGATCGCTCACCGCGAGCGTGACCGCCGCCAGACGCCCGGGTGCGCCCGTGCCGACCCGTCCCGTCCACTGCGGCCCGCCCCAGCGCCACGTGCCGTAGGGCTCCGATCGGTCGAGCGAGACGATCGCTCCGCGCATGTCAGCCGGGTGCAGGTGCGTGGTCGAGATGTCGGGCAGGTCGATCTGCCAGACCGCGCGCACGCCCAACCCCAGCGCGCGCTCGCGTGCGCCCTTCAGATCCTCGAGGTCGAAGATCACCATGTAGCCACCGTCGCCGCCGTGGCGCGCCAGGTAGCGGCCGGCCGCGGTGTCCTGCTCGATCGGCGAGACGACCTCCACGAAGCAGTCACCCAGCGCGAACACCACATTGGCGAGCCCGAATGCGCCAACCCCGGAGTCACGGAACGGCTCGTCGAGGTCGAGCGCGGCTCTCAACGCGGATGCGACCGGCTCGAGCTCGGCCGCGACGAGCACCGCCTGACGCAGCCTCACCGTCTTCAGCCCTGCTCGAGGGGGGCCATCGTGAGACCGGCGCCCTTCAGCTGCTCCCAGTAGTGCTCCGCGGTCTCCTGCTGGCCGCTGAACACGATCGCCTGGCCCGAGCTGTGGATCACCTGCGCGAGCTCGTGCCCGCGCGCGAGCGTCGTCGCGGGGATGTACCGCGCGAGCGTGCGGGCGACGTGGTCGAAGGTGTTGTGGTCGTCGTTGCGGACGATCACCCGCCAGGAGTCGCCCAGGCCGCTTCCCGGCGATCCGATCCGCGGCAGCTCGGTCGTTTGGCCCGTCATCACGCGTCAGAATAATGCCCCGGCCGTACAATTGGGAGCATGAGCGACGATCAACTCTCGCGGGCCCCCTCGGCTGGAGCGAGCCCGACCGGCCCTGGATGATGCGCACCTACGCCGGGCACTCGACGGCGAAGGCCTCGAACGAGCTGTACCGGGGCAACCTCGCGAAGGGGCAGACGGGGCTGTCGGTCGCCTTCGACCTGCCGACCCAGACCGGATACGACCCCGACGACGAGCTCGCGCGCGGCGAGGTCGGCAAGGTCGGCGTGCCGGTCGTCCACCGCGGCGACATGGCGACGCTGATGGACGGGATCCCGCTCGGGGAGATGAACACCTCGATGACGATCAACGCCACCGCCGCCTGGCTGCTGGCGCTGTACATCGTCGCCGCCGAGGAGCAGGGCGTCGCCCAAGCGCAGCTCCAGGGCACGACCCAGAACGACATCATCAAGGAGTTCCTCGCGCGCGGCACCTACGCCTTCCCGCCCGCGCCCTCGATGCGGCTGATCGCCGACATGATCGCCTACACGGTCGAGCACGTCCCCAAGTGGAACCCGATCAACATCTGCTCCTACCACCTGCAGGAGGCCGGCGCGACGCCGGTGCAGGAGATCGCCTACGCGATGTCCAACGCGATCGCCGTGCTCGACGCGGCGCGGGAGCGCGTCCAGGCCGCCCACGCCGACGACGAGGCGGCCGCGCAGGAGCTGATGGGCCAGGTGTTCGGGCGGATCTCGTTCTTCGTCAACGCCGGCGTGCGCTTCGTCGAGGAGCACGCGAAGCTGCGCGCGATGGGCGATCCTGTGGGAGGAGCTCGGCCGCGAGCGCTACGGCGTCACCGACCCCAAGCACCTGCGCTTTCGCTACGGCGTCCAGGTCAACTCGCTCGGCCTGACCGAGGCCCAGCCGGAGAACAACGTCCAGCGGATCGTGCTCGAGACGCTCGCCGTCACGCTCGGGCGCGACGCCCGCGCGCGCGCGATCCAGCTGCCCGCCTGGAACGAGGCGCTCGGCCTGCCCCGCCCCTGGGATCAGCAGTGGTCGCTGCGGATCCAGCAGGTGATGGCCTACGAGACCGACCTGCTCGAGTACCCCGACATCTTCGAGGGCTCGCACGTGATGGACGGCCTCGTCGCCGAGCTGCTCGACGGCGCGCGCGCCGAGATCGCCGTCGTCGCCGAGCACGGCGGCGCCGTCGAGGCGGTCCCCTACATGAAGGGCGCTCTGGTCGACTCCCACCGCCAGCGCATCCACCGGATCGAGTCCGGCGAGCAGGTCGTCGTCGGCCAGAACCGCTTCGCCGAGACGGCCGTCTCGCCGCTGACCGACGACGCCGAGGGCGGCATCCTCGTCGTCGACCCCGCGGTCGAGGCCGAGCAGATCGAGGCCGTGCGCCGCTGGCGCTCCGAGCGCGACCAGGCGGCCGTCGACGCGGCGCTCGCGGAGCTCGCCCGGGTCGCCGCGAGATGACGAGCCTACGCGCGAGAACCTGATGATCCCGACGATCGCCGCCGCGCGCGCGGGCGCCACGACGGGCGAGTGGGCGCGCACGCTGCGCGAGGTGTTCGGCTCCTACCGCGCCCCCACCGGCGTCGGCGAGGCCAGCGGGCACGAAACGCCCGACGCGGAGCTCACCGAGCTGCGCGAGGAGGTCTCGCGGCTGCAGGAGCGCCTCGGCCGGCGGCCGAAGATCCTCGTCGGCAAGCCCGGCCTCGACGGACACTCCAACGGCGCCGAGCAGATCGCCGTGCGCGCGCGCGACGCGGGCATGGACGTGGTCTACGAAGGGATCCGCCTGACCCCCGCCCAGATCGCCGCCTCGGCGCTGCAGGAGGGCGTGCACGTGATCGGGCTCTCGATCCTCTCCGGCTCCCATCGCGAGCTGATCCCCGCGGTGATCGACGCGCTGCGCGAGGCCGGCGTCACGGCGCCGGTGGTCGTCGGCGGGATCATCCCCGACCAGGACGTCGCGCCGCTGAAGCGCGCCGGGGTGGCCTGCGTCTACACGCCGAAGGACTTCGATCTGACGCAGATCATGCGCGACATCGTCGAGCTGGTCGGCAGCGGCAACGGCACCGCGTCCGGGAACGGTGCCGGCGTGCCCAACGGCAACGGCTCCGCCTGGGCGACGCCGCCGCCCCCAACGGCAGCGGCTCCGGCAGCTCGGCCCACGTGGCGTGAGCGACGACGGCGCGGCGCTCGGCGCGCGCCTGCGCGAGCGCGACCTGAGCGCGGCGCCGGCGGCGCTGAACCTGCTGGAGAGCGCCACCGACCGCAGGCGCGCGAGCAGTCCGCGGCGCTGCTGCGCGAGGTCTCCCCGCGGGCGCTCGGCGGCGAGGCGCCGGGGCACGTGATCGGGATCACCGGGCCGCCGGGCGCGGGCAAGTCGACGCTGCTCTCGGCGCTGCTGCACGCCTGGCGCGCATGGAGGCCACCGCCCGGACGGTCGCGATGCTGGCCGTCGACCCGAGCTCGCGCCGCTCCGGCGGCGCGCTGCTCGGCGACCGCGCGCGGATCGAGTTCGACGCCGCCGACCGCGGCGTCCTGATCCGCTCGACCGCCGCCGGCGAGCGCCTCGGCGGCCTGGCCTGGCCGACCCGCGCGGCCGCGCACGCGCTGGCGGCGGCGTTCGACGTGGTCGTGATCGAGACCGTCGGCGTCGGGCAGGCCGAGACGGAGATCGTCGACGTCGCCGACACCGTCGCCGTGGTCGTGCAGCCCGGCAGCGGCGACGCGCTGCAGTTCCTCAAGTCCGGGATCATGGAGATCCCCGACGTGCTCGTCGTCACGAAGGCCGACCTCGGCCAGCTGGCGGTGCGCACGCGCCGCGATCTGAGCGCGTCGCTGCGCTCGCTCGGCGCGCGCTCGACGCCGGTGCTCGCGGTCTCCTCGCTGCCACCGCCTCGAGGGCATCGACGAGCTGGTCGCGGCGCTCGCCGAGCACCGCGCCGGCCTCGACCTCGCGGCGCGACGGCTCGCGGCGCGGCGGGCCGGGGCGCTGGCGGACTTCGTCGCCGAGCACGGCGCGCGCGGGCTGCGCGCGCTCGGGCGGCCGTCAGGCCGCGGTGGAGCTGCTGGCAGCGCAGGACCCGGGCCTGGACGTGCCCGCGCTCGTGGCGGTTCTGGAGCGAGCAGCATCGAGGCTCGACGATGGCGCGTGACCTGCTGATGATCCTCGGCGCGTTCGTCGCTCGCGAGCCTGCTCGCGGGCGCGCTCGGCGCGACCAACCTCGGCACCGCGCTCGCCTTCGGCCAGATGGCGCTCGCGGCGACAACCGTCTACGTGCTGCTCAAGCGCTGACGCGTCGACAGCTCGTGCGCATCCGTCTCGCGGCGTCTCGAACGCCAGCTGCCATCGGGAAGGTCAGGCGTCCATTCGGCGTCAGGAAACGTTAAGAAAGCTCGTACTAGCTTTCTCTCGCCGGCACCCTCCGCCCATGCTGATCCTGATCCTCTTTGCCGTCCTCGCCGGCGCCGGCACGGCGCTGTCGCCGTGCGTGCTGCCGGTGCTGCCCGCGCTGCTCGCCTCCGGCGGCGTCGGCGGGCGGCGGCGGCCGCTCGGGGTCGTGCTCGGGCTGACGGTCACGTTCACCGTCACGATCGTCGGGATCGCGAAGGTCGTCGGCGGCGTCGGGCTCGGCTCGGATCCGTTGCGCGACATCGCCGTGGTCGTGCTGCTCGCCGCCGGCATCGTGCTGCTCGTGCCGGCGATCGGCGACCGCCTGGAGGCGCGGCTCTCGCGGCTGGCCGCGTTCGGGCCGAGCTCGAACCGGGCGACGGCTTTCGCTCGGGGCTGCTCGTCGGCGCCGCGCTCGGCTTCGTCTACACGCCCTGCGCCGGGCCGATCCTCGCGGCCGTGATCTCGGTCAGCGCCGCCAGCGGGCGCACGATCGCGGTGGCGATCGCCTACGCGTTCGGCTCCGGGGTCGTCCTGTTCGGGTTGACGCTCGGCGGTCGCGCGCTGTTCGACCGCGTGCGCCGGGCCGGCCGCGGGCCGCTGCTGCAGCGCACGCTCGGCGTGATCATGATCCTCACGGCGCTCGCGATCGTCACGGAACCTCGACGTCCGCTTCGACCAGCAGGTCGCGGAACGGATCCCCGACGTGAACCTCACCGCGAGCCTCGAGAAATCCCACGCGGTCGAAAGCCGCCTGCACGAGCTCAGCGGCCACGAAGCCAAGTTCAAGCCGAGCGCCACCGCCACGCCGACCGCCTCGCACAACGCCAGCCGGGCGAGCCTGCTGACGATCGCCGCCGGCCTGAAGGACGTCGGCACCGCGCCCGAATTCACCGACACCGAGGACTGGTTCAACACGCCGGCGGGCACCAAGCACGCCGCTGTCGCTCGCCTCGCTGCGCGGGCGCGTCGTGCTGGTCGACTTCTGGACGTACACCTGCATCAACTGCATCCGCACGCTCCCCTACCTGAAGGCCTGGGACGCGACCTACCGCGGCCAGGGCCTGACGATCGTCGGCGTCGAGACGCCGGAGTTCTCCTTCGAGCGCGACGCCTCGAACGTCGCCGACGCGATCGGGCAGTTCGGGATCAAGTACCCCGTCGTCCAGGACAACGAAATGGGCACCTGGAACGCCTACGGCAACGAGTACTGGCCGGCCGACTACCTGATCGACGCCGCGGGCCAGGTCCGCTACGCGACCTTCGGCGAGGGCGACTACTCCAAGACCGAAACCGCGATCCGCGCGCTGCTCGCCGAAGCCGGCCACAACGTCACCGCCGGACACGCGCATCCGACCGACGTGATCGTGCCCTCCAGGAAGCCACGCCGGAGACCTATCTCGGGACCGCGCGCGGGCAGGGCTGGGTCACCGGCCCCGTCGCCGGCGTGCACGACTACGGCGCCGGCCATCCGGGACCCCTGGAAGTCAACGACTTCGCCTTCTCCGGCACCTGGAACACCGCCGCCCAGCCGGTCACCGCCGTCGCAAACGCCGGGATCGACGTCGAGTTCGAGGCCAAGCACGTCTACCTCGTGCTCAGCTCGGCCGGGAACGTCCCGCGGACCGTCCAGGTGCTGCTCGACGGGCGGCCGATCTCCGCCGCGGACGCGGGCTCCGACGTCCACAACGGCGTCGTCACCGTCAAGGGCGAGCGCCTCTACACGCTCGTCTCGCTCCCCCACGACGAACACCACCGCCTGTCCCTGCGCTTCGCGCCGGGGGTCACGGGGTATGCGTTCACGTTCGGGTAGGCCGGTCCGCCCTCCCGCTTACCTGCGCCTACAATGAACCCCATGGAGGGTCCGATGGCTGAGACGAGCGCGCGTAGCTGGCTGCGCTGCTACCGCTGCTGGTCGCAGGATCTGGAGGTCCAGGTCCACTACGAGGGGATCCACAAGATCGACCCCGACACCGGCGAGCGCTCGGATGTCGTCGACGAGCTCCAGGAGGCGGTCGTGCAGTGCCTGGACTGCATGCACGACCAGCCCCATCTCGGCTTCGCCAACGGGCGCGTCGAGCCGATCGAGGATCGCTGGGAACGGATGATCGCGGGGACCCCCTGGGTCGCCTCGTGCACGGTCGCGGTCGATGCCGAAGACGTCGAGACCTGCTCCGGCCCGGAGGCCGGCGACTCGCTCTCCTACGCGGCCTTCGGCGACCACGGCGTGCGCGAGTTCTTCACGCACGTGCGCTTCCACAAGCACGAGGACGACAACTCGATCATCGTCCACCTGCTCGTCGAGCTCTACGCGCGCTCGCTGGAGGAGGCCACCGAGGTGCTCGAGTCATCCGCCCGCGGCCAGCTCACGATCACCTCGCTCGCCGAGGAGTCACGCCCGCCCGCGGCGGCCGGCGAGTCGCACGGCCTGCACGACTAGGACGCCGCTAGACGGCGCTGGCCGATCTTCGATCGGTCTGCGTCCTCGGTCGCTCGCGTGCTGCTCCGCACGCCACGCTCCCTGCGTCCTTGTCTCGCTTGCCTATACGACGTCCTAGTGGGCCTAAGTCAGCCCAGGCGGACTTGTAGCGCGTCGAGCTGCCCGTGCAGCTCCGGCGGCAGGTTCTCGAACTGCGCCAGATGGGCGCGGAACTGTGGGAGCTGGGCCTTCCACTCGGCGACGTCGACCCGCAACAGCTCGGCCATGTCCTCGGCGGAGACGTCCAACCCGGCGGTGTCGATGCCCTCGCCGTCGACCGGCGGGATCAGGCCGATCGGGGTCTCGCTCGCGGCGCCGCGGCCCGCGCAGCGCTCGAACACCCAGCTCAAGCACGCGCGAGTTCTCGCCGAAGCCGGGCCACAGAAAGCGCCCGCCCTCGTCCTTGCGGAACCAGTTGACGTAGAAGATCTTCGGCAGCTTGGCCGCGTCGGCCTTACGGCCGATCTCCAGCCAGTGGGCGAAGTAGTCGCCCATGTTGTAGCCGCAGAACGGCAGCATCGCGAACGGGTCGAACCGCAGTTCGCCGACCGTGCCGGCCGCGGCGGCGGTCTTCTCGGAGGACATCGTCGCGCCGAGGAACACGCCGTGCTCCCAGTCCAGGGCCTCGGTCACGAGCGGCACGACCGTCGAGCGCCGGCCGCCGAACAGCATCGCGTCGATCGGCACGCCGGTCGGGTCCTCCCACTCGGCCGCGATCGCCGGGTCCTGCGACGCCGGGGTCGTGAAGCGCGCGTTCGGGTGCGCGGAGGGCGTGCCGACGTCTGGCGTCCAGTCGTTGCCGTGCCAGTCGATCAGGTGCGCGGGCGGCTGCTTCGTGAGGCCCTCCCACCAGATGTCGCCGTCGTCGGTCTTCGCGCAGTTCGTGAAGATCGAGTTCTTCTCGATCGTGTGGATCGCGTTCGGGTTGGTGTCCTCGCCCGTCCCCGGCGCGACGCCGAAGAAGCCGTACTCGGGGTTGATCGCGTACAGCCGGCCGTCCTCGCCGAACTTCATCCAGGCGATGTCGTCGCCGATCGTCTCGACCGTCCAGCCCTCGAGCGTCGGGATCAGCATCGCGAGGTTCGTCTTCCCGCACGCGCTCGGGAAGGCGCCGGTGATGTACTTGACCTCGCCCTGCGGGGACGTCAGCTTGAGGATCAGCATGTGCTCGGCCATCCAGCCCTCGTCGCGCGCCATCACCGAGGCGATCCGCAGCGCGAAGCACTTCTTGCCGAGCAGCGCGTTGCCGCCGTAGCCCGAGCCGTACGAGGTGATCTCGCGCGTGTCGGGGAAGTGCACGATGTACTTGTTGTCGGCGTTGCACGGCCACGGCACATCCTCGACGCCGTCGTCCAGAGGCATGCCCGACGGAGTGCAGGCAGGGCACGAACTCGCCCTCTGCGCCGAGCGCGTCGAGCGCCTTCTGGCCCATGCGGGTCATGATCCGCATGCTGACCGCCACGTAGGCCGAGTCGGTCAGCTGCACGCCGATGTGGCTCTTGTCCGACCCGAGCGGCCCCATCGAGAAGGGCACGACGTACATCGTGCGACCCCGCATCGAGCCCGCGAACAGCTCGTTCAGCTGCTCCTTCATCTCAGCCGGGTCGCGCCAGTTGTTGGTCGGACCGGCCTCCTCCTCGGTCGCCGAGCAGATGAAGGTGCGGTCTTCCACGCGCGCCACGTCGCCCGGATCCGACAGCGCCAGGTAGGAGTTCGGGCGCTTCGCCTCTGAGAGCTTCTCGAACGTGCCCGCCGCGACGAGCTCGCCGCAGAGGCGGTCGTACTCCTCCGCCGAGCCGTCGCACCAGACGATCTTCTCGGGCTCGGTCAGGGCGGCGACCTCGTCGACCCAGGCCAGCAGACGCTCGTTCTTGGTGGGGGCGGGGACGGTGGTGCTCATGGCGTCGAAGCTGCTCCTTCGTGTCGCGGTCGTGTTCGTCGGGCGCGCGTCATTGCGCAGTGCCTCCGGGGCCGAGATTGGCTCCGGAAATGGAAAAGCGCCCATCCGGGGCGGTCCAGAGAGGGTATCGCACCCCCGATTTGGGGAGCCTCGTCGCAGGCGACGAGGCTGGCAGGGCCGCATGCGGCCCTGCCCCGGCGGCGCATGCGCCGCCGGTAAAACAGGCTGCATGCAGCCTGTTTCGGGGCCGCATATGTGCGGCCCCGCAGACGGCGCATGCGCCGTCTGAACAACAAGAACTGCTACTCGACGTTGCCCTCCGCCGTGTCGGCCGAGCCGGGGTTTTCCGGGGCACGAGCACCAGGCGCTTGACTGCACGGGAGGGGGTCAGGCCCCCTCCCGACCAGCCCCCACCCCATCAAGTCGATCGCCTACTCGACGTTGCCCTCCGCCGTCTCGACCGCACCGGGGTTCTTCCGGGGGACGAGCACCAGCCGCTTGAACTCGGCCACGAGCACGCCGTCCTGGTTGAGCACGCGCGTGTGCACCTTCACGGTGCCGCGGTCGGGCTTGGACTTCGACTCCTTCTTCTCCAAGCACCTCGGACTCGCAGTACAGCGTGTCGCCGTGGAACACGGGCGCGGGGTGCTTGAGCTCTTCGGTCGCGAGGTTCGCGATCGCCTTGCCGCTCACGTCGCTGACGGACATCCCGAGCGCCAGCGAGTAGACGAGCGGGCCGACGACGACGTTGCGGCCCTGCTGGGATTTCGCCGCGTAGACGTCGTTCAGGTGCAGCGGGATGGTGGTTCATCGTGATCAGGCAGAACAGGTGGTCGTCGGACTCCGTGACGGTCTTCGCGGGCCAGTGCTTGTACACGGCGCCGACCTCGAACTCCTCCAGGTAGCGGCCGTACGGGTGGGCGCCGCTCGCCTCGCGGGCGGCCTGCTCGGTCTCGACGGTCTGGGTTGCTGTCTCGCTCATTGGTCGCGGGGTCTCCTGTTGTTCTGTTGTTCTGCTCGATGTTTGCGTTGCCCTGAACACTAGTGACGCGCGCTCAGGCGATACCGTTCAGGCCCCGACAGACGATCCCCGACAGGAGACGAACCAGCCTTGCGCAACCCCCGAGACTTCTTTCAGCCCCTCGCGATCGACGCCCCCGAGCCCGCGCGGGAGATCCCGTTCAAGCCCTCTCGGATGATCCACTTCCTCGACTTCTCCAACGAGAAGATGGTCGCGAAGGTCCCCGACATCGCCCCGACGGTCGACATCCTGCTCGGCAACCTCGAGGACGCGGTCCCGCTCGACCGCAAGCTCGCCGCGCGCGCCGGGCTGATCAAGGTCGGCAGGGAGATGGACCTCGGCGACACCGCGCTGTGGACGCGCGTCAACGAGCTCGCCTCCCCCTACGTGCTCGACGATCTCACCGAGATCGTCGGCGAGATCGGGGACAAGATCGAGGTGATCATGGTTCCCAAGGTCGAGGGCGCCCAGGACATCCACTACATCGATCGCCTGCTCGCCCAGCTGGAGGCCAAAGCCGGCCTGCAGCGCCCGATCCTCGTGCACGCGATCCTCGAGACCGCCCAGGGCGTGGCCAACCTCGAGGAGATCGCCTGCGCCTCCCCGCGCATCCAGGGCATGTCCTTCGGCCCCGCCGACCTCGCCGCCTCGCGCCGCATGAAGACCACGCGCGTCGGCGGCGGGCACCCCGGCTACCGCACGATCGCCGACCCCGATCCGGACAATCCGGACGCGCCCCGCGCCTCATACCAGCAGGACCCCTGGCACTACTCGATCGCGCGCATGGTCGACGCCTGCACGTCCGTCGGCGCTTTGCCGTTCTACGGTCCCTACGGCGACATCCGCGACCTCGAGGGCTGCGAGACGCAGTTCCGCGCCTCGTTCCTGCTCGGCTGCGTCGGCGCCTGGTCGCTGCACCCCGCCCAGATCGCGATCGCGAAGAAGGTCTACTCGCCCGACCCCGACGAGGTCGCGTTCGCGAAAAAGGTGATCGAGGCGATCCCCGACGGGCGCGGCGTGCACATGATCGACGGCAAGATGCAGGACGACGCCACCTGGAAGCAGTGCAAGGTGATGGTCAACCTCGCGGAAATGCTGGCGCGGAAGGACCCGGAGCTGGCGGAGGCCTACGGGTTCGTCTCCGCCGCCGTGTAGCTCCCCGCGCAGCCCGCGCTCCTGCCGATCGGCAGGAGCGCTATTGTTAACCCTATGGCTAACAATGCTTTGCTGGATCGATCCTTCGCGGCGTGCTCGCACCCGATCCGCCGCGGGATCCTCGAACGGCTGGGCGACGGCGAACTGACCGTCGGCGAGGCGACACGCGACTTCGGCGTGTCCAAGCCCGCGATCAGCAAGCACCTGAAGGTGCTCGAGGAGGCGGGCACGATCGTCCGCGTGATCGACGGGCGCACCCACCGCCTGCGCCTACAGCAGCGCCCGCTCGACGACGCCTACGCGTGGATGACCCGCCAGCGCGAGCTGTGGGAGCGCAAGTTCGACACCGTCGAGGAATACCTGCGCGAGCAGCGCGCCGGCCAGCAGCAGCAACAACAACAAAAGCCGCGACCGCAACCGGAACAGCAGCGCGACAACCAATCAGCGAAGGAGGCAGAGATGACCGAGACACAACAGCTCAGCAAGCCGACCGAGACGAGCCTGCGCGTCGAGCGCACGTTCGACGCGTCCCCCGAGGACGTGTTCGACGCCTGGACGAATCCCGAGGTGCTGCGCCGCTGGTGGCGGCCCAACCCGTCGTGGACCACGCCCGTCGCCGAGGTCGACCTGCGCGTCGGCGGGCGCTATCGCATCTCGATGGAAGATCCCGAGAACGGGACCAAGCACACGGCCGGCGGCGAGTACAGCGAGGTCAGCCGCCCGCAGCGGCTCGTGTACAGCTGGCAGTGGGAGGAAGAGGATGGCCGGCTCGGTCACGCGAGCACCGTCGCGGTGGACTTCCGCGCCGATCGCGACGGCGAACGCACGACCGTCGTGCTCGAGCATTCGGGCCTCGTCTCCGCGGAATCGCGCGATTCGCACACGCACGGCTGGGTGGGGATCTTCGAGATGCTCGAGGCACACGTGCTCGAGAGCGCGGCGCACACGTCCTGAAAGCACCGCGTTCTTCGACTTGGCCCGATCTGGGCGGACACAAGCGATCTGAATCGACACAAGTCGAGACGGCGTCAAAGCAACGATTTCCACACCAAACCCAAACAACTTCCACACCAACCAACACAAGGAGCAGCGATATGGCGAGTTACCTATTTGCATACACCGGCGGCAGCATGGCTGAGACAGACGCGGAGCGTGAGGCGGCGATGGCCGCGTGGGGGCAGTGGTTCGGGAAGCTCGGTTCCGCGATCGTCGACGCGGGCAACCCGTTCGGCCCCTCCGCATCGGTCGGCTCCGGCGGAGCCGGCGGCGCGGCCAAGAGCGGCCTGAGCGGCTATTCGGTCCTCACCGCCGACAGCCTGTCCGCCGCGGCCGAGCTGGCGAAGGATTGCCCGGTGATCGCCAACGGCGGGGCGGTGGACGTCTACGAGACGATCCCGGTGATGTAGAGCACCTCCGCAGGCACAGCACCCTGCACGGGACGATCAAACAGCACCCGCGAGGGACGGTCGCCACAGCACTGAGGCGGCCGTCCCGCTAGGCTTCCGCGCCGCATGAGGTTTAGGCGATGAGATTCTTCGAGTTCGAGGCGCGCGAGATCGTCAAGCGCGCCGGCATCCCCGTCACCGACTACGGCTTCACGACCGACCCGGCCGAGGCGGCCGAGATCGCCGCACGGATCGACGGGCCGACCGTGATCAAGTCGCAGGTGCTCTCCGGCGGACGGATGAAGGCCGGCGGCGTGAAGTTCGCCGACACGCCCGCGGAGGCCGAGTCCTATGCGCGCGACATCCTGCAGTTGGAGATCGGCGGGCACATGCCGCGCGGGGTGCTGGTCGACCCGAAGGCGGAGGTCGAGCAGGAGTACTACGCGGGCGTCGTCTGGGACGGCACCGCGAAGAAGCCCTTGATGCTGTTCAGCGACATGGGCGGCATCGACATCGAGCAGGTCGCCGAGGAGCACCCCGACCACGTCGGCCGCGGCCACTTCTCCACGCTGCAGCCCTTCTCCGACTTCCAGGCCAAGCAGGTGATCGCCGCCGCCGGCGTCACCGGCAAGGCCCTCCAGCGCGCCACGCCCGTGCTCGCGCGCCTGGCCCGGCTGTTCCTCGACAACGACATGACGCTCGCCGAGATCAACCCGCTGGCGCAGCTGAAGGACGGCTCGTTCGTCGCGCTCGACGCGCACATGGAGATGGAGAACGAGGGCATGCCGCGACAGAAGGGCCTGATCAAGGCACTGGGTATCGGCGCAGACGAGGGCACCCGCGAGGATCACACGCCGACCTCCTTCGAAGAGGCCGTCAAGGCGATCGACGCCGCCGATCACCGCGGCGTGATCCAGGGCAAGGACACCGGCTTCAACGGCAATATCGGTCTCGTGATCGGCGCGGGCGGCGGCTCGCTGACGCTGACCGACGCCGTGCGCCAGCAGGGCGGCAAGCCCGCCAACTACTCCGAGATCGGCGGCAACCCGTCCGTCGCCAAGGCCTGCGGCCTGGCCAAGGAGGTCCTCCAGAAAGACGGCGTCGAGAAGATCGCCGTGATGATGTCGATCGTCTCGAACACGCGCGTGGACATCGTCGCGCGCGGCGTGATCAAGGCCTGTCTGGAGCTCGGCAAGGACCCCGGCGAGACGATCGCGATCTTCCGCATCCCGGGCGCCTGGGAGGAGGAGGGCTTCAAGATCCTCGACTCGCTACGGGATCGAGTACTGCGACCGCTCCGTCTCGCTGTGGGAGGCCGCCGGGCGCGCGGTCGCCAAGATCCAATCCGACGCGCCCGCCGCCTGATGTGCCGGAAGATAAAGACGGCGGATGTTTGTATAGAGATTGAAGAGTGCGTATAACTATGGTTACACAGAATCTTCAAAGAGGAACATCCCTATGTCCATCCTGATCGACCAGGACACGACCTTCATCATCCAGGGCATCACCGGGCGCGAGGCCGTCAACCTCACGCGCGAGTGTCTCGACTACGGCTCGAAGATCGTCGGCGGCGTGACCCCCGGCCGCAAGGGCCGCGAGGTCCACGGTGTGCCGGTGTTCGACACGGTCGAGCAGGTCGTCGAGCACAACGGGGGCGTCGCGCCCGACGGCTCGGTCGTCACCGTCCCCCCCGCCGGCACGCGCGACGCCGTCTTCGAGGCGCTGCACGCCGGCATCAAGACGATCGTGATCGTCACCGAGCGGATCCCGCGCCGCGACGTCGCGATGATGGTCGAGCTGGCCGACGCCAAGGGTGCGCGGATCATCGGTCCGAACTGCCTCGGCGTGATCGTCCCGGGCGTCGCCAAGATGGGCGGCATCGGCGGCCCGGCGCGCAACGCCGCCGTCGCCTACCAGCCCGGCGCGGTCGGCGTGATGAGCCGCTCGGGCGGCATGACCACGGAGATCTCCTCTACGCTGACGGCCGCGGGACTCGGCGTCTCCACGGCGGTCTCGATCGGTGGCGATGCGATCATCGGCTCGACCTACGCCGAGTTGATGCCGTACTTCGAGGCCGACGAGCAGACCCAGGCGATCGTGATCTACACCGAGCCCGGCGGCCGTATGGAGGCCCAGCTCGCACAGTGGGTCAAGGACAACAACTCGCGCCTGCCGATCATCGCCTTCATGGCCGGCAAGTTCATGGACGACGAGGAGATGCAGGGCATGTCCTTCGGGCACGCCGGCACGATCGTCGAGGGCAAGGAGGACTCAGCGACGGAGAAGATCGCGCGTCTGGAGGCAGCGGGCATCCCGGTCGTGCAGCGGATCGACGAGATTCCCGATCTGGTCAAGGCCAAGCTCGCCGAGAGGGCGCGTGATGCGCAAGGACGGCCTCTTCATCGCGGTCGAGGTCGACGAGGAGGCGGCTGCCGACACCGAGCTGGCGCGCCGACTGACCGAGGCCTGCCCGGTTGACATCTTTGCCCAGAAGACCGACGGCAGCTTGGAGATCGTGGAGCAGAACCTCGACGAGTGCGTGCTCTGCCGGCTGTGTTTCGACGCCGCACCGGAGAATGCGGTGAAGATCGTCAAGCTCTACGACAACGACGCCGTCCTCGCCTAGGATTCTCGGCTGCCCCGTCGGGTAAGCTGGTTGTGAGCCGATGAACGAAAACTTCTCGCTGATCGTGATGTGCCTCTTCCTGCTCGCCTCTTTGGCGTTTCTCGCCCAGCAGCTCAGCGCCTACCACTGAGGGGCGCGACTACTCCTCGTGTTTGCGCGCGTGGCGTAGGTTCTGGCGTTCCTGCTGGCGTTCGACGACGTTTCTGATCAACTTCAAGAACTGATCGGGCCCCGTCGCCTTCGCCTGGCCGTACGTGAAGGCCTCGATCCAGTCGGGCACCTTCGCCTCGTGGGCCATCACGTTGAAGAACTCACGCCGCATTTCGACCCTGACGCGAGCATCGTCGGGGGGCGTCTTCGTGACCTTCACGCCGGGCATCTCCAAGCGGAAGTGCTGCACGTCGCCGCGCCCGCGCAGCTCGACCGCGACGACGAGCTTCATCGGCTCGAGCGCCGGCACCTCCTCGAGGAAGCGGTTGACCGCGAGCTCGATCAGGCTCTTCGCGTCCTCGCTCATCGAACCGACGCCCAATTCTGAGTCGATATCGGATCTTGGATCGAGTCTTGGATCTGTATTGGGCCTCGTATCGACATCAGATCTTGTGCCGCTGCAACAGCTTCTTGCCGATCACCATGCGCTGGATCTCCGAGGTGCCCTCGCCGATCAACAGCAGCGGCGCGTCGCGATACAGGCGCTCGATCTCGTACTCCTTCGAGTACCCGTAGCCGCCGTGGATGCGGAAGGACTCCTCGACACAGAAGCGCCCCGCCTCCGATGCGAACAGCTTCGCCATCCCGGCCTCCAGATCCGAGCGCTCGCCGGCGTCCTTCAGGCGCGCGGCTCTGATCGTCAGCAGGCGCGCCGCATCGACCTGCGTGGCCATGTCGGCGAGCTTGAACTGAATCGCCTGGTGCTCTGCGATCGGCTTGCCGAAGGTCTTGCGCTCCTGGGAGTATTTGAGCGCGAGCTCGAGCGCGCGCTGGGCGATGCCGACGCCGCGCGCGGCGACGTTCACGCGGCCGACCTCGAGCGCGTCCATCATCTGCGCGAAGCCCCTGTTCAGGCCGGCGTCCTCGCCGCCGAGGATGTTGTCGGCGGGACATTTGTAGCCGTCGAACACGAGCTCGGTCGACTCGACGCCCTTGTAGCCCATCTTCTTCAGCTGCGGTGGGACCGTCAGGCCGGCGTAGTCGCCCGTGTTCTCGTGAACGCCGCCGACCTTCTCGGCGATGAAGCAGGTCATACCCTTGTGCGCCTTCTCGGCGTCCGGATCGGTCTTCACGAGCACGAACACAAGGTCCGAGCGCAGCCCGTTCGTGACCCACATCTTCTGGCCGTTGATCTCGTAGCCGCCGTCGTCGGTCTTCACAGCTTTGGTTTTGATCGCCTGCACGTCCGAGCCGAGCTCGGGCTCCGACAGCGAGAACGCGGCCCTGATCTCGCCCGTGGCCATCCGCGGAAGGTAGTTCTGCTTCTGCTCCTCGCTCCCGAACTTCATCAGCAGGTAGGAGCCGATGAAATGCGTGTTGATCACACCGCTGATCGAGATCCAGCCGCGCGAGAGCTCCTCGACGATCATCGCGTAGGTCGTCAGGTCCAGCCCCATGCCGCCGTACTCCTCGGGGATCGTCACCCCGAACAGGCCGAGCTCCTTCATCTGCTCGACGATCGCCTCGGGGAACTCGTCCTCGTGGTCGAAGTGCTCGGCGTTCGGCAGGATCTGCTCGTCGGCGAACTGGTGCACCATCTCGGTGATCGCCTGCTGCTCGTCGGTCTTCTCGCTGTAGGGCGTCGTTGCTACGGCCATGCTGAAGCGCTCCTGGGTCGTTCGGGTTTTCTCGCAGGATACCTGGGCGTGGTGGGGTGGCAGACTTCCGGCTCGATGAGACCTCGATGTGGACTGATTGGATGGGAGACTGAGCGGGCCTGCGGCGTACTCCGATCCCCTGGTGGCCGGTCACCACGCCCAGCGAGACCAGGAGCATTTGCACAGCCGTGAACTTCGCGCGCGACGTACTGGACCGGCGATCGCCGGGCGATCTGGCGCTCCTGGAGCTGGCCCGCGACGGCTCGCGACGGGAGTGGCGCTTTGGCGAGGTGTCCGATCGCTCGGCCCGCCTGGCGGGAGCCCTACGCGCGCGCGGGATACGTAAGGGCGATGTCGTCATGACGCTCGTCGGCAACCGCCCCGAGTGGGTGATGACGATGTGCGCCTGCTTCCGGATCGGCGCAGTCGTGCTGCCGTGCACCGAGCAACTGCGCGCGAAAGACCTGCGCCTGCGTCTGGCGGTGGCGAGGCCCCAGTTGATCGTCGCCGATGAGCGCAACCGGGCGGAGTTGGAGTCGGCGCTGCTTGGAGGCGATGCAACACACTCGCAGGACGTTGAACGCGCGGGTAGTGAAGTAACCCGCGCGCGTATACGCATGGCGGAGACCATGACGCAAGAGAGCGTCGACACGGATGCGATCCCCGTACTGTTCATCCCCGACGAAGCCCTATTCGAGGACACCCCCGCCCCGGCTGTCGAGCTCGCGCCGACGGACCCCTGCCTGATCACGTTCACGAGCGGCACCTCCGGCGAGCCGAAGGCGGTGCTGCACGGGCAGCGCTACCTCGACGGCCAGCACCTGCAGGCCGAGAACTGGCTGGGCGCGAAGGCCGGAGAGCTCGTCTGGTGCACGGCCGCTTCGGGCTGGTCGAAGAGCGCGCGAAACGTCTTCATCGCGCCCTGGATTACCGGCGCGAGCGCGCTGCTGCACGACGCGCGCTTCGACCCCGCCACCCGCCTGGACCTGCTCGCGCGCGAGCGCGTGAACGTGCTCTGCATGGCGCCCACCGAGTACCGCGTGATCGCCGCCCGCGCGACGTTGCGGGCGCTGCCGGACCTGCGCGCGATGGTCGCCGCGGGCGAGGCGCTCAACCCGGAGGTGCTCCACGCCTGGCGCGAGGCGACCGGCCTGGAGATCCGCGACGGCTACGGCCAGACCGAGACGGGGCAGATGACGGGGATGCCTTTGGGTGAGCCAGCGCGACCCGGCTCGATGGGGCGCGCGCTGCCGGGGGTGCGACTGTCCGTCAACGACGGCGAGCTGATCGCCGATCCGGCGAGCGTGCCGACTTTCTTCCTCGGCTATCTCGGCGAGGGGGTGGAACGGCGCGATGATGGGGCGTGGCGCATCGAGGACCGTGCCAAGCAGGGCGCGTCGGATGCGGAGGCAGGTACGGAGGCGGAGGCGGACGGTATGCGCGGCGCCGGGAATGACAAGGGCGCGAACGGCGCCGGGGCGTCGCGCGAGGTCGAGCCCTGGCACACGGGCGACCGCGTGCGCGAAGACGACGACGGCTACCTCTGGTTCGAGGGCCGCTCCGACGACGTGATCGTCTCCGCCGGCTACCGGATCGGCCCGTTCGAGGTCGAGTCCGCGCTCGTCGCCCACCCGGCCGTGGCGGAGGCGGCAGCGGTGGCCGCGCCCGACGCCGAGCGCGGCGCAGTCGTGCGCGCGGTCGTGGTGCTGCGCGAGGGCCACACTCCCTCGCCAGAGCTGGCGAGGGAGCTGCAGGAGCACGTCAAGGCAGAGACCGCCCCGTACAAGTACCCGCGGATCGTCGATTTCGCGAACGAGCTGCCGAAGACCGCGAGCGGCAAGATCAAGCGCGCCGAGCTCCGGGAGCGGTGAGCTCGGCGCGCCTGCGAGCGGCGGGCGGCTGTCAGGCGATCAGAGCCGCGCGGCGCGGGCGAGTGGTGGGCATGCGCGGCGGTCGCATGCGGTGAATCGCCTCGATCGCACAGACGATCTCCGGTGTACGCAAGCTCTCGCTGGCGCGCACGCTCTCGCTGGCACGCTCGCGCTCACTCCGCGCGTCGCGGTGCAGCGAGCGAGCCATCTCGCTCATCACACCCGCGTCCGCGTGACGCATCCGCACCGCGGCTCGCATGTTGGAACCACCTCGTGCGCCGCTCATGCCGGCTGCCCCACCGGCTCGAGCGCCCCCACGAGCTCGGAGCTCATGCGCTCCTCTTCGACGTCGACCTCCTGCGTCACGGTGCTCGCCGGCGGGCGCAGGGTCAGGAACGCGGCCAGGATCCCGAGCGCGACGCAGCTCGCGGCGACGACGTAGGCGAGGTGGTAGCCGCCGGTGAGCGCGCTCGGGAGCGCATGTCCGGCCGCGGACAGCGCTTTCGTGTGGTCTGTCGCGATCGTCCCCAGCGTCGCCAGGCCGATCGCGCCGAACAGCTGCACGGAGACGTTGATGATCCCCGAGGCCAGCCCGGCGTCCTGCGGCGGCGCGTCGGCCATCCCCATCGTCAACAGCGGCAGGAACGAGGCGCCGGCACCGAGCCCGATCAACAGGAACGCGCCGAACAGGCCCGGGAAGTAACCGGCGTGGACACCCTGGGTCACGAGCAGCAGCAGACCGGCGGCGATCGAGGCGAGCCCGGCCGCGAGCGTGTTGAGCGGGCCGAAGCGGTCGACCGCCTTGACCGCGAGCCCCATCGAGAGCGCGGCGATCGCGATCGTCAGCGGCATGAACGCGAGCCCGGTATCGATCGCGTCATAGCCGAGCACGCGCTCGAGGTACAGGGCGCCGAGGAAGAAGGCCGAGAACATCCCCGTCACGAGCAGCCCACGGACGAGGCTCGAGCCCATCAGCATCCGCAGACGCAGGATCCGCAGCGGCATGATCGGGTTGGCGATCCGCGACTCCAGCCAAAAGAACGCGCCGAGCAGCACCAGCGCGGCCCCGCCGACGCCGAGCGTACGCGCAGACAGCAGGCCGTATTCGGTCGACTTGACGATCGCGAAGGCGCCGAGCATCGTCGCCAGCGTGATCAGAACGGACCCGGCGACGTCGACGCCGCCGGCAAGGCCGATGCCGCGGTTCTCGACAATCAGCACGGAGCCGAGCACAAACGCGATCACGCCGATCGGCACGTTCACGAAGAAGATCCAGTGCCAGCTCAGCGACTGCGTCAGCGCACCTCCGGCGAGCAGCCCGATCGAGCCGCCCCCGGCGGAGACGAACGCGTACATGCCCATCGCCTTCGCCTGCTCGGCTTTCTCGGGAAACTCGGTGACGATGATCGCGAGGATCACCGCCGAGGCGACGGCCCCGCCGATCCCCTGAACGAAGCGTCCGGCGATCAGCATCCCCTGGCTCGTCGAGGCGCCGCAGAAGATCGACGCGGCGGTGAACAGGACGAGCCCTGAGAGGAAGACTTTCTTGCGCCCGACGAGATCGCCCATTCTTCCCGCGAGCAACAGGAAGCCGCCGAAGGTGATCAGGTAGGCGTCGATCACCCACGTGAGGTTGCCCTGGGAGAAGTGCAGGTCGCGCTGGATCGAGGGCAGCGCGACGTTCACGATCGTCGCGTCGAGCACCATCATCAGCTGGCCGAGGCACAACACGGCGAGCGCGATCCAGCGGCGGCGCTCGCTCTTGCCGGCCGACTCCTCGGCGACGTTTGCCCTGGTCGTGATCCCGGTCGTTGTCGTGGTCTGGTCGGCTTGGTCAGTGATTGCGATCTGGCTCATGGGACTCCTTCTGGGTGGCGAAGTAGCACACCATATCATGGATCATCATTGTCATAGGGACGATCCACATAAAATTTATAATCGTTGCTAGAATGAAAACAAATGGAGAATCGTGTAAAATCACACGCGATGGATGCTGATAGGGCATGTGCCCCGGGCTCGATGGTGTTGCTCACCCGGCTGGCCAAGCAGGTCTACCGGCGCAGCAGCGATGAGCTGCTGGGGATGCAGCTGCGTCATCTGGTCGCGCTCAGCTACGTGCGCGACCACGATGCCTGCCCCCAGCACGAGCTCGCCGAGGCGTTCTGCATGGACGCGAACAACGTCGTTTTGCTGCTCAACGAGCTCGAGCAGCTGGGCTACGCCACGCGCCTGCGGGACCCTGACGACCGCCGGCGCCACGTGGTCGAGCTCACCACCGCGGGCGCCAAGGCGCTGAGCCTCGCCGAGCACGCCCAGGAAGCGATCGAGGACGACGTGTTGCGGGCGCTCGATGGCGACGAACGCGCGACCCTGTGGCAGCTCTTGACGCGCGCGCTCTACGGCGCCGAGCCGGCCGCGGATGAGGCCTACAGCGCGACGACCGCGTCGATCTCGACCTGAGCGCCCTTCGGCAGCTGCGCCACGCCGACCGTCACGCGCGCGGGGGGATCGTCTGCGAAGAACGTCGCGTACACCTCGTTGACCTCTCCGAAAGCCGCCAGGTCGGTCATGTAGATCGTGATCCGCACCGCGTTCCGCAGCGTCGTGCCCGCCGCCTCGCAGACGGCTTCCAGGTTCTCCAGACAGCGCCGCGCCTGCGCGGCGGGTGCCTCCCCCACGAGCTCGCCGCTGGCCGGATCGAGCGGGATCTGACCCGAGCAGAACAGCAGCCCGGCGGCGGCGACCGCGTGGCTGTAGGGACCGATCGCCGCGGGGGCGCCGGGTGCGGCAATCGTCTGGCGGGTATCGGTCATCGGCGGATCGGCGGCGATGGGCTCTTGTGGACTCGTTTGAACCAGGACGGTTCCCGGAGCAGTCCCGGACGGTGAAGCTCCTACAAAAAGGCTTTCGAACGCGCGCGTACGCACATTGCGCGCGTTCAACGGCCAAAGAGATAAGCACATCCTCGGCCGGCGAACGGCGCGCCGCCACCTCGTGGCCGATAGATTCCTGGAAATGCGACTGTTTCGACTCGCCGCCCCGCTCTTGGCGGTGTGCGTCTGCGCGCTGGCCACAGCCGCCGAGGCCCAGGCCGAGGCCCAGGCCCAGATCGCGTTCGCGCCCTGCGGCGACAGCAACGACTTCGCCTGCGGCCACCTGACCGTCCCACTCGACCCGAGCGGTCAGACGCCGGGGACGATCACGCTCGCGATCCGCCGCCACCGCGCGCCCGTCGGCGAAGGCCAAGCCAAGACCGCGATCGTCGCGCTCGCGGGCGGACCCGGGCAGGCGGCGCTGCCGTTCGCCGAACAGTTCGCGCAGGTCCTCGGCCCGATCGCCTCAACGCGCGATCTGATCGTGTTCGACCAGCGCGGCATCGGTCTCTCCGGGCCGCTCTCCTGCCACCGC
This sequence comes from uncultured Solirubrobacterales bacterium, assembly GCA_963764905.1. GTDB lineage: Bacteria > Actinomycetota > Thermoleophilia > Solirubrobacterales > Solirubrobacteraceae > Palsa-744. The sequence goes on from CAVXUG010000002.1 coordinate 478,120, forward strand.
TTCGAACTCAACACCAACGCGCCTCCGGGCCCCACAATCGCCGAATGCGCGGCGCAGCTCGGGCCGACGCGCGGCTTCTACGCCACGGCCGACACGGTTGCCGACATCGAGGCGCTGCGCGTGGCCGGCGGCTACGAAAAGCTCGTCCTGTACGGCACCTCCTACGGGACGAAGGTCGCCGAGGAGTACGCGCAGACCTATCCGAGCCACGTCGAAGCGCTCGTGCTCGATTCGGTCGTGCCGCCGAACGGCCCCGAACCGCTCAACCGCGCCACGTTCGCGGCGATTCCCCGGATCCTGCGCCAGCTGTGCGCCGCGCGCGCCTGCGCGCGCATCACGCCCAACCCCGTCGCCGATCTCACGCGGCTCGTGCGACGGCTGGCGCGCGAGCCGCTCAGCGGCCACGTGATCGATGGCGACGGCGTCGCCCACACCGTGCGCATCTCTGCCGACGGCCTGCTCGGGACGCTCGTCGAGGGCGATCTCGCGCCGACCCTGCGCAGCGAATTCCCCGCGGCCGTGCGCTCGGCGGTGAACGGCGATACGGCACCCCTGGCACGCCTGGAGACACGCGCAAACGGGGGCGAAGGTGGCGAAGCGGAAACCCCGAGCGAGAGCTTCGACAATCCGCTCTACTACGCGACGAGCTGCGAAGACGAGCCGTTTCCGTGGAATCGCGCGTCTTCCCCGGCGCGACGCCTCGCCGAAGCGCGTGCGCAGATCAGAGCGCTGCCCGCAAGCCAGCTCGCGCCCTTCACCGCGGCGAACGTGCTCGACTTCAGCGACATCCCGGCGTGCGCCTTCTGGCCCTACTCAACGCCTGCCCCGCCCCCCGACGAGGCGCCGTTCCCGAGCGTCCCGACGCTGATCCTGAGCGGCGCCGACGACCTGCGCACGCCGACCTCCAACGCCCGCGAAGTCGCCGCGCTGATCCCCGGATCGCACGTGCTGGTGGTACCCAACACCGGGCACTCGGTGCTCAGCTCCGATCCGACCCACTGCTCCAGCGACGCCCTCCAGGCGCTGTTCGCGGGCAAGCCGATCGAGCCCTGCAAGGCCACGCCACCACCGCCGCTGCTGCGCCTGACGCCGCTGGCGCCGAGCAGCCTCGCGAAGATCCCGCCGGCGCGCGGCAGCAGCGGGCTGCCCGGACGCACCCTCGAGGCGGTGCTGCTGACACTCGGCGACTTCGATCGCCAGCTCGAGCTCCAGCTCGTCGGTCAGGCCAACGAAGCGGGCGATGCCTCGCTGTCGCTGAGCAGCGGCGGCCTGCGCGCCGGCTGGGCGAGGCTCACCGGCGAGGGACTGACGTTCAACAGATACTCCTACGTCCCGGGCGTGACGATCTCCGGCCGCCTCAGCTCGAGCTCGAGTGTCCTGCACGTCGGCGGCCGCGCCGCCGCGCGGGGTACGCTGCGCCTCGGCCCTGACAAGACGCTCTCCGGGGTGCTGGGCGGCAAGCGCGTCCGTCTAAAGGACACCGGCCCGCAGGCGGTCGGCGCGCAGATGGCGCTGCTCGCCCGCGACGCCCGCTAACGTCTGCACGATGCCCCGGCGCGCGCCGACACTCCTGCTCGTCGTGGCGCTCGCGTTGTGCTGCTCGGCGCTCTTCGGCGTCGCCTCCGCCGGCGCGGCGCTGGGTTTCGTCCCCTGCGCCGGCGCCTCCGCCGCCGAGTTCACCTGCACGACGGTGCCGGTCCCGCTCAGCCGCGCCGGCCTCGCGGGCGGCACGCTCTCGCTGAGCCTCGAGCGTAAACAGGCCGGCCCCGCGCAGAGCAAGAGCGCCGTGATCGCGCTCGCAGGCGGCCCGGGCCAGGCGGCGCTGCCGCTTGGCGAATTCATCGCCAAGGCGCTCGCCCCGGCGCTCGTCACGCGTGACCTGCTGGTCTTCGACCAGCGTGGCACCGGCGCCTCGGACCCGCTCAGCTGTGGCGCGTTGAGCAGCTTCGGCGCCAGCAGCAGCGCGAGCCAGGCGTTCGAACGCTGCGCGCTCGAAATCGGGCCCGCTCGCGGCGGCTACACCACCCAGGAATCGGTCGAAGACATCGAGGCGATCCGCCAGGCCGCGGGCTATGAAAAGCTCGTCCTGTACGGCACCTCGTATGGCACGAAGGTCGCCGAGGAGTACGCCGAACGCTACCCCCAACACGTCGAATCGCTGGTGCTCGACTCGGTCGTGCCGTCGAGCGGGCCGGAACCGTTCTCGATCCCCACGTTCCAGGCGATCTCCTCGGTACTCGGCGAGCTGTGCTCCGATAACGCCTGCGCGGGGATCACGACCGACCCCGTGGCCGACATCGCGGCCCTCGCGGCGCGGCTGCGCAAGCGGCCGCTGAGCGGCTCTGTCTATGACGGTTCTGGCCACCGCCACAACGCCACGCTCGGCGAGTCGGGACTGCTCGGGATCCTCGAGGCCGGCGACCTGAACCCGGCCCTGCGCGCGCTGCTGCCGGCCGCGGTGCGCTCGGCGCTCGCCAACTACCCTGATCCGCTGCTGCGCCTGGAGGCGCTGGCGGAGGGTTTGATCCCAAGCGTGCCGGGCGGTCACGCCGCCGAAGAATCGGAGGAGGTCGACGAAGCGCTGTACGTGACGACGACCTGCGAAGAGATGCCCTTCCCCTGGCAGCGCTCCGCGCCGGCAGCGACACGGCTCGCGGAAGCCACCGGCGCGCTGAAGGCGCTGCCGAGCAACGACTTCTACCCGTTCGACGCCGCCACGGCGCTCGGCAACAGCCTGATCTCCGCCTGTGCAAGCTGGCCGGACGCCTCGGCGGCGAGCTTCGTGCCCGGCAACCTGCCGAACGTGCCGACGCTGATCCTCTCCGGCGCCCAGGATCTGCGCACGCCGACGTCGAACGCACAACTCCTCGCGGCCAGGATTCCCGACGCGCAGCTGCTCGTCGTGCCCTACACCGGCCATTCGGTGCTCGGCAGCGACTTCGGCGACTGCGCTGCGCTCGCGGTGACGGCATTCTTCGCAGATGGGGCCGGCGGGGGTCAAGTCCAGCCGTGCGCGCCGGGCGCCAACCCGTTCGCGCCGACGCCGCTGACGCCGACAAAGCTCGCCTACGTGCACCCGGTACCGGGGTTGAGCGGCAGGCCGAGCCTGACGCTGACCGCCGTGCTCGACACGATCATCGACCTCAACCGCCAGGTCGTCGGCGCCACGCTGCAGGCCGATGCGCAACTGCCCAGCGGCTCGAGCTTCGGCGGGCTACGCGGCGGCTACGCGAAGCTGAGCACCTCGAGGCTCGAGTTGACTCGCTTCACGTTCATCCCCGGCGTCGAACTGAGCGGCACGTTCCCGGTCAGCAAAGGGCAACTGCAGACGACGACGCTGCAGATCACGGGGTCGAGCGCCGCGCACGGCACGGTGCGGGTGGGCGCGGGCAAGCAGGTCACTGGCGCCCTGGGCGGCAAGCGCTTCGACGTGAACATCGCCAAGGTCAAGCTCTCGCGCGCCGACGCCAGTGCGGGTGCGGGTACCGGCGTGAGCGAAGCCGAATGGTCCTCGACGCCGTTCGCCTTCCCGCTGCCGCAGCTCTCGCGGCTACGCTGAACGCGTGCCCAACGCTCTGGCGCTCGAGAGCTCCCCCTACCTGCGCCAACACGCGCACAATCCCGTTGACTGGCTGCCCTGGGGACCGGTCGCGCTGGCGCGCGCGGTCGCGGAGGACAGGCCGCTGCTCGTCTCGATCGGCTACTCCTCCTGCCACTGGTGCCACGTGATGGAGCGCGAGTCCTTCGAGGATCAGCGCACGGCCGCGCTGATGAACGAGCTGTTCGTCTGCGTGAAGATCGATCGCGAGGAGCGCCCGGACGTCGATGCGCTGTACATGGAGGCCGTGCAGAGCATGACCGGCCACGGCGGCTGGCCCCTGAACGTGTTCCTCACCCCCGAGCAGCTGCCGTTCTACGGCGGCACCTACTTCCCGCCGGAGCCCCGCCACGGGATGCCGGCGTGGACGCAGGTGCTGCAGGCGATCGGCGAGGCGTGGTCGGAGCGTCGCGAGGAGATTCGCGCGGGCGGCGAGGGCCTGCGCGAGCGCCTGTCCGGCGGCGCCGGGCTGAAGCCCTCGGCCGAGCCGCTCGATGAGAGCGCGCTCGACGGCGCCGTTGCGAACCTGCGGGCACTATTCGACCCGGTTGACGGGGGATTTGGAGGCCCGCCGAAGTTTCCCCAGGCCTCTGTGATCGAGTTCCTTTTGTGCCGGGGCGAGCAGGACATGGCCTTGAAAACCCTGCGTGCGATGGCGAGCGGCGGCATCCACGACCAGGTTGGCGGCGGATTCGCGCGCTACAGCGTCGACGCTCGCTGGACGGTGCCGCACTTCGAGAAGATGCTCTACGACAACGCACTGCTCGCGCGCGCGTATCTGCACGGGTGGCAGCTCTCCGGCGAGCCGCGTTTGCAGGAGGTCTGCCGCGACACGCTCGACTGGGCTTTGCGCGAGATGCGCGGACCCGAGGGCGGGTTCTACTCCGCGCTCGACGCCGACTCCGAGGGCGTCGAGGGACGCTTCTACGTGTGGACTCTCGCCGAGCTGCGGGACGCGCTCGACGAGGATGCGGATGCGGCGATCGCATGGTTCGGCGCCACCGAAGAGGGGAACTTCGTCGATCCTCATCATCCAGCGCCTGGGTGGAACGTGCTAGAGGATCGCGGCCAACGCCCGGACGAGACCACACAGGCGCGAATTCGCTCCCGCCTGCTGGAGGTACGTGAACGCCGCACCCGCCCTGGACTGGACGACAAGCGCCTGACCGCCTGGAACGCGCTGATGATCGCCGCCCTAGCCGAGGCTGGTACCGCGCTTTCAGAGTCTCGCTACACCGCCGCGGCCGTCGCCTGCGCGGAGTTCATCCTCCGTGACCTGCGCGGCTCCGATGGGCGGCTGTTGCGCACCTACAACGACTCTCACGCCAAGATCGACGGCTACCTCGAGGACCACGCCTTCCTACTGGAGGCCCTTTTGGCTCTGTTCGAAGCGACCTGCGAAGAGCACTGGTTCATCGAGGCCCGTGCTCTGGCAGACACCCTGATCGCACGCTTCGCGGACCCGGAGAACGGCGGCTTCTTCTCGACCGCCGCCGACGTCGGCGAAGCGCTGATCGCGCGGCGCAAGGACCTCGAGGACTCACCGATTCCGGCCGGGGGCTCCAGCGCGGCGATGGGCCTACTGCGCCTGTCAGAGCTCACCGGTGACGCCGAGTACGAGCGTCAGGCGCTCGGCGTGCTTGCGCTCCTACGCGACATCGCCCCGCGTCACCCGACCGCCTTCAGCCACCTGCTGCAGGTGCTCCACTGGCGCCTCTCCCCCACGCGGCCGATCGCCTGCGCGGTTCCTACAAGATAGACAGGTAGCGGTCCAGCTCCCACTGCGTGACGTGCACGCGGTAGTCGTCCCACTCCTGGCGCTTGATCTCGACATAGCGGTTGAACATGTGCTCGCCTAGTGTTCTCAAGACGAGCTCGGACTCCGCTGTCAGCTCGATCGCCTCACCGAGGCTCTCCGGGAGCTGCTCGACACCCAGGCGCTTGCGCTCCTCGCCTGATAGGTGGTAGAGGTTCTTCTCCATCGGCTCCGGCAGCTCATAGCCCTTCTCGATTCCCTCCAACCCCGCCTGCAACAACACCGCGAAGGTCAGGTACGGGTTGCACGCCGGGTCCGGGCAGCGCAGCTCCATCCGCGTCGCCTTCTCCCTCCCCGGGTGATAGAGCGGCACGCGCACCAGCGCCGAGCGGTTACGCCGCGACCAGGCAACGTACACCGGCGCCTCGAAACCCGGCACCAGGCGCTTGTAGGAGTTGACCCACTGAGCGAAGATCGAGCAGATCTCGCGCGCGTGCTTGAGCTGACCGGCGATAAACGCCTTGCCGACATCCGACAGGAAGTACTGGTCGTCGGGGTCGTAAAACGCGTTCTTCCCGTCCGCGAACAGCGACTGGTGGGTGTGCATGCCCGAGCCGTTCTCCCCGAACAACGGCTTCGGCATGAAGGTCGCGTGCCAGCCGTACTTCATCGCGTACTCCTTCACGGTGATCCGGTAGGTCATGCAGTCGTCGGCCATCTTCATCACGTCCGCATAACGCATGTCGATCTCGTGCTGTGAGGGCCCGACCTCGTGGTGGGTGTACTCGACGTGGATCCCGAGCTGCTCCATCGCCAGCACCGTCTCGCGGCGCACGTCCGAGCCGGCGTCGAGCGTCGTCAGGTCGAAGTAGCCGCCTTTATCGAGCACCTCGGTGCTCTGCGAATCCTTGAACAGGAAGTACTCGAGCTCGGGCCCGACGTTGAACGTGTCGAAGCCCATCCCCCGCGCGCGCTCCATTGCGCGGCGGAGCACGTGCCTGGGGTCGCCCTCATACGGCGTTTTCTCGGGGGTGACGACGTCGCAGAACATCCTCCCCACGCCCTGCTCCTCCGGGCGCCACGGCAGCACCGCGAACGTGCTCGGGTCGGGCATCGCGATCATGTCCGACTCCTCGATCGCGTTGAAGCCCGTGATCGAGCTGCCGTCGAAGCCCATCCCCGCCTCGAACGCGTCGTCCAGCTCGGCCGCGTTGATCGAGAACGACTTCAACTGCCCCAGAATGTCCGTGAACCAGAACCGGATGAACCGGATCTCGCGCTCAGCGACGAGCGCCTTCACGTCCTCCGCGGTCTTCGCCCGCTCCGGTTTTCCCTGCTCGGCCATCCTGGCGGACCTTAGTAGATGGTCACGCAGGCCGGTATCGACGGTTGGCTAAACCGACCATTCTTCTCGGTCACTACGCGTCTGACACGCTCGAGGGCCAAGCGAGGCGCCGATCGAAGATCGCCCAGCAGGGAGCGTGGCGTGCTTGGCACGCGAGCGACCGAGGACGCAGCATCGCGCCGGCCATCGGGCGTGTCAGTGGCCGGCGACGGCTGCGACGAATGCGGCGACGTCTTCTGCTTCCTTGCCCTGGTACAGGTCGGCCGGCATGTTGCCGAGGCCCTGCGCGGGACCTTCGAGGATCGCGGCTAGGACGAACGCCCTACGCGCCGCCGGGGCCGTGATTTCATCACCGACCCTCACGTCCAGGTCCGGGCCGATCCGACCGACCGACTTGACCGCCGACAGGGTGTGACAGACGGTGCAGGTATGGGAGAACAGTTCACGACCCTTCACCTCTTCGGCGTTCAGGTGCACCCCGCCCGGCGCCTCGCTCGCCTTGTCGTTGGCGTTGTGCGCGAGCACGAACGCGGGCACGATCAGCCCGAAGGCAAACGCCACCACGACGGCGAACGTGATCAGGCGCTGGCTGGCCTTCGATTCGACCGGCGACGGTGTTCTGGGAAGGGCTGTCGGAGCTCATGTAGGCGGGGACAATATCGTCTGTCGCGGCCCGACGTTCCCCAGACGCTCGCCGCGATCGCGCTCGCCGGGGCGCGTTCGCCGTTCCCGAGACACTCGATGAGATCCTTCTCACCTTTAGGCTGACACAAGGTGTGGCGCTACCCTGGATGTGGGAGTGCCCATGGCCTATCTACTTCGCAGACTTCCCCTCTCACGCCTCCTGCTCCTTTGCGGGCTGGTCGTCGCGATCGGCGTCTCCTTGACCGCGCTCGCGTTCGCCTTCGGCACAGGGCCGACACCGCCACCGAAGCCCCTGGCGGAAGCGGTCCACGACGCGCTGAGCGGGGCGGGTGGGGATCAGATCCAAGGAGCCAGCGCGAACATCCAGCTGACCGACCACCTGCTCGAAGGCGCCAACCTCACCAGCAGCAGCAGCAGCGGCGCCGGCCAGCTGTCCTCCAGCCCACTGCTCACCGGTGCCACCGGCCGGCTGTGGATCTCAAAGGAAGGCCGCGTGCGCCTGGAACTGCAGTCCGAAAAGGGCGACACCGAGATCTACTATGACGGGCATACCGTCTCGATGTACGACGCTTCGTCGAACACGCTTTACCGGTACACGCCACCCGTTCATGAAGGCGGTACAGGAACCAACTCCGGCTCAGGCGCGGAGACATGCAACGAAGGAGGCGCCACGCAGACCTGCTTGGCGTTCAAGCCGGTGCGACAGCACGAAATCCCGACCGTCGCGAAGATCGAAGAAGCGATCGCTCGCCTCGGCCATCACGCGAACGTATCCGGCGCGACACCGACAGACATCGCCGGCCAGGCCGCCTACACGGTGCGTGTCTCCCCCAAGGAAACCGGCAGCCTGCTCGGCGCCGCCGAGCTCTCGTGGGACGCCACCAACGGCATGCCGCTGCGCGCAGCGATCTACTCCTCGACGAGCTCCTCCCCAGCGCTCGAACTGGCGGCCACCTCGATCTCCTACGGCCCAGTCGAAGCCTCTGTGTTCGAATTCACGCCGCCGGCAAACGCCAAGGTCGAGGAAGTCACGCTTCCGCACAAGCATGGCTCTGAGGCCGGCCAGTCCGCACAGGAAGGCGAACGCCCGCACGTGACGACCCAGGGCCACGGCCTCACGACGATCGCCGTGCTCGAAAGCAAGGCCAAGGCGGGCGCCAAGCAGTCCACGGAACAAGCGCTCCCAGAAGGTCTGCAGAAGGTCAAGATCAACGGCGTCGAAGCCTCGGAGCTGCCCACCGAGCTCGGCACGCTGCTCAGCTTCGAGCGCTCGGGCGTGCGCTACTTCCTTGCCGGCGCGGTCAGCCCGGCGGCGGTCGAAGCGGTCGCCAAGGGCCTCTAAAAGCGTGGCCGGGGAGGTGCCTCCCCGGGAGGCGGCGGTGGACGACGAGGCCCCGCCGGTCAGAGCGCGAGGCCTGGTGAAGCAGTACAAGGAGGTGCTCGCGGTCGATCACATCGACCTGAACGTCAATGTCGGCGACGTTTACGGGTTCCTCGGGCCAAACGGCGCAGGCAAGACGACGACGCTGCGGATGGCACTCGGGCTGATCATGCCGACCGAGGGTACGGTCGAATTGTTCGGGCGTGATCCCCTACGCGAGGGCGCACGCGCGCTCGCGGGAGTCGCCGGGTTCGTCGAGGCGCCACGCTTCTACCCATACCTCGCCGCGCGCAAGAACCTCGAACTGCTCGCCGCGCTCGACGGCGGTGGCGCCAGGGAGCGCATCGACGAGGTACTCGAGATCGTCGAGCTGGCCCCGCGCGCCGGCCATCGCGTCGGCGGCTTCTCGCACGGGATGCGCCAGCGGCTCGGGATCGCCGCGGCGCTGCTGCGCCGCCCGCGCCTGCTGATCCTCGACGAGCCCGCGACCGGCCTCGACCCGGCCGGCATGCGCGACATGCGCGCCCTGATCCGCCGGCTGGCCGATGAAGGCATCACGGTGTTGCTCTCCAGCCACCAACTGCCCGAGGTACAGGAACTGTGCGATCGCGTGGCGATCGTCGACCGGGGCCGCGTGGTCTACGAGGGCGCCCTTTCTGATCTCCGTCGCCAGGGCGGAGCCGGCTACCGACTGCGCACGACCGACGACGCCCGCGCATTGGCGCTGCTGCGTACACAGCCCGGGATCGAGCACGTCATCGGAGGCCCACCCACCCCGGACGGCCTGAGCTTCCAGGCGCAGGAGTCCGACGTCGGTGTCCTGTCGCTCGCGCTTGCACAGGCGGGCATCGGGATCCTTGCGCTCACGCCCGAGCTGGCGACGCTCGAGGATCTGTTCTTTCGGTTGACCGAGGGCGGCAACGGCACGCGCGATCCTGCAACGGGCGAGCCGAATAACGATGCTCTGTCCGGGGGTCCACTGGGAGCAGCCGCGTCGGGACTGACTGCGGCGGCGCGGACTCTGGAGGAAACACGATGAGCAGCACAGCCCTCAGCGCTCCGCTCGCAACCCCGCCCGGCATTGCTGATGCTCGGCGCCCCTCGACGCTCACGGCCTATCGCTGGGAGCTGCGCAAGCTCGTCTCGCAGAAGCGCACCTACTTGGGCCTGTTCCTGGCGGCGATCCTGCCGTTGATCTTCGTGATCGTCCAGAACCTGCACCAACACGAAGGCCACCGCGACGAGAACATCTTCGCCTCGCACATCACCGAGTCCGGCCTGGCCACCCCAGTGCTGATGCTGCTGTTCATGGCGGCGTTCATGCTGCCGCTGATTGCCGCGCTGGTCGCCGGGGACATCGTCGCCGCCGAGGACGGCAACGGCACGCTGAAGACGATCCTCACGCGCTCGGTCGACCGCGGCCAGGTGTTCGCCGCAAAGGCGCTCGCGGCGATGACGTACGGAGCGATCGCGGTGTTCCTGTCAGCGGCCGTGGCGACGATCGCGGGCGTCGCCTCTTGGGGCTTCAAGCACGTCGTCACCTTCTCGGGGTCGGTCGTCCCCGCCTCTGAAGGGCTGCTGCTCGTGTTTGCGGCCAACGCCTGCTACCTGATCCCGCTTTTGACGGTCGTCGCGATCGGCGTGCTCCTGTCGACGGCAACCCGCAACAGCGCCGCCTCAGTCGTGGGCACGGTCGGCTTCGTGATCCTGCTCTACATCGTCGCCCAGATCCCCGGCATCGAATCGATCAAGCCCTACCTGCTCACCGAACAGTTCCAGGCCTGGCAGGGCCTGCTGCGCACCCCGACCGATTGGACGCCGATCGCCCACTCCGCCTGGGTCTGCGCGCTGTACGCGATCCCGACGCTGGTGGCGGGGTACCTCGTGTTCCTGCGGCGGGATGTCGCGGGGGGTTGAACGTCGTCCGATCCCGTTCAGGGACGTCGGTACGTGGCGACAGTCAGGCCCCGTGCCAGCGTCGCATCCTTGAGGCCGCTGCGTACGACGGCGGGGTCGAAGCCCGCTCGCAACCCGAGCCTGCGGTCGAGCGCGTAGAGCAGGAACGCAACGTGGTGCAGCCGACCGCCTGCACCGCAGATCCCATCCCAGCGGACCTCGCCGGCACTGTTGCGCCCGACGACCGCCCCCGCGGGCAGTCTGCCGACGGCGATCCCCGGCGAGCTCGGCTGCAGGCCGCCCACGGCCCACTGGACCGCACCGGTGCGACCGCCGTCCAGGTCGATCGCGAGCAGCAGCAGTTCGACGCTGGCGGCCGGCAAGTTCCGCCACCGCAGCGGCGGTGAGAGGCCGGCCCCGTCGCAGGTGTAGCGCCTCGGCATAGCGCCGCCCGGCCGGAAGGCGGGGCTGCTCACCGCGATCGTCCCAAGCGTTGAGCGGGGCACAGGAACGGGCGGCTTCGTCGATGTCGACTTGCCACCTGAGCCCCCACAGCCTGTGCCCGCCAGCGCCACGGCCAGGCCCACGGCGGGCAGCGATCCGCGGATCCCGATCTTCACGCGGCGCAGATTAGTTGCTCCACGCTTCTTCGCCAGGCGATCGTCCTGCCCTCGGAGGGGCGATGTCCGTACAGCCAAGGCCGCGCCCGCACAAACGCTCCGCACTCCAACGGCGCCAAGCCGGACGGACGGACATCGAGCCCGCCGAGGGCGTGCCAACCACGCCAAGGCCCAGGCGAGCTCACCTCGACGCCGACTTCCCTCGGGCCCTCAGCCCACCTCGGCCGGCAGCTCGATCGCGGAGAGCTCGACCTCGCCCATCAGCCGCCGCGCCTCGCGCGGATCGACCAGGCCGGCGCCCAGCCTGACGGTGGACTCCGCCCCGCAGGCCACCCCGAAGCGCAGGCACTGGTCAGGCGGGCGACCCTCATAGCGCGCGGCGATGTAGCCGGCCAGGAAGGCGTCACCCGAACCGCGTTTGGCGATCGACTCGCGCGGCTGCACGCTCACGCGCCGCAGCGACGGCTGGCCGTCGACCAGCACCTGGGCGAAACAGCCGTCGGGGAGCGTCATGATCGCCTCGTGGGGACCGAGCGCGGCGATCTCGCGCACCCCCAGCGAGCGTTCCTCCTCGCTGGAGAACTCGTGGCCGACGAGCTCCTCGGCCTCGGACACGTTCGGCGAGACGACGTCGGGCTCCGCGCGGACCGCCTGGCGCAGGGGATCGCCGTCGGTGTCGATCACGGTTGTCACGCCCGTCCGCTGCAGCTCGCGGATCAACACCGCGTAGATGTCCGCCTCCAGGCCACGCGGAAGCGAGCCGGCAAACACCACGATCGCGGCGCCGCGGGCGAGATAGAGCAGCTTGTCGCGGAACAGCTCGACCTCGTGCTGGGAGACCGACGGACCGCGTTCGTTGATCTCGGTCTGCTCCCCGGTCGTCGGGTCGAGCACCGAGGTGTTCGTGCGCGACTCCTCGCGGATCCGCACGAAGTCGTTGAGGATCGCCTCCTCGGTGAGCTGCTCGACGATGTGCGTGCCAGTGATGCCGCCTGCGAAGCCGGTCGCGATCACCGGCTGGCCGAGCGTCTTCAGCGTACGGGCGATGTTCACGCCCTTGCCGCCGGCCATCGTGCGCTGCTCGACGGTGCGATGACGGCGCCCCAGTCGGAAGTTCGGCACCGAGAGCGACTTGTCGATCGCCGCGTTCAGCGTGACCGTGATGATCATCGCGGTTCAGACTACCCCAAACCAACAATGTGAACTCGAGAAGGCCAAAGATGGCAATGAGACTGTCCGGGCGGTCGAGGACCAAGCATGGTGCCGATCAAAGATCGTCCAGCAGGGAGCGTGGTGTGCTTACCAGCACGCGAGCTGGCCGATCCCGGACGATCGGTGAGGACGCAGCCAGGCGCCGGCCCTCAGCCGCCCAGGGCCCAGGCGGTCTCGCGCAGCCGCTCTGCCTCGGCTCGGGCCGCCGCGACCGGGTCCCCGCCGGTGGCCTCATGCGCGCCCGCGATGCTCCTGGAAGCCGTCACCAGACCGCCCGCCCGACCCGGCGCGAATGCCGGTGCCAGATCCTCGACCCGGCCGCCCTGCGCTCCAACCCCCGGTAGCAGGAACGTCGCGTGCGGCATCAGCTCGCGGGCTCGCGCGAGATGCGCGGGGACGGTTGCCCCGACGACGGCGCCCACGTCGCTCAAGCCAGACTCGCCTACACCGGGAGCGCCGAGCTGCTCGACGATCGCGGCCAGGCGCTCCCAGACCGTCCCGCCGCCGGCGAGCTCGAGATCCTCGACGTCGGCGGCGCCCGGGTTCGACGTGCGCACCAGCGCGAGCACCCCGGCGCCCGCGGTGCGCGCCGCCGCTACGAACGGCGCGAGCGTGTCGGCGCCCATCAGCGGGTTGACCGTCACCATCTCCACGCCGAGCCCCGTGACCGCCCCGAAGGGCGTCTCGGCGCCGGTGAACAACGCTTCGGCGTATGCCCGTGCGGTCACGTCGATATCGCCGCGCTTGCCGTCGGCGATCACGAGTAGACCTTTTGCATGCGCGTGCTCGATCACCGCCGCGAGTGCGTTCCGGCCGGGAGCGCCAAGGCGCTCGAAGCAGGCCAGCTGGGGCTTCGTCGCCACGCACGCCTCCGCGGTCGCGTCGATCAGAGCCTTGCAGTGGGCCAGCACCGCGCTCGCAGCGCGCTCCGCGGGAGTGTCCCGCATGGAGGAGACGCCGAGAGATGCGCCCGCGACGGACTGGCCACCGGGCGGGCCGCCGGCGAATGTCGCGCCGGGAGCCGGCTCGCCCGCAGACGCGCCCGCGCCGGGCTCGCGCGCAACCGGCCACAGCGCGCTCGGATCGGGATCGAGGCCGAGCACGATCTGCGACCGGCGCGCCTGGACACGCGCCGCGAGGGTGTCGCCGAAGCTGGGGGGCAGTGTCAGCGGCCCTTCACCGCGCTCTTCAGCCCGCTGCCCGCGGTGAACCGCGGCACGCGGGAGGCGGCGATCTGGATGCGCTCGCCCGTGCGCGGGTTGACGCCCTGGCGCGCGCCGCGCTCGCCGACGTGGAACTTGCCGAACCCCGACACCGTCACCTCGCTGCCCCTGCGCAGTGCGTCCTCCACGGTGGCCAGCACCGCGTCCACCGCACGCGCCGCATCCTGCTTGGTCAGATCGGCGCGATCCGCCACCTGGTCGACCAACTCGGACTTCGTCACTTCGCCCTCCTCGCTCGTAAGACAGTTCAGCCGAAGCTAACACCGCGCGCGGACATTTGCCTCCGCCAACGCATCCGACACAATGACGGCATGACCTTCGAACGCGTCGCCTGGAGCCTGACCGTGCTCGTCGCGCTGATCACGGCGCTGCTGCTGCTGCTCTCCGGCTACAACGGCTACGCCGGTCTCGGCCTCGCGGTCGCGATCGCGGCGGCGATCAACCTCTTGTAGCTGGGGGACGACGAACAGGTTTGTCGAGGCGGCGGACGGGTTGTGACTGTGCTGGGGCCAGTTCTACCGGTCGCGGTCCGCCAGCCACTCCAGCAGCGCGCGGGCGGCGCGTCCGCGGTGGCTGATCGCGTCCTTCTGTTCGTCGCTCAGCTCGGCCATCGTCTGACCGGCCGCGCTCTCACCGGGAGCCCCGTTATCCGGCAGGAACGCAGGGTCGTAGCCGAACCCGCCCGCTCCCCGCGGTTCGGCCGCCAGCGTGCCGGTGCAGCGAGCCTCGAACACACGCTCCACGCCGGTCTGCGGATCGACGTAGACAAGCGCGCACACATACACCAGCCCACTGCCCGCCGGCGCCTCGCGCAGGAGCTTCGCCAGGTTCTCCTCGTCGGTTGCATGCTCGCCCCCGTAACGCGCCGAGCGCACCCCGGGTGCGCCGCCCAGGGCTTGCGCCTCGATGCCGGAGTCGTCGGCGATCGTGACCGCGCCGGTGGCGCGGGCGGCCGCGCGAGCCTTGCCGAGCGCGTTCTCAGCGAAGGTTTCGCCATCCTCCGGGGGCAGCTCGAACTCGCCGGGGAGGACACTTACCTCATAGCCGGCGAGCAGGCGCGCGAACTCGCGGCGCTTGTGCTCGTTGTGGGTGGCCAGCAGCAGTCTCATCGCCCGGCGCCCTCTCGGCCGGCCGCAGCAGCACCAGCCGCAGCAGCACAACGACGGCGATCGGCGTGCTCACGCATCGTCACGGGACCGATCAGCCCGCCGCCGCGATCGCCTGCTCCTGGGCCGCCCGCAGCCGCTCGATCCCGTCGCCCGCGAGCGCCAGCAACTCATCCAGGTGCGCGCGAGAGAGCGGTGTGCGCTCGGCCGTCGCCTGCACCTCGATCAGGCCGCCCTCGCCGGTCATCACGACGTTCGCGTCGACCTCCGCGGTAGAGTCCTCGGAGTAGTCGAGGTCCAGCAGCGCGACTCCCGCGACGATTCCGCAGGAGACCGCCGCGACCGAGCCGGTCAGCGGCGAGCCCTCGAGCTTGCCCTCGGCCCGCAGACGCGTGCAGGCAAGCGCCAGCGCGACGTAGGCGCCCGTGATCGAGGCGCAGCGCGTGCCGCCGTCGGCCTGCAGCACGTCGCAGTCGAGGTAGATCGTGCGTTCGCCGAGCTGGGATAGATCGATCACCCCGCGCAGCGAGCGCCCGATCAGGCGCTGGATCTCGACCGAGCGGCCGTCGAGGCGTCCCTTCGTCGCGTCGCGCTGCTTGCGATCGCCGGTGGAGGCCGGCAGCATCCCGTACTCGGCCGTCAGCCAGCCCTTGCCCCTGCCCGCCATCCAGCGAGGGACGCTCTCCTGCGCGGAGGCTGTGCAGATCACGCGCGTCTCCCCGGCCGAGATCAGCGCCGAGCCGGTGGCGGTGCGCATGAAGCCGGGCTCGATCTCGATCGGCCGCAAGTCGCCCGGCCCGCGTCCGTAGCTGCGCTCAGCACCGCTCATAGACCAACCTCCTCTGTTTGTCGCCTCCGTGCGAGCCGCCTCGTGCCGGCCACGCCCACTGTCCGTCGCTGCACGACCGACCTCCGATGCCCTCTCACGCCGTCACCTCGACGGCAGCGAGCTCGACGCGCTCGACCGGGCCGAGCGGCATCTGCAAAAAGCGCGTCCCGGACTGCTCGAATGCCTCCGTGTCGCCGGTGCAGAGGAAGCGGTACTCGCCTTCGCCCGCCTGCGGGTTCTGCAGATCGCGCGTACTCAGCGCGTGCTCGACTTGGCGCGCGAGCGCCGCGCCGGAGCTGACGAGCGTGACGCCCGGGCCGAGCATCCGCTGGAGCATCGGCTGGATCAGGGGGTAGTGGGTGCAGCCGAGAATCACCGTGTCGACGTCCGCCCGCTTCAGCGGCGCGCAGACCTCGCGCACGGTCTCCACAGCGAGCTCGTCGAACTGCTCGCCGGCCTGAATGATCGAGGCCAGCGTCGGGCACGGCACGGCGTGGAGTGTCACGTGCGGATCGATCGCCTCGACCGCGTCCTCGTAGGCGCGGCTGGCGACCGTCGTGGGAGTCGCCAGCAACCCGATCCGGCCGCTGCGCGTGGCTGCGACCGCGCGGAATGCCTCCGGGCGCACGACCCCGAGTACGTCGATGCCGAGCGTCGTCTCCATCATCCGCCGGCGCAACGCGGGCAGCGCGGCCGCAGTCGCGGAGTTGCAGGCGACGACCAGCAGCTTCGCGCCGCGCCCGGCCAGCTCCTCGGTCACCTCCGCGGAGAACCTGCTCAGCTCCTCCGGCGTGCGTTCGCCGTAGGGGAAGCGCGCGGTGTCGCCCAGGTACAGGAAGTCCTCGCGCGGGAGCCTGACGAGCAGCTCGTGCAGCACGGTCAGCCCGCCGACGCCGGAGTCGAACACGCCGATCGGCCGTCCCCGTGGATCGCGTCTGGATCGCTCGGCTCCGGTCGCGGGCGCGCTCGTCATGCAGGCCATCATCCCAGAGCCCGGAGCGCTACGGTCGGAGGATCGTGCGCGCGCTCGTGCTCTCCAACATGCGGCCCGACGCCGCGCACCCCGAGCGCGGCACGTTCGTCCGCGACCAGGTCGCCGACCTGCGGCGCCTGCAGCAGCCCGACCTCGAGATCGAGCTCTACGAGTTCCCCCCCGGCGCGCGCTCGCTCGCGCAGGCGGCCCGCAATCTGCGCCACCGCTACGGCGGGCCCTCGACGCTCAGCCGCCGGCCCGCTCGCGCACCGTTCGACATCGTGCACGCCCACTACGGCCTCACCGCCTGGCCGGCGTTTGCGGTTCCCGCGCGCCTGCGCGCGCTGACAGTCCACGGCAACGACATGCGCCACCCCCGCACGCGGATGATCACCGGCGCCGCGCTCGGCCGGATCGATCTGCTGGCGGCCGTCTCGAGCTCGCTGGCGCAGGAACTGCCGAGCGCCCGCGCGCGCGCCAGGGCGCAGGTGCTGCCGTGCGGCGTCGACCTCGAGCGCTTCCACCCAATTCCCCGCGCGCAGGCCCGCCACGAGCTGGGCCTCGATCCCGAGGCGCCCTACCTGCTGTTCGCGGCCGACCCGGCCCGGGCGATCAAGCGATATGACCTGGCGCTCGAGCTGGCGCGCGCGGTTGACGTCGAGCTGCTCGCGCTCGGTGGCATCGACCCGCAGCGCGCGCCGCTGTGGTTCAACGCCGTCAACGCGGTTTTGATGCCCTCCGGGCACGAGGGCTTCGGGCTGGCGGTGCTCGAGGCGCTCGCCTGCGACGTGCCGGTGCTCGCCACGCCCGTCGGGATCCACCCCGAGGCGCTGCGCGGCGTCGCGGGGGCCCTCTGCGCGCCGTTCCAGCTCGAGACCTGGCGCGCGGCGCTCGAACCCCACCTGGGCGCGAGCGAGTCGCGGATCCAGGGACGCGCCCACGCCGAGCCGTTCTCTGGCCCGCGCCTGGCCGAGCACGTCGCCGCTGCCTGGCGCGCGGCGCTGGAGCGGGCCGAGACCCCGCGAGCGCGCGCCGCAAGCGGCTGAGCACGCGCCGAAGGCAGCCGGGCGATCCCGATAGTTGACGCGCCTACGGTGGAAAAGAGTCCTTCGCAGCGGGTAGCATGGGACGACGGTGGAGCACAGCGCACCCGCAACGGCCTCTGACGCCGACCCCACGCAGACGCCGACGGGCGAGCACCCGGCGAGCGCTGTCCGTGCCTCGTCCGGCGCGAGCCCGGCGGCCGGTGTCCCCACGGCCGGCAAGCCCCTACCCACTACCGGCGAGGCCCCACCCGCGGCCAGCGCCTCTGCAGCCGGCGACGGCACGGCAGCCGGGACCCCCACGCCCAGCGGGTCGACGCCCAGCGGCTCCCCCGGGTTCAGCGAGCGCGGGCGCATGCGCCGCCGCGCGCGCTTCCTGCGCAAGGCACGCGAGCTCGCCTACCGCGACCTCGGCGGCCTCGTCTACAACCTCCACCACTTCGCCCAGCGCAACGACGCGCTCGTGCTCGCCAAGCTTTCGACGCTCGGCCAGATCGACGCCGAGCTGCGCACGCTCGAAGGCGCGCTCGCCGAGCACCAGCCGGTGACCGTCCTGCGCGACGCCGGCATCGCCGCCTGCCCGCGCTGCGCGGCGATCCACGGCAGCGAGGACCGCTTCTGCCCCAACTGCGGGCTCGCGATGGACCGCCACGCCGAGCGCCCGGTCGCCGGACCGCCCACGAACGTCGCCCCCGCCCCAGCGGCCATATCCGCACCTGCCTCCGCGCCGTCGCCGGCAGCCGCTCAGTCCCCTGCGCCTGCTCGAGCTGCCGCCGCAACCCCTGCCGCCAGCCCGCCGGCCGATCCGGCGCCGCGTGGAGCACCTGCGCCGGCGCCTGGGACAAGGGCGCCTGGGACGACCCCACCGGCAAGTCCCGCGCGTGCCGACTACACGACGATCGATCGACCCGCCCCCTCACGCGCGCCACAAACGCCCGCGCCCGCATCGCCATCGACGCCCGCATCGCCCGCCCCGGGCGCTGCCACACCGACAGAGCCAACCGACCAGGACCAGCCCACCGTGATCGTCCGTCCTCCCGGCACCGACGCGTGAGCGTCGCCACTCCCCCCGCGGGCGGCGGGGCGGGCGGGGCGGGCGGGGCGGGCGGGCCCCCATCACCCCCCGCAGCGCCGCCGCCCGCGGACGAGGCGTGCCCGCTGTGCAGCGCGCCGCTCGAGCCCGAGCAGGAGTGGTGCCTGCGCTGCGGCGCCGCCGCGCGCACGCGCCTGGCGGCATCGCCCTCCTGGAAGACGCCCGTGATCGCGCTCGCGGTCGTCGTCGCGCTCTCGCTCGGCGTGCTCGCCGCGGCGCTCGTCAAGCTCGCGGGCGGCTCCACGCACTCCACCACGACGGCGGCGAGGACGATCACGGTCACGACGCCCGCCGCGACGCCAACGGCGACCATATCGACGGCAACCGTGCCCACCACGACGACGCCCGCCACCCCCGGGACGAGCACGCCGAGCACCGGCCTCCCCACCACGGCCGCCGCCCCCAGCACAACCTCGGGCGCGGGCGCCTCCGGACTGTCCACCCCGACAACCGCAACAACGGCACCGGGCCTCGTCACCCCCACCACCGCGACGACTAGAACCACCCCGAAAGCCGCCACCACTCCCGCAAGCCCCAAATCGAGCGAATCTCCGCCGAGCTCGAACCCCCTCGTCGCCCCGGAATCCTCGAAAAAGTGAGCTCCGCCCAGGCCGGTCCGGTATACGAGACCGACATCGTCGTGGTCGGCGCCGGTGCCGCCGGGCTCTACGCGGCGCTCTGCGCGGCGCGCGAGGGCGCCCGGGTCGTGCTGATCTCGGCCACGCCGCTCGCCCAGACGGCCTCCTACTGGGCGCAGGGCGGTCTTGCCGCGGCGCTCGCCGCCGATGACAGCTTCGCGCTGCACCTCGCCGACACCGAGCGCGCGGGCCGCGCGCTCGTCCGGCGCTCGGCGGCTGAGATCCTCGTGCGCGAGGCGCCCGCGCGGGTGGAGGACCTGCAGGCGCTCGGCGTCCGCTTCGACGGCGACCGCTCCGGGGGGCTTGCGCTCGGCCTGGAGGGCGGGCACTCGGTTAGGCGCGTCGTCCACGCCGGCGGCTCGGCGACCGGCCGGCGGGTTGTACGCCAGCTGTCGGCGCTGGTCGTCTCGGAGCCTTTGATCACCGTATTCGAGGGCGCACGGGCGCGCGCGCTGTGGGCGGACGGCGACCCCGGCCACTCCACCGGCGATGAGCATCCCCCCGCTCGCCCCGACGAACAACAGAACCCCGCCCGCGAGCACCCCCCAGCCCCCGCCCACACCCACGATCAACCCCCCGCCCACGCCCCCCGCTGCCGCGGCCTGATCTGCGACGACGGCCGGGTCGTATCCGCACGCGCGGTCGTGCTCGGCACCGGCGGCGCCGCGGCCCTGTGGGCGCGCACGACCAACCCGCCCGGCTCGCAGGGGTTCGGCCTGCTGCTCGCCCACGCCGCCGGAGCGGCACTGGCGGACCTCGAGCTGCTGCAGTTCCACCCCACCGCCGTGCTTGGGCTGCCCGGACGCGAGGGCTTTCTGATCACCGAGGCGATCCGCGGCGAGGGCGCAACCCTGCACGACGCGGCCGGTGAGCGCTTCGTCGACGAGCTCGCCCCCCGCGACGAGGTCGCGCGCGCGATCACGCTGCGCCTGCGAGAGTCCGGCGAGCGCACCGTCGGCCTCGACATGCGCGCGATCGACCCCGACCACTTCCCGAACGTCGTCGCCGCGCTGCGCGAGGCGGGCCTGGATCCGACGCGCGAGCTCGTCCCGGTCGCCCCGGCGGCGCACTACATGATGGGCGGGATCGTCGCCGACCTCGATTCGCGCTCGACCCTGCCGGGGCTGTATGCCGTCGGCGAGTGCTCCTGCACGGGCCTGCACGGCGCCAACCGCCTCGCCTCGAATTCGCTCAGCGAGTGCTTCGTCTTCGCCCGGCGCGCCGTCTTGCACGCGCTCTCCACGCCCCCACCCCCGCCCGCGCCGGCGACGGGGGCGGGCGGGGCCTCCGTTTCCCCGGCGGAGCTCGAGGCGCTGCGCGAGCTCCCCCCACCCCCGCTCGCCGGCCCCGCGACGCGCGAGGCGCTGTGGCGGGACGCCGGCATCGTGCGTTCCGCCGAGGGTCTCGAACATCTGCTCGAGGATCCCCATCCCTTGGCCCGGCTGCTCGCGCATAGCGCGCTCGCACGCACCGAGAGCCGCGGCGCCCATCAGCGCGCAGATCGTCCGGAGCTCGATGCCGCGCTCGATCGACATCACTTCGTCCTCGCCGGAGATAGGGACGGCGAGGGGAAGATTGACGGCGCCTGGCAGACCTGGGATTGACGCCTCGCCACGGCCAGGCGGGTCGACCCCGTGCTCGATCGGCATCACTTCGGGCTCGCCGCAGACGCCGCTGGCGCCTGGCAGACCTGGGATCGACGCCCCGCCACGGCCCGCCCGCCTCGCCACGGCGAGCCCATCTCGGCCCCGGAGACCGACCGGCGCGCCGCCCGAGCCGGTTCAACTCCCTTTGGCTCGCACGCGAGCCCGGCCGCCAGCCACCCACCGGCTGAGCGAACCACGCACGCGATCCCGGCCCCGGAGGGATCTTCATAAAGGTATTTAAATCTTCGCCCCCCGCGGCGAAAACCTCGCTCCTTTCTCCCCGATCGTGTGTTTTCGCTCATGAATGTCTTTTCCCGGCCGGTAGGCGAGACGCCAGAAAGACCGGTTCGATCGAGAAAGAGGGTGACGGGTCGCCATGTATCAGTTCAGCCGGGCCATCTATCGGGAGTTGGCGCCCCATCTCCTGGCTCCCAAGCCGAGCGTCGCCGCGAACGCCAATCAGGAGCATCTGCTGCAAGCCTGTGAGGCCGTCGTCGAGCGGATGGCCGCCGAACGCCTCTACTTCGCGCGTCCCGAGCGCACGCTGTTTTGCGACGTCCGCTCGATGTTCCCGATGAGCGAGCAGGGCCATGTCCATCACGTCGTCGCCCGCTACATCGCGCTCGCCCAGCAGTTCCTGATCGAGAACCCACTCGCGGGCTACGCCTCGATCAGCGGCGAACCTCCGCAATGTCGCGCGACGACCCGCAAAGGAGCCGCCTGCCAGCGCGTGCCGCTGCCGCACAACGGCTACTGCCCGTCGCATCAGCACCTCGCGGACACCGAGGATCGGGAGCTCGCAGCAGCCTGATATGCCTCTTTTTTGGGGCGCATCCACGCGGTGAGCTTCATCCCATGCCTGCTTACGCGGGGCCTCCTGCCCCGCCTAGTAGGAGCTGTTTCATGCATCGTGACCGCGGGAAGGGGACAATGCGGAGATGCCCGACGCGGACGCACCCGAACGACCCGAGCGATCTGAGCTGGACGATCTTCGATCGGTCGGTTTCCTCGGCCTCGGAATCATGGGCTCGCGGATGGCCGCGCGGCTCGCGCAGGCCGGCTTCCCGCTGACCGTCTGGACGCACACGCCCGGCAAGGCCGCCGCGTGGGCCGCCGAGCACGAGCCGGCCGTCGCGGTCGACACGCCCGCGGAGGTGGCGCGCGCGAGCGAGATCGTCGTGAGCATGGTCGTCGACGGCGCGCAGGTCGAAGCGGTGCTGCTCGGCGAGGGCGGCGTGGTCGAAGCCGCGCATGGGGATCTGCTGTGCGTCGACATGTCGACGATCGCGCCCGCGGACAGCCGCCGGATCGCGGCGGCGCTGGCCGAGCGCGGAGTGCGGATGCTCGACGCGCCCGTGACCGGGTCATCACCGCGCGCGGAGGCGGGCACGCTCACGATCATGGCCGGCGGCGCGGCTGAGGACTTCGCCCGCGCACGCCCGCTGCTGCAGGCGATGGGCGAGGTGATCGTGCACGTCGGCGAGCTTGGGCAGGGCGAGATGCTGAAGCTGATCAACAACTCGCTCGGGGCGGCCAACGCGGCGGCGCTGGCGGAGGCGCTACTGCTCGCGCGGGCGACGGGCGTGGATCTCGACGCGTTCGTGCAGGTCACCTCCGCGGGCTCAGGCGCCTCGGCGCAGCTGGCGCTGAAGTCGACGCCGATGCGCGAGCACGACTATAGAACGCTGTTCAAGACCGAGCACATGCTCAAGGACGTGCGGCTGTGCCTCGAGGAAGCCCAGGCGGCCGGCATCCCCTTCCCGTCGGCCGCGCACGCGCGCGACCTGCTGACAGCCACGCTCGGCCGCGGCCACGGCGAGGACGACTACGCCGCGATCATCGAGGCCGCCGAGGGGCTCGCCGGGCGGCGGTTGTAGAGCCGTTTCGAGCGCCGGTCCGAGTCACGCGCCTCTCCCCGGGCGGCGGTTGTAGATCGCCCGAGCGCCGATTCGGGCCGCACAACTGCCCAGCAGCCTCCATCAGGCCCCGATTACGGGCCTCATCACCCGTCTGCGGTGACTCGAATCCCTGATTTTGCCCAAAAAACCCCTCGATTTGCAGGGGATTTGGGATTTCCGCCAGGGTTTCGTATCTTTAAGGGGTCGGGCCTGCCGTCCGGTCGCTTCGGACGGGTGTTCGGAGCCCGAGATTTATCGAGACTTTCCTTACTTCTTTCTGCCTCTTTCGTCCTAACTATGCCAATTGCTTTCAAAGAATGGGCGGTCACCGTCCGCGCTCTCGCCGAAGGCGAGCAGCTGCTCACGCTCCGCAAGGGCGGCATCCGCGAGCCCGGCAAGCCCTTCCGGCTCGCCCACGAGCGCTTCTTCCTGTATCCCACCTTCGACCACAAGCCGGGCGAGTTCGTGCGCGAATCGCACCAGCCCGAGCTGCGCCGCGCGCTCGAGGAGGGCGTCTGGAGCGACGGCGAGCCGCCGCTGCACGCGTTCGCGACCGGCGGCATCCAGCAGCCCGACCGCGTGCGCATCCGCGCCTGGGCCGAAGTCGCCGGGCACTTCACGATCGCCGACCCGCGCTGCGTCGACGCGCTCTCCCCGTTCTACGTGTGGACGACCGACTACGCCGAGAAGCGCCTCGGCTGGCGCCGCCACCAGCCGCTGCACGTGCTGCTGCTACGCACCTACCGGATCCCGCGGCCGGTGACGGTGAAGGTCAAGGACGAGTACTCCGCCGCCCAGGCGTGGATCGAGCTGCAGCGCGAGCTCCCATTCGAGGGCACCCCCGTGTTGTCAGACGCCGAGTTCGAGCGCGCGTCCGAAGAGATCGCCGAGATCACCCGCAGCGCCGGCCAGCCCGTTCTGGCCTAAGCCTCCTCTCCCCAGGCCAGGACTTCACCGGCCGCCTCGGCTCCTGACTCTGGGACCAAGATGTCGCGCGTGCCGATCACCGGCGCGTACCCTGCGATCGAGCCGCGCAGAACGCTGGGGATACCCTCCTCCAACAGCATCGCCGCGATGAACTCGGCCTCGATTTGATTCTCGGCGCGAGCGATCTTCACAAGCCCCCCTTCTGCATACTGCGGCTTGATCTTGCGCGCCTTCTGTTGACGTTCGCTGACCGCTTGCTCTCCGCCCGCGTGCACGAGCGGCATCCCACAGTCCTTACAGAAGCGCTCGTCCGGCGGGTGTTCCCGTCCACACGACGGGCAGAGGAGACCGTCGGCGTCCATCACTCCACCTCCAGCGCTACCTCTTGGACCCGGCCGTCCTCAATCAGGTAGGAGCGCACCTCCGGCGCCTCGCCGTCCTTCAGGCCCACGATGATCCACTCCACCCCTGGCCAGTTCGCGGCAAAGCTGATGTCGGTCTGGGAGGGGTAGGGAGCGCTGCGCACGTGCGAGTGATAGATCGCGCCCAACTCGAGGTCTTGGTCGTCGATCGTGTTGTAGAGCGCGAGCAGTTCGGAGGGATCGATCTCGAACTTCAGCGGGCTTGCGTGCACGTTGACCGCGCGGTGCACCTCGACCGCGCTCGTCACGCCCCCCTCCTCCGCGCCGGCGGCAGCGACCGCGACGACCCCGCAGACCTCGTTCTTCGGGTCCTCCAGCGCGTGCGCGACCACCGCGTCGAGCAGGTTGGGAGCGATCTTCATGTCCGGTCCTGCGCGCGGACGAGCGGAGGGAGACCTACCGCTGGGCCACGGCGTCGGCCTACCGCCAGGCCAGAGCTTCGGCCTACCACCGGGCCGCGAAGTCGACCTCCCGCCCGGCGATGGGGTCGGCCTACCACCAGACGGTGGAGTCGAGGTTCTCGACCTCGTCGACCGGCAGCGTGTAGATCCCGCTCGAGAGGTACTTCCAGCCGTCGTCGCAGACGACGAACACGACGTTGCCCTCCTCGAGCTCGCCCGCGATCCGCACGGCGATGCTCGCGATCGCGCCGCTGGAGACGCCCGCGAACAGGCCCTCCTCGTCGAGTAGCTTGCGCGTCCAGACGATCGCGTCGTGGTTGGTCACGAAGATCTTCCGGTCGAGCAGCGAGATGTCGATGATCGGCGGGATGAAGCCGTCGTCCAGTGAACGCAGACCCTGCACGGGCTCGCCCTGCATCGGCTCGGCCGCGACGATCTTCACGGCGTCGCCGAACGCCTCCTTCAGGCGCCGGCCGTTGCCCATCAGCGTGCCGCCCGTGCCGAGGCCTGCGACGAACGCGGTGACCTCGTCGAGCTCCTCGAGGATCTCCAGCGCCGTGCCGTTGTAGTGGGCGTTCGGGTTGGCCGGGTTGCCGTACTGGTAGGGCATGTAAACCGAGGAATCTTCCGAGGCCATCTGCAGGGCCTTTTCGACCGCCCCGTTGGAGCCGAGCGAGCCCTCGGAGTAGACGATCTCCGCGCCGTACATCTTCAACAGCTGCGTGCGCTCGGGCGTGACGTTCTCCGGCATCACGACCTTCAGCTTGTAGCCCTTCAGCCGGCAGATCATCGCCAGCGAGATGCCGGTGTTGCCGGACGTCGGTTCGAGGATCGTCTGCCCGAGCGCGATCGCGCCTTTCTCCTCGGCGTCCTCGATCAGCGCCTTGGCTACCCGGTCCTTCACCGAGCCGGTCGGGTTGCGCGACTCGAGCTTCGCCCAGATCCTGACGCCGGGCTTCGGCGACAGACGCGGCAGTTCGACCAGCGGCGTGTTGCCGATCGACTGCACGATGTCCCCGTAGCGACCCCCGCAGGGCTTGTTTCTGAGCGGCTGGGCGGCCATTACTTCACGGAATATAGCGACCCCCGGCCGGCTATCGCGCAATCGCTCGGCAGGGCGTCGTGTAATCACT
>CAVXUG010000003.1:0-292939 GCA_963764905.1 uncultured Solirubrobacterales bacterium
GTCCGATCGCTTCAATGAGTGCTGCCCGCCCGAGGTCATTGTTGCCGAGGGCTTGTGCGCAACTCGCTACTGAACACAGCGCTTGATAACGGTGTCGCTCGGCAGCTCCATGGTGAGCGCCTTGTCAAACGCCTGCCGCGTGTGTCGTAGCGGTGGCGATTGCTAACTCGTTGGCAAGAAAGCAGTGCATTTGGGCCACGTCCTCCCCATCGGCAATCGCCGTTTCGATGATGTGGAGATTTCGCCCGGACTTTTGAAAAGAATGGTCGGATGAAGGTCGGTGCTCGATCCAGGCATCGGATCGAGCGAGGATCCGTTCCGGCGCCATGGGCACGAACTCGTGGATCGCCCGAACCCAACGCAGGCCGATACCGTTGCGCGAGAACCGCTCGCGATTGACACTTTCGCGGCATAACGCGGGATTGTTTCGGCGTAGCTCGTTCGGTAGGGGATGACCGCGCCGTCGACATCATCCCGTTCCAAGAGTTCGTCTCGAATTTGTTGCAAGGCGCTCTGCGCCTGAGGCGCGATTATTTCGGTCATCGGCATCGAGCCAGATGACCCATTGGCCGCCGCACTGATCCATGGCGAAGTTCCGCGCCTTGGCAAAATGATCGACCCAGTTGAAGTGGAAAACTTTGCTCCGAGATCCTTCGCGATTTCGACTGTCCGGTCCGTTGATCCGGTATCTACGACGGACGATCTCGTCACAAAGCGGCTGTGCATCAGCGAGGACACGCTCTATCGTCGCCTCCTCATTCAGCACAATCATCGAAAGCGAAAGCGCAATCATTGTGCTTCGCCTGTAGATTGCCGCCACGCAATATGCATCAATTAATTAATACAAGACCCCCGCGATGAATACAAACAATGGCTCGCTCATACAGTCATATTCTGACCAATTCATATTGGCCTAGTTTCATGAATTCCGTGACAGCGACCTCGAACTACAGATTGAGCAGCTTCTCGACGTTTCCATGGGCGATCTTTTCGCGATCGGCCGGGCTCACCGGAATGCTGTCGAGGAACTCCCTTCCAGCGGTGTTCTCCTTGTACGGATAGTCGATGGAAAAGATGATGCGATCGGCACCGACGACCATCAACGCACAGAGAAACGGTGGGATCGTGAAAAAGGCGCTCGTCGTGATGTAGAAGTTATTCACGAAATAATCCGTAATCGATCGCTCGAGATGAGTCCGTGATGCACGTCCGAGAGAGTCGTTGGCCCGAGCCAGTTGGAAGGGCACCATTTCGCCCATGTGGCCGATCTGGGGAGCCGCGGACGTTCATCGATGCGGTGCTCGATGGGCGCGTCGCCCAGATCGCTGGTGGGCCCACCGGCCGGCGCGCGGTGTCGAGGGCTCTCGTTACCGGTGGGTATCCGGAGATGCTCGCCAGAGGAGACCCACAGCGCCGGGCGCGTTGGCTCGAGAACTACGTGCAGATGATCCTGGAGCGCGACGTGCGCGATTTAGCCGCGAAGGCTCAGCAGCTCGACGAGCTTCCGCGGCTGCTTGGAGCCGCGGCCGCGCGGGTCTCCGGTCTGCTGGAGATCACAGACCTGGCGAGCGACACGAAGCTGAAGCGGGACACTGCGAGCCGCTACCTGACCCTGCTCGAACTGCTGTTCCTCTTGCGCCGCGCGCCGGCTTGGAGCAGGAACCTCGGGCAGCGTCTGATCAAGGCGCCCAAGCTGTGGTTTCCCGATAGCGGCCTCGCGTCCCAGCTCGTGGGCTACGACGAGCGTCGCTTCGAGGCCGATGAGACGCCTCTCGCCGGAGCGTTATTCGAGAACTTCGTGGCCTCCGAGCTCACCAAGCAGGCGACGTGGTGCGAGGCGGATGTTCGTCTCTATCACCTGCGTACCGCCGGAGGAAGCGAGGTCGATCTGGTGATCGAGGCCCGCGACGGCACGATCGCCGGCATCGAGTCCAAGCTCACCGCAAGCGTTCGCGAGCGCGACTTCAACGGCCTGCGCCACCTGCGCGACCGACTTGGTGAGCGCTTTGGAGCCGGCATCGTCGTGCACACCGGCCCCGACACACTGCCGTTCGGTGACCGACTCTGGGCGGTTCCTATCTCCGCCCTATGGACGCCCATCTGACAAGTTGTCCCACAAAATTGTTCACAAAGGTACCCACTCCACGTAGGGTGTCGGGACAGTTGCGACTCTTGCTCGAGCTATCGTGCAAGCGGTGCCGCACCCCTCGCCATCCTTGATCGAGTTCCCCGCCGACGATCCCGCTCGTGCCCGGCGCTTCTGGGCGGGGCTGCTGGGAGTCGATCTGCGGGCGCGCGAGCCCGGCGAGGGGGAGGGATGGCAGACCCGTTCGGACGGCCCGATCGTCGGCGTGCACGAGCGCGGACGTGGGCCGGGGGATTCTTTTTCGCTGCCCTACTTCACCGTGAGCGACATCAGCGAGGCGCTGAAGAACGTCCAAGCGCTCGGTGGAAGCGTCGTCCATCCTGGGGAGCGCTGGGCGGTCTGCAAGGACTCCGAGGGAACTCCCTTCGGGCTGGCCCAAGAGCAATAGGGGCCTTCAACCCAGGTCAGAATAGAACGGGGTCTTGGATTCGCTGAGGCGGTTGAGGAGCCCGCGAGGCGCGCAGGCTGAATTCAAAGCCAATGACGCAAACTGGTTGGCGTCGTTTCGGGATGCTCCTCCAGCAGCCGGTCGAGCTCGGTGACCATGCGCCCGATGGTTCCCGGGCTTCCGCGGCGGTAGCGGCCACGGTCAACGAGCACGAGACCGTAGTGGTCCTGGCCGCGCTGGTCGTAGGCGTCGGCGATGGCGCTGAAGTCGGGAATGTTCTCTGTGACGAGCGCGCGTTGCTCGGTCTGGGCCAGCGCGAAGATGCTCGTGTCCGCGAGCCCGCGATGGCCGATCTCTGATCGGTCGGCACGCTCGAACACCGCGTTGGCATCGTGTCCGCGGACGCGGAGATGCTCGGCGATCGCGTGCGTGTACATCTTGTCCAGCTGAGCAACATCGCCTCTGTGGAGGCGTCCACTCGTCACGCAAGAATGCGCGCGTGATTGCTCTGCATGGACTCTGGTCTCACGACTCGAAGCTGTGCGTGTGGGGAGAGGACTCCGAGGCGCCGGCGCGTGCGCAGAGACGTCGAGGGGGCAGGCCGGCGAAACCACGGGCGCGCAAGCACCCGTTTGCCTGCGCGGCGCCGGATCTCGCTGGAGCGTTCGAGGCGTTGGGAGTCTCGCTCGAACCCGACGCTTTGCTCGAACGCGAGTTGCACCTGCTGCTGCCCTCCTTCGATGAGGGCCCCCAGCATTCCCCGCAGCTGTTACGAGGGGACGAGGAGGGTCGCCTCCGTAGTCCGGAGCTGCTCGATCCCTGGGTGGTTCCGGCGATCGCGCTGAGGCCGGCGGCCGCGCTCGAGCTGCTACTCGCCCAGCCGGCCGGCGGCTATGCGGGTGACGCCAATCCCAATCCCAAGGGCGTGGCGCTCGGCGATTCATTGCGGTTTCTGGCTGAAGCGAGCAAGCTCGCGCTCGAGCTGGTCGCGCGCGGACGCCTGCTCCCCGGACTGGTGCGGCGTGACGAGGAGTGGCTCGCGTGGTGGCGCGCGATGCCCGGCGACCCCGATGACTCAGAGCGCATGCTGATGCTGGTCGCGGCGATGCCGCCGCTCGTGCGGGCGGAGATCTCCCCCTCCGAGGAGGCTGGCGCGCCCGAGGCCGTCGTGAGCGATCTGGTGGGGACGTTCGTCGATGCGTGCGCGCGGAGCTTTCTCGACGAGGGCCTCACGGGCCGAGCACGGCGAGTGGGCCGGCGCCCGAAGCTCAAGCTCCCGGTCGTCGATGCATGGCTGGCAACGTTGACCGACACAGCACCGGTCGCGGTCGATGCGCACGAGCAGGAGCTGGCGGTGCTCGCCGAGGAGCTCGACGAGTGGCGCCAGGCGGGGGAGCGGTATGCCGAGCACCGCATGTTCCGGACCTGCTTTCGCCTGTGCGAGCCGGAGGAACCGGCGGGGTGGCTGGAGGGCGAGCTTCAGAACCGAGTCCGATGGGCTGGACGGTCTGGGCGAGGATCGCGGTGGGCTGGACGTTAACGGCGCCGGGCTGGACGCGGATGAGGATGGCCGGGACTCCGATCGGTGGCGTGTCGAGATCCTGCTCCAGGCGAAGGACGATCCGAGCGTGCTGATCGGAGCTGAGGAGGTGTGGCGCTCAAACGGAGCTGGGCTGAAGGCGCTCGGCCACCGGCTGGCGGACCCGCAGGAGCGCCTGCTCGGAGGGCTCGGCCATGCGCTGCGACTGTGGCCGGGCCTCGAGCCGGCGCTGCGCGAGGCCGCCCCGACCTGCGTCGATCTGACCCCGGAGGCCGCGATCGGATTCGTGCGCGACGCCGCTCCGGCGCTTGAGCAGGCCGGCTTCGGCGTGCTCGCGCCGCCGTGGTGGAACAAGCGGTTGCGGCTCAATCTCAAGGTGGAGCCGTTCGATGAGATCGAGGAGGGCAGCGGGCTGTTCGGCCTGGGCGGCCTGTGCTCGTATCAGTGGAGGATCGCGGTCGGCGACGCGACGCTCACGCTGGCGGAGCTGCGTGAGCTAGCGGCGCTGAAGCTGCCGCTGGTGATGGCGCGTGGGCGCTGGATCGTGCTGCGCCCGGAGGACGTCGAGGCGGCGCTGGCCTTCTTCGAGAAGCGCGCCGAACAAGGCCAGGCACCGGCGGGCGAGCTGATCCGCGAGAGCCTCGAGCTGAGCGCCGGCGCCGAGGCCGGGACCGACTCGCCGCCTGTCGAGATCGAGGCCGGCGGGTGGCTGCAGGAGCTGCTCGGCGTGGGTGGCGAGCGCAAGCTACGGGAGGTGCCCACCCCGTCCACGCTCGACGGGGAGCTCCGTCCCTATCAGCAGCGTGGCCTTGCGTGGCTTTCGTTCCTGTCGAGCCTCGGTCTCGGCGCGTGCCTGGCGGATGACATGGGCCTCGGCAAGACGGTGCAGCTGCTGGCGCTGCTGCTCGCCGAGCGTGAGCACGCCGAACGTCAGGGCAATGGTGGTCAGAGCAACGATGCCCAGTCAAATGGATCAGCCCAAATACCCGCGACGCAGACCCGGATCGGCACAGGCAAGCGCCGGCGCAAGCGCCTGGCGCCGACGCTGCTGATTTGCCCGATGTCGGTGGTGGGCAACTGGGAGCGCGAGGCGCAGCGGTTCGCGCCGGGCCTGCGTGTGCATGTGCATCACGGTCACGAACGGCTCACGGAGAAGAAGTTCGCCCGCGAGGCACGCGCGAACGATCTGGTGATCACGACGTACGCGCTCGCGACGCGCGACCGCGAGACGCTCGGCGCGGTGAAGTGGGAGCGGATCGCGCTCGATGAGGCGCAGAACATCAAGACAATCGACACCAAGCAGACGCGCGCGATCCGCTCGCTGGGCGCCCGTCATCGCGTCGCGCTCACCGGCACCCCGGTCGAGAACCGGCTGACGGAGCTGCACTCGATCATGGACTTTCTCAACCCGGGGCTGCTCGGCCCGGCGGCGACGTTCAAGCGCTGCTACGCGAGGCCGATCGAACGCTACCGCGACGAGCACGCGACCGCACAGCTGCGCCAGGCGACCGGCCCGTTCATTCTGCGCCGCCTGAAGACCGACAGGCAGATCATCGGCGACCTGCCCGAGAAGATCGAGATGCGTGTGGACTGCAACCTCACCAAGGAGCAGGCGAGTCTTTACGAGGCCGTCGTCGAGGAGATGCTGCACAAGGCGGGGCAGACCGAGGGGATCGAACGCTCCGGGATCATTCTCGCGGCGCTGATCAAGCTGAAGCAGGTCTGCAACCACCCCGCGCACCTGCTCAAGGATCGCTCCGATCTGGCTGGACGCTCGGGCAAGCTCGCGCGCTTGGAGGAGATCCTCGGCGAAGCGCTCGCCGAGGGCGATCGCGCGCTCTGCTTCACCCAGTTCACCGAGTTCGGGCACATGCTGCGCACCCACCTGCAGGAGCACCTCGGCCGCGAGGTCATGTTCCTGCACGGCGGCACCGCGCGCAGCGCGCGCGATGAGATGGTGGGGCGGTTCCAGTCCGAGGACGGGCCGGCGGTGTTCGTGCTGTCGTTGAAGGCGGGTGGCACCGGCCTCAACCTCACCGCCGCCAACCACGTGGTCCACTTCGACCGCTGGTGGAACCCCGCGGTCGAGGATCAGGCGACCGACCGGGCTTTCCGGATCGGGCAGCAGAAGAACGTGCAGGTGCGCAAGCTGACGTGTGTGGGCACGCTCGAGGAGCGGATCGACACACTGATCAGCCGCAAGAAGGACCTCGCCGAGCGCATCGTCGGCACGGGCGAGGCGTGGATCACCGAGCTGGATACGTCGCAGCTGCGCGAGCTGGTGACGCTGTCGGCCGGCGCGGTGGCTGATTGACAATGGGCTCGTTCGACTTCGACAACCATCCCTTCTACGAGCGCTCGGTGCCGCTGCCTGCGGAGGACGGCATCGAGGCGCGCAGCCGGCGCGGAGAGATCGGCGAGACGTGGTGGTCGCGGCGCTTCATCGAGCTGCTCGAGTCCTTCGGCGTCGGCTCGCGGCTGAAGCGCGGACGCAACTATGCCCGCTCCGGCCAGGTCGTCGAGCTCGATGTCGAGCACGGGGTGGTGCTGGCGAAGGTGCAGGGGTCGCGCCATACGCCCTATCGCGTGCGCATCCGTTACAAAGCACTTACCGAGAACCAGTGGCGCCGGGCGGAGAAGGCGATGGCGGCGCAGGCGCTGCCGCTCGCGAAGCTGCTCGCCGGGGAGATGCCGCTCGACATCGAGGAGCTCCTCGAGGAGTGCAAGCTGACGCTGTTCCCGCGTTCGGCGAGCGAGCTGGCCGCGAGCTGCACCTGTCCAGACGGCGTCAACCCGTGCAAGCACATCGCGGCCACCTACTACATCCTCGCCGAGCGTTTCGATGAGGATCCCTTCCTGATCTTCACCTGGAGAGGGCGCGACCAGGACGAGCTGATCGAGAGCCTGCGCAAGCGGCGCACGCCCGCTCGGCGAGCCGCCAGGACGAGCGTCACCTCGGCCGGGGACTCCAGCGTGCCCGAGTCAGGCACGTCACTGTCCACCGCCTTGCTCGACTCATTCTGGTCCTGTGGACCCGAGCTGGACGCCTTCCACGTGAGCCCGCTCGCCGGCGAGACCCCCGACGCGCTGCTGCGCCAGCTCGGCCCCGCCCCGGTTGAGGTCGGGGACCGCAATCTCACCGATGTGCTCGCGGGCGTCTACGCGACACTGGCGCAGGCGGCGGAGCGGAGGGCGCTGGGCGAGTAGGGCGAGGTGGGATCGAGGGCGAAGTGCGATCGCGGCGAGACTGGGCGGGGAAGCACACGATGGTCTGAGGGAAGTTTCCCCTTCTGTCCAGGGAACCTTGGTCCAATCCGAACCAATCCCCTCCGGGGGCTAACGTGCCCGAGCATGGAGCCTGTCGGGTTCAGACCATTTGCCCACCTCGCGACGCCGAATGTCGAGCTGTACAGGCTGCTCATGGCGGAGTTCGTCGCCGCGAAGCGGCGGTTCGTGGTGCATCTGCGCGTCGAGGACCTCCACGAGGCTCTCATCCGCGCGCAGTCGGACGGACACGTCCAGACCGAGGCGGTCGCCGATGCGCTTGCGCAGCTCGTCGAATGGGGCAACCTGCGCGCCGATCCCGACACCAGCAGAGTTACGACGGTCGAGGACTTCCATCGCGCTCGCTTCCTCTATCAATTGACCCGTCCGGGCGAGGCCGCGGAGCGGGCGCTTGCGGTGTACGACGAGCAGCTCGGTCGTCGCGGTGCGCTGCAGGCGGTCGCGCTGGCGGACATCGCGACGCAGCTGCGGGAGCTGCACCAGCTCTCCGCTCAAGCGCAGCCGGACCCGGGGCGTGTGGGGGTGGCGCTACGCGATCTCGTCGCCCGCTTCACCGACCTCGCCGACAACGCCCAGGCGTTCATGGGCTCGCTGCAGCGCACGATCGACCTCTACGACGCCGACGTGGACGCTTTCTGTGCCTACAAGGACCACCTCGTGGACTACCTCGAGCGCTTCATCAAGGATCTCGTCACCGTGGGTGGGGAGATCTCCGGGCTGCTCGGCGAGCTCGAGGATGCCGATGTCTCACGTCTGCTCAATATCGCTGCGCGCCGGGACGCCGAGGATGCCGCACCGGGCGGCGGGGATCGCGAGATCGATCGCGAGGATCCTCGCGAGGCTGCCTATCTCGCTGGGCGAGCGGGCTGGGAGGAGCGCTGGCGGGGACTGCGTCAGTGGTTTGTCTCCCTGCCCGGCCGTCCGAGCCAGGCCAAGCTGCTGCGCAGCGCGGCGCGGCAGGCGATCCCCGATCTGCTCGCGGTGGTGGCGACGCTCAACGAGCGTCGCTCCGGACGTTCGGATCGCTCGGCCGATTTTCGTGCGCTGGCGCTGTGGTTTGCGCAGGCGCCCGACGATGCGGCATTGCATCTGCTGTGGCGCAGCGCGTTCGGCGTCTACGGGTCGCGGCACCTGATCCTCGACGACGAGACGCTCAAAGCACGCGAGGA
Source organism: uncultured Solirubrobacterales bacterium (assembly GCA_963764905.1). Lineage (GTDB taxonomy): Bacteria > Actinomycetota > Thermoleophilia > Solirubrobacterales > Solirubrobacteraceae > Palsa-744. The sequence goes on from CAVXUG010000003.1 coordinate 8,529, forward strand.
GGAGCCCGTGCCGGCGTCCATGCCCTGGATACAGGCGCCACCACTACAGATCAGCCCGCAGCTGCGGCGCACCGGCAGCTATGAGCGTCGTGGCCGGCCCAACCGTATCGCCAGCCGTGAGGAGGGACGTCGCCGGCTGGCGGAGCTGGCTGCGCGGCAGACCGAGCAGACTGCCGCCGCGCGAGCACGTCTCGCAACTGGCCGACCGACCAATCTCGGGGAGCTGGGAGAGCTCGAGTCGGACGCCTTCGGTCTGTTCTTGACCCTGCTGGGCGACGCCCTCGCGGCTCGCCGACCCGGCCAGCGAGAGGTCTCCACCACGACCGCGGACGGCACCTTGCATATCCGGCTCGTGGCGCTCGCGAATGCTGCCCTGATCGAGGTCAAGACTCCCGCCGGTGTCTTCCGCGGCCCCGATCACGTGGTCGAGATCGACGACCTGGCTCCCGGTCAGAGCTCGGCTGGGACTACATCGTTGGACAGCTCCTCCGCGTGGGCGGCCGAGCGGCCGATGAGCACCTCGGTGACTACGAGATGAGCCAGGCCCTGGAGAGCGCCCTCGACCATGCGCGATCGGCTGAGCTGAGACGAGCCGCCCGCGCGCTGTTGCGCCGGCCGCTGCTGCACGCCGCCGGTGATGACGCGGAGGATTTCCGCCTGGTGCGCCGCCATGTCGGCGAGCTGCGCGCCTGGTTTGACGCGAACGCCGGTTGGCGGTTGATCCTCGACAGCGAGGTGGCGCGGCTCGTCAAGGTCACGCCCACAATCGACGACCCCAGCCACCCGGCGCGCGATTCGCGCTCGCGCGTGCCGTTCAGTCGCCGGCGCTACGTACTCACCTGTCTGGCCCTGTCGGTGCTCGAGCGCTCCGACGCGCAGATCACGCTCGGACGCCTCGCGGAAGGTGTGATCCTGGCAGCCGCGGACGAGCGGCTCGCACACGCGGGCGTCACCTTCGCCCTCGATGGGCGCGAGGAGCGCGCGGACCTCGTGGCGGTCGTGCGGCTGCTGCTCGAGCTCGGCGTGCTCGCCCGGGTCGCCGGCGATGAGGACGCCTTTGTGCGCGACGCCGGCGACGCTCTGTACGACGTCCAGCGACGCGTGCTCGCGGTGATCCTCGCGGCGCCACGAGGGCCCTCGACGATCGCCGCCGAGAGCTTTATCGAGCGTCTCTCTCAGCTTGCGCTCGAGCCGCTGCCCGAAGCCGAGGATCTGCGCAACCGTGCTCTGCGCCATCACCTCACGCGGCGCCTGCTCGACGATCCGGTTCTCTACAACGATGAGCTCGATCCTGCGCAGGCCGGCTACCTGATGGGTCAGCGGGCAGCGCTCACGCGACGTATCTCCGAGCTGACCGGGCTGATCGCAGAGGTGCGCGCCGAGGGAATCGCGATGGTCGATCCCGACGACGACCTGACGGACGTGCGAATGCCCGACGCCGGCACCGATGGCCACGTCACCTTGCTGCTGGCCGAGCATCTCGCGCAGCGGGTGGACGAGATCGCCGAGATCGACCTGCACCGGCTCGTCAAGCGGCTGGCGCAGGAGCATCGGGCGTACTGGCGACGCAGCTCGCGCGAGCCCGGCGCCGAGGTTGCGCTCGTCGAGAAGGCACTCGAGCGGCTCGTGGCGCTACGGCTCATCCACCGTGGTCCCGATGGCGTCAGGGCGCTGCCGGCGCTCGCCCGCTACGCGCTGGCCGCTCCGACGATCGCCGGGGAGCTCCCGCAGCTGGAGCTCCAGGCGTGACCCGTCCGCTCCCGCAGCCCGAGCGTGAGCGCTGGCAGCCGCTGCGGGCAGGGCTGGTGGACGTCTTTTATTATGACCAGGAGGAGTTTCGCTTCCGCGATGGCCGGCTGCTGTTGCGCGGCAACAATGGCACCGGCAAGTCCAAGGTGCTTGCGCTCACGCTCCCGTTTCTGCTCGACGGAGAGCTCTCCCCGCATCGGGTCGAGCCGGACGCCGACCCGAAGAAGCGCATGGACTGGAACCTGCTGCTCGGTGGCGAGCACCCCAACCCCGAGCGCCTCGGATATACGTGGCTGGAGCTCGGTCGTCGCGATGCGGATGGGGTGGCGCTGTTCTGCACGCTCGGGTGTGGGCTGAAGGCGGTCAGCGGCCGCGGCATCGCTTCGCACTGGTTCTTCCTCACAGACCAGCGCGTCGGCGAGGAGCTTGCGCTCGTCGACGGAGCTCGCATCGCATTGACCCGAGAGCGGCTCGAGGAGGCGCTCGGCGCGCGCGGCGTCGTACACCGGACTGCGGGCGCCTACCGTCGCGCGGTCGACGAGGCACTGTTCGGTCTCGGCGAGCAACGCTACGGAGCGCTGATCGACCTACTGATCAAGATTCGCGCGCCACAGCTCTCCAAGCGCCCGAACGAGCGTGCGCTGTCGGATGCTCTCACCGGTGCGCTTCAGCCGCTCGACCAAGCGCTGATCGCGGACGTCGCGGAGGCATTCCGCGGCCTGGAGGAGGATCGCACCGATCTCACCGCGATGGTCGATGCGCACGACGCCGCCGACGGCTACCTCGAGACCTATCGCCACTACGCCAGAATCGCCTGCCGCCGTCGTGCCGCGCTGCCACGCCAGGCACAGACGGTCTTCGATCGCGTCAGTCGCGATCTGGCCGACGCCGAGGCTGCCCACCAGAGAGCTCAGGCTGAGCTCCAGGAGGCGGAGGCGGCGCTCGCCGAGCTGCAATCGGAGGACGAGCGTCTGCGTGCCCGCGAACGCGCGTTGCGCGAGAGTCCCGAGGCGCGCAGCGCCCGCGAACTCGAGCGCGCCGCTGATGAGGCTCGCCGGGCTGCCGAGCGCTCAAACCAGGCCCAGGCTGTTCACGACCGCGGCGTGGACCGTCTCGAGCAGCAGCGGCAGCGGCTCGCCGACGCCGCCGCCCGCACAGCGCGAGTGCAAGAAGAGTTGACCCAGGCTCGGGCGGTGGCCGTTGAGCAGGCGGGAGTGGCGGGCATCGCCGACATATTCGTCGAGCGCGTGGATCGTCCGATCGAGATAGCAAATATGACCTCGACCGTGGATCTGCGCGAGGCGGACGACCGACTCGAGGTCGTGGATGCGACCGAGAGCGGGGACTCGTCTGAGGCTGCTCCTGACCTCGAGACGCGAGGAGCGTCTGAGCAGCGGACGGACGTGACGGAGCTGCGCGATCGCGCGGGGGAGATAGTCGAGCGTCAAGAACGGGGGATCGACCATCTCCGAGCGCTGTTCGTCGCGGTCGCCGACAGCCGGCGTGCTTTGATTGCCATACGTGAGCGCCACGAGGAGCTTGCGAGCGAGGCCGCTGCGGTCGCCGAGCAGCGTGAGCAGGCGGCTGAGCTGCTGGCCGAGGCCGGCCGCGACCACACTCGGGCGACACGTGTGTACTTCGAGGCTGCCAGCGTGCTGAGCTTCGCCGATGCCCCAGATGTGCTCGCGGGGCTCGAGCTGTGGGTCGAGACCCTCGATGGTCCCAGTCCGCTCACAGCGGCGCTCGCGACAGCGGGCCGTGCGGCGAGCGCCGCACTTGCACGCAAGGAGTCCGCACTCGATGCGGAAGAGCACGAGGTCCGTGAGCTGCTCGACGAGCTCGATGCCTCGATCAAGCGGCTGCAGGCCGGTGAGCACGAGCTCCCTCCCGTCCCGCACACGCGTGATCCGTCTGTCCGGGATGGGCGAGCGGGCGCCCCGTTGTGGCTGCTCGTCGACTTCCGCTCCGACGTGCCCGCGGAGCGACGCGCCGGGATCGAGGCAGGACTGGAGGCGTCCGGCATCCTGGACGCATGGGTGAGCCCCGACGGCGAGCTGCTGGCGCCCGGCACCCAGGATGTGTTGCTTGCACCTGCTGAGGGAGAGGCGGTGAGCGGCGCGCGCCTGCACGATGTCCTGGAGCCCGCGATCGACCGTGACGATCTCGAGGCCAGAGCAGTGGGAGAGGAGGCTGTGCGCCGCGTACTCACTACCGTCGCCCTGACGCAGGGCGAGGGTCCGGTCTGGGTTACGCCGGAGGGCGAGTTTCGCAACGGCATCCTGCGCGGCTTCTGGCGCAAGCCGGCGGCGGCGTTCATCGGTCGCGGCGCTCGCGATCGCGCGAGACGCGCGCGGTTGGCGGAGCTGAACCAGCGCCGAGAGCAGGCGCAGCGGCAGGGCGAGGAGCTGGCGGATGCACGCCGAGGACTGCAGGCGCGCCGCACGGAGATGGAGGAAGAGCTGCGGCTTGCCCCCGTCGAGGAGGCGGTGCGCAGTGCCCACGGAGCGCTCGCCGGCCGGGAGGCAGAGCAGGGGCGACTCGCCGAGCGGATCGCAGTGACGACGGCGCGCTTGGCACAGGCCGAGGCAGCGAGTGCGCAGGCTGAGCTCGCCATCCGCGAGAGCGCCGATGAGCTGAGCCTGCCACACGAGGAGGCCGAGCTCGATGCGATGCGCGAGGGCCTGCAGGCGTTCCGTGTCGCGCTTGCGGTGCTGTGGCCGGCCTGCGTCGCGTTCGATCAGGCTCGCGATACCGCTTTTGAGGCTGGCAGGGATGTCGCAACGGCGACGCGAGAGCTTGCTGAGCACAGCGAGCAGCTGCAGGCGGCCACCCGCGATGAGGCCGAGCGCAAGGAGCGTCACGAGACGCTCGCCCAGACCGTCGGCGCCGCTGTCGCGGAGCTGCAGCAGCGACTGGCCGATGTCGCAGGCGTTCTGCGCGTGAACGATCGCGCCCGGCGCGAATCCGACGCACGACGCGCGCAGGCTCAGCGTGATGAGGGCATACAGGTAGGCCGGCGCCAGCGGCTCGCGGAGGAGCTCGAGCGGGCGACCGAGCAGCGCAGGGCCGACGTCGAGCGCCTGCGGCGCTTTGCGAGCACCGGGTTGATTGCGGTGGCGCTCGGTGAGGTCGAACTGCCGGAGGGCGAGGAGTGGGGTGTGACCGCTGCGTTGCGTCTCGCGCGCCAGATCGAGCAGGCGCTCGGTGACGCTCCCGAGGACGAGCCGGCATGGCAACGTGCTCAGCGCCGCGCGACCGACGAGCTCAATACGCTGGCCGACGCACTGCGCCGTCACGGCAACAACGCCTCGGCATCGATGCAGGAGGAGGGGATCACCGTCGAGGTGGTCTTCCGCGGTCGCTCGACGACCGTGCCCGAGCTGGCGAGCGCGCTTGCCCAGGAGGTCGCGGACCGCCGGCGGCTGCTCGACGAGCGTGAGCGCGAGATCCTGGAGAACCACCTGGTGAACGAGGTCGCCAGCACGCTGCAGGAACTGATCTCCGACGCCGAGCATCAGGTCGCTGGGACCAACGCCGAGCTGGCCGGGCGCCCGACGAGCACCGGCATGCAGCTGCGACTGCGCTGGCGCGTACTCGAGGACGGTCCGCAGGGTCTTCCCCAAGCGCGCGAGCGCCTCCTGCGTCAATCTGCCGATGCATGGTCGGAGGAGGACCGCGCGGCGGTCGGAGCGTTCCTGCAGGCGCAGATCCAGGAGGTGCGCTCGCGCGATGTGGCAGGAACATGGATCGAGCAGCTCACCGAGGCGCTCGACTATCGCGCGTGGCATCGGTTTGCGATCGAGCGCCAACAGGGTGGTCGCTGGCGTACCGCCACAGGCCCCGCCTCGGGCGGGGAGCGGGTGCTGACGGCGAGCGTGCCGCTGTTTGCCGCGGCCTCTTCCTATTACGCCTCGGCGGGCAACGATCATGCACCGCGTCTGGTGATGCTCGACGAGGCGTTCGCGGGGGTCGACGACGACGCGCGCGCAAAGTGCCTCGGCCTGCTTACCGCTTTCGACCTCGACGTCGTTATGACGAGCGAGCGCGAGTGGGGCTGCTACCGAGAGGTTCCCGGGCTGGCGATTGCACAGCTGTCGCGGGTCGATGACGTCGCGGCGGTGCTCGTCAGCCATTGGGAGTGGGACGGCTCGACCCGCACGCGCGTCGAGCGCCCCGTCTCGGCGGTGGCGGCAGATCCAACCGATGATGGTTCCCTGCTCGCCGTCAATGGCGTAGAACAGTCGAGCGATGCCTCGCTGCTCGACGGCTATGTCGTAGAGGAGGAGGCGAATGACGGCCGGCCACCGGGCGAGGAGGGTCGGTGGGGGACGCCGAGCACGAGCGGCTGAGCGGTTCCGCCGTGGACCTCGAGCGGCTCGCCCGGTTGCTCGGCGATCCCGAGTTGCAGTGGCTGATCACGCGCGTGCGTAGGCGGCTCGAGCTCGGACAGCCGCTCGAGGGCTCTGTCACGCTTGCGGATGCCTCACCCGCCCAGCGTCGTGCGGCGCAGCGCCTGCTCGGCCGGCGACCGCGGGTGGGGCGCGCGCTCAGCGTGCCGCTGGACGTGGTGGACGAGGTGGTGCGCCGTTCGCGCGTCAGTCCAGACGGCCTCGCGGCGGCGGTAATCGCGCTGACGGGGCCGGTGGTGGTGCGCGCCGAGGCGAATACGGCTGAGCGGCTTGCTTGGGAGCGGGCGTTTGCGCCGCTCGAGGAGTTGGTTGGTGGGCGTATCGAGGTGGAGGCGGACGGATCTGAGCAGTTGGCGAGCTGGCTCCGGCAGCTGCGCCGCTCGGGAATCGTCAAGCGTATGAGGCCCGACCCGGGGGATGCTCGAATCCTGCTCGAGCGGCTTGCCACGGTTCTCACCGCACTGCCGGCCGACGGCGAGCCACTGGGCGGCTTCGCGGCACGTGCCGCCGGCGGCGCCCACGCGCTCGATGAGGGCGAGCCGCTTGCGACACTCGCGCTCGGCGCCGTGCGGGCGCTTGCGGGGCTCAATGGCCTGGGCCCTGACGAGTCGCGGTCGGAGTCGCGCCGGGAGGCGTGGGGCTCCGTTGGGTTGCTGTGCGACGAGCTGTCCAGCGTTGTGCTCACCTTCGGGCTGCCAGGTGGCGAGGAGACCGGCTCTGGACGGATCCTGCGGGCCGCCCAGAGAACGGGTCAGCCTGTGTGGCTGACGCTGCGCCAGCTCGTTCGCGATCCACCGGAATGGATGACCGCATCCCGCGTCGCCCCCTCGGGATCGGCGGCTGCGTCCGGCGGCAGCTTCGCGGGGCAGATGGTGCATATCTGCGAGAACCCGGTCATCGTGGCGCTTGCGGCTGATCGTCTTGGAGAGAGGTGCCTGCCGCTGGTGTGCACGGGCGGTCAACCGGGCGCCTCGACGATGCTGCTCCTGCGCGCGCTCGTGGCGGCCGGCGCACGGCTGGCCCACCACGGGGACTTCGACTGGGGCGGGATCCGCATCGGCAATGTCCTGCATGCTCGTTTGCCCCTCGTCCCCTGGCAGTTTGACACTGAGGCATACACACGCGCGGCGGACTCCACGACATCGCCTCAGCCGCTTGGTGGCGCCCCGGTAGCTGCGAGCTGGGATCCGCGTCTCAGCGACGCGATGCGCCGCACAGGACGACGCATCGAGGAGGAGCTCGTCGTAGATGAGCTGCTCGCCGATCTTACGGCCTGAAGAGCCAACGATCTCCGGGTGGGTTCACGGCTCGGTATCGCCGTTATCTCAGGCGGCGGTGTCCTCCTCGACCAGCGCGTCTAGCTGCGTCTCGCTCATCGAATCCAGCTCGTCATTGCTGACAGGCTGCTTGTATCCTGCCCGGGTCGGATGTAACACTGAGGATGCCGAGGAAGAACGACAAGCGGATGGATCAGCGCGTCGCGCGCGTGGCCGAGGTGGCACTGGCGGAGCGCAAGTTCGTCACGTCGATCGATGTGCTGGTCGGCCTGGGCTGGCTGGCGCCGAGCCGTGTCGATGAATAGCGCCAGGGACGGGTGAAGTATCTGGAGGCGGTAACGATTGCGAGTCTCGGCAAGATTTCGACCGCGATGCGGTCGTTTCGCCGCTGGGCACAACGCCGTGAGTTGAAGCCCAGCGAGACTGTCTACCTCGCGCGCACCCGTGGCCGCCCGTCGCCGCGGTTTTCAAAGAGCGGCGCCCCGGCGATCGAGCGTGCCTATCGCACTCACTGGGTCTCCCCCGAGCTGTCTGAGCGGAAGCGCGCACGGCTGGGCGAGCGCCCGGGGTCAGGCGAGTCACCCTCAATCGCTTCTCGGGTCACCGACGAGGGCGTCTGAGGCGACCCGAGCAGGAGCAGCATCCTGCGAGGTGGTCAATGAGTCTGCGACGGTCAGTCAAAACGCTCCGCTGAGCTGGTCCCCGCGTACGCTGACTGGTGATCGCACACGCCGGTTTCAAAGGATGTTGAGCGCGCGGCCGACTGCCGGGTCGGCGAGGCTCTCGGCGATCAGGTCGCACCCGGCAGCTGCGCGCCGGGGAAGTAGGGGACGCCAATCACTTTCATCCCCGCCGCCACGGCCGCGGCGATGCCCGTGGGGGAGTCCTCCAATGCGGCGCACTCGGTCGGCTCGGCGCCGAGGCGGCGGGCCGCCTCCAGGTAGATGTCGGGCGCGGGCTTCGGGTGCTCGACGTCCTCGGCGGAGACGACCGCTTCAAACCGGCCGTCCAGGAGGCCGGCGCTGCCCAGCGTGCGCTCCACGAACTCTCTTCTCGAGTTCGACGCGACCGCGATCGGCACGCCCGCCGCGCGCAGCTGCTCGACCAGCTCCAGCGCGCCCGGGCGGGTGCGACGCCGGCGAGGGCCTCCCGCATCACGAGCTCCTGCAGCTCGTCCATCAGGCGCTCGCCCTCGCCCGCCTGCTCGAGTATCGCTTCGAGCTTGCTCGCCGCGTCCGTGCCCGCGGAGCCGAGCAGCGAGCGCTTGTGCTCGAGCGTGAACATCCGGTCGCGGCGCGCGAACAGCTGCTCCTCGGCGCGTGTCCACGCGTCCTCGGTGTCGAGCAGTAGCCCGTCGTTGTCGAAGATCACCGCCGCCGGTGGTGTTCTCACGGGCAGTTCTCAGCGGCCCTGCACAACCAGGGCGCGGGCATCGACTTCGTCGATCTCGGCGTACCCGCTCAGCGCCATCGCCAGATCCAAATCCGCGAGGAAAGCGCGCAACACCTCCACCACTCCCTCGGCACCGCCGAGTGCCAGTCCCCATATATATGGTCTTCCCAGCAGCACCGCGCTCGCGCCCAGCGCCAACGCCTTCAGCGCATCCGCGCCGCTTCTGATGCCGCTGTCGAACAGCACCTCCGCGCGGCCGTCCACGGCCTTCACCACCTCCGGCAGCGCGTCCAGCGCGCCGATCGCTCCGTCCACCTGCCGGCCGCCGTGGTTTGAGACGAGCACGCCCTGCACGCCGTGCTCGACCGCCAAGTTCGCGTCGTCGGGGTGGAGGATGCCCTTGAGCACGATCGGCAGCTCCGTGATCTCGCGCAGCCACTCCAGGTCCTCCCACGTCACCTGCGGGTTCGCGAACTGCCATGCCCACTGGCCGATCGCGGCCTGCATGTCCTCCTCCGGCGGCTTCTCCAACAGGCCTCTAAACACCGGGTCCTCGAGGTAGTTTCTGTTTCCCTCGGCCCATAAGAAAGGCAGGAACGCCTCACTCAGGTCCGCCGGGCGCCAGCCCAGCAGCCACGTGTCGAGCGTCACCACGATCGCGCCGTACCCCGCCTGCTCGGCGCGCTTCACGAAGCTCTTCGCCAGCTCCCGCTCGCGTGGCCAGTACAGCTGATACCAGCGCGGCTTCTCGCCCAGCTCGCCCGCGATCTGCTCGATCGTGTGGCTCGCCGCCGAGCTCGCGACCAGCGGTACGCCGACCTGCGCCGCGGCGCGCGCCACCGCCAGCTCGCCCTCGGGGTGCGCCAGCGTTTGCACGCCGATCGGCGCGAGCAGCACCGGTGCTTTCAGCTCGGTTCCCAGCACCGTTCTCTTCAGGCTCCGTACGGAGACATCGCGCAGCATCCTTGGCCGCAGGCGCCAGTGGTCGAACGCCTCGCGGTTGGCTCGCATCGTCTCGCCCAGGCCGGCGCCGCCCTCGATGTATCCCCTTGGGCCTTTTCGCAGCAGGTTCATCGCGTCGCGCTCCAGCTTGCGCCAGTCCAGCGTTCGCGCCGGGCGCTGGCCGGTCATGCCGCGCAGGTAGATCTCGTACTGGTAGTTGGCGTATGGGATCTCGTCGGTCATGCGGTGCTGGACTCTATAGCGCCGGTCTGGCAAGGCGTCGCCATGCGAAGAACGGTTGCCGATCAGCTTGGAAAGTCCGACAGCGCTGCCGATATAGCCTCATGTCACTCAACGAGCTGGTTGCTATGGGGAAAGCACTGAGGCGGGACGCCGACTTCGTCTTCAAGTTGAGCGCCTTCGGTCTTGCAGCTGAGCTCGTGATCGCTTTGACAACGGTGCTGCCTAGCGCACCGGTAATCCCGCAGTGGCCGGTTTTTGTGCTCTTCCCCGGCATCTTTGTCGTGCATCTGCGCTCAGTGACGATTCTGAGTCGACGGCGCGGCCACAGGCTCGAGCTCAGGGATCTGCTCAGGGGACTGCCGACAGTTGTCAGGCTGGCGTTTGTGGGACTGTTTATCGTGGCCTGGTTCGTCGCTCTCACGTCGATTCTGCACATAGGTGGCCAGCCGAAGGAGGTGCACGGGCACTACTACCTCAACGATCATGGATCACTCATTCCGGTCACGCACAGCGAATATCTACACGCGCTTGTCCTGCAGCAACGCATCTTCACGCTGATCCCGGCCGTCTTCTATGCACTGGGGGTTATCGTCAACTGGCCGGCAGGCCCGACCCTTGCATCGCGGGCCGTGGTTGGAGAGTCACCAACGGGAGGTTTCGCTGATCTCGCGACTGCCGACCATCATGAAATAAAAAAGGACACGACTCGGTCCATCGCAAACGCCATGAATGATCCCGGAGTAATCCGTCGCCGCCCGCGCATGGCGCTGATCATCTGGGTGCTCTGTCTCATGTTTGCATATGGGTTGTATTTCAGCATCACCACACCAACGGTGCGTGCGTGGCTACACATCGGCTCACCACTTCCCTCCTGTGAATCGGCGCAGATCAGCACTCCTGAGGCTCGCGAGGGCGAATGTGCACGCGGTGATGGCCTGTTCTCGCCGGCGACGGTTTATAACGTCGTCAATCATTCCCATATATTGCGACTGCCCGAATACCAGGTGCGACTGCTGGGCTCGCGGATCGCTCACACCCGTGTCACCGGACCCTCGAGTAACGCGGCCTATTACTCCGACGGGCATGGCCTGTTGGTGTCGTATGAGTTGACGATCACGAACCCAGGCGATCGGCCTCTGCCTTTTGGCTCAGAGACGCATGGCTTACCGCGGCCGTTCTATCCCAAGCATTCGAGGTCTGAACTGGCGATTCCCAGCTCACCGGGCTCTGAAGGTGATCTCGCTTTTGAAGAAATAATCAATGGCAGAGGCGCCCCGGGCCCTTCGATCGTCGAGCAGGGGACTATTCCCGCGCATGGAGTCATCACGGGATGGGTGACTTTCGTCGCACCGTCTTGGGCAGGGGCGGTACTCGACACACGACCGGCGGATCTCGATCTCTTTCGCATTGACCACGACCCCCACTATGTCGGTCAGATCAGGCTCTGGAAGTGAGCGTCGCGTGGGCGCTGCGGGCGCCATGCGCAGAGCCAACGAGGTGTGAGGCCGAGCCACCCAAGCCGGAGCGCAGCAGAGGGCGAGCTTGGCCGGTTCCTCGAGCGCCCGACTCTGAGAGGCACCATTCACACCTCGAGCGTCGCGGGCGCTCCCAGCTCCAACCACCGCACCCGTGTGCCCAGATCCCCCGGAGCGTCGGCGAAGGCACGCTCGGCGGCGGCACGTCCCTCGCGGAAATGCTTCCAGCCCTCGTAGTGAATCGGCACGACCGTCCGCGGGTCGATCAGCCCGCAGAGCTCGGCCGCTTCGGCGGCGGTCATCGTGTAGCGCAGCGGACCGGACATCGGAAAGCGCACTCCCCCGAGGTGCACGATCGCGGTCCCGATCTCGAGGCGCTCGGCGACTTCGCGGACGCCGTCGTAGAGCACGGTGTCGCCGGAGATCCACAGCACGCCGTGCTCCTGGCCCTCCCATTGCAAGGCGAAGCCTGCCACTTCGCCGACCAGCGGACGACTCAACGGCGGCCCGTGGCGGCACGGCGTGGCGGTGATCGCGATCGGTGCCTGGTCCTCGTGCTCGAGCGTCGTGCTCGCCCAGGCTGCGAGGCCACGCGCGTTGCCGCCGAGACGCTTTGCGCCCGCCGCGGTGGTGATCACCGTGCCCGCCGCGGGCAACAGCGCGCGTCCCGCGGGGTCGAGGTTGTCGTCGTGGTGATCGTGGCTCAGCAGCACCGCGTCGATCGGCCCGATCTCGGCGGCTGCGATCGCCGGACCCGCGAGCTTGCGCGAAGACGTGCCCCAGCCGAAGTTGTAGCGCTTGCCCGGCGGGTCGAAGGTCGGGTCAGTCAGCAGCCGCCAACCGCCGACCTCGATCAGGACGGTCGGACCGCCGATGTGGGTGATTTGAATCTCGCTCATGGGGTGCAGCATCCCAGAAGCCGCCGGTCGAGGCCGGCGGATCCCAAGTCGCACGGCATGGTGATCCGCGGGCTCGCTTTGCCGGCGACTGTCCCGTGAGGCGGGAATGGTCGGAATAGGAAGTAGGTCCCTCCCACAGAGAGTTACGTGTGGTGGCCTCTACTATTATGTCTGACAAAATTGCTAAAGTACCAGAGGTGGGCGTGCGATTCGCGCGCGCTGCAACACGACACCGTGTATCGAAGGACAGCATCCGCCATGTCGTTGCCAACTACAGCGTTCGATTCGAGGAGCCGCCGCCTGCTGGACGCGACAAAGAAGAGGTCCCGGACACACGGGTCGTCTTTCTCGGTGATGGTCCGCAGGGGAATCCTTTGGAGATCATGGCTATCGAGTTGCCCAATGGCGGCCTACTCGTAATACACGCGATGTCGCTACGCAATAAGTACAGGACGCGGTACGAGGAGGCCAAGTCATGAAGAAGATCATCACAGCGGCTGGTACTCGAGCTCTCAGAGGAGGACATCGAGGCGCTTGCCGACGAGGCCGAACGCGGCTATGACCTCGACAAGGCGATCAAGGTCACAGTTGGCAGGCCATCTCTAAGTACCGCTGGTGTCTCCCCGCGCGTGCAGGTGCGGGTGGACCCCAAGCTCGCTAAAGCGCTCCAGGCCCGCGCTCGCCGCGAGCAGCGCTCCGTCAGCGAGATCGCTCGCACGGCGTTGCGCGAGTACCTGGAGCGCGCGGCCTGACGAGATTTGAGGCTATTCGCCGCGCACCGCGTTGACGACCGCCCCCAGCCCGTCGACTTCCACTTCCACGGTGTCCCCGTCGCGCAGGAGCCGCCCCTGCGCCGCGCCGATCCCCGCCGGGGTGCCGGTCGCGATGATGTCTCCCGGCAGCAGCGTCATCGTGCGCGAGAGCCACGCCACGACCTCGGCCGGCCCGAAGATCAGGTTCGTCGGTCGATGCCCTCCTGCAGGACCTCGCCGTTGACGCGCGTGCGCAGTCCCAGCGCCCCGAGGTCGTCGATCTCATCGAGCGTCACGAGCGCCGGGCCGCAGGGGGCGAACGTGTCGATCGCCTTGCCGCTCGTCCACAACGGGTTCTGCATCTGCAGGTCGCGGGCGGAGACGTCGTTGAACGGCATCGCGCCGGCGATGTGCTCAGAGCGCGTCCTCGGCGCTGACGTTCTTCGCGCGACGCCCGATCACGAGCGCGAGCTCGGCCTCGTAGTCGACGTGCTCCGGATGGGCGGCCGGGAGCACGATCTCGCCGCCGCTGCCGAGCAGCGAGTTGGCGAACTTCGCGAACCACATCGGCGCCTTCGGGATCGCCTGGCCGGTCTCTTCGGCGTGGTCGCGGTAGTTGAGGCCGAGGCAGACGATCTTCTGCGGGTCTGTGATCGGGGCGTGCAGGGTCGCGTCGGCGAGCGCGACGCGCTCGCTCGGCCTCCTCGGCGCGTCGCGCCAGCTCGCGCAGGCCGTCCGTGTCGAGCGTCTCCAGCAGGCCCCGCACGGTCGTCGCGGGCGCGTCGAGCGCGGAGACCGGGACGAGCTCCTCGCCGACCAGCACGCCGGCGGCCGGGCCGTCCTCGGTGGAGAAGCTCAGGAGACGCATCGCGTCCGCGCAGCCTACCCGGGGCGGAAGCCCTACCTGTCTTGCCGCCGACCTGCTGTCGTGCTTGGCCTCCCTGGACGACCACTCCGACGTACACGTCCGGCTGTGATCGGCACCGTCGGGGCGCGCGCATCGCCGGGGCGCGACAATGCGTGCGGATGTACGTCAAGCCCGACTACGCCGCTCGCGAGCTGGCGGTCATGCACGACATGATCGACGCCGCTCGCTTCGGTCTGCTCGTGCTCTGCGCCGACGGTCCGCTCGCCGCGCACATCCCGTTCGTCCTCCATCGCGACGAGGGCGCGTGCGGGACGCTCGTCGCGCACGTCGCGCGCGCCGACCCGCTCGCGCGCCACCTGGCCGCCGGCCCCGAGGCGCTCGCGATCTTCAGCGGCCACCGCGCCTACGTCTCGCCGCGCTGGTACCCGGACGGCGGCCTGCCGACCTACAACTTCCTCGCCGTCCACGCCTACGGCCGTCCGCGCCCGTTGGAGGATCGCGACGCGGTGCTCGCCCACCTCGCCGAGCTCGTCGCCGTCCACGAGGCCTCCTCGTCCTGGTCGCTCGCGTCCGCTCCCGCGGGTCGCGTCGAGGAGCTGTTGCCGCACATCCTCGCGTTCACGCTCGAGATCTCCTCGCTCCAGGGCAAGCGCAAGCTCAGCCAGAACCGCACGCCCGCGGAGCGCGCCGGCGTGATCCGCGGGCTGTCCGAGCGCGGGGGCGAGGACGACCTGGCGATCGTCGCGGCGATGACGGACGATCGCGTTGCTCTGACGGGCTCTCGGTCCCGCTTCTCGCATCCTCTCCCCGGTACCCTTGCTCGCGTGGCGAGCTGGAAGAAGCCTGGGCGGGCGATCCGCGTCGTGATCCACGAGGAAGAGGGCGTCGAGCATCACTACTGGCGCACCGAGGACGGCGAGGGGAACACCTCGTGGCGGAAAGAGGCCCCGCACCCCACGGCGAAGGCCTCGGCGGGAGACGGGCTGACGACGGCCGAGCTGCTCGAGGGGATCGCGGCGTCGCTGCAGGAGCGTCGCCGCGCGAGCCGCGGTCGCAAGCTGCGCATGCCGTTTCGCTAGTCGGGGCGGCGAGGTGACCGTCGAGGGGCTAGTGTGGTCGAGCGTGGACGACGATGCGATTCGTGAGCTGGTGACGCGCCTGGCGCGTCCTCACCCTTCCGGCGGTGAGGTGATCGAGCGCGCCGGGATCCTCGCCGCGGGCGCCGACTCGGCGGCCGTGATGGCGTGGATCGCCGATCACGACGGGGTGCCCGAGGCGGCCGCTGCCGCGCGCTCGAAGCTCGGGGCTGCACGGCGCACGGCTGGGCGGCCGGGGAGCGCAGCCGGCGACGCCGGCACCGCTGCGCTTCGTGTTGCCCGCCGGCACGCTCGCCTGAGCGGGTCCGAGCGCCTCGATCCTCAATGTCTATGCGGCGTGCGCCTCGTCGCGCCGGCACGTGGAGATGATCGGCGTCTCGCCCGCGTCGAGCTCGCGAACGCGCTCTCCGGCTCAATCGCGCCCACTGGCTCCAACAGCTCGCCGCGGGCTCTACCGCCGGGCTCGCCGGCTCGACCGCGATCCCGGCGGGGCGCGGGCGCAGCAGCACGACCGCGAGGAACGCGCCGAGCAGCGAGATCAGCGCGCCGAGGCCGAGCGCGAGCTGGTAGCCGCTGGTCAACGCGCCGAGGCTGGAGGCTCCGTGCGCGAGCTGGCTCGACGTGTGCGAGTCGGCGATCGTGCTGAGCACGGCGAGGCCGAGCGCGCCGCCGACCAGCCGCGAGGTGTTCAGCAGCCCGGAGGCGAGCCCGGACTGCTCCGCGGAGATGCCCTGCACCGCGGCGATCGTCGCGGGGACGAGCGCGAGGCCGAGGCCGCCGGCGCCGAGCATGCCGCCGGGCAGCACGGTCAGGTAGCCGTCGCCGGGCGCGATCCCCGTCAGCAGGCCGAGGCCGGCCGCGGAGCTCAGCATCCCGGCGGCGAGCACCGGGCGCACGCCGAAGCGCGCCACGAGTCGCGGCGCGAGCGACGCGGCGAGCGCGACGCTCAGCGTCATCGGCATGAACGCCAGGCCGGCGCGCAGGGCGCTGTAGCCGAGCACCTGCTGGAGGTAGAGGGTGAGGAAGAACCACATCGAGAAGACGCCCGAGTACAGCAGCGCGATCACGATGTTCGCGGCGCGCAGGCGCCCCATCCGCAGGATCGACAGCGGCAGCAGCGGCGCCGGCGCGAAGCGTCCCTCGACGAGCGCGAACAGCGCCAGCAGCGCGGCGGCCAGCGCGAGCGGGCCGAGCACGCCGGCCGAGCCCCAGCCGAGGCTCTCGCTGCGGACGATCCCGTAGACGGCGACGATCAGGCCGAGCGTCACGAGCAGCGCGCCGGCGACGTCGAAGTGGCGGTGGATGTCCTCGCGGCGGCTCTCGGGGACGATCCGGCGGCCGACGACGATCACCGCGGCGCCGATCGGGACGTTGATCAGGAAGATCGCGGGCCAGCCGAGGCCCTGGGTCAGCAGCCCGCCGAGCAGCGCGCCGGAGGTGGCGCCGAGCCCGCCGATCGCGCCCCACACGCCGAGCGCGCGGTTGCGCTCGCGGGCCCTCGGCGAACGAGGTCGTGATGATCGCGAGGCTCGCGGGGGAGAGCACCGCGCCGCCGATCCCCTGCAGCCCGCGCGCGCCGATCAGCAGGCCGCGCGAGCTCGCGAGCGCGCACAGCAGCGAGCCGAGGCTGAAGAGGGCGGTGCCGGCGAGGAACATGCGCCGGCGCCCGAGCAGGTCGGCGAGCCGCCCGCCGAGCAGCAGAAAGCCGCCGAAGGTGATCGTGTAGGCGTTCACGACCCACTGCAGCCCGGTCGTGCCGAAGTGCAGCCCGTCGCGGATCGAGGGCAGCGCGACGTTCACGATCGAGACGTCGAGGATCACCATGAACTGGGCGAGGCAGATCAGCACGAGCAGCACGTTTTTCGAGCGCTCGCGCGAGCGCGCGGGAAGGTGGGGGAGCGCGCGGCGCGGGGCAGTTGGCGTAGGGCGGCGGTGGTTCGCGCTCGATCGAGGCGGCGGCGGACGTTGGGGTCAGGGACTTCGCTGTGGGAGCCGGCATCGGGGTCTCGCCTCCTCTTAGTTCGCTAGTACGACGAGCATCGTACCACAAAGGACGTCGATCGTCGTACAATGCTCGTATGGCCCTTTTCCACCCCGACCGAGACCAGCTGCAGATGGCGGACGTGCTGCACGCCCTCTCCGACCCCCAGCGTCTGAGCATCGTGCGCTGCCTGGCCGAGGATCCGGCGCCGCGCCGCTGCGGCTCGTTCGACCTCGACATCACCAAGTCGACGCTCACCCACCACTTCCGCGTGCTGCGCGAGGCCGGCGTGATCGACCAGCGCGAGGAAGGCACCGCCCGCCTGAACAGCCTGCGCCGCAAGGATCTCGACGCGCGCTTCCCCGGCCTGCTCGACGCGGTGCTCGCCGGCGCGCCGGACCCGGTCACGGCCGCGGCCTGAGTTTGAGGCCGATCGCCGGGCGTCGCGGCCTGAAGTGATTACCTGAGGAATCCCACCGGTTTCTCCGGCTCCTGCTCGTAGCCCTCCACGCGCGCGAAGAGGTTCGCGAGCGTCGCTCCCGTGGCGTTCCGGTCTTCGATTCCGCGCTCGGCGAGCCAAGCAACGGCCTCAGCGTCTGGGAATGGCTCGAACTCCAGTCGCGCGGCGCACCGGCCCGGCCGCGCGACCGCAGGGTGCAGACGCTGGAGTGGTTCGTTCGTAGTCACGAGCACGAGCACTCGTAGGCCCTGTCCGATGATCCCGTCTACCAGGTTGAGCAACCGCGAGAGTCCCTGCCCCGTTCGCTCCTTCGCATCGGCAGCGAGCAGCTCGCCGGTGTCCTCGAGTATCAGCAGCCGCCATTTACGCTCCTGCTGATCTTCCTCATCGTCGTCAAAGTGAAACATGCTGTCCTGACCAAGCACCACATCGAGCATGTAGTCGGCGCGCTGGCCAAAGAACACCTCGGGATCGATTACGTAGTGCAGCTCGCACCAGTTGCGCCACTCCCAGCCGAGCGCACGCAGCGCATAGGTCTTGCCGGTGCCGGGCGCTCCGTGCCAGAGGATCAGCTGCCCTCCCTCCGCCGGCCGGAAGCCCGGACCCAGCAGCCTCCCGAGTCGTTCTCTGACCGCCAGCGGATAGTTATCGCGGACTTCGTCGAATCCCGGGACGGCGATCGTGCGCGAGACGGCCTTTGCGCCACGCGGGCCGTACGACCAAAAGCGCACCGGCACCTCGCGGCTCTCGGTTATCTGAGGTACGGGGAAGCGGTCGCGTAGCCAGCGCTCGATAGCGGCGATCGTCGCTCGCTCGGTGCTCGCCACTCGGCAGTGGGCGCTCCCACCCTGCAGGTCGAAAAGCGCCAATGCGCAATCGCCGAAGAGCGGCTCCAAATCGAGCAGTGCGGTCTGCGCCCGGGTGGTGCGCGAGGTGCTCACCGCGTGCTCCAGCACGGCGTCGATCGAGCACGACGAGGTATCCCATTGCGACTGTGTCGTGTGGGGAAGCTCCCGCTCGAATGCGAGCGCCGCGAATTGTGTCCTGGGCGGTGCATCCAGGTTGACGTCGTCGATCACCGTCAACGATCGTCTCGACGCCGACCGCGTCTTGGGTCGGTGACGCTCATCTGTCGTTACTGCGATCAAAGTTCTTCTCCAATCAATCCCAAATCATCGATATGCAGTCCCCTTACCCACCCTCGTCTCGAAGTCAGCGTCAGGTCATGCTCGGTTCCCAATGCTCGGTGTACATTGCGCGTTGCTGGGCTGACGGTGCATTTCTGCGCGTGCCCCGACGTCGCCACCGAGGATTTTCATTCCCGTGGTACGACCTTTGGCCGGTCGCTGGCCTTGACGCTCGCCCTTCGCGACTACCGACTGCTCGCTACTCCACCAGCTGTGTTGTCCAGTTGTGCTCTTGCAGGTGATTGTCGAGCTCACGTCGCTCCCTGGCCAGCTTGTCGAGCAGGGTCTGGACGTCGCTGACACGGATCTGGCGCACCATGCGGATCTCAGAGCGGCTATAGCGCGACAGGCCGACCCCCGTCGTTGCCGCGCCCACCGCCGCCCGCAGAGCGCCTCGTCGCAGTGCCAGGACGTCGCGCCGAGCGATTCCCTCGGTCACGGTCTCCCCGCTTGCGAGCGTGGTGCTCGCGTTGGTGTGGTTGATACGAGCGATCAGATCCTGAAGCTCGTCGCAGAGGGAGCTCAGCTCCGCCAGCAGCTCCTCTGGCTTCTCAGGGGGCTCGTCACCCTCCTGCACGAGCACGCTCGTGCTCAGCCGGTCGTGGAACTGTGCGATGCGCTTCTGTAGGTCGGACCTTCGATTCAGTGCTTCTCCAACGATCATGTGCATGAGTCGTTGCATACTATAAGTAGCATTGCTTTGTGCCTCGGTTGACACCTTCAGAGAATTAGAGATACTTATTGTCTGTAGACTCATAGGCTGCATCATGGCAGGATCGATCGACGGTGAAGCCCAAGTCGCTGGAACACGTCGCGCTTGGGCGGGCGATCCGGGAGCTTCGGCGCAGCGCCGGTATCTCCCAGGAGGGTTTGGCCGACCGCTCTAGCCTGCACCGCACCTACGTAGGCGGCATCGAGCGGGGCGAGCGCAACGTCAGCTTCAGCAATCTGCTGAGGCTCGCAAACGCGCTCGGCGTCCGGCCATCGGAGCTCCTGGCACGCTCTGAGAGCCTCTCCTGCTCGGCGGTCAGCGACCCGGAGATGGGCACTTCGAACCGGTAGCCCGCTGAAGCACCTGTGCCGCAAGCTCGGCAAGCTCTTTGGCGCACCACTCGATCGTGTGCCAGTTTTGATCGGCTTCGCTCACCTCCTCGAGGAGTAGCTCGGCGAGCTCGGCGGCCCGGGTGGTTACGTTTGCGTTACTCATTCGATCAGTGCCCCGGCCTGGTCCGGAAACACTGCGCTGGAGCCGCCCTCTGTGGCTTGCGCTCCAGCACAGCGTGTCCGTGGCTCCGCTAGCCCGCGGCGGCGGCAGTCGCGATCGCCTCCTGGTCGCCGATGTCCAGCGCCTCCTCTTCGCCGCCGGCGATGCCCTCCAGCCCGCCCGTGCCGTAGTCGGCGAGGCCGTTGGAGTCGCTCGGCGGGCTGCCGAGGAACTGCACGGTGTTGGCGATCACGCTCACCGCCTGGGCGTTGCGACCGTCGGGCGTCTCCCACGTGCGCCAGTCCAGGCGCCCGTCGATCGCCACGGGGCGACCCTTGTAGACGTACTTCGCGACGTTCTCCCCCGGGGCACCGAAGACGGTGACGTCGAAGAAGTTCGGCTTCTCGACCCACTCTCCGGAGGGATCGCGCCGCCGCGCGTTGACCGCGATTCGCAGGTGACAGACGCTGCTCCCCGAGGGCAGGGTGCGCAGGTCGGGATCGCTCGTGAGCCGCCCGGTGAGGACGACGTGGTTGATGTTCATTGTCGGCATTTTGCTGGCTCCTGTTCGCTTTGTTTGGGATCGGACTCGAAGGTCCACACGCCGCCGATCGCGGTGCTCGCGTGGAAGGCCTCCGCTCCCTTATCCGACGAGACGGGCCAAACGGGACAAGTTGGGGTTGCCAAGGCGCGGCGTCGCGGCGCCCGGCGGGTTCTGTGTCTCCCGACGAAACTGCTTCGGACGGTGGATTCTGCTTTGTTCGACGGGCGGCGTCGCCAGACGGTTGCATCGCCCGCGACGAGGAATCCGACGATGAGGAGTCGGCAGCGAGGAGTCCGACGGCGAGCCTACGCCGCTGCGTCCCCGACGCGCCGGGGCGGTGAGTGCCGCGCCAGCACCGCGCCCCAGTCGGCGTCGTCGATCCTGCCGGGGTGGGTCTCGGCGAAGAACTCGCGCAGCGCCTCGGAGAGGCCGTCGGGATCTTCGAGGTGGGGGAAGTGCGCGGAGCGGGGGAGCGTCTTGAAGTAGCTGTGCGGGATCGCCGCGTGCGCTTCGCGGCCGTGCTCGAGGGGGATCGTGTGGTCGCGCTCGCCCCAGACGATCATCGTCGGCATCCGCTCGAGCAGGTACAGCCGGTCGGTCGCGCTGACGCGCTGGCCGTGGACGTCGATCACGGCGCGGAGCGTCTGCAGGAAGGCCTGGCGCGCGTCGCCGTTCTCCAGCGGGCGCAGCGCGCGGGCGAGCGCCTGCATGTATACGCCGAGACGCACCCTGCGCTCGCGCAGGCGACCGCCGCCGTTCATCAGGGCGCCGGTCAGGCCCGGGTGGATCGTCGTCGAGAGCAGCGCCGAGATGCCGGGCAGCGCGGCGGTGCGCAGCATCGGGCTGACCTCGTGGCCGAGGCCGCCGCTGGAGACGAGCACGAGCCGCTCGACGCGCTGGGGGAACTGGTAGAAGAACTGCATCGCCACGCCGCCGCCGAGCGAGTGCCCGACGATGCTCGCGCGGTCGACCCCGATCGCGGCGAGCAGGTCGCGGATGCTCGAGGCGTGCGCGCCGAGCGAGTAGTCGCCGCGCGGCGCCGCCGAGTCGCCGTGTCCGATCAGGTCGGGCGCGATCACCGTGTGCTCGCGCGCGAGGTTCAGCGCCACCGCGCGCCAGTGGCTGGAGGAGTTGAGCATCCCGTGGATCAGCACGACCGGCGGTCCTGAGCCGGCGACGCGGTAGATCACGCGACGGCCGTGCAGCTCGATCTGCCACTCGTCGAACTGCGGCGGCAGGGTGGCACGGAGCACGGGCACGGGGCGCGGGGCTTCCCGCGGGCGGTCCTGGCGCTCGGGTCTGTCGTCCTGGCTTGATGTCACGGTGCGGTTCTCACGCACCCTAGACGATCTTCCCTGCAACCGATGAGCGCGCGGGATTCGTCCGGTGGATGCGCGGGCTCCGTCCGGTGGAGAGGCAGATGAACCGGGTAGATACGGCGATTGATGGCTGCGCCGAGCACGATCGCGACCTCCGACGAGCCCCGAGACGAGATCGAGGGAGAGCTGCTTATGATGGGCGCCGAGATGCCGATGGAAGGGAGCAAATCGTGACGAGCGCCGAGCACGAGAACAGGGCCGGGGCTCGAACCCAGGACGAGAACGGGATCGAGGTCGAAGGTCTCGTCAAGGACTTCAAGGGCGGCGTGCGCGCCGTCGACGGCATCGACCTGCAGGTGGCGCCGGGCGAGATCTACGGCTTCCTCGGACCGAACGGCGCGGGCAAGTCGACGACGGTGCTGGTGCTGACGACGCTGCTGCCGCCCGACCTCCGGCAAGGCCCGCGTCGCGGGCCTCGACGTGGTCACGCAGGGCGCGGAGGTGCGCGGCGCGATCGGCGCCTCGCTGCAGGAGTCCGCGCTCGACCCGTTCCTGACCGGCACCGAGCACATGCGCCTGCAGAGCGCGCTGCACGGCCTGAGCAAGGGCGAGCGCGAACAGCGCGGCGCGGAGCTGCTTGGAGCGCGTCGGGCTGACCGACGCGGCCGATCGCAAGGTCGGCGGCTACTCGGGCGGGATGAAGCGCCGGCTCGACCTCGGCCTCGCGCTCGTGCACCGCCCGCGGCTGCTGTTCCTCGACGAGCCGACGACCGGCCTCGACCCGCAGAGCCGCGCCGCGCTGTGGGACGAGGTGCAGGCGGCTGGCCGACGACGGCGTGACCGTGTTCCTGACGACGCAGTACCTCGAGGAGGCCGACGTGCTGGCCGACCGCGTCGGGATCATCGACCGCGGCACGATCGTCGCCGAGGGCACGCCGGCGGCGCTGAAGGCGGAGATCGGGCGCTCGAGCGTCGAGGTCGTGCCCCAGGACCCGGGCGACCGCGAGCGGCTGAAGGAGGTACTGCACCGCTTCGGCGAGGAGGGCGCGGCCGCGCCGAACAGCGTCGCGGCGCAGCTGCCCGAGGGCGTGAGCGACCTGGCGGAGATCGTGCGCACGCTCGACGCGGAGAACCTGCCGATCGCCGACCTGCGGCTGCACACGCCGACGCTCGACGACGTGTTCCTGGCGAAGACCGGCCGCTCGCTGGAGGGTGCGGGCGAGGAGGCCGGGGAGGAAGGTGGGCAGCCGGTGCCCGCCGCGCGGCGGGCATGAGCAGCCCGCAACGAGAAGCGTCGCTCAATGAGCAGCCTGCTCTCGACCCAGGTCAGCGTGCTGGCGAGGCGCTCGATGCGCAAGACGCTGCGCCAGCCGTTTCAGCTGTTCCCGATCGTGTTCTTCCCGATCATCCTGCTGGCGGTCAACGCCAGCGGCCTGAAATCGGCGACGCTGCTCGCGGGCTTTCCCACGCACTCATACGTGTCGTTCGCGATCGCGGTGGCGTTCCTGCAGGGGGCGATGTTCGCGCTGATCAACACCGGCACGAACCTCGCGGAGGACATCGAGAGCGGCTTCTTCAACCGTCTCGCGCTGACGCCCCTGCGGCGGGTGTCGCTGATCGCGGGCCTGCTCGTCGGCGTGGCGGCGGTCGGCGCGCTGCAGTCGGCTGTGTACATCCGCATCGGCCTGATCGCGGGTGCCCATCTGGACGCCGGCTTTCGGTGGCGCGCTGGTCGTGATCGCGCTGGGCTCGCTGACGACGCTGGCGTTCGGCGCGCTCGGCTGCGCGGCGGCACTGTGGACGGGGTCCGGCGAAGCGGTGCAGGGCCTGTTCCCGCTGTTCTTCGTGTTCGTCTTCCTGTCCTCCGGCAGCCTGCCGCGCAACCTGCTCGGGAACGGCTGGTTTCACACGGTCGCCAACTGGAACCCGATCTCCTATCTGATCGAGGCGTTCCGCAGCCTCTACATCTACGGCTGGGACGCGACCGCGCTGTGGCGCGGCTTCGCGGTCGCGGCGGTACTTGGCCTGATCGCGCTGATCGCGGCCAGCTCGGCATTGCGGACAAGGATGCAGCGCACATGAGCGCGCATGGCGGCGCAGCACAACGATCGAGCGGCCAGCCACGCGCAGCGACGCCACGGCGAGTGGCGGCGGAGGGCCACCCACGGCGGCCTGTGGCGCGTCGCCTGGACGGTCGCGTGGCGGGGGATGCACACCTACATCCGCCGGCCCGACCTGATCTTTCCTTCGCTGATCTTCCCGCTCGTGTTCTTCGCGAGCTTCGCCGGTGGGCTGTCGGCGCTCGGGAAAGTGCCCGGCTTCACGTTCCCCGCGGGCTACACGGCGTTCCAGTTCGTGTTCGTGATGTGTCAGTCCGCGATGTTCTCCGGTCTGTTCACGGGCTTCACGCTGGCGTTCGACTTCGAAAGCGGTTTCGCCCGGCGGCTGATGCTGGCGGCGGAGGATCGGCGCGGGATCGCGCTCGGCTACGCGATCGTCGCGCTCTCGCGCGCGGCGATCACGCTGTCGCTGGTCACGGTCGTGGCATTGATCTCGGGCATGAAGATCACCGGCGACGGGGTCGACATCGTCGGCCTGTACGGCCTGGCGGCGCTGCTCGTGCTCGTCGGCTACGGCTGGGCGGGCGGCGTGGCGTTCCGCTTCCGCACGATCCAGGCCGGCCCGCTGATGCAGACCCCGGTCTTTTTGATCCTGTTCCTCGCGCCCGTGTACGTGCCGCTCGAGCTGCTCAAGGGCTGGATCCACGACGTCGCGAGCGTCAACCCGGCGACCGCCTTCCTCGACGCCGGGCGCGGCCTGATCTCCGGCGTGCAGAACCACACGGGCCTCGCCTATCGCGTGCGCGGTGGGCCTGATCCTGCTGTTCGCGATCTGGCTGCTCACCGGTCTGCGCGCGGCCGAACGGGCCACATAACCTGGAAGGCGTGGAAAGCAGGCGATCGACGGCCGTGCTGCGCGAGGGCGATGCGGGCGCGCGAACGTCGCTGTGCCTGCGTACCGTTGCTCGTCGGGCTGCCTGGCTCTAGCGGGCTGCGGCTCGAGCGGCCCCGCCAGCGGCGCTCGCATCGACCTCGACCGAACCCGCCTACGTCACCGCACCGTTCACCCACGAGCAGCAGCTCGTCGAACAGGGCGCTCGCCTGGCCGTCGCCGACGGCTGTACCGCGTGCCACCTCGTCGCGCAAGTCGGAGAGCGTCGGCCCCGACTTCGCGGGCTTCGCGGGGCACGCCGTGACGCTCGCCGACGGTCGTCGCGTGCTCGTGGACGAACACTTCCTGCGCGAAGGGTTGCTGCACCCCGAGCAGGCCGAGCTGAAGGGCTATGACCCCGCGCCGATGCTCGCGGCGGTCAGGCGCCTGCACCTGTCCGGCGATCCCGGCCAGGTCGCCGCGCTGGCGGCATTCATCGAGCAGATCGGACCGGAACAGGGCTGAGTTCTGTGCTCGGCGGGGCCGCGTCGCAAGTGGCCCGCCCGGGGTGGCCGGCGTCGCGCCCGACCCGAAGGTCCACGCTGGGCCCAGCGCCGGCGAGCGCCGGAGCGCACGACGCTTGCCCCGCAAGTCGACTGTCAGCCGAGGCCGAGAGTCGAAGCCGGTTGAGAGCCGCGACTCAGCCGGAAAGCTCGGCGCCCGCAAGCGCCGCACCGCGTCCCGCCGCCGCGCGCCCGGTCGGCGCTCCCGCGCGCGCCCGCGCCTGGCCCGCGGGGATCGAGCGCGTGCGCAGCTCGTGCGCGAACGTGTACCACTCGAGCTGCATCGTGTGCCGGGGCTTGTCGACGAAATGGCCGAGGTGAAACGTCTCGTCGCGCGCGATCTCAGCCTCCATCTCCGCTCGCGCCGGCGGCGCCCACTCGCCGGCGAGCCAGCGCGCGGCGAGCTTCGACTGCAGCTCGGCGAACGGGAAGATCGTGGGGATCGGCTGGCCCAGCCCGATGAACGCGAGGTCGTCGATCCCCGGCCGAGCATCCGCTTGTACAGCGGCAGCACGTTCCCCGGCGCGGAGAGGAACTCGGGGTCGAAGAACGGGAAGGAGACCTTGTAGCCGG
Source organism: uncultured Solirubrobacterales bacterium (assembly GCA_963764905.1). Taxonomy (GTDB): domain Bacteria; phylum Actinomycetota; class Thermoleophilia; order Solirubrobacterales; family Solirubrobacteraceae; genus Palsa-744. Next base: position 34,394 of record CAVXUG010000003.1, read on the forward strand.
TCGCGTAGACGATCGCGTCGACCGGCTCGATCGAGCCGTCGGCGAAGCGCACGCGGTCGCCGAGCAGCTCGGCGACGTCGCCCTTGGCGACCGCGTCGCCGGAGCCGAGCCGCCCGAGCAGCTCGCTGGAGACGGTCGGATGCGCGTCGAGGAAGTTGTGGTTGGGCGTCGGCAGCCCGAAGTCCTCCATGCGCCCGGAGAAGATCCGCGGCAGCACCCGCGCGAGCCGCCGCTGCAGGCCGACCGGCAGCCGCGGGTTGATCTTGACGACCTGATCGGAGGGTTTGCCGAAGATGTACTTCGGCACGACCCACGCGCCGGAGCGGGTCGAGAGGAAGACGGTGTCCGAGACGGTCTTGCGCCCGAGCTCGGAGACGATGTCGACGGCGGAGTTGCCGATCCCGACGACGAGCACGCGCTTGCCATAGAGGTCGAGTGGGGTGCACGGGTCGATGTAGTCGTGCGAGTGGATCGCGGGCCCGTCGAACGAGCCGGGGAAGTCGGGGTAGCGGGGGTCCCAGTGGTGCCCGTTGCAGACGAGCAGCGCGTCGAAGCGCTCGGTCGCGCCGTCTGCGAGCGTGATCTCCCAGCCGCCGCCGGGCCCGCGCTCGGCGCGGGTAACGCGCGTGTGGAAGCGGATCCGCTCGCGCAGGGAGAACGTGTCGGCGTAGTCGCGCAGCCACTCGAAGATGTGCGTGTGGTGGGGGTAGTCGGGGTAGCGCGCGGGCATCGGGAAGTCCGCGAAGGAGATCGAGGGCTTGGAGATGTCGATGTGCAGCGAGCGGTATGCCGAGGAGGTCCCGTTCGGGTTTTCGAAGTACCAGTTGCCGCCGACCTCGTCGGAGACCTCGAAGCACGTGTGGGGGATGCCGCGATCGGCGAGCGCCTTGCACGCGGTCAGCCCGCTGACGCCGGCTCCGATCACGCAGACCGTCGGAAGCTCACCCATCTGACGAAATCCTACGCCCGGGAGCGAGCGCGCGCGAGGAACGACTTTTATGGGGCCACCTACCGGTGGCCGCTGTGCAATGCGTTGTTCGGAAACGAGCGTGGTTGAGCATCACAAAACGCGCTTGGATCATGAGCTCTGGGGTGTTGCTGCGATGTGCGCCTTTCAGCTCACGCTCCCAGGCGCCCCTGGCCGCGCTCGAGCTCGAGCAGCAGCCGCTTGCGCTCCAGCCCACCGCCGTAGCCGGTGAGCGAGCCGTCGGCGCCGATCACGCGGTGGCAGGGGACGATCACGGCGATCGGGTTGCGTCCGTTGGCCGTGCCCACCGCGCGCGCGGCGGTCGGCTGGCCGACACGGCGCGCGATCTCGCCGTAGCTGACGGTCTCGCCGTAGGGGATCTCCTCCAGCGCGCGCCAGACCTCGCGTTCGAAGGGGGCTCCCTCCGGGGCGAGCGGGATATCGAAGCTCGTGCGCTCGCCGGCGAAGTACTCCTCGAGCTGCGCTCTCACATCCGCGAAAACGGCGCAGCCGCCTCCGTCCAGCCCGGAGCGATCCGCTTGGGCTTGCGGCCGTCCTGCATGTACAGGCCGCTCAGGGTGTCACCGTCGCCGACGAGCAACAGCTCGCCGATCGGGCTGTCCATCGTCGTGTACAGGGTGTGTGTGGTCCGTGTGTCGTGCTCGGTTTGCATCGTGGTGGTGGGCATCGATCTCGTCACCTTTCTCACGCCGCGATCTTCGCTCGGCGTCGTTGTTCGTGTGGCTGTGTCGCTGTCTTTTTTTGGTGTCGTTCCTGTTGTTCTCTTCACTGCCTTTTTTGCTCGCTTTGGCGGGCTCAGCGAAGCCCACAGGTGCTGTAGTGCATAGGCGCGGTAGGGGCGCCAGCGTTCCGCCAACTTCGCCGCTGCGGCCGGCTGTCCGTCCTGGCCGAGTTGCTCGAGCGCATGGCGCACGCCGAGATCGCTTGGCAGGAAGGCGTCGGGGTCGCGTAGCGCGCGCATTGCGATGTACTCCGTCGTCCACGCGCCGATCCCGGCAGCGCCAGCAGCTTCCCGCGTGCCTCGCCGCGGTCGCTCCCGACGTCGAGCGTCAGGTCTCCGCTCGCGAGCGCCCCCGCGAGGCCGAGTAGCGCACGCCTGCGCGCCCGCGGCATCGCCAACCGCTCCGGGTCCGCCTCGGCCAGCGCCGCCATCGATGGGAACACGTGTGTCACCCCGCCGAGCGGACGCTCCAGTGGCTCGCCGTATTCGCTCACCAGCCTGCCCGCGAGCGTCGCGGCGCCGCGCAGCGAGACCTGCTGGCCGAGCACCGCTCTGATCGCCAGCTCGTTCCCGTCGACGTGCCCCGGCACCCTCAGCCCCGGCGCCTTGTCGCACGAGCGCTCCGAGCAGGCGATCCGGGCCGAGCGCCTCGATCACGCTGAGCGGATCGGAGTCGAGGTCGAGCAGCACGCGTGAGCGTTGCATCGCGGCGGCGAGGTCGCGCAGATCCTCGAGCCAGTAGCTTGGCGTGCATGTACCCCTCGGCGGGACGCAGCTCGACGACGCCGCTGCCGTGTGGCAGTCGCAGGCTCCGCCGATAGGCTCCGTCGTGCACCTCCTCGACACCGGGCACCGCGCGCAGGCCGAGGAACGCGATCAGGCCCTCGCCGTCCAGCGGGGATCGGTAGGGGAGCCGCAGCGATAATGCGCCGCTCTCTGTCGCGTTATCTCCTCGCCGCGCCCGCGCGCGCAGCTCCCGGGGCGCCATCGCGAACACTTCTCGAACCGTCGCGTTGAACTGGCGCACGCTCTGAAAGCCCGCGGCGAACGCAACGCCGGTGATCGGTACGCTCGTCGTCTCGAGCAGGATGCGCGCGGTCTGCGCGCGCTGCGCTCGCGCGAGCGACAACGGTCCCGCGCCGACCGTTGCGACGAGCTGGCGGTGGACGTGGCGCTCGGTGTAGCCGAGGCGGCCGGCGAGACCGCCGACACCCTCGCGGTCGACGACGCCGTCGGCGATCAGGCGCATCGCGCGCCCGACGAGATCTGCGCGCAGGTCCCAATCCGGCGAGCCCGGCGTCGCGTCCGGACGGCAGCGCTTGCACGCGCGAAAGCCGGCCGCCTGCGCCGCCGCGGCGGTCGCGAAGAAGCGCACGTTCTCGCGTTTCGGCGTCCGTGCGGGGCAGCTCGGACGGCAATAGATTCCGGTTGTCTTGACCCCACAGAAGACCCATCCGTCAAAGCGCGGGTCCTCGGCCTCGATGGCCTGCCAGAACCTGTCTGAATCAAAGATCATGTCGACCACATTGGCATATCTGGCCGACGGGATCTAGCGGGAATCGGACCTCGATGAAAGTCTCGACATAGAAGTCCGAAATCCGCTACACGTGACAGGTCGTCTCAGCGTCCGTCAGTCCTGGGGGTGAGTATCGAGCAGCGCCGCCATCGCAGCGCTGCCGCGCTCGATCGTGGAGCGCATGTCGGGATTGAGGTGGAAGGCGGTGCTGTCGTAATCGTCGGGGAGGGTGCCTCGAAGATGCTGATCGAGCGCCAGCAGGCGAGGGTAGTAGCCGCCGCCCATACAGAAGATCGCGTCGTAGGACTGCCCGCCGATCTCATGTGAGTCCAGCATCGTGGCGTGCTGCAACTCGAGCGTCGTGGCTCCGTCCTCGGACCGCGATGAGAGGCGCAGCTCGATCTCGTCCGCACCGCCGCCGAGCGAAACCTTGAGCAGCCGCGGCGCCTCGCATATCAGGATCGTGCCCGACCCCATATTCACCTGCTGGAAGTCGCCGCCGACACGCAGGTCGCCGGTGACGGGCACATACCACCGGCGCAGTCGGGCAGGGTCTGTGCAGGCGTCCCATACGTCCTCGATCGGCGCGTCGTAGATACGCGTAAAGACCGCGACCCTGGCTTCGCCGGCGGGGATCTGGCGGTGTCGTAGCTCTGGTTGGGGCTCGGCGAATGGATCTGTCTGAGTGGTCATGATGGCTTGCCTTTCGAGTTGCGTTTTGGGGGTGTTCGCCGGCGTGCGTGCCTGCCGCGCACCAGCTCGGTTCCGAGGGCGTCGAGGCGCTGATTCCAGAACTTTCGGTAGGGCGTAAGCCACTCGTCGACGACCTGCAATGGGGCGGCGTCGACTGCGTACAGCCGGCGTGTGCCATCGGCGCGCACCGTGGCAAATCCGTTGTCACGCAGTACACGCAGATGCTGAGACACCCCGGGCTGGGAGATGCCGAACTCGTCCATGATCACCGACCCCAGATCTCCCGCGGACCGCTCGCCCTCTCCGAGCAGCTCGAGGATGCGCCGTCGCACGGGGTCGCCGAGGATGTCGAAGGCGTGCACGCCCTCAGAGTATCAGTCTCAACTTATATAAGTCAAGGACGATTTTTTGGTGGTCCCCAACAGGCTTGCAGTGCTCGAGGTCGGTGACCGTCGCCGGGCTGGCCTCACTGCGCGTCCGCGCTCTCCTCGTGGCGCTCCAGCCCGTCGTCCGGGATCGGCTCCCATGGTGCTGCGTAGGCGACGAACTGGCGCAGGCTCGGCCTGATCCCCGGGTCCTCGTCAAACGCGCCGAGTCTGATGCCGACGCGGTCTGGATCCTGCGGCGCGCGGCTGAACAGCGCCGAGCCGCAATCCCCGCAGAACCACTTCTCCGCGCCGCCGGCCGGCCGCCACGCGCGCAGGCGCTCCTCGCCGGAGACGACGCGAAACGATCCCGGCTGCGGGCGGGCGCTCACGGAGGCGGCGGTCCCGGTGCGCCGCTGACAGCGCGTGCAGTGGCAGTATTTCGCCGACTCCAGCGGCGCGGTCACCTCGAAGCGGACCCCTCCGCAGCCGCAGCCACCGCGCAGGGGCAGGTCGGGCTGGATCCCCATCTCAGCTGGTCGCCTCGACGTTCAGCGTCTGCTCCGTCTCGGCGCTCGCCGTCTGTCCCGCCTCCTCGGCGCCCGTCTGCGCCGGAGCGGGCTGCGCCGCGGCGATCGCGTATGAGCCGATCGCGCCGAGCGCCCCGGTGACCAGCGCGGCGAGGGCCCAGCCAGAGCCCGAGCGTTCGCGTCCCCGGGCGGCGTCCAGCGAGAGCGCGCCCGGTCCGACCTCGGCCAGCGCGAGCGCGGCGGCGATCAGGACGAGGTTGTACTCGTAGCCGCCGTTCGTCGTCCACGGACCGTTCTTGGCGTGCACCCGGTGGATCGCGGTCAGCATCGTCGCGGTCAGCACAGATGCGGCGAAAGGTGTCTCCAGTCCGACCGCGAGCAGCGCACCGCCGCCCGCCTCGGCGGCGCCGGCCGCGATCGCATTCGGCTTACCCGGACGCAGGCCGAGGTGCTCGAATCCCTGCGCCGTGGTGTCGAGGCCGGGGCCGTCGAACCAGCCAAACAGCTTCTGCACTCCGTGCCCGACGAACAGCCCGCCCACAACCAGCCTCAAAATCAATCGTCCGATCTTCATCTCTCTGAACCTCCGTCGTCCGTTGGTGGGGTGTCCCCGAAGCTGCCACTTCCCCTCGCTTGCACTGAGTATGCAACGAACTCCGCCGCGTCCCGGCCCCAAACTGATCCTTACGTGATCGTAAGGTTGCTAGCGTGGGGGACAATGGCCGCCGTCACCGCCCCGCGTACCCCCGCGCAGTCGCGCGACCCGAACGACAAATACAAGTGGATCGCCCTCTCGAACGTGACGCTCGGCGTGCTGCTCGCGGTGCTGGACGGGTCGATCGTGCTGATCGCGATGCCCTCGATCTTCCGCGGCATCCACCTCGACCCGCTCGTGCCGGCGAACAGCTTCTACCTGCTGTGGATGATCCTCGGCTTCCTCGTCGTCACGAGCGTCCTGATCGTCAGCCTCGGACGGCTCGGCGACATGTACGGCCGGGTGAAGATGTACAACCTCGGCTTCCTCGTCTACACGATCGCCTCGCTGTTCCTCACGATCGACTGGATGACCGGGCGCGCCGGGGCGCTGTACCTGATCGCCTTCCGCATCGTCCAGGGGGTGGGGGCGGCCTTCCTGCTGGCGAACTCCGCGGCGATCCTCACCGACGCCTTCCCCGCCAACCAGCGCGGGATGGCGCTCGGCATCAACAACATCGTCGGCGTCTCGGGCGTCTTCATCGGCCTCGTGCTCGGCGGCCTGCTGGCGCCGATCGACTGGCGCGCGGTGTTTCTGATCTCGGTGCCGATCGGCGTGTTCGGCACCGTCTGGGCGTATCTCAAGCTCGAGGAGCGCAGCACGCCCAAACGGGCGAAGGTCGACTGGTGGGGCAACCTCACGTTCGCGCTCGGCCTGATCCTGATCATGGTCTCGGTCACCTACGGCATCCGTCCCTATGGCGGCCACGCCACCGGCTGGACGAGCCCGAAGGTGCTCGCGCTGCTGGGCGCGGGCGTGGCTTCGCTGGTCGCGTTCGCGCTGATCGAGTGGCGGGTGGAGGACCCGATGTTCCGGCTGCCGCTGTTCCGGATCCGCGCGTTCACGTTCGGCACGCTCTCGACCTTCCTCTCGGCCGTCGCCCGCGGTGGGTTGATGTTCATCTTGATCATCTGGCTGCAGGGCATCTGGCTGCCCCAGCATGGCTACGACTTCACGGAAACGCCGTTGTGGGCGGGGATCTACATGCTGCCGCTGATCGTCGGCATGCTCCTCGCCGGCCCGACCTCCGGCTTCCTGTCCGACCGCTTCGGCGCGCGCTGGTTCGCGACCGGCGGGATGCTCGGCGCGGCGCTCAGCTTCTTCCTGCTGGCGCTGCTGCCGATCGACTTCCCCTATCCGCTGTTCGCCGCGATCCTGTTTCTCAACGGCGTCTCGATGGGCATGTTCGCCTCGCCCAACCGCGCCGCCGTGATGAACAGCCTCCCGGCGACCGATCGGGGCGCCGGCGGGGGCATGAACCAGACCTTCCAGAACTCCGCCCAGGTGCTCTCGATCGGGATCTTCTTCACGCTGATGATCTTCGGCCTGTCCTCCAGCTCTGCCCATCCGCGATGACCGCCGGGCTGAAGGCCCATGGCGTCGCCGCGGCGACCGCCGCCGGCGTCGCGCACCTGCCGCCGGTCTCGATCCTGTTCGCCGCGTTCCTCGGCTACAACCCGATCCAGCACCTCGTCGGCGCCCACGCGCTGAGCGCGCTCTCGCCGGCGAACCGCGCGACGCTCGTCGGCCACTCGTTCTTCCCGCACCTGATCTCCGCGCCGTTTCGCGCCGGCCTGCACGAGGCGTTCGCGTTCGCGATCGTCGCCTGCCTGATCGCCGCGGCCGCGTCGTTGATGCGCGGCGGCAAGTATCACGCCGCCGACAGCCCCGGCGCCGCCGGTGACGGGCATGCCCGGGCCGGTGCGAACGGAGCATCGGCGAGCGCCGCGGCGGTCTCGGGGAACGGGGTGGCCACGCGGAACGGCGGTTCGCCGTCGGGCAACGGAACCGCGCACGGCGCCGGAGCGCACGGCGAGCAACGGAGCGAACAAAATCATCCCAACCCCCACCCGAGAGGAACAGCATGCAAGTTGAGTGGTACGGCCAGTCCGCCTTTCTCCTCACCGCCGCAGACAAGACCGTGGCGATCGACCCGTTCGCGGACATGTCGGCGATGGCGGCGAGTCGCGGCATGCAGTTCGACTACCCGCCGATCGAGGGCGTCGAGGCGGATCTGCTGCTGGTGACGCACGAGCACATGGATCACAACGGCGTCGATGCGATCGGCGGCGACCCCACGATCCTGCGCTCGACCGCCGGGCAAGCTGGAGTCGCCGATCGGCGAGATCATCGGCGATCGCCTCCGAGCACGACGAGGCGGCCGGCACCGAGCGGGGGCCGAACACGATCTTCGTGTTCGAGCTCGACGGCCTGCGCGTGGCCCATTTCGGCGACTTCGGCCAGAGCGCGCTGCGCGACGAGCAGGCCGCCGCGATCGGGACGGTCGACCTGCTGATCCTGCCCGTGGGCGGCGGACCGACGATCGGCGCCGACGGCGCCGCCGCGATCATCGAGCGCCTTTCGCCGCGCTGGGTCGTGCCGATGCATTACCGCACGCCGCGGATCGGGTTCCTCGAGACCGAGGAGGCCTTCCTCGAGCGGATGACCCACGTCGAGCGCCTGTCGGGGCCGACCTTCGACACGGCGGAGCTGCCGGTCCAGGACGCCCCGGTCGCGGTCGTGCCGGCGGCTCCGTAGAGGCTCTGGCCCCGAGCGGTGGGCCCGTCGAACGTTGCAGAAGCGTCGGCGGGCTCCGCCGACGAGGGCACCCCGGCGGGCCATAAAGATTCGTGAAAGACCGCTACTCCAGTTCTTACGAAAGGTTTATGAAGCCTGACAACATGTCCGACATGTCAGGCGCCACGAAGACGATCGAGGAAGACCACGGCTCGAGTGCGCGGGGAGGACGAGCCGCGCTCGACGAGCCAGCGCGCGCACGTACGCTGCTCGACATCTTCGCGAACACGGTCGCTCGCCACGGGCAAAGCACCGCGATCGACGCCGCCGATGCGGCCCTCACCTATGACGAGCTCTCCCGTGCCGCCGACCGCGTCGCCGCGCGACTGCGCGACGCGGGGGTGCGCTCCGGCGAGCGGGTCGGGATCCAGCTGGCGAGCGGAAGCTCCTCGCTGTATGTCGGGATCCTCGGCGTGCTGCGCGCCGGCGCGGCCTACGTCCCGGTGGACGCCGACGATCCGCCCGCCCGCGCCGAGACGATCTGGGAGAGCGCCGAGGTCTGCGGCGTGCTGCACGACGAGTTGTGCTTCACGGAGCGCCCCACAGGCACCGTGCGCGCAATGGGCGCCGAGGAGAACGACGACGCTTGGATCATCTTCACCTCAGGCTCGACCGGCGTGCCGAAGGGCGTCGCGGTCAGCCATCGCGCTGCCGCGGCGTTTGTCGATGCGGAGGCGCGGCTATGGACGGTCACCCCCGAGGACCGTGTGCTGGCGGGGCTGTCGGTCTCGTTCGACGCGAGCTGCGAGGAGATGTGGCTGGCGTGGGCCAACGGCGCCGCGCTCGTGCCGGCCCCACGCGAGCTGATCCGCACGGGCGTCGACCTCGGTCCCTGGCTGGCCGAGCGCCGCGTCAGCGTGATCTCGACTGTCCCGACGCTCGCCGCGATGTGGAGCGAGGAGATGCTCGCGGGTGTGCGTCTGCTGATCCTCGGTGGCGAGGCCTGTCCGCCGGAGCTCGCCGCCCGGCTCGCGGGCGAGCGCGAGGTGTGGAACACGTACGGACCGACCGAGGCGACTGTCGTCAGCACGGCCACGCGCCTGCATCCCGGCACGCCCGTGACGATCGGCTGGCCTCTGCATGGCTGGGAGGTGGCGGTGCTCGACGAGGCCGGCACGCCAGTCGCGCTCGGCGACACGGGGGAGCTGGTGATCGGTGGGGTCGGGCTGGGACGCTATCTCGACCCGCAACTCGACCGCGAGCGCTACGCTGCGCTGCCGGCGCTGGGCTGGGAGCGCGCCTACCGCAGCGGCGATCTCGTGCGCGAGACCGTGCACGGCTTCGACTTCGTCGGCCGTCGCGACCACCAGGTCAAGCTCGCCGGACGGCGCTTGGAGCTCGGCGAGGTCGAGGCGCGCCTGGCGGCCATCAAAGGCGTGCTCGCCGCCGCGGTCACCGTGCAGAGCACCGCCGCGGCCAACAAGATCCTCGTCGGCTATGTCGTCGGCGAGGTCGATCCCGCCGACGTCCGCGCGCAGGTGGCCGAGCAGCTGCCCGATGGTCTCGAGCCGCTCGTCGTTGTGCTCGACGCGTTACCGCTCGCGGTCTCGGGCAAGGTCGACCGCAAGGCGCTGCCGTGGCCGCTGGAGGATGTCCCGGGCGCGGGCGCGAGCCCCGCAGGCCTGGATCCGGGCGCGCCGGCGCTCACTGGCACGGCAGCGTGGCTGGCGGAGCGCTGGATCGAGCAACTCGGCCCGCTGAGCATGACCGCGGAGACCGACTTCTTCGCCTGCGGCGGCAGCTCGGTCGCGGCCGCGAAGCTTGTCTCCGTGCTGCGCGAGCGCTTCCCCGCGGTCGCCGTCGCCGACGTCTACGAGTACCGTGGCCTCGGCGCGCTCGCCGCGCGCCTGGACCAGCTCGGGGAGGTCTCCGGTGAGGCGGTGACCGCCGTGTCCGCCCCATCACGCCGGCTCGGCGCGATGCAGCTCGCGGGGGTGCTCGTGCTGACCGCGCTGGCCTCGACGCAATGGGTGATTGCCGCGCTCGGCTACGGGAACATCGAATCCGACGGGCTGCCTCACGTCGGCTGGGGTTGGCTGATCGGCGCGTGGCTCGCGCTCGCCAGCCCGCTCGGCCGCGTTGGCATCGCCGCCGTGGCCCGTCGCGTGCTGCTGCCGCGGCTGCGCCCCGGACGCTACCCCCGCGACTCCTGGCTGGCCTGCCGTGTGTGGTTCATCGAGCGCCTCGGTGAGTTCTGTCACCTCGACCGGCTCGCCGGCACGCCTGCCGCCGCTCGCTACGCCCGCATGATTGGCGCTGAGATCGGCCCGGGCGCGCGCCTGGCGAGCATGCCCAGCCTCGCCTCGCTCGTGCGGGTTGGCGCGGGCGCGACCGTCGAGTCGCAGGTCGATCTGCGCGGCTGGTGGGTCGATGGCCAGGAGCTCGTCGTCGGCGAGGTCGAGATCGGTGCCGGCGCGAGCGTCGGCGCGCGCACCCTGCTCGCCCCCGGCGCTGCGATCGGCGCGGGCGCGGAGATCGAGCCCGGCAGCGTCGTCTCCGGACAGATTCCCGCCGGCGAGCATTGGGGCGGCAGCCCCGCTCGCCGGCTCGGCCCTGCGGGGGCGGACTGGCCGGCGCAGGCGCCGTCTCGGAGCCGCCACGCGCGCTTCTGGAAGCTGATGTTCGCTCTCAGCTTCACCTGGGAGGGCGTGCTCGTGCTGCTCGCGCTTGCCCCCGGCCTGGCGCTGCTCGTGCTTCTCGGAGCGCCCGCGCCCACGCTTGGCGGCTCGCTCGCGCTGCTCGTCGGGGAGGCGGCCGTGCTCGCGGTGATCTCCACGGTGATGCTCGCGCTGCTCGTCGCTCTCACGCTGCGCCTGGTGTGGAAGTTCGTACGCCCGGGCTGGCACGGCGAGGGCGGTGCGCTCGGCTGGGCGCTGTGGTTCTCCGGCGATCTGCAGGAGACCGCCGGTGGTGCCCTGTTCCCGCTCTACGCTTCGCTCTACACGCGCCGCTGGCTGCGCTTGATGGGCATTCGCGTCGGGCGGCGCAGCGAGATCTCGACCTCGACCGGCCTCAACCCGCTCGTCTGCATCGGCGAGTTCAGCCACGCCACCGACGATGTCGCCTTCGTCGGCGCCAGGGCGCGCGGTGGCTGGCTGCACATCGAGCCGATCGAGGTCGGCGACCGCACGTTCCTCGGGCCCGGCTCGGTATTGCGTGAGGGCACGCGGCTCGGCGACGACAGCCTGCTCGGCGTGCTCACGCTCGCTCCGCGCGAGCCGGCGGCGGGAACCTCTTGGTTCGGCGTGCCCGCGCTCGAGCTGCCTCGTGTCTCCGAGGTCTCCGACCCAACCCGCACGACTGAACCGCCACGGCGACTCGTGCTCGCGCGGGGCACGATGGATGCGATCCGGATCTTCGTCCCCAACACGATCTCCCTGGCGCTCGGCCTGTTCGACCTCGTCGTGCTCGATGCGCTCGGCGGGCACTTCGGGATCCCGGCGATGATCGCGCTCTGTCCGCTGCTCGTGCTCTGCTCCGGGCTGCTCTCGGCTGCGATCGCGGTCGCGCTGAAGTGGCTCGTGATCGGTCGCTACCGCACTGGGCAGCATCCGCTGTGGTCGCTGTTCGTGTGGCGCGACGAGCTCGTCAACTCCGCCCACGAGCAGCTCGCCGGCGAGTGGCTGCTGCGCTTCGCGATCGGCACGCCGCTGATGTCGCTCTACCTGCGCGCGATGGGCAGCAAAGTCGGCCGCGGCGTGTGGTGCGAAACGACCGCGATCACCGAGTTCGACGTGGTCACGCTCGAGGACGACTGCGCGGTGAACCGCGGCTCCTGCCTGATGACCCACGTCTTCCACGACCGCCTGCTGCGCATCGGCCCGGCCCGGATCGGCGCCGGCGCGACGATGGGCCCGACCTCGGCCGTGCTTCCGGACACGACGCTCGGCGCAGGCACCTGGATCGGCGGGCACTCCGTCGTGCTGCGCGGCGAGACGCTGCCCGCCGGCACGCGCTGGCACGGTGCGCCCGTCAAAGGCGTGTGAACCGACCCATGCCCCGGCTGGCGCTGGCGGTGCCGCCTGCCGAAGGGGAACGGGCGCCGCTGCTGCGGCTGCTGGACGCGCGTATGGTGGGCGCCGCCGACGATGCGGCCCTGCGCGAGCTCGCGCGCGCGGCGAGCGCCCACACCGGCGCCCAGTTCACGTCGCGCTCCTACCGCTTTCCCTTCGCGCTCGTCGCCGCGCACGGCGCCGCGGTCGGCGTCGACATCGAGCGCGTCGAGCCCTGCGACGCCGCCTTCGCCGATTCGATCCGCACGCCGGCTGAGCTCTCCATGGCGGGTCCCACGCGCGAGGATCGCGACCGCTACTTCTCCTCGCTCTGGTCGAGCAAGGAGGCGCTGTCGAAGGCGCTCGGCGACGCGCTCGCCTACGACCCGCGCCGGCTCGAGGGGCCCGGCACCTGGCCGGACGGACGCTCCGGCCCGTGGCGCGCGACGGCGCTCGATGTTCCCGACGGCTACGTGGCCTGGCTGTGCTGGAAGGAGCTCAGCTCGCGAGCGTGCGGTTGAAGCGCCGCAGCGCCAGCGGGACGCAGACGGCCAGCAGCAACAGGCACCAGAACACCATCGCGATCTCCGGATGGTCGAGCTGCCAGGAGCCATGCGAGGGGTAGCCCTCGGTCAGCTTGCGCACGGTCGCGACCAGCGCCGAGATCGGGTCCCACTGGGCGATCGCCCGCGGCACCGCGTCGAGTCCTTCGATCGGCACGAACGTGCCCGCCATGAACGTCAGCGGGAGGATGATGATGAAGCCCATCCCCTGCATCGCGTCGGGCGAGCGCACGATCATCCCGAACAGCACGCCCGTCCACGTGAACGCGAACACCGCCAGGACCATCAGCGCGAGCAGCTCGATCCCGTGGGCCAGCGTCAGGTGCGGGTCCCAGCCGAGCAGCAGGCCGACGATCACCGTGATCGCCAGCCCGAGCAGCGCCTCGCAGAACTGGCCCATCACCTGACCGGTGATGATCGACAGGCGGCTGATCGGCAGCGAGCGGAAGCGGTCGACCACGCCTTCGGTCATGTCGTTCGAGGTCGCCACGCCGGCGCCGATCACGCCGAACGCGAGCGACTGGCCGAGGATGCCGGGGAACAGGTAGTCCTTGTAGTCGATCCCGACGACGTGGATCGCCGAGCCGAACACGTAGAGGAACAGCAGGATGAAGATGATCGGCTGGATCGTCACGTCCAGCAGACGCTCGGGCACGCGCGGGATCGAGCGCAGGCTGCGCGCGGTCAGGAGCGCGGTGTCGCCCACGAACCGTCGCACGGGGTTGCGTGAGCGGTCGGGAGCTGCGATCCGGCCGTGGTGCGCGTCGGCGATTGCGTGGCTGCTCATCGTGCGACTCTCCTCCTGAGTGTTCTCTCGGACTCTCGGCTCTGTATTCTCTGCTTCCCCGCGGTTCGGCGCCTGCTCTGCGCTCCGACCCGGCTCCTCGCCGTCTTCGACCGGATGGCCGGTCAGCGCCAGGAACGCGTCGTCGAGCGTCGGGCGGCGCAGCGCGATCTCGTCGACCGCGATCCCGCTCGCTTTGATCGCCTGCGTCACGCGCGCGAGGTCCTCGACCTCCGCCGGCGCCGGGATCGAGATCGTGCGCTGCTCGCGTGCGACGGCGATCTCGAAGCGTTCCTCGAGCGCTCCTTCCGAGCTCGCCCCAGCGATGCTCCGTCGGGCGCGAGCACGTCGACGCGCTGCTCTCCCACCTGCGCCTTCAGCTGCGCGGGCGTGCCGGCGGCGATCTCGCGGCCGTGGTCGATCAGCACGACGCGGTCGGCCAGCGCGTCGGCCTCTTCGAGGTACTGCGTCGTCAGCAGCAGCGTCACGCCTTCGGCGACGAGCTCGCGGACCGTCGACCACACGACCTGACGGCTGCGCGGGTCGAGGCCCGTCGTCGGCTCGTCGAGCACGAGCAGCTGCGGCTTGTCGATCAGGCCGGCGGCGAGGTCCACGCGGCGGCGCTGGCCGCCGGAGAGGTTCTTGACGAGCCGGTCGCGGAACTCCTCGATGTCGAAGCGCTCGATCAGCTCCTCGGCGATCGTTCTCGCGGCGCCGCGGCCGTGGCCGCGCAGGCGCGCCATCAGCGCCAGGTTCTCCCGCGCCGTGAGGTTCTTGTCGAGCGCCGCGAACTGGCCCGTCAGCGAGATCACCCGCCGCACCTGCTCGGCTTCGCCGACGACGTCGTGCCCCGCGATCCGCGCGCTGCCGCCGTCGGGGCGCAGCAGCGTCGCGAGCATCCGCACCATCGTCGTCTTCCCCGCGCCGTTCGGCCCGAGCAGCGAGACGACGGTCCCGGTCTCCACGTGCAGGTCGAGCGCGTCGACGGCGGTGAACTCGCCGAAGCGCTTCGTCAGGCCCTCGGCTTCGATCGCGGCGGTCCGCTTGGAGTTGTGCGTTGTGTCGCTGTTGTTGTTGAGCATGCGGAGATCCTACAGTAACTGAAAGTTTTGTGCAACTGAAGTTATTGGTAGGCTATGAGCATGGTGGATCGGGGGATGATGGAGACCGGTGCCGGGGGCCGGAACCCGCGCGCCGCGGACCCGAGCCCCGGAGCCCAGAGCCAGACGGCAGGGTGCAGGAGAGCAGGATCCGCTCGCGGAGGACCTGCCCGACGGGCTGTCCGGGGAGGATGCGATCCAGCGCCTGCTCGTGCGCGAACTGGGGGAGGAGCTGGCCGGCGCGTTCGTGCTCGCGCGCCAGGCCCAGGAGCGCTGGGCGCGCCGGCGCCGTCCGGGGGAGGGCCTGCGCGAGCGCAAGAAGCGTCATACGCGCCAGCAGATCTCCGACGTGGCGACCGCCCTGTTCGTGGTGCGCGGCTTCGACCACGTGAAGGTCGCCGAGATCGCCGAGGTCGTCGGGGTCTCGGAGAAGACCGTCTACAACTACTTCCCCACGAAGGAGTCGCTCGTCTTCGACCGCGCCGACGAGGGGATCGCGCGCCTGGCGGCGGCGCTGCGCGAGCGCGAGGCCGAGCGAGTCGCCGACGAAGGCGGTGCTGCGCGCGCTCGGCGAAGACCTCGACGAGCTCGAGGAGCTGCCCGACGAGGTCCACATGTTCATGCCCGTGTTCGCTGAGATGGTCGCCTCGACGCCGGCGCTGCGCGCGGCCTGGCTGGATCTCCAGGGCCGCCTCGTCGCCGTCGCCACCGAGGAGCTCGCCGCCCGCGCCGACGTCGACCCGCGCGATCCCGAGCCGCTGATCGCCGCGCGCGCGATCGCCGGGCTGCTCGAAGTCGCCTACGAGTCGCGCGTCCGCCACATCGAGGCCGGCCGCGCGGCGCCGAGCTGCGCGACGCGGTGCTCGCCGACCTCGAGCGCGCCGCGCAGGCTGCTCGACACGGGGCTGTGGTCGTTCAACCTGCTCGCCCAGGGCGCCCGCACGCGCGCGCAGCTGCGCGAGGCCGCGAGCGCCGCCGAGGATGTCCGCGCGCAGGTCATCGACGCGCTCGAGCAGGCCCGCTCGGCGTGGCGGGAGCTGCGCGGGCGCGAGCGCGCGGCGGCCAGCCACGACGAGCGGCGAGCGGGACGAGGCCAAGCGCAAGCGCGCCGAGGTCAAGCGCGAGAGCTCCGAGATCAAGCGCGAGCGGATCGAGACCAGGCAGGCCGTCAAGCAGCGCGCCGGGACGAGCGCCGCGAGGCCAAGCAGGCCGCCAAGCAGGCCGCGAAGGAGGCCGCCAGGCAGAGCACCGCCGCCGTGCGACGCGAGGCCAAGCGCACCGCCTCGCAGGTGGGGGAGGCGGCCTGGAAGAACGCCCGCGAGCGCAAGAAGTCGCTGCGCGAGGCGCATGCGCTTGCCGAGCGCGCCGCATACTTAGCGTTTCGCCAGGCGCTCGGCGAGCGCCAGGAGGCGGTCCGCGAGCGTCAGGCGGCGACAATCACAACACGATTCCCGAAAGAAGAAGGAGGGCACCGCGGATGGCGCTTGATCAGACCAAGGTAGGGCAGGTTGTGGCGGCGCAGATGGAGGCGCTCGAAGAGGCCTACGGCGAGGACTGCGAGATCGGCGACGTCTGCACGATCGTCGAGGTGATCGGGCCGCACGGCTCCGACGTGAGGGTGCGCACGCAGCGAACTGCGCCCGCACGTCTCGATCGGCCTGCTGCGGATGGCGGAGAGCATCTTCCTCGCCAGCCTGCGCGCCGGATCGGACGGGGACGGCGGGGAGGGCGGCTGAGAGCGTCTGGCGAGCCGCGCGTGCGATGCGGGGGACCTGTCCGGTGTGTGGATGGAAGTCGGGAGTTCGCCGGCCGAGGTAGCCGGATACGCTGTGGCGAGCGTGGCTCCCGAACTGGTCCTTCACGTCCTACCACCGTCGCATCCGTGCATGACCGCGGCCGCGGCGCTGCGCCTGAAGGGCCTGGAGTACGAGCGTGTCGAGTTTGTCCCGGGTCAGCAGATCGAGCCGATGCAGGAGATCTACGGCGAGGGCAATTACACGGTTCCCGGGATGCTCGTCGACGGCGAGCCGGTACATGGCTCGCGCGCGATTCTCGATCGCTTGGAGCAGCTGGTCCCCGAGCCGGTGCTGTATCCCACAGAGGAGGTGCGCGAAGCCGAGCTCTGGGGCGACGAGGAGTTTCAGGACCTTGGGCGGCGGATGCCGTGGGGAGCGTTGTACTTCCGTCCCGAGGCGATGGGGACCTTCGCCGGCGGCGAGTCGCTGGATGGCCCGGGCACCGACTTCGCGATTCGTTTCGTCAGAGCCACTTGGAAGTACCACAAGATCACCGCCGAGCGCCTGCACGAGGACCTGGCCGGGCTGCCAGGGAAGCTCGCGCACGTCGAGCGGCTCGCCGCCGATGGCGTGATCGGGGGCGAGCAGCCGAATGCCGCGGACCTGCAGATCGGCGCCACGCTGCGCATCCTGCTCAACGTCGGTGACCTGCGTCCGTTGCTCGAAGGCAGCGTCGGCGAGCAGATCGCCCGCAGCCTGTTCGCGGAGTACCCCGGCGAGATTCCGGCGGGCGCGTTCCCGGCCGGCTGGGTGCCGACGAGCTGAGCGCGTCAGGGTCGGCGTTGGTCCCAGATGACGCGAGCGACCTTCTACTTCGACCTCGGCTCGCCGTACGCGTACCTGGCCGCCGAGCGCCTGGCCGATGTGATGCCGGAGCCCGTCGCGTGGCAGCCGGTGTCGCTGGGCGCGCTGTTCAAGCTCGCCGGGCGCTCGTCGTGGTCGCTCGGCGATCCCGACCGCCGCCGCGCGGGCATCGCCGAGGTGCAGCGCCGCGCCGACGGCCTACGGCCTGCCGCCGGTGCGCTGGCCCGAGCCGTGGCCGAGCAACTACCTGTTCGCGATGCGCGCCTGCACCTACGCCTTCGCGCAAGGCCGCGGCCACGAGTTCACGCTCGGCGCCTTCCGCGCCGCCTTCCAGCAGGGCCGCGACCTCGGCGTGCCCGAGCACGTCCTCGCGGTCGCCGGCGAGGTCGGCCTCGACCCGCGCGAGGTCGAGCAGGCGACCGGCGACCCCGCGGTCAAGGCGGCGCTGCGCGCGGCGACGGAGGACGCCCACGAGCGCGGCGTCTTCGGGGTGCCGACGGTCGCCGTCGGCGAGGAGCTGTTCTGGGGCGACGATCGCCTCGAGCAGGCCGCGCTCGCGCTTGGCTGAGCGAGGCGGCCAGCGGCTATGATCTGTATCTCTGTCGCTGCTCCGAGGCGGGCGGCGACGGGCTGAGTCTCTCGGTTGTGCGCCAGACCTTCTGCGGGTTCCGGCGGACGACGATCAATGTCGTCGATTCGTTGGCTCAGGAGGCCTGTGGTGGACACGTCGGCTTCGCCGGTGCCCGGTTGTCGCGTCGAGCTGCATCCCGATCGGGAGCGGGTGCTGATGCTCGCTGGACGGCGAGCTCGATCTCGCCGCGGTCGCGGCCGTCGGGCACGAGCTCGAGACCCTGCGCGAGGCCGGCTGGCGTCAGGTGGTGCTCGATCTCAGCGCGGTCGGCTTCATGGACCTCGCGGGCGATGCGCCTGCTGCTGGGCGCCTTCGAGCAGGCGGATCGGGCCGGAAGCCTGTTCATGATCCGCGCCGCCTCTCCGCAGGTTCGCCGGATCCTCGAGCTGACCGGGAACGCGCACGTGCTCGCGGGCTGCGCGCGTCGGCGATCGAGCGACGCGTACGGCCGCCGGACATGGCCGGGACGCGCGCCGTCGAAGATGGAGGCGCGGACGACGACCAATCGTGGGACACGCGCCGATGACCACCCGTGGGAAGCGCGCTAGAGTCCCACCTCCAGACGAGGAGTCTCACATGAGCAGCACGATCGACGCGGCCGATGCTCTCGCCGAGCAGGACGGCCATCCGCTGGCGATGATCTCGAAGGAGATCGTCCGTATCTACAAGGACCAGTTCGGTCGCGGGCCGACGAAGGTGCGCTCGCACTTCGCCGGGCCCGACATCCTGATCTGCGTGCTCGAGAACACGTTCACGCCGGCCGAGCGGAGCCTGCAGGCGATGGGCGAGCACCAGCGCTTGCGGGACATGCGCATCTTCTTCCAGTACGCCTCGACGGCGGAATTCACCGAAGCCGTGGAGCGCGTCACCGGGCGGCGCGTGCGCAGCTTCATCAGCGGCATCGACACGAACACCGATGTCGCCTGCGAGATGTTCGTGCTCGAGCCGCAGGCCGGCTAGAGCCAGGGCGCCAGGCTAGGTCGCGCTCGCCGGCAGCTCGCTCGCGGGCAGCTCCGTCGCGAGCGTCCCCGGCTCGATGTCGCCGCGCATGCGCAGGCCGAGGATCGGGAAGACGAGCGTCGAGAGCACCGCGGCGCCGACGAGCGCGGCGGCGGTCGAGGCGCGCATGTGCCCGGTTCGACGGCGAGCGTCGTGATCGCGAGCACGAGCGGCAGCTGCGTCGAGCTCATGAACGCGAGCGCCGCGCGTTCGCGCGCGTCGAGCACGCCGCGGTAGAGCAGCAGCGCGGGCGTGCCGCGGACGACGAGGAAGAGCAGGAAGAAGACGAGCAGCTTCACGACGCCGGAGACGCTCGCGAACAGCGCGTAGACGTCGAGCTTCATCCCGGAGACGACGAAGAAGAACGGCACGAACACGCCGAAGGCGACCGCGTTGAGCTTCGAGTCGAACGCCGGGATCTCGCGCGTTTTCAGCACCTGGCGGGTGATCAGGCCCGCCGCGAAGCCGCCGAGCAGCAGGTCGAGCCCCAGTTCGGAGGCGAGCAGCGCGAGCGCGAACACGAGCACGACGATCCAGCGCACGGCCAGCTGCGAGCTGTTCTCCAGCGTGCGCTCGAAGACCGGCAGCGTGCGCTCGGAGAAGCGCACCGCGAGCACGGCGACGAGCACCGCGAGGGCGATGAACGAGACGAGGATCACCGCGTTGTGGGCGGCGGACTCGGTCGAGAGGATCAGCGTCAGCAGCAGGATCGGGCCGAGCTCGCCGACCGCGCCGGCGGCGAGCAGGTAGGTGCCGAAGCGGGTGCGCAGCTCGCCGCTGTCGGAGAGGATCGGGATCAGCGTGCCGATCGCCGTCGTCGCCAGCGCGGAGCCCGTGTAGAGCAGCGACAGCACGATGCCCGCGGCCGCGAGCGCGCCGCCGATCGTGTAGGCGAGCGCGAGCGAGAGCGCCCAGCCGAGCAGCGCCAGGCGCAGCGGCTGGCCCATGATCCGGTGCACGTCGATCTCGTAGCCGGCGAAGAAGAACAGCATTCCGAGGCCGAGGTCGGAGAAGAACGAGACGAACTGATCGGGATGCAACCCAAGCAGCTCGGGTCCCAGGAGCACCCCGAGCAGCAGCTCGATCACGACGACCGGCAGCACGATCCCGCGACCGCCCGCGAGCGCCGCGAGCGTGCCGGCGAGCGCCGCCGCCGCGATGATCGCGAGGAACGTGCCGGGGTCGACGTCGACGACGGCGAGCACGTTCTGCGCGAGGAACGGCATCTTCAGCTGTCTCGCTTCCGGGTCTCCGCGCTCACCGTCGCGCGACCATAGCGCGGCGTCCGGGCGGGCGGCTGGCGGGCTACCGCGGCGCGTGGGCGGGCGACTACAGCGAGGGGGCCAGGTACTCCTGCGTGCCGCCGCCCGGGTTGGCGGTGTAGGCGATCGAGGCCTGCCCGGGGGAGGTCCCGAGGACCACCTGGTCGGCACTGCCTTCGATGCCCGTGATCGCCGGTGGCTGCCAGCTCGCGCCGCCGTCGCTGCTGTGGGCGAGCATCACGCCGCGCCCGTCCGTCCAGCAGGCATAGAGTCCACCGGCGGAGTCTTCGGAGGCGCTGAGGTCGTCGGCGCCGTCGAGCGTGAACGGCGTCTCTTCGCTGATCGAAACGGGCGCTCCGAATGTGTCGCTCGTGGGGTTGAACGGCAGGTAGGAGATGCCGTCGGCGCCCGCGTCGTTGAGCCCGGAGCCTTCGGATTGGACGGCGCCGATCCCGGCGTGGCCCGGGCCGCCGCCGGTGAGCACGGCCGCCTCGGCCGGGCAGGAGATGACTTTGAAGTAGCTGGAGCTCCAGGCCGCCTGTTCCTGCAGCTTGCTGGGTTTCCCCTTGCCGACGCCGTAGCCGGTTCCCTCGCCGGATCCAGCCGGGCAGCCTGCCGGCGTGTCGAGGTCGACGCCGACGGTCACGACCACGTATTCGCCGGATTTCGCGGGGTATTCCTCGGCGGCGAGCTGCGAGCCGTCGACGTCCTCCTGGTCGCCGAATTCTTCTTTGTGGTCGACCAGCGGTGTCGTGCTCGGGGCGGGTTTCGTCAGGGTGAAGTCGGTTGCGCCGTTGCTGAACGGGTAGCTGTTGCCGTAGGTGAGGAATTCGGTGGAGTTGAGTGCGACCGCGCCGGCGTTCGGCATGTAGCCGGAGGCCTCGGCGAGCAGCTTGCCTTTGGTGGCGATGCCCTGTTCGCCCGTCGCGAAGGCCGCGCCCCCTGCCGGCGAGCTCCACGCGACCACCCCGTCGGAGTCGTAGCCCGAGGGCTCGGCAGCCGCTGCTACGCCCTCGATGTTCGCCAGCACGACGACGGTGCCGCCAGGCGCCACCAGCAGTTTGACCGCGAAGAACACGGCGCCTTTGCCCGCGAGCGTGTCGACGAGCTTGTACGGGCCGCTGCCGCCGTTGCAGGCGTTGGCGCCGCTCGGCACGACGCACAGATCGATGACGCCGTCGCTGACGGGGTCCTCCCAGGCCACGTAGGTGTCGCCCGAGCTCGGGTCGTAGGCGACCGACGGCTGCTCGTCGCCCGCGCCGAGATCGATCGCCGGTGGAGGCGGTGGCGTGCTCGGGCTGGGAGTGCCCGCCGGGGGCGGGGCCGCGACGCCCACCGGCGCCGGTGTGGTGGTGGGCCCGGTCGCAGGGGTGGGTCCGGGTTCGCTGACCGCCTGCACGAGCCCATCGCCCGCGGCGTAGCCCGGCTTCCCGGTGACGAGCACGTCGTATTCGCAGGCCTGCAGCAGCGCCAGGTTGGTGATCCCGGCGGCCCGGCAGAGGGCTTCGGCGTGCAGCGCCTTGGCCAGCGGGACACCGCCCTCGTTGAAGTGCTTCTTGGGGAAGTCGAGGATCGTGTAGGAGTGGGTGTTCTTGTGGCGGGGGTAGGTGAAGAGCGAGGAGCGCTGGGAGATGCGCCAGCTCGCGCCGTAGGAGCGGTAGAGGACCTTTTCGTCCTGTTCGAGCGTGGTCGGCGCGTACGGCTTGCCTTCGCGTCCGTGGAACTGCGTGGCGGCCGGCACGCCGGGGTCGCCGAGCAGGCCGGTCAGATGTCCGAGGCGATCGGGCGCGACTTTGACGAGCAGCGACAGGCCGACGTAGTTCTCCGGGATTTCGACGTAGGTCCCGTCGTGCCAGGTGACCTTCACGCCCGGGAACTTCTCGCTCCCGCCGAAGCCCGCGTTGCGCAGCGAGAGGAGCTTCACCGAGCCCCCGCCGGCCAGCCGGATGCTCTTGGCGTGGATCGGGCGATGGTTGACGTAGACCGATATACCCCGGTCGTTCACGGGGCGAGTCGACCTCGACGATCGCGTGGCCGACCCGCATCGCCACGGCGGTGTCGACCGCGAAGATCAGCGCCTCCGGCTGCTGGCGCGCCTGCACTTCGAGGTCGTCGGTGGTCGTCGACTTCACGAGCGTGAACTCGCCCGCGGCCTGAAATTCGAGCGCGGTGCCGCCGAAGCCGAGCAGATGCGGATCGCCGAACGAGGAGGCGGTCGTGGTCGTCGGCGCGAGCGGTTCTTCCGGGGATTTCGGTTCTTTCGGTTTGCAGTAGCTGCTGTCCTGGGGCGCGAAGTAGCGGATGCTCGCGCCGCCGCCGAGCCGGCCGGCGGCGAGTCCGAGCAGCGGTTCGGAGGGAAGCGGGGTCACGGGCGGGATCGCGCCTTCGTCGCCCGGCGGGCAGGCGCATTCCGCGGGGTTCTCGGCGCTGCAGAAGAGCTTTTCGCCGATCGCGTCGTCGACGTAGTTCTGTTCGAGGCCGAAGCGCCCGCCCGCCTCGCCGAGATGGATTTCGATCAGGGGCTTGTCCGCGCGCGGCACGATCTTCAGCTGGGCGGTGCTGTAGGGCTTCAGTTCGAAGTGGCTCGTCCCGTCGACATCTTCTGGTGCCGGGACCGACGCCGAGCCTTCGGGCCAGTGGCGGCCGGGGAACGGGCTGCTCATCAGCCAATTCGTGTCCTGGCCCGGCAGGTCGAAGGCGCTCGAGCCCCAGCTGGAGAGGAAGCTCGCTTCGTCCGAAACCGCGGCGTCGAACGCGGCCTGGTTCTGTCCATGGATGCCGACTTGCACGATCTTCGGGATGCGTTCCCAGAGGTCGCCGTAGACGTCCTGCACATGCGCCCAGAAGCCGACGGAGTCGTAGCTGCGGGCGAACAGGCTCTTGGCGGGTGAGGCGTAGTACTTGGTCAGCGACCCGAGCGCCTCCTGTAGATGCGTCGCAGGGAACAGAGTCAGGTCGACCCAGCGGTCCAGCCCCTCGCTGATCCAATCTGCCTCTTCGTGGTTGTCCGGCGCGATTTCTTTCTCGAAGCAATGGAACACCTCGTGCGCGAGGATCTCTTCTTTTTCATATGGCGCGATCGGGTCGAACCAGGGCTGGTTGATCGCGATCTCGCAGATCGGGCCGTTCATGTCGATCGGGCCGTTGATCGCCGTGTTCGTTCCGGTCAGCCCGTTCGGGACTTCTTTCTGGAAGCGCGCCCAGCCGACGGCGAGGTGGAGCTTTGTGAGGGAGAGGCCGAGCTTGCCCGCCAGCTTCAGCGACTGTTCCTGGGCGCTCGCCTGGAGCTTCGGTTCGATGCCATCGATCCCGTTGTTGACGGCGCTCGCGGTCGGTGCGAATGCCGCGAGCACGACGATCGCGGAGCGCCAGCACGACGCCGCTGAGACGGCCGGCACGGACCGTTGTGGGGAAAGGCAACATCAGTCGAGCGTCGCACTGTGAAGGACTCCGCCGTAGCTGCGCCAGTGCAGCGTCGAGCCGCTCAGCGTGAGCGAGTGCGCGACCGTGCCAAGCGTATCGTCGAGCATCGTGGTGCCATCCCGGCCGTGCTCGATCACCTCGTAGCCGTGCTTCCCCGCCGCCTGCTCGGTCCACGCCACCGAGTCGTCGCTCTCCACGACGATCGCGCCGACCTCGGCTTGGCCCGTTTCTGAGACCTCGCCGGGTATGCCGGAGGAGCCCCCGCCGAGGCTGTAGCTGAACTGTGTGTGCCCGCTTGTGAGGTCGATGACCCGCAGTTCGCGCGCGCCTTCTTCGTCGGTGTAGACCACACCAGCGGTCTCGCCCGCGAAGGTCAGGCGCTGCACGGCGGGACCGACACCGCCCTCGCTGGAGGCTTCCGGATTCCCGGCTTTACCGATCTCGACCGCGCGCCCACCGGCGTACGCGCAGACATATGTGCGTTCCTCCCCGGACATGCCGCCGCCGGAGTAGGCGTCCCCGCCGGGTGCCTTGAACGTCGCGTTCTTGATCTGGCAGCGAGACTGCGCGTTGGCCGAGGCGCCGGTGCCGGCATGGGCGGGGGTCGCTGCTACGAGCAGGGTCAGCACGGTGGTGAGGGTCGCGGCGCCGCGCACGCAGGAGGGCTGTGTCGTCGATGAGGTCATCTGCGTACTGGGTGTCTATTCAGTTGGCCGGTGGAGATTCCTTCGAGCTTGGCTACGCGGCGACCGTTGCGCAACAGGGTTCGACCCTAGGTTTTGCGGAGTTCGTAGATTCGTCCAGTCGCTGCCCGTCGCCCCGCGCCACCGGCGCTTGGGCATTCCGAGTCTGTTCGAGCACCAGGCGCACGGGCGTTTGCTCCTCCCGCTCGAGCAGCGGCCGCGCGGCGACTTGGTATCACTGTTCCTGCCCCACAACCCAAACCGAGGAGTCGACGATGCCCAACGTGCTCTACACCGCCGAGGCCCATGTCACCGGAGGCCGCGGGCAGGGACACGGCCGCACGAGCGACGGCCAGCTCGACGTGCAGCTGCGCCTGCCGACCGAGATGGGGGGCGCCGGCGACGGCACCAACCCCGAGCAGCTGTTCGCCGTCGGCTACGCCGCCTGCTTCGAGGGCGCGCTCGGCGTCGTCGCTCGCCGGGCGAAGGTCGAGGCCGGGGACGCAGCGATCGACTCGAAGGTGACGCTCACCCCGAACGGCTCCGGCGGATTCGAGTTGGGCGTCGCGCTCGACGTGAGCCTGCCCTCGGTGCAGGACGCAGACCTCGCCGTCGACCTCGTGCGCAGCGCGCATGAGGTCTGCCCATATTCGAACGCGACGCGCGGCAACATCGAGGTCGCGCTGACGGCGAACGGAAGGCAGGTCTAGCGAGAGCGTCTCTAAAGAAAAAGCGCAAAAGCTTTAGAGACGGGTCGCAACCGTAAAGCGCGCTATAGGGTCGTTTCGCCGCGGTTTGAGACGTCATCGGCGGCCGTGGGCATCCGGGAAGTGCGATGATGTGTGCGTGCGCCGGGTTTGGTTGTCGACTCTCGTCTGTGTCTTCTGTCTGTTTGCAGGTGCGTCCGCGCCCGCGCTTGGCTCGAATTCGACGGCCCAGCTGTGGACGGCGCTCGGCGGGAACGTAGCCTGCGGGATCGCGATTCATCCGCCGAACACGCCGCCGATGCAGCTGCTCTGCAGCGCCAGATCGGTGCCGGCTCCGAAGGCGGGGGTGGGCTTCGGCGATCCCGGCTTCGTGTTCCTCGGCTCGGTCGGGCGCCCGTCGCTGGCGCGGCTCAGCCAGGACTCGTTCGTCGGCACCCATCAGGTGGCGCTGCGGAGCGGGCGCAAGTGGGGCGGTATCGGCCCGATCGAAGTGACGTGCACGATCAGCGCGCGCGCCGTTCGCTGCGTCAACCGCGCCCGTCACGGCTTCACGATCACGCGTAGCTCCTACCGCGCATTCTGAGGGCTTCGTTCGCGGCCGCTATTCGTTCGGGAAGGCGGCCCGCACGGGGCAGCCCCGTTCGATCGAGCAGGACAGGCTTGCGATGTCCTGGCTTGGGTTGTTGACAGGATGTCCGGAGTGCTCGCAGGTCTGCTCGCCCATGTTGCCGAACGGGCAGAGCCAGCCTCGATAGAGAACGTATGAGTCAGCCGAGGAGCCGTGTTCGATGATCTTGCCCTTGCCGCTGTCGACCGCCTTCAGGATCCCGACGGCGACGCTGCACTTGACGTGACCGTCGGCGATGTAGACGCCGTACTCGGAGCCCCTGGCATGGAAGGTTGCGCAGCGGCTAACTGGATGCGCGCCGGACGCGGAGGCCTGCGGGGCGAGGGCGATCGAGCACGCTGCGGCGAGGCAGGTGAGGGCGCCGATCGCTCGTGGAGGGCTCAGCCGGCTCACTTCTTCGCCTGCCCGTGCTTGCCGGCGACGCAGGTATGGAACGTGCGGACTTCCTCGTAGGTCTTGCCCTTCGAGGACTTCGTGATCAGCGCGACCTTGAACGTGCCCTTCGGCAGCCCGACGAGGCTGACGCTCGTCGCGTGGCCGGAGAGTGGACCTTTCTTGGCGAGTTTGCCGTTGATCAGGACCTCCACGCTTACGAGTTTTACTCCTTTGGGCGCGCGCGGGTGCACGAGGAACGCGCGCTTGCTCAGGCAGGCGTTGCTCGCCGGCAGCCCGAGGTGCGCCTCGTTCACGGCCACGACGAGCACCTCGCTGCCGCACGCGCTCGTCGAGCCATCGTTCGTCGCGTTGCCGCCGTAGGTCACCTTCCAGTAGTAGGTCCCAGGACCGGGCTTGACTGCGGCTGACGGACCGGCGACGCCGGCGAGGACGCTCGCGATGCTGCCGGCGGTCGCGGCGACCGTGCACTTGCTGTCCTTGTATAGGTTGTACGTGACGGTGCCCGTCGCGCTCGCCACCGCCGCGCCCGCGATGTGCGCCTGGTCGGTCACAGCGGTGCTCTGGGGGACCGTGATCGAGGCGCCGCTGCTGCCGGCGCCCGATTGGGTCGTGGTGGTTGTAGTCGGGAGAGGAGTGGGAGTGGGCGTTGGGGTTGGTATTGGCGTCGGTGTGACCGTGATCGGCGTGGTGGCGAAGACCAGCGGGTTGAGGTCGGCGACCTCGAGACCGCCTTCGTCTTTGAACGTGAGCCAGCCCTGGCCGTTGCCGGCGACTGCCAGACGAGGAGGCCCCTCATAGCCGAAGCCGATTGCGGCGATGTTGCGTTCGCCGTGAAAAGTCTGCCCTCCGTCGGTCGATTCCCACAGTTTCATCACGTATGCTTCACCGCTAATTTCTGGCCAGACCACGTAAAGCGCACCGGTTTCGGGGTTCTCAAAGAGATTCCCTTGGTCGAATAGGCCCGAGCTCGAATCACGCGCGATCTGCACCGGTGCTTCAAATGTCCCCGTGTTTTCTTTGTACTTGCGCAGCTCGAGTACCGCCGGCGCATTTTCCTGAGATTCTCCGGGTAGGTAATCCTGGGAGAGCATGAACAGTCCATCCGGTCCGCTGGCGAGGCTGGGGATATAGCCATCGGCCACCTTGGTCGGCCCAGTCCAGTTTTTTTCTTCGTCTGCGGGAGATTTGGTGTTGCGGTAGTAGAGAACTTCCTCAGGTGTCAGGTCAGTCCAATAGGCCTCGACGGGGAGGCCGGCTTTTGTGAATCCCAAGGTAGATTCGCTGGCAAAGCCACCAGGGCTTGCAAATGCGAAGCTGAGAGGTTTGGTGACGAGGTTGCCGGCTTCGCTGAAGAAGATCCCTGGGTTGAACGACGCTATGTCGAACTGGTCCGACGTCGGGCTTCCTTTGCTGGCTGGGTGCAGCGGGTTGAGCAGGACATCACCCACACCCGTGCCGCTCGCATAACTGTCGATTGTCTTCGCTGCAGAAAAGCTCGTACCGCCGTTTTCCGAGGTCCAAATCAGTGTGTCGTCTGGGGTGTAACGCGGCCCGACGACATAGACGATGTTGGGTTGTGAGCCGAGCACCACGTACGGCTGGACCGGTTCTTCGCCACTGCTCGTCGAGCCGGGAAGCGGCAGGGTGAGCGGGTCGGTGCAGGAGCCGCCGAAGGGAATCTTGCAGAAGATCGTGCTCGCCGCTTCAGAAGAGCTAGCCGGCCTGTGCTCCCAGGCGAGATAACCATTGCCGGCGGCTTCGGTCACGATCGGCCCCACCGTGGAGGCGTCTGGGTCGATCGAGAAGAGGTTGTTCGCCTGCGCGGCAGCCGGCAGCGCCACCGCGAAGGAGATGCCGAGCAACCCCGCCACCAGTCGCCGTGCAACTGCGCCCGACATAGTGCCGGCTGGACCTGATCTACGACGCATGTATTGCTCCTCGTGACTTGGTCATCGGTGTCGCGCTCATCCGAGCGCGATCGGCAAAGGCAGGCTGAAGGTGGTGAAGCCGTGTGTGACGGAGTGCTTGTTCGCGGCGACCTTGCTCGTGAGTCGGAAGATCGCTGCCTTGGCGTTCGCGGGGACGGTGACGGTGATGTCGAAGCGTCCGTTCGCGGATGGTGTGAAGGTCTTGGCGATTGTCGTCTTGCCGCATTCGAGTTGCTGTTCGACGGTGACGGGTGCGATCGGCTTGGTCAAGGGTGGCGTGACTTGGCCGGTGAGCGTGACCGTCGTTCCTGAAGCCTTCAGTGGTTCCAGCAGCAGTCGCCGGACTAGCTTGAGGTGCAGGGAGCGGAGCTTGCCGATCTCGGCGGTGTAGCGCGTGTCGAGGTTGTCGCGGACCTTCGCGGGCGGCAGTGGCGCGGTGGTCGTGTATTGCCCGTTGGTCTCGACGGTTGCTGTGGCTACCAGCTTGCCTTCGTTGAAGAGAATCTTGACCTTCTTGCCCACATAGCTCTTGATTGCGCTGCCTCTGATCTCGACATGGGTGCCCTGGATGTAGACGTCGTTCAGGACCAGGGGGCTGCCGCTGCAGCCGTTCAGGAGTTCTTCGATCGCTTTGGGGGACGTGGCGACACTTGTAGAGGTGCCCGCACTCGAAGTAGATGTCGCGGTAGTTGAAGCAGATGTCGCGGTAGTGGAGACGGTGGGGGTGGTGGTCGTTCCCACTGGAGGCGATTCTGGGGGACTTCCGGTATGTGGTGCCGTTGCTGTTGTGAGTTTCTGGGAAATCCCTTTACTGGTCCCACTGGTGTTTGTCGCGACTAAGCGGTAGTAGTAAGTCTCACCAGCAGAGAGACCCACGAGCGTGGCGCTCACGGTCACAGCACTCGTGCCTGCCCCCGGGACTGAGGAGCATGGGGTCAGATTTCCGTATGAACTGCTCGTGCCCCATTCGAAGTTACATTCGGTGACGTTTAGGCCGTTGGGATCGACGGTGCCGGTGAGTGTTGCGGTCGTTTCGCCCACGGGGCTCGCGGATTCGGTCACGACCGCAGGTGCTGGCAGGGGGAGTCCAAAGACGAAGGCGGCGCCACTCGCCGGTTCCGCATGGCTGTTGTGCAGGAAAGCGGTAGCTACAGGTGTTTCGTCAGAGACACCAACCGCGAAACCGAGGTCAAACGCTTTGCTCGGAGCGGGGAACTGACCTGACTGGGTCTCGCTTTCCCAGCCGCCCGTCGGCTCGTCAAACACGTCGACGAACCCGCCCAGTGGGGCACCCGCCACAACGGTTGTGCCGTCGGCTGCGATCGACTCGCCGAGATCTGATGGTTCGTGGCCAGCAGAGTCAGTGAGTTGACCCGTGGGTGTGGAGGTGCTCGCCCACCCACTGCCGGGCTTGGAGTAAAAATCGACAACCCCCGCGCCGCCTGCATTGGTGTTGCACCCGTTGGGAGCGCAGGGTGCGTCGGCGAACACTGTGGATTCTCCGTCGAGCGCCAACGAGATCCCGAGCTTGTCACCCACAGCCCCGTCGGTCAACGTTGCCGCGGGAGCATCGGAGCCGACCCAGCCACCGCCGGGTTCGGTGAACACGTAGGCGGTGCCCGTCTCAGTGTCGTTGGCCTGCTGGGGGGAACCCGGGATGATCGCTCCGGGCGCGCCCACGACGATCGTGTGTCCCGAGATTGCCACCGCGTCGCCGAACTCCTCGTAGTTCTGCTCGGATGCGGAAGATGTAAAGTTTGCTGTCGCGCTCACGGTGCCCGTCCACCCTCCGACTGGCTCTTTGAATACCTCCACCAAGCCCTGATGTTCGCCCCCTCCGGTCGTTTCGGCGTCGGGCGCCCCGGCAACAACGGTCGAACCAGAGATGGCCACCGAATAGCCGAGGTCATATGAGAATGCACCCGGCCCAAGCGTGGCGGTCGGCTGAAGTGTGCCCGTCCATCCACCGACCGGCTCGGTGAACTCATACACAGCTCCGTAATTGACGCCCACATTCCGAGCGCCGACAACGATAGTTTCGCCGGAGATCGCCACTGACCAGCCAAAATTGCTGTAGGCCCCCGCACTGTTGGAGGTCAACTCGGCTACCTCGTTAAGCTGGCCAGACCAGCCCCCAACGGGCTTGGTGAACACAAACGCCGCACCCTGAGCAGCAGTGGATCCTACAGTCACTTCCGGGGATCCCACGACGACCGTGTCACCGTCGATCGCCACGCTGAAAC
This sequence comes from uncultured Solirubrobacterales bacterium, assembly GCA_963764905.1. Taxonomy (GTDB): domain Bacteria; phylum Actinomycetota; class Thermoleophilia; order Solirubrobacterales; family Solirubrobacteraceae; genus Palsa-744. The sequence goes on from CAVXUG010000003.1 coordinate 64,477, forward strand.
CGAAGCCATAAGTCCCGTCATCTTTGGAGGCTGTGAGCTCCGCATCCTGCACGAGCGGATCGACCGTGAGCGGATAACGCGCCCCACGCGTGTCAACGCTGATCAGCACACGCCCATGCTCGACGGTCATGTGTGCCGGTAGCATCCTTCCTCTAGCGTCGCTGACGCTCAGATCACCGTAGCGCAGCACTGCCTTGCCGTCGTCTCCGACCAGCATCAGCCCATCCGCCGTCCCAGGACGTGCCCTGAGCGTGCCCGAGATGCCCATCGCGAGCGTGAGGGCGTCGTTCGTTGCGCCGGCAGGCTTTCTTGCGATCGTGAACCCCTGCTCGACCCCCGCGGGCCCGTTGGCAAACCATTCGGTCGCCCCACCGCGCCGGTATTCGACGCGGTTACCTCGCGCCAGTGGCGACGCGACGCCAACCGGATGCAGCGCGGCGCCCGACCCGATCGCCCGCAGCGCGATGCTCGCGTACGCGCCGTGGCGTGCGTTGACAGTGGCACCGTGGACACCGAAATTCGCCGTCAGCCCTTGGCGGCCATTACGAGCGACGAAGCCGCCGGAGGATCGGGCAAGCCGATATGCGGCGAGGTCCGCGCCCAGCCCCCGCGAGATCGCGAGACTGGCAGCGGTCGATAGATGTGCCTGGTTGTGAGCAGAGGTTCCAAGCGCGGGTCGTCCATGCCCCGATGTCTGTGCCAAAGAGCCACCGACCGCCGCGACGGCAACCGCCAAGATCGCAAACATCGCCCACAGCAGCCGTCGACGACCGGCAGCGAGGAGCCCGGAGAGAGATTGGGCCAGCCGAGGCTGGTGCGGAGAGCGGCGCAACGGAAGCCGGCGCAGGGAAGCGGACGGTTGAAAGCTGGCGGTGCCTCACAGGCGTCATCGACTCCTTCGAGCTGCTTGTCGGGGATTGCGTTTTGCCTTACGGCAGCGACGCGGGCGCGCGGAAAATCGCTGCCGTAAGCTTGCTTGGGTAAGGATCGCTTCGCAACAGGGTCGAACCCTAGGTTTTGGACATCCCCACCTCGATCGCCTCCAATCCAAGCCCACTGCTGGAGCGCGAGGATGCCCTCGAGCGACTGTCCGAGCTCGCGCGGGCGGCGGCCGGCGGGCAGGGGGCGATCGTGTCGATTCGTGGGCGCCCCGGCGAGGGCAAGACGACGCTGCTCACGGCCGCCTGCGGGCTTGCGGACGAGCACGGCCTGCGCGTGTTTCGCGCCCGCGGCAGCGAGCTCGAGGGCGACTTCGCCTTCGGCGTCGTGCGGCAGCTGCTGGAGGGGGAGATCGTGGGGTTGGCGCCCGCCGAGCGGGCGGCGCTCCTCGACGGCGCCGCCGGCCTCGCCGCCGGCGTCTTCGGCCTCGAGCCGGAGCGCCCGCCGGAGGGTCCGCTGGCGGTGCTGCACGGGCTCTACTGGGTGCTCGCGGGCCTCGCGGCGCATGGCCCCGTGCTGCTGGCCGTCGACGACCTCCACTGGGCGGATGCCACGACGCTCGAGTGGCTGGCCTACCTGAGCGGGCGGATCGAGGATCTGCCGATCCTGATCGTGCTCGCCACGCGGCCGCCGGAGCCCGGGGCCGAGCTGCTGGCGAGGCTCACCGCCGTGCCCTCGGTGATCACGCTCGAGCTGGGGCCGCTGGCGGCGGAGTCGCTCGCGGTGCTGATCGAGCACGCCCTCGGCACGCCCCCGGATGCGACGTTCACCGAGGCCTCGCGACGCGTCACGGCCGGCAACCCGTTCGCGGTCGCCGAGCTGCTCGGGGAGCTGCGACGTGGGGGAGCCTCGCCGGATACCGCGAGCGCCGCCACCCTCGACACGCTGAACCCGGCGGGGATCGAACGCAACGTGCTGGCGCGTCTGGGCCGGCAGGAGGCCGAGACGCGCGCCGTCGCCCACGCGCTCGCGATCCTCGGCGACGGCGCTGAGCTGCGCCAGGCGGCCGCGCTGGCCGGCCTCGACCTCGACCGCGCGGCGCAGGCGGCCGAGGCGTTGGTGCGCGACGGGATCCTCGACCAGGGCGCCGCGCCGCGCTTCGTGCATCCCCTGCTGCGCGGGGCTGTCTACGGGTCGATCGGCGCTCGCCGTCGCGCCCGTCTGCACGCCGCGGCCGCGACGCTGCTGGCCGCCGAGCACGCCGAACCCCAGGCGATCGCCGCGCACCTGCTGAATGCCGACCCGGCTGGCGAGGAGGCGAACGTCGAGCATCTGCGCGCGGCGGCCCGCGCCGCCCTCGGCCGGGGGGCGCCGAGCGTCGCCGTGACAGATCTGCGCCGGGCGCTGGCCGAGCCGCCGGCCGAGGATCGGCTCGGCTCCGTGCTGGCCGAGCTTGGGACGGGCCGAGCTCGTCGTGCGCGATCCCGCCGCGGGTGTTCACCTGCAGGGCGCTCTGGAGCTGGAGGGCGATCCGCTGGAGCGTGTGCTGCTGGCGCTCGATCTCGCCGACGTGTGTCTGTACGCGGGCGAGCACGAGCGGCTGTTCGAGCTGCTCGAGCTCGCGCTGCGGGATGCCACGGGGCGCGACCCCGACCTGGTGCAGCTCGTCGAGCGCCGGCGACTGGTGATGGCGATCGCCACCGGTCTCGGTGCGGGCCTCGCCGGCGAGCCATCGCTGGAGCGTCTCGGCGAGCTGGCCGCGGAAGATCGGCCGGCGGCACGTCCGATGCGGATCGTGCTCGCGACCTGCATCGGCATGGGTTGCGCGCCGGCGGAGCAGACGCTGCCGCTGCTGCGGGCGGGCCTGGACGGCGGTCGCTTTCTCGCCGCGGAGACGGCCGACGCCCCCGAGGCCGTGCACGCGGCGATCGTGCTGGTCAGCTACGACGAGCTCGAGCAGGCGATCGAGCTGACGAGCGAGATGCTGGCCGACGCCGCGCGCCGGGGCTCGGTGCTGGGTTTCGTCCACGGCGCGACCTTTCGCGCGTTCGCGCAGCTGCGCGCCGGTGCCCTGGCCGAGGCCGAAGCCGACGCCCTCGATGCGCTGCGGTTGCTCGGCGAGCAGCCGGCCGGAGAGCAGGCGCTGGAGTTCATCTTCCCGTTCCCGCTCAGCTACCTGTCGGCGGTGTTGCGCGAGCGCGGACGTTACGCGCAGGCGGCGGAGCTGCTCGAGGGCGTGAGCCTGCCGGCGGCCCTGAACGGACGGGTGACGGTGCTCGACACCCGCGCTCGCCTGCGCGCGCTCCAGGGCGACACGGAGGGGGCGGTCGGCGACCTCGAGGAGGTCGGCAAGCTGTTGGGGGCCGTCGGCTTCCGCAATGCCGCCTACCAGCGCTGGCGCTCACAGCTCGCGCTGCTGCTGGGAGCGAGCGAGCGCGAGCGCGCCCGAGCGCTGGTGGCGAGCGAGCTCGCCGACGCCCGCGAGCTCGGGGTGGCGAGCTCGATCGGGGTGGCCCTCATGGCGAGCGCCATCCTGGCGCCCACCGCCGCCGAGCGCGCCTCGTTGTGGGAGCAGGCGGTGCTCAGCCTCGAGCGCAGCCCGGCGCAGCTCGAGCTCGCCCGCGCGCTCGTCGGTCACGGCGCGGAGCTGCGCCGGGCGGGCAAGCGTGCGCAGGCGCGCGAGCCGCTGCGGCGCGCCCTGGAGCTCGCCTCGCGCTGCGGCGCCGAGCCGCTGGCCGCGATCGCCGCCGAGGAGCTGAGCGCCGCCGACGGACGCCCGCGGCGGCCGTGGCTGACGGGCGTCGACGCGCTCACGCCGAGCGAGCTGCGCGTCGCGCGTCACGCGGCGGACGGGCGCAGCAACCGCGAGATCGCCCAGGCTCTGTTCGTCACGACGAAGACGATCGAGATGCACCTCTCGAACGTCTACCGCAAGCTCGACATCGACTCGCGCGAGAAGCTGCGTGGGAGTGTTAAACGCCGAATAGTGAGTCTTTGACGCTGAATTGCAGGGTAAAACCCGAATACCACTCACCGGCGCGCTAACCTGAAACTATGGCTACTCAGGCAGATCGTGCGGCTGAGCGTCGGGTTGCGAAACTCGAGGATGTCGAGCGACAGCTCAAGGAAGGCTCGCTGACGATCCGCAAGATGACCGCCGAGGAGCGCAAGCGCTATCCGCCGCGCCCGGCGAAGCCGCGCAAGACCGGTCGCAGATAACGCCTCAACGGATCTCCGGCGGAGCCATCCCCTGCGGAGCCGTTTGTCGCTTGAGTCGGCTCCGATTTTCGTGATCGCATATCTTGCAGGCCGCGATGGCATCCCCTGACCTGCTGAGCAAGATCTACGACGAGCTCGACGCGCGCCTGCGCGAGCTGCGCCCGTTGGTGGACGAGTACGAGAGCCTGCTCGACGCCGCCGCCGCGCTCGAGCAGGCCGGCGAGGGGGAGGGCGTTGCGACCGGTGGTGTGTCCGCCCGGGTCTCCGCTCCTTCCGCCGCAACAGACTCTGCTGCTGCGAACGCAGCACCGACTCGTCGCAGGGGCCGTCCGCCGGGCAAACGGAACGCCGTTCGGCCCGCGCCTGAGCCCAAGCCCGCCCCGGAGCCTGAGGCCGGCGCGAACACAGAGGCCGGATCGGGTCCTCGCGCCGTAAGCCAGTCGACCCCGCGCCGTCCCGGCCGCCGCGCCATCGCTCCCAAACGCGCCCAGCGCGGCGCGGCCGCCGTGGCGATCCTCGCGGCGCTCGAGCACGGCTCGCACACGGTTTCCGAGCTGGCCGTCGTCACGGCGATGAGCGGCGCGATCATCAACAACAACCTACGCCGGCTGCAGCAGGCGGGGACGATCACCCGCACCAAGCGCGCGGGTGACGGCAAGGCCGCCTACGCGCTGACGGCGACGCCGGCCTGACCGACGACGGTCCGGGTCCTTTCGCAGATCCTGCCAGCCTCACTCGTCTCGGCCTGCTTGCTCGTCCGGCTTGCCTGATCTCCCTTCGACCTAGAGCCCTTCGCCGAGCATGCCCCGTCGCAGGCGGTTGACGCGCCGCAGTTCCTGGACGTCCTCGTCGTAGCCGCCGAGCGCTCCGGATGAGTCCTCGCCGAGCAGCTCGGGCGTGAGGCGGTGCCGGACGAGCTCGCCGGCGACCTGGTCGACGCGCTGCGCGCCGGCGCCCGGCCGCGAGCTGACGACGCGCTGCAGGCGCTGCCCGCGGAACAGCAGCCCGACGCCGTCGTCGACGGCCCAGCCTCCGGGGAGGGTGCCGTCGCGCACGCTCGCGAGCCACACCGGGCAGGCGCTCGGGCTCGCCGTCGGCGTGGACGGTGAGCGAACCCTCGAGCAGGCCCAGCCCGGCCATCGGCGCCGGCGGGCCGCTCGAGCGGGTGACCCCGCCTTCGAACCAGCACATCGCGCCGGCGCTGAGGCCGGCGAGCACGACGCCCGCGCGCCATGCCTGCTCCAGCAGCTTGTCGAGCCCGTGGGCGCGCCAGATCGCGAGCAGGTTGCGCATCGAGCCGCCGCCGACGTAGACGATGTCCTGTTCGAGCACGATCTCCGCGAGCGGGCGCTTGACCTCGCCGAGCCGGAACAGGGAGAGGTGCTCGGGGATGCAGAAGCGGTCGGCGAAGCGCGCGTGAAAGGCGTTGATCTGCGCCGTCGTGTCGCCCGAGGCGGTCGGCAGGAACAGGATCCGGGGCTCTTTCGCGGATGCGAGCGAGAGCACGTAGTCGTCGAGCAGCGGGTTGTTCGGCTCCATCGTGAAGCCGCCGCCGCCGAGCGCGAGCAGCGTCGACTCGCTCCGTCCCGCGGCGTCGTGTCAGAGGCGGGCGGGTCCTGGGCCGCCCGGCGGGCTCACGCGGCCGCGATCGCTGTCACGGGCGGCAGCCGCAGCCGCCTTGGCGGCCTGGTCTTCGCTGTCCTCGCCTTCGTAGTACTGGCCTTCGTAGGTCGCCTTGGCGGAGCCGCTCGTCGCGACGCCGGCGTCCGCGGCCCCGAGGTAGACCGTCTCGAGCGGCGTTTCGAGCACGCCGTCGGCGGCCGGCTCGACGCGGTAGGCGCACCCGTCGGGACGGGAGCTGACGACGCGCTCCAGGTGCGTGCGGCGGAAGTGCAGCGCGACGCCGTCCTCGGCGGCGTAGCCGGGGCGCATGCCGTCGCCGACGAAGCGGTGGTACTCCGCGCGCCGCGCGGGCTCGGCGTCGTAGTGGACGCAGTTGGAGTAGGGCAGCAGGCCGAGGCCGCTGACGCGCCGGGGCGCGCCGTGGAAGGCGCTGAGCGACTCCGCGAACCAGCAGAGCGAGCCGGCGGAGGGACCGCACAGCACGACGCCTTTGCGCCACGCCTGGCGCAGCACGCTGTCGAGGCCGTGCGCGCGCCACGCGCCGAGCATGCTGACGACGTTGCCGCCGCCGACGTAGATCAGATCCTGCGCGAGCAGGTGGGTCGCGAGGTCGTCCTCGACCCCGCCGGTGCCCTGGTCGCGGCGGAACAGCGAGACGTGGCTGGCCTCGCAGCCGGGCGAGAAGCGCCGGTAGAAGCGCACGACGTAGTGGTCGGCGTCACCCGAGGCGGTCGGCAGGAAGCACACGCGCGGGCGCTTCGCCCCGGTCAGCGAGAGCACGTAGTCGTCGAGCAGGGGGTTGCCCTGCTCCATCGAGAAGCCGCCGCCGCCAAGGGCCACGATCTGGGGAACGCGGGAAACGCGGGGTCGCATCGCTCTCCTCACCTCGAGATGGGGTTGGGTACCGACGTTACAGCTGTAGCTTCGCCGGATCCGCGTTCCCGAGGTATGGACTCCCGTTGAAGATTGGCCGCACGTGACCTGGACAGGCGACCATAAAGGTTGGCTCACGCGAGCTTGCGCCAGCGAGCTTTCCGTCCAGAGCCGAGCAAGCAGGAGCGGATGATGTGCGCCCGAGTCCAGGGCAACGGCGAAGCGATCGTGAAGCTCACCCATGGCCGCCGGAGTCTCGATCGCCGTGATGGTCTGAAATCGCAAGACTTTGACGCCGGCGGGCGTGACTTCCTCGATCGAGTTTTCCACGCTCTTCCAGCGTCCGGCCGGGGTATTGGTGAACTGGTAGAGATCGCGGTGGAACTGCTCAACCACGCTCGGCTTGAAGGGGATGTGCTCGGCGCTCGAGTGAATCGTGTCCAGGGCGGCTCGGTATCCGGAGATCTCCTCCTCGGAGCGATTCGCGGGGGCAGTCTGCTCGCTGACAAGCGCCCGAATGCGCTGGGATGGGGCGGTGATCTGCTCGATCGCGTTTGAGGATTCGACGCTCTGGACTCGCGCGATCTCCCTCAGCGTCTTGAGCGCCTCAGGATGCTGCGTCCGGAGCGCTCGCTCGCCGCCCTGCGCTCGGTCGATGCCACCGAGCGCCACCACCATAGTGCTACGTATGTCTCCGTCTGGCGGCCTTTTACGTCAAGACATCGCGGACGCCGTCGCGCAGAGCGTCGCTGGCCATGTAGCGTGTCGTGCGTCCGAGGCTCTGCCGGACGACAAGCCCTGTGTCCAGCAGGCGGCGGAAGTCAGCGCTGGCGGTTGGCGGGGGAGATGCCGGCCTCGGTGGCGTACGAGCTTCGATCCGTCGCCGTGGAAGAGGCTCTGCTCGAGCGCGATGACGAGGCGGTCGGACCAGCCACGGTCTTCAACGAGCTGCTTCAAGGAAGCGCCAGCGCTTGCCGGCCTGCTCGATCTGCGTCAGTCGCTGCCGCGCCTGTACGAGATGTGCCTCTACGCAGAAGGTGACCCAGCCCGTGGCGTCTAGCTCCGGCTGGTAGCGATCGCGCAAGGCTCGGAGGGCCGCATAGTAGGCGGGTGTGTGCGCTCCGAGATACTCCTCGATCGAGGAGAACTCGGGCGACATGAGACCCTCGCGCGCCAGCACGAGCGACTGCACGATCCGGGAGATGCGGCCGTTGCCGTCGCGGAAGGGGTGGATCGAGACCAGGTTCAGATGGGCCATCGCGGCTCTGACGACGGCCGGTGCGTCGAGGTCGCCCTCCTGGAGCCAGTCGACGAGCTCGGCGATCAGATCGGGGACCTCGTCCGCGTCGGGACCTCGATAGGCGAGGCTGCCATCGCCGCCGGTCACGCCGATCGGCCCTGCTCGCCACAGGCCGGGGCTTTTGTCTCGCTGGAAGTCGCAGGCGTCGAAGTGCAGGTCGAGGATCACGCGGTCGAGCCAGCGGAAGCACGGATCGCTCGCCATCACGCCGACGTGGTCCATCGCGCGGGCGTAGCAGGCGAGCGCCATCCGACTCTCGTCCTCGGTGCCGGGCAGCTCCTCGCCGGCGACGAGCTTCGCGGCCTCGTCCTCGGGGACGTGAAAGCCCTCGATCGAGATCGAGCTCTCGGCCGAGCTTGCCCGAACCTGTCGGCGCAGGCTGCCGAGCCAGAGGCCCGCGCCACCGGCCTCGGCGCCGAGGCGCCCGCGCAGCAGGTCGAGCTCGTCGAGTCGGGCTCGGAGCTCCTTCGTGATCTTGGGGGTTCGGAACAGCATGAGTATCAGTTTAGACGATTAAACGTTTAATCGTATAGACGTATATTCGTCTAATAACTTATCCATCTTTACCTTCCTCACACGCTGCTCCTACACCCCCCGGCGATGCTCGGGACATGAGCTTCTCCTGGGAGACCCGGCCCGCCCCTTCGCTGACGCTGCGTCATCGGACACGGACGCGCACGTTCGCGCTGCGCCTGCCGTATCCCGAGCTGGTCGGGCTGATCGCGCTCGCGGGGACGCTGAACCTGTGGGCGCTGAGCCGCAACGGCTGGGCGAACGACTACTACGCGGCGGCGGTCAGGTCGATGAGCACGAGCTGGCACAACTTCCTGTTCGGCTCGCTCGACGCGAGCGGCGTGATGACGGTCGACAAGCCGCCGCTGGCGCTGTGGATCCAGTCGCTGTCGGTCAGGGTCTTCGGCTACCACTCGCTCAGCATCCTCGTCCCGCAGGCGCTGATCGGGGTCGCGACGGTCGTGCTCGTCTACGACCTCGTCCGCCGCCGCTTCGGTCGCCTCGGCGGGTTCGTCGCCGGGCTGGCGCTCGCGCTGACGCCGATCACGGTCGCGATCTCGCGCCACAACAACCCGGACGCGCTGCTCGTCCTCTGCTGCGTGGCGGCGCTGTGGTGCACGGTGCGCGCGCTGGAAGCGGCGCCCGCCCGTTCGCAGACCCGCTGGCTCGTGCTCGCGGGCGTGGCGGTCGGGCTGGGCTTCGAGACGAAGATGGCCGTCGCGCTGATGGTCGTGCCCGGGATCGTCGCCGCCTGGCTGTGGATCGCGCCGGCTGATGGGAATCCCCCCGCCCCCGCCTGCACGCCTTGCGCCAGCTGCTCGCGGGCGGCGTCGCGATGGTGCTCGTCGGCGGCGCCTGGCCGCTGCTCGTGGAACTGACCCCGGCGGCCGACCGGCCGTGGATCTCCGGCACGAGCGACAACAAGATCCTCTCCCTGATCTCCGAATACAACGGCGTCGGGCGGATCGACGGGCAGACGGGCGGGCCGGGAGGGGGCCGGCGGAGGCGGCGGGGGCGGCAGCGTGTTCGGCGGCACGCGCCGGGCCGCTGCGCCTGCTGAACTCCGCGCTCGGCGGCCAGGCCGGCTGGCTGCTCGGCTTCGCGCTCGTCAGCGGGATCGGCATCCTCGTGGCCAGCCGTCTGCGCCGCGCCGACCCGCGCAGCGGCTGGCTGATCGCGGTCGGCGGCGCCCTGCTCGTGACCGGGGTGGTGTTCAGCTCGGCGAAAGGCATCTTCCATCCCTATTACGTCTCGCTGCTCGCGCCGTTCATCGCCGCGCTCACCGGCGCGGGCGCCGCGCAGCTGCTGAAGGGCGGGCTGAACGCGCGGATCGTCGGCCCGCTCGCCGTCGTCGCGGGCGTCGCGACCGAGCTCGCGGTGCTCGGCCGGTACCCCGGAGAACTGACGTGGCTCGTGCCGATCCTGATCGCCGTCGGTGTGCTCGCCGCGCTCGCGCTGGCGGCGTTCGCGGAGCGGCGCGTGCGCCTCGCGGCGCTCGGGGCCGTGCTCGCGGCGCTGCTCGTCGCGCCCGGCGCGTGGGCGGTGGACACGCTCGGTCACGCGACGAGCGGGACGTTCCCCGCGGGCGGACCCGAGTCGGCTGGAACCGGTGGGCCGGGCGGACTCGGTGGCGGTCCTGGCGGGCGTGGCGGCTTCGCGGGCGGACGGGGTGGTTTCGCGGGCGGACGGCCCGGCTTCGGCGGCGGTGGCCGGGCAGGCGGCGCTGGCGGTGTCGGCGGCGTGCAGCTGTTCGGCTCCGGCGGCACGTCGCAATCGGGCGGCACCGCAGCGGGAGCCGCGGAGTGCGGGCCGACAGGCGGAGCCTCCTGGCACTTCGACCGGTGCGGGTGCGCCTTCCGGCGCGACCGCCGGCGGATCCTTCGCGGCCGGGACCGGAACCGCTCTCCCAACCCTTCCGCGGGCGGCGCCGGTTTCGCCGGTGGCGGGCGGCCCGGTTTGCCGCGGCGGTGGCGGACCGGGTGGTCGGCGGTGGCGGCCCGGCGGCGGCGAAGCCTCCCTGACGGAGGCGCTCAGCTACATCACGCGCACGGCGGCGGCACGCTCGCGGTCGAGAGCCAGTCGAGCGCGGCCACGGCGATCATCGAGAAAGACGCGAACGTCGCGGGGATCGGCGGCTTCTCCGGGCGCGAGAGCACCGTCAGCATCTCCTGGCTCGCCGATGAGGTGGCGGCGGGCAAGATCCGCTGGGTGCTCGGCGGCGAAGAGAGCGGTGGGCGGACTGCCGGGCGATACGCGCAAAGGCTCGAGCGTCGCGATCGCCGCCGCGGCGAAGGTCTGCCGCAAGGTGACGCTCCCGAGCACGACGAACACGGTCAGCGGTACGAGCGAGCACGAGCGCGCTCTTCGGTACGCGCACAGGCGCAGCGACGGGCTCGCCGCGACCCTCTACGACTGCCAGGGTCGCGCTGCCGCACTGCGCACGCAAGAATCAGAGACGATGAGGATCCTCGTCGTCGACGATGACCGCGCCGTGCGCGACGCCCTGCGCCGCGCGCTGACGCTCGGCGGCTACGAGGTGCAGAGTCGCCGAGGACGGCGAGCAGGCGCTCGAGCAGGTCGTGCAGGCGATCCCGGACGCGGTCGTGCTCGACGTGGGGCTGCCGGGGATCGACGGCCTGGAGGTCTGCCGCCGCCTGCGCCTGCTGGGCAACCGCGTGCCGATCCTGATCCTGACCGCGCGCGACGCGGTCGCCGACCGGATCGACGGGTTGGACGTGGGCGCGGACGACTACATGGTCAAGCCGTTCGACGTCGGCGAGCTGAAGGCGCGGCTGCGCGCGCTCTTGCGTCGTTCCGGTCCGGAAGCAGATCCGGACGTCGCTGACGTTCGCGGAGCTGCGGCTGGACAGCTCGCGCCACGGAGCGGACGTCCAGGGCCAGTTCGTCGAGTTGACGCGGACGGAGTACCAGCTGCTGGAGCTGTTGATGCTCAACCCAAAGCCACGTGCTCCAGCACACCCTGATCTACGACCGCGTGTGGGGCTATGACTTCGGCCCGGCCTCGAACGCGCTGCGGGTGTACGTCGGGTATCTGCGCCGCAAGCTGGAGGGGGCGGGCGCGCGCCAGCTGATCCACACCGTGCGCGGGGTCGGCTACGTGTTGCGCGAGCCGTGAGCCTGCGCGCGCGGATCGCGGCGGCGGCCGGCATCGCGGTCGGGCTGGCGGTGCTCGCGGCCGCGGTCGGCGCTGTATCTGGCGGTGCGCTCGGACCTGCAGGGGGAGATCGACCAGGGGCTGCGCCAGCGCGCGCAGGCGTTCGTCGGGACCGGCCGGCGCGAGGCCCGACCCGCCCCGAACCGGGCGGCGGCTGTCCGGTCAGCCTCAGGGGGGCTTTCCCACGCACGTGCAGCCGGCGCCGTTCGGGGCGGCCTCTGGCTACGTGCAGTTCATCGCGCCGAACGGCACCGTCGAGGTGCCCGCCGGGCAGGGGACCTCGCCGCGGATCGCGGTCAGCGCGAGCGACAGGGCGATCGCCGCGAGCGGCACCGGCAGCGCGCTGAGCGACCGGACGGTGAAGGGGACGAAGCTGCGCGTGCTGACGATCGGCACCGGCGCGAGCGGCGCGGTGATGATCGCGCGGCCGCTGACGGAAATGAACAAAGAGCTGAGCCGGATCCTGCTGCTGCTCGTGATCGTCGGCGTCGCCGGGATCGCGCTCGCGGCGATCCTCGGCGCGCTCGTCGCGCGCGTCGCGCTCGCGCCGATCGCGCGCTTCACCAAACGCACGGAGGCGCTGACGGGCAACCTCGACCTGTCGCGGCGGCTGGACGTCGAGGGCCGCGACGAGCTCGCGCGGCTGGCGGGCAGCTTCAATACGACGCTCGACGCGCTGGAGCGCTCGGTCGAGGCGCAGCGTCAGTTGATCGCCGACGCCGGGCACGAGCTGCGCACGCCGATCGCCTCGCTGCGCGCGAACATCCAGGTCCTCGGCGAAGCCGAGCGCCTGCCGGCGGACGAGCAGGAGAGCCTGCGCGCCGACATCGTCAGCGAGCTCGACGAGCTGACCGCGCTCGTGAGCGATGTCGTCGAGCTGGCGCGCGGCGCGGGCAGGGGGGAGGCCGAAGCGGAGGACGTGCGCCTCGACGAGGTCGTCCAGGGCGCGGTCGAGCGCACACGTCGCCGCGGCGATCTGCGCTTCGAGCTCGACCTCGAGCCGACGCTCGTGCGCGGGCAGGGCGAGCGGATCGTGCGCGCGGTCTCGAACCTGCTCGAGAACGCCCACAAGTGGAGCCCGGACGGGTGGGCTCGTCGAGATCGGCCTGCACGACGGGGTGCTGACCGTCCGCGATCACGGGCCCGGGTTCGACGAGGTGGACCTGCCGTTCGTGTTCGACCGCTTCTACCGCGCCGACCGTGCGCGCAAGCTGCCGGGGTCCGGTCTCGGCCTCGCGATCGTGCGCCAGGCGGCGGAGGCCTGCGGGGGGTATGCCGAGGCGGCGAACGCGCCGGGGGGCGGGGCGCTGCTACGGGTCAGCTTCGGTGCGCCCATTGGGTTCTCGGAGACCACGGCTATCCCCGGATAGGCGTAGATTAATTGCGAGTATGGTTACGAAGACGCACGGGAGAACAGCGAGCGGCATACCGATCACTGGCGCGCTGATCAGCGTGCTCGCCAAGAAGGCCGAAGTCGGTTACGACGTTGAAAAGACCCTCCGCCGGCGAACGGCCCGCTCGAAGCGAAAGCCCTACAACACCCGCTCGTAAACCCTGTAGCGCCGCTTGATCTTGCCGCCCATGCCTTCCATCGCGCGGTTCATCGGCTCGTTGACCTCGAGCGTCCAGCCCATCTCGCCGCCCTTCTGGGGTGTGCGTTCGGCCGCGTCGAAATGCATCTGATAGAAGCGCGCCGCGACGCCCGTGTGGCGGTAGTCGGACTTCACGCCGAGCACGATCACGCGGACCGCGTTGATCTTCCTGCGCTCGCGCAGTGCCGTCAGCCAGCCGAGTGGGAGCAGGCGGCCGTTCAGCTTGGCGAGCACCTGGTTGTAGTCGGGCAGCGTCAGTGCGGCTCCGACGACCTCGCCGGTGTCCTTGCGTTCGGCGACCATCGCCCAGTTCTCGTCGAGAATCGGCTTGAGGTCCTTGGCGTAGTGGCGGACCTCCTCCTCTGTCAACGGGACAAAGCCCCAGTTGCGCTCCCAGGCGGAGTTGTAGATCTCCACAAAGCGGTCCACCTCGGCCTGCAGGTCCCGCTTGCGGAAGTTGCGGCAGACGATCCCGTGCTCGGACTCGACCTTTCCGGCCACCTCCCAGATCGCCGGGTGGACCTTCTCGCGACCCTCCACGTTCAGACTCCACATGTACAGGTCCATCGCCTTCCCCAGATTTAGATCCTGCTCGAACAGACGCTGGTAGTAGGGGGGATGCCAGGGGCAGAGGATGATCGGAGGATGCTCATGACCCTCGATCAGCAGACCGCACTCGTCGTTGGTCGTGAAGTCCATCGGACCGACCATCCGATCCCGCCCGCGCTCGCGCAGCCACCCCTCCGCTGCGTCTAACAACGCGCGCGCTGCCTCGGAGTCGTCCTCGCACTCGAACCACCCGAACAACCCCCACGCGTTGTCCTGGAACTCGTTGAAGTTCCGATCGACGTGGGCGCTGATCCGCCCGATGGCCCTGCCATCGCGGTAGGCGAGGAAGTACTGCGCCTCGGCGTGCTTGAAGAACGGGTTCTGCTTCTGGTCCAGTCGCTTCTTGACGTCCATCAAAAGCGGCGGAACCCAATTGGGCTCGTCGCGATAGAGCCGCCAAGGCAGCTTGATGAAGGTGTTCAGCTCGCGCCGGGTGCGGACTGGGCGGATCTCGACGCTCATTGTCCGTACCTAAGCAGGGTTGCGAGCTCGGCGGGAGAGCGTGCGAGCGCGTCGGCTCCGGCGGTGAGCAGCTCCGCTTCTGAGCCGATCCCCCAGAGCACGCCGATCGCGCGGATGTCGTGCGCGTGGGCGGCGACGATGTCGTGCTTGCGATCTCCGACCATGACCGGATGGGCGGTGGGTGTGAGCTCGGCCAGCGCGCGTCCGACGGTCACTGCCTTCTGCTCGTTCTCGCTGTCGAGCTCGGGGCCGATCACGGCCGCGAAGAAGCGGCGCAGCTGCAGGGCTTCGAGCAAAGGCTCGGCGAGCGCACGCGGCTTGGATGTCGCGACGAGGATTGGCATTCGGCCGGAGAGCTCGTCGAGGAGCTCGCGGATGCCGGGGAAGACGGCCGTCTCGCTTGCGGCCAGCTCGCGGTAGCGCGCACGATAGGCATCGACGCATGGCTGCACGAGCGACTGCTCGCCCGCCAGCGCCTGGAACGTGCGGTGCAGGGGAGGGCCGAGATGCTGGTGGAGCTCGTGCTCCGGCCGGGTGGGAAGACCCTGCGAGGTGAGCGCGCTGTTGACGCCGCGCGCGAAGGGCACACGCGAGTCGACGAGCACGCCGTCGAGATCGAACAACACCGCATCGTGATCGGGCATCCCGAAGATCATGACGATCGTCTCACGGACTACAGCTGCTTGGGCTGGCCCGCCGGCCAGACTTTCCTCACGCTACTACTGACTAATCGCCCCGAACGCTTCCCTCTGGACACCACCCGTTGCATGGTGTAAGCTGCGATTTGCAAGAGCGATGCAGGACATTGGCAGGCATCGTCTAAAGTAGACATGGGTCGTAAGATTCGCTCAGTGGGAACTACGGATAAGAACTTTTGAAGGACATCGATACGTAGCCGCAACTTTGGGAAGTACGGGGAGTCAAAGGCCGGGTATCCAAGCCCCGGCTCGATAGGGAGGTCCGCATGAGGTCCAGGTCCAACGCACGCTTTCGCTTCGCTCTTCTGGCGCCCTTGGTCGGTGCGCTCCTCGCGCTGGTCGCCGTCTCGGCGCCCGCGGCGCAGGGGGCCGTCGGGGTCGAAAGGTTTGTTGCGGTCAACTGCTCTGCAGGGCATGAAACGTGTGGAGAAGAAGGCGCGCCTCCCTTTACGCTGCCCAAAAAAGAAGTGAGCGAAGCTGAAGCTAAGGCCGAAGGCTACACGCAGGCGGGTGGGCGTGTCCCATTTGGAATCACGGACTTCAAGGTCACGACGGTCGGGGATTATGCGAAAGGCGAAGCGCAGCCGACCGGGGTTGTGACGCACGTCAGAACTGATGTCGCTACTGGGCTTGCTACCAGCCCAGTAGCAGTACCAGAGTGCAAGGTGGAAGAATTCGGTGTAGAAGTAGCCCCCGGGACATTTACTGGGCCAGCTTGCAGCGGAGAAACAATTATCGGTATCAACAAAGTGGTAGTGGCCCTTTACACGGAAACCGGCACATTCGTAACCGATGTTCCCATCGAAGGCAAAGTCTATAATCTCGTTCCGCCGGATGGCCGCTCGTCTGATTTTGGTGTTGCGCTGCCACTTCCGGAATTCATCACTAAAAGCAAAACTCAGCTCTACGCTCACACCCTGATCGAAGGCAACGTCGAATGGGGCAAGGAAGCAAAGGGCACCGGTGCTGGCGACTATCACGACTACTTCGAAATCAACGTCTCGCCGGAGCTGCCGTTGATCAGGTCGCGTTTGGTCCTCATAGGCACCAGCGGTCGAGGCGATTTCATCACGAACGCGACGAGTTGTCCCGGTGACAACACTACGCGGCTGAGTCTAGAAGGTGTGGAAGGCGCAAAACAGGAAACTCCTTTCAGGGCGCCCGGTTCGTTTACCACCCCGGTCGGGCTCAGTGGCTGCGGGAGCTTGCTGTTCGAACCCAAATTCGAATTGGAATCGGGATCGAAACTTTCAGACCAGCCCAACGAAATCACGACCGCGGTTTCCTTGCCGAACAACCCGACAGCGAGCGCGCAGTCCCAGGTCAAGACGGGAACGATCACGTTGCCCGAAGGCATGACGCTCGACCCCTCTGCCGCGGCGGGCTTGGCAGCCTGCACGCCCGCGCAGGCCAGGATCCATAGTGAAACGTTCGGATCGGAATGCCCGGCAGCCTCAGAACTGGGGACGGTCAACCTCGAAGTTCCGACGCTACCTGCGGGCTCGCTGACCGGCAGCATGTATCTCGGCGGTCCCGAATCGGGCCCGATTACGGGTCCCCCGTACATCGTCTACGTCGTCGCTAACTCGAAAAAGTATGGTGTCTCGGTCCGCATCAAAGGCGAAGTCGAACCGAACCTAGCTACCGGCCAGCTCACGACGATCTTCAAGGAAAACCCCGAACAGCCCTTCACCAACCTGAGCCTTCACTTCAATAGGGGAGTGCTCACTGCGATCGCCAACCCGCTCGTATGCGGTACACCTACGGGCACGGCTAGCTTCGTGCCGGTCGCGGGCACGCCGACCGTCAGTGAACCGTTCGGAGTCTCGGTCACCGGGTGCGCCTCCCCGCTTCCATTCGCCCTGACCCAGAGCACCGCGAACCAGAACGCCAACGCGGGCGGGAACACCTCGTTTACGTTCAACCTGTCGCGTCCGGAAGGGCAGCAGTACCTGTCGCAGGTCAAGACCACGCTGCCTCCGGGGCTCGTCGCCTTGCTCCCGACGGTGACCCCGTGTGGTGAAGAACAGGCCAATGCGGGAACGTGTCCTGCGTCCAGTCAAGTTGGGGCCGCGGCCGCGCTTGCCGGATCGGGTCCGACTCCGTTCCTGTTCACCGGGGGGACGGTCTACCTGACCGGGCCTTACCACGGGGCGCCATATGGTCTCTCGATCGTGGTTCCCGCCGTCGCCGGGCCATTTAGCCTCGGCAACGTCGTCACCCGGGCGACGATCAACGTCGATCCGATCACCGCGCGCGTGACCGTTACGAGCGTTCTACCGACGATTCATGCCGGTATACCCTTGCGTTTGAGGGGCATCACCGTGGCGATCAACAAGCAGGGATATCTGATCAACCCGACCAACTGCAGCGCGTTCCTGACCGAATCGACATTGACGTCGACGTTCGGGACGACTCAGACTGGACTGAACAGTCCGTTCCAGGTCAACAACTGCGGCGCCCTTGCCTTCAAGCCCTCGTTCAAGGCCAAAACCAGCGCGAAGACCTCTAAAGCGAACGGGGCCAGCCTCGAAACGACGCTCAACATCGGGTCGGGCCAGACGAACTTCAAATCGGTCATGGTCCAGTTGCCCAAGCAGCTTCCGTCACGACTGACGACGCTGCAGAAAGCGTGCCCCGAATCGGTGTTCGCGGCGAACCCGTACAAATGCCCGAGCGGCTCGTTCGTCGGCGGCGCGCGGGCTAACACGCCGACGCTACCCGGGAAACTGCAGGGGCCGGCGATTCTCGTCTCGCACGCCGGGCTTGCGTTCCCGGATCTCGATCTGGTGATGGAAGCCAACGGCGTGAAAGTGATCCTCGTGGGCAACACGAAGATCAGCAAGGGCATCACGACCACGACGTTCGCCTCGACTCCGGATGTGCCGGTCTCGAGTATCACCGTCAACCTGCCGATCGGCGGCCACTCGGCGCTGACGGCGAACGGCAACCTCTGCATCAACCCCCTCACGATGCCGACGACGCTGATCGGGCAGAACGGGTTCAAAGTCACGCAGAAGACGAAAATCACGATTGCCAGCTGCGGGGTGCGGATCGCCGGGAAGAAGATAGTTGGAAACACGGCGTACATAACCGTGCAGACCTACTCGGCCGGGCGCATCAGCGGCAGCGGGTCGAACCTCAAAACGGTCTACCGCAAACTGAGCAAAGCTCAGAAAACGGCCACGCTCAAGGTTCCGCTCTCGAACGCGGGCCTGCGCCGGGGCAAGCCGTTGAAGGTCAAGCTGCGGGTCGGCTTCGTGCCGAAGACCAAAAGCATCGGCAACTCCGCGTCGACCACGACGGTCGTCTTCGGGTAAGCGTTTCCCCCGCGGCGACGATAGATACATAAGTAGTTCCAAGCGGGGTGCTTCGGCGCCTCGCTTGCTGTATGTAGAGGGCCAATCTTGGGTGCATCCCCTGATCCGTCGTGGGCCGCCTTGCGTATCAGTTTGGTTAGAAGCTGGGGGAGCGGGTAAACAGACTCCTGTCTTCATATGGGTTCAGAGGAGAGGTAGACGATGAGACACGCTGCTCGTTTCGCAATGCTGCTCGGTGCGCTCGCAAGCGCTGCCATGTTTGCCACGGTTCTAGCCCCTGCTGCCCAGGCCTCTGAATTCGCGGTCGAAAAGTGGGAAGCGGGCACCTGTAAGGAATCATCGTGTACCGACTCGGGTTCGACCTCCGCGTTCTATACCCAGGCGGCAGGTCATCCGGACTTCGGAATCACGGACTTCGAGTTCACACACAGCAACGGTCTCGCAAAGGAACCGAAGGGCAATGTGGAGGATGTTCGTGTCGATCTTCCGCCGGGACTGGCGGTCAACCCCGAAGCGACCAAGGTGCAGTGCACAGACGCAGAGCTCGAAGCAGACGAAGAAAAGTGTCCTGCGGAAAGTAAGGTCGGTGAAGATGAAGCAACTGGTACCGCTGCACTGACGCCTGACTTGCCGTTAAAGACGACGGTCGAAGAAAAATTTCCCGTTTACAACATGGTGCGCAAATCGGGCGAACCAGCGCGCTTTGGAGTCGAAGTCAACAGCACGGCTCTGAAACTGGTCGGTCTGCAGGGTCATATTTATCTCGAAGGCGGGATCAGCTGGCATCACGAAGCTGAAACCAGCGAAAACAGTGGCGTGCCTACTGGCGACTTCCACGAGTATTTCAAGATTCAGGAAATCCCGAAGGAACCTGAAATCGTCGAGTCGCGGCTGGTGTTCTGGGGTGTGCCCGAGGAACACACCGGTCTAGGCACGCCGACGGCGTTCCTCACGATGCCCAGCGCGGCGTCGGACTGTGCAAACAAACAGGTCACATATCTCCATGTTGACTCACACGAAAACCGTGGGCACTTCCTCAAATACGCCAACGAAACGCCCGTGACCGCCACTGGCTGCAACTCGCTGGCATTCAGCCCGTCGCTTTCTCTCGCTCCTGAAACGAGCCAGGCCGATCAGCCCGATGGTGTAGGGGCAGAGCTACACGTACCGCAGACCACAGCGGAACCCGCCAAGGCCAACTCGCCTGATCTGCAGGGCACCGAAGTCACGCTGCCGGAAGGTTTGACTCTAAATGCCGCCGCGGCACATGGTCTCGAAGGCTGCACCAACGAACAGATCGGCCTCGGGACCAATAGCACGATCGGCTGCCCCCCCGGCTCGAACATCGGGTCGGTCACGGTTGACGCGCCCGGGATTCCGAATGGCTCGTTGACTGGGAGCATCTATCTAGGCTCGCCCGAACCTGGCCAAGGCCCGGAATCGGGTAAGGAGTTTCGAGTCTTCCTCGTGGCCGAAGCGCCGCTATACGGCGTGGGGGTGCGCTTGGAAGGTCAGGTTAGGGCCAACACACAGACAGGGCGTCTGACGGCGACATTCGATAACGCCCCGCAGGTGCCGTTTGAAAACTTCCTCTTGAAATTCAAGACCGGCGCCAACGCACCGCTGGCCAATCCGCTGACATGCGAAGCCCGGCAGGTGGAATCCCTGTTCACCGCGTACACGGGCGAGTCCCCATCCCTGAACACGTCGCCGTTTGAAACCACAGGATGCGCCTCCTCGATCCCCTTCGCCCTCACCCAGTCCACCCAGAGCACCAGCGCGACCGCCGGGGCCTACAGCCCCTACACCTTCAACCTGAACAGGACGGATGGACAGCAGTACCTCTCCCAGGTGAGCACCACCCTCCCCGCCGGCCTGCTCGGCGCGATCCCTTCGGTAGCGCTGTGCGCTGAACCGCAGGCGGCCGCGGGAACATGCACGGAAGGCGCGAAGATCGGCACCGCCAAGGTGACCGCGGGCGCAGGCTCCGAACCGTATGAATTCACGGGGCCGGTGTTTCTCACGGGTCCCTACGACGGCGCTCCCTATGGGCTTTCGATCCCGGTCCCCGTCATCGCCGGACCGTTCAACCTCGGCACCGTCACGACTCGCGCGACGATCAAGGTTGATCCCGTCACCGCGCGCGTGACCGTGGCAACGACAAACCTGCCCACAATTGTCGGAGGAGTCCCGGTACGCCTAAGGACGCTGCGGGTTGAAGTAAACCGACCCTCATTCATCTTCAATCCAACCAACTGTTCCGCCCTGGCAACCGAATCAACGCTCACCTCTACATTCAATGCAACGCAGAGCCTGTCGACGCCCTTACAGGTTGGCGGCTGCGGCTCGCTTCCGTTCAAACCCACGTTCAAGGTTTCCACAAGCGCGAAGACCTCGAAAAAGAACGGCGCGAGCCTGCAGGTCAGCCTCACCCAGCCCGCGCACGAGGCGAACATCAAATCGGTCTACGTCTCGCTGCCCAAGCAGCTGCCCTCGCGCCTGACGACGCTTCAGAAAGCCTGCCCGGAAGGAACGTTCGCGGCCAACCCCGTCAACTGCCGCAAGCTCGGCTCCGAAGTCGGCTCCGCGGTCGTCACCACACCGGTGCTGCCCGGCAATCTGAAGGGCTCGGCCTACCTCGTCTCTCACGGCGGCGAGGCGTTCCCCGACCTCGACATCGTGCTCGAAGGCGATGGTGTGACCGTGATCCTCACGGGCAACACAAAAATCACGAAGGGGGTCACGAGCTCGACGTTCGCGGCGATCCCCGACGTGCCCGTCTCGAGCTTCGTTCTGACGCTCCCCGTCGGCGAACACTCCGCGCTCACATCCAACGGCAGCCTCTGCGCGAAGGCGCTCACCGTACCGACGACGATCGCCGCCCAGAGCGGCGCGCAGATCACGCAGAAGACGCGGCTCGCCGTGACCAGCTGCCCCGTGCAGATCGTCTCGCACAGGATCGTCGGTCACAAGCTCGTTTTGAAGGTCAAGACGTTCGCGGCCGGCCGCATCAGCATCAAGGGCAAGTACCTGAAGACGCTCCACAAGAAGCTCGCGAAGGCGACCACCACCACGATCAATGTCCCGCTCTCGCGCAAGGGCCTGGCCGCGCTCGCCCGCCATCGCAAGCTCGCGATCAAGGTGCGCGTCGGCTTCGTCCCGAAGACGAAGACCGAAGCGGTCTCCTCCGCCTCCGTCGCGGTGAAGTTCAAGTAAGAAATCGTCGCCACCCGGCCCAACCGACGGTCGGATGCCCTAGATTGAAGTGATGGATGTAGTCGGACCGGGTACGGATACCTCGCGGCTGCCGTTCGGCAATGCGCCCGAGCGGGGCTCGCCGCTGGACGGCAACGTTCCCCCGCTTCTCGCCGGCGACCCGCTGCTGGCGGGCGTACGGCGGATGACGTTGCTCGCCGACCACGCCGACGACGCGGAGTCGATCTTCCGCACGCTCGCCCGCGAGCTGCTCGGCACCCCGGGCGCCGACGAGATCCACGTCTACCACCTCGCCGGAGCTGGAGCCGCCGGCGGCGACGAGCCCGAGCAGACGGTCATCTACCTGTTCGAGGGCGAAGGGCGGCTCAGCTACCTCGCGCCCCGCTCCGAGCGCCCGCCGGGCGTGAGCTGGGTCGCGAGCACCGGCCGCAGCTTCCTCGCCGGCAGTGGCGACGAGCTCGCCGCCAGCGTGCCGCGGCTCGCGCTCGTGAGCGGCCAGCCCGGACTGGCCGCCTGCGCGCTGTTGCTACCGCTGAGCGTGCGCGGGGAGGTCGAGACCGTCGTGCTGCTCGCCCGCCGCCATGCCGAGCCCTTCGCCGAGCGCTCGATCGAGCTCGCGGCCACGCTCGTCGACCAGGCCGCCACCGCGCTGGCGCTGTTGCGCGCGCGCGCCGAGGCGGGCACCGACACGGTCACGGGCTGCATGAACCACCGCGGCATGCGCCGCCAGCTGCACGAGGAGGTCGGCCGCGCAGCGCGCGCCGGCAGCCCGCTCTCGGCGATGCTGATCGACCTCGACAACTTCAAGCTCGTCAACGACCGCCACGGCCACCAGGCCGGCGACGTGATGTTGCGCGAAGTCGCGCAGACGCTCGTGCGCGAGGTCCGCGCCTTCGATCGCGTCGCCCGCTACGGCGGCGACGAGTTCGTCGTGATCCTCCCCAACGCCGACCTCGATAGCGCCGGCGCCGCCGCCCAGCGCGCGCTGGAGCGGCTGCTCGAGATTCCCTCCTTCGACGCGACCCCCGGCGCCTCCGCCTCGATCGGCGTCGCCCAGTGGCAGGCGCCGATGAGCATCGACGAGCTGCTCGAGGCCTGCGACGCCGCGCTGTTGCGGTCGAAGCGCCAGGGCAAGGGCAGGGTTACGCGGGCGTCCACGCCGGCCGCGGGCTAACTCACAGCGCCGCGCTCTGATCGCTCGCGGCCCAACAAACGCCAGCGTTACGCCAGCTTATGTTTTTGGGGACATCTGCGGTGGGGTACGTCTGCGCGGCTGCATCTACGATGGGCGTACACATTGTGCTACCGTGCATTCATGGCTGCTCGTGGACACCTTTCGATACGCCCGCAGGAGAGCACACTCGAGCGTCTGCGCATCCGGGCGCGGCTTGCCGGCGAGCAGCGTACGACGCTCGCTGAGCGCTACCTGCGCGAGGGTTTGTTGATGGATGAGTTCCCGGGCGTCCACTTTGTCGATGGCGCCATGGGGCGGCGTCCGGCGATCGCGGGCATGGCACTCGATGTATGGGAGGTCATCAAGGTCGTTCAGGACAACGACGGTTCCGTCGAAGAGGCCGCTGCCTATCTGGAGATCGAACCGCGGGTGGTGCGATTGGCGACTGAGTACTACGGCTCCAACCGTGAGGAGATCGACAACTGGATCGCCCGCGTTCACGAGTTCAATGAGCGCGAGCACGCCAAGTGGCTCGCGGCACAGGAAGCTATTGCTGCTTGAAGCTGTTGCTCGACGAGCACTTCTCCCCCGAGATTGCCCGCCAACTGCGAGACCTCGGCCACGATGTGATCGCGGTCAAGGAGCGACCGGAGCTGATCGCCAGATCCGATCATCTGCACTTCGCGTCGATGCACGCCCAACACCGGGTGATCGTCACCCAGGACCTCGCGGACTTCCGGCCTCTACTCGAGCAGGCGATGAATGCGGGGGAGAAGACCTACGGCTTGATTTGTGTTTCATCCAGGATGAGCTTGCGGCGTGAGGCGACTGGACAGATAGTCACTGCGCTCGATCGTCTCTTGGGGGATAACCCTGACGACGATGCCGCCGTCAAACGGGGCGGTGAGATATGGCTGAGCGTTGCGTGACTGATCCGCTCGCCCCTCGCCTGCGAATAGAGGGGCAAGTGAAGATAACCGGGTGGCCGATCGGGTCCTCCGGAGAAATCTAGCCGGGGCAGGCCGAAAAGATCCACGGTCCTGTGCCCGGGAGCAGGACTACTGGAGGTGCTGAGAAATGCCAGTTGACTCTGGATTAGAGAGCCGCGCTCCGCGGACGGTCGAGGAGGACGGGGTGGACGGGGTGGGCGGGGTCCCAAAACAGATGGGCATCGTCGAGCGCCTCGTGCGCGACGACTCCGATCGCAAGCGGTTCCTGAAGATGGCCGGCGGCGCCGGCGCCGCGAGCTTTGGCGCGTTCGTGCTCGCCGCCTGTGGGAGCAGCAAAAGCAGCAGCAGCGCCACGACCGCGGCCGCCCCGGCGACCACGGCCTCCTCATCCAGCTCGTCCTCGAGTGGGAACACGGGTGACATCGGGATCCTCAACTACGCGCTCACGCTCGAGTATCTGGAGACCGCGTTCTACGCGAAGGTGATCGAAGCGAAACTGTTCAGCGGCGCCGACGCCGCGCTGCTGAAGACCTTCGGCGCGCAGGAGGCCCAGCACGTGGCCGCGCTGAAAGCCGCTGTGACGTCGCTCGGCGGGACGCCGGTGGCGAAGCCGGAATCGAAGTTCCCGATCACGACCGCGGCCGCGACCGCCGAACTCGCCTACACCGTCGAGAACCTCGGCGCGTCGGCGTACCTCGGGCAGGCGCCGTTGATCCAGAGCAAGCAGGTACTGGCTTCCGCGCTGGCGATTCACACGATCGAGGCCCGCCACGCGGCGAGCATCGGCACGCTCGTGAAGAAGTCCCTCACACCGGATGGCGCATTTGCCAAGCCGGCCGACATGTCCGAAGTCCTGGCGGCGGTCAAGCCGTTCCTGGTCTAAGCGTCAGCGCGAAAAAGGAGCCATTGAAATGTCTACAACAACTCAATTGCAGAACCCGGAGCTCGCTGAGATCGAGGTGCATGGCCTGACCCGGGCGAGCTTCATGGTGCGCGGCGCGCTGGCGGCAGGTGCGGTCTACGGCGTCTCCTCGGTTGCGCCGTTCGTCTCGCAGGCGCTCGCCGCGGGCGGTGGCGGCGATGCGGAAATCCTCAACTTCGCCCTCACGCTCGAGTACCTGGAGTCGGCCTTCTACAACGAAAAGGGCAAGTCGGTCGGTCTCAGCGGCAAGGCAAAGACGTACGCGACCGATTTCGGCGCGCAGGAGGCCGAACACGTGAAGGCACTGACGGCGGCGATCAAATCGCTCGGCGGGACGCCGGTGGCGAAGCCGACGTTCGTCTTCCCGGTGAGCAATCAGGCCTCGTTCCTGGCGCTCGCCTCGACGCTCGAGAACACCGGAGTCGGCGCCTACAACGGCGCGGCGCCGATGATCTCGAGCAAAGAAGTGCTGGCCTCGGCCGGCAGCATCGTCCAGATCGAGGCCCGTCACGCGGCCGCGATCAACCTCCTGATCAACAAGTCGCCGACGCCGAACGGCGCCTTCGACAAGCCGCTGACCGAAAAGCAGGTGCTGACGGCGGTCAAGCCGCTGATCAAGGAATAGTCCCCACCCAAGGCAGTAAGCAGGCGACGGCCCCGGAATCGATCCGGGGCCGTTGTTCGTGGTGGGCGGCGCGAATCATCCGGCCGTGAAGCCGCCGGATCGTTTGTTGTGGGTGCGGGGCTTCGCGAAGGACTCTGCGAGACTGGCGTAGACCCTGTAGATCGGCCCGGGAGATGCGATGTCGGACGACAGCTTTGGCGCAAAGAGCACACTCGAGGTAGGCGGCCGCGAGTACGAGATCTTCCGCCTGGACGCGTTGCAGCAGCGCTTCGATGTCGCGCGGCTGCCGTTCTCGCTGAAGGTGCTGCTCGAGAACCTGCTGCGCACGGAGGGCAACGGCGCGGTGCGCGCCAAGGACATCGAGGCGCTCGCGAGCTGGGACGCGAACGCACAGCCGAGCAAGGAGATCGCCTTCACGCCCGCGCGCGTGCTGATGCAGGACTTCACCGGCGTGCCCGCGGTCGTCGATCTGGCGGCGATGCGCGACGCGATCGCCGAGATGGGCGGCGACCCCGCGAAGATCAACCCGCTGGCGCCGGCCGAGCTCGTGATCGACCACTCGGTGCAGGTCGACGCCTTCGGCACGCGCGACTCCTTTCAGATCAACGCCGAGCGCGAGTTCGAGCGCAACCAGGAGCGCTACGCGTTCCTGCGCTGGGGCCAGGGCGCGTTCGACGACTTCGCGGTCGTTCCGCCGGACACGGGGATCGTCCACCAGGTCAACCTCGAGTACCTCGCGCGCGTGGTCTTCGAGAAGGATGGGCGGTGGGGATCCCGATCCGATTCCAGCCCGGACGGGCAGCTGCCGCAGCTCTACCCCGACACGCTCGTCGGCACCGACTCGCACACGACGATGGTCAACGGCCTCGGCGTGCTCGGCTGGGGCGTCGGCGGGATCGAGGCCGAGGCGGCGATGCTCGGCCAGCCGATGTCGATGCTGATCCCGCAGGTCGTCGGCTTCGAGCTGCACGGCGAGCTGCCCGAGGGCGCGACCGCGACCGACCTCGTGCTGACGGTCACGCAGATGCTGCGCGAGCGCGGCGTCGTCGGCTCGTTCGTCGAGTTCTTCGGCGCCGGCCTCGCCGGCCTGCCGCTGGCCGACCGCGCGACGATCGGGAACATGTCGCCGGAGTTCGGCTCGACCTGCGCGATCTTCCCGATCGACGCGGAGACGCTGCGCTACCTCGAGTTCTCGGGCCGCCCGCACGCGCAGATCGAGCTGGTCGAGGCCTACGCGCGCGAGCAGGGGCTGTGGCACGACGAGAGCTCGGAGCAGACGACGTACTCGGACACGCTCGAGCTCGACCTCGGCGATGTCGTGCCGAGCATCGCCGGGCCGAAGCGCCCGCAGGACCGGGTCGCGCTGAGCGAGGCGCGCGAGGCGTTCCGCGCGTGCTCGGCGGCTACGTCCCCGACTACGACGAGCGCGACGAGGCCTCCGCGGAGAGCTTCCCTTCGAGCGACCCGCCGGCGAACGGCAACGACCATCCGGCGGCGAACGACGGCGGTCCCAGTTATGTGACCGAGACAATGAGTCCTGCCGTCGCGGTGACGCTCGCCGACGGCACCGAGACCGAGCTCGACCACGGCCACGTCGTGATCGCCGCGATCACGAGCTGCACGAACACCTCGAACCCGTCGGTGATGGTCGGCGCGGGCCTGCTCGCGCGCAACGCGCTCGCGCGCGGTCTGAAGACGAAGCCGTGGGTGAAGACCTCGCTCGCGCCGGGGTCGAAGGTCGTGACCGAGTACCTCGACAAGGCCGGCCTGACCGAGCCGCTCGAGGCAGCTCGGCTTCAACCTCGTCGGCTACGGCTGCACGACCTGCATCGGCAACTCGGGGCCGCTGCCGGAGGAGGTCTCCAAGGCCGTCGGCGAGGCGGACCTGGCGGTCGTGTCGGTGCTGTCGGGCAACCGCAACTTCGAGGGGCGGATCAACCCCGACGTGAAGATGAACTACCTCGCCTCGCCGCCGCTCGTGCGTCGCCTACGCGCTCGCGGGCACGATGGACATCGACATCGTCGGCGAGCCGCTCGGCCAGGACGAGCAGGGGAACGACGTCTACCTGCGCGACATCTGGCCCGGCGAGCGCGAGGTCGCCGAGACGATCGAGCAGGCGGTGCAGTCGGACATGTTCCGCAAGAGCTACGGCGAGGTGTTCGAGGGCGACGAGCGCTGGAACTCGTTGGAGGTGCCGACCGGCGACCGCTTCGACTGGGCGGAGGACTCGACGTACGTGCGCCGGCCGCCCTACTTCGAGGAGATGCCCGCCGAGCCAGCGCCGGTGCAGGACATCGCGGGCGCGCGCGTGCTCGCGAAGCTCGGCGACACCGTGACGACCGACCACATCTCGCCGGCCGGCTCGATCAAGCGCGACGGCCCGGCCGGGCGCTACCTGCAGGAGCACGGCGTGGCGGTGCGCGACTTCAACTCCTACGGCTCGCGCCGCGGCAACCACGAGGTGATGATGCGCGGCACGTTCGCCAACATCCGGCTGCGCAACCTGATCGCCGAGCGGTGGTGGCGCGGCGCTGGGAGAGGGCGGCGTGACATTCTACTTCGGTGCGCCGGAGCCGGCGTCGGCCCTGGTTCCGGCTCCGACGGCGAGCAGCTGTCGATCTACGACGCCGCGATGCGCTACTCGCCGAGGACGTCCCGCTGGTCGTGCTCGGCGGCAAGGAGTACGGCTCGGGCTCCTCGCGCGACTGGGCCGCGAAGGGCACGAAGCTGCTCGGCGTGCGCGCGGTGATCGCCGAGAGCTTCGAGCGCATCCACCGCTCGAACCTGGTCGGGATGGGCGTGCTGCCGCTGCAGTTCCCCGACGGCGAGAGCGCCGACTCCCTGGGGCTGACGGGCGAGGAGGTCTTCTCGATCGAGGGCCTCGCCGCGGCGATGGAGGATGGCAGTGGGCCCCCGGATGAGGTGCAGGTCCAGGCTCAGCGCGAAGGCGCCGACCCAGTGAGCTTCCAAGCGCGCGTGCGGATCGATACGCCGCGCGAGGCCGAGTACTTCCGGCACGGAGGCATCCTGCAGTTCGTCCTGCGCCGGCTGCTGAGTGAGCAATAAAGCTCGCATAGAGCCGCGCGGCTATAAAGGTTGGAATCGTTGATGACGATAGCTTGGTGCAGCCTGAGTGTCGACAAAGAGATTCAGGAAGCGTATTACTATGGACATACATATGTCGAAAGTGATACGCACTCCGTCCGCGCACGTACACCCGTGAATAAATGAGCCCGACACCAGCGAGAAAACCCGTAAGGCGCGGCCCCGCGAAAAAAGGCGCCGCTACCGCGCCGCAGGCTCCCACCCCGCAGGTATTGCTCGACCTGCTCGAGGCACAGGGCCCCTCCGGCTACGAGACCGCCCCCGCGGCGGTCTGGCGCGACGCGGCGAAGGGCTTCGCGGCGGTCTCGACCAACGTCGTCGGCACACCGCTGGCGCTCGTCGCGCCCAGGCACGACGCACGCACGCCTGCGCGGCGGCTGCTCGTGATGGGCCACATCGACGAGATCGGGCTGATCGTCACGCACATCGACGATCAGGGCTACCTGTGGTTTGCCTCCGTCGGTGGCTGGGACGCGCAGATCCTGGTCGGTCAGCGCGTCGTGCTCGACACGCGCGGGGGTAAGGTCACGGGCGTCGTCGGCAAGAAGCCGATCCATCTGCTGCGCGAGGAGGAGCGCAAGAAGGTCGCGGAGATTCGCGACCTGCACATCGACATCGGCGCGCGCGACGGCGAGGATGCCCGCGCGCGTGTGCGGATCGGCGACGTCGCGGTGATCGACGCCGGCCCCACAGAGCTGCCGAACGGCCGGCTGATCTCACGCGCGCTCGACAACCGCCTCGGCTCGTTCGTCGCGCTCGAGGCGGCGCGACTCGTGGCCGAGGCCGGCGGCGCGGAGTGGGAGCTCGCGGCCGTGGCGGTCGCGCAGGAGGAGATCACCTTCGGCGGCTCGAGCACGAGCGCCTTCTCGCTCGAGCCCGACGCGGCGATCGTCGTCGACGTCACCCACGCGACCGACGCGCCGGGGATCGACGTGAAGGAGATCGGCAAGCACGAGCTCGGCTCGGGCCCCGTGATCAGCCGCGGCTCGACCCTGCATCCGCAGCTGTTCGAGCTGCTCCACGAGACCGCCGAGCGCGAGAAGATTCCGTTCACCGTCGAGGCGACCGCGCGCAGCACCGGCACCGACGCCGACGCCGTCCACGTCAGCCGCGCGGGCGTCCCCACGGGCCTCGTCTCGATCCCGATCCGCTACATGCACTCCCCCGTCGAGCTCGTCCAGCTCGACGACGTCCACGCCTGTGCCCGCCTGATCGCCGCCGCCGCCCTCAGGTTGGACGGCGGCGCAGCCTTTTCTCGCTAGGGCACCGCTGGACGGCGCGCTGCTGTGTCCTCGGTCGCTCGCGTGCGTAGCACGCCACGCGGGGGTGGGTGGGCTTTCTAGATTTGCATCGCTTGCCCAGCGGCACCCTAGAGGGCTTATTTCGTTAATAAAACCTACGCCGGGGTCACGTCGGTGGCCGGGATGACCTCGTAGGCGGCGCCGGGTGTGCCGCCAAGCGCGAGCATACGCAGGCCCTCGGGGCCGGCGAACACCTTGCGCTTGGGCTCGGGGCCGACGCGCACGAACACTTCCGGCTCGAGCTCGACGCGCTCGTCCTCGACCTCCATCCAGCCGGAGCCCTTCAGCGCGAGGAAGACCTCCTCCTGGCCACTTTCGGCGTGGTCGTGCAGGGGATAGTCCTCATAGTTCGGCGGGAGCTGGATCACCTGCATGCCGAACGAGGTCACCCCCAGCTCGCCGCGGGCCTTGACGAAGCCGCCGCCAAACGCGGCCTCCATGTCCTTGATGTGCTTCGTGGTGTAGTCGCTCATGTTCGCTCCCGTTCCGATGTGGTCGTGATTTGAGTTCGATGGTGGTGTGAGGATTTGAGTCCGAAGGGTGGGGAGGCGGCGGGTGCGGAGGGCCGGGGTGTGGCTGGTGAGGGCGGATCGACCGCGCCAATCGCGATCAGGCCGCCGTCGCCGCTCCCTCCCCGTCGCTCGCCGACAGCGCCGGCTGGAGCACGGGTTTGTCGGTCGGCATGATGATCCCGAGCTGGCGCGACTGCGCGAGCACCGCGCCATCGGGCGCCCAGATCACCCCGTCCTCCTCGAACAGCCCGTCGTGCAGCAGCCGCGTCTCGAACACGCCGAGGCACAGCGCGGCCGGATCGCAGTCGCACGCAGAGATCGGCTGGCGGAAGTGAACCGTGAGGTCGATCGTGGGACTGACCGCCGGCGAGTCGAGCGCGATGAACGACGGCGGGAACCACGCGTCGCAGAACAGCGCGAGTGCGAGCGCGTCGACCGGGCGATGCTCGGGCAGGCCGGTCCAGCCGCCGATTCGCATCGGCGCGCCGCTGCCGGAGAACGGGATCGCGCCGACGCGCGGCTGCATCACGATCTGCTTGGTGAACTCCGGCGCCCCCTTGAAGAGTCCCGGCGTGGAGCACCGCTCGGCATCCGGCGCGCCCAGTTCGGGCAGCGGCAGTTCGTTTGCGCCGGGGGACCGCCACGGCACCGAGAAGGCGGCGAGCGCGAGCGCGATCACGCGGCCGTTCTGTTCCATGCGCGCCGAGAGCGTGCTCAGCGAGCGCCCCGCGCGCTCGACGGTCGTGTGGATCTCGACCGGGCCAAGTTCGGGGGAGGCGGCGTAGTGGATCGTCAGCGAGCGCGGCGTGCGCTGCGGATCGTCGACCGTGGCGGTGAGCGCGCGGAGCAGGATCGCCGCGAGGTAGCCGCCGTGTGGGCCGCGTCCGGCGCGCCAGCCGGGGGCGATGTCTGCAGTGAACAGTGCCTCGACGCCGGGCGGGCGCGCGCCGTTGTCGGCGCTCGTGCTGCCGTCAGCCGTGGCCTCGATGCGTCTGACGGCCGTGTCGCGGTCGAACACCGTATCCATGCACGGGCGAGCATATCGGTCGGCCGCTGAGCCTGGCCGTCTGGCCAGTCGGGGCTCGCGCGGGGCTGCGGCGGCGTGACCGATCCTGCTCCGGCGGGCTTCTCGGGATCCCGGAACAGTCCTTGTCAGATGGCCGCCGAGAAGGCCTTGGGTGTGGCCCTAGCCGCGGACGAGCCGCTTGTACGTGATCCGATGCGGCCGGTCGGCGGCGGCACCGAGCGTCTCGTGGCGGTGCTCCTCGTAGGCGTCGAAGTTGCCCTCGAACCACGTCACCTGGGAGTCTCCTTCGAAGGCCAGCACGTGCGTGGCCACACGGTTCAAAAACCAGCGATCGTGGGAGATCACGACGGCGCAGCCGGGGAACGCGAGCAGCGCGTTCTCCAGCGCGCGCAGGGTGTCGACGTCGAGGTCGTTCGTGGGCTCGTCGAGCAGCAGCAGATTGCCGCCGGAGCGCAGCAGCTTGGCGAGGTGCACGCGGTTGCGCTCGCCGCCGGAGAGCTTGCCGATCCGCGCTTGCTGGGCTGAGCCCTTGAAATTGAAGCCCGCGGTGTACTGGCGCGAGTTGACCTCGCGCTCGCCGACCTTGATGTGCTCGTAGCCTTCGGAGATCTCCTCCCAGACGGTCTTCGCGGGGTCGAGCGCGTCGCGCGACTGGTCGACGTAGGCGAGCTGGACGGTCTCGCCGAGGACGAGCTTGCCGCTGTCGGGCGACTCCTCGCCGGTGATCATCCGGAAGAGGGTCGTCTTGCCGGCGCCGTTGGCGCCGATCACGCCGACGATCCCGGCGCGGGGGAGGTCGAAGGAAAGGTCCTCGATCAAAAGGCGCTCGCCGAAGCCCTTCGACAGCGTGGTCGCGGTCAGCACCTTCTCGCCCAGGCGCGGTCCCGGCGGGATGTGGATCTGGACCTCGTCGAGCTTGACGTTGCGCTCCTCGGCGATCAGCTCCTCATAGCGGGCGAGGCGGGCCTTGGACTTCGTGCGTTTGCCCTTGGGGTTCGTGCGCACCCATTCGAGCTCGGCGGCGATCGTGCGCTCGCGGCCCTTTTCCGAGCGCTCTTCCTGCGCGAGCCGCGTCTGCTTCTGCTCGAGCCAGCTCGAGTAGTTGCCCTCGTAGGGGATGCCCTTGCCGCGGTCGAGCTCGAGGATCCAGCCGGCGACGTTGTCGAGGAAGTAGCGGTCGTGGGTGACGGCGACGATCGCGCCCTTGTACTCGGAGAGGTGCTGCTCCAGCCAGGCGACGGACTCGGCATCGAGGTGGTTGGTGGGCTCGTCCAGAAGTAGGAGATCGGGCGCGCGCAGCAGCAGCCGGCAGAGCGCCACGCGCCGGCGCTCGCCGCCGGAGAGGAGGCTGACATCGGCGTCCGGGGGCGGCAGGCGCAGCGCGTCCATCGCGTATTCGAGCTGCGTGTCGAGGTTCCACGCGTCGGCGGCTTCGATCTTGGCCTGGAGGTTGCCGAACTCCTCGGCGGTGTCGTCGGAGTAGTTCGCGGCGAGCTCGTTGAAGCGGTCGAGCAAAGCCTTCGTCTCGGCGACGCCGTCCTCGACGTTTTCCTTCACGTTCTTGCTCTCGTCCAGGTGCGGCTCCTGCTCGAGCATCCCGACGGAAGCGCCGGGCGCCAGCGCGGCCTCGCCGCGGTACTCTTGGTCGACGCTGGCCATGATTCGCAGGAGCGTCGACTTGCCCGACCCGTTGTAGCCGAGCACGCCGATCTTCGCCCCTGGATAGAAAGCGAGCGTGATGTTGTCGAGCACCGTTTTGTCCGGCGGGTGGAGCTTGGAGAGCCGGTGCATCGTGAAGATGTATTGGGAGGACATCCGCACGCAGGATAGGAGGTTGCGTGGCTGGCCAGAGGTTGTGCGGCTCGCTAACGTGTTTGGGTCATGCCCACGACCGTCCTCGACATCGAACAGCACCTGCTCCTGCTGGAGCTGGAGCCACCGTTCGACAAGCGCGCGGTGCAGCTGGCGCGGCGCAAGATGGCCAAGCGCTGGCATCCGGACGTGGCGCCGCAGGGCCGTCAGTTCGAGCACGAGCGCCACTTGAAGGCGATCAACGAGGCGGCCGATCAGCTCGAGCGATTGGCAGAGGGCATGCGCGGTGGGAGTGTGTCGAGGAACGCCGTGCGCGCGAGCGCGCAGGCGGCGCGGCGCGAGCGCGAAGCGGAAGGCAGGCGCGCGTACGAAGCCGAGCAGCGCGCCAGAAAACACGCCGAGGAGCAGCAGAAGCACGATCCGTTCGGCAGCCGCATGCCCGACCACTCGGTCGTGCACAGGTATGCGCGCTGCGAGTCCTACCCGGAGTGGGGTGTGGGGACCGTGGCGGGGATCTACTTCACCGGGGAAGACGATGAGATGCAGCAGTGGGCAAGAGTGCAGTTCAGCCACGGCATCAGGACGGTGCCGGCGGGGAGCATGAAGTTCGTCGACTTCTCCAAGCCGGATCCGGGGAAGGAGCGCACGGAGCGCTTCCTCGTAGCCGCGCAGAGGGCGATGGCCGAAGGCGAGTACGAGCTCGCCGCGCAACGCCTGATCTATGCCCGCGACGCCGAGCCGCAGAACGTGGCGGTGCTGCGGTTGCTGACGCTCGCCTTCTGGAACGGGGGCAAGCTCGACGCCGCCGCCAGGGTCGTGCACGAATGGGCCCGCGCCGACGAGGGGCGCCCCGCCGCGCACAGGTTCGCCGCGAGAATCTACGAGGACATCGGCGCGATCGACCTCGCCGAGGAGGCCGCCGCTCGCGCGGTCAGGCACGGGCCGACGGATATGGGGGCGTGGGAGCGGTTGGGAAGGCTACGGCTGCAACTGCTCGATCGCGAGGGGGCGATCGAAGCGCTCGAGCGCGCGGGGGCGCTGGGCTCGGAGGGCCCACTACGCGATCTGCTGGCGCAGGCGCTGGCGCTGGAACCGCGGATGTCCGAGGCCCAGAGTCTCTGAGCTGTTTTACGGCGGTATCTCTACCTGAAACGGTCCCTGTCGTGATCGATGTCCGCTCGACCGGAATGGGCGCGGTCTTGGCCTCCGGCGCGGGTGAGGGCTCAACCGGCCGATCGTACCTCGCTCCCGACCGTGACCTGGTTTGCTGGATACCTGGGGTGGCCGGTCCGCCGGGTAAATGCCGCATATGTTCGCCCAGCCAGTTCGCCTGATTATGAAGGCTTCCAGCATCTGGTATGTTCTCGCCAATTGTCGGCGGCTTGGAGAGGGCGGTGCGGTGAGGTTTCCGGGATTGATGGGGCGAGTCTTGTTTGGCGGGGCGAGGGCTGGCGGACTACCTATTCTTGTGGTGAGCGCGCTTGCAATTCTCGGCCCCATGCTGGTGCTGACGTCAGTGGCAAACGCGAGCACAAACTTCACCTGGAGCGGAAATGCGAACGCACCAGTGCCGGAGTGGTCCGAAGCGGCGAACTGGACACCGGAAGCCGCACCCAAATTGGGTGAAGCGATCGAAGCACTGAGCTTTCCGGTGCTCGCGGGCAAAGGCCTTTCTTGCACCTTTACAACGCCGAACGGAGGATGCGGCTACGGGAGTGAGAACAACGTAAGTGGCCTGACCGCCGAATCAATGGACATCGACGATGGCGAAGACTATTCGATCATCGGAAGGCCGATCACTCTTGGCGCCGGGGGACTTTCCGCCTCGCCAACAACCTCAACAAGTGCCCTTACGATATCCGAACTCGATCTGCCGATCGTACTCGGCGCGTCTCAGACATGGAATATTGGGGATCAGGGCGCCAAAAACCTGTTTGAGAACGATCTCTATCTCGGGGGTAACCTGACAGGTGGCGGTGCTCTCACCATCGCCATGAGTGATGGGCCGGCGCTCTATGTGGAAAACCAGACAGAGGTTGGCCCAGTGGCAATCGACGGGGCAAGCGCCAGCGGCGAACACATCGAAAACGGCGTGCTGCTTCTCGAGGATGGTGAGCTGAACTCTTCAGATCGAGAGCCGGTAGATCTGAGCAATATCTTCTTCTCCGGCGCGGGGGCTGTTGGGGCCTTGAGCGCGGACAATTCAACACTTCATGTGGGTAACGAAACCGATCCTGCCGAAGGCATACGAGCCTCGAGCGTGAAGCTTGATGCGAACGCCGCTGTGTTGTTCAACATCGTAAGCAGTGGGACGACTGCCCAGGCCGACTATTCGCAGCTGGTATCTGAAGGCCCAGTAGAACTAGGCGGCGTGATCGGCGTAGTTGTCTCCAAGCCGACGAAAACAGCGTCGTGCCCAGTCCTGGTCCCTGGCGCCACCTACACGCTCCTATCTGCCGCTGACAGCCTGTCGGGAACTTTTGCTAATGCCCCTGAAGGCGGCCCGGAAATCACTGTTTACTTCTCCCAAGAATGTAGCCATCCATCCCAGT
The DNA here is from genome assembly GCA_963764905.1 of uncultured Solirubrobacterales bacterium. Classification (GTDB taxonomy): domain Bacteria; phylum Actinomycetota; class Thermoleophilia; order Solirubrobacterales; family Solirubrobacteraceae; genus Palsa-744. The sequence goes on from CAVXUG010000003.1 coordinate 99,937, forward strand.
CGATGCGAATCGGCTACAACCGCAATGGCGGCACCGAGACGGTCACCGGCACGGTTGAAGCAAAAGCCAAGGAAGAAAAGGAACGGGATGAAGAAGTCATTCGCAAAGGAAGCGAAGCGCTGAAAATAATTGCGGAACGAGAAGCAAAAGAACGAGCGGAAAAGGCTGCGGCGGAACAAAGGGCTAGGGAAGAAGCCGGCCGGCTGCCGAGCAGCGCCACCGTGACGGGGACTACGCAGCCCTCCCTCAGTGAGGCCGGCAGTGTTTTGCTCGACGGGTCCAATATCATAGTTCAGAGCAGCGGTGAGGCAGTGGTCAAGCTCGCCTGCGCGGGCACGACAAAGTGTGTCGGCAAGCTGACGCTGACGGTAAAGAGCGCTGCGAAGAAGAGCAAGAAGGCGAAGGCGGAGACCATCGGGACAGCCACATTCTCGATCTCGCCCAATGAAACCACGTCTATCAAGCTCACGCTCAGCGCGGCGGGCAAGGCGTTGCTGGGCGCCGATCACGGGCGCCTCGGCGCCACGCTTTCAATCCTGAAGTCTTCCCCTGCTCCCTCGCAGACACACACTGACAGCATCCATCTCGTGCAGCAGAAGGCATCCAAGGCGAAGAAGTAAGATTCTCGTGGTGGGGAGTTCGACAAAACGATCATTTCTCTCGCGGGCTCTTCGGGTCGAGCTCGTCTCGTGCGCGATCCTGGCCGGCGGTCTCGTGTCCGCGAGCGCTCCGGCTTCGGCGTCCGCAGGCAAGCGTCCGGTGATCGGGAGCATGGGATCTGGGGCTGGCGCTGAAATCACGATCAGTGCTCATATCGATCCGGAGAACCTGGAAACGAGCTACGAACTCAGGCTTGAATGCGGGCCCGAAGAGCCAATGGCGTGCGACGAACTGCCTAACGAGCGCACGCAGGGGCGACTGCCTCCCGTGGAAGAAAGTCGTGAAGTGAGCATGACCGTTACCGGGCTGAGGCCGGGTAAATATTGGTTCGGAGTGTCCGCGATCAACGCCGACGGTGAAGCATCCTGGAGTAGCGACATTCTCACCGTGCCGGAAGTACCGCCAGGCGCTTGTCCCGACGGGTGCTCGACGACCGAACCGTATACACCGCCCGAACTACCGTGGGCAAATGAGAGTGGAGCCGAAGCGGCGGCAAAAACTGTCCAGGAACAGCGGGCCAAGGAAGCCGCTGCCACTAAGGAACAAGAAGAAGCCAAGGCCCGAGCCGCCGCCCTGTTCGCCAACGAAGAAGCAACACGCAAACACCGCCAGGAAGAAGAAGCGGCGGCGGCGAAGGACACCGGCGGTGTAACGCTCGCCGACACAGGCATCACGGTCCAGAGCGATGGCATGGCGCTCGTGAAGCTCACCTGCCTGGGAATTGCAAGCTGCCACGGCAAGCTCACCCTCTCGGCGGAGATCGCCTCCAAGGCCAAGGGCAAGAAGCCTACGCGTACAGTCAGCATCGGGACCGCGAGCTTCTCGATTCCGGGTGATGAAACGAAGACGGTGAACGTCGGCCTGGACGCCACCGGGCTCGCTCTGCTTGGCGTCGATCACGGTCGTTGCAGCGCGAGCCTGGCGCTCCTCGAACTGGCGCCCGGACCTGAGAACACACGGACGACGGCCGTGCATCTGGCTCAGGAGAAGGCGCATGGTAAGAGCCGTTCTCATGCTGCCCCTCACTCGTCTAGTGCGTAAGCACAGTCATCACGGCGCGAGGGCTTGAGGAGTGAGCAAGGCCGCGATCTATAGATTTGGCGTTTCCGCTGGGTACCACAGCGCGCTGACCGGCAGCGCCCATAGTCGTTCGCCGAGCGGCACTGTTTCTGGACCGGTGTGCAGGATCACGCCTGCGCGGAACTTCTCTCCGAGGGCGTCGCGCAGCCGTACGAGCGATTTGTGATCGCTCGCTCCGAAGGAAGCGCTCGCCTTGGCCTCGATCGCGACGATCGAGCCATCGGTACGTTCGAGCACGAGATCGATCTCCTCCCGATCCCGGCGGTAGTGGTAGAGGCTGGCCTGGTGCTCAGCCCATACGAGTTGCTTTGAGACCTCACTTGCTACGAAGTTCTCATACAGCTTTCCCACGATCTGGGGGTCGTTCGTCGCGCGATCGGTTTGAGCGCCGAGCAGATGCGCGAGGATCCCGGTGTCCGCGAACAGCAACTTTGGGGCGAGTCGCTCACGGATAGCGATTCCCGGTCGCCAGGCCGGGATGACGCGGACGGCGAAGACGGTTTCCAGTAATCCCACATAGCTGCGGATCGTCCTGGTGTTCAGACCGACGCGCTGCGAGAGGCGATCCGGAACCAGGAGCCCTGTCGCCTGGGTGGCCAGCACACGAATCAGGCGTGGCATCTCCTCGAGCTTCTGTGCATCGCTCAGCTCGCGCAGATCGCGCTGCACGAGGCTTGCGAGGTAGGTCTCAAACCAGCGGTTGCGTGGCCTCCCCGGTGGACGGGTGCGCACCTCGGGGAAACCGCCGATGATTGCTCGCGCAAACCACGCGGCCGGGCCGACGGGAGCGTCACGGATCGCCGGGGACTGCCTGTCGAAGAGCTGGTCGATGAGGTTGCTCCTAGATCCCTCGATCTCGGCCTGCGCCAGCGGCCACAGGACAACCAGGTCTGTGCGGCCGGTGAGGGCATCGAGGATCCGCGGAGCGGTCAAGACGTTCGCCGAGCCGGTGAGCAGGAACTGTCCCGGCGAGTTGTCCCGGTCAACGATCTGCTTGATCGCGAGTAGTAGATCGGGAGCTCGCTGCACCTCATCGATCGCGACGGGTCGTTCGAGCTCCGCTGCGAATCCTGTCGGGTCGGCAAGCGCCGCCTGTCGTGTGAGGTTGTCGTCAAGCGTCAGCGTGCGCCCGATCGATCCTCGCCGCTCCAGCTCGTGCAGGAGTGTGCTCTTGCCGGCCTGCCTCGGGCCGAGCAAAAGGACGACGCGGGCATATCTCAGCGCCTCGTCGACCAGCGGCAGCGCATAGCGCTCGAACGTATATGTCATGCCGACATTCTATGCGCAAATCTGCAAAGTCCGGTGCGCAGATCTGTAAAGCAAGATACGCAGATCTGTAATAGCGAGTGTGCGGATCTGTATTTGATGTGGGTCTTCCAGGGGTCGGGAGCGCGCAGGAACCTACAGAATGTTGACCGCCCGCGAGACGATCAGCCCGATCGTGACGAGCGAGACCAGCGATTGGACGCCCATGACCCCCTTCGCCATCGACGTCAGCGGCATCGTGTCGGTGGGGGAGAAGGCCATCGCGTTGGTCAGGGAGACGTACAGGTAGTCGAAGAACTTGGGCCGCCACACAAGCGGCTCGATGCGGTCGTCGGCCATCTGCGGGTACAGGAAGTCGGGCGGGCCGTCATTGCCGGCCGAGCGCCGCCCTGGCCCGCCGCGATCGATCTCCCAATACCAGAGGGCGAAGATCAGGAAGTTCGTGAGCCAGATCAGCACGCCCGCGCCGATCAGAGCGCGCCCTTCGGAGACGTTGTGATGCAGCAGGTAATGCGTGAGCGCGGCGAGCGAGTAGATGTTCGCGACCGACACGAACGCCGTCAGCCCGAGCGCGATCCGCCGGCGCCGCGGGTGCTCGTCCTCGATCTGGTTGGGCGTGACGATGAACATGCCGATCAGCAGCGCCGCCTCGAAGCCGGGAACCAGCAGGGGAGGGCCGACCGTGAGCCGTTTGGGCAGCAGCAGCTGGATCGCGATCGCCGCGAGCACGGTCAGTTGGGCGGGCCAGAACGGCTCGGTGGCGGCGGGTGGCGGGTAGGGGCGACCGGCCTGGGCAGGTTGTGGCGGAGGACTCGCTTCGGTGGCCACGATCAGAGCCTAAGGGGCAGTTCGGCGGTGGCGGGGACGCCTCAGCGGTGGCGGTACTCTAGAAGTGATCGGATCTGACGATGGGAGCGTAGGAAGTCGCGATGGGAATCGATAACCCCGTACACCTGATCTTTATCGCTGCGGTCGCGCTGATCGTGCTCGGTCCCAAGCGCCTGCCCGACCTCGCCCGCTCGCTCGGTCACGGCATGCGCGAGTTCCGCGATTCGATGAGCGAGGCCGTCAAAGACGACGGCTCGGTGACGGGGACGCTCGTGCCTGAGAACCCACAGCTCGTGGCCGCGCCGGAGTCGGCACCGGCCATTCCCGCCGATGCGGTGGTCGTCGATCCGGCAGCCCCACAGCCGGCCACACCGCCTGCCCCGCCTCCGGCCGCCTGACTCATCCCGTCTTGCGACGACGGCCGGTGAGCGATCCGGCGCGACCGGTAGGTTCTCGCCGTGCGCCTGATCGTCGCCCGCTGTGAGGTCGCCTACATCGGCCGTCTGACGACCGCCCTGCCCGAGGCGGTGCGGCTGCTGATGCTGAAGGCCGACGGCACGTTCATGGTCTGGGCCGACGGTGGTGGACCGAACGTCAAGCCGCTCAACTGGATGACCCCGCCGACGGTGCTCGAGGAGCAGACCGACTCCGAGGGACGGCTGACGGGCCTGGTGGTGCGCAAGCAACGCCAGGAAGATCGCGTCGAGATCACGATCGCGGAGGTCCTCTCCGACATCGAGCACGAGCTCGACGTGCTCGCGACGCTCGAGAAGGAGGGCCTCGAGCGCGAGCTCCAGGAATTGCTCGCCGACGCGCCGGAGTGGTGCGGCGAGGGCTTCCGGCTGATGCGGCGCGAGTGGCCGACGGACATCGGGCCGGTCGACCTGATGTGCCGCGACTCGGAGGACGAGTGGATCGCGGTGGAGATCAAGCGGATCGCGACGATCGACGCGGTCGAGCAGCTGACGCGTTATCTGGAGCGGATCAGGTTGGACCCCGCGCTCGGCTCCTGCCGCGGCGTGCTCGCGGCGCAGATCATCAAGCCCCAGGCGCGCGTGCTCGCGCAGTCGCGAGGGATCGACTGTGTCGAGGTCGATCTGCAGGTGCTGCGCGGTGAACGCGAGCCGGACCTGACGCTCTTCGCCGCATGAACACGCATGGCGGCGCTGGATCGGCGTCCTCGGTCACTCGCGTGACCGATCGTCCGGGATCGGCCAGCACGCCACGCGGGGTGGTTGGGTTCTTTCAATCTTGCCCAGCTTGCCCATGCGGAACGCTGTAAACACACAGCCGCGTAGGATGCGCTGATGAGCGATTCTGAGGCAGTATTCACCGAGCGACGCGGCAATGTCCTGCTGATCACGATCAACCGCCCGGAGGTGCGCAACGCGGTCAACGGAGCCGTCGCCGAGGGCATCGCCGGCGCGCTGGACGAGCTCGACGCCGAGGACAGCCTGTCGGTGGGCGTGCTGACCGGAGGCGGCGGCTTCTTCTGTGCGGGGATGGATCTCGGCGCGTTCGTCAAAGGCGAATCGCCCTGGTTCGGCGACCGCGGCTTTGCCGGCATCGCTCAGCGGGCATCGCGTAAGCCGCTGATCGCCGCAATCGAGGGCTTCGCGGTTGCCGGCGGCATGGAGATCGCGCTGGCGTGCGATCTGATCGTCGCCGCCAAGGGCGCCAAGATGGGTATCCCCGAGGCCAAACGCTCGCTCGTGGCCGCGGGGGGTGCGCTGCTGCGCCTGCCCCAGCGGATGCCCTACCACGTGGTGATGGAGCTGGCGCTCACGGGCGAGTTGCTGCCGGCCGATCGCTTCCACGAGTTTGGCGTCGTCAACCGCCTCGCTGAGCCGGGATCGGCCGTCGAGGTCGCACTCGAGCTCGCCGAGCGCCTGGCAAAGAGCGGCCCGCTCGCGCTGATCGCCTCCAAGCGCATCCTGCAGGAGCAGTACGACTGGAGCACGGCGGAGATGTGGGAGAAGCAGGCCGCGATTTCCGGCCCGGTGTTCGCCTCGGAGGACGCCAAAGAGGGCGCGAGCGCCTTCAAGGAGAAGCGGGATCCCGTTTGGCGTTCGCGTTGAACCGGGGTTCTAGACCAAACCGCGCGGCTTGTTTGGCGTTCGCGCTGAACCGGCGTTCTAGACCAAACGGCGCGGCTTGTTTGGCGTTCGCGCTGAACCGGCGTTGTGGACCAAACGGCGCGGGCTTGTTTGGCGTTCGCGTTGAACCGGGGTTCTAGACCAAACGGCGCGGGCTTGTTTGGCGTTCGCGCTGAACCGGCGTTCTAGACCAAACCGCGCGTCAAGAGTCTGGAAAGGACCTAACTAGCGCCTGAGCTGCTTCTTGCGCTTACGCTGCGCCATGATCTCCCTGAACCGCCTCCACAGCGCCGCCATCAGCGCTCACCCGGTGTCTTGCGCGGGTACTGCGAGATCGGCTGATCGAGGTTGATCGCGGTGCCGACGATCCGGCTCTGTTCTTTGATGTGCGCGGCCGGATAGCCCTCGCCCGGGCTCGCGCGCTCGGGGCGGCCGATGTAGCCGAAGTGGATCTCCTCGGGCATGATCTGCATCAGCCTGGGGAACATGTGTGCCCGCGCGCCCATGTTGCGTGGCTCCTCCTGCACCCACAGGATCTCGCGCAGGTTCGGGTAACTGTTCATGAGCTCGAGGATCTGACCCTCGGGGAAGGGGTAGAGCAGCTCCACGCGTCCGACCGCCAGACCGGGATGCGAAGCCCGCTCGGAGTGGCCGACGAGGTCGTAGTAGATCTTCCCGGTGCACAGCACCAGACGCGTGACCTGCTCGTTATCCACACCGGGCTCGGCGAGCACCGGCCGGAACTGCGTGCCCTCGGCGAGATCGGCGATCGTGCTGGTGGCCTGCGGCAGGCGCAGCAGCGACTTCGGCGTCATCACGACGAGCGGGCGCTGCTTGGCGATCCGCGCCTGGCGGCGCAGGAGGTGGAAGTACTGGGCCGGGGTCGTCGGGCTCGCGACGCGGATGTTGCCCTCCGCGGCGACCGTCAGGAAGCGCTCCAGCCGCGCCGATGAGTGCTCGGGCCCGGAGCCCTCGTAGCCGTGCGGCAACAGCAGCGTCAGGCGTGAGGTCTGGCCCCACTTGGCCAGGCCCGAGGTGATGAACTGGTCGACGATCACCTGCGCTGAGTTCACGAAGTCGCCGAACTGCGCCTCCCACAGCACGAGCGTCTCCGGCGCCTCCTGGCTGTAGCCATACTCGAAGCCCATGCACGCGAGCTCCGACAGCGGGCTGTTGTGCAGCTCCAGCGGCGCCAGCGCCTCGGGCAGGCTCTGGATCGGGCACACGGTCTGCCCGGTCTTCGCGTCGTGCAGCACCAGGTGGCGCTGGCTGAAGGTACCGCGCTCGGTGTCCTGCCCGGTCAGCCGGATCGGCGTGCCCTCGGTCAAAAGCGAAGCGAACGCGAGGGCCTCGCCGTGCGCCCAGTCGAGCGCGGGGGCGGGCGTACTGGGAGTATCCGCCGAACCCGGCGCCGCGGCACCGCCGCCGTCGCTCCCCACCGCATCGGTCCCGGCCAGCAGCGCCTCGCGGCGGCGCTCGAGTTGTTTGACGAGCTTTGGGTGAACCGTGAAGCCGGCGGGCACCTTCAGCAGCTCCTCGCCCAGCTCGCGCAGCCGATCTGCCGGCACCGCGGTGCTCACCTCGGGGCTGGGGGAGCGGTCGAGCTGGTACTCGCCGGTGCTTTCGCTGTCTCCACCGTGCTCGGCCGCGGCGGCGATCTTTGCCTTCAGGCGCTGGTGCAGGAGCGTGAGGTCGTCCCACACGCCCTGCGCCTGCTTGTCGACATCCTCCTGGGTGACGACGCCGTCGGCCACGAGCCGCTCGGCCCACAGATCCGAGACGCGTTTCTTGGCCTTGATCGTCGCGTACATCTCCGGCTGGGTGTAGGCGGGCTCGTCGGACTCGTTGTGCCCGAAGCGCCGGTAGCCGATCAGGTCGATCAGCACGTCGTGGCCGAACTCCTTGCGGAAGGCGAACGCCAGCCGCACGGCGCTGATGCAGGCGGGCACGTCGTCGGCGTTGACGTGGATGATCGGGACGTCGAAGCCCTTTGCCAGGTCCGATGCCCAGCGCGTGGAGCGCGCGTCGTCGGGATCGGTCGTGAAGCCGATCTGGTTGTTCGTGATCAAGTGCACGGTGCCGCCGACCTTGTAGCCGTCGAGCGCCTGCAGGTTGAGTGTCTCCGCGACCACCCCTTGGGCGGGGAACGAGGCGTCGCCATGGATCACGATCGGCACCGCCGCGTCAGTGTCCTGATGGGCGTGCGGCCCCTGGCGCGTGGTCTGCGCCGCGCGCGTCGCGCCCTCGACCACCGGCGAGACGTACTCGAGGTGGCTGGGGTTGGACTCGAGATTGACCTCGATGCTCTCGCCGTCTGGAAGCTCGTAGGAGCCCTGGGTGCCGTGGTGGTACTTCACGTCGCCCGTGCCCCCCTGGGGGATCGTCGTCACCGCCTCGAGCGTCGAGGCGCCCTCGAACTCGGCGAAGATCGTGTCGTAGGGGCGGCCGAGGTTGTGCGCGAGCACGTTCAACCGCCCTCGGTGGGCCATCCCGATCACGACCTCCTTGCCGCCGTGCACCGCCGAGAGCTGGATCAGCTCATCGAGCATCGGCACCGTCATGTCCAGGCCCTCGATCGAGAACTGGTGCTGGCCGAGGTAGGCCTTGTGCATGAAGCGCTCCAGCGCATCGACCTTCGTCAGGCGCCGCAGCAGCGTCTTCTGCTCGTCGCTCGTCAGCGGCTGGCGGAAGGCGCCGGACTCGATGTTCTCCCGCAGCCACACCCGCTGGCGGTGGGAGGCGATGTGCTCGATCTCATACGCGATCGTGCCGCAGTAGGTCTCGCGCAGGTGCGGCAGCGCATCGGCCAGGGTCGCTCCCGGCACGTACATGTGCAGGATCTTCGCGGGGATCTTCGCCGTGATCTCGGGCGTCAGGCCGAGCGCCTCGGGGTCGAGGCCGGGGTCGCCCTCGGGCTCGGAGCCGAGCGGGTCCAGCCGGGCCGCGAGGTGGCCGTGGCTGCGGAAGCGCGAGAGCAGCGTGCTGGCCGCCTGCACCGCCTGCAAAAGCTCCTCGTCGGGGACCGCGCTCGGGGTCTTCTCCGCTGCGGCTGACGCGGCTGCAGATGCGGCGGCCGCCGGCGCGGGAGGCGCGGGAGCGGGGCCGAGCTCGACGCCGAGCGCCGCGAAGACACCCTCGTAGAAGCCGTGCTCGCCCTGCAGGTAAGCCTCGATCTTTCCCAGGAAGCGCCCCGACTCGGCCCCCTGGATGATGCGGTGGTCGTAGGTCGAGGTCATCGTCAGGACCTTCTCCGCGCCGATCATCGCGCCGATGTCCGCCAGCCCGACGGGGTAGGCGATCGAGCCGGTGGCTACGATCGTTCCCTGGCCGGCCATCAGCCGGGGGACGGAGGCGACCGTACCGAGGCCGCCGGGGTTTGTCAGCGTGACGTTCGCGCCGGTCAGGTCATCGGCGGTCAGGGTGTTCGTGCGCGCCTTCTCCACCAGCGCGTCGTACGCATCGAGGAAGCGGTCGAACTTCAGCCGGCCGGCGTTGCGGATCACCGGCACCATCAGCGTCCGCGAGCCATCCTTCTTCTCGACGTCGACCGCGAGGCCGAGATTCACCTGGCCGTCCTCGATACGGTACGGCTTGCCCTCGATCTCATCGAAGTGGTTTGCCATCACCGGCATGTCGTCGGTGCCCGCGCGCGCGATCGCGTAGGCGATCAGGTGCGTGAAGGAGACCTTCCGCGTGCCTGCCTTCAGCTCGCGCCGGCGCGCGTCGAGCACGGTCACTGCCAGCGTGCGGAAGCTCGTCGCGGTGGGAATCTCCAACGACTGCTCCATGTAGCGCGCGAGCGCTGCCGCACCGCCCTTCAGTCGCTCGGAACTGGCGGCCGTGGACTTGCCGTTGGTTGTGCTCGTTGCCTGGCCGGTGCTGTTGGCAGTTCCGGCCGAGAGGACGTCGGCCTTCCTGATCTGCCCGCCCGGGCCGCTACCCGAGACGTTTGCCAAATTCACGCCCTCGACCGCCGCCGCACGGGCCGCGACCGGGGTGGCCTTCACACCGTCGGGCACTCCACCGGAGCCATTGGCGGCGCTCGTGGGGGAGGTGTTGGTCGCAGAGGCCGTCGATCCTGTGCCGGCGTCTGGCGCCGATGCGGATGCGCCCACCTCGATCCGGGCGATCACCTGACCGACAGTAACTGTGTCGCCCTCCTCGACGAGGATCTCGCTCACAGTCCCAGTTGCCGGTGACGGCAACTCGACGTCGACCTTGTTGGTGGAGATCTCGACGATCGTGTCGTCGACTTTGATCGGGTCGCCGACCTTAGCGTGCCATTCGAGGATCGTTCCCTCTGTGACCGACTCGCCTGCTGCGGGTGTTACGACATCGATTGTCTGCTCGGCGGTCGTGCTTGTTGCCATCTGCTCACACTCTAGTACGAAACATCATACCCCGGTAACAGGACGAAACAGCGTTAGCGGGCTTTGGGTTCGGCCGTCGCGTCCCTGGCCGCGTCCGGTCATCGCGACGTTCCGCGGCCGAGCGCGTCGCGAGCGCTTGAGCGTCAGCCGCCGTCGGCCGCCAGGGCTCTGAGCTCAGCGGCGATCGCCGTCGCGCGGGCGAGCAGCTCCCGCAGTACGGGCTCCGCGTTGCCGATCTCCGTCCCCAGTTTCAATGCGGTCTGCTCGGCAGCCTGGGGATCGAGGACCGATTGCTCATGCCACTCGGCGGCGAGCCGCCTGGCGGTCGCACTCGCTGCAGGAGCGCTCTGCAGCACGATACGAGCAGACTCGGCAAGCAGCCCCTGGGATATCGCTGTCACACGGTCACCGCGCACGAGGCCCAAGTGGAGGTCATAGCTCGCCTCGTGCGCCATGAACATCCCTTCGAGCAGGACGACCCCCCCCACTTGAAAGCTACGCCGCGTTTGGGACGGCAAACGCGATCCGGGCCGAGGAGGGGCGCCGCACCGGGCGGTGAAGCCGCCCCTCAGCGCGCGGCGCGATCCGGCTCACCGAAGGCGTCGCCGGGGGAGCGAGGTCGAGCTCGTTCGGGTGCCGCTCGCGGCTGTGCTCGGGCCCCGCGTTTTGATGATGGGTACGAAAACTGTCTCGTTTATGGGCTCTCAAGCAGATTTTGTATACCCTAGTTTTTGGCTTTCCAGAGCCGTTTTCCGGCTGGTTGGTGTGGTTGTGTGGGTTCCCCCTTTCAATCAAGGGCTGTATCTGGTACTACTTATTGGGTCGTGGCAACCAGGGGGTTGCCGGGGCGTGTAGGGAACATAGGATCGGGTTGGGGTCGAGCTCTCGTGGCCGGCATCAGCGCAAGCGGGTTCTTTGGAGAGGGAGCCGGGTCGAAACAGTGTTGGGGAATGGAGTGCACGTGGAGTCGTTTGAGACAGACGTGATGAGGGATCGCTGCGCCTCTGTGAGGGGCGTTGTTAGATGCGGCAGCAGCGCTGCCACATCTCTCTCTCTCTCTCTCTCTCTGCCGCGAATCTAGTAGCGGTCTAAAACCGCGTTTTGGCGCCAGAAACGGTGCCCGCCATCATCTTCTAAAGCTCCGCCGCCGCGGTAATAGCCGCGGTCTTTGTCGTTCTGTTTGTGAGCGTCCGGCGCCTGGGGGTGGGCGCTGATGAGCTTGCCGCCCGGAGATGGTGAGCGTGTGCCGTTGCGGCGTCCCGGCCCGTTGGGTCCGCGGGGTGGCGGTGTGTATCTGTCGCGGTTGCAGCAGACGCGGTTGTTGGACGCGGCGCTTGCGGTTGTCGCGGAGGAGGGCGTCAAGCGGGTCTCGGCGACGCGTGTGTCGGCGCGGGCGGGGATGTCGACGAAGACGTTTTATGACCTGTTCGCGGATCGCGAGGATTGTTTTCTCGCGGTCTTCGATCGCACGGTCGAGCAGCTGGCTGCGGTTGTTGCCCCGGCGTGGAGGGCGGAGGGTGAGTGGATTGAGCGTGTCCGTGCTGCGCTGATTGTGCTGCTGGGTGCCCTGGAGCGTGAGCCGGCGCTGGGGAAGGTCGTGTTCTTGGAGGCGCTCGGTGCGGGGCCGCGGGTGCTCGCGCGTCGTGGGGAGATTTTGGACCAAGTAGCGGAGCTCTTGGATGAGGGTCGTGTGGGTTCGCCGTTGTCTGAGGTGTTGCCGTCATTGACGGCGGCGGGTGTTGTGGGTGCTGCGTTTAGCGTGATTCACTCGCGCCTGGCACGGGATGCACAGGAGCCACGGGGTTCACAGGAGCCGGGGTCGTCGTTGTTGGATTTGGTGGGTCCGGTGATGGCGACGGTCGTGTTGCCCTACCGTGGCCAGGAGGCGGCTGCGCGGGAGCTGGAGCGTCCGGTGCCCGAGCTTCCCGAGCCTGTGGGGCCGGGGGAGTCCGCGGATAGCCCCGAGGGCTCCGAGTTCTCTGAGGGTGACGCCGAGGGTCGCGCTGCCGATGCGCAGCCCATCACTTCCGTGGAGATCCGTCCCACGAGGCGTACTTTTATGGTGCTCGCGTCAGTTGGGGAGCGGGCTGGTGGGAGTAATCGTGTGATCGGTGAGGGTGCGGGGATCTCCGATCCGGCGCAGGTCTCGAAGATGCTGTCACGGCTGCGTGAGCATGGGCTGGTCGAGAATCGTGGTGGGCTGACGGCGGGCCGCGCGAAAGCGTGGTGGTTGACGGCGCGTGGCGAGGAGTTTCTGCGGGCGGGTGTGGATGGCACGCCGGGGCTGGGACGGGTGCGGGCGTTGCGGCGTGGGCGTACGGGGCGCAAGCTGAAGCGGGGCGCCACGCTGGTAGGTCGTACCCGTGGTGATACGGGTGAGGGGCGGCGTGTGCGGGTGTTGCGTGCTGCGGTCGTGGAGGCGGGTGAGCATGGTTATGCGAGTCTCACGGTTGGTCATATCGCCGCGCGTGCGAGGGTTTCGCGGCGCACGTTCTATGAAATGTTTGATGACCGCGAAGCGTGTCTGTTCGCGGTGCTGCAGGACATCGACGCGCAGATCACCGCGGAGCTGCGGGCGGCCGACCTCGATGGTTTGCCGTGGCGTGAGCGTATGCGCCTGGGCTTGTGGACGGTCCTGCGGCTGCTTGATCGTGAGCCGGTGTTGGCGCGGTTTTGTGTTGTTGAGTCCGCGCGTGGCGAGGGTCAGATCGCCGCGTACCGCGAGGGCCTGCTCGCGCGGTTCGCGGGCGCGATCGCCGCGGGTAGCGAGGATGCGATCGCCGCGGGCGGCGAGAGCGCGCTCGGGGAGTGCTCGCCGTTGGTCGCGGAGGGTCTCGCGGGCGCGGTCGTCTCGATCTTGAGCACGCGTCTTTCCGTTTCTGCAGGTGCAGGGCGGGGAGAGGCAAGCAGATCGAGATCGAATGGGCCCGCCCACCCCGCGTGGCGTGCTACGCACGCGAGCGACCGAGGACACAGACCGATCGTCCGGGATCGGCCAGCGCCGCCTATCGCCGCCCTGCACGGGGAGCTGATGGGGCTGATCGTGCTCCCCTATCTCGGGCCTGTGATCGCGCGGGAGGAACGTGCCCGCCCCGCACCCGCCGACCCCGCGCCGGCGCCGTTGCCGGTTGCGGCGGCGGGCAGTAAAGCGGGCGGCAGGTATCTCGCGTCCGACCCTGGGCAGCCGCGGGTTTCCTCTCTGCGTATCACCTATCGCACGGCGCTCGTGTTAGAGGCGATCGCACGGGAGCCTGGCGTCTCGAACCTCGACGTCGCGCGACGCGCGCAGGTCAACGACCAGGGCCAGGTCTCAAAGCTCCTCTCGCGCCTGGAGCGTCACGGCCTGGTGCAGAACACCGGCCGTGGGCAGGCCCGCGGCGCCCCGAACGAATGGCATTTGACGCCGGCGGGCCAGGAGCTCGAGCTGAGCATCCGCGGGCGCGCCCACAGCAACGAAAAGCAAGAGCAGGCCGCGTGATGAGGAGCCTGGATCTATCGCCAAGTAAAGGAGCGTCTCGATGAGCGGACAGCCACAACCGAGGAGACAAGGTGAGACCAGCAGAGAACATCGCGAAGCCCGTTGCCCCAGCCCTACACCGATAACCATGACATCTCCACCTCCAGCGGCCGGCAAGCTCACAGTGCGCCTGTCCCCACGTGCTCGCGGCCTAGCCAGAATCACCACCTTAGCTCTATGCATCTCCATCCTCGGAGCCTTTACGGCTCAGGCTGCCTTTGCCGAAGAAACGCTACCCGACGGTCGCGTCTACGAAATGGTCACCCCAGTCAACAATGATGGCGCAAACGTCTACGTACCCGAGGCATTCGCCGCACCAAACGTCAGCCAAGGTATCGAAACGGAGTTCCCATTTCAGGTTTCTCCTGACGGCACGGCGGTCGTGTATCAGGGTGACGCGACGATCGGCGGGCAGGGCGAAATCGGTAAAGGCCTAGGCGACCAGTATCTAGCCAAGCGTTCAGCATCGGGTGGCTGGACGCAGAGCGTGATCCAACCCGCAGCTGCTCGCAAGACCCGCTTTCAGGGGTTCTCCAACGATCTTTCCGTTGGTGTTTTGAGTTCGGGTGCTTTTGCAGAACCTAATATTCCACCACTGTCGCCATTTGCGCCGGGGAAAGGCTATGCCGTGCTCTATGCGCGTACGGGTTCTTGTACCTCTAGCGTCGAACCCTGTCAGGTACCTTCAGAAGAAGAAGAAGAAGAAGAAGCACGTCTTTATCGTCCGCTTTTCACAAATGAAGTGAATTTCAAGCGCTCCGCCGGGGGATTTGGAAGCAATGAAGTGTTTAACGAGGGTAAAAATAATAATAGGGTTAGTAGTACGCCGGTGTTTGCGGGTGGTTCGTCTGATTTTGGGGATTTGTTGTTTGAGGCGAATGACGACCTGCTTAGTGGTACCTCGCCTCTAGCGGAAGAACTAAGTGAACTGGTCGAACATGAAGTGGCGAATAATGAAGATAATAATTATCTTTATGATTCTGCTAATGGCCAATTGGGGTTGGTTGATGTTTTGCCGGATGGCAAGATCGCTGGTAACGCGACGTTTGGTGCTTTGCCGTTTGCGAACAAGCCGAAAAGGAATGGGCCTGATTTTGGTGGTGTCGTTTCAGGTGGTGGTCGTTGGGTCTATTGGACCGATGCCAGTGAAAGTTCTGGTGTCGTTTATGTTCGCGTTGATGGCACGAGCACGCTGAAGGTCTCTGAAGGCGCGGCGCGGTACTGGGCGTCGGGTGACGAAGGCCGGTACGCGTTCTACGTAGAAAACGAACAGCTATTCCGGTTCGACGCTGAAGCTGATACACGGGAAGCGTTGACGCCGGCGACCGGGGGTGTTCAGGGCGTTCTGGGTGTCAGTGAAGACGGCGAAAGCGAGTATTTCGTCGCGCATGCGATCCTCGGTTCTACTGGTAGCGCGCAGGGCGCGCTACCAGTAGAAGGAGAATCAAACCTATACCTACTGAACCACGGTGATAGCACACCTGTGTTCATAGCTACGTTGTCACCTGAAGACGGGAATGAAGTAAACCCGTTTACCGGGGCGTTCGGAAGTACGAGTGGTCAGGAATATGGTGATTGGCAGCCTAGTTTGGGTTCGCGTACGGCTGGTGTTGCTGGTGGTGTTGTGTCGGGTGGTGGTGGTGGTTTGGTGTTTATGTCGGATCGTGGTTTGCCGGCGGTTGGTTTTCCGGGTGGGTTTGTGTCGAATGGGTCGGATGAGGTTTATATGTATGAGCCTGGGGTGAATCGGTTGTTTTGTGTGTCGTGTGTTTCGAGTGGTGAACCGGGGAATGGGCAGGTTGCTGGGTTTTTGCCTGTGAGTTGGTTGGATGTGGAGTTGCCGTCGTGGACTGCGGATGATGGGAACCGGGTGTTTTTTGATAGTGAGGTTCCGTTGGTGGCGCAGGATACGGATGGTGTGCAGGATGTGTATGAGTGGGAGCGTGAAGGGGTTGGGGGTTGTGTTGTGGGTTCTGGTGTGAATGGTGGGTGTGTGTTTTTGCTCTCGGGTGGTACGGGTGAAGCGAATTCGTGGTTTATTGGTGCGAGTGCGAGTGGGGACGATGTGTTTATCGCGTCGCGTACGCAGCTTGTGCCGGAAGATCAGAATGACGCGTTTGATTTGTACGATGTGAGGGTCGGGGGTGTGAAACGGGTGTCTGCGCCTTTGTGTACGGGTACGGGGTGTCAGGGTGTGCCTGGTGCGCCGCCGGTGTTCGCGACGCCTGCGAGTTCGACGTTTAGTGGGGTTGGGAATTTCCCGGCGCCTGTGCCTGTGAAACCGGAGTCCAAACCGAAGGTGAAGAAGAAGCCGGCGAAGTGTAAGAAGGGTGTGCGCCACGAGTGCAAGAAGAAACCCGGTGCGAAGAATGCTAAGAAGTCAACCTGGAGGGCTAAGTGAAAATGTCTGTAAACCATATCTTTCGTTCAGCAGTTGCAGGCAAGCTCATAAACCCTCGATTCTCATACGCGGGTGGCGTAGCTAAGATCCTCACGACTGTTTCCTTTGCTTTATGCGTGCTAGGTGCTTTCAGCTCATCAGCTCAAGCAAGCTCTATCTGCGAATCCAATCCTTCCTCCTGTCACCCGGGCTGGCAGGTGTTTGGGCGTTTTGGACCTACGAATTTGCATCCTGGTGGCTATGGTGTGCTGTTTTTGTATGTGTATAACGCTGGTGGCGGTGAAGTTCAGGGATCTGTACCGGTGCTTGTCGATAAGCTTCCTGCTGGTCTTGAAGCGGTGAGTGAAGCTCCGGGTGGCCCTGAATCGGAAGGCGCGGTTGAGAGCGCTGGGTGTGCGGGCGCTAAAGAAGTGACTTGTGAACTTACGGGCATCGAACCGGTTGACGCGAAGCCGGACCGGATCGAAATCCCGGTGCGGGTGTCGCCGGGTGTCTCTGGGGAAGCTGTGGATGCGGTGTCTGTGAGTGGTGGCGGCGCGCTTGGTGTGATGCGTACGCGGGTGCCGGTTGTGTATGGGTCTGGGTTCGCGGGGTTGGGGATCGCGAACTTCGATGGGTGGCTGACTAACTCTGATGGCACGACGGATACGCAGGCCGGGTCGCACCCGTATTCGCTTACGATCGCGTTCGCTACTAACAGCCGGGGTTATGGTCTTGGTAAAGAACTACCGACCGTCGGGGAGCCGCACGCGTTGAACGTGAATTTGCCGCCGGGGCTGGTCGGTGAACCGGGGGCGGTACCGAAGTGCTCGCGCCAGCAGTTCGACGGCGAAGATTGTCCGCTAGATACGGAGATCGGGAAAGATTTCGCGTCTGCTTCCGGTGTCGGCTTGGTGCAGTTCAATATTTACAATCTGGCTCCGCCTCCGGGTATCGCGGCTCAGTTCGCGTTCAACTTCAACGGCACGAGCGTGTTCCTTGAAGCCGGTGTCCGTAGCGGCGGGGATAACGGGATCACGGTGCACGCCGACCCGGTTACGGAGCGGAAGGTCGTTTTCAACTCCGCGACGATTTGGGGTGACCCCGGGGAACACGGCACGGGTGCCCCGATCAAGCCATTGTTGACGTTGCCGACTTCTTGTGAAGGTCAGCCGACGGTCGGCCTTGAAGAGCTCGGTACGTGGCAAGAAGAAAACGCTGCGGCGCACGCCAGTGACCCGTTGGAGAAGGCACAGACAAGCTTTACGGTCCATAACAATGCTGGTGAACCGGTGGGTTTCACGGGCTGTGAAAGGCTCGTGCACTTCCAGCCGACGTTGGAAGCATCGCCGGATACGAACGACGCGGATTCCCCCGCCGGGTTGACCGCGAGCGTGCGCGTCCCGCAGAACGTCAACCCGGAAGGGCTGGCGACCGCGGGGTTGCGGGACACGACGGTTGTCCTCCCCGAAGGGATGGTCATCAACCCGGGGCAGGCCACAGGGCTGCAGGCCTGCCAGGCCGGCCAGGACGGCTTGGGGTTGGCAGAAAACGGCGAAGTCAACGAGGCCGCCCCAACCTGCCCGGCCGCCTCAAAAGTCGGTACGGATGAAATCGTGACGCCGTTGCTGCCAGACAAGCTTGAAGGCAGCGTGTACGTCCTGCAGTCAAACCCCCCGGAACTGAAGCTGCTCGTGGCGGCGTCGGGCGATGGCGTGAACCTCAAGCTCGTCGGGACGGTGCACCTGAACACCACGACGGGACAGATCACGACGACGTTCGATGACACGCCGGATGCCCCGTTCTCGCTGTTCAAACTAGCGTTCAGTGGTGGTGCGCAGGCCGCGCTTGCGACGCCCACGACGTGCGGGGTCAAGCAGACGCACCGCGGCATTCACGCCGTGGAGCAGCCCGTTCGTCGGTGAAGCGTTCGACTCGGCGTTGTTCGCGATCACCGCGGGCCCAGGTGGGAGCGCGTGCACGAACCCGATGCCGTTCAGCCCGTCATTGACCGCGGGGTCAACGACCGACCAGGCCGGTGGCTACACGGACTTCTCGATGCTGTTGCAGCGTGGTGATGGGCAGCAGCGCTTCTCGAGCCTGTCGTTCAAGGCACCCGAGGGATTGTCGGGGATGATCGCGTCGGTCCCGTTGTGTCCGCGAACCGCAGGCGAGCTTGGGGACGTGCTCGGAAGCGTCGAAGATCGGGCACACGGTTGTCGGCGCGGGCCCGGGGCCGTACCCGTTCTACATCCCGCAGCAGAACGCTCCGCCGACGCCGATCTATCTGACGGGGCCGTATGACGGTGCGCCGTTCGGCCTGTCGATCGTGACGCCGGTTGTTGCTGGCCCGTTCAATCTGGGGACGAATGTGGTTCGTGCGCGGATTGAAGTGGATCCGCATACGGCGCAGATCACGATCACGACGGATGCCTCGGGTCTGCATTCGATTCCGACGATCCTCGATGGGATTCCCGACGGATGTGCGTTCGATCAACGCGATCATCGACCGGGAAAAGTTCATGTTCAACCCGACGAACTGCAGCCCGCAGGAATTCTCGGGGACGGCATACAGTGATGAAGGCGCGAAAGCCGGGATCTCCAGCCATTTCCAGATGGGGTCCTGCCAATCGTTGAAGTTCGCTCCGAACTTCAAAGTCTCCACCGCGGGGAAGGCGAGCAAAGCCCAGGGCGCGAGCCTGACCGCGGATATCGTCTACCCCACGGGAGAACTTGGTGCGAACCAGGCGTCTTCCCAGTCAAACATCGCCTCTGTGAAGGTCGACCTGCCGAAGCAACTGCCGTCCAGGTTGACGACGCTGCAGAAGGCTTGTACTTCAGCGCAGTTTGAATCCAACCCGGCGGGTTGTCCTGCGGCGTCGGTTGTGGGTCGTGCGAAGGTGATGACGCCGATTCTGCCGGTGCCGTTGGAAGGCCCTGCGTTCTTTGTCTCGCATGGTGGGGAAGCGTTCCCGAGCCTGGAGGTGATGCTGCAGGGCTATGGCGTGACTGTTGAGCTCGTTGGTAGCACGTTCATCAGCAAAGCGGGGATCACGAGCAGCACGTTCAAGTCAACGCCCGATGTTCCCTTCAGCAGCTTTGAATTGACGTTGCCGCGGGGGAAGTATTCCGCTTTGACGGCGAACGTGCCGGCGAAGGACAACTACAGCCTGTGTGGTCAGAAACTGGTGATGCCGACTGCGTTTATCGCGCAGGATGGTGCGGTGATTCATCAGTCCACACCGGTGAGCGTCACGGGCTGTCCGAAGCTCAAGAAAAAGACGGCGAAGAAGTCGCATAAGAAGGCGAAGAAGAGCAGTGTTCATGCCGGCAATGGGAGGGGTCAGTGATGTTGAGTATTCGCAAGCTGAAGATGGTTGTGCCGGCGGCGCTGGCTGTGCTGGTGGGTGGTTTGGTGTTTGGCGCGCCGGCGGTGTTTGCGGCGGCTCTGGAAGTGCCGAAGGCCGAAGCCGTGACGGTGATCGCTGCGACGTCGGCGACGTTGAATGGTGTGTTGAGCCCGAAAGCGTTGGTGGCGGGTGAAGGCGGCACGTATGAATTCCTCTATAAAGCCTCCAAAACGGGGCAGTGTGCGGGTGCTCTGAAGGCGCCCGAACCTGCGGTTGTATTTGCGGGGTCGCCCGCGGAAGCTGTCTCTCAGCCGGTGGGAGGCCTGACGGCGGATACCGAATACGCGGTCTGTCTACGCGTCGAAAACCCCGTGACGCATGACAGAAGCGGTCAGTCCTGCGGTGACGTTCAAGACCGCACTGCCCCCGGAAACCCCCAAAACCGAAGCGGCGACCCTGGTCACGGGTACAACAGCGACGTTGAACGGCGTGCTGAACCCCGTCAAAGCGGGTGAAGCGGGCACCTACGAGTTCACCTACCAGCCGTCGAAGACCAAAGAATGTGCCGCCGGGAGCATCGCGCCTGAACCACCGAGTGTGGGTGTGGCTTTGGGTGATGCCAACGAAGCGGTGTCGGTGCCGGTGTCTGGTCTTGAGGGCAGTACGGAATACGCGTTCTGTGTCGTCGCGAGCAACAAAGCAGAACCAGCAGAATCAGCGACCGGGTCGCCGGTCACGTTCAAAACACCCACGGCTACACCCGTGATCCCCACAGAGAGCTCGTCCGCTGTGACGCCGTTCGATGCGGTGCTGGAAGGGCGGGTCAACACGGAGAAGCAGGAAACGAGCTACAGCTACGAATACGCAGATGCGACAGCCAAGCTCGGGACGGTGGAAGCTACGAGCATCGGAGCAGGGTCGCTACCGGGCCTCGCCGAAGCCCAACCGGCCGCTCCCGCCGACATCGGCGGGGGCCTGACGCCAGATACGACGTACTACTACCGTCTCGTAGCGACAAACGGCACGGGCACCAGCGACGGTAAAACGGAATCCTTCACGACCTCGGCGTTTGTGATTCCGCTGGTCGAAGAAGAGTCCCTGAAGGCGGTCGGGCAGAGCACAGCGTCGCTGTCAGGACTGGTCAACCCCGAGTTCCAGCCCGTGTTGAAGTGCGAGTTCGTCTACACGGCCGGTGGTGCGCCGCTCGGTGCTCCCTGCGCGACGCCGGACGCGGCAGAAATGGGCGAAGGAGGAGCTGGTGTTGCTACCACCGCGAATCTCACGGGTTTGACGGCGAACACGACCTACAACTACAAGCTCATCGCGGAAAACAAAATCGGGGTCGGGGAAAGCCTCGAAGAGACCTTCACGACGCTCCCCACACCACCAGCCGTCAGCACCGGCGGCGCGACGGCGATCACGACACACAGCGCGAACGTCACCGCGACCGTCAACCCGGAGAACACCGGCCAAACAGAACAGGACGACACGAAGTACTACTTCGAATACGGCCAGGACACTAGCTACGGTAAGCGCTCCTTCTCCGAAACCGAAGCGATCGGCGAAGGCACCAGCCCGATCGAAGAGACCAACAGCCTCGGCGGCCTCACCGCGGGCCGGACCTACCACTACCGGATCGTCGCGAGCAACAACAACAACGCCACACCACAACTCACCTACGGCCAGGACGAGACGTTCACGACCACGGGCACGCCGCCGACCCCCCCGAGCAACGGGTCGGGCGAAACCCCACCACAGAGCACGTCCTCGACCTCGACCGCGGGCGTGTTCCCGAACCTCACCGCGATCGTGCCGGTCGCGCTCGTGAAGGAAGCCGGCGAAGCGACGCCGAGCGAAGTGAAGTCCCTGACCCGGGCACAGAAGCTCGCCAAAGCATTGAAGCAGTGCAAGCGCGATAAGAAGAGCATCCGCCTGGGCTGCGAACAGCGCGCGAAGGGCAAGTATGGCCCCAAAACCCGTAAGGGTAAGCGGGGGAGGAAAGCATGACACGCTTTTTTCCGGCGTGGTGTAAAGGCAGCATCGGCGACCTTCATTCGCCAGATGCCGGTTCGAATCCGGCCGCCGGATCCATCAACCCCCACAACCACGCCCGACACACGCCGCGCATCACCACGCTCACCGCCACCCTCGCCGTCCTCGCGCTCGCGCTACTCCCGACACAGGCCGCCTTTGCCGAAGAAACGCTACCGGACGGCCGTGTGTTTGAAAAGGTCACCCCTGTCAACAATCACGGCGCCAACGTCTACGTACCCGAGGCAATACGCACATCACCCCTCGGCCAAGGCGTCGAAACGAGATTCCCGTTCCGGGTCTCCCCAGACGGAACAGCCGTCGCCTACCAAGGCGACGGCACGATCGGTGGAGAGAACGAAGGCGGCAAAGGCCTCGGTAACCAGTACATAGCCAGGCGCACCTCCACAGGCCAATGGAAGCAAAGCACGATCCAGCCCGCGGCACTCCGGAGAACATATTTTCAGGGTTTCTCAAGCGATCTATCGGTGGGGGTACTCACTTCGGGTAAGGCTGAGGAACCTGAAATTCCGCCGTTGACACCCGATGCGCCGGGGGAGGGCTACGCCGTGCTCTATGCGCGTAACTTCCCACCGCCGGCGCCTGTCGTGAAAGGGAAACCGAAGAAGGTGTCTCGTATCGCGAAGTGCAAGCGAGGCCGGGTACGCCGAGGTACGAGGTGTGTCCGCAAGCCTAAGGCTAAAGCTAAGAAATCTAATTTGGATCGGGGGACACGCCGATGAGGTCTCGTATGTTGTGTTCTCGTACCTTGTGGTTGCCTAGAATCCTTTTAGGGTTGTTGGTACCTCTATTAAGCCTTGTGGCTTTTCTCGTACCTGCGTCGGTTGCGGTGGCGAGCTCGGTTTGTGAAAGTAGTCCGCAGTCGTGTCACCCTGGCTGGCAGGTTTTTGGGCGTTTTGGCCCGACGGAGTTGCATCCGGGTGGCTATGGCGTGCTGTTTTTGTATGTGTATAACGCTGGTGGGAGCGGGGTTTTGGGTGCCCCGGCGGTTTTGGTGGATCAGTTGCCTGCGGGTCTTGAAGCGGTGAGTGAAGCTCCCGGTAACGCTGAATCCGAAGGTGTGGCTGAGAGCGCGGGGTGCACTGGTGGGAAAGAAGTGACTTGTGAAGTCGCTGCGCTTGAACCGGTCGGCGAGCCGCAGCGGATCGAAATCCCGGTAAAGGTGTCTTCGGGTGCGGCTAGTGAAGCTGAACCTGTGGATACGGTGTCGGTGACTGGTGGTGGCGCGTTGGGTGTGACACGAACACGGGTGCCGGTTGTGTATGGGTCTGGTTTCGCGGGGTTGGGGATCGCGAACTTCGATGGGTGGTTGACCAACGTGGATGGTACGGCTGATACGCAGGCGGGGTCGCACCCGTACTCGTTTACCGTTGCGTTTGCGACGAACAGCCGGGGTTATGGTTTGGGTAAAGAATTGCCGACTGTCGGGGAGCCGCATGCGTTGAACGTGAATCTTCCCCCGGGATTGGTTGGTGAACCTGGCGCGGTCCCGAAGTGCCCTCGTCAGCAGTTCGATGGCGAAAATTGTCCGCCTGATACGCAGATCGGTACGGATTACGCGTCGCCGTCGGGTAATGGTTTGGTGCCGTTCAATATTTATAATCTTGTTCCGCCTCCGGGTGTCGCGGCGCAGTTCGCGTTCAGCTTCAACGGGACGAGTGTGTTCTTGGAAGCTGGTGTGCGTAGTGGTGGTGATAATGGGATCACGGTGCACGCCGATCCGGTTGCGGAGCGGAAGGTCGTTTTCAATACCGCGACGATTTGGGGTGTCCCGGGTGAACACGGCACTGGTGCTGGTTTGAAACCGTTGTTGACGTTGCCGACCTCATGCGAAAACCAGCATCAGGTCGTGGGTCTTGAAGAGCTCGGTACGTGGCAGGAAGAAAACGCTGCTGCCCACGAAAACGACCCGCTCGAGAAGGCCCAGACAAGCTTCACGGTGCATAACAACGCTGACGAACCCGTCGGGTTCACAGGCTGTGAGCGCCTTGTTCATTTTCAGCCCACGATCGAAGCGGCACCAGACACGAGCAGCTCAGACTCTCCGGCCGGGTTGACCGCAAGCGTTCGTGTGCCGCAGAGCATCAACCCGGAAGGGCTCGCGACTGCGGGGCTGCAGAACACAACGGTCGTGCTTCCCCAGGGGATGGTCATCAACCCCGGGCAGGCCACGGGGCTGCAGGCCTGCCAGGCCGGCCAGGACGGGCTGGGGCTGGCCGAAAACGGCGAAGTCAATGAGGCGGCCCCAACCTGCCCGGCAGCCTCGAAAGTGGGGACGGATGAAATCGTGACGCCGTTGCTGCCGGACAAGCTTGAAGGCAATGTGTACGTGTTGCAGTCCAATCCGCCCGAACTGAAGCTGCTGGTAGCGGCTTCGGGCGATGGCGTGAACCTCAAGCTCGTCGGGACGGTGCATCTCAACACGACGACGGGTCAGTTGACGACGACGTTCGAGAACACCCCCGACGCGCCGTTCTCGCTATTCAAATTGGCGTTCAGTGGAGGCGCGCAAGCCGCGCTTGTAACTCCGCCAACCTGCGGGATCGAGCAGACCACCGCGGCGTTTACGCCGTGGAGTAGCCCATTCGTCGCTGAAGCGTTCGACTCGACGCTGTTCGCGATCACCGCGGGCCCGGGTGGGGGCGCGTGCACAAACCCCCTGCCGTTCGCGCCGACCCTCACAGCTGGCTCGACGACCGACCAGGCGGGTGGCTATACGGATTTCTCGATGTTGCTTTCGCGTGGTGATGGGCAGCAGCGGTTCTCGAGTCTCTCGTTCAAGGCACCTGAGGGATTGTCGGGCATGATCGCCTCTGTCCCCCTCTGCGGGGAACAACAGGCGAACGAAGGTACGTGCCCGGCCTCCTCGCAGATCGGGCACACGGTTGTCGGTGCTGGTCCTGGCCCGTACCCGTTCTATATCCCGCAGCAGAATGCGCCGCCGACGCCGATCTATCTGACGGGGCCGTATGAGGGTGCGCCGTTCGGCCTGTCGATCGTGACGCCTGTTGTTGCTGGTCCGTTCAATCTGGGGACGAATGTGGTTCGTGCGCGGATTGAAGTGGATCCGCATACGGCGCAGATCACGATCACGACGGATGCCTCGGGTCCGCATTCGATTCCGACGATCCTGGATGGGATTCCGACGGATGTGCGTTCGATCAACGCGATCATCGACCGGGAACGGTTCATGTTCAACCCGACGAACTGCAGTCCGCAGGCGTTCTCGGGTACGGCTTATAGCGATGAAGGCGCGAAAGCCTTGCTCTCCAGCCACTTCCAGATGGGTTCGTGTCAGTCGTTGAAGTTTGCGCCGAACTTCAAAGTCTCGACAGCGGGGAGGGCGAGTAAAGCGCAGGGTGCGAGTCTGACCGCGGATATCGTGTATCCGGCGGGTGTGCTGGGTGCGAACCAGGCGAGTTCGCAGTCGAACATCGCGTCTGTGAAGGTCGATCTGCCGAAGCAGCTGCCGTCCAGGTTGACGACGTTGCAGAAGGCGTGTACCTCGGCGCAGTTTGAATCCAACCCCGCGGGTTGTCCTGCGGCGTCGGTTGTCGGGCGTGCGAAGGTGGTGACGCCGATTCTGCCGGTGCCGTTGGAAGGTCCGGCGTTCTTTGTTTCGCATGGTGGGGAAGCGTTCCCGAGCCTCGAGGTGATGCTGCAGGGCTATGGCGTGACTGTTGAGCTCGTTGGTAGCACGTTCATCAGCAAAGCGGGGATCACGAGCAGCACGTTCAAGTCAACGCCGGATGTTCCCTTCAGCAGCTTTGAATTGACGTTGCCGCGGGGGAAGTATTCCGCGCTGACGGCGAACGTGCCGGCGAAGGACAACTACAGCCTCTGTGGTCAGAAACTGGTGATGCCGACGGCGTTTATCGCGCAGGATGGTGCGGTGATCCACCAGTCCACGCCGGTGAGCGTCACGGGCTGTCCGAAGCTCAAGAAAAAGACGGCGAAGAAGTCTAAGAGGGCTACGAAGAAGGTCAAGAAGAGGAAGAAGGCGTAGGGATGAGGGTTAGATTGATTGATAGAAGAGGCACAAGGCCGAGTTCGAGCGGGCTCGTACCTCTTTTGTCTATGACTCAGACAGGGGCCCGAAGGATGAGGGCCTGTGCTACCGATTTGGACGAGTCGCGTGTGAGCGGCTCGTTTGGGCAATGAGGAATAGGAGGGTGAGCCGCGAACGGTTGGTTGGTAGACAAGTAAAGGAGGGCACCGTTCGCCTGGTATGGGCCAAGGCGTTTGTCATAGGCCTCGAGACGATTACCTTAGATGGGTGGCAGTAGATGTGTGGGATCTGTGTAATGGTAAATAGAGTGGTGGATAGAGCGGCCCGCCGGATGGAGGGCCATAGTGACTGCCCGCCCGGCGTAGGCGTCCATGGGGTCATCGCCGAGGGCTTTGAGCGAGGGCTTCGCTCGAGTCGGGTTACGTGGGGCGCTGGAGCTGGGAAGGGCCTAGAGGCTGGATGCCGGTCTCTAGAAGAGACTATTAAACCTAGCCTAGCGTTAGGCAACGACTTTGGTAATGGAAAGACAGGAGAATGTTATGTCGAAGTTTAGGTTACTCGTACCTGTTTTTCTCGTACCTATTTTTCTCTTTCTCGTGCCCTCCTTGGCTTTTGCTGAACTACCCGACAACCGCACATACGAAATGGTCACCCCCGTGAACAACCACGGAGCCAACGTCTACGTACCGCTGACATTCGCGGCACCAAATGTCAGCGAAGGCGTCGAAACTCAGTTTCCGTTCCAGGTCTCCCCAGACGGGACGGCCGTCGTTTACCAGGGAGACGCCACGATCGGCGGACAAGGGGAAATCGGCAAAGGACTCGGTGACCAGTATCTCGCGAGACGATCGCCTGCAGGTGGTTGGACGCAAAGTATTATCCAACCAGCGGCACGTCGCAAGGCGCACTTCCAGGGTTTTTCAAGCGACCTATCAGTTGGGATATTGAACTCCGGGAGCGTTGGTGAAGCTGAATTCCCGCCGCTGACTCCCGAGGCACCCGGGGAAGGCTATTCCGTGCTTTATGCGCGGTCGACTAGCGAAAGCGCGTTGTCGAGCGGTCTGAACCCCTATAGCTCGTTGTTCACGGTGCAGCCAGAGCGTTCCCCAGAAGAGTTTGGAAGTAACGAAGTTAACAATGAGGGTAAAAGCGGTGATATAGCCGGGAGCCTGCCGGTGTTTGCTGGTGGTTTATCTGATTTTGGGGATTTGTTGTTTGAGGCGAATGACGATCTGCTCAGCGGTACCTCTCCTCTAGCTGAAGAACTCTCCCAAGACGTGAAGCGGGAAATCGCCAACGGCGAAGACAACAACTACCTCTACGAGTCATCTGATTCCAGTACCTCTGGCACTCGTACCTTGAGCCTGGTCAATGTGCTGCCGGATGGCGCGGATGGCGAGGTGGCTGCTGGTAACGCTACTTTCGGTGGGCCGCCTTTCGTCGACCCAGAAAAAAACCCGCCTGATTTTGGTGGTGTCATTTCAGGTGGTGGTCGTTGGGTCTACTGGACAGATGAGGACCCTGCTTCTGGTGTTGTTTATGTGCGCGTTGACGGGGTAAGTACCCTGCAGGTCTCTGAACATGCCGCGCAGTATTGGGCGTCGGGGGCTGAAGGCCGATACGCCTTCTATGTGGAAAACGGCCGTCTCTTCCGTTTCGACGCGGAAGCGGATACGCGGGAAGCGCTGACACCCACTAGCGCTGGCGTCCAAGGTGTCCTGGGTGTCAGTGAAGACGGCGAAAGCGAGTATTTTGTCGCCCACGCAATCCTTAACTCCATTAGTAGTGCGGAGGGCTTGCTACCCATAGAAGGCGAACCCAATCTGTATCTGCTACGTCACGGAAGTAGTACACCGGTCTTCATAGCAACGCTCTCTTCCGAAGATGGTGGCCAGGTAAATCCTTTTAGGTCGTCCTTTGCCGTCAGTAGTAAGGTCGAATTTGGTGATTGGCAGCCGGGTTTGGGTCATCGTACGGCTGGTGTTGCTTCTGGTGGTGGTGGTTTGGTGTTTATGTCGGATCGTGGTTTGCCGGTGGTTGGTTTTCCGGGTGGTTTTCCGTCCAATGGGTCGGATGAGGTGTATATGTATGAGGCTGGGGTGAATCGGTTGTTTTGTGTGTCGTGTAGTTCGAGTGGTGAACCGGGTAATGGGCAGGTTGCGGGGTTTTTGCCTGTGAGTTGGTTGGATGTTGAGTTGCCGTCGTGGACCGCGGATGATGGGAACCAAGTGTTTTTTGATAGTGAGGTTCCGTTGGTGGCGCAGGATACGGATGGTGTGCAGGATGTATATGAGTGGGAGCGTGAAGGGACGGGGAGTTGTGTGACGGGTTCGGGTGTGAACGGTGGCTGTGTGTCTTTGCTCTCAGGTGGTACGGGTAAAGCCGCTTCGTGGTTTATTGGTGCGAGTGCGAGTGGTGATGATGTGTTTATCGCGTCGCGTACGCAGCTGGTGCCGGAAGATCAAAATGATGCGTTTGATTTGTATGATGTGCGGGTTGGTGGTGTGCGGCCGGTGTCGGCGCCGTTGTGTACGGGGACGGGGTGTCAGGGTGTGCCTGGTGCGCCGCCGGTGTTCGCGACGCCTGCGAGCGCGACGTTTGAAGGCGTCGGTAACTTCCCGCCGCCGGCGAGTGGGGCGGCTGTGTTGCAAAAGCCGAAGCCAAAGGCGCTCACCAGATCGCAAAAGCTTGCCAACGCCCTGAGAGCGTGCACCAAGCAGCCGAGGGGCACCAAGCGTAAATCCTGTGAAGTAAAGGCCCGCCGGCAGTTCGGCCGAGCGAGGAGCAAAACCAAAAAGAAGTAGCGGTAAACCCTCAGGATCTTGTGCCCGTGAGCGCAGCCCCCGAAGACAAACTGCTGCTGGCTGCCAAAGTCAGCGAAGACCTGAACGAATTCTGGTTTAACGAAGGTGACATTTGCTCGCTGCTCGAAGGCTCTTTCCAGCAGTTCATGAAGGGACAGGTGACGTTCTCGATGCCCAAAGGCCGCGAAGAAGCAGTCGAACAAACAATCGTCGGACAGGGCGCCAAAGAAAGCCCCAGCGAACTCACGTTCCTCCCGAAAGAACACCCCGCATACCTCACGGGCAAGCTCAAAATCAAACTGGCCTCAGGCAAAGCCTGGAGCTTCCGCTAGCGCAGGATCCGGAGGTTTCGGCCCGATCCCAAAATGGTTGTCTTATATTGAGATGGATTGGGCTACCACGAGGATCGGGCCGAAATCCGGACCTGCTTGGCTGAAGAGGTAGAAACTGCCCGAACGAACGGCAGTGGCGGCGGGGCCGCCCGCGCGATGTACTGTGCGGGCGGCCCTGTGTTTACCCCGCGCGAGTAGCTGCCGGGATCCGCGTCAATCTTCCGGGGGAGCCGTATCTCCCTTTGCCCCCTCATCTGGGGGATGCGCCGGTAGGGGATCTGGATGTGAGCGTTCCTCGCGGATGAACTCGTAGCTGCCGAAGAACGGCCCGATCCCGCCGAGCACCGCGACCGCGACGGCCAACCTCAGCGAGACGATTCGTAGGCGCGCGGCGGCGATGCAGGCGAGCGACATGAAGATCCACAGCAGTCCGTGGCTGAGGCCGAGCACGAACGTGAACGGTTGCGGCTTGCCGATCACGAAGGCGCACACCAGCAGCGCCGTGTAGATGCAGGAGTGGGTGAACGAGATCCACTTCAGGCGCTTGAACCGCAGCGGCCCGACCGAGCGCCGAGGGGAGGACCTCGATGTGGGGGAGGAGGGTGAAGGATGCTGCGCGGAGGGGTTCCCGGAGGAGAGTCGGAGGGAGGCCCCCGTGGTCGTCGCCGTGCGGGCGGGCGTGCTCGCCTCGGGCGGTGTTCCCGTGCTCACCGCGTGAGCCAGCGTGCCAGCCGCGGCAGGATCTCCCCAGCCTCCGGCGGCCAGTCGTCGATCTCGCGTGGCCACCAGGCGAACGCGTCGTGCTCGTGGTCGGGCACCACCTCGTCCTCGGCGCCCTCGGCGAGCCACGCCTGGCCGATGAACATCACCATCTTGTGCGGCAGCCGCAGCAGCGCCTCCCCCTGCACGCGCGCGGGCGCGACCGACCACTCCTCCTGCAGCTCCCGGGTCAGCGTGTCGGCCGGGTTCTCGCCGAGATCGACCGCGCCGCCGGCGCCCAAGGCCCAGCGCCCGGCCCACGAGGCGACCCATTGCGCGCGCCGCCCCGCCAGCCAGCGGCCGTCGGCGGAGCGCGTGATGCAGTTCGCCGCGATGCTCTCTGACGCGTCGCCGGGGACCAGGCGCAGACCCCAGCGCAGCGGCTGCAGCTCCAGCGCCACTCCATCCTCGGACTCGCTGTACTCGACCAGGCGTGCGGCGACCCCGTCGTGGCTGGGCGAGCCCCGCTGCTGCAGCTCGGCGATCGCATCGTCAGCGGCGCGCGCGTGCTCCGCGGAGGGCTCGAAGAACTCCTCGCGCCAGTGCGCCCGCACCTGCTCCAGCGGCCACGGCCCGCGGGCGAGAACCTCGGGTAGGTCGGTGCTCGTCTCTGGGCTTTGCGAGGACATCTCGGGCCTAAGGCTAAATGGTTGGTGTCCTCGCGCGCGCCCCCGAGTAATCGACCGGTGACACGCCGTAGGTCGGATCGGGTTACAGAGGAGATCGACTGAGTGGACACCAGAGGACCGACCCGCGAGACATAGACTGCGGCCGATGAGGATCGCTGTATTGGGCCCCGGAGGCGTGGGCGGACTGATCGCGGGGCTGCTCGAGCGGGCCGGCACGCCGACGATCGTCGTTGCAAGAGAGCGGACGGCGGAGATGATCTCCGAACGGGGGCTGCGTATCGACAGCGTCAGCTTCGGTGAGTTTGTCAGCCATCCGCGTGCGGTCTCGCATCTGGATCAGCCGGTCGACGTGCTGATCGTGGCCACAAAGGCCTCGGGGCTGGAGCCGGCGTTGGAGCGAGTGGGAGTGGGGGCACAACCGAAGCTGGTGTTGCCACTGCTGAACGGCCTCGACCACCTCGCCGTCCTGCGCGAGCGCTTCGGCGCCGACGTGGTGCTCGCCGGCACGATCCGTGTCGAGGCCGACCGTCCCGAGCCCGGCGTGGTGGTGCACACGAGCCAGTTCCTGCTCGTCGAGATGGCCAGCCACGATCCGCGCGCACGCACGAGCATGGAGAGCCTGGCTCAGCTGCTCAAAGACGCTGGGGTCTCCGCACGCGTGGGAACTTCCGAGGCGCAGGTGATGTGGTCGAAGCTTGTGCGCCTGAACGCGCTCGCGTGTACGACGAGCGCCTACGACAAGCTGCTCGGCGAGATCCGCTCCACCCCGGAGCTGCGCGCCGCGCTCGTCGGGGCGATCGAGGAGGGCTGCGCCGTGGGGCAGGCCGAGGGCGCCACCGACGTCGATCCGGCCAAGGCGCTCGGCGAGCTGGAGCAGGCGCACGCCACGCTCGGCAGTTCGATGCAGCGCGACATCGCCGCCGGGCGCGAACCCGAGCTAGACGCGATCCCCGGATCGGTGCTCCGCGCCGCCGCGCGCCACGGCATCGAGTGTCCGGCGATCGAGCAGCTGGTCGAGCTGATCGCCGCGCGCGCAGGCGTTCCCGTCCCGGCCGTCTGAGCGCGGCAGTCGATCCCGCCGCTCGGGAGCCCGATCCCTCGGAGGCAAATTCCGGTGCCTGCGCCCGCACTGCGCTGCGCCATCCGGGCCAGGCGTCCTGCGACACTGAGTCGATGGCGCGTATCCGCAACATACTCGGCGCACTGACGTGTGCGGCGGGGGTCGCTGCGGTGCTGATCGCGATCATGGGCACTGTCAGCGCGCACGGCCCTCAGGCGGTGAGTGCAGTCGCGGCATCGGAAAGCGCGGCGGCTAATCGGGACGCTGCGCGCGCGGGCGCCGCGGCCCTGCTCGGTGAGGTGTCGTTGCCCGCGGGCGCGACGGAGTTCTCGAGCGAACCCGCGGGCGATGAAGGCTTGCTTGCGCATGCGGGTGCCGGTGGCCCGGACACACAGGTCGTGTGGGTCACGCCGCGCCCGGCGTCGGAGCGGATTACCGCGGGCGCGCGTCGCCTCGGCGTCAGCGTCACCAGCTCGCTGAAGGGCAATCTCGCTCCTCAACGGCCGTTCAGCGTCGTTTCCGCGAAGCGGATCGAAGGGATCGTCGCTCTGCTCAATTCGCTGCCCGCGGCTCAGCCGGGAACCAGGGCCTGCCCGGATGACCCAGGGATCCGCCTTCGACTCGCGTTCTACCAACCAGACGCGACGGGCCCCTCGACGGTCGCGACCGTCGATCCCCACGGCTGCGGGGGTGTTCAGCTCACGATTGGTGGACGACCGCAGGCGCCGCTTGGAAGCGAAGCTCTCCCCGGAACGAGCACGCCACGCGCGCCCTCGCTGATCCTCCGTATCGACCGTGTGTTGGGCGTCAAGCTGAAGATCAGCCCTCGCCACGGCGGCGTTGCGTCCCGGGCGCAGGCGTCGCATTTGCGTCAGCTCGCGCGGAGCACCACCAGCTTCGCCAGCGACGGGGACCGATATGCGGCGTGGCAGGTCACTCCGGCGTCGCCGATCGTCGTGCTGGACACCAGCACTGCCAGTAGGCAGACGATCGCCGCGCCGGCGGGTTGCGAACTGATGCGCGACCAGGACGAAGACGGCGAACCGAGCGCGACCGCAGCGGACGGACGCTTCCTGCTCGATTGCGAAACCCCCGCCCATGTGCAATCCCAGGGGGTGCTGGACGTTCCCACGGCCAGTAGTTTCGCGCTGCCCAACGGAGCGGGCTTTGCTCTATCCCGTCCGTGGACTGCGCTCGGGACGCGTTACGTCGAAGGCACGGCTACCCCAGAAGCGTGCTCACACAGCGCGGGGGAACACGAACCCTGCATTGCTCTGTTCGATCTGGCGACGGGCGCGGTCAGCTACCGCCCGCCATCGCAGGTGCTCAACCTCGACCTGCCCGGCGCGCCACAGATATGCCCGGCATTGCGCGCGTCGCTGCGGGCCCAGCTGCGCCAGGTCCTCCCCGAACAGTTCGCCTACCAAAACGGGGTCTTTGCACGCCCCACCGCCAACGGCCACAACATCCGCATCGAACGCTGCAACGGACGCTCCACCCTCCTACGCGGCCCCAGCGAACCCGCCCCGCAACCGGGTGGCGTGCGCCCCTCCCAACCGCGCAGCTTCGACCTCGGCGCGGGCCTGCTCACGTGGGACACCGCCCATAACGCCGACGGCGCGGAAATGAACGAACAATCCAACGCCCAGGGAACGCTCAGCAGCTACCGGCTCTCCACCGGCAGGCGACAAACCTGGAAGCTACCCCCGCTCCCGCTTGTTGGGGCTCCCAATATCGATGGCTCAGGGCCAGAGGTCGAATCACCGGGGGTCTATGGCTACTCCACCCACACCGCAAACACCGTTTTCTGGATCGCTACGAGAACTGTCAGAGGGGCCGGGGTGACCTCAGCCCTGATCGTCGAGACCTCATCCGTCTATGCTGCCTCTGTGAAGTCTGTGGCTGTGCCGGCGAGTGCGCAGGCAGCGTCGAGCTATGAGTTCGAGGACCTCGCGATCACACGACAGGTGGCGGCGAACGGCAAGCCGACTTCTGGGTTTACCTCCTATTACCGACTCAACCGAGCGTTGCCGTTTGCTCCGCGCGGGAAGTTCGAAGGAGAAGAAGAAGGCGGGCCGCGACTGTACGCGGCGTATCTCTCGGTAGATCACGTCCATGAAGAAGGCGCCACGGAAACAATCGGCGACGATGCGAGTAGACACTGCTACACAGAAACTATCGAAGTGCACGCGCACGAACATCAGCCTCGCATCGGAGAACTTGTGAGCGTGTCGCTCGTGATCCACGGGCGAGCGGTGATCAACACCCGCACGCGGGTACGGACCCGCAAAATGGGAAGGAGCGTACGAAAGCCGAATGGGGTGCTTCTCAATCAAACGGACCTGCCTTACGAAAAGGCCTTCGGCTGCTTATGACCGTCCGTGGGCGCTGCCTACGCCGGCCGGCGGCGCTTGCCCTCCTCCTGATCATGCTCGGCGCCGTTACGTCCCAGGTGGACGCGTCGCCGCTGCGACAGCTCGCGGGGAGCACGACGAGCTTTGCTACTGATGGGGTGCGCTATGCGGCGTGGCAGGTCAACCCAGCCGCTCCGATAGTGGTGCTGGACACGCTCAACGGGTCGCGTCGCGAACTCGAGCTGCCGGGGTGTGCCCTTGATAGTGGAGAAGGCGGTTACGCGACCGCCGCAGCCGGACGTTTCCTGCTCAACTGTCCCGACGAAGCCTCCGTACAGGCATTGCTCGACGTACGCACCGGCAAGACCGTCCTTTTGCCGAATGACGGCGAAAGCTCTGGCTGGTACCGGGTCGGCACGCGCTATGTGATGGGCGTCAACAGGATCTATGAGATCGCCACCGGCGCGACCGCAAGCCTGAAGAGACCCGCCGATCTCGATGCTCCCGGCGCGTCGCTCAACGCGTTCTGCCCGGCGGTACGCCGCCTGGTCGTCCACAATCCCTGGCAAGGATTTGGAGAACGCTACGCAGCCGAAGGCGACCTGTTTGTCCAAGTCTCGGGGACGTACGGGAATGTTCAGATCGATCGCTGTCACGGACGCCCGACGATCCTGGCAGGCCACGGAGGCACAACATTCGGTCTCGGCGAGCCGGAGGATTTCAATATACGTGGAGGTCTGCTGTCTTGGGACACCGGCAGCACAGCCGCCGATTACACAGGTCCCGAAGGGCCATTTCGCGGCAGTCTCTACGCATATGAGCTTGGATCGCACAGGCGCTACAGGTGGCTGCTTCCCCGCCTGAAGGTCACCGGATCAGCGAAAGGGACCTTCGGATACTCCACGCATACCGCGAACATGGTCTTCTGGATCGCGACACGCACCCTCGCGGATGGCGAGGTGCTTTCCGCCGAAACATCGTCCGTCTACGCCGCTTCTCTGAAGTAGAGACCCGCCGTCGGCAACAGCACGAAGTACACGCTCTTCCCGATCTAGCCAAGCAGCGCGCAGAGCCTACAGGTCAACCCCACCGCAGGACACTAGGAACCGAAGGGGATTTCCCCGGGCGAGACGCCGGGCGCGCCGGCCGGGGCCGCGACTGGGACCGCCTCGGTGGCGACCGCCTCGACGACCTCAACCTCTGACTCGGTCTCGCCCTCGTCGTGCTCGCCGTCGCAGAGCACCCTGAAGTTCCCCGTCACGCCGCTGTCGGCGTGGATCGTGATGCCGGGCAGGATCTCCTCGCCCTCCTCCAGTCCCAGCCGCTCGAGGTCGAAGTGCGCGAGGCCGATGCCGTTGGCGGTGTGCGTCGGGTTCTCGCGGTCATGCGCGGCCACCGCCTGGGCGAAGCGCTCGAGGTTCTTCGCGATCTTCCCGGTCGTGTCCATCATCTCTTCGGGGAGGGTAGCGCGGCGCGTTATACATTGGGAAGCGGCTGGCGAGCCCCTCGTCTGCGCAAACGGAAAGCGGCGGCGGGACTCGGCGGCGGGACCCACGTCAAGTGATTGGCCCGAGCCAGAGAAGTCTTGACAAGGAACATGTAGCGATATATCGTGAGCGTACTTTGATGTCCAGCACTCAGCCAGCCGACGCGCCCTCGGGCGGCGCGATGCTCGACACCGTGGACGGCCAGGATCGCCGCGAGGTGATTCGTACGGTGCAGTTGACGAAGGTCTATCCGGGGATGGATGTCGCCGCGGTCGACGCGCTCGACCTGAGCGTCTACGCGGGCGAGATCTTCGGACTGCTCGGCCCGAACGGCGCCGGCAAGACGACCACCGCGGGGATGCTCACCACGCGCGTGATCCCCACCTCGGGCGCCGCGTACGTCGGCGCGGTCGACGTCGTCGCCCACCCGGCGCTCGCGAAGCAGCTGATCGGGATCGTCTCCCAGCAGAACACCCTGGACCGGCAGCTGACCGTGTGGGAGAACCTCTACTTCCACGGCCGCCTGTTCGGGATCGGCGCGGCCGAGTCGCGGCGCAAGTCCGACGAGCTGCTCGAGCAGCTGCACCTGACGAAATGGGCCAAGGCCTCGGTCTATGCGCTCTCGGGCGGGATGGCCCAGCGGCTGATGATGGCGCGGGCGATCTTCCATCGTCCGGCGGTGCTGTTCCTCGACGAGCCGACCGCCGGCCTCGATCCGCAGAGCCGCCTCGCGCTGTGGGAGATCCTCGGCGAGCTGAACGGGGCGGGCCAGACGATCCTGCTCACCACCCACTACATGGAGGAGGCCGACGAGCTCTGCGATCGGCTGGCGATCATGGACCACGGCAAGATCCTCGCGCTCGACACGCCGGCCGATCTGAAGCGGTCGGTGGGGGCGGACACGATCGCCACGATCAAGGCGACGGGCGGCGGCGAGCTGCAGACGCTCGCCGAGCGGTTGTCGAGCGCGATCCCCGAGGTCAGCAACACGCGCGTGATCGACGGCGGCGTCGAGCTCCATGTCAAAGAGGCCGAGCGGCTCGTGCCGCGCCTGGTGGGCGCGACCGAGGAGGCGGGTTTCGAGCTGGCCGACCTGTCGATCGCCGAGCCGAGCCTCGAGACCGTGTTCATCAGCCTCACCGGCAAGGAGCTGCGGGACTGATGGCCGCCACCGCCACCGCCACCGCCTCGCCTGGCGCCGGCGCATCCGGCCCGCCGCCCGCCGCGTCTCTCGGTCCTCGAGCGAGGAATTGAGCCACTGATGGCCACCGCCGCTGCCCCCACCTCCGCCACTGCACAGGGCTCGCCCGGAGCCACTGCATCCGGCTCGTCGCCCACGCCCGGCCGCATCACGATCGAGCCGGCGCGCTCGACGATGGCCGCGAGCCGTACCGCGCTGCTGGCGCTCGTGCTGCGCGATCTGACGGTGTTGAGAAAGCACTCGCTCGAGTTCGTGATCCGCGTTCTGATCCAGCCGTTCCTGCTCGTGTTCGTGTTCCTCTACGTGTTCCCCACGATCGGCCAGGGCGTCGGCGGCGGTGGCGGCAAGGTCGCGGAGTCGGCCTTCGCGACCGTGCTCGTGCCGGGGGTCGTAGGGATCTCGATCATGTTCCAGGGCATCCAGGCCGTCGCGATGGTGATGGCCCAGGAGTTCGGATATACGCGCGAGATCGAGGATCGCGTGCAGGCGCCCTGCCCGATCTGGCTGGTCGCCGCGGCGAAGGTGCTCTCGGGCGCGATGCAGGGTCTGCTCGCGGCGCTGATCGTGTTCCCGATCGCCGCGGTCGTGCATGCCCCCGGCGTGCACGTGCACCTTTCGGTCCACTGGCCGATCGTGATCACGCTGATCCCGCTGGCCTGCATCACGATGAGCTCGCTCGGCCTGCTGCTCGGCACCGCATTCGAGGCGCGCAACCTCGGTCTGATGTTCGGCTTCGTGGTGCTCCCGCTGACGTTCCTCGGCGGCACCTACTACCAGTGGACGAAGCTAGCGCCGGTTCAGGCCGCCGGGATCCACTGGCTGCAGATCGTCGTGCTGGTCAACCCGCTCGTCTACATCAACGAGGGCCTGCGCGCGGGCCTGACCGAAGCCTCACACATGTCGCTGCTCGCCGTCTACCCGGTCCTAATCGCCTTCTGCGCGGCGTTCCTCACGTTCGGTCTGCGCAAATTCCGCGGGCGGGTTCTCTCCTAATCACCAAGCTCGCCAGCTTCGAGCTTACGCCTGATCTCCTTCACGCCAGGCCACTTTGGCTCGATGCCCACGCTCTTTAGAAGCTGGTCTCGCTCGTCCAAAAACTGCTCTGCGGTTTCGCCCGGCGCTAGCGCGAATCCTCGTTGTGCAACGGGCTCGCCACACGAGCCATCAAGTTGTAGATCTCGTTTGGTAGCCATGATGGTCTTCCCGATCGCCCTTCTACTCTTTCTCGCATTAAGAGAGCATAGGTTTCGGCAACCAGCTCGTGAATGTACTCTCTTCGAGGGTAGTGGGCCCGTCGGACACGCTCGCGTATTCCGTCCGGTGCCAGTGCCAGAAGTCTCTCACCTTCGGTTGGGTCGTGCGCCGACTGGACGTCGATGCTGAGGGCATGACCCCACTCGTGCCAGGCTACCCATGTCGAGAGCGCTTCGCGCGTGGATTGGTCTGTGTTTATTAGTGCCTCATGCCCCTCGTTGATCAGAACTAGGCGCAGCTCGGAGATCCACATCCCCAGAGCAGTGTTGTCCGCCTGAATGCGGGCAGCGCTGCATCCATCGTGCCCTGCCGAACGCAGACGCGCGTCGACGGCCGCTCCGAGCGGCTCTGCGACGATCTCCCATCGGCCCGCCCCTATCTGCTCCAAGAGCTGTCGATCGCCGGCTGGGAGAACATCCCAGGCAAGCTGGATGAGCTGAGCTGTCGTGGGGTTGCTCACGGTTCATTGAAACGTCACTGCAAGATTTCAGGATCCAGCAAACGCTGATTCACTCGATTCATTGGATCCTATAGTGGGCCTACCTGCAGATGTCGCCACTAATGCCGGATACGGCTCTTGGACGAAGCCCAAAGATTTGGCTTCAACGCATGCCCCGTCAGGCCTGCTCGATCAGCTCGATCCGGTAGCCGTCGGGATCTTTCACGAAGCACAGCCGTGACCCGCCCTCGCGCACCGAGTAGGGCGGCT
Source organism: uncultured Solirubrobacterales bacterium (assembly GCA_963764905.1). Taxonomy (GTDB): domain Bacteria; phylum Actinomycetota; class Thermoleophilia; order Solirubrobacterales; family Solirubrobacteraceae; genus Palsa-744. The sequence continues at coordinate 138,134 of CAVXUG010000003.1, forward strand.
TCTCCGGCTCGATCCCCTGCTCGGCCAGCCGCGCGAGCGTGGCGTCGAGATCGTCGGCGGTGATCGCGATGTGGCCATAGTCGCTGCCGATCTCGTAAGAGTCCACGCCGAAGTTGTACGTCAGCTCGAGCCGCGGCATGTTGCCGTCGCCGGGCTGGTTCATGAACACGTTGACGGCCTCGTCTTTGATCGGGATGCGCCCGATCTCCTCGAAGCCGAGCGCGTTGTAGAACGCGACCGAGCGGTCGATGTCGGTGATGCGGTAGCAAGTGTGGATCAGGGGCATTGGTTGAAGTCTATGGGGCCGTGCAGATCCAGTCCAAAGCGAGTGATCTTCCTGCGCAGCGCCGCCTGCATATCCGAAATCCGCTTCCGTCAGAGGTAGAGTTGGGCAATGGCTGACATCATCCAAATGCCCCCACGAGGCCGCTACCTGGCCTGGGAGGCCGGACAGCTCGCGGGCGTCTCGGGCCTGACGATCGGTCAGTGGGCGCGACGCGGCTACATCCGTTCCTCGGTGGGACGGGAGCTTCCCCGCGTCTACAGCTTTCAGGACATCGCCGAGGCGATGGTCGTTCATGAGTTGCTCGACCGCGGCGTTACGCACCGGGACATCAAACAGGCGATCCTCGCGTTGGGCGACCGCTATGGAGATTGGCCGCTGACCGACGCCCAACTCGCCACGATTCCCGCGCAGTCCCGCGCCAAGCTGATCGCCCACGAGGTGGAGGGCGACTATGACATCGGGGGTCTCGGCTGGCAGCAGGTCATCGAGCCCGAGAACCTCGAGAAGATCCGCTCCCAGTTGCGCCGGGGCGGGTGGGCCGTACGAGCTCTGCCCGATCTGGAGTACATCGAAGTGGATCCCGACCGTCTCAGCGGTAAACCCACGATTCGTGGTCGGCGGATCGCGGCGGAAGACGTGGCCGAGATCGCCGCCGGCAGGGGAGGTGCCGAGATCTTGCGCGAGGATTACGGACTCGATGAGGCTGAGGTCGCCGATGCTCGCCGTTGGTGGCGGGAGGTCCGGCGTCTCGAGGCTGTCGCCGCGTGAGCGATGGTTTGTCGCAGCGCACGTTGGTCCTCGACGAGAATCTCAATCCACGCCTTGCCACCGAGCTGACTCGGCGCGGTAGGAACGCGACACGTGTGCAGGAGTTGGGTCTTCGCGGAAGTGCGGATCCGCAGCTTCTCGACAAGCTGGACGGACAGCTCGATCTATGGGTGCTCGTGACAGCAGATGATCGCTTACCGGATAGCCACGCGGAAGCTGTGCATCGTGTCGGCGCAACTGTTGCCACGATCAATCCCGCGCGAGAGGTGGGCTGGCCTCTCGAGGAGTGGCGTCGGGAGATCGTCCATCGATGGGCGCATGTGATGCAAGAACAGACCCAGGCAACGCTCAGGCGATACACGCTGAGACGGCACGGCGTCTGGCGTCCGCGTCGGCGGCGTACCTACTCATCTGAGTAAGTCCCCGGCGTCGCCCTACGACTTCGGCACCACATAAACAATCCCATTGCTGAGCACGACGTGCTTGGAGTTAGTGCACGACTGTCCCTTGAGCTTGGCGCTGAAGCCACATTTCCACCCTGCCGGGGAGACGCCCTTACCGGGGGCGGTCACGAAGCTTTTTTCAAACTTGTCCATCACCTGCTTGGCGACAGCACAGGAGATCTTGCCTTTGACGATGAAGGTGTCGACCTGGGGCCTGGCATTGGCGGGCACGTTCGAGGGTGAGGGGCCGCCGAAGCCACCAATGATGGTCGCCTGGCCGCAATCCTTACCGGCCGGCTTCTTGTACAGGTAGGCCGAGGCCGTGGTGGCCACGATCAGGATCGACGCCGCGAGACCGAGCAGCAGTCCCGTCGTCGCATACCGCTTGAGCATCTTTGTCCTCCTCGTCCCGGTGAGCAGTCGTGCCGGTTTGGCTGGTGAGCAAAAAGCGTACCGCTCAGCCGGCGCCCGGGCTGGCCGCAGGGTGGCCTGCATGGGGCCGGCCGCGTGCGAGCCTTCGTGCGAGGATGAGCGCATGATCATCGAGCACGCGACCCATCCCCAGTTCCTCTCCAACACCTACCTCGTCGCCGACGGCGCGGGCGGCCCCGCGTTCTTCATCGACGCCGGCGGTCCGGTGGAGGGGCTGATCGCGACGGCGGATCGCCTCGGGCTGCAGCCGACGCACGTGCTGCTGACCCATCACCACTTCGACCACGTCAGCGAGGTTCCCGCGCTGCGCGAGCGCTGGCCGCAGCTCGAGGCGCTGATCCACCCGCTGGAGCTCGAGCTGCTGCCGGACGGGATCGCCGCATCCACGATGCAGGCCGGCGAGACGCTCACGTTCGGCAACCTGGAGGTGCGGCCGCTGCACACGCCCGGGCACACCGCGGGGATGCTGTCCCTGCTCGTGGGCGAGCGCGCACAGACCGCCGGCGCGGGGGCTGGGGCGGGAATGGGGACAGGGACCGGAAGCGCGGCCCCCGGCCGCGGCCACGGGCGCGCGGCGGCGAGCGCCACGCCGGGCGGCTTCACCGGCGGCGAGGCGGTCGTGTTCACCGGCGACACGCTGTTCAAGGGCTCGGTCGGCGGCGTGCGCGCGCCCGGCCACACGACCTACACCGACCTGCGCGACTCGATCATGGGCACGCTGATGGAGCTGCCCCCCAACACGGTCATCCACCCCGGCCACGCCGACCCCACGACGGTCGCGCGCGAGTGGGAGCAGAACGACTTCATCCGCATCTGGCGCGGCCTCGATCCGGAGGGCAGCGAGCGCTGCGAGGCGCTGGGCGAGCCGGCGATGCTGATCCTGCTCGGCGAGGACTACGACGGCGGCAAGAAGGCCTGGGTGCGCTGGGAGGACGGGAAAGACGACATCGTGCCGGGTTCCCAGGTGCAGCCGGCGAGCTGATCCCGACCTGTCGCCTTGGGTGCGACGTGGGCGTTCGCCAGTCACCGGCCTGAGACGAGGTTCGTTTGGGTTGCGGCATCCGGCCTCCGACGCGCTGGGCCTTAACATCGGGGGTATGGCGCGCGAAAGCAACGACAAGATCCCAACCTCGCGCGTGCGGCGCACGGCCACCGTCGGCAAGCTAGCCGCGAGCGAGGCCGTCAAGCAGTTCGGCACCCGCGCCGCGAACACGACGCGCGGCGAGCAGGCCGCGGAGGAAGCGATGGGCCGCCGCCAGCTGGAGACCGCGAAGCAGATCGTCGCGGCGCTCGGCACGATGAAGGGCGCCGCGATGAAGCTCGGCCAGGTGATGTCGTTCATCGACGTGGGCCTCGTGCCGGACGAGCACCGCGAGGAGTTCCAGCGCGAGCTGGCGAAGCTGCGCGATGCCGCGCCGACGGTCTCGTTCAAGCAGATGCGCAGGGTGATCGAGGAGGACCTCGAAGCGCCGATCAGGGAGGTCTTCTCGGACTTCGAAGAGGAGCCGATCGCGGCCGCCTCGATCGGCCAGGTCTACCGCGCTACGCTGCGCGACGATGGCCGTGAGGTGGCCGTGAAGGTGCAGTACCCCGGCGTTGCCGGCGCCGTGCGCGCGGACATGCAGAACCTGGGGATGATCATGCGGCTGATGAAGCGGATCGCGCCGGGCATGGACGTGAAGGCGCTGACGGGGGAGATCAGGGAGCGCATGGAGGAGGAGCTCGACTACGAGCTGGAGGCCCAGAACCAGCGCAGGATCGCGCGCATCTACGACGGCCACCCGTTTATCGTCGTGCCCGGCGTGGTCGGCGAGCTCTCGCGCGAGCGCGTGATCGTCAGCGAGTTCGTTCACGGCCGCGGCTTCGAAGAGATGAAGCAGCTGCCCCAGGCCGAGCGCGACCGGATCGGGGAGATCGTCTTTCGCTTCTACTTCGAGTGCATGTACCGCCACCGCCAGTTCTCCGGCGATCCGCACCCGGGCAACTGCATCCTGCTCGACGACGGGCGGATGGCGTTCCTCGACTTCGGGCTGTTCAAGACGATCGACGCGGAGGCCGCGGAGTTCGAGCTGCAGGCTCAGCGCCTGGCGATCGAGCGCCGCGCGGGCGATCTCGTCCAGCACATGTACTCGGGCGGCTGGGTCGGCGACCCGAAGTACTACACCGAGGAGAAGGCGCTGGCGATGGTCGACGACATGACCTGGTGGTACACGCAGGACCGCGAGATCGCGCTCGACCCCGAGATCGCGAGCGACGTGCTGATCCAGATGAGCGACCCCCGCTCGCGCCACTTCGGGACGATGCGCCACGAGACGCTGCCGCCCGACCACCTGTTCGGTCGGCGCCTGGAGGTGCTGACGCTGGCCGTGCTCAGCCAGCTGCGCGCGAAGGCGAACTGGAACCGGATCGCTCGCGAGTGGATCTACGGCGACGAGCCGGTGACAGAGCTGGGCCGCGAGGAGGCCGCGTTCTACGGCCATGCAGGCGTCGGCGCCGCGGGTTGATCTCGGTTTGAAGCTCCCTGCATTGAGGGTCTCGGGCCCGGTCGCCGGTCGAGGTTGCCCGGCTGTTTCATCGGGTCTAGGATGGTGGAGATGCCAAATCGACTCTGTAGATGCGTTTCGTCAGAGGCGCATCTCAAATTTCGACGCGAAGAGGTGAGCTTTGATGGAACGCAAGATCGCAGACTGCCGGCGCTTTGAGAGCGACAGCCAGTGCTCGCTCACGATCATCGGTGAGCAGGACGAGGTTCTGGAGACCGCCGCTCAACACGCCGTGGCGGTACACGGTCATCAGGATACGCCTGAGCTCCGCACGCAGCTCCTGGGGATGCTCGAGCCCGAGGAGAGCTACGTCGCCGGGGCTCGCGAGCCGGTCCCGTTTCCCACATAGTGCAGCAGGCTACGTCGTGAGCGCGGCCGCGGCCGCGGGCTCTCGCCGCACTGTGTCTTCCGCCTGATACTCGGCCAGCAGCCGCCGCTCATCATCCTTGCCGGGGAACATGAAGAAGATCAGCGCCGCGCCGAACACGATCGCGATCGCGCCGGCGCCGTAGGCCCAGTTCGAGCCTGACACGAACGAGGAGCTCGCCGCGGCGGTGATCGGGGCCGCGTAGTGCGGGTACTGGTGGGCGACCGCTTCGGCGCTGGAGAAGGACTTGGTCAGCGCGTTTTCGACGCTGGTCGTGATCAGCGCTTTGTTCGGCGCCGCGGCGATCGCGCTCGAGACCGACGTCGCGAAGCCCGCGGTCAAGAGCGCGCCCATGATCGACTGCATGATCGCGCCGCCGAGGTCGCGCTGCAGGTCGGAGGTGCCCGAGGCCATGCCCGCGCGCTTGACCGGTACGGAGCCGGTCAGCGAGTGCGAGGCGGGCGTGCCGGCGAAGCCGACGCCGGCGCCGATGAAGGCGTAGGCGAGCCCGACCTTCCAGTAGGGGATGCCCGAGCGCCACAGCAGCAGCATCGTGATGAACCCGAGCAGGCAGAAGCAGTAGCCGACGAGCAGCGTGAAGCGCGCGCCGCGCGTCTCGACGAGCTTGGCCGAGCGCGGCGCGATCGCGACCAAGCAGGAAGGCCGCCGGCAGGATCGAGGCGCCGGCGCCGAGGGTCGAGTAGTGGAGCACGTTCTGCAGGAACTGCTGGCCGACGAAGATCGCGCCCATCAGGCTGCCGAAGACGACGATCCCGCCGACCGCCGCGACCCAGAAGACGCGCCGCGAGGCCACCTCGAGGTCGTACAGCGGGAACTTCGTGCGTCGCTGGCGCACGTAGAAGCCGACGAGCGCGACGAGCGCGATCGCCGCGAGGATCAGGGCGAGCGTCCCCTTGTTCGGGGACCGGCGCGAAGTTGATCGCGAGCACGAGCCCGGCGACGAGCACGATCGAGAGGATCCCGCCGAGGTTGTCGACCGGGTCGGTGGTCTCGTTGACGTGGCTCGGCACGAGTAGGATCGCGAGCACGAGCGCGAGCACCGCGAACGGGAGCGTGAGCAGGAACACCGAGCCCCACGCGTGGTGCTCGAGGATCGCGCCGGAGAGCAGCGGCCCGAGCGCCGACATCGAGGCGCCGATGCCCGACCACAGCGCGATCGCCTTTGTACGTCCCGGTCCGGACCACAGCGCGGTGATCAGCGCGAGCGTCGTCGGGAAGGCCATCCCGGCCGCGAGGCCGCCGAAGATCCGCGCGCCGACGAGCACGCCGACGCTCGAGGCGGTCGCCGCGAGGATCGCCGCTGGGATCGAGAGCGCCGTCCCCAGCACGAGCATCAGCTTGCGCCCGTAGCGGTCGCCGAGCGCGCCGAGATAGAGCACGGAGGCGGCGAGCCCGAGCGAGAAGCCGACCGCGATCAGGTCGAGCGCGGTCTGCGAGGCGTTGAACGCCTTGCCGATGTCGGGCAGCGCCGTGTTCGCGACCGTGAGGTTGAGGTTGGCGACGGCCGCGACGAGGATCAGGGTCGTCAGAACGAGGCCCTGACGGGCGGGTGCGCTGCCGGGCTCTGATGCCGCCATCCGTTTCTCCCCCTTCGCAGAGTGCCTCGTCGGGCAAGCCTACTGTGGCAACCCGAATCGCAACGTCTCACGGCCCTCGGTTCAAATCGCCCCGGTTGCCACCCAGTCTGGAGTCACGATCGCGCCGGGCTCAGACCACCTGGATCTGCACGAGGCTCGTCGTCCCCGGCCGCCCGGAGGGCAGGCCGGCGGTGATGCCGACGCGCTGGCCGCGCTCGCACCAGCCGAGCTCGACGACGCGCCGCGCGGCGTCGGCGATCAAAGCCTCGGTCGTCTCGTGGCGGCGCATCGAGGCCGCCTGCACGCCCCACATCAGCGAGCAGCGCCGGACGGTCTCTTTGCCGGGCGAGAGCGCGTAGATCGGGACCGTCGGCCGGTGCGCGGAGACCAGGCGCGCGGAGCGCCCCGAGAGCGTCGGCACGATCAACGCGTCGAGCTTCAGCTCGCGCGCGGCCAGGCAGAGGTTGTGCGCGACCGTGTAGGCGGTGTCGGCGTCGGTGCGGCGCACGCGCGAGTTGTTCCAGTCCTCGTACGGCGCGATCGACTCCGCCTGGATCGCGACCGCCGCCATCATTTCGACGGCGCCGACCGGGTAGGCGCCGACGGCGGTCTCCTGCGAGAGCATCACCGCGTCGGTGCCGTCGAGGATCGCGTTCGCGACGTCTGCGACCTCCGCGCGCGTGGGACGCGAGGAGACGACCATCGAGTCGAGCATCTGCGTGGCGGTGATCGACGGGCGCGCCATCCAGCCGGCCAGTTTCAGCAGCTTCTTCTGCGCGAGCGGGACCTGCTCGATCGGCAGCTCGATGCCGAGGTCGCCGCGCGCGACCATCACGCAGTCCGCCGCCTGCAGGATCTCCTCGGCGCGCTCGACCGCCTCGGGCTTCTCCATCTTCGCGATCAGGGGCAGGCGCGTGTGTTCGCGCACGAGGTGGACGTCCTCGGGGCTGCGCACGAACGACAGCGCGACCATGTCGACGCCGATCGACTCGCCGTGACGCAGCAGCTCGAGGTCCTCCTCGGGTACCGAGGGCAGTCCGACGGTCGGCCCTGGGATGTTCAGCCCCTGACGTGAGGCGACGGCGCCGCCGATCTCGACCTCCGCTTCGACCTCGCTCGCGCCCGAGCGCACCTCCGTCACGCGCAGCCGCACCGAGCCGTCGGCGAGGTAGATCACGGCCTGCGGCTGTCAGCGCGTCGGCGAGACCGGGCCAGGTGATGCTCATGTGCTTGGCGTCGCCGAGGCTTTCCTCGCCGTCGCCTCCTCCGCAGGCGAACGTGACGCGATCGCCCGGCTTCAGCTCGACGACGTCGTCGCGCAGCGGTCCGATCCGCAGCTTCGGGCCGGGCAGGTCCTGCAGGATCGCGACCGGTCGCCCGGCGCGTCCCGCGGCGTCGCGCACGCGGCGGACGGTCTCGGCGTGCTCGTCGAGCGTGCCGTGGGAGTAGTTCAGCCGCGCGACGTCCATCCCCGCCTGGACCATCCGCAGCAGGGTTGCCGGCTCGCGCGAGGCGGGGCCGATGGTGGCGACGATCTTTGTGCGGCGCATGCCGGCATCGTAACGGGAGGGGGGCGGGCCCCCCTCCCGACCACCCCCCGCTTTGGAGGGCGGGTTCCTCCGTTTGGCCGTTCCCGATTCGGCGGGCGGGAGATCCCTCCTCGACCACCCCGTTTTCAATCGAGATCGGGTCACACGTGTGCGCGCGTGGCTACGGAGTGTCCGACGGGGCGAGAGGATCCTTCGAGGTATTGCGTAGCAGGATCGCGGAGCTGTGGTGTATGGTTCCCGAGATGAGTCGCATGGAACCTATTGAACTCACCCGCTGAGCGCGCCGCGCGAGGGGGTTGGACGCCCAACAACGACGAGCGCTCCGGCGAGGTCCGGGGCCGATGGAGGCTGCTTGCTGATGTCCCGAACTAGGTTGATCCTGCTGGGCCTGCTGGTCGTGGTTGCCGTGAGCGTGGTCGCGACGGCCTCGACCTCGACGCCTGCGTCGGCGTTGGGCAGCTGTTCGAAAGTGAAAACGGTGCCGGGCTACTGCGTCGAAGGGGTGCCGCTGGAAAACGCCTCGGCGGAAGTCGAAGGCACGAACAGCGGTGCATCGATGCTCAAAGGCCACGGTCGCATCCGTGACAGCGGAAATCAAATGCGAAAAAGGGAAAATGAAAGGGACGATCGAAGGTGGAGCCGCTGGCACTGTGGGCAAGTCTACGGTGACGATGACTTTTGAAGAATGCAAACTTGTCACACCGACAAATTGCAAGCTCACGCGCTGGACGAAGAAGACAATTGAAACGACAGAACTCAAGGGTGAACTGGAGTTGACGGGAAGCGGGAAAAGGATCGAAGATAAATTCGAACCAAAAGAAGGCACTCCTTTGCCGCGATCGGTATCGAAGGCAAAGAATCCTCGTGCGTCATTGCTCACGTTGCGGAAGAAAAGAGACTTCGCCGTGACGGGATCGCAGCTGTGCGAAGTCGACACGAGCAATACCGAAGCGGAAACAGAAGCGACCACCCACAAAATGAAGTGCAAATCTCGGGCGGCCTTGAAGTCGGCACGCAACCCAGCCGAAATGACGAGCGAAGCAACCGTCAAACTGACGTCGGGCAAAAAATGGAGCGTCAAAGAAACCTAAGACGATGGCATGCAGTAGCTGCATGTGTACTAGGGGGCGGGATAATCCCGCTCCCTGGTAGTCTCTGGATCAAGGTGTCATAGGGTCGCTGGGCTTTGTGTAGGCTTGCTCAGTGTTCGGGATCGGGGGAGGAAGCCTGTCGTTGCGGATCGGCAGTGCCGGTCGGGCGCCACTGCTCCTGTTGCTGCTGACATTTGTCTGCGTCAACTTGGGGACTGGGGCCTTCGCGGCGTATGCCCAGGCGGAAGGGTGTCCCAACGAACAGCTCCGCGGGCAGGATGGCTACGCGCTGGGGCTCCCGGACTGTCGCGCGTACGAGCAGGTCTCGCCCGTCGACAAGAACTTCACGGACGCCCTCGGGGTACCCGACGTCGTGCAGAGCTCTCCGTCCGGCGAAGCGGTCACCTTCTTTTCGATAGCGCCGTTCCCGGGGGTGATGAGCGCCGCGAGCACCCCCACCTACCTCAGTACTCGCGGCGATGGCGAATGGTCGACCCAGGGACTCGCGCCTGCAGCCAATCCCTCCACGGCGGGCGGCTCGAGGAGGGCTTGACCGAGGGTCTGACCGAAGACCTCTCCGAGGCGCTTGTCCTCGTGGAACCCGGTCTCGAAGCGGGCCTGGCGCCCGGCGTCTACTCCTATCTCCGCGACAGCGCGACCGGTGCCTTCCGGCTGCTCGGCCCCGGCGTCGCCGCGTTCGCGGACGCCACGGCCGACGATTCGCGCATCATCTTCGAGTCCCGCGAACAGCTCCTGCCGGACGCCGCCCCCAAGCGTCGTCAACCTGTACGAGTGGGACGCGGCCAGCCACCCGGTGAAGAACTGAGCTCTGGCCGGCATCCTGCCCGACGGCAAAGCACCGATCGGCGGGTCGGTCGCCGGCCCGGGTGGTCCCGCGCTCGGCGAAGAAGTGATGGGCGGCGCGACGGGCAAGTTCTACACGCAGGACACGATCTCCGAAGACGGCTCTCGGATCTTCTTCAGCGACGCCGGCACCGGGCGGATCTACATGCGCGAACCGGAAGCCGGGAGGACGATCCCGGTCTCGGCGGGAATCGAACCGGCGTACTGGCGCGCCGCGACGGCAGACGGCTCGAAGGTCTTCTACACCGAAGGCGAAGACCTCTACCGCTTTGACATCGCCAGCGAAACGCGCGAACCGCTCACGAGCGGCGCCGCGGGCGTGCTGGGGACGCTGGGGATCGCAACCGAAAACGGCTCCTACGCGTACTTCGTCGCCACCGGTGTACTGGCCAGCAATGAAAACGGTAACAAAGAAACGGCGGAAGCAAGCAAGGCCAACCTGTATGAGTGGCACGACGGCGAAACGATCTTTATCGCTCGGCTGGGCACAAAAGGGCTTGATCCAGTCTAACTGGCGTGGGTTTTCTCGCACCCGCGAACCTCAAGGACCTGCTCAGGGAGAGAAGAGCTCGCGTGTCACGCCTTCGGGCGCGATGGTGCTCTTTACTTCGCAAGCGCAACTGACGAGCTATGACAACGCTAAACACGATGAGCTCTATCTGTATGAGGCGCCGGACGTCAAGCTCATTTGTGTCTCGTGCAATCCGCATGGCGCTCCGGCCACCAGTGAAACATATCTCACAAACAACGGGGAACTTGGCAGCGAACCTGGCGCTCGTGCCTTCCTGACGCGCAACCTCTCCGAACGACGGCAGTCGCGTCTTCTTCCAGACCAAGGAAGCGCTCGTGCCCCAGGACACGAACGAACAGACCGATGTGTATGAGTGGGAGCGCGAAGGGACGGGCTCATGCTGAACATGCCAGCGCGAGCTTCAGCGCAAGCAACGGTGGCTGCCTGTATCTGATCTCCACAGGAGAAAGCGCCGAGTCATCCTACTTCGGCGACGCGAGCGCCAACGGGAGCGATGTCTTCTTCTTCACGCGCCAATCGCTCGTGGGTCAGGATCGGGACGAAAACGTACGATATCTACGACGCGCGCGTCGACGGCGGCATCGCCGCCCAGAATCCGTCGCCCCCGGTGGCTTGCACGGGCGAAGGCTGTCTCGCGCCGGTCGATTCCTCTCCTGTGTTCGACGCGCCTTCGAGCGCGACGTTCGTCGGGAGTTGGCAACCCCACGCCCGCAGCCGGACATCAAACCAAAGCCGTGACTCGAGCGCAGAAGCTGGTACGCGCATTGAAGGCATGTAGGAAGCAGTCAAGGAAGCAACGAGGCAGCTGCGAAGCGCGAGCGAGAAAGCGATATGGCAAGCGGGCGACGAAGACGGTTCATGCGACGATGATTGCCTGCTGGAGGATGAAGGGTCTTGTCGTTGGGTTGCTGACGGCGTCGCTGGCGATGGGTGTGGCGTTTGCGCTTGCCAGTCCCGCATGGGCGAGCGAAACCTTCGGGGTGGAAAGCGTTTGAAAGCTCGATCGTGAACCACGGGAAGGTGCTGTCCGCTACCCAGGCCGGCTCGCACCCGTACGCGCTGACGACATCGATCGTCGTTCAACCATGTCGTGACAGCGATCGAAGAACCTCCGCGCGTCCGCACCTACGGCGATCCGAAGGACATCGAGGTGAACCTGCCCCAGGGTGTGATCGTCGACCCTCGCGCGACCGAGGCGAGGTGCACCGAGGCCGAGCTCGAGAGTGGCGGGGGCCCGGCCGGTTGTCCAAATGCCGCTGCCGTGGGGGTCTTCTCGATCTACCTCGACGGCATCGAAGTTCTCGACGAACCGGTCTACAACATGGCGCCTCCGGCGGGCGTGCCGGCCGAGCTGGGCTTTGACGCCGCGGGGGTCGGGATCATCTGCACGTTGGGGGCAGGCTGCGCACCGGCGGCGACTACGGCCTGTCGGCGGACATCTCCGACATACCCGAGGAACACCCGATCTACGGCCTCGAACTGACCCTGTGGGGCGACCCTTCCGATGCGAGCCACGACGAAGAACGCGGCCTGTGCGCCGATGAGAAAGCCAAACAGAGCTTCAAGAAAACAGGCATCCACGAAAGCTGCCCCGTGGAAAGGACCAGCAAGCCGTTTCTGACGCTGCCGACGTCCTGCACGGGCGAACCGCTGACGACGACGATGAGCACGGATTCGTGGCAGGAACCGGGTGGGCTGAATCCGGATGGAACCCCCGATCTGAGCGACCCGCGCTGGCAGACGGCGACCTCGTCCTCGCCGCCGCTGACGGGTTGCACGAACCTCGACTTCAACCCGAAACTGACCGTCAGCCCAGCCGAACCGGAAGCCGCGCACGCGGAATCGCCGAGCGGGCTGAACGTCGACCTGAAGCTGCCGGCCGAAGAAAGCGTGAACGTGGCGGCGGGGGCGGACCTGAAGGAAGCGGCGGTGACCCTGCCCGCCGGGTTCGCGATCTCGCCGTCGGCGGCCAGTGGCCGCGAAGCGTGCACGCCCGCGGAGATCGAATTGGGCAACGCGAAAGCTCCGACCTGCCCCGAAGCGGCGATTCTCGGCGCGGCGAAGATCGTCACGCCGCTGCTGGAAGACCCGCTCGAAGGCTCGCTCTACCTCGCGCAGCCGTACGCGAACGAAGCGGCCTTCGGCTCCTCGCCCGAACACCCGGGCGGATCGCTGCTTGCGCTCTACCTCGTCGCGGAAGGCGACGGCGTGCTGATCAAGCTCGCCGGCCGAGGTCGAAGCAGACCCGAACACGGGCCAGTTGACGGTCACGTTCAGGAACCTCCCGCAGCTGCCGATCGGCGAAATGCAGCTGAGCCTCTACGGAGGCGAACGGGCGCTGCTCGTGACCCCGGCCTCGTGTGGCTCCTACGCAGCTCAGAGCACGCTCACGCCGTGGAGCGGCACGCCCGCGGTGACGCAGACCTCGAACCTCGAAATCGACTCCGGACCGGGCGGCGGCGCGTGCCCGAGCGGGCGCTTCAGCCCGTCGTTCACGGCCGGCACGCTCAACAACCAGGCGGGCGCGTCGAGCGCGTTCACGCTGACGCTCTCGCGCCAGGACGGCGAACAGCGCTTCGGCGCCTTCACGGTGAAGCTGCCCGCGGGGCTGTCGGGAATCCTCAGCGGCGTTGTCCCCTGCCCGGAACCGCAGGCATCGATCGGGGCTTGCCCGCCCTCCTCGCAGATCGGCACAGCGACTGTCGGCGTCGGGCCTGGGGCAGATCCGTTCTACCTCCCCGAGCAGGGCCGGCAGGCGAGCGGGATCTATCTGACAGGTCCCTACCACGGGCGCTCCATTTCGGGCTCGAGCATCGTCGTGCCGGCGATTGCCGGGCCGTTCGACCTCGGCACCGTCGTCGTGCGCGCGCAGGTCGTAGTCGATCCCCGCACCGCTCAGCTGACGATCGCGAGCGACCCGCTGCCGGCGATTTTGGAAGGGATCCCGCTCGACATCCGCACGCTCGCGCTGACGATCGATCGACCGGGCTTCATCTTCAACCCAACCACCTGCGCGCCCAGACGGTCGCCGCCACGATCGCCTCGGTCGTCGGGCACGGACGCGTCGGTGTCGAGCCCGTTCCAGGCCGCCAACTGCGCGAGCCTGCCGTTCCGGCCACGCCTGGACGGCGCTCACGCACGCGCGAGACGAGCAGAGCGGACGGCGCCTACCTGCACGTGAAGGTCGTCTCGGGCCCCGGTCAGGCGAACATCGGCAAGGTCAAGCTCGATCTCCCCAAGCAGCTGCCCTCGCGGCTGACGACGCTGCAGAAAGCCTGCGTCGCGGTCGTGTTCGAAGCCAACCCCGCGGCCTGCCCGGCGGCCTCGATCGTGGGCACAGCGACGGTCGTGACGCCGCTGCTCCCGGGCGCGCTCAGCGGACCCGCCTACCTCGTCTCGCACGGCACTGCCGCCTTTCCCGCGCTCGTGCTCGTGCTCCAGGGCGACGGGGTACGGGTCGAATTGGAAGGGCAGACGACGATTCACAACGGCGTCACCTCGAGCGCGTTCCGATCGCTGCCCGACGTGCCGATCAGCACGCTCGACCTGGTGCTGCCGCCGGGACCGCACTCCGCCTTCGCGGTCGACCTGCCGGCCAAGGCGAAGGGCGGCCTGTGCGCGCAGACGCTGCGAATGCCGACGCGATCACCGGCCAGAACGGCGTCCAGGTCAAACAGACGACGAGGATCGGAATCACCGGATGCCCACCCACCCGCCCGCGGGCCAAGCGGGTCGTGCGGGGGAGGCGCGCCGGACGAGGGCAGCAGACCAAGCGTGGGCAGCAGACCAAGCGTGGGCAGCAGGCCGGGCGGGGGCAGCGGGCCGGGAGCGCTGAGCGGAAGGCCGCACGGGGATGACCGGGCGGGGACGTTCCCGGCCTGTAATCGAGTGGTTGCTTGGGCTGTCGACCGCCGCATTGCTCGCCGGCGCCTCGCCCGCGTCGGCGGCGGTCCACCACCCGACCGGCGACTACGCCCCGTTCGCGGGCTGTCCGCTGAGCAACACGCGGACTGACGTCTGCTTCTTCGCGCAGACCAAAGGCGGCGAGCTGCGGATCGGCCGCCGGACGGTCCCGCTCACCGAGGCGATCACGATCCAGGGCGGCATCCACGAAAATCGGTCGAGCGACCGCCAGGAATTCATCGGGGCCGAAGGCGGCGAAACCCTCTCGAAGTCTCTGCAGACGATCCCGGGAGGGCCTTTCGAGATCGCCGCCCCGCGCTCGCTGCCGGGCTACGTGCAGGCGATCTTCGACGAATTCATCGCCGGCGAAGCCACCGCTCTGACCGCCACGACCGAATTTGCCGCGCCCCCGAGCGCGGTCCAGATCGATACGCAGGATCTGGTCGAAGCCAAGGGCGGCGGCCTGTCGCTGCCGGTGAAGATCAAGCTCAGCAGCCCGCTGCTCGGCGAAGGCTGTTACATCGGCTCGGACGCCCACCCGATCCCGGTCCCGCTGACGACGGGCACGACCGCCCGCTCGCCCTCACGCCCCTCGATCACGGGCAAACCGGGCCACGCCCACTTCAAGGACGAATACAACCTCGTCACGCTCGACGAAGACTCGCTCGTCAACAATTCCTTCCCGGCCCCGCGTGCGGTCGGCTGCGGCGGGATGCTCGCGTTCCTGGTCGAACCCGCGATCAATGCCACGCTCGGGTTGCCGGTCGTCGCCGGCAGCAACGAGGTGATTCTCAGTGGCACCCTACAAACCGCAAACGCCCCCGCGGTCAGGGCCAGCGAATAGCCCTAACGGCCGAATGGCGGCGCGATGCTGCGTCCTCGATCGCTCGCGTGCTGGACGATCGGCGATTCCATCGATCGGCGATCGGTACGCCACGCTCTCTGTGTCCTTGCCTCGCTTGCCCTTCGACCGTTAGGGGGCGTTGACGTCCGGGAAGTGCTCAGCGCAGTGCTCGCGCAACACCGTGCGGATCCACGCGCGCTCCTGCGGCGAGGCCGCGCGGAAGCGCTGCAGCAGCTCGCGCTGGCGCTCGATCGGCGCGCCCGAGATCGTCCAGCGCACCGCGAGTCGCTCGAACAGCAGCTCGACCGCCCGCTGCCACGCGTCCTCTTGGTTCGTCGCCGGCCGGCCGTCCTCACCGGCGAGCACCCGCGCGTACTCGCGCCGCGTGGCCGGGCTGAGCGCCCCGCGCAACGTCAGCACGGCGTCGTCCGCGTCGGTGTAGTCGCTGTTCGGCGCGACGAGCTCTGGGGAGTCGTGCCGGCGCTCCGCGGTCCGGCGCCGATTGCGCTTGCCCACGAGGCTCAGGAGTGCTGGGTCGTCATACCGGCTCGGTCCTACCGGTCCGCCGCTTCGAGCAACTGCCTGCGCACATCGCCCGTGACCGGTTTGGCGTGTCCCGCCCATACGATGGCGGGCTCCATCTCCGCAAGCTTGCGGATGCTCGCGCGCGCCTCCTCAGCGTCGTAGTTGTACGTCGCCTCCGGCAGTTTCGCCGCGCAGCTGCGGCCGAACATGTCGAGCGTATAGACCAGATCGCTGACGAGCGCCAGCCGGTCGGACTCGCGCCACAGCGCGATCAGGCCGGGGGAGTGGCCGGGGAGGTCGATCACGCGAAAGCCCGCGATCTCGTCGCCCTCGGCCTCGCTGACGGTGCCGGCGATCTGCACAGGCCCGCCGTCCCAGGCATAGCGGTGGAGCATTTTCTGAACCTGTTTGGATCCCGGCGGCAGGCCCGCGAGATCGGCCGGCCAGTAGCGCCAGCCGCCGCTGCCCTCCGCGTCCTGCACCTCGTCCGGGTGGCACAGCACCGGCACGCCCAGCGCGGGCGCCGTGCCGCGATGGTCGGTGTGGCCGTGGCCGAGCACGACCCGCGTGATCCCGCCGAGCTTCGCGCCGGCGCTGGCGACCGCGCGCGTCATCGTGCGCGCGCCGGCGTCATAGAGCGTCACGCCGCCTTCTTCGCCGGGGTTCTCGATCAGAAATACGTTGCAGCGCCCCGGCTGGCCCTGCACGACCCACACGCCGGTCGCGATCAGCTCGGCCTCGCCCGCGCCGAGGCTCTGCGTGAGGCGCGTCTTGAGGTTGAAGGCGCCCGTCAGCCGCTGCTCGGCCGCGGAGCCCTGCGGCGGCATCATCCCGATCTGGCGCGCGAAGGTCATCGAGTCCGCGAACGCGTCGTTTGACTGGATCAACCCGTCGCGCACGGTCAGGAGGTCGAAGCCCTCGAGCACGATCGGATTGCCGGTCGGCGCGACGCCGCCGAAGCGGCCGGGCCCGGCGAACGTGCCCGTCAGGCGCCACTGCACGCCGCAGCGCTCGCCCTCGGCGGTCGTCGAGACGATCTGCATGTTCAGGTCGGGCAGCGCGCCGACGAGCTCGCCGATGAACTCGCGCACCCCCTCCGGCGCGAGCACGTCGACCTGGCCACGCACGTTCTCGCGACCCCCGGCCGCCCACATCGCCGTGGCGCCCTCCACGTCGTGCGCTCCGATCGCCTCGAAGTAACGCCGCGCGATCGTCTCGGCCTCGCTGCCGGCCGCGCGTTTGCGCCGTTTCGAGGCTTGGCGCACGTTGGCCGCGACCTCCTGAACCTTTGCGGCGGCCTCGCTTGCGCTGTCCTCGTCGGCCATCCTTCTAGTCTAGTCTCCCTGCCCGTGGCCGAGGCAATCCGTAAGCCCGAGCTGGGGCGGGGCGAACGCGTATTGCCCGGCGTCTTTCGCCTGCGCCTGCCGCTGCCCTGGCCCGGCGTGCCCCACTGCAACGCGTGGGCGGTTGCCGCCGGCGACGGGGTCGTGCTGTTCGACACGGGCATGCACCAGCCCGGCTCGCTCGCGCAGCTGGAACGGGCGATGCAGATGTGCGGGCTGAGCATCGAGGACGTGCGCCTGGTCGTCTGCACGCACGCCCACTCCGACCACTACGGCCAGGCCGCGACGATCGTGCAGCGCACCGGCTGCGAGCTGTGGATGCACCCCAACTACGCGCACATGAAGCTCTTCGCCGAGGATCCGGAGGCCGCGCTGGAACGCCGGTTGGAGGTCGCGCGCCAGAGCGGCGTGCCCGAGGAGCCGCTGCGACGCTACGCGGCCGAGCGCGGCGAGCGCGAATCGGGGATCTCGGCGGTTATCGAGCCCGACCGCGAGCTCTTGCCGGGCGTTGTCGTCGAGACCGACCTCGGCCCCTGGACCGTCCATGAGACCCCTGGCCACGCGCCCTCGCACGTGTGCCTGTTCCAGCCCGAGCGCCGCCTGCTGATCTCCGGCGATCACCTGCTCGGGCGCGTCTTCCCGTTCTTCGACTTCGGCTACTCGCCCGACCCCGTCGGCGAGTTCCTCGGCTCGCTGGACGTCGTCGAGGCGCTTGACGCGCGGTTGTGCCTGTCCGGGCATGGGCGCACGTTCACCGACGTGCACGCCCACATCGAAGGAAACCGCGAGCTCGTCGCCGAGCACCTCGCCAAAGTCACAGCCGCGATGCGGGAGGGGGAGGCCGAGGCGGGCGCGCCGCTGACGGCGTTCGAGATCCTGCCGCGCGTGTACGGCCCCCACCTCACGCCGATGACCGCGCAGTGGCTGCTGACGGAGACGCTCGCGATGCTGCTGCACCTGGAGGTCACCGGCCGCGCGCAGCGGATCGCCGGAGAGCCCGAGCGCTGGACCGCGGTGGCGGCTGCATAGGCCACGCTGGGGCGCGCAGCTCTGCAGTGGGTCCCGGTTCGGCAGGTCAGGGCTCGCCGAGCGAAGGAGCACCCGCCGGGCGCTCGCAGGAGTTTGGCGGGGCCCGTCGCATACGATCAAACGATGCGCATCGACCAGATCCTCGCCGGTCGGGATTCGACCCCGCCCGGGCCTTCATTCTCGTTCGAGTTCTTCCCGCCGAAGACGGAGGTGGGCGAGAGCAACCTGCGTGAGGCGCTCGGCGAGCTGCGCAAGCTGGAGCCGTCGTTCGTGTCCGTCACCTACGGAGCGGGCGGTTCGACCAGAGAGAAGACGATCGAGATCGTCAAGCACATCCGCGAGCAGTACAGCCTGGAGGCGATGGCCCACTTCACCTGCGTGGGCGCCACCGTGGCGGAACTGCGCGCCACGCTCGACGAGATGCAGAGCGCGGGGATCGACAACGTGCTGGCGCTGCGCGGCGACCCGCCGGCCGGGCAGGAGGACTGGCGCAAGACGGAGGGGGGGCTCGAGTACTCGCGCGAACTGGTGGAACTGATCGCCGCCGACTATCCGTTCGCGATCGGCGCCGCCTGCTTCCCGGAGACCCACATCCACGCGGTCGGCCCCGAGGAGGATCTGGAGCACCTGGCCGAGAAGGTGGCGGCGGGAGTGGACTTCCTGATCACGCAGCTGTTCTTCGACAACGCCCTGTACTTCGACTTCGTCGATCGTGCTCGCGCAGCCGGCGTGGACGTGCCGATCATCCCCGGGATCATGCCCATCACCCAGGTTGGGCAGGTCGAGCGCATGGCCAAGCTGTGCAAGGCGTCGATCCCCGACGGTCTGCGCAGGGAGCTGCACGCCCGGGCAGAGGACTCCGAGGCGGTGCTGGACCTCGGAGTGGCCTATGCCACGCTGCAGTGCGCCGAGCTGTTGAGCGCCGGGGTCCCCGGCATCCACTTCATCACGCTCAACCGCTCGCCGGCCACGCGCGCGATCCTCAGCGCGCTGAAGCTCGCGAAGCCTTGGGAGAAGGCGGTCTCCGCGGTCTCGACGATCCCGCTGCCGAGCTCTTCGAGCTCCCGTGGCGAGCCGTCGGCGGCTTCTTAGGCCTCGCCCGCGGACTTCGAACAACCTGCCGGTGGGGGGATCGCGCGGACGGACCCGTCGGCCGGTTCGCACGTGATCGCCGCTTCGCCCGCCCGGGCACGTACCCTCACCGTGCGATGTCCAGCGCCGCGTCCGTGAGTGAGATCCCCTACACCGTCCGCCGCTCCGCCCGCGCGCGGCGGGTGCGCGTGAACGTACACGCCCACACCGGGGTAGAGGTGGTGCTGCCGACGCGCGCGTCGGAGCGCGCGGCCGCGGCCGCCGTCAGCGAGCTGCGCCCGTGGATCGAGCGCCGGCTGTCCGACGCTCAGGAGGTGCTCGCGCGGATCGCCGAGCGCGCCGGCACGGTGCCCTACCTCGGCACCCCGCTGGAGCTCGTCCCCGAGCCCGGCCGCACGCGCGTGCACCGCCGTGGCGAGCGCCTGCTGGTCCCGGCCGGCGATGCAGCTCGCCCGGCGCTCGAGCGCTTCTATCGCCGCGCCGCGCGCGCGGAGATCGCGCCGCGCCTCGACCGCGCCGCGGCGCTCGCGGGCGTCGAGTACGGGGAGCTCAGCATCCGCGGGCAGCGTACGCGCTGGGGTTCGTGCTCAGCCGCGGGGCACATGAGCTTCAACTGGCGGCTGCTGCTCGCGCCCGAGCGTGTGCTCGAATACGTGGTCTGGCACGAGGTCTGCCATCTGCGGATCCTCGACCACTCGCCCCGCTTCTGGGCGCTCGTCGAGCGCCACTGGCCGAGCTACAGGGAGGAGCGAGCCTGGCTAAGTCGAAATGGCGCGACGCTGGTGCTTTGATTTTGGATGCTCCGTCTGACACCTCTGTACGGTTTGCCATGTGGACGATCCCAACCGACTGACTTGGCCTCCGTCGCGCACGGACTGGCTGACGCTTTTGTTTGTCATCGCCTTTGCGTACTGCCTCGTCGAAAATCGCAGCGCTCTGATTACTGTTCCTGTGCTGGTTGCTGCTGTGTTCATGGGCATATCGCTCCGCATGAAGGGCCGGTTTGGCTGGCAGAGCGGCAGCGGCTCGTCGCTCGGCGGAGAATTTGGAGATCCGTTTGCGGAAGTTACGCAGGCTGAGCTTGGCGTACCTCTGCGGCTGGGTCCGGCTCCTCCGGAATCTCCTCCCAGAACAGAATCTGGCGAGGATTGATCGCCAGGGTGCGACCGTCTTCATGCACCTGAATCATGCTGTTGTTGTCGAGGGCGTTTTTGTACGCCTTTGCCCACTCATCGCCATTCGCCCTGATTAGGAGCGTCTGATCCTCCGTGAGCTTGATCCGTATAGGCATTGATTCAGTGTTGATTCGGACGACGGTTCGGGATCGTCTTCAGCGATCCACCGCTACCTAGGACACCTAAGCTAGTCAAGCTTACCAAGGAGATCCGCGAAACTATCGCTATTTGCGGTCTTTTCCTGGGTATGTGCAACTAGTCGCGCTCCCCGATCGGCACGTAGTCCAGATCCCGCTCGCCCGTGTAGATCTGCCGCGGCCGGGCGATCTTCTGCTCGGGGTCCTCGACCATCTCCTTCCACTGCGCGATCCAGCCGGAGGTGCGGCCGATCGCGAACATCACGGGGAACATCGCCACGGGCAGGCCGAGCGCCTCGTAGATCAGGCCGGAGTAGAAGTCGACGTTGGGGTAGAGCTTGCGCGAGGTGAAGTAGTCGTCGTCCAGAGCCCGCTTCTCGAGCTCGGTGGCGACATGCAAGAGCGGGCTCTTGCCGCGCACCTCGAACACGTCGTCGAGGTATTTCTTGATGATCCGCGCGCGCGGGTCGTAGTTCTTGTAGACGCGGTGGCCGAAGCCCATCAGGCGCTCGTTGCCGGCCTTCACGCCCTCTAGGAAGTCGGGAATATTCTCGACCGTCTCGATTCGTGTGAGCATCCGCAGGGCCTGCTCGTTGGCGCCGCCGTGCAGCGGTCCGTACAGCGCGGCGACGCCCGCGGCGACGGCCGAGTACGGGTCGACCTGGGTCGAGCCGACGGCGCGCACGGCGCTTGTGGAGGCGTTCTGTTCGTGGTCGGCGTGGAGGATGAACAGGACATCCAGCGCACGCTCCAGGCGGGGATCGGGCTCGTACTTGAGCTCGGTCATTTTGTACATCATCCCGAGGAAGTTGCCCGCGTAGTTGAGGTCGTTGTCGGGGTAGACGTAGGGCTGGCCCATGTTGTGGCGGAAGGCGAACGCGGCCAGCGTCGGCATCTTCGCGAGCAGCCGGATGATCTGGATCGCGCGCACGCGCTCCTCGTGGATCTTGTTCGCGTCGGGATAGAAGGTCGAGAGCGCGCCGACGGAGGCGACGAGCATGCCCATTGGATTGGCGTCGTAGCGGAAGCCCTGCATGAAGTCCTTGACGTTCTCGTGCACGAACGTGTGGATCGTGATCTCGTCGACCCAGCCCTCGAGCTCGACTTTGTTCGGCAGTCGGCCGTTGATCAGCAGGTAGGCGACCTCGAGGTAGGTCGAGTGCTCGCAGAGCTGCTCGATCGGATAGCCACGGTGCTGCAAGATCCCCGCGTCCCCGTCGATGTAGGTGATCGAGCTGCGACACGACGCCGTGTTCATGAACGCCGGGTCGTAGGACATCATCCCGAATTCGTCGGGATCGACCTTGATCTGGCGCAGATCGCTCGCGCGCACGGTGTCGTCCTCGATCGGCAGCTCGTAGGTCGTGCCCGTGCGGTTGTCGGTCACGCTGAGCGTCTCCCGCGAGCCGGCGCCGTTGTCCGACGGCGATCCCTGTCCCTGCGCCTGTGTCTCCGGGGTGCTCATGAGGCTGTCTCCTATCGAATGGGTTCTTACCCGATTATGCGCGATCCCAGACGCGGGCCCGCCTGTTTATCGATGTTTTATGCGCGGGCGCCGTAGCGGCTCTCGGTCGCCTCGACCTGCCCCTGGTAGTGGCTGCCGAGATCCTCGTGGCCGTAGGGCCGCAGGGCGGGTGCGTCGAGCGTCATGAACGACAGCTGCGCGATCGGCAGGCCGGGATAGAGCTTGATCGGTACGCGCGTGAGGTTGTTGAGCTCGAGCGTCAGCGTGCCCTTCCAGCCGGGGTCGCAAAAGCCGGCGGTCGCGTGCACGATCAGCCCGAGGCGCCCGAGCGAGCTCTTGCCCTCGATCCGGGCGACGATGTCGTCCGGCAGCTCGACGTGCTCGAGCGTGCGACCGAGGCAGAACTCGCCGGGATGGATCACGAACGGCTCGCCCACCGGTGGGCTGACCTGCTCGGTCAGCTCGCGCGGGGGCTCGCGCAGGTCGATCGCGGTGATCTTGTGGTTGTGGAAGACCCGGAAGGAGTCGCCCAGGCGCAGGTCGACGCTCGCCGGCTGGATCAGGCTCTCGTCCCACGGGTCGATCTTGATCTTGCCCTCGCCGACGAGTCGCGCGATCGTGCCGTCGGAGAGGACGGAGGAGAGGGGTGAGGCGCTCATCCGCGCGATTCTCGCACGTGCGCGCGGCGCGGGGCGCGGGGCGGGCGCGATGCCAGGGTGCCGCGGCCGAAAACCCCCGTGGGACAGGAAGCCCACGTGCCGAGGAGCCCGAGGTTCGCGTAAATCGCAGGGCCGGGATCGCGGCGCGCCGGACGCGATGACTCGCCCGGCGGTTGATCCGCTCGCGGCTCCTATGCGAATAGGTCGGCAGTAAGTCATTGGGCGAGTTGGACAAGGAGCCGCTCATCCAACCATCCGCAGATGACCTAGGAGAAACCACCATGAGCCATTCGATCAACCTCAAGGAGATCAACCCCGATGGGGCCGTCACGGAGGCCCGCGAAGCGGCGCTCGACGGCCTGCCCGAGGGCGACACCCGCGCGAGCTTCCTGCGCAAGTCCGCGATCGCCGGCGGCGCGGCCGTCAGCGGCGGCGCGCTGCTCGGCGCCCTCGCCCCGAGCGCGCTGGCGGCGGGCGGCGGTCGGCCCCCGGCCAGCTTCGGCAAGGGCGACATCGGCATCCTCAACTACGCGCTCACGCTGGAGTACCTGGAGGCGGCGTTCTACAACGGCGCGACCGCGGCCAAACTGTCGCTCAGCGCGCAGGGCAATGCCTTCCTGCTGACCGTCACCAAGGACGAGAACGCGCACGTCGCGTTCCTGAAGAAAGCGCTCGGATCGAAGGCCGCGAAGGAACCGACCTTCAACTTCAAAGGCGCCAACACGAACGCGGAAATGTTCATGAAGACCGCCCAGGTGCTCGAGAACACGGGCGTGCACGCGTACTCCGGCCAGGCGCTGAACATCAAGAGCGCCGCCTACGTGAAGGCCGCGATCTCGATCCTCACGATCGAGGCGCGCCACGCGAGCGTGATCGGCCTGCTGAACGAAGGCGCGATCCCGTCCGGCAAGGAAATCGCCCCGAACGGCCCGTTCGACACGCCGCTGACCGCCGCCCAGGTGCTGACCGCCGTGAAAGGCACCGGCTTCATCGTCTGAGCTTTAGCTGTGCGTGCGCCGGAGCGAGCCGGCGAGGACCGCACGCCACCAGGCCTCCGGGACCCCCACCCGTAGGACGCTTCACGAGGGAGGCCGCTTTCGAGCGGCCTCCCTCTCGGCGTTCTCGGCCGAGGCGGAGCCGCTCCTGGCTGAGGCGAGGCCGCCCTGGCCGCGAGGCGCCCTCGCCCTCCGCTTCGCCGGGTCTCCTCGGCCGATTGAGACTTGCTCAGCTGGTTGCGGGGGCGCCGCTGAAGCTGGTGATCTCGCGCAGCTCGGCCACACGCTCGGCGATCTCCGTCTCGCCGAGGCGCACGACGCGCTCGGTGCCGAACTCCTCGACGTTGAACGACGCGAGGGCGGTGCCGTGGGCCATCGCCGCGCGCAGCAGCTCGTCAGAGAGCTCTCCGCCGTCGCCGAGGTTCGCGGCGATGTAGCCGACGAATCCGCCCGCGAAGGTGTCGCCGGCGCCGGTCGGGTCGACGACGCTCTCCAGCGGATAGGCGGGGAGCGAGAAGAAGCGCTCGCGCGTGATCAGCGCGGCGCCGTACTCGCCTTGCTTGGCGACGATCACGCTCGGCCCGCGGGGGGCGGGGTCCGCGTCAGAGGACGAGCGGTCGGCCGGGGTCCAGGAGAGCACCTCGCGCGCGGCCGAGAAAAGGTTCGGCTTGCCGGTCAGCTGGCGCAGCTCGGCGTCGTTGAGGATCACGCAGTCGACCGACTCGATCGCCGCGACCAGCGAGTCGCGCGCGATGTCGATCCAGAGGTTCATCGAGTCCAGCGCGACAAAGCGCGCGGCGGGGAGCTGGGCGCGGACCTCGCGCTGGAGGTCGGGCTGGATGTTCGCGAGAAACAGCACGTCGCTCGCGCGCGAGCTCTCCGACAGCTTCGGCTGGAAGCCCTCGAACACCCCGAGCTGGGTATCGAGCGTCTCGCGCGAGTTGAGATCCCAGCCGTACTCGCCGCGCCAGAAGAAGGTCTTGCCGCCGGCGACGCACTCGACGTCGGCGACGTCCACCTCCCGGTCGCGCATCACCTGCAGCTCGGCCTCGCCGAAGTCGTCCCCCACCGGGCCGACGACGTGGACGCGATCGAAGAAGGAAGCGGCGAGCGCGAAGTGCACGGCGGCGCCGCCCAGCATCCGCTCGCGCTCCCCGAACGGGGTCTTGACGGCGTTGTAGGCGATTGATCCGACAACGGTGATCGACATCGGCGGGGACCCTACAGCCTGACCGGCCTCCAGTGCGATCAAGCCGGGGCCCGGCCGGTCGAGGATGCTCTCCGGAGGCAGGGATGCCTGGGCGGGGGCTGGACCCCACGGCGCGGAGTATGAACGGGCGGTTCCGGGTAGACGGCGGGAAGTCCGTAAGCTCATGACCGAGAAGATGCCGAAGACGTTTGCCGAGCTCGGCCTGTCCGAGTCCACCCTGAAGGCCCTCAGCGACGTGGGCTACGAGTCGCCGAGCCCGATCCAGGAGCAGGCGATCCCGTCGGTACTAGAAGGCCGCGACGTGATCGGCCAGGCGCAGACCGGGACGGGCAAGACGGCGGCATTCGGTCTGCCGATCGCCGAGTACATCGACCCCGAGCTCTCCGAGGTGCAGGCGCTGGTGCTGACGCCGACGCGCGAGCTCTGCATCCAGGTCACGCAGGCACTGCGCACCTACGGCGCGCACAAGGGAATCGACGTGGTGGCGGTCTTCGGCGGCGCCCCGATCCGCACCCAGCAGGCGCAATTGCGCGCCGGCGGGCACGTCGTTGTGGGGACCGTCGGCCGCGTGCTCGACCTGATCTCACGGCATTCGCTGGTGTTGCACGACTGCCGCTTCGTGGTGCTCGACGAGGCCGACGAGATGCTCGACTTGGGCTTCTTGGAGGACGTCGAGAAGATCCTTTCACTGACCCCGAGCGGACGCCAGACGGCGCTGTTCTCGGCGACGATGCCGCCACCGATCCGCCAGCTCGCGGACAGATACCTGTACGACCCGGTGACGATCCAGGTCCAGGCGGCGACGCTGACGATCGACACCGTCGCGCAGTTCCAGCTGCCCGTGGAGACGAGGGAGAAGGCGGACAAGCTCGTCGAAGTGCTGCGCGCGGAGAAGCCCGACCAGGCGATCGTGTTCGTCAGGACGAAGATCAGATGCGACCAGCTGTTCAAGATCCTGCGCGACCGCGGCATGAACGTCAGGGCGCTGCACGGCGACATGAGCCAGGGCTCGCGCGATGGCGTGATGCTCGCGTTCAAGGGCGGGCGCGTGCCGATCCTGGTGGCGACCGACGTGGCCGCGCGCGGGCTGGACATCTCGACCGTGACGCACGTCATCAACTACGACGTGCCGACCTCGCCCGATACCTACGTCCACCGGATCGGGCGCACGGGCCGGGTGGGGCGCTCGGGCCGGGCGATCACGTTTGTGGAGGCCAGACAGAAGCGCGAGCTGGAGGCGATCGAGAAGCACATCGGCATGTCGATCGCTGCCTGGGAGCCGGGCGCGAAGAGCGAGCCGACGCCGGTGAAGGAGCGCCCGCGGCGGCATTCCAAGCCGGGCGTGAAGCGACCGGAGAGCAAGGACGCGAGCTACGCGAAGCTCGTGCTCGGCGGCGGCCGTGCCGCGGGGCTGCGCGTCGCGGACATCGTCGGCGCGGTGACCGCGAAGGCCGGTCTCGACGGCGAGGCCGTGCGCGACGTGATGGTGCTCGACCGCTTCTCCTTCCTCTCGGTCCCCGAGGGCGAGGCCGAGCGCGTGATCGAGGCGCTCGACGGGACGAAGATCGGAACCCGCCAGCCCAAGACGCTGAGCCTCGAGCGCGTCGCGCGCTGAGAGAGCGCGGCCGCAGTCTGATCGACCTCGTGGGCTGTGGCAGGACTTTATTGTTTATGCAGCCGGCCGCAGCGCTTGCGCGAGATCTTCCGAGCTGACGTGACCGGCGGGCAGGGTGATCGTGATTTCTCCATCACGGTCCAACAGCCAGGAGACGTTCGTGAGGGTCATCGCGACGACCCGACCGGCTGCGTCGTACTCGATGTTGTGACCCTCGGGGGTTGATAACGCCTTCGCGGGTGGACCGTCGTAGTGGGCCACACTGAGATACAGCACGTCTCCACGCTGATCGTAGTGATGATTCTCGAATGTGGTGCCGGCGATTGTGAGGCTCATCGAGTTTGCCGTGGTCGTGGATCGTCGTCCTGAATCAGGACGGTGACAACCCAGCCTGGGACGTCCGCACAGTCTACGACAACCCGCATCCATCGCCCTGGCGTGAAAGCGTTCTGGCGATAGAAGCGCTCGCGCCCCGGCCGCGGGTCATCTTCGCGGTAGTCGGGTCGTGCAACCGTCGTGAGGATCGTCTCGACGTGATCGAGCAGCCACGAGCGGCGACCCTGAGCGAGGTGCAGGTGCGAGCCGGCGTCGAACACCACCCGCCGGCCATCTGGATCAACGACACTCTGCTCATGGCTCTCCATCGAGGCCACAGTACACGGGGGGAGGGCGCTATCGTGGCCAATCGACCCCGCCCGTCCGACAGCCGACAGAGGAGACGAATGTCCACCGCCACGATGCAGACGACCGAAGGCACGATCACGTTTGAGCTGTTCGACGAGGACGCGCCGAAGACGGTCGAGAACTTCAAGAAGCTCACCGGCGACGGGTTCTATGACGGGCTGACGTTCCACCGCATCATCAAGGACTTCATGATCCAGGGAGGCTGTCCGCAGGGGACGGGCACCGGCGGCCCCGGGTACACGTTCGAGGACGAGTTCAACGACCACAAGGTCGTCCGTGGCGCGCTCGCGATGGCGAATGCGGGCCCGAACACGAACGGCTCACAGTTCTTCATCGTCACCGCGGATTCGTGCCCGTGGCTGGACGGCAAGCACACGGTCTTCGGCGAGGTCACGGGCGGGATGGATGTCGTCGACAAGCTCGACAGCGTCTCCACCGACGGCGGCGACCGCCCGACCGACCCGGTTGGAATCGTCACGGTCGCGATCTCGGAGTAGGCCAGCGTCGCACCGGGCGGAGCGGAGCCCCGCACATGCTCCTTTTGAGCTGATTGGGTAGGGCACGTCGCATGCGACGTGCCCGGGAGGGCCGCATGCGGCCCTCCCTCGGAGCCGCACATGTGCGGCTCCGCCGGGTGGCGCATGCGCCACCCGGAACAGAAGATCTAAGGGTGTAGCCTCTTCGTTACGAGCGAACGAAGGGGAGACGCGAGATGGCCACCACCGTAGATCAGGTAACGCAAGCCCACAACGGCGCGAACGGGAGTAGCGAGCCCGCCGGCGCGGAGATTCCCGTCATCAACCCGGGCACAGGCGAGCAGATCGGGACCGTCCCCGACCTCGACGCCGCCGCGGTCGCCGAGCTGGCGAAACGTGCGCGCGCCGCGCAGATCGGCTGGGACGCGTACGGCTTCGAGGGGCGCGCGGCGGTCCTGCGGCGGATGCAGAAGTGGCTGATGGACAACGCCGACCGCGTGACCGCGACGATCGTCTCGGAGACCGGGAAGACCTACGAGGACGCGCGCCTGGCGGAGATCGCCTATGGCGGCGGCGCGTTCGGCTTCTGGGCGAAGAACGCCGAGAAGTACCTCGAGGACGAGCGCGTGAGCTCAGCGGCGGTTGCGGTGAAGGGCAAGAAGCTGATCCTGCGCCACCGCCCGCTCGGGCTGATCGGTGTGATCGGGCCGTGGAACTACCCGCTGATCAACTCCTTCGGCGACTGCATCCCCGCGCTGGCGGCCGGCAACAGCGTGATCCTGAAGCCCTCGGAGGTCACGCCGCTGACCTCGATGCTGCTCGCCGAGGGGCTGCGCGAGAGCGGCCTGCCGGCGGACGTGTTGCAGATCGCGACCGGGCGCGGCGCGACCGGCGCGGCGCTGATCGAGCAGGTCGACATGATCATGTTCACGGGCTCGACGAGCACCGGACGCAAGGTCGCAGAAGCCGCCGCGCGACGCCTGATCCCGGCCTCGCTCGAGCTCGGCGGCAAGGATCCGATGGTCGTGCTGCGCGACGCCGACCTGGAGCGCGCGGCGAACACCGCCGTGTGGGGCTCGATGATGAACGCCGGGCAGACGTGCATCTCGATCGAGCGCGCCTACGTCGAGGCGCCCGTGTACGACGAGTTCGTCGCGAAGGTCTCCGAGAAGGTCCGCGCCCTGCGCCAGGGCGAGAGTGGCGCCCCGGGCAGCGTGGACGTCGGTGCCGTGACGTTCCCGCCGCAGCTGGATGTCCTCGAAGACCACGTTCAGCGACGCCGTCGCGAAGGGCGCGCGCGTGCTCGCCGGCGGCAAGCGCGGCGGGGACGGCTCCGGCGGGGACTTCTTCCAGCCGACCGTGCTCGTCGACGTCGACCACACGATGAAGATCATGGTCGAGGAGACGTTCGGGCCGACGCTGCCGATCATGAAGGTCGCCGACGAGGACGAGGCGGTGCGCCTGGCCAACGACTCGATCTACGGCCTCGCCGGCTCGGTCTTCGGACGCGACACCGCGCACGCCGAGTCGGTCGCGCGCAGGCTCGACACGGGCGCGGTCTGTGTGAACGACGCGATCGTCAACTACTTCGCACTGGAGCTGCCGATGGGCGGCGCCAAGGCCTCGGGCCTCGGCTCGCGCCACGGGGCCGGCGGGATCCGCAAGTACTGCTCCCAGCAGGCTGTGCTCGTCACCCCGCGCGCGCTCGCGCGCAAGAAGGACCTGACGATGTTCCCCTACAAGGCGCGCACTTCAAAGCTGCTCGCCGGAGCCTTCAAGTTGCTGTACGGCCGCGGCAAACGCGACTGAGGCGCCCGGCGGGATTGTGCCTGCCCGCGGGCAGGGACACAAATGTGTCCGAAGTGCAACACAAGTGTGCCCGGGATGTGACAGGAAGATAAAGACGGCGGGGAGGAGTACTTGCCAAAGAGACTGCGTGTAACTATGGTGTCACGCAGTCTCTAAACAGTAACGTCCCACGCCCCCTCTTTATGTTTGTACCCGATCTGCACCCAGCGGGACCCCGAGCAGGCGTTCGAGCTCAGGGATCGTCGTCTCGGCGCTCGTGTGGTGGACCGTCGCCATGCCGAGCTCCTCGGCCGGGGTGAGGTTGAACGGCAGGTCATCGACGTAGACGCACTCCTCCGCCGGCACCCCGGCGCGCTCGGCGCCGAGCTCGTACATGCGCCGCGAGGGCTTGCGGATCCCGAGCTCGCCGGAGATCACGATGCCGTCGAACAATTCCTCGAACAGCTCGTGCGGATAGCGGTGCACGCCCCAGGAGTTCGAGACGAGCGCCGTGTGGATCCCCGCGGCGTGGGCGTGGCGTACGGCGTCCAGCATCTTCACGTCCGGCGCCACATCGGTGAACAGCCCGTCGATCAGCCCGTCCGGCGCCACCCCGAGCAGCTTCGCGAAGTGCCGCTCGAATGCGGGCTCGTCGATCTCGCCCTTCTCCAGCGCGATCAACAGCTCGCGCGCCTCGGGGTCCTTGCGAAAGCGACCCGCGAGAACTTCGGGGTCGAGCTCGACACGCAGGCAGTAGGCGTGGAAGGAGGCGAACAGGTTTGTGGTGAGGACCCCGCCCCAATCGATCAGCAGGCCCTTGCGCGGAGTGGGGGTGCCGTTGTTCGAGTCAGCCATCGCCGAGCGCCACCCCCTCCGCCTGCTTCGCCAACTCCACGACGCCCTCGCCGAACTGCTTCAGGTAGGGATCGTCGGTCGCGCCGGCGACGGCGCGCTTGTAGTTGCCCTCCATGAACACGACCGACTTCCACAGCGCCAACGTCGTATACCAGCGGATGTCCTGCATCGAGCGGCCCGAGCGCTGCTCGTAGAGGTCGATCAGTTCCGCGCGCGTGGGAAAGCCCTCGCGGCGTGTGACCCCGCCTAGGTACTCGCGCATCCCGCCCTTCGGGTCGCCGCCCTCGGTCCACATCATGCACAGGTAGCCGAGGTCAGCCAAAGGATCGCCGATCGTCGCCATCTCCCAGTCGAGCACGCTCTCCAGCCGCGCCGGGGCGTCGGCCGCGAAGATCGTGTTGCCGAGGCGGTAGTCGCCGTGCACGATCGTCGCCTGCATCGGCGGGCTGGGGTCCGGCAGATGCTCGGCCAGCCACATCCCGACGCGCTCAACCGCGGGGATCTCGCGCGTCTTGTTGATCTCCCACAACCCGCCGAAGCGGCGCAGCTGGCGCTCGAGGTACCCGGTCGGCTTGCCAAAGCCCTCCAGCCCGGCCGCCTGCCAGTCGACCGCGTGGATCTCGACGAGCGCCTCGACCAGCTGCTCGCCGATCCGCCGGCGCTCCGCGGGCGAGTCGAGGTTCGCGGGCACGCTCGAGACGATCACCTCGCCCGGGATCCGCTCCATCACGTAGAACGGGCAGCCGATCACGGCCTCGTCGTCGCAGACCGCGAGCACCGCGGGCACGCGCGCGGGCGTGGGGGCGAGCGCGGTGAGCAGGCGTGCCTCGCGCAGAACATCGTGCGCGCTCGGTGGCAGCGGCGGGCGGGGCGGACGGCGCAGCACGACCTCGGCGCCGCCCCGCTCGATCAGGTAGGTCACGTTCGAGTGCCCCTCGCCGATCGGGCTCGCCGCGATCTCTCCGCCCACGCCGATCTCGTGCTCATCGAGGAACCGCGCGAGCGGCCCGAGCACGAGCAGCGGCGGGCGGTCGTTGCCCTCCGCTTGGGCGAAGGTTTCGACGATGTCGTCTGGGGCGATTGCCGTACTCATGTCTCGGCAACGCTACCCCACGCTTGGGACGGCCGGCGCGATCGAGGGACCTTCGCGTGACCCACTTCTGCCCCGGGCCTACGATGAGTGACGTATGCCCGAGCTGCCCGAGGTCGAGATCACCACCCGCCTGCTCGACCGCGCGCTCGCCGGCGCCGAGATCGAGTCCGTGCTCGCGCCGGGGATCAACGCCCTGAAGACGTTCGACCCGCCGCTCTCGGTTCTCGCGGGGCAGAAGATCACGGGCGTCGAACGGCGGGGCAAGCAGTTCGTGGTCGAGGTCGACGGGCCGGCCGAGCCGCTGGTGCTGCTGATCCACCTGATGTCTGCGGGTCGCCTGCAGCTGTATGACAAGCGCGCGGGCGCGCGCGATCGCACGTCGCGGCTGCTCGTGCGGATCACCGATGGAAGCGAGTTGCGCCTGCGTGAGTTCGGCTCCAAGCAGGCCGCCTGGGTGAAGCTGCTGCGTGCCGCGGAGCTCGACGAGGACCCGGCGCTTGCGACGCTCGGCCCCGAAGCCTGGCCGGACCCGCCGCCCGATCTCGGCGAGGTCCTGGACGCGCCGCGCCCCCTCCACGCACTCCTGCGCGACCAGCGCACGATCGCCGGGATCGGCCGCTCCTGGGTTGACGAGATCCTCTGGGAGGCGAAGCTATCGCCGTACAAGCGCGGCGCTGATCTCGACCCAGCCGAGCTGGCCACGCTGAGGGAGGCGATCGTCGCCACGCTCGACCGCGCGATCGCGCACTACGAGGAGGTTGTCACGCTGCCGATCCCCGACAAGCTGCCGATGCCGCTGCGCGTGCACCGCCACGAGGGCGAGCCCTGCCCGCGCTGTGGGACGACGCTCGAGGCCGTGCATTTCGAGGACTACGTGATCGCCTACTGCCCCACCTGCCAGACGGAGGGGCGGACGCTCAAGGACCGCCGGCTGTCGAAGCTGCTGAAGTAGTAGGAGCGGCTCCAAAAACCGCCTCAGTCGTGTGGGCTTTATGAATAGGCGTAGAGTGATTGAGTCTCTACGAGGAGGCCCCATATGGATCAGCAACAAGAGCGCAAGGATCACCTTGCCAACGCCGCTAAATCGCGCAGCCTTGCGCAGGAGCGTCGAGCAGTGCAAACCGCCGAGATCGCCGGCAAGCAGGCCCAGCTCAAGCACGAGGCGCAAGAGCGACGCGAAAAGAAGCAGCCCAAGCCGCGGACGGGCGGTCGGTGAGGCGGTCGCGACGCGCCAGGCTCCGGCGGGGTCGACTACGATCCGCGCATGATCGAACCAGGAGACCGGGCCCCCGACTTCGAGCTGCCCGACCAGGACGGTAACCCCGTCAAGCTCTCGGACCTACGCGGCGAGCCCGTCGTCGTCTACTTCTACCCGAAGGCAGATACCCCGGGTTGCACAACGCAGGCCTGCGGCGTGCGCGACCATCGTGCCGACTACGCGAAGGTCGGCTCGGTCGTGCTCGGCATCTCGCCCGACCCGGTGAAGAAGGTCAAGAAATTTCACGACAAGTTCGACCTGAACTTCGCGTTGCTGGCCGACGAGGATCACGCCGTTGCCGAGAGCTACGGGGTGTGGGCGACCAAGAGCATGTACGGGAAATCGTATAAAGGCAACGAGCGCACGACGTTCGTGATCGACGCTGACGGCAAGGTCGCCGAGGTGCTGCGCAAGGTCAAGCCGGCCGAGCACGACGCGCTGGTGCTGGAGGCCTTGAAAGAGGTTTGATTCTGACGGGCGGAGGAGCCCCGCGCAGTGATCGAATGCGCCGGGCTCGGCCCCCGCCTAGTACATCGCCGCGATCGCGTCGGCGTGCTTTTGGGCGATTCGCCTGCGGCGCAGCTTGAGCGTCTCCGTGAGCTCCTCGCCCGGGAGCCAGGGCGCCGTGAGGATCGTGTGTCGCTGGATGCGCTCGCGCGGGTCGCTGGATGCGTTCAGGTGCTGGATCGCGTCTGCCACCTGGGCGAGTGCTTGCGGATCTGACGCGAGCTCGGCCGGTTCGAGCAGGATCAGGGCCGTGAGGTAGGGACGGCCCTCGCCCACCAGGCAGGCGTGGCCGATCAGCGGGCAGACGCTCTTGAGCGCCGACTCGATCGGTGCGGGGGCCGTGTTGTGCCCGTGCTCGTCGATCAGGATCTCCTTCTTGCGGTCGATGATCCGCAGCCGCCCCTGCTCGTCGAGCGCGCCGATGTCGCCGCTGTGGACGAGCCCGTCGCGGCCGAACGTCTCGGCTGTCTCGGCGGGCCGGTTGCGGTACCCGCGCGCGCGGCTGTCGGTGCGGACGAGCACCTCGCCGTCGTCGATCGAGACATCACCTCGTACCCCGGGGCCGGACGGCCCACGGTGCCGAGGTCTGAGATGCCGAGCGCACTCATGGTCGGCACGCCGAGCTCGCTCATTCCGTAGAACTCGCCGAACGGCACTTCGAGCGCGTGGTAGTGCTCCTGTATCGCCAGCGGGCAGGGAGCTGCGCCCACGAGCGCACGTACGACCTGGTCCAACCCGACCCGGGCACGTAGGTCGGCGAGCGTGTTCCGATCCTCTTCGCTGAGCGGCGACGGACAGCCGTGATCGTCCCTGGCGGGCGGCGCAGGCGTGTGGTGGCGCGGTCGAGCAGATCGCGCTCGTGCTCGGTGAGCGTGGACTCGAAGCGCGGTCTTCAATGCTTGCCACACGCGCGGTGAGCCCCATAGGAAGGTGGGACGCGTGTCCAGCAGCGCCACCGGACAGTTCGCTCGGATCGGCGCAGATGGTCCTCGTCGATCCGCGCATGAGGCTGCGCCAGTGCCCGACGGCGCGCTCGCCCATGTGCGCGAACGGACCGAAGCAGACATCGCGGCACCCGTCGGGCTCGGGGTGCACGAGGTCGAATCGGTCCAGCGACCTCATCAGCGGACCGTGTTCCCACTCGACGCCCTTGGGCAGCCCGGTCGTGCCCGATGTGTAGCCGATGGCGAGCAGGTCGTCGGGCTGCACCGCCTGCCAGGAACGCTGGAAGGAGAAGTCCGGCGGTGCCGGCAGATCCTCGAGCGGCGATGCGCCGTCGAGGGTGATCACGTGCGGCACGCTGTGCTGGACATCGTCCAGGCGAGCGACGAGGTCACGCTCGACGATCAGCACCCGTGGGTCGCTGTCCTTCAGGATGTGCTCGATCGTGGCGGCCGGCGACGCCACGTACAGCACCACCGTGGCGGCGCCCAGATGCAGCGCGGCGACCTCGCAGATCGCCAGCTGCGGGGTGTTGCGCGAGAGCAACGCGACGCGATCGCCGTGGCGCACGCCGAGACCCGCCAGCGCGCCGGCGGCTCGCTCGACGGCCTGCGCGTACTGCGCCCACGTCAGGCTAGTAGCCGCCCGTGGTGCGCAGCGCGACGCGATCGGGTACGCGCTCGGCGGAGGCCTGGAAGGCGGCCACGATCGTCTGCGGCGCCTCGGGCTGCTCGTCGGTGGCAGCTGGCGCGATGGGTGTGTTGTGAGTTGCTGTGATTGTCATGCTCGCATCCTCTTCACGGCCGACGCGATTCGCATCTTTGAGGCTCAATGATCTTTTGCCGCTGCCAGCAGCGGCGCGAGCTCGTGCCGGGATGTGATCTCGAGCTTGCGGAAGATGCTGCGCATGTGCGCCTCGACCGTCGGTCGCGTGACGAACAGGGTCTGGGCGACCTGTGGGTTCGAGTTCCCCGCGGCGACCAGCTCCGCGACACGCCGCTCGCTCGCCGTGAGGCTCTCGGGCCCGTTCAAAGCGGGGGAGCGCGGCCTCGCGCCGCAGGCGCTCAGCTCGGCTCTCGCGTCCTGGACGAGCGGCTCCGCGCCGCAGCGGTGCGCCAGATCGAGCGCCGACTCGCAACGGCTCGCGTGCCTGTGAGCGCCGCCGCGTTCGTCTCAGATGCGAGCCGAGCGCGAGCTGGCAGCGCGCCAGCTCGAGCCGCAAAGGACCTCCGTCCAGGAGGGCGACGGCTTCCGCCAGCGGCTGCTCCTCGCGGGTCGCCAGCCCCAGCACCCGCAGGTGCGGGGCGATCGTGCTCGGCGCTCCCCAGCGCCGCGTGACCTCGAGCCCGTCGCGCGCCACCTGTGCGGCGCGGGCATGATCGCCGGCCGCCAGGAAGGTGGCCGCGGCCACGTCCAGCAGGTGGATGCCGGCGTGGCGCCGGGCCGCGAGTCGCTCGATCAGCGCCTCGGCGTCCGCCACCGCCTCCGCGTAGCGGCCCTGCGCGCAGCGCAGCTCCATGCGCGCGACGTGAAACGTGCCGACCGGCCCGATCGAACCGTCGGGCCCGCGCTCGTCGAGCGCTTGTTGGGCCTCCTCGATGCGACCCATCCAGACCAGGGGGGTGATCAGCGACGCGAGCAGCGAGGGCTGGCCCAGCTCGAACACCGTGTCGTAGGCCAGGCCCTCGCGCGCCACCTGCTCGGCCTCGCGCAGCTGGCCGAGGAATGCCAGCGTCCGCGAGCGCGCGTTCAGGTACCCGACCAGCAGCGGTATGTCTCCGCGACGGCGCTCGTGCTCGATCCGCTGATCCAGCATCGCCGTCGCCTGCCGCACGCGGTCGGCGTGGAAGACCGCGAGCAGGAGCTGGATGCGCGTGAGGCTGCCCGGCGTCAGGCCGTCGAGCGCGTTATCGCGAGAGAGCAGCGGTTCGATGTCGGCCGCGAACGTGTCCGCGTCCACGCCGGCCGTCCAGTAGCGCGCGTAGGCCGCGCCGGCGAGCACCGCGCGTTCAGCGGGACTCGAGCCGGTCAGCCCCGCGGCGGCGCGCTCGATCCGCTCGATCCCCTGGGCCGCCAGCGCGTCGCCCGAGAGCGCGATCGTGGAGAAGTCAGCTTCCAGGCGCAGCCGCGCCTGACGCACGTCCTCCGCGGAGCCCTCGAGCTCGGAGATCGCCCCCTCGAGCACGATCGCGCCCTCCTCGGAGCGGCCTCGTTCGGCCAGCGTCCAGGCGCGCTCGCGTGCGAGCGATTCGCGCTCGCCGCCCGCACAGCAGGCCTGCGCCTCGGCGAAGTACTCGACCGCCCGGGTGCTGTGCCCGAGTCGGCGGTGCGCTCGTCCCGAGCTGAGCCACGACGTGCCCGTGCGCGTCGCCGGCCGGCTCCGCCAGTGCTCGCTCCAGCAACGCCACGGCGGCGTCCGGCGCGCCCCGGTCGAGCGCGCGGGTGGCGGCCGCGGACAGCCGCTGCGACCGCCCATGGATCGGCGGCCGGGTCGGCCCGCAGCAGGTGCACCATCGCCTCGTCGGCGCGCGCGGGATTGGCGTCCAGCAGCACGGCCGCCCGGCGGTGAGCGCTGGCCCGCCGCGCCGGCGACAGGTCTGCCTCGACGGCGGCGCCCAGCAGCGGGTGCACGAAGCGCAGCGGCAGCTCCCCGGCCAGCAGGCCGGCGCTGTGCAGCTCGTCGGCGGCCGCCTCCGCCTCGCGATCGTCGAGCCCGGCGAGCGCGGCCGCGTGCCGCAGCTCGCCGCTCCCCAACACGGCGACCGCGCCCGCCAGCTCGCGCGCGTCGCCGCTCAGGCGGGCCAGGCGCCGCACGACGCGATCGCCCAGCCGCTGCGCCGCCAGCGCTTCCAGCCGCGCGGCCGACTCGCGCGTGGGGGCCAGGGCGTCCTCGCGCGCGGCGCGCAGCAGCTCGCGCACGAGCAGCGGGTTGCCCGCCGTCGCCTCGTGGCAGCGAGCCGTGAACTCGACGTCGGCCTCGCCCAGCTCGCCGACCGCCAGCGCGCCCACCGCCCCTGCGCTCAACCTCGCCGGCGCCAGCACATGGTCGCCGGCGACCGCACGCAGCTCGGCGAGCGCCTCGTCCGACGCGGATGGCTCGCCGCTGCGCTGTGCCATCACCAGCAGCAGCGGCAGATCCTCGACGCGCCTGGCCAGATGCGCCAGCCAGCGCAGCGACGCGCCGTCCACCCACTGCAGATCGTCGACCATCAACACCAGCGGCTCGCGCTGCGCCAATGCGCAGGCCAACGACACCAGCGCGTGACGAACCAAGAACGCGCGATCGGTGTCGCGTGCCACACCCCCGCCGCGCAGCGCGATGCCGAAAACATCCGCCGCGGGCGCCGACGGACCGGAGAAGAGCCGCTCCCGGTCGGCCGCGGCGAGCGCATGGACCTCGCGTTCGAGCAGCTGACGCACCACCCCGTAACCGAAGTCCCGCTCGAGCGTGGCACCCGACGCTCGCAGCACCCTCACGCCCGACTCATCCGCCAGACGACGCGCCTCGTGCAGCAGAGCGGTCTTCCCGATCCCCGCCTCGCCGACGATCACGATCACCCGGCCGGCGCCACCGCCAACGACGACACACCCCTCGTGCAGCGCCGACCGCTCAATCTCTCGCTCGAGCAACCCATCCATGACCATGCCGATCCTAAAGCCCAGGGCACGGCGTGCTTGCAGGATGACCCGAAGGCGATCTACAGACGCGCATCTAGACAGTACGAGACATCTGAGTTCGTATGGTCTCAGCCAGGGCGCGATCTACGAGCGTAGCCACGGACATGAATGCCATAACGCTCCGTAGATTTGGCTCTAGAAAGCCCAATCTCTGTTCGATTACGGTTGCAACTTGCAATCAGGATAGGTTTCTGCTTAGGTTTGTCGGTAGAGGTGCTCCCGGGTTGGGGGCATGAAATAGATTCAGGTTTGGGTTGATCCTTTGGATTGACATCAAGCGCTTGTTGTCAGGGGATGTAGGGGAGAGGGCCGGATCGCATGAAGAGGGGTTGTTTTGGCATGAGTCCTTCGGGGACAGATGTGATGGGGATCGTTGCGCACCCTGATGGGTCTGTAACAAGATGCGGCAGCAGCGCTGCCACATCTCTCTCTCTCTCTCTCTCTCTGCCGCGAATCTAGTAGCGGTCTAGAACCGCGTTTTGGCGCCAGGAACGGCGCTCGCCACCATCTTCTAGGTCTTCCTCGCCGCGGTAATTCCCGCGGTATTTGTCGTTCTGTCTGTGAGCGCCCGCAACCGGGGGGCACGCGCTGATGGCTACCGAGCCTTCCGGGGAGCCCAGCATGCCCGGGCGTCGCTCCGATGGCGGTGTGTATGCCATCGATTTTCAGCGTGGCCGGTTGCTCAGTGCGACGTTTGCGTTGGTGGGTGAGCGTGGTTATGAGGGTATGACGGTGCGCAGCGTCTCCGAACGTGCGGGTGTCTCGAACCGCACGTTTTACGAGTGTTTCAGCGACAGGGAAGATTGTTTTTTGGCGGCGTTCAATCACGCTGTGGCGGGTCTTGAGTCCGAGGCGCGTGCGGGTTGGGAGTCGGAGCCGGGTTGGATCGCGCGTGTGCGTGCGGGGTTGGCGGCGCTGTTGCGGACGTTGGATCGGGAGCCGGCGGTGCGGCGTTTGGTGTTCGTCGAGGCGTTGGCGGCGGGCCCCAGGGTGCTCGCGCGTCGCGCGCGTGTATTGGAGAGCCTGGCGGAGATCGTCGATCAGGGTCGTGCGCATGCGGATGTGAGGGCGGCGATGGCGTTGCCGCCGTTGGTCGCGGAGGGGGTGGTTGGTGCGACGTTTGGTGTGATCCACGCGCGTCTGTTGGAATTGCGTCCGGAGCCGTTGTTGGGTTTGTTGGGTTCGTTGATGGCGACGATCGTATTGCCGTACAGGGGTGGGGAGGCGGCGGCGCGGGAGCTCGAGCGTCCCGTCCCCAGGGTTCCTGTGAGGCGGCGTGATGGCGATGGCCTGTCGCAGCGGTGGCTGGGGTCGGTGTCGCCGGTGGATTATCGCTTGACGGTGCGTACACAGATGGCGCTTGTGGCGGTGGCTGGTCGTCCGGGTTTGAACAACAACGAAGTCTCGGAGTTGGTCGGTCTGGCGGATAAGAGCCAGATCTCGCGGATGATGAAGCGCCTACAGGACCAGGGTTTGGTCGAGAACGCGATGGCACACACGAAGCGTCAGGTGCGGGCGTGGCGGTTGACGACCGACGGTGAAGCGGTGATCGACGCGCATCGTGGTGGGCGTGATTTAGTCAAAGCGCAGGGTAGGGTAAGCAAAGGCGGCAAAATCGTTGCCACCGCCAGCGCCCGTCGGGGCAAGAGCGTCGGTCAGGCGGGTCGAGGTCTCGGCCAGGTGGGTAATCCAGCGCGAGACCTCCGAGGCCGGCGTCCGTTTCGTATGACGGCCCTCACCCGTGAGGTTTTGGGCACCGTCGCGAACCTCTGCGGACAGGGGTTCAGCCCGAGCAATCGTGAAATCGCACTGGCTGCCGGTGTCAAGGATGAGGGCCAGATCTCAAAGCTGCTCGCGCGCCTGCAGACCAACGGGCTGTTGGAGAACACCGGTCCCGTGACCGCCGGTGCCCCCAAAGCCTGGCAGCTGACCCCCAGCGGGCAACAAATCTTAACCGCAAGTCGCGCAACCACTACCAAGGAGTCAAGGTGAGACCAGCAGAGAACATCGCGAAGTCCGTTGCCAAGCCAAAGACGGGCCTGTTTGCGACGCTCTGTGCCCGCCTTTACACCAAAGGGAGTGGTGCGCCCAGTTCGATTTCAAAGTTGTCTCGTTTGGCCGGGTGCGCCCGCCGTTATCTCCTCGCCACCCTGGTTGCGCTGGGCGCGTTTGCCGGTGTCTCGTTGTGTGCGAGTGCGGCGGCGTTTGCTGAAGAAGCGCATCCGGGGTGGGAGGTGATGGGGCGTTTCGGCCCGACCGATCTGCCGCCGGGTGGCGAAGGGCGTTTGATTTTGTATGTGTATAACGTCGGTGCAGCAGCGAGCACGGCCGGGGCGACCTTGGTCGATACTCTCCCGGAAGGTTTGGAAGCGACGAGTAGTGGTAGTTGTGTCGGCACGAAAGTTGTGACTTGTAAGCTGAGTGCTCAGGGTACGGCTGGGTTTCCTGGTGGGCTTGTGATTCCGGTGAAGGTTGCTGGTAACGCCTCGGGTGAAGGTGTGGATCGTGTGGTGGTTTCGGGTGGTGGTGTTGTGGCGCCGGCTGTTACGTCGATCCCGGTTCATTTCGGTTCGGCGCCTGCGGGTTTGGGGTTTGCTGGCTTGGATGGCTGGTTCTCTAACCCTGATGGGACGATCGATACGCAGGCTGGTTCTCATCCTTATGCTTTTACCTTGGCGTTCTCGGCGAATAGTGTTAGTGGTGGTCCGGGTGATGAATCTGCGGCTGGTGGGGAAGCGCATGATATTGAGGTGAATCTTCCGCCTGGTCTGGTTGGTAACCCGACGGCGGTGCCGCAGTGCACGCGTGAAGATTTCGATGAGGGCGAAATCGGCGAAAAGTCGACTCCGGCTGAAGGTTGCCCTGTGGATACAGAGGTAGGGGTAGATTTCGCGGAAGCTAATAATCTTGGTTTGGTTGAGCTCCCGATCCATAATTTGGTTCCGCCGCCGGGTGTTGCTGCGCAGTTCGCGTTTACTTTGGATAATATTAATGTGTATCTGGATGCGCGTGTTCGTAGTGGTGGGAATAATGGGATCACGGAGCATGTCGATAATGTTCCTCAGCGTGGTGTTTTGTTTAATAGTGCGACGATTTGGGGTGTGCCTGCTGAATCGTCTCATGATGCTGCACGTGGGAATTTGGTTGGTGGGGGTTTGGGGTGTGTGCCTGCGCCGGGGGGTTGTGGTTCTGGTGCGCCGCGTGAACCGTTTTTGACGTTGCCGACTTCTTGTGGTGGCCCGCAGGAAATTAGCTCTGAAATTTTGGGTACGTGGCAAAACGAACAGTTGACCTCTAAGGGTGGCTTTGTGATACACAACGCCGGCGATACCCCCGTTGGGTTCACCGGCTGTAACCGTCTCGCGCATTTCAACCCGGCGATCGAAATCGCGCCCGACACCAGCCAGGCCGATACCCCCGCGGGCTTGACCGCGACTGTGAAGGTCCCTCAGGGTGTGAACCCGGAAACGCTGGCCACTTCAGGTTTGAAGGATACGACGGTCGTGCTCCCGGAAGGCATCGTCGTCAACCCGGGCCAGGCGACGGGTCTTGCGGCGTGTCAGCCCGCGCAGGAGAACATCGCTCCGGGGACGGAAGCGGGCGAAAGCGAAGCGTTTGACGGCCCGCCGTCGTGTCCGGCGGCGTCGAAAGTCGGTGAAGATGAAATTTCCACGCCGCTGTTGCCGGACCGGTTGAAGGGGAACGTGTATGTGTTGCAGTCCAACCCGCCGGAACTGAAGCTGCTGGTCGCGGCTTCGGCTGATGGTGTGAACTTGAAGCTGATTGGGACGGTGCATTTGAACCCGGTCACGGGCCAGTTGACGACGACGTTTGAAAACACGCCGGATGCGCCGCTCAGTGAATTCAAGCTCGCGTTCAGCGGCGGCGCGCAGGCAGCGCTCGTCACGCCCCCTGTCTGCAGTGTGTACACAAGCGCGGGTAAGTACACCTCCAATGCTGATTTCACGCCATGGAGTACCCCGTTGGTGGAAGACGCGTTGCAGGAAAGCAGCTTCCTGATCAACAGCGGCCCCAATGGCACGCCCTGTAGCAACCCGTTGCCGTTTAGCCCAGTGATGACCGCCGGTTCCACGACCGACCAGGCGGGTGGCTATACGGATTTCTCGTTGTTGTTGCAGCGTGGTGATGGTCAGCAGCGTGTGCAGAGCCTGCAGTTCAAGACGCCGGAGGGGTTGTCGGGGATGATCTCCAAGGTTCCTTTGTGTCCGGAACCGCAGGCGGCGTTGGGTACGTGCTCATCCGCTTCGCAGATCGGGCACACGGTTGTCGGCGCGGGCCCTGGTCCGTACCCGTTGTTCATCCCCGAAGCGGGTCAGCCCCCAGCGCCGATCTACCTGACCGGTGGGTATAAGGGTGCGCCGTACGGTCTGTCGATCGTCGTCCCGATCCACGCGGGCCCGTTCACGTTGGAAACGCAGGTTGTGCGGGCAAAGATCGAAGTGGACCCCCACACGGCGCAGTTGACGATCACCACAGACTCCCTGCCGACGATCGTTTCGGGGATCCCCGCGGACCTGCGTTCGATCAACGCGGTGATCGATAGGCCCGGGTTCATGTTCAACCCAACCAACTGCAGCCCGATGAGCTTCTCGGGTACGGCGACGAGTACGCAGGGTGCGACGGCCCCGATCTCCAGCCATTTCCAGGTCGGATCGTGTCAGAGCCTCACGTTCAAGCCCAACTTCCAAGTCTCGACGGCCGGGAGCACGTCGAAAGCAAACGGTGCGAGCCTGACGGCGAAGATTGTCTACCCGACCATACCCTTGGGCGCCAACCAGGCCAGCTCGCAGGCGAACATCGCAAGCGTGAAGGTGGATCTACCCAAACAACTGCCTTCCAGGTTGACGACGCTACAGAAGGCGTGCACGAACGCGCAGTTCGAAGCGAACCCCGCCGGGTGCCCGGCAGCGTCGTTGGTCGGGCACGCGACCGTGATCACGCCGATCCTCCCGGTCCCGCTGACCGGGCCGGCGTATTTCGTGAGCCACGGTGGGGAAGCGTTCCCGAGCCTGATCGTCGTGCTGCAGGGCTATGGCGTAACTGTCGACCTTGTGGGGACGACGTTCATCAGCAAGGCCGGGATCACGTCGAGCACGTTCAAGACGACGCCTGATGTCCCGTTCTCGAGCTTCGAACTGGTGCTCCCGCAGGGCAAGTTCTCGGCGCTGACGTCGAATCTGCCGGCCAAGGACCACTACAGCTTTTGCGGGCAGAAGCTGTCGATGCCAACTGCGTTTACCGGCCAGAACGGTGCGGTGATCCACCAGAGCACTCCTATCAGCGTCACGGGGTGTCCAAAGACGAAGAAGGCGAAGGCGAAGAAACACAAGAAGGCGAAGAAGGCCGGTAGAGCTGGCCATGCTAACGGCAAGGGGAGGCGGTAGTGATGAGTGCTCGAAAGCTGGTCGTGGCTGTGCTGGTGTCGGCGTGTGCGTTGGCTTTTGGTGCCGCGTCGGCGAGCGCCGCCCCGAAATATGAAGCCTTTGAAAACTTCTGTCCGCAGTTACAGAACCCGGCGTTCTGCACGGGTGCCACCCCGATGGCGACCCCGTTGGGGATGGCGGCGGATAACTCCACGAACGTCGCCGACGAAGGCAAAGGCGATATCTACGTCGCGAGCCTCGGTGGCGCGGGCAGCATCTCGACCGTCTCGCGGTTTACGGCTGCGGGCGAACCGGCGACGTTTGCGGGCTCCAACCCGCAGATCACGGGCACGGACTTCAACCAGATCAGCTTCGGCGAACCGCCCGAACCGACGTTCCGCGGAGCGTTCGCGGTAGCCGTCAACGAAGAAACCGGTGACTTCTACGTCACCGAACACGCAGGCAACGTCGTGGATGAGTTCAGCCCGGCGGGCGAACCGATCGCGAGCGGCTCGTTCGCGCTGCCCGCGGGCAGCAACCCCACGGGTATCGCGGTCGATAACTCCCATGAACCTTCGCATGGCGATATCTACGTGTCCGAGGAAAGCAACGTCGTCTACAAGTTCAACCAGGCCGGCCAAGAAATCGGGCAGATCCCTGACGCGTCCGGCACGCCCTACACGTTGGCGGTCGATGCGCACGGCGACCTGTATGTATCGAACCTCTTTGACAACGTTGAAGAGTTCGACGCCGCAGGGACCTTTGTCAAGGTTCTCGACACGGGTCATGAAGCGGAGGCCGTGGCGATCGACCCGGGCACCGGGGACATCCTCGCCGTCGACAGTGGCCCCAACGGGGGTTACGTGCAGCCCTACACCGAAGCGGGCGTCGCGCTGCCCGTGATCGGCAGCCAGGGCGAAGTTCCAGAAAAGGACAGCTACGGTCTGGCCGCGAACGCGGAAAGCGATGATGTCTACCTCGCCCTGGCGGGTGGTGGCGTCGGCGTGATCCTCGGGCAGGGCGACGAACGCGGACCCCCGACCGAAGTAGAAACCGGGTCCGCCGAACCGACTGCGCGCAGCGTCACGCTCCACGGCAAGCTCAACCCGGGTGGCAGCGCGCGGTACTACTTCGAATACGGCACCGAAGCCTGCACGACCGTCCCCGACCCCTGCCAGCGCACGCCGGAACTGGGGCCCGTGGACAGCGAAACCCAGCAGTCGATCGCGGTGGAAGTGACGGGCCTGCTGACCGGCGAAAAATACCACTACCGGCTGGTGGCGACGAACAAGCACGAAACCGTCGACGGAACCGGCGAAGGGACGTTTGAAACAGAAACTGCGCTCCCGGAACCGAGGACCGAACCGGCGACCACGGTCACGATGACCGGCGCCGAACTGAACGGCGAGGTCAACCCCGGGGACCTCGCGACCGAGTACCACTTCGAGTACGGAACCGAACCATGCACCACCGGCGCCTGCACGACCAAGACGACCGAACACGGCCCGATCGCGGGACGCGCCCGGCGCGTGGTCGAACCCGCAGAGATCACCTCACTGCAACCAGGGACCACCTACCACTACTGGCTGGTCGCGACAAACGGCAGAGGCACCGTCCACGGGACGGAAAGAACGCTCACGACCCCACCGGTCCCGGCCTCGCCCGAAACACCCGGCACGACCACCCCCACGACGGGCAGCCTCACAGCACCGGTCGCGCCGTTGATCGCGACGACCACAACCAAACCCACCATACCTACAACGACGCCGCCGAAGAAAGCGACCAAGCCGAAGACGCTCACACGAGCCCAGAAGCTCGCGAAAGCATTGCGG
This sequence comes from uncultured Solirubrobacterales bacterium, assembly GCA_963764905.1. GTDB lineage: Bacteria > Actinomycetota > Thermoleophilia > Solirubrobacterales > Solirubrobacteraceae > Palsa-744. Next base: position 183,097 of record CAVXUG010000003.1, read on the forward strand.
GAATGCGCGAAGAAGCAAAAGCGCGAACGCGCCAGCTGCCTGAAGCAAGTCGGCAACAGGTTCGCCCCACACGGAAGACACACCCCAGCCAAAACCAAGAACAAGCCCAACCGCAACAAGAAGAAGCTGGTCTAAGACAATGGCACCAACAAGCACACAACCCCACGCTTCTCTCGCCCTTCGTCTCAGCATTTTGTGCATTTGTGCATTTTGGTGCCTGTTGCTGTGGTGCTCGGGTGCGTGGAGTCTGCCGGATGGAAGAGTCTATGAAAAAGTGAGTCCGACCGAAAATGAAGACGCAGAAGTCTATGTGCCATTTGCTGTTTCGGGGGGAATAGTGGGTTTTGGGCAGGGTGTTCATACAGACCTGCCTTTCGGAGCATCGGTAGATGGCGATACTGTTGAATACGTAGGTGACCCAGTTGCGGGAGGAAACGGTGCTGGAGGTGGTGCAGGTCTCGGTGAGAATTTTGTGGCTACACGGTTGCCGAATGGTGGGTGGTCGCGGGTGAGTCCCCAGCTTCTTTCGGCGAAAGAACCATTGTTCTCGGTGGCTCCGCCAAATCGGTCTCCGGAAGAATTTCATAGTGAAGTTGTGGGCGAATCCGGTGATTCTAGTCGTGTTTTCCTTGAGGCAAATGACGCGTTGACGGCTAATGCGGTTGATGGTGGTGCGGGGGCAGATAATCTTTATGAGTCGATGGGTGGCCGGTTGAGCCTGGTGAATGTGCTGCCAGGTGGTGGTACGGAACCTAACGCGACGTTTGGTGGTCCGCCCTTTGGTGAACCTACGGAAAACCCGGCCGACTTTAGTGGTGCTGTCTCAAGTGATGGTTCAACGGTTTTTTGGACCTTGCTGGATAGCGCGGGTAAGCCAAGAGAGTTGTTTGTCGATGAGGGTGTGGGGAGTGCCAGTGAGCGGACTGTTCAGATTGATACTTCGCGGGATGGTGGCACGGGCGGTGGTGGCCAGTTCTGGACAGCGAGTGACGACGGGTCGAGGGTCTTCTTTACTGACTCTGATGCCGCCCAGTTGACTGCAAGTACGGTTCCTGGCAGCGGCGTGAATTTGTATGAATATGATGTATTGACCGGTGTTCTAGCGGACCTTACGCCAGTTGCTGATGCCGGTGTGGAAGGTGTTTTGGGTGCCGGCGAAAACGGAGAATACGTCTACTTCGTAGCCACGGCCGTCTTTGATGGCAGCGGTGAAAACGGTGAGCATCAGAGCGCTGTTCCTGGCCGAGACAACCTTTATGTCCTGCGTAGCGGCGGTACCCCTGTCTTCATCGGCACATTCTCCTCAGAAGACGGTAATAAAGTCGAGCCTTATCGCAGGATTAATCCGTTTGTTGGTTTTGGTGATTGGCAGCCGGGTTTGGGTCATCGTACGGCTGAGGTGTCGCCGAGTGGTGGGAGCGTGGTGTTCATGTCGAATGAAAGTTTGACGGGTTATCCCGATGAAATACCGGGGGCTGGGGAAAAGCTTGATGAGGTGTTTTTGTATGAAGCTGGGGTTGGTCGTTTGACGTGTGTGTCGTGTGGTGTTGTGGGGACGGTGCCGGAGTTGAATGTGGAGTCGCAGACCGGTATTGGTGGTTTTGTGCCGATTTCGTGGGGTGGTGCTCCTCAGTGGTTGGGTGATGATGGTGGCAGGGTGTTTTTTGATAGTAGTGAGCCGTTGGTGGCGGGGGATACGGATGGTGTTCAGGATGTGTATGAGTGGGAGCGTGATGGGTTGGGTAGTTGTGCGACGGGTGGGGGTTGTGTGTTTTTGTTGTCTGGTGGTGTGAGTAGTTCGGCGTCGTGGTTGGAGGGTGTGAGTGGTAGTGGGGATGATGTGTTTTTTGCGACGCGTGCGCGGCTTGTGCCTGAAGATGGGAATGAAGCGTTTGATCTTTATGATGCGCGTGTTGGTGGTGTGGTGCCCGTAGCTCCGCCGGCCTGCACCGGCACCGGCTGCCAAGGAGTCCCCGCGCCCCCACCAACCTTCGCCACGCCCTCCAGCGTCACGTTCGAAGGCGTCGGCAACTTTCCACCACCGGGTCCCGAGCCAGCGGTGAAGACCAAACCCAAGGCTCTCACCCGCGCACAGCAGCTGAGCAAAGCCCTCACCGCGTGCCACGGCAAGCACGACAAGCGTAACCGGACACGCTGCGAAGCCCAGGCGAGGAAACGGTATGGCGCGGCGGCCAAGCAAAGCACGAGGAACCCGAGATGATCACCTCCAGGATGCTCTTTCCAAGCATATGCAGTCGGTCATACCGTCGTTACGGCGGATCTGTACCTCTTTATATTGTAGCTCTTATCCTCGCCTCCTTTTTGTCCTGGCCCTCTGGTGCGTGGGCTCTACCGGATGGGAGAGTCTATGAAAAAGTGACTCCGACCGAAAATGAGGGTTCGGAAGTCTATGTACCTCTCGCGGTCGAGACAGGCATACTAGGAACTGGGCAAGGTGTTACCACTCGGCTTTCGTTCACAGCATCGTTGGATGGCAGCAAAATGCAATATATAGGTGACCCTATATCGGGTGGAGCCGGAAATGGCGCTGGCGGCGGCGCCGGGCTCGGCGAGAAGTTTCTGGCGAGTAGATTTCCGGAAGGTGGTTGGTCAAATTTGGGCTATGCTCCAGAAGAAAAACCACTTTTTGCGGTGACTCCGCCGAATCGGTCCCCCGAATCATTTCATGCACAGATCGTTGGTGAAAATTCCGGCCATACATTCTTTGAGGCAAATGACGCGCTGACGGCCAACGCAATTGATGGTGGAGCGACCGAGAATAATCTCTATGAGTCAGTGAACGGTAAGCTTATCTTGCTAAATGTCTTGCCGAATGGCAGCACTGAACCCAACGCGACTTTTGGTGCCCCTCCGTTTGGTGAACCAGCAGAAAACCCATTTGATTTTAGTGCTGTGATATCAAATGATGGATCCAGAGTGTTATGGACACTTTTGGATGCAGAAGGGCATCCAAAGAAGCTGTTTGCAGATGAGGGCGTGGGCACGGGGAACGAGAGAACCGTTCAAGTTGATGCATCTCAGGATCATGGTCCAGGAGGCGATGGTCGGTTCTGGACAGCTAGCAGTAATGGCTCCGACGTCTTCTTTACCGACTCTGATGCTGCTGGGTTGACCGCCAGCACGATTCTTGGGAGCGGCGAAAATCTCTATGAGTACGACGTTCCCAGCGGAGTACTGACGGATCTGACGCCCGACAGAGAAGCCGATGTAGAAGGTGTTCTAGGGGCTGGCGAAGACGGGAATGATGTCTATCTAGTAGCGACCGGCGCCTTTAAAGGTAGCGGTGAAAATAGTGAGCATGAAAGTGCTATCCCAGGTCGGGATAATCTGTATGTCTTTGCATAGCGGTGGTACCCCTGTCTTCATCGGCACCCTCTCTTCGGAAGACGGTAACAAGGTGGAGCCTTATCGCGGCATTGATCTATTCGTCGGTTTTGGTGATTGGCAGCCGGGTTTGGGGCATCGTACGGCTGAGGTGTCGCCGAGTGGTGAAAGCCTAGTGTTCATGTCGAACGAAAGCTTGACGGGTTATGACAATGAAGTCGAAGGAGGTGGGAGGAAGCTTGATGAGGTGTTTTTGTATGAAGCTGGGGCTGGTCGTTTGACGTGTGTGTCGTGTGGTCCGGTGGGTGTGGCGCCTGGGTTGAATGTGGAGTCTGAAGCGGGTATTGGTGGTTTTGTGCCGATTTCGTGGGGTGGTGCGCCTCAGTGGATGGGTGATGATGGTGGCCGGGTGTTTTTTGATAGTAGTGAGCCGCTTGTTGGGGGGGATACGAATGGTGCTCAGGATGTGTATGAGTGGGAGCGTGATGGGCTTGGTAGTTGCACAACTGGTGGGGGTTGTGTGTTTTTGTTGTCTGGTGGTGTGAGTAGTTCGGCGTCGTGGTTGGAGGGTGTGAGCGAAAGCGGCAACGACGTGTTCCTCGCCACCCGCGCCCAACTGGTCCCCGAAGACGGCAACGAAGCGTTCGATCTCTACGACGCGCGCGTCGATGGCGTGCAGCCCGTCGCCCCGCCGGCCTGCTCCGGTACGGGCTGCCAGGGTGTCCCCGCGCCCCCACCGACGTTCGCGACTCCCTCCAGCGTCACGTTCGAAGGCGTCGGCAACTTCCCCCCACCGGCTCCCGAACCCGCGGTAAAGATCAAACCCAAGGCTCTCACCCGCGCACAACAGCTGAGCAAAGCCCTCGCCACGTGCCACGGCAAGCACGACAAACACACCCGCGCCCGCTGCGAGACCCGAGCCAGGAAACGCTACGCCGCGGCGGCCAAGGCGAACAGGTCGAGCCGCAGGGGTTAGCGATCACAGAGCCCCTCACCCCGCTCGTGCTCGCTCGCTGTGGCCAGGCCGGCTCGCTCGGTGTGGGGCTGTGCGTACTGCGCTGATCGTCGAGGCGAGCCCGACAGTCGCATAGGCCCCGTACGCTTGAGGCTGTGCTCCAGTTAGCGCCTCTGCTCGCCGCGACCTCGATCGGCCAGAGCCTCAGCTCGTTCTTTGCCGCCGTCGGCCAGTTCTTCGCCGACCTCGAGGCGGTGCATTGGGGCGCGCTGTTGCTGGGGTTGCTGTTCTTCGGCCTGAACCTGACGCTGCGCTCGCGCGCGTTCTTCAACAGCCTGCGCGCAGCCTACCCGGCCTCGGTGATCAAATGGCGGCGGATCTGGGGCGCCTACTTCGCGGCGGTCGGCTTCAACAACGTCGTTCCGGCGCGCGGGGGCGACATCATCAAGCTGTTCCTCGCGCGCTCCTCGGTTCCCGGGTCGAGCTATCCGACGGTCGCGGCCGCGTTCTTCGTCGAGGCGGTGTTCGACGTGACCGTCGGTGTGTTCGTGCTGATCTTCGCGTTCACGCGGGGCGTGTTCCCGAAGCCGCCGGACTTCTCGAAGCTGAACTCGTTCGACATCTCCTACCTGGCGGCGCACTGGCGCTTCACGCTGTTCCTGATCACGGCCCTGGCGATCCTCGCGCTCGTCGCGTTCGCGGTGCTGTCGGTCCGCGCGCGCGCGTTCTGGGCGCGCGTGCGCCAGGGCATGACGATCCTCTCCGACCGGCCCCGCTACCTGCGCGAGGTCGCCTCGTTGCAGGCGCTCGGGTGGCTGTGCCGGGCGGCCGCCTTCTGGTTCATGCTCGACGCGTTCCGCGTCGGCGGCTCGGTCACGAACGTGCTGCTCGTGTTCGGCGTCAACCAGGTCGCCGGCGCGGTCCCGTTCACGCCCGGCGGCGCCGGCGTGCAGCAGGCGCTGCTCGTGAAGGTCTTCGCGACCTCCGCCCCGACCGCGGTCGTCGCGGCCTACTCGGTCGGCCAGCAGCTCGCGATCGCCGTCTTCACCGCGCTCGTCGGCCTCGGCGCGGTGATCTTCATCTTCCGCTTCCGCTCGTTCGGGGAAGTGATCCACGCCGGCCGTGCCTCGCGCGATGCCGAGCGCGCTGCGGAGCGCGCCGGGGTGCCGCTGGACGACGATCCTCCGTACGACGAGCCGCCGCCGGACCCGCGTGCGCGGCCCAGCCTGCCGACGCGCTACTGAAGCCCCTCGCGCGCCTCGCGCACGAGCGTCACGGCCTCGGGAAACACGCGCGCCATCACCGTGCGGATCTGCTCCGCCTGCGCCTCGGCGTTGCCCTGCAGGTTGACCCGCTCGACGGCGGCAACGGTCATGTCGACCGCCAGCTTGATCGCGTTGTCGGCCCAGACGAGTTTCTGGTTGCCCTGCATCTGCTCGGCGAATTCGGCCAAGCGCCGCTGCAGCTCCTCGGGGTCACCGAACAGATCGCCAAGGCCGCCGCTCTCCATTTGCTCATCGTAGCGGCGAACTCGTAGACTGCCCTGCCGATGCCGAGCCAAAGCGAGATCACCGCGCAGCTCGCGCGCGAGGCCGATTGGCGCCGTCGCCTCAGCGTGCCGGCGTTCGCCTGCGGGTTCCTCTACCTCTTGAGCGGGATCACGATCTCGGAGACGCTCAAAGGCGCACCGACGGTCGGCCTGCTGCAGGGCATCGAACCGGCGCTGTCAGGCGTTGCCAGCCCCCCCGTCAGCCCGCGCGCGGCCGAGGTCAGGTTCATCAGCCATCACTCGCTGCCGCTGATCGCGGGCAGCGTGCTCGCCGGGATCGCGATCGCGGGCCTCACGCTGGTGCTGTTGCTGCTCGTCAACGCGACGCGCTTTCGCCGCCCCGAGACCTGGCGGGGGGCTCGCCCCCTGGTGCTGTTCGGCGGTGTCGCGGTGGCGCTCGTCAGCGTCGGCCATCAGGTGCTCAGCGCGCTGCTCACCCACCACTTCGTCGTCGGCCACGACTTCTCCGGCCACCAGGTCGAACTCGCGCTCACGAAGGGCACCGCGAACGTGCTCAGCGACTACCTCGACCTGCTCGCCGGGTTCGCGCTCGCGGCGGGGATGATCATGACGATGCTCGGTGCGATGCGCGTCGGCCTGCTCGTCCGCTGGGTGGGGGTGCTCGGGATCATCGTCGGCGTGCTGATCTTCCTGCCGATCGGCGGCGCCACGCTCGAGCTCGTGCCCGCCTTCTGGCTGGTCACGATGGGCATGCTCTGCGCCGAGCGCTGGCCGGGCGGCGACCCGCCGGCCTGGACCTCGGGCGAAGCGCGCCCGTGGCCGTCGCGCGCAGAGCAACGCGCCGCGCGGGAGGGCGGTGGGGGCGAGGTACTCGCCGGGGCTGGGGATGGAGCCGGTGGTGACAGCGCTCCGGCGCTGTCGGGCGCCAACGGGACCTCCGCGGGCAAGCGCCGGCGCAAGCGCGGCGCGCGCAGCGGCGAAGGACAGCGGTAGTAGCAGCAGTCTTACGACGGCCCTGGCAGGGTCCGCGCGCGACAGCGAAGGACAGCAGGAGTAGCGGGCCCGCGCCGGCCCCGCAGCGTCCAGCCCAGCAGTGAGCAGAACACGCGGCCCGCGCTTGCCGCGGCGACGTGCTTTGGGCCATAACGGCCTACCGCGTCCTCCATCCGCTGGCCCGAACGGATGATCTTGCGTTCGGGACGGGTTGGTTCCTCGCGCTTTTGGGAATAAATGGGAAGAGCGCGGGAAACCGCCGAGAGCGTCTCTTCCGCGATCGGGTCAGCAATTGTGTAGGCATCGTCGACTCCGCCCCGGCAGCGGGCGCGGACGAGGAGGAGGACTTCCATGGAGGCAGCGACAATCCAGCGTCAGGATGCGGCGCGAGGGCAGGATCCGACACGGGGCGAGGGAGATCGTGGGGGTGGTTGGAAACCGGCGGACCCCGGGCCTTTGGGGCTCGGCGCGTTCGCGATGACCACGTTCGTACTGTCGATGTTCAACTCGAATCTCGTCGACGGCAAGGGAGGGCTGCCGGTCGTGCTCGGTCTCGCCCTGGCCTACGGCGGGATCGTGCAGCTACTCGCCGGCATGTGGGAGTTCCGCACCGGGAACACGTTCGGCGCGGTCGCGTTCTGCTCGTTCGGCGCTTTCTGGATCTCGTTCTGGGCCCTCAACGTGTTCTACGCAAAGGAGATCACCGGCAACGTGGGCAACGCGGTCGGCGTATATCTGTGGGCGTGGGCGATCTTCACCGCGTACATGACGATCGCCGCGCTGCGCGTCAGCGGGGCGGTGCTGCTCGTGTTCGTGCTGCTGACGATCACGTTCATCCTGCTGGCGATCGGCTCCGATGGCGCGCACGAAAGCGGCCACCCACTGGGGCGGCTACCTCGGCCTGGCGACGGCTGCAGCCGCCTGGTACGCGTCGGCCGCAGCCGTCACGAACTCGACCTTCGGCCGCACGGTCATGCCCGTGTTCCCGTTGAGCGGGCGCTGAACGAGCGAGAGCGTCGCGATGATGCACGACGAGCCGGCACGGGCCGAGGAGGTGTAGAACGATGATGTCCGTGCCGGGTCGCGTGTCGATCGCGAGAGGAACGATGATCTCCGTGCCCGATCGCGCGCCGGTCGCGGGAAGAGCGATGTCCGTGCCGGATCGCGCGCGCGTCGCGGGAGACAAAACTTCGAGTTAGAGAGGTCGTGGTGGTGGAGCATGGCAACTGAACACGAGGCGCTCACCGGAGACGCGCTCGACCGCGAGCTCGCCGGGCTGTTGGATGTCGAGACGTTCGAGCCGCCCGCGGAGTTCCGCGAGCGGGCGCTGTTGAAAGACCCCGCGGTCTACGAGCGGGCGGCGCGCGATCCGCAGGGCTGGTGGGTCGAGCAGGCCGAGCGGCTGCACTGGTTTCAGAAGTGGGACACGGTGCTCGACGACTCCAATCCGCCGTTCTACAAGTGGTTCACGGGCGGCAAGCTGAACGTCTCCTACAACTGTCTCGACCGCCATGTCGAGGCGGGCCGCGGCGAGCGCGTCGCGTTTCACTGGCGCGGGGAGGACGGCTCCGAGCGCGACCTCACCTACGCCGAGCTGCTCGCCGAGGTCAAGCGCTTCGCGAGCGCGCTGAAGGATCTCGGTGTGCGACCCGGCGATGTGGTCGGGATCTACCTGCCGATGATCCCCGAGGTCGTCGTCGCGATGCTCGCCTGCGCGCGGATCGGCGCCCCGCATAACGTCGTCTTCGGCGGCTTCTCCGCCGAGGCCGTGCGCGAGCGGATGGAGTTCTCTGAGGCGAAGGTGCTCGTGACCGTCGACGGCGCCGCGCGCAAGGGCAAGACCGCGCCGGTCAAGGATCGCGTCGACGAGGTGATGGGCGATCTTGGCACGCTTCAGAAAATCGTTGTCGTGCGGTCGAAGGGAACGCCCTGCGAGATGCGCGACGGGCGCGACGTCTTCTACGACGAGATCTGCGCGGCGGCCGATCCGGAGTGCCCGGCGGAGGAACTGGGTGCCGAGCATCCGCTGTACATCCTCTACACCTCAGGTTCGACCGCCAAGCCGAAGGGGATTCTGCACACGACCGGGGGTTATCTGACGGGGGTTTCGGCGACTCACAGGTATGTGTTCGACCTGAAGCCCGAGGAGGACACCTACTGGTGTGCGGCTGATGTCGGCTGGGTGACGGGCCACTCCTACATCGTCTACGGGCCGCTGGCCAACGGCGCGACCTCGGTGATGTGGGAGGGCGCCCCGGACTACCCCAACAAGGGCATCTGGTGGGAGATCGTCGAGCGCTACGGCGTCACGATCCTCTACTGCGCGCCGACCGCGATCAGGGCCTGCATCAAGTGGGGCGCGCAGTGGCCCGGCGAGCACGACCTCTCGACCTTGCGCCTGCTCGGCTCGGTCGGAGAGCCGATCAACCCGAAGGCCTGGCTCTGGTACCACAAGGTGATCGGGGCCGAACGCTGCCCGATCGTTGACACCTGGTGGCAGACCGAGACCGGGGCGATCCTGATCACGCCGCTGCCCGGCATCACCGCCACGAAGCCCGGCTCGGCCACCCATCCCTTCCCCGGGATCGAGGCCGAGGTGCGCGACGAGTCCACCGGAGAGGTAGTGCAGGAGGGCCAGGGTCTGCTCGTCCTGACGCGGCCCTGGCCGTCGATGCTGCGCACGCTCTACAAGGAGGACGAGCGCTTCATCGAGACATATTTCTCCAAGTTCGGGCGCGAGACATACCTCGTCGGCGACGCCGCCCGCCGCGACAAGGACGGCTACCTGTGGGTGATCGGGCGGATCGACGACGTCGTCAACGTCTCCGGCCACCGCCTCTCCACGGCCGAGGTCGAGTCTGCGATCGTCGCCCACGCCGACGTCGCCGAGGCGGCTGTGATCGGCCAGCACGACGAGGACTCCGGCCAGGCGATCGTCGCGTTCGTGACTTTGCAGGGCGATTTCGAGGGCGACGAGTCGACCGTCGAGGGGATCCGGGAAACGGTCGCCGAGCGAATCGGCAAGTTCGCGCGGCCGAAGCGGATCATCTGGGCCGACGACTTGCCGAAGACGCGCTCGGGCAAGATCATGCGCCGCCTGCTGCGCGACATCGCCGAGGGCCGGGCGCTGGGGGATGTCACGACGCTGCGCGATCCCGACGTGATGTCCCAGTTGGAGGGACGCGTAAAGGAGCTGCAGGCGAGCGAGGACTGACCAGGGGGGCGATGGGCGGCGCATCTCTGCGTCCTCGGTCGCTCGTGTGCTATCGCACACCACGCTTCCTGCGTCCTTGATCTGCTTGCCCCTCGCCCCCCTGGTGGGTGCGTGGTGGGTCGGCGGCGCTCGGCGTGCGAGCTCTACGCGGGTGCCTGCGCGCCGCCGAGGCCCTCGACCGTGAGCTCGGTCTCGATCGCCGTGCGGATCGCCTTCAGGGCGTTGCCGCGGGCACGCAGCTTCGTGGCCGCGTGCGCCTGGGGGTTGAGCTCGGCCAGGGTCGCGGCTGCGGCGAGGCTCGTCGCGCGCAGCTCATCCGCCGGCACGATCTCGTCGAGGAAGCCGGCCGTGACCGCCTCGTCCGGCCCGTACATCGTGGCGCTGACGACGGCGCGGTTGAAGTGGGCGGGGTTCAGGCGCTGGCGTGCGAGCTCGATCACGAACCAGGGGACGGTCAACCCGATCTTCACCTCGTTCAGGCCGATCCTGAAGGGGCCGTCGGTTCCGATTCTCATGTCCGCGGCAAGCGCCATGAACGCCCCGGCGGCAACGGTGTGCCCGGGGCAGGCGGTGATCACGGGCCTTGAAAATCCGAGGATCCGCTCGGCGAGCGTGGCCCCCAGCGTCAGCATCTCGATCACCTGATCGACGTCGCCGCCGGCGAAGACCTTCAGGTCGAAGCCCGCTGAGAAGTAGCCCTCGCGACCGGTCAGGATCACGATCGCCCCGTCGCGCTCGGCCCGGTCGAAGGCGGCGTGGACCTCCTGCAGCATCGGGATCGAGAACGCGTTCACCTTCCCGTCGTCCATCGCGATCGTCGCGATGTGGTCGTTGAGCTCGTACGTCACCAGGTCGGTCATCGTCCTCCACCTCGTCCGGTTGCAGGGCGAAGCGCACTCTAATCGAATCTTTAGGTGCGTCTGGGAGGCTGCGCGCGACACGCGCCCGGCGGACCTGGGCGGTCGGTGATCGCCGATCAGCCAAAGACAAGGAACCGATGCCCTCATCCCTCGACGCCTCAACCGCCGCTCCACCCGCATCCGAGCGGGCCGGCTCCGGCTTGGCGATCGAGACCACCGGCCTGACGAAGCGCTTCGGCGCGCGCACGGCGCTCGACGGCATCGACCTGCGCGTGCCGCGGGGTAGCGCGTTCGGCTTCCTCGGACCCAACGGCGCGGGCAAGACCACGATCATCCGCACCCTGCTCGGGTTGACCGCGGCGAACGCCGGCACGATGCAGGTGCTCGGCTATCCCGTGCCGCTCGAGCGGGCGCAGGCGCTGCGGCGCGTCGGCGCGATCGTCGAGGAGCCCCGCTTTCACCCGAATCTGACCGGTCGCGAGAACCTGCGCGTCGTCGCCGCCGTGCGCGGTCCCGAGACGCGCGCGCGGATCGAGCCGGCGCTGGCCCGTGTCGGCCTGTCCGAGCGCGCCGGGAACAAGGTCAAGAGCTATTCGATGGGCATGCGCCAGCGGCTCGGGGTCGCGCGCTGCCTGCTGGCCGATCCACTGCTGCTGATCCTCGACGAGCCCACGAACGGACTCGATCCAGGTGGCATCCAGGAGTTCCGCGAGATGATCCGCGCGATGGTCGAGCAGGAGGGCAGGACGGTGTTCATCTCCTCGCACCTGCTCGACGAGGTCGAAAAGACCTGCGACGCGGCCGCGATCGTCGATCGCGGCAAGGTGATCGTGCAGGGCTCGATCGCCGAGCTCGCCCAGGGCGGAGTCGTCCGCAACGAGCTGATCCTGGGCGTCGACGACGTCGAGCTGGCGCTCACGACGCTCGGTCGCGCCAGCGAGCTCGTACGCGACGCCCGCCGCGCCGACGAGGGCCTGCGCGTAGAGCTCGCCGGCGATCCGCGGACGGCCGCCGAGGTCAACGCGACGCTCGTGCGGGCGGGTGTCGGCGTAACGCGCTTGGAGCCCGTGCGCCACAGCCTCGAGCAGCGCTTCCTGGAGGTCACGTCGCGGTTGGATGCAGCGCCTGCGAGCGATGTGCCGGCCGGGCTCGCCGATGGGGCGGAGGTGAGAGCATGAGCGCCGTCGCCCCGGCAGCGCCCACCGCGAGCGCTCCCAGCCCTTCCCCCCAGGGCGGTTCGTCGGTCGCGGTCGCGGCGCAGATGTTCGGGGCGGACTTTCTGAAGCTGCGCCGCAAACGGTGGCTCCTCTGGCTGTCGTTGTTCTTGACGTTCGGCATCGTGGCGATCGTCTACACGGTGATGGTCATCGAGCACGCATCCAATCCAGCGAAATACGAACCTGCCGGAGGTGCGTCGAACTTCGGCGACGGCCTGCGCGTAATCGCCCTGTTCTTCGGTCCGCTGGCCGCGATCCTGATCGGTGTCGAGGCCGGTACCACTGACGCCTCCGTCGGTGTCTTTCAGGATCTCGTCGTCACCGGCCGCTCACGCCTGGCGCTGTTCGCCTCGCGCGTGCCCGCCGCGCTCGCCCTCTGCTGGGCCGTGGTGCTCGCCAGTTATGCGCTGTTGCTCGTGGGCAGCTTCCTGTTCGCCTCGAACCTCCCCACGCCTGACGCTGCGCTCGTCCTCAACGGTCTCGGCTTCGCGTTGCTCGGCACAGGTGTGCTGTGCGTGATCTCGGTCGGTCTCGCATCGTTCCTGAACTCCAAGGCGGGCGCCCTCACTGCGCTGATCGCCTGGCAGATCATCGCCAGTCCTTTGATCGTTCAGATCAGCTCTTTGGGTGGCTCACGCAAGCTGATACTCAGCCAGGCGATTGCTCACTTCAGCCCGGTTCACCTCGATGGGGGCCACGGGTCTGTGGTTTCGATGTCCGGGGGGATGGCGCTTGTGGTGCTGCTCGCGTGGATGGTGGTCTTCCTCGCGCTCGGCGCCTGGCGCACGCGCACGATGGACGCCTGACCAGGAAGCCGCTGGGCGGCGCCGGCCGTCCCGGTCGGTCGGTCGCGTCCTCGCTCGCTCGGTGCTATCTCGCACACCACGCTCTCTGCGTCCTTGATCTACTTGCCCAGCGACTCCCTGGTAGTAGTAGTGTCGCTGGCCGGCGCTAAAGAGCTCAGGTCAGAGGTTTTTTAGGGGACGAAGCTCAACCCATTCCTCGTAAGTGTTGAGGGTCACGAGGAAGTGATCGAGACCACCGAGTCCGAGCAGGCCGAAGGCCCAGGGCCAGGGATCGCAAAAGTAGACGGTGGGCGCCCACACATAGCGCTCGTCACCTTGGTGCAGTTCCAGCTGGACAGTTACAGCGTGACACCTCGTTTGCAAGCCGCCCACCACGATCTCATCGTGGGTAGGAGGACCGAGGTCTATGCCCGCCAGCTCGGCGACATGTTGGCCCATGCGGATCTCGCTGGCCCCCGTGTCCAGCAGGCAGGCTTGCGGCGCAAGCTCGAGGCCGTCGACCACGAGGTCAACAGCCGGACGTGCTCGGCCGATCTGACTGGGGAGGGCCTGAAACGGGTGCTTCACCAAGGCGCTGAGCCGCTGGCCTCGAACTCGTTACTCGGCACGCGGAACATGCTGTCCGCCCGCTGGCGATGCTCAGCCAGCCAGCCCACTACGGCGCGCGGCTCCTGTGCGGCGACAAGCACCTCTCCCTCCTTCGTCGCGACCCACTGTCCCATGAACGGCTCGAGGGTCTCGGCGGTGGGTCGGGTTCGCATGGTCTGCGCCCGGCGCTTCGCCGGTCGGTCGGTCGGCTCGGTAGCGGATCGATGTGAGCGCCGGCCGGCCGGGAAACCCAACCCGGTCAGGATCCGCCGAGCCTGATGGGTGGTGAAGTCCGCTCGATCGAGTCCGGTGATGAGGCTGATGGCCTGCTTGGGTGGAAAGCGTCGATGGCCGATCACCACGTAGTGGCTTGTGATCGGCTCGGGCAGAGTCTGCTTAAGAGCTCTCTCTATGCGATCTTGCCGCAGCTCGAAGCGCTGCTTGGCGATGGTCACGGTTTTGCGCAATGTCTCTGCCATGGTTTCTCCGATGCGTCTCTGCACTGTAGCGCTGCTCGGTGCGCTCATCAAGCGCCGTGGTGGCTCGCTGGTGGTGTGAAGGGGGAGCGCTTTGGTCCATTCCTCATAAACTAGATCAAGAATATGCTATTTGTATCCCTCCATCCCCACACCAACCCACATCACAGGAGGAAACCAAATGTCTCGTCTCTCTAGTCTCATCCCAAGAATCGCCTCGCTCAGACGGGCCGCCGCGCTGCTCGCCGTCGGCGCGCCGGTTGCGCTCGCGGCCGGTATCGTGCCCGCGGCCCAGGCGGATCCGACCGCGCCGCCGCCGGTGTCGGTCCTCACCTCGACCGGCAAAGTCGGCCAGGGAGACATCTTCATCTCCCCGTTCGGCGATGCGACCACGTACGCCAACGGCCCGGAGATCCTCGACCAGCAGGGCAACGTCGTCTGGTTCCAGTCGGTCCCCGCGGGTGAGGAGGCGGCCGACTTCCGCACCCAGGCCTACGAGGGCCAGCCGGTCCTCACCTGGTGGCAGGGCACGGGACTCGGTGGGCAGTCCAGCGGTACGGACTACATCTACAACGACCACTACCAGCAGATCGCGACGGTCAACGCCGGCAACGGGCTGAGCGCCGACGGCCACGAGTTCCTGATCACTCCTCAGAACACGGCGCTGATCCTCTCCTACCAGACGACGACAGCGAACCTGACGTCGATCGGCGGTCCCGCCGACCAGACGGTGATCAACGGCGTCGTCCAGGAGATCGATATCTCCACGGGGCAGGTCCTGTTCCAGTGGAACAGCGCCGATCACGTTCCGTATAGCCAGAGCGAGCAGCCGCTACCGGCGTCGGCGAGCGATCCGTGGGACTGGTTCCACATCAACGCCGTCCACCTCGACACCGACGGCAATCTGCTGATCGACGCGCGGGACACGTGGACGACTTACAAGGTCAACCGCTTCAACGGGAACATCATCTGGCAGCTGGGAGGCAAGGACTCGAGCTTTACCCTCCAGGCGGCTCCGGGACAGGTGCTCGACAGCGCCAACGAGATCTTCTCCTGGCAGCACGACCCCGAGGCGATCGGCAACGACGAGTACACGTTCTTCGACAACGAGTCCTCGGGCACGCCGAACCTGCCCTACAGTCGCGCGATCACGGTGAAGCTGAACGAGTGGAACAACACCGCCACGCTCGTATCCTCGGACAACCAGCCCGAGGGGCTATCGGCGGCGTCGCAGGGCAACGCCCAAACAACGGCCGACGGGAACCTGTTCGTTGGCTGGGGCATTCTGCCCTACATCTCGGAGTTCAACCCCTCCGGCCAGCTGCTCTTCAATGCTGAGTTCCCGGCGGGCGTGAACACCTACCGGGCCTACCTGCTGCCGTGGAACCCGTCGGGCTCAGGTGGCGGGCAGGGTGGCTCGGGCTCGGGGGGCCAGGGCGGCTCAGGTGGTCAGGGTGGCTCCGGCGGTCAGGGTGGCTCCGGTCACGGGCATGGCGGTCGCGGGCGCGGCGGTCATGGGCACGGCCATCACGGGCACGGCGGTTCAGGTCGTGGACACGGCCGGCACGGCTCAGGCCGCGGTCGCAGGCATCACCGCGGGTAGATAACAGTCAGTTGGTGGGCAACACCGGCCCCGAGGACGCCAGCGAGCCTCGGGGCCGGACGCCCGCTGGGGAGACACCTGGGGGGCCGCTGGACAGGCGCCGACGATTTCGGAAAACGGTGGGTGCCGAGTGCGCTGATCGGCGACTCAGGCGAACAGCTCGGCGACCGGGATGCTGAAGCCCGGCACGGCGTCGCCCAGGTCCAGCGTGTCCTGCTCGCCGTACACGTGCGTCTCACCCTCACCGCTGTACACGGTCGCGGTCCGCTTGGGAGGGTCGAGCACGAGCACGATTGTGCTGCCGGCAGCGAGCCATTCGAGCGCCTTGTCGTGAACCTCGCGATAGGTGTCGTTGGGAGAGATGACCTCAACGGCGAGCGCCGGCGCCTCGGGCCAGTACTTCGGGGTTCTGCCGATTGCCTCGGCGCGCTCCTTGGCTATGAATGCCGTGTCAGGCGCGCGCACGGTATCTGGGTCGCGGGCCAGTACAAAGCCGGCCTCGCCGATCGTCACGCCGCTACCGGTTTTGCGTGTGTGCGCGCCGAGAAAGAAGCCTACTGTCGCGGCCACACGTCCATGCTCGGCGCCAGGATGCGTCATCGTCGTCAGCTCTCCACGGATGAGCTCGTGACGCATGCCGTCGTCGGGCATACGGAACAGCTCATCAGCAGTGATGATGGATCTTGTTGCAACTGCCATATCCCCAAGGGTACCTTCCTTCGCATCGCGTATCAAGCGCTGACTTCTGTCTGCAGAGTACCGGGGGGTACGGATGCTCTGCGGCTCAATGTCCTCGTGCGTCACGGCCGCGTGTCTCTGTGCGGCCTCGGCCTGGCGCCTTGTGTGCTCTACACCTTGCGGTGCTCGGGCACCCACGACCCGTCGTCCTGACGGGTGAAGTCCTGGAACAGGTTCGGCGCCTCGGCCTGCATGATGCGGGCGACGACGTTGAACACGCTACGCAGCTCCTCCTCGGCGCCCGCGGCGGTGCGCATCTCGATCACGTGGCGCAGCGTGCGCGCGTTCGCGGTCCACATGATGTCGGTGCTGAGGCCGATCGGCGCGAGGCGCCGCAGGGCGGAGGTGACCTCCTTCTTGACATGGAACGGCACGCCCTCGCCGTCGATCCCGAGCTGCTCGGCGGCGGAGACCTGAAACTCCTCCAGCTGCTCGACGATCGAGAGCACCTGCTCGCGGACCGGCTCCAGGGCGGGGGGCACACGAAAGCCGATATCGGTGAGGCGCACGTAGCGCAGGCTCTCCTGGCTGAAGGCCGAGCCGGCGCGATGCCTGACGAGCTCGTGGGTGAATACCCTCGAACAATTCCTAATGGCGAAACTATAGTTGGCGTGCTCCAGAACACTGCCATGCCCGGAGCGCAGGATGTTCGCGAAGTACTCGCGGGTGTCGGTGCGAATGCGGGTGACGTTGGGGTTCAGGCCGGGCTCCCAGCTGCGGTAGCAGGCCCGTCCGCCGAACTCCACGAGCAGCTCGCCGCTGTTGAGTCGCTCCTCGCCGTCGGCTGTGCGCAGCTGCAGCCAGGACTCGCCGCCGACGTCCTGCAGGTAGCCACGCAACCCGTCGAGGTCAAGCGAGGGGCGGGCGATCAGGAAGACTTGCGGGGTCGTCTCGTGCATCGGGCGGACGATGCTACATGCCGCTGCGGGCGTCCCCACGAGAGTCCGGCATCCGATTGCTCCGGGCTCCGTTGTCCGCCGGCTCAGGGCCAGGTCCAGCCGCTCGAAGGGGCATTTCACGGTCTCAGCCTTCGCATACTTCGCCGCTGCTCTGGGTAGACTGCCCCGCGGTGAACGTCACGAACGGCAGCGCCGCGCCGAACCAGATCGTCGAGGCCGAGGATCTCAACCGCCGCTACGGCGAGGGCGAGGCGGCCGTCGACGCCCTCGCGGGAGTGAGCGTTGGCTTCCCCACCGGACGCTTCGCCGCGATCATGGGTCCCTCGGGCTCGGGCAAGTCGACGCTGATGCACACGCTCGCCGGCCTCGACCGGCCCACTTCGGGCACCGTCCGCGTCGACGGGATCGAGCTGACCGAGCTCGACGACCGTAAGCTCACGCAGCTGCGCCGCGAACGGATCGGCTTCATCTTTCAGACCTTCAACCTGCTGCCGGTACTGAACGCCGAAGAGAACATCCTTTTGCCGCTCTCGATCGCCGGGCGCAAGCCCGACCGCGAGTGGTTCGATCGGCTGATCGACACGATCGGCATCCGCGATCGCCTCAGCCACCGGCCCGCCGAGCTCTCCGGAGGCCAGCAGCAGCGCGTGGCGGTGGCGCGCGCGCTGATCTCGCGTCCGGCGGTCGTGTTCGCCGATGAGCCCTCCGGCAACCTCGACTCGAAAGCCTCGAACGAGGTGCTCGGACTGCTGCGCAGCGCGGTCGACGACTTCGACCAGACGGTCGTGATGGTCACCCACGACGCCCACGCGGCATCGTTCGCCGACCGCCTGCTGGTGCTCGCCGACGGGCGCATCGTCCACGACGGCGACGCCGCTACGGTCGAGCAGGCGCTCGATCTGATGAAGGACATCGGCTGATGCTGATGGGGACCGCGGCGCACTGGCCAAAGCGGGCCTGTTTGGGTTGGCCGGTGGGGACAGCGCTCGCGAGCGCGTCCGGGCGCTCAGCGGAGGGCTGAGAGATGCTGGCGCTGGTGCTGCGCGGCTTCTTGCAGCGCAAGCTGCGCGTGCTGCTGACGGCGATCGCGATCGCGCTCGGGGTGGCGCTGATGGCGGGCACCTACATCCTCACGGACACGATCAACCACTCGTTCGCGGGCATCTTCTCGACCGCCTACAAGGGCGATGCCGTGGTCATCAGCCCGGCGGAAACGCTGGGGCGCGAAATCAGCTCGGAAACCTCGCCGATCACCGAACGCACGCTCGCCACGGTGCGCTCGGTGCCGGGAGTGGCCGCGGCGAGCGGGGGGATCTTCAGCGAAGCCGCGCTGCTCAACATCCACGGCAAGCGACTGTCCACCGGCGGCGCCCCGTCGTTCGTCGGCTCGGTCGAACCGAAGCGCTTCGAGTCCTACACCCCCGCGGAAGGGCACTTTCCCGAGAACGCGAGCGAGGTCGCGATCGACCAGGGGACCGCAAAACGAGAGGGCCTGAAGCTCGGGGGTCAGCTCGTGGTCGCGGGCCTGGCGCCCGCCCGGCGTTATGAGATCGTCGGCATCGCGAAGTTCGCCGGCAGCCAGTCCTTCGGCGGATCGGGTACGGCGCTCCTGACGCTGCGTGAGGCCCAGCGGGTGATGAACAAGCTGGGGCGCTACGACACGATCGAGGTCGCCGCCGCGAGCGGCGTGAGCGCAGATGCACTGCGCGCGCGGATCCGGGCGGTCCTGCCTCCCACGATCAGCGTCCGCACCGGCGCCGCGGAAGCGGCCAAGCAGACCTCCGACCTCGAATCGAGCCTCGGCTTCCTGCGCACGTTCCTGCTCGTCTTCGCCTACGTGGCGCTCGTCGTCGGGGCGTTCATCATCTTCAACACCTTCTCGATCACAGTCGCCCAGCGCACGCGCGAACTGGGCCTGCTGCGCACGCTCGGCGCCTCGCGCCGGCAGGTGTTGAGCTCGGTGATCTACGAAGGCCTGATGCTCGGGGTGGTCGGGGCCGTGCTCGGGCTGCTGCTGGGGCTGTTGCTGGCGCCGGCGCTGAACCAGCTGTTCATCGCCTTCGGCGCGGAACTGCCGAACAACGGCACCGTGGTGGAGGCGCGCACGGTGATCGTCTCGCTGCTCGTCGGGATCATCGTGACGGTCGCCGCCGGCATCTTCCCGGCGATCCGCGCCACGCGCGTGCCGCCGCTGGCGGCGATGCGCGAGGGGGTCGTGATCCCACCCCGGATCCTCACCGGGCCGGGGGTCGTCCTGCGCGGTGCGATCGGTTTCGTGATAGCCGTGGGCCTTGGTGTCCTGCTCGGCTCTGGGGGCGTGTTCTTCGTGCTGTTCGTGGTGCTGGCGATCTATGTGACCGTGCTGCTGGTGCGGCTGATGCGTGGCACGCGGCCGAAGCACTACCGCGTCGTACCGGCGCTCGGCTCGGCGATCGGGCTGCTCGTCAGCTGGCGCGGCATCACCGGCCGTCTGGCGCGGGAGAATTCGATCCGCCAGCCCGGGCGCACGCTCGTGACCGCGCTCGCGCTGACCGTGGGGCTCGCGCTGGTGGCGTTCATCTCGGTGCTCGCGGCCGGCACCAAGGCGACGATCAACCAGGCCGTCAGCCGTTCCTTCGCCGGCGATCTGATCGTCGAGAGCTCCGCCACGGGCAGCAACCAGGGCATCCCGCCCGGAATTGCGCCGGCCGTGGCACGCGTGCCCGGGGTCGCGAGCGTGACCCCGATCTCGTTCACGATCGGCCGCGTGCGCGACCTCTCGAAACCGTCGGCCGCGCCGATCGCCGAAAAATCCTCGATCACCGCGATCGAACCGGCCTCCTTCACGCGGGTTTACCGGGTGGAATGGGAAAAGGGCTCGAACGCGACGCTGCTCGCGCTGGGCAACACCGGCACCGTGCTGACGAAGAGCTTCGCCAGCGCCAATCACCTGAAGGTGGGGAGCCGGCTGTCGGTGCTGACGCCCTCCAATCAAAACGTTCCCCTCACGGTCGTCGGGATCGCCAAAGACAACGCGCGTCTGCTGGCCAACCTCACGATCAACCGTGCGCTCGCGCAGGCCTCCTTCGGGCAGCGCGAAGACGGCGTCGACTTCGTCTCCTACTCTCCGGGCGCCGACGGTCAGGAGGTGCAGTCTTCGGTCGACCGCCTGCTCTCCAGTCAGTTCCCGCAGGCCCGCTCGCGGACTCCCGCGCAGTTCAAGAAGGACCAGGAAGGCAAGATCAACCAGCTGCTGCTGCTGATCTACGTGCTCCTGGCGCTGTCGGTGATCGTGTCGCTGTTCGGGATCGTCAACACGCTGATCCTCTCGATCTACGAGCGCACGCGTGAGCTGGGGATGATGCGGGCGATCGGCACCTCGCGCCGGCAGGTGCGCCAGATGATTCGCTACGAGTCGATCATCACCGGCCTGATCGGCGGAGTATTCGGGCTCGTGATCGGGACCGTCGGCGCGATCCTCGTCAGCACGCTCGCGCTCTCCGGCTCGGGTTTCGTCCTGTCGATCCCCGTCGGCACGCTGATCCTGCTGCTCGTGATCTCGGCCGTTGCCGGGCTGATCGCCTCGCAGCTCCCCGCTCGCCGGGCGGCGCGTTTGGACGTACTGCAGGCGCTCGCGAGCGAGTAGTTAGATCGCAGCTAAGCTGCCGGGACGATGGCGACCACGGTGAGTGCCTCCGAGCCGAACGACCCCGAGCTGGCGGAGACCGCCTGGGACCTCGAGCCGCTCGTCGACGGCGAGGGTGAGGGAGGCGTGCAGAGCAGGATGGTGCAGGCGCTGACGCGCGCGCAGGCGTTCGCCGAGCGCTACGCCGGCAAGCTCGACGGGCTCGACGGCGCGGGTCTGGGGGAGGCGATGGGGGAGTTGGCGGAGATCTACGAGCTCGTCGGCCGCGCCGGCTCCTACGCTGTGCTGCGCTTCTCGACCGACACGGCCGCGCCCGAGAACGGCGCGCTGCTGCAGAAGGTGCAGGAGAGCGAGACCCAGATCTCCACGACGCTGCTGTTCTTCGAGCTCGAGTGGGCCGCGCTGAGCGACGAGCGCGCCGAGGAGCTCTTGGCAGGCGAGGGCCTGGACTTCTGCCGCCACTATCTGCGCAACGCGCGCCGCTACCGCGAGCACCTGCTGAGCGAGCCCGAGGAGAAGATCCTCGCCGAGAAGGCGCTCACCGGCTCGAGCGCTTGGTCGCGTCTGTTCGAGGAGCTGACCTCGGCGATCGAGGTCGAGCTTCCAGGCTCAGGTGGGTCGGGAGCAGGGGAGCCGGAGGCAGACAAGTCGAGTGCGGGCGAGCCGGGGCCAGGTGAGACCGGAGTAGATGAGTCGAGGGGAGGCATGTCGGCAGTAGGGCAGGCCGCCGCGCCCGTCACGCGGGTCGCGCTCGACGTCGCCCTGAGCAAACTGATGGACGCCGACCGCGAGGTCCGGCGCAGCACCGCCGAGGCGGTCAGCGCGGCGCTCGCGCCGGGGCTGCGCACGCGGGCGTTCCTGTTCAACACGCTGCTAGCCGACAAGGCGACCGACGACCGCCTGCGCCGCTACCCCAGCTGGCTGGCGGCGCGTAACCTCGCCAACGAGGCCTCCGACGAGTCGGTACAGGCGCTGATCGAGGCGGTCCGCGGGCGCTTTGAGATCGCCCGGCGCTGGTACCGGCTGAAGGCACGGCTGCTCGGGGTGGAGAAGCTGGCCGACTACGACCGGATGGCGGCGGTCAGCGAGGACGAGGTGACCTATCCGTTCGCGCAGGCGCGAGAGATCGTGCTCGACTGCTACTCCTCCTTCTCACCAGAGCTGGGCGATCTCGCCAAAGGGTTCTTTGACGGGCGCTACATCGACGCGCCGGTACGGCCCGCCAAGCGCGGCGGCGCGTTCTGCGCCTCGGCGGTCCCCTCCGTGCATCCCTACGTGCTGCTCAACTACACCTCGCGCCGGCGCGACGTGTTGACGCTCGCGCACGAGCTCGGCCACGGTGTCCACTTCGCGCTCGCCGCCCGCCAGGGCGTCTTTCACCAGGGCACGCCGCTGACGCTCGCCGAGACCGCGTCGGTGTTTGCCGAGACCGTCGTCTTCGGACGGCTGCTCGCTGAGGACTCCTCCCCGGTCTCGCGCCTGGCGCTGCTCGCTAGCAATCTCGAGGACACGATCGCGACGGTCTTCCGCCAGGTCGCGATGAATCGCTTCGAGGAGCTAGTCCACACCGAGCGGCGCGAGCGGGGCGAGCTGTCGGTCGATCGCTTTGGCGAGCTGTGGGCCGAGAGCCAGTCAGAGCTGCTCGGCGACTCGGTGCAGATCACCGACGGCTACCGCTCGTGGTGGTCCTACGTCCCGCACTTCATCGGCTCGCCCGGCTATGTCTACGCCTACGCTTATGGCCAGCTGCTCGCGCTCTCGGTCTATCAGCGCTACGAGCAGCAAGGCCCCGAGCTCGTGCCGCGTTACCTGGAGATGCTCGCCGCCGGTGGCTCGAAAAGTCCTGAGGAGCTCGGCCAGATCGTCGGGATCGACCTCGCCGACCCGGGCTTCTGGGACGCCGGGTTGAGACCTCGTCGAGCGCCAGCTCGAGGATGCCGAAGCGGCTGCAGAGACGGTGCTCGGGTCATAGGGGCACCCGGCCATCTAACGTGCGCAGGCCCTGTAGTACAAGGCTCGTGTAGTACAAGGCTCGTGTAGTACAAGTGTCGTGTAGTAACCTAAGGCTCATGACGAGCACACGGCTGATTGACCGCGAGCGAGAGATGGGCCAGCTGCGCGAGGCGGCCGCGCAAGCCGCCGCCGGAACGTCTCAGCTTGTCGTGGTGTGGGGCCGGCGGCGGGTGGGCAAGACATTTCTGCTCTCCCACTTCGCTCGCGACACGCGGGCAGTGTTCTTCGGGGCGACCCAGCAGGCGCAGGGAGTCGAGCTTGGGCGCCTCGCGGACGCCGTGCGCAGGGATCTCGGCGATTCAGCTGCCGACCTAGCCGGGGGTGACTTCACAAGCTGGGAGGCGGCCCTGCGCTTCTTCGCTGCTCTGGCCGCCGAGCAGTCGCTGACGGTGATTCTCGACGAGGTGCCCTACCTTGTCGCCTCCACTCCCGGTTTCGCGAGCATCGTGCAGGCGGTATGGGATCACCTTCCCTCGGGTACACATCTGACGCTCGTGCTGACCGGATCCGCAATCGCGATGATGGAGACGATGATCGGCGCGGGCGGCGCGCTGCGGGGCCGTCCGACGCTCACGCTCAAGCTCGCGGCGCTCGATCCGGTGCAGGCCCGCGCATTCCTCCCCGACATGGAGCCCGCAGCTTTCCTGGAAGCCTACGCTGCGTGCGGTGGCTACCCGCTGCATCTGCGCGCATGGGATCAGCGCGCCTCGACCGACGCCAACCTGCTGCGCCTGGCTGCCACACCGGGAGGCATCCTGCTCGAGGACGCGGCCGGCATGTTGGCCGAGGAGCTGACGCACACCGGCGGCTACGCGCGCGTGCTTGCGGCGATCGGCCGGGGACGGACTCGTTACGCCGAGATCGCGGCCGAGAGTGACCAGCGCGTGGAGCGTCCCCTGGAGGTCTTGATACGGGCCGGCTTCATCGCAAAGACGCTACCTGTCGGCGCGCCGCGGGGAGCGCGAGCGAGCTATCAGATCGCCGATCCATACCTGGCGTTCTGGTTCGGCGTGCTCTATTCGGACATTCCGCAGATAGAGGCCAGCCAGGGCCGCGCGGTGTTACGCCGCAAAGCGCCCGCCTGGCAGCGCCACCTCGGAGCGGTATTCGAGGACGCGGCCAGAGCGCACGCCAGGCGGCTGGCTCTCCGCGGAGAGCTGCCCCAGGATCTGGTGATTGACCGCTGGTGGGCGGCCAGCGGAGAGCCCTGCGAGATTGACGTACTCGGCCTGCGCGGGGCACGCACAGTGCTGCTGGGAGAGGCCCGCTGGCAGGCTCGTCCGCTAGGGGCGCGAGATCTCGCCCAGCTTCAGCGCAAGGCGGCTCGTGTTCCACGCGCAGTTGAGTTGCCGATCTTCGCCCTGTGGGGCAGGGGCGGCGTGGAGAACCGTATCCGCTCCGCCGACGTGCTCGGATTCGATCCGTCTGACGTACTCGCCGGATAACGTCGTCGATCGTCCGGCAGACATACTCGGAAGCGAGGAATCGCTGCGCTCCAGCAAGCCTATGTCCCTTATTGAGCCAGGTTAGAACAGCCCGCCGAGCGCGCCGCCCGCGTGGGCGACGAGGTTGAACAGCGGCTGGGGGATGATGCCGAAGAACAGCGTCACAGCCGCGGCGAGCACGGCGACGAACACGACCTCGGGCTGCGGGCGAGTGACTTCGGGGGCGAGCGGCTGTACCGGAGCGCCGGCTGTGACGACGATGCCGGCGCTGAGAGGCTCCGCCTCGGCGTCGAGCTCCGGGGATCCGCCGGCCAGCGCCGGCAGTCCCCCGGCTCCAGTGGTGGGAGCCTGCACGGGGGAGGGCACGAAGCCGGGCTGCCCCGCGCCCGCTCCCGCGGGCGCCTCGCGCATCCAGATCGCTGCGATCACCGGCAGGTAGTAGCCGAGCGAGATCATCGAGCCCACGACGATCGCGACGCCGAGCCAGGTGTAGCCGCCCGAGACGGCCGCATCGATCAGGTAGAACTTGCCGATGAACCCTGCCGTCGCCGGGATCCCGGCGAGGGCGAGCATCGAGATCGTCATCGGCCACGCCAGCCAAGGCCGCTCGCGGCCCAGCCCGGCGACCGCATCGATCGAGTCGCCGAAGGTGGTTTCGCGCTCGCGCGCGACGATCACGGCGAACGAGGCCATGTTCATCGCCACGTAGATCGCCAGATAGAAGACCGTCGCCTGGACGCCGAGCTTGCTCGCGACGACGACGCCCGCGAGCATGTAGCCGGCCTGCGCGACGGACGAGTAGGCGAGCATCCGCTTCAGCGAGGACTGCCCGAGCGCGCCGACGTTGCCGACGAGGATCGTGATCGTCGCCAGCGCCGCCACCGCCGGGGCCCAGCTGGTCTGGGCGCTGATGAAGGCGACATCGAACAGCCGCAGGAACACGCCCAGCGCGGCGACCTTCGTGGCGACCGCCATGAACGCCGTGATTGGTGTCGGCGCGCCCTCGTAGACGTCGGGGGTCCACTGGTGGAAGGGCGCGACGGACGCCTTGAAGCAGAGGCCGGCCACGCACAGCGCGATTCCCGTCAGCGTCAGCGGGTCGGTCGCGAGGTTGCCGGTCGCGAGCGCAGAGGCGATCGCGCTGAAGTCGGTCGCGCCGGTCGCGCCGTAGATCAGTGCGAGTCCGTAGAGCAGCGTGGCCGAGCCGACGGAGCCGATGATCAGGTACTTCAACCCCGACTCCAGCGAGCGCTCCTGGTGCTGGCCGCGTTTGGACATGCCCGTCGCGCAGAGCACGTAAAGCGGGATCGACAGGAGCTCCAGGCCAAGAAACACGAGCACCGTGTTCTGGGCGCTCGCGAGCAGGAACATGCCCCCGATCGAGGTCAGCAACAGCGCGTGCCACTCACCATGGGCGGTGCTTTCCGCCGCGCGCGAGCGCCAGCCGAGCAGCACCGTCGCGGCGCCGCCGGCGATCAGCACGATGTTCAGCAGCAGCGACAGATCGTCGATCCGCAGCGCCCCCGAGACAATCGACTTCTCTTCGCCCCACTGCCAGATCGTCAGTCCCAGCGCGGCGCCGAGCACCGCCAGGCTGAGCGCCGGCACCAGCTGTGCGCGCGCCCATTTCGAGCTGAGCAGCCCGACGAGCAGGACGATCGCGGCACCGCCGAGCAGCGCGATCAGCGGCGAGAGCCCGGCGAAGTCGACGTGCGGGCCTTTGAGGGTGGCGAGGGCGAGAAGAGACGTGCTCACTTGATCACGATCACTCTGTGCGGGTCCGCTTCTGCCGTTCTCACTTCACGAAGGGCGGCGAATATCGAATGCCCATGCTGCGATGTCACGTAGGCCCGGGCGACGGCCGTCTTGACCGACCCTTCGCTGCGGTGTAGTGCGAACTGGGGGTAGAGCGCGAGGAACAGGATCACCGCGACGAGCGGCACGAGCACGAGGCCGTCACGGATCGAGATGTCACGGGACTCGACCTTCGAACCAACGCGGTTGTGCATCGCGCCGATGAACAGGCGCAGCGCGTAGACGCTCGCCATCACGACACCGCTGAAGGCGATCACGGCGATCGCGAGCTTCGCTTTGAAGACGCCGAGCAGGATCAAAAACTCGCCGACGAAGTTCGACGAGCCGGGGATCGCGAGCGTGGCGAGCGCGACGATCAGGAACAGCGAGGCGAGCACCGGTGCGCGGAAGGCGATCCCGCCCATCTCGCGGACGTCCTCCGAACCTCCGGCGCGGCGGGAGAGCAGCAGGATGATGAAAAACAGCGGCGCGACGACGAGCCCGTGGTTGACCATCTGCAGCAGCGCTCCCTGCGCCCCCTGGGGGTTCAGAGCGAAGATCCCGAGCGTGATGAACCCGAGCTGTGCGACCGAGGAGTATCCGGCGACCAGACGCACGTCGGTCTGGGAGAAGGCGAGCGCGGAGCCGTAGATGATCGAGGCGAGTGCGAGCAGCAGCATCAGCACCTGGAAGTGCGCCGCGGCCTGCGGGAACAGCGGCAGCACGATCGCGAGGAAGCCATAGGCGCCGACCTTTGAGAGCACGCCGGAGAAGACCATCAGCACCTCGATCGGCATCGCGCGGTACCCATCCGGCATCCACCCGTGCAGCGGGAAGGCGGGCATCTTCACGAGGAACGCGGCGGCGAAGAACAGGAAGATCCACTCCTGCGAGCCCTTGCTCAGCGGCAGCGCCTGCAGCGAGGTGAGCACGAACGTGATGTGCCCGCCGCCCTGTTCTGAGGCCAGTACGCCGGTGGCGATCGCGGCGGCGAGCATCAGCAGCGAACCGACGAGCGTGTAGATCACGAGCTTGATCGTCGCTTTCACCCTGTCGGGCTCGCGGCCCCAGCCGCCGATCAGGAAGTAGAAGGGGATCAGCATCAGGTCGAAGAACGCGACGAACAGCGCCAGATCCTGGGCGAGGAAGGCACCGAGCACGGCCGACTCGGCGAGCATGAAGTGGAAGTAGAAGAGCTTCGGGCGCTCCCACGAGCGGAAATTGGATGCCAGTACGGCGGCGGTGAACAACAGTGTGGTCAACCCGATCAGAAACACGTTCAGGCCGCTGACGCCGAGCTTGTAGTGGATGCCCAGCGTGGAGATCCAGAACGACGTCGGTGACGTGCTGCAAGGCCGGCCCGCCGCTGTGGAAGTCGGCGATATAGCCGATCGACAGGCCGAGCGCGACGACCGACCCGATCAGCGCGAGGATGCCGGAGGCGCTCCAGCCGCCGCCGGACGCGCCGGCCTCGTCCGGCCTCGTGGCGCCGGTCTCCGTGGTGGCGGTGTTCGTTTCTGTGGCATCACTGCGGCCCAGGATCGAGGGAACGATCGCGCCGAGCAAGCCGCACAGCGCGGGAAGCCAGATCAGGATTGAAAGAGGGGGCATATCGGTCAGGGAGTCCGGGAGGTCGGGTCAGGCTTGGAGGAGGAAGTAGAAGCCGACTCCGGCCACGCCGATCACGAGCAGCGCGGCGTAATAGCGCAGGAAGCCGTTCTGCACGGCGCGCACGGCGGCCGAGCCCGCGCGCACGAGCCCGGTCGTGCCGCCGATCATCGTGTCCTGCACGAACACCCGCTCGAACGTGTTCTTCCCGAAGTTTCCCGCGGCGGCCGCCGGGCGCACGATCGCGAAGTCGATCAACTCGTCGAAGTACCACTTGTTCACGAACAGCTCGTAGAGGCCCCCAAAGCGCTCGCGCGCTGTGACCGCGATGCTCGGCTGCTTGACCCAGATGCGGTAGGCAATCGCGATGCCGGCCAGGCCGAGCACGGTGCCGAGCACCATGCCGAAGATCAAGAGGCCATCCTTCGTGTGTGGTTCGTACAGCGGCGAGCCCGCGAACGTGGGCCGCAGGAAGTTGACGATCACGTCGTCGACCCCCGGCACCTGCACGAGGCCGGCACCGGTCGCGCCGATCGCGAGCACGGTCATCGCGACCTTCATCGGTAAAGCCCGCTCGGCGATCGTGTGGTGCGGGCCGGGGAAGCCGACGTCCGTGTCCTCGACCTCGCCGTTCGCGGGGTTCGTCGGAACCTCGGCGTGGTGCAGATGACCGGCTTCGAGCTCCTTCGCCTCGGCGACGGGATCGCCGTAGAAGGCGCGGAAGATCATCCGGAACGTGTAGATCGCCGTCAGGAACGCGCCGATGTAGCCGATCACATAGAGCGCCCAGTGCCAGCCGCCGCGCTCAGCGGTCACGAGCAGGATGTCGTCCTTGGAGAAGAAGCCCGAGAACGGCGGAATCCCCGACAGCGCGAGGCCGCCGATGATGAAGCAGATGAACGTGAACGGCAGCGCCTTGCGAAAGCCGCCCATCTTCTGCAGCGACTGCTCGCCGCCCATCGCGCCGATGATCGAGCCGGCGCCCATGAACAGCAGCGCCTTGAAGAACGCGTGGGTCATCAGGTGGAACATTCCGGCCGCGTAGGCGCCGACGGAGACGCCCATGATCATGTAGCCGATCTGCAACATCGTCGAGTACGCGATCACGCGCTTGATGTCGGTCTGCGTGACGGCGATCGTGCCCGCGATCAGGAGCGTCGCCGCGCCGATCACCGCGCCCGTGTCCTGCGCGGCGGGGGCGAGTTCGAACAGCACGTGCATGCGCGCGATCAGATACACGCCGGCGGTGACCATCGTCGCGGCGTGGATCAGCGCGCTGACGGGGGTCGGGCCCTCCATCGCGTCGGGCAGCCAGGTGTGCAGCGGGATTTGCGCCGACTTCGCGATCGCGCCGACGAGCAGCAAGAGGCAGCCGGCGACGATGTCCGCTTCGCCCTTCGCGAACACGTGGGGGGCGTCCTTGAAGGTGGCGAGGAAGTTGAGCGTGTGGGTGTGCTTAAAGATGAAGTACGTGCCGAGCACCAGTCCGACATCGCCGACGACGTTGATCACGAACGCCTTGATCCCCGCTTTCGTGGCGGTCGAGCGCCGGTACCAGAAGGAGATCAGCAGGTAGGACGCGGCGCCGACGAATGCCCAGCCGACGATCAGCAGCAGGAAGTTGCCCGCGAGCACGAGCAGCAGCATCGAGAAGACGAAGAAGTTCAGGTAGGCGAAGTAGCGCGCGAAGCCGCGGTCTTCTTCGAGGTAGGAGATCGAGTACAGGTGGATCATCGTCGAGATCCCCGTGACGATCAGGATCATGAACACCGAGAGCGGGTCTACGAGGATCGACAGCCGCGCGTTGACGCCGACCGTCGAGGCGTAGTTCCAGAGCGAGGATTCGAGCTCGCGGTGGCTGGCGGGATGGCCCTGCAGCTTGATCAGCGCGCCGAGCGCCGCGAGAAACGCCAGGCCGATCGCGGCGGTGCCGATCACGCCCGCGACGTTGCCCGGCAGGACGCGGTAGCCGAACGCGATCACGAGCGTGCCGAGCAAGGGGAAGGCCAGCACGAGCCAGCCGTAGGTCGTGGCGCTCATCTGGCTCGCTTCTCCGTTCGCGAACTGCGCCGGGTCATCCCTGCAGCTCCCTCAGCTCGTCGACATCGACCGGCAGCCGTCGCCGGTAGATCGCGACGATCATGCCAAGCCCGATGCAGACCTCGCAGGCGGCGACGGTCATCACGATCAGCGCGAGGATCTGCCCGTCGCCGTTGCCCCACATACGCGCGAACGCGACGAGCGAGAGGTTGGCGCCGTTGAGCATCAGCTCGAGGCACAGCAGCACGACGAGCGGGTTGCGCCGCGTGATCACGCCGACGACGCCGAGCGAGAAGACGATCGCCGAGACGGCCAGGTACCAGGCGATGCTCATCGATGCTGTCCCCCGACGCCCTCGGCCGTCGTGCCCGTGCCCTGGGGGCGGATCAGGTCGAGGGGCGTGAGCCGCTGCTCCTCCTCGTCCTCCAGGCCGCCTCTGCGGCCGGCGAGCACGATCGCGCCGACGGCCGCGATCAACAGCAAGAACGAGGCCGCCTCGAACGCGAGCAGGAAGCGCGTGAGCAGCAGGTTGCCGATGTAGGCGGGCGTGCCGAACGTACGCGGCCCAGGAGCGTATGGGGCGCCATCGCCGCCGATCGCCTTCAGGCCGGTGCCGAGCAGCGCGATCAAAAGCTCGATCAGCAGCGCCCCCCCGGCGATCGTCCCGCCGAGACGCAGATTCGAGGCGGAAAACCGCGGGCCGAGCAGCGGCTCGTCGCCGAACGAATCCGTGCTGGCACCAACATAGGCGACGACGAACACGTACAGGACCATCACCGCGCCGGCATACACTACGACCTGCGCGGCGGCGACGAATTCAGCGCGCAGCAGCAGGAACAGCACGGCGAGCGAGATCAGGTGGCCGACGAGCGCGAGCACGCTGTAGAACGGGTCGCGCAGCACGACCACACCGACCGCGCCTGCGATCGTGCCGATGCCGGCGATGAAGAACAGGATCGTGCTCATCGGGTGGGCGGGGTCCAGATCATCTCACTCGCCCTCGTTCCTCAGCGGTGTGCGCTCGAGCGGCTCGGCGAGCAGCATCTCCTTGGTGAAGATCAGATCCGAGCGGTCGTAGTCGGAGAGCTCGTAGTCATGGCCCATCGTGATCGCGTCGAACGGGCACGCGATCTCGCAGTAGCCGCAGAAGATGCAGCGCGAGAGATTGATCTCGTACACAGCCGCGTAGCGCTCGCCCGCGGAGACACGGTTCTCGGGAGTGTTCTCGGCTGCGACGACGCGGATGCAGTCGGCCGGGCAGGCCGCCGCGCAGAGCGAGCAGCCGACGCACTTCTCAAGGCCCGTGTCCTCGAAGCGGTGCAGCTTGTGCCGGCCGCGAAAGCGCGGGTAGACGGGCGTCTTCTCCTCTGGGTACTCGACCGTGACGCCCTTTTCGGTGAGGCGGCCGAAGGTCGTCATCATGCCGCGCGCGGTCTCGCGGAACGTGCGCCAGGTCGCGCGTGCCGCGCCCGGCGCAGGGGTGCGCTGGACCTGGATCACATCCTCCCCGGGACTCCAAGCCGTGACGTTCAGCTCGGCGGTTGGTTTGTTTTGATCTGTCATTAGTGAGTCACCACAACAAGCACGGCTGTGACGAGCGCGTTCAGGGTCGCCAGCGGCAGCAGCACCTTCCAGCCGAAGCTCATCAGCTGGTCATAGCGCAGGCGGGGAAGCGTCGCACGAACCCAGATGAACAGGAACGTGACGAGCCCCATCTTCGCGAGCACGACGATCGGGTCGAGGAAGCCTGGCGGGTGGATCCCGAACGGCATCAGCCAGCCGCCGAGGAACACGGTCGTGACGATCCCCGAGACGACGAGCACGTTCAGGTACTCGGCGAAGTAGTAGGAGGCGAAGCGGCCCCCGCCGAACTCGGTGTTGTAGCCGCCGACGAGCTCGGCGTCGGCCTCCGTCAAATCGAACGGCGCGCGGTTGGTCTCGGCGAAGCTCGCCGTCAGGAAGATCAGGAAGCCGAAGAACTGAGGCACGATGTACCACATGCCTTTCTGCGCTTCGACGATCCCCGTCAGCGAGAGCGTCTGCGCGGTGAAGATCACGCCGACGAGCGCGAGACCCTGCGAGACCTCGTAGGAGATCAGCTGCGCGGCGGCGCGCATCGCGCCGAGGAACGAGTACTTCGAGCCCGAGGACCAGCCGCCGAGCATGATCCCGTAGAACGCGATCCCACCGAACGCGAACACATACAGCGGGCCGATCGAGACGTCGATTCCATACAGCCCGACGCGTTCACCGAAGATGTGTTGAACGTTGCCGAACGGGATGATCGCGAACGCCGCGACCGCCGTGAGGATCGAGATGATCGGCGCGAGCACGAACAGGAATCCGATCGAGGTGCTCGGCCGGAATTGCTCCTTGGTCAGCAGCTTGAGGATGTCCGCGAGTGGTTGCAGCGCGCCGTAGGGGCCGACGCGATTCGGACCGTAGCGAGCCTGGAAGCGCCCCAGCAGCTTGCGCTCTGCGAGCAGCACGACCGGCACGAGCTGCAGACCCACAGCGAAGATCACGATCGCCTTCAGGATCTGGACCCACCATTCTTCGTAGTAGCCGACGATCGCGAGGGGGGTCATACAGGCGTTCCCCCGGGTACGGTGCCGGCGGCGTCGCGCTCCTGCCAGCGCACTCCCCTCCCGCCGATCTCCTCGAGCGTGAGGCCCTCGTAGAAGGGGATCGTGTCGAACAGCTGTTGCGAGGCCATCGAGCCGGTGAGGGCTCCGAGGTCCAGATCCAGGCGCGCGGCGAGGTCGGCGAGCACCTGCCATCCCGCGCGTGAGGAGCCAAACTCACCCACGCGGCCGACGGCCGGGCGCAGCCGCTGCAGGCGTCCGTCGGGATGGACGATCGTGCCCTCCTTCTCCGCGTAGGCCTCGGCGGGGAAGATGACGTTGGCATGCTCGCGCAGCCCCTCCGTCAGGAACGTGGCGTGCGCGACGACCGTCGAAGCACGATCGAGTGCCTGCTCCCACAACTCGCGATCGGACGCGAGATCAGGAACAGCCGTCGAGTCGCCGTTGCCCGAGAGTGCCTGCGAGTTCGGGTCGACCAGCTGGCGATCGGGTAGATCATGGAGGGGATCCGTCTGAAACAGGTACAGCGCCGCGAGCTCGCCTTCGGCAAGACCCTCCGCGATCGCGCGCGCATCGCGGCCCGTCTCGGCGTCGAGTTCGGAGAGTCCCGGCCCGGCGTTTGGCAGCACCCCGGCCTCGCGCAGCCCGCGCCCGTTGGCGCCGGCGGGAATTTCCAGCAGGCCCGCGCCGGAGACATCCGCCAGCGACAGCGTCTGCGCCAGCTCGAGCAGCGCCCGAGCGGCAGCGGCGCCGTCGGGGCCGGCGGTCAGGCGCTCGCCCCACAGGATCACGACCTCCTCGCCGGCCTCCTTCAGCTGCGTGACGAGCTCGCCCACGCGTCCGCCGTCGAGCAGGTCCGCGGCGCCGGCCTCCAGCAGGTACATGCCATGGCGGCGCACGCCCTTGCGCAGGCGCAGGTCGAGGATCGGCATGTCCTCGAGCGGGTCGGCGTCGAGGACGAGCACCGCGTGGGCGAACTCGAGGTCGGAGACCTTCGCCTGCAGGGCCGGGTCGGCCAGCGCGCGATGCAGCTCCAAAGGCAGGGTGCCGGCGCAGCGCGAGTCGAGGTGCGACGAGCCCAGTCCCTCACGGAACAGGCGCCCGAGCAGGAGGCCCTCCTCGTTCGAGGCCTGTCCGCCGGCGATTGCGCCCGCGTGCTCGCCGGCGCGCGCGAGGCCCGCGGCGGCCTCTCCCAGCGCACGCTCCCACGAGACGGGGCGCAGCTCGCCGCCGTCACGGATCAGCGGCTCTGTGATGCGCTCGTCACCGCCGAGCACGGGGTAGGCAAAGCGCCCGGCGTCGCACAGCCAGCCGTCGTCAACCTCGTCGTTCTCGCGCGCGAGCACGCGCAGCACGCGGTCATCGCGCACGGTCAGCGTGACGTTGCACTGCGCCGGGCAGAGCGTGCAGACCGAGCCGGCGTCCTCGATGTCCCACGGGCGCGCGCGGAAGCGGTAAGGGCGCGAGGTGAGCGCGCCGACCGGGCACAGCTCGACGATGTTGCCGCTGAACGGCGCGACGTAGGGATGGCCGTCGAAGGTCGAGATGTAGGAGTGCGCGCCGCGCTCCAGCAAGACGAGCTGGTTGTCTTCGGAGATCTCCTGGGAGAAGCGCGCGCAGCGATAGCAGAGGATGCAGCGCTCGCGGTCGATCGCGATCGTGGGGGAGAGCTCTAGGGGCTTGACGAAGTGGCGCTTGGGCTCGATGAAGCGCGAGTGCCCGGGACCCCAGCCGAAGGTGATGTCCTGCAGGGGGCACTCGCCGCCCTTGTCGCAGACGGGGCAGTCGAGGGGATGGTTGATCAGCAGGAACTCGACGACCGACTGCTGCGCGGTCTTCACGCGGTCGGTCTGGGTGTGCACGACCATGCCGTCCTTGACCGGCGTTGAACAGCCGGTCTGTAGCTTGGGGATTCCCTCGATTTCGACCAGGCACATGCGGCAGGCGCCGACCGGGTTGCCGAGCTTGGGCTCGTAGCAGAAGACCGGGATCTCGACGTCGCCGTGCTTGGCCGCGTCGACGAGCATTGCGTTCTCGGGCGCCTGGACCTCGAGGCCGTCGATCGTGAAGGTGATCGTCTTCGGTTCGGGCCTGGGCATCGCTAGCGAGCCTCCCCTGTGGAGGAAAGGACATCGCCGCCGGCCGCGGTCGATTCAGGGCGCCACATCGCTACAGGCCTCCCTGGTGGGTGCCGGGATCGCCGGCGTGCTCGCCGGGGGCCTGCTCGCCGACGCCGCGTTGCTCGGCCGTGTGATCCGAGGGCTCCGCGTGCGCCTCGACAGCGCCCTGGGCCACGAGCGCCAGCTCAGAGGCAACGGCCGAGTCGGGGGAGTCCGCCGGGCTTGCGATCTCTCCGTAGTTGCGCGCGCGCGCGGCCTCGATGTGGGCCTCGAACTCGGGGCGGAACTTCGCGATCATCGAGCCGATCGGCATTGCCATCGCGTCTCCGAGCACGCACAGGCAGTTGCCGATGATGTGCTCCTGGACGGAGGCCATGATGTCGAGGTCCATCGGCGTGGCCTCGCCGGAGTCGATCCGCTCGAGCATCTTCACGGTCCAGTTCGTGCCCTCGCGGCAGGGGGTGCACTTGCCGCAGGACTCGTGGCGATAGAACTTCGCGAGCTTCATCGCCAGCTCGACGATC
Source organism: uncultured Solirubrobacterales bacterium (assembly GCA_963764905.1). Classification (GTDB taxonomy): domain Bacteria; phylum Actinomycetota; class Thermoleophilia; order Solirubrobacterales; family Solirubrobacteraceae; genus Palsa-744. The sequence goes on from CAVXUG010000003.1 coordinate 218,055, forward strand.
GGCGTCGAGTCGTCGACGACGATGATCGCCCCGGAGCCGAGCATCGAGCCGGCTTTCCCGAGCGAGTCGAAGTCATAGGGCACGTCGAGATCGTCGGCGGTGAGCACCGGCGCCGAGGAGCCGCCCGGAAACCAGCACTTGATCTCGCGTCCCTCCGGGGGACCGCCGGCGAGCCCGTAGATGATCTCGCGCGAGGGGATCCCCAGCTCGATCTCGTAGTTGCCCGGACGCTGCACCTGGCCGGAGATCGAGACGAGCTTCGTGCCAGTCGAGGTCTCCACGCCCAGCTTCGCGTACTCGGCGCCGCCCATCCGCATGATCGTCGGCACCGTGGCGAGTGTCTCGACGTTGTTGATCAGGGTCGGTCCCTGGTAGAGGCCCTGGACAGCTGGGAACGGCGGCTTCAGCCGGGGGTTGCCGCGCTTGCCTTCGAGCGAGTCGAGCAGGCCGGTCTCCTCGCCACAGATGTAGGCGCCCGCGCCACGGTGGACGACGAGCGACAGCGAGTGCTCGGAGCCGAGGATCCGCTCACCGACGTAGCCCGCATCGCGGGCTTCGCGGAGCGCCGCGTCGAGCATGTCGGCCTGGAGCACGTACTCGCCACGGATGTAGATGAACGAGCGGTTGGTCCCGGCCGCGTAGGAGGCGATCACGATCCCCTCCAGCAGCATGTGCGGGCTCTTCTGCATCAATTCGCGGTCCTTGAACGTCCCCGGCTCGGACTCGTCGGCGTTGCAGACGAGGTACTTGTCCATCGTCCCCTTTGGCAGGAACGAGACCTTCTTGCCCATCGCGAACCCGGCGCCCCCGCGTCCCCGCAGACCGGAGGCTTCGAGCTGCGCGAGCACCTCCTCGGGGGACATCTGCAGCGCCTTGCGCAGCGACTCGTAGCCGCCGCGCGCTTCATAGACCCCGAGCGTGTTCAGCCCGGGCTCGTCGATGTCCTTGAAGAGGAGGATTGGCTCCCCGTCCACCGTGGCGCTCGCGGCCATCGTCACACGCCTTCCTCGGAGTCGGTCGGATCCGGCCTGCGGTCGCCCGGTGAGGGCTCCGCGCCGGTGTCCTTTGGCGGCGTGCGCACTGCATCGGCGTTCCCCGCGCGGGCCGTATGCTCGGCCTCGTGCAGCGGGAACTCCCGCGTGTTGGCGTAAGGGTCGGCGACCCGTTTACGCGCGAGTTGCTTCTCGGGCAGCACCGGGCGGCCGGCGCGCACATCGTCAAGCAGCGCCGGCACGTCCTCGATCGTGAGCGGGCCGACGTAGACGCCGTCGACGGAGGCCATCGGCGCGATGTCGCAGGCGCCGAGGCACTCGAATGCGCGCACGTTGAATTCGAGCTTGCCGTCATCGGTCGCCGCGGCGGCGTCCTCGATCGCGGCGAGCAGCGCGTCGGCGCCGCACAGCGAACAGGAGATGTTCGTGCACACGTACACGCTGTGGCGTCCGACGGGCTCGGTGTCGAGCATGTCGTAGAACGTGGCCACGGCCGCGAGGTCGGCGGGGGTGAGCCGCATCACGCAGGCGACCTGCTCGATCGCTTCGGGCGAGCACCAGCCGTGCACGCGCTGCGCGGCCGCGAGCGCGGGCAGCGACGCCGAGCGGGTCTCCGGGTAGAGCGCCATGTGCGCTTCGATCTCCGCGCGCAGCTCGGCCGGGACCGGCGTGCTCGCCGGGTCCGGAATCGTCGCCGGGTCCTTCTCCAGGTCCGCGGGCGTATCCCAACCGGGCACGCGCGAGCCGTGCGCGAAGCGGGGGACGCCCTTGTCCATCGGCACGCTCTCCTGTGGACTCATCTGTCGATACCGCCCAGGATCGGATCGAGCATTGCGGTCGTGGCGATCATGTCGGCGATGTAGCTGCCCCGGGTCATCGGCGCGAGCGCCTGCAGGTTGACGAACGAAGGGTCGCGCATGTGCACCCGCGCGGGCTTCGACGACCCGTCGGAGCGCACGTAGCAGGCGAGCTCGCCGCGGGGCGACTCGATCGGGTGGTAGATCTCGCCGGGCGGCACGCGGAAGCCCTCGGTGACGAGCTTGAAGTGGTGGATCAGGGCCTCCATCGAGGTCGCCAGCTCGTGGCGGGGAGGCAGCGCCACCTTGCGATCGCCGGTGATCCAGGGCCCCTCGGGCAGCCCGTCCATCGCCTGCTCGATGATCTTCACCGACTCGTAGATCTCGGCCAGCCGCACGGCGTAGCGGTCGTAGTTATCGCCGACCGTGCCGACCGGGATCTTGAAGTCGAAGTCGCCGTAGGAGCTGTAGGGCGCCGCCTTGCGCAGGTCCCAGGGGTTGCCCGCGGCGCGCAGCAGGGGCCCCGTCACGCCCAGCCCGAGCAACGTCTCCGCGTCCAGCGGGCAGGTGCCGCGCAGGCGCTGCAGGACGATCTCGTTGGCGTTCAGGATCGCCCCGTACTCGTCGGCGCGCTTGGGCATCACCGCCACGAACTCGCGCAGCTTGGCCTCGAAGCCCGGAGGAATGTCCTCGGCGACGCCGCCGACCTGGAAGTAGCGCGTGTGCATGCGCGCGCCGGAGGACATCTCGAACAGGTCGAGGATCAGCTCGCGCTCACGCAGGCAGTACAGGAAGATCGAGGTCGAGCCCAGGTCGAGCGCGCTGGTGCCGAGCCAGATCAGGTGCGAGGCGATGCGGTTGAGCTCGAGGTGGATCACGCGCAGGTACTGCGCGCGCGTGGGGACCTCGACCTCGAGCAGCTGCTCGACGGCGCCGACGTAGGCCATCGCGTTGAAGTAGTACGCCAGGTAGTCCATCCGCTCGACGACGGGGATCACCTTCCAGTAGGACTTGTCCTCGGCGGTCTTCTCGATTCCCGTGTGCACGTAGCCGATGATCGGTTTGACGTCGCGCACGACCTCGGCCTCGAGCGTGACGAGCAGGCGCAGCACGCCGTGGGTCGCCGGATGGTGCGGGCCGAAGTTCAGCGTCAGCAGCTCGTCCGTCAGTTCGCTGCCGCCCTCGAGTGGCTGCTCCAGTGGGGAGAGGGTGATCGACTGCTCGCGGCGGCGGTACTCCGACAGCGTTGGGCCCTCGTCCGCCACGGCCGCGCTCGCGGCGGGCGTGGAGCTCTCGGTCGGCGTCGGGCTCACGCGCGCGACTCCAGCCATTTGGCCTCGTCGTAGGTGAAGATCACCGGTTCGCCGCCGACCGGGAAGTCGCGCCGCTGCGGGTGGCCCTCGTAGTCCTCGGGCATCAGAATCCGGCGCAGGTCGGGGTGACCCTCGAAGACGACCCCGAACATGTCGTAGATCTCGCGCTCCTGATGGTTGGCCGTCGGCCAGTCCGCGGTCACCGACGCGACCGTCGGCGCGTCGATCGGCACTCGCAACGTGACCGTGATCCGGTCGACCCTCGACATGTCCAACAGCTCGTAGTGGACGCCGAGGCGCGGCTCCTCCGGGTAGTAGTCGACGCCGTGCACGCTCGCCAGGAAGCCGTAGCCCTGCACGCGCAGTTGCTGCAGCGTCGCGCCAATCGTCGCGGGGTCGATCCGCAGAGTGGCGCGTTCGCGAAAGTAGACCGTCTCGATTACGGCGTCGCCCAGGTCGTGGGCGATCAGCTCCAACCCGGTCGCGTCAGGCATCGGCGTCTTGCTCAGGGGTGATCGGCGCGTGGGGGTCAATTGGAAGGGCATCCTGCGCCTCTCCCGTTGAGGTGGTCCCCTCTTCCGCTTGGGCCTCGGGGAAGATCTCCTCGGTACCACGGGCGTCGTAGCGATCGCGCCAGCCCATGTCGGGATCGTCCTGAATCATCTTGCGCAGCTTCAGCACGCCGTGCATCAGCGACTCCGGGCGCGGCGGGCAGCCGGGGACGTGCACGTCGATCGGCATGAACTTGTCGGCTGGCACGAGCGCGTAGTTGTTGAACACGCCCATCGAGGAGCAGCAGGCCCCCATCGAGATCGCCCACTTCGGCTCGAGCATCTGGTCGTAGAGTCGGCGGATGATCGGGGCCATCTTGATCGAGACCCGTCCCGCGAGAATGATCAGGTCGGCCTGACGCGGGGAGGCGCGGAACGCTTCGAACCCGAAGCGGCCGATGTCCATGCGCGGACCGGCGGCGTGGAACTGCTCCATCGCGCAACAGGCAAGGCCGAAGGCGAGCGGGAAGAATGCGTTCGAGCGTGCCCACGCGACCGCCTGGTCGAGCGTCGTCGTCAGCATCCGTTCTTCGACGTAGCGCTCGAGCTCGGTGCCCTCCAGATGTGCAGGGTGGTTGGCGCCCTCCAGGTTTGCGCCGCGCAGCAGCTGGCTGGTGTTCAGCGACTTCACGCGTAGATCCGATCCGGTCCCGCCGCCGGGGCCGGGCGCCTTGCCGCGGGATCCACGGGCGCCGATCAACTCTCGTTTCACTTCCATGTCAAAGCTCCCCTGCGCCAGACGTAGACGAACGCGACGAACAGCAACACGATGAACGTGACCGTCTCCGCCAGCGCATAGCTGCCGTAGGCGCGCAGCTCGACGGCGATCGGATAGAGGAAGACAACCTCGATGTCGAACAGGATGAACAGCATCGCGATCAAGTAGAAGCTGATCCCGAAGCGCATTCCCTGCTTGACCTCCGACGGCAGGCCGCACTCGTAGGGATCCTGCTTGTGCGGGGTCTGCCGGCGTGGCCCGAGCACCGAGTTGAGCACTCCGAACGCGCCGCCAACGGCGCCGCCGAGCACCAGAAAGACGATCGCCGGGAGATAGCTGCGCAGCACCGAGGCTGTTATATCACCGCTTGTGTCAGAGTGTTACTTGGTGGCAATCGGCTCGATATCGACGGCGGTCGTCGTGGGGGTTGGACGCGTTGACTGAAGCTGTCGTGGCGGGCGCGCTGGCGGTCGCCGTGCTCAACGCGCTCCCAGGATTGCTGGGTGGCTGGCGCTGGTATCGCTGCGAAGCGAGCAGGACCTTCTGGCTGTCGTTGCGCGTCGGCCAGGGCTCAGCCGTGGCCTTCGCGCTGGCGATCGGCGTGCTGGCGCTGGCCGGCCGGTACTCGAGCGAACGCCTCTTCTACCTCTATGCGCTGCTCCCGCTCGCGATCGCGTTCGTGGCCGAGCAGCTGCGGGTGATCTCCGCGCAGACGATCCTCGACCGGCGCGAGCTCGCGGACGCCCGGGCAGTGGGCGAGTTGCCCGAGGCCGAGCAGCGCGCGGTCGTCGCGGAGATCATGCGCCGCGAGCTTGGTGTGATGGCGATCTCGGCGCTCGTGGTGGTGTTCCTCGAGCTGCGCGCGGCGGGCACGGCGCACGGGTTCTGAGGGGCTTCGGGCTCCCGGCGAGGGACTCGGCGGACACGGGTTCTGGACGGCCCTATATATTCCCGGCGCATGAAGCTCGCCGCGATGATGATGTCTCTGCTTGCCTGCGCCGTGATTCTGAGCGCCTGTGGCTCTCAGGAAATCTCGGTCGCGAAGACCAGCCCCTACTACCGGGGGGCCGTGATCTTCCGCGACCACTGCTCGGGCTGCCACACGCTGGCGACGGTCGGCGCCGAGGGATCGGCGACGAGCACCAAGAACCGCGTGAGAACCAACGGGCCGAACTTCAACTACCGCAAAGAGGACTACGAACAGGTCATGTACGCGATCCACAACGGAGGTTTCTCCGGTGCGATCATGCCTGAGAACATCGTGCTCGGCACCGAAGCGCACGAAGTCGCGAAATTCCTTGCGAAGTATTCGGGACTCAAAGCCGAAAAGGTGCCGACGACGAACATCACTCTCTCGACAAAATAGTCGCGGGACCCGGGAGGTAGGCTCCCGGACATGCTCGACCTAAAGCGGATCAGGCAGGAACCGGACACAGTGCGGGCGGGGTTGGAGCGTCGTGGGTCCGAGGCGGCGGCGGGGCTGGATCGGGTGATCGAGCTGGATGCGCGCCGGCGGGAGTTGCTGCCGCAGCTGGAGGGGTTGCGGGCCGAGCAGAACGAAGCAAACGCTCGCATCAAGGCCGCCAGCTCCCCAGAGGAGCGCGAGCGGGAGATCGCGGCGATGCGCGGAGTGGCCGCGCGCGCGAAGGAACTGGAGCGCGAGCTGGGCGCGGTCGAAGAGGAGCTTCAGAATGCCCTGGCGCCGCTGCCGAACCTGCCCGATCCGACGGCGGCGGCCGGTCCCGAGGACGAGTTGATCAGGGAGGTGGGGGAGATCCCGGCGCTCGACTTCGAGCCGCGCGATCACCTCGAGCTCGCGGGCGAGCGGATCGACATGGATCGCGCGGCGCGGCTGTCGGGGTCGCGCTTTGCCTATCTGAAAGGCGATCTGGTGATGCTCGAGCTCGCGCTCGTGCGCTGGGTGCTCGAGAAGCTGCGCGGACGCGGTTTCGAGCCCGTGATCCCGCCGGTGCTCGTGCGCGAGCAGGCGCTGTACGGAACCGGCTTCCTGCCCGATACCGAGCAGCAGATCTACTCCCTACCCGAGGACGAGCTGTTCCTCGTCGGCACCTCCGAGGTCGCGCTCGCGTCGCTGCACGCCGAGGAGATCCTCGAGGCGGAGCGCCTGCCGCTGCGCTACGCGGGGTTCTCGCCCTGCTTCCGCCGCGAGGCCGGCGCGGCCGGGAAAGACACGCGCGGCATCTTCCGCGTGCACCAGTTCGACAAGGTAGAGATGTTCAGCTTCGTCGCCCCAGAGCAGTCCGAGGGCGAGCATGAGCGGATCCTCGCGATCGAGGAGGAGATCCTCACGGAGCTCGGCCTCGCCTATCGCGTCGTGAACATCGCCGTCACCGATCTCGGCAACTCGGCCGCGAAGAAGTACGACTGCGAGGCGTGGCTGGCGAGCCAGGGTCGCTACCGCGAGCTGACCTCGTGCTCGAACACGACCGACTACCAGGCGCGCCGTCTGAACATCCGCGTGCGCCACGACAAGCAGATACAGGCATTGCACACGCTCAACGGCACCGCCGTCGCGGTCGGGCGGACGCTCGTCGCGCTGCTCGAGAACGGTCAGCAGGCCGACGGCGGCGTCGAGCTGCCGGAGTGCCTCGTGCCCTACGGTGCGCCCTCGCGGCTCGAGCCATCGAGCGTCGTGTGACCACCTCAGCCAAGCAGGTCCGCGCACCCTCCCGGCTGAGGGACTCGATCTCTTTCCCGACTGGATTTTGTCCACTAGGACGCCTGTAATACCACTGCGCTCTTCTTCCAGTCGGGACGAACGTCCGGATCCTGCGCCGCTCGTGGTTGGAGTCGGGCGGCGGCGGGCAGATAATCTCTATTGGTACTATCAAGCTCGAATCGGGGGCGGCAGGGCATAACGCCCGGTCGGAGCGCCCGTCGTCCTGCGTGCACGTGGGTGGAGGCAGAGGTCGCCGTGGAAGAGGTGCAGCGGACGAGGATCCTGGAGGCGATGGCCGAGATGGCGGTCGATATGGGCGCCGGCGCTGTCACCGTCTCGCACGTCGTCGCGCATGCGGGCGTCTCGCGCAGGACGTTCTACGAGATCTTCCCCGATCGGGAAGCCTGCCTGCTCGCCGCCTTCAATCTGGGTGTGGAGCACGCGCGGGCACGGATCGAGCCCGTCTACGCCGCCGAGCAGCGCTGGCGCGACGGGATCAGGGTCGGGCTGGCTGCCTTTCTGGCCTTCCTCGAAGACGAGCCCGCGCTGGGGCGGTCTGTGCGTCGTGCACTCGCTGGGCGGTGGCGCGGAGGTGCTGAGCCGCCGTGCCGAGGTGCTGGGCAAGCTCGCGGAGGTGGTCGATCGAGGAGGTACGGAAGGCGCCGCGGGTAGAGCGCAGCCCCCGGCGCTGATCGCGGAGGGCGTCGTCGGCGCCGTGATGTCGGTGATCTACTCGCAGTTGCAGGGCGAGGAGGACGAGCAGCCTTTGACCGATCTTTTCGGGGTGCTGATGAACTTGATCCTGCTGCCCTACCTCGGGCCCAGCGCGGCGCGCCGGGAGCTGACGAGGCCCATGCCGAAGATCCAGACGGGCACGGAGTCTCTGCGCCCCGGAGGGGTCTCGGGCGATGGTACGGGTGGGGGTCCTCACATTAGGCTGACCTACCGCACCGCGCGCGTGCTCACCGCGATCGCCGAGTCTCCGGGCGCGAGCAATCGTGAGGTGGCCGCGCGCGCGGGCGTCGTCGACCAGGGCAGATCTCGAAGCTGCTCGGTCGCCTGCTCCGTCTCGGTCTGATCGCGAACACCGGGGAGAGCTCCACGCGCGGGGCTCCGAACGCCTGGCGGCTGACCGAGCTGGGTGAGCAGGTCGAACAGCGCGCCGCGGCCCGCTCCGAGGGCGACTGAACGTCCTGACTTAGGGTTACCTAAGGCCTCCGACTTAGGGTTACCTAAGTTGTGTTACCTTTCCCCGAAAGGATAACCAATCGGATGGGTCGGGATTCGGAAAGGACGCACTTGTCTCAGGAGCGGAGAACCACATCTCCAGCGCCGGCCGAGCCGGGACCGGGAGCTGCGGCGCCGGCCGGGGCAGGACAGGCCCAGGCCATGGCTGCTCGCTCGCCGCGGCCGAAATCGCAGATGAGCCTGTACGTCTGGACGGGGGTGGTGCTCGCGGTCTGCGTGGCCGCCGTGATCCTCGGCTGGCACGCCCATGGCGGCACGCCCGACCCGACCGATGCGGCCAATCAGATGAGCCCCACGACCGCGGTGATCAACAGCGGCGTGCTCGTCTTCCGCGAGGGCCTGGAGACGATCCTCGTGCTGGCGGCGATCACCGCGAGCTTCCTCGGCGCCAACCGCGCCTATCGCAAGCCCGTCGCCGTCGGCGGAGGGCTAGCGCTGCTGGCCGCGGTCGCGACCTGGTTCCTGGCGATCTGGTTCATCGGCATGTTCGGCGGCAGCGGCCTGGCGGTGCAGGCGGCCACCGGCATCCCCGCGATCATCGTGCTGCTGCTCGTGATGAACTGGTTCTTCCACAAGCTCTACTGGACCGGCTGGATCTCCCATCACCACAAGCGCCGGCGCGGGCTGCTCGGCTCGGTCGACGGCGACGACGGCACGCTCACGCGCGCCACGCTGCTCGGCCTCGGTCTGCTCGGCTTCACCTCCGTCTACCGCGAGGGCTTTGAGATCGTGATCTTCCTGCAGGGCCTGCGCGAGCGCTTCGGCTCGAGCGTCGTGCTCGAGGGCGTCGTCCTCGGCCTGCTGTTCACCGCCGCCGTCGGCGTGCTCACGTTCAGCCTGCACCAGCGCCTGCCCGTACAAGAAACTGCTGATCATCACCGGCGCGCTGCTCGTCGTCGTGCTGTGGGTGATGGTCGGCGAGGAGGTCAACGAGATGCAGCTCGCCGGCTGGATCGGCACGACCCCGATCCCCGGTCTGAACATCCCCGGCTGGGCCGGCACGTGGTTCTCGGTCTTTCCCAACGTCGAGACGATCGCCGCCCAGTTCCTCGCGCTGGTGCTCGTGCTCGGCTCCTACGTGGCGGCTCAGTACGTGCGCATCTGGCGCCCGCGCCGTCGCGGCGAACAGGTCGCCCGCCGCGCCGAGGCCCCGCCCGTGGTATCCGGGCGCCCTGTGGAGCGCCCCGGGACGATCATTGCCGCGCCACGCTGAGGGTTCTCTCGCCGCGGGTGTCCAGCCTCGCCGCTTGCCTCAGACTCGCCGCTCCCAGGCCCGCCGCTGGCCTCAACCCCTCGCCTGGCGACTAGACCCGCTGCACCGCACCTTCCAGCGCCTGCGCTTCGGCTTCGATGCCCTCGGCCATCAGAGGGAGATGGTCGATCAGGTCGGCGTCGGCGCAGAGGCCGAAGCAGAGCACACCCGCAAGCGACGTCGCCGAGACCCGCAGCGCGTGGTGCTCGGCGACCTCGGCGATCGAATGCAGGTGCTCGACCGGCGCTCCCAGCACGCTGACGGGAGTACGGGGCCCGGGCACGTTGGAGACGTTCAGCGCGAACGTGCGCGGGCTGTGCTCGAGGCGCGCGGCGAAGCGCTCGAGCGACGGCACCGCCGCGAGCTCGCGCAGCAGGTGCTCGCGGTAGCGCGCGTCCTCGGCCGTCTTGCGCGCCTTGGTGGCGGCGTGGATTGCATGCAGGCGCACGACGGGATCGGTCTCGCTCAACGGCACCGCGAGTGAGAAGAAGGAGTCGTGGTTGGCCGTCGCGTCGCCCTCGTGGTGGAGGCTCACCGGGACCTTCACGCGGATCGTGCCGAGATGGCCGTGGCGCGTACGCAGCCAGTGCGTCAGCGCGCCCGTAACTATCGTCAGTACGCCGTCGTTGACGGTCGCGCCGCAGAGTGCCTTGGCGGCGTCGTGTAGACTCCGGCAGCGAGACGGCCGCGAAGGCGACCTCGCGCCGGGTGCCGACCGGGCCGTCAAACGGCGAGTGATGCGTTCCGCGCGCGTACTCACGCCGCAGGAAGCCGGCGAGATGCGCACGCCGGCGTCGCTCGTCGGCGGCGTGGGCGACCGCGGCCTGCGTCGCCGCCTGCGCCGGGGTGCCGCTCCCGTGCTGGTCGGGCGGGTGGTCCCAGAGCAACGCGCGGGCATAACGCACCGAGGCGGTGCCGTCGGCGAGGGCATGATGGATCCGCCACACGAGCGCGCTGCCGCCGTCGGCGAGCGCGACCACATCGATCCGCCACAGCGGCCGCGCGCGGTCCAGGCGCTGCTCGAACAGTCGTGCGACGAGCTCGGGCAGCCCGGCGCGATCGACCGGCCCCTCGACTGGAGCCGGGCCGACGTGGTGGGCGAGGTCGAAGTCCGCGTCGGGAACCCAGCTCGGCGCGGCGGCGTTGCCATCGAGCCTGCAGGTCAACGCCGGCGCGAGCGCGAGGCGCTCGGCGATGCGTGCACGCAGGGCGTCCACTTCGAGCGGGGCGCCGCCCAGGCGTGCGACCTTGCAGGTGTGCCCGGCGACTGTCGGGCTCTCGAGCGCGAGGATCGCGCGGTCCTCGGGACCGAGCGGGATCGGGTCGGTCTCGCCTGTCGCAATCACCAGATGGTCGGCACGAGTCCGCTGTCGCGGATAGCGCTGTCTCTGGTGACAAGTGGCAGGTCCAGGGTTTGCGCAGTCGCGACGATGAAGCGACCCCAGGAGTCCGCGAGGACCCTCACGCCGAAGCGACATCTTCGCGAGCGAGCTGGCTGGCGCGCTCAAAGTCCTCCCAGGTCACGTCCGGGATGTGGGGCAGCGATCCGGCGAGGCTGCCGCCCGAGCGGGTCGCAGGCGTCTCCACGACACGGAGATGCGCACCTGGACGGACGCCCAGGCGTTTCAGCTGAGCGGCGGGGATGCTCCCGTCGGCCGCCACGATCAGCTCATGGTCGATGCGCTCGTTCGTTGCCACTGAGACGATTCTACCCCAGCGGGCACTGCGTCTCTGCGCTTTTTGATGCCGGGACCGGTTCAGCCAACCCGGAACGTGAGCGTGCGCGCGGCCCCGCCCTGCGGCGCGAGCGTCAGGCGGTAGCGTCCGGAGGTGAGCCCGCCGGAGCTCGTCAGATGCCGCTGGTTGCGTCCCTTGGCTGCGCTGAACGTGAGCGCTCCCGGCACGCTGATCCAGCGGTTGTGGCCGTGTACCCGGACGAGCTTGGCGAGCGTGGCGCGTACGTGCGCGGCGGCGCTGAGGGTGAAGGCGAAGCGCACGGAGGAGACCTTCGGGCGGGCTCGGTTCAGCGCGAGGAGCGCGGTCGGGGTTAGGGCGAAGGCGGTCAGCTTGATGGTTGGTCCGGCGGCGGGGAGCGAACCCGTTCTGCCGGGCGAGGAGCTGCCGGGTGCGCTGCTCGTGGAGGGGGCGCCGCTCGCGCCGCTGATCGAGCTTCCCGTGGTCGAACCGCCGCCGCTGGAGCCGCCGCCGGCGGTTTTTTCTTCTTCTTCCTTTTTCTTTGCTTCGCGTTGCTGTTCTTCTTCACGCAGTTTTTCTTCTGCGCGCCGCTTTTCTTCGTTCTTCCGCTTGACTTCTACGCTGGGCTCGAAGGCGGTGATCCCCTTGGGGGTGCCCACCCCGGTGGGGCCGTCGTAGCCTTTTCCGGCAAGACAGATGAGCTTGGGAGCCGAGCATTTTGAGTTCGCTGCCTCTTCTGTGGACGTGCAGCCGGAGAGGCCGTAGAAGCTTTCAAAGGGCTTGGCGCACTTTCCGTTCGATCCCGATTCGACATCGTGCAACGAGCTGGGCGAGGCAGCCAGGTTTTCGTACAGGGTCTCCGCGGGGTATTCCATTTCGTGCGCACCGCCGGCAAGCGCGAACGCGGAAGCAATGATTGGAGAAGCAACACTTGTACCCCCTAGTACATTCCACCCCTTGATTTCTTCCCCTTCCTCTGTCACTGGGGTAGAGTCATAGACGGCGACGCCGGTATACGGATCGGCGTCGGCTGAGACATCCGCAACAGCTCTATGTACACCACAGCCGACAGATTCCCAATCGGGGACGGATAGCTGCCAGGGCGGCGCAAGGAAAGAGATACTGCAGCCACTCCCGCCGGCGCCGGCTCCTTCGATTTCGCCTTTTTTATTCTGGCCACCATCGTTCCATGTGGTCTCGCCTTCCCATGTACCGTGGCTCTGTAACAGGCGCGTGCCACCGACTGCGACGACATCGGACAAGGAAGCTGGGTAATCGGCAAAGCCTCGTTCCTTTGAATTTTTCCGCGGTCCAATCGAGGTAGCCGTCGTCTCCCGCAGCTGCAGTAATCACTACACCCGGATCATGAAAGGCTGAGCCTTCGCTCATGCATGTGCTCGCTTCGCATTCGGGAGCACCCCAGGAATTCGAGACCTCAGTTGCGCCGTGCAGCTTGACAGCAGTTTCCTCGGCGGCTTCGAGATCGAGGAGTTCGGAAGAGTTGGCCTCGACGAGCAGGATATGACAGCTCTGGCAGACACCATGCGCAACCTCGATGTCGGTGGAAATCTCGAGCGCCCAGCCCGCTTCTGGTTCTCTGCCTTCAGTGTTGGAGGGCGGCAGCGGTGATTCGTTGCCTGCTTGATTAACCTTGCGGAAGCATCCACTGGCTTCGGTGCACGGCGGTAGGGAAAACTCTTTGTCATAGGTCGCCAGATCTGATGCGGCTTTGGGATCGTTGTAGGCGTCGATGAGCGCGATCGTCTGAGTGGTCGCGGGGGGTGGTGTGCCGTTCAAGCTGTAGGCGCCGAGCAGTTCGGCAGGGGTCAAGCTGCCTTCGATCGGTTCTTTGAATTCGATGAGGGCTGGAGCCGATACGCGGCCCGTAGTGCTGCTGGCCGACTTCACCGACGCACGCGTACCGGGAACCGACAATGGCGCCTTCGGAACGAGCCTCAGTGCCAGACAGGCAGCGTGATGGGGAGCGGGCGCCGCGCACACGGGGCTCACCGTGTATTCGGAGGCGGGCAGCGGCGAGACGGCGCTTTCCGCGGCCCCGGCAGAGGCGCAGAGCACGAGCAGGACGAGCAGCGCCCCGCGCTCGCGAGCACGGCGCGCAACGCTCTCACTCCGATCCTCAGGCCCTGCGTGGGTGTCACGTCCCGTCTCCAATCGCCTTCGATCGTCGCCGGGTTAGGGCATCGACCGCGTCGCTTTCCAACTTAACGGTAATCGTCAATCGCCGGCGCTGCTTGAGCAGCGCCGGCTCGACTCAGGCGAACAGGCCAGACCCGACCCAGTCGCCCGGCTCCCCGCGCGCCCGGCGGCGCGAAGAAGTAGCCGCCGCCGACCGGGGTGATGTAGTCGGTCATTTCCTCTTCCTCCAGGCGGTTCTGGATCGTCGCGAACTGGCGCTGGATGTCCTGGTTGAAGGCGACGAACACGAGCCCCTGGTCGAGGTTCCCGGCTTCGTCGATGCCGCGGTCGTAGTTGTAGCCGCGGCGCAGGATGCGCTGGTCGGCGGTCTGCGGGGTGCGCGGGTTGGCCAGCCGGATGTGGGCGATCAGCGGGATGCGCTTGCCTTCCGGGTCGAGGTCGTAGCGCGGGTCCTCGAACTCGTCGGTGCCGCCCAGCGGGGCGCCGCTGACGCGGTCGCGGCCGATCATCTTCTGCTGCTCGAACATCCCCACGCGGTCCCAGAACTCGACGTGCATGCGGATCGTGCGCACCACCTGGTAGGTGCCGCCGGCCGCCCAGGCGGGCTCTCCGGCGCTGCGCGCGGCGGGCGCGGTGGCTGGGGTGCGGGCGGGCGGGATCCAGATCAGCTCGTCCATCAGGCTCGCGTCGTTGACGTCGGGATTGGCGGTGCCGTCGCGGAAGGCGAACAGGTTGCGCGGGTGGTTCGCGGGCGTCGGTCCGCGCCTGGCGCTCTGGAAGCCGTCGATGCTCCAGCGCGGGGTCAGATGGCCGGCGACCGCGCGCATCAGCTCGCGCACGGTGTGCACGACGGTGTCTCGCTGCCCGGCGCAGACCGACAGCAGCACGTCGCCGTGGCTGCGCGCCGGATCGAGGTTGTCGTGCGCGAAGTTCGGCATGCGTTCCAGGCCCCTGGGTCTGCAGTGCCCGCAGGCCGTAGCGGTCGTCGAACAGCGAGGCGCCGAACGCGATCGTGACGGTCAGCTCGTCCGGCGCGTTGATCGGTCCGAGAATGCCCGAGTCCGGCGGCGGGTCGTCGAGCTCCTCCGCGCCGACCGTGTCGCCCTGCGTGAGCGAGCGGGCGCGGGTGCTGAGATTCTGCAGCGCCGCTTCGAGCGTCGAGCGGTCGGGGGCGATCGAGTCGAGCGCCACGAACGTCGCCTGCGCCTGCGCCGGCGTGAGGATCCCGGCCTGGTGGGGCCCGTCGAAGGGGATGCGCGTGGCGAGCTCGTCGCCGAGCGCGACCCGCGCCTGCGTGGCGGCGGAGGTGCTCTGCGTCGCGGCGTTCGCGCGGCGCTCGGCCTCGGCCTCGCGCCCGCGATCGCGCCGAGGGCCCCGGCGCCGAGCAGCGCCGCGGAGCCGGTGAGGAATTGGCGGCGGTCGAGCGGGCTCATGGTTCGCCTTCCGCCACTCTTTCCGCCGCTCTCTCTGCCGCTCTTTCCGCCCGCGACGGTTCGGGCAGCTTGGGGACCGGGGGGCGAGCTTCGGTCTCGAGCGTGCCGGGCATCTCCTCGAGCGCCGACAGCGCGCCGGCCACGTAGCCGTTGAGCTGCTCGTGTTCGTAGGAGCCGAGCTCCGCGAGGCTCGGGTAGCCGCCGTGGTGGTGGCGGCGGATCGACGCGAGCACTCCGCTGAGCATCAACAGCTCGGTGCGCACTTCGCCCTCGGTGTTTTCACGGCCCGAGAGCAGCGGTTCGAGCGTGTGGAAGACCTCTTCCGTGGCGGCCAGGCCGGCGGCGGTGCCGAGCACGCCCTGTCCGCTCCACGGCACGTCCATCCCGCTCAGCAGATCGCGCTGTGCGTCCTCGATGATCTCGTGCGAGCGCGTCGCGTATTCGAGCGGGGTGATCTGGACGTGCGCGACGACGCCGCGCAGACGCTCGAGATCGTCCTCCAGCCGCATCGTCGTAGCCGATCAGCGAATCGCAGGCGCTCGCCGGTCCACAGGCCCATTTCGATGCGGTGAAGGCCGGTGAAGTGCGGATCGGAGGTGCCCCCGGGGAGCACGCCCGGGGTGCCGTCGATCGCCTGGTTGAGGGTGGCGGCTTCCCCGGTCAGGTAGACCGCCCCGAGGTGCAGATAGTCGCTCCAGGTCGCCTCCCAGGCGGCGATCGCCGCCGGTCGGTCGCCGGTCGCCAGCGCGCGCCGCAGCGACGCGGCGCCCGCGAGCGCGCTGCGCGATCCAGCGCTCGGCGTAGGCGCGGTACTCGTCCTCGGGCGCGGTCGAAGGCGCGGGGCGGCAGCGGCGAGAGCTCGGAGATCTGTTCGCCGGCGAGGTTCGTGCCGTCGTCCTCGAGGTCGGCGATTTCGGTGCCGTAGCGGCTCGCCGGCGTGTTCGTGCCGTAGACCTTGCTGCAGGCGCCCCGCGAGCGGGTTCGGCGCGCTCTTGGGCGCGAGCTCGGAGACCGCGAAGGGGCGCGCGGCGCCGGAGCCGCCGGGGGCCAGCGCCGAGCCGGCGAAGGCGCACGCCGCCAGGACGACGATCGCGGCGGGCAACCAGAAGCTGCTGCGACCTGACTTCATCCGGAAGTGAGGATCGCGAGGATCAGCTAGCGCCTTGTTACCAAAACGTAGCGTCGATGCGTCTAGATTGTTAACGGCTTCACCATCGCGGGAGACCCGGGTATCTCACACGCAATGAAACAAATTGCTAACAGAAAAGACGGTCACAGAATAGAAACGACTCCGTGACCGCTTCTTGACACGTCTGGGTCCTCACGGGAACGCAGGATGCGGCACGCGCTCCCGAAAAAGGGTGGCCGGGGCGCGGCGCTCTCCAATGACCGCCCGCGAAGCCAAAGGAGAAAACGTTGCGACGAATCACGTTGCGTAACGGCAAGAAGGCCCTGGCGGCAGGCGCCGGGGTGCTCGTCGTGGGAGCGGCGCTGATCGGCATCTCGCTGTCGAGCGCGTCCTCCCCGAGCCCGGCCGCGGTCCTCCCGGCGGCGACCACCCCGATCGAACACGTGGTCGTCATCTTCCCCGAGAACATCTCGTTCGATCACTACTTCGGCACCTATCCCAACGCGACCAACCCCGCCGGCGAGCCCCAGTTCCACGCGCTCGCCGGCACGCCCGGCGGTCAACGGTCTGAGCAACGGGCTGCTCGACGACAACCCCAACGAGGACAACCCCAAACGGCTCGGTCCGCGCGGAAGCGCTGACCTGCGATCAGAACCACAGCTACACGCCCGAGCAGGAAGCCTTCGACGGCGGTCTGATGAACGAGTTCGTCCAGAAGACGACGGGCAGCGGCTGCGCAGAAGCCGGCGCGATCAACTCCTCCAAATACGGGCCGCAAAGGCATCGTGATGGACTACTACGACGGCAACACCGTCACCGCGCTGTGGAACTACGCCCAGCACTACTCGCTCAACGACAACTCCTACGACGACCAGTTCGGGCCCTCCTCGCCGGGCGCGATCAACCTCGTCAGCGGCGACACCGAAGGCGCCGAAGCCCACGGCGGCTCGAGCTCGGCGGTCGTCAACGGCGTGCTGCAGGGCGACGGCGAACCGTACTTCGACCAGTGCAGCAACGCCGGCGATCCGCTCGGGGCCGAAGGCCTGCCGACGGGCGTGACGGTCTCGCTGACGCGGCAAGAACATCGGCAACCTGATGAACGAAAAGGACGTCACCTGGGGCTGGTTCCAGGGTGGCTTCGCCCCGTCGGCGACCGAAAACGCTGCCCACGAAAAACGCGCCGTGTGCGGCACGAACCACAAGAACATCGGCGGCGCGACCGTCACCGACTACGTGCAGCACCACGAGCCGTTCCAGTTCTACGAAAGCACCGCCAACCCCGACCACGTCGCGCCGAGCTCGCTCGAACAGGTCGGCTACAGCGACCCGTCCGGCACGAAACTGGGCGAAGCCGTCAACCACCAGTACGACCTCTCGTGGTTCAACAAGGCGGTGACCGAAGGCAACATGCCGCAGGTCTCCTTCCTCAAGCCCCCGGCGTACGAGAACGGTCACGCCGGCAACTCCGACCCGCTCGACGAACAGCGGTTCCTGGTCGACGAGATCAACGAGATCGAGCAGTCGAAGTACTGGCCGAACACCGCGATCGTGATCGACTACGACGACTCCGACGGCTGGTATGACCACCAGATCGGGCCGATCGTCGATCCCTCGAACGACACCAGCGATCGAGCTCAACGGCGCCGGCAAATGCGGCACCGTGACGGCTGAAAGCCCGGAACGGAAGGATCGCTGCGGCGTCGGCCCGCGGCTGCCGCTGCTCGTGATCTCGCCCTGGGCGCGTCGCAACTACGTCGACGGCACGTTCACCGAGCAGTCCTCGATCACGAGCTTCATCGAGGAAAACTGGAACCTCGGGAAAATCGGCGGCGGCTCGCTCGACGTCGACTCGGGCACGCTCGACGACATGTTCGATTTCGACCGCAGCGAACCGCGTTCGCCGGCGATCCTCCTGAACGACGAAACGGGCGAGATCGAGAGCGAAGTCCCGTCCGGTGAATCGAGCACGGGAGTCGAAGGCAAAGAAGGGAAAGAAGGCAAGGAAGGCAAGGAAGGTCCCGCCGGCGCAAGAGGCGCAACCGGTGCGACCGGCCCAGCCGGTCCTGCTGGTCCCACGGGTGCAACTGGCCCCGCCGGTCCAGTCGGGGCTACCGGTCCCGCCGGTCCACAGGGCAAGACAGGTCCGGCCGGTCCCCAGGGTCCCGTCGGCCCGACGCCGATCGTCACCTGCAAGGTGACGGCAGAGGAGCGAAGCTCACGGTGATTTGCACCGAGAAGGGCATCGCCGCGAGCGCGCACGCGCTTGTCTCGCTCGCCCGCGACCACAGGGTGGTGGCGCACGGCGGCGGTCGGCTCGGCTCGAAGATCGCGCTCGAGCACCGGGGATCCCTGCGCGGTCGTTACACCTTGTTCGTGGAGATCCCCGGCGAGACGAGCGTCTCGAGCGTGGTGCATCTCTAGGACAACCAAGACGGTGAAGCCCGATTGACACCGGGCATCGCCTGGCAGGGCGCACGGGGCGGGCGAGACACGGAGTCTCGCTCGCCCCGACATTTTCCCCATACGCTGATGGGCGATGAGCCCGTTTGGATTCCTGCTGCGCGCGGAGCCGCCCTCGCGGCGCACCGGCGCGATCGTTGCGGTCGGGGCGGTTGCGCTGTGCACGCTGCTCCTCTATCCGCTGCAGGAAATCGCGCCGGCGCTCTCGCTCGGCGTCGTCTACATGCTTGCGGTGCTCGTCGTCTCGGTCGTTTGGGGCGCGGGCCTGGGGGTGGCGACGGCGGTGCTGAGCGCGGCGGCGTTCAACTTCTTCCACATCCCGCCGGTCGGCGAGTTCACGATCCAGAGCTCGAGCAACTGGGTGGGGCTGGTCGCGTTCCTCGTCGCCGCGGCGCTCGCCAGCTCGGTGGCAGAAGTTACCCGCGCGCGCACGCGCGACGCGGAGGAGCGCCGCCGCGAGGCCGATCTCGCCGCGGAGATGGCGCGGCTGCTGCTGCGCGGGGAGAACCTCGCCGAGGCGCTGCCGACGGCCGCGGCGCGCCTCGCGCAGACGCTCCAGCTGAGCTCGGCCGCGATCGAGATGGAGGCCGTCGAAGGCGACGAGCGCAGCATCGCGTTCCCGCTGCGCGAGGGCACGCGACGGCTGGGGACGCTGCTCGTCGGCGCCGACGCCTCGGAGGCGAGCCTGCGCCGGCTGCAGGAGCGCGTGGTGCCGGCGCTCGAGGCGTTGCTGAGCGCGGCGCTCGAGCGTGAGGAGCTGCTCGGCGGGGTGGTGGAGACGGCCTCGCTGCGCCGCGCGGATGTCGTCAAGACGGCGCTGCTGCGCGCGGTCTCCCACGATCTGCGCTCGCCCCTGACCGCGATCTCCGCGGCGGGCGAGGCGGTCTCCTCCGATGCGCTGCGCGAGGATGAGCGCAAGGAGATGGCGGCGGTGATCCTGCAGGAGGCGCGGCGGCTGTCGCGGCTGGTCGACAACCTGCTCGACCTCTCGCGCCTGGAGGCCGGCGCGGCCGAGCCACGGCGCGAAGCGATCTCACTCGAGGAGGTGATCGGCGCGGCGCTGGGCGAGCTCGGGGCGGGCGGGACGGACGACTTCGCGCTCTCGATCGACCTCGAGCTGCCGCTCGTCTGGGCCGATTCGGCGCAGCTCGAGCGGGCGCTCGTGAACGTGCTCGAGAACGCCCGCCGGCACTCCGCCGGGCACCCCGTGTCGGTGCGGGCGCGCGCGGTGCGCCCGCTGGCGGGCGCGGGAGGGCGGTTGATCGTGCGCGTGGTCGATCGCGGGCCCGGGATCCCGCCGGCGCAGCTGGAGCGGGTGTTCGAGCCGTTCTACCGCGCCGGCACCGCGCAGACCGGCCACCGCGGCTCGGGTCTCGGCCTGGCGATCGCGCGCGGGTTCACCGAGGCCAACGGCGGCGAGCTGCGCGTCGAGTCGCTGCCCGGGCAGGGGGCGACGTTCGTGTTCGAGCTGCCTTTGGAGGCGCGGTCGCAGCCGCGGGAGGCAGCCGGAGTCAGACCCCGATCCTGGGCCGCCGCTTGGGGTGGGCGAGCGCGATGGCGGCTGAGGCGCCCGAACAGCGCCCGCGGATCCTCGTCGTCGACGACGAGCCGCAGATCGTGCGGGCGCTGAAAGTGGTGCTGCGCGAGGCCGGCTTCGAGGCGCTCGCCGCCGAAACGGCGGAGCAGGCGCTCGACCTCGCGGCGGTGCAGCCGCCGGCGGCCGCGATCGTCGACCTCGTGCTGCCCGACGGCGACGGGGTCGAGGTCACGCGCCGGCTGCGCGAGTGGAGCGAGATCCCGATCCTCGTGCTGTCGGCGGTCGGCGAGGAGGAGCAGAAGGTCAGGGCGCTCCAGGCCGGCGCCGACGACTACATCACCAAGCCGTTCGGCGCGCGCGAGCTCGTCGCGCGGCTGCAGGCCGCGCTGCGCCGCACGACGCCCGCCGCGGGCGAGCCGGCGATCGTCGTCGAGGGGTTGGAGATCGACCTCGCCGCGCGGGCGGTGCGCCGCGACGGCGAGCCCGTGCACCTGACGCCGATCGAGTTCGAGCTGCTGCGCGTGCTCGTGCGCAACCGCGGGCGGCTGATGACCCACCGGGCGCTGCTCGCGGAGGTCTGGGGGCCGGGGTATGTGGATGACATCCAGCCGCTGCGCACGCACATCGCGCGATTGCGAGGAAAGGTCGAGCCGGCGGGGGCGGCAGCGGGGGCGGGTGGGCCTCGTTTGATCGTCACCGACCCGGGGGTGGGGTACCGCTTCGCGGGGTGATTGACGCCTCGCCCTTTTATGCTGCGGCGCTGCTGTAAGTGATCGTGTCGTGCATCTGGACACCGAGTGCGTCGGCGATGTCCTGCAGTCGGGTGAGGTTGACGCCGTCGTAGTCGTCGGCCTCCCAGCGCTGGACCTGCTGCTCGGCGACGCCAATACGCTTGGCCAGCTGGCGCTGGGTGAGTTTCGCGGCGATGCGCGCTTCGATCAGGGCGGTTGGGAGCTCATGCAGGGAGGTGATCTCGCGACTGGTTATGCGACCGTCGCGGAGCTTCTCGTAGTGGTCCATCTCCGCGCGCAGCGATTCGATCTCGCTGGCGATCGCATCGTGCATCAGTTTGGGCATAGCCGGGTCGATGTCCGGGGGGAGATCGCGGGGGTCGCGCGCGTCGTGAGCGATCAGGCTCTCTTCGAAGCGGGTGAGCCACCCTTTGGTGATCTTGTATTGGCGCTGGTTTTGGATGATCATGGAAGTCCTGTCAGGTCGATGGCGATGATGCCCTTGGGTTGCTCGGTCGTGCGGTCTAGTTGGAAGAAGTCGAGAAAAGGAGTGCCGTCGGAATTCGCTGCCCAGTCGGCGGGATAGAGCTCGCCGCCGTAGCGTGCCTTCTGTGCGGCGCATTTGTCGCTGAAGTCCTGCAGCTCTGGGTCGAGACGATCGTGAACTACACCGTCTGACTCCCAGCAGACATCGAAGTCACCGGGGTTCTGCTTGGCAGTGATGAGGCTGCCGTCGATGTAGGCGGTGGCGCAGCCGGCTGCCTTCAGCGAGCGCAGTGCGTCCAGTAGCCCGTCGAGTAATTCCCGGCGGCAGGTGCTGGTGGCGTAGCGGGTCACGATTTCGTTCCAGGTCGCATTGTGGATGCCCGGCGTGAGCTTTCCATTCGTGTCGAGCTTTGGGATCATAACACAACGATATAATTGGGTTGGGGTATATGTTCCATTTTTGTGAACTCGGGCCGGACGCCTCCATCTCCCTATCCGACGGGGAGCGCTAAACGGGACAGAGCCGTTGATCCCCGGGGGAGATCTATCGGAGGGTTGCCACCTGCGTCTTGATCCGTCACAAAATCGTTATGCCCGCGGGCGGATTCGTCACGCGAGCGTGATGTAAGGGCACCGATAGTGGAGGCATGGATGTTCTGGCCATTGCCCTCGGGATCGTCATGTTCCTGATTCTGCTCCTGATGATTGAGGGGATCGATCGGATATGAGCTCTGTGTGCCCATGTCGGTGTGGTTCGTTTCAGGGGCGTTTTTGAGATGAGCGGTGCGGACATCTTTGGCCTCGTCGTGTCGGTGCTCGTGATCGCCTATCTCTTCTACGCGCTGATCCGTGGGGAGAAGTTGTAGATGACGTTCGCCGGCTGGCTGACGATCGTCCTGTTCGCGGTGATCCTCACCGCGCTCGCCTTTCCGCTTGGTCAGTACATGGCGAAGGTGTACACCGGGCAGCGGGTCTTTCTTACCCCTGTCTTTACCTGGCCCGAGCGGTTTCTATACCGGATTCTGTGTGTCGATGAGCAGCGCGAACAGGACTGGAAGGGATACGCGAAAAGCCTCTTGATCTTCTCGCTCGCCGGCTGGTTGTTGCTGTACCTGATCCTGCGTACGCAGAACGCGTTCTTCGTTCCCCACGCGCTGAACCCGCTCGGGTATCACTCGGCCCCCTGGAACGTCACGTTCAACACCGTCTCGTCGTTTATGACGAACACGAACTGGCAGTACTACTCGGGCGAGACGACGATGACCTACCTCAGCCAGATGCTCGGGCTGACCGTCCAGAACTGGCTGTCGGCGGGGATCGGGATCGTCGTCGCGGTCGCGCTGATCCGCGGGATCGTCGGGCGCAGCGGAAAGAGCCTCGGGAATTTCTGGCAGGACCTCGTACGTACGATCCTCTACGTGCTGGCGCCGTTGTCGGTGATCGCGGCGCTCGTGCTCGTCTCCCAGGGGGTGATCGCGAACTTCTCCGATTACCTCACCGTGCACACGATCACCGGGCTGACGCAGACGATCGGGATGGGGCCGGTCGCCTCGCAGGAGGCGATCAAGCTGCTCGGCACGAACGGGGGCGGGTTCTTCAACACGAACTCCGCGCACCCGTTCGAGAACCCGACGGCGTTCACCAATTTCTTCGAGATGCTGCTCGTGCTGATCATCCCCGCGGCGCTCGTCTTCGCCTACGGCCGCATGACCGGCAACCGCCGCCAGGGGTTCGCGATCTACGGGACGATGATGGTGATGTTCCTCGGCGCGGTCTGCGTCGCCTACATCGCCGAGGCGCACGGCTCGCCCGCGCAGCACGCGGCCGGGTTGCACACGGGCGTGATCCACGGCTCGACCGGCGGCAACATGGAAGGCAAGGAGCAGCGCTTCGGGATCGCCGGCTCGGCGCTGTTCGACGTCGTTACCACCGTGACTTCATGTGGTGCGGTCAACAGCGCGCTGGAGTCGTTCACCGGTATCGGGGGCGCGGTTCCCTTTGCGAATCTATCCGCCAGTGAGGTGATCTTCGGTGGTGTGGGGACGGGCCTATATTCGATCCTGCTGTATGTCCTGCTGGCGGTGTTCATCGGTGGTCTGATGGTGGGAAGAACCCCGGAGTGGCTCGGCAAGAAGCTCGAGGCGCGCGAAATCAAGCTCGCGGGGCTGGGAATTCTGATCACGCCGCTGGCGGCGCTGTTCTGCACGGCGCTCGCGACCGCCTCGAAATCCGGGCGCGCGTCGATCTCAGAAGTTGCCACCTCTGCGAAGTTGGGTGTCCATACGCCACAGGCATTTTCCGAGACGTTCTACGCCTACCTGTCGCAGGCGAACAACAACGGCTCCGCGTTTGCGGGATACACGGGGTTCATCCAGCCCAACGCCGGCAATCTCGGCTCGCACGGGATCACGTTCGCGGACCTGCTCGGTGGTTTCGACATGCTGTTCGCGCGCTACGCGCCGATCCTGTTCGCGCTCGCGGTCGCGGGTGCGTTGGCGGGCAAGCGGGTGACTCCCGCGGGCCTCGGAACGATGCGCACCGACAATCCCACTTTTGTCGTCTTGTTAATCGGTGTGATCGTGCTCGTGGGTGCGTTGACCTTCTTCCCTGCCCTGCTTCTGGGTCCGATCGTTCAGGGCCTGACGGGACACCTGTACTAAGCGGGAAGGGGGCAGGCCCCCCTCCCGACCTCCCCCCACTTCAATCAAACGCCCACCAAGACATAAACAGAAAATATGAAACGCGACATCACCACATCAGCCATCGGGATCATCGTGTTCACGGTCCTGCTCGGGCTTGTCTATCCGTTGGTCATTACCGGGATCGGTCAGGTTGCGTTCCCGGGGAATGCTAATGGTCAGAGGATTTATGTGAAGGGAACACTGGTCGGTTCGAAGATCATCGGCCAGAGCTTCTCCGCACCCGTGCTCGAAAAGGATGGCAAGGCAAAGGTTGTGAAGGGCGTCGTCGTCACCGAACCGGACCAACGTTACTTCCAGTCGCGTCCCTCCGCCACCGAAGGCGGTGCCTACAACGCCGCCGCGAGCACGTTCTCAAACCACGGCCCCAACGGTGAAGACAAAGGAAGCCGACGAAGAAAACATCAAGGCCTATCTAGAACTGAACAAAAACCCCGCCACCAAAACCGAATATGACCCCGGCCTGACCGTCGCAAGGATCCCGGTCGACGCCGTCAACACCTCGGCCTCCGGTCTCGACCCCGAAATCTCGCCCGCGAACGCCTGGATCCAGGCCCACCGTGTCGCGGCCGTGCGACGCCTCCCGCTCGCGACGGTCGACGGCCTGATCGCGAAGTACACGTCCGGCCGCGGGCTCGGCTTCTCCGGCGAGAAAGGCGTGAACGTGCTCTCGCTCAACCTCGCTCTGGATCGACTCACAGGAGGGACCCCCTGATGTCAAACGTGCCGGCGCATACCGAACGCCAGGCCGTCTCGCTGTTCCAGCGCGAGATCGTCACCCGCGCGCTGATCGACAGCTTCAAGAAGCTCGACCCGCGCATCCAGATCCGCAACCCGGTGATGTTCGTCGTCGAGCTCGGCTCGGTGATCACGACGATCACCTGGCTGATCCAGGCCTTCGGCGGCAAGCCCCTCGGCGGCGGCAACGAGCCCGCCTGGTACACGCTCACGATCGCGATCTGGCTGTGGCTGACGGTCGTGTTCGCGAACATGGCCGAGGCGTTCGCCGAGGGTCGCGGCCGCGCGCAGGCCGACACGCTGCGCAACATGCGCAAGGAGACGGTCGCCGTGCTGCGCGACGGCTCCACGAAGGCGGCCTCCGAGCTCGCGCGCGGCGACGTCGTGGTCGTCCCCGCCGGCGAGCTGATCCCCGGCGACGGCACCGTGATCGAGGGCATCGCGACCGTCGACGAGTCCGCGATCACGGGCGAGTCCGCGCCCGTGATCCGCGAGTCCGGCGGCGACCGCAGCGCCGTCACCGGCGGCACACGCGTGACCTCGGACGAAATCGTCGTCGAAATCACCCAGGAGCCCGGTCAGTCGTTCCTCGAGCGGATGATCGCGCTCGTCGAGGGGGCCGAGCGGCGCAAGACGCCGAACGAGATCGCGCTGAACATCCTGCTCGCGGCGCTGACCCTGATCTTCATGATCGTCGTCGCGACGCTCCGTCCCTTCGGCCTGTTCGCGGGCACCGAAGTCTCCGAGACGACTTTGATCGCGCTGCTAGTGGCGCTGATCCCGACCACGATCGGGGCGCTGCTGAGCGCGATCGGGATCGCCGGGATGGACCGGCTCGTGCGGCGCAACGTGCTAGCTCTGTCGGGCCGCGCGGTCGAGGCCTCCGGCGACGTCGACGTATTGCTGCTCGACAAGACCGGCACGATCACGATCGGCAACCGCCTCGCCTCCGAGTTCGTGCCGATGCCCGGCGTGCCCGAGTCCGAGCTCGCCGAGGTCGCGCAGCTCGCCTCGCTCGCCGATGAGACGCCCGAGGGCCGCTCGATCGTCGTGCTCGCGAAGACGTACGGCATC
This sequence comes from uncultured Solirubrobacterales bacterium, assembly GCA_963764905.1. Taxonomy (GTDB): domain Bacteria; phylum Actinomycetota; class Thermoleophilia; order Solirubrobacterales; family Solirubrobacteraceae; genus Palsa-744. The sequence continues at coordinate 243,745 of CAVXUG010000003.1, forward strand.
CGCGAGCACGACATGACGACGCTCAATGCCGAGTTCGTGCCGTTCACCGCGCAGACCCGCATGAGCGGCGTCGACCTCGACGGCCGGCGTCTGCGCAAGGGCGCGGGCGACTCGATCGTCGCGCTCGTCGAGTCCGAAGGCGGCTCGCCGCCGCCGGAGCTGCAGATCGAGCTCGATCGCATCGGCAACGAGGGCGGCACGCCGCTCGCGGTCGCGCGCGACAACCAGGTGCTCGGCGTGATCTACCTGAAGGACACGATCAAGGAGGGGATGGCCGCCCGCTTCGAGCAGCTGCGCGCGATGGGCATCAAAACCGTGATGGTGACGGGCGATAACCGGTTGACCGCCGCCAAGATCGCGCAGGAGTCCGGCGTCGACGACTTCCTCGCCGAAGCCACTCCGGAGCGCAAGCTGGCTCTGATCCGCGAGCAGCAAGCGGACGGGCGGTTGGTTGCGATGACGGGCGATGGCACGAACGATGCGCCCGCCTTGGCGCAGGCCGATGTCGGCGTCGCGATGAACACGGGCACCCAGGCCGCGCGCGAGGCGGGGAACATGGTCGACCTCGACTCCAACCCGACGAAGCTGATCGAGATCGTCGAGGTCGGCAAGCAGTTGTTGATCACGCGTGGGGCTTTGACTACGTTCTCGATTGCTAACGACGTGGCCAAGTACTTCGCGATTTTGCCGGCGGTGTTCATCACGACCTATGCGACGAGCGCCGGCGGCAAGGGGCCTTTGCATGTGTTGAACATCATGGACCTGGGCAGCCCCCAGTCGGCGATCGTCTCGGCGATCATCTTCAACGCGCTCGTGATCCCGCTGCTGATTCCGCTCTCTTTGCGCGGGGTTCGCTACCGGCCGATCGGGGCCAGCGCGCTGCTGCGGCGCAACCTCTGGATCTATGGGCTCGGTGGGATCATCGCTCCTTTTATCGGAATCAAGCTGATCGATCTCGTTGTCCATAACCTGCTGGGGGCCTGACGCAGTTCCGGCCTTCCTCCCGGACGGCAAAAAGCCCGTCCGTGATGAAGTCCGGCCCTGCTCGGCTGACCCCGAACGCCGCTGTGGACAAACGTCGACGACAATGCACGGGTGGCTTCTGAACGCGGGCATCTGAAGGTCTTTATTGGAATGGCCCCCGGGGTGGGGAAGACCTACAGGATGTTGCAGGAGGGGGTTGCTGAAGCCGATAGTGGGCGGGATGTCGTTGTCGGCTATCTCGAGTCACATGGGCGGGCGGAGACCGTTGCTCAGGCTGAGGGGCTCGAGGTCGTTCCTCGCAGGAGCGTCATCTATCGGGGGACGCCGCTGCAGGAGATGGATTTGCCGGCGGTACTGGCTCGCAAACCCGAGCTGTGCTTGATCGACGAGCTTGCGCACACGAACGCGCCGGGGGTCGAGCACGAGAAGCGGTATGAGGATGTGCGTGATGTGCTGGAGGCTGGAATCGATGTGTTCTCGACCGTCAATGTTCAGCACCTGGAGAGCCTCAACGACCAGATCACGCAGCTGACGGGGTCGATTACGCGGGAGACGATTCCTGATGAGGTGCTGTCGATGGCCGACGAGGTCGTGCTGATCGATCTCACACCGGAGGCCTTGATCGCGCGGTTGAAAGCGGGGAAGGTCTACCGGCCTGAGCGGGTGCAGGCGGCGCTGAACAATTTCTTCAAGATCGAGAACCTTGCGGCGCTGCGCGAGACGGCGCTGCGGCAGGTGGCGGAGGATGTCGAGGTCAAGCGGCTCGTGCGCGTGCCCGGCTCGGACCGGCTCGTGCCGGCTACGCGCCGCGATGAGGAAGGGCTGCGCGGCGGCGAGGAGGGGCTGCGGGGGGCGGCGCAGGCGGGGCCGCAGGCGATCGCCGAGCGCCTGCTCGCGCTCGCGACGCTCGAGCCGCATTCCGAGCGCGTCGTGCGCCGCGCGTGGCGCTCGGCGCAGCGCTTGGACGCCGAGCTCGACGTGCTCGTCGTGCGGCCCTCCGGGCGCGCCCCCAGCGAGGAGGACCGCAAGCGGCTGGAGGCGTTGCGGCGGCTGTGCGCGATGCTCGGCGCGCGGCTGCACGTCGAGGAGGGCGACGACGTCGCCGCGGTTGCGATTCGCCTCGCGCGCTCGCTCGGCTCGACCTATGTGCTGCTCGGGGCGCCGTCCGCGCCGAAGGGGCTGCGCCGCTTCGGCTCCGCATCATCCGACCGCGCGCTGCCGATGCGGCTGCTGCGCGGGCTGCCGGGCGTCGACATCCGGATCATCGCCGACCCGGCGCTGCGCGGGCAGGCGGGGGAGGGGGATCCGGACGGCGCGGAAGGGCCGGGAGGGTAACGAGTCTTACCGCCGATTGCGAAGGTGACAGCGGTTGTAACTGACATCGGATGTAACCGACGTCTGATGTCAGTTACGTCGGTTGTCGGGAGCAAACAATCGGTCTCGCAGCGCGCCACATCAGCTATGCCTGGACGGTCGTAGTTCGTTGATCCGGTCAACGAGTTTTTGGTCGATCGGCGCTTGATCGAACTCGTCACAACAGGGCGGCTGGTCCTTGCGGGGGCGGCCGATGTCCGCCAGCTGTGGGATGTCCGCGGCTCCGTCGATGTGTGGGTTCTCTTTGTCGGTGTGTTGTCCGACCCAGGCGACGACGATTTCATTGCCTTCGGCGAATACGATGTGCATCCGCCAGTCCGCGTAGAAACGTAGGCCGCAGATGTGGGCGTTCCCGCCCTCGGGCGCTCGCATCCGGTAATGGCCGGCGGCGCAGCCCTCGTGTTCCAAGCGGTTTACCGCCTCCCAGAACTTGTCCTTGGCTTTACCACGAAGCGCCTTGACGCGCGGGTCGGCGCGCGCCGCGATCGTGACGGTGTATTTCACGTGCGGGTCAGGGGCTCTGTGTTCCCGGCGAGGGCATCGGCGAGGCCCTCGCGCGCGCCGGGTTCGGAGAGTTCGCGTTGGTCGGCGGCAGCGGCGAGCAGCGATTGCCAGCGCTTTTCGCTAGCGGCCGTCTCGCGGAGCCGCTCCAGATCGCGACGCAGATCGATGACGCTTCCGAAGGCGAGGATCATGGGCTGCTCTCTCACCACGTCCATCAGTCCGCGCCGGGCCCAAGCGCGAACCGTCGGCTCTGAGACCCCTAGTACTGTGGCTGCCTGGGCGACATCGATCCCCGCCGGCCGCATGGCTGCCACGGCGTGCTGCGTTTCTTGAAGCTCTGAGAGGGCTTGCTTGACGGTCCCGTTCTGAAGGGCATCTTCGGTCCGGTGCAGGGTGTCATCTAGCGTAATGAAGCCCGCCGTCAGTGCTCGTTGCTCTCGCTTTGTCATTGAATAAGCCTAGCATTTCTTCCCAAAAGGCGTTGATTTAGAGAAGAACAGAGCATGCGACGATAAGACTCATCTCGCGGCGGAGGTGGCAACGGGGGAGGCTGCCGCCTGGGAGTCCGCCGGCGCGGAGGAGCCCGGGGCGTAACGGCCCCACTCGCCGCACACCCACGCGACCAGCAGCGCCAGCAGGCCGGCGACCGCTGCGATCACGGCGAGCTTCTTCAGCGGGTAGCGGGCACCCGAGTGCAGAACCAGGTTGAAGGCGGTGTGGTCGCCGGCTTTGTAGATGCTCTGCAGGCCGGCGTGGTCGATCCCGAGCACGGTCGGCGCGAGCGCCGCGAACAGCGCCCAGCCGACGACCGCCAGCACGCCCCAGCCCAGCGTCGCCGGTGAGAGGCGCAGGCGCGGTGTCGCCCATGCCGCGGCCAGCACCGCCCCGCCGGCGAAGAGGAAGAACGGCCAGATCCCGCCCCAGCCGCGTCCGAGGCCGTAGGCCGAGGCGAGCGTCGGCTGGAAGTAGGCCTTTCGAGAGGTAGCGCACCCAGGTGACGGTCTCGTTCTCGTAGCCGACCAGCGGGTGCGTGACGGTGGCGATCGTCATCGTCGTGATCGAGATCGCCGCGAGCGCGATCGTCGGGCCGGGGAAGCGCTTGAGGGTCAGCGCGATCGGGAAGGCCAGGAACGGCAGCATCGTGTCGAGGAAGCGCGGGCCGACAGAGCCGCCGCCGAAGGGCAGGTAGTAGCCCGAGTTGTAGCCGAGAAAGCAGAGGCAGATGCCGCCGATCGTGAGCGCCTCGGCGCGCCGGCCGCGCCGGTAGAGCAGCACCGTGCCGATCGCGCCCATTATCAAGACCGGGGAGAGCGTCAGCAGGCCGCGCGAATCCAGCAGCAGCGTGCTCAGAACCCGCAGGCTCGGCGCGCCGATCCCGAAGAAGCCTTTCTGCTGGCGGGGCACGTCGGAGTAGGCGAGGTGCGTCCAGGAGTTGAAGGCGTAGTGGTTGTAGAGCAGCAGCGGGACGATGCCCACGAGGCCGCCCGCCACGTACGCGCCGCCGCGGCGCAGGACCCCGAGCGGGTTCAGCGAGTCCCTGCGCGAGAGCAGGAACAGGCTGAGCACGATCGCGGCGAAGAACGTCGGGTACTCCGAGGAGAACGCGTAGCCCATCGCCAGGCCGGCGACCCCCAGCAGCATCGGGCTGGGCGGGCCGTCGCGCTCGCGCAGCATCAACCAGAAGGCGGCGAAGCTGAGGAACGTGGTGAACACGTGGCTGAACAGCATCTGCGAGAACGGCAGCACGATCGTGCCCAGGCCGAGCACCACCGCCGTCGCGGCGCCGTAGCCGGGTTGGAAGCGCTCGGCCACGCGCCACACGAGCACCAGCAGCAGCAGGCCCGGCAGCACGTTGCCCCACAGGCCGATCAGGTAGATCATCTCGTCGCCGGGGTGATCCGGCGGCGCGACGTGGTTGTCCGTCCACGATTCGGCGCCGACCACGTTGAGCGCGTCGTAGAAGGGCAGCACGAACAGCGCCAGGCCGGGCGCGCGGGCGGAGTACGTGTGCCCCTTGTATTCGACCTTGTCGCCGGTGTTCGCGGCGTACTGGTCGATCGTCGTTTTGTCCTGGTTCAGCGCCCGTGTGAGGTCGTAGTGCGAGGTCTGATTCCAGGAGAAGCTCTGGATCATCGTCACGTTGGCGAGCCCGACGAGCAGGATCGCGGCCAGCGCTAGACGCCATGAGCACGCATGGCGGCGCTGGATCGGCGTCCTCGATCCCTCGTGTGCGGAGCACACTTCGCTCACTGCGTCCTTGCCCAGCTTGCCCTGCGAGCCCATGGTCAGTCGGTGCCGTGTAGGGCCGCGGGCCCCGGGCCGATCTCGTAGATCACGAGCGAGCCGACGCGCCGGCGCGTGACGCCGAGCCCGGCGATCGGTTTCGCGGCGGCCGCGACCGGGTCCGGCGGCTCGGCGATAGTCGAGGCCGTGCTGCGGCGGCAGTTCCCTGGGCGTCGTCAGGTGCAGGACGACCGTGCGGATGCCGTAGTAGCGCAGCTTCTCGACGCTCGCCTTGTCGGGGAAGCCGCTCATGCCGCCGCGCAGGTCATCGACGGCCGGGATGTCGAACGTGCTGTTGCCGACAGGGATCTCGTAGAAGCCGTCGGTCGAGAAGTACTGCCAGATGCGGTCGAGCGTGCCGTCCGTCGGCAGGTCCAGAAGCGGCCCGGGCAGGCCGATCTCGGCGCGCGCCGGCTGCGGCACGACCGGGTGGCCGAGGTGGCCGGCGCCTTCGCCGAGGATCCCGATCGCGAGCACCACGCCGGTCAGCGCGCCGACGGTGCTCAGTGAGCGTCGCTGGGTGGGGCGGGATCCAATCTCTTTCATGCGCAGCGCCAGCCATTGCGCGCCGGCACCCGCGAGCAGCGCGTAGAGGAGCGTCGCCAGCGTGAACACCCGGCCCGGCACGCGCACGCCGTCCCAGCCCGGGGCGTAGTCGTACAGCAGCCGGTACGGATAGCCCGCGCCGGTCAAGCCCATGCCCATCGCGAGCACCGAGCAGACGACGATCCCCGTCGCCAGGCCGAGCCGCATGCGGCGCGTGTAGACGCTTGCGCACAGGCCGGCGATCGCCAGCAGCAGGATCAGCCCGCCGGGCCAGAAGACGTCCTCGTTCTTGGAGTGCACTTTCGCGCGCATCCCCGAGGTCGCGCTCCCCCAGACACGGTTCTCCGAAGACGCGGACAGCAGCGCGGCGGGCCCGGAGGAGTAGTTCTCGACTTCCTTGATCGTGCGCTTCGCGGTCGGGTAGTCGGCGGCGACCTTCAGGTAGGGGCGCGCCTCATAGACGGTGACGGCGCCGACGGCAGCGATCCCGATCAGCGTCACCGCGAGTAAGCGGCGGGGAATCAGCGGTCCGCGCGCGCCGGTCGGCCGTTCCGCGTGCTCGCCCCAGGCCGGGCCCGGGGTCAGGCGCCCGCGCCACCAGTGCCACAGCACGAGCAGCGCGAGCACGGCGAGCAGGTAGGAGTACTGCAGGCCGAGCGTGAAGCCGAGGCTTATCTGCCAGGCGGAGACGAGCCAGCCCGCGATCAGCAGGCCGCGCGAGGATCTCCGGTATCCGCGCAGCAAGAGGAACAGCCCGAGCGCGATGCCGCCGGAGGAGATCACCTGGAAGTGCCCGGCCTCGGTCACCCGATAGGGCGCGTAGGCGAAGGCGACGGCCGTGGCGGCCGCGGCGTACCAGCGCAGCCCGAACTCGCGCGCGAGCAGGTAGCCGCCGACGAAGCACAGCGACCAGATGAACAGGAAGATCAGGTTGTAGCGGACGAGCGCGGCGATCGTGCCCGAGCCGAAGAACGCGACCGGCCCGTAGCCGAGCAGCGAATCGGAGAAGGCGAGGCTGAGCGGGTGCGGGTAGAAGGCGTTGGAGTCGAACAGGTGCAGCGGGTCGTGCAGCATCGCGTGGCCGACCCACGCGATCTGCCACGCGGTGCGCACGGGGTCGCCGTTGTCGGGCGCGATGCGGCTGCCCATGTGCAGCACGAGCGGCCAGCTCGTGAGGATTGCGAGCACGACGGCGGCGAGGATCGTCCACAGGACCTCCGCGCGCGCGATCGCCGGCGAGGGCGCCCAGCGCGCACGGGGGCCGGCCGCCGACGCTCCGATCTGCTCGCGCGACGCCGCGCCGGAGCCCGCCGGCTGGGGCGATCCGGGTGACGTGCGCGGGGGGCTGGGAACGCCGGTGCTCACGCTCTGCTCGTGTTCGGAACCGCGCTGATCGGCGCAGCATACGGGAGCGCTCAGCTGTCAGGCGCAGCCGCGATCCGCAGTCGCGATCCGGCCCACGCCAGCCGCGATCCCGGCCGCGCCGGGTCCTCACCGGGTCCTCCTCATGTCCGTTCCGGCGTACGGCGAGCATCCGCTTGGGCCGTGCCGTCGGTTCGATCTACGTCACACTGAGCACATGCGGGTCTTGGTGGTGGGGTCAGGGGGTGTCGGGGCGGCGTTCGCGGCGATCGCGCAGCGCCGGCCGGTCTTCACGCAGGTCGTGATGGCCGATGTCGCGCTCGAGCGCGCGCAGGCGGTGGCCGTGCGGCTGGGCGAGCCCGATCGCTTCGGCGCCGAGCGCGTCGATGCCTCAAGCGTTGCGGATCTCGTCGAGCTGATCGGCCGCGTGCAGCCCGACGCGGTGCTGAACGCCTGCGACCCGCGCTTCAACGAGCCGATCTTCGACGCGTGCCTGCGGGCGCGCGTGACGTACCTGGATATGGCGATGACGCTCTCTCATCCCCATCCCGAGCGGCCGTACGAGCTGACGGGTGAGATGCTCGGTGACAAGCAGTTCGCCCAGGAGCAGGCGTGGAAGGACGCCGGTCTGCTCGCGCTCGTCGGGATCGGCGTTGAGCCTGGCCTGTCCGACATCTTCGCGCGCTACGCGGCCGATGAACTGTTCTCGCAGATCGAGGAAGTCGGCGTGCGCGATGGCGCCGACCTGACGGTCGAGGGCTATGACTTCGCGCCGACGTTCTCGATCTGGACGACGATCGAGGAGTGTCTGAACCCGCCGCTGATCTGGGAGCGCGGGCGCGGCTTCTACACGACTGCCCCGTTCTCCGAGCCCGAGGTGTTCACGTTCCCCGAGGGCATCGGCGCGGTCGAGTGTGTGAACGTCGAGCACGAGGAGGTCGTGCTGATCCCGCGCTGGGTCGACTGCGAGCGCGTCACGTTCAAGTACGGCCTCGGGCAGGAGTTCATCGACGTGCTCTCGACCCTCCACAAACTGGGTCTCGATTCCACCGATCCCGTCTCGGTCCGCGGCCAGCAGGTCGCGCCACGCGATGTGGTCGCCGCCGCGCTGCCGGACCCCGCGACGCTCGGCGAGCGGATGAGCGGACGTACGTGCGCGGGGACGTGGGTGACGGGCACGGGCAAGGACTCCCGTCCGCGCTCGACCTACCTCTACCACGTGGTCGACAACGAGACGACGATGCGCGAGTACGGCTCCCAGGCGGTCGTCTGGCAGACGGCGATCAACCCGGTCGTCGCGCTCGAGCTGCTCGACCGCGGCGTATGGAAGGGGACCGGCGTGCTTGGCCCCGAGGCCTTCCCGCCGGGGCCGTTCCTAGAGCTGCTGGGGGAGTACGGCTCGCCCCATGGGCAGATGGAGTTGCCCGCCGCCTGATTGCCTGCGCCCGCGCGGCTTTTCCTGCGCCGGCGTCGCTTTTCAAAAGCCTGCTGCTCGGGCGGTTGCCGCGATGACCGGCGATACCAACCGTACTGCGGTCGGAAAGCGAGGCGGTCTCCCGTAAAGGGCCTTGCTCAGTGCTCAGAAGTCCACGCGGGCCGGCACGGGCCCGGTCGGCGGCGGCTGCTCGAGCAGGCCCGATGGCGCGGTTTCGGTTTTGCGCGAGAAGAACTCTTTGAAGTAGGGGCGCGAGGCGATCATGATGATGCCGCCGAGGACCATCCCGCCAATGCCCATCCACAGCGGCAGCGTGATGTGAAGGATCGGCTTCGAGGAGACGTTTTCGGCATGGCCGTAGTAGAACGCGGCCTTGATGCCGATCCCGAACAGCATCAACCCGCCGATCATCGGCCCGAGACCGAGCAGCAGGAAGTTGCGCGCGCTTTCAAACAGGTCGTGGCGGTAGTAGAACCCGCAGGCCACGCCGGTGAACCCGTAGTAGAAGCAGATCGGAAACCCGATCGCGGTGAGCGAGTCTTCGAGGACGCTTTCGGAGAGCAGCAGCAGGACGACGGTGATGATGATCGACAGCGCGCCGAATCCGAGCGTCGAGACGGTCGGCGTGAGGTAGCGCTTGTGCACGCGCGAGAGCAGGCTCGTGACCGCTTTCCAGTGCGCCATCGAGAGCGTCGTGCGCGCGGTCGGCAGGATCGTCGTCTGCGTCGAGGCCGACGCCGACGTCAGCACGGCGATGATCAGCAGCTTGTCCAGCCCGCTCCCCAGCACGCCGCCGCCGAGCGCGTTGAGGATGTCCGCCTGGTTTTCTTTGTTGGTCAGGAATCCTGTCCCGTGGAACGACTGTGCGGCGGCCGTGACGACGACGTAGATCACCACGAGCAGGATCGTCGAGACGACCGCGGCCTTGCCTGGTCCCTCGGCCGGGTCCTCGGACTCCTCGTTGACGGCGACGCCGGAATCCCAGCCCCAGTAGATGAAGACCGCGAGCAGCAGCGCGACGACGAGGTCGGAGAAGTTCATCGCAAATGGATTGATCCAATCGAGCGACGGCTTGATCGAGCCGGCCGGGGGATGGCTGCCGTAGACCTTGACGAACGCGACGACCGCGAACAGCCCAAGGATGAAGACCTCGGCGCTGAGCAGGAACTGCTGAATGCGCGCCGAGAGCTCGATCCCGCGATAGCAGATCCAGGTCATCAGCGCGATCCATAGAACCGCGGCGACGATGATCGCCGTTTTCGATTCGCCGAGTTCGGTGAACCCGAAGAGCTTGAACGTGTAGATCGCCGCGATCGCGGCCAGCGAGGCCATCACGATCACGTCCGACAGAAATATCGCCCAGCCGTTCAGCCAGCCCGTGGACGGACCGAACGTGCGTGTCGTCCACGCGAACGTCGTGCCCGCATCGGGATCGGCGCGGTTGAAGTATTTGTAGGCGGCCGCAACCAGCAGCATCGGGATGAACGCCACGAGCATCACCGCCGGGGCGTGCACGCCGACGCCCTTGACCGCGACGATGAAGCCGAGCGTCGCCGCAAGCGAGTACGCGGGCGCGGTCGAGGCGACCCCGATCACGATGTTCGAGAGATATCCGATCGCGCCCTTTTTCAGGCCCTTGTCCATCACGCCCTCCTGTTCGGGGGCTCCCGGTGCGGTTGCGCTGACGGTGGCCATCTCCTGCTCCTCTCGGGTGCAGTTGTTCGGTGTTGTGGCAAAAGTTACGTCCTCGACCGGCGGCGGACAATGGGCGCGATCCCCAAAACGTCCTGCCAGATTTGTACATCTAGTACAATCGCAAGGACGCTTGTTGACCGGGTGGCGCCTTGAGCTAGACATCTCGGCGGAGTACCGTTGTCCTGAGTGTCTATCTGAATGTGACGCGTTCGGGAGGAGAGTGCGCGATGGCAACCACATCAATCAACGCCGCCGAGGAGGCCCGCAGGCAGGGCGGAGGCCACGCCCCCGGAGACCTGCAGGAGCTGGCCAAGCGCCACCTGTGGATGCACTTCACGCGCATGGGGGTATACGAGCACAGCGACGTCCCGATCATCGTGAGCGGAGACGGCTGCTACGTGTACGACGAGCACGGCAAGCGCTACCTCGACGGCCTGTCGGCGCTGTACTGCGTGAACATCGGACACGGCCGCGCTGAGCTCGGCCAGGCGGCCGCCCGCCAGGCCGAGGAGCTCGGCTTTTACACGAACTGGAGCTACGCCCACCCACGCTCGATCGAGCTCGCTGCGCGGATCGCCGAGCTCGCGCCCGGGGACCTGAACCGCGTGTTCTTCACCTCGGGGGGATCGGAGGCGGTCGAGTCGGCGTGGAAGCTCGCAAAGGCCTACCACGCCGCGAAGGGCGAGCCGACGAGGACCAAGCTGATCTCGCGCAAGCTCGCCTATCACGGCACCTCGATGGGAGCGCTGACGGCGACCGGCGTGCCGGCGCTGCGCACCCCGTTCGAGCCGCTGACCCCCGGGGGGCATCACGTGCCGAACACGAACTCCTACCGCTGGAAAGAGGATCGCGACTCACTGTGGGCGGCCGACCAGATCGAGGAGGCGATCCTGTTCGAGGGCCCCGCGACGGTCGCGGCCGTGATCCTCGAGCCGGTGCAGAACAGCGGCGGCTGCTTCGTGCCGCAGGACGGCTACTTCCAGCGCGTGCGCGAGATCTGCGACCGGCACGGGGTGCTGTTGATCTCCGACGAGGTGATCTGCGCGTGGGGCCGGCTGGGTTACTGGTTCGGCTGCGAACGCTTCGATTACGAACCTGACGTGATCACGATGGCGAAGGGTCTCACCTCCGCGTACGCGCCGCTCGGCGCGGTGCTCGCCTCCGACCGCGTCGCCGAGCCGTTCCTGCACGGGACGGAGACCTTCACGCATGGCTTCACGTTCGGCGGGCACCCGATCGCGTGCGCGGTGGCGTTGGCGAACATCGATGTGATGGAGCGCGAGGATCTGTGCGGGCACGTGCGCGCGAACGAGGGCCGCTTCCGCGAGATGCTCGAGGGGTTGCGCGACCTGCCGATCGTCGGCGACGTGCGCGGCGCGGGCTACTTCCAGGCGATCGAGCTGGTGAAGGACAAGCAGACGAAGGAGACGTTCAACCACGAGGAGTCCGAGCACCTGCTGCGCGGCTTCCTCTCCGGCGAGCTGTACCGGCGCGGGCTGATCTGCCGCACCGACGACCGCGGCGATCCGGTCGTGCAGCTCTCGCCGCCGCTGATCGCAGGCGAGGAGCAGTTCGCGGAGATCGAGTCGATCCTGCGCCCGGTGCTGACTGAGGCGGGGGAGCGGATCGGGAGCTGGGGTTGATGGCGAGCCCAGGTCCGACGGGGAGATGGAGGAGTTGATCGGGAGATGGAGCTCACCGTAGAGAGCCTCGTCGCGGAGCTCGGGCTGACGCTCGTCTCCGGACTCCAGTCCGCGCAGGCGCACGTGCGCTGGGTGCACAGCACCGAGCTGACCGACCCGACGCCGTGGCTGAAAGGGGGCGAGCTGCTGCTGACGATGGGGATCCAGCTGGACGGCCCGAAGGCGCAACGCGAGCTGATTGACCGCCTCGCCGACCACGAGATCGCGGGGCTCGGCTTCGGCACGGGCTTCACGCACAAAAAACTGCCGGCGGCGCTCGTGACGGCGGCACGCAAGCGCGAGTTCCCGCTGTTCGAGGTCCCCTACGAGCTGCCGTTCATCGCGATCACCGAGCGGGCGTTCGCGCAGCTCGTCAACGAGCGCTACGAAATGCTGCAGCGCAACATGGTCGGCGACGTGCTCGCGGAGGCGCTCACCGGCCACCTCTACCCGGAGGAGCTGCAGGCGCGCCTGCGCCCGTTCGGGATCGGCGAGCAGGTCGCCGTGCTGGCCTTCTCGACGCCCGACCCGACCGCGGCGGCGGCGCTGCTGGAACGGGTGCTCGAGCGCGAGGGCGTGCACAACCTCGTCGCGATCCGCGCCGGACTGCTGTGCGCGGTGATCGACGCCGACGGGTTGAAGAAGGCGGTGAAAGGGGATGAAACCGGGGACCGCAAGGGGGGCGGCGCGGACCACGATGATGATCCGATCGCGCTTGCACGCAAGCTCCGCGGTGAGTTGGCCGAGCGTTTTGGCACGGTCGCGGCCGCTGCCAGCCGTGCCGCGCCGACGCACTCTTTGCGGCTCAGCTTCCATGAGGCGCGCTGCGCGCTGGAGGCCGTCCGTTTGCAGAACGGGAACGCTCCGCGAGGTGGCGACGCGCCCGAGGTTGCCTCCTACAAAGACCTCGGCGCCTTCCAGCTGCTGTTGTCGCTGCAGGACGACGACGCGCTGATCTCCTACTGCCGCGGCGTGCTCGGCCCGGTCGAGCAGGGCGAGGGCGAGTACGGCGATGAGCTGCTGCGCTCGCTCGACGTGTTCATCGAGCACAACGGGCACTGGGAGAAGGCCGCTTCAGCGCTCTACTGCCACCGCCACACGTTGCGCTATCGCATCCGCCGCGTCGAGCAGCTGACCGGGCGCGACTTCTCCCAGGCACGCGATCGGATCGAGTTCTGGCTCGCGCTGCGGGGAAGAGAGCTCGCTAGATGACTGGCGCTGTGAGAGCCGCTTTATGCAGAGATCCACTGCGGTGGTCGGTACGGATAGGTTTGCGCGACGACGACGGAAGGTGGTGGCTATGAGAATTGGGGTCCCGACCGAGGTGAAGGTCGACGAGTACCGCATCGCGATCACACCCGCGGGCGTGCGCGAGCTCAGCTCACGTGGGCACGAGGTGCTGGTGCAGGCGGGCGCGGGGTTGGGCAGCGCGTTCGACGACGCCCACTTCACGGCCCAGGGCGCGCGGATCGTGCCCGACGCCGAGGCCGTATTCGGGCAGGCCGAGATGGTGTTGAAGGTGAAGGAGCCCCAGGCCACCGAGGTCGCGCTGCTGCGCGAGGGGCAGACGCTGTTCACCTACCTGCACCTCGCCGCCGAGCCGGATCTGGCACATGGCCTGCAGGAGTCGGGCGCGACGTGCATCGCGTATGAGACGGTCGAAGACGCCGAGGGGCGGCTGCCGCTGCTCGCGCCGATGAGCGAGGTCGCGGGCAAGATCGCCACGCAGGCGGGTGCGTTCATGCTCGAGAAGCCTTTGGGGGGGCGGGGGATCCTGCTGGGCGGGGTGCCCGGGGTGGCGGCCGCGACGGTGCTCGTGATCGGCGGCGGCGTCGTCGGGATGAACGCCGCGTTCATCGCGATCGGGATGCAGGCCGACGTGTTCGTGTTCGACCGCTCGATCGACCGCTTGCGCGAGCTGGAAGTCGCGTTCGGCGGGCGCGCCTCGACGGTTTACTCCTCGACGCTCGCGATCGAGGAGATGCTGCCACGGGCCGACCTCGTGATCGGTTCGGTCTTGATCCACGGCGGTCGCGCGCCGCGCGTGGTCACACGCGAGCAGCTGTCGCTGATGAAGCGCCACGCGGTGCTCGTCGATGTCTCGATCGACCAGGGCGGGTGCTTTGAGACCTCGCATCCGACGACGCATTCCGACCCGACGTACGAGGTCGATCAGATCACGCACTACTGCGTCACGAACATGCCCGGCGCCGTGCCGATCACCTCGACGTACGCGCTCACGAACGCGACGTTGCCGTACGTGCTGGAGCTGGCCGAGCACGGGGTGGACGGCGCCCTGGAGCGCGACCCGGGCCTGGCGAAGGGGTTGAACGTGCGCGCGGGCGAGATCACCTACGGGGCCGTTGCGGAAGCGCTCGGCGTCTGACGAACGAGAAGGGACTGACATGGCCACGACGACGACCGACACACTGCAGAACTTCATCGACGGGGAGCGCGTGCCGGCGCAGGCCGAGCGCGACGAACCCGTCCTGAACCCCGCCACCGGTGAGGAGCTGGCGCGGGCGCCGCAGTCGAGCGCCGCGGATGTCGACCGCGCGGTCAAGGCCGCCCGGCGCGCGTTCGCGGGCTGGTCGCAGACGACGCCCGCCCAGCGCTCGCAGGCGCTGCTCGCGCTCGCCAGCCTGATCGACGAGCACGCCGAGGAGCTCGCGCGGCTGGAGGCGCTCAACGCCGGCAAGCCGCTCGCCGCGGCCAGAGACGACGAGCTCCCGGTGATGGCCGACAACCTGCGCTTCTTCGCGGGCGCGGCGCGCGTGCTGGAGGGGCGCGCCGCGGGCGAGTACATGGAGGGCTACACCTCCTTCACGCGCCGCGAGCCGGTCGGCGTGATCGGGCAGGTCACCCCCTGGAACTACCCGCTGATGATGGCGATCTGGAAATTCGCGCCCGCCCTGGCGGCCGGCAACACGGTCGTGCTGAAGCCCGCCGAGACGACGCCGCTCACGACGGTCAGATTCGCCGAGCTGGCGGCGGATGTGCTGCCGAAGGGGGTCCTGAACGTCGTGATCGGCCCGGGCCGCCCGACGGGCGAGGCGCTGATCGGTCACCCCGACGTCGACATGATCGCGCTGACGGGCTCGGTCGACACGGGCAAGCACTTCGCGCGCACCGCCGCGGACACGCTCAAGCGCGTGCACCTCGAGCTGGGTGGCAAGGCGCCCGTGGTCGTGTTCGACGACGTGGGGTTGGAGAGCGCGCTGGAGACGATCGCCGGCACCGGCTACTACAACGCCGGCCAGGACTGCACCGCCGCCACGCGCGTGCTCGCGGGGGCGAAGGTCTATGACGACGTCGTCGCCGGCCTCGCCACGCAGGCCCAGGGCCTCGTGCTCGGCGATACGCTCGCGCCCGAGACGACGCTCGGTCCGGTCAACTCGGCCAAACAGCAGGAGCGCGTGGCCGGCTTTCTGGAGCGCAGGCCCGACCACGCGGAGATCGTCACCGGCGGCAGGGCGCCCGAGCGCGCGGGCTTCTTCATGGAACCGACGGTCGTCGCGGGTCTGCACCAGGACGACGAGCTGATCCAGCGCGAGATCTTCGGCCCGGTGATCACCGTGCAGCAGTTCTCCGACGAGGCCCAGGCGATCGAGTGGGCCAACGCGACCCGCTACGGCCTCGCCTCCTCGGTTTGGACGCGCGATGTCGGCCGCGCGCTGCGTGTGTCGAAGGCGCTGCGCTTTGGCTGCGTGTGGATCAACGACCACCTTCCGCTGATCTCGGAGATGCCCCACGGGGGGTTCAAGGAGTCTGGGTATGGGAAGGATCTGAGCGTGTATTCCTTGGAGGACTACACGGTCGTGAAGCACGTGATGGTAAATCTGCAGTAGTTCCGGGCGGCACATGTGCCGAGACAATCGTGGCGCATGCACCTCGTCTAATGCTGATGCTGTTCCGGTGGGCACATGTGCCCACCGGCCGGGTGGTGCATGCACCACCCGGAGGGAACCGTGCATGCACGGTTCCCAGGGAGGGCCGCATGCGGCCCTCCCGCCATGCCCGCATGCGGGCATGGCCACCACATCATGCTACGGTCCTCCCACCGGGTGGCGACGTCACCCGCGAGGTTCTTTGTCTTTGTTGGCGCTTTTTCAGTGCGCGGATGGGGTCAGTCGAATCTCCATCTACGCGGCGGGCCGAGGCCTGCCAGAAGGAGCAACACCAACATGCAACATGCAACATTCGCCGACCTCGGCGTGTCCGAGGTCGTCGCCAGTGAGCTTGCCAAGCGCGAGATCACCCAGCCGTTCGCGGTCCAGAAGATGGTCCTCCCCGACGTGCTCGCCGGGCACGACGTGCTCGCGCAGTCCCCGACCGGCTCGGGCAAGACGCTCGCGTTTGGAATCCCGATGATCGAACGTCTGCACGGCACCAACGTGCGCCCCTCGGCGCTCGTGCTGGCGCCGACGCGCGAGCTGGCGTCGCAGATCGTCGACGACCTGCGCGACATCGCCCACGCCCGCGCGCTCTCGATCGCGGCCGTCTACGGGGGCGCCGGGATCGTCAAGCAGGCGCGCCTCGCCGCGCGCGCTCACATCCTCGTCGCCACGCCGGGACGGCTGCTCGACCTGATCGATCGCCGCGATGTCTCGCTCGACCGCGTCAAGCTGCTCGTGCTCGACGAGGCAGACCGGATGCTCGACATGGGCTTCAAGCCCGTCGTCGACCGGATCGTGAAGATGTGCGCGCGCGAGCGCCAGACGCTGCTGTTCAGCGCCACGCTGCAGGGCGAGGTCGGCAAGGTCGCCAAGGCCTACACGACCGACCCGCGCCGTCACGAGCACGCTCACTCCGAGGAGCGTAAGGGAGACGTCGAGCATCGCTTTGTGACGGTTTCCCACGAGGGCAAGGTCGGGCGGCTCGTAACCGAGCTGAACGACTCCGAACGCGGGCTGACGCTCGTGTTCGTGCGCACCAAGCGCGGCGCCGACCGGCTCGTGAAACGGCTGGCTCAGAGCAACGTGCAGGCGGTCGCGATGCACGGCGACAAGTCCCAGTCCCAGCGCGAGAAGGCGCTCGCGCGCTTCGAGTCAGGCGCCATCGACACGCTCGTTGCGACCGATGTGGCCGCGCGCGGGATCGACGTCGCGGGCATCACGCACGTGATCAACTTCGACATCCCGGGTACCCGCGAGGACTACGTTCACCGCATCGGGCGCACCGCCCGCGCGGGCGCGAGCGGCACCGGCGTCACGTTCGTCGTCCACGACCAGGCCCGCGAACTCGTCGCGATGATCCGCGACCTCGGCTTGAACCGCGAGCTCGAGCAGGGCGGCCTGCCGATCGACGCCACCGGGCAACGCTCCGGCGGCTCCCAGCAGCGCACGCGCTCCTCGCGCAACCGCGGCCGCAGCGGTCCCGCGCGCAACGGCTCCGGCTCTCCCCGGACGGGCTCCGCACGCGGCGGTGGTTCCGGCTCAGGCGCTGGGAACAGAAGCGGCGCCGCGCGCAGCGGGCGTCGCTAGCCGCGCCGGCCCAGTATTTGGAAGATTGACGTAAAGCCGGTCCGGAACCCGTTGCGCGCCGCGCGCAGGTAGAGCCGCCACACGCGCACGCGTTCGGCTCCCGCCAGGTGCTCGGCCTGCTCGAGGTTGGCGTCGAGGCGCTCGATCCAGTGGCTGAGCGTCTCGGCGTAATCCTCGCGCAGACCCTCGACGTGCAGGGGCTCGATCCCGGCGCGCTCGAGCGCGAGCGCGACGCGCGAGACGTGCAGTGGCGCCGCGTCCGGGAACACGTAGCGCTCGGAGAACGGCCCCGCCTCCGCCTCGCCGTGGCGCAGGCGGGAGATGCCGTGGTTGAGCAGCCGGCCGCCCGGTTCCAGCAGGCCGGTGAGTTGCCGCGCGTAGAGGTCGATCTGGTTGGCGCCGACGTGCTCGACCATCCCGATCGAGGCGATCGCGTCGTAGCCCTCGCCGGCTGCGCCGAGGTCGCGATAGTCCGCGACGCGGATCTCCACGCGGCCCTCCAGGCCGGCCTCGGCCACGCGCCGGCGCGCCAGCTCGGCCTGAGCGGGGGAGAGCGTGATGCCGACCGCCCGGACGCCGTGGTTGGCGGCCGCGTGGATCACGAAGCTACCCCAGCCGCAGCCGACGTCGAGCACGCGCTCGCCCTCCTGCAGCGCGAGCTTCCGGCAGATCAACTCGCGCTTGGCCGTCTGCGCCTGCTCGAGCGTCGGGGGGCGTCGCTCCGGCGGCGGCGGATGGGTTCCCCACGAGCCCTCCAGCGAGTCGAGCGAGCGCGAAAACAGCGCGCAGCTGTAGGTCATCGACTCGTCGAGGAACAGCGCGAAGAACTCATTCGAGACGTCGTAGTGGTGGCGCACCGCACGCGCGTCGCGCTCGCGGCTGTGCCGGCGCCCGCGCGGGCGCAGCTCGCTCGCGGGGATCGGCGGCGGCTTCATCATCAGCCCGCAGGCGCGTGCGGCGGCGAGCGTCAGCCGCAGCCGTGTCGCGGTGTCGATCACGGGTGCCTTGAACGTGTCGAGCAGCCCGATCACCTTGTCGAGGTCGTCCGCCTCCAGCTCGCCGGCGGCGTAGGCGCGGCCCAGCCCGAGCTGTCCGGGAGCGCGCAGCAGGTGCGCGACCGCGGCGGGGGAGCGCACCGTGAAGACCGGCCCGCCCGGCGTCGTCGGCGCGAGCTCGGAGCCGTCCCAGAAGTGCAGGGCGAACGGACGGTCGGGGAGTGCCGACGCCAGCTCGCGGCGCAGTGGCTCAGGGTTGGCGAAGGGCACTTTCGCCTGCGTGTGGGTCGTTTGCGATCTGATCGGCTGCCAGACTCATAGTGTGCCGCCCAGCTTAGAACGTGATGCGCGCGATCCTGACTCTGATGCATCTGACGCCGAGTCCGGCTCCGAGCACGCGTCGATCGGTTCGGATCCGCCCGCTTCCGCCCCGTCCGATCTCACCGCGCCCGATCCCGCCGCTGAGGCTAAGCGGCTGGCCGAGCACGGTGTCGTGCGCCTGCGCGCGGAGAACCCTGGCCCGCTGACGCTGTTGGGCACCAACAGCTGGATCGTCGGCCGCGACCCCGCCTACGTGGTCGATCCCGGTCCCGCGCTCCAGGAGCACATCGAGCGCCTCGTTGCGGCCGTCGACGCACGTGGCGGGCTCGGCGGCATCGCGTTGACCCACGACCACGCCGACCATTCCGAGGGGGTCGCGACATTGCGCGAGCGGCGTCCCGCCCTGCTGGCCGCGGGACGGGGCGAGGTCGACGTGGAGCTCGTGGAGGGGATTCGCTTCGGGCCGTTCCTCGCCCTCGCCACGCCCGGCCACGCCCCCGACCACCACGCGCTGATCGCCGGGCGCGTGTGCTTCACCGGCGACGCGGTGCTCGGCGAGGGCAGCGTGTTCGTCGCCCCCGACCCCGGGGCGCTCGCCGGCTATCTCGAGGGCCTGCGCGGGCTGCGCGAGCGTGAGCTCGATGTCCTGTGCCCGGGTCACGGCTCCCCGATCTGGGATCCCAAGGCGAAGCTCGACGAGTACATCGCTCACCGCTTGGAGCGCGAGCGGCTGCTGCTCGCGGCGCTCGCCGCGGGATCTCGCTCGACCGATGAGCTGCTCGACGCCGCGTGGCCGGACGTGCCCGCCGCACTGCGCCCCGTCGCCGCCGTCTCGCTGCGCGCACACCTCGACAAGCTCGAGGACGAAGGGCGGCTGCCCGCCGGCGTGGAGCGCCCCTCCTGGTGAGGGAGTTCCTGGGTTGGGGTTGGCAGGGCTTCGGTGGGTGAGCTTCTTGGATCGCCCCCCGGCCGAGCGCCGGCCGAGCTCGAACGGGACCTCACGGGTTGAGGACCCCTTGCCCGACCAGCGCTCACGCTACCGTTCGATGATCATGCCTCCGCGCTCGGCGATCACGAACAGCCCTGCGCCGAAGACCGACAGCCCCGCCGCCGAGGAGGCCGGGCGCTCACCGCGGCCCCAGCGCCGGCAGGCCGCCACTGCTCCGATCGGGTCGTTCTCGCCCAACTCGCCGTTTCCGCCGATCGCCGACTACGGCTTCCTGTCGGACTGCCACACCGGCGCGCTGGTCGCCTCCGACGGCTCGATCGACTGGATGTGCATCCCCCACTTCGACTCCCCGAGCGTGTTCGCTGCGATGCTCGACCGTGGCGCCGGCAGCTGGCGCGTCGGCCCCTACGGCGTGTACGTGCCGGCGGGCCGGCGCTATGTGCCGGGCACGAACCTGATCGAGACGACCTGGATGACGCCCCAGGGGTGGCTGCGCGTCGTGGACGGGCTGACGATCGGGCAGTGGCACGACAACAAGGAGGGCTCCAGCCACACGCGCGCGCCGACCGACTTCGACGCCGACCACCTGCTCGTGCGCGTGATCGAATGCATCCAGGGCGAGGTGCAGGTCGAGATGGTCTGCGAGCCGATGCTCCAGTACGGCTCGACCCCGGCGCAGTGGAGCGTCGCGGACACCGGCTCCGAGGGCGGCTACGCGTTCGACGCCAGCGACGGGCGGACCGAGTTTCGCCTGTTCAGCGATGTCCGCATGGGCATCGAGGGCAACCGCGTGCACGCCCGTCACACGATGGGCGAAGGCGAGCGGCGCTTCTGTGCGATCTCCTGGACCGAGGGACTCGGCGGCCCCCGCACGGTCGAGGAGGCCGACGAGTACCTCACGCGCACGAGCCACTTCTGGCGCAGCTGGCTGGCCGACGGCACCTACCCCGACCATCCCTGGCGCTATCACCTGGAGCGCTCGGCGCTGGCGCTGAAGGGCCTCACGTTCATGCCCACCGGCGCACTCGTCGCGGCGCCGACGACCTCGCTGCCGGAGACGCCGCACGGGGAACGCAACTGGGACTACCGCTACTGCTGGATGCGCGACGCCTCGTTCACGCTCTGGGGTCTGCACGCGCTGGGGCTGGACTGGGAGGCCGACGACTTCATCCAATACGTCGCCGACCTCGAGCGCAACGAGGACGGCTCGCTGCAGATCATGTACGGGATCACGGGCGAGCGGGACCTGGAGGAGTCGACGCTCGAGCACCTCAAGGGCTACGAAGGCGCGCGCCCCGTGCGCGTCGGCAACGGCGCCTACAACCAGCGCCAGAACGACGTGTTCGGCGCTGTGCTCGACTCGGTGTACCTGCACTCCAAGCAGCGCGACCACATTCCCGAGCGCCTGTGGCCGGTGCTGATCGACCAGGTGCAGTGCGCGGCGAAGATCTGGCAGGAGCCCGACCAGGGCATCTGGGAGGCGCGCGGGGAGCCCCGCCACTATGTCTCCTCGAAGCTGATGTGCTGGGTGGCGATGGATCGCGGCGCGCGCCTGGCTGAACGCCGCGGCGAGGAGGAGCAGGCCAAGGAGTGGCAGGGGGTGGCCGACGAGATCCGCGAGGACATCCTCGCCCGCGGCGTCGACAAGCGCGGCGTCTTTCGCCAGCACTATGACACCGACGCGCTCGACGCCTCCACGCTGCTGATCCCGCTCGTCCGCTTCCTGCCTCCCGACGACGAGCGCCTGGTCGCGACCGTGAATGCGATCCGCGAGGAACTGACCGAGCACGGCCTCGTTCTGCGCTATCGCACCGACGAGACCGACGACGGCCTCAGCGGAGCGGAGGGGACGTTCCTGATCTGCTCGTTCTGGCTGGTCTCCGCGCTCTCGGAGATCGGCGAGCAGCGCGAGGCTGAACACCTCTGCGAGCGACTGCTCTCCTACTCCTCGCACCTCGGCCTCTACGCGGAGGAGCTCGAGGCCTCTTCGGGACGGCACCTCGGCAACTACCCGCAGGCCTTCACCCACCTGGCACTGATCAACGCCGTCACGCACGTGATCGAGGCCCAGCAGGCGGCCGGCTGAGGCGGCCGCCTGAGCTTCTCTAAGGTGCGCGAGTCAGGTACCGCGCCACGATCGGCGGCAGCACCTCGCGCGGCGATCCTAACTATGTTAGGGTCACCTAACATGCTTCGCCTCTCTCTCAAACCAGCTCAAGCACACGACAAGTTACCGGTGAGTACGCCAACGGCGACTGCAACGGTTTCGCACATACGCGCCAGCAGCTGTGGATATCGCCTCGAGGCCGCCAGCCGCCGCGCCGGGTTCGGCTCGGCGTTCGGGCGCGACCGCGGCCCACAGCGCGGCGACACTGCAACACCGCGCTGAGTCAGGCCGCCGGCTCCCGCTGCGGATCGTCGTAGCCGGGCTCGCCCGGGAGCAGCACGCGCGCGACCTCGCCCTCGACGACGACGCGCGGCTGGATCGGCTTCACCTCGCGGCCGGCCGCGTAGGTGAGCAGCTCCTCGGCGGAGGGAAAGGCGGCGAGCTGTTCAAGGTGCTTGATCGTGGGGAACACGAGCAGGATCTGACCCTCGCTGTGGGCCTCGAGCGCCGCCGCAGGCGTGAACCAGCCGTGCTCGACGCACTCCTCGCCATCGATTTGCGGCTCCTGGCCGGCGGGCAGCGAAGCGAGGAAGAAGTGTGTGTCGAAGCGCGTGCGCACCTCGGCCGGAGTGATCCAGCGGGAGAACTTCACGAGCGCGTCCGGCGTATCGAGCGCGATCGCGGCCTCCTCGCGCAGCTCGCGGATCGCCGCTGCGCGGTGGGCGTCGTCGCCGTCGCCCTCGCCTGCGTCGACGGCGCCCCCCGGGAACACCCACACGCCGCCCATGAATCGCGCCTCGGGCGTGCGCTTCACGAGTAGCACTTCGAGCGTCTGCGCGCCGCCGCGCAGCAGGATCACCGTCGCCGCCTGGCGTGGAATGGATGGGATGGCCACCCGCCCTCGAGTACCCGCCCGCCCCGCGTACTCCTCCCCCGGCGCTGGACGCTCGTCATCGCCACGCGTGCTCATCGGTTGACCCTACCGCCACGACGGCCGGCCGGTAATCTTTCGCCGATGACGACCAAGGATTTGCGCCGATGACGACCACCACCCTGCAACGCTGGATCTGTGAGTCCTGCGGCTTCATCTATGACCCCGAGGAGGGCGACCCGGACGGGGGCATTCCTCCCGGAACCGCCTTCGAGGACATCCCGGACACCTGGTTCTGCCCCGTCTGCGGAGCCCGAAAGCGCGACTTCGCCCTCTACGAGGACTGATCTGAGCGACTGGGATGCACTGCTCGCGTTCGACCGCGAGCACGTCTGGCATCCCTACGGCGCGCTGCCCGGCGCGCAGGCGCCGCTGCCGGTCGTGGCGGCTGAGGGCGTGCGCCTGAAGCTGGCGGACGGCCGCGAGCTGATCGACGGCATGTCCTCGTGGTGGTGCGCGATCCACGGTTACCGCCACCCCGCGCTCGACGCCGCCGTCCGAGAGCAGCTCGGGCGGATGGCGCACGTGATGTTCGGCGGGCTCACACACGAGCCGGCGGTGCGCCTGGCCGAGCGCCTGGTCGAGATCGCGCCCGACGGGTTGGATCGGGTGTTCTTCGCCGACTCCGGCTCGGTCTCCGTCGAGGTCGCGATCAAGCTGTGCCTGCAGTTTCAGCGTGCGAGCGGACATCCCGAGCGCACGCGACTGCTGACCGTGCGCGGCGGCTATCACGGCGACACGTTCGGCGCGATGGCCGTCTGCGACCCGGTCGGGGGGATGCACAGCATGTTCACCGGCGTGCTCCCCGAGCACGTGTTCGCCGAGCGGCCGCCCGACGGCTTCGACGCGGGACTGGACGCCGGCTGGGCGGAGCACGTCAGCGATCTCCTCGCCCGACACGCCCACGAGCTGGCCGCCGTGATCGTCGAGCCCGTCGTGCAGGGCGCGGGGGGATGCGATTCCACGCGCCGGAGTGCGTCGCGCTGCTGCGCCGGCTGTGCGACGAGCACGGTCTGCTGCTCGTGCTGGACGAGATCGCCACCGGCTTCGGTCGTACCGGCGGGCGCGCGCTGTTCGCCTGCGAGCACGCCGGCGTGGTGCCCGACGTGATGTGCGTCGGCAAGGCGCTCACCGGCGGCTACCTGACGCTCGCCGCGACGCTCTGCACGCGCGCGGTATCCGATGCGGTCTCCGCGGGCGAGGGCGGCGGGCTGATGCACGGGCCGACGTTCATGGCCAATCCGCTCGCGTGCGCGGTCGCGCTCGCGTCGCTGGAGCTGCTCGCCGACGGTGGCTGGCGCGAGCGCGTCGCCACGATCGAAGGCGCGCTGCGCGCCGGCCTGGCAGCCGGCGCGGGAGCTGCCCGGGGTGCTGGACGTGCGCGTGCTCGGCGCGATCGGCGTGGTGCAGCTCGATCGCGAGGTGGACTTGGCCGCCGCGACCGCCGCGGCGGTCGATCGCGGCGTGTGGCTGCGGCCGTTCCGGGATCTGATCTACACGATGCCGCCGTATGTGATCGGCGAGGACGATCTGGCGCGGGTGAGCGGGGCGATGGTGGCTGCGGCACAGGCTCAAGAGCCCGCTTGAACTCTGTCCGGCCGGGAGCTAAGCTCTGCTGTGGTTAGCGCATTGACGTCATGTTCAGTGCCTCCGGAGGGGCCTGAGCGTTCGGGCCCCTCCCTTTTGCAAGAATGCCCCTGGCGGTCGCCGGGGACGTCTTGACTGCGACCGCCAGGGCGTCCTGTTATCGCGTTAGTCGATCGATGATCAACAGCGCGACGAGTAGGACGGTGGTTAGCGCATCCAACGTCACGGTCATGTGACCTCCTTTCTCCGGGCGTACGACCCCGGAACGACCGGAAGGAGAGGTCAAGCGTGACGCGACGGTCAAACCACGGCATCAACTCTACGGTCGATTGGGGACGGGAGAGCTGATCGAGAGCCACTCTCGCCACGGCAGCGCGTCTCCCACGCGAGCAAGAGCGGCGGCGGTCGGGCTCGTTACCTGCCCCAGGCCGACGACCTCGACATCGCCCATCCGCGCGATCGTCGCGCGGTTCGACCGCTCCAGCTCCGAGGGCTGCACTGGCCACGGCGTGAGCACGACCGCGCGTACGTCCAGCCCGGCCGCACGCGCGGCATTGAGCGTGAGCAACGTGTGGTTGATCGTGCCCAGCCCCGGCGCGACGGCGATCAGCAATGGCAGTCCAAGTGCGACGGCGAGATCGCGCACGGTGAGCTCGTCGGTGAGCGGCACGAGCAGGCCGCCGACCCCCTCGACGATCACTGTCTCCTCGCCGGCCGTCGCCGCGCGTGCGCGTGCGACCACGGCGGCTGGGTCAATCGCCTCGCCCGCGAGCCGGGCCGCGAGATGGGGTGAGACCGCGGGTCCGTAGCGCAGCGGCGCGACCTCCTCGGACCGCATGCCGGCGACGCTCGCGAGCAGCTCGTGATCGGGCGGCCACCCGCTCTGCGAGGCCTCGTCGAGGCCGGTCACGACGGGCTTGTGCACGCGCACGGGCTCGCCGGCGGCTGCGATCGCGGCGAGCAGTGCCGCGCTCAGAACCGTCTTTCCGACCCCCGTGCCGGTGCCCGTGATGAACAGGCCACGCATCTTTGGTCCTCGCCCTCGCTTTGTCCTTGCCCTCGCGTCCAACGGCACTAGGCCGCGAGCACTGCCGCAGGCGACGGCGTCCTCACGAGGTCCAGGCCCTGGGCACGCGCCGCCTCGGCGAGTATGCGCGCCGCCTCACGCAACTCATCGGCGGTGTGGGTCGCCATCACCGCTAGTCGTAGCCGCGAGGTGCCCGGCGCGACGGTCGGCGGTCGGATCGCCTGGGCGAAGATCCCGCGCTCGAGCGCCGCCTCGCAGAGACCCATCGCCGCGCGCTCCTCGCCGACGATCAGGGGAACGATATGCATCTCGGTGTCTTCCGCGCCGATACCTTCGGCCGTCAACGCGCCGCGCAGCACGCGTGCGTTCGAGCGCAGCCGCTGTACGCGATGCGGTTCCTCTTCCAGCAGCTCCAGCGCCGCCAGCGCGCCCGCGACCGCCGGTGGGGGCGGGGCGGTCGAGAAGATCAGCGGCCGGGCGGTGTTGATCAGGTAGCGGATCATCTCCTCGCTCGCGCACGCATAGGCGCCGTAGGAGCCGAGCGCCTTGCCGAGCGTGCCGATCGCGATGTCGACCTCGCCCACCAGGCCGGCCTGTGCGATCGCGCCGCGTCCGGCGGGGCCGATCGCGCCGAGCGCATGGGCCTCGTCGACGATCGTCCGCGCGCCGTAGGTCTTGGCGAGCTCGACAATCCCCACCAGCGGCGCGAGGTCGCCGTCCATCGAGAACACCGAGTCGGTTACGATCAGCCGCCGGACGCTGCCGCCGTGGCGGCGCAGCGCCTGCTCGAGGTCGTCGACATCGCAGTGCTTGTACACGACCACCTCTGCCCGTGAGAGCCGGCAACCGTCGACGATCGAGGCGTGGTTGAGCTCGTCGGAGAAGATCGTGTCGCCGCGTCCGGCCAGCGCGCCGATCGCGCCGGCGTTGGCGAGGTAGCCCGAGCCGAACAGCACGCACTCCTCGGCGCGCTCGAACGCCGCCAGACGCTGCTCGAGGCGGCGGTGGATCGTCATCGTCCCCGATACCAGCCGCGAGGCGCCCGCGCCCACGCCCCAACGCATCGCCGCGTCGGCCGCCGCCTCGCGGACACGGGGGTGGTCGGCGAGCCCGAGGTAGTTGTTCGAGCAGAGCAGCAGCACCGGCTTGCCGTCGAGCAGCACGCGCGGCCCCTGTGGCCCGCTCACCATCCGCGTACGCCGGCTGCGCCCAAGCCGCTCGAGCTCCTCCAGGCGCTGCTCGATCTCGTTCACCGCATGCCTCCGCCGCTCGCCCGTTCAGTCGCCCCAGCCGGCGGCGACCGTTTCCGGCGTCCGCTCCATGGGAGGGTCGGTGAGAGTGCCCGAGGGTCGATCCCAGTCCGCCGGTGCCGCGTTCGGCGCGCCGTCGGGGCGTGGCGGAACGGTGCGCTTGGCCTTGAACCGCAGCTGACTCGATGGGTCCCATAGCTTGACGTCCAAGTCGATCGCCGCAGCGGTCGCGGGCGCGGATGTGTCGAGCAGCTTCTCCACGACATCCGGCGTCTCGCCCTGCAGCCATCCCGAGCGGTTGTCCGGTCGCGGGTTCGTGCCGTTGTCGGCGTGGCGCGCGACGTTCAGGCCGTGCTCTTCGAACATCGCGCGATCGAGTTCGGGCTCGTTACCGAGCGTCGTCAGGAAGTTGCCCATCATCACGCCGTTGATGCCGGCCTTCACCGCCAGCTCCTGCAGCTCGCCGAGGTTCTCCACGCGCCCACCGCACAGCCGGAACAGCGCTTCGGGCAGGATCAGACGGAAGATCGCGATCCACTTGACGGCCTCCCACGGGTCCATGTACTCGCGATCGCCAAACTTCGTGCCCGGCCGCGGGTTGAGCATGTTGATCGGCACGCTCGTCGGGTTGATCTCAGCCAGCTCGAAGGCCATCTCCACGCGCTGCTCGCGACTCTCGCCGAGGTTGAGAATGCCGCCGACGCAGGTCTCCAGCCCCGACTCCTTGACCGCCTCGATCGTGCGCAGCCGGCCCTCGTAGCGGACGGTCGTGGAGACCTCGTCGTAGTAGCTCTCGGCCGTCTCCACGTTGTGGTGCACGCGCTGGATGCCTGCCTCCTTCAGCGCCTGCGCGCGCGCGGTGGAGATGTGCCCGACCGAAGCGCAGCGCTTCAGGTTGGTGTGCTCGGAGACCAGCCGGACGCCCTGCAGGTACTTCTCGAAGTCGCGCTTGGACAGGCCCTGGCCCTGCGTGACCATGCAGAAGCGGTGCGCCCCCGCGGCCTCGGCGGCGTGCGCGTGTTCGAGCACCTGCTCGGGCTCCATCATCGCGTGCAGCGGCGTCTCGGCCTCGGCGAAGCGCGACTGCGCGCAGAAGCCGCAGTCCTCGGCGCAACCACCGGACTTGGCGTTCACGAGCGAGCACATGTCGGTAGAGTCGGCGAAGCGCTCGACGCGTGCTTCCCAGGCGCGCTCGACCAGCGCCTCGATCTGGGTGTGGTCCTCGATCTCGCCCAGCTGCAGGGCTTCCTCGCGGGTGATCAGCGGCGGCATTTGCGAGCGACCTCCGGTCGTTTGTAGAAGATTGACGTTGCGGAGCCTCGCAGACGCTACACCCCGCGCCACCGCGGCGGCCGTTTCTCGGCGAAGGCCTTCATGCCCTCACGCATGTCCTGCGATGCGAATGATGCCCGTCGCAACCCGATCAACTGCTCCTCGACCTCCGTGAGCAACTCTCCCTCGGCGGCGAGCAGCTCGGCGATCACGCGCTTGTTGCCGAATTGTGAGAGCGGCGCGTTGCTCGCAAGCTCGCCCGCGAGCTCCAGCGCCGTCGCCTCGAGCTCCGCGGCCGAGGCAAGGCGGTTGACGAGCCCCCATCCGAGCGCCGTGGGCGCGTCGATGTAGCGACCGAGGAGGAACAGCTCGCGTGTGCGCGGCGCTCCGATCGCGTCGATGAATCGGCGCAAGCCAGTGTGCGAGTAGACGAGCCCCAGCTTCGCCGGCGGCATCCCCAGCTTGATCTCCTCTAGGGCGACGCGCAGATCGCAGGCCAGCGCGAGCTCCAGGCCGCCGCCGATCGTGTGGCCGGGGAGCACTGCGAGCGTGGGATAGGGGAATGCCTCCAGCGCCTCGATCGCTTCGGTGAAGGGGTGCGCGACGAGCCGCTCGGCACGCTCCTCGAACTCCTCGTCGGGGATCTCGCCGATGTCGTACCCGGCCGAGAACATCCCGTGGGCGCCGGTGATGATCACGCAGCGCGCGCGGGGAGCGGCCTCGCCGTCTGTCGCATCGATCGCCGCGAGCTCGGTGAGCGTCGCGGTGATCGCGTCGAGGATCGGGTGATCGAGCGCGTTGCGCTTGGCCGGATTGGAGATCGTCAGGCGGATGACGCCCTCACCGGGCTCATCGACCAGCAGCTTGCCGTCGGCGAGCTCACGTGAGATGGGGCTCGGAGACACGGATACCTACCCGAGCACGACGAGCGTGTCGCCCTCGTTGACCGCCTGGCCCTCCTCGCAGCGGATCTCGGTGACCGTGCCCGAGTCCTCGGCCTCGACGGGCATCTCCATCTTCATCGACTCGAGGATCGCCACCGTGTCGCCCTCCTCGATCATGTCGCCGACGGCGCACTCGATTTTCCATACGGTGCCGGTGATGTGGGCCTCTACCTCGGGCATGTGCGCAGCCTCCTCGTTGATCCAGGACGGTCCCGGACAATAGCCTCCGGGGACGATTCCATGAGCACCGACACCGTCATCCTCGTCACCGCCTACAACGAGGCTTCCCAAATCGAGGCCACGCTGGATGCACTCGGGGAAGCCTTTCCCGGCGCGCCGGTGTTGGTAGCCGACGACGGCTCCACCGACGCCACGCCGGAGATCGCTGGCCGGGCCGGCGCAAGGGTCGTGCGCAGCCAGCGGATGATTGGCAAGGGTGGCGCTGCCACGCTCGCTGCGCGTGAGGCCCTACAGGAAGCCGATGCGACCGTGTTTGTTCTATGCGACGCCGATCTCGGCCGCTCAGCGCTCGAGCTGGGTGCGCTTGCGGACTCGGTACGGCACGGTGACGCGGATCTGGCGGTCGCGGCCTTCGCCACTCGCATCGGGGGTGGGGTTGGGCTCGCGGTCGGCTTCGCGCGCTGGGCGATCCGCCGCCGATGCGGCCTGGAGCTGCGCGCACCGATCTCGGGCCAGCGCGCGTTGCGCGCCAGCGTGCTCGAGGACGTACTGCCGTTCGCGCACGGCTTCGGCATGGAGATCGGGATGACGATCGACGCCGCGCGTGCCGGCCACCGCATCGCCGAGGTCGAGCTCGACCTCGCCCACCGCGCCACCGGGCGCACGCTTGCGGGCTTTCTGCACCGCGGCCGCCAGCTCGTCGATTTCGTGCGCGTCTACATCGCCCGGCGGTAGGCTCGCGCCGAGATGATTCTCGCGATCGACCAGGGCACCACCGGCATCACCTGCTTCGTGTTCGACGAGCGTGCCGAGCCAATCGGGCGCGCCCAGCGCGAGTTCACCCAGCATTTTCCCCGGCCCGGCTGGGTCGAGCACGACGCGGGGGAGATCTGGTCGGTCACGCAGGCCGTCGCGGGCGAGGCGCTCGACGACGCGGGCGTGCGCCCCGGGGACCTGGCCGCGGTCGGAATCGCCAACCAGCGCGAGACGGTCTGCGTCTGGGACCCGGCGACGGGAGCGCCGCTGTACAACGCAATCGTCTGGCAGGACCGCCGTACCGCGGCCCGCTGTGAGGAGCTGCGCGCCGCCGGCCACGAGCCGCTGATCCGGGAGCGCACCGGCCTGATCCTCGACCCCTATTTCTCGGCCACGAAGATCGCATGGTTGCTGGAGCACGTCGAGGGCCTGCGCGAGCGAGCTGACGACGGCACGGCGGTGTTCGGGACGATCGACTCGTGGCTCGTCTTCAAGCTCACCGGCGAGCACGTCACCGACGCGACGAATGCGTCGCGCACGCTGCTCTACGAGATCGCCGCCGGTCGCTGGGATCCGGAGCTGCTGGAGTTGTTCGACGTCCCAGCTCGCGCGCTGCCCGCGGTCCGTCCGAGCGCGGGAATCATGGGCGAGACACGCCCCGCGGCGCTGCATGGTCACGCCGTCCCGTCGCCGGCGTCGCCGGCGACCAGCAGGCCGCGCTGTTCGGCCAGGCCTGCGTCGATCCGGGCATGGCGAAGGCCACCTTCGGGACCGGCTCGTTCGTGCTGCTGCACTCCGGCTTCACGGCGCCTGAGCCGGGACCGGGCCTGCTCGCGACGGTTGCCTCGCAGATCGGACCCGCGCCCGCTCCGGGGACGCCTCCGCAGCCGGCTGCCTCGGAGCTCGATCCGGCCAAGCCTGTGCTCGGCGGCTCGGCCACACCTGCGCTCGGCACGTCAATGCCGATGCGCCGCTCGGCCACGCACGCCGCCGGGCTGGCCTACGCGCTGGAGGCGTCGATCTTCGTCACCGGCGCGGCGGTGCAGTGGCTGCGCGACGAGCTTCAGATCATCGAGCGCGCCGAGGACACCGCGGCGCTGGCGGCGTCGCTCGACGCAAACGACGGCGTCTACTTCGTGCCGGCGCTCACCGGCCTCGGCTCCCCGCACTGGGATCCCCACGCGCGCGGCACGATCGTCGGGCTCACGCGCGGAACCGGCCGTGCGCACCTGGCGCGCGCGACGCTCGAGGCGATCGCCTACCAGACGCTCGACGCGGTGCGCGCGATGCAGGACGCCACCGCCCACCCGCTCAGCGAGCTGCGCGCCGACGGCGGGAGCGAGCGCGAACGGCTGGCTGATGCAGTTCCAGGCCGACGTGCTCGGCGCGCCGGTCGTGCTCGGCGAGAGCACCGAGACGACGGCGCTCGGCGCCGCCTACCTGGCGGGCGTCGGCGTGGGGATGTGGACGGTTGCGGACGTGCGCGACTCCTGGCGAGAGGGCGCGCGCTACGAGCCGCGGATGGGCGAGGATGAGCGTGCGGCGCTGCTCGCCGGCTGGGCCGATGCACTTGAGCGGGCACGTTCCCGATGATGATTGATGCTGTTCCGGCCGGCACATGTGCCGGCCGGCCGGCCGCGCATGCTGGACGATTGGCGATCCCCTCGATCGCCAATCGGCCGGGGCATCGTCGCATGCGACGATGCCTTCCCAGGGAGGATGATGTGGGGGTCCACGCGTAACTTTGCCTGGCCGGCGCTGTAGAGCCAATAGATGAGCGATCTCGCATCGATGCGCGAGCAGGTCTACGCCGACCCGCGGCCGAAGGAGTACTTCGACCGCTTCCACGAGCGCGCGCGCACGCGCGAACCGGACTGGGCGTATGAGCTGACGCGTGTGCTCACCTCGATCTACGCCTACACGTTCCTGCGCGCGCGCGCGATCTCGCTCGAGAAGGCGCCGGGCGCGGGCGCGGTGATCCTCGCGCCGAACCACTTCTCGTTCATGGACCACTTCCTGATGGGCTGCTACATCCGGCGCAAGGTCCGCTTCATGGCCAAGTCGCAGCTCTTCAAAAAACCGATGCAGTTCATCTACACCCACGGCGGCGTGTTCCCGGTGCGTCGCGGCGCGCGCGACGAGGAGATGGTGATCACCGCCGAGACGATCCTCGCGCGCGGGGGGGCGATCACGATGTACTGCGAGGGCGGGCGCTCGCGCACGGGCAAAGTGGCCGACGGAGGCCAAGCGCGGGATCGGCCGCCTCGCGCTGGAGACCGGCGCGCCGGTCGTGCCGATCGCGATCCACGGCTCCTCGCGGATCCGCAACTGGAAGCGCCTGCAGTTCCCGAAGACGACCGTCCAGTACGGGGATCCGGTGCGCTGGGAGCGCATCCCGAATCCCACCCGCGAGCAGCAGCAGGCGGTCGCCGACGAGATCCTCCTGCGGATCCGGGCGCTGTACGACGGCCTGGACGAGTACGGCCGCAAGGGCGTGCTGCAGCGCGAGCGCGAGCGGCGTCGGGCCGAGCGCAAGTCGGCAAGCGCACCGCCGTCGCGTAGTTGAGCGGCGCGCGCGGGTCGAGTCTCCGCCTCCCGATGCCGGTGGTTGCGTGCCGGCGGCCCGCAAATCTTCCCAACCGTCGGGGTGGTCACGTATGGTTGGCTCGCAGTCAACCGTAAAGCGACGCCGCGAGGAGCGAGGAATGAACCGTTCGATAGACATCGGCTCGGTCATCAGCCGGACGTTCAGCATCTATGCCGACCAGGCGTCCGTGCTGCTGCCCGCGGCGGCCGTCGTGTTCGTGGTGGTCGGGGTGATCTCCGCGCTGCTCGTCGTGATCGCTCCCGTGCTCGCGATCCTCGCGTTCATCGTGATCCTCGTCGGCACGACCCTGTTCACGGGCATGGTCGTCGAGCTGGTGGCCGACGTTCAGGACGGCCGGCGCGACGCCACCGTCGGTCAGCTGCTCAACGCGGCCACGCCGGTTCTTGGCCAGCTGATCCTCGTGGGGATCCTCGCCGGCATCGGGATCGCGATCGGCTTCGTCCTGATCATCGTCCCCGGGCTGATCCTGATCACGATCTGGTCGGTCGCCGCGCCGGTCGTCGTGCTGGAGAACCCCGGCGGCCTGAAGGCGCTCGGGCGCAGTCGCGAGCTCGTGAAGGGCAACGGCTGGCAGGTGTTCGGGGTGATCGTCGTGCTCGTGATCGGCGTCAGTATCGTCTCCGGGAATCATCGAGGCGATCGGCGACTCGGGCGGAACCGCCGTCGGCATCGTCGTGCGGGTGATCGTCGAGATTCTGACCGCGCCGATCTCGGCGCCTCGCGGCCTCGGTGCTCTACTTCGAGCTGCGCGGCGACAAGGCTGGCGGACCCCCCGAGCCAGACCCGTCGGGTCCGTTCCAGGCCGGCGGGTTCCCGCCCGCGGCGCCCTGAGTCCGAACCCGCTGAGCTCACTCGACGGGCTGACCCCTGAGCGCGATCGACGCATCCGAGCTGCTGCGCCCCGGCCTGCTGGACGGGGTGTCGGTCCTGATTGCAGGTGCGGCAGTCGAGTCGCGCGGGACCGGCGCATACGGATCCGGCGGGTACGCTGGGTCCGCCGGGCAGCGACGATTGGCGGCTCGATGCACGGTGGCGAGGCGTTCACAGAGTTGGGCGCCGACGTACACAGATGTGCCCCCGACGCCGCCGATGAGGCGATCGTGGACGAGACGGTCACGGCCGCGGTCACCGAGTCGGGGAGTCTCGACATGCTGGTCGTGGATGGCGCGGGGCTGTTTGCGCAGGGAGGTTTGCGCGACCTGCCTCGACGCGACCTGGAACGTCACGCGCGCCGTCGTGAACCACGCTTTCCTGAGTCCGATCAACGGCTGAGCCGCAAGTGGCGGATCGGGTTACCGGTCGGATCGTCTACCTGGCTCCGGCGGCCGAACGCGGGCGAGCAGGCCGACGCCGCGCGTGCGGGCCTCGAGAACCTGGCGACGCACGCTCTCGACCGAGTGGGCGCGTTACGGGATCACGGTGGTCACGATCGCTCCGGGCGAGACGACCGCCGCGGGCGAGGTGGCGGCGCTGTGCGCCTACCTGGCCTCGCCCGCGGGGGCCTACTTCTCGGGGTGTCTGCTCGATCTGCGGGGCCCTTGAAGGGCTCGCGACGGTTTCGAGAGCATCGAGCGTGCCACGAGGGCCGGCTTTGCCGGCCCGGCGTCTGAGCCTTGCACCGCGGGGGGTGGTCGGGAGGGGGGCCTGCCCCTCCCGTCAGCCTGCTCCCCTCCCGTTTAGCCCGTCATCCCGCCGAACATCCCGCCGGTGATGTGCAGCGTCTGGCCCTGCACGTAGTTCGACCAGGGGGAGCACAGGAAGAACACGCCGCCGGCGGCCTCCTCGGGCGTCGCGGGGCGGCCGAGCGGGATCAGCATCGAGGCCATCTGGCGCAGCTGCTCGGGGATGCCGAGCTGCACCTTCTCGCCGCCGATCTCCATGCTGTTCTCATCGTCCTTCGCCTGCGTGAGGCGGGTGTCGATGAAGCCGAAGGCGACCGCGTTGACGTTGATCTTGAACTGGCCCCACTCCTTCGCGAGCGTTTTCGTCAGCCCCACGACGCCGGCCTTACCGGCGGAGTAGTTGGCCTGTCCGGGGTTGCCGAACGTGCCCGAGGTGGAGGAGACGTTGACGACCTTGCGGAACACCTCGACGCCTTCCTCGCGCTCCTTCTTCGCGGGATCGCGCAGGTAGGGCGCGGCCGCGCGCAGCACGCGGAAGGGGACGACCGTGTGGATGTCGAGCATCGCCTGGAACTGCTCGTCGGACATCTTGTGGATCGGCGCGTCGATCGTGTAGCCGGCGTTGTTGACGAGGATGTCGATCTTGCCGAACGCGTCGACCGCCGCCTTCACGAGCGCCTCGGGCGCGTCGGACTTGGTCAGGTCGCCGGCGAAGACAGCCGTCTCGCCCTGGATCTCCCCGGCCGCCTGCTCGGCGACGTCACCGTCGAGGTCGTTGATCAGAACCTGCGCGCCCTGCGAGGCGAGCAGTTCAGCCGTTGCGCGTCCGATGCCGCGGGCCGAGCCCGTCACGATCGCCGACTTGCCGTCGAGTACTCCCATAGCCGTTGCGTCTCCTTGTCGTGGTCAGTGCCCGGAGATTACCTTTGTTGGTCGCTTCCGGCGTGAAGGCCGAAAGGTCGTCTCACCGGTCAGCCTCGGCTCTTCATCCTCTTCCACTCGGCCTTGTGGGCGCGCTTTGCGGCCTGGTAGTCGAGCAGCGCCTGCGGCGAGTCCACGTCGCCGAGCGTCGGATGCGGCGGCACGAGGCCGGCCGCCACCGCGACGCCGAATCGCTTGGCGAGCACCGCGCCGATCGACTTGACCTTCATCTCACCGAAGCCGGGTAGCGCAGCCAGATTGGAGTGCAGGGCAGACGCGTCGGGCGCGGCCATCCACACCTGTGCCGCGTCGCCTGCGTAGTGGTCCTGCACGTGCTCGGCCAGGTCGTGCACCCGCTTGGCCATCATGCCGGGATAGCGATGGATGGCGGGCTTCGCGCGGAACACCGGCTCGAGGTCGGCCGCAGCGAGCGTCGCGGAGTCGAGCGCTCCGAGTCGTTCGCGCAGTTCCAGCGGCCCGAGAAAGGCCTTCTGGACCGGGACCTGTTGATCTAAGGCGAATCCCAGCAACAGCGCCATCGGGTCGGCGGCGATCAGCGCGTTGGCCTCGTCGGAGTCCGTGAAGTACAGGCGGTCAGGGCACCCCTCGATCCTAGCTCTGAGGTTTTGCAAAGGGGATGAGATGGCCTCGACTTCGCTCTGGACCTGGTCGATCGACGGTCGGTCGTCACCCACACCGGCCCCGCTCAGCCGGTGATGATGACGCCGAAGTCCTGCGTGTAGATCCCACCGGATTGACCCCCGCTGAGCGAGGAGGGGACGTGTGGGGAGACGCCGATCGCGGTGTCGCGGAAGTGGACGTCGAGGATGTTCGCGCGGTGCCCGGGCGAGGCCATCCAGGCGGCGACGATCGCGCGGGGCGTGCCCAGGCTGAGGGTGCCCCAGCCGATGTTCTCGCCGATTTCGTAGCCGACGTTCCCCCCGCTGGGGATGTAGCCGGCGGCGGTCATGCGGCTGAGCGGGGTGTCGCCGCCCGGCCCGTCGTGTTCGAAGTAGTCGCCGAAGGCCATGCTCTCGGTGTGGGCCTGGGCGGACTGCTGCAGGTCCGCATTGAACTGGAGTGCTGCCTCGCCGCGGCTCGGCACGTTCCTGGTTGACCAGGCAGAGGGTGGCGCGTGCGGATCGTTTCGATGTTGCTCTGCGTCGGCTGCTCGCCGGCGCCGGGGCAGGAGTCGCCCGCGTGGGCCGGTCGGACCGCGGCCGGGCGATGGCGCTTGCCGCGATGATGCCCCTTGGTCGTAGGATGGCCCTTCCGCCTGCCGGAGCCGCGCTTGGTGCAGTCGGCGGCGTGGTGCTTGCGGTGGATGTGGCCACCCCGCGCGTGAAAGCTGCTCTTCTTCGCGCACCGCACCGCCGTGCGAGCCTGGCGATGATGGCGCCGGCCGGCTGCTTGTGCGCGCGGGGCGAGTGGCGAGGCTTCTCGTCGTGGCCTGGGCAAGCGGCGCGACGGCTGCGGCCGTGGCGAATAAGCACACCACGACGAGCGCGAGTACGCCGAAGAGGGAACGGGGTCGAGGCACCAATCATGCATCGGCTGCTCCCGGCGCGTGCATGAGCTTCGATGGGCAGGTTTGGACAACCCTGCAAACTGTTTCCCAGTTTGATAACGGGAGGGGGGCGGGCCCCCCTCCCGACCACCCCCCGTTTGGCCGACCACCCCCGTTGGTGTTGAGGGTCACCTACCTACAACGCAAGTATCTGCCCGTGGGTCTCCTGCACGATCTGTGCGTGGAGGGGCGATCCTTCCTGGCCACCTCCGTTCGTGGCAGGGTGCAGGGGGTCGGTTACCTACAACGCCAGGACGCGGCCGAGGATCTCGCGCATGATCTCGTCCGAGCCGCCGCCGATCGGGCCGAGGCGGGAGTCGCGCGCGGCGCGCTCGACCCAGAGCTCCTTCATGTAGCCGGCGCCACCGTGGATCTGCAGGCAGGCGTCCATCAGC
The DNA here is from genome assembly GCA_963764905.1 of uncultured Solirubrobacterales bacterium. Taxonomy (GTDB): domain Bacteria; phylum Actinomycetota; class Thermoleophilia; order Solirubrobacterales; family Solirubrobacteraceae; genus Palsa-744. Next base: position 280,525 of record CAVXUG010000003.1, read on the forward strand.
TCGAAGGAGGCGCGCTGGGTCAGGAGCTTCGCCATCGTGACCTCCTTCAGCGGTTCCTCCCCGGCGACGAAGCGCCGCAGCGCGTCGTAGGTGACGCAGCGCGCGGTATAGGCGCTCGTGGCGAGGTCGGCGAGCTTGTGGCGGATCGCCTGGTGCTTTGAGAGGGGGCGGCCGAAGGCGGTGCGCTCGCGGGCGAACTCGGCCGTGCGCTCCCAGGCGAGCTGCATCGCGCCGACCGCGCCGAGCGCCATCGCCAGGCGCTCCCACTGGAAGTTGGCCATGATCTGCCTGAAGCCCTCGTGCTCCTCCCCGAGCAGGTTCTCCGCGGGCACGAACACGTCCTCGAAGGCGATCGTGGCGGTGTCGGAGGCGTGCCAGCCGAGCTTCTCGAGCTTCGCGGAGGTGACGCCCTCGGCGCGATCGACGATCAGGAACGAGATCCCGTGATGGCCGCCCTCCTCGGTCGTCTTCACGGCGGTGACGATGAAGTGCGCGCGGACGCCGTTGGTGATGTAGGTCTTCTCGCCGTTGACGACCCAGCCGCCGTCGACGGGCGTGGCGCGCGTGCGCAGCGCGGCGACGTCGGAGCCGGCGCCGGGCTCGGTGATCCCGAGCGCGCCGATCTTCTCGCCCTTGATCGCGGGCACGAGGTAGCGCTGATGATGATCCGCGGTGCCGAACTTCCAGATCGGCGGCGTGGCGATGTTCGATGTGCGCGCCGATCCCGGCGGCCGTCCCGCCCGAGCCGATCCGCGCGAGCTCCTCGACGAGCACCGCCTCGTGCAGGTAGTCGCCGCCCTGGCCGCCGAGCTCGGCCGGGTACTTCAGGCCGAGCAGGCCCTGCGCAGCGAGCTGCGGGAAGACCTCGTCCGGGAACCAGCGCGCGTCCTCCCACTCCTGCGCGTGCGGGGCGAGCTCGCGGTCGAGAAAGCCGCGGATCGACTGCGCGCAGCTCTTCGTGCTCCTCGGTGAATGGGGGCGTGGGTGCGGTCATGAGAGAGGGGCGGACGTAGTTCCCACCGGCGCATGCGCCGGTGGGCCGGATGGTGCATGCACCATCCGGGGAAGCCGCACATGTGCGGCTTCCAGCAGGGCGCGCATGCGCGCCCTGACCGGGTCCGCATGCGGACCCGGGGCCCGCGAAGCGGGCGATCTCATCACTGAACGGGAGGGGGGCGGGCCCCCCTCCCGACCGCCCCCCGGTGACATTCCCACTCGCGATCAGAGACCGTAGGACCGGCCGATCACGTCGAGCATGATCTCGTCGGTGCCCGCGCCGATGCGGTTCAGGCGGGCGTCGCGCCAGACGCGCTCGACGCCGTACTCGCGCATGTAGCCGGCGCCGCCGTGGATCTGGATGCATTCGTCGGCCACTTCGCAGAGCACGCGCGAGGCGTGCAGCTTGGACATCGAGATCTCGCGCACGGGGTACTCACCGTTGTTGAAGCGCCAGGCGGTGATGTAGGTCATCTGCCGCGCGGACTCGATTTTGGTGGCCATCTCCGCGAACTTGTGGCGGATCACCTGGAACTTGCCGATTTCGCGGCCGAACGCCTTGCGCTCGTGGGCGTACTGGAGCGTGCGTTCGAAGCACTTCTGCGCGCCCGACACCATCCCGGCGGCGCCGATCAGGCGCTCGCCCTGGAGCTCCCACATGATGTGGTAGAAGCCCTTGCCGACCTGGCCGAGCACCGCGGACTCCGGCACGCGCACGTCCTGGAAGGCCAGCAGCGCCGTGTCGGAGGCGTGCATGCCGAGCTTCTCGAGGTTCTTCTCGCGGATCACGCCGGGCGCGTCCATCGGCACGAGGAACAGGGTGAAGCCGTCGTAGCCGGCGTCCGCGTCGGTCTTCGTGACGAGCACGATCACGTCGGCGCGGTGGCCGTTGGTGATGTACGTCTTCGAACCGTTGATCACGTACTCGTCGCCGTCTTTCACGGCGCGCGTCTTGATCCCTTTCACGTCCGAGCCGGCGTCGGGCTCGGTGATGCCCAGGCAGAGGATCTTCTCGCCCTTGATCGCCGGCACGACCCACTCCTGCTTCTGCTCCTCTGAGCCGAACGCGAGGATCGGCGGCATCGCCATGTCGGTGTGCACGGCCAGCCCCATCGCCAGGCCGCCCGAGTTGCCGTTGGTGATCTCCTCCGCGAGCACGAGCGCCGTGTAGTAGTCGCCGCCCTGCCCGCCGTACTGCTCGGGCTTGTCGAGGCCGAGGAAGCCCAGTTCGCCCATCCGCGGGAAGATCGAGTCGGGGAACGTCGTCTCCTCCCACTCCTCCGCGTGGGGGGCTAGCTCTTTGATGGCGAAGTTGCGGATCGACTCGCGCAGCTGTTCGTGCTCGTCGGTGAAGATGAAGTGCTTGCGCTTTGTCTCGAAGTCGGGCTTCTGCACGCTCTCGGCGGTGGCGGCCATCGTGGGGATCTCCTCGTTCTTTGGGGTGCGTCGCAGACGCTAACGCAGGCGGGTGGGAAAGTAAACAGTAGCGCTGCTTACTTCCCGCAGGCGAAGATGCGGTTAGGATGGCGTTGTGCCCACCGACGCGGTTCTCTACACGCTCGCCGACTCAGGCGTGGCGACGATCACGCTGAACGACCCGGACACGCGCAACGCGCTGTCGGCTGAGTTGCTCGGAGGCCTGATGGAGGCCTTTGAGCACGCCCGTGACGATGAGGCGGTGCGCTGTGTGGTGCTCGCGTCCTCTCACGAGAAGGTGTTCTCCTCCGGCGCGAACCTCGGTGGCTTCGCGGGGGACGCGACGCTCGTACACAAGCACTTCGGCTCCGAGCGCTTCGTCGCGCTGTTCAGGCTGATCGTCGGTCTGCCCAAGCCGACGGTCTGTGCGGCGGACGGGCACGTGCTCGCCGGCGCGCTCGGGATCGCGCTCGCCTGCGACCTGATCGTCGCCTCGGAGAAGGCGACGTTCGGCACGCCCGAGATCAACATCGGCACGTTCCCGTTCATGATCATGGCGCTGATCTACCGCAACGTCCCGCGCAAGAAGGCGAACGAGCTGCTTTTGCTCGGCGAGCGCTGGAGCGCGCAGGAGGCGCTCGCGGCGGGAATCGTCAACAAGGTCGTTCCCGTCGAGGACTTCGACGAGGCTGTCGCCGATTGGGCGGAGAAGCTCGCTGGGAAGTCGCCGGTGATCATGCGGCTTGGCAAGGAGGCGATGCGCCGTCAGCTCGACATGCCGTTCGACGACGCGCTCGACTATCTGCGCGCGCAGCTGACGTTGGCGCTCTCGACCGAGGACATCGTCGAGGGGGTCACCGCGTTCTTCGAGAAGCGCGATCCCATCTGGAAAGGCCGCTGATGAGCGCCCGCTGAGACTGAGCAGACGACCTCCCTCCTGCGACCCCTGGTCGAGGACCTCGAGGCCCGTCGCGCGAAGATCAGGCTTGGCGGCGGCGAGGAGAAGATTCAGAAGCAGCACGACCGCGAAAAGCTCACGGCGCGCGAGCGGATCGCGTTGCTGATCGACGAGGGGACGTTCACCGAGCTCGGCATCCACGGCAAGCCGCATTTCTCCCAGCGGGCGATGGACGGCGTAGAGGCGCCGGCGGACGGCGTGATCACCGGCTACGGCAAGCTCGACGGGCGCCTGGTGGCGGTCTGCGCGTATGACTTCACGGTGATGGCTGGCTCGATGGGGATGACCGGCGAGATCAAGGTGACGCGCCTACGCGAGTTGGCCCTGACGAAGCGGATGCCGTTCATCTGGCTGCTCGACTCCGCCGGCGCGCGCGTGCAGGAGGCCGCCGGCGCGATGTTCGCCGGCTCCGGGCATCTGTTCCGCGAGGAGGTCGTGATGAGCGGCGTGATCCCGCAGATCGCGGCGCTGATGGGCCCCTGCGCGGCCGGCACCGCCTACATCCCCGGCCTGGCGGACTTCGTGCCGATGGTCAAGGGCCGAGGCTCGATGGCGCTCGCGGGGCCGCATCTCGTGAAGGCGGCAGTCGGCGAGGACGTCACCCAGGAGGAATTGGGCGGCTCGCGCGTGCACACGCGCAAGTCGGGCGTGGGCGACATGGAGGTGGGCAGCGACGAGGAGTGCATCGATGCGATCAAGCAGTACCTCTCGTTCATGCCCCAGAACTGCGAAGAGCGCTCGCCGGTGCGGCCGGTGAGCGACCCGATCGACCGGCGCGAGGACGAGTTGCTCGACGTGCTGCCGGAGTCCAACCGCAAGCCTTACGACATGTACGAGGTGATCCGCCGGATCGTCGACGACGGCGAGTACTTCGACATGAAGGGCCAGTGGGCGAAGACGATCATCACGTGCTTCGCCCGCTTCGGCGGGCGCCCGGCGGGGATCGTCGCCAACCAGCCCAAGCAGCTCGGCGGGATCCTCGACAACAACTCGGCCGACAAGGCCGCGCGCTTCGTCAACCTCTGCAACGCGTTCGGGATTCCGCTCGTGTTCCTGATGGACGTGCCAGGCTTCATGGTCGGCACGAAGGTCGAGGCCGAGGGGATCATCCGCCACGGCGCGAAGATGCTGTACGCGGTCGCCAACGCGACCGTGCCGAAGCTGACGGTGATCACGCGCAAGGCCTATGGAGCGGGGTACTACGTGATGAACGGGCGCGCCTATGAACCGGACCTGATCGTCGCCTGGCCGACCGCCGAGATCACCGTGATGGGTGCCGAGGGCGTGGTCGAGATCGCGTTCCGCAAAGCAGGTCGACGAGGCGGAGGATCCGGAGGCGAAGAAGGCCGAGCTGATCGAGGGCTTCCGCAAGATCTTCGACGTGTACATCGCCGCCGGGAACGACCTGATCGACGACGTGATCGACCCGCGCGAGACCCGCGAGACGATCTGCCGCGGGCTGGAGATGTCGGCGAGCAAGAAGGTGGAGCGGCCGTGGAAGCGGCAGGGGGTGGTGCCCGTATGAACCCCCTGGACGCGCATCGCGACGCTGGATCCAGAAGGTGCTCTTGTGAGCCTTGACGACCCGGTGGTCATCACCTGCTCGATCTCCGGCGCGATCGCCAACCGCGCGCAGTGCCCGGCGATCCCGTATACGCCCGCCGAGTACGCGGCGGAGGCACGGCGGATCGTCGACGAGGGCGGGGTGATGATCCACATCCACGCGCGCAAACCGGACGGGACGCCCAGCTATGAGATCGAGGATTTCAAAGCGATCAGCGATGCGATCAGAGGCGAGGTGGGCGATGCGGTGATCGTGAACTTCTCCACGGGCACGATTGGAGTCCCGGTCCAGAAGCGGATCGAGTATCTGCGCGCCTGCCGTCCCGAGGTGGCGGCGCTGAACATGGGCTCGATGAACTACGCGAAGTACTCGAGATCGAAAAAACAGTTCGTCTTCAAGATGGTCTTCGCCAACCCGTTCGATGAGATCGTCGAGCTGCTGGAGGCGATGAACGAGCTGGAAATCAAACCGGAGCACGAGTGCTTCGATATCGGCCACGTGGGCTCGCTCGCGCCGCTTGATCGACATGGGCGTCTTGAAAACCCCGCTGCACGTCGACTGCGTGATGGGCGTCGTCGGCGGCATCCCGCCGACCGCGCGGAACCTCGCGGCGATGGTCGAGAACATTCCGGCGGGATCTCACTGGGGCGTGATCGGGATCTCGCGCGACCAGTGGATGCTCGTCGGCGCGGCGCTCTCGCTCGGCGGCTCGATCAGGGTCGGGCTGGAGGACAACCTGTATCTCCCCGAACGGGGAGATGGCGAAGTCCAACGGCGACTTGATCGCCAAGGCCAGGCAGATGACCGAAGACATGGGTCGCCGCCCGGCGACCGTCGCTGAGGCGCGCGCGGCGCTGAACATTCCCGCGCGTGAGGGCGTAGATGAGCCTGCCGCTGGAGGGCATCAAGGTGCTCGACCTCTCGCGCCTGCTCCCCGGCGGCTTCTGCTCGCTGCTGCTGGCGGACTTCGGCGCGGATGTGCTGAAGGTCGAGGACACCGGCATGGGCGACTACATCCGCCTGTCGCCGCCCTATATCGACGGCGCCGACGACAGCGCCAAGTCCGCGCTGTTCCTCTCCCTGAACCGCAACAAGCGCTCGATCCGGCTGGACCTGAAGAGCGAGGGCGGTCGCGAGGCGCTGCTGAGGCTCGTGCGCGAGTACGACGTCGTGCTCGAGTCCTTCCGCCCCGGCGTGCTCGACCGGCTCGGGGTGGGCTACGAGCGGATGCGCGAGGAGAACCCGGGGATCGTCTACTGCGCGATCTCCGGCTACGGCCAGACCGGCCCCAAGCGCGAGGCGGCGGGCCACGACATGAACTACCTCGGCCTCGTCGGCCTGCTCGGCCTGACGGGCGAGCGCGGGGGGGAGCCGGTGCAGGCAGCGGGCCAGATCGCCGACCTCGGCGGCGGCGCGCTGATGGCGGCGTTCGGGATCCTGGCCGCGCTGCGCGAGCGGGATGGTGGTCCAGATAAGCCCGGGCTCGGGCGAAGGGCCAGATCGTCGACGTGTCGATGGCCGACGGCGCACTGTCGTGGCTGGCGATGGTCGCGGGCGCATACTTCGCCGACGGCAACCGACCGCAACGCGGTGAGTTGCTGCTCGCCGGATCGGTGATCTGTTACCGGCCGTACGAGTGCGCCGACGGCTGGGTCTCGCTGGGCGCGCTCGAGCCGAAGTTCTGGCAGGCGTGGTGCCGGGGCGTCGGCCGCGAGGATCTGATCGAGAAGCAGTTCGAGCGCCCGGGCACCGAGGCGCACGCAGAGGTCGAGAAGATCTTCAAGGCGCGCTCGCGCGCCGACTGGGAGGCGTTCGCGCGCGAGCACGACTGCTGCCTGGAGCCGGTGCTGGAGCTCGACGAGGCGCTCGCCTCCGACCTGGTGCGGGAGCGCGAGATGGTCGTCGAGATCGACCAGCCCGGCGCCGAGCGGCCCGTGCGCCAGCTCGGCATCCCGGTCAAGCTGGACACGTACCCCGGGCGAGCCGCGGCGGTTGCCCGGGCCGGCGCTGGGCGAGCACACCGAGGAGGTGCTGCGCGCCGCGGGCTACAGCGAGGCTGAGGTGGCCGAGCTGTTGAGGACAGGCGCCGCGGCAGGACCGGCCGAGACGCCCTCCGGCGCAACGTTCCGGGCGTGAGGCCAATGTCGGTGGAGCGCCCCCTGCTGAAGATCAGCGAGCTGGCCGAGCGCTCGGGCGTGAGCGCCGGCACGATCAGGCACTACCTGCGCGAGGGCCTGCTCGGCGAGGAGGACGGGATCGTCAGGACGAGTCGCAACATGGCCTACTACCCACCCGAGCTGGTGGAGCGGGTCGGGTTGATCAAGCGCCTGCAGGAGGAGCGGTTCATGCCGCTGCGGATGATCAAGGTCGTGCTCGAGGAGGACCCCGAGCACGTGCTGGCGCTGGTCGAGCTCGAGGACCGCATCCTCGAGCGCGCGCTCGCGGGCGCCGAGGAAGGCGGGCGCACCTCGGCGAAGGAGGTGCGCGAGCGCTACGAGATCCCGCGCAACGTGCTCGAGCGCCTGGCGGAGATCGGCGTGCTGACGCCGAGCAGACGCGGCTACGAGCAGGACGACGTGAAGATCATCGAGGCGATCGCGAGCTTCCGCGCGGGCGGCTACGAGGAGGCGCTCGGCTTCACGGTCTACGACACGCTGCGCTACCGCGAGGCGCTCGAGCCGCTCGTGCGCGAGGAGGTCCGCGCGCTGCTCGACCGCCTGGCGGGCGAGGTCGAGATCGAGCGGGCGCTCGAGATCGTCGCGGCCGGCGCGGAGCCGCTGCGCGAGCTGATCGGAGCGATGCACTCGAAGCTGCTGCTGGCGGAGCTGCGCAAGCAGCGCGAGCCGTAGCTATCGGGCAAGCAGGCAGGCCACAGCCGGCGGAGCAAGGAGGCGCAAGCCGTGGCTACCAGCGCGCGCGGTGGTGCTCGACGACGCCCAGCCCGTGCGCGAGCGGCGTTCCGCCGGGCAGCTTCCCGGTGAACGAACCGAAGGGCGCGCGGTAGTCGCTGCCCACGATCAGCAGCTCGTCGTGGCGACTGCGCTGCGCCTCGGCGAGGAAGCGCAGCTCGGCTCCGTCCTGCTCGCAGCGGATGCTCGACAGGTCGGCGGCGAAGCTGACGGGTGCGACCTCTGTGGGCGAGCCAGCGACCCACACGGCCCGCTCGCTGCCCTGCGGTGGGTCGTTGACACCGCTGACGAGGTTCCAGGCAAGCGGGGTGCCGTCCGGGCTCTCGCCGACGCCGGCGCTCCAGTGCCACTCGGTGTGGCGGGCGTGATGCCCGATCGTGTCGTCGATCACGGCGAGCGCGTGAATCTCTTGCGCGGGGCCGCCGTCGATCCGCAGCGCGCCATGCGCGGCAACGCCGGCCTGCTTGCGCGTCCACACCTGCGCGTGCCCGTTCGGGCAGAGCGCTTCGATGCCCGCCTGCTCCTCCAGTTGCAGATCGAGCAGGACGCCGCGGCCGTGTACCCGCAGGCGCCCGGGGGTGGCGGGTAGCGTCTCCGTGCCGGCACGCCCGTGGTCCAGCTCGACTTCGCCGCGGCGGGGCAGCAGCCGCGTGCGCTCGCGCATCAGCTTCTCCTCGCGCATGTACAGCGCCCAGAACGACTGCCGGGCGGGACCGATCTGCACGAGCGCCGCGCATGCCATCAGCTCCGTCGCAGAAGACGGCCACATAGCGCCAGCGCTTCAGCGGCCGCGAGCCGCGAAACAGGGGTGCGTCGAGCGGCGGCCCGACGGGAGCGGGCGCTATGCTTGGGATTGTTGACTGACTAGTCAATCTATTTCTGCGGGGATCGGAAGATGCCGCGGAAGGGAACATCATGATGAGTGCCGCCGCCCCCGACAAGCGCCGTCTGATCCTCAACGCGGCCGTGCGCGTGTTCGCGCGCCAGGGCTTCCACGCCTGCCGGGTCTCGGACATCGCCGACGAGGCGGGCGTCGCCTACGGGCTCGTCTACCACTACTTCGCCTCGAAGGACGAGATCCTCGACACGCTGTTCCTCGAGCGCTGGAACGTGATGCTCGAGCTGATCCGCGACGTCGACGCCCAGCCGCTGCCGGTGCGCGAGAAGCTGGGGGCGATCGCCTCGTTCATCGTCGACAGCTACCGCCACGACCCGGATCTGATGAAGGTGATCATCGTCGAGGTCACGCGCGCGGCGAACTCGTTCGGGCAGACTCATCTCGGCCAGATCCGCGCGGCGTACGAGCTGATCGGCGAGATCGTCACGAAGGCGCAGGCCGAGGGCGTGTTCAAGGCGCGAGATCGAGGCGCAGTTCGCGGCGATGGCCTTTTACGGCGCGATCGAGCAGATGCTCACGGGCTGGATCTTCGGGCTGCTGCCGCAGGGCGAGGAGCACTTCGAGCGGGCCAAGTGGCTGGTGGTCGAAGCGGTCTGCGGGGGTCTCGAGACGCGCGCGGCCGACCAGGCGCGGGTCGGATGAAGTTGCGAGGAAGTGTGAACACGACCACCACGGGGAATAGACTCCACTGAATATGGAGAACGAGATGGTCAAGCGTCTGATCTGGTCGGGCCTGCTGGCGGGCCTCGGCGCGCTGTCGAGCATCATCGCCCACCGCGCGGCCGGGCTCGTGTGGAGGCGGCTGTTCGACGAGGAGCCGCCGGAGTGAGCGCCGTACCGCCGCCGCCCGGTGAGCGGCCGGACTCCCCGAAGAGCATCGCCGCGGCGATCAGCGAGGTATCGGAGCGCGCGACGCTGCTCGTGCGCGAGGAGATCGAGCTCGCGAAGACGGAGGTCACCGAGAAGGTCGGCAAGCTCGCGAAGGGCGCGGTCGTGGCCGTCGCCGCCGGCATCTTTCTCGTCACGGCGCTGTTCTTCGTGCTGATCGGGTTGCCTTCCTGCTCTACTACTACCTCCCGGGCAACCAGTTCACGTTCTTCTGGGGCTTCTTCGCGATGGCCATGATCCTCGTGGTGCTCGGCCTGATCGCTGGCTCTGATCGCCGCGAAAGTCGTCAAAAAAAGCTCCCCGCCGGTGCCGAGCATGGCGATCGAAGAGGCGCAGAAAATCCGCGAGACCGTCTCCGCCGGCGCGGACTCGCACACGAGCACCGAGGGGAAGATCTGATGGCGCAACGCTCCGCGGCCGAGATCCGCAGCTCGATCGAGGCCAACCGCGAGGAGCTGGCGGTCTCGATCGTGAAGCTGCGCGGCGAGGTCACGCACCTGACCGACTGGCGCGGGCACATCGCGCGCCACGAGCGCGAGCTGAAGATCGGTGGCGCGGTCGTCGTCGGCCTCTTGGTCACCAGCGGCCTGCTGCGTCGCCGCCGCAGACGTCGGGGCTGAATCCTCAGACCAGAAGCGCGCGTGGGATCGCACCCGACGCCGATCAGGCCAGGGCCCGTGTAGGTCCCGATCACCGGGCCGACCTCGGAGGTGAAGACCGGCTCGGAGTCGAAGATCTCACGGCCACGGTCGATCAGTCGCTGGGCCTGCTCGGGCGCCTGGATGTGCTGCACCACCCAGCCGTCGGCGCCTGCGTCGTGGAGCTCCTGCGCGTACTTGACCATCCGCTCGAACGCGCGCCCGGCCGTGCGCACGCGCTCGACGGGCGTGATCTCGTACTCGAGCGAGAGGATCGGCTTGATCTTCAGCGTGCCGCCGAGCCACGCCTGGGCTTTGCCGACGCGCCCGCCACGGCGCAGGTACTCGAGCGTGTCGAGGCAGAACCAGATGCGCAGCGCCGCGCGCGTCTCGCGCACGCGCGCGGCGACGGCCGCTTTGTCCGCGCCCGCGCGGGCGGCGGCGGCCGCGGCGAGCACGAGCAGGCCGACCCCGCCGCAGGCGGTCTCCCCGTCGATCACCTCGACGCGCTCGCCGAGACCGCGCTCGGCGAGCAGCCCATGGGCCTGGCGGGCGGCGTCGCAGGTGCCGGAGATGCCGCCGGCGAGGTGGACGGAGACGATGTCCCGGCCTTCGTCCAGCAAGCGGCTCCCAGACCGCGAGGAAGTCGCCGATCGAGGGCTGCGAGGTCGTGGGCAGCTCGGGATCGCGGCGCAGGCGCGTCGTAGAAGGCCTCGAAGTCGTCCATGTCCAGCTCGCGCTCGGGCTGGCCCTGCCAGCCGACGTAGAGGCTGACCTGGTGGATTTCCTGACTGTCCGCGAAGGCCCGCGGCAGGTATTGGGTGCTGTCGGTGGCGACGGCGACGGGGGGCACGCGCCGGGACCCTACTGCAACGCCTTCCGGGCTCGTCCGTCCCTACTGCAACGCCTCGGCGAGCTCGCCCGACTCGTACATCTCGACGACGATGTCGCACCCGCCGACCAGCTCGCCGTTCGCGAACAGCTGCGGGATCGTCGGCCAGTTGGAGATCGCCGAGAGCTCCTGGCGCAGACGCGGGTCGGGCAGGATGTCGACGGCGGCGAACGGCACGTCCAGCGACTGCAGGGCGGCGACGGTGCGCGCGGAGAAGCCGCAGGCGGGCGCCTCGGGGGTGCCCTTCATGAACAGGATCACCTTGTGCTCGGCGATCGCCTCGCCGATCGCGTCGCGGATCGGGTTGGACTCGCCGCTCGCGGTCGGGGCCTCGGGGGCGGCGCTTGGCTGCGGGCTCGACATCGGAAGATCTTGGGCGGTGTTGGGCTGGCTTGACATGGCTTGCTCCTGGCTGTCGGTGGTCTGGTCTGCGGCGGCCGGGCGGCGGACCGGTCAGGCGGGTCGTCGGGCGGAGCCTTCTGGGGAACCTGGGTCTTCAACGAGAGGGCGTGATCGGGCCGCCGATCTCAGCGCCGAAGATCTCGTAGACGAGGCGGTGCTGCTGGATGCCGGCTGCGCCCCTCGAAGGCCGTTGCGGTGACGGTCGCGCGGAAGTGATCGCCGGTGCCGGTGTAGTCCTCGACCTCCGCTGCGGCGCCCGGAATCGCGGCCTCGATCCGCTGCTTGATCTCCTCTGGGGATGGCATTTCAGCTCTCAGCTTAGCCGCTATACTTTGGAAAGCGATGATCACGATCAGCGACAAGGGTGCCGAGAAGGTGCACGAGTTCCTCACCGCGCAGGAGGCTGACGTGCGCATGGCGGGCCTGCGCGTGGGCGTCCGCGGCGGCGGCTGCTCTGGCTTCCAGTACCAGCTCGCATTCGACGAGCAGCGCGACGGCGACATCGTGCTTCGAGAGCCACGACCTGAAGCTCCTCGTCGACGAGGAGAGCCTGCCGTTCGTAAGCGGCTCGGTGATCGACTACGAGGAGAGCCTGCAGGGCGCGGGCTTCAAGGTGAGTAACCCGAACGTCGTCGCGGCCTGCGGTGCGGCTCATCCTTCCGTGTAGCCGAGGAGGAGCAGGTCTCCCGCAGTCTGAGGTTCGGAGCGCGTAGGGTGCGCTCCCGATGTCTGCTCTCCCGCAAGCCTGCGTCGTCTGACGCCGGAACGCCTGCGTGACGACGTGCGCCTGCGCGCGCTGGCCGTCGGCTCGGGTTTGATCCCGCCGCGGACGATGCACTCCTCGGAGGACGCGC
>CAVXUG010000004.1:0-15693 GCA_963764905.1 uncultured Solirubrobacterales bacterium
GCCTGAAAAACCCCTGCATTTGCAGGGGGATTTGGGTATTTCCGCTAAGGTCTCGTGATCCTTAGGGGGTTGGGCCGTCGTTCGGTCGCTGCGGACGGGGTGTTCAGAGCCGAGGGTTATCGAGACTTTCCTTACTTCTTTCTGCCTCTTTCGTCCTACCTATGCCAATTGCTTTCAAAGAATGGGCGGTCACCGTCCGTGCCCTCGCCGAAGGCGAGCAGCTGATAACCCTGCGCAAGGGCGGCATCCGCGAACCCGGCAAGCCGTTCAGGCTCGCCCACGAGCGTTTCTTCCTGTACCCCACCTTCGACCACCAGCCGGGCGAGTTCGTGCGTGAATCGCACCAGCCCGAGCTGCGCCGCGCGCTCGAGGAGGGCGTCTGGAGCGACGGCGAGCCACCGCTGCACGCGTTCGCGACCGGCGGCATCCAGCAGCCCGACCGCGTCCGCATCCGCGCCTGGGCCGAAGTCGCCGGCCACTTCACGATCGCCGACCCGCGCTGCGTCGACGCGCTCTCCCCGTTCTACGTCTGGACGACCGACTACGCCGAAAAGCGCCTCGGCTGGCGCCGCCACCAGCCGCTGCACGTGCTCTTGCTGCGCACCTACCGGATCCGCGGCCGGTGACGGTGAAGGTCAAGGACGAGTACTCGCCGCCGAGGCGTGGATCGAGCTGCAGCGCGAACTCCCGTTCGAGGGCACCCCCGTGCTGTCAGACGCCGAGTTCGAGCGCGCCTCAGAAGAGATCGCCGAGATCACGCGCGGCGCCTCCCAGCCGGTCTTGGCCTAGTCGCCTCACCCGGGGCCCGCGCCCCTCTCACCCCCCAGCGCCTCTCGGATTGCCCTTTGCCTAGGGCTGTTCCCAGGCAAGTGCTTCCCTGGCGGCTTCGGCGCCGGACTCGGGGACGAGGATGTCCCGGCGTCCGGCGACGAGGAAGTCCGGAACATCGGCGCCCGCCGCCCGGCGCTGCATGCTGGGGATTCCCTCTTCGATCAGCAGTCCCTGGATCATCTCCGCCTCGGCGCTGTTCTGCGCGCCGGCGATCTTCACGAGCTGGCCTTCGCTGTACTGCGGCTTGATCTTCCGCGCCTGCTGCTGACGCTCGCTCAGCACCTCCTCGGCGCCGCCGGGCATGTGCACGAGCGGCATCCCGCAGGTCTTGCAGAAACGCTCGTCCGGCGGGTGTTTCCGTCCGCACGATGGACAGAGAAGATCGTCGGCGTCCACCATCACTCCGCCTCCAGCGCTACCTCCCGCACCCGGCCGCCCTCGATCAGGTAGGAGCGCACCTCCGGCGCCTCGCCGTCGGACAGACCCACGATGATCCACTCCACCCCCGGCCAGTTGGCGGCGAAGGAGATGTCTGTCTGGGAGGGGTAGGGCGCGCTGCGCACGTGCGAGTGGTAGATCGCGCCCAGCTCGAGGTCTTGCTCGTCGATCGTGTTGTAGAGCGCGAGCAGTTCGGCGGGGTCGATCTCGAACTTCAACGGGCTGGCGTGCACGTTGACCGCGCGATGCACGTCGACCGCGCTCGTCACCCGCCCCTCTCCTGCGCCTTCGACTTTGACCGCGACGACCCCGCAGACCTCGTTCTTCGAGTCCTCCAGCGCGTGCGCGACCACCGCGTCGAGCAGGTCGGGGGCGATCTTCATGTCCGGTCCCGCGCGCGGGGAGACGGGTCGAGGAATACCGCCAGGCCGCGGAGCCGGCCCACCACCAGGCCGTGGAGCCGGCCCACCACCAGGCCGTGGAGCCGGCCCACCCCCAGGCCGCGGAGCCGGCCTACCACCAGACGGTGGAGTCGAGGTTCTCGACCTCGTCGACCGGCAGCGTGTAGATCCCGCTCGAGAGGTACTTCCAGCCGTCGTCGCAGACGACGAACACGACGTTGCCCTCGTCCAGCTCGCCCGCGATCCGCACGGCGATGCTCGCGATCGCGCCGGAAGAGACGCCCGCGAACAGGCCCTCCTCGTCGAGCAGCTTGCGCGTCCACACGATCGCGTCGCGGTTGGTCACGAAGATCTTGCGGTCGAGCAGCGAGATGTCGATGATCGGCGGGATGAAGCCGTCGTCGAGCGAGCGCAGGCCCTGGACCGGCTCGCCCTGCATCGGCTCGGCGGCGACGATCTTGACGGCGTCGCCGAAGGTCTCCTTCAGGCGCCGCCCGTTGCCCATCAGCGTGCCGCCGGTGCCGAGGCCGGCGACGAACGCGGTGACCTCGTCGAGCTCCTCGATGATCTCCAGCGCCGTGCCGTTGTAGTGGGCGTTCGGGTTCGCCGGGTTGCCGTACTGGTAGGGCATGTACACCGAGGAGTCTTCCGAGGCCATCTGCAGGGCCTTTTCGACCGCCCCGTTGGAGCCGAGCGAGCCCTCGGAGTAGACGATCTCCGCGCCGTACATCTTCAACAGCTGCGTGCGCTCGGGGGTGACGTTCTCCGGCATCACGACCTTCAGCTTGTAGCCCTTCAGCCGGCAGATCATCGCCAGCGAGATCCCGGTGTTGCCGGAGGTCGGTTCGAGGATCGTCTGCCCGGGCGCGATCGCGCCTTTCTCCTCGGCGTCCTCGATCAGCGCCTTCGCGACGCGGTCCTTGACGGAGCCGGTCGGGTTGCGCGACTCGAGCTTCGCCCAGATCCTCACGCCGGGCTTCGGCGACAGACGCGGCAGCTCGACCAAAGGCGTGTTGCCGATCGACTGCACGATGTCCCCGTAGCGGCCCCCGCAGGGCTTGTTCTTCAGCGGCTGGACGGCCATTACTTCACGGAATATAGCGACCTGCGGCGGTCCGCCGGACACCCCTCCCCGCGCTCCGCCCCGACGCCCGCCCCCAACACCAGCCCCCGGCGTGCATCGCGCGACACAGATCGCTTGCCGCTCGCGACGGGCTGTAGGATGGCGGTGGGACATGGAGGGCGACTTCGACTTCGACTGGCTGGTGATCGGCTCCGGCTTCGGCGGCAGCGTCTCGGCGCTGCGCCTCTCCGAGAAAGGGCATTCCGTCGGCGTGCTCGAGTGCGGGCGGCGCTTCGCCGACCACGAGCTGCCGAGCTCGACCGCCGATCTGAAGCGCTACTTCTGGCGGCCGTTCCTCGGGATGAAGGGGATCTTCCGGCTGACGACGTTCCGGGACGTCTCGGTCGTCTCCGGCTGCGGCGTCGGCGGGGGCAGCCTCGGCTACGCGAACACGCTCTACGTGCCCCCGAAGCAGTTCTTCGAGGATCGCCAGTGGGCGGAGATGAACGACTGGGAGTCGGCGCTCGCGCCCCACTACGAGGAAGCGCAGCGGATGCTCGGGGTCGTACAGACTCCCACGGAGGACCCCGCCGACCAGCTGCTGCGCGAGCTCGGCGAGGAGCTCGGCGTCAGTGACACGTACAAAAAAACGCCCGTCGGCGTCTACTTCGGCGAGCCGGGCGTGACCGTCCCCGATCCGTTCTTCGGCGGCGAGGGGCCGGCGCGGACCGGCTGCCGCGAATGCGGGCGCTGCATGGTCGGCTGCCCGCACGGATCGAAGAACACGCTCGTCAAGAACTACCTCTACCTCGCCGAGAAGCGCGGCGCGCAGGTGATGCCGGAACGCACCGTCGTCGACGTGCGACCGCTCGGCGACGGCTCCGGCAAGGATGGCTACGAGGTCGAATCGGTCCGCTCGGGCGCGTGGCTGCGCAAGGAACGGCGGGTCCAGCGCGCGCGGGGCGTCGTCGTCTCCGCAGGGCCACTCGGCACCAACAAGCTGCTCCAGCGCTGCCGCCTGAATGGGTCCCTGGGCAGAATCTCTTCGCGTCTTGGGGAGCTGGTCAGAACGAACAGCGAGTCGATCCTGATGGTCACCGTGCCCGAGGACTACCCCGACGATCTGATCAAACGCGTCGCGATCACCTCCTCGATCTACCCCGACCCGAACACCCACATCGAGACCGTCACCTACGGCGACGACGGCGACTCGATGCACCGCCTCTACACGCTGCTCGTCGGCGACGGCACGCGCGTGACGCGTCCGCTGAAGTGGCTGCTCCAGGTGCTCCTCCACCCCAAGCGCCTGGCCCAGGTGCTGTTTCCGAAACACTACTCGCGGCGCACGATCATCATCCTCGTGATGCAGACGCTCGACAACGCGATCGCGCTGCGCCCCCGCACAGGACCGTTCGGCTCGCTGCGGCTGAAGACCGAACAGGACCCCGAGAAGCCGATCCCGACGTTCATCCCGGTCGCCAACCAGGCGGCGGAATGGTTCGCCAAGCGCACCGGCGGGATCGCCCAGAGCTCGACCACCGAGGCGCTCTTCAACATCCCCACGACCGCCCACATCCTCGGCGGCGCGGTGATCGCGCCCGACCCCTCGCGCGGCGTGATCGACGCCCGCCAGCGCGTCTACGGCTACGAGAACCTGCTCGTCTGCGACGGCTCGGCGATCCCCGCGAACGTCGGCGTCAACCCCTCGCTGACGATCACGGCGCTGGCCGAGCATGCGATCAGCCAGATCCCGGCAGCGGGCATGCCCGACACCTCGCGGCGGGCCGCGGTGGACGGCGAGCCCGCCGCCGCGGCCCTGTAGCAGCAACCGCGCCGCCAGGTCACCGGCTTCCTTCGCCCCGTAGGGCACCATCACCTCGTGGTCGTGGTCCAAGTGCACCAGACCTGGCGGATCGTGCGCTAATTGCTAGCGCAAAACTGCGCTAAAGGCTGGCGCAAAACTGCGCTAAGATCTAGCGCAATGTCTTCTTCGGGCCAACCGAACCCCTTCACTTTCTCCGAGCCGGTGGCGCCGGTCGACCTGATCGACCGCGACAAAGAGGCGGCGCTGCTGGTGGAGCGCGCGCTCGGTGGCCACAACTCGCGCCTGGTGGCACCACGCCGCTACGGCAAGACCTCCCTACTGCGTCGCTCGCTGGCCGACATCGCGGCGCAGGGGTTGGTGGGGGTATACGTCAACTTCTTCGGTGTACTGACCCAGACCGACGTCGCGGCACGGATCGAGTCGGCTTACGCCGAGCAGCTGCCACGACGCCTGGCACGCTGGTTCGATGGCGTCAGACGCACGCTGCGCGCGAGCGTCCGCGCCGGCGGCGGTCCCCTGCCGGTAAGTGTCGAGCTCGCCGCGTCCGACGGCCCCGAGCGCGGTCTGCTCGACTGGCTGGCACTCCCCCGGCAGCTACATGCAGCGAAGGGTGTGCGCACGTTGATCGTGTTCGACGAGTTTCAGGACGTGCTGCTCGCGGGCGAGCGGATCGACGCGGTGATCCGCTCGGAGATCGAGCACCATGCGCAGGCCGCGAGCTATGTCTTCGCGGGGTCGCACGTCGGCATGATGCGCGAGCTGTTCGCATCCAAGCGCCGCGCCTTCTACGGGCAGGCGGGCGCGGTCGAGCTCGGACCGCTCGCGCCCGAGGACGTGGCCGAGTACGTGGGCGAGCGGTTCTCCGAGGCGGGCCGCGAGATCGGCGGCGCGCTGGGTCCGCTGCTCGACTTCTGCGATGGCCACCCGCAGCGCACGATGCTGCTTGCGCACTCCCTCTTCGCGCGCACCGGCCGCAACGGAGAGGCGGACGCCGCCACGTTCGTCGAGGCGCTCGACCACGTGCTGACGGTGGAGGCCGGCGACGAGCTGAGAACGCAGTGGTCGGCGTTGACCGCCGGTCAGCGCCGCGCGCTCACCGCGATCGCCGAGAACCGCGGGGCGCTCTATGGACACGCCGCCCAGGCACGCGTGGGCGGTACGCGTGGGGGCTCCGTGACGACCGCGCTGCGCGGCCTGATCGATGCCGGCGAGGTCGTATCGGACGCGGCGAGCGCAACCGGCTACCGCGTGGTCGACCCCCTGTTCGCATACTGGGTGCAAGCCGCACGGCAGCGCGGGTAGCTGCCCCCTACGCCCTCAGAACGGGTAGCCCTACGCCCGGTAGGGAAAGATCACCTTGTGATCGCAGCCCACCAGCTTCCACGGCCGGTTCTGCGGCAGGTAGCGCATCACGAGCGTCTTCAGGCCGGCCTGTCAGCCGCAGCTGCTTGTTTCAGGCCCCGCCGGCCATCGCCGGGAGGATCACGAGCGTGTCGCTCTCCCCCACCGCCGTATCCAGCCCGTCCAGCACGCGCACGTCCTCGTCGTTGAGGTAGACGTTCACGTACCTGTTCAGCGCGCCGTCGGCCCCGAACAGCTGGTCCTGCGTCGCCGGGTGGTTGGCGGCGAGGTCGCGGAGGACCTCGCCGATGTTCGCGCCGTCGGCCTGCACCTGCTTCTCGTTGCCGACGCTCGCGCGGAGCACCGGCGGGATCTTGATCGTCGCCATGTCCGCGGAGGCTACCCTGCGGCGGCGCAGAACGCCTCGTAGTCCGGGAACACGCCGAGCTCCTCGTCGGAGATCTCCTCCGGCGGGCGCGAGCAGATCGGGCACTCGGGGTCTTTGTGGACCTTCACCTCGGTCAGCGTCGCGCCGAGCGCGTCGTACAGCAGCAGCCTGCCGATCGCGGGCTCGCCGATCTCGAGGATCAGCTTGATCACCTCGGTCGCCTGGAGCAGGCCCATCGTGCCGGGAAGCACGCCGAGCACGCCGTTGGCGCCGCAGGAGGGCGCGAGCTCGGCCGGCGGCGGCTCGCGGAACAGGCAGCGGTAGCAGGGGCCGTCGTACGGTTTGAAGACCGACAGCTGGCCGTCGAAGCCGAGGATCGAGGCGGACACGACGGGGATCTTCAGGCGCACGGTCGCGTCGTTGAGGAGATACCGGGTGGGGAAGTTGTCGACGCCGTCGACGATCACGTCGTAGCCCTGGATGATCTCGACGATGTTCGACGCGTCGATCCTGACCGGGTACTTGACGACGTTCACGTCGGGGTTGAGCGCCTTGATCGTCTCCTCCGCGGAGTCGACCTTCGGCACGCCGACGCGGTCGGTCGTGTGGATCACCTGGCGCTGCAGGTTGGAGAGGTCGACGACGTCGTCGTCGACGATCCCGAGCGTGCCGACGCCGGCCGCGGCGAGGTAGAGGGCCGTCGGCGAGCCGAGCCCGCCGGCGCCGAGCAGCAGCACCTTCGCGTCCAGCAGCTTCTGCTGGCCCTCGGCGCCGATCTCGGGGATCAGCGTGTGGCGCGAGTAGCGCTCGCGTTGCTCGGGGGTGAGCGTGCGCGGGACCTGGACCTCGTAGCCGCGGTCCTTCCAGAGCGTGATCCCGCCCTTCATCGAGGAGACGTTCGTGTAGCCGAGATCCTGTTCGAGCGTGCGCGCGCCGTAGGCGGAGCGGTTGCCGGAGGCGCAGTAGAGGATCACGTGCGCGTCGCGGTCGGGAACCACGCCCTCGATCCGCGACTCGAGGTATCCGCGCGGGATGTGCTTCGCGCCGGGGAGATGGCCGGCGGCGACCTCGTCTGTCTCGCGCACGTCGATCAGCGCGACACCCTCGTCGATCAGCTCGTTGACCTCGGCGGGGTCGACCTCGTCGATCTGGGACTTGACCTGCCGTTGTAGCTCGGCGCTGCTCTGCTGCTGGCTCATCTCGAAACTCCTAAATCAGGGGCGGGATTCATGGAGACTTCAGAAAGTATAGCGGTAGCGGGCTCCGTTCTCCTTCGACCGGGCGCGGGATCCCTTCTTCCTTCGACCGGGCGCGGGATCCCTTCTTCCTTCGACCGGCCCGACTTCGCGGGCTTATCGGTCGAAGAAAGAACGGACCCGCTTTGGCTCACTGCCTTTGAGACACAGCTCAGTTCTACGAACCTGGAACACGTGATACCTAACGGTACTGGCAGCTACCTGTGGTAGACCCATGAAGCGAGCGGCCTCAACGTGCGCCGGTCGGCTACTGCGCTATGTGCGCGCCACCGTCGCCAGATGGCGGCGACGAGATGACCCAGTTGATCGCAGAGCGGCGTGACCGTGACCTGTTACGACGCCAGCTCCAGCCGCCGTGTCCAGAGGCACCCGCTGCGGTCTAATTGCTCGGTTTGGGCGAGCGGATCTCTACGGCGATGACACTCGACGGAGGAATCGCCGGCATTGGATTGGGCGGAGCGGGCGTGGGAGATGAAGGCGGATTAGACATCTCAGTCAAGGATTGTAACGACTAGGGCGACAGCCAGCGCAACTATCTCGACACCCAGCGCGATGAGTGCTTGCTGAACCTTGTCCGCAGCGCCCTCAAGGATAACTTGATTGTGCTTATAGAAGCCGTCAAGATAGCTGGCTGCGGACGCCTGCATCTGTGGCAGATCAGCGCCCGTTTCTGTCGCCAGCTGCAGCATCTTGCCACCAAGGAGACCGGCCTGCCTGTCCTTTGGAAAGAGCGCGGAACCACAGGAACGAGCACACCATAGGTACGCCAGCGCCGCGACTCCGAACGGAATTGCCGCACCGGCCGGTGCGCTCCCGAGCGCCACCGCAGCGACCGGAACCACGATCGAGGCGGCTGAGAGGACCGCCGTCGCCTTTTCGCGGAGCTGATTCTCGCTACCGTCCTGGGATTCAAGCGCGGCACGCGATAGTTCGAGCGCTACTTCCTCGGGACAGTTCGCCATGGCGACAAGTTGGGGCTACCGCAGGACGCATCGGCCCTGACGCCGTTCATGTCACTCATCCCCGCCGTGCCGAACAACAACAGTCTCGGCGCGCACCTGAGGGACCACCGCGGGACCGTTGGCCGCTCAGAACCCTCCAGAATCACCGCAAACACGGGGCAGAATGCAATGGGCGATTCCGGCAACCTTCGTATAGGAGATCTCCCGGCGTTCGGCGGTTTACCATGAGCGACATGGAGCCTCCGGCATCTTCGCGCGCGCGTGACACGGATTCCTCGCGCATAGGAGAGCGCTCCGCGCGATCCGCCGGGCCCGGCGACCTGAGCGCCGCCCCGGCTCGTGTCGCGGGGATCGTCGAGGCGGCGGAGCATGCCGCGCGGGAACTGCGCGAGCAGGCCGAGCAACGCGGGCGCGAGCGCATCGCCGAGGCCGACCGCGCGGCGGAACACCGCGTCGGGGCGGCCGAGGCGGAGGCCGAGGAGATCCTCCACGCCGCCCGCACGCAGGCCGAGGCCGCGAGGAACGAGGCCCTGGCCGCGGTCGGGGACTTGCACGGAGAGGCGGATGAGCGCTTGCGCGAGGTGCATGTCGAGGCCGAGCATCTGCTTGCGGACGGCCGTGCCGAGGTCGAGCGGATGCTGGCCGGCGCGCGCGAGCAGGCCGAGCGGATCTCGAGCGGCGGTCAGGCCGAGACCGAGCGCGCGCTTGCAGAGGCCCACTCCGAGGCGGCCGCGGTTCATGCGGAGGCGGCTCAACTCCTTGCGCAAGCGCGCGAGCAGGCCGAGAGCGCGCTCGGCGCCGCCCGGCAGGAGGCCGGCGAGGTACTTGCCGGCGCGCGGGAGGAGGCGACGCGGATGACCTCCGCGGCGCGCGAGCAGACCGAGCAGCTGATTGCCGCCGGTGGCGAAGATCTCACCAGGCTGCGCGCGAGCGCGGAGGAGCAGGCCAAGGAGGTCCGCGCGAAAGCCCGCACGGACGCCCGCGAGATCGTCGGCGAGGCCCACGTCGCCGCGCGCGAGGTGCTGCGCGAGGGGACCGACCTCTCCCGCAACCTGCGCGAGCTGTCGGTCTCCCTGCACAACAACGCCGAGCGCCTGATCCGCGACGTGCGCCTCGCCCACGGCGGCCTGACCGCCCGCCTCGACCAGGCCGGCCCGGGCGCCCCGCGGCGCGATGACGACCTCCCGCTCCTTGGTCGCCGTGGGCGCGGCGATGACCAGGGCGAGGGCGACGATCTCGACGTGCCGGAGTTCATCCCGCCGGGGTGAGGCCTACCGAACAAGGCCGCGGCGGGACGGGCCTGATGCAGGCGGACGGTCAATCCTTGCGCAAGCGCTCTCCGGCCGCGATAGGAATCTGCGATCAAGACGATACGATGATCCCCCTCGGGGCTATAGCTCAGCTGGGAGAGCGTTTGGCTGGCAGCCAAAAGGTCGAGGGTTCGAGCCCCTCTAGCTCCATAAGACGTTCGTCTGAGCCCTGCTGTAGCTGTCGGACCGGCTCCCAGTTCGATTAGCGGATCTGGCGCACTTGGACATCGTGGGATGTGTTTCCCCATGCGCTGTCAGCGGTCAGCGCTGGAGCGTCCAGTCGCCTCGCAAGCGCCAGGCATGCACGGTCGCCGAGCGATAACCCGGCATCACGCGTCAGCGGACGCAGCGCTGCAGTGTCGATCGCGTCGGCGACCGTGAATTGCTCCACCGTGATCGCACCGTCCAGCAGACCGCTGGTGAAGAGCCTGGCGGCAAGCTCGGCAGAATCGACTCCCCGCTCGGCGGAACGGCTGAGTACCTCTGCGAGGTTGACCGTGGAGATGACTGCACCTTCGGCGATGGCCTCGGCGACGACTTCAGCACCAGACTCGTCCTGAAGGTAGGCGAGCAATGCTGAGGCGTCAAGCACAGCAGCCAACGGGTACTACTCCCCCTCTGCAGCGGCTTCAGCACGCCGCCCAGAGAGCAATTCCTCGACCATCGACCCTCCCGGCAGATCCCGAAGCAGGCCACGATTCTGCTCGGCGACCACGCGATACGGACGCAGCCGCAGTGAGCCATCCCGCTCAGTGCTCAAAAGCATATGAGTGCCCGGCTTCAGACCGAGCTTCCGGCGTACAGAAGACGGCAGTACCAGCCGTCCACGCTCCCCTATGGTGACATGCATACCAAGGTGGGCCATAGGACGATTGTACCACTTTGATGGATCGACCCACAGAGTCGGGGTACCTACGTCAGATGACGTCGAGATCGTCGAGACGCGCACCTGCGAGGTCGACCCGTTCCACCGCGAAAGGGGATCCCCTCGGCTTCGAGCAGGCGCCTTTGGCGATCCCCCTTCGCGAGCGAGCCGTCGGCGCGAACGACGCGATGCCATGGCGCCTCGTCCGCGTCGAGTCGGCTCAGCACGTGACCCGCCAGACGTGGCGCGCCGGGCGAGACATCACCGTAGGTGCGGACGTAACCAGGTGGGATCGCGCGCACCCGCCGCAAGATCGCGGCCCGCGCGCCAGCGCTCTCACTCCCGCTCTCATTCCTCCTCATCGCTGCTGTCCGGCTCGTGCTGGTCGCCGGCGAGGATGTAGATGAACCCGATCACGCATGCGCCCGCGACGGTCTCCAGCGACAGCCCGATCACCGACAGGGCCGTGCCGTCTGGCAGCGACACCAGCGGCACGCCGACGATGAAGCAGAGCAGGCCCACGCCGATGAGCAAACGGTTGCGTCGCTTGACCCGTTCGGCGCCAGCCGCCTGCTCGTCGTCTGACTCTTTCTTGGTCTTGGGCATCTCGCTCGATTGCATCAGAACAGGTGTCGCAGTCGCCAGCCCAGCGATGGACCCGCGACCGCGTGCGTCGACACGGCGCTCCTCGCGCCGGCGCTCCCGCCTTGGACGACGGCGACCGTCGCCATCGTCTCGCCCGCGTGCAGACGGGTCATCGCCGGGCGCGCGAGCACATGGACCGGCAGCTCCAGGCCGCCCCAGCCGAGCTCCCGCAACGGACCCGCGGTCACGGCCGTCGTCGCCCGCCCGTCGACGGAGCTCGCGCTCAGCACGCGCGTGCCGGCGGGCACTGCCGTCTCCACGCGCAGCGCCGCCGCGGCCGAGTCGCCGAGTCGCTGCGCGCTCGCGAGGGCGGATTCGATCAGCGCGCCTTCGCGCTGGCCGAGCACGACGCCGAGCACTGTCAGCCGCCGGCCGCCGGTAACGACCCGCTTGGCGAACACCAGACAGCCGCCCGCGGCGTGATCTGAGCCGGTCTTCACCCCGACGTAGCCGTCCGTCCCGACGAGGCCGTTGTAGTTGGCGACACGCCCGACCCCGGGCAGCGCGACCGCGGGCTCGGCGACGATCGCCGCGAACACCGGTATCCGCATCGCGGCGCGGGCGAGCTTCAGCTGGTCGGCCGCCGTCGAGACCGTTTCGTCGTTGAACCCGCTCGGATCCGTGTACGTGGTCGCGCGCATCCCTAGCGCTCGCGCGGTCGCGTTCATGCGGGCCACGAACGCCGCGGTCCCGCCCGCGTCGTAGCGGGCCAGCAGCGCGGCGATGTTGTTCGCCGAGGGCAGCAGCAGCGCCTCCAGCGCCTGGCGCTCGGTCAGCCGCTCTCCCGACTTCACGCTCAGCGTCGACTCGTCGAGCGCGACCCGCTCCCCCTCTTCGGTGACGTCCGTTGGCGTGATCGTCACCACGAACCCCTGCCGGCCCGCCGCCAGCGGGTGCTCGAGCAGGGTCAGATACGCCGTCATCACCTTCGCCACGCTCGCGATCGGCACCGGCGTCGAGGACCCGGAGGTTCCGAAGCCGCCGACGCCCTCGACCTCCACGGCCGCCTGGCCTTCGCGCGGCCAGGCGATCGCGGGCGCGCTCCCGGCAAGCCGGACACGTGCGGGCAGCGTCCGGTGGACGATCAGCGGCGGCGTGCTCTCGGTCGCGCCTCTCCAGACGATCGCGACCGCCAGCAGGACGACCAGCAGCGCGCCGAGCGCCCACGTCCGTGGGTGCCGTTCGGATCGGTGTCGGAGTATTGGCCGCGTAGCGCTCGCCACAGCCGCGAGACGCTAGCGCAGGCAGAGGCGCCCAGCGCCGGTGTCGGCGCCAGACGCCAGACGCCAGACGCCAGACGGTCAAGCATCGGGGCCCAAGCGCCGGGCACCCGGCGCCGGAGGCCATCCGCGCCGCTTGACAGCCGCGTGCGGGCAAGCGAGGATGCGCAGCAAGTCGACGGCAAACCAGAGGGGGACCCAGACGGGCGATGACCGGCGTGCTGTACGGGATCGCGCGGTTCAGCGTTCGGCGCCGCTTCGTCGTGCTCGGGGTGTGGCTCGTGGCGGCGATCGCGCTGATCGCGGTCTCCCATCGCCTCGGCGAAAACACCAGCGAAAATCTCTCCCTGCCGGGCACCGACTCCCAGCGCGCGACCGACACGCTGACAAAATCATTCCCCGACCAGGCGAACGGGACGAGCCCGATCGTGCTGCACGCCCACAGCGGCAAGTTGACCGAAGCGAAGTACGCAAAGGCGGTCGACGAAGCTGCCGAAGACGTCGCGAAAGCCCCGCACGTCGCGTCGGTCGTCAACCCGCTCACACCCGCGGGCGCGTCGGCCCTGAGCAAGGATCAGAGCACCGGCTACCTGTCGGTCACGCTGGCCGTCAGCCCGGGCGAACTGTCGGTCTCGGAAGCGCAGACGATCATCGACGCCGCCAACCCGGCGAAGGCCGCTGGCCTCGAGGTGCAGACCGGCGGGCAGCTCGGACAGAAGGTCTCCAAGCCCTCGACCGAGATCAGCGAGCTGATCGGGATCATCGCGGCGATGGTGATCCTGACGTTCGCGTTCGGATGCTGTTCTGCATGCTGCTGCCGATCCTCAACGCGATCGTCGCGCTGCTCACGTCGCTGGCGATCATCCGCCTGCTCGGCCATGCGATCTCGGTCCCCTCCGTCGCGCTGATGCTGGCGACGATGATCGGGCTGGGGGTCGGCATCGACTACGCGCTGTTCATCGTCACGCGTCACTTCCGCGGGCTCTCCGAGGGCCTGGAGATCGACGAGTCGATCGCGCGCGCGGCGTCGACCTCGGGCGGAGCCGTGTTCTTCGCCGGCGGGACCGTCACGATCGCGCTCGTCTCGCTCGCGGTCGCCAACATTCCGCTCGTCACGACGATGGGCCTGATGGCGGCTATATCGCCTGTCGCTCGTCGTGCGCTGGTGGCGTCGACCTAGCCGCCGCCGGCCTGTGCTCGCGATCACCGGCCCGCACATCAACTCGCTGCGCGTGCGCCCTGCCCATCGCGCTCGCCCCGAGGCCGAAACCCAGCAGGGCCTGTGGGCGAAATGGGCGAACGAGATCGCCAAGCACCCGCTGATCGCCGGTCTCGCCGCGCTCGCGATCCTGCTGCCGCTGAGGACGATCCCGCTGCTGTCGCTCAACCTCGGCCAGCAGGACCGCCGCGCTGTCCACCTCGACCACCGCGCGCAAAGCGTACGACCTGCTGACCGACTACTTCGGAGGGCGTTACGGGCCGCTGCTCGTCGCGGTCTCGCTGGGTCGCCGGCGCAGGCGCCACCATCGGGCGGCGCGCAGAAGTCGAGCGGCTCATCCTCCAGCGCTTCCGCCGGCTCGTCCGGGCGCGGGTGGTCAACTGGCTCGACCGGCTCATCGGCGAGCGCGACCGACCCGCGCGCGGCCGATCCGCGCCTGCAGACGCTCCGACAAGGACGTCGCCTCCACCTACGGCGTCGCGGCGATCACACCGATCCAGATCGACAAGGCGGGCATCACCGCCTACTTCAACGCGATCGCCACGACCGGCTGGGTGAAGAAAGACACCGAAGATCTCGTGCAGCGATTGTGTTCGACCTACGATCCGAAACGCCGACAAGGGCACCGACATGCAGGCCCACGTCGGTGGCAGCACCGCCGGGTTCGTCGATCTCGCCTCGCGCATCTCCGCAAAGCTGCCGCTGCAGATCCTCGTCGTGATCGCACTCAGCTTCCTGCTTTTGATGATCGCCTTCCGCACGGTCGTGATCCCGGCGCAGGCGGCGATCATGAACCTGCTCTCGATCGGCGCCTCCTACGGCGTGCTCACCGCGATCTTCCAGTACGGCTGGCTCAGCGGCCTGATCGGGCTCGACGGGCCGGCGCCCTGGGCCCCGGTCCTCTTACGTGCCGCTGTTCCAGCAAGTTCGCGCTGGTTCGGGCTCTCGATGGACTACGAGGTGTTCCTCGTCAGCCAGATCGAGGAGCACGTGCACCAGGGCGAGGACAACGAAACCTCGGTCATCTCCGGCCTGGTCACAAGCGCACGCGGTGATCACCGCGGCGGCGGGAATCATGGTGTTCGTGTTCGGCAGCTTCGTCCTCAACGGCGACCCCACGATGAAGCAGTTCGGCGTCGGCCTCGCGGTCGCCGTGATCCTCGACGCGACCGCCGTGCGCTGCCTGCTCGTGCCCGCGCTGATGCTCCTGATGGGGAAGGTCAACTGGTGGATGCCGCGCTGGCTCGACCGGATCGTTCCCCACATGAGCATCGAGGGCGCCGAGTTCTTCCTCGCCCGCGACGAGCTGCCCACGGCTGCCGAGAGCCCCGGACCTGCGGTACTGGCGCGGGCTCCCCGGAGCTGTAGGTAAGGTGGAGGGCGTTATCTTCGGGAGGAGGGAAGCGACCGTGTTGGCGCCCAGCCAGATTTGCCGGACCCTGTGCCGTGCTCTGTACCGCTCGCCTCGATCGCGGTGGGCTCCTCGCCTCGCCGGCGCCACGGCCGGCGCCGCGACGCCGACGTCTGCGCTCGCGCCGAGCCCCAGCCTCGAGCCACCGCCAACCCCTTCGGCCTGCCTCGCGTGGTGAGCTTCAGGATCAAACCGGCCACGGGCGCCACCATCACCGTGGGCTGCACCGGCACCAGCACGCAGCCATGCACGGGCACGATCTTCGCGGGAACCGCCGAGACGCTCCAGGAAGCGGGTCGTCGCCGTCACCTCCTCCGCGAACACATCGCCAAGGGCAAGCAGCGGGCGATCAGGATCGCCCAAGCGTCCTTCTCGCTGGCCGGTGGCCAAACCGCGACGATCCAGATGAAGCTCAACTCAACCGGGTTGAAGCTCGCGCCGTTTCCATGATCTCGCCTACGTGCTCGCCGGCGAGATCATCCCCCAGGAAAAATCGATCTTCCTCGCCCACGAAGTCC
>CAVXUG010000005.1:0-157705 GCA_963764905.1 uncultured Solirubrobacterales bacterium
GATTGTAACTATTCACGTCCTGCTGGCCCGGCCGGATTGGGTCAGCCCGGCGCGGATGCCGGCAGCCATGGTTGTCCGGCCGCGAGTTGGGCGAGTGCTTGTAGTGGGCGCTGGCCTTGCTTTTTGGCGGTGGAGATGTAGGAGCGCACTGTCAGGTAGCGTTCGGCGCCGTCCATCGTGCGGAAGCACCCGGATATCTTCTGTTGCAGCTTGACCATGCGAAGGTCGGACTCGCAGAGGTTGTTCGAGAAGGGAACGGCGAAGTCGTGGGCGAAGAGGGTCACTTCGCGCTCGCACCGATCCAGGCGCAGCAGCAGGTTCTGCGCCTTTGAGCGCTTGATCCGCTTCCCGGCGTTCTGTGCCAGACCGGGGTTCTGCTCGTAGCCCGAGGCGATCAGGTCGCGGTAGTTGCGATGAAGTTCTGCCAGGGCCGGGGCGTCCAGCGCCTGGCGGCCGGCCGTCTTGGCCTGATCGACCAGATCCTTGGTGTCCAGCAGAAAACAACTCATGCCCGAGGCCCAGAGCTGCCCTGCTTCGGTGGCGGCGATCAGCTCCCTGAGGTGGTGAGCGCCGCAGAGCGCGTGGGCCGCGTCGGTGTAGGCGCGATATGGGGAGAAGCCGTCGTGCACGGCCACGCCGGTGAAGCCGGGCAGCACGCCGGCGTCATCCATCGCCTGCCCTCCGCGCTTGGCGTGGACCGTGTAGCGCGTCAACGTCTGCGTGGAGGCACAGTGCACCCAGGAAAGGCGCTCTGCGATGCGTAGGCCCGTCTCGTCGAAGTGGGCTACCGGCTGATCACCGAGCAGTGCTCGCAACTGCTCATCGAAATCGGTCAGGCCCTGCGCGGCCTTGTCCACCCAGGCCTTCAACGTGGCTGTGGAGACCTGCGGGCCGATCAGGTCGCAGATCAGGTTGCGGGCGCGCTCATAGGGGATGTGCTGGAAGACGATGAGGTAGACACCGAAGGCGTGCAGGTTGGCCCCGTACTGTGTGTCAGCGGCCACGCCGCCGGGGAAACGACCCTCATTCACGAGCCCACAAGCATTGCAGCGCCGGGCTTTCGCGAGATGCTCTATCACTTCCAGCGCGAGCTTCTCGGGGATATCGAAAACCTGACGAGACTCCCCGCCCTCAAGCTCTTCCCCGTCAGCCAAATCGCGCCCGCAGTCCTCGCAAACGTCGGGCTCATGGATAATCACACGGTCGGGGACCTCCACCCGCTCCAAGTGGGCACCCTCATGACCATGCTGGCCGCCCGGTTTGCGCCCCGAGCGCTCCCGCAGGCTGCGCTTCTTCGGCGACGGTTTTGAGTAACCATCGGAGGACGGCGGCTTGCTCGAGTTCCTAGAGTTCTCATCCAGCCTGCCCCGCAACTCGACGATCTCGGCCCTCAACTCGGCGATCATCGCCTGCTGCTCGACGCTCTGCCCCCGCAGCGCCGCGATCACCGCATCCTGATCGGTGATCCGGGCTTCAAGCTCCTCACGACTGAGCTGCCCTGCATCGGCCATGCCCGCAAGATTCCCTGCAACCAGGCGGAATCCTGCCCACAACAACCCCCACGCTGCACACCCCACACCCGAACCCGCGCTCACCCCTGACGAACGAAACCAGCAGGACCTAAATAGTTACTGTGGATTTTCGTCGAATACCGCCGGCAGCGATCGCAACTCACGCGGAGCGCCCCATCGATGTTGCTCACGGCAATCGACTCGACCAGCAGCGCACGCTTGTGATGGAAGTGGATCGCCTTGGTGACAACATGGACTGTCGGCAATGCGACAACGCTCTCTTCCGCGGCCGCATTCACGATCCAGCTTCCCCATATCACCAGCGCAATAGCTCCGATCAGGGCCAGCGACAGGTGACGAGCACCACCGGTGACGAGCTTCGATGGTGCGGTCATGGTCATGGTCGTGGTCGTGGTCGTGGTCTCTGAAGCTTGGGGGTTCTCCGGCACGGCAGTCCTTTCTTGAGACACAAGTGGTCTAGCTCAGTGGTTTGGCGACTTCGGTCTGAGGCTGAGGCGAGGAGTGATGGGTGGGTGCGGGCGCACTGGGTGTCGACTCACTCGGTGTCGGCTCGCTGGGAGCAGGCGTGGGTGTTGCGCTCACCGTGTTTTCAGGAGCCCGTGATGTGACAACCGGCGAGCCGGCGGTCGACCGGCCCGCCGTCGAAGGACTGGCCGCCGGCGTGGCTTTTGCCGGCGGCTTGCGTCGATGTCGTATCCGGGGCAGTCCGGGGATCGACAGAGCGCGCAGCGGCGGCAGGTCCTTGAAGCCGATGCCGTACAGCGCCGCTCGCGCTAAGCTCAGCTGAGCACCGGCCGTCCGGGTAGCGGTCGTGGCGCTGGCATATGCGGTGCGATCGTCGGTAGCGGCCGCGCTCGCCAGCCTGCCCAGGGCGGATCCCTCGCCTTCGAGGGCGCTGGCGAGGCCGCTGAGGGCCTGCCGATCGCGAGGCTGTGGAGCGGCAAGCTTGGAGAGCGCCGTCGCGCTGCGTCCGTCCGCGCTCGCGATCGCCCGTGCGGTCGCGGCTCGCGCGGAGAGCCGCGAGGAGGACAGGCCGGTTGGGTTGGCGCGAGCCGCAACGCTGGGAGCGAGACTCTGTGACAGCTGGCCGGCGAACCGCGCGAGCGCGGCCGATTCGGACGAGGGCAGATGGCGACTGGCACTCGCTTGATTGCCCGCACCGGACCCGAGAACCAGCACGATCGCCAGGATCGCGACACATACGCCAACGCCGCCGGCCACAACCATCGGCCAGCGCCTCGACGACGGAACGGCCTCTGGCTCAGGCTGGGGGGCCGGCGACCGTCTACGGTCGGCGGTCGTGTGCGATTCAACGCGCCGACGCTCGGCCATCTCATCGCGAGGGACGATCTCGGTGCCCACAAATGCCGGGGTCCCAGCGGGCACGGCACCCCTGGGCGTCGCGGTGGCCACGACATCCCTTGGCGTGTCAATAGCCGCGGCAGACCCATTTGTCTCCATAGCCGCAACAGCCCCTGGTGTCTCGGCCCCGGGTACCTTGGCGGCTACGGCCCCTGCCTCCTCGGTGGTCACGACAGCCCCGGGGCTCTCAGCGGCCACGGCAGCCCCGGGCGTCCCAGCAGCCCCGGCGCTGGCTTGCTCGGATGACTCCTCGGGGAACGCCGGCACGGCCCTGCGCCTGACGCTGGGCATGCGATCCACCGACAACGCCGCCGCGTTGACCAGGTCGCCCGCGTGTCCGTAGCGAGCACCGGGATCCTTGGCCATCCCGCGCGCGAAGACGGTGTGAAAGTCGCTGTCGGCGCCCGCGACCACGGGCAGCGTGGGTGGGGGCTCGGTGAGGTGGGCGTGCATGATCCCGGCGTCGGTTTCTCGTGGGTACGGGACACAACCCGTCAGGCACTGATACAGGACCGCGGCAAGCGCATAGATGTCGCTGGCTGAGCTCAGGGTCAGACCCTTGATCTGCTCGGGGGAGGCGTAGTTGACGCTCCCCACGAATCCGCCCGTCGCCGTCAGCCCGGACGTATTCGAGCCCTTCGCCACACCGAAGTCAGCCAGGTAGGGATGCCCATGGTCGGTGATGAGGATATTCTGGGGCTTGACGTCGCGATGGATCAACCCTCCCGCGTGGGCGGTGTCGAGCGCGCTGGCGATCGGGCGCAGGATCTCGACCGTCTCCTCGGCGGTCAGACCCCGGGTCTGGATCAACTCGGCGAGATTCGTGCCATCCACCAGTCGCATCGCCAAATACAGCAGGCCGTCCTGCTCGTCGGAGTCGTAGACCGGGACGATGTTGGGATGCTCGAGCGCCGCCGCATGCATCCCCTCGCGGCGAAAGCGCTCGCGAAACACCTCGTCGTTGGCCAGCTTGCTCGACAGGACCTTCAGCGCGACCTGCCGCCCCAGCGACACCTGCTCGGCGCGATACACGATCGCCATGCCGCCAATGCCGATCACATCGTCCACGCGAAAGCCGCCGAGAACGTCCCCCGGCCGCAGGATCGCGGTTGCTGTAGCCAATGGTCTGCCCCTTGCCCGTCTCGACGCCCGTCCCGATCCGCGAAATCCTACAGTTTCCTGCCAGTCGGCGGATGATCGGCGCGCCCGCCAAGAGAGCCCCGCCCGGAGGGCCTGTCCGCGCGCCACCGCCGGGTGACCGGTCTTCTAGCAGTTGGGGACGTTGGGGTCGACGAATGGGGTGCCAAGGAGGCTCCCCGACGTCGCGTCGTCGTTGTAGAACGCGTCGGCCGAGCCGTAGTAGTTGCCATTCCACGGCGCCGACGCGATGCGATACCACCAGGTGTTGCCGTCGGCGACCGTGAACCCATTGACCTTGCACGCAATCTGCACCGTGTCGTTGGACGGCATCTCCGGTCCTTCGCCGCCGCCGGCGTCTGCGTAATCGGACCAGGTATGCACGACGCTGCCCGTCGTCTCGGTAAATGTGCTCTGTGAGGGACCTTCCCTTTCTACCGGCGGTTCGCTTTCTACCGGTGGTTCGCCGCCGCCGGAGCAGTCGGGAACCGCAGGATCGACGAACGGCGTTCCGATCAGACTGCCCGAGGTCTGGCCGTTGTTGTAAAAGGCGTCCGCGGATGCGTAGTACGCGCTGTTCCACGGGCTCGAGGCGACGAGATACCACCAGGTGTTGCCGTCTTCGACTGCGAACCCCGTGATCTTGCACGCGACCTGCACCGTGTCGTTGGACGGGATCTCCGGTCCTTCGGCCCCACCGGCGTCTGAATAGTCAGTCCACGTATGAACAACGCTCCCGGAAGTCTCGGCATATGTCGACGCCGGCGGAGATGGCGGAGGGGTAGATTCGGAACCTGCGCCGGGGGTCGGTTCAGGGGCCCCTTCCGGTGTCGGGCTTCCCCGGCCACCTGGACTTTGAGAAGGAGGCGTCACGCGCGAAGCGATCCACGTCGCGACACCAGGCGATGCCGGCGAGGTCGCCGCTTGAAGATAGGGGAATTCATCTTTTTCGGGAAACCCAGATACTACGGCGAGCAGATGCCATCCCCCGTTTCGCCAGCCGACCCAGGCACCGCCGCTGTCGCCTTCCGTGACGTTCGTGACATCTTGGGCCCAACCGGCCAGCCTGAAGCAAACGTCGTTCTCGACGGGACAGAAGCTGGCGTCCCCGATCCAAGCGCCGTCGCGACTCTTGTTGACGATCGTCGGCGAATTGCCGTCCGCTTCTCGCCCATAGCCAAACACTGTTACACCCCGGTTCACGAAGTACGAAACGTCGGCCTGCGTCGCCAACGGAAGCGTCGATGCACCATGCGCCTGGACCGCATTGACAGACAGCTGAACGAGCCCAATGTCCGGGTATCGCACCGTTACGGCCGTATACCCCGGCGCGGCAAAGAGATGTGCCGCAGGTATCGTCGCGCCTCGGATGTGGACCGTGTAGCCCGAGGTAGACTTGTGAAGGACACAGTGTCCCGCGGTGATCACCCAGGTCGGAGCGATCAGATCCCCGCTGCACCAGCCACCAGGGTAGTCGATGCGTGCTGACCAGCCTGGCGCCGGGTTCTGTGGCAAACCTCCGGTCATCGACCAGGCGGCCGACGGACAGCAGAGCACGGCCACCGCGGCCATCAAAGCAACACCGATCTCTGCCAGGCGACGTACGGCGCGGGTCTTCATCGTAGATCTCCCCCATGTGAGCAACGCAAGCGACACGCATTGCGTTGGCGTTTTGTCTGATACGGGCAACTGTCGCGCTGATTGTCCGTCCTCGCAAGACACCCCAGGGGTAGGTCCGCTACCCCCCGCGGGGATCATTCACCGGGGCACGAAGCTTCCCCGGGCGGCGGGTTCCTGTGGGAAAGCAGGATGCTCAGACTGTGGCCGCTCACCGCAGATTCGACGGCCTCGGTCCCGAGCTCTTCAAGGATTTCGGTACTGCTCTTCCCGTAGTTTTCCTCGAGGATGGCGATGTCAGCGCAGCCGACATAACCATCGCCGTTGAGATCCCCCAAGACGCCGAACATGGTGGTGATCGTCTGGTCGGCGCCGATCGTGACCGTACAGGTACTATGTCCCGTGCAGCCACCGCCGCTCCACCCGGCGAATGCCCCGCCGAACACCGAGTCGGCATTGGGCTGAGCGGTCAACGACACTACCGTCCCCACGGGGAAGCTCTGCGAACAGGCGCCCGGACAGAAGATGCCAGAGCCCGACACGATCCCAGCCCCGTGTCCCGCCAGGGAGATGTTCAGTGACGCCATTGGCGTGAGTGCCGGCTGAGTCGGCTGCTGCACCCCGGATACCGAAGGGGCTTGCGGGACGGGCGCGCCAATGCTTGGAAGGCTCGTGCCCTGCGGGCAGCTCCGCACGCGCAGCAGCGAGGCGAGGCACCCACTGGCCTCGAAGACCAGGCTGGGGTGTGAGCCGGTGAGCGCACCGAGCCGTAGATAGCGGCCCACCTGCCCGGCGCGAAAGACGGCCACTGAGACGACCAGGCCCGGCTGAAGAATCCAATTGACGCCCTGGAACAGGGTTGCGCCGGGGCTCGGATGCGACTGATGAATCTTCCCGCGAAATCGCTTGCACCGCCCACAGCTCACCTGCAGCTTCAGACCCGGTATGCCGTAGATCTCGAGCGATTTCACGAGCAGATCCCGGCGACCGTCGAAGCGCACCAGCGACGTTACGTCGTGGATTTTCGGGATCGGAGCGGTCGCTTCCTCGGCGCCGGCCGTGGCGGCGGCGCTTATACACAGTGCGCAGGCGAGAACAACGCATAGAACCGCGTGCCTCGCTGTGCCGAAGCCTGCCGTCGACCTTGCCACTCTAGACTCCACCGGCCGCCGCGTTTGCATACGCCCACGCCATCTCCCAAGAGTCGTAGGCAATCTGCGTGGGGCCGCGGCTGCTCTGCCATAGCGCGCTTATCCCGACGGACGCCGCGACGTCCACCACTTCGTGGGAAAACCTTTTTGCTGCAGCGTCGTACTGCTCGAAATTCTCACGTGCTTCTCGGCGCAATCTCTCAACTTCCTCCTCGGTCCTCGCGGCCTCCTGCGACAGCCTTCGCGCCGTCGCGTCCGCGCTCATGTACGCCGGTGCGTCCCGCGCACGCGCGGCGCTCCCAAGCGAAGCCTCTCCATGCGCCAAAGCCTCGCTTCGCTGCGCAACAGCGTTGCTCGTCGCGGCGCTCAGCTCATGCGCGGCTCCTTCGGCCAGTGCAAGTTCACGCGCTACTCTCGCAGCCGTCGCTTCGAAATTAGAGTCGAGTTGCGACACGAAGACACTCACGAGGTGGTCCGTCGATTCGAGCGATGCGAGAACCGCTCGCAGTTCGTGGGTAAGCGTCTCGATCTGGCGCGAATATTTCTCTTGTGCCGAGCCGCTCCAACCGGGAATCGCCCGCTGCGCCTCGACGCCGGCGATTGTGCGCTGCAGATCGCGTGCAGCTGCTTCGATACTGATGCGGAATTGCGTCAGAGCTGTCGAGTCCGATGGGACAGCTTCGCCGCTTCCGAGCGTGGGACTTCCGATGAGCGTCACGGCCGCAAGTCCTTTGAGATGTCGGCCCCACCCTGCTCACGCACAGTTCGGTCATCGTAGTACGGCGTACCCGAGCCCTCATCGGCCCTAGCGTCTCGCTGGGAGATCTGAAATTTCTTCTGCAGCTTTGTACTGGCCAGGCTGAGCGCGCCGCCCGTGTTGTCCGAAACCTGAGCGATCTTGTTCTCGGTGCCCTCGTAGGCCTTGCCCGCGCCATCGAGAAGTTTTGCGGTTTCCTCGATGTGTTCGAACATTTGTTGGAATCGTTCCTGCCAGGCGACAGCCAGGTATTCGACCGACTCGCCAATGAGAGGATTCGTGATGCCGTGCGCCTCGACTGACTTCTGTACGGACTCGGCGAGATCCTGTCCCACGGAGCCAAGCGCGCCGGCGGATGTCTCGAGTTGCGCGGGGCTAGATGTGAATGAGTTTGCCATTTGTCATCCTTGCACTAGCGAGACAGACCACAGCGCTCACCCGTTATACTGGGCCAGGGCCGCAGCCGCATATGCTTCACGGTTTGCCATATCCGGCTTACCAGCAACCTCATACCCTTCCTCGAAGACGCGCGCGGCCGCCTGCGGCGTCTGCGCCGAACCCAACGCGGCAAGCACTGGAGCAAATCTCGGCTTTTCGGTGAGCTCCCACCAAATGAATTCCAGCTGCGCGTTCGCATCTGTCCACGGAACCCCTTTTTTCTTTGCGAACGCTTCCAATTCCAGCAGCCTAGAGCCGCCCCACTGGGCTAACCCATGCCCCTCGCCCCCAGCCTGCAAAGCCGCCGAGTCAAGCCCCGACTCCTGTCGCAGATTCCCGATGATGCCGGCCGCCTGAGCCGGAGTGAGTCCCTTCTCCTCAACAAAATAAGTGAACGCGAGACCGGTCACCCCCGGAAGCGCGGCCTCATACTTCTGGCTGAGCTGCCCCGCGAAGGTCGTGGCGGCCACCATCAGTCCAGCGTAGGACACTGGCGCGTTGCTTGCCTTGTGCGCCGCCGGTGTGGCGACTGCGTGCGTGTGTGCTTCAATTGCGTGCGCACAGCTGCTGGCAGCACGCTGATAGTTCGCGTAGTTTTCCTCCGCTTCCTTTTCGAGCCTACGAATACTGCCGGTCGTATCGTTGAGCAAATTATTGATCTGGTCGAGGCCCGTTCCCCAGGCTGTCAGATCCGTACGCGCCGTGTCCTGCACCGCCTTGAGTATGGAGCCGTGCTCTAGGGCCTGGCTAGTTTCGTGTATGCGCTGACTGAGGGTCGCCTCATGTCCTTGTAGCTCGGACAGCCTCGCACGGCAGCTAGTGAGTTCGCGCGCGATGCGTTCCGCTTCGTCTTGAAAGCCATGCAGTTCACCCGAGAACCCGCGGATCGCACCAGCAACCTGCTCAAATGCGGCAGCCGCGGACTGCAGCGCAGGCGGAAACTCTGCCAGCGCCCCGCTGAACGCGGTTGCCGCCTGCCCAGTCCACGCCGCGATCTTCTTCGCCGCGATCTGCCCGCGAATCTGTTCCACGTCATGCCCGGCCGTGTCAAATCGCCCGGCAACCGCTCCGAGAGCGCTGACATCGCCGGGGATCGCATGGGAACCTAGTGTTGGAGAGCCCGCGCGCATACTCTACCCCCCGATAATCCCACTGATGGCACCGTCTGTACTGTGGTAGCTGCTAGCGCCACTGGAAACATTCCCCGTGACCAGCGCGAGAGACTGCGACACCGCGTGCATGCCGCTCGCCCATGCCGCTTTGAACCCATTCATCGCCGACTCGATCTGCGGGTTTTCAGCGCCGCCGACATCAATCGAACCGATATCGCCGACATCCGCGAGTTGCGCCGTGATACTCGAGAGCGCACCAGCGGCGCTCTCGAGCTCAGCCGGAGTGACCGTGAATGCTGAGGTTGACATCCGGTAGCCGCCTTCCGTAACTCGATAGCCTCAGCCCTGGAAGCTCGAGGCGATACCGCGCTCGGTTTCCTCATAGGCACTCGCAGCCGCTTTCAGCTGCATGCTGATCGACCCAAGAGCCTGCTGGATCTGACCAGCCGCGTTGTTCCACTCCGAAAACGCTGCCTCAAAGGAGCCAGATGCCGCTCCCTGCCACCCGCTCGACGTGAGTGCGCTCACGCGCCCCATCGCCTGAGTGTTCTGCTCGGCGATTGCGGCGGCAGCGGCATCGAGCTGCGCTGCGACGGCCTGAAGTTCCGGTCCGGTGACGACGATTTCGGGCATCTCTTTCCTCCGGTCGATTAGCTAGATTTGTGCGCCCAGTGGACGCAATCAGAAGTATCGCGGCCCCGCCACACACTGCAACCACCCCAAGGGGTATACCCGCTACACCTCCATGAGGCCCCGGAGCCGCAGCCATAATACGGCACCAGGAATTCGCGGCGTGTTTGGGATAACTACCCGAGCGGGACGGACGTCGAGCGACGGTGGAAGGGCGACCGGCTAGGCTCTTGGTGTCGCGACATGCACGAGCTCCGCGGAACCACGTCGCGCGATGAACCCGCGGCCGGGCGTCATCGCGACCGGGAACCGGCGCGGCAGCGCGACGTTCAGCAGGTCGCCGTCGCCGATCGGGTCCGGTTGCAGCAGCAGCCCGTGGCCCTCACGCCGCAGCTCGCGGATCCACAGCACCGAGATGCCCCGCGCGGCGCTCGTCTCGACCGACGCGATCACCCGCAGCCGGGTGTCTCGCGACCGGCGCACCAGCTGCTCCAGCTGCCCGGATACGGCGATGTCGTTCAGCTCGCCGCCGTCGTCGATGAAGAGGAGCGCCGTCCGATCGTCAAACGCTCCCGCCTCGAGACGCTCGAGCAGCTTCGCCACCACGTCGGCACATGCGGCGTGGCCCTCGGCGGCGCTCGTCCACACCGCGCGATCGCGCAGCGGGCTGCGGCGCGGGGTGAGCAAGAACATCTGCGGCGCTTCAACCAGGGCGGCGACGGCGTCGGCGATGGCGCCGAGCGCCGTGCTTCTTCCACTGCGATAGGGACCGATAGCGACGAAGTGGAGTTCACTGAGATCCACGGCCGCCGGCGCGAGCGTCGCGCCTGAGATACCCAACGGAATTGCCACTATCGAGGTTACCGGAGGGAGATCGGCCGCCGGCACGTGCGACGGCAGGCTGCCGATCGGCGGAGCGGCGGTCTTGGACTGTCTGAACGACGCTGCGGCGGCAGCGGCAGCGATCGGCACCCCGAATTCAGATGGCACCGCGATGTGGAATTCCCGGCTGTCCTGGGTGAACCCGGATCCAGGCGCTAGCTTGGCGCCCCGAACCGATTTCATGTCGAGCCCGAGGGCGAGCAGATCGTCTTCCGTCGGCATTCGCAGCACGAGGCGCTGGCCGAACTGAGCTGCGAGCGCCGCACCCAGTGCTCCACGACGGGGGGCGGTCAAGACGACGTGGACGGCGGCCTGCCGCCCACCACTGAGGATCCGCTGCAGCAATTCGAAGGGCGAGTCCTTTCCGGGCTGATCATAGAGCTGAGAGAAGGATGCGAAGTCGTCGATCAGGAGTACGGTTCTGCCGGCCCAGCGCACCGTGTCTGCTGCCTGTCCCGCCGCGATTTCGCGAGCCTCGATCAAGCCCACCAAGGTGCGCAGGAGCCGCACGACGCGCTCCTCGTCGTCGGCCATGATCACCGCCGCGCAATGCGGCAGGTCGTCTAGAGCGCGTAGCCCCCCACCGGCGGCGTCTATGCAGTACACGGCCACATCGCTTGGCGGAGCTGCGGCAGCCAACGCGAGCGCCGTGGTGGTCAGCGCGGTGGTCTTGCCGCTGTTGCCGCCACCGAAGATGGCGACGTTGCCTGCACCCTCGAGGTCCAGCACAAGTGGATCTTGGCACTGCAGATGGGGAAGGTCGACCAGTCCGATCGCGGCGCCGCCGATCGGCACATCCGATCTCTCCACAGCGGAGAGCGACAGCACCTCAGGGAGCGGAGGCAGCCACGGTGGCGCCGGCACCGCGAGCCCCATACGCTGCTGGGCCTCGACAGCCACTTCGCCGAGCGCGACCAGGTCGCTCTCCGCATCGCTGTCGATCGGCCCTTCGGCCGCCTGATCCAGGTTCGGAGCATCGATCAGACTGAAGTCGGCCAGTCGCAGCTCGGCGTCCACATCCGGGTCGGTGTGTCCACTTACGTACGCGGCTTGGAACTCCCTGAGCTCGCTGTGCCCGGTGCGAGCAAACGCCCGCCCGCGCGAGCTCTCGCCGCTGGGTATGCGAGCCGCGGCGGGGCTGGCGATCATGTCCTCGCTCTCAGTCGCTTCAGAGACTCGAAGCGCTACGCGGAGGTTGGTGTTGGCACGGATCGCGGGCGTGAACGCATTGCGCAGGCTCTGCGCGGCGAGAATCATGTGCACGCCAAGCGAGCGCCCGCGCTGCGCGATGTCGACGACGCCGTCGACGAACTCCGGGACCTCTTCCCGGAGCTTGGCGAACTCATCAACGGCGATGATCAGCACGGGCGGCGCGGCCACCGCATCCCGACGAGTGAGCTCGAGCAGGTCGCGCGCGCCGTACTCCGCGAGGATCTGCTCGCGTCGCTTGAGCTCGGCATTGAGCGAGACGAGGGCGCGCTCGGCAGCGTGCTCGTCCAGGTCACTGACCACGTCCACGACGTGGGGCAACGCGGCACACGGTGCGAAGGCCGCGCCACCCTTGTAGTCCACGAGCAGAAAGGAGAGCCGGTCCGGCGGGATCGCAGTCGCGGCTGCCGCGACGAAAGTTCTCAACAGCTCGCTCTTGCCCGACCCCGTCGTGCCTGCGATCAGGGCGTGCGGCCCTTCAGCGCGGAGATCGATCTCAAGGGGTCCGTCGACACCCGCCCCGATC
Source organism: uncultured Solirubrobacterales bacterium (assembly GCA_963764905.1). Lineage (GTDB taxonomy): Bacteria > Actinomycetota > Thermoleophilia > Solirubrobacterales > Solirubrobacteraceae > Palsa-744. Next base: position 12,354 of record CAVXUG010000005.1, read on the forward strand.
GTCGCTTTGAGGTCGCCGTTCCACGCCCGCCAGGCATCTTCGAGCGCACCGGCGGTCGGCGGCAGCATGCCGAGCAAGCCGAGGAGCCCCACGCGTCTGGGAATGTCTCCAGCGCGAGCGAGCTCGCTCACATCCCTGATCGGCGAGAGCGATCTCGCGGTGCCCTCCGCGAACGTGACGGAAACCTGGTCAACGCTCGCATCGCGCACGGTCGTGCCGCTCGCTACATCCGTGAGATCTAGGGCAGCGCGATCCCGCAGGATCTCGACGATCGCTCCGGTCTGACCCGGCAGACTCCGTGGATCGTGGCCGATCCACAGCACCGAAATGCCGACTCCGACCAAGTCATCGAGGGCCGCGGCGACTAGTGCGCGATCGATGCGGGTATCTTCATCGATCAGAAGCAGAAGCTGCGGATGTGTGCTCGCGACGCCTCTCGCTGTGCGCGAATCGTCTAGTCGCTCAGCGACCAACTGACGAACTCTGGCCATCAGCATCTCAGCTTCGCGTTGCCCCACGACCACGGACGGGCTCTCGATCCCAAGCCGATCTGGCCGCATGTGCGGCAGCCACTTCAGCCACTCCCATTCTTTGCCGCGCTCCGGTGAGAGAGCTGCCATCAGGACGAGGTCTCCGGGGCTGTGCAGGAGGGCCGCTTGCAGCACGAGCCAGCGGGCCGTCGCTGCGGCCGCCTCCCCCTCGCCGGCGACGCCCAGCACGGGGGTTTGCTTGAGGTCGATGGTGAGCGGAACAGAGGGAACGTTCGCCCTTGTCACGAGGGTCGCGAGTGCCTTTTCGCGCACGTCATGGTTGCCGCCATTGGCGATCGTCACCGCGCTCTGGGCGGGCAGGTCGGCGACGCCGAGCCGCAGCCTGAGGAAGTCATCGTCTCCTGGGCGACGCTGCCATAGCGACGCATCGACATCCTGGGCATGTTCGGCGAGCGTCGCGGCATCGGGAAATGCCTCGCGTCGAGCGATCGCCTCCTCGCCCAGCGCCAGATCGAGCCCGGAAGTCGCATCGGCCAATTCGCTCTCGAACGTCGATGATGCTTGGCCGAAGGTTTTGCGACCTTCGCGGCGATTGGAGACATACGTGCTGATGGCCATCGCCGGCGACAGCGCGACAAACATGAGCATGTAGGGACTCTTGGTCAGCAAAAACATACCCGCCCCCATGAGGAGCGGGAGCACGGAGGCGATGATCGGCAGGCGGAGCTTGCGCGGATGCTCAGGCGGCGCCTTGATTTCGCACTGGAACGGGCGGAACTGACGCCTCACCCGCGGCGGACGATTGAAGTCGAGGCGCCCGTCGCGCTGGGCAACTCCGTGAGCGGGCGCCGCGCCCAGCGGATGAACGCGCAGGAGCGTCCTGCCAAGCTCGAGCTCGTCGCTCGCGCGCAGCAACGTGAAGCTGCCGTGGGGTAGAGACCTACCGCTGAGGGCCGTCCCGTTCGAAGATCCGGCATCGGTGGCGCTCACCCCGGACTCGTCCACCCGCAGGTCCAGATGGTGGCGCGAGATCGAAGGGTCGTCGATCACGACGTCCGCGTCCGGGTCGCGCCCGAGCCGATAGGTACCGTCACCGAGCTCAAAGCGCTCGCCCGCGCACGGTCCGCCGCTGATTAACAACTCGATGCGCGCCGTGCCTCCCACATGGGTGGGTTCACCCGCCACCGCACCCAATACGAGGCGATCTCCCCAACGAATCCCCGCGGCACCCAGCTCCAGATCGCCGTCCAGTAGCTCGCCGCGGCGCTCGCACCACAGGCGCCGCTCACCGCGATCGCCCACCTCAACGGCCAGCGCCTGCATCAGAGCGCTCACTCGGTCCGACGCCAGGGCGCGGACAACCAGATCTCTGTCTCCATCCGTCGAGGAAACAGAAATGCGGAGCTCCAGGCGCTCTCCCGCTGTTCCATCCTGACCATCAGTCGATACGATCATCGCGAGCAAGACCCTACAGCCAGCAACCTGGGGTCGTGCCTTAGATCAGGCCCCTAAGCATCGTGCCCATCCAACTCCCTGACGACGGCGATCCACTCGCTCCGCACTCACTCTCTGCATCCGAGCTCAAGATGCTCATCGCGGCTGAGCAAACCGGCCAGGCGTTCCTCGCGCTTCGCGACCAGGCCGGCCTGTTGCGGCTCTTCGATGCTCCGGCGCCGGACGAAACCAGAACGGTCGGCCGCCGCGCCGAAACCGACCTCTCGATCCCCTGGGACGGCCAGGTATCGGGCGTGCACGCATTGCTCGAGCATGTCGGTGGCGAGCTCGCGATCGCCGACGACGGGCTGTCGACCAATGGCACGTTCGTCAACGGACAGCGCATCAGCGGACGTCAGCGCCTGCGCGACGGTGACCGAGTTCGTGTCGGGCGCACGGTCCTCGTGTATCGCGCCGCCGCCGCCCCGGCCGCCAACGCGACGATCGCCGTAGTCGACCGATCGGGTGTGCTGAAGCTGAGCGACGCCCAGCGTCGTGTGCTGATCGCGCTCTGCCGCCCGTTTCGCGACGGCGCGGCCTTTGCGACCCCAGCCACCAATCAGGAGATCGCCGCTGAGGTGTTCCTCAGCGTCGACGGCGTCAAGATGCACCTGCGATCCCTGTTTGCCAAGTTCGAGCTCGGTGACCTGCCCCAGAACCAGAAGCGCGTCAGGTTGGCCGAGTGCGCATTGCAGCTCGGCGTGGTCAATACCCGCGACCTCGACTGATCGAACCACCACGTGCGATCTTGTCGGTAGGGTTCTCGGCGGTTGGGACGACCCGAGGCTGGCGAGGAGTAGAACATTGGCGACGGCAGCGCTCCTACGCTCCGGCGACGTCATAGGTGGCTTTCGTATCGACGATGTGATCGGCATCGGCGGCATGGCGATCGTCTATCGCGCCGAGCAGATCTCGCTCGGCCGTCCCGTCGCGCTGAAGGTCCTCACGAGCAAGCTCACGCGCGACGAGGTCTTCCGCGAGCGCTTTCGCCGCGAGGGAACTCACGCGGCCGGCCTCGAGCACCCCAATATCGTCCCCGTCTACGACTCCGGTGAACAGGATGGCAACCTGTACATCGCGATGCGTCTCGTCGAGGGGACGAACCTCGCCGAGCTGATCCAGACCCGTGGAGTGACGGCCGACCAGACGATCGAGCTCCTGCGACCGATCGCCAGCGCGTTGGACACCGCGCACGCCGCCGGGCTGATCCACCGCGATGTCAAGCCGCAGAACATTCTCATCACGTCGCACGGGCACCCCTATCTCGCCGACTTCGGCGTGGCGAAGGGTTCGAACACGGAGGGCCTGACGGCGACCGGCGGCTTCGTCGGCAGCATCCACTACGCCTCGCCCGAGCAGATCAAGGGTCTCACGCTGACACCCGCCAGCGACGTCTACGCGCTCACGGCGGTCCTATACCAGTGCCTCACAGGGCATGTGCCGTTTCCGCGCGAGACGGACGCCGGGGTGATGCACGCGCACCTGCACGACCCGCCGCCGACGCTGCCTGCCACCAGTGGCGCGGACAGCGACTTCCACACCGTCCTTGCGCGCGGCATGGCCAAGGACCCGGGAGCTCGCTACGGGCACGCGGGCGATCTCATCAACGCGGCGGCGCTGTGCGTCAGCCGGCTGCCAACCGAGTCGCGCAAGGCAGTGCCCGCGTTCCCCGAGCCGGCGGAGAGTGCTGGGCCGGCCGAGAGTGCTGGGCCGGCCGAGGGCGCTGAGCCGACCGAGCCTCCGGTCGACGCGCCTCCCGCGAGCGACACGGAAATCATCGCCGCGGACGAGCTCGCCGCGGTTCGCGGCGCGGCGTCTCTCACGGCGGCCGACCGTCGGCGGCCAGCCGCGCTCGAACCACAGGCGCAGGATGCTCACGCGGCCAGGATTCCCAAGAGGCTGATCGCGGGCATCGCCGTGACGCTGATCGCGACAGTGCTCATCGTCGTGCTTGCCACCGCGAGCTCGAGCGGCGGGCGGACGAAGGTCATGAGCACACCCGTCGTGGACCCGGGTCCCGACCCTCGTATAGCCAGCGAACTGTCCCGTGCCCTGGGATCGCGAGCCAAGGCGGTAGCCGCCGCATCCGCCGGCGTGCGCGGTGCGCACTTGGCTTCACGGGCCGGAACGTTGAAGAGGCTCGCAGCCAAGGATGAAGAAGCCGCCCACGCTGTGGCTGGGATCTCCGCGCCGCCGCGCGATGCCGCGGCGATCGCCGCACTCGCAAAGGGCCTGGGGCGGGAGGCCGCGCTGACACGTGAGCTGTCGGCCGCCGCGCTCCAGAACAGCATGGCCCTCTACGAATCCCGCAGGGGGCGCCTCGAGGATGCTCGCATAAGTGCTGCGAGAGCGGGGCTGGCCGCGGTCGGTTTCACAGGGCTGCCGCTGCCGCCAGTCGACATTCCGCGGGCGCCGTCGCAGCCCCATCGCCGTGCAGCCGCACCGGTAGCGGCCACGAGAAGTCCCGTACATGTGGTTTCATCCCAGCCATCGCAGCCGGTAGATACAGCCCCCGCAACCTCCCAACCTGTATACACAGCACCTCCAGCCCCGCCACCGACACCAACGCCAAAACCGACACCGGCGCCAAAAGAAAAAGAAGAAGTCGTCATCAGCAAGCCGGAATAGCCATGATCTCCTTCAATCTGCGATCCGCACTCCCAACCCTACTCGTGGTGTCCGTTTTGCTTGCGATGGCAGGATCACCATCGCAAGCAGCGGCACCCACCTCGACTGGACAGCTGTACTCGTTTGGCTACAACTTCGACGGCCAGCTCGGGAACTTGGCCAACAACGGGACCGAAAACCCCAATCCCACACCGACGATCGTGAACCTGCCCGGAGCCAGCGGCCCCGTAACACAGATCGCCGCAGGCTACGCCCACAGCCTCGCGCTCACCTCCACAGGCCAGCTATACGCGTTCGGCAGCAACACATACGGGCAGCTGGGAAGCACGACGAACGAGGAAAACGCAAACGCGAATCCCACGCCGACGATCGTCAACCTGCCCGGCGCCAGCGGACCCGTGACCCAAATCGCCGCAGGCACGTGGCACAGCCTCGCACTCACCTCGACAGGGCAGCTGTACGCATTTGGCGACAATGGCTTCGGACAGCTTGGGAGCACAGCGAACAACGGAAATGGAACCGCCAACCCCACGCCGATGATCGTGGGCCTGCCCGGCGCCAGCGGCCCCGTAACACAGATCGCCGCAGGCGCCGACGACAGCCTCGCGCTCACCGCAACGGGCCAACTGTTCGCGTTTGGTGACAATGCCTACGGGCAGCTCGGGAATATAGCCAACAGCGGGACTGAAAACGCGAATCCCACGCCGACAATCGTGAGTCTACCCGGCGCCAGCGGACCCGCGACACAGATCGCCGCAGGCGCGTGGCACAGCCTCGCGCTCACGGCAACAGGACAACTGTACGCGTTCGGTGAAAATGCGTACGGGGAGCTCGGGAGCACAACGAACAATGGAAATGGGACCGCGAATCCCACGCCGACGATCGTGGGCCTGCCCGGCGCCAGCGGACCCGTGACCCAAATCGCCGCAGGCGACGCCGACAGCCTTGCACTCACCGCAACCGGGCAGTTGTTCGCGTTTGGTGACAATGCCTATGGAGAGCTCGGGAGCACAACGAACAACGGAAACACAAACGCGAATCCCACGCCAACAATCGTGGGCCTTTCTGACGCAAGCGGCCCGGTGACACAGATCACCGCAGGCGCGGTCGACAGCCTCGCGGTCACCACCACCGGGCAGCTGTTCGCGTTTGGCAACAATCGCTTCGGGCAGCTGGGCAGCGCGATTGACAGCGGGAACGGGAACGAAGATACCTCGAACCCCACGCCGACACTCGTGAGCCAGCCGGAAGGCGACACAATCGACACGGTGGGGCGTGGGTCAGGTGCGTACCAGACGCTCGAGATCGTCGCAAACCTGGCAGTGCTCGACGGATCGCTTCCCTCCGGACAGGTCGCTGTGCCCTATAGCGCCGGCGGCCAGGCGGCCGGCGGAGCCGCCCCGTACACATGGGCCGCCAGCGGGCTTCCGCCCGGCCTATCGATCAATCCCACCACCGGACAGATCGGAGGCTCACCCACCTCTCCAGGCGGCACAAACGTGGTACTCACCGTTACCGACGCGGACGGAATCAGCGCCAGCAGTGCCGCACTTGCACTGACGATCGCCGCTCCACGGACGACTCCTCCGAGAAAAGCCAGCCAGCGGACGATATCCGTCCACCCCTTCGAAATGTATTTTGCCGCGACCCGGAGAGGACATCGCCTCCGCCTGATGAGCATCGTCATCATCTCCTTGACCCCAGGCGAGCGGGTCTCCTATACCTGTGAGAAATGTGCTGGGCGGCACCGGCGCGCAACCAAGTCAGCGCAGCGCAGCAAGCTCACTTTCACCGCTGAGGGGCTGACCGTCACCTCCCATTCTCGCCTGAAGGTAACCGTTACCGCAAAGGACGGAAGCAAGCGCGTGAGAACTTACGGGTTCATCTTTGGGCACGACCCGCAAGCTGTACTCAAGGGTCAGCAATGTTTCCTCGCCGGCGTGCGCAAGGCCGTATCGTGCCGAACGTAGTTGCAACGTCCAGCACCTCGCGAGCAGATCGGGAGCAGAAAGCTAGAGTCCGAACACGATGAAGCGAGGCGGAGCCGCACGCAGATCGTCTGGATCGTCAGGCCGCGGAAGCCGCTCCCGGCTCGGTCGCTGACACCCCCTCTACCCCGCGAGCGTTCGCGGCCGGTTGACCATCGATCCATGTCCCGTTTCACCGTCTGACCTCCCCTGCGGCAAAGGGCTATCATTCCCTGCGTGTCACGGCTAGTATTCGGTGCGTCAGATGGCTAGTGTCGCAACGGTCCCGTACCGGCGGCGCCTCGTCGATCCGCTGCTGGACGAGCTGCTCGGCCAGTTGTCGGCGGTGCTCGTGGTCGGGCCGCGTACGACCGGCAAGACGACGACGCTGACGCGGCGCGCGAGCACAGTGATCAGGCTGGACCGGCGCCTGCGGGCGGCGGCGTTCGAGGCCGATCCCGACGCCGCGCTCAGGGGTCTTGCGGAGCCCGTGCTGCTCGACGAGTGGCAGCGCGTGCCGGGCGTGCTGGGCGCGGTCAGGCGCGCGGTCGAAGCGGACCCTCACGCCAATCGCTTCTTCGTCACCGGTTCAGTTCGCGCCGAGCTCGCGCACGAGGTGTGGCCCGCCACCGGCCGGCTTGTGCGGGTGGCGATGTACCCGATGACGGTTGGGGAGCAGATCGGCAGGCAGGGCCAGCCGTTCTTCGACAGGATCGCCGCCGGTGAGGAGTTGAGCCTCCCCGCGGAGTGCCCTGACCTGCGGGGCTACGTCGAGCTTGCATTGCGAAGCGGATTCCCCGACGTCGCCCTGCGCCTGACCGGAGGCACCAGAAGGGCGTGGCTCGAGAGCTACATCGAGGATCTACTCGCCCATGACGTCGAGCAGATCGAGACCCACCCCACCAGGCATCGCGATACGCAGCGCCTGCGGCGCTTCCTGGAAGCGTATGCGCTGAGCTCGGCGGGCGTGGCCGACCAGAAGACGATCTATGAAGCCGCGCAGGTCAGCAAGGCGACGGCGAGCGCCTACGAGGATCTGCTGGCGGGGCTGCTGATCGCAGAGCGCGTGCCGGCATGGTCCTCGAATCGACTCAAGCGCCTGGTGCGTCGCCCGAAGCGCTATCTGATCGACGCCGCCCTGATGACCACGACGCTCGGGCTCGACGAGCAGGCTGTGATCGCGGACGGTGACATGCTGGGGCGGGTGCTCGACACGTTCGTGGCCGCGCAACTGCGTCCCGAGCTCGCGATCTTCGAGCTCACGCCCACGGCTCTACCACCTACGGACCGAGGAGGGCCGCCACGAGATCGACCTGGTGGCCGAGCTCGCGGGACAGCGAGTCGTGGGAATCGAGGTCAAGGCCAGCGCCGCCCCCAGCGCGCGCCGAGACGCCAGGCACTTGGTGTGGCTGGCGGAGCAGCTCGGCGAGCGCTTCATCGCCGGCGTGGTACTACACACCGGCCCCCACATCTACAGGCTCGACGAGAAGATCATCGCCGCGCCGATCGCCGTCCTCTGGAGCTAGCCGATTGTCGGAGTCATCGAGCGGTGAGGGTCGCCCTCAGCGCGTGAGTGCAGCCGGGGGAACCGCCCACGGTAACAAGCTGGTCCTCCTACTCGGCGGGTACGACAAGGGTTCAGAACCGGCCAAGAGCAGACAGACCAGCGAGATCGCGCTTGCACGAGCCCGCTTACGAAGACATCAAGCCCGCCAAGCCGCTCAACACAAGACACGAGAGCGATGATATTCTGATGTCTTATTGCACATAGAGTTCCGGATGAAACGAGTACCACGCGATGAGCGACTTCGATCAACTGATTCACGACATAGAGCAGGAGGCGATCGCCGAAGGGCCCGAGGCCGTCGCCGCGCTTCGCTCGCTCGACAGCCAGCTACACGTCGCCGGGCAGCTACTCGCGCTACGCCATCGCCGCGGACTCACTCAGCGCCAACTAAGCAAGCTTTCAGGTGTCCAGCAGGCCGATATCAGCCGCATCGAGCGTGGCGAGACCCGGCCCACCACCGTCACCGCCCGGCGCCTCGCCGACGCGCTCGGCGCCGACTTCGGCTTCTACGAGATTGACACCTCGGGCAAAGCCGTCCCGGTCGAGCCGATCTCGGTCAAAGCGGCGTAGCGCTGCACCACGTCCCGCTCAGGCGGTGAATGCCGCGATCAGATCGCCAGGGGTCAGGCGAACATCGAGTCCGTCGAGGTCGAAGCCGCTGCGGGAGACGCCGACGAGGAGCGTCTGCTCGTCGGCGCCCGGTATCGAGTCGCGGTGCCGGGTCAGCTTGCTCAGGTCGCTCCGGTCGAACTTGTCCTGGATGCGCCACTTGATCGAGCCGGCGAAGTCGATCTCACGACTCGTCGCCTGGCCGCGGCCGCCGACGAGGTCGACCTCGACACTGTTCTCGCGGTTCCAGAACGCGCCGACGAATTCGCCTGCGCCGAAGCGCTCGTCCGGGAGCATCCTCTGGATCGCGTCGCGCGCGAGCGGCTCGATCGCGCGGCCGGCAAACGACGGGAACGACTCGTGGATCTGGCGGTAGACGATGTCGCCGCGGCCACGCTCGAGCGCCGGAATGCCGGCGCGGATGAAGCGCAGCGGATTGATCCGCGAGATCACCTCACGGATGTCCATTCCGGCACGACCACGGCCTGTTAGCGCCCTGATCCGTTGGCGCAACCGCTTCATCGCCGCTTGTGAGGGCCAGCGCTGAAGGTAGTAGCGGCGAATGCCGCGCTCCAGCAACCGGCCCGCCACGCGAGCGTGGAAGTGGCAGCCAAGGAAATCGAGACCTTCCCGGCCATCAGTGAGGTCAACCACTTTCGTCTTCTTCGGGTGCAGTTGGAGCCCGAGATCGGCCAGCACCTGCCTGGCCAACTCTCTGAATCGCCCCGGGGATGTGTCCCACAGCCCTTGGGGAGTGTCCCGTTTCCGCTCCACCGTCGGAATAGGAGGGGAGGCGCCATGCCCTCCCCCAACAGAAGACGGACACGTCACAATGCCGAGGATCGCGAGCTTCGACGGGCTGGTCGTGAAGATCTACTTCAACGATCATCCCCCACCACATATCCACGTCTATGCCGGGCGTCTGCGACACCCCGGCGTACAAGCGGCGCGTCTGTCGATCGATACCGGCGAAATAATCGCCGGCAAGCTCCCCCTCGGCAAGGGCGCCGTGGCCAGGCGCTGGACCCTGGAACATCGCGAGGCACTGCTTGCCGACTGGCAACGCGCGCGTCTCCGCCTGCACCCAATCGGACGCTACCATTCGTCGTGATGGAACCCGCAATCGCCCCCGAAATGGTCGCCGCGATCCCACGGCCCAAACACACTGTCCGCATCATGTTCGCTGACGGCGAGGTCCGCGATGTCGACATCACGCCGCTACTGGACACCCCCGCGTTTTCCCCCCTACGCGACCCAGCCACCTTCGCGCAGGTCAAAGTGGACGAGGACACAGGCACAATCGCCTGGCCCGGCGACATCGACCTCGACCCCGACGTCATCTACGCAGCACTCGACATCGGCCCCGATACCGCCCTGATCCACGTGCTCGCGCCCAGCGTCGCCGCCTGACGCAGCGCCTTAAACCAGCCCCTGTCCTTTAACCGTATCCCGCTCGTCGACGAGCTCGGCCACGGAGGCGTCGATCTTGCCGCGGGAGAACTCATCCAGGTCGAGGCCCTCGACGATCGACCACTCGCCGTTCGCGCACGTGCAGGGGAAGCCTGAGATCAGACCCACGGGTACGCCGTAGGAGCCGTCCGAGGGGACGCCCATCGAGACCCAGTCGCTCGTGCCGTTGACCCAATCGTGGACGTGGTCGATCGCTGCGCTCGCGGCGGAGGCGGCGCTGGAGGAGCCGCGCGCCTCGATGATCGCCGCGCCGCGTTTGCCGACGTTCGGCAGGAAGTCCTGCTCGATCCACACCTGGTCGTCGACGGCCGCGGCGGCCTGACCGCCGCGCACCTGCGCGTGGAACAGGTCGGGGTACATCGTCGGCGAATGGTTGCCCCACACGCCCATCTGGGTGATGTCGGTGACCGGGACCTCGAGCTTTGCCGCGAGCTGCGCGATCGCGCGGTTGTGGTCGAGGCGGAGCATCGCGGTGAAGCGCTCGTTGGGGATATCGGGCGCGTTGTTCATCGCGATCAGGCAGTTCGTGTTCGCCGGGTTGCCGACGACGAGCACTTTCAGATCGTCTGCCGCCTTCTCGTTCAGGGCCTTGCCCTGGACGGTGAAGATCTTGCCGTTCTCGCTGAGCAGCTCGGCGCGCTCCATGCCCTTCGTCCGTGGCCGCGAGCCGACGAGCAGCGCGATGTTCGCGCCGTCGAACGCGTCCTCCGGGTTGTCGTGCAGGTCGAGGTTGGCCAGCAGCGGGAACGCGCAGTCGACGACCTCCATCGCCACGCCCTCGAGCGCGCCCATCGCCGGAGGGATCTCGAGCAGGCGCAGGTCGACGGGCTGGTCGGGGCCGAGCAGCTGGCCGGAGGCGATGCGGAACACGAGGCTGTAGCCGATCTGGCCGGCGGCGCCGGTGACGGTGACTTTTACGGGACTACTACTCACAAGTTCATCTCCTGTTTTAGGTTCTCATCGATCGAGTCAAGAAACTCCTGGGTGCTCTGCCACTCCTGATCCGGGCCAACCAGCAATGCCAGGTCCTTTGTCATCTTGCCGCTTTCCACGGTCTCGACGCACACGCGCTCGAGCGTCTGCGCAAACTCGCTCACCGCCGGGGTCCCATCCATGCGGCCACGCGCGGACAGCCCCCGCGTCCAGGCGAAGATCGAGGCGATCGGGTTCGTCGAGGTCGGCTTGCCCTGCTGGTGCTGGCGAAAGTGGCGGGTGACCGTGCCGTGCGCGGCCTCGGCCTCGACGGTCTTGCCGTCGGCGGTCATCAGCACGCTCGTCATCAGCCCCAGCGAGCCGAAGCCCTGCGCGACCGTGTCGGACTGCACGTCGCCGTCGTAGTTCTTGCACGCCCACACGTATCCACCTTCCCACTTCAGGGCGGAGGCGACCATGTCGTCGATCAAACGGTGTTCGTAGGTGATGCCGGCGGCCTCGAAGTCGGTCTTGAACTCAGCCTCGTAGACCTCCTCGAAGATGTCTTTGAAGCGGCCGTCGTAGCGTTTCAGGATCGTGTTCTTCGTCGACATATACACCGGGTAGTTGCGCTCCAGGCCGTATCTGAGCGACGCCCGCGCGAAGTCGCGGATCGAGTCGTCGAGGTTGTACATCGCCATCGCGATCCCCGGCCCGGGGAAGTCGTAGACGTCGAGCTCGATCGGCGCGCTGCCGTCCTTCGGGGTGAAGCTGAGCGTCAATTTGCCCTCGCCGGGGATCAGCGTGTCGGTCGCGCGGTACTGGTCGCCGAAGGCGTGACGGCCGATCACGATCGGCTTCGTCCAGCCGGGCACCAGGCGGGGGACATTGGAGATCACGATCGGCTCGCGGAAGATCACGCCGCCGAGGATGTTGCGGATCGTGCCGTTCGGCGAGCGGTACATCTCCTTCAGACCGAACTCCTCCACGCGCGCCTCGTCGGGGGTGATCGTCGCGCACTTCACGCCGACGCCGTGGCGCTTGATCGCCTCGGCCGCTTCGACGGTGATCTTGTCGTCGGTCGCGTCGCGGCTCTCGATGCCGAGGTCGTAGTACTCGAGCTCCACATCCAGATACGGCAGGATCAGCTGGTTTCTGATGAACGACCAGATGACCCGCGTCATCTCGTCGCCGTCGAGCTCGACTATCGGGTTCTGCACCTTGATCTTCGCCATGTTCGGTCCTCGGGGGTCTGTGGGCTGTCTGTCGGTCGCCGGAGGGGCGATGCTATCGCGGGCGGGTAATCTGTCAGGTGATGGCCACGATGCCAAAGACAGTCAGTGGCGAGGACGCCCCCTGGCGGACGCACGCAGTTGCCAACCAGCCGCCGCCGCTCACCGGGCTGGACGTGTTCTCGAGCAACCTTCCGCTCGTCGAGGCGACCGAGCGCGAGGGCGCCGGCTGGATCCGCGAGCGCGCTTCCGAGCTCGGCCGCTTCGTCGGCGAGGCCGGCGGGCCGCAGGACGTGTGGGGACGGCTCGCGAACGAGCACAAGCCGGTCCTGCACACCCACGACCGCTACGGCAACCGGATCGACGAGGTCGAGTTCCACCCGGCCTGGCACCAGCTGATGACGATGGGCGTCGAGCACGAGCTGCACTCGCTCCCGTGGACGAACGACGAGGAGGCCGCGCACGCGGCGCGCACGGCGCTGTACATGACCGGGATGCAGGCCGAGGCCGGCTACGCCTGTCCGATCACGATGACGTTCGCGGTCGTCCCCGCGCTGCGCACCCAGCCCGAGCTCGCGGCCGAGTGGGAGCCGCTCGTCACGGCCACGACCTACGACCCCCGCTCGATCCCGGCCGCGGAGAAGGGCTCGGCGATCGCGGGGATGGCGATGACCGAGAAGCAGGGCGGCTCGGACGTGCGCGCGAACACGACCTACGCGCGGCCACTGAACGGCGGCGGGGCCGGAGCGGAGTACCAGCTCACCGGCCACAAGTGGTTCTGCTCGGCGCCGATGTCCGACCTGTTCCTCGTGCTCGCCCAGGCGGAGTCCCCCAGCGGCGATGCCGAGGGCCTCTCGTGCTTTCTGATGCCGCGCATCCTGCCCGACGGGACGCGCAACGCGATGCACATCCAGCGCCTCAAGGACAAGCTCGGCAACCGCTCGAACGCCTCCTCGGAGATCGAGCTGCACAACGCCTGGGCGCGGATGGTCGGCGAGCCCGGCCGCGGCGTGCCGACGATCATCGAGATGGTCGGCCACACGCGCCTCGATTGCGTGATCGGCGCCGCCGCCGGGATGCGCGCCGCGGTCGTGCAGGCCACCCACCACACCGCGCATCGCAGCGCGTTCGGCAAGACGCTCGTCGACCAGCCCTTAATGCGCAACGTGCTCGCCGACCTCTGCCTGGAGTCCGAGGCCGCGACCGCACTTGCGATGCGTCTCGCGCGCGCCTACGACGAAGCCAATAGCGACGCGGGGGAAGGCAACGACGACAGCGACGCCCAGTTGTTCAAGCGCGTCGCGACCGCGGTCGGCAAGTACTGGGCCTGCAAGCGCGCGCCGAACCACGCGTTCGAGGCGATGGAGTGCCTCGGTGGGAATGGATACGTGGAGGATTCAGGGATGCCGCGCCTGTATCGCGAGGCGCCGCTGACCTCGATCTGGGAGGGCTCGGGCAACGTGATCAGCCTCGACGTTTTGCGCGCGCTCTCGCGCTCGCCGCGCGCGCTCGAGGTGTTCCTCTCCGAGGTCTCGCTCGCCCGTGGCGCCGACGCGCGCCTGGACGCGCACGTCGAGGGACTGAAGGCGCAGCTGTTTGCCGAGGATCCCACGACGCTGGAGGCGCGCGCGCGGCGCGTGGTCGAAGGCATGGCGCTGGCGCTGCAGGGCTCGCTGCTCGTGCGCAGCGCTCCGCCGGCCGTGGCCGACGCCTTCTGCGCCGCGCGGCTCGGCGGCGACGGGGGACTGGAGTACGGCACGCTGCCGGCCGGATCGGACTTCGACGCGATCATCGCGCGCGGTCGCCCGCAGGTGTAGCTCACCCCGACCCAGGCAGACCGGTCCTACCATAAAGACATGGCAGTGCGCACCAACTTCCAGATCGCCCGCCTGTTCGGGATCCGCGTCGGCGTCGGCGTCAGCTGGTTTGTCGTGCTGTTCTTCTTCATCTACGTCGTCACGCAACCGTTCCACGAAATGCTCGGCGGGTCGATCACGACCGCCTATCTGGTCGCGGTCGCCTCCGTGCTGGGGTTCTTCGCCTCGCTGATCCTGCACGAGCTCGGCCACGCGCTCGTCGCGCGCCGCCACGGGCTGACCGTCGTCGGGATCGACCTGTGGGCGTTCGGCGGGATCACGCGCACGAGCGGGCCGGTCGAAGGGCCCGGCACCGAGTTTCGCGTGGCGGCCGCGGGGCCGCTGGTGACGTTCGCGATCATCGTCCTCTGCATCGTGCTCGGCGCGCTGCTGACCAGCAGCGGGCACTTCCTCGACGTCGCGGTCGGCGACACGAGCGTGCACGCCACGCCCGCGCTCGTGTGGCTGAGCTGGGTGGGGACGATCAACGCGCTCGTGCTCGTCTTCAACCTCGTCCCCGCGTTCCCGCTCGACGGCGGGCAGCTCGCCCACGCGGTGATCTGGTGGCGCACGGGAGACCGCAACCGCGCCACGCGCTACACCGGGCGCGCCGGCCAGGGCTTCGCGCTCGTGCTGGGGGCGATCGGGCTGGTCGGGCTGGCGAGCGGCTCCTCGCTCGGGCTGATCTGGCTGGTGCTCGCGTTCCTGCTCTACCAGGCCGCCGGGCAGGCGGTCGTGCAGGGCTCGCTCGGGCAGCGGATCCAGGGCATCACGGTGGCCGACATCATGGATCGCGAGCCCGTCACCGTCCCCGCGGGGATGACGCTGCTCGACGCGCAGGAGCAGTTCTTCCTGCGCTACCGCTGGCCCTGGTTCGCGGTCGTCGACCCCGCCCAGCACTTCCTCGGCGTCGTGCGCGAAGCGCGGATCGACGAGGAGATCGCCGCGGGACGCCCCGCGCTGCCGGTCGTCGACGTGCTCGAGCCCGACCTGCCGGTGCGGATCGGCGTCGGGGCGCCGCTGGAGTCGCTGCTCGGCTCGGAGGGCCTCGGCCGCCTCGGCGCGATGGTCGCGGTCGACGGCGACGGCGTGCTGCAGGGCGTCGTCACGCTCGCCCAGGTCCGCCAGGCGCTGCGCCCCGCGATGTGAGGCGCGGTCGGGGACCGCGGCCCTGATGGGAGCGCGCCCGTTCGCGAGGCGAGAGCGCGATCCGCTCCGCGGCGCCACCCAGGCGAGGCGGGGAAGCCCGCGAATGCAGGCGTAACGCCATCTGCGGGCCGGGGGGATTGGTCCTTATAGAGTTCCGGCCCATGCCATCACATGACGTCCTGATCATCGGCGCGGGCCTCGCCGGCCAGCGCGCCGCCCTGGCCGCCGCTCAGACCGGTTCGAGCGTCGCGATCATGAGCAAGGTCCACCCCGTGCGCTCGCACTCGGTCGCCGCCGCCGGCGGGATCAACGCCGCGATCAGCCTCGACGACGACTGGCGCTCGCACGCGTACGACACGGTCAAGGGCTCGGACTTCCTCGGCGACCAGGACGCGATCGAAGTGATGTGCTCGGAGGCGCCCGGCGAGGTCATGCATCTGGAGCACATCGGCGTGACCTTCCACCGCAAAGAGACCGGCGAGCTCGACCTGCGCGCGTTCGGCGGCGCCTCGATGAAGCGCACCGCCTACGTCGCCGACATCACCGGCCAGGCGATCCTGCACGTGCTCTACGAGCAGCTGATGAAGCACCACGAGACGGTCGACCGCTACGAGGAGTGGTTCACGACCTCGCTGCTCCAGGACGAGGACGGTCGCTGCTGCGGGGTGATCGCGCGCGACGTGCGCTCGGGCAAGATGGAGGTCTTCCACGCCAAGAACGTGATCCTCGCCTGCGGCGGCGCCGGGCAGGTGTACCGGCCGACGACGAACGCGCTGATCGTGACCGGCGACGGGATCGCGCAGGCCTACCGGATCGGCGCGCCGCTGATGGACATGGAGATGGTCCAGTACCACCCGACGACGCTCGTCGAGAACGGGCTCCTGATAACGGAGGGCGCGCGCGGCGAGGGCGCGGTGCTGCTGAACTCCGAGGGCGAGCGCTTCATGGAGAAGTACGCGCCCAACAAGATGGAGCTCGCCTCGCGCGACGTCGTCTCGCGCGCCGAGCAGACCGAGATCCTCGAGGGGCGCGGCGTCGGCGCCGACGGCTCGGGGATCTGGCTCGACATCACGAAGGTGCCGCGCAAGCGCACGCTGGAGGCGCTGCGCGAGATCGTCAACATCGGCAAAGACTTCGCCGGCGTCGACATCACGCGCGAGCCGATCATGATCCGCCCCGGCCAGCACTACATCATGGGCGGCGTCAAGACCGACATCGACGGCGCCACCTCGATCGAGGGCCTGTACGCCGCCGGCGAGGTCGCGTGCGTGTCGGTGCACGGCGGCAACCGCCTCGGCGCGAACTCGCTGCTGGACACGCTGATCTTCGGCCGGCGCGCGGGCGAGCACGCCGCCGCGCGGGCGGCGACGATGGGGATGCCGAAGGCGAGCACCGCCGACGCGCAGCTACGCGAGGACGTCGCCACGATCGACGCGATCATCGCGCGCGCAGCGCTACCGGCCGGCGCGTGTCGGAGATCAAGCAGGAGCTCGGCGACACGATGAACCAGTACGTCGCCGTCTACCGCGACGAGGCGGGGCTGGCGCAGGCGCTGGAGGTCGTCAATCGCCTGCGGAGGAGTCCGCAGAGCGCCTACATCGACGATCGCGGCACGGTCTTCAACCAGGATGTTTTGGGTGCGCTCGAGCTCGGCTACATGCTCGACTGCGCGCAGGCGACGGTCGTCGCGGCGATCGAGCGCAAGGAGTCCCGCGGCGCGCAGTTCCGCACCGACTTCCCCGAGCGCAACGACGCCGAGTGGCTCAAGCACATCGACATCTCTTTGAACGGCGACGGCCCCGAGGTTTCCTACTCCCCCGTGACGATGACGCAGTGGGAGCCCGAGGAGCGCAAGTACTGATGCCTAGAAATTACGACCACCTTCGTAAACCGGGAAGTCCAGCTCGGGACGAGGCACGCAAACCGATCCAGATTATTAAAATTAATATGACCGTCCCCCACCTCGAGGAGGCTCTCCGCCATGGCCGAAACGCATAAGCCGCCGGAGCAGTTCACCCTTCGCCTGCGCCGCTTCGACCCCGAGTCCGGCGACGCGGCCTACTGGGACGAGCACCGGATCGAGCTCGAGCCGCACCGCTCGGTGCTGGAGGGGATCCTCCAGGCGAAAGCCGCCTCAGACGGGTCGATCGGGATCCGCTGCTCCTGCCGGGCGGCGATCTGCGGCTCCTGCGGCGTGCGGATCAACGGCGAACCGGGCCTCGCCTGCCACACGCACCTGGATCACGCGCGCGCGTCGGCGGGCGCCGACGGCGTGATCGAGGTCGAGCCGATGGGGAACATGCCGGTGATCAAGGACCTGATCGTCGACATGGACGCCGTGCACTGGAAGAAGGTGCAGCGCGTCACGCCGTGGCTGATCGCCAAGCAGCCCGTGCCCGAGCGCGAGTACCTGGTCGAGAAAGAGGCGATGGTCGACATCACGCAGTCGATGGCCTGCATCCAGTGCGGCGCCTGCGTGTCGGACTGCCTGGCGATGGAGGTCGACCCCGGCTTCATCGGCCCGGCGGCGCTCGCGAAGGCCTACCGCTTCGTCGGCGACCCGCGCGACGACGAGCAGGACGTCCGCCTGCGCGACCTCGCCGAAGACCCCCAGGGGATCTTCGACTGCACGCACTGCTTCAAGTGCGTCGAGGCCTGCCCCAAGGACGTCAACCCGATGGGCCAGATCATGCGGCTGCGGCGGATCGCGATCGACGATCAGAAGATCGTCGATCAGAACAACGGCGAGCGCCACGAGGCCGCGTTCGTCGGGCTCGTCAAGGACTACGGCCTGCTGCACGAGGCCGAGCTGGTGCCGCGCTCCTACGGCGGCAACTCGTGGTTCGGCAAATTCCACCCCGCCGCCGGGAAAGAGCTGCTCAGCTCGCTGCCGGTCGTGATCAAGGGCGTGCTGCGCAAAAAAGTCAGCCCGAAGATTGGCGCTGCTCGGCCACAAGATCCCCGCGCCAGGACCTCAAGAGCGTGCAACGGATCTACGACAAGGTCGAGTCCCGCCCGGAGCGCTACGAGCTGAACCTCTACATCACCGGCTACGACGAGGTCAACGAGGAGACCCCCGTGCCCGTCGGCGCCACGGCAACGGATGGTGGCGGCGAGAGCCCCACCGCGCCCGACACCGAAGGGAGCGCCGCATGAAGGTCGCCTACTGGCCCGGCTGCGTCAGCCGCGGCTTCACCCCCGAGCTGCACGGCTCGATGGCGAAGGTCGCGCCCCTGCTCGACATCGAGCTGGTCGAGCTCGACCGCGCCTGCTGCACCGGCGCCGGCGTGATCGCCGAGCACAACCAGGAGCTCGCCGACACTCTGAACGCGCGCACGTTCGCCCTCGCCCAGCAGGTCGACGGGGCCGAGCTGATGATGAACATCTGCTCGACCTGCCAGGGCGCCCAGTCGGAGTGCCAGGAACGGCTCGACGCGAACGCCGAGTACCGCTCGATCGTCAACGAGACGCTCGCCGCCGAGGGGCTCTCGTACGAGCTCGGCCTGACGAACAAGAACTTCCTCTGGCTGCTCGTCGAGGAGATCGGGCTCGACGCGCTGCGCTCGAAAGTCAAGCGGCCGTTGACGAACCTCAAGGTCGGGCCCTTCTACGGGTGCTACATCGTGCGCCCGCGCGACCGTCTCGGGATCGACGCCGAGCACCCCCGCGACCACTACCTGCACCAGGTGATCGACGCGCTCGGCGGCACCGTGATCGAGTACGCCGGGATGCGCAAGTGCTGCGGCTTCCCGATCATCACGATGAACAAGTCGGCCTCGCTCAAGCAGGCCGGCCGCCACCTCGGGGATGCCGTCGACGCCGACGCGGACTGCCTCGTGACGCCGTGTCCTCTGTGCCACCTCAACCTCGACTTCCAGCAGCCCGTCGCCGAAGGGGTCGTCGGGCGCCAGCTCGACATGCCGATCCTGCATCTTCCCCAGATGGTCGGGTTGGCTCTGGGGCTCGATCCCAAGGAGCTCGGGTTGAACCGCCACATGGTTCGCGACCGATGCGTCACTCGGTGGTTGGCGCAGCCGCCTAGTGTCCCGAATCAAAAATCGGTGGGTGCTGGGTGGAAGTTCATGGGTTGAGGAAATAGCACCGAATTTTTGATTCGTGACCCTAGGCTGCGACCGATGAAGATCCTCACCGTCGTAGGCAACAGACCTCAATTCATCAAGGCGGCCGCTGTCTCGGGGCTGTTGCGTCAGGAGCATCAGGAGATCCTGATCCACACCGGTCAGCACTACGACGATTCTCTCTCGACGGTGTTTTTCACCGAGCTTGGCCTGGCGAAACCAGACCGGGAACTTGGCATCGGCGGTGGGTCGAACGAGTCCCAGACCACCCGGATGCTCAGCGCCTTGGAGGGCCTGATACCCGAGATTGCAGCCCGACGCTGTGTTGGTCTATGGGGACACCAACTCCACTTTGGCTGGAGCACAAGCGGGAAAGCAAGCCCAGCTCCCGGTGATTCACATCGAGGCGGGCATGCGCTCCTTTGATCTCACGATGCCCGAGGAGCGCAACCGGATCGCTACCGACCAATTGAGCGATCTCCTGCTCTGTTCTTCCGATACCTCGGCTGAGAACCTCCGTAACGAGGGAATCTCCGGGCAGGGTCGAGATCGTCGGCGATGTGATGGTCGACGTCGCCCTGCGCTGGCAGCCGACGGCGCGGGAAAGGACGGCGGACCTGGCCAAAAACCTTGGCGTACAACCGCATGAATACCTGCTTCTCACGGCACACCGGGCGGGTAACGTCGACGATCCTGTGCGGCTGACGAAGCTGATGGATCTACTGAGGGCCCTGCCTGCCCCTGTGGTGTTCCCCGTTCACCCGCGCACGCGAGCGCGCCTCTTGGCGATCGGGTCATGGGAGCATCTGATCGAGATCGAGGGGATGCACGTGACGGAGCCCCTGGGCTACGCCGAGTTCACCGCGCTGCTCTGCGGAGCGCGCGCGATGTTGACCGATTCCGGAGGCGTCCAGAAGGAGGCGTACCTTGCCGGGGTGCCCTGCATCACCCTGCGCGCTAACACCGAGTGGGTCGAGACGGTCGACGTCGGCTGGAACACGCTGGTCGATCTCGATCCCCAGGCGGCACTTGCGGCCCTCGAGCTAAACCCACCCACGGCGCATCCGCAGCTGTATGGAGATGGTCACGCCGCCGAGCGCTGCGTCGCGGCGATCGGGTCCCTGTGAACGACAAGCTCGGCATCGAGACGATCGGAACCCCATGAGGGACAAGCACGAGCCCATCCGTATCGGCGTCGTCGGCCTCGGCTACTGGGGGCCGAACCTCGCGCGCAACTTCGCCGCGATCCCCGGCTGTGAGCTGGCGTGGCTGTGCGATGCCTCGGCCGAGGCGCGCGAGCGGCTGGCCGCGTCGTTTCCCTCCGCGCGCGCGACCGGTGAGCTGGACGACCTGCTGAACGATCCCGAGCTGGATGCCGTCGTGCTGGCGACCCCGGTGCCCACACACTCAGAATTGGCGATCCGCGTCGCCGAGTCAGGCAAGCACTGCTTTGTCGAGAAGCCGCTCGCGACGACCGCCGCCGAGGCCGAAGCGGCGGTCGCGGCCGCCGAGCGGGCGGGGAAGATCCTGATGGTCGGCCATCTGCTCGAGTACCACCCGGCGGTCCACCGGCTGAAGGAGCTGCTCGACGAGGGGGAGCTGGGCGATCTGTATTACATCTACGGCAATCGCCTCAACCTCGGCAAGCTGCGCGCGGAGGAGAACGCGCTCTGGAGCCTTGGCGCGCACGACGTCTCGGTCGTGCTCCACCTCGTCGGCGAGGAGCCGGTCGAGTGCTCCGCGCATGGCGAGTCCTACGTGCGCGCGGGGGTGCGAGGACGTCGTCTTCTGCTACCTGCGCTTCCCCTCCGGGCTGAGCGCCCACCTGCACCTCTCGTGGCTCGACCCGCACAAGGAGCGGCGCCTGACGGTCGTCGGCGCGCGGCGGATGGCGACGTTCGACGACATGGCCGTCGCGGGCAAGCTCACCGTCTACGACAAGGGCTTCGACGAGGACGTGCGCTCGTGGGGCGAGTACATCGCGCGCTCGGGCGAGAGCTTCTCCCCGCGGATCGCCAACGCCGAGCCGCTGCGGCTGGAGTGCGAGCACTTCGTTCAGTGCATTCGCGACGGCTCGACGCCACGCTCGGACGGGCACAGCGGCCTGCGCGTCGTGCGCGTCTTGGAGCGGCTGCAAAACTCGCTCGACGCCTGATACCCTGGTGGGACGGGATCGCGCCGTACCCGCCCGCCCGGGCCCGCACTCGGGCGGGCGGGCTCATCAAAGCTCAGCGGATCAGAATTGGAGCGCTGTAGTTCGAGACGTGCGCACCGTCGTTCGTCACCTTGATCAAGACGCGGTACAGCCCGGGATGACGCAGGCGCATGAAGCCGCTGAAGGCCGAGCTCGTCGCGCCGGCGGCTTTCACGACCGTGCCGCCCTGGTTGATCGAGGCGTGACCCGTCTTCAGCAGCTGGAAGCCGACCAGCGCGCCGACCTCCGCCGGGGTGACCGTTCCGTACAGGCGCACGTACCCGCGGCGTTTGGCGGGATGCACGTGAACCGTCGCGCGCACCGCGACGTTCTCCAGCACGACCGGGCTGATCACGACCGGCAGGCCCAGCGTGACGACGCGCAGCTGGGCGTTTTCGGTCAGACCCAGGTAAGGGAAAGAAAAGCCTCCGACCGAGTTCGTCAGCTCCGCGTTGCCGACCGTTTTGAAGCCGCCCGTGTAGGGGAAGGGGTTGGCCTGCAGCACGATCGCGTGGTTCGCGCCGCCGGTTCCCGAGAGCGTGCCCTCGACGTAGAACGGGCTGCCGAACACGACCGGGTTGGGGGTGTTGACGAGCGCCAGCGAGAGCGGGATCTTCGCCGTCGTGAACGTGCGATCCCCGCCCGCGACCGTCCCGCCCGGGCCGACCGCCACCAGCCGGTAGTGGTACTTGGTCGCGGCCTGCAGGCCGGCGATCGCCTGGCTGATCTTCACCGTGCTCGTCGCGCTCCCCGCCGGCGAGAGCGGCGACTGCGCGCCGTACGCGGTCGTCGTGCCGTACTCGAAGTAGTAGTTCGTGGCCGAGCCTTTCGCGTTCACGTAGCCGTACAGGACCGCCGAGGAGTAGCTCACGTTGGAGACGCTCGACGTGGTGGCGGTGGGCGCCGGGGGCGTGGCTGCCTCTCCGGCGGCCGGCAGAGCGAGCGCAGCCAGCACGATCGCAATGGCGAGCACGAGGATCGTGCGATGAGCGCGATCTGCACCTGATGGTTCTGCTGAGGGAGTCATTTGCATATCACCCAACCTAACCCGCCAGCGGCGACATAGTAGTGGTCAACGAGCACATGCGGCACAGCTACCCGGGCGCGATCGCGCTGAAACGTTCAGGAGGCGGCGCGGGCGCGGCGGTCGATGCCTTCGAAGGCGCCCTGCGTGCGGCGACGGCGGTCGGGGCGCAGCACCGGGCCGCGGTGGCTACCGACCCCACGCAGCACGAAGGCGTCGCGGGTGGCGCTGTAGCGCAGCAGCGGTCTGAGCACGAACAGCAGTGGAGGAGCTATGTATCGACGCGGCCGTGGAATCGAGCGCAACGTTGTTCCTTTCTCGTCCTTGCGACGAATCTTACGCCTTGGACGGCACCATGCGCCGCGGCGTGGCGGCGGGGCGGGCGGCGCGGCTAGTGCTCGTGCGTGCCGGGCGCGTGCACGACGACGACGGGCTTCTCGGAGCGGCCGAGCACGCTCGCGGAGGAGCTGCCCATCAGTTTTGACTTCAGGCCCTTCAGGCCGCGCGAGCCGATCACGATCGCGGCCGCCTCGCGCTCGGAGGCCGCGTCGAGGATCGCCTCGGCGATGTCGGCCGCGTCGCGCACGGGGAGCGCCTCGGCCTGCAGGCCGCCGGCCCGGGCGAGCTGCGCGCCGTCCTCGGCGATGTCGCGGGCGTGGTCCTCGGAGGCCTTGTCGATCGCCTGCACGGTCTCGGGGTCGTAGGGCATCATCATCGTGCCGGTCCCCATCGTGTTCGGCATCAGCATGTAGTCGGCGAGACCCGGCTCCCAGACGGTGACGACGATCGCCGCGCGCGCGCCGAACAGCACCGCGGCCTCGTTGACGGCCGCGCGCGCCGCGTCGGAGCCGTCGTAGGCGATCAGGATCGGCGCGGCGTCGGGCATCGCGTCAGGCTACTGCAAAGGACGAGCGCCGAGGCGCCCGCGAGCGCGCGGGACCCTCAGACGTGCGGCGCCGGCGCCAGAGCGGGTGTGGCGTCCTCGGCACAGCTCCGCAGGAACTTCTCGGTCTCCGCCGCGTCGAGCGGACGGGCGAACAGGAAGCCCTGCCCGCTGTCACAGCTCTTGTCTCTGAGCACAGATAGCTCCTGCTGTTGCTCGATGCCCTCGGCGAAGGTCTCGATCGAGAGCGCCTTGCCGAGCTGCACGAGCGTCTGGACCAGCGTCTCGCCCTCCGCGTTGTCATTCATGCCGGAGATGAACGAGCGGTCGATCTTCAACGCGTCGACCGGGAACCGCTGCAGATGGGCGAAGGACGAGTACCCGGTACCGAAGTCGTCGATCGCGATCCGCACGCCGAGCCGCTTGACTTCGGTGAGCCGGCGGGCGGTCTCCTCGACGTTGCGCATCAGCGTGGTCTCGGTGATCTCGATCGTCAGCGCCTGCGGGTCCAGGCCGCTGCGAGCGAGCGCGCCTTCGACGTCGGCGATCAGCTGATCGCTGTCGAGCTGACGCCCGGAGACGTTGACGGCCATGCCGATCGAATATCCGGCCGCGCGCCAGGCCGCGCCCTGGGAACAGGCCTGGTCCAGGACCCACTTGCCGACCTCCGTGATCAGCCCGGTCTCCTCGAGCAGCGGGATGAAATCGTCGGGTTGGACGATGCCGCGCACCGGGTGCCGCCAGCGGATCAGGGCCTCGACGCCGGTCGGGCTCATGTCGCGCAGGTCGAACGTGGGCTGATAGGCGAGCACGAACTCGTCGTTCGCGAGCGCTTCGCGCAGGTCCATCTCGAGTTCCATGCGCTTCTGAATCGTGTCCTGCATCCCGGTCTCGAACACGGCGTAGCGATTCCTGCCGTCCCACTTGGCGCGATACATCGCGATGTCCGCGTTGCGCAGCAGCTCCTCGGCCGAGGTGTGCTCGCCCGCGGCGATCCCGATGCTCGCCGTCACGGTCAGACGCGTCCGCTTGTCGGGCCCGAGCTTGAACGGCTGCTGCAGGGCGTCGAGCAGGCGCTCGGCGACCAGCTCGGGGCCCGCCGCCAGCGACAGCTCCTCGGAGATCACGACGAACTCGTCCCCGCCGAGGCGCCCCAGCGCATCGGCGTCGCGGACCGCGCCGCCGAGGCGCGCGGTGACCGCTCGCAAGAGTTCGTCGCCGACGCCGTGGCCGAGCGTGTCGTTGATCGACTTGAAGTTGTCGAGATCGATGAACAGCGCCGCCACCGGCGTCTGGCTGCGCCGCGAGCGCGCGAGCATCTGCTCGACGCGGTCGAGGATCAGCGTGCGGTTCGGGAGCCCGGTCAGCGCGTCGTGGGTCGCCAGGAAGGAGAGCTCCTCCTCGCGTCGCTTCGAGCTCTTCGTCGGTTCGCTGACGCTCGGTCTCGAAGCACTCGCACATCCGCACGAGGCTGAACTCGAGGCTCAGCTGCAGGATGCTCAACGCCTGGGAGAGCGTCTCGGGCGAAACGTCCAGCCGCGCCGCGCTCTCGTGCAGCACCTCGGCCATCACGTTGCGCCAGGCGAAGCAGCGACTGGTCACCTCGTTCAGCGACGCCGCGCGGTGGGCCGCCAGCTCCCCGAAGATCTCCCAGGTTTCGCGACCGGCCTCGACCGCCACCTCGATGCCCTCCCCGGCGATCCAGCGGGCCACCGCCATCGTCGAGCTCGTGCTGATTCGTTCGAAGCTGCCCTGAACCACGGCATCGACCGTCTCGCCCGATCCCGCGGTTCGCACGACCGTCAGGTTCAGCACGTCCCCGGCTCGCCCCTTGAGCATCTCGCCGAGACGACGCAGATCCTCCGAGGGCTCCTCGATCAGAGCGGACGGCGGCGTCGGGAGAAGCGTCCCGTCGATCTGCAAGCTCGAGTGTTGAACGGTCATCGTAAGCCAATCATCGGCCGCGCGCGGCGGTTCCATAAGTTCGATGCCGGTGTACTAAACGCGTGGCTTGTAGCCTTCGCGCCGATGAGCACGCAAGCCGCAGATGCGATCGTCGTCGGGGCCGGCCTCGCCGGGCTGGTCGCGACCGCCGAGCTCACCGACGCCGGGCGGCGGGTGATCCTGCTCGACCAGGAGCCCGAGGCCTCGCTCGGCGGGCAGGCGTTCTGGTCGTTCGGCGGCCTGTTCTTCGTCGACAGCCCCGAGCAGCGCCGCGATGGGGATCCACGACTCGCGCGAGCTGGCCTGGCAGGACTGGCTCGGCACGGCCGGCTTCGACCGGCCCGAGGACGCGTGGCCGCGCCGCTGGGCCGAGGCCTACGTCGACTTCGCCGCCGGCGAGAAGCGCGCCTGGCTGCACGCCCAGGGCATGCGCTTCGTGCCGAACGTCGGCTGGGCCGAGCGCGGCGGCTACCTCGCCACCGGCCACGGCAACTCGGTTCCGCGCTTCCACGTCACCTGGGGCACCGGGCCCGGGCGTGATCGCGCCGTTCGTGCGCCGCGTGCGCGCGGCCCAGCAGCGCGGGCTGGTCGAGCTGCGCTTCCGCCATCGCGTCGATGAGCTGACCGTCTGCAGGCGGCGCCGTCACCGGCGTCGCCGGGCACGTGCTCGAGCCGAGCGCCGTCGCGCGGGGCCACGCCAGCTCGCGGGACGAGGTCGGCGAGTTCGAGCTCGAGGCCGGGGCGGTGATCGTCACCTCCGGCGGGATCGGCGCCAACCACGAGCTCGTGCGCAAGAACTGGCCGGCGCGACTCGGCAAGGCGCCCGAGAACATGATCTGCGGCGTGCCCGACCACGTCGACGGACGGATGCTCGCAGATCAGCGAGGCGGCGGGGGCGTCGATCATCAACCCCGACCGCATGTGGCACTACGTCGAGGGGATCCGCAACTGGGATCCGATCTGGAGCCGCCACGGGATCCGCATCCTGCCGGGGCCCTCGCCGCTGTGGCTGGACGCGACCGGCGCGCGACTGCCGGTGCCGCTGTTCCCCGGCTTCGACACGCTCGGCACGCTCGAGCACATCATGCGCAGCGGCCACGACTACACGTGGTTCGTGCTGACGCAGAAGATGATCGAAAAAGAGTTCGCGCTGTCGGGCTCCGAGCAGAACCCCGACCTGACGAGCAAGAGCGTGCTCGAGGTGCTGCGGTCGCGCGTGGCCAAGGGCGCGCCCGGCCCGGTCGAGGCGTTCAAGCAGAAAGGCGCCGACTTCGTCGTCGAGCGCGACCTTGCTGCGCTCGTGCGCGGGATGAACGCGCTGACCGACGCGCCGCTGCTCGACTTCGCCGCCGTCGAGCGCGAGATCGTCGCGCGCGACCGCGAGATCGAGAACCCGTATACGAAGGACCTGCAGGTCACGGCGATCCGCGGCGCGCGGCGCTACCTGCCCGACCGGATCACGCGCGTCGCCGCTCCCCACCGGATCCTCGACCCGAAGGCCGGCCCGCTGATCGCCGTGCGCCTGCACATCCTCACGCGCAAGACGCTCGGCGGGCTGCAGACCGACCTCTCCAGCCGCGTGCTCGACGCCGGCGGCGAGCCGCTGCCCGGCCTCTACGCCGCCGGCGAGGTCGCGGGCTTCGGCGGCGGCGGCGTGCACGGCTACCGCTCGCTCGAGGGCACGTTCCTCGGCGGCTGCCTGTTCTCCGGGCGGATCGCGGGGCGGGCAGCCGGGGCGGCCGTCGGTTAGCGCCGATCTCTGGCTTGGCTGCTAGGAATGAGCCTCCTCAGGGCGCTTCGGGAAGCTGACCCTCGACCAGCTCGATGAACGAGTCGAAGTTGCGCATGGCGTCGCGCATGAGTCGGTTGAACTCCGTCTGCTGGGTAGAGTGCTTTTCGAGCTTCGCTAGGCGCTCCGCGAACTCCACGAGCACTGGATGGGACCCAAGCTCGGCGAGCTGGTCTCTCATGGCGACAAAAGCGCGCGCCACCGCAACGCTCACCTCGGCAGCGTGCTCGCTCTTGAGCACTCCCGACACGGCGAGGGCTCCCTGCTCTGTAAATACATAGGGGAGCTTGCGACGGCCGCCGTGAGAACTTGATCCGTCATTTTGGCGGATCAAGTCCCACTCAGTCTTGGTTAGTCGAAAGCAGAAGTCCTCGGGGAACCGGGCCAGGTTGCGGCTGACCTGACGGGTGACGTTCTCCGTCTCAACTCCGTAGAACTCTGCGAGGTCGCTGTCGAGTACGACTCTTTGCCCGCGCACCGTGAGGATGCGACTTGCCGCCTCGACTTGCACCTTGGCGACCGGAATCAGCTCGGTCTTTTTCCGGGCGACTGGGCTCACGTTCGCGTCATCTCCTCATGCAGGCGTTCGATCTCCGCGAGGTTTGCGCGGAACCCGGCGATGGCCTCGGACGCCCTGCCGCCGCCTTCGGCTCGTTCGAGGAGATGATCCAGGCGCTTCGACCGCATCAGAGCGTCCGCCCTCACATCGGACGGAGCCCCAGGAAGGGCGTCGACCATGACGACCAGCGCTTCCTGCGTCTCGCGCTCGACCGCGATCAGAGCCTCGACTTGGTCCTGCAACCCGGACAGCCGCTTATTGAGTTCTTCGAGGCTCTCTGCGCCCGAGCTCGCGATTTCGAGCGCCTTCTCCCAATCCCAGGAGAAGCCAAGGCCGCTCATCTTGGTCGGCGGACCCCCGGCCCGCACTGTCACGGTCAGGAGCGCCGCGAGTGCGTATAGGACCACGAAGACGAAGACGCCGAACGCGACGTGGAAGAACCACCCTGTGCCCAGCCTCAGACCTGCCGGCAGGCCCGAGCGATGCGCGGCCACCGACGCTACCGCGCTGAGCGACACCAGGCATGCCAGCACGAAGATGGTCGTCTTCTGGCCTCCCCATGAACGATTCGGCTTCATGCGGCAATCCTATGGGTTGGCCAGGCTGTTGGGCCGGATTTTGGCGTGCCGCACGGCCCCACCCTGCGGCGAAGCCGGGTGAGAGTACACCCTTAGAGCGATCGCGCTAGTGTCCATATGGATGGGTGAGCGCACGGGACACGCACCGGGGACCTTCTCCTGGACCGACCTGACGACGACCGATCAGGAGGCGGCGAAGGCCTTCTACGGCGGCCTCTTCGGCTGGGTCGCCGAGGACATGCCGGTCGGGGAAGGCGCCTACTACTCGATCCAGCGCGTCGACGGCAAGGACGTCGCCGCGATCTCTCCGCAGCAGGAGGCACAGCGCGAAGCGGGCGTGCCGCCGACGTGGAACTCGTATGTGACCGTCGAGAGCGCCGACGCGATCGCCGACCGCGCGAAGGAGCTCGGCGCCACGATCGTCGCGCCGCCGTTCGACGTGATGGAAGCCGGCCGGATGGCCGCGATCCAGGACCCCCAGGGCGCCCACTTCCTGCTCTGGCAGCCCAACCAGCACCTCGGCGCGCAGCTCGTGAACGTACCCGGCGCGCTCAGCTGGAACGAGCTCGCCTCGCCGGACCTCGACGCTTCGAGCGTGTTTTACGGTGCGCTGTTCGACTGGACCGTCGAGCCGTTCGAGGGCAGCCCCGAGCCGTATCTGACGATCAAGAACGGCGAGGCCGTCAACGGCGGCATCCGCACGCTCAACTCGCCCGGCCCGCCGCCGCACTGGCTCGTGTACTTCGCGGTCGACGATCTCGACGCGAGCCTCGCGAAGGTCGCCGAGCTCGACGGTTCCACGCACGCGGGGCCGATCGACATCGGCATCGCGCGGATCGCCGTCGTGGCCGACCCGCAGGGGGCGATGTTCGCCCTCTACGACGGCCGGCTCGACCCGTAGGTCGGGTCAACTTGGTCAGATCGCCGGCGTGGCGCTCATGAACGCCAGCGGCACCGTGAGGCCGGCCGTACGACACAGGCTCGCGATCCGCCGGCCGCGCTGAACCGCGGGCCGGATCTCGCCGACGCGGTCGCCGAGCAGTCGCACCGTCTCGTCGAGGTCCTCGACGCGCAGCGCGAGACCCCAGAAGCGCGCCGGACGATCGGCGCCACCCGCGCGGTCGATCGAGTCCTCGGGTTCCTTGGATAGCATTGGCCGAGTGCCCGAGGCATTCAGCACCAGTAACGGTCATACGGGGCCCTATACTGTGTGTTGATGGAGCTTGCGGATCTGGCTGGCGAGTTGGGTGCCGATGAGCGTACGTTGCGTCGTGCTGTGGCCGATGGCATGATCCGCTGCGAGCGTCTGGGGCCGCGGCGGCGGCGTGTTGACGAGGGCGAGCGCCGGTACATGGTCGGCCATTGGCCTTTGCTGGCGAATTTGCGGCAGGCTTTGCGTACCGAGCGCAACGTACGGCTGGCTGTGGTCTATGGCTCGGTGGCCCGCGGCGAGGACACCCCGGGGTCCGATCTGGATGTGCTGGTCTCGCTCGCCGAGGACCGTCCCGACGCAGCCGTCAAGCTCGCCGTGCGCTTAGAAGGCGCGCTGGGCCGCAGAGTGGATGTGGCACGCTTGGAACGCGTTTCGGAGACCGCTCCACTTTTGCTGCTGCAAGCCCTCGACGAGGGGAGAGTAGTGCTCGATCGAGATCAGGAGTGGAGGCCGTTGCGCACAGGCCGGAGGGAGCTGGCAAGTAGGGCCAGTCGCGCGCACGCCGAGCGCCGCCGGCGCGCGCGGGCCTCGGTGCGCGAGCTGCGCGAAGAGGCCTGATGGCCGGCACAGATGAGGACCCCAGCGCCACCGGCACAGGTACCCGGGGCAAGGACGACAAGGCCCACACGGCCGAGCTCGACCGCATCAACGCCAAATTGGAGAGGCTGTCTGTGCAACGACGAGCGCTACGCAAGGCGATAGGCCTGTTCGGCGAGAACTTCGACACACGGGTGTGGGCCGCGTCCTTCACGTCCCCAGACCCAGACGAGATCAATCGCGTGTTCGCCGTGACGGGTGGCTACCTGGCCCTGCTGAACAACACCGTCGAGGCGGTCAGGATGGGCGCCAAACTGGCCGGCGTCAAACCGGCCGAGGGCATGCTGGGCACATCGGGGGTGATCGAGGCGATCCGGATCGATGGCGGGTTCAGCGACCAGCAAGCACAGACATTCATCGAGCTGTACCGCACCCGCAACGGCCTCCAGCACGACCCTCCGGGAGTCGAAGCCGACGAGATACACCGGCAAGTACGCCTTCTCCTGCGCCATCTACCGCCGTTCGTGGAGAGCTACGTCAACTGGCTGAAAAAACACAACATCGAGCTTTGATTTTGGCGGTCCGAGAAGTGCATCGATCGAGCGCTTGCTCGATGCGCCTGCTCAAATAACATCCGCTGGAGCCTCGAGAGCGCCGGGCGAGAAGCTGACGTGGAGGGTCGGGAGGCGGACAGCGCCAATTGAGCGGGGAGGGTATGCACGTCGATCCATACATCGTCTTGGGCAGCGCCGTGATCGGGTTTCTGGTCGGGATGACCGGCGCGGGCGGTGGGGCGCTGATGACGCCGATGCTGATCCTGCTGTTCGGGGTGACGCCGTCGGCGGCGATCTCCAGCGATCTGGTCGCGGCCGTCGTGATGCGTCCGATCGGCGCGGGGGTGCACTGGAAAAAAGGGACGGTCAACCGCAGCCTCGTCGGCTGGATGGTGCTTGGCTCGGTTCCGAGCGCGTTCCTCGGCGCGTACCTGCTGCACCTGATGGGCAACGCGAAGTCAGCGCAGGAAAACATCGAGCTCGCGCTCGGCGCCGCGCTGCTGCTCGGGTCCGCGGCAATGGTGCTGCGCTACTACCTCGACCGCCGCACCGGGGAGAGTCGCACCGCAAGGGTCCACGAGATCGTTACGCGCCCGCTGCCGACCGTCTTGATCGGCGTCTTCGGCGGGATCATCGTCGGGATGACCTCGGTCGGCTCGGGGTCGCTGATGATCGTCCTGTTGCTGTTCCTCTACCCCACGATCGGTGCCAACCAGCTCGTCGGCACCGACCTCACGCAGGCCGTACCCCTGACCGCCGCCGCCGCGCTCGGTGCGCTTGCCTTCGGGCACGTCGAACTCGCGGTCACCGTCTCGCTCGTGATCGGCAGCGTCCCCGCCGTGCTCGTCGGCTCGCTGATCTCCTCGAGCGTCCCCGACCGCTACATCAGGCCCGTGATCACCTTCGTCGTGTTCGCCTCCGGCCTGAAGTATGTAGGGGTCGGCACCGAAGCGCTCGGCTGGATCCTCTGCGCCGTGCTGCTCGCCGCCGCCAGCGCCTGGCTGATCGCGGCCAAGCCCTGGCTCAAACCGAGCCCCGGAATCGAGCCTCCAGAAACCTGATAGACTTTAGTGAGGAATCTGTTGGCCAGCACTCTTTGGAGCAGCAATGGTCCTTCCACTGATCGTCATCGTCGCCTCCTGGATCTTCGTCCTCGCGTTGGTCGCTGGGCTTTGCCTCAGCGCGCGCGAGGGGGAGCGCGTCAGTCCGAGTCCACTTGCAGCAGATGCGCGGCGAGGGTCTGGAGCACGCGCTCGACGGCGTCGTCGACCGATTCGGCGCTCGAGCGCAGGACGAGGTCCGGCTGGACGGGGGGCTGGTAGGGGGCGTCGACTCCGGTCATACCCGTTATCTCTCCCGCGCGGGCGCGGGCGTAGAGGCCCTTCGGGTCGCGCTCTTCGCAGACCTCCAGCGGCGCGTCGACGAACACCTCGATGAAGTGCAGGTCGTGCGCGGCGTGCAGCCCGGATGCGACCTCGCGGTCACAGCCGTAGGGGCTGACGAGGCTCACGAGCGCGACCGTGCCGGCCTCGGCGAACAGCCGCGCGACGTGGGCGGTGCGGCGGACGTTCTCGCAGCGCGCCTGCTCGTCGAAGCCGAGGTCGCCGTTGAGGCCGTGGCGGAGGTTGTCGCCGTCGAGCAGGAACGCCGGCCGGCCGGCGGTGACGAGGCGCTCCTCGACGGCGCCGGCGATCGTCGACTTGCCCGCGCCGGGCAGGCCCGTGAACCAGATCGTCGCGCCGGCGTGGCCGAGCGACTCCCAGCGCGCCTGCCTGGTCAGCTCCGAGCGCTGCCACTTCACGTTCGGGCTCTGCGTCGAACGGGGCTCAGCGGCCGGGGCGTCCTTGATCTCGGTCTCGGTGTCGAGGATCGTGCCCGCCGCGACCGTCTCGTTCGTCGCCTCGTCGATCACGATCAGGCTGCCCGTGACCTTGTTGCGCCGGTAGGAGTCGAACACCAGCGGCGAGCTCAGCTCCATGCGGACCCGTGCCGAGGTCGTTCAGCTCGAGCGTCGTCGCGGTCTCGTCGCGGTGCAGCTGCCCCAGGTCGATCCGGTAGCGCATCTCCACCCCGCTCACCGCCGCCGTGCGGGTGGTGTGCTTGACCAGATAGCGACGGTCGGGGCTGAGCGGCTGCTCGGACATCCAGCAGAGCAGGCACTCGAAGCTGTTCGCGACCGTCGGCTGGTTCTGCGCCCGCGCGATCGTCGAGCCGCGGCCGACGTCGATGTCGTCCTCCAAGCGCAGCGCGACCGACATCGGCGGGAACGCCTCCGCGACCGGCCCGTCGAACGTGTCGATCCCCGCGATCTTCGTGTGCCGGCCACCCGGCAGCACGACGACCTCGTCGCCCGGGCGCAGCACACCGCCGGCGACCTGGCCGGCGTAGGCGCGGTAGTCGCCGCCGCCCGAGCGCGGACGGATCACCCACTGCACGGGGAAGCGCACGTCGATCAGGTTCCTGTCGGAGGCGATGTGGACGTGCTCGAGGTGGTAGAGCAGCGGCGAGCCCTGATACCAGCCCATCGCCTGCGAGCGCTCGACGACGTTGTCGCCGAGCAGCGCGGAGATCGGGATGAACGTCACGTCGGGCACTTCGAGCTTCGCCGCGAAGTCCTCGAATTCGTCGACGATCCCGCGGAAGACCGCCTCGTCGAAGTCGACGAGGTCCATCTTGTTCACGCACACGACCAGATGCGGAATCCGCAACAGCGAGCTGATGAACGCGTGACGACGGGACTGCGGCAGCATCCCCTTGCGCGCGTCGATCAAGCACGATCGCCAGATCGGCGGTCGAGGCGCCCGTGACCATGTTGCGCGTGTACTGCTCGTGCCCGGGCGTGTCGGCGATGATGAAACGCCGCTGCGCGGTCGCGAAGTAGCGATACGCGACGTCGATCGTGATGCCCTGCTCACGCTCGGCGCGCAACCCGTCGGTCAGCAGCGACAGGTCGAGGAAGTCCGAGCCCATCCTCTTGCTCGTCTGCTCGACGTGCTCGAGCTGATCCGCCAAGCACCTGCTTGGAGTCGTACAGCAGCCGCCCGATCAGCGTGCTCTTGCCGTCATCGACCGAGCCCGCCGTCGCGAAGCGCAGCAGTTCCGCCGGACGCTCGGACAGACGCGCGAAGATGTCCGCCGCCTCGTCCTCCGCGTCGGCGCCCGTGCCCGTCGTACCCGTACCCGCGCCCGCGGGTGTCTGCGATTTCTGGGCGTGGTCGGAGATCGCCATCAGAAGTACCCCTTCCGCTTGCGATCCTCCATCGCCGCCTCCGTCACCCGGTCGTCGGCGCGCGTCTGGCCGCGCTCGGTGACCTCGGTCGCGGCGATCTCGAGCACCACGTCCTGCAGCGTCGCCGCCGTCGACTCGACCGCACCCGTGCACGTCATGTCGCCCACCGTGCGGTAGCGCACCGACGCCATGAACGGCTCCTCGCCGGGGCCGAGCCGCACGTGCGGGCTCGTCGCGTACAGCATCCCGTCGCGCGCGAACACCTCGCGCTCGTGCGCGAAGTAGATCGAGGGCACCTCGAGCTCCTCCTCGGCGATGTACTGCCACACGTCGAGCTCGGTCCAGTTCGAGATCGGGAACACGCGCACGTGCTCGCCCCGCCTGATACGCCCGTTATAGAGACTCCACAGCTCGGGCCGCTGCCCCGCGGGCTCCCACTGGCCGAACTCGTCGCGGAACGACAGGATCCGCTCCTTCGCCCGCGCGCGCTCCTCGTCACGGCGGGCGCCGCCGAAGGCCGCGTCGAAGCGGTGCGCCGCGATCGCGTCGAGCAGCGTCACCGTCTGCAGGCCGTTGCGCGACGCGCGCGGACCGGTCTCGTCGACGACGCGGCCCTGCTCGATCGAGTCCTCGACCGACGCCACGATCAGCCGCTCGCCGATCTCCGCGATCCGCCGGTCGCGGAACTCGATCGCCTCGGGGAAGTTGTGGCCCGTATCGACGTGCATCACCGGGAACGGGAACGGCCCCGGCCGGAACGCCTTCTCGGCCAGGCGCAGCAGCACGATCGAGTCCTTGCCGCCGCTGAACAGCAGCACCGGGCGCTCGAACTCCGCCGCGGCCTCGCGCAGCACGTGCACCGCCTCCGCCTCCAGCGTGCGCAGATGAGATAGGTGATACGTAACCGGCATCCGTGCTTGGAACCCCCCGCTCGATTGGGCGTCGAGAACTGTAGACGGTTTAGCCCCGCGCGTCCAACCTAGACACATATACATCACAAGTCCCTGGACGGCTGGCCAATTCGCGTTCCCGCGGGATGCTCACTCCGAGGACCCAGGCAGGGCGAACACGATCGACCCTATCGGCCATACTAACTTGACGGATCGGCCATACCAAGCTAAGATATCGGCCATACCATGGATTCCCTGCGAAGCCTCGCCGCAGAGCTGTTGATACCTGAGCGCACCTTGCGCCGCGCGGCAGGAGAGGGTCTGATTCACGGTCAGCGTCTGAGCCCGCGTCGCTTTCGCACTTCGCTGCGCGAGGAGATGTACCTGCATAGCCACTGGGCTCTGCTGCAAAGCCTGCGCGCGGCGCTACGCACCGAGCCGAACGTCAAGCTGGCTGTCCTGTTTGGCTCCGCCGCGATCGGCGCCGACGACAAGGGTTCAGACGTGGACATTCTCGTTGTCCTCGAGGATCCCGCTGTAGGACGCATGGCCGATCTCGCAGGACGCCTGACACAACGGCTCGGCCGCGAAGCTCAACTCATACGCCTCAAAGACGCCGAAGCCTCTCCGATCCTGATGAGAGCCATTCTGGAAGAGGGAAGGACCCTCATCGACCGCGAGGGCCACTGGAGCACCCTGGGGGCCGACACACAAAAATGGCAGCGCCGCGCCCGCAGCACCGAGCGGACCATCGCGGACCCGACAAAGAGCCTCGACCTGGATCAGAGCGCACCCCGGTGACAACCTCCCCATCTCCCCCGCCAGCCCCACTCGAGGTCGACGATCCAACCCGAGCACGAACGTTAAAGGCCAAGATCCGCGATCGAATCGGCGATGTGCGCCGCCACCTACTCGCCCTCCGCGCCGCGATGACCGAGTTCGGCGAGGACCGAGTTCGGCGAGGACTTCGACCTAGAGACCTTCCGCACCGCCTACACCTCCGAAGACCCGCATAAGCTCAATCATGTCAAGGCAGTCGAGCGCGGCATCGACCAACTCTATAACTACATCGCCGAGCTGAGCGCGTTTGGCCTGGAGCTAGCCAAGCTCCGTCAACGCAGAGACGACACCAACGCTCGACGCGCAGCTGGTGCTCGCCAACTTCCCAGCCTTCTACAACGCCTACAGGAAATGGATCGAACGCGGCTTCAACCAGTCGCCTCGCGACACGGACGGAAAGTGACGATCACGGTCCGTGCACATCTAAAAACAGCATTATTCTTCCCAATGGGATACGTCAACCAGCGACCATCGCGTACCTTCCGCACATCTACTATGCCATTCCGCAAGCTACTACTGAACCATTACGCACCCATCTAGTAGACGTTTCCGCAGCGGTTCCGCCAGGCATATCGCGGGATGCTCATAATCGACAGCGATGCGAGCGGCGCTTGACCATCCCCGGCTGTGGCGTGTGACCGCCGTGCTGGCGGCGCTGCTGCTGGGCGTGCTCCTGCTCGTCTGCGCGCAGGGGTCGCTCGCGGTGATCGCCACGCGGCCGGCCACGCCGGCGCAGGCCGCGACACTGCCCGCGTGGGCGCCATGGTGCACGCGCGGGGTGCCGCGCAAGGAACGCGAGCGGCTGGCGTTCTGCGCGCGTGTCGAAGGACGCGTGCTCGACGCGACGCACGGCCCCGGCCCCGAAGAGGCGCACGTGGCGGTGATCAGCGACTTCCAGATCGTCGTGATCCGCCTGCCCAACTGGGAAGCGACGCCGTCGCGGGGCACGAACGTCATCGCGATCGGCCCGCTGTTCCGCGCCCGCGACGGCCAGCGCGAGGTCCAGGCCTTCCGGTTCGAGACGGCATGAGGTGGCTCTTCCTCACGCTCGCGCTGCTCACGTGCAGCGCCGGCCTGGTCGGCTGGATCTATCTGCGCGACCGCGACACGCACTGGCGCCCGCCCGAACCGCAGCTCGCGAGCGCCGCCGCGGAAGGCGCGCTCAGCGAGCTCGGCGGCGCCGGCTGCAGCGCCGGCTGCAGCGCCGAGGTGCTCACCAACCCGGCGCCACACCGCTGGCTCGCGCGGATCACCATCAGGGGCAGGAGCCGTTGCGTGCAGATCGACCTGCAGACCTTCAGCCTCCACGGCCCCCACTCCCCCGTCGGCGTCGAGCCGCACCGCTGCCCGCGCGTTGCTCGAGTTGCGGCGTAGGGCGAAGCCACGTTGCATGACTTGCGGCCGGGGGCGGAGTCAGGCAGAATCCACCGCTCGACGTGGAGGGATGAGCGGCGGCGAGGTCGTATCAGGGCGAGACACCGAAGACGGATCCCATACCCTGCGCGTCTGCCTCAGCCGTCCGAGCGACAACTCGCAGCCGACGATCGCCGCCGATGGAGCCCCGTACGACGCCTCGGAATATGCCGCCTATGGCGTCACCTACGGATGCTTTGAATCGACGCTGATCGGTCCCCTCCCGGGGTCCGGTGTCGCCGGCTCCAAAGCGACGATCACGCTACCGAGCAACAAGCTCTGCTTAAGCCTTCGGCTGTTCAAGATCCACCTGCTCGAGCCAAATTAGACCCGTTCAAGACCGTGTCGGTCAGGCTCAAAGGACGCAGGATCGCGACGGTGCATCGAGCAACGACTCGGGGTGAAACCCTAGGCGGGCCCCGCAACGGGCGCGGGCCCGGTGACGGGCACCACGCCGCGGGTCTTCAGATCGGCCTTCAACGCCGTGCATGACCTGTAGAAAATCCGGCCGCGGCATTTCTTACGAATGCCACGCCGTCGACGATCTTTGCTCGCGGGCGCTGGTAGGCTTCAGAAGCATGCGAACGCTGGTGCTGGATCCTCCCACAGCCGGGCTCGACCCGCTGCTGGAGAGCCGGCGCCGATCCGGGCTGGATCGCCTGGATGAGATCTGGGAAGGTGTCTACCACATGGTTCCCGCCCCTTCCGGACCACACGCCACGATCGAAGCCCAGGCGATTCGGTTGCTGGGACCGCACGCCGACACAGCCGAGCTGACCGTGACCGGCCAGTGCAACCTCGGCGAGTCCGAACAGGACTTTCGCGTACCGGACGGCGCTCTGCACCGCAGCCCTCCGATGGGTGTGTGGAACCCCACGGCCGCACTGGTGATCGAGATCGCCTCCCCGGGCGATGAGACGTGGGAGAAGCTGCCGTTCTACGCCGCGCACGATGTGGACGAGGTGCTGATCCTCGACCCGCGGGAGCGCTCGGTCAGTTGGCTCGCACTCGAGAACGGCGAGTACCGTCCGGTGCGGCACAGCGGGCTGCTCGATCTGACCGCGCAAGACCTGACCGAGCAGTTGGACTGGCCGCCGATCCAGCCCTCCTGAGTTTCTCGCCCGCCGGCTCCTCCAGTAACGGCAGCGTCCTACGGCCGGCAAGCCAGCAGGCACGTTTGGGGCGCATCCGCGCAGGTCAACAACCACCCAAAGCGAGTGGGCGCGGGGCATCCTGCCCCGCGTCAAAACAGAGGTACGGCACTCGGGATCTCAAGCTGAACCGACGATTTCGGCGAGACGTGGGCGCACGATCGTTTAGAGAACCGCTCATAGCCCCATCGGCCGGTGACCTCGACGATGACGTCGACATCGTTGGTGGGCCGCGGTGACGGCGCGGCTGGGTCGGTGACCCACAGTACGATGCTCGCGCCGCCAACGAAGGCGACCTCCTCGACCAGCGGGCCGAGGGCCGCGGCTCCCAGCTCCAGGAGCTCCAGGCTCATATACCGACCGCCCCGGGGGCCCGTCAAGCCGGCGTCGGGGCGAGCTCGCTCGCGCGGCTCACGGACGATGGGCTACTCGAGCGGGTTGCGCATGGTGTCTATCGGGTCCGGGGGGCGGCCGAGCCGGACCACCTTGAGTTGCGAGCCGCCTGGCTTCAGCTCGAGCCTGGTGTGCCGGCATGGGAACGGGTTCGCGTGCCGGGCGTCGCTCTGGTGTCGCACGCCTCTGCGGCTTCTCTGTACGGAGTCGGCGATCTGCGCGCCGACGTGCATGAGTTCACGCTTCCGGTTCGCCGCCAGACCCGCCGGACCGATGTTCGCTTGCACCGCGGCTTGGTGCCTGACGAGCAGTGGATTCTGTTGCACGGGCTTCCCACGACTCGTGCCGGGCGGATGATCGCCGACCTGCTGGACGATCATGTCGAGCCCGCGAGCGTGGCCCAGATCACCGCAGAGGTCGTCCATCGGGTGCTCGACTACCCCGGGACTATCGCCGAATGTGTCGGACCGTATGCGGGGCGCTTTGAGTTTCGCCGGGGGGATGGCGTGGCGCTCCTGGAGCATCTCCTGACGCTGGCCGACTATTCAGATCGGGACGAAATGGTTGCCATCGCGCGAGACGATGAGCCCTAGTCAATACAGCGACCCGCGCGCGTTCCGGCTCGCGATCACCGACCGCCTTCGTCCGCTGGCCCGCGATCGTGGCATCGAGCTGACCGACCTTCTGCGAGGAGGACGCACCGTCATCCGCGGCCACGGCGCCGGACGACCCACGATCCCTGGAGTAGTAGGCGTCAGAGCCACCCGCCTTCGCGCCGTTCGCGATAACACCCAGCAGCAGCGCACCACTGCTCGCGAGGACCTGATGCGACTGCTCCGCGGCGTCACGCCGGCTGTACCCGACCCGGCCGACGATTACGACACCGTCGACCTTCCTCAGCAGCGGAAACGCGTCCGACACCGCGTTCAGCGGCGGCGTGTCGATCACGACGAGATCGTAAGCCGACCTCGCCTGCTCGAGCACGGTGTCCATCGCACGGCTCTCGAGCAACTCGCCCGGGTTGGGCGGCAGCACGGCGCCGGCGGCCAGCACGTCCAAGGTCCGCCCCGTAACGCCCTCGCCGGGCGGTGCCTCCAAGACGACCGACCGAATCGCGCCTCCCATCGATACAGAGTCGATCAGCACATCGGCAAGACCCGGACCGGACTGGATGTCCAGCTGCTGAGCCAACGCCGGATGGCGCAGGTCAACCTCCAGGAGCAGCACCCGCGAACCCAGCCTCGCCGGCGCGCCGCTGCCGGAACGGGTTTCGGGTCGAGCATGGTCTGGTCGATCTGCGAGCAGGCGAGCACCCGTGGCCTGCCGGTGTTCCTGCTCGGCGGCGATCACGGCGTCGCCGACCGGGCCGCGGAGGTCTTCCGGCAGCGCTACCCGGGCCTGGAGATCGCCGGCACCTCGTGCCCCCCGGTCGGCTTCGAGAACGACCCGCGGGAGCTGCAGCGCATCCAGCGCCAGGTGACCGAGGCGGCACCCCGGATCGTGTTCGTCGCGCTGGGCTTCCCCAAGCAGGATCTCCTGATCCGGAGTCTGCGCGACCGCCTCCCGCACGCGTCGTTCCTGGGGGTGGGCATCAGCCTGAGCTACGCGGTGGGCGAGCTTTCCCGCCCACCGCAGTGGATCTGCCTGATCGGCCTGGAGTGGGCCTACCGCCTGGCGCAGGAACCGACGCGCCTGCTCGTCCAGCGCTACATCGTCAACGGCATGCCCTTCGGCCTGCGCCTGATGGCCTCCGCCGCCCGCCACCGCGCCCGCCGCGATGGATCCGGAGTCTCCTGGGGCTGAACAAGCGGGACTTCAGACGCTGTGGGCGGCACCGAGCGGGGTCAGCGGCCTGTCCAGAGTCCCTGCAGCGGGATGGCGGCGAGACGGTCGCCGAAGGGTACGGTCGCGGGCCCGGTGTACAGCAGCGCTCCGAAGGCGAAGCGCTCGCCGAGGCGCTCGCGCATGAGCCGCAGGCCGTGGAAGTCCGCTCGTCCGGCGGTCGCGGCGGCCTTCGCCTCGATTCCGACGACGGTGCCATCGCGGCGTTCGAGGACCATGTCTACCTCGTGTCCATCGCGGTCGCGGAAATGAAAGGCACGCGGCGGATCGGGATCGACGCTCGATTGACGCACGAGCTCCATCACGACGAACGTCTCAATCAACGCGCCGGCGATCTGAGGATCGCTCCAGACACGCTCGGCGTTCGCGCTGAGCAGGTATGCCAGTAGGCCACTGTCGACGATGTGCAGCTTCGATGCC
This sequence comes from uncultured Solirubrobacterales bacterium, assembly GCA_963764905.1. Taxonomy (GTDB): domain Bacteria; phylum Actinomycetota; class Thermoleophilia; order Solirubrobacterales; family Solirubrobacteraceae; genus Palsa-744. Next base: position 53,261 of record CAVXUG010000005.1, read on the forward strand.
TTGCCGAGCCGGCTCAACAGGTTCGAGTGCCACGCGGGCAGGCGGTAGACCAAGAACAGCGTCTCGAGCAGGTCGACATATGCGCGAACCGTGTTCGCGGCAATACCCAGATCGCGGGAGAAGTCGTTCAGGTTCAGCGTGGAGCCGGTGCTCGCCGCGACGGCGTCGAGCAGTCGGCGAACGTTGGCGCGGTCGTGCACGCGGGCGATGCTTCCCAGATCGCGATCGAGGACAGTATCCAGATAGGAGTCATAGAACGGGACGCGGCGATCGGGCGAGCGCCGGCGCGCCTCGGGAAAACCGCCCGCCACCAGCATCTGCGCATGCGCACGGCGTCCACTCGGAGCGTCAACGACGTGTGGCGCCCTGCCCGCGAACAGATCCGCGATCAGCCCCGCCGGCACGCCCCGCAGCTCGGCCTGAGAGAACGGCCACAGCCGCAGATACTCCGCACGCCCGGTCAGCGCATCCGCGATCGTGGGCGCTGTCAGGATGTTCGCCGAACCGGTCAACAGGTAGCGACCGGGGCGCTGATCCTCGTCGACCGACTGCTTGATCGCGAGCAGCAGATCCGGAGCACGCTGCACCTCGTCGATCGCCACCGGTCCCTGTAGATCGGCGACGAAACCCGTCGGATCCTCGATCGCGCCACGGCGCCTGGCCTCGTCATCGAGGGTGATGATCTGCCTCTCCCCTGGCTCGCCCTCGGCGATCTGCGCCACAAGCGTGCTCTTGCCCACCTGCCGGGCGCCCAGCACGACGACGACCCTCGTATCCGCGAGCGCAGCCTGCACATTCGCCCGCAGGTGCCGCGCAACGAGCATGGGCGCGCCCCCGGAAGACGAACCAGATCCTGGCATATCAGCAATAATAGCCCCGCAGATCCGCAAAATCTAGAGCGCAGATCCGCAAACCAACTTGGAGAGGATTTCCAGTCTTTTATTGGCGTGGGCAGGCCGGCGTGCCCGGCCGGGCACACGCGCGAACGACGGGGACCCTGCCGCGGGGAGACATCGCCCCAAGCGGCGAGCCTGCGGATCTTCAACACGTACGGTCCGCGGATGCGCCCGAACGATGGGCGCGCGATCCCGACGTTCCTGCGCCAGGCGCTGCAGGACAGGCCGATCACCGTATTCGGCGACGGTTCTCAGACACGCTCGTTCTGCTTCGTCAGCGACCTGATCGCCGGGATGATCGCGCTCGCCGAGTCCGGCTACCACGACCCCGTGAACATCGGCAACCCCGACGAGTTCACTTTGCTCGAGCTGGCGGAGACGATCGTCGAGCTGACATCCTCGAAGTCGGGGATCGTGCATGAGGCACTGCCGATCGACGACCCAAAGGTCCGCCGGCCCGACATCTCACTCGCCCAGCAGGTACTCGACTGGCAACCAAAGGTGGGGCTGCGCGAAGGGCTGCAGCTGACGCTCGAGCGCGCCGGCACCGAGCAGCTCATCGGCATCGGGTAACACCACCCGTCATCCAACCATTGAACCGGAGGTCGTCCGGGTTAGTAGGCTGTCTTGGGGCGCATCCGCGCAGGTCGACTCAACCCGCATGGCGGGTGGGCGCGGGCCTCCTGCCCCGCATCAGAGCGGGGTGCGCGAACGGTAAGAGCCAAACGTCAGCGAACGCCTGATGCGGTAGGAGCAAAGACCGGATCGCCGACCGGCATTCCATCATCGCCGTAGATGAACAGAGCGACGTGCTCGGCTGCCTCGGGCTCGGCATCAATGATGCGATCGAGGGCCTCGCGCGCGGACCGCTCGTCCGCAAAGGACTCGACCAGGTTGCCGGTGCTGTCAAAGATCGCGTATTGCACTTTCGGGGCCAGCTTCTTCGAGGAGGACGCACCGTCATCCGCCTGTTCGAGCACGGTATCCATCGCACCGCTTTCGAGCAACTCGCCCGGGTTGGGCGGCAGCACGGCATCGCCCGGCGCGGCCGATGCGATGACGATCGTACGCAGGTCCCGATCGACATTGAAGAAGCGCAGATGATCACGAATCGGACCGAACAACCAAGCGTGTATTTTTGGGGCGCATCCACGCAGGTCAACGACGCCCACATGGCTGGTGGGCGCGGGGCCTCCTGCCCCGCGTCAAAGCGCGGTGCACGATCAAAGGAGCCGGAGGGTGGCTCAAGCCCCTGCGGCCGAGTAACCTCAGGCGAGATTAGCCGCCTCGGTGGCGCCGGAGCGTGGCGGCAAGGTCCCCGGCTAGCGTGGCGACCGCGGCGGAGACGACGGCCGGGTTGCCGATGCCCTACTCCGCACGGCCGGCCATGATCGAGCCGAGCGCTTCGGGCCCAGTGGCGAAGAGCTCGGTGAGCAGCTCGATCGCACGCCGGGTTACCTCACCGGCGAGAGGGTCGGCCTGCAGTCCCCAGAGGGCTGTCGCGAGCTGGTCGGTGGGAATCGCGACGAGGAGACGGTAGAGATCGTGGGCGTCCTTGTCGAGGAGGCGGCCGGGGGTGTCTGCGCGCTCCGCGATCTTGTGCAGCTTGGAGATGAGCAGGGCGGCGGGCCCAGCGACGTTGACCGTGCAGACTCGCGAATCGCTGGGATCGAGGGCGGTGAGCAGGTCAGCGTCGCCAGGCCAGTTCGTTGGCTCTCATCCAGTCCAGTAGCGCCTGCGCCTCGGTGGGGCCGCGCCCGGGGGCGGTGAGCAGATCGACGGCGACCTGGCTCGGCGCGGCGAGACGTAAGCCGTCGATGTTCTGGGCGCGCTCGAAGACGACGTCGTAGTCACTCGTGGCGAGCAGTACGTTGGCGCCGGCGTGCACCTCACGCAGGTCGAGTCGCTCGGCGGCCTGGTCGAACCGGTCGACGTAGATCGCGGCCAGGCGCGACGGCGCGTAGGGTGCGAAGCGCTCGGCGGCGAGCGAGCCCGTGAGCACGTAGCGCAGCTCAGGGGCGCCGCGCAGCGCCTGCACCAGCGTGGAGAGGCCGCGCGGCGCAAGATAGGAGACGACGGCGTTGGTTACCTGGAAGCCGTAGTCCTCACTCCAGCGCTCGAGCAGCGCTCGCCAGTCAACGGTCGTGATCTGCCCGCGTGGCCGGCGCTCGATCAGGTCCTCCTGCTCGAGGAACTCGACGACGCGGTAGGTGGCGCCCGTGGAGGCGCCACTGCGCTGGATCAGCTCGGGCACCGTGAAGGGCGGAGCGAAGTCGGCCAGCGCCCGCACAACGCGTGCGGCCGGCGGCCCCTTGAGGCTCCCGCGTGGCCGGCCCGGCCCTCGCCATGGGTCGCGCTGCGCGCCGGTGTCGCGTAGAAACAGCGCGGGCCGATCGAGGACGATCCGCAGGTTGCCGGTGGCGTCCGCGTAAGCGGCACCCTGCCGCTCGAGTCGCTCCCGGGTCGAGGCGGCCAGGTAGCGCGCGATCAGCATCGGCTGGGCACGCATCTGCCGATCCATGCGCCCATGCACCAGCTCCAACTGCTCCAGGATATTCGCTACGTCGCGAGTCGCAAGCTCCCGCTTGGCCTCGACCACCAGCACCGTACGACTCCCATCGGGCGCCTGCAGCTCCACAAGGGCGTCCACCTGCAGATCCCCCAGCCGCACCTCCTCGTCGATGGTCAGCTTCCAGCCGCTGGGGAGGCGCTGCTCGACCAGCGCGAGCGCTCGGCGTAGGACATCGACCTCCCGGCCGGGAGGCGAATCGCCGGCAGGGTAGTCTCGGCGGGAGATGGCTGGGCTCGACATGGTATGAAGTATCGGACGTAGTTTCGTGAAACTATAGCATTCCGCTGGACACGGAAGGTGCGTTTTCGCGATACGGGAGTTCGACAGACCCCCTGCTCGAGCTGGCGGAGACGATCGTCGTGCTGACATCCTCGAAGTCGGGAATCGTGCACGAGGCACTGCCGATCGACGACCGAAAGGTCCGCCGGCCCGACATCTCACTCCGACAGCCCCTTCATGTCTGCGAACTCGCGGCGCAGATCTACAGAGAGACAGAGAGACGTTTGGTCACACCGGCACCCCAACCCTCTCGGTCTTGACGCTCGAGGATCTCGTGTCCGATCTCCCAGTAGAGCCGGATCAGCTCGTCGTTGACCGCGAGTACGGCACGGGTGCGTGCGCCCGTGATCCGGGCCTTGATCTCGGCCAGAAACTGCGGGTAGCCGGCCGGTGACTGCTCCGGGCGACGGACGGGGTTCTTGGTCACCCCGCGAGCCTGGCGCTGAACGCACCGGGCCGGGGACGACAGCAACTCAAGCCCCGGCGGTCGGGGCGAGCTCCTCCGAGGAGGAAGCACCGTTATCCGCGGCGACGCCAGGCGAGGACTGACCGCCCCCCCGGGTAGGGAACCGGCCCGCCCGACTTCGCTTCGTTGGCGATCACGCCCAAAGCGGCGCGCCGCTGCTCGCAAGAACCTGGTGGAGCTGCTCGGCATCGTCGCGGCGGCTGTGCGCGATGCTGCCCACGATCACAACCCCATCGACCTTCCTCAGCAACGGAAACGCGTCCGAGACGGCGGTCAACGGCGGCGTGTCGATCACGACGAGGTCGCACACATACGCGGGTATTCAGGGCCGCATCCACGCAGGCCAACTACACCCCATGGCGGGTGGGCGCGGGGCCTCCTGCCCCGCGTCAAAGCGGGGTGCGCGAAGGAGCGGGAACGGCCACCGCCTCAGCCCGTGCCGTACGCCCCATCACGTAGAACGGTTGTGGCAACCCAACGGGTGCGGCGGGGGCTCCGGCAAGCCACAGGTACGTCTTCGGCTTTCTGGACGAGACTGGTGCCTTGGCCGGCTTGCCTATACGCCTGCGGCGCGCGCGACACCGCTACCGCTGACCGGAGGAGATGAATCCCCGTTGGCGGTGGCCACGTCCAGTGGCGGTGCTTCGCGAAGGACGGTTGCGACCTCCCCGTTGGACGCGGTGACGATGCTGCCGTCGTTCAATCTGATCTCGGCGCTGCCGGGGAGCACTCCGTGAAGCGTTAGCCGCCTGCCTCTGACGCTGAGCACTTGGCCGGTAGATCCGTTCTTCAGTTCGACGGTGGCCCCGGGGGCGACCTTGCCGAGTGTCAGCACATTGAGCCCGCTCAGCGTCCCGATGTTCATGTAGACCCTTGGGGTGTCAGATGGAGGCGGTAGCTTGCTCATGTCTTGATTCTACACCAGCAGTAGCGTCGAATAGACCGCTGTTATCGCGAACAGCCCAGCTACGATGAGCAAGGCGCGACGCTGGCTGCTGAGGGTGGACTGGCAACCAAAGGTGGGGCTGAGCGAAGGACTGCAGCTGACGCTCGAGCGCGCCGGCACCGAGCAACTCATCGGGATCGGATAAGCGCTCCTGTTATCGGCTGGTGAACCTGGAGGACCCTGATCGACCTACACGCGTGGATCGGGGAGTTGTTCCAGTTCCGCCTTGACCTCCTCGTAATTCCACCGCAGCGCTTCGCGACGCGACGTTCCGGTGCGTTCAGCGGAGCCGATGACAAGTTGTCCCTGCTCGTCTTCCATGGGCTGGCCGGAGAACCCTTCATCCAGCCAGACCTGAAACCCGTCCTCCTGATCGTATTTGGAGACCCACAACTCCCACAGGTCCATCTCCGTGGAGAGTCGTTCCGCCTCGGGCGCGAAGTGGTCAGGTATACGCTCCAACCGGGATGAATTCATGGCCAGCCTGTGAAACAGAGCAGCGAGCCCAACAGAGCTGAGACAGGCTATGCGATGGCCGTCGAGGTATTCCGAGCGGACGGGGCAGATCTCGGCCAGGTTGGCTTCACCGGTGCGGCGAGCTGATTGCCACGTTTCGCGCTCTGCCGGGCCGCTCGCACCAGCGGTATATCTGCGAAGATGTCTCCCTGGCTGAATGGCCGTGCCGGTCGAACGTGCGGCGCGCCTTGGCGGGCGAGGTAGAGATCCTCGGGTAGAAAGTCGACCGGCTCCATGCTCACTCGTCATCTTCGATGGCCTCTGCCTCTACTTCAACCCAGCCGTCGTCGTCCTCCAGAATCAGATCTTCAGCCGGCTCTCGATCCCGCCCGCCGAACACGGGCAGACCCAGCGCTCGGGTGCGAGACGATCGGTCGTCTCCGATTTGGGTCCTCGGGACGGGATGTCCGGGCAACTTGGCCGCAAGCGATTCGGCCTCGTCCAGACGCCCTCGCTCGAGCAATTGATAGGGAGTTAGGCTGTCTATGTCGCTGACGTTCCTCAGCCACTCACCGACGTCGACACCCCTCATGTCGAGGTCTTGCAGCAGTCGCAGCAACAGTCCTTGGCGACGACGATTGGCCTGGGTGGGGCTGGTCAGCTCGCCGGTGCGCCACCTCTGGTAGGTCTCGCGTGCGACGCGAAAGAGGCGGGCCAGCTCTTGATCTGTGAGATGCGACAGAGCGGCGATGCGCGTGGCGATTTCCGCAACGCTGGCGTCGGCTCGGAGCCCAGTCGCAAGGTCATCTCGGGGACTTGGGGCGAGGTTGGTGAACATGAAGATGTTGCTGCCCTCGAGGGATTGGTGACGGACCATCGGAACCACATCGCTACTGCGTAAGAATCGAAAGACCATCACGTCTTTGCCCAACTCGAATGCGGTCGCCTCTGGACGGGCCGTTCCCTGGCTCCAGCCGATTGCTCCCCACGAGTCGAGGTCCGGTATGAAATAGCCCTCCGGATCGCTCGATCGCACGAGTGGCAGCCCACCGTGCGTGTAGTAGCCGATCAACTTTCGTGGCGCCACGACCGACGCACCGGTGATCGCCGGTAGGGCCGAATAGGATGCGGAGAGATCCTCGGTTGCGAAGAGGTCCCTAGTCGCCATTGCGGAACTCCTCCAGCGCTCGCTCAGTAACGCACCAACGGAAGAAAGCGTAGATGTTCTGGTGATAGCGGTCGAAACGCACCAGCAGCGCGTCGGTCGAGGTGTCCTCGTTCTGGACCTGTGTGAAGTGGTCGAAGTCCAGCAGATAGCCGAGCTTGTCCTGTGGTCCGGCCGGAACGAGACCGTGCTTGAAGACGAGGATGTCGTCGTCCACCTCGTAGCGGAGATCGGACATCGCTTGGACCAGCCCTTTGCCGAGACCGCTCGTCAGCGGCCCAAGCAACTCGGGATTGACGAGCAGCTGCCAATCGCCGACAGCCAGGTCGCGCTCGATGTGATTGACATAGCGGAGCCCCTGCTGCAGCGCGGCCCTGGGTCTGAAGTGCTCGAGGACCGCTTCCCATACCTGACCGAACCGTTCCGCGAACTCCCGATAGGAGGTGTAGCGGTCTCCCGCCGCGGCCTCGAGCGTGAGCGTCTCCGGGGTGAGAAGGGCGCTCCACGCGCCATCGGCCGCCGTGAAGCGAAAGGCGTGCGTGGCACCCGCCTGCTGAGCGCCGCCGGGACCGACGACGACGCTGAACTGCTGCTCCTGTGCGAACTTGGGCCAAGTCTCACCGATCGCGTCCTGGAAGCCGCCAAGCGAGCCGAGATCCGCGATCCTGAGAACAGGAGGAAAGCGCACCTGGCCGAGCATCGCCCTCAATGGAGGCTTGGCGAACGCCTCGTGCTCGACCTCGGGAATGTCGGGTCCGTCTGGCATCGGATCACAACCTACATCACACACATGATAGGAACCTAAACGGCAGGGCTGCGCGAAGGGCTGCAGCTGACACTCGAGCGCGCCGGCACAGAGCAACTCATCGGGATCCGATAGCACCACCCGTCATCCAACCGGTAAACCCGGAGGACGGTCATCCAGGAGTGGACATATTTGGGGCGCATACCCTTCTATACACGAGTATCGGCTTGTATAGCCGTTTTAGCTATACAGGGGTATAAAGTGCTATAAAGGGCGCCGGTCATGGCACGCGGCACAGACACGTACAACCCGTATACGCCCGATTCCGGGGCGCGTCCGCCGGCGCTGACCGGTCGCGACTCCGAGCTCGCCCGCCTTGCCAGCATCATCTCGCAGCTGACCGCTGGAGGCACCGAGCGCCACGTTCTGATCACGGGCCTTAGGGGAGTGGGCAAGACCGTGCTGCTCAACGAGTTCGAGGTCCTCTGCCAGGAAGCGGGATGGCCCGGCGAGACGAAGGAGATCGGACGCAACACGTCACTGGCCACACTGATCGGGCGCACCGCGCGCAAAGCACTTCTACAGATGAGCGCCAGAAAGCGCGCCGGCGAGCCGCTGCGCCGGGCGCTCAGCGCGTTGAAGGCATTCGAGGTCAGCACCGGCGACGTGTCCTTCAAGCTGGACGTCGACGCGGCCGTGGGCATCGCCGACTCCGGCGACCTGGTCGAAGACCTGCGCGACCTGCTGGTGGCCGTCGGCGAAGCCGCACAGGAGTCCGGACTGGGCTTCGCGCTGATCCTGGACGAGATCCAGAACCTCAGCCGAGACGACTACGAGGCGCTGATCATGGGCCTGCACCGGACAAAGCAAAAGGGCCTGCCGGTCGCCTTCGTCGGCGCCGGCCTTCCCCTGATCCCGTCACTGACAGCCGAGGCGAAGTCCTACGCCGAGCGAATGTTTACCTACACCGCGATCGGAGAGCTGGGAGAACCAGCGGCGCGTGACGCGCTGATCAAGCCCGCCGAAGCGCAGAAAGTGTCATGGGATGAGAACGGGGTCGCCGAGGTCATGGCTTACACGGAGGGCTACCCCTACTTCATCCAAGAGTACGGACGCAGCGCCTGGGCCTTGAACACCGGCAAGCGCATAACGCTCGCGGACACGAGGGCGGCGAAGCTGCTCGTGGAGGCGGATCTGGACGAGAGCTTCTTCGAGGGTCGCATCGGCCGCCTCAGCGACGCCGAGCGAGCCTACGTGAGCGCAATGGCCGCGCTCGGCGACGGACCGCAAGATAGCAGCGAGGTAGCTAGGCTCCTGCAGCGCAAGCGCACATCGCTGTCGCCGATACGCGACGAGCTGATGCGCAACGCCGTGATCTACGCGCCAAGCCGCGGACAAGTGGACTTCACAGTCCCCCACTGCGCAGCGTTCGTACGGCGCCGCTACCCGTCAGAATGATTCGCGCCGATCAGCTCGAGTCTCAGACTTGATCGCCGGGATGATCGCGCTCGCCGAGTCCGGCTACCACGACCCCGTCAACATCGGCAACCCCGACGAGTTCACGCTCCTCGAGCTCGCCTGTACGAACCAGGGGAGACGGCCCTCTGCTCAACTCCTGGTGTCACCCTGTTGAGGGTAGAGCTCGACGGCATTCTTGTGACCTCGTAAGCGGGCTAGGGCCATACCGATCAGCGGGTCGGAGATCTGCCATTCCCTTTTGGCGGGCTGTTCGACCAAGTCATGCTCGAGCAGGCGTCGCAGCGCGAGGGCGATGCGATCGCTGCGCTCCTCGGGCAGCGCCGCATAGGGCGCCTGTCCGATGGCAAGAGCCAACAGGAGCCCGGGCGCGAGCTCGTGGATGCTGCCCGCAAGGCTCACGAGCTGGCGTGCCTCGCCCATGCGCGCGTCTACTGCCTCGAACCAGGCAAACGCCAGAGATGCCGGCGAAACATCCGGTGCTCGCTCGAGCACCCCCAAGGCAGCCGCTGTTCGGTAGCGAACGTGCCGGCGCAGAGCATCCAGCGAGTCATATGAAATGTTCACCCCCTCCTTTTCGAGCTTCCCCTTCCACACGATGCTGGAGAGCGCGGGCATTTCAATCCACACGCCGTTCCCGTAGAAAGGCGCCTCCGCTCCATTCAGCCCACTCCGGTGGGCGTCGTTGGCGATCATCAGCAGTCGCAGGCGATCGCCGGCCAACTCGCGCAACTCCCAGAGCAGATGGGTCGGCAACCGGTGAGCATCGCGGACGATCACGAGCGGGTCACGAGGGCTTGGTCCCAGCGCACGAGTTAACGTCCAGTCTGACCCCGGCAACTCCAGGGCGGCGTGCAGGGCCTCCTGCGTATCGCCCTCGTAGTAGCGAGCGAGGTTTAGCCGTGCAGCGTCGCCCTCTCGCCCAGGATCGCGCAGCGCCTCTACCGGCAGCGGCTGAAGGCACTCGATCACCTGACGGGTGAGCTTGTGTAGCAAGACCCTGGCGTCGCCTCCGGCTGCCACCGGATCAAGGAGGTAATGGTTGTCCTCGTCGACGTGCACCGCGAGATCGAGGCCGCCCATCCCGACTTTGGCGCTGAGGATCACCGGCTCGACCCGGGTGCGCTCTTGCAGCATCTCCAGCAATCCTTTGTGCATGTCGGCGACGCTGGGCACCTTCATGGCTGCTGCCCCCGCAGCTGCTCCCACACGGGGTCCGCGCGCAACTCCAACAGGGCCGCCTCGATCTGGCCGATGTCCACCTTCCAAAGCGATTGGGCGTCGCCCACAGCGATCCGGGCGGTGTCGCGTGCCAACCTCATCGTGAGGTAGGGCTGTCCGCCTGTCTCTTCGATTAGCCGCAGCAGGTGCGTCTCGCTGATCTCGATTTCCAATTCAGCAAAGCCGTCGCGCAGAGCACCAAGCCATTGCGTCGTGGCGATATCCGGCACCCGGGAGCCGAGCGTTCGCCGCGGACGAGATTGAAGCTGGCGTTCCAGAAACAGCGCGGCTTGAGCCGGACCGGGAAAGCGCGTGAGCGTAACGGCGGCGACCCGCCCGCCCGCTGCTTTGATGCGATCCAGCGCGCCGATCGCCAGGCTCGTCTTGCCGGTCCTGCGCTCCTCCATCAACAGCAGCGCCTCTCCGACGCAAAGTCGCTCGACCATCGAGGCGATCTCCACCTCTCGGCCCACCTGTTGCGCCTCGGTCAGCGGTGGCCCTGCCGGGAACACCTCGTAAACCTTCTTTAGACGATCCATACGTCTATGATAGACAGATTATGCGGCTAAAGCAAGCTCTCGGTAGATGCTGCCCTGCCTTGGCTTTGCCCTGCCTTGGCGTTGGCGATGACCCCGATCCGCGCAGGGCAACGGCCTTCAGAGCATAACGGTCATACGGGACCCTATACTGCGTGGCGATGGAGCTTGCAGATCTAGCCGGCGAGCTGGGAGCAGACGAGCGTACGTTGCGTCGTGCCGTGGCGGACGGCACGATCCGTTGCGAACACCTGGGCCCGCGGCGGCGGCGTGTCCACGAGGACGAGTGCCGGTACATGGTCAGTCACTGGCCGTTGCTGGCGAATTTGCGGCAGGCTTTGCGTACCGAGCGCAACGTGCGGCTCGCTGTGGTCTATGGCTCGGTGGCCCGCGGCGAGGACACCCCGCAATCCGATCTCGATGTGCTGGTCACGCTCGCTGAGGATCATCCAGATGCGGCCGTCAAGCTCGCCGTGCGCTTGGAAGGCGCGCTGGGTCGCAGAGTGGACGTAGCGCGTTTAGGACGCGTGCGGGAGACGGCTCCGCTTTTGCTGCTGCGAGCCATCGATGAGGGACGGGTGGTGCTCGATCGAGACGGAGAGTGGGCGCCGTTGCGCGAACGCCGAGGCGAGCTGGCACGCAGGGCCAGCCGCGCGCATGCCGCGCGCCGCCGGCGCGCGCGGGCCTCGGTGCTCGAGCTGCTCGACGAGGCGTGATGGCCGGCACACACGATGGTTCTGACGCCGCAAGAGCAGGCGCCCGGGGCAAGAATGACGACGATGCCCACACGGCCGAGCTCGACCGCATCAACGCCAAATTGGAGAGGCTGTCTGCGCAACGGCGGGCGCTGCGCAAGGCGACGAGCCTGTTCGGCGAGAACTTCGACACGCGGGTATGGGTCGCGTCCTTCGCGTCCCCGGACCCAGACGAGATCAATCGCGTGTTCACCGTGACGGGTGGCTACCTGGCCCTGCTGCTGAACAACACCGTCGAGGCGGTCAGGATGGGCGCCAAACTGGCCGGTGTCAAGCCTGCGGAGGGCATGCTTGGAGCCTCGGGGCTGATCGAGGCGATCCGGATCGACGGCGGCTTCAGCGAGCAGCAGGCGCAGACGTTCATCGAGCTGTACCGCACACACCGCCGCCGCGCCCACCCCCACGGCGCCAGCGCCCCAGCACACGACGGACAACACAACAACCCGGCCCGCAGGTCACGTTCGACCCCAGGCACGTCTATCTCTACCATAAGCACGGGTGCCACCTCCGGCATCAAGAGGCGTCCTCCCGGCTTTACGACCACTCACGAACGGACGGCCGGGAGGACCCTCGCGTGTATACGAACACGCGCAGCCTGACACCCCCGGTAAGCGCCCGCGCTCACCCCATACTCACCCCCAACGACACCGCGACACCAACCCCGACGACCCCACGCCCACCCCATCCTCACCCACAATGGCGCGAACCCACCCGGCCATACTCAAACAAGGTGGCGCCTAACATCGTGCAGCAGGTCCCGATCGACATTGAAGAAACGCAGATGAGCACGAACGAGGCTGAACAAAAACCAAGCGGGTATCCAGGGCCGCATCCACGCAGGCCAACACGACCCACACAGCGGGTGGGCGCGGGGCCTCCTACCCCGCGTCAAAGCGCAGCTCGCGAACGATAGGAGACGGGCGTCAGCTCAACACCGGCGGTCACCCCTGCTTGTGAGAGGGTTCTACCGTCACCGTGATCGCGCGCGTTCTCGTTCTCTCAAACGTCTGCGTGCCAGCTCGCCGTATCTCTGCGGATCAGCGATCGACTGGAGCGCCGAGGAGCTGAGCGTGTGGTTGACCACGCCGGGACAGGGCGCGATGCGCTTGAAGTAGGTCGACGATCGCCAGGAAGCAGTCTCAACGGCGGCGGGGGATCTGATGCGCGCCAAGACCTCGACCGCCGGTCGCAGGTCGGAGTCGTGAGAGACGACGATCACCGTGTCGATCCGATGGACGACCGTCCACTCGATCGCGCAAGCAGCAAGGTGAACATCGACGCCCTTCTCGAGGAATCTCCCATCATCCTGCTTCGCCAGCGGTCGCAGCTGCGCCACGACGACACCAGGGGCCTCGGCCTTCCATGCCTGCGCCTGCAGCGTCACCGCCGCATGCCCAATCGGATCGACGTTCGACAGGGGCTGGCCTCGATGAACCTCGACGCGCACCAACCGGCCGTCCTTGCCACGCTTGTTGCGGGCAGCGAGCAACCGACCCAACCGCAGCGGGCTGAACTGGCCTTCGTGGCCCGACCCCGTGAGCCCAAACGCCGCCCGTGCCTGCTGGTAGGCGTTCTGCCAGTCGATGAAAACGGCGACCCGCCGCATTTCAGAACGCGGACCTGCAGCCCGCTCGACGGTGCTCTCCCGCCCGATGCGCCTCGAAGGAAAGACTGCAAAAAGGAAACCCCGCCAGCCCCACGAGGGGGCGACGGGGAAGAGTGGCAAAAGCATAGCGCACCCGCAACGGGACGACTCGGGACCCCGCTAGGGATCTCTCGTTTGACTCAGCCCAGACCAGGCAGCGCGAAACCCGGCGCCGAGCGCCGACGCACCGAGGACGACAACCAGAAGGCTTCGGGTAGACCATACGAACAAACGTTCGCATATGGCCCGGACGGCAACCGCATCCGCGCCCTTCAGACTTTCGCCGTCGGGGCGAGCTCCTCGGGCGAGGAGGACGCACCGTCATCCGCGGCCACGGCGCCGGACGACCCGCGATCCCTGGAGTAGTAGGCGTCAGAGCCACCCGCCTTCGCGCCGTTCCCGATAACACCCAGCAGCGGCGCGCCGCTGCTCGCGAGGACCTGGTGCAACCGCTCCGCGGCGTCACGCCGGCTGTACCCGATCCGGCCGACGATCACGACACCGTCAACCTTCACGAGCAGCGGAAACGCGTCCGACACCGGGTTCAGCGGCGGCGTGTCGATCACGACGAGATCGTAGACGGACTTCGCCCGTTCGAGCAGGTGCCCCTGACATTCGTCAGTTCGACAGCTTGTGATCTTTTCTGAAATCTAGGGGTTGTCGACTGAGACGGATCTTCGCGAACTCTTAAGGGTACGGGTCGGCTGCGTTCTCGTGACCTCGCAAGCGGGCTAGAGAACGCTGGCCGAATCGTACGAACACAAGTTCCCGCAAGCCCCGGATGGCCGCCGCAGATGCTTGAGCGCGCCGGCACCGAGCAGCTGCATGTGGACCACACGCTCGTGCATCGCCCTCAAGGCTCAGTAATTCAACAGGATGATCTGCCTCACCTCACCTTGGCAGAGAGGCGTTCCTCCAGCAAAGGCGCCCGCCGGGACTCCCAGCAAGAGAGCGGCTGTCAGGCCGACGACGCCGATCGTGCGGCGTGAGATCGGCAGGTACGTGAGGGGAGAGCTTATGTTGTCCATATCGCCGCCCATCGACGCTTCTCACACATAGCGTGCATCGTGGGAGACTCCGTGCAGATGACTGTCCAGGTCGACTGTCCAGGTCGACGAACTCCGATCGTGTCACACTCCATCCCGATCCACCACCGCACCGTCGCCGGTCATCTCGCCCCCTACTCGCCGGCGTAGAGCCGCTCCAGGTCGACCAGCTCGACATCGCCGCGACCATGCGCGGCGGTGAGCAGGTCACGGTCGAACCCGTTCGCCGAGAACACGAGCAGCTTCACATCGTCCTCTACGACCACGCGGGCGGCCAGCAGATCGCGTGCGCGTTCCAGATGGGCCAGCACGCCGAGTCCCGCCGGCTCGGCTCGGAACTTTGCCTCGCCGAGCAGCCCTACCTTCGTGGAGGCGCCCGCGCGGACGCCGACGACGTCAACCTCCACCTGGGAGCGGCCGGCGGGGTCGTTCACCTGCGTCGCGCCGACGCGGGCCAGGCGACCACCCGTGGTCCGCTCCGAGGCATACCCGATCGTCCAGTTGCGGGCGAGATCCTCGAAGTGGGGCCCCAGCACATGCGTTGCGAAGCGTGCCTGAGCGTCAGCCCACGCCTCCGTGGCGCGACGTTCTTCAAAGCGGGCCAGATCGCGCCGGGTGACAACGTGCTGGAAGCGCACGATCGGCTCGGCGATCCGATAGGCGGGGCGACGCCGGCGCAGGGCGTCGTCGTCGCGTACCACGAAACCGGCGTCCACGAGAACACCCAATGGCCAGCTCAGGGACTGGCGATCGCGCCCAAGCACGGCCGCAATCTTGGTCTCGGTGTGATTGCCAGCCGCGATCGCCGACAGCACCGAGTGGTAGAGCGCCCTGTCGTTGAGCCCGCGCTCCTCAGCCAGTAGATAGTCGTCCTCCCGGAACAGCGCCGACGCGGGATTGCACACGCCGGCGGCGAGCCACGGCCCGATCGCCGCCAGATCGCGGGGTGGATCGAGCCCCAGCAGATCGCGATAACCGGGGGTCCCGCCAACGATTGCGTGCAGCCTGACCGCGACCTGCCAGTTTCCACTCACGCCCCAGTAGGTGGCTGCCTCACGGTAGTCGAACGGATCCACTCTCACCGTTGTGGCAATGCGACCACGCAGCGCTCGCTGGCCGGAGAGCAACTCCGTCATCACCGACAACGCCGAGCCGCACAGGATCAGACGAACCACCGCTCCCGGTCCGTCTCGCGAAGCGTCGACCGCACGCTGCAACGCTGAGGACAGCTCCGGCACACGATCGAGCAGGTACGGCAACTCATCGATTACCACGACGACGGGAGCAGCGTGATCACGGCGTAGGCCAGCCACGGCCTCGACGGCGGCAGACCAGTCCGCGAACGCCAACCTGCCGCCCGGGACATCCAGCCAGCCCCCAAGGGCCTCGCCCAGGTGCCTGAGCGCGGGCGTCGCCTCCTCCTCGAGCGCCTGGTAGTAGAAACCGCCCGTCGCGGCCGCGAGACGCCTCAGCAGATACGACTTGCCCTGCCGCCGGCGCCCATGCACGACGGCTACGCGTAAGCCATCCCCCTCCGAGGTCGCGAATGCGGCCAGATCCTCCCACTCGAGAACCCTGTCGAAAACATCGCCTGGATGAGCAAGCTTCACAACACCATCATATCAAGCAAAGTAGACTTAGGAAAAGTTGAGTTTGCCTATGGGGCTTGCCCCCATCTTGCATGAGTTGCGGGCGGCGACGAAGTCAGGCAGAATCGGCTCGAGGTCGAGGGACCGGCAGTGATGAGGGTCGAGATCAGGACGGACACCGACGACGGACTGGGAGATGGAAATGGGAATCGACACGAGCGGGCCCGGCGGCAGTCGGCGCGGCCTGGACACCGACAGGACGGACACACAAGGAGCGGGGCTCGACGGGCAGCGTCGCCGACGCACCTCGCGCTCGCTGCTGATCGGGCTCGTCACGGCGCTGCTGATCGCCGTCGGCATCGGCGTCGCCTCCGCGGGCGCCGTCTCCAGCTCCAGCTCGGGCATCGAAGGCGTGTGGGAATTCAGCGGCGGGCAGATCGCGATCCAGGAAATGTCGCCCGGGACACTCACCGGAACCGTGGTCGTCCCGACGAAGTTCGCGGAATGCACCCATCCGGTCCCACAAAAGATCTGGACGGAAATGAAGCTCCAACCGGACGGCTCCTACTGGGGCCTTCACCAGTGGTACCAGGGCTACCCCGCCTGCAACCTCGACTCGACGCTCGGCAAGACGGCGTGGCGCGAGCTGGAAGGTGCGAATGGGACCCATTACCTGCGCGTGTGCCTCAGCGCTCCGAGCAACAATTTGCAGCCGACGATCGCGCCCGACGGAGCCCCGTATGAACCTTCTGAATATGCTGCTTACCACGTCACCTACGGCTGCTTCAAGTCGGAATTCACAGCCCCCTTGTCGACGCCCTCCGGCACGGCGAGCACCGGCGCCGGCACCGGGAAATCCGGCGTGGCGGGGTCCAAAGAGAGCCTGACATTTTCGCCGAGCAACAAGAAGTGCCTCAGCCTGAGACTCTTCAAGATCCACCTGCTGGAGCCGCAGTACGACCCGCTCAAGACGGTCTCGATCACGATCAAGGGACGTAAGATCGCCAGCGCGCACAAGGGCGACTACGTCGTCGCGGCGATCGACCTCAAGGGCCTGCCGAAGGGCGCGTTCACGATCAAGATCAAAGCCGTCACGGTGCTCGGAAACCATCTCTCTGACAGCCGGACCTACCACACGTGCGCGAAGAAAAAACTGAAGCCGCACAACAAACTGAAATTGAGTAAGGAAAAGAAATAGAGACACCGGGAGCCCTCCGCGCGTTCGGCCTCGGCCTGCTCACCGAGACCGACGCGCGGCCGCCGGGCGTCTGGGAGCCACGACCGTTCGCCGAGCCGAGCCTGCGGATCCTCTCCGCGACCGCACCTGAGATCGCGACCCACTGGTCGGGGCTCGAGACGATCGGCTGGCAGGGGATGATCGACGGCGCCCCATTCGTCGTGCAGCAGGGCGTCGCGGGGGACCATCGCTTCCTGCACGGCGCGCCGCCCGATCCAAGCGGTGTCCCCGCCGCCACGACCCGCGCGATCCATCACCTCAGCGCGGACGCGACCGTACTGCGCTGCGCGCCGTCCAACCCCTCCGATCCGGCGTGGTGGCGCGTGGTGCTGGACTCGGTCCTGTTCACGGTCGCGCTGCTGCGCGGCTACGAGGCCCTCCACGCCGGCGCGATCGCGATGCCCGACGGCGGCGCGATCGCGATCACGGCCGCGAGCGGGGGCGGTAAGAGCACGCTGCTGGGCGAGCTGCTCGGGCGCGGCCTGCCGCTGCTGGCCGACGACGTGGTCGTGCTCGAGGCGCGCGGCGCCGAGACCCCGCTCGCGCATCCGGCGGCGCCGCTGATGACCGTCCCGGCGGCACGGATCCCGGCACTGCTCGGCGCGGCCAACACATCGGAGACGCCGCAGACGATCTGCACGATCGACGATGAGCAGTGGATCGCCGTGCCCGTCCACCCCGAGCCGTTGCCGCTGAAGGCGCTCGTCGTGCTCGACCGCCGGCCGGCCTCGCGGCTGCCGGGGCCGGAGACGGAGCCGACGCTCGAGCGAATCGAGGACCCGCTCGCGCCGCTGCTGGGCTCGCTGATGGCCTTCCCCACCTCGCCCGAGCGTCAGCGAGCCCGCTTCGAGCTCGCGAGCGTGCTCGCCGCGACGACCGCGCTATGGCGCTTGACGGCCGACCTCGCCACACCCCCGGACGTGCTCGCGGACACGCTCCTCGCGGGCGTGCCGTCGGGCGTGCCGTGAAAGCGCGAAGGCGCGCGAAGAGTTGTGTAGGAGCGCAATTCGGCCGCTACTTGCCGACAATCTGCGATCCTCTTCAAGGCGCGAGCGCCCTCCCAAGCGCATGTCACCAGCGATGAGCAATCCTCCAGTTTCAGCGCCCTCCGTGTCAGCGCCCCCCGAGTCAGCGCCGGTTGCCGGCCCACCGGACACCGCCGGTCGCACCGAGGAGCCCCTGCTCGAGCTCGAGGGGCTCTACCACAAATGGAAGGGACCGAAGCCGCCGGTGCTCGACGACGTCAGCCTGACGCTGCGTGCGGGCGAGGTCACCTGGATCGGGGGACGCAACGGCGCCGGCAAGACCACGCTGCTGCGCCTCGCGGCGGGGATCCTGCTGCCCCAGCGCGGAAGCGTGCGGATCGGCGAGCTCACGCCCGCGTCCAAGCGCGGCCTCTACCGGCGCCAGATCGGCTTTCTCTCGGCGGGCGATCGCAGCCTGCAGGCGCGGATGCGCGTCGCCCAGCAGCTCGACTACTGGGCGCGGCTGGCCTACGTCCCGCGCGAGCGACGGGCCGAGCTGGTGGCGGTGAACCTGCAGCGGTTCGGCCTCGAGGAGTTCGCCGAGCGGCGGGTCGACCGGATGTCCCAGGGCCAGCGCCAGCGCATCCGCCTGGCGATGGCGTTCCTGCACGAGCCGCGCGTGGTGCTGCTCGACGAGCCGCGCAACTCGCTCGACGACGACGGCTACGAGGTGCTCTCGACGCAGATCGAGCGCGCGGTCGCCGCCGGCGCGACCGTCCTGTGGTGCTCCCCCCGCGGCGAGGATCGCGTGCTCACCTCCGACACCGGCTACACGCTCGAAGACGGGCGGCTGGAGCTGGTGCAGTAGGCGCAGCGGCGCGATCCGACCCGGGCCATATCGTGCGCGGATGGCTCGCACGCGGCTCTACAGGGATGGCGAGCTCGTCCGCGAGGACTTCCCGGTCAGCGAAATCTCCGACCGGATCGTCGAACCGAACGTCTTTGTCTGGCTTGACTACTGCGCGCCGACCAGCGAGGACCTGGGGACGATCGCCGAAGAGCTGAACCTGCACCCGCTGGCGGTCGAGGACGCCGTCAGCGAGCATCAGCGCCCGAAGCTCGACCGCTACGACTCGCACCTGTTCGTGAACGCCTACACGCTGGCGCTGAACACCGCGTCCGGCGAGCTCGAGACCAGCGAGATCGGCATGTTCATCACGCGCAACGCGCTCGTCACCGTGCGCAAGGACAAAGGCGTGGACATCGAGGAAGTCGTGAAGCGGTGGGACGAATCCAAGGAGCTCGCCGTCTACGGGGTCTCGTTTCTGCTGTGGGGCCTGCTCGACTTCATCGTCGACGGCCACTTCGAAGCGGTGCAGTCGCTCGACACCGAGATCGAGGCGCTCGAGGACCTGCTGTTCGACGAGCAGCCACGAGAATCGGAAGTGCAGCGCCGTTCGTTTGAGCTGCGCAAGAGCCTCGTGCTGCTGCGGCGCCTGGTCACGCCGATGCGCGAGGTCGTCAACTCGCTGATGCGCCGCGACCTGCACGTGGTCGACCAGGCGATGGCGCCCTACTACCAGGACGTCTACGACCACGTCTTACGCGCAACTGACTGGACGGAATCGCTGCGCGATCTCGTGACGACGATCCTCGAGACGAACATCGCGATCCAGGGCAACCGCATGAACCTCGTGATGAAGAAGGTCACCAGCTGGGCGGCGATCATCGCGGTGCCGACCGCGATCACGGGCTTCTACGGGCAGAACGTGCCCTACCCCGGCTTCGCCGCCCACTGGGGCTTCTGGTTCTCCACCGCCCTGATCGTCCTGATGTCCGGCTCCCTGTACTGGGCCTTCCGCCGTCGGGACTGGATCTAGCGCAGCGTTCGCCGAGGTGCGGTCGCGCGGCAAGCGGCGCCCGTGACGTGCCAATCTGCGCATGTGCCAGACGTTCGAGGAGTGGCCACGCCGCGTGAGAAGCAGTTGACGCTGCTTGCGGCTGTGCTCGGCACGAGCGTGGTGTTCCTCGATGCGACCGTGACCAGCGTCGCGTTGCCGGCGATTCGGGGTGATCTCGGTGGTGGTCTGGCGGGTCAGCAGTGGGTGACGAACGCGTACCTGCTGACGCTCTCCTCGCTGTTGCTGCTTGGCGGGTCGCTTGGGGATGTGCTGGGTCAGAAGCGCGTGTTCTTGGTTGGCGTCGCCGGGTTCGGACTCACTTCGGCGCTGTGCGCGGTCGCGTCGTCGATCCCGGAGCTGTGCGTGTTTCGCTCGCTGCAGGGGGTATGCGCGGCGCTGGTGACGCCCACCGCATTGGCGGTGATCATCCACGTGTTTCCCGAAGACGAGCGGGCCAGGGCGATCGGGACATGGACCGCGCTCAGCTCGATCGTCGGGGTGATCGGCCCGTTCATCGGGGCGCGTTAATCGCCGCCGGCTCGTGGCGGCTGATCTTTCTGCTCAACGCGCCGCTCGTACTTGTGACCGTGACGCTGATCGCTCGTGGCATGCCGCGGGACGAGAGTGCCGGCAGCGCCGGGCGCCTGGACCTCCTCGGGGCCCTCTTGGCGGCGCTCGCGCTCTCGGGTTTGGTGTTCGCCGTGACCGAGGAGCCGGCGCGCGGATGGAGCACGATGGTGATCGGCTCGCTGGCGGTGGGGATTCTGGGAGCCACGGCGTTTGTCGCGCGCGAGGCGCGGGCTCGCGCGCCGATGCTCCCGTTGAGCCTGTTTCGCGAGCGCAACTTCGCGATCGGGAACGTGGCGACGCTGACCGCCTACCTCGGGCTGGGCGGCGTGATCTTCCTGCTGCCCGTGTTCCTGCAGGAGGTCGGCGGCTACAGCCCCGTTCAGGCGGGGCTTGCGCTGCTGCCGGTCACCTCACTGACGATTCTGCTCTCCCGCCGCTTCGGCGCGCTCGCGGACCGCATCGGGTCGCGCGTGCTGATCAGCCTCGGGGCGCTGGTGGCCGCAGGCGGCCTTTTGCTGTTGGCGCGTGTCGATCAGCGCGCCGACTACCTCAGCGAGGTCCTGCCGGCGCTGCTCGTGTTCGGGTTGGGGCTTGCGATGCTCGTCGCGCCATTGACTGCCACCGTCCTCGGGGCGGTCAAGGAGGATCACGCGGGCGTTGCCGCCGCGGTGAATACGACGCTCTCACGTGTCGCGCAGCTCTTCGCGGTCGCCGTGCTGGGAGCCGTCGTCTCGCTGACTTTTGCCAGTCGTGTCGACGCGACGCTACGACGAACCGCGATCGATCCCGCCGGCCGCGCGGCGATCAGCCGCGCCAAGCGACAGCCGCTCGACGCGACGAGCTTGGCGGGAGTACGCCCCGACGAGCGCCTTCTTCTGAGGACGACCTTCGACGACGCGGCCGTACACCCATTCCGCGTCGCGGACATAATCGCCGCCGTACTCGTCGCCGGCGGAGGCATGATCGCGCTCGCCGGGATTCGCAACCCCCGTCGCACGGTGGCGGCCGAATTGTGTCCAGCGGGGGCACTCTGCGGAGCCAGCCAAGAACTCATCCACGCTGCCTAGGATCGGCGCTCAGACCGGCGACCCGCCGAGTTGCCGTTTATCTAGTTTTTTGGCAACTCAACTGTTATGCTATGAGGCGTGGGTGTTGTCGATCGCAAGCAGGCGCTGTTCGAGAACATCGTGCGGCTGCGGCGCGCCGGACGGAAGCTGTCGGGCGACCGCGATATCGCGGCGGTTCGCTTGGCGCTGGAGCGCGAGCTGGGAGAGACCGTTTCGCGCCGTCTCGCCGCGCGCTTGCTGAGCGTCAGCCACACGGCGCTCGACCGCTGGATCAAGGGGGGGGATCTACCGGTCGTCTACTCACCAAAGGGTCGCATGGAGGTGCCGGTTCCGGCACTGCTGGACCTATACGAGACCGTCGAGGCCGAGCGCGCCGAAGGTCCCCGTCGGTATGTGCTGGCCCCAGCGATGGCGCGCCAACGAGAGGCAGCGAGGCACCTGCGCATCGACGGCCCGGACGATGATCTGACACAAGATGGTCACGGCCGTGCGCGGGCGCGCAGCCTTGCCTACCACCGTGCCGTGGCGCAACGATTGGGCAGGCCGATGGTGCAGGAGGCGCAGCACGTGCTGTACCGATGGAGAGAGCTGGGACGGATCGACGAGCGTTACGCCGATCGCTGGGAGCGACTACTCCAACAGCCCGTTCCGGAGATCCGCCGCAGGCTGATCGATCAGGGCCAAGAAGCCGATGACCTGCGCCAGAACTCACCGTTCGCCGGGCTGCTCAGCGAGCCCGAGCGACGACGAATCCTTCGCGAGGTCGCATAAATGGGCCCGCGAGAATTCGAGCACGTCGTCGCGGCGGCGGCGGAGGTGACAGACCGGGACGATCTCGTCGTGATCGGCAGTCAAGCGATCCTTGGCACCCTCGAGCAACCGCCCAAATCGATGCTGCTTTCGCTCGAGGTCGACATCTATCCGTTGCGTGATCCCAGCCTCGCCGACTTCATCGACGGATCGCTCGGAGACGGGTCTCAGTTCCATCTGACCTACGGCTATTACGCGCATGGCGTGGGGCCCGAGACAGCGAAGGCACCACGTGGCTGGCAGCAACGCCTCATCAGGCGAAAGATCCCACAGCGCGTGGCCTCCAAGCGCATCGCGACCGCGTGGTGCTTGGAGGTACACGACCTCGTGCTCTCCAAGTGTGTCGCCGGCCGCGACCGCGACTGGGCCTACGCAACCGATGCGCTCAAAGCAGGAATCGTCCAAGCCGACGTACTACTCGCTCGTCTACCGGACCTGCCGGTGGCCAAAGAGCTACGTGATCACGTCGAAAAGCTGCTGCGTGGCGTCATCGCCTCACTCTGACAGCCCCAAGTCCTCGTGCCATCTCGTCCTCTCAATACAGCCGCGATCAGGGTCGTGGTACTCGGCGAGGTTCAGGGCGTGGGGTTCCGCGACGCCACGCGCAGGCAGGCGCAAGAGCTCGGGGTGATGGGCTGGGTTCGCAACGGCGAGGAGCGCGAGGTTCTGGTTCACGCGGAGGGCCCTCGGCGGAGCATCGAGGAGCTCTTGGTGTTCCTCGAGGACGGCCCGCCGCCCGCGCGAGTCGAGGAGATCGCGAGCGAGGCCGTGAAGGTCGAGGGGCACGAGCAGTTCGCGATCCGCGGCGTGAGCGCCGGGGCCTTCGTGGTCCAGGAGCACACGGCGAGCACGCACCACTTCGACCTGCGGTTGGAGGTCGACGGTGCGATGCGCTCGTGGGCTGTACCGAAGGGACCCTCGCTGGATCCCGCGGTGAAGCGTTTCGCGATCGAGGTCGCCGACCACACCATGGAGCACAACACGTTCGAGGGACCACTCGGAGACGGGCGCGTGATCGTGTGGGATCACGGGAGCTACGAGCAGGGCGGGCGCGTCGCGTGGCCAGAGGCCCTCACCCGTGGCCACGCCGTCTTCGTCCTACACGGAGAGAAGCTGGGCGGCGGCTTCGCGCTGCAGCGCATCCGCGGCGGCGAGCAGGCGCAGTGGCTGCTGATCAAGCGCCGCGACGACCGGGCGCGGCCAGGCTCTGACGTCGTCGCCGAACAACCCCGGTCGGTCCTCAGCGGTCTCACATTGGATGAGATCGAATGATCCCCGAGCCGCCGAGCCGGCACACCATCGGCCGGACTCATCAGCGCGGCGGACGTCCGCGTCGGGGTCGCTGTGCGGCGTCGAACGGGTGGATCCGCTCGATGAAGGCCGCGAACTGGGGAACCGTGAAGTCGAGCTGGGTGTCGACCCGGCTGTAGATCAGTCCCTTCTTGAGCAGACCGTCGCGGCGGACGGACGCGCCCTTGACCGTGAGACCCATGCGGGCGGCGATCTCTGAGGAGCTGTGGCTGCCGGACCCAAGGTCTGCGATCGCGGCCATATAGATGCGCTCGGCTTCGGTGGCGGTGTCGTAGCGGTCTCTGAAGAACCGCCGGTCGAGTTCGTCGGTCACGAGCTCGTGCGCGGTGAGGGCGTCCTCGATGCCGATCGGGCTGCTCTCGGCCTCGTTCCAGACGGCCTCTCCCCACTGTTGCAGGAAGTACGGGTAGCCCTGGGACCGCTCGAGGATGTATTGGAGGGCGTCGGGCGCGTAGGTGACGTTCTCGCGCGACGCGGGGACGGTGAGCGCCTTCGCCGCCTGCGCCACAGAGAGGCTGTCGATCGTGCGGAACGTGAACAGGCGCTCGGCGTAGAGCTTGTCCTCCTTCAGCATCAGCGGCAGCTGGGGAAGCCCGGCGCCGGCGATCAGCACGGGCAGCACCTCCTGGCTGATCTGGTGCATCGCCTTGGACAGCAGGCCCAGGTCGGCCTTGCTGAGGAGCTGCATCTCGTCGAGCAGCAGCAGCACACCCTCGCCGTGCTCGCTGGACCCCTTTACCCAGCCGGCCGAGGGCGACCGTGAAGGTGTCCAGTTCGTCCTCCCGGCCGGCCAGCACGGGCGGCCGGGAGCCGGCGGCGGGGATGTAGGGGTTGGTTTCCGGGTTCACGTTGCGGCAGTCTAAGCGATTCTAAAACGATCTCAAAGAAGTTTTAGACCGGCGATTTGGGCACCTTGCAAAGACCCGACCCGGCTCATCTAAAATTGTTTTTAGAACTTCTTAGGCGCTCCCGGCTCGGCCGTTCCTTGCCGAACAACCTCGGTCGGTCCTCAGCGGCCGAGCGCTGGACGAGATCAGATAGCGCTGCTCGGCATCTGTCGCGAGCTCGAAGGCGGGCCCGAAGAACCCTCGGTCGAGACTGTCGTTGACGATCTCTTCGACATCCCGCACACGCCCGGCGGTGATCGGCGGAGTGTCGATCTCATCCCACAGCACGCGCCCGTACTCCTGCAGGAAGTAGGGGTAGCCGCTGGACGGTGGGCTTGCTCCCCACGCCACTACATCGCAGTCACTCTCAGCGCGACCCCCGCGCACCTGGCTCGCGATCAATGGTTGGTCTCAGCCGCGTGGCGTTACAACTATGAGATCGATCGGCTTGCTGTAGTCGACTTCTAGATCGTCCATCTTCGCGAGCGCAGCGCGCACCTCTGCGACCGCCTTCCCATTAGAGGTCCCGGGTAGCGACACGTGGCAGCGAACTGTGTATCCAGGAGGCGGAGCGTCCGGCAAGCGGGCGCCCGGAACGCCGAGCTCGACTCGCGCGAGAGGGATCGCTGCGGAATAGGCGACGTTCGAGACCCCGCCGGTCGTAACGGCCGGCGCGGACGACGCGAGCGCCCGCGCGTTTTGAACCCTCCTTCGCCTATTTAGCCCACGCCACTGGAGGCGCAAGCACCCAGACAGCGCATGCCTCAAGCCATGAGCCATACCTCCGTGTCAGCGTCCCCTTTTCTCAGCCAGGGCCAGGCGGCGAGACATAAGCAAGGCCACTGCGGAGCGTCAGCCCTTGCGCTTGCTGCCGCCCCGCTTCGAGGATCCGTGCTTGCCGGGATGTGTGTGGAGCTTGACCGCCTCGAGCCTGACGATGGCGGGCTTCCCGGGGAGCATGTTCGGACCGCCGACGGCCGCGACGGTGGTGGTGAAGCTCTCGAAGGGCAGCACGTTGGCCACGCTCACGCTGCGACTGCCGGGGGTCCTGATTAGCGTCTGAAGGCGCCCATCGCTCCCCTTCACCTTGATCTTGTACTCGCGCGTGTTGGTCGCGGCGCCCCAGGTGACGAGCGCGCTGCCATCGTGACGGATGATCCTCAGGTGCCCGACGCGCCCACCGCGCAGCGGTGCGGGTGCGACGTAGTGGCCGACAGTGAGCGTGTGCGTGGCGATCCCGTCGGCGTTGATCAGGTAGGCCAGGATGGTGCGCTTGCGAGCGGCCGCGTCCTTGGGGGTGAAGCTCACCGTGCCGGAGGCGCGGCCGACCGTGGCGAGCACGTGAACGCCGTCGGGTCCGCTTTCTGAGAAGCGCACGTGGGTGCCCGCGATGTGGTGGGCGATCTCGTAGGACAGCGTCCACCGCCCGTGCGCGTGGCGCACATGGGCTCTGACGCTCGCCGCCGGCGTCAGCTGGGCACCTTCCAGCTTGCCGATCGGCGCTGAGCCGGGCATCTCCTGAATGTGCCATTCCCCGCCTTGTGGGTGGTGCAGCTCCACCACCACCTGGTCGGGGTTCTGAAACGACAGCGAGCTGATGAACTGTGCGTTGCCCGCGACCCGTGCGGGCGCTTGCGGTGTCGTAAAGCTCTCACCGTTGGGGCTCGTGAGTGTCACAACGGGGGTGCCGGAGGGGGAGTCGATGCGCAGCTCCTCGCCTTTTGAGCCGCTCGGCAGCGTGAAGGACTCACTCGCGTCGCTCGCCCCACTCGCGGGTTCGCGCGCCCCGTCGCTGTCCGGCCGCGAGGAGGTGCTGTCGTGCGCGGAGGAGCTGGTGGCGTGTTTGGTGGCGGGGACTTCTTCGAATGGCTTCAGTTCTTCAGAGCAGGTCTTCGTTTCGAACAGGAAGGGCCCTTCGAATTGACTCTTCTTGAAGTTGTACAGACCGGCAAGCCCTCCATGCCAGGTCAGGAATTCCGCTTCGCCGCAGGCAGCGACATCTTTGCTGTTGACGATGATGTCGAGCAGCGCTCCGATCCCAAAGCTGGACTTCCCGATACAAGAGGACAATCTGATGCCAGGTCTGCGCAACCGCGGAAACAAAGCTATGCGCCCGTGACCTAGAGGTTGTCCACCGGCTGACATACGCAGGCTATGCGAACAGATCCGTGGCACTCACCAGGAGCACGTCCTCGCGCGCGGCGCGTTGCTGCAGTCGCCGTGTGAAGCCGCGACGCGCGAACAGCGCCAGGCGAGCGTTTGCCGTCCGCCCCTCGATCGCGTCTCTGCTGTGGAGCAGCGCCTGCAACACGTCTTCATCGACGAGTCGCCGTGACCACTTGCACGAGCCGAGCAGCGTGTATTGGCGCCCGTCGACGCAGGCGATATCGATCTCGTGGCGTCCGTCGCGCGACCACCAGGATCCGATCGTCCTGGCGCTCCTGGCCTCCTCCATATCCGAGTAGCGTCCAAGCCAGCGACGGCAAACATCCTCGAAGATTCGGCCGACGTAGGTGTCGAGGTCGCCGCGCACCTGCTCCCAGACCGCGTCCGCGCCCTCATCCCGATCAAGCCGGCTGCGATTGGGCTGCACGCGACGAAACCAGAAACGAAAGAACGGATCGCTGATCTGCCAGAAGCCACGCCGGCGACGAGCGCCCGGTATGACGGGCGCTCGCTCGTGCACATAGCCAAGGGCCTGGAGCCGCTCGAGCACGGCGGCGATGTTGGAGCTAGGAAGCTCGAGCAGGCTGGCGATCTCCGCGTTGCGTGTACGTCCGGACGCGATCGCGGCGAGGACGCCGAAGTAGCGCCGCGGGTCGCGGATGCCGCGCTCCTCCCTGATCAGCGTGAGCGGCTCCTCGTGCAGCGGCGCTCCAGTGCGCAGGATCCCATCGCGCACGACCTGTTCCAAGGGGCGATGGCCGGCCCAGACCTGATACTGGGGCGTTCCCCCGATCACGGCGTAGCGTTCGATCAACTCCTCCGGAGAGCTTCGCGCCGGCGCGAGCTCCCGCGCGTCGCGATAGTCCAGTGGGCCGATCGCCGGCCGGTAGGTGGCCCTGCCGTGCAAGGGCGCATCAAGCGAGAGCAGCCCCTCCATGAACGTGAGCGCACTGCCGGACAGCACCACGCAGATGGGAGTGCCCCGCGCGTCCCAGCCATCCCAGTGTCTCTGGATGATCGACGGCAGCGCCGGCTCGGACAGACACGCGTACTGGAGCTCGTCGATCACCAGCACAAGCGGTCGCTCATCGGCCTGCGAGCCAAGGAAGCCCAGTGCCGTGTCCCAGGAGCCGAAGCTCAGCGGCGGCGCGCCGGGCAGCAACTGCGCAGCCTCGGCGGCGAATGCCGCCAGCTGCACCGAGCGCGGCTGCTCATCGGCCTGATAACTGACTACACGCTCGCCGGCAAACGCATGCCCAAGCAAGAATGTCTTGCCGATCCGTCGACGTCCCCGCATCACGACGAGACTGGGCGCAGAATCACGCTGCTCCCGCAAGAGCGCCAACTCCTGCTCACGATCTACAAGTGGCCGCATCCAAATAGAATGCTACTACACGAAGTAGTACCTCACGAAATACTGTCTCAAAGTTAGATCAATGCATATGGGACACGGTGAACTCAGCACATGGACAGCCTCCGCCTCCAAGGTGCGCAAATGGGATAGGTGATACGTAACCGGCATCCGTGCTTGGAACCCCCGTTCGATCGAGCATCGAAACTGTAGGCGGTTTACCCCTGCCCGTCCAATCTAGACAGATGTTCGCCGCGAAGTCCTTGGACTGTTGGCCAGTACGGCTACATCACCGCCGAGGATGCTGTGCGGATGGGGTTCGCCAAGGCGCGGCTTCCGGACCGGCTCGGAATGATGCGCACTGCGAGGGATAAAAGACATATTACGTTGAACCAACGTTATGCTACATTTTCTGGGGTCATGGATGCTCATTCCCGTCGCGAAGCCGCACATGAAGCAATCGCTGCCGTTGCCGCCGGCGCCAGGGCGGCCGACGTTGAGAGCGAGATCGTGGACTTCGAGGAGGAGGCCGGCACCGTAGCCGCCGCCGGCCGACGGGTCGCGATCGACGCACAGCATGAGCCGGCCGCCCAGGCCCTGGCAGCAGAGGTGGCGTGCATGGCGATGAGCGAGCGCGGTGGTGCGATCGTGGTGGGCGTGGATGACAAGGCGGCCGGCATGGCTGCGTTCGTCGGCACCTATCTAGACCTGAACTGGCTGCGCCGACGCATCTACGCCCTGACGCAGCCGCACTTTTCGATCGATCTCGTGGAAGAGATGTTCGAGCAGGGCAAGCGGCTGTACTTGATCAACGTCGCCCCGGCGCTGAGCGAGATCCGCAGTGGCGGGAAGCTGCGAGCGCGCTTCGGCACCGACTGTCTGGAGCTCGATGGCGATCGTGCACGGGAGTTCCTGGAGCGTTGGCGAAGCTACGACTGGTCGGCCGAGGCCTCCTCGGAGCGCCGCTCGAGCTGCGATCCCGCGGCACTAGCATCGGCGCACGGCCACTACCTCGCCGCGCAGGGGCGTCCTGCCGGCAGCGACGTTGAGCTCTTACGCCGCCTCGGCGTGGCTATCGACGACCAGGACGATCCGCGGCTAAACCAGGCCGGCGCTGTGCTGCTTTGCCGCTATGAAACGGACGTCGAGCGGCTCGATGTCCGCGTCGTCGACGTCGAGGGGGCCGCTTCAGCCAAGCGCGAGATCCTCAAGGCGCCCGTCATCACGGCCTTCGACATGGCCTGGGAGGAGATCGATCAAGCGTTCCCGTCTCGCCCGGTGATCATCGGCGCGCAACGCAGAGCGGAGCGCCCGATCCCCGAGCGGGCCTTGCGAGAGGCGTTGGCAAACGCGATCATGCACCGCGACTACCGCATGCCGCGAGCGTCGATTATCGCGATGGCGATCGGCCGACCAGCGGACACCTTCAAGGTCGTCTCCCCCGGGGATTTCCCCGAGGGCGTCGACAAGGACCGCCTGCTGGCCACGCGCTCGGAGCCTCGCAACCGA
Source organism: uncultured Solirubrobacterales bacterium (assembly GCA_963764905.1). Lineage (GTDB taxonomy): Bacteria > Actinomycetota > Thermoleophilia > Solirubrobacterales > Solirubrobacteraceae > Palsa-744. The sequence continues at coordinate 82,828 of CAVXUG010000005.1, forward strand.
GCACTGGCCGAGGCGATGCGCGTCCTTGGACTTGCCGAGCGCGAGGGCGTCGGGATCGGCGCGATGTATCGCACGATGCTCAGCGACGGGCATGCCGCACCCGACATATTCCCCGAGGGAGGCGACGTAGTCTGCCGGCTGCCCGGCGGGCGCGTCGACCCGAACGTGCGAGCCTTCTTTGACGATCTGGTCGCGACCGACGATCGCTTCGGTGAGGACGTCCGCTCGCACATCGCGATCACCGAGCTGCTCGGCCGAACACCCCTGCGCGCCGAAGGCCTTGCACGCGTTGCACAGTGCAGCGAGGACGAGGCCTTTGAGGTGCTCGTGCGTCTTGCCGAGGCCGGAGCGGTGGAGCGTCTGCTCGACGGAAGTCGGTCCTTTCGCCTGACGCAAAAGTCGCGGACCGCGCTCCACGCCCGAATCACCTACCGGCAGCGAACCACCGCCGATGAACAATGGGAGCTCGTACGTGCGTTCCTCGATGTCAACGAGGAAATCGGCCGCACCGACGCGGCGACGCTACTGGGCGTCGGAGAAAGCCGCGCATCAGGCATTCTCAGCGAGCTATACAACGAGCGGGGTGTGGTCGAGCCCGTCGGTGCAGCACGCGGGCGGGGAGTCCGTTACAAGCTCGCGAGCTGACACCCGCAGCTCGGGAAGGAACCTCCAAGCGGAAACCCCGCCAACCCCACGAGGGGGCAACGGGAAAGAGTGATGACAGCGTAGACGCCCCAAAAGCCCGCCCCCCACGGGCCCGCCAACGGGATCCAGATAGACGGGGCTTGTACATCTGCCTGCCAAACACATCATTTGGTTTCCTTCTTAACTCAACTGCCACCCTACGCGGGGGAGAGGCCGAGCCCGTGAGCAGAAAGCTCCCCGGCGCCACCTCTCCTCCGCCTTCGGGAAGCTCGGCGTGAAGTCGCGCAGCGCCGCCGCCGAGCTGATCCTCGACCGCGACAGCGGCCTCGGCCCCGGCATCCTGCGGAGGTAAACGAACCGGCGCGATGGTGTAGCCGGCGATCGAGCTCGCGCAGGACCGCCTCGACCGCTCCCGTGGAATACGAGCCTTCGACGCCTCGGGTAGCGATCTGCGCCTCGACACGCGCACCGTAGGTCTCCAGCCAGCGAAGCGTGAGCGTCAGCGAATAATCGTCGTCGCTGTCGCTCTCAGCATGGATCGCAGATTTACCGCAAATTGCGGGAATCGGGAAAGCGCTTCCTCGTCAGCCCCACGGACCCGTCCACTTGCGTAGCTCACCCCTATGCGACGCTGGGAATCATCCATTGATGACCCAGGCGAGCAGGCCGGTCGGTATGGCCCTGATGTCTTCGCTGCAGTCGAGGATGTCGCGGGTGGCGACGATGCCTCGCTGGTAGCGCTCATTCAGGCTCCTGCGCTCCTGCTTCCAGCTCTGGCTGACGTACTTGGACTCGACGGGAGTCCCGAGCAGGGGGCCGACGAAGTCGATCTCGCTGCCCGCATCGGGATGACGTTGCACCAGAATGCCAGCCTCGTCGAGGATGATCAGGTGGTTGTTGCGGGCGATGACACGCAACAAGCACACACCGAGCTGCTGCTCGGACAGGTGGGTGACGTCGGGGGGCGCAATCGAGTGGTCTCGCAGGGAGGGCAGACGAGCGATCAGCGGGTCGACGAAGTAGAGCTTGCTCTGCCCTCCTGCGACAGCGGTGACTCCGTCGTGAGTTGTGGATGCGCGCCATGCATAGAAGGAGGCACAGAGCCTGTCGATACGGCCATCGACCGTGTTGCGAGCGCCGATGTTGAGCGACCTGGCGATACCCGCGACGCTGAGCGGCGAGCCCAGCCCGGCGACGAGGCGCTCCAGCAGCGCCTTCACGTCGCGTTCGCTCATCGAGCCCACGTGAAGAACGTCTCCGACGAGGATGTTCCAGAGGCTGTTGGCGGTGCTGGACCGCACATCGACTCCCTGCAGGGCATCGGCGACCGCGCGGGGAAAACCGCCGATCGCCAGGTAGCGTTCCCAGGCCAAGGCCAGCTCGTCGACCTGCACCGCGAGCGTCTCCAGGTGGCGGCGGGCAGCGTCGGACTGCAGGTCGGGCAACGCGATCGTGTCTCGTGGAAGGTTGGCGGCAAGATCCGGATAGAGCTCGCGCACGAACGCACGAAACCCCATCGGCAGAAGCAGACGGACTCCGCCGGCTGCTCCCTCGCGACCTCCGAGCTCTCCCTGGGCTTCGCGCAACTTCGCTCCCGAGGAGCCTGTCGCCACCACACATCCGCTGCGCAGAGGAGTTTGGTCGCGCAACTGCTTCAGGGCCGTGGCCCAGCCGCCTACGTAAGTGATCTCATCGAAGAACCAGTAGCGGTGCTCCGGTTCGACCGCAGGTGTCAGGTCTTCGGCGAGCTTGATGACGCGCCGCAGATCCTGAGGACTCAGATCCTCACATGGACAGAACACGATGCGCAGCGGATCGACGCCTTCGCCCAACAGACCAGCGATCGCGCGCTTCACGGCAACGCTCTTGCCGGCGCGCCGAGGGCCCATGAGTAGATAGAGGGAGCCCAGCGCGATATCGCTCAACGGATGAGGGTCATAGGCGCTCAGCCCGTTCAACCGGGCCTCTCGCAGATCTGGATCGCGCTCCTCCCACCGCCGGGCATCCTGCCACCACGGGTTGAAGTTGAGCAGGTGCTGACGGCGCTCGAAATCCCTCACGTCCCGCGATCCTCGCCTGAGGGTCCGAAAAGACTGATCATAACCAAGCCAATTTTAGCGAATCCTTGAACAAAACCAACGGCATTATGACATGTTGCTGAACAAAACCAAGGTTCTCTCAGTGACGGACGAAAGCACACCTCCCGGCGCCCCGGCCCCATCAGGGACCACCAACAGCGGTCGCGCCGTTTACGCGGAATAACAACAAGCCGGGTCAAACCACGCAACGGCCGGCAAGCAAGAACGCAGGGGTAACCACCCAGCCCTGTTGCGTAGCTTCTCCCGAAGCAAGCGACGCTAGTCGTACCGTTGCCCAAGCCCCCCCAAAAGCCCGATCCCGCACAAAGCGTTCTGTAGGGGACTTCGCCCGATCCTCAGCGAACCGGTGATCTGCGATCCTTCTGGGGGCGCAACACCCAGACAGCGCAGCCAGCCATGAGCCAAACCTCCGTGTCAGCGCCCCCCTTCAGCCAGCCCACCGCGGGGTCCCCCGTCGCGCACGCGATCGGCCAGGCGCGCCTGTGGTACGACGCGATGTGGGGGATCTTCCGCCGCGACACGATCCTGTTCATGACCTACCGCACGCAGCTCGTCTCGCAGTTCGTGGGCCCCCTGTTCGCGATCACGCTCTTCTACTACATCAGCCATCTGCTCGCCGTGAAAACCTTTCACTCCCCGGGCGGCTACTTCGGCTATGTGATCGTCGGACTGGTGATCGTCGAGATTCTCACGATCTCGCTGGGCATCATGCCCGGGAGCGTGCGCCAGGAACTCGTCTCCGGCACGATCGAGCGCTTCCTCGTCAGCGCCCACGGGCCGGTCAACGGGATCGTCGGCACGATGCTGTTCCCGCTCTGCAATGCGATCCTCAGCGGCATTCTCACGCTCGTGCTGGCGACCGTCATCTTCGGGCTCCCGCTCGCCGCGACCTCGTTCCTCGCGATCCCCGTCGCGCTGCTCGGCGTGATCGCGTTCATGCCGTTCGCGTTCATCCTCGTCGCGATCGTGATGGCGTTCAAGCAGGTGGCCGCCGCGAGCCAGTTCATCGTCTCCGGGATCGCGATCGTGGGCGGCCTGTACTTCCCGATCGCGCTCCTGCCGGGATGGATTCGCTGGGCCTCCGAAGTGCAGCCGTTCACGCCCGCCACCGACCTGATGCGCCACCTGCTCGTGAACGCGCCGCTGGTGCACCCGGCGGTGGTGGAGCTGCTCAAGCTGGTGGGCTTCACCGTGGCGCTGCTGCCCGCCGGCTTCTTGCTTCTGCGCACGTCGATTCGCTACGGTCAGCGGACCGGAACCGTTGCCGAGTATTGAGATGACAGCCAAACGAGCCGATACGCCGACCATGTCTCGACTTTCCGACCAGGAGCTGCTGGATGCCCGCGTGCGCCTGCCCCAGCATGTGGTGCACCGCAGCTTCGTCGCGGAGACGGTCGTGTTGAACCTGCGCACCGGCAAGTACCACGGGCTCAATCCGACCGCGGGGAAGATGCTCGAGGCGCTCGACGCCGCACCCAAGGTGGGCGCCACGGTGCCAGAGCTCGCCGGCGAGTACGGCGTCGAGAACGCCAAGGTCGAAGGCGATCTGCTCGTGCTCTGCCAGGGTCTGCTCGAGCGGGGACTGATCGAGATCGTGGATGCAGACCCAACCTGAGGCGCCCGCCGGCCCCGCCCGTGAGCGGGCGAGGAGCAGCACCGCGTTCGGCCTGTCCCTCGAAGTCGGTCCCGGAATCGAGATCGCCGGCATCTCCGACACAGATGCCCCTGGTGTCGACGAGTTCGGCATCCCCACCCCCGAGCCCGAGCCCGGACCCGGCCGACCCGCACCCGCACCCGGACCTCAGATCTCGCCCCTCGCCGCCCCGCCGCCAACACATGTGCGGCTGGACCCCGGCGAGCTCGAGCGGCGCTGGAGCCGCGCCGAGCGCACCGCCGAGCGCGTGCGCGAGCTGCGCAACGGAAGCCAGGTGCTGCTCAGCGTCGATCTCTCGCCAGGCGCCGGCTACCTCCTGCACGCGCCTGGATTCGGGCGCGTCCTGGTCGCGCCCGACGGTACGGAGCTGATCTGCGCTCCGGAGCCCGGGAGCGCAGAGTGGGGCACACTGCTCACCGCCCAGGCGCTGCCGCTGGCGGCGACGCTGCAGGGGCTTGAGGTGCTGCACGCCTCCGGCGTGGTGCTGCAGGGCCGAGCGGCGCTGTTCACGGGCCCGACCGGGGCCGGCAAGTCCTCGCTGGCGGCCGCCCTGCTGCGCCGCGGAGCGGCCGAGCTGCTCAGCGACGACACGGTCGCGCTGGAGTCGCGCGGGGATACGCTGATCGCCCATCCGGGCGCCGCGCTGCTGCAGCTGCAGGACGCCGAGCACGAGCGTCTGTCGGCACGCGAGCGCTCCGTCCTCGGGACCCCCGAAGCCTTCCTCGACAAGCAGCGCTACAGCCCGAGCACGATCGCCGCCGCGGCGCCGCTGCGCGAGCTGTTCCTGCTCGAGCGCGACACGCACGGCCCCGCGCTCGAACGGATCGAGGCGGTCGACCCCTTCGCGCTGCTGGCGAGCACCTTCAATTTATCTGTACGGACGCCCGCGCGCCTGACCCGCCACCTCGACCTGGCGGTCGCGCTGGCCGCCACGGGGCGCGTCTATCGCCTGCGCATCCAGCCCGGCACGGATGCGACGCAGCTCGCGGAGATCGTGCACGAGCGCCTGCTGGAGCTCTGAGCTCGACGTTCGCCGTGGCTTGGGGAGAGCGGTCGGTCGAGCTGCTGGCGCTCGCCGCGACGCGTACCGGCGGCACGCCCGAACGCGCCGGCTCGCTGGCGGTCGTGGATGGCGAGGGCGCCACCGACGGCGGCTGGCGCTGCTGGATCTCCGGCCGCCTGACCAACGCGGACGAGCTACGTGAGCGCTTCGACCTGCCCCCCACGATCGGGCAAGCCAGGTTGCTCGCGCGAGCGCACGCGCAGCTCGGCACGAATGCCTGCGAACTCCTGCGAGGGACGTTCATCGCGGTGGCCTTCGATCGCGAACGCGAAGCGGGGATCGTCATCCGCGACCAGCTCGGCGGCCGCCCGCTCGTCCACGTCCGCGTCGGCGGCGGCGCGCTGTTCGCAGAACACGAGCGCGCGCTCGTCGAGCTGCTGCCGAGCACCCCCGGCCCCGATCGCCTGGCGCTCGCGCGGTGGATCGAGCGCGGCAGCATCCCCCCCGGACGCACCCTGTTCGAGGGCATCCGGCGCATCCCGCCGGCGCACAGGGCCCTGCTGTCCGCAGACGGCATCGCGATCGAGCCCTACTGGCAGCCTCGCTACGAGGGTCTCACCGGCGGGTCGCGGCAGGAAGTCGCCGAGCAACTACGCGGCGCGGCCTTCGCCGCGGTGCAGCGCGCCGCCCAGGGGTACCACCGGCTCGCGGTGAGCCTCAGCGGCGGCCTCGACTCGGCCTGCGTGTCGGCGGGACTCGCCGCACAGAAGGACTCCGCAAGCGAGACGCTCGCGCTCGCCGGCGTGTTCCCGAGCCATCCCGAGACCGACGAGCGCGAGCTGATCGAGGCGACCGCGCGGCACACCGGCCTACCGGTCGAGCTGATCCCGTTCGACGAACGCGCGTCGATCCTCGCGCCCGCGCTCGAGCACATCGATCGCTGGAGCGTGCCGCCGGCCACGCCGAACCTGTTCGTGTGGAAACCGATGATGGCGCGTGCGCGCGCGCTCGGCGTCGACGCGATGCTCGACGGAGAGGGGGGCGATGAGCTGTTCGCCTTCGCGCCCTACCTGATCGCCGACATGCTGCGCACCGGCAGGGTGCTCGCGGCGTGGCGGCTGACCCGGCAGATCCCGGAAATCGGAGCCGAACTGGGCCCGCGCATGCGCCTGCGCGTGCTGCGTGTATACGGCGTCAGTCAGCTGGTCCCACCGGCGCTGAAACGCCGCAACCGGGCGGCGACGGGCTCACCGGAATCGCTGCTCCTGCCCACCGACGCCGCGGCGCTGCTCGAGCTCCCAGACGATGATTCGCGCGCGCGCAAGCTCGATGGCCCGCTGTGGTGGCGGGGGCTGGCGGGGGGCCTGACCGAAGGGGGGGAGACGCTCGGAGTGTCGGCCCAGCTGCGCCGGGGGGCGATCGACGAGCGGATCGACCGGCGCCATCCCTTCCTGTTCGACCTCGACCTGCTGCGCACGGTGCTCACGAACCCTCCACAGATGCAGTTCGACCCGGTCCGCGACCGTGCGCTGCTGCGCGACGCGCTGATCGGCGACATACCCGAGATCGTGCGCACGCGTCACGCGAAGAGCTACTTCACCGATCTACTGGCCGCCGGCCTGGCCACGGATGGGCCGCTGCTCGCCGACGGCCCCGCCCGGCGCGACACGCCAGTGCGCGCGTTCGTGCGCACCGAGCCGCTGGAGCTGTTGCTGGGAGAAGGGTCCAGTCCTCGCAACAGCCGCGCCGCGCGGCGGCTGTGGCAGGTCGGCCTGGCCGACGTGTGGCTGCGGGCGCTCGAGCGCCCGGAGTACCCGCGAGAGCTGCTCGAGCGGGCGGGACGCCGGGCTTAGGAGCGAACGCGGAACGGTACTTTTTCGGGTCTTGCGCTCGGCGCGGGCCTCCTTATCATTGACCACCATACATTCGTACTTCCATAAGGAAAGGAAGCTCATGGACAAGGACACCAAGTACGAGACCCCGCGGATCGAGGATCACGGAAGTCTCGAGGAGCTGACCGCAGGTCAGAAAGAAGGGGAATCCACGGACAAGGAATTCCCCGTCCACACTCCCAAAAAAGACGTCACCTTCTCCACGCCGTAGTCTCTGGCGTAGAAGACGGATCTTCCATATGCCGGTCTCTTGTGCGAGACCGGCATATGGCGTTTAATGGGCCGTCCTGATGGAGCAAGGGTCCGCCGATTCGCAGCTGCGCGGATCTTCCAGCTATGCCGTCTCGATGCTCGAGGACGACGCCTCGATCTGGCCCGCGGTGCGCAAGCTCCTGCCCGGTTGGGCGCGCGACACCAAGCGGGACGGCGCCGGCGCGGGGGAGATCGGCCTGCTCGGCTGGGTGAGCGCCAGTAGAGAGGAGACGGCCCGGCTGCCGGCGCTGCGCGCGGAGCACGCCGGCCCCCTGGTGGCCGTCGTGAAGGAGATGCCCAGCGCGTTCGGGGCGCGGATGATCGCGGCGCGGCTGGAGGGCGCGGTGCTGGCGGCCGAGCTCGAGCAGACGCTGCTGCCCACGCTGGCGGCGGTCGCGGCCGGCCAGTGCGTGGTGCCGCGCGCGATCCGCCAGGTCGTCGACCGGCCGCCGCTGTCCCCGCGCGAGCGCCAGATCCTGGCGATGGTCGTGCTCGACTTCTCCAACGCCGAGATCGCCTCCAAGCTGTTCGTGAGCGAAAGCAACGTCAAGAACCACCTCTCCTCGGCCTTCCAGAAGCTCGGCGTGAAGTCACGTAGCGCAGCGGCCGAGCTGATCCTCGACCGCGACAGCGGCCTCGGACCCGGCATCCTGCGGATCTCCCCGGAGGAGGCGCTGCCGGAGATCGGCTGAGGGGCGCCGGGCGAAGAGTCCCTGTCCGATGCTTGGGATCTGGGAGAATCATCGACCATGCCCTACGAGACGGCACGCGATGGCGACTTCGCGCATTGAGCGGCACTCTGAGGCGCCCGGCAGCCTGATGCCCGCGCATTCATCACGCAGCCCAGCGGAGCGCGTGCGCCTCGCCGCCGAGATCGTCGCGGCCTATCTGCGGGCGCGGCGCGAGCTGCGTCGCGCGCCGATCACCTCGGTGGTGGCGGCGTTGCGCTCGGAGGCCCCCCTCGCGCAGACGGCAGCGACGGCGGACGCGCTCGCGGAAGCTCGCCGCCTGGGCTGGGTCGTGGTCCGGACCCTGCGGCTGATGCCGGGCGACACGCGCTGCCTGGCGCGCTCGCTCGTCCTCACCCGGCTGCTCGCCCGGCGGGGGATCCCCGCCAAGCTCGTGATCGGGGCGCGCGGCGGACCGGGTTTCCTCGCCCACGCCTGGGTCGAGTGCGAGGGGCAGCCCGTCCTCGCTCCCGGGGACGATTCGTTCGGACGACTCGTCGAGCTCTGAACAGAAGCCGCGCTCCCGCGTACGTGGCAACGACGAGAGTGCCCGACGGTGGGTGACCCGTGCCCTGTTCGGCGCGGGCCACCCCCGTGGCTACTTCAGATGCCTCTGCGTCAGTAGTCCTGACCGAATTCGGTTGCCAGCGTCAGCCCTTTGCCGCCGAGGATCGTCGAGTACTTCCCGTTCGCGGTGTCCTTCTCGCCGCCGAGTATCGAGGACGATTCGCCGTGCGCGGTGTTCGTGGATCCGCCGCTCACCGACGACCCTTCGCTGTTGGCCTTGTTTTCGCTGCCACCGCTGACCGAGGCTCCAAAACCACTGGCCGTGTTGAGGAAGCCGCCGCTCACCGTGGCGAAATCTTCGCTCGCGATGTTTTCGGCGCCGCCGCTGACCCAGCTGGTCGTGCCGGAGGCTTCGTTGTAGAGGCCGCCGCTCACCGAGGCGCCGAGGCCGCTGGCTTTGTTCTCCTGGCCACCGCTGACCGAGGCTCCTTCGTTGCTGGCCTTGTCGTCGTAACCGCCGCTCACCGATGCGCGCAATCCGCTTGCGGTGCCGTATTCGCCGCCGCTGACCGATGCGCTGCCCGCGCTCACGGTGTTGTAGGCGCCCGCGAGGAACCCGCCGTAGCTCGTGAACGACTGCTTGAACGTGCCGAGTACGAGGTTGCCCGAGCCCGTCTGCGCGCCCGCTTCTTCGTCGTTGCCGACCACGAGGTTGCCGAGGCCGTTGATTTCGGCCTCTTTGGCGGCGCCGGAGACGACCTGGACGTTGGCGCCGGAGAACTTGATCGTGGGCTTTTTGCCGACGCCTTCTTTGATGAATTTCACATATGGGAGGACCGCGAGCAGCGTTTCCTTGTCGGCGGCCGTCAGACCCGCGAACGTGCCTTCTTTACCTTCTTTGCCTTGAGCACCTTCTTTACCGGCTTTTCCTTCTTTACCTTCGGCACCCAATTCAACAAGTTTATATTTAGCGGCGCACGCCCCTTTTGTGGGCGTCACCGTCGCGGCGCCTTCGGCTTCGGGGATGCAGAGGCTCACTCCGCCCGCGGCGAACGCGCCGCCCGCAGTCGCCAGCACCAGCCCCACGGACGCAAAAACCGCCAATGCCCCTCCCCGCCAGATCCCAAACGACTTCATCGAGCCACCTCCATGCGTAGATGAGCGGGCGCAATCGAACTCGCCCGCGATGGAAAACCCTCATGGCGGCGATACCCGAGCCGCCACAGCCGTAAGCAGGGTATTCCAGACGGCCCGCCTCTGTTGTCTCGATCGAGTGACGAAGTCGCGACAGCGAGCCTGCCGTCACGATGAGACTTGGGAGAAGCTACCGTTCTACGCCGCCCCAGACGGAAATACGTTTCCGCGGAATCGCAATGACCATTCATAGTCTGCTCACCAATCGCGTTGCCCGCTGGGGCAGAGTCATCGACCTGCACGGCTATCTCGTGGAGCAACCCGGTCGCGCCACGATGCAACTCGACGAATTCGCGCTACGTGCTCGCCGACCTGCTCCCTATGGCGATCCGACCGTCCTGCTCGATGTTCATGAGCTGTGGTTGCCCGGACCAGACCCGGACGGCCTGCGACTGGAAGCCGAGGGCTGCTACATGTACGGGAGCTCATGGAACGCTCAGATCGATGGTGAGCGGTCCGAGGATGCCGAGCGGCTCGACGTGGACCGCTCCAAGCCACGCCGACTGATGATCCATCGCCATCCGTACGAACAACCCAACAACGTACGCGAGCCTGCCCGACATCTGGCTGCCCCTGAGCGCTGGCTGCAAGAAGTCGAGGAGATCGTCTTCCAGCGCTACGCCAGCATGCACGACAAAGAAGACGAAGTGGACTAAGCCGACAGACTATGCTACGCTCATGGCCATGCAAAATGCCTACCTCACCATTCCCCAGGTCGCCACCGAGCTCGACATCAGCACGGATGGTGTCTACAAGCTCATCAAGCGAGGCAAGCTGCCCGCCATCCGCCGCAGCGAGCGCGGTATGCGCGTCGCCCGCGTGGCGTTCGACGCCTACCAGCGCCGCCTACGCCACAGCGAGACCCCAGCCACGCCGACCCCGAAGCCGAACATTGACGTAGATCTGCTGAACGCCGAGTTCGAGCGCGAGACCGGCCTCACTCCCCGTACGTGGGAACGCCGCTGGAAGGCTGGAGAAATCGAAGACAGCGCCGAGAACATGCGCCTGGCCATACGCGCCCTGACACTAAATCTCGCCAAGCAACACAAGCCCGCCGACCGCCAGGGCACCACAGCGGGCAAACCCCGGGAAGCGATCCACGCTCGATAGCACCGGCGGGACAGGTTTCGCCGCCTCAGCCAGATAACGACGGCGCAGCCGTGCCTGGACACGTGCACGACAGACGAGCAAGACGCCCGCGGACGGCCATGCCGCGACCAGGACAACACGCGCGAGAAACACGCCAAACCGCGACCGACCTGAAACAACTCGCCGATGCGCTCGAGACGAGGTAAGCTCCGCTCTCGATGGCTACCTGCTTGGTCACCGGCGGTGCCGGCTTCCTGGGTTCGCATCTGTGCGATGAGCTGATCGCGCGCGGGAATCAGGTGATCTGCGTCGACAACCTGGAGACGGGCTCGCTGGCGAACATCGAGCACATCCAGGACCCTGGGTTCACGTTCCTGCATCTGGACATCATCGAGCCCTATTTCGTCGATGAGCCGATCGACTTCGTCTACCACCTCGCCTCGCCCGCGTCGCCGATCGACTACCTGCGGCTGCCGCTGCACACGCTGAAGGTCGGCTCCTACGGCACGCACCACACGCTCGGGCTGGCGAAGGCCAAGCGCGCACGGTTTTTGATCTCCTCGACGAGCGAGGTCTACGGCGACCCGCAGGAGCACCCGCAGCGCGAGTCCTACTGGGGACACGTCAACCCGATCGGGCCACGCGGGGTCTACGACGAGGCGAAGCGCTACGCGGAGGCGCTGACGATGGCCTACCACCGCCAGCAGGGCGTCGACACGGCGATCATGCGGATCTTCAACACGTACGGTCCGCGGATGCGCCCGAACGACGGTCGCGCGATCCCGACGTTCCTGCGCCAGGCGCTGCAGGACAGGCCGATCACCGTGTTCGGCGACGGCAGCCAGACACGCTCGTTCTGCTTCGTCAGCGACCTGATCGCCGGGATGATCGCGCTCGCCGAGTCGGGCTACCACGACCCCGTGAACATCGGCAACCCCGACGAGTTCACTCTGCTCGAGCTGGCGGAGACGATCGTCGAGCTGACGAGCTCGAAGTCGGGGATCGTGCACGAGGCACTGCCGATCGACGACCCAAAGGTCCGCCGGCCCGACATCTCACTCGCCCAACAGGTACTCGACTGGCAACCCAAGGTGGGGCTGCGCGAAGGGCTGCAGCTGACACTCGAGCGCGCCGGGACCGAGCAACTCATCGGCATCGGGTAAAGCGCCACGCCTGGTCAGCGCCACGCCTGGTCAAAGCTTGGCTTACCGTGAGTCGCTTGACAGCACTCAGAGCTTTACAACGCGCAATCCCGGCATGTCAACCTGGCAAACTTCGAGGAGCTTGCGATCCATGCGGCACGCTTCATCGCCCCCGCGCCCCTCGGAGCACTGACACGCGGCCTGCCGGCGGCTTGGGCCGCGGAGCCAATCTCCGCGTCGATCCATCAAGCACCGGGCGAACCACCTCCCGTCTGGCCCAGCCCTCTTGGAGCAACCCGCGGCCAGGCCCTGGAGCCGCTGCACCCAGCTGCTATCGAGGCATCCTACGATGCACCGCTCGCCGCGCTCCTGGCAATCCTGGACTCGTTACGCGCGGGAGATCTGCGCATACGAAAGGTAGCCGCGGCAGCGCTGCAGGACACCCTCCACCGAGCCGAGCCACCTCCCCGGACAGTCGCGTGAGCGCCGATCAGCTCGAGACAGCCGCAACAGGGTCCGCCCCGCAACACCCTCGCCGGGCGACGCCTCCAAGACGACCGACTGAATCGCGCCCCCCATCGACACAGAGTCGATCAGCACATCGGCAAGCCCCGGGCCGGGCGGGACGTCGAGCTGCTGGGCGAACGTCGGATGGCGCAGGTCAACCTCCAAGAGCAGCACCCGCGAACCCAGCCTCGCCGCCGCCTCGGCCAGATGACGAGCGATCGTGGTCTTGCCATCGCCCGGCGCGGCCGACGCGACAACGATCGAAGCGATCCATGAGCACGCGATGTGACGTCCAGGCGATTTGTGCCATCACTGATGGCACTTTCTCCCGCTCGGGCCACAGCGCTGCAAACCGCCGCATGTAGAACAGGTTGCGCCGGGAGAACCCCCGCGCCGAACCGGTGTCCGCGCTGAGATCCTGCGCAATCCGCCCAACAACGTCATCGCCCCATCCGCCGGCCTGCTGCTGATCGAGGATGTCACGACCGATCGACCAGTACAGCATGACGAGCTCAGTGTTGACCGCTCTGGCCGCGCGAGCCTGAGACTCGCGGATGCGCTGCTTCAAGCGCTCGATCAGCTCGCAGTAGGTCGCACTCGCGACGACAGCGTCGACCTCGGATGCGCCCTGTCGTACAGGATGCCGACTCATGGGGCATCCACCAGCTCATCCCAGACCAGGCAGCACGAAACCAGGCGCCGAGCGCCGACGAACCGGAGACGACCTGGCGACTTTGATGGGATGGCAAGCAATGTCATATCGAACACATGTTCCCATACGCCCCGGACGGGAGCAGGCGCTCACCCTCAGTGGAATGTCGATCGATCAACGAGCGGGCAGCATCCACGCAGGCCAACACAGCCACACGGCGGGCAGGCACGGAGCGTCCTAACCCTGCGTGAGAACGAGGTGCGCGACCAAAATAGGAGCCGAGAAACCGCTCAACCCCCGGCGGTCGGCGCGAGCTCCTCGGGCGAGGAGGACGCACGGTCATCCGCGGCCACGGCGCCTGACGACCCACGATCCCTGGAGTAGTAGGCGTCAGAGCCACCCGCCTTCGCGCCGTTCGCGATTACTCCGAGCAGCGGCGCGCCGCTGCTGGAGAGGACCTGGTGCAGCTGCTCCGCGGCGTCACGCCGGCTGTACCCGATCCGGCCGATGATCACGACACCGTCGACCTTCACGAGCAGCGGGAACGCGTCCGACACCGCGTTCAGCGGCGGCGTGTCGATCACGACGAGGTCGTAAGCGGACTTCGCCTGTTCGAGCACGGTGTCGATCGCACCGCTTTCGAGCAACTCGCCCGGGTTGGGCGGCAGCACGGCATCGCCCGGCGCGGCCGATGCGATGACGATCGTACGCAGGTCCCGATCGACATTGAAGAAGCGCAGATGATCACGAATCGGACCGAACAACCAAGCGTGTATTTTTGGGGCGCATCCACGCAGGTCAACATGATCCACAAAGCGGGTGGGCGTAGATCGTCGATGACCGCGATGCTCCTGCCCCGCGACAAAGCGCAGTGCACGAACAACAAGAGCCGAGCGGCGGCTCAGCCCGCCAACGAGGCTCCACCAGCGATCCGGACGCGCTTGCGCTGGTAGTACCACGATCAGATGGCCACTCGTACACGTACGGACGAGTTAGAGGGGCTGCGCGCCAAGATCCGCGACTCCCTGCGTGCCATCGGCTACCCCGACGCCCCTATCTACATCGGCCGGCTCGACGAGTCCCCGGACGAGACCGATGTCCTGGTCGAAGTGACCTTGCCCGATCCCGGCGATGACACGTGGAGCCGGGAGATGACAAGCAAGATCCGCGCCGCGGTCCGGACGGCGACATCCGAAGTCATGCCATGGGCAGTCGCCACCACGCGCCTTGTGCCGCCCGCAGCGCCCAATGCCTAGACAACGGCACTTTCTCCCGCACTCGCCTTGTTCAGGTCCGCATTCCGGTTGGAGGCGCGGGCGGGTCCCTGTGGGTGACCGGTGGGCGTATCGGGTCGGCGCCTGGGATGAGGAGGCTCTCGCGGAATAGGCAGAGCGCCATGTGATCTGGCCTGGCGGCACTGGGATAAAGGACGCCGCGGCATCCTTTGCGATGCAGCTCCTCACCGATGGCTTGGAACTGTGGCCAAGTTTGCCTGCCCGGCCTCGGGATCGGAAGGCCGTGCCGGGCGAGCTTGGCGGGCGTGGAGAGATCTGCGATGTCGTTCACAGCGACCGTCCAGCGCCACAAGTCGCGTGGCATCCCGTGAGTGGGCGGCAGCGCGATCTCGGCGAGTACGCGGTACCACTCCGCCCACGCCGTCGACTCCTCGTCCGCGAGGTAGATCGCCGCGAGCGTCTCACCATGCTGCCAGCGACCACTGGACGGCGGGGAAGGGAGCCCCAACGGGTCGCCACCATGAGGAGCATGTCGCCACCACGAGCCGGCGACCGACACGCGCTGAACGCGAGAGGCCACTGCGGGAGACCTACGAGAACGAAGCCTCTTCGAGCGTCGAGACCAGCTCGGCGACACGCAGGTATTCGCCGCCGGCGATCACGTCGATCGGCTTGCGCTCCGCAAGCGCGGGAACCGGCTTTCGCAGCCACACCGCGATGTAGGAGGGCTCCATCACGCGCGCGAGCCGCTCCACGAGCGCGGAGAGCTCAATCAGCCGCTCCGCCCGCTCACCCGTCGGAGAGCGCGTATGCGCAAGCCAGGCCCGCGCCGTACTGCGAGCCACACCGGTCGCGCGCGCGATATCAGCATCACTCAGCCGAGCGATCTCATGCAGGTAAACAGCCTCACGTATCAGAGGCTGCGGTGCTAAAGCCGGAGCAGACATAACAAGTACTGTAGCAAAATTGCAGCAAGCCTGTGCATGTAATCCAGCACTGCCGATTTCGACGAGGACACCACAACGCGCTCGGCGCTGAGGGCACTCGTACCCGCGGTCCCAGGCCAAGCAGACCGAACCCGAGCCTGGGACCGGGAACGGACGGACGAGCAAGCCGCCCGAGCTGGCGGAGACGATCGTCGAGCTGACCTCCTCGAAATCGGGGATCGTGCACGAGGCGCTACCGATCGACGACCCGAAGGTGCGCCGGCCGGACATCTCACTCGCCCAGCAGGTACTCGGCTGGCAGCCAAAGGTAGGGCTGCACGAAGGACTGCGACTGACGCTCGAGCGCACCGGCACAGCAGCTCATAGGCATCGGATAGCACCGATCGCCTGTTAGCGCGCCAGAACGCCGAGCAGCGACTCAGGCCCCGGCGGTCGGGGCCAACTTCTTCGAGGAGGACGCACCGTCACCCGCGGCCACGGCGCCGGACGACCCACGATCCCTGGAGTAGTAGGCGTCAGGACCGCCCGCCTTCGCGCCGTTCGCGATAACACCCAGCAGCGGCGCACCACTGCTCGCGAGGACCTGATGCAACTGCTCCGCCGCGTCCCGCCGGCTGTACCCGATCCGGCCGACGATCACGACACCGTCAACCTTCACGAGCAGCGGAAACGCGTCCGACACCGCGTTCAGCGGCGGCGTGTCGATCACGACGAGATCGTACGCGGACCTCGCCTGCTCGAGCACGGTGTCCATCGCACCGCTTTCGAGCAACTCGCCCGGGTTGGGCGGCAGCACGGCGCCGGCGGCCAGCACGGCCAAGGTCCGCCCCGCGACACCCTCGCCGGGCGACGCCTCCAAGACGACCGACCGAATCGCGCCTCCCATCGATACAGAGTCGATCAGCACATCGGCAAGCCCCGGACCGGGCAGGACGTCGAGCTGCTCGGCGAGCGTCGGATGGCGCAGGTCAACCTCCAAGAGCAGCACCCGCGAACCCAGCCTCGCCGCAGCCTCAAGCCGGCACCTGATGATTCAACTTAGTAGAATCCGAAAGATCATCGTGCGATTGAAGTCAAGGGGGCGTGAATACGTTCATTCGGCATGCTCGGCAGACGGGAACGACACCCCTGCTTGCCGGCTACTGTCTCAGCGCATGCCCTGCCCCAACCTCGGTCACCCGTGGCTCGCGCGTTGATTCCCAAACACCCAGGCGATGATGCGCCGGCGGCGCGCGTGCGGCAGATGCGCCTGATGGGCGCCCCGATGGCGGTCGTGACCGAGGTCGAGGCGGTGCGGGCGATCGTCGACGCGGCGCAGGCGGGCGCCGGGCATTGGACGATCACGGCGAACCTCGATCACCTGCGCCGCTATCACCGCTACGCAGTCCAGAGGGACCTGATCGACGAGGCCGACTTCGTCGTCGCCGACGGGATGCCGCTGATCTGGGCCAGCCGCCTCGCCGGCGCGCCGCTGCCGGAACGGGTTTCGGGGTCGAGCATGGTCTGGTCGATCTGCGAGCAGGCGAGCACCCGTGGCCTGCCGGTGTTCCTGCTCGGCGGCGATCACGGCGTCGCCGACCGGGCCGCGGAGGTCTTCCGGCAGCGCTACCCGGGCCTGGAGATCGCCGGCACCTCGTGCCCCCCGGTCGGCTTCGAGAACGACCCGCGGGAGCTGCAGCGCATCCAGCGCCAGGTGACCGAGGCGGCACCCCGGATCGTGTTCGTCGCGCTGGGCTTCCCCAAGCAGGATCTCCTGATCCGGAGTCTGCGCGACCGCCTCCCGCACGCGTCGTTCCTGGGGGTGGGCATCAGCCTGAGCTACGCGGTGGGCGAGCTTTCCCGCCCACCGCAGTGGATCTGCCTGATCGGCCTGGAGTGGGCCTACCGCCTGGCGCAGGAACCGACGCGCCTGCTCGTCCAGCGCTACATCGTCAACGGCATGCCCTTCGGCCTGCGCCTGATGGCCTCCGCCGCCCGCCACCGCGCCCGCCGCGATGGATCCGGAGTCTCCTGGGGCTGAACAAGCGGGACTTCAGACGCTGTGGGCGGCACCGAGCGGGGTCAGCGGCCTGTCCAGAGTCCCTGCAGCGGGATGGCGGCGAGACGGTCGCCGAAGGGTACGGTCGCGGGCCCGGTGTACAGCAGCGCTCCGAAGGCGAAGCGCTCGCCGAGGCGCTCGCGCATGAGCCGCAGGCCGTGGAAGTCCGCTCGTCCGGCGGTCGCGGCGGCCTTCGCCTCGATTCCGACGACGGTGCCATCGCGGCGTTCGAGGACCATGTCTACCTCGTGTCCATCGCGGTCGCGGAAATGAAAGGCACGCGGCGGATCGGGATCGACGCTCGATTGACGCACGAGCTCCATCACGACGAACGTCTCAATCAACGCGCCGGCGATCTGAGGATCGCTCCAGACACGCTCGGCGTTCGCGCTGAGCAGGTATGCCAGTAGGCCACTGTCGACGATGTGCAGCTTCGATGCCTTGCCGAGCCGGCTCAACAGGTTCGAGTGCCACGCGGGCAGGCGGTAGACCAAGAACAGCGTCTCGAGCAGGTCGACATATGCGCGAACCGTGTTCGCGGCAATACCCAGATCGCGGGAGAAGTCGTTCAGGTTCAGCGTGGAGCCGGTGCTCGCCGCGACGGCGTCGAGCAGTCGGCGAACGTTGGCGCGGTCGTGCACGCGGGCGATGCTTCCCAGATCGCGATCGAGGACAGTATCCAGATAGGCGTCATAGAACGGGACGCGGCGATCGGGCGAGCGCCGGCGCGCCTCGGGAAAACCGCCCGCCACGAGCATCTGCGCATGCGCACGGCGTCCACTCGGAGCGTCAACGACGTGTGGCGCCCTGCCCGCGAACAGATCCGCGATCAGCCCCGCCGGCACGCCCCGCAGCTCGGCCTGAGAGAACGGCCACAGCCGCAGATACTCCGCACGCCCGGTCAGCGCATCCGCGATCGTGGGCGCTGTCAGGATGTTCGCCGAACCGGTCAACAGGTAGCGACCGGGGCGCTGATCCTCGTCGACCGACTGCTTGATCGCGAGCAGCAGATCCGGAGCACGCTGCACCTCGTCGATCGCCACCGGTCCCTGTAGATCGGCGACGAAACCCGTCGGATCCTCGATCGCGCCACGGCGCCTGGCCTCGTCATCGAGGGTGATGATCTGCCTCTCCCCTGGCTCGCCCTCGGCGATCTGCGCCACAAGCGTGCTCTTGCCCACCTGCCGGGCGCCCAGCACGACGACGACCCTCGTATCCGCGAGCGCAGCCTGCACATTCGCCCGCAGGTGCCGCGCAACGAGCATGGGCGCGCCCCCGGAAGACGAACCAGATCCTGGCATATCAGCAATAATAGCCCCGCAGATCCGCAAAATCTAGAGCGCAGATCCGCAAACCAACTTGGAGAGGATTTCCAGTCTTTTATTGGCGTGGGCAGGCCGGCGTGCCCGGCCGGGCACACGCACGAACGACGGGGACCCTGCCGCGGGGAGACATCGCCCCAAGCGGCGAGCCTGTGCGCAGCGACGCGGGATCGCGCATGATCAGAGTTTCGCCCCCAGCCATTCCCGAACTCGTCCGAGCCCGGGCAGGACGGAACGCGGCGCCGAGCGCCAACGAACGGGTGACGACCTGGAGCCAACTGGTAGGCCATAGACGAACATATGTTCGTACATGGCCCGGACGGCTACGCGCGCTCACGTCACGACCCACTCCAAGGAGCCCAAGAAGGAGCACGGCAAACGAGATACCCGCCGACGGCCGCGTCCCGATCGAGGACGACACGCGGTCCATCGCCCACGGCGAGAGGGGCGCAGTTGTCCCACAACCCAACAATGGCCTATTTCGTCGACGAGCCGGTCGACTTCGTCTATCACCTCGCCTCGCCCGCGTCGCCGATCGACTACCTGCGGCTGCCGCTGCACACGCTGAAGGTCGGCTCCTACGGCACGCACCACACGCTCGGGCTGGCGAAGGCCAAGCGCGCACGCTTCTTGATCTCCTCGACGAGCGAGGTCTACGGCGACCCGCAGGAGCACGATCGTCGAGCTGACCGGCTCAAAATCGGAGATAGTGCACGAGGCGCTGCCGATCGACGACCCCAAGGTCCGCCGGCCCGACATCTCGCTCGCCCGGCAGGTACTCGACTGGCAACCAAAGGTCGGGCTGAGCGAAGGGCTGCAGCTGACGCTCGAGCGCGCCGGGACCGAACAGCTCATAGGGGTCAGGTAGCGCGCCCGAGCTCCGAGCCAAGCAACATCCCGGTAGACTTGCTCGTCGCATGATGCGCGCATTCAGGACATGAAGTCCATAGTCAGGTCAGGGGACGAGGTCGTGCTCTTGCTGGATCGGGTCGGCAGCGGTATCGAAAGTGTCCACCATGGCCAATAACACACTCGACGGCAAGGAACCCACAACGCCCCGGTCATCGGTAGATACGCTGACCCTGGGATCGTCCGTGACCGCTCAAGCGTCACAACGATCGTCCATGTGGTCGCAGCTACGCCCGCTGCTCGGCGATCGGCGCGGGTCGATTGCGGCGCTGGCGATCGGTTCGATGCTTTCCGGATTCGCCGAAGCCGGCGTCCTCGCGATCGTGGCTCAGGTGGCGGCCACCCTCGTCAACGGAGACAGGCGGGCTCATCTCGAAATCGGGCCGTCGCACACAGAGGTGACGGTCGGCGCTCTGCTGGCCGTCGCATTCGTCCTGGCCACTGTTCGTATCGCCCTTCAGATCTTGATCTCATATTTCCCCGCGCGCATCGCCGCTGAAGTGCAAGGGCGCCTGCGCAGACGCATGTTTGCGGCGTTCACCCACGCCTCCTGGGACATGCAGTCGCGCGATCGCGAGGGGCACCTGCAGGAGCTCATGACCAGTCAGATCATGCAGGCGAGTCAGGGCGCGCTCCAGGCGACGACACTGATCTCCTGGCTATTCACCTTCGCGATTCTTGTCGTCTCGGCGCTGGTCTTGAACGTCGTGGCCGCCGCAATCGTCTTGGTAGCGGCAATCCTACTGTTTGCCCTCATGCGACCGGCAAACGCACTTGGCGCTCGGAGCGCACGGTCACTCTCGCAGGCGCAGATGTCCTATGCGGGTGGAGTCGGTGAGGCAAATCGAGTGGCCGAAGAGACGCGTGTGTTCGGGGTCGCCGAGGCCCAGTGCAGCCGCATCGACCGGTTCATCGCCGCGGCTCAGGACCTGTTTTTCCGCACCCAGTTCATCGCCCGCCTGGTCCCAAACGTCTACCAGGGCTTGGTTTACCTCGTCCTCGTCGGGGGTCTTACGGTTCTGTACGAGGCCGGCAGCAGCCACGTGGCATCGTTGGGAGCAGTCGTCTTGCTGCTCGTGCGAGCCGGGCTCTACGGTCAACAGATCCAAGCTTCATATACCGTCGTACGTCAGGCCGCCCCCTTCATCGATCGTCTCGACGAAGCCGAACGGCGTTATATGGCGAGCCGCCCGCTAGAGGGTAATTCGTCGATGCCTAAGATGCAGACACTGAGGTTCGAAAACGTGTCATTTGCATATCAGCCGGATCGGCCGGTGCTGTCCGATATAAATTTCGAGGCTCACGGCGGTGAGGCGGTCGGCGTAATCGGCCCGTCCGGTGCAGGTAAGTCGACGCTGGTTCAGATCCTGTTGAACCTGCGAGCACCAGATGAAGGCCGGTATCTCATAAACGGTGTACCGGTCCAGCAGTTCCGGCAGGACGATTGGCAGGAACGAGTGGCATATGTCCCGCAGGAACCCCGCCTGGTGCACGCGTCGGTCGCGGAGAACATAAGGTACTTTCGCGATCTCGACGATGACGCCGTCTTCCGGGGCGCCCAGCTCGCCCGCATTCACGAGGACATCGAAGACTGGCCAAACGGCTACGAGACGATCATCGGGCCTCGCGCCGATGCGGTTTCGGGCGGACAGCAGCAGCGGATCTGCCTTGCGCGCGCACTCGCCGCCCGGCCGGAAATCCTGATCTTGGACGAGCCGACGAGCTCACTGGACCCGCGTTCGGAGTCCCTCATACAGGAATCCCTGACCGCGCTCAAGCACGAGATCACGCTGTTCATCATCGCGCATCGCATGTCGACGCTCGACATCTGCGATCGGGTGATGGTCATCCTCGACGGCCATCTTGACGCCTTCGACACGCTGGCGCTCTTGGCCGAAACCAATCCTTACTATCGCTCCGCCTCGACATCGGCCGCCGTGCCCACTGGACGTGATGCATCTTGACGCAGAGAACCCCTGACTTCTTTATCGTCGGGCAGCCAAAGAGCGGGACGACCGCGCTGCACGCCATGCTCAGCCAGCATCCACAGATTTATATGCCGGACCTCAAGGAGCCTCACTACCTCGCAGACGAGCTCGCCGGTCCGCCGCCTCCCACCACGTGGCCCACCACCCTCGCCGACTATCTCGCTTTGTTCGCTCCCGCGGCTCCCGGACAACTCACGGGTGAGGCTTCGGCCTCTTATCTCTGGTCTCGTACCGCTGCGCGAAATATCGCCCGCATGAACCCAAATGCGCGTATCATAATCATCTTGCGCGAGCCCGTCAGCTTCCTGCGCTCCCTGCACCTTCAATATGTCAAGATGGGTATCGAGAACGAGAAGGATCTTCGCAAAGCGTTGACGCTTGAAGACGAACTGCCCAACGGACGTCACCTTCCTTCTGCAGGTCGCCGGGCGCCGCTTCTTGTGTACTCATCTCATATGACATATGTCGATCAGCTGCGTCGTTATCGTGAAACCTTTTCAGCCAAGCAGCTGCTCATACTGATCTACGACGACTTCCGCGCCGATAACCAAACCAACATCGGGACCATACTGCGTTTTCTCGAGGTCGACGAGACGGTTTCGCTTGCCACGGTCGAGGCGAACCGCACCACTCGCGTCAGCTCAAGGCGCGCGGAGACCCTTCTAAGCAGTGTGTCTGAAGGCCGTAGTCCCGGATCGGCAATGGTAAAGGCAGCGGTCGGGAGAGTCACGACGCCACGCTTCCGGCGCGGTGTACAGGGGGCGATCCGCCGCCATGTTGTTTACGCGCAGCCACAAGCCCCCGACCGCAACCTCGAGTTGGAGCTTCGCCACCGCTACAAGCCCGAAGTCGTGGCACTAACCGAGTATCTTGGTCGAGACCTTGTAACGCTTTGGGGCTACGATAGCTTGGATTGCCCAGATTGCTAGGCATTGCCAACCATTGCGTATGACCATGAAACTGGAGACTGTTTTGGAGACTTGCGCCCAGTGGTGAAGACAGCCTCGCCCAGTGAGCGAAGAAGCGCCCCGATCATGCCGGCGCTGGCTATGACCGGCCTGGCTGTCCTGCTTGTCGGCTGCGGCTGGACGATAGCGGCGGGACATGTCAAGCTGCTATTCATCTCAGTTGCGGCAGCCGGGGTGTGTGCCCTGGCACTTCGCCAGCGTGGTGCGTTTATCGGCATTCTAGTTCTCGCCGCGATGAACGGCCTCCCCTTCGTGGATACCTCCCACGAGCTCCTGTCGGGGAAACTCACACTGGAAGACGTCGCCGCTATGGTGCTGATGGTCGCCGCTGGAGTGTGGATCCTATTCGACGATGGATCCTATCGCCCGAGCCGAACGGCTCAAGTGATTTCTCGCCTTGCGGTCTTCCTCTTCCTGTGGTGGCTATGGACACTGATACGGACCGTCGTCGGTCAGCATGTCTCCATTCTGTCCGCGGCCGCCTATGGTAAAGACTTCGTCTTCTTTGCGGTGTTGCTCATCTTGCTGCCCCAGATTCGACTCACAGGCCGCGACATCGGCGCTCTGCTCGGGATACTGGCTGCGGGTGTATGCCTGTTTGCCGTGGGACAGATAACAATCGCCACCGGACATGGATTTCCCGAGAGCCTGGTTCACTTTCACTATACGCTGCAGGAATCTGGATTTACCGGATTGACGCGCGTTTATGCCGCCATGACGAATCTGGTAACCGCGGGGCTTCCCGCAAGCATCGCGGCAATCATGCTGGCTCGCGACCGGACCGTGCGACTGATCGCGCTCCCGATAGCGCTTCTGTTGACCACGAGCACAGTCGTTCAGCTGACGCGAGCTCGCTGGATCGGGCTCGTAGTCGGCATTGTCCTCGTGAGTCTTTGGTTGATGATCCGCGGTGAAATGCGCGTCGCCACGGTCCTGCGGAAGCGATTTGCGCTTGCCGTCGGGGTACTTGTTTCGGTCGGTGGCCTGGTCCTGATAGCCGCTCCCGGCGTTCTGTCAGGCGGGACGGTCATCGACCGCCTGTCATCGCTTTTTACAGACCTCCAGACCGGCGGAGGGACGGTCGCGGTGCGCGAGGCTGTGACTAAAACGATGAAAGCTTACCTGGGGGAAAAATGGCCGGCTGGGCTCGGGTTCGTCCCGCCTGCTGCACATTACTTCGAGGGACTACCAAACGGATCGATCCGCGACTCCGATCTCGGCGTGCTCAATGCGGTGATGACGATGGGAGTTATCGGTGCGGTCCTCATTTACCTTCCCGTCATCTCGATGCTCATCGACTGTCTCCGGCGCCGACCGTTGCGGCAGACTGGCGAGTACAGCTGGCTGCGCTATGGCGGCGCGATTTGGATCGTCGCTACGCTCGCGTCATCCGTGACGTTGACCACTCTCTTCAGCACGAGCGGCGTGGTACTGGTCGGCGTCGCGATGATGATTCTAGTCCACCCGAGCGTCTCCGGAACCTTGGTGCCGACCACGGCGACCAGCTTCAAACTCAAACCCAAGCCGATCACTGTGGTCACAAACGGACTTGGCCAGCCCCATAGAGTGTGGGGGTAGGTAGGTAAGTAAGTAGATGCCAGCCTCATCCGTGTGAGCTTGCGGATCGTTGCAACACGGCGCTAACCCGCTCCGCAACCAACGGTATCGTATTAGCTGCGGTGACAATCTTACGGGCGTCGTCGCCCAACCGCCTCCGCTTCTCGGGGTCTTTGCTGAGCGCCAGTATCGCTTCCGCCATTGCCTGCGCATCGAGGTACGGCACGGCCATCCCCCCGCCGGCGGCCGCCAGCTCCTCCGCCCCACCAGCGTCTCGAAAGCATACTACCGGGCACCCCATCGCCGCTGCCTCCAACACCACGAGAGGATTTGGGTCCTCCCTTGAGGTGCTTATAAACACATCTCCCGCGGCGAGCAGTTGTGCGGCATCTGGCCTGTGTGGAATAACGACCACTTGACTCTCAAGTCCGAGACGCGCAACGTCATCAACGAGCGTGGTGAACTCCACATAGGGAGGGTTTCCTCCAATCCACCGAAAAGCCACCTTCTCACCAACCATGGCATTTGCAATAGCGTGCCGAGCTACCTGAGGAAAAACATCGGTGCCCTTACGCAAGGATGGCACGCCACATCCGATTACGACGATGGTGTCATCGTCTACCTTGAGCTCCGTGCGGCGGATGATCTTACGCCTTTCCTCGGATAGCGGCTCATGATCGCCGATTGGCTCCTGTACGTCAACGATGCGTGCAGGGTCTGCGCCGTGGGCGAGAAGCATTTTCCGAACCGCACCAGACACAGCGATTAGTACATCGCTCTGGTCAACAACCTTCTTGACGCCCTCGACTCCTACCAAGGTCCGCAGTTCGCGCTCAAGCTCATGAACGTGCGTGACCACTGGTATGCCGAGTCGCTCTACCGCCGACGCAATCTGGCCTTGGGTGGCAGTGTTAGCATAAACAACCTGCACCTTCCGTTGCTTGCATATACGTCGTATGCGATGGCCAGACACCCAACCTGCAGCTGCGAGAGCGGAACCCCCGAAACGCACCCCATCCAGTGCCCGTCGCAGGCCGCGTTCCACGCGTGCGGACAAATGGATTGTTGGACCGAGTGCCTGAAACTCGCTAACGAGCTCCTTGCGATCGCGTAGCACAAACGTCGGCTCAACCGATCCGTGCCCTACGCACCACTGCATGATGCGTAGCAGAGCGATCGGCGCTCCGCTAGGCTCGGCCGAGTGACTAACGACGAGGACCCGTACCGGGGTCATAACGATCGCCTAGCGTACACGTGCAGCTGTAGATTCATATATGGTCGGACAATACCAGCAGAACAGGGCCTAAGCTCACCCGGGTGAGCTGGTCTCGTCTCGCTCTGCTGGGAGACCGTTGTTGCCAACTCCATCAGGTTCCTATTTCTGATATCCCAGTCGGTGCATCTCATCCGCGAGGTGCTTCTCTATATACGCGGCCTCACTGCCGGATAGGTCGCGCTGCCACCTACCGACGGACTCGGCGGGACTGGAGGTTGTTGCATGTCGACTGTAGTCTCTACCTTTAGGTGCACCTGCGTCGAGCTGCAGTTCGAGATCCAGCCAGCTAGAGAGCTGCTTTATAACATCGGACCGATTTGTGATCATATCCTCGTAACGCACCCAGAGGTGGTCATGGCGCTCTGCCCGCGCGTGCATACCCTTTAGTTTCTCGCGCATGCCGTTGACGAGAGTGGCAAAATAATCGTCGTCCGATTGATCGGCTTTCCGGCCAAAACCATAGTATCCACGCTTCTGATCAAACGCGCGGATCGATGCCGCAACATCCCGAGGATCTCGCACCAAATTGATCAGTTTAGATTTGATCCCCGCCCTAGCAAGCAGCTCAAGATTGTCAGCCCACGTCTTCTCTGCATAGTACCGGTAGGGTTCATGTCCTCGAGTCGCGAGCGATTCAGAGAAGGCCATCCACAAATGGCGTGTAACCCGTATCGCTAGGTCGGATGGTTCGATAGAGAGCGGGGAGAACGGGATTGGCCCGATTTGCGTATCGGGACCCTTGAGCAACTGCTGCATGCTCCATTCCGCATCTTGCGTAAACGGTTGATCCAGATGTTCTACAAGGCGACAAAGGTAAGTGAGATAACGATTCTCGTATGGATATACACGATCAACCGCGATGGCCGTGCTCGTGGCGAGGATGGTCATCATGAGCGTGCTGCCTGAGCGTCCTTGGAACGGATCGACGAGAAGCGGCTGCATCGGTTGGCCCGAAAGCTCCAGCGAACCAGATGTCAGCGAGCCCACTCCACGTGTTCGCTGCGTGCCCCACCGACCGAACATCACCCGGCGCGTGGGGACCATGGTTCCTCGCTCAAAGGTATGCCGATGATCGCCTGAGGTGTTGATGACGAGCACCAGCTGCCCAAAGAGCAAAGGCCTGCTCGTCTCTCGAACGCGACTGCCAGGGAGTCGAAGCTCCTCATTATAGTATCATCCATCACAATTGGGGTTCACGCACTTGTTGTACCGAGATGTAGCCATCAGCGTATTGACCGGCATCATACGTGGTTCGGGCGCTGTGCGCGCGGCCGTGCTGTCGGTGCTGTGGTTTGCCCGAGCACCTTGACCATCCGTCCAGGATTATCAGCGCCTGGCCAATCCCGACGCCCAGTCCCCGCACATCGATACACTGGAGACTGGCCAATCCCCCCTAAACATCCGAGAGCCGACATAGCTTCTCTCGCAACAGATAGACTTAGATCTGGTGACCCCTCCGACCGGCCGCAGCATGGATCAACTCCTACCCACACACCATCGTCCAGTGTCTGTTGTTATCCCCAACTGGAATGGACGCCATTTGCTTGGATTGGCCCTTATGTCTCTCGAGGCCCAGACCTTTCGCGAATTCGAGACGATCGTCGTTGACAATGGCTCAACGGATGACTCGCTCGCATATCTCCTCAGCGACTGGCCGCACGTCAGGGTGATCCAGCTATCACAAAATCTTGGCTTTGGAGCTGCGGTAAACGCAGGGATAGAGGCGACGGCAAGTGACTACGTAGCCCTAGTCAACAATGACGTTCGAACTCGCGCCTGACTGGCTCAGGGTCCTGGTGGATGTGCTCTCATCTGATCAATGTAGCGCATCTGCTGCTGGCAAGATCCTTGATTACAGTGATCGCCAACGTATTCAAGAGGCCGGATCTACATTCGCATGGGAGGGTCGGCCAAGACATCGGGGAGCAGGCGAACTCGATGTGGGTCAGTACGACGAAGAGACCTACGTATTCTCGGTATGTGCGGGTGCCGCCCTTTACAGACGGGCCGTCATTCAGGCGATAGGAGGATTCGATGCGGCATTTTTCGCCTATCTCGAGGACACGGATTGGGGGTTTCGAGCCCAACTCGCAGGCTACCGTGCCATATACACACCTACAGCAGTGGCATATCATATCGGCTCGGCGACAACAAACGCAGCAGAAATACCCGTCAGTTATCTTAGCGTGCGCAACACCTTAGCACTGATAGCGGGGAACTATCCTAAAAATGCGCTAGTGCGCTACTCCGTCCTCATCCTAACCGTCCAAGCTCGCTATTTTGTTGGTGCGCTAAAACGCGGCTTGGGATCAATGTATCTTCGCGCATATGTTGATTTCTTACGCATGTATAGCGACGTGCTCAAAAAGCGCAGGCGAATAGCGGCAATTCGAGGCACCAAACCTACGCCCCTAGATATACCTGTGCGCCACGACTCCGCGCTCTTTACCGAGGTTGGCAGATCCAGTTAGAATGCCTTGGGGCATGCCACCAAGCCCACCCACCCTAAGACGGCCAATATGATTGGCTCCACAGTCAACAAAGCCCACGAGAGCAATTATCGACTCCTGCTTGAGACTACGGCACTTACGCGTCCCGGGAAAGAGAGGGGCCTGGGACGATATACAAATGCCTGCCTCACGGGTGCCCGCAAGTTGGGGTGCGATGTCACCGAGCTGCGGGTGCGTAATCGCAGTGGCAGAGCAGCAGAGTTTATCGATCTTGCAGAGCGCTCTGTAGCAGCCCTATCTCGCAAGCAGGATATCTTCCATGTCACCCATCCCAGAGTATGGGGCCTCTCTCTGCAGCCCACAGTAGCCTCGATTCTCGATCTGATCTCGCTCGACCTAATGGGATACAGTCAAACAGGGTTCAAGTCGAGATTCTTTCTCTCTCGGGCAGCGCATGCCCGCGTGGTACTCACGATCTCCGACTTCACCGCGGATCGGATCGTCCAGCGCCTGAAGGTTGCCCCCGATCGGATTATAGTCGCTCCGCTATTTCCGGTCCCTACCTTCCATGCTGGCAGCGCCAGTCCTCCACCCCATGAGTTCCCCGGCTCATACGCTCTGGCGGTCATAGACATGGCAAGTAAGGATCCGAGAAAGCGACCCGGATGGATCGCACCACTCGCACGGGAATTAAAGCGCGCTGGACTGATGCTGGTAATCGCGGGGGCCGGAACAGACAAGAGCTCCGCAGGGCTTGGCGAAGCCGTGGGCATAGGGCGTATATCCGACGAGCGATTGGCCCAGCTCGCACACCACTCGGATTGCTTCCTTTACTTTTCAGCGTACGAGGGACAGGGACTTCCGCCGCTTGAGGCTATGGCCGCGGGGGCAGCCGTGGTCGCGACCGCCAATACCGCCATCACTGAGATCGTGGGAGACGCAGGCATCCTGGTTGATGAAGGGCCCGGCAGCTGGGCTGATGCGCTGCTTGAGAATACGGCAGCTGAAGCCACCCGTAAGAAATTGGTCGACGCGTGCGTGTCTGTATCTTGAGACGAGGCCCTCCGCGCAAAACTTCAGGCCCGAGGCCGGGAACGGGCGGCCCTTTTCTCCGAAGATCGCTTCTTTTGCAGCCTAGCCAGCGCATATCGGATGGCTGTATGCGGGTAGCGATCAACTGCGCTATTGCGACCCGGGGTATCTCGGGTACCTTGCGCGGGCTGAACTATCTCCTCACCGCTCTAGGTGAGATTCCGGATACAGAACTTCAGGAGATCTGGCCGAGCCATGGCCTGAGGAGCAATCGCGTGTGGAACGCGGGGGTGCAAGCGTCCTGGGATCTTTATCTGGCAGCTCGTGAGTCACGGTCGGCGGATGTACTCATTTCTCCGTGCAATGTCGGCCGGGCACGCGGTAGCCAGCGCCATGTACTAGTACTTCATGACACGATGGTCTTGGATCGCCCCGATCTATTCGACCGAGGCTACGCTCTATACGCTCGAGCGTTATTCGGGCACAGCGTGCGTCACGCCGACGTTATCTTGGTTCCCTCGCTTTACACAAAGCAATGCTTAGAGACCAGGTGGACCGACACACCACCCGTTATGGTTGCCGCTTGGCCTTTGCAAGCTATACAACCCCGACTCGAACACCCGACCGACCCTAAGCTGGTCCTCATGGTTGGTGCGACGGAGCCACATAAGCGTCAAGCTATAGGCATTGCCGCTGTCAAGCTAGCGAGAGAGGCTTCCGGTGAGGATCTGCGGCTTACCATCGTGGGACCGCGCGGACACGCCGAGGAGGAGGTTGCCGCTGCCATGCGGGCCGCGGATCCCGATCGAAGTTGGATATCACGAGAGGTCGATGTCCCTCAAGTCGAGTTAGAGAAGCTGTATGAGAGCGCTTGGCTGCTGCTTCAGCCCTCACTGATGGAGGGATACGGTCTGCCCGTCGGCGAGGCCGCCATCAGGGGTGTGCCGGCTTTGCATTCAGGCCAGGGGGCACTGAGTGAGATCGCTCCGATGGCGGTGGCGTCGCCCGCAGATCCCACCAACTATGCGTCGGAGATATGTTCGCTGCTCGATCGCGAGCGCTACTCCAAGTCCTCCTCGACAGCGCTTACCGCTGCCGGGCAACTTACGATGACTAACTTTACACGGACTGTGGCAAAGGCAATTTCCCCCGATCAACTGTTAACTTGAATACCTTGCGCCTAGCTTTTCTACACGGCAGCAACGACCTGTATGGGGCAAGTCGTGTCCTCGCACAGGACGTAGAGCTCTTACTGGGAATGGGATACAGCGTTGCTGTCGCCCTTCCCGAAGACGGGCCGCTGACCGAGATCCTGGAGGGCATGGGAGCACTGGTCAGCATTGAGCCCCTACGTGTACTACGGCGAGTGTCTGGCGCCACCGGAGCACGCGTACCAGTTCAACTTCCGAGCGTCTGCCACAACGCCGACGTCACCGTTCTGTGGACAGTCGCCCTCAGCTCCTACCTCCCCACGCTGCGCCTTCGACGACGACGGGTTCTCTGCTCTGTACACGAGATCTTACTGGGCAATTCTGGACGCCTGCTGGCAGCCTGGACCTGCACTCTCTCCAACGCACTGATGGTGAACAGCGAAGCGACCGCGAATTGGCTCACCCGCGACCTTTACAACTCCGATACGCACTTAGCATATCCGGTGGCGCCACCCTACGATCCCTTGGGCCGGCGCAACCCTGAGGGCACCCCGCTACAACTCCTCCTGATGGGACGCGTCAACGGGCATAAGGGCCATCTGGAAGCGGTGCGCGCTGTCCAAATGGCGCGCGAAGCGGGAACATTTGCCGAGATCACTCTGTTGGGAGGCTCGTTTCCGGGACAGGAACATCACCTAGTGGAGCTACTCGCAGTTATAAAAGATCTACCTTGGGCTACCTATGGAGGTGAGGTCACGGATACGCGTATCTTTATGGAGAAATGCGACATTGTTCTAGTTCCGACAAACAGACCGGAGCCTTTCGGTATCGTCGCTCTTGAGGCTTGGGCGGCCGGGCGACGTGTGATTGCATCGGACCAAGGTGGCCTACGCGAGGCGAGCGCTATGGTCGAAGGCATAACAGTGCCAGCCGGCGATATTACACGGCTTAGCGAGGCGATTTCTAGGGCAGTCCATGATCCCTCAATCCAAGCGCCACCCCTCGCCGATGCGCCCGTGAGCAGACGATGCACGCTTGCGGATCGTACGGCCGCCTGGCGATCAGCTCTCTTTGATGTCTGCGTCGAGCGCACGACAGAGTGACGGGCTCATCCATGCCTTCAAGCAACCTCTCCCCAATCTCGACTCGTCAGAACCCATGAGGGTTGCGATCCTTGGCGGCCGGGGCTTTCCCAGCACCTACGGTGGCTATGAGACTCTCGTACGGCACCTTGCCCCCTACCTTGTGCGAGCAGGTCATGATGTTACGGCTTACTGTCGTACTCGCGATGAAGGTCGGCGAATGTGGCTCGCCGAAGGGGTACGCTGTATTGCTACGCCGGGACGTGACACGAAGTCGCTGTCAACTTTGAGCTTTGGCATGACGGCGACAATCGACGCGAGCTTCCGTCACTTTGACTCGATCCTTGTGCTCAACATCGCAAACGGGTTCTGGTTCCCCGCGCTGCGTGCAGCACGGACACCGTTTGCGGTCAATACAGACGGCATCGAGTGGGAACGGGGCAAGTGGAGTCGCCTGGGGCGGGCGACCTTTCGGGTGGGGGCATGGATGACGGCCCGCAACGCGACCGCGCTGATCTGCGACTCAAAGGCTATCGGCGACATCTGGCGTAAGCGCTTTGGTTGTGACTCCATATTCATCCCGTATGGTGCCCCCGTGCTCGACGATGTCGGACGCGATCGGCTGGATGCCTTGGGGTTCGGCAACAAGCCCTACCTGCTGGTCGTCGCGCGCTTAGCGCCAGAGAATAACGTTGAGCTGACGCTAGATGCACTCGATCTGCTCGGTGAGGATGCGCCACATGCTGTAATCGTCGGCAGCGCGAACTTCGACTCGCCGATCGAGGGGCGCTTGCGGAGGATGGAGGCAACGGGGCGCGTCTCGTGGCTCGGCCACGTCGACGACCAACAGCTGCTCACCCAACTATGGGCACACAGCGGCGTTTACGTCCATGGCCACTCGGTCGGGGGTACAAACCCAGCGTTGCTACAGGCGCTCGGCGCCGGAGCGCCAACCCTTGCGCTGGATACACCGTTCAGTGCTGAGGTGCTGTCCCTCGCTGAGCACCGCTTTCCACACGATGTGCGAGTGCTCGCAGAGCTTATTAGGTCCGTCATAGCGTCCCCGTCACTCCAAGCAGAGATGGCGCGGCATGGTCGCTCGATCATACGTGAGCGCTACTCCTGGGATGATGTCTGCGGGGCATATATGGATCTACTGGTGAGATTGGCGAGTTGTCGGCGCCACTCATAAGACATCGGACCGGATTAGACAAGCTTGTCAGCCGTGCGAGGGCTCTGGATGTAGGGTAACGATGACAGCGCTCGCAGGGCGCACCACGACGCGAAAAAAGCGATGTGCATGCGACAGCCTCACGGTTCTGGGTCGCCACCGTCCCTTGCCCGCCACTTGAGCTCCACCGAGAGCAATGCCGCTCCCTGCTTCGGCCGAAGGACCGGCAAGCGGCTCCTCGGTGGCGGTATATCCTGATGCGGGAATCGACAATGGCTGCGACAAGCCCCCGGTGGCGAGATTGTCGATCGCGATCCTGACCGTGCCGCCGGGGGCAAGGGTGGCCCAGGTTGTGAGGTTCGGCAGCGGGTCGGGGGCGGTAATACTGGTCGGCACAAACCGGCCGCCCTCGAGCCGGCTGGCTGCAAGCAACCCATAGTACTCGGGCTGGGCCGTAAAATCTCCAGCCTTGGCCGCGGCACGGCCGGGCGCACAGATCGGATTCTGACTCTGAGCGTCGTCTGCACAGATACCAAAAGCCCCGTGAAAATTCAGGCCCTTGACGCCTGTGCTTCCGGCGCGTAGCGCCCAGTCCAAGGCCCACAGGGCACTGGCGAGTGATGGGCTGCCAGGAGTGTTTTCGCTGCAATAGGATATTGCATTAGTCTCATCGATCCGCGTTAGGCGACCGGCGACACCGCCAGCTTGGGCAAGGGCTTCGAGGGTCTTATCCTCCCGCTGACGAACTGTCGGTGACAGCAGTCCTTCGGCGGTGGGGGGTGGCTCAGAAGGGGGAACGTCCGGACATGTGCTGGTCGGATAGTAATGCAGGGTGAGCTCGGTGAACATACGTGCGGCGGCACCCATCTGGGGCAACCACTCGATTCCATTCACAGCCGGCCCATATATGGCCACGCCCGGTGCCGCCACGCTAAGCGCCTGGCGATATGCTTCCGCTTCGCGCAAGTATTCATCGACGCCGTAGGTCGGCGTACGCAGGTCAACCTTTCCCGTCCCCTTCGCTTCGCTGAAGCCGTTGGGCTCGTTGCCGATCTCGATGCCCAGGAGATTGGCGCCGAGGATCTCCCGCGCATAGCGAGCCTCGTCGGCTACACGTGCCGGTTCGAAGTGACCGAGATCGACCCCGAGCAACACCCTCCACCCGGTCGCGGTCAACAGCCCGCTCAGGGCGGAGAGGTCGGCCGGCGTGAGCGTGTTGGTCGCCCATGATGGAGGCGTTTCACCGCTGCTGGTCCACCACGAGAAATCCACACTGCCTCCGCCGACGCGCAGCACCGACGGCCCCAGCAGCCGCATCAGCCGTATGAGACTGGGATGGCCGGCATCGAGATGACCACCGCTCAGTTCCACCGTGTCCGTCGACAACCCCACCGCGCCGACTTCGAAGTAGTTCCCGGGCCGGCTGGTATCCACCCTCAGAACCGTGGCGGGTGTCCGTGACGCGCCGGCAGCCGATCGCGTCGGCACACTGGCAGCAGATCGAGTCCCTACCCACGCGCAGGCCGCCGCCAAGATGACAACGGATACAGCCAGTACGCCGCGACCGCGCGGACCCTTCATCTCTGCCATCCCGGCCGATCCTAGCCGACCAGCTGGCAACCGCGCGGCAATATGCAGCCGTGACGCAGCTTCAGGTCTTGGCGGTCGGGACGAGCTCCTCGGACGACGAAGTCTCGCTGGGCGGCGCAGTGGCGGAAGAAGATGTGCCCTCCCCGGCATAAGCGTAGGCACCGGCATCGCCCGACTTCGAGCCGTTCGCGACGACCCCCAGCAGTGGCGCGCCGCTGCCGGCAAGAACCTGATGGAGTCGTTGCGCCACGTCGCGCCGGCCACGCCCGATCCAGCCGACGATCACGACACCGTCGGCCTTCGTGAGCAGCGGGAACGCGTCCGAAACGACGTTGAGCGGCGGCGTATCGATGACGACGAGGTCGTATGCGGACCTCGCCTGCTCGAGCACAGACTCCATCGCGTGACTATCGAGCAGCTCGCCCGGGTTTGGGGGCAACACGGCGCCGGCTACCAGCGCGTCCAGCGTCCGCCCCTCAGCTCCCTCCCCGGGCGGCGCCTCCAACTCGACTTCCTGAGTCGCATCGCCCATAGCTGTTGCGCCAATCAGCACATCGGCGAGGCCCGGCCCGGCCCGTATGTCGAGCTGCTGGGCGAGCGTCGGATGCCGCAGATCCACCTCGAGCAGCAGCACCCGCGAGCCCAACCTCGCCGCCGCCTCAGCCAGATGGCGAGCCACCGTGGTCTTGCCGTCTTCCGGGGCGGGCGACGCGACTACAACCGTGCGCACATCACGATCGACGTTGAAGAAGCGCAGGTGAGCGCGAACCAGGCTGAACGCCTCGGCCTCGGCGGCCGGCAGGACCGCTCGCGCGCCCCCCTTCTCACGCGCGGAGCGCGCCAGCGCCGCGCTCTCGGGGATGGCGCCGAGCAGAGGCAGACGATAGATCGCTTCCAGGTCCTCCGGCCCCTTGATCCGGCGGTCGAGGCGCTCGAGCACGAAGGCGAGACCGAGGCCGATCAGAAGGCCCACGACGACTCCGAGGATCATGTTTCGCGACGTCTTCGGCGAAGAGGGGGCGCTCGGAACCGCCGCTTCCGCTGCGACCTTGACGTTCCCTTCCTTGAGTTCCGACAGGAGACTCAGCGTCTGCGCCCGGTCCTGCAGCTGCGCGCCGGCAGATCCGGCCCTTTCCTGCCGAGGGAGCGTCGCAAGCTGCTTACGTACGATCGCAAGCGCAGATCTGTAGTAGTGGAGCTGAGAGCTTTGCTGTTCCTTCACGAACTGCTGGGCGTAGGTGTTTGCGATCGCGGCCGAGAGCGCCGGGGAAGTCGTCGTCGCCGAAACGCTGACCACGCTCGATTCTCCCGCCCCCCCACGCTCAGGCTGCCGGCGACCTTGGCTTCAGTCACCCCGTGCCCGAGCAGGCTCGCCGTCTTGGCCGCCGCGTCGCCGCTCTTGACGAGTTCAACGTTGCTGGCCTCTTGGGCCAGCAGGTCGCTGCTGCTGACGCCGGCGCTCGGGAGTCCAGCGATCTGCTGGCTGAGCGGGTCGTCGTTGAAGGCGATCGATGCGGTCGCCGTGTACTTCTTGGTCTGATGCTTGGAGAACCCGAAGGCCGCGCCCGCGACGACTACGATGCACAGCGCGACCAAGAGCCCACGGCGACGAAGCACGGCCAGAGCTCGCTCCAGATTGAGTGCCTCGGGTTCTTGCTGCACGCGCCGGTATATCCTTTCAGATGCTCGTGTTCACTGCGCTGCAAGCTTACGGGATCGGCGTCGTCGCGGGCGCTCATACCGCCGCGGCTGAGAATGGTCTCATGAATTCAGCCACGTTCCGCCACGCTCGCGGGCTGCCGTCCAAATGACAGACGGCACAAGCGAGAGCCTAGGCACGTGGCCGTCGGGTCCAGAGCGTGTGCCCCCCTGGCGACGTAGACTCGCCGTCGCTAACAACTACTACCACCCAATAGTCGTCTTCCTCGCCGCGATGCTGTTCGTCCGAGTGCTGACCGACGATCGCTCCGCGCCGGACAGTCGCCATTCGGGCAGCCTCAACCTGTCGTCGGTGATCGCCCTAGCGTTCATCCTACTGGCCGTGTACATGCTGCTCCGCTGGCGCCGAGTGACCCTGCCGACGGTTCTGGCCGCCATGTGGCTGTGCATATGGATGGCCATAGCTGTGCACACCAGCGGCGCTTCGACCGAGACACTGCGCGAGGGTGTGCGCGAGCTGTCGGTCCTCGCGCTGTTCGTTATCGTCTACAACGCGCGCAGGTCGGTGACCGTTCCCGTCGCCGCACGCCTCCTGCAGTTCGTCGGCTTCGTTCCGGCCATCCTTGCGCTCTACCAGCTCGCGACGCAACACCGGCCTGGACGTCGCACGCAACATTCGCGCCAACGGCACGTTCGCCCACCCCAACAGCGCCGCGATGTTCTTCACGATCGCTGCCACCGCCTCGCTGTGGCTGTATCTCGACAACGGGCACCGCCGAGTCGACGCGCTGCTGGTGGCGCTGTTCGCGGCCGCGCTGATCGCGACGTTCAGCATCGACGGCGTGATCACGCTGGCCGTGATGTTGACGGTGTTCGGCGCGCTGCGCCCCGGTACCGTGCTCACCAAACTGGGCCCCTGCGCGATCGCAGTAGCGGTTGTCCTTGTGTTCTTCGCCACCCCACTCGGCTCAAAGCGCGTCGCCGGCGAGACCTCCACGAGCATCTCCGCCGCCGAACGCGGAGAAACGACGAGCACGCTCGACACGCGCCTGTACAGGTGGAAGACCCTCCTACCAGAGTGGGAAGGATCGCCCGTCTTCGGCCGCGGCATCGGCACGACGACGACCACCGAAAGCACGGCGTCGAACCGGCTGAACTTCCTCCTGCCCCACAACGAATACCTCCGCTACCTCGTCGAGACCGGCGTCGTCGGCCTGGCGATCCTGCTCGCGGGCCTCTTCCTCCTCGTCCGCGCCCTGATCCGCAGGCGAAGAATCGCCGGCACACCGGCTGAGGGCACCCGCAACGCGCCGGCGCTCGCGCTCGCGATCGTCGCCGGCTGTCTCGTCAATGCGCTCGCCGAAAACACGCTGCTCGGCAGCCCCGTCTGCTACGCCGCCGCGCTGATCGTCGCGGCCGTGCTGGCATTGCCGGGCAGTGAAGTGCGACAAGCGCCAACGCTGCAGACTGCGTGACAAGGACTATGGTCGTCCACCACTTCGGTCCCGACCCCGCCACGGTCGGCGGCATGGCCACCGTGATCAGGCTGCTCCACCGAGCACAACATCGGGGGCGACATCGTCGACTCCCATCCGACATGGAGGCCGCAATCGCCGCTGGCCACCACCCGGTTGTTCGCTTCCTCCGCCCGAGCGCTCCTGCAAATGCCGGCCGGCGAGGTGGCTCACATGCATCTCTCCGAGCGCGGGGTCGTTCCTGCGCGAGGGAGTCGCTGCTCGCACTGGCACACAGGCGGGGGCTCGTCACGGTCGCGACGATTAATGGCGCATCGTTTATGCCGTTCGCACGTAAGCGTCCGAGGCTTGTGTCCACGGTGTTGCGGCGCGCCGATCTCGTTACCTGCATGGACCAAGAAGTTCTCGGCTTAGTCCGCCGCAGCGCACCTCGCGTGCACGCCGAGATCGTGCCCAATCCTGTTTTCGTCGACGAGCGCTTCTTACCCGCGGACGAGACGGATGAGCTGGTCGTGTTCGCCGGCGAGATCGGCCTGCGCAAGGGCGCCGACGTCCTGTGTCGCGCATGGCAAATCGTGGCCGAGCGACGCCCAGAGGCACGGTGTTTGATGGTGGGCCCCGCGACCGACTTCAAGCCTCCCGGCGCAGAGCGCCTGGAGGTGCGGCCGCCGGTCGATCCGATCGAGATGAAGGCGCTGCTGCGCCAGGCACGCGTGGTCGCATTGCCTTCACGAGCAGAGGGAATGCCTCTGCTCCTGACAGAGGCCATGAGCCAGGGCCGCCCGTTCGTCAGCACTCCCGTCAGCGGCATCCCCGAGCTCGCCGGGGGGGGAGGCTTACTCGTACCCGTCGCCGACGAGATCGGCCTGGCGGATCGTCTCACGGAGCTGCTGGCCGACCGCGAGCTCGCGCGGACTATAGGCGAGCGCGGCCGGCGATTCTGTTTACAGACGCGAAGCGTCCAGGTTATCGATGCTCGCCTGCGGAAGTTGTATGCGGCGGCGGCCGCCGAGAGATGAGCTCCGACTCGGCCCGCTGAAGCAGAAGTGTGTTGCCTACGGCGAGCCGGCTTGTTCGGACGCGGCGATACCAGTAGTCGTTCAGCGCATACATGCGGTTCTTCACCCACTCCCACGGGGGCTTGACGTAAAGCTCGGTCAGCTGGGTCGGCAGCCTGCGCTGCAAGAGCAGGCCTCGACGCTCAAAGGCCGCGATCAGCCACGGGATGCTCGCCCGGCGCGTGAGCAGCGGACCGGCGGCAGTCTCCTTCCAGTGCTCGACGCCGGCCGGCGTGCGACGCAGGCCAGGGCGGCGAGTCATGCGCTTGGCGGTAAGGATCGCGATCGCCTCCGGCGAGTGGACGTTCCCCTCGTGCACGATCAGATAGCCGCCCGGCGCGATCACGCGGCTGAGCTCCTCGATCGCTCGCTCGACTTCGGGAACGTGCATCAGCACTCCCCAACAGAGGACGTAGTCGAAGGTGTGGTCCTCGTATGACAGGTCGATCAGATCCTCACGGCCGATGTCTATGAGGTGCTCCAGTCCCGCGGCTCGGACGTTCTCACGGGCCATGTCGAGCACGGCGTCCGAGAAATCGACCGCCTTGACCTCGTAGCCGCGACGGGCCAGCCGCATGGCGTGGAATCCTGCTCCGCACCCAACCTCGAGGAAGACGCTCCCGGGCGGCGGCTGAATCTCCCCCAATATGTGCTCGAAGGCGAGCTCGTAGAACAGCTCGTTTCGAGGGCTTCGAAATCCGCTCTCCCAGAGCTCGTGAACGTGCTCGTCGGCCAGGGTGTTCTTCTGCGCCGTG
Organism: uncultured Solirubrobacterales bacterium; assembly: GCA_963764905.1. Taxonomy (GTDB): domain Bacteria; phylum Actinomycetota; class Thermoleophilia; order Solirubrobacterales; family Solirubrobacteraceae; genus Palsa-744. The sequence continues at coordinate 121,855 of CAVXUG010000005.1, forward strand.
GTGCTGTTGACCACGTCATCTCTTGACACTGACGACAGCCTAACGCGCCGCGCTCAGCGCAGCGTTTCGGGAGCGCGCATCAGACGAGTCATCGTCAGCCCATACCGGGCCAGCACGCCCGCGCAGCGACCCAGGGGCGATCTGGCGCGGCGCCTTGCCCCGTGCTGGGCCTGCTGGTCCAAGACCTCGGGTGGGGGCAGCAGATTCCGCCGCACGAACGCGCCGAAGGTACCCCGGGGCATCAACAGCCCGTCGATCAGTCCCATGTCGGCATAGAGCTGGGAGCGGCTGGAGTGCGGATTGGGGTTCGCGAGCCGCACCGCCATGCGATCGCGCAGACCCAGCTTGGGCATCTCCCCGACGATCTGCGCTGCCGGCAGGCCCACCATCCTCTCTGCCACCTCGACCGCGACCGGAATGACGCGCGCGAACGCGGGATAGGCGCCCGGCAGCTCGTCGAGCGCGCCCGGCGGCACCTCAGCGCCGTAGACATCCCACCAGGCGCCCAGGTCGGTGGCCAGGCGCAGGTCGATGAAGCCATCCCGCGCGTAGAACAGCAGCAGCGTCGGCGAGCTCGTCGGCAGGGGCCGGGCGCCAGTCGCCCATCGATGCTACCGCGGGCGGCAGCAGCCGCTCGCGCGCGAAGCTCCGCTCGTACCAGTGCATGCGCCAGTGAAGCTCCACCGGCGGCAGCTCCCCGCGCTCGTGGACTAGCACGAAGTGCAGCAGCGGCAGCCCGCGGTCGTACACGTGATCGGTGGGAGCACCGTAGCCCAGCCCGCGCACGACCTCCACAGCCGCCCGCAGCTGCTCCGGCGAGACGAGCAGATCGATGTCGCTGGAGAGACGCCGGCCGGGATCGCCGTAGATGGCCTCACCCAGCAGCGGGCCCTTCAGCGGCGTGGAGCGAATCTCCGCGTCGGCGAGCATCGCGAGATGCGCAGAGATACGAGCTGCAGGAAAGCGCCGTGGCGACGCCCCACGTCCACTGCCTGCTGCACCGCCGACGCGAAGCTCATCGTCGGCGCGATCCCCGGCCAGCTCGAGGATACGCGGACCGAGGGTCGGCAGCAACCTGCGTGCGCGCAGCGTTTCGGCGAGTGCTGGCCAGTCCACCTCGCCGATCATCCGTCCGGCCTGCTCGCACATGGCCCGCCGACGGGCGGTGGTGCCGGCGCTGAGCAGGATCAGCTGCCGTTCGGCTTGGGAGCTGGCCATCGAAGATCAGCGCGGCATGGTAGTCGATGGAGCCCGGCTCGGGCGCCGCGCGTGCTCAGGAGGTGCTGTGCAGTTCCATCTTCAGCAGTTCCAGGTATTTCCAGGGGAAGGATTCGAGGAGCTGGGCCGGGGATTTCCCTTCGAAGTAGCCGTGCGCGCCGGTGTATGGGTCGGTCCCGGTGGGGGTCGGGTCCTGCGCTACGAAGGCCACGTTCGCGGCCGAGTCCCTGACGAAGATCCCGTAGCGCTGCGCCGCTTCGGCCATCATCAACGTCAACCGTGGGAGGTGCAACGAGGCGAGGTCGAGGTTGGGATCGAGGCGCAGATGCGCGCCCTCCGGCAGCGATGTCGGTTCGGTCGAGTACCCGTCGGTCCGCTGGGCGGGCGAGGCGTAGACCCCGGCACGCGTGTTGGGAATCGCGATCGCCAGAGCATGGTTGATCTGACCCCGTTCGAGGTCTTCCAGCGTGATCAGCCCACCGGCGATCGACAGCGAGGACGCAGAGCCTCCCCAAGAGGTCCTGGCGCCCGGCCACGCTTCGGGTCCGTAGGCGCCCGAGTCAGTGGAGGCGCTGTCCATCGCACCTCCCCATTTCGCCAGCCAGCCTTCTTCGGTTTTTTCAAGGCCCCAGAACTCCCACAGCTTGTCGGTGCTCGGCTGCCAGACGACGAGATCTCTGTCGGTGCCGGCCGCGGGTTTGGCTTCCGGCGGCAACGGAACGGCATCCCACGCCGACTGCAAGCGCGGGGTTCGCCTTACTCCCATACGGAATTTCATACGTAACCTTCACGGTGGGCTGCTTATCGGGCACCGTGTAGACCGGAACCGACCACGCGGTCGTATTGATAGCCGGGCCTTTTTTGGCTTCCTCCTCCTTCGCGATCTCTTCATCGAAGGCGCCCACCACCGCGGCCGAACTCGGGTCCAACGGCGCATTGGCAGGCAGTTCTTCGTTCCAGAAGCTCGTGGGCGAGAAGAAGCGGAACGGAGCCGCGGATTCAGCCGCCGGTTCAACCGTCTGCGTAAACATGGACGAGGCCGAGGCCAGATCGTTGCCGTCTCCACTGTAAGCAGCGGCAATCCTGTACGAAGACCATTTGGGGTAGCCCGTGACGGTGCATGTAGCCGTGCCGGAGCTGACGATCTCCGCTGTGCATCCGGTGAGCGGGGTGCCTTCTTCCTTGAATTCAATCGTTCCCGTCGCCGCCGCGGCGCTCACCGTAGCCGTGTAGGTCACAGCTTCACCAACCATCGAGGGGTCCAACGAAGACGACACCGTCGTCGTGATGGTTTTCTTCTTGACCGCCTGGGACAAACCAGAAAAAGTTGAGACAGCATAATTACTATCACCGGAGTAAGCGGCTGTGATCCAGGGCGAGCCGGCACCGAAATCGGTCACGGTGCACGTCGCGATGCCAGAGCTGACGGGCTGCGCAGAACACCCAGCGATCACCACTCCAGACTGCTTGAATTCAACAGACCCCGTCGCCGCCACAGAGCCCACAGTCGCCGTAAAAGTCACAGACTGCCCAACCGTCGAAGGATCCAACGAAGACGACACCACAGTCCTAGTAGCTTTCCTTTTGACCGTCTGACCCAAGCCAGGCGACGTCGAGGCAGCATAATTACTATCGCCCGAGTAAACCGCCGTGATCTCATATCCACCAAAGGCAAGACCGGCCACAGCGCACGTCGCGGTACCAGCACCAACGGGCCGCGCAGAACACCCAGCGATCGTCACCCCCGCCTGCCTGAATTCAACAGTCCCCGTCGCCGCCGCAGCGCTCACCGTCGCCGTGTAGGTCACAGTTTCACCAACCGTCGAAGGATCCAACGAAGACGACACCGTCGTCGTGGTGGTTTTCTTCTTGACCGTCTGAGTCAAACCAGGAGATGTCGAGGCAGCATAATTACTATCGCCGGAGTAAACGGCTGTGATCCAGTGCCAGCCGACACCGAGATCGGCCACGGTGCACGTCGCGATGCCAGAGCTGACGGGCTGCGCAGCACAACCCAGCGATCGCCACCCCAGACTGCTTGAATTCAACAGTCCCCGTCGCCGCCACAGAGCCTCACCGTCGCCGTAAAAGTCACAGACTGCCCAACCGTCGAAGGATCCAACGAAGACGACACCACCGTCGTAGTAGCTTTCCTTTTGACCGTCTGAGCCAAGCCAGGACGACGTCGAGGCAGCATAATTACTATCGCCGGAGTAAACCGCCGTGATCTCAATGCCCACCAACGGCAAGACCGGCCACAGCGCACGTCGCGGTACCAGCACCAACGGGCCGCGCAGAACACCCAGCGATCGTCACCCCCGCCTGCCTGAATTCAACCGTCCCCGTCGCCGCCGCAGCGCTGACCGTCGCCGTAAAGGTCAAGGCTTCACCAACCGTCGAAGGATCCAACGAAGACGACACCGTCAACGTAGTCGTCGCCTTCTTACCAGCCACCTCGTACCCTCACCCTGGCCCGACGACGCTGCCTGCATCAAGGGGGCAGACGTCGATGTGAGGTAGTTACCGTCTCCGCCGTAGGTGGCGGTGATCGCGTGCTCACCAGCGGTGGCGTAGCCGCCGACCGTGCACGTAGCGCTCCCGAAGCTGATTGCCTGATCGGCGCATCCCGGAATCACGACATCTCCATCCTCGAACTCGACGCGTGCCCGTCGCCGCGAGGGCACTGATCGTCGCCGTGTAAGTCACCGCCTGACCCACCATCGATGGATCTAGAGAAGACGAAAGGGTTGTCGTAGTCGATGCCCTTTCTTCCTTTAGCTTCTGTTCTTCCCTGGCCTTTTCTTCTCTTGCCCGTGCTTCTTCGGCTGCTTTTCTTCGCGCAGCTTCTGTTCCTCGGCGGCCTTTTCCTCCTGGATCTTTTCTTCCTTGGCCTTTTCTTCCTTAGCCTTTTCTTCCTTAGCCTTTTCTTCCTTGGCTTTTTCTTCCTTGGCCTTTTCTTCCTTAGCCTTTTCTTCGGCAGCAGCCTTCTCTTCCTTCAGCTTCTGTTCTTCCTTCGCCTTTTCTTCTGTGGCCTTTTCTTCCTGCGCCTTGACTTCCCTGGCCCTTTCTTCCTGAGCCTTGACTTCCCTGGCCTTTTCTTCCTGCGCCTTGACTTCCCTGGCCTTTTCTTCCTGCGCCTTGGCTTCCGCGGCCCTTTCTTCTTCGGCCTTGGCTTCACTGGCCTTTTCTTCCGTCGCCTTCTTTTCTTCCGCTGCCTTTTCTTCCTCGGCTTTGACCTTTTCTTCCGCGGCTTTTTCTTCCTGTGCCTTTTCTTCTTCCACCGGCGGCTTGGATTCTTCCACCGGCTGCTTCGGTTCTTCGACCGGCGGGATCGGTTCGATCGGCGCTTTCAATTCCACCGGCGGTTCCGGTTCGACCGGCGGCTTCACTTCTTCGACGGGCGGCTTGGGTTCTTCCACCGGCGGAGTCGGCGCGACCGGTTCTACCTTAAGCGCTTCCACCGGGGGAGGGCCGGCGATCGCGGGCACGGGAGTGCGTCGAGGGGGCAACGGACGCCAGCCTTAGGCGAGGCGCTCGGCTTGCTCCCCTTCGCCTTCGCCTTCTCGACCGCGCAAGCCTTGCGGGCCTTCTCCGTGCGTGCCGCCGAGGCGCACTCGGCCCGTCGCGCGGACGGGGACCTCCGTTTGCTCGCCTTCTTCGCCTTGGAGATGGACGGTACGGACACGCCCGTGGTAGGCAGCGATGCGGCGGCGGCTCGCGACGGGTCGGCGCTCGCGGCGAGCGCCAGCACGCTCGCGCCGCAGAGCACGGCGGCGAGCAACAGCAGGCAGAGTCGAACCACCGGCAGGCGGTGAGCACGCAGCATCGAGAGACATCCGTTTCGTCTGGAGACGCCCGCCGCAAAATGGGCTTCACGGGGGGCCTTGCCAGACCCCTATCGGTTGCCGTGTTGCAGAGTTAATGCTTTAGCGGCCAGGTGTGGACGAATCGGAAGCAGTCTGTGGCCAAACCGTCACAGAGGTCCGTAATCCACCCCGGCCGGCGAACGGGCGAACCGCCCCTTCCCCACCCATCCATCCGCATCTCTGACGAACCTGCTCGAAAGCGCACCACCCGTGTAGGTCGTCGCCCACCCCGGGTAGGCGCAAGAACGCCCAGAAGAAGTTTTGGCCCGGCGTGTCCCGTTTGGGCGTTCCCGTCGGATAAGGGGGTGAGGCAGCCCCAACAACCGACCGAACGGAGACCGCCGATGCCTGATCACGAGATCTCTCCCCCACTCGCCGACAGGCTGTTCGCGCTCGCGCGGGACCAGTTGAAGACGCAGGCCGCACGCTCGACGGCGCTGGAGGCCAGCTCGCTCGGCATCATGGCCTTCGACGGGACGTTCGCGACGATCGCGGTCACGTTCGGGCGCATCCCACCGTGGATCGCCGTGCTGACGCTGCTGTGCGCCTCGTTCGCGCTGGCGATCGCGATCCTCGGTCTCCCAGCCGCCCAGCGGGCCGGCCCTTCGATCGCGCGGATACGACGCCGCCGCGAACACGCGGGAGACGACTGGGTCGCAGAGCACCTGCTCGACTGGCTCGAACAGGACATGCGCGTCAACGAACAGGCCCTGAACCGCAAAGAACCGTCGTTCAAACTGGCGCTGGCCTTCCTTGCGCTCGCGGTCGTAGTCGAGCTTGCCGGAGCGCTATCATGAGGCCTATGCCAGACACCCAGCACACCGCGACCGACCACTACGACCCCCGCTACGACTACGACCCCCGCTACGATTCCCAGCTCGTCCCCGGCCTCGGCTTCAACGGGCTGCTGGTCATGATCGGCCGCTTCCTGCGCAAGCTGTTCAAACGCCCCACACCGTCGCACTGAACCCACTGAATCGGTGAAGCCGGCCGGTGTCATGCGGCGAGGCGGCTGAGGGGCCCGTGCTGGCGTAGGGGGGATCTCCGGCGGAAGACCGGACCGCAGATCGGCCCGATCGTCCCCGCTCAGAACGGCCGTCCCGCCTCCGGAACGCCCCGTCCGTCCAACTCACAGACCTAGCCGCGCGCCGTGCGAATGCTCTCACGATCGGTGTTCAGCGTTCCAGGACGTGAGCCTGAGCGCCTGATCGATACCCGTCTTCGCGAGCTGTATACGGCAGCTGCGAGCAAAAACGACTGAGCCTCGCCTCGATGCGCCTCAGCGCAGCGTTTCTGGTGTATGCAACAGACGCGTCATCGTCAGCCCATACCTGCCCAGCATGCCCACGCCGCGACCCAGCGGCGATCTGGCGTGGCGCCGCGCCGCGTCGCGTGCCTGTTGCTCCAAGACCTCATGGACGTCCCACCAGGCGCTGAGGTCGCTGGCCAGGCGCAGGTCGATGAAACCGTCGCGGGCATAGAACAGCAGCAGCGCGGCGAGCTCGTGGGCGGGGAACGGGCGCCACTCCTCGTGGGCGGGGAACGGGCGCCACTCCCCCAGCGGATCGACCGCGGGCGGCAGCAGCCGCTCGCGCGCGCCAGCTCGAGGATGCGTGGACCCAGGATCGTCAGCAGCCTGCGCCCGCGCAACGTCTCGGCGAGTTCCGGGGGGTCCACCTCCGCCATCAGCCGCCCGGCCTGCTCGCGCATGACCCGCCGGCGGTCGGCCGTGCCGGCGCTGAGCAGGATGAGCCGCCGTTCGGCACGCGAGCTTGGCATCGAGTCAGTTTCGCATGCAGCCGATCAAACCGTCCGCCTCCGGCCCGCTGCCACAGCGTTCAGGACATGTTTGCGCAGGTATGAGAAGAGATGCGGAGAGATGACCAGAAATTCTTCTTGCCCACCGGCGCGATCGCCGAAGAAATGCTTTATGTTGCCCCGATGAACATTCGTCCACTCGCTCGCCGAGCACTCACGTTTCTCCCAGTCGTCCTCCTCGCCGCCCTCGCCTTCAGCGCGAGCGCCGGCGCCGCCACGAACGAAATCGAAGGCGTGTGGTCGTTCAACGGCGGCAGCGTCGCGATCGAACGTGTGGCCGGCGGCGAAACCTTCCAGGGCAAAGTCGAAACCGAAACGGAGTTCGACGAATGCCCGCATGTCCCGGGCGAAATGGTGTGGACGAACATGAAAGAACAGGCCGATGGCTCGTTCTGGGGTCTGCACCAGTGGTTCCACGCCGGCTGCAAGGCGGAATCGACGTTCGTCGGACCGACCGCCTGGCGAGTCCTGCACAACGCGAAAGGCGGCCGCTACCTGAAGGTCTGCTTCAGCCATCCCGGCGGCGGTCAGCCGGAAATCGCTCCCAGCGGCGCCGAAACAAAGCCCTCCGGCTTCTTCGGCTGCTACGAATCGTCCCTGATCGAACCCCTGCCCACCAGTTCGGGCTCGAGCTCAGGCAGCGGTGGCTCGGGCGTGCTCAGCACGACCAACACCAAAGCCTGCGTCAGCCAGAGCACGCTGAAGCTCAAGCTCAAGGATTCCAAGAAGGACCCCCTCAAGCAGGTTGTGATCAGCATCAACGGCAAGAAGGTCGCAGCCGTCAAGGGCGTCAAGGCCATCGATAAGGCGCTCAAGAAGGGCGGGATCACGCTCACGAAACTGCCGAGCGGGACCTACAAGATCAGCGTCACCGCCACGACCGTCCTGCACAAGACCCTCACCGGCAGCCAGACATACAAGAGCTGCACCAAGGGCTCCGGCAAGATCAAGCTCAAAGGCGGCAAGAAAAAGCACCACGGCTGACGCGCGGTCCCAGGTACGGGGCAGGGACGCCCCGCGACTGGGCAGCGCTCAAGCGATCGCGACCGTCACGCGCGAGCGCTTGCCGTCCCGCGTGAGCGTCAGCGTGTAGCGCCCCCTGCCGAGCACCGCTGCAGGGTCTGCCTGTGCTTGTCCTTGCCCGTCGTGACCGCTTTGCAGGTGACGAGCTCGATCAGCCCAGCGGGACTGCTCAACCCCAGAGCGTGCAGATCGGCAGTGCGAAGATCCGCTCGGCGAGTGGAAACGGTCGTGGGCCGGTGTGCAGCACCGCGCCGGCGAGGAAGCGCTCGCCGAGTTGCTCGCGCAGCCACTCCAGGTGTTTGGCGTCGCCGCGGGTGGGTGCCGCGGAGGACTTGATCTCGACCGCGACGACGCCCGCGCCTGGAAGCTCGGCGATCAGGTCGATCTCGTGCCGTGCATCTCCGGTGCGCAGGTGGTGCAGACGAGACCGCTGCGACGTTAGCGCCGCCTCGGGACGAATCTGGGCGAGTACCCACGTATCGATCATGCGCCCGAGCAGGTCGCCGTCGCGAAGCACGGCGCGCTCGTTCAGGTTCAGGGCCGCCGCCATCAACGAGGTGTCCACCAGGTAGCGCTTGCCGGTTCGCGTCATCCGTGAGAGCCTGTTGGTGCTCCACGCGGGCAGGATGTCGAGCACGAGCAGGTTGGCGAGCAGACGCTCGTAGGCCGTGGCGGTCTTGTGGTCGATGCCGGCCGCGTCATACAGCGTCTTGTGCTGAGCGAGCCCGGCGGTATTCAGCGCCAGAGCTTCAAAGTAGAGCCCCAGGCGGTGCGGGTCGCGATCCTCATGCAGGGTCTCGGGGTCTCTGGTGAGGAGCTGATCGAGGTAGCCGCCAAGCCATACGCCGCGCGTGTCCGGGGACGGGTCCAGGACCGCGTTGGGAAAGCCTCCGCGGAGCGCCAGCTCGATGTAGCCGAGTAGATCGGGCGGATCGGGCGGTATCGCAAACGCGTCGATGTCCGCCTGCTCGAGCTTCGAGAGAAACGGTTCGCCGGTGAGCCGGCCGGCGATCTCGCGCTGCGTGAGGCCATACATGTATACGTCGACGACCCTGCCAGTACCTGGCCACGTGGCGCCGGTGAACTTGGCGCGCACGCTGCCCGTGAGCAGGAAGCGGCCCGCGCCAGCCCCTCGGTCGACGGCCCGCTTGACGGCGCCGAGCACCTCTGGCACCGCTTGCCACTCATCGAGCAGGACGGGCTCGGGCAGAGCAGCCAGGGTCGCGTCGGGATCGGCTTCGAACGCCCTCGCCTGCACGGGATCGTCGAGTGCGACAACGCTACGCGCCAGGCGACGCGCGATCGTGGTCTTGCCGGTCGCACGGGGACCGACTATCGAGAGGGCTGGCAGCCCCGCGAACAGCTGCTCCAGACGGGCCTCGGCGAGTCGCGGGACGTATGGGGAGGCGGACACATCACGAGATTAGCACGATTTGCAGCGTATTCCCATTTTTACACATCAATTGCTCCCGCTCTCAACCAGGCTGCATTCCCATTCCCACACACATCGCTCACACTTCTCGCGTCGTTGCCTCCCCAGAACCGGCGCTCCCATAGCTTCATTACGGAGTTTGCGGGAATTTGCGTAGGACGTCTCCAGCGAAGTTCACAAGCACGCTCGTTTCCGCAGTAGCGTTCGCCGCTCGAACTGCGATCTGGAGGTTTTCCGATGCGGATGGTGAGGGCCCTGCGGGGCGTTGGTGTGGCAGCCGGTCTGACGCTCGGCCTGCTGGCGGCGACGGCGGGGACGGCGCTGGCCGCGGGGACGAAGGTCTGCGTGCCGACCAAAGAAGGCGCCGCGATCGTGACCGCGAAAGCGGGGGCTTGCGAAGCGGGCTTCACGAAATCGACGCTGCTGGCGGAAGCCGAACAGGAAAAGCTCGAAAAGGTCCTTCCCTACATCAACTACGAGGAAGCGGGCATCGGCGGCAAGCCGACGATCCAGTTCTCGGGGGTCAACCTGCAGGTGATCGACGGCTCTGGGGCCGAGAGCACCCTCAACGGGACGGGAAACCTGATCCTGGGATATGACGAAAAACCCGGGACACAGACTGGGTCGCACAATCTGCTACTCGGCGGGACCGGCAATTCGTATACCAGCTATGGCGGAGTCGTCGGAGGAGCCTCCAACAACGTTATCTCAGGCCCCTACGCTTCGATCCTCGGCGGAGCAGGAAACGTTGCCTCGGCGAACGCAAGCACGATCGTCGGTGGCCGCATCAACAGGACGACCACCGAGTTTGCCACCGTCGGCGGCGGCTGCTCAAACCTCGCGGGCACGGGCACCGTCATCGTGAACATCAACTGCACTACCGCCGACACTGGCTACTACGCCTCAATCCTCGGCGGAGTAGGCAACCAAGCCAGCGCAGAGAACTCCGCCGTCAGCGGCGGCGACAAAAACACCGCCAGCGCGATCTACACCTCCGTCACCGGCGGCTACGGCAACAAGGCCACAGGTCGCTGGGACTCCGTCACCGGCGGCTATGAAAACCTCGCCTCCATCACCGAAGAAAGCAACGAATTCCACGGCGCCAACTCGGTCGACGGCGGCGCCTTCAACGAAGCGACCGGTCCGGGGCAGAGCTGGATCGGCAGCGGCGAGTACGGCAAAGCCAGCGGCTCGCACTCCGCCCTGCTCGGCGGCTACAAGGGCACCGTCAGCGGCACGAACGCGACGATCGGCGGCGGTGCGGAAGGCAGCTCCTCGGGCGAAGACGCCGCCGTGAGCGGCGGCTCGAAGAACACCGCCACGACGACCGACGCGCTCGCGCCGGAAGCTAGTTCGGTGCTGACGAAAGCCGAACAGGAAGGCCTCAAGCCGGTGCTGAAATACCTGAAGTACGACGGCAGCGGCGTCGGCGGCAAGCCGACGGTCCAGATCGAAGGGGCCAACCTGCAGGTCATGTCGTCCGGGATCCCGCAGCGCAGCAGCCCCGAAGGGACCGGCAACATCGTGATCGGCGAGAACGAAGAAATCGAAGCGCGCACGGGCGAGTGGGAAGGCGACCCGGTCGAAGCGAGCAAGCAGACCGGCTCGGACAACCTGATCGTCGGCGACGAACAGCACTTCAGCAGCTACTACTCGCTGCTCGGCGGCTATCAGAACACCGACTCGGCGCCCAACAGCGACGTGCTCGGCCTCAAAAACACGGCCTCCGGGTCACAGTCGTCCGTCAGCGGCGGCGATGAAAACACGGCCAGCGGCGAAGACTCCTCGATCAGCGCCGGCGTCGGCGGGCAGGCGACCGCGAAGTGGGACTCCGTCTCCGGCGGCTTCGAGAACAAGGCCAAGGGAACCGAAGCCGACACCGTCGGCGGCGGCTATGACAACGAAGCGACAGGGCCGTTCCAGGCCACGGTCGGCGGTGGCTCGCACAACGTCGCGAGCGCGAGCTACGGCTCGGTCAGCGGCGGGACGGGCAACACCGCTTCGGGCGAAAGCGCGTTCGTCGGCGGTGGGCTCGACAACAAATCCACCGGCTTCGCGGACGCGATCCTCGGCGGCGATCTCAACTCCGACTCGGGCAACCAGAGCACCGTCTCCGGCGGCGAGGAAAACACCGCGTCCGCGGGAGTCGCGTCGGTCACCGGCGGCTACAAGAACAAAGCCAGCGGCAGCTCGTCGACCGTCAGCGGCGGGCAGGAAAACAAAGCCGTCGGCGGCGGTTCGTCGGTCAGCGGCGGCGGCGCCGGCGAAGCCTACGGCAGCGAGTCCTCGGTCACCGGCGGGCACAACGGCAACGCGCGCGGCTTCGCCTCGACGATCGGAGGTGGCCTGTTCGAATTGACTGAAGAAGAATACGGGGTGCGGCCGTGACGTCGCGCTCGCGGGCGACACGCCTACGTTCACGGGCCACAGTGCCAGGACCCATGCCGCGCTCGCGGTCAACAGCGAGCTGATCCGGCTGTATTGGGAGATTGGCAGCGAGATCCTGACGCGCGAGCGGCGTGAGGGTTGGGGTAGCGGGGTCATCAACCGGCTGGCCTCCGACCTTCGTCGGGAGTTTCCGAGTGTCACGGGCTTCTCGCGGTCGAACCTCAAGTACATGCGCGCGTTTGCTGAGGCTTGGCCCGCAGAGGAGGGCGATGACTCAATTGGCCAACACCCCGTTGGCCAATTGCCCTGGGGGCAGAACATTGCGCTACTGACGAAGCTCAAAGACCGCGAAGCCCGCCTCTGGTACGCCACCATGACTGTCCGGCACGGCTGGTCTCGCAAGATCCTCGAGGCCCAGATCGCGACCGATCTCCGGGGGCGTCAGGGAGGCGCGCTCACGAGCTTTGAGCACGCGCTACCAGAGCCGGACTCGGAATTGGTTCGCGACGCGATCAAGGACCCGTACAACTTCGAGTTCCTCAACCTCTCCAAGCAAGCAAAGGAGCGCGACCTCGAGCTTGCGCTGCTCAACGACGTTCAGTCATTCCTGATGGAGATGGGACGCGGCTTTGCATTGGTCGGCAGGCAATTTCCGCTCAGGGTTCTGGACGAGGAGACTCGCGAGGAAGACGAGTTCTTCATTGACCTCCTGTTCTACAACTACCTTCTCCGGCGCTTCGTGGTGATCGACCTGAAGGTCGAGGACTTCAAACCGGAGTTCGCCGACAGGATGAGCTTCTACCTCACCGCCGTCGACGAACTGGAGCGCCAAGCGGGCGATGAGCCGTCGATCGGACTGGTGCTCTGCCCAGGTCGCAGAAAGACCGTGACGGAATGGGCGCTGCAGGGAGTCGATACGCCGGTCGCCGTTGCGCGCTACACCACTGGTGAGATCACGCTGACCCAGACACCACCGCCCGAGATGAAGCCGGCGCTCCCGGAGCTACCAAAGCTGGCCAGCGAGCTGTCAAACATCGTCGAGGCAGCCAACACCACGTACGACAATGAGTCGCCCCAGACGTAAAGCTTGCTCCATGCTGACCGCGGACCTCACCTTCCCGCCCTCCGGAATTTGCGGGAATTTTTTCACGACAGTCCAAACAGGTTCACAAGGAGGCGTGTCATGAGAGTAGCTTTGGCCGCTTGAACTGCGATCTGGAGGTTGTGTTGATGCGCATGGTGAGGGCCTCGATAGCAAAGCCGGCGAGGGGAGCGGCCCGCGCCGTCTGGTTGGCGCCGCTGCTCGCCGTGGCGCTGCTCGCGTTGGGGCTGCTCGCGGGCGGCTCGTCCGCCCTGGCCGCGAAGGCGGCGAAGGTGCGCCACGTGCGGGCCAAGCCGGTCTGCCCGCGACCCAAGCCCGGCCGTCCGGAGTGCCTGGCGGTGGTCTTCGAACCGGTCGCGGCGGGAACCCCGGAAGCGATTCCCGAGGTTTCGAGCGGCGCCGGCGAAGGGCTCGGCGGTGGGCTCACGCCGGCGCAGCTCGCGAAGGCCTACGAATACAGCCCCACCGAAGGCGCCCCGGGACAGACGATCGCACTGATCGACGAGGACAACGACCCAAAGATCGAAGAAGACCTCGCGGTCTTCGACAAACAGTACAGCCTGCCGGAATGCACGACCGCGAACGGCTGCTTCAAGAAGGTCAGCGAAACGGGCAGCACGACCGAACTGCCGCCGAACGTCGGCACCGAAGCGCTGGAGACGACGCTCGACGTGGAGACGGCGCGCGCGGTCTGCCAGACCTGCAGGATCCTGCTCGTCGAGGGCAACGGCGCCTACACCTACGCGAGCGACAGCGAGGCCGTCAAGCTGGGCGCGACGGAGGTCTCGAACTCCTATGGAGGTCCCGAAGAACCCGGCGATGAAGAATACGCCGGCACCGACTTCAATCACCCGGGGGTCGTGATCACGGCGGCGGGAGCCGACGAAGGCTATGACTTCTGGGACGCGTTCAACAACAAGAAAGTCACCAAAGTCGCCGAACGCCCGAGCTTCCCGGCCGCGGCCCCGGACGTGATCTCGGTCGGCGGCACCACGCTGCACCTCAACTCCGAAAACAGGCGCGAAAGCGAGCCGGTGTGGAATGGCGACGGCCCGGCCAACGAAAACAAAGGCAGCGGCCACATCGTCGACGGCGGCGGCTGCAGCACCCTCTACACCGCCCAGTCCTGGCAGCAGAACGCGCTCGGCTGGAGCAAAACGGGCTGTGGCAGCAAACGACTCGACGACGATGTCGCGGCCGACTCCGGTTCCGGTCTCAGCGTCTTCGACAACTACAACTGCGGTGCGGCATGCGAAAAAGAACACTTCGGGACTCCCGAACACGAATGGATCGCCGTCGGCGGGACCTCGCTCTCCTCGCCGATCGTCGCCGCGATGTTCGGCCTCGCCGGCGGCAGCGGAGGGGTGAGCTATCCGGCGGCGACGCTCTACTCCCACCTCGGCGAATCGGCGGCGTTCTTCGACGTCACCGAAGGCGGCGACGGCTACTGCGACGGCGCGCCCGAATCGATCTGCGGCAAACCGAACGCCACCTACAAAGAGCTGCTCGACTGCGAAGGAACCACCGCCTGCGACGCCGCCGCCGGCTTCGACGGGCCCTCGGGCGTCGGCGTGCCGAAAGGCCTCTACGGCCTGCGCGCCGACGACTTCAGCGCGGTCACGCAGACCTCGGCGACGCTCCAGTCCCGCGTCAACCCCGACTCCTCGAACGTCACCGCCTGCAAGTTCGAATACGGCACCTCGACCGGCTACGGCAAAGACGCCGAATGCAAGGCGCTGCCCGGCTCCGGCGACGTGCCGGTGCTCGCCTCCGCGGCCGTCACCGGCCTCTCCCCCAGCACCGAATACCACTTCCGGATCTCCACGACCAACGGCAAAGGCACTTTGCAGGGACCCGACATCGTGTTCCGCACGGCGAACGTGACGGCGCCCTCGGTCGAAACGAAAGGCACCACCGGCGTCGGCGCGAGCGCGGCGACGCTCTTCGCGAGCGTCAATCCCCGCGGCTCCTCGGTCAGCACGTGCAAGTTCGAATACGGGACGACGACCTCCTACGGGTCGAGCGTCTCCTGCTCAGCGCTGCCGGGGTCCGGGTCGAGCCCCGTGGCGGTGGACGCGGCGATCGGCTCCGGGCTGGCCGCGAACACCGAATACCACTACCGGATCTCGGCGACGAACTCGAGCGGGACGAGCAAAGGCGGGGACGCGACGTTCAAGACGTCGTAGGGACCTGAGCCGCTATACCGCTCGCGAGCCACCGGGGTCAGGAACAACCCACCTTCTCCGCTAAACGGCATACTCGTCATGGCTTAATAGTACGTTTATAGACTTAGTAGTACGTTTATAGGGTGAGCAGCTTTCGTTATCTCGCGCGCCATTTCGGAGCGCTACCGCCGGAAACCGTCGCCTCACTGACGAGCATCGCGGAGGCTCGTGGGATGGCAGAGGCCCTTCCTCGCCAGAATCCCGCGGGCCTCGAGACGTTGCGGCGGGTGGCGATGATCCAGAGCACGGAGGCATCGAACGCGATCGAGAACATCCACGCTCCGCGGGCGCGCATCGAAGCGCTCATCGCCGAGAAGACGGCCCCGGAGAACCGTTCCGAGCAGGAGATCGCCGGATACCGGGACGTGCTCGCGCTGATCCACGCGAACCGGGCCGAGATCCCGTTCGAGCCCCGCTACGTCGAGCAGCTCCACGGAACTCTCCACTCCTATGCCGGCGATCGCGACGCCGGACATTGGAAGCGGATCGACAACGAGGTCGCAGAAGTTCGCCCCGACGGCACTCGAGTCGTGCGCTTCACCCCGGTCTCCGCCGCGCTGACGCCCGACGCGATGCGGGATCTCCACGGGGAGCTCACTCGCGCGCTGCAGGCCGGCACCTACTCGCCGCTGCTGCTGTGTGCCGCCTACGTGCTCGATTTCACCGTGATCCATCCATTCCGCGACGGCAACGGCCGGATGTCGCGGCTGATCACGCTCTGGCTGCTCTACATCGTCGGATACGACATCGGGCGCTACATCTCGCTCGAGCAGTTGATCGATAACAGCAGAGAGACCTACTACGAAGCGTTGCGCCGCTCCACGGAGGGCTGGCACGAGTCCGCGCACGACCTCGAAGCCCTGGACCAGCTACTTCCTCGGCATCCTCCTGGCCGCCTACCGAGAGCTGGAGAGCCGCACCGCGACGCTCGGTGGGCGCGGCTCCAAGAAGGCGCTGATCATCACGTTCATCGACTCGCTGCTCACCGACGAGTTCACGGTCTCCGCGGTCCGGGAAAACGCTCCCGGCGTCAGCGACGCTCACATCAGCAAGGTGCTCGCGGAGCTCAAGCATGCCGGGATCATCGAACCACTCGGAACCGGCCGCGGCGCACGCTGGCGACGGCGGCCATGAGAGGCGGCAAAGATGATGAGCTTTACGAGGATCACGTTTAGAGTTCTTTAGAGTTTTTAGAGATCTTTAGACTAAGCCCTCAGAGCTACGCGGCGGCAACAAGACTTCGTAGGGGGTCGGGGCCGCTATCCTCGTGTACTGCCCACGCTGGTGATGGACCCTGCCCCGGCCGAGATCGACGCGCTGATCGTCGTCGTGATGTTGGAGAACCGATCCTTCGACCACATGCTCGGCTATCTGTCACGTCCGGCCTACCGACTGGACGGCCCGGCCGGTAAGCGCAAGTAAACCCTGGCGCGGGGGCCCTGTCCGCCAACCGTCGCTGCCGTCAGCCGCCGCTGATCTCACGGCGAACGTAGGCTGAGAAGAGTGGGTCGGCCAGGGCCCAAGAGCCCCGCCCGTTCGGTCTGATCACAAGCGACGCATCGGCGAGCGCGTTCAGCGCGCGGTTCGCTGCCTTCTTCTCCAGATCCGCGTACGGGGAGCGCAGACCGTGCTCTTCCCAGTTCGACGCGGCGCGGCGACTATGCGATGGAGCCCATCCGAGAGCTGCGCAGCAAGCTCCTCGACATCGCTCTCGCGGCCGATCGGCTTGCCCGGACGGACGGGCTCCTCAGAAGGGAACAAATCTCGAGATCTAAGGCGGGGCATGTTGTCCATTATGCCAACTAAGGTTGACAAACTCGCCAACAGGCTCACCGGCCCTCGGGGCCACCGTTCTCGATCGGTTGTCAGCCGGTCGCGGCGCCCTCGGTCGAAACGAAAGGCTTGAGCGAAGTCGCAGCGAGCTCGGCGACGCTCTACGCGAGCGTCAACCCCCGCGGTGGACCGCTCAGCGCGTGCACATTCGAATACGGCACCACGACCGGCTACGGATCGAGCGTGCCGTGCGCGGCGCTGCCCGGGTCCGGGTCGAGTCCCGTCGAGGTGTCCGCCGCGATCGCCTCCGGGCTGGTTGCCGGCACGGAATACCACTACCGGATCAGCGCCACCAACTCGGGTGGGACGAGCAAAGGGGAAGACGGGACGTTCAAGACTTCATAGGGGCGACCCGTCAATTGTGCAGCAGGCCCTTGCACAATTGCCTTGGGGCACAACACCAAACTGCTGATGGTCGCCCTTGGCCCAGCAAACTGTCACTTGCTCTTCAGATTCAGCGCCACCGCTGCACGAATGAGCTCCTTCAGCGCGCCCTCGTCGATCTTCTCATCCTCCTTGATGTCGATCGCGCGCCTGACTTTCCCCTCGAGGCTGGAGTTGAATAGGCCCGAGGGATCGTCCAAGGAAGCGCCCTTGAAGAACGTCAGCTTGACCGCGTTTTTGTAGACCTCACCGGTACAGATACCCCCGCCGCGGGCCCAGACCGGCACTCCGGGGTTGGTGGGCTTCACCCATTTCCATTCCTCGACGATCTCGGGGTCCGCTGCATTGATGATCGCCCGCACCTTGCCGAGCGTCTCGCCACGCCAATCGCCCAGCTCCTCGATCCGCTCGTCGATCTGCTTGGAAGCACTCTGCTCGTCATCCGCCATGTGCGATTCCCCCTACGTAGCCGATTACACATCGTGGCAGCCTAACCGCCGGCGGGCTACGCGATCGGCTCGGCGTTGATCCCTGCGATCCGTACCCCTCCCCGATCGCGCTCGGGGTAAAGCCGGAGACTCTCTCCGGGTGGAGCACCCTTCTATGTCCAAACCCCGCGATTTGGCTCACAGAACCGTGCTGGCCGCCCGATAGCGGGAGGGTGAGACACCTCCACAACCTCCACAATCACCTCAGAAGCCTGCTCTTCAAGCTGCTCGTCAGCGCCGCCGCGCTGCTCGCGTGTGCCTGCGCCGGCCTCGTCAACGACGCGAGCGCGGCGCCGGCGGTCCGCCTCGAGGCGCCGATCGCGAGGATCGCGAGGATCGCCGGGGATTCCGCCGCGCGCCCGGGCGCCTGGTCCGCGCGCCGCACGCATCGAGCCTGCTGACCGGGCGCCTCCTCCGCGCGCCGCCGCATCGAGCCTGCTCGAGCTCGCGCCGGCGGCACAAGGGACGCGCGGCGTGCCGCTCCCGCAAGGACGGCGCCAGCAAGTCCCACGCGGCCCGCAACCACCCCGTCCACCAAGCGGTTCAGCAGGTCCCGGCGACCACGCCACAGCCGCCCGCCGCGGCACAGCCGGCCGCGAGCAGCGCGTCGATCATCGCGGGCGTGCTCGCGACGCCCTGCGCGAACACCGAACTGACGCCCGCGGCGGGCAACATCGAAGCGATCGACGCAGCAACCCTCTGCCTCGTCAACCAGGAGCGCGCCCGCAACGGCGAGCTGCCGCTGCAGCCGAACGCGCAGCTCGAGCAGGCCGCGCAGGGGCACAGCGAAGAAATGGTCAGCGAGGACTACTTCGCGCACATCTCCCCGAGTGGGCTGACGCCAGTCGAACGCGTCGTCGCCACCGGCTACGTCCCCAACTCCGAAGTCGGCTACACGCTCGGCGAGAACATCGCCTGGGGCACGCTCCAGCTGAGCACGCCGAGCGCGATCGTCGCGGCCTGGATCGCCTCGCCCGAGCACCTCGCGAACATCCTCTACAGCCCCTACGTCGACACCGCGATCGGTGTCGCCCCCGAGGCGCCCGCCTCGCTCGCCGAAGGCCAGCCCGGCGCCGTCTACTCGCAGGAGTTCGGGGTGATCGTCGAATGACAGGGCGCTGTCGTCAGCCCCGCGCGCCGAGGACAACCCCGCCGCAGGTCGAAAACCACGGTGGAGGCGTGCTCGGGAAGCCGGGCTCGACAGTTGACCGGGTCAGGGGCATTGGCTTCAAGTCCGCGCTTGTTACGTCCGATGGGTGGGTAAACATGCCTACACAAACCTCGTTACATATGGCTCAATCATGTTGATCGCAGGCATCGTCATCTGGCTCGTCGTGGTCCTCTTCTTCGTGGCCCTCTGCCGCGGCGCCGCCGCGGCCGACGGCCGCGGCCTCGCCTCCGCCGAGAGCTATCCGACCGCCACCGCTTCGCTAGCGGGCGCGACGGGGCCGGCGGGCGCCGGCGCAAGCTTCGCCGGGTTGGTGATGCTGGAGGATCGGCCCGCAGCCGGCCGCGCGCGGATCTGCGAGCTAGAGCCCGCGGCGCCCGAGCACGTGCGGGACAGTACGCAGCAGGATCTTGACGTCCTTCCACAGCGACCAGTTCGCCACGTACAGGTAGTCGATCGCGACCATCTCGCGCAGCGGCACGCGCGCGGGGCCGAGGATCTGCCAGTGGCCGGTCATCCCCGGCGTCAGCTCCAGCCGGCGGCGGTGCCAGCCCTCGCACGCGCTGGTCCTCCTCGATCACGAGCGGGCGCGGGCCGACGAGGCTCATCTCGCCGCGCAGGATGTTGAACAGCTGGGGCAACTCGTCCAGCGCGCTCTTGCGCAGGAATTTGCCCGACGCGCGTCACGCGCGGGTCGTCGGCGATCTTGAAGAGCCCGTCCTGGGCCTCGTTGCGATCGCGCAGCGCGTCCTTCAGCGCCTCGGCGTCGGGGACCATCGTGCGGAACTTCAGCATGTAGAAGCGCTCGCCGTGCTGGCCGACGCGCAGCTGGCGGAAGAACACCGGGCCGCGGCTGTCGAGCTTGATCGCGACCGCGATCGCGGCGAGCAGCGGCGAGACCGCGAGCAGGCCGAGCGAGGCGCCGATCAGGTCGAAGCTGCGCTTGACGACCGAGGAGGAGCGCGTCAGCTCGAAGCGGCGGACGCCCATCACCGTGACGCCGTGCAGGTCGTCGAACTCGACCGACGAGCCGACGACCTCGAGCAGGCTCGGCAGCACGCTCACGCGCACGCCGACGGCCTTCAGCGTGCGCACCAGGTTGAGCATCTCGACGCCCTCGGCGCTGCCGGGCGCGACGATCGCGCGGTGCACGTCGAGCGTCTGCGCGAGGTCGCGGATCTCCGCGAGCCGGCCCGGCGAGAGCGCGTCGGTCGACCACGGCGCGGCCTTGTCGAGGTCGAGCTGCGCGACCATCGTCGCCTTGATCCCGCGGTGGTCGGTCAGCTTCGAGCGGATCGTCTTCGCCGAGCGCTCCTCGCCGATGAACAGGCAGCGCTCGACGGGCGCCATACGCAGCGCGAGCGCCCGCGCCGTCGCGCGCGCCAGCACCAGCCCGGCGAGCAGCGCCAGCCACAGCACGAGCGCTTCGGGACGGCGCAGGAAGCCGCCCTTGACGATCAGTTCGCTCGCGAGGTAGGCGGTCAGCGCGCAGAGCGTCGCGAGGTGGAACAGCTTCGGCACCTCGTCGAGCGTCGTCTTGCGCAGCAGCGTCTCGTCGCGGTCGTACAGCCCGAACAGCTTCGCGCCGATCAGCAGCAGCGGCAGGCCGAGGAGGCTCAGCCACGTCAGCTGCAGCGAGCGCGGGGAGAGCTGCGTCACGAGCACGAAGGTCCCCGCGATCGCGACGACGTCCGCGAGCAGCAGCATCCTCCGAAACAGCGCGTCGCGTCGCAGGCTCGCCGCCGGCCCGCGCGCCTCGGTGATCTGCTGCGGCGTCTGCCGGCGCCTGATCCCGAGACCCACCAACCCCCATGAGCCGCTGGACGCGGGCGCGCGACCCAGGCGGGTGTACGTCCCGGCCTTGCGTTGCGTCTCACCGCTCATAAGACCTCTCCAGCCTCCTTGCCTGCCATCACGACCCCCATGATGGACGCTCCCATCTCAAACAAATGTTGAGATCCCGCTATCCAGCTCAAGCCGGGAATCTTGCACATTTCGCGCCGTTCCGCAAGGACTGGTGTCCAAGAAACCAATCGGCAACTTGGCTCAGTTGCTCGTGATTCCTACTCTTGGAAGGATTGTTCGAAATTTCACCAACCACACGTGGCCCTAATGTTCTGGTCGGATGATCGACCTCCACACCCACGTGCTGCCCGGCATCGACGACGGCCCCGAGACGATCGAGGGCTCGGTCGAGCTCGCCCGCGCCGCCGTCGCCGCGGGCGCGCGGACGCTCGTCGCCACCCCCCACGTCTCCTGGACCTACCCGAACGACGCCGACACGATCGGCGCGCGCGTCGAGGAGCTCCAAGCGCGCCTGGACGCCGAGGGGATCCCGCTCGAGCTCCGCGCCGGCGCCGAGCTCGCGATGACGCGGCTCGTCGACATGCGGACCGAGGAGCTGCTGGCGCTGCGGCTCGGCGGTGGCGGCTGGCTGCTGGTCGAGCCGCCGTTCTCGCCGACGGTCACCGGCCTGGTGCCGCTCGTGTTCGAGCTCCAGCGCCAGGGCCACGAGATCCTGCTCGCCCACCCCGAGCGCTGTCCCGCCTTCCACCGCGAACCGGAGCTGCTGCGCGAGCTCGTCAGCGAGGGCGTGCTCACGTCGGTCACCGCCGGCTCGCTCGTCGGGCGCTTCGGCGGGGAGGTGCGTCGCTTCGCCTTGAAGATGGCGCGCGAGAAACTGATCCACAACGTCACCTCCGACACCCACGACACCGTCCGCCGCCCGCCGGGCATCGCCGCGGAGCTGCGCAAGGGAGGCCTCGGCCCGCTGGAGCGGTGGCTCACCGAGGAGGTGCCCGGCGCGATCCTCTCCGGCGCCGGGATCCCGCCCCGGCCAGAGGTCGAGCTCCCAGGGGTCGAGTCCGCGCGGCGCACGTGGTGGCGACGGCGGCCCTGAGGGCCGCCTCGCGCGGCGCACGTGGCGGCGAGACGCCCAGCTGAGCACGGCACGGGAGCGGCGACCCGCGGCGAGCATCGCGATCCCACCGCACGCCCAGCCCGCCACACGCCCAGCCGTGCCGTGCCGTGTGCGCCGGTGGACTACTCCGCGACCGAGGTGCCGGGCCCGGAGAGCTCGAACGCGGCGTGCAGCACCTGGACCGCGCGCGGGACGAGCGGGCGGTCGATCACGCAGGAGATCTTGATCGGGGACGTCGAGATCATCTCGATGTTCACGCCCTCCTCGGCGAGTACCGCGAACACCTTCGCCGCGACGCCCGGGTGCGAGCGCATGCCGGCGCCGACGATCGAGACCTTGCCCATCTCCTCCTGCGCGATCAACTCCGAGAACGCCTCGTCGGTGAGGGGCTCGAGCGCCGCGCGCGCCGCGCGCAGATCGTCGCGCCCGACCGTGAACGAGATCTCGGCAAGACGGCCGGTCGCGGTGGGCACGTTCTGCTCGATCATGTCGACGTCCACGTTCGCCTGGGCGAGCGCCGTGAAGATCCGCGCGGCGGCCCCGACCTGGTCGGGCACGCCAACCAGCGTGACGCGCGCCTCGTCGGTCGAGTGGGTGACGGCTGTGATCAGGGGCTTCTCTTCAGCGTCCATGTTCTCTCCTTCGGCCACCACCATCGTACCCGGCGTGTCCGCGAAGGAAGAGCGGCAGTGGATGCGCACCCCGTGGTTGCGCGCGTACTCGACCGAGCGCAGCTGCAGCACGCCCGCGCCGGAGGCGGCCATCTCGAGCATCTCCTCGAAGGAGACGGTCGCGAGCTTGCGCGCGTCGGGCACGATCCGCGGGTCGGCGGTGTAGACGCCGGCGACGTCGGTGTAGATCTCGCACTCCTCGGCGCCGAGCGCGGCGGCGACCGCGACGGCGGTCGTGTCCGAGCCGCCGCGACCGAGCGTGGTGACGTTCTTCGCGGTGCTCGAGACGCCCTGGAAACCGGCGACGAGCACGATCGCGTCCTCGTCGAGCGCCGCCCTCACGCGGTCGGCGCGCACGTCGAGGATCCGCGCCTTCGTGTGCGAGTCGTCGGTCACGATCCCCGCCTGCGAGCCCGTCAGCGAGATCGCGCGGTGGCCGAGGTCGTTGATCGCGATCGCGCACAGCGCGCAGGAGATGCGCTCGCCGGAGGACAGCAGCATGTCCATCTCGCGCGGGTCGGGATCGGCCGACAGCGCCTGCGCCATCGCGATCAGTTCGTCGGTCGTCTTGCCGCGCGCGGACAGCACCGCGACCACGCGGTAGCCCGCCTCGCGCTTCTCGACGATCCGCCGCGCGGCGCGCTGGATCCGCTCGGCGTCGGCGACGGAGGTCCCGCCGAACTTCATCACGACGATGTTGGACACGTGCGCAGGATAGAGAGGATCCCCCACGCCGCATGTTGCCCTGCGACAAACCTGTACATATATGGTTCGTCGACGAGCGCATGCGCTCGCGGCAAATCGGTCCGGTGCCGGGGCGCCGTCTCTTCCCAAAGGGACACCCCGACACCGGCCTGTGTCTGACCAAAGCCGACGGCGCGGCCATGACCTTGCCCGCCTGCCGCCCACCTCGACCTCGGGGACAGTTCTATAGGCCTCGACAACCGGCCGTCAAGAGTTAACTCAGAGGAAAACGGCGGTTGAGCGCGCCCTGTTACCAGTTTGCTCGGGTCAGCCGACAGCCATCCTTCAGAGCAAGCGCGCGATATCCGCGCCGCGCGGGGTCAGGTACCACGCGTTGCGCTTGCCCTGACCCTCGGAGTGCCTGGAAACAAGCCCGTCATCGGCGAGCTCGGAGAGGAGCTTCGAGATCTGCGAGCGGTGCGCGACGCCGATGCCCACGGCAATTTCGATATTGCTCGCACCTGGCCGGCCGGCCAGATAGACGAGGCATTCGCGCGCGCGGCGGGCACTGGGGTTGGCCAGCGTCGCGGGCAGCGCCAACTCTCCAGCCGGCTTCCCCGACACGTCGATCTCGGCCGGCGAGATCGACGAGCGCACCCAGTCGGGGGCATCGGTTTGAATTGCCCGCGCGAGCTCGTCGCCACGGAGCTCTTCCTCGAGTGCCATTCGTTCGCTCGAGACAAACGGCGTCACCGCCGTGCCCATCAGCGGGCCGAGCAGCTCGATCAGCGGCCCCGGCTCGCGGTTGAGGAGGCGGTTGTAGATGACGCCCATGACCGAGGCCATCACGCTCTCCGCCGCCAGCGGCTGGACACGCACATCCTCACTTTCGATCCGCGCGACGATCAGCGAGCGCAGCGCGCGCAGATTGCGCTCGCGATGTTCCACCACCGCCGTGCCGCCCCCCAGCGTCTCCACGAAGCAGACCCGCGCCAGCGCTGGATCGGAATCGAAGAACAGGAGCAACGCCGCGAGCGCCTCGCGCACCCCGTCCTGCCAGGATCCGGCCTGTTCGAGCCGCTGCGAAACGAGCGTGACGGAGCGCTCCAGCACCCAGTCCATCACGGCATTGAGCCCGTCTTCGATCCCGCCGGGGAACACCTCGTAGAACGTGCGTCTCGACACTCGCGCGCGCTCGATCACCAGCCCCACCGAAGCACCCGTGGACCCGCGCTCGGCCACCACCTCCACCACCGCCTCGACGATCCGCTGACGCCGCGCGCCCGCGGTCGCCGCTCGTCCCTGCCGTGCTCCCTTCCGCGCGGCGCGCGATGACGACGCCGGCCCGCCGCGCGATACAACCGTCGATCCCCCCGGCGGCGCGGTCCGATCGGAGCGCTCTACCTCCCGCTGATACGCGTCGCTGACAGCGGAGATCAAGCCCTCGACGAGCATGCCCGCGCGGCCCAGCACATCGCGCAGCATCACCGTCCCCAGCGACCGGTCGCGCTCGACCTCGCCCATGATGAACCCCTCGAGCTGCGAGTACCCCGCGACATACCGGCGCAGCACCGTGTCCAACCCCACCCCCAGCCGTGCCGCCCGGCGCGCCTGCTCGATCGCGGCGGCGGGAACCGACTCGGTGGACTCTTTCACCCCGTGCTCGATGCCGGTCAGGACATGATCCAGGGCCGCGACGATCGCCGCGCGCAGGCCGGCCACGTACTCCGCGTTTTCACTGCCCGTCAGGTCGAACTGCTCGTCGCTGATGCGCGCGAAGATCACCCTTTCGATCTCTCCCTGCCGCGCTCGCAGGCGCCCGACCAGAGCGGCACGAGCCTCCTCGAACGCCTCCCCGCGGCCGGTCGTGTCATCTCCCGCAATCACGCGGGCGATACTGACCTGCGCTCAATCCGCCGCCTAGCGACATGTCGCTAGGCGATTCGCCGACCAGACCGAATCGGCCGAAGATCACACCGCGCGGCGACCGGCGAAGGCCTTGCCGAGCGTGACCTCGTCGGCGTACTCGAGGTCGGAGCCGACCGGCAGGCCGCTGGCCAGGCGCGTGACCGTTAGCTCAGGAGCGCGCACGCGGAGCTCCTCGGCGATGTGCAGCGCGGTCGTTTCGCCGGTCGTCGTGGGATTCGTGGCGAGGATCACCTCGCGTACCCGCGATGCCTGCTCGCCAGACTCGGCGCCTGCGCCCATGGCGCCCGTGGCGCCGCCGGGTGTCGCGATGTTGGGAGCGGCGCCGTTGGGCGTTGCGCGCGTGAGGAGCTCGGCGATGTGCAGGTCCTCGGGGTCGATGCCGTCGATCGGGGAGAGCGCGCCGCCGAGCACGTGGTAGACGCCTGAGTACTCGTGCGTGCGCTCCATCGGGATCACGTCGGAGGGCTCCTCGACGACGCAGATCAGGCCGTGATCGCGGCGCGTGTCCTGGCAGATGCGGCAGCGCGCCTCGTCGGTCAGGTTGAAGCAGACCTCGCAGAAGCCGATCTTCTCCTTCACCTCGCGGATCGACTCCGCTAGCGCGATCGCGTCCTCGGGGGAGGAGCGGAGGATGTGGAAGGCCAGTCGCTGGGCGGTGCGGGAGCCGATCCCGGGGAGCTTCGAGAGCTCGGTCACGAGCCGCTGGACGGGCGGGGCGTAGCTGCTCACGACTTAGAGGCCGGGGAGCCCCAGACCCCCACCGAGGCCGCCGAGGTCGAGGCCGCCGGTGGTCGCGCCGAGCCTGCCGGCGGCGAGCTCCTGGGCGGCGCGGAGCGCCTCGTTGACGGCGGCGAGGACCATGTCGGAGAGCATCTCCACGTCCTCGGGGTCGACCGCCGCGGGGTCGATCGTCACAGCCTGGACCTGCAGGTCGCCGGTGATCCGCACGGTGACCATGCCACCACCGGCGGAGGCCTCGACCGTTTCGTGCTTGAGCTCCTCCTGGGCGACCTCCATGTCCTGCTGCATCTTCTGTACCTGCTGCATCATCTGCTGCATGTTCGGCATCCGCTGCTGCTTGGCCATCACGCCTCCTTCGGTTCGCTGTTGACCGGCGCCTGATCGCTGGACAGCTCCTCGGCATCGAACTCCTCCATGAAGCGCGCCACCCACTCCTCCTCCGTCGGCGTCGGGAGCATGGACGCGGCCTCAGCATCGGCCTCGAGCAGTTCGTAGGACAGTCGCCAGCGACCGCCTGCGATCTGACGGAGCGCATCGGTGACAATCGCGCGGTTGTCGGGGTGCTCGGCCTTCTTCTTCAGGAAAGCCGCCGAGGCGGCAAACGCCACGATCAGGTCCTCACCCTCCACGGCCACCGGGCGCGTGTCCAAGAGAACCGCGCTCAGCATCTTGTTCTCCGTCCCCACCAACTCCAACACCGCCGGCCACATCACGAGCAGGGAATCGAGATCTGTGGCATGTGCAACCTCGGGAACGGGCTCCGGCTCGACGTCCATAGCCGGCGCCGGCTCGGGCATCACCTCCTCAACGGGAGCGGGCACAGGTGCAGGCGTGGGCGCGGATATGACCCCGCGCTCGCGCTCCAGCCGCTCGATCCGGGCGAGCAGGGCCGGCGTGGAGGCATCGAGGGCCGGGGCCGCGGCCTTGACCAGGGCCAGCTCGAGCCGCGTGCGCGGGTCGGCGCCGGCGCGCACGCCCTCGAGCGCCGCGCCGAGCAGCTCGAGCAGGCGCACGACGACCGCGCGGTCGACGCGCTCGGCCTGGGCGCGCAGGCGCGCGTCGGCCTCCTCGGTGAGCGCCAGTTCGGCGGGCAGCTCACCGAGCGTCTGCACGACCAGCAGCTCGCGCGCGTGCACCTCGAGGTCGGCGGCGAACGAGCCGGCGTCGCGACCGCTCTCCACGCAGCGCTCCAGCGCGCGCAACGCGCGCGCGCCGTCGCCCGCGTCGACCGCGTCGACGAGCTCTTCCAGCAGGCCCGCGTCGGCCACGCCCAGCACCGCGAGCACATCCTGCAGCGCGATCTCGTTGCCGCTGTACGTGAGCAGCTGCTCGAGCGTGCCGAGCGCGTCGCGGAAGGAGCCCGTGGCCGAGCGCGCGACGGCGGCGACCGCCTCGGGCGGGATCTCGATCGACTCGGCGGCGGCGGCGCGGCGCAGCACCGAGGCGATCTGCTCGACCGTCGGGCGGTGGAAGTCGAAGCGGTGGCAGCGGTCGACGACCGTCGCCGGCACCTTCTGCGCCTCGGTCGTGGCGAGCACGAAGACCGTGTTCGGGGGCGGCTCCTCGAGCGTCTTCAGGAACGCGTTCCAGGCGGCCGTCGAGAGCATGTGCGCCTCGTCGAGGATGTACACCTTGCTGCGCCCGGAGACCGGCGAGTAGGCGACGCTCTCGCGCAGCTCGCGGATGTCGTCGACCGAGTTGTTCGAGGCGGCGTCCATCTCGATCACGTCGAGCGAGGAGGCGTGCGCGATCGAGAGACACGATTCGCACTCGCCGCAGGGGTCGATCGTGGGGTGGGTGGGGTCTCGATTACTGCAGTTCAGGCAGGCCGCGAGGATCTTCGCCATCGAGGTCTTCCCCGTCCCGCGCGAGCCGACGAACAGGTAGGCGTGGTGGACCTTCCCGCGCTGGACGGCGTTGCGCAGCGTGCGCACGACCGGCTCCTGGCCGACGACGTCGGCGAACGTACGGGGCCGGTGCCTGCGATAGAGAGACTGGGCTTGCGCAAGCTCTGCTTGCGCCTGTGGCTTCTCGATCGGCACCGTTGTCCTGAGTCTACCCACGGGCGCGGGGCGGGCGGGAGCCGTTCGAGCGGGTAGCGTGCCCGCTCGTGAGGACACACGTCAAACACCTCGTGGCCCCGCTCGCGATCGTCGCGGGGGCCGTCGTGCTGTGGGTGGCGGCCGGCGTTGGCTTCGCCAACTACGACACGCTCTACGCGCTCGCCTGGGGCGGGCAGCTCGCACGCGGCGAAACGCCGCAGTACGGGATCCCGATCGCGCCGACACCGCACCCGCTCGTGGAGGTGCTCGGGGTGGTGCTCGCGCCGCTGCCGGCGGGTGCGATCGAAGGCGTGACGGTCGCGCTCGGCTTCCTCGCGCTGTCGGCGTGCGGGTGGGTGCTCTACCGGCTCGGCTCGCTGTGGTTCGGGCGCGCCGCGGGGGCGCTGGCGGCGCTGATCCTGCTCACGCGCGTGCCGGTGCTGTCCTACGGCGTGCGCGCGTACGTGGACATCCCCTACCTGCTGCTCGTGCTCAGCGCGGTGCTGGTCGAGGCTCGGCACCACCGATCGGGGGGTGACGGGAGCCCCGATCGGCCGGCGGGCGCGCCGGTGCTGGCGCTGCTCGCGCTCGCCGGGCTGCTGCGCCCGGAGGCGTGGGTGTTCTCGGGGTTGTACTGGCTGTACCTGATGAACTTGACGCCGCGAACCGTGCGCGCGTACACGCGCACGCGTAGGCGCGCGCGTTCTGAGCCCTTTTTAACCAACGCTCCCCCCGGCGCACGCGCCGGCAGATCGCCGGGTTGACGCTGCTCGCCGCGGCGGCGCCGCTGGTGTGGGTGGCGAGCGACTGGCTGGTGACCGGGCATCCGCTGTGGTCGCTGACGAACACGCGGCACACCGCCGAAACGCTCGATCGCGTGACCGGGATCGCGAACGTGCCGGAGTACATCCCGCGGCGGATCGGCGAGATCCTCGGCCCGCCGGTGCTGCTCGGCGCGGCGCTCGGCGGGGTGCTGTCGCTGTGGCTCTTGCCGCGGCGGGCGCGCCTCGGCGCGGTCGTGGGGGTCGTCGCGGTGCTCGTGTTCGCGGCGTTCGCCACGGCCGGGCTGCCGATCAACACGCGCTACGCGTTCCTGGCCGCGGCGATCCTGTGCATCTTCTGCGGCGCCGGCGTGTTCGGCTGGACGCGCCTGCCGCGCGAGGACCCGCGCCGGCGCTGGTGGATGGCCGGCGGCGCGCTCGTGCTCGTCGCGCTCGTCGCCTACATTCCCACGCAGTACCACACGGTGCACCGCGAACTCGGGAAACTGGCGCGCCAGGAAACGTTCCAGAACGAGCTCGTCGCGCTCGTGCAAGACGGCTCGATCACGCGCCGCTGCGAGCCCGTGGGGGTGCCGAACCACGCGCCGATCCCGCTGCTGGCGCTGTACCTGGGGACGAGCCCGCGCGAGATCGTGAGCGCCGAAGCCAGCCCGATCGCGTCAGGCACGTATGTCGACCCGGCGAGCAAGGAAGTCGAAGAAGACTACGTGCTCGACCCCCACGATCCGCACCTGCCCGTCGAGGTGCCGCCGGGGTTCACCGAGGCGCACGCGAACAGCGCGTGGTTCATCTTCGAGCACTGCCCGTGATGCGCGCCGTCGCACTTCGTCCACGTCTCCGTCACGGTACGGACGCAATTACCGCACGAATTCGTCACAACTGTGGAGATAATGAGATCGCGGGGGGTTGTTGTTATTCTTTTAAGAGCGCGTGACACGATGGTTACACGCACTCTTTTATGTATATGCCACCCCGCCGCGCCTTTAGCTTCCGGGCACACTTCCGTCGCAGCTCAGGCACCTCTGCATCGCACTTCGGGCACAGTTTGTACATAGCGTCACATTCCTGGCACAGATGGACACATTTTTGTCACATTCCGGTCAGAGTCGTCACAAGTTAAAGGGGAGGGTTGGGTTGTTATATTTTTAAGAGTGCGTGTATCCATAGTTATACGCTGTCTTAAAAGTTAACACCGCATCCCGCGGCCTTTATCCTCCCGTCACACTTCTGCCACACCTGCGTCGCATTTTTGTCACACGCCACACCTGCGTCGGAAGCACCACACCTGCGTCGGAACCACACCTGCGTCGGAACCACATCGGGCGACCTCGATCAGGCGATCGCGGCGGGCAGCAGATGGGCTCCCGGCCCCGGGCGCACCTCGCGCGCGCCGGGCGGGACCGGGACATCCGGCGCGAACAGGCCGAGCACGCTGCCGCCGAAGCCGCCGCCCATCAGCCGCGCGCCCGCCGCGCCGCTTTCGCGCAGCCGCATGACAGCGCGCTCGACCGCCGGCGTAGAGACCTCGTAGAGGTCGCGCAGGCTCGCGTGGGAGGCGTCGAGCAGCGCGCCGACGGCGGGCAGATCCTCCGCGCGCAGCGCCGCGACGGCCTGCTCGACCCGCGCGTTTTCGCCGAGCACGTGCTCGGCGCGGGCGCGCAGCGGCCGCGGCAGGCCGGCGACGGCCGTGGCGCTCGCGTCGCGCAGCGTCTCGACGCCCAGCAGCTCGCACGCGCGCTCGCACTGCGCGCGGCGCTCGTTGTAGCCCGAGCTCGCGTTCGCGTGCCGCTCGCCGGAGTCGACGACGACGAACCGCCAGCCCCCGAGCCGCAGCGGCACGGGCTCGACCGCGAGCGTGCGGAAGTCGATCCGCAACGCCGTCTCGGCCGCCCCGAACAGCGACGCGAGCTGGTCGAGCATCCCCGTCTGCGCCCCCACCCAATCGTTCTCCACGCGCGCGCACAGCCGCGCGAGCGCGATCCGGTCGAGCGGCGCCGCCTCCCCGCCGGCCCGCGCTTGCGCCACGTCGGCGGGCTGGTCCGCGGATGCACCTGCCCGCGTTTGCGCCATGTCGGACTGCGATTGCGCCGCGCCGGCAGGCGGATCCCCGGAGGAACCTGCCCGTGTCTGCGCCGCCTCGGCAGGCGGATCCCCGGACGGCATCCGCGAACCGTCCCCCGGCGCCGGCGGCCGGGCGAGCTCTGCGAGGGCCAGGCAGAGGGCGACCTCGAGCGCGGCCGAGGAGGACAGACCGGCGCCCTGCTCGAGGTCGCCGCCGATCTCCACGCGCGCGCCGCGCAGCGGAACGCCGGCTCGCTGCAGCTCGGCGACGACGCCCCGCACGAACGCGCGCCATCCTTCCGCGGGGGCGATCTCAGCGAGCGCGAACTCGTCCGTCTCGCCAAGATCGCGTGCGTGGGCATAGATCCGCCGGGCGCCGGGCGAGTCGGGCGCGGCCGCCTGCGCGCGCACGACGACGCCCTCGGCGACCGCGAACGGCAGCGCCAGGCCGAGGTTGTAGTCGGTGTGCTCGCCGATCAGGTTCACGCGCCCGGGCGCGAACGCAGCCACGACCTCATTCCGCACGCAGGATCGCCTCACCGAGGCCGGCGGCCGACTCCTCCGGGAGCACGTCGGAGATGAACGTGCCCGCGCCCTGCTCGGAACCGGCGAGGTACTTGAGCTTCGTCTCGGTGCGCAGCGGCGGGTAGAACTCGACGTGCAGGTGCCCGTGCCCCGCCGCCGCGCCGCCGGTCGGCGCCTGGTGGACGACCATCACGTAGGGGAACGGCCGGTCGAACAGCATGTCGTACCCGCGCGCGAGCGTCTGCAGGCCGTCGGCGAGCAGGCGCAGCTCCGCTGCGTCGCAGTCGAGCAGGCTCGGGCGGTGCTCGCGCAGCACCACGTGCGCTTCGTAGGGCCAGCGCGCCGCGTACGGGACGTAGGCGACGACGGCCTCGTTCTCGTAGACGACGCGCCGGCCGTCCTCGAGCTCGCGGCGCAGCAGCGCGCACGGGGCACAGCCGCCCAGGCGGGCGTCGGCGGCGAGCTCGAGTCGCGGCACGGGAGGCAGGAACGGGTAGCCGTAGATCTGCCCGTGGGGGTGATGCAGCGTCACGCCGACCTCGACCCCGCGGTTCTCGAAGACCATCACGTACTCGACGTCAGCACGCGCGCCGAGCTCCCCGTAGCGCTGGCGCCAGACCCACATCAGCGCCTCGGCGCGCGCGGGCGCGAGCGTCCCCAGCGAATCGTCGTGGCGGTCCGTATAGACGACCACCTCCGCCGCCCCGCGCGGCGCCTCGAAGGCGGGGAAGCGGTTCTCGAAGACCGCGATCTCGAACGCCGGGAACGGGATCTCCGTCTGCTCCCCGCCCGGGCGGGTCGGGCACAGCGGGCAGTGCTCGCGCGCGGGCAGGAACGTGCGGTCCTGGCGGTGGATCGCGTAGACGACCGGCTCGTCGCGCAGCTCGTTGCGGCGCTCTTCGCTCACGCGCCGGCTCCCACCCGATCGCCCGCTGCCAACCCGCCGCCGAGCTCCGCGCGGCCACTCACGCGCGCTCGCTCCCACCGTGCGCGGAGCCGCCCGATCCCCGCACGAGCCCCTCGTGCGCGGTGTCGTCGCGCGCGCCTCCCCCCTGCGTGTAGAGGATCAGCGCGCGGCCATCGCCTTTGACGTAGCGCCTCAGCTCGATCGGGCCATAGGCCTCCGCGCGCTCGGAGGACGGATCGCGCTCGGAAGACGGATCGTTCCCGGAACTTGCGGAAAGGTCGGAGCCCTCGTCCGGGAAAACCATTGATCGAGGGTATACCCTTGTGTGAGACGGCACGAAACGAGCCAGGAGATTAGGACAAAGAGAGATTGCCCGGATAGTTGATGCGGGTAACAAGCTCCTGAAAGAAACCAAAGCACTTAGCACTCAGCCAACGGGCACCGCGGGTCACGGCGCCTCACATGCACGAGGAGGAGGATGTGATGTCAGAGATCGATCAGGCACGCGGAGACGGCAGGGGGGTCTCGAGCACCTCGATGCACCGGGGATCGCCAGGCGCGGTCTCGACAGACGAGCGTTCCTGCAGCGCACGGCGCTGACCGGCGTGGCCGTCGGCGGGGTCAGCAGCCTGCTGGCCGCGTGCGGGTCGAGCGCCTCCAGCAGCAGCGGCGGGTCCGCGAGCATCTTCGGGTCGCACCCGAGCTACAAATTCGTGGTCGTCAACCACGTCACGACGAACTCGTTCTTCGTCCCGACGCAGTACGGAATCCAGGACGCCTGCAAACTGCTGGGCTGCAGCTACGAGTGGACGGGCTCGGAAAGCGAAAACATCAACCAGATGGTCAACGCCATCAACACCGCCGTCTCATCGGGCGCCGACGGGATCGCGGTGTCGCTGATCTCGAAGACCGCGTTCAACGTGCCGATCGAAAACGCGCTCAAGGCGGGGATCCCGGTCGTCGCCTACAACGCCGACGCCCCTTCGCCCCCCAACAAGCGCCTGGCCTACATCGGCCAGGACCTGAAACTGGCCGGCGAACTGATGGGCAAGCGGATCGTCGCCGCGGTCAAAGAAGGCGACGTGGCGATCTTCACCGCCAGTGCGGGCTCGGCGAACCTGCAGCCGCGCCTCGAAGGAGCCGAACGGGCGATCAAGGAATCGGGCGCGCCGATCAACCTGCACACGATCGTGACCGGCTCGCTGGAATCGGGCGAGAAAACCGCGATCGAAGCCTACTGGACCGGCCATCCGACGACGAAGGGGATGTACGCCGTCGACGGCGGCGACACCGCGGAACTGGGGGGCGTGATGCAGAAGCTCGGGCTGAACGCGAAAGGCGTCAAGGCCGGCGGCTTCGACCTCGCCGAAAAAACCCAGAAACTGCTCCACGAAGGCTACCTCGAATTCACGATCGACCAGCAGCCCTACCTGCAGGGGTTCCTGCCGATCGTCCAGCTGTTCCTGTGGCAGGTCTCCGGGTCGCTGACGGGTCCCGCGGAAGTGAACACGGGCCTGAAATTCGTCGACAAAGAAACGATCACCCCGTACGTCAACTCCAAGAGCCGCTTCGAGGGCACCTCATCGGAAGCGAAGGTGGTGCCGATCGCGGCCGGTACCCCGGCCTAGGCGATGGCGCAGGCGGCGGGGAACCCGGCCTCGCCGGGGACGATGTCCACGCCACCGGCCGCGGGCCCGGCGCACAGCACGCGCCGGGCCTCGCTGCCGAGTCGCAACGAGCTGCTCGAACGCGCGCTGTCGCTGCGCGAGGGCTCGATCATCGTCGTCACGCTGCTCGCGGCGATCTACTTCTCGCTGACCACCAGCACCTTCCTCACCAGCTCCAGCTTCAAGACGCTGCTGCCGTTCTTCGCCCCGTTCGCGATCCTCGGCGCGGGCGAGGTGTTCGTGATGATCCTCGGCGAGATCGACCTCTCGATCGGGGCGACGTACCTGCTCGCGCCGTTCATCTACTACAAGCTGGCGGTCGCCGGGATTCCGCACGTGCCGTGCGTGCTGCTCGCGCTGGCCTGCTGCATGGTCGTCGGCTTCGTCAACGGGTTCTTCACGGCGGTCGTCGGCATCAGCTCGTTCGTGACCACGCTCGGCATGCTGTTCACGCTGGAGGGGCTGACGCTGGTGATCTCGCACGCCGAGCCGGTCGCGATGCCCGGCGCGGAAGTGACGAGCACGCAGGTCAACGTCACGCACGTGATCAACGGGGCGCACATCGTGCTCACCGAAACGGTCAACCACGTCTCGACGTTCGCGAAAGTCCTCGGCGAGGGCACCTACTCGGAGCTGATCTGGGCGATCGCGATCGTGGTCGTCGGGCAGATCGTGCTGACGTTCACCCGCTGGGGCCTCTACACGGTGGCCGTCGGCTCGAACAAGCTCGGCGCCTCCGAGGCCGGGGTGCGGGTGCGGCTGATCGTGATCCGCAACTTCATCCTCTGCGCCACCGCCGGCGGCTTCGTCGGGATCCTCGAGGCCGTGCGCGCCTCCTCGGTGCAGCCGGACGTCGCCGGCGCGAACGAAATCCTGTTCGAGGCGATCTCGGCGGCGGTGATCGGCGGCACGCTGCTGGCCGGAGGGTCGGGGACCGTCGTCGGCGCCTTCATCGGCGCGCTGTTCCTCGGCATCCTCCACGACGGCCTGATCCTCAAGGGCGTCAACGCCAACTACCAGCTCCTCTACCTGGGCCTCGCGATCATCCTGGCGATGACGATCAACGTCTACGTGCAGCGCGTGCGCAGGGGGTCCCGAAGTGGCTGATCACGACCGGCCCGTATCGGCGGAGACGATCGTCGGGCCGGTGTCGGCTCCGGACGACGTGCTGCGCGTCGAACACATCGCCAAGCGCTTCGGCCCGGTCACCGCGCTGCGCGACGTCAACCTGCACCTGCGCAAGGGCGAGGTGCTGGGCCTGCTCGGCGACAACGGCGCCGGCAAGTCGACGCTGATCAAGATCCTCTGCGGCTTCCAGCGCCAGGACGCGGGCGAGATGTTCCTGCACGGCGAGCCCTACACGCCGAAAGGCGTCGACGACGCGCGCGCGAAAGGCATCGACACCGTCTACCAGGACCTCGCGCTGATCGACGAACTGTCCGTCTACCACAACCTCTTCCTGCGCCGCGAGCGCGTCCACCGGCCGATCCCGTTCCTGGCCAACCGCGAGATGAAGCTGCGGGCGCGCGCGGCGCTCGACGAGATCGGGATCAACATCCCGCGGATCGACGTCGCCGTCGCCCGGCTCTCGGGCGGGCAGCGCCAGGCGATCGCGGTCGCGCGCACGGTCAACGGGGAGGCCGACATCATCCTGCTCGACGAGCCTCTGGCGGCGATGGGCGCCAAAGAGGGCGCGCAGATCCTCGACCTCGTCGCGCGGCTGAAGCAGGAGGGGCGCGTCTCGATCGTCATGATCCTCCACAACTACGTCCAGGTCTTCGAAGCCTGCGACCGCGTCTCGATGATCCAGGACGGCGTGATCGTGCTCGACAAGCCGACCGCCGAGACCTCCGTCGAGGAGCTCACCGAGATCGTCGTCAACGAGTACCGCCGCGTGCGCGAAGAAGCCCACGCCGAGGCCGCCGCCGCGGGCGAGCGATCGACGCCGCCCAGCTAGCCACCACACAAGCCCACGGG
>CAVXUG010000006.1:0-338900 GCA_963764905.1 uncultured Solirubrobacterales bacterium
CCGGAACAGGTCACCCTTCACGTGTCAGATAATCGCTTCAAGGTCGGTGCTTTTGCCCGGCATCGGCCTCTCCAGAGAGTCGCCAGATGTGATCGTGGGGGCGTTTCGGGGGCGTTGAGCCCTCCTTCGGACCTGGCCGGGACCACGTCACTCGGCTCGGTTGTGCTGAGTCATGGCGCACCGACGTTCGTGTCGTAGTCCAGATCGTCCCGCGCACCGTAAGGGCTTATTTAGACATGAGCGTACGTCCGAAGCCGATTCCCGGAGTTGAGATCCGCGAGCGTCGCCCACGCGGCGGCGAGGTCCTTTACTCCTACAGGGTCCGCTTCAAGAACGCTCGGGGCAAGCGCGACCAGCGGAGCTTCGACACCGCACAGGACGCCCAGGACTTCCGCGCTCGTCTGCGACTGCTCAAGCGAACCGGGGACCTCGCGGTACTCGAACGCGGCAACGAAGTGCTGGAGCGGTTCATGGGCGACTTCTGGCGCCTATACGTCGAGACGCGGCTTGAGACGAGCACCCGCAAGAAGTACCGCTGTCTCTGGAACGTGCACATCAACAGGCGGCTCGGTGCGATGGAGTTGCGCCAGATCACCCCGTTGGTTCTCTCGGAGTTCATTCTCGAACTCGAAGAGGCCGGGGCGGTAGCGGCCACGATCCGAAGCTGCCTGGGCCTGCTGCAGAGCATGTTCGCGCGGGCCGTCGAATGGGACCGGGCGAGCGTCAATGTCGTCAAGCTGATCGCCAAGCCGCGCGTGCCACGCAAACGCACGATCAAGCCGCTGCGTCCCATCGACGTCGAGGCGCTGCGCAGACAGATGCTGCTGAACTCCGACCACGGGTTGCGAGACGCGACGCTCGTGAGTGTCCTCGCGTACGCCGGCCTGCGCCCCGAGGAGGCACTCGCGCTCGAATACCAGCATGTGTGCAAGACAACCATCCTGGTCGAGCAGAAGTGGATCGACGGGGAGATCGTGCCCGGTCAGAAGACCAATCGCCCGCCACGCTGTCCACCGTTGCTCGATGCGCTGCAAGCCGATCTACGGGAGTACCAGCGCGCGTGCGGCGGACCCGGCGGTTTGATCTTCGCTCGCCCAGACGGCACGCCCTGGCGCGACCACGACTGGCGCGACTGGCGATCACGTGTGTGGCAGCCGGCCTGCGAGGCGATCGGCATCGCCACGATCACCAAGACCACGATCGTGAACGACGGCAAGCGCAAGACCAAGCGAACCTACGCAGGCCCCGTGCCCTACGACCTGCGCCACAGCTTCGCGAGCCTGCTGATCCACGACGGTAAGCACTCGATCGTGCAAATCTCCGAGTGGATGGGGCACAGCCCCGCGACCCTGCTCAGCCACTATGCGCATGTCATCGCCGACCTCGCGAGCAAGCCGAGCTCGCCGAACGAGAACGCGATCAAGGTAGCCCGCAGGACCAGGCGGCTCTATGTGCAGAGGAGTCAGATAGTACCCCGGGGTAATAGCGTCATTACTTACTGGTACTAGATGACGAACAGATGTTTTCCGGCCGGGGAGACCCGGTGCCGATACACCCGCAGTGCTCACGAGTTGCGCCTACCCCTTGCTGGTGCTCGCGCACCGCGAGGTTACAGCGGGTAGCGTCGGCGCATGAATGGTGAGAAGTGCGGCACCGTGAAATTGACCTCTCCGTGGTCGGGGCTGAAGATCAGACCCTTTTTGATGAGGCTGTCTCGGTGTACAGAGGATGAGCTTGCCCGACCGCCGAGGCGCCCGGCGACCTCCCCCGTTTTGTAGGGGCCGTCGCCGAGGTCCGCCATAGCGGCCATGTAGCGTCGCTCGGCGGGCGTGGCCTTCTCGAAGCGCACATGGAAGAACTCCTCGTCGAGCTTCGCCTCAACGACCGGTTCGGCGGCCTGCACGTCGGCAAGGGTGATCGGCGAGCCCGGCGCCATGTTCCACGTCTCCTTGCCGTATGCCTGAACGAACGCGGCGTAGCAGCCCGAGAGCTCAACGATTCGCGCCAACGCGTCATCCTCGAAGCCGACACCCTCCGCTTGGGCGGGCTCGAACAGCGCCTGGCGCGCGGCGTCGGGGCTCAGCGGTCCGATCTCCGGGTAGGAGAACAGACGCTCGGCATAGGACTTGGCGTCCACCATCAGACCAGGGAGTTGAGGAAGGCCCGCGCCGGCCAATGCGATCGGCAACTGCTTCTGGGACATCCGATGCATGGCAGCCGCAACTGCCTCCATCTCCTCACGCTTGAGGAACTGCATCTCGTCGATCAGGAACACCACGCCGGTCTCGTGCTCTCGCGCCGTCTCGCCGAGTTCCACGAACAGGTGGGTCAGGTCACGCTCGAGGTTCCCCGTCGAGCCACCCACCGCGCTCGGGTCGAACGAGAACTCCACGCTGCCCTCGATGCTCGCGCCGACCTTGAAGCCGCTCAGCAGGCGGGTAAACGTTTTTAGCCGGTCACCGAGCGCACGGCGACGGTCGAGACGCAGCAGCGCCTGGTAGGCGGCGTCGGCGAGCTCAGCACGAAAGTCTGTGTCCGAGCGGATCTCGATCGGGTCCGGCGCGGTCCATCCCGAGGCGTCCGCGATGCTCTCGAACTCCAGCAACAGGACCGTCTTGCCGACACCGCTCAAATAGGCGTTGCACTACTCATGTTGTGGATCCGTTGCCGGAGCGGGTGCGGCTGATTTCCGCGCCGGGAGGGCTGCGTGATCTCGAGCTTGAGGTGCGCGGCTGGACGACGGATGACGCTTCGGGTGAAACGGTCGTGGTCTGTCGGCTGGTGGATGGCAGCGTGGGTGAGATCCCTGCGCGTTGGACCGATTTGCCGCGGCGGGCGGAGGAGCAGCGTTCGCTGGGTGTGGTAGCGACGCCGGGAGCGTGGCGGCTTTTCGGTGAGCGGCTCGGAGCGCTCAGAGCAGCGCGGCGTCCGACGCGGAGCGCAGGCTTCGGCGAAAACGGAGGTGTGAGTCGTGTCGGGACAGTTGGCGCTCGTGATGGGCGAGGAAACGGTGGTCGGGGCGGCGGTGTGGGAGACGCTGACGCCAGCGGCCCAGCGGGAGATCGTGCTGGGGTTGGCGCGCCTGTTGGCGAGGCTGGTGGAGGCGCAGCGCGATGAGTGAGCACGGGAAGGTCACCGAGGCGCATCGTCGTCGGCGGGCGGTTGTGTATGTGCGCCAGTCAACGCTTGCGCAGGTGGAACGCAACGTGGAGTCCGCGGCACGCCAGTATGGGCTCACGGAGCGCGCGGTCGAGTTGGGCTGGCCGGCGGGGTCGGTCACGGTCGTAGATGAGGACACCGGCCGGTCGGGCAGCACCGCCGATGGACGCATCGGCTTCAAAGAGCTCGTCGCCGAGGTCGGTCTCGGGCATGTTGGGCTGGTGCTCGCGCTCGAGGTCTCGCGTTTCGCTCGCAGCTCGGCGGACTGGCATCAGTTGCTGGATCTGTGTGCGCTCACCGGCACGCTGATCGCTGATGCTGATGGTGTGTACTCCCCGGCGGATTTCAACGACCGGATGCTGTTGGGGCTCAAGGGCACGATGAGCGAGGCCGAGCTGCACCTGATTCGCGCGCGGCTGAACGGTGGGCTGCGCCATAAGGCCGAGCGCGGGGAGCTGCGCTTGGCGCTGCCGGTCGGGTTGGACCGCGACGAGGACGAGCGGATCGTGTTGTGCCCCGACGAGCAGGTGCGTCACGCGATCGAGCGCGTGTTTGTCCTCTGGCGGCGGCTGGGTTCGGCGCGCCAGGTGGTGATGGAGCTGGTCGGCGAGGGACAGGCGCTTCCGCGGCGCACGGTCGGTCAGCGGCATATCCGTTGGGTGCGAGCGAGCTATGGAGCGGTGCACGACTTCCTGACCAATCCGGCGTATGCCGGCGCGTTCGTGTTCGGCCGCACGAGCTGCGAGAAGCGTGTGCAGCAGGACGGGCGGGTGCGCGTTCGCGCTGTCGAGGTGCCGATGGCCGAGTGGTCCGTCTGCCTGCCCGATCACCATCCCGGCTATGTCAGCTGGGATGAATATCTCGCGACGCGTGAGCGGCTGCGGGCGAACATGACCTGTAGGGGTGAGGGAAGCGGTGTCGCGCGCGAGGGCTCGGCGTTGCTGCAGGGATTGGTGCGCTGCGGGTGCTGCGGGCGGCGGATGCAGATCGCCTATAGCGGCAAAGGCGGCCGTGACCACCGGTATGCGTGCGTGCGTGGCCGTGACCTGCACGCCACCGGCAAAGCTTGCCAGTCCCTTGGCGGCAAGCGGCTGGAGAAAGCGGTCCTCGCCTCGTTTTTTGAAGCGGTCACGCCAGCTGGGATCGAAGCGACAGCGCGCGCGATCCGCGAGCTGCAGGACCAGCACGAGGCGCGCCTGGCCGGGCAACGACTCGCCCTCGAGCGAGCCGAGTTCGAGGCCGAGCGTGCAGAACGGCAGTTCGACGCGTGCGAGCCCGAGAACCGGCTCGTAGCCCGCACGCTGGAGCAAAAGCTCGAGCAAGCGCTCGCTGCGGCCGAGCAGGAGCGCGGCAAGCTCGCCACGATCGAACAGGCGCGTCCCTCGCCGCTCACAGACCGGGAGCGAGTGGCGCTCACGCGCCTAGCGCGTGACCTGCCGCGCCTCTGGGACGCAGAGACCACCAGCAACCGTGACCGCAAGGAGCTGTTGCGCACCATCATCAGCGAGATCGTCATCACGATTCACTCAAGTGAGCGCCGCGCGGCACTTGAGATCTGCTGGGAGGGCGGAGCCAGAACCGAGCTTCAGATGCGGCTGAACGCCAACGTCCTGGACCGCCGGCGCACCAGCGAGGAGACGACCGAGCTGATCCGCCGCCTCGCCGAGAACTATCCCGACCGTCAGATCGCGCAGGTCCTCTCCCGTCAGGGACGCCTGACCGCCAGCGGACTGCCATTCACCCAGTCGCGCGTATACAACGTCCGCGTCAAAGCCGCCATCCCCGCCGCACCGCCACCGGATCCGGCCAGCCAACTGTTCTCGATCCTGGAGGCCGCCGGCGAGCTTGGCGTCTCCACCAATACCATCCACCGCTGGCTACGCCAAGGGCTGCTCCCCGGCGACCAAGCCACCCCCGGTGCGCCCTGGCGGATCCGCCTCAACGACGAGATCCGCGCACGCTTTGTGCCCGACGTGCCCGACGGTTACGTGCCGCTCGACCAGGCCGCACAACTACTCGGCTGCGCCCGACAGACCGTGTTGCACAAGGTCCAACGCGGCGAGCTGCGAGCAGTCCAAGTCACCCAAGGACGCCGAAAGGGCCTAAGAATCGAGGCCGCCGGCGCCCAATTGGACCGAATGATCAACCAGTAACTACGGAGGTGCAGTGTGAACCAAGACCGCTTAGGCCAAAGACGATCATGCTCGGCTCGTTCATCTCGCGGGCCAGGCGACCGAGCATCGTCCTGAATTGCTGCTTCTGCGTCTCTCGGCCGGTCAGGGCGCGCGGAGGGTTGCCGGCACTCATCGAATATGGGTTTGCGAGCGGATCCACGGGTGCAAGGTAGCAGAACTATCAGAAGGTATAAGGCGCTATCAAGAAAACTTGATAATCACTTATAGGCTTTGATAACCCCCCTGGCTGCGCTCCCGGCCCGACGCTGTGCCAGCCGCTGACCACCGAGGCCGCTCGCCGGCGAACGTGCTATTGGGCGGAACCTCAGCCGACAGGCTGCCGCTTGACAGCGAGAGCAAGCGCAGGGTCAGCGTTGGATCGGGCTGCTACTCGTCGTCCAACGCGGCTGCGTGCTCGTATCGGATCGCGCGACTGCTTCACCGCGATTGCGGCCGTACGGCGACAGGCCTCTGCGGCGGCGCTTTGACCGCGCGTATTGGTCGAACGTCAACCACCACCGCTTTTCGGCGGTAGGCCATCACACGGTGGCGAGGCTTCAGAGCGGATCGCCTGCATAGAACAGCCTTTCGAAAAATTGGGTGCGTGGTCGGGCGCGACGCCTATAGTTGCGAGGCGATGGACGCAGTCCAGCCTGTCTCTGACGGTCAGTTGCCCCAGCTCCTCGCTGCATTGGCGGAGGCGGCCCGAGCCGACTCACGAACAGCTGATCGCTTCGTTCCGCCCCGGGTGGGCATCTTGGAGGAGACAGCCTCTCGTCGCCATCAATTGGTGCTCGGGCGGCGGAGGCTACCGCGACCAGCTAGTCGAGGTTGGAGGCGCCCCCTTACGACCCCGACGCGCTCTTCGCCGTCCCTCGACGGATATCAGCGTAGTCCTGAGCTGACCGACGCCTTCGGCGCGCCGCGTGACTATGCCTTAGCGGCCGCCGGGTCGGGCCTGTTCCAGCCGTGGAACTTCGAGTGGTCACCCGCGTCCCACGTCTCGCGAAGCCCCGGCATGGCGAGGTCCCAGTCAGGATGGATCTCGCGGCTCACCTCACGGAGGTCATGCCACAGGTCGCTGACCGGCGGTCGGCCCCAAAACCAGTAGCCGTTATAGATGCTGTGAACGACCAAGCCGGGCTTGAGTACCAGCGTGTGCGGAATCATCGGGTCGTTCTCGGGGTCGGTGTACTCCTTGATGTCAAGATCTCTCTGCACGATCCGCTCATGATCTGACAAGAACGGCCACTGGGCGCCGACTGACGCTCGAAACTCTTGGCTCGTGTGGTGGGTGTCGGTCGAGATCGTCGCGATCTTTGCGTAGGCAACGGCGATCTTGGGGTACAAGGCAGCTAGCTCGAGGTGCTGCAGGTGCTCCTTTGGGCAATAGTGACCGCGCGCTAGCGTCAGGATTAGTGGGTCGTCGCCCTGGATCTCACTCAGCCGCCGGCTTACGCTCTCCTGGTCGGGCAGCTCGTAATCGGGGAAGTTGGCTCCCGGAACGATGTCTTCTCGCATGCTTTTACTCCCGTGGTCGCGCTGCGTCCAATGTGCGGTCCGCAAGGATCCGCGGCACGATCGGCGACGACCAACCCGGATCCCACCTCGTCCACCTGAACGTCACAGACTCATCGTGGATTATCAACACCAAAATCGGCGGGAGCCTTCAGCAGAGCCCACGGGCTTCGTCGAACGCCCTGACAAGCTGGGAGCCGGACAAGTCTGACCAAGAATCCAGAGACGCTCAGCGACGCGAACCATTAGCGCTTCCGCGATGAGATCCTCGTCACCCTTCATCCCAAGTTCACGGTCCACCGTCGATCACTGGTCACAAGCGGGCACTCGTTCGATCTACAAGTCGGCGCCTGTCGCAGCGGCAGCAGGGTCGCAAAACCTCGCGACGTAGTCGATCGCGTTGGTGAGGGCAACCTCGAGCGAGCGTGGGCTTCGATGAATCTTGCCGAGCAGAAAGCCGCCCTGTAGGGCGACCATGAGAATGACCGCCAGCGCCTCGGGGTCCGCGGCGGAGTCCAGCACGCCGGTCTCGCGCAGCTTG
This sequence comes from uncultured Solirubrobacterales bacterium, assembly GCA_963764905.1. Classification (GTDB taxonomy): domain Bacteria; phylum Actinomycetota; class Thermoleophilia; order Solirubrobacterales; family Solirubrobacteraceae; genus Palsa-744. Next base: position 7,393 of record CAVXUG010000006.1, read on the forward strand.
GTGAGTCCGTCGCGCAGAACACCCTCCCACCGTCCGAGGCTCGCGGAGACGGCCTGCCTCGCCAGCTCGTCGTACTCGGCGACTTCGCTGCCGAGCGAGCCGAGCGGGCATCCTCCGCAGCAGTCGAACGAGCGAAAGTCGTCCACGACGAACCCGGCCCGAATCTCGAAGGCTGTCGAGTCCTTCCATGCCGCGCAGCATCGGCCCCTGAGCCGCAACGCTGCCCTCCGTGCGGTACACCGCGACTGCTTGGACCAGGTCGCCCTTGCTGTCAAAGTAGTGGTAAAGCTGTGAGCTGCTGACGCCTGCGGCTGCCTTGACGTCGTCCAAGGTCGTTGCGGCCGGCCCTCGCGTCAAAAGGAGTTCGGCGGCCGCTGCCGACGATCCGTTCGCGGGTGCGCAAGCCCTTCGGGTGAGCCGTGCGATCTCAGTGATCAGAAAAGCCTAGCGTTCTCGCAGACCGCGGGCTATCCGTTGCCGAGGTGGCACGGCTGGTCGGCTATCGCCAGGCTCCTCATTTCGCCCACGCCTTCAGAAGCCAATACGGCGTCCCGCCGTCGGTCTATCGCGCGGGGCTGCGCAATCGCGATGCGCCAGGAGCATCGCCACAGCAGCGGGCACTGCGCCCTACAGACGAGCGGTGGCGTGGGCCTGGCTCGCGTGATGACGTGCTGCAACCTCACCGGAATCAGGCGAGGCCGGCTGTGGGCGTAGGTGAGCCGGCGACGTTGACACCTCGTTCATTCCGGCGGTCCTGAACCGCTCCGAGATCCTGGAGGCCTGGTCGGTCACGGCGGCGAGACCGGATGCAGCCCTCGCTCGGTCAAACCGACCCCAGGTCTGCGGTCATCGGTGTCGTTCGGGGGGTCGGCTGGTCGTGGTTTGTGACGCGTCGTGTTGGCACGATGATGAGGGTTAGGATTAGGCCTAGGGCGAAGATGCCGGCGGCCCACCAGAACGCTGTGGTGTATCCGTGGACGGTGGCGGTCGCCGCGAGCTGGCTAGTACCGCGGTGCGAGCTGAGGTAGTCACGGGCGGCGCTGGCGAAGATCGTGCTCAGTAGGGCGGCTCCGATCGACCCGCCGATCTGCTGGGAGGTGTTCGCCAGTGCTGCTGCGACGCCGACCTGACTCTGCTGGACGCCGAGGGTTGCAGCGCTCAGGGAGGGTGGGACGATGAGGCCGAGGCCGAGTCCGGTCACGATAAGGCCGGGCAGGATGTGTGAGGCGTATGCACTGTGAACGCCGAGACGTGTGAAGGAATACATGCCAATGGTGGCAAGCGCCATACCTAGAGTGACTAGTGGCTTGACGCCGGTCCGGGGGACGAGTCGGATTTGGGCGACGGTTGCGCTGACAATCGTGACTGCGGTCAATGGCAGGATCGCGACACCGGTGAGCAGCGGCGTGTAGTCGAGGCTGCGCTGCAGGTAGAAGGTGAGGAACAGGAAGACGCTGAAGACCCCACCGAAGGCGAGCAGCAGGGCGATGAACGCGCCGCCGCGGGAACGATCAGCCGGGATGCCGAGTGGAAGCAGCGGTTCGGACACTCCCCGCTCGATGAGCACGAAGCCGGTCAGCAGCACCATGCTTGCAGCGAGCGCGACGATCGTTACCGTCGCCGTCCAGGAGTGTGTCTCGGCGTTCGAGACGCCGTAAACGAGAGCGAACACGCCAACTGCCCCGGTGAGCAGACCCGGAAGGTCAAGATGCCGGGTCTGACCGAGGCGGACGTTCTTCAGTAGACGAAGGGCAAAGATGGCGGTCGGGATCGCGATCACGAGGTTTACGTACAGGCACCAGCGCCATGAGACCGCCTGTGTCAGTGCCCCGCCCAGGACGAGGCCGAATGAGCCACCGGCGCCGGCGATCGCGCCGAAGATCCCGAACGCCTTTGGACGATCGGGCGATCCGGCGAACGTGGCGGCCAGCAGCGCCAGCGCGGAGGGAGCCAGCAAGGCTCCGAACGCTCCCTGCAGCGCACGTGCGGCGACGAGCATCCCGAACGACTGGGCAAGGCCTCCGAGTGCGGAAGCGCCGGCGAAGCCGATCAGACCCGCGACGAATGTCCACTTGCGCCCAAAGAGATCACCGAGCTTGCCGCCGAGCAGCAGCAGGCTTCCGAACGCCAGCGCGTAGGCCGTCACCACCCATTGCCGACTATCGGTCGAAAAGCGAAGCGTCCGCTGAGCTGAAGGCAGCGCGACGTTCACGATTGTCACGTCAAGTACCACCATCAGTTGCGCAACCCCGAGCAGCGCGAGAACCGCCCATCTGCGGGTCGGCGGCTCGGGTTGCGTTGCGGCGATTTTGATTGGTTGCTCGGGCATGGTCTGCTCCTTGGTCGTTTGGCGATGTGCCGGAACACCCGTGCCTTCTGCGGGGCGGCTCGATAAACCCGGAGAGTTTCTTCTCAGGTGGTTGGGAAGTGAGGTCGTTCTGTGTTGATCAGCCGGCCACGGGGACTGGCAAGGCCTGGTTGTCTTCCGCGCGTAGGCCCACATCCGCGTCGGCCCCTGGGGCGATGTCGGCGACACGCACGTTTGGCGCTCGAAGTGCGACCACCGCGGCGATCACGAGTGCGATGCTGGCGCCTTGCAGTCCTCGCTGGAAGCCAAGCGTGAGCGCTTCGGAGTGTTGGGTGTGTATTGCGAGTAGATGGTTGGTGTGTACCGTGGCGAGGGAGACGAAGATCGCAAGCCCCAGCGCGGCACCGAGCTGAAGGACGCGGTGATCAACGATGCTGCGAGGCCAGCCTTGTCGGCCGGCACACCCCCATTTGCGGCATTCTGAACGCCCACCATCACCAAGCCCAAACCGGCCCCCATGATCATCATCCCCGGAAGGATGTCTGAAGGATAGGTGCCATGCAGAGGCATCCGGGAGAGCAAGAACACTCCGGCGGCGCCCAGTAGCGCACCGGCGGCGATAAGCGGCCGGGTGCCGATCTTCGGGATCCCCTTCGTTGCCACGCCCGCTCCGAGCCCAATGCCCACCGTCAGCGGCAGATAACACAGGCCGGTGTAGATCGCCGAATAGTGGAGCACTTCCTCCATGTAGAGCGTGACGAGAAAGAACATCGTATAGAAGGCGGCCCACGCGAGAACCTGAGTGACATCGGCCTCCCACAGACCCTTGATCTTGAACAGCGACAGAGGCACGAGTGGGTTGCTATGGCGCTGCTCGTTGAACAGGAACAGGACGATGAGCACGACGGCGCCTGCAAGCTCCCCGAGAGTCCGAGCTGTGCCCCAGCCGACATTGGGTGCGTTCACCAGCGCATAGACCAAGAGCAGCATGCCGCCCGTGATGAGACCAGCGCCGACGGTGTCAAAGTCCCTGAGCGACGGTGCCTTGGGTCGGTCGCCGTCGATGATGCGAAACGAGGCCACGAAGATGACCGCCACTATTGGCAGGTTGAAAAGGAACACCCACCGCCAACTCACCTCGGACGTGAGCACGCCACCAAAAAACACTCCGGACGCGCCCGATATGGCGCCCATACCACCCCAAAAACCAAGGGCTTTGACCCGATCGCTGCGGGTATGAAAGGACGTCGTCAGAATGGAAAGCGCCGCGGGCGTCATCATCGCCGCGCCGATCCCCTGAGCTAGCCGGCCCCCGATCAGCACCCCGTCGCTTCCAGCCAAGCCGCACGCGAGCGACGAGATTCCAAAGAGCGCCGTCCCGGCAACGAGCAAGCGCCGCCGGCCGAGCAAGTCAGCCAAGCGGCCGCCGAGCAGCAGGAACCCGCCGTAGGTGAGCAGGTACGCGCTCGCGACCCACTGCAGGTTCTGGACCGAGAAGTGCAGATCAGTCCGAATCACCGGCAACGCGACATTTACGATGGACCCATCGAGAAGGTCCATGAACGCCACCGCGCACGTCAAGGCGAGGGTGAGCTTGCCGCGACGCGTCTCAAGGAAAGACGGTGGAGATGATGCTGCCGAGATAGCTTCCATCAGGAGAGGCCTCCAGATCGCGAATAGTCAGTGAGGCAACTAACTTAGCACACCGCGCCGAGGCTGAGGTGGCTCGCTAACGAAGCAGCGCCCGGCACGAACGCCAGGCAGACCGCCGGGCCCCCGCCGAAATGCCGGCCTCCATGCGCGACCTGGCCGACAGCGAGACGATCAGACTGGCAGGAGCTTCCACAAACGCGACGTCAAGTAGCCGCCAACTCCTCTATAGTGAGTAAGTACGATGGCTAACTCAATGACAAGCGAGAGGCCCGGCAAGCGAGACCGCTTGGTAGCCGGCGCGGGCGAAACTATTTACCGCCAGGGGGTCGAGGCCACGACCATCGCGGATATCGCGGAGGTCGCGGACGTGCCGGTCGGCAACGTCTATTACTACTTCAAGACCAAGGACGAACTCGTCGCCGCGACAATCGACGCCTACGTCCAAGAGGACCATGAGCTCTTGTCGTCGATCGAGCAGCAGCACCGAACCCCTAGGGCACGCCTGAAGGGGCTTGTTCGCCTGCTGGTGTCACAGTCCGATCGGGTGGTGCTGTACGGCTGCCCGAGAGGGAGCTTGTGCTCGGAGCTCGAGAAGCAAGATAACGACCTTGCTCGCGCCTGTGCGGAGCTCATGCGTGCGCCGATCGACTGGGTCGAGCAGCAGTTCAAGGCGATGGGCAGGAGCGACGCTCGCGACTTGGCGTTCGCCCTGCTGGCGTCATACCAGGGAATCGCGCTCTTCGCGAACACCTTTCGTGATCCCGCACTGATGGTGCGCGAGGGGCGCCGCCTTGAGCGTTGGATCGACTCGCTCGCTCGCGACTCCAAGGTCGCGCCCACTCGCTAGAGAAGCCGAGAAGAGCCGGGTCGGGCCTTGGTCACAGAGCGTCAAGCCGCGGCGAGCGTCGGGACGAACCGCTGGATCGCCTCGTATGCGTGGTCCTGGATCTCAGGGTCGCGGAAGTCGGGAACGATCTCGGCCTGGTCGATGACCGGTCCGGTGATCTTGCTGGCGGCGCTTGCGTAGAAGACGCCGCTCTGCAGTGACGCGTCCGTGACGGCATTGACGAGTCGCTCGGCCCCAACGTCCAGCTTGTGCCCGATCCGAAGGGCAGGCGCAAGGTACGGGAGCACGATCCGGCTGGCGATGATCCGCACGAGCGCGGGCTGGTCGCGCAGCGCCTCGGTTCCCGCGGTGTTTCCCGGCGACATCGTGATGAACCTGAGCTCGGGATGCATGCGGGCCATCGCGCCCATCCACAACGCGCCGAGGTACTTGACCTGGCCGTAGGCGAGCATCACGTCGAAGCTGGCGCCCTGAAAGAACGAGCCGTCGATCACCGACGCGAACTCCTCTGAGCTGTGATCGGTGAACGTTGGTCGGGCGATCCGCAGCTTCGGGACTCCGCGCGCCGCCTCGCTGCCGTACGAGGACCGCGACATCGGTGAGCAGCCCGGCTGCCAGCAGATCCTCGAGCAGAACCACGTGACCGAGCACGTTCTGGGCGAATGACGCCGTCACCCCGTCTTGCGTCAACGCTGCTGGCGTGGGGCCGCCGGTGCCGCCAGCGTTCATGACGAGGGCGTTCAACGGAGCGACCGACCGCGCCCACCGCAGCACGTACCGACGCAAGGTCTGCCAGGTCGATGATCACTACCTCGAAGATCTTGCGCCCGGTGACCGTCTCCAGGTCCTCCTTTGCGCGCTCCGCCTTCTCCGGATTGCGGCAGCCGAGATAGATCCGCTCGAAATCCCCGCGCAGCGCCAGCTGCCTCGCCATCTCCTTACCGAGGCCGGTGTTGGCGCCCGTGATGAGGATTGTCTTTCCCTGGATCTGTGTCATACGTTCACGACCTCATATTGGAGAGTTAGGGCGTAGCGCGACGAGCAGATCGCCACACTCCTTATGATTGAGTTAGGCGACCAACTTGACACTACCATACGCGGCGCGCTAGAGTCCTGCAGCATGGTCGAGGCGAAGACCGATACATGACAAGAGGAGACTGAAATGGCAAAGTTCCCCGCCCCTGAAACGGGCATCGCGCTCACCCACTTCATCGTGTCGGAGGACATCGCTCGCTCGCGAGACTTCTACGCCGATGTTCTCGGTGGCGAAGTCCTCCTCGACAGCGAGCCGACGATCGTCGCCCTCGCGAACGGCTGGATCATCATCAACACGGGCGGTCCCCCAACCGACGACAAGCCAACCGTGACGCTCGCCGTGCCCGATCCCAACACGATCAGCAGCTTCTTGAACATTCGTGTCGCCAACATCCAAGAGGTCTACGACGACTGGAGCTCCAAGGGCGCAAAGTTCCTGACCCCACCAATCGACCGCGGCGCAGAGATCCGTTGCTACATGCGCGACCCGGACGGGCACCTGATCGAGGTCGGCCAGGCGAACCAGGCCTTCGTGGAGGAACACAGCTCATGAGGCTCCACCGACACTCCGGTAAACAATGGGACCAACGAGGTGGCGCCATGAGCGACCAGCGACCTGTCTCAGCTAGGGATCGGCCACTGGGTCTTACGGCGCCATGCTCTCGCGGGCCCCTCGAAGCCCTGAACGTAGGCTGATCTGATGCCGACCGCCTTGGTTATCGGCGCGCGGAATCTCGGATTCGCTGTTATCGAGCGCCTGCTCAGCGACGGCTGGACGGTCGCGGGCGCCGCGCGCTCACCAGAGACGCTCGCGAAGGTACGCGACGCAGGTGCTGAGGCGCTCGATGTCGACGTAACCGATCAGGCGTCCGTCCATGCTGCCCTGCAGCATCTCGGTGCGCGCCACGGCCGCGTCGACCTCGCGGTCAACGCAGCGTCTCCGTACGGCGGCAGCCGCTCGGGCCCGTTCGGTGGAGGCCCGCTCGCACACGCGACACCAACGAGCTTCGACGACTGGGCGACATTGCCGGCGCGCGGCGCGTTCGGTTTTCTCAGTGCGTGCGCCAGCTTCATGAGCGCGCAGGGTGGACCATCCACGATCGTCCAGGTAACCGGTGGTTCCGCTCGCCGAGGCATGCCCGGGCGTGGGCTGTGGGCGGCCGGCGCCTTCGGGGTGCGCGCCCTCACCCAGGCCGCCGCCTCCGAGCTGCGCGAGCAAGAGATCCACGTTGCGCTGCTGATCGTCGACGCGGCCATCGACCGATCAGGCGGCAATGACACCGCCACGGCCGATCCAGGCAGCCTCGCCGACGCGGTCGTCTACCTCGCCGCGCAGAGCCCTCGCGCGATGACCCACGAGCTTCAAGTCACGCCCGCCCGAGACAACTGGACTCCATAGCGACCGCCGAAGGCTGGGGTCCGGAACGGTTCGTTCTCGAGGTTCACGTGAATGCGGCGGCCCAACCTGCGCGCAGCTGCCGCCGAGCTGGCCCGGCTGCCTCCTAACACAGGCAGTTACGGGCGCCAACAGAGTAACGCCGAACCACAGAAGCAGGACCTGCCGACGGCAACGGTAGCCGTCCTGAGATTCGCCAATTGCAGTGCCGCGGGGGCTGACGGAGGGCGATGCTCGCAGGCGGGTGCGCTACGCTGGCAGGGTCAGATAGCGATGGCAAACAGAGGGCGAGACCTTCATCTGAACGTCCCCTTGCCGCGTAAGCCGCCTGATCTTCTGATGGCCGAGAGTCCACCTATGGGTGGGCTTTCCGCGTTTAACAGTGCCCGCGAGCGCGAAAGGGTGGCCGGGAAGGCGGCGGGTCAGGGCAGGATGTCGTTCAGCGTCGCTGTGAATCGCTCGCCGGACTCCTCGAGCTCGCCCTCGATGTGCAGGCGCGCCGGGCCGGTCTCGGTCCACAGGTCGAGGAAGTAAGCCCAGCCCGGGAGGTCCGGATCATCGGACTTGGTGATCGCCTCGACCTGGTAGACCTCGCGCGGCGCCAGCACCAGCGACTCGGGGCAGTCCTCCTCGACGCGACGGCGTAGGTCCTCGACTCTGAGCCGACCGCCAGAGGAGGCGCGGAGCTCCTCGTACTCGCCGTCCACGACAAGGTCGACGACATGCTCCAGTGCGCGGTACATCGCCTCAGGCATCAGCTCCAGCGAGTCGACGGTCTCACCCGGTCCGCCCAACTCGTGGCTCGGCGTCAGGTTCAGCCGGCTGTAGAAGTAGTCCTCGCACGCCGCGCGCGCCTGGCGGCGGATGCCCTTGGACAACCCTGCGGCGGCGAGCGCAAAGACTGCCGCATCGATTGCCTGCCCGAGCGTTCCGTGGCGGCGTGTCAGCTGCGCGCAGGTCGCGCGACCGTGCTCGGTGTCGCGCGCCACCGATGAGCCATCCAACAGAATCGAGGGAGCGTCGTGGCGGCTATAGCCCGCGCAGACCCGCACCGCAGAATGAAGGACGACGAGGTGCTCGCCCATTTCAATCAGCCGGCGAGCGCGGTTACTGACAGCGCGGGTGAACTTGCGAGCGTCTGGAAGACGACGCAGTAGCGCTCGGTCAAGCGCAGCAGGGTGGCCAGCTGGTCCTCGTCCGCGTCGGTCTGCAGCGCGAAGTTCAGCCTGATCGCGGTGAAGCCGACCGGAGCCTCTTTATCAACCGAGAGGGTTCCGCGAAAGTCGAGGTCGCCCTCGGCGTGGACGGTGCCGCTGATGGCCAGGCCGAGAGACGTTGCGACCGCGCGCATCGTGACCCCGGCACAGGCGACCAACGCCTGTAGCAGCATGTCCCCCGAGCAGGCCAACAACCCGTTGCCGCCGGTCGCTGGATGGAGACCGGCCTGCACCAGTGCTCGCCCCGTGTTCACTGTGCACGCCACCCCGTCATCCAACGATCCGTCGGCCTCGAGCATGACGAGGGCCGCCGCGGGGTCGTCGCGGTAGCGTTGCTTCAACGGCTCCTGGATCGCGCGAAGCTCTTCCGTGGTGGTGGCGCTCATCTGGCCGAAACCCTACAGCCCGGCGCAGGTCCAGACCCGAGCCCAGCGTTGATATCCCAGTCAACTCCTCCGAGAAGCCCTCGTCAAGATCGTCGCTGATAGCCACGGCCACCAGGTAGCCGAGCGCGCTGACGTGCGGACTCACTCGCAGGTCGTCCAGAGGGGTAGCGTCGTTGTGGGGGTCGGACGCGCCTCCTTCTCGCGCAAAGCGCGACTGCCACGTCCTGCCGGCTTACGGATCCTCGGGGATTCGCGAGACCACCCGAACTGTCTTGGTGTCGTAATTCACAGGCACTTGGCTCGTGCCGAGTATGCGGGCGTCGACCCCCATGGCGCCCATGGCCGTCGCGAGGTATGCCATGAGTTTCGTGTACGCACTCTTCACCTCGCTCGGCGCCGTAGCATCCCCCCGATCAGCGAAGCACGCGTCCCCTGCGGGATCCCATCCGTTGCTCACTGCTGCTTACGCCGGTCGATTAGTGTTCGCAGCTTAGCGTCCTCGCCCCATATCCTCGTTGCGCGACGGGCTCGATCGGCCAGATCTCCTCGCGGACGAACCGGGTCGCCCAGTCGAGCTGCTCCTGAAACTCAGGATCGGTCTGGAAGTCCCAGGCCATGCCCGTTCCCCGTCCTGGCCGCCCGCGGGTCTAGGCCTGCTCGCGCTTCTTTACGGCTTCGCGCGCGCAGTGCCATACGACGCGTGGGTTGTCGCGGTCGGGGTGAAGCTCGAGCATCGCTTTGACGATGTCCTCGACAGTCTCCTGCTCCGCGACGACTTTCGAGAAGTCGCGTAGGTATTGCTGTGACGCGCCGATCGACTCGGGGTTGGTCGGAGCGTCGACGCGGTGGTGACCGGAGACGACGATCTTGGGGTCGAGTGCCGCGATCTCGTTGAGGTTGTCGATCCAGGCCTGGCGTGTGGTCGCGTTGGTCTCGGCGGTCATCATGTGCACTTGGTTGTAGACGACGTCGCCGGCCATGACTGCGGCGATCGAGGGTACGTGGATGATGGTGGAGTGCTCGGTGTCGCCCCAGCCGATGTCGATGATGTCGATCTCTGAGTCCTCGAGCTCGATCGTGTTGCTGTCGAGTGTGTCCGGGGTGTCGGGCTGGACCGGGATCTCGCCGGGGAAGACGCTCTGCCAGTAGCCGGAGAGTCCGGGGTTGGTGGCCTCGAAGGCGGCGCGCTGCTGTACTTTCGGTCGGGCCCAGGCGGGGACGTCTCCGAAGTGCTTGCGCAGCTGGCTGATGCCGATCCAGTGGTCGGAGTGGCCGTGGGTGATGTAGATGCCGACGAGCCGCTTGCCGAAGCCTTTGATCCACTCGGCGAGAGCGTCTACCTGGTCGAAGGTGACGAGCGTGTCGACGAGGATCGCCTCCTGCTCGCCGTGGATGAGCGTCGCGCTCATCGGTGACCACATCGGCTCGTCGCCGGGCCCTTGGGGTGGCGCGCCCTTCATCGGCCTCATCGGCGCGATGTGTACGTCGAGGTTCAGGTCGGACATGTGGGCCTTTCTGTCGGGGTCTGGAGGACGCAAGATGACGGTCATCATCCACACGCAAGATGACGTGTGTCATCCTGGATGTCAAGGGCTAACGTCGAAAGAAGAGGAAGATGGGCAGCTCGCAGGTCGAGAAGCAAGCCAGCCACAAACGGATCGTCGAGGCCGCCGCAGCCCAAATTCGCCGGGATGGAGTGGAGGCTGTGAGGGTCTCTGACTTGATGCGCGAAGCCGGGCTGACGCACGGCGGCTTCTACCGCCACTTCGGATCCCGCGAGGAGCTGATCGACGAGGCGATCGACCAGGCGCTCACTGAAGGGTCGCGCCAAACCGAAGCCGGCGAGAGCGCCGACCGACGGCGCTCGCGAAGGTGATCGACGGTTACGTGAGCAAGGCTCACCGGGATAACCCGCAGGTTGGCTGCGGCGTCGCGGCGCTGCCGTCGGACGTGTCGAGGTCTGGCTCTCGAGCACGCGATGCATACGCACGGCAGGTTCGTCGCTACATCGACCGGCTCGTAAGTCTCATCCGACGCCCCGGCGCGGATACGAAGCGAGACGAGGCCGTGATGATGCTCTCCGCACTGGTCGGAGCGCTGTCGATGGCGCGCGCCGTCGAGGACCCCGAGCTCTCTGATGAGATCCTTGCCGGCACGGCACGAGCGCTTCACCGACGGATCGACGAGGACGCCCGCTAGAAGCGACTCGTCGTTCTGCCCGTCGTCTTACTCACCGGCGAGTTCGCTGCGGGCGAGAGCCGCGATGTCGGCACCAGTATTGGCGTGTCCGTTGATGCCCCAGCCGCCTTCTGGCGACTCGGTGATCAGTACCCAGGTGCGCTCGGTGAGCGTCGGGTCGCCTGCAGCTGAGGCGACGATGCCGGTCAGCTCTTTGACGACGCCGAGTTGCTTGTCACGGTCGAGAACGCCGACCGGGGTGAGCACCTGCACCCGCACGTAGTTGCTCTCGCCGGCTGCGTTCGACAGCGAGTCGGCGGGCAGCTCGTGGATGAACGCGGCTGTGTTCTTCGAGAACAGCGCGATCGGCGGGACCTGCTCCCAGCGCATCACGGCGTTCGCTAGATCGTGGGCGAGTGTGTGCTTGTCGGCGAACGTGTCGGGGGTTGAGTAAACGTCGATCATCGGCATGGCGGTTCTCCAAGCGTTAGTTGTGGAGCAATTGCTCCAGAGCGTATCAGAGCACCCGCTCCAGTATCATCGTTGTGTGGCTCGCCCCGATCGTCATCGCGCGGACTTGGTCGCCGCCACCGGCCAGCTGCTTCGCCGCCAGGGCTATGCCGGCACGAGCGTGAGCGACTTCCTGCACGCCGCCGGCGCCACGAACGGCTCGCTGTACCACCACTTCCCCAGGGGCAAGGAGGAACTCGCGAGCGCCGCAATCGACGTGGCGGCCGAACAGGTAGAGGCCGCGTTGCTTGCCGCGTTCGACGCGACCGACGACCCCGTGGCGGCCGCGCAGCGCTCGATCGACGGCATGATCGCCGCGTTCGAGGCCGACCCGCGCGACGGATGCCCGGTCGCGCCCGCAGCGATCGACGCGGCCGGCGTCAGCGAGCCCCTGCGCATCGCCGCGGCCGCGGCGTTCGCCCGCTGGTCTGGCGTGTTCGAGCGCTCGCTCGCTCGCACCCGTGACGCCGATACGGCTGCCGCCCAGGCGCGAGTCCTGCTCAGCGCGATCGAGGGCGCCCTGCTCCTTGACCGCACCTCTCACGGCACCGCGCACCTGGAAGCATTACGCGACGTTTTGCCCACCTTGCTCGCCATAGGAGCCGGATGAGCTTGCTCAGGGTGTGGCGGTTGCTTCGCGGACGGCGGGCACGACTTCGTGTGCCAAGCGGTTCAGTGTCATGTCGCTGATGCTCTCGCCAGGGGCGACCAGGTAGTTGAAGGCGGCGGCGCCGCGCTCGAGCACGGCGAAGGTGAGCTCCTGCACCCACTGCGCCACGCTGCCCCCGATCCAGCGGCCCTCCTCGTCGCGGGTCTCTGGAAGCGGGTCCCTGGTAATGCGCCCGGACACGAGGTAGATGGTGTCGATATCGGTGGGGTTTCTTCCTACCGAAGCGGCGGCTTCGTCGATGATTGGCCGTGACTCGGCGACCAGCGTGCTGCGCCAGTCGGCGAGGTGTGGCGGTACCCATCCGTCGGCGTGCCGGCCGGTTACCGCCAGCCCCTTCGGGCCGCCCGATCCGACCCAGATCGGTGGCGTTGGCGCGGCCGCGGGTGTCAGCTCGGTGACCTTGTAGAACTCGCCGTCGAACGTGACCGGATCGCCGCCGCCGGAGAGCGATCTCACGAGCACGATGGCCTCTTGGAGCGCTCGTATCCGGGCTCCGCGAGACAGGCGGGGGACACCGAGGGCGATGATCTCCTCCTCCATTCCGCCCGCACCCAATGCGAGGATCACACGACCGCCGGAGATCGTGGAGAGCCCCGTGATCGTGCGGGCGAGTATCGGAGCGGGACGGCTGAGTAGGTTCGTCATGATCACCGTTCCCGTGATGTTGCTGGTTGCGCCGAGAACGAACCCCAGTGCCGCGTAGGCGTCGAGGCGCTCAGCGAAGTAGGGATGGTCGCCGATGCTGACGAAGTCCAGCCCCGCCTCATCGGCCACGTGGGCGTGCCCAAGCATCTCGCTCACCTGATGAACACCAGCCTCCAGCCCAAGGCCGAAAAGGACTTTGCGATCGGGAGTCACGACACGAACAGCGTACGCGATGGACAGCGTGATTTTCGCCGAGAATGCGGGATCTTCTGTAGCGGGCACTTGTGCTCGCTACAGAAGATCCATATGTTGCTTCTCGACGCGGAACTGAGTCGCAAAGAGCGAGGCCACCGAGGTGTGAGGCCGCGCCACCCAAACCGACAGACCTTCGGGTCGGGCAACCGACCTTCGGGTCGACCGGAGCGGGTTCCTCAAGCGGCTTGGGACCGCGTCTTTTTTGTTCTGGGCTACCGCTCCAGCTCCGCGCCCTCTCCGGGCAGCACCGCGTCGAGGACTGGCTTGAGGGCCTGAGCGTCACCCAGAAAGTGGTCGTACGCGCGGGTCACTGCGACGGGGTCGGCGTCGTCGGCGCAGGAGATGTCGTGGAGGTAGTCGTGCAGTCGTTCGACGTGGTCGCGTAGGTCTTGGACCTTCGGCGGGATCTCTTCGGGCTCGTCGTCCTCGTCCTCGTCTGGGGCGGCCAGCGGCGCGGCAGTGGGCGGTGGCGGTGGGAGCACAGTGCGGGTCGCGGCGGCGACGGTTTCTCCGATGATGTGGTCCGGTGGGCAGGCTTGGTGTACCTCGAGCATGGCCTGCTCGCCGTGGCTGGCGAGTACGGATGAGAGGGCGCGGGCGCCGGTGGGGCCGGGGAAGGTGCGCGCGTCGTCGAGGTCGATCTTCCCGTGTTGCTCGAGGACGAGCAGCGCGCGTCCGGCTTGGCTGAGCTTCTTGGCGTGCTCGGCGGAGAGGTCGAGGTCGGCGAACTCGGTGGCGGCCCAGGCCCCGAAGGACGCGCGGCCGTAGGTCTGGTGGGCGTCGGCGTCCTGCAGGCGTCGCAGCTCGATCGCGAGCAGCTGGCCGTTGCGCTTGAGCGCACGTCCGTGGCGGCGGGCCTTATTGATCATGGGGCGCAGTTCTTGCTTGGAGAGCGGCGCCGGCAGGATCTCGTCGGGTGGCCGGCCGCCGCCGCGGGGAGCTTGGGGGGACAGCTGTCCCTTGGGCTTGCTCTTGGGAGGCGCGGATGGATCGGAGGCCGGACCAGCGGGCCTTCGGGACGTGGGGGTAGAGTGTTTCTCAGACACGGGAGAAGTACCTTTCTCTTGTGTTTAGATTCCCCGGCGTTGAGTGACAGCCCAACGTCGGGGGTCGCCCTTGCTTTTAGGTGAAAGCCGGGCGCTTGCTTGACACGTCCATTTTACCTCTTTTGCGAATCGGGCCCAAGGCTCTGTGCAGTATTGGTGCACAATTAACACACTTGGGCACACTTTATTTATGTAGTGCGAGGCGGCGCGGAGCGCCGCCGTTGTGGGGGTGGTGGTAGGCGCACGGGCCTGGGGTTGTGCGAAGCTTCTCCGGTGGGCGTCTTTGGCGGCGCTCTCGGGTCCGGGCTACGCGAAGCCTTGTCCGGTACCCGCCTTTGGCTAGCGGTGTCGAGGGACTAAAGGTGAAATGTTCTCAAGGTGTCACGGAGCGGAGTCAAGTGACCCTTCCGCGCGCTTGCAGGAACGCAGAGGACTTGACGCCGCGTGGCCGATACTGCCGCCCAGCCCATGATGTCCTGAGTCGGCAATACCTGCCGACCTCATCGTGGACTTTGCTCGTCCTGTCAGCTGGCTCCAAGGCCTAGACTGATCGATGGGTGAGCTTGTTGCTGCTGTTGCTGTTGAGGATAGTCTCAAAAACGAACAGCCGGATTTGGCTTTTGAACTGCACGCCTGTGGCGTGCGATAATCAATTGGGGAATCCGGGCGTTGGGTAACTCTTCTTGCAGTGCCGGTTGGCACTCAGCGGGTTGAACTGCGGCTTCGGACATCATGCCGCCCCCTTCAGAAGCTCCTCGATAGCCGCGTCGAACGATGTCGGATCGGTGCGCGAGAACCCGCTCATCGTGTCCCCGCTCCCGCCGATCAAAAACGATGGGGTTCCCGTGAGTCCGGCGCTCTCCGCCGTCCGGGCATCGCCGGCGATCTCGTTGGCAAGCTCTTGGTCGCGTCGGTCGCTGGCCCAGCGCGCGAGGTCGAGGCCCGTGACTTGACTCGCAATATCCCGGAGGTACGCGTTGGTGACGTAGCCCGAGTTCTCCTCTCCCTGCTGCGCATAGAAGGTCTCGGTGAAGTACCAGGCTCGCTCCTGCCTGCCCGCCGCCAGCGCCGCGACCTGCTGGGCCATGAACACCGCCGGATCCTGCGTCGCCGCCTGCAGAGCGTGGGACTCGATACGCAGTTTGCCGGAACGTACCCACCGCTCGATGATCGACGGCAGCACTTCGAGCGAGAAGTCCCGGCAGTAAGGGCATTGCAGGTCTGCGAAGTACGCAAGTGTGAGCGGGGCCGCCGGTTGGCCCAGCGCGTTTTCGTGCTGCGGGATGCCCGCCAGAAGCGCGCTGATCTGCTCGTCGTGTTCCATGGGATGAATTTATGCCTTGGCTAGGCAGGGTGCTGCGTCCTTTTCAGCGCGTGTCCGAGGAGTGCCCCGGCGCCGGCGACGCCCAACCCCACGAAGATGGCGAAGCCGAGCACGGTGTCTGGCGCGCTGGCCCCTTGATCGAGTGCCACGCCTGCACCGATCACGGGGATCGAAAGCCCTACATAGAGAGCGATGAGCAGATCCGAGGTGATCGCCAGTCGGTCCTCGGGCGCCGTTGCTTCGAGCACCAGACCCGTAGTCCCTTTGAAGACGGCGCCGGCGCCCGCGCCGATGAGCCCACCGCTGAGGAGAAACAGCGCGAGGCTCGGTGTTCGACAGACGCACGGACGCTACGAGCAGCACGAGCCCTGAGAGCATGCAGATCGTGCCGATCACGAACACCCTAGACGCCGGTAGTCCATTTGTCGCCAGCTGAGACGCGACACCGCAGGAGAACACCAGGAACAGCGCCGCGCCGGACAGTGCTTGCGAGTGATGGTGAAGCGTGGCGCCCAGGATCAGCCCTGACAGCCCCGCGAAGAGTCCGGTTGCCGAGAACGCTGTGAGAGTCGCCAGGGCCCCCGGGATCAGCACTCTGACGGAGCGTGCGGAGCCGCCAGCCTGACTGGCGGCTGGGGCTAGAGTGCCTGTCTCGGGCGCTGTGGCCAAGCCGATCAGGGCAACCGCGCCCAACGCGACGAAGAGGAGGTAGGGCACGGTCAGCGGGTCTTTGACCCACTCCGCCAGGCATCCGGCGATGAGCGGGCCGACTCCGAGTGCGCCCACGGTGACCGCGGTGCCGATGTTTCGGGCGCGGACCGGGGAGGCGCTCGGGTTCGCGCGGGCGCGCAGCTCCATCAGGTAGGTAATGGCAGTCCCGGCGGCCAGCCCGACGCCTACGCCGGTAATCAAGCGCCCGATCAGCAGCCCTGGAAGGGCCTTCCACACCGCGAGCAGACCGGCTGCCAGCATCATCGTCGCCACCGCGCCGAGCATTACGCCTCGGCGTCCGATGCGCGCGGCGAGGAACCGCACCGAAAAAAGCGCAGCGATCGTCCCGGCGGCGTATATCGCGAAGATCACAGTCACCATGAACGCAGACAGGTGATCCCGCGTCCGGTAGAGGCCGTAGAGCGGACTCGGCACGGTGGCGAACGCCATGACGATCAGACAGGCGAAAGCCACTGCCCAGAAGCCAGACCGGTGTCGCCGAGTCGCAACCGACAACGAGTTCCCGCCCGCCCTCAGAACGCGAAGCACGGGCAACTGAACCCCCAGTGATGGTCCCAAAGGTCGCGGGCGCACGCGTGGTGATGATGCGCATGGCCGGCCGGCGCGTGGTCTGCGCCGCCAGCGAGGGCGACCGCCTGCCGCGGGACGTATGCGCCGCCGAACCTCGCGACCGGCGACCAGTCGGGCTCGACGGGGAGCGCAGGCGGCGCGAGCTCCGAGAACGGCCCCTGCGCGAACACGACGTCACCGTCCATGATCGTCAGAACCGATTCGATGGCCTTGATCTCCTCGTCCTCGACCGAGAAGTAATCGGCGCTCAGCACGGCGAGGTCCGCGAACTGCCCAGGCGTGAGCGCGCCCTTGCGCTGGTCCTCGCGGGAGAACCAGGCGCTGCCTTGTGTGTAGAGCCGGAGCGCTTCGGCGCGGTCCAGGCGGGACGCCTCTGACCACAGCTCGTGACCGCCGACGGTTCGGCCGGTGACCAGCCAGTAGAGGGCCACCCACGGGTTATAGGAGGAGACGCGGGTGGCGTCGGTGCCGGCGCCGATTGGCACGCCGGAGGACAGGATCGTCTTGATTGGAGGTGTCGCGTCAGCAGCCTCCTGTCCGTAGCGCGCCACGAACGCCTCGCCGGAGAACGCCATCCGGTCCTGCACGGCGATCCCACCGCCGAGGCCCGCGACGCGTTGGATGTTCGCCTCGTCGATCGTCTCGCAGTGGTCCAAGAACCAGTGCAGGCCCCCAAAGGGCGTTTCGCGATCGATCGCCTCAAAGACGTCGAGGAACCTGCTGATCGTCTCGTTGTAGGTTGTGTGCACGCGGAACGGCCAACGATGCTCAACCAGCCAGCCGATCGCCTCGCGGAGATCCGTCAAGCCCTGTTCGGTCATCTCGGGCCGCGGCTGCGAGAAGTTCTCGAAGTCGTAGGCCGAGTAGGCGATCACCTCGCCCACGCCGTTGACCTTGAGGCGGTCATCGCCATCGCCGAAGGCCGTCGTCGTCTCCCACTGCTTGAAGTCCTCGATCTCGCCGCCGGGATTGTTGGTGAACAGGCTGTAGGCGATGCGCACGGTGCTCTCTTCGCGGGCTGCCAGCTCGCTGATCGCCTCGTAGTCCTCGGGGTAGTGCTGGCCCCCGCCGCCGGCGTCGCAGGCGCTCGTGATCCCGAGGCGATTGAGCTCGCGCATGAACTGGCGCGTGGAGTTCAGCTTTGCCTCGGGACTGAGAGTGGGCGCTTCCGCGATCGCGCTGTAGAGCACCGTGGCGCTCGGCGCCGCGACCAGCAGGCCGGTGGGCTCGCCCCGATCGTCGCGCTCGATCACGCTGCCGGGCGGGTCGGGCGTGTCGCGCGTGTAGCCGAGCGCGCGCAACGCGGCCCTGTTCAGCAGGGCGTGCGTGTAGAGATGCAGGATGAAGACGGGCGTATCGGGCGACGCCGCGTTGATCTCCTCGAGCGTGGGGAAGCGCCGCTCGCGAAATTGGAACTCAGACCACCCGCCGACAACCCGCACCCACTGCGGCGCGGGCGTCCGCTGGGCCTGCTCACGCAACATGCGCAGCGCCTCGGCTAGCGAGGGAACGCCATCCCAGCGTAGCTCCATGTTGTACACCAATCCGCCCCGGACGATATGCAGGTGCGAGTCGTTGAGACCCGGGACGACCGTGCGGCCCTTCAGGTCGATCATCAGAGTTTTCTCGCTCCGATGTGCGGCAAGCGCATCGAGATCCCCGATCGCCAAGACCCGTCCGCGGGCGATCGCCAACGCAGAAACATACGGTCGCGCCCAGTCGAGCGTCGCGATCCGACCGTTGTGGATGATCGTCTCTGCCAGCGTAAGCATGCTCATCGGCGGTGGATCTCCTTGAATAGGTCAGGTCTGCTCAGCTTCGGCTGCCAGCTGCTGCAACAAACGCTCGTTGATGACGATCTCCACGATCTGGGGGACCGTTTCGACGCGTGCCCAGTCGCGTTGCAGCTCGCTTGCGAGCGAGACCCAGCTGATCGGTTTGGCTCCGGCCTGAACGGTCCGTTCGATGCCTGCGCGATGGGCCTCGACCGAGGTGCCGCCGACCGCGTCCACCACCGGATACACCTCGTACCCGTCGCGGATCGCGTCGAGCGCCGGGAACGTCATGCAGATCTCGGTCCAGAGCGCGCAGAGGATCAGCTTCCGGCGGCCGGTCGCACGCACCGCCGCGAGAAACTCCGCGTCCTCCCACGAGTTGATCTGCGTGCGGTCGATCGGCGGACTGTCCGCGAGCTCCTCCGCAAGTGCAGGCAGCGTCGGCCCTTTGCCATTGGCGACGTTGACCGTCGAGTGGATGATCGGTACACCGAAGAGCTTGGCTATCTTCACCGTCGTGACGATGTTCTTGAGCAAGAGGTCCTGGTCGATCGACCGAACACTCTCCATCTGTTGCGGCTGATAGTCGATAACGGCGAGCGCGGAGTTCGCGGGCGTGATCAGGTGGTCAGCGATCGGGTCGCGCATGGGTTGGCTCGTCATGAAGGCTGCCTCCGTGTCTCGTGTGGCGGTCACACGCAGCATCCCTTCTGGCACCCGCGAGCACATCGGAGAAAACCGCGAGCGCTTTCGGAAAAGGCCGGAGCCGTCCGGCACGCACCGAGGGAAGTTCGATCCGGCAAAAGCCGCAGCCAATCCGATGCTTCGCCGATGAATCCCCACGCAACCCGATCCAACCTTCGTAAGGACCGGTCACCGACGGTTGAAAGCCCAACTTCTTCGAGAGGAGCACCCATGGCGAGCACAGCAGTCGAAAAGAACATCGCGATCGTTCGTGAGTACGGCGAGCGAGTGTTCAACGGGCACAACCCGGAGCTGGCGGCCGAGTACGTCACCCCGGATGTCAAGTGGCACGGCGGAACGCTCGGCACCGTTGAAGGCGTTGAGGGCCTCGTCGGACTGTTGAAGGGCTTCATCGGCGCGTTGCCGGACCTGAACCCACAGGAGCAGGACATCGTCGCCAACGAGGACACGGTCGTAGTGCGATTCGTCGTCGAGGCGACACACCTGGGCGATCTGCTCGGGATCGCACCGACGGGCCGCCGGGTGCGCTGGGACGCGGTCGACGTGTACCGGCTCAGGGACGGAAAGATCAGCGAGGAGTGGGCCGCGGACGACCTGACCGCGATCCTGCACTCGGTCGGCGCGTATACACCGCCGTGGCTTTCCTAGTAGTGATGCGTGCAATATCAGTCAGCGAATATCGAGCCGATGCTCGACTCGGCGAGCACGAGAAGCCCGTAGCTGGGCCAGGGCAGGTTCTCGTGCAAGTCCAGGCGGCCGGCATGAACCCGCTGGATCAGGCGATCGCCAGCGGCGCCTTCAGCGAGCGCCTGCAGGCCACCTTCCCGCTGATCCTGGGGGTGGACGTCGCCGGTGTCGTCGAGGCTGTCGGGGATGGACCCGCCCCCTTCTCGATCGGTGATCGTGTGTTCGGCCAGCTACTCACCCCGGGATCGCTTGGGGCCTACGCCAACTACGTTGCAGTCGCAGCTGACGCGACAGTGGCTAGCGTGCCAGACGCGATCTCCAGCGAGGTCGCCGCCACCTTGCCGACGCCGGGGGTCACCGCGCTGCAGTTGGCGCGTTCGCTCGAGCCCTCGGCCGCGAAGACCGTCGCGGTGGTAGGGGCCGCCGGAGCGGTCGGCGGATTTCTGACCCAACTGTTGGCGGCCGCCGGCGCGCGCGTCCTGGCGGTCTCCCTGCCGCCGCAGGCCGATCGGGTGCGCGGCTACGGAGCGCACGCGGTCATCGATGCGACTGCCACGCCGACAGATCACATCCGCGAGCTGGTCCCGAGCGGCGTTGACGCTCTAGTCGACCTCGTGAGCGACCCCGCGCACTTCGCGTTGCTCGCCGACAGCGTCCGGCCTGGCGGCACCGCGATCTCGACCACATACGTAGCTGACATCGACGGGCTCGCCAAGAAGAACATCCAGGCCGTCAACTTTGCCGTCCAGATGACCGCCGCGGATCTCGAGACCGTAGCCGCGCTGACCGCATCCGGCCAGCTCATCCCACCCCCTATCCGCACCGTCCGCTTCGAGGACGTCCCGGACCTGCTGAACGTGGGTGGAAACAGCTTCGACGGCAAGACGGTTGTCCGGCCGGAGTAGGCATGACTACCAGCGTAACCCAGACCCTGATGACGACGAACCTCTCGGGACGATGGATGTCCCCGGGTAGCCCGACCCACCAGGACAAGAACAGGGAGGCGATCTTGTGAGCACTGCGCTCCAACAGCTCATGGAAAGGAACGTTTTGGAGGTGTTCGGCGAGCGCGATTCCGGGCGCCGCCAGGCGGTGATCAACGAACTCTACACCGAGGACTGCACCTTCAGTGATTTTGAGACTGGCGATCGGATCGTCGGTCGCGACGCCATCGATGCACGGGTTGAGAAGCTTCTTGGGGGAGTCCCAGGATTCGTCTTTAGTTTGGACGGCTCTGCGCAGGTGGTCCAGGATCTTGGCCGTGCACGGTGGCGCTTCGGACCGGACGGCGCCGCTCCGGTCGTCGCAGGGATGGATGTTGCGATCTTCAAGGAGGGGCGCATTCGGTCGCTGTACACCTTTCTCGACAAGGCTACGAGCGATTAGTCGGTTCGTGCGAATGCGGAACAAGCAGGCATGAATAACGCCACAGATGGCACGAAACAGGAGGCTTGACAGTATGACTTCCACGGGTGACGGACAGACGAAGCGCTCCGCCGTAGTCACTGGCGCGGGCAGCGGCCTTGGCCGCGACATCGCGCTTGGCCTCGCTGCAAAGGGCTACCGCGTGTTCGGGACGGCGATCTCGTCGGAGGAGATCGCGGACCTCGAGGAGGCGTCGGGTGGAGCGGTGACTCTGGGCCAATGCGACATCACCGATGAGGCCGCCGTCAAGGCGTGGGCCGCCGAAGTCACGGGCCAGAATGAAGGCCGCATCGATCTTCTCGATCAGCAACGCGGGAATCCTGACGCCCGGGCCCCTAGAGGTCCTGCCGCTCGACGCTATCCGGCACGAGTTCGAGGTCAATGTCTTCGGCGCACTCGCCGTGGTGAATTCCTTTCTTCCGGCACTGCGGAAGGCGCGAGGGCGCATTGTCCAGATCAGCACAATGACGGCCACATTGCCGTTCCCCTTCAACGGTCCCTCTGGCGCATCGAAGGCCGCTTTCGACGCGCTCGCCGCCGTATACCGCGCGGAGTTGAAGCCCTTTGGAGTCGATGTCGTTCTGGCTGTCTGCGGCAACATGAGAACTGGCGGCCCAGCCAAGACGGCCGCCGCCCTCAATCGACTCACGGAACAGATGACATCCGAGCAGCGAGAGCTGTACGGCAAAGCCTTCGATACCTTCGCCACAACCCTCAACGATATGCAGGGCAGCGGCCTTGATTCAGTCTCGGCCGCCAACCGGGTTATCGAGCTCTCTGAGCAGGTACCGGCGCCGAGCCGGGGCGCGGTGGGCGAGGACGCCGAAGAGATTATGCGGCTCGTCCGCGAGAAGTCCGATGCCGAGCAGGATGCGATGCGGCTCCAGATGGTCGGCTTGGAGTAACTCGGGCGGCCTCAAAGCTGGCTTCGTACTCAAGACTCAACACAGGAGAACTACACGATGCTTGTACTCGTCGACCCCGACGACAGCCGCGCCGTTCGAAACAAGGACATGATTCTCGACCACTATGCTCGAATGATCAATGGTAAGGATGCGGTAACCGGCACCCGCAACTTTGACGATGGCTACATCCAGCACAACCCGCTGATGGCGGATGGACGCGGTCCGCTGGCCGAGTTCTTCTCGAAGGTCGCCGAAGGACGTGACAACTCGCGCATTGTGGTGCACAAGATCATTGCGGTCGGCGACTACGTCTGGACCCATGTGAACTTTCTCAACTTCTTCAGCGACGATCCAGAGGACACCGGTGTCGCCGGCCTCGACATCTTCAAGATGGACGCCGACGGTAGGGCGATCGAGCACTGGGATGTACTGCAGTTTGTGGGTAACCCGACGAACTCTGCTCCCTTTATGGGGCCGAACATTCCGCGCGCCAATTCGAACGGAATGTTCGAGGAGAGGACGCCGATTGCTACCGGTGACCGCAACACGACAGTGTCAACCAGCGACACACCGGCTGCTTTGCCACTGTGACGACTGATCGGGAATCAGCAGCCGCATAACTCCGCTACGACCGGCAACCAGGAGGGACACGAGTGAGCAGCACTTCGATCACGAGCCTTGACGGGTTCCACGCAGCGCGATCCGCGCAGAGCGCAGACGAGCTGGTTCGCGCCTACTTCGACGCCGTCAACGTCGAGGACACAGCCAGCATCGACAAGCTGCTCGCTCGGTCGTTTTTGTCATATGACGTGCGCGGCATGCGCAGTCGAACCGGCCTGAAGCGTTACCACGCCGAGCTGCGGAGCTCGTTCTCGGACCTTCGTTTTGACGTTCACGACAACATCGGCGTGCTTGTCGAGGGCGATCTGGTTGGGCTGCGGACGATCATCACCGGGACCCACCGCGGTGAGTACGTGGGCGTGGCCGCGACCGGCAACACGATCCAGACCTCTGCGTCACACGTGTTCCGCGTTCGCGATGACCAAATCGTCGAGCAATGGCAGGTGCTCGACACGTACCGCATCCTGGTCCAGATACAGGCCGTCCCTGGCGTGGCCGGCGTCTTCCAGCAGATGCTCGGCGTTCCGGAGTCACCCAACGGGCTGTTCCAGGAGCGGCTCGGGACCGAGTTCGGCCCGCCAAGTGGGCGCGCCATCTCACGCGAGGAGTCGCGCGCGGTCAGCCGCCGCGTCTACGACGGCGTGATCTCGACGGGACGCGCCGAGGATGTTAACGCAGTCTCCGAGACCTACATCCAGAACACCGGCTGGACTCCGGATGGTCGCTCAATGTTCGCCAACGCCTGGGCGATCGGCCGAGGCGCGATGCCCGACGGTCGCGCGACACAGACGCACGTCGTGGCCGAGAACGATCGCGTCATCTCGCTCAGCGTGTGGGACGGCACCGTCACGCAGAGCGGCCGAGCGGTCGACTTTACATCGGCGGACTTCTTCCGCATCCAGGATGGGGTCGCCGCCGAGCACTGGGACACCGTCGACTACGTCCGCCTCTACCAGTCCTTTGGGCTCCTGCCGGAAGACGTCAAGGATTTCTAGACAATTGCAGAAGCCGCGAGCCGCAGTCGCGGCCGACAACTGCGTCCACCCGTGTCACCAACCCCAAGAAAGGCAATTACCGCAATGGCCCGAATCGGAATCATTCTCGGAAGCACCCGCCCCAACCGCAACGGCGAGCAGGTCGCACAGTGGGTTTTCGATATCGCCAGACAGCGCGCTGACGCGGAGTTCGAGCTCGTCAACCTGCGCGACTACCCGTTGCCGCACTTCGACGAGCCGATGCCACCGGCGCTCGGCCAGTACGCCCATGACCACACCAAGGAGTGGGCGCAGAAGATCGCATCCTTCGACGGCTTCGTGATGGTCACACCCGAGTACAACCACAGCACCTCCGGTGTGCTCAAGAACGCGATCGACTACCTCTACGCCGAGTGGAACAACAAGGCGGTCGGTTTCGTTTCCTACGGGTCGGTCGGCGGTGCGCGCGCCGCCGAGCACCTGCGCCTCGTCGCCGGCGAGCTGCAGATGGCCGATGTGCGCCAGCAGGTCGCGCTCTCGCTGATCACCGAATTCGAGAACTTCAGCGTCCTCAAGCCCGGCGACCACAACGTCGCAGGACTCACTACGCTGCTCGACGAGGTCATCGCCTGGAGCGCCGCGCTCGCGCCCCTGCGACAGACCGCGACCATCTCATGAAAAGCCATCGCAAGCCCCCACACGCGGGCCAGTCCTCGTAGCGAGGCGCTTCGGCGACAAAGCGTAAGGCCGACGATGCCCGACGCACAATTCACATGAGCAGAACATACTGCGCCGAGGTGTTGTCAGTCGTGCCGACTCGACGCTCTCAATCCGAACCGCGAGATCTGCCCGATGTCGGGGCTGGCCCGCGCCAGCCGCAAGTAAAGGTCCTGCTCATCGTCGAAAGGGTGGAGGGTTTCTTCCTCCAGCGGCTCACCGATCGCGGCGAGCATGTGGGCGACACACAGCACGACACGCTGGACGAAGCGATGAGCTACGCCTACTCTGAGTACGACGCGATCTCCGACTGGAGATTCTGCCCCGACGACGCCGACCCACTGGAATACATCCAGGGGCAATCCGATCCTTGATGGACATCCGGCCGGTGGCTACATCGCGCGAGAAGCAGCTGACCTTGCTCGCAGCCGTGCTCGGTACGAGCGTGGTGTTCCTCGACGCGAGTGTCACCGGTGTCGCGTTGCCCGCGATTCGAGGCGACCTCGGCGGCGGTCTTGCGGGCCAGCAGTGGGTGACGAACGCGTACCTGCTGGCGCTCTCCTCGCTGTTGTTGATCGGCGGCTCGCTTGGAGATGTGCTGGGTCAGAAGCGCGTTTTCTTGGTTGGCGTCGCCGGGTTCGGCCTCACTTCGGCTCTCTGCGCGATCGCGTCGTCGATCCCGGAGCTATGTGCGTTTCGTGCGATGCAGGGAGTGTGCGCGGCGCTGGTGACGCCGACCGCATTGGCGGTGATCATCCACGTGTTTCCCGAAGACGAGCGGGCCAGAGCAATTGGGACGTGGACCGCCCTCAGCTCGGTCGTCGGTGTCATCGGGCCGTTCATCGGGGGAGTGTTGATCGCTGCCGGCTCGTGGCGCTTGATCTTTCTGCTCAACGCCCCGCTTGTACTCGTCACCGTGACGCTGATCGCTCGCGGTATACCTGGGGATGCGAGCGCTTCCTCCGCCAGGCGTCTGGACCTCCCTGGGGCACTGTTGGCGGCGATCGCGCTCTCGGGCTCGGTGTTCGCCGTGACCGAGGAGCCGGCCCGCGGATGGAGCGCCCTGGTGGTCGGCTCGCTCGCGGTAGGGGTTCTGGGAGCCGTGGCGTTTATTGCGCACGAGGCGCGAGCTCGCGCGCCGATGCTCCCGTTGAGCCTGTTTCGCGAGCGCAACTTCACGATCGGAAACCTCGCGACATTGACCGCCTACCTCGGGCTGGGAGGCGTGATCTTTCTGCTGCCCGTGTTTCTGCAGGAGGTCAGCGGCTACAGCCCCGTACAGGCGGGGCTCGCGCTGCTGCCGGTCACCTCGCTGTTGATCGTGCTCTCCCGCCGCTTCGGCGCACTCGCCGACCGCATCGGATCGCGGCTGCCGATCGGCCTCGGAGCTTTGGTCGCCGCAGGCGGCCTTTTGCTCCTGGCGCGTGTCGATCAGCGCGCCGACTATGTCAGCGAGGTCCTGCCGGCGCTGCTCGTGTTCGGGTTGGGACTCGCGATGCTTGTCGCGCCGTTGACCGCCACGGTCCTCGGGGCAGTCCAGGAGGATCACGCAGGCGTCGCAGCCGCGGTGAATACAACGCTCTCACGCGTCGCGCAGCTCTTCGCGGTCGCCGTGCTGGGAGCCGTCGTCTCGCTTGCGTTTGCCAGTCGCGTCGACGCAACGCTAGGACGGACCGCGCTCGGTCCCGGCAGCCGCGCGGCGATCAGCCGCGCCAAGCGACAGCCTCTCGGCTCGTCCAGCCTAGTTGGAGCGCCCCCTGGCGAGCGGGTTCTCCTACGAGCGACCTTCGAGGACGCGTCCGTACACGCCTTCCGGATTGCGGACACAATCGCAGCCGTGCTCGTCGCCGGCGGAGGCCTGATCGCGCTCGCCGGGATCCGCAACCCCCGCCGCAAAGTCGCCGCCGAGCTGTGTCCAGCCGGGGCGCTCTGCGGAGCCAGCCAAGAACTCGTCAGCGCTACGCGGTCGCCCCGTTTGCCACGGGGTGGTCTGGCAGCGTGATGTGCTCAACGTGCACCGTCACAGCGAAGTGACAACAGGGTCCGGTAACCAAGATGGCGGTCGCCGGTGCCGCTGCTCTCGACGCGACTGCCGTTCCGTGTTCCACAACCTCCTTTGCTGCCGGGGAACTGCTCTTGCTCTTTGACGGAAGAATGAGCAATGCGAGTAGCAGTCCCAGGGCGAAGATTCCTGCAGCCCACGCGAACGCGGTGGTGTAGCCGTGGATTGACGCCGCATTGCTGACTCCGGGGGTCCCTGCGTGGCTGGAAGCGTAGGCGGCTGTGGCGCTGGCGAAGATCGTGCTCAGCAGCGCCGTGCCGACCGAGCCTCCGACCTGCTGGGAGGTGTTGACCATCGCGGAGGCAACCCCGGCCTCGGAGCCGTCGATGCCGAGTGTGGCGGTGCTGATCGCGGGTGCGACGACGCAGCCCATTCCAAGGCCAACGATCAGCAGCGAGGGCAGCACATGGCTCGTATAGCTGGCGCCTGGATGAAGACGGGTGAGCAGGAGCATCCCGATCACCCCGAACGCCATCCCGACGGTAATCAGCGGCTTGGCGCCCGTGCGGCGGAGCAGCTTGGTCTGTACCGTCGTGGAGGTGACGACGAGCACCGCGGTCAGCGGCAGGAACGCCAGGCCGGTCTTCACCGGCGAGAAGCCGAGATTCTCTTGCAGGTAGTAGGTCAGGAAGAGGAACACCGCGAAGACCCCGGCCCCTGCCAGCAGGATCGAGAGATAGGCGCCGCCGCGGGCGCGGTCCCTCACGATGTGTAGCGGCAGAAGCGGATCCTTCCTGCGGCTCTCGACTGCCACGAACGCGACGAGCAGCACTACGCTGGCGGCGAGCGAGCCGATCGTCAGCGGCGCCGTCCAGGAGTGCGTCTCGGCGTTGGAGAAGCCGAACACCAGCGCGAACAGGCCCCAGAAGGCGAGGAGGACACCCGGGATGTCGATCCGTGGGCGCCCGTCAGGCAGATGGTTCTGGAGCAGCCGCAGGGCCACCAGCACCGTCGGTATGGCAATCAGCACGTTGACGTACAGACACCACCGCCAGGACAGCGTTTGCGTGAGCACCCCGCCGAGGACCAGCCCGACCGACGCGCCCCCGCCGGCGATCGCCCCGAAGATGCCAAACGCCTTGGGCCGATCGGGCGAGCCGGCAAACGTGACCGTCAACAGCGACAACGCCGAGGGGGCGAGCAGCGCACCGAAGGCACCCTGCAGAGCCCGCGCCCCTACGAGCATTCCAAACGACTGGGACAACCCCCCGATCGCGGAGGCTCCCGCGAAGCCGATCAGTCCGGCGATGAACGTCCACTTGCGCCCGAACAGGTCACCGAGCTTTCCTCCCAGCAGCAACAGACTGCCGAATGCAAGCGCGTATGCCGTGACGACCCACTGCCGGCTGTCTGTCGAGAAGCCCAATGCCCGCTGCGCCGAGGGCAGCGCGATGTTGACGATCGTCGAATCGAGGACGACCATCAACTGCGCAACACCGAGCAGCGCGAGGATCGCCCAACGGCGATCCCCGGACGCAGAGCCGGCTGCGGCTGGGACCGGTGAGGCCCCGATACGCTCGCTACTCGCCATTGGTGGCATTCACGCTACGCGCGAATCGCCCGGATCATTGTGATCGGGCCGGATCGAGGCGGCCAGATGCGGCCCGCGGGCCCGTGGTCGGGAGTGGCGCGCCCAGCGCCCGGCCGTGTCGGCGTGCCTCTTCGTGTGCCTCCGCGCGCAGCTGGCGGGCAAGATCCTTGAACTCGTCAAGCGCCGGGTTGACGCCGACGAGGGTGAATTCCGACTCCACGACGTTCAGGTCAAGGCGCCAGACATCTTCGAGGATGCGCTTCATCCATCCGGTGGCATGGTCCCATCCCTCACGGGGCGTCCCGGCCGCGTAACTGCCCCCACGCACGGTGACGAGAACCGCGGGCTTTTCGGCGAGGATCGGCTCCGCGCCGGCGGCCATGCGCGGGTCGGTAATCACCATGTCGACCCAGGCCTTGAAGTGCTGCGAGACGCCGAAGTTGTAGAGCGGGACCGCGAACAGCAGCGCGTCTGCAGTGGCGAGCTCATCGGTCAGGGTTGCGGCGAGCTTCAGCGCGTCGATTTGCTCGGCTGTGCGTGACTCCGTCGGCGTGCGGCTGGCGAACACGGCGGTTCCCCACGAGGTGGCCGGGATCGGATCGACCCCGACGTGCCGGCGGAGGACCGGCTGGGTGGGGTGGGCGTTGCGCCACTCCTGCTCGACGATGTCCGCGATCTCGCGGCTGTGTGAGCCCTCGACGCGGATGCTGGCATCGAGCCTGAAGAGAACCTGACGTGTCGTCCCATTTAGCTCCAAATCGTCTGTCATGTGCGGATCTCCGGATCGTTGGCTCGCTCTACCGGTGTTGACCGGGTGATTGTCGCCACTGGGCGGCGTGCGAGCGTCGGTGGACTCGCGGATTCGATGCGCTGCTCGCGTAGGTTTCGGTGCCGCTCCGGCCCTACGTACTTGACGCAGACGATCGGTGAATCGCTGGTTGTGTCTGTGGCACTGTGCGGGGATGATCAGCGGACGGCTATGGCTATGGACTTCCGTGCGCTCACGTTCTTTCCGGTGCCCCGGACTCTTCGTGGCGGTTAGACGATGCAGTTCGGGATCTTCTCTGTAAGCGACGTTGCGCGTGATCCGGTCGCGGACTCCACGCCGAGTGAGGCGGAGCGGATCACGGCGCTCGTGGAGATCGCGAAGCGCGCCGATCAGGTCGGGCTTGACGTGTTCGCGATCGGCGAGCATCACAACCCGCCGTTCTGCTCATCCTCGCCGACGACGCTGCTTGCCCATATCGCCGCCTCGACAGAGCGGATCATTCTCAGCACAGCCGTGACGCTCGTCACCACGAACGATCCAGTCAAGATCGCCGAGGACTACGCGACGTTGCAGCATCTGGCGGGCGGACGGGTCAACCTGATGGTCGGGCGCGGCAACACAGTCCCGGTCTACTCATGGTTCGGCAAGGACATACGAGCGGGGCTCGAGCTGGCGTTGGAGAACTACAACCTCTTGCACCGGTTGTGGCGGGAGGACGTCGTGGACTGGGAGGGCCGTTTCCGCACACCTCTGCAGGGCTTTACCGCGATCCCGAGGCCGCTCGACGATGTCCCGCCGTTCGTCTGGCACGGCTCGATACGCACGCCGGAGATCGCCGAGCAGGCCGCTTACTACGGCAACGGCTACTTCGCCAACAACATCTTGGCCCCGAATCTTCATTTCCGCCCGCTGGTGGACCTGTATCGGCAGCGGTACGCGCACTATGGACACGGGAAGCCGGAGGAGGCGATCGTCGGCCTCGGCGGGCACGCCTTCATTGCGCGTCGCTCGCAGGATGCGATGCGGCGCTTCCGCCCTTATTTCGAGGGGTCGCCGATCTATGGCACGAGCTACCAGCTCGCGGACTATGCGCAGGCGACCCCGTTGAGCGTGGGCAGCCCGCAGGAGGTGATCGAGAAGACCATGAGCTTCCGCGAGGGGTTCGGCGATTACCACCGCCAGCTTTGGAACGTAGATGGGATGGGCCTCCCGCTGGAGACGGTGCTCGAGCAGATTGAGTTGCTAGGCAGCGAGGTGGTCCCGGTGCTGCGCCGCGAGATGCAGGCACGGCGCGCTGCCGGAGTGCCCGAGGCGCCGACTCATTCGAGCTTGGTGCGGGCGAAGTACGGCGACGGCGAGCCGCGTCAGCCCAGGCCGAACGCGAACCGTGGCGACAACTTGACCGGCACCTCACCGTACGAGGACAGCGATCCGGGGCTGACGGTCAACTACCCATCGGTGTCGTGACAGCCCCACGGCGTCTTGCGCCTACGGCCCCCGGCCGTGCGGGTCGACGAGGTTCCGAGCGATGAGCGGTGATGCTTCGGGTCAGAGTGGCGAGTCAGAGCCCACCACTGCGCGGCTGGTGGTCGTGAGCGCGGGCACCGAGGAGCCGTCGTCTAGCAGGCTGCTGGCTGACCGGATCGCGAACAGCTGCGTGGGGCTTTTGCGCGAGCTGCGATGGGACGCTTCGGTGCGTGTGATCGAGCTCGCTCCGCTCGCTGTTGACGTGGCTCGTGCGAGCGTGACCGGCCTGTCCTCAAGCGACCTGCAGTCGGCGATCGATCGGGTCGGGGGCGCGGACGCGATCATCGCTTCCACGCCGGTCTATAAGGCGGGGCTGAGCGGCCTGTTCAAGTCGTTTGTGGATGTGCTCGATGGCGACCTGCTGATCGCGAAGCCGGTCCTGCTGGCCGCGACGGCGCGAAGCAGCCGACACGCACTGGTGGTCGACGAACAGATGCGTCCCCTTTTCGCGTTCATGCGCGCCCTGGTGCTGCCAACGTCGGTTTTCGCAGCGCCGGAGGATTGGGGCTCCACCAACCTCGGCGAGCGGATCCGGCGTGCGGCGGCCGAGCTGGCTGCGCTCGTCACCGCCCGGCTCGAGCAGCGGATCGCCGATCTCGCGTGGTCTGGTTACCAACATGAGTTCGCTGGAAACGCGACTCGCGCGCAGCAGACGGCCGCGGACATCGACTTCGACTCGCCTCTAATGCGCCTCGCGGCCGGCGGCTCGATCACGCCTGGTGAGCCGCCACCTGGCGATTAGCTCGTTCGCTGGTGCAGCTTGTGGGCGAGCTCAGTACGGGATTCCACGTGCAGCTTCCGGAACACCTTGCCGAGATGGTATTCGACTGTGCTTGGGCTGATGAACAGCTGCGCGCCGATCTCGCGGTTCGTGTGCCCATCGGCCGCGAGCCCGGCGATCTGTGCCTCCTGGGAGGTCAGCTGATCGAGCATGTCGGCGGTCCGCTTGCGAGCACGCTCACCCGTCGCCTGCAGCTCGACTCGTGCGCGCTCGGCGAATGCCTCCATGCCGATCGAGGTGAACTGCTCGTGCGCGGTGCGCAGCTGCGTGCGGGCGTCTGCCCGGCGGCGCTCGCGGCGAAGCCACTCGCCATACACCAGATGCGCCCGGGCGAGCTCGGGACGAAGCTGTGTCCTGCCCAAGCGCTCGATCGCCTCGCGATAGAGCCGCTCGGCGGCCTCGCCCTCGCTCAGCAGCGCACGCGAGCGCGCCTCGATCCCGAGTCCGAAGTCGCTGCCGGCGGGCTGTGTTGTCGCCGCCAGTCGCTCGAGAGCGTTTCGGGCGATCTCGGTGTTGCCGCTGCGCGCCGCCGCCTCGACCAGCTCGGGCAGCGCCCACATCGAGGGATAGAGGTCAAGCGGATCCCAGCTGGCCTGCTGGGCCGCGGCCAGTGCCTCCTCGTAGCGCCCGAGACCGTTGTGAAGCACCGCGCTCGCTCGCTGTGCCGCGATCACCGCAGCTCCGTGCCTGGAGTCCTCGGACTGCTCGAGGATGGCGCCTATCAGCTCCGAGGTCTCAGCTTCCCTGCCCCTGAGAGACAGAAGCTCGAGTGCGGCGAATGGCGGCATGTGGGCCCCGGTTGCTGCGGTGACCTCGTCAACCTCCGCGATCAGGGACGTGGCCGCCGGGAAGTCACCGCTCCAGGCTACGGCCACACCCAACGCGACCAGATATAGCGGCAGCCCCTCCAGGGCTCCGGCGTCCCGGGCGAGCTGGATCTGCCGTTCAGAGATCGCCCGCGAGCCGTCGTTGTCCCACATCGCGTAAGAGGCCGCCGTCGCCAGCCAGCCCCAGCGCAGACGTTCGTCGATGGACATCTCCTCGCCGGCAAAGGCGCTCGCGGCGTCTCGCAGCGCCGGCGCGGCGGCGGCGCGTCCGTCGGTGATCAGCAGAACAAGACCGTCGAGCAGCAGGTCAACCGGGCGCACAGGCTTCCTCGCCGGCGGCAGTGCCCTCGCGGCACGGCAGACCTCCGGCAGATGCCCGGCACCGGCGCGCGCGCCGAAGGCTGCCGCGCCCCATGCATGCAGGTAGGTCTCGCGCGCCAGGTCGAGGTTGAGAGGCTCGAGCCGCTCCGCGGCTTTCAGCAGCAGCGGGGCCGCGTCGCCGCCCAGGCCGGAGCTGAACGCAATCTGCCCGCGCAACAGCTCTGCCTGGGCCCGCTGCAGCTCGTCGGGCGAACCTTCCTCGGCCATGGGAAGGAGCCTCAGTGCCTCATCGAACGCGCCGGCATACAGATTCGCCCGCGCAGCCATGAGCGCCCGCTCAGCCCGGCGCGAGGGCTCAACTGTCAGCGCGGCGGCGCGCTCCAGGAACGCGGCCGCGGCCGCCAGCCCGCCGCGCGCCTGCGCTCGGGCAGCGGAGCGTTCCAGCTCCACGGCGACATGCTCGTCGGGTGCAACGGCGGCCTGCGCCCGATGCCAGGCGCGACGGTCGGGGTCGAGTTGTGGGTCGATCGCTTCGGCCAGGACGCGATGGGTCTGCCTGCGCTCCTCGGGCTCGGCCGACCCGTAGGCGGCCGAGCGGACCAGCGGATGGCGGAACACGACCCCGTCGCTCAGCGCGAGCAGGCCCTCCGCTTCGAGCGCTTGCCCGGCCGATTCGGGGATATCGAGTGTCCGCGCGGCTCGCCACAGTAGGGCCGGGTCGCCGGTCGGCTCGGCTGAGGCCAGCAGGAGCAGCCTCCTTGCCTGCGTCGAGAGGCCGTCCAATCGCCGTGCGAAGTTCTCTTCGATCCGAGTAGTCAGCGGGAGCGCCGCGGGCAGCGCGAATCCGCCGGCGAGTTGTGCGGGCGCCAGCCCGCGCGGGAACTCCACGACCGCCAGCGGGTTGCCGTGGGTCTCGACGACCAGACGCTCCAACACACGCTCGTCGATGGGGCCGGGCATCACGGAGCGCATCAGGTTGCGTGCGTCATTTTGACCGAGCGGCTGGAGCTGTAGCGTGGGCAGCGCGGCGAGCCCCGTGTCGAGTTTCAGCGCCGCGAAGAAGACCGCGATCTTCTCGGCGAGCACGCGCCGTGCTGCGAAGGTGAGTGCTTTCGCGGATGCGCTGTCGAGCCATTGCGCATCGTCAACCATGCAGAGCAGCGGCTGCGCCTCGGCGCCCTCAGAGAGCAGACCGAGGGTTGCAAGGCCGATCAGGAACGCGTCGGGCGCCGGTCCAGCGCTCAGTCCGAACGCAACAGAGAGCGCTTCTTGCTGAAGGCCCGGCAGGCGCTCGGCGAGCTCGAGAATCGGCGAGCAGAGTTGTTGGAGGGCGGCGAACGGGAGCTCCATCTCCCCTTCGACGCCCACGGCCGAGATGATGCGGAAGCCGCTCCCGGCTTGCGCTGTGTCAGCGAGCAGCGCGGTCTTGCCAACCCCGGGCTCGCCGTGGAAGACGAGCACGCCGCCGGTGCCGTCCCGTGCTGCTTGGAGAAGCTCGTTGATGGCGACCTGCTCTCGGTGGCGACCGATCAGCCGTCTCGTGGGCGTCGCTGTTGGGATTGTCGTCGAGGCAGGGTCCGTGGTCATCGCTGTCACCTGTCGGCAGCGTGACAGCGAGCCACCTCAGGGTGGTAACCGTACACTTCGGCCCTGTTGGGGCCGTCAGCTGAGTCTGCCGGCAAGCTGAGTCCGTGATTTGACGCCGAGCTTGCGAAACACTTTGCGCAGGTGATAGTCAACGGTGCTCGGGCTGATGAAAAGCTGAGCGGCGATCTCTCGATTGCGCTGTCCGCTCGCGGCGAGCAGCGCAACTTGGGTCTCCTGCGGGGTGAGCTGGTCGAGCGTGTCGGCGGTCCGTTTGCGCGGTCGCTCGCCCGTTGCGAGCAGCTCGCGTTCGGCGCGGTGCGCGAACGCCTCGGCTCCCATGCTGGTGAATTCCCCAAGCGCGATGCGCAGTTGCTCTCGCGCGTCGAGGCGACGACGTTCCCTCCGCAGCCACTCGCCGTAGAGAAGATGGGCGCGGGCGAGCTCGAGCCGCACACTGGTACTCGAGAGGTGCTCGATCGACTGGCGGTAAAGGCTGTCCGCGGCCTCGCCCTCACTTAGAAGCGCCCGTACACGCGCATCGATTCCACTCGCCCATCTGGAGGCGATGACGCGTGTTCGCTCCGAGAGCCACGTCAGGGTGCTCTCAAGCAGCGCTCGATCGCCCGTCCTGGATGCAGCTTCGGCGAGCTCGGGCACGAGAATCGTTCCGTATCCGATCGGGTCGCGCTGGAATGCCTCCTGGGCTGCATCGCGCGCTACGTCGTGACGTCCGAGGCCGTTGTGGAGCACTGATCTCGCGTATTTGTAGGAGATCCATCCCCGCCTGGCCGCCTCTTGGGAGCTGGCCCCAATCAGCGCAGAGGCTTCGGGATCGTAGCCACGCCAAGCCGCAAGAACGATCGGTGCGCTTACGAGCTGCGGGTTTCCTGTCGCGTTGGCGATGGTTTGGGCTTCGTCGAGAATCAGCGTGGCAGCGGCGAACTCGCCGGCGAGCACACGGCTGCTCGCCAGGAAGCTGAGCGCGAAATGGAGATGCCCGAGCGCCCCGGTGTCGCGGGCGACCTGCACTCGTCTCGCAGCGAAGAGATGCAAAGCGCTGTCGTCCCACAATTCGAGCGCGACGACGTCGGCGTTTCGACTGCCGGAGACCGAGAGCCACTGGCCGAAATCGTCGTTGGAGATGTCCACCGCGAGCAGAAGCTCAAGCGCTCGGGCGAATGTCGGCGCCGCGGCGGCGTAACCCTCGGTCAAGCGGGTCGCGAACGCGTCGAGAACAACGTCAGCCGGGCGCAGCCGAACCCTGCCAGATGCCGCCGCCTGCGCGGCGGCAGCGACCACCCGCGCGCCGCCGATCACCTCGACGTCGCCGGCCAGGGCGCCGGTGAGGGCCTCGAGGTACGTGTCGCGCGCGAGGTCAGGATCGACTGGCTCGAGGCGACTCGCCGCATCCAGAAACAGTCGCCCCGCGTCGCTGGCGCGGTGTTGCTCGAGCGCGATCTGGGCTCGCAATAGATCCACTTGGGCGCGTGCGAGCTCGTTGAGAAGCCCGGCCTCAATGCCTCCGAGCAGCTGTAGCGCGCCCTCTTGGTCGCCGGCGCGGCGCTTTGCGCTGGCGGCCGCGAGCAGGCGGTCCGCGCGACGAGCGGGGTCTGGGGTGAGCGCTGCCGCGCGCTCGAGGAAAGCGGCGACGGCCGCCGATCCGCCGCGGACTTCTGCCCGCCCAGCGGAGCGCTCGAGCTCTGCGGCGATCTCCTCGTCGGGGGTGGACGCTGCCTGTGCCCGGTGCCAGGCGCGGTAATCGACGTCGATCTGGGTATCGGTAGCTTGCGCCAACGCGCGGTGAGCATCGCGTCGCTCGTCTGGTCTAGCTGACCGGTAGATGGCCGAGCGGAGGAGCGGATGACGGAACACCGCCCGGGCACCGATCTGCAACAGCCCTTCCGCCTTGACTAGCTCCGTTGCTGATTCGGGGATCTCGAGCCGCTTCGCGGCGCGCCCTATGAGCGCTGGATCGCCGAGAGGGTCGGCCGCTGCCACAAGCAACAAGCGCCGCGCATCGTACGGGAGACTCGCCAGCTGTCGCTTGAAGCTCTCCTCGATGGCTGCGGGCAACGGAACCGCGGCTGGGAGGCCAAAGCCGCCTGCTATTTGAGCGGGCGTCAACCCGCGTGGCAGCTCCAATAGCGCGAGCGGGTTTCCACATGCCTCGATCACGATCCTCTCCAGTACGCGCTCATCGAGGCGGGCTGGTAGGGATGCCTCAAGGAGTGCTCGCGCATCACGGTCCCCGAGCGGCTTGATTTGAAGCTCTGGTAGTCCCTTGAGGCTGGTGTCCATCTGGCGGGCTGCGAGGACGACCGCGATGTTCTCCACGAGTAGGCGACGCGCCAGGAACGCGACCGCGCGCACCGACGCTTGGTCAAGCCAGTGGGCATCGTCAACGACGACCAGCAACGAGCGATCCT
Organism: uncultured Solirubrobacterales bacterium; assembly: GCA_963764905.1. Classification (GTDB taxonomy): domain Bacteria; phylum Actinomycetota; class Thermoleophilia; order Solirubrobacterales; family Solirubrobacteraceae; genus Palsa-744. The sequence goes on from CAVXUG010000006.1 coordinate 43,805, forward strand.
CGGCCGCCCGGGATAGCAATCCGAGGACTGCGAGTCCGACGAAAAACGGATCGGGGGTAGGTCCCGTGTCGAGTCTGAACGCCACGTCAAGGGCGTGCCGCTGCGGTTGCGGGAGGCGGTCCGTGAGTCCGAGGAACGGGGAACAGAGCTGTTGAACGCCCGCGAAGGGTAGATCCATCTCTCCCTCCACACCGGATGTCCTCGTTACTTGGAACTCGTCTCCTGCCTCCTGGGCGTATTCGAGCAGCGCGGTCTTGCCAACGCCCGGGTCTCCGTGGATCACCAGAGCGCCCCCATCTCCGTCGCGAGCCGATTGCAGAAGCTGGTTGATGGCGCGCTGCTCTCGGCGGCGGCCCACAAGCCCTCTCGTCGGCGCCGCTGCTGGGTTCGCCGAAGCCGAAGTCATCGCCGTTGCAGCATGACATCGAACCGGCTGGGGTGGTGATTGGTGCGTGTGGGGGTCAAGACTGGGGGTTTGCGTGATTCGAGCGCTGCCTCATGGCGTCACGATGCTTCGACTGGTTGCCCGGCTCAACTGAGTGGGGGCCGGTGATGGCAAGGCTACGGTCTATGTCCTTTGCACCGAATCTCATCGAAATCCCAAACGGCAGGGGTCATCGCGGCCGTGACTCGCTTTCGTGGGATCTGCTGGACGCTGTCGCGCTGGCCGATGGCGCTGCGTCGGGCATGCGCCGGGTTGTGGACCGGGTTCGCCGGGAGGCAGGCGCGGCGGGAGTCGAGTGGTGGGGTACCGGCGAGGACGGTACGCTCACCCGGATCGTCACGTCGGGTACCGGGCGCGGCGAGCGCGTCAGCGTTCCGCTGGGGCGGGCGGGTGCGCTGGTGATCCACGGGGGGCGGCTCAGCGCCGCGCTGGAGTCGGCTTTGAGCGACGTCGCCCCGGTGATCCGCGGGCGGGTGAACGAAGAGCATCTTGCGCGAGCTGCGGCGAGCCTGGCGCGGCGAAACGAAGCGCTGGACGAGTTCGCGGCACTCGTCGCGCACGAGCTGAAGACGCCTCTTCAGGCTGCGCTTGCGGCCGAGGACCCGACGGCGCTCATCTACGAGGCGCTAGATCTCGTGGACGTGCTGCTAACGGCCGCCCAGACAGGACCCGTCGGGGCGGCGAGCACCGATGTCGGCGGCTGCCTTAACCGGGCGGTCGGGTCGCTCGGCAGCCAGATGCGGGTCACCAGCGACCTGTCCGTGCCCGTGCCGGTACCGCCTGGGCCGCTGTTCGTGATCCTGCGCAACCTGCTCTCCAACGCCGCCTCGGCCGGCGCAACGAGCGTTCATGTGAAATCGGAGCGCTCTTATCGCTGTTTGCGACTGCTGGTCGAGGATGACGGCGCAGGACTCGACGCTCAAGATCATTATGCAACGGGCAGCCGTCTTGGTCTGCCGCTGTGCCGCCAGATAGCTGCCCGGTCGGGTGGAGTTCTCGAGCTGTCGCCGCGTGTCCCGAACGGGAGCCGCGCAACCTTGACGTTTGGCTTGGTGGAAGCATGATCAGGGTCCTGCTCGTCGACGACCATGAGCTGGTGCGGGCTGGTCTGCGCAGCCGGCTTGAAAACGAGCGCGACATTTCGGTGGTCGGAGAGGCCGACTCGGCCGAGACGGCGGTCGCGGTAGCGCGCAAGGTTCAGCCCGATCTGGTGCTGCTCGATCTCCTGCTTCCCCGCAAGAGCGGCTATGACGCGATCCCGGAGCTGGCGCGGGCCGCGCCTAACGCGAGGATCCTGGTTGTCTCGTCGTTGACTTCACCGAGCGCGGTACGCCGCGCGCTGTCTGCGGGAGCGGCGGGCTATCTGCCGAAGCGGTCCTCCGACCGGGAGCTTCTGGCCGCGATCAGACTGATCGCGGGCGGCGCCGGCTACGTGGACCCTGATCTCGGTGCGCGGCTAGTGAACCCGAACGATTCGCCAGCGCTCAAACCGCTCTCTGAGCGCGAGCGAGACCTCCTTCACTTGCTGGCGCTCGGCTACGGCAACCAGGAGATCGGCAGGAAGCTGTTCATCTCCGTGCGGACGGTGGACACTCACCGCGCGCACATCATGCAGAAGCTGCAGCTCGACACTCGAGCGGAGCTTGTGATGTTCGCGCTCGCCAATGGCGTGATCGGCGCCGAGACCGGGTGAGGCCGCAGCATGGATATCCCCGTAGCCACTGATCGAACGGCCGATAACGCACTGACCATGCGTCGGCCTGCACCCGGCCGCGGCGGCTCGCGTGAAGCGATCCTCGACGCCGCCGGTCAGCTGCTGGTCACCCGGGGACTCGTGGCGTTGACCTTGGACGCCGTGGCACGCCGCGCAGATGTCGAGGCGTCGCTGATCTCCCGCTGGTGGCCGAGCGAGGAGGCGCTCGCGCTCGATGCGCTTCGGCAGGAGTGGCTCGCTCTGGCTGTCCAGATCCGTCGCCGCGCGGTTCGGATTGACCTCTAGCCGAGCCGGATCAGGTTGTTGGAGGGCAACGGCCCACCGATTTGCTGCAGCTTGCCGCCGTCGATCAGGCCACCGAGATCGATCACGAAGAAGCCGGCGTCCCGAAACAGGGCGCCGATCGCGTCCTTCGCGTCGGCGTCGTCGCCGGAGATGAAGATCACCCGCTGGCCTCCAGCCTGGTGGGGATCTTCGGCCAGGACCGAAGCCTCGAGTGTGTTGGCGGCCTTTACTATGCGCGCGCCTGGCGTCAGTTCGGCGACGACCTCGCTCGATGTCATGCCGTCGAGCCCGGACGGATCCCAGTCGTTAGTCGCGTCAATCACGATCTGCCCGGTCCACTCGAGGCCCTGAACAGCATCGGGAATGTTGTCCCAGGGCACCGCCACGACCACGATCGGTGCCCGTGATGCCTCGTGCCGAGAAGCGGCCGAGGCTCCGCCACCGAATGCCGCTACGACCGGTGCCAGGGTCTCTGGGGCGCGGCTGTTGGCGAGCACGACAGACCGCCCTGCGCGCAGGACCGTTTGCGCCATCGCCTGACCTAGTCGACCCGCGCCGATAATGCCGACGACGTCACCCGCCGTGGAGTTCATGCTGTTCATCGCGTCCTCGTGTGATCGCTGTCCGCGCGCACCGCTGCAGCCCCATGCGTCTGGTGCAACGGTGCGCAGTGCACTTCCTGACGGTGCCACCAAGCGGGAACCCGCTCATCGGTGAGGAGCCGGATCGTCTGCGCCTTTTGGCGTACTGGTGTGCGATGAGGCAGCCGAGTCGGGGAGCCGCACGCCCGCCGGAGGCGGAGAATCCGAAGCCGGTCGGGGATCTCGCGGATGTCGCCGCCTCCCTCGCGGCGCAAGATGTTCCGCGTATGGCATCGAAGGCTCACCGAGCGTCCTCGCTACGTCGCTGAACCGGAGGACGATCATGATCGCCGAGCGAATCGCAAACACGGTCTACACAGGTCCCGGACAGAACTGGGCTAACGAATGAGTCAGAACACGATGCTTGATCTGTCGCGGTGGCAGTGGGCGCTGACGGCGGCGATGCACATCACGTTTCCGGCGGTGACGGTCGGGACCAGCGTGCTGCTGGTGGTCTGTTACGCGATGTACATGCGGACCGACGAGCTCGTCTGGTTGCAGATGTTCCGGTTCTGGCGGCGGATCTTCGGGATCGGGTTCGCGCTTGGCGTCGTCTCCGGGATCGTGCTGACGTTCGAGTTCGGCCTCAACTGGGGGCGGTTCGCCCGTGACGTCGGACCGATCCTCGGGGTCATCATCGCCATGGAGGTCGTGAGTGCCTTCTTCCTAGAGGCCGGCTTCCTCGGGCTGCTGGTTTACGGCGAGGGACGGATCGGCAAGCGGATGATGATGTTCGCGACGTGCATGGTCGCGCTAGGGACGACGCTGTCGGTGACGTGGATCCTGGTCGCGAACTCGTGGATGCAAACCCCGTCGGGCTACAAGATCGTCCACGGCCAGTTCCAGCCTGTCAACTGGTTGCACGTGATCTTCAACCCGTCGTTCGGGATCCGCTTCGTGCATATGTTCGTCGCCGTAATGATCGCCGCTTCGTGGTTCATCGCCGGCATCTCGGCCTGGTACTTCCTTAAGCAGCGCCATCTTCCGATCGCCCGCCGTGGACTCTCGATCGCGGTCGGAGTACTGGCGGTTGTGGTGCCCCTGCAGGGCTTCATCGGCGACAGCGTCGCCGGGTATGTCGCGAAGTACAAGCTCCCCGAGCTCGAGGCGATGGAGGGCAACTGGACGTCCACGAACAACGGTTACAACATCTTCGTCATCCCGGGCAACGGCCACAACGACTGGCAGGTGACGATCCCATGGCTCGGCAGCGCGATCGCCCATGACTGGAGTGGGCACACCCCGACTCCTGGACTCGACCTGACCCCAAAGAGCCTGCAGCCGATGATGCTCACCACCTTCTACGGCTTCCGGGCAATGTACTTTGGATGGCTGCTGATGCTCGCCGCCGCGATGGTCGGGCTGGTTCTCCGCCTGCGCGGAACGCTGTACACGACGAGGTGGTTCCACAGGCTGCTCGTGGCGCTCGTGCCGATCGGCATGGTCGCGATCTGGGGCGGATGGGTCACTGCCGAGACCGGACGCCAGCCGTGGATCGTGTACGGCAAGCTGCTGACCGCGGCCGCGGTCTCCCCGTTGCACCCGGTAGAGGTGCTTACGACCTTCGTCCTGTTCATCGTGATTTACCTCACGCTGCTGGGAACGTACGCTTGGTACGTCGCGCGCGCCGTCCGTATCGGGCCCGACGAAGAGGCGCCTGCCGAGCCCTCCGCGGTGCGGCCCGGGATCCAAACCCCACGACCCGGCATCGCGCCGGCGGTCTGAGAGGAGTGGCAGATGCGGCTCTCTGACGTCTGGATGTGCTTCGTGATCCTCGCGTTCACGATGTACATCGTCCTGGACGGCTACGACCTCGGCATCGGCGTGATGACGCTGTTTGAGCGCGACGATCAACGCCGCCGCGAGATGCATGAGCTAGTGGCCTGGACGTGGGACGGGAACGAGTCTTGGATCGTGCTGGTCGCCCTGACGATATGGGCCGGCCTGCCGCTCGTTACGGGCATCGCGCTGCCGGCACTATACGTTCCGCTGATCCTGATGCTGTGGGCGCTGATCGCACGCGGGGTGGCGCTCGAGATGATCGAGCAGCACAGAGGCTGGCACGCATTGTGGGGACGACTGTTCGGGATCGGTTCGCTGGTCGCTGGGTTCTGCCAAGGCGTGGCGTTCGGGGGGCTGGTCGCTGGCTTCGACGTGCGACACGGCAGCTTTGTAGGCGGCCCGTTCACGTTCCTGCACCACGGCTACGCGGTGCTGACCGGGCTGACGGCAGTGGCCCTGTACGTGCTCGCCGGCTGCGTGTTCATGTACGTTCGCACCGACGGCGAGCTGCGGGCGCGAGCCGCGCGAACCGGGCGTCTGGCGGCGGTTGGACTGGCCGTCGGGACGGCCGCCAGCTGGCTGCTCGCATCCTCCGCAGGCCCACTTGTACTCCATCCCGGCGCCTCGGACCGCGCTCCGATCTGGATCGTCGGTGCACTCGTTCTCATCGGCGGCCTGGCGATGACCTTTCGGGCGCTCGACCCCCGCCGCGGGGAAACCGGCTGGCGGCCCGTGCACACGATGCTCGCCGTCTACGCAGGCGGACTGCTGGTGGCCGGCGGACTGCTCTACCCGGTCCTGGTCCCGCCGAGCATCACCGTCCACAACGCGGCCTCGCCGCACTCCTCGCTGCTGTTCCTGACGATCGGCGTCGGCATCTTCATCCCGATCATCCTCACGTATCAGGCCTACGGTTACTGGGTGTTCCGCGGCAAGCTCGGCACCCGGCAGGAGGTGACTGCCCGACGACCGCAGGCACGCCCAAGACTGGCAAAGCGCGCGTGATGCGGACCGTGGTGAACGTGCTGCTCGTGCCCGTCTGGGTGCTCGTCGCGTTCATCTGCATCCACTCGTTCTCGAAATACTCGGACGTCGCCAACCTCACGCTGCTCGCACTGATCATGATGTTCGCGCTGTGGGCCTGGTGGTACGGCGAGGACCGCGACCGGCGCCAGGCCGCCGCAGTGCGACAGGACGAGGCCAACGGTCGTCCACCCGCTCCTGCCGGCCGCGATGGCGATTGAGCACCCACCCGAACCCAGCTCAGTAGGCAAGCAACGCCTCGCGCAGGCGGTCAAGCCGGGCACCAGGCTGCTGAGCGCTGCCGGATGCCTGCAGTGCCTGACGACGGCCGCGACCGCGATCGGCTTCTACGCGCTCGCGGCGATCGTCCAGGACGTCCTCGAGGCGCGCGGTGGCAGCTCACGCGAGATCATCTGGCTACTCGTGCTTGCAGCCAGCGCGGTCCTGCGCGCCGGTGCCGGCTACGCGGCGGCGAGACTAGCGACGAGCGGGGCGCTGAAGGTCGAGGCCCACCTTCGTAGCGCCCTGTTGGGGCGACTACTGTGCGGGCCGGGCTCATCACTGCCGGCCGGCGCCCAGGCAACGGCCGTGATCGATGAGGTCGAGCGCGTCGGTGGCTATGCCGAGCGCTACGTGCCGGCCCGGATCGCGGCGATGCTGGTGCCGGTCGTGCTGCTGGTGGCCGTGTTCTGGCAGAACTGGTTTGTTGGCGTGCTGCTGGTGCTGTGCTTGCCACTGCCCCCGCTGAACCTCTCGATCGTCGGCATGGGCACAGCGGACGTCGCCAGCCGGCACGCCGAGGAGATGCGCCATCTGTCGGGCTACTTCCTGGACCGTCTCAAGGGCCTCGACACGCTCCGCGCCCTGGCTGCCGAGCGCGACGAGCTGGCGCGCGTGAGGGTCGCGTCGAAGCGGCTCGCCGAAAGTTCGATGGCGGTGCTGCGCGTGGCGTTCGTCTCGGCGGCGGTGCTCGAGGGGATCGTGACGGTGTCGATGGCGATCGTCGCGATCTACATCGGCCTGACGCTGCTCGGCTACGTCGACGTGACCGGTCTGCCGGCGCACATGTCGCTGCAAACCGGACTGTTCCTGCTGATGGTGACGCCGCTGTACTTTCAGCCAGTGCGGGCGCTCGCCGGCGCCTACCATGAGCGCGCCGACGCGTTGGCGGCGGTCGACGCGCTCGCGCCACTGCTCGCTCAGGGACAGCCCGCCGACCTTGTCGCCAAGCGCCGGCCCCTGACCCAGGCACCGGCAATCACGATCGCGGACCTCTCGGTCCGTTTCGCCGGTCGTGAGCTGCCCTCGCTCTGGAACGTGTCGCTGACGATCCGTCCGGGCGAGCTAGTCGGTCTGACCGGCGTCTCCGGCGCGGGCAAGTCCACGCTGCTGCGCGTGATCGCCGGCCAGCTCGAGCCATCGGACGGAATCGCTCTCGTGGCAGAGATCCCGTCCCGCGAACTGGCGCCGAGTGCGATCACCTGGCTGGGACAGCACCCGTATCTCTTCGCGGGCACGATCGCCGACAACATCGCGCTGGACCGTTCGAGCGTGAGCGCCGATCAGATCGCTTCGGCGGCGCGCGCCGCCGGCCTTGACAGCGTCCTCGGCCGCCTCCCTGATGGCATCGACACGCTCGTCGGCGAGGGCGGCTTCGGACTGTCGGGCGGGGAGGCGCACCGGATCGCGCTCGCCCGCACCTTCCTCAAGCGCGCACCGCTAATCGTGCTCGACGAGCCGACCGCCCACCTCGACGCCGGCAGCGAGGCGACGATGATCGAGGCGATCGTCGCAGTGGCACAGACAGGCACGACGATCATCGCCAGCCACTCCCCAGCCGTCCTCGCAGCCTGCGACCGAGTGATCACCCTCGACCGGGGCGAGCTGGTCGCGCCAGCCGATCGACTCGTACTGGCGGAGGCGATGGGATGAGTCCTTCGGACAGCGAGCTGCGTCAGCTGATGGCGGTGCTCGACCGAGGCCGACTGGTCCGCCCGGGGCTCCTGGTGGTGCTCGCGTTCGTCCTCGGGGCAAGTCTGCTCGGGCTCGCCGGGTGGTTCATCGCGGCGTCGGCGGTCGCGGGCCTGGCGATCACGAGCACCTTCTCGTTCCTGTTCCCGAGCGCCGGCGTTCAGGCGCTCGCCTGGGCCCGGACCACGGCGCGGTACGGGGAGCGGATCTACACGCATGACACCACGCTGGATCTGGCTGGCTCGCTTCGAGCCGACCTGTTCGCACGCGCTCTCAGGCTCCCACGCGAGCGAGTCGCCGAGCTTCGCTCCGGGGAACTTCTCGGGCGGATCATGGTCAACTCCGACGCGGTCGAGAACCTGCTGCTGCGCACCATGTTCCCTTGCGTGGGGGCGCTCGCAGCCCTGGTCGCGACCACCGTGTTCCTGCTGGTGATCTCCCCCGTACTGGGGATCCTGGTCGCCTGTGGGCTCGCGATCACCGGCGCGACGCTCGCCGCTCTCGCCCATCGCCACGCCGGCCGCCCCGCCCAGGAGCTGGTCGCCGTCCGCGCGCAGGCTCGTCGCGGCCTGATCGAGACGATCGACGGCCTCCAGGAGCTGCGCTCGTTCGGGCTCGAGCGCCGCGCCGCCGACGAGCTCGGCCGCCAGCTGGACGGAGCGGCGAGCAGCCGGCAGCGGCTGTCTGAGTTGACCGCGCGAGCTCACGGTGTCGGCGTCGTCCTCGCGGACCTTGTGCTGCTGGCGGTGGTCGCCGTCGCAGCCGGGTTGACCGGCACTCGAGCGCTCCCGGTGCCGGCGATCGTCGCCATCTCGCTGGTAACGATCGCCGCCTTTGAGCCGATCCTCGCACTCCCAGGCGCTGTTACCGCCCGCGCACGCGCCCGCGCGGCGGCCGCGCGGCTGCTCGAGCTCTTCCGGGAGACAGACAAGGCCGGTGTCGCCGTAGGCGCTGCACTGCCCCAGGGTGACGTTTTCGAGCTGACCCTCGCGGCAGACGGCACCGAGCTCACGATCGGGCCTGGCGACACGATCCTCCTGACGGGCGCATCAGGCAGCGGCAAGACGACGCTACTGAACGCGATCGCGGGCGGAAGGACGCCGGGCATCCGGGCCCTGATCAATGGCGTCGACGTAACCACGGTCGCCGAGGACGTGCTGGTCACACGCGTCACGCGAGTCGCCCAGGATGCACACGTGTTCGACGGCACCATCCGTGACAACCTGGCACTGGCCGATCCGAACGCCGGTGAAGAGCGACTGTGGGAGGCGCTCGCCGCGGCCGGGCTCGCCGAAACAGTGCTCGCCTTCCCGGCCCGCCTCGACACACCGGTCGGGCCCGACGGCAACGCGCTGTCCGGCGGTCAGCGACGCCGGCTGAGCGTCGCGCAAGGGCTGCTGCGCGACACGCAGCTCCTGATGCTCGACGAGCCGACCGAGGGACTCGACGCCGACACGGCCACACGGGTGCTCGCCGCGGCCCGCGAGCTGCGCCCCCAGCGCGCGCTGATCATCGCCCTCCATGACCGGCAGTTCACTGGCCTGCCCTGGGAGCCGACCGCGCGCATCGACCTGGGAGCGCCGAATGAGTCAGTCGACGCATGCGTGCCCGCCCTCTCCCAAGGTAGCTTCGCGTAATGGGACTCGCTCGCGAGCTACATTGGCCGCCTAGGATCAATGCCCGAGACCTTGACCAGCGCGCGAAGGAGTCGCTATGAACGATGAGGGTGTCTTGAACAAGATCGAGCGTCTGGTAGAGGAGGAGCACGGGCTTCTCGCGCTCGATGAGGAGTCCCGCGAGCCCGACAAGCACGAGCGCTTGAAGGCGATCGAGGTGGAGCTTGACCGTTGCTGGGATCTTCTGCGCCAGCGTCGCGCTCGCCGTGAGTTTCACCAGGACCCAGACGACGCTTCGGTGCGCGATGAGGGCACGGTGGAGGGCTACCTGCAATGAGCATTGCTCGCGCCCACCGAGGAGGTCCGCCCTCCGGCGAACCTCCTCGGAACATGCTTGCGCCCTACGCGACCTGGGCTAGGTAGCGAGCCGGCTCTAGCGCGATATCGAGGACCTCTTGGACGGTCATCACCGGGTGGAAGGCCATCTGCTCGCGGACCCCCTCGGGAATGTCATCGAGATCTCCTCGATTGCGCTCCGGCAGGATCACGTCGGTCAGACCGGCCGCATGGGCGGCAAGCGCCTTCTGCTTGAACCCGCCGATCGGCAGCACCCGGCCCTGCAGTGTGACCTCACCGGTCATGCCGACCGTGTGCTTCACGGGCCTGCCGCTCAGCAGCGACGCCAGAGCCGTGACCATCGTCACACCGGCTGAGGGGCCGTCCTTGGGGATCGCACCGGCGGGAACGTGCACGTGGAACTCCTGGTCCTCGAACGCACTCTCGTCGATGCCGAGCTCCTCGGCGTGTCCGCGAACGTAGGAGAGCGCGATTCGCGCCGACTCCTTCATCACGTCGCCGAGCTGCCCAGTCAGCACCAGTCCGTTGCCGCTGGCGCCGTTGATCTTCATCGCCGTCGCCTCGACGAACAGCACGTCGCCGCCCGCGCCTGTGACAGCCAGTCCGGTGGCGACACCGGGCGTCGCCGTGCGCGCGGCCGACTCCTGGAAGACCTTCTGGCGACCGAGCGCGTCTCGCACGGCCTCTACATCGATCTTCACCGGAGCCTCGGCCTTGCCCGAGGCGATCCTCGTCGCGGTCTTGCGCAGCACCGTGCCGAACTCACGCTCGAGGCTACGTACACCCGCCTCGCGGGTGTACTCGGAGATGATCGCCCGTAGAACCTCATCGGAGATCTCGACCTCGTCCTCGCGCAGGCCGTTGCGGTCGCGCTGGCCCGGCCACAGGTAGCCCTTAGCGATCGCCAGCTTCTCTTCCGAGGTGTATCCATCGAAGTGGATCACCTCCATGCGGTCGAGCAGCGGCCCGGGGATCGTGTCGGCGACGTTCGCGGTCGCCAGGAACAGCACCTGGCTGAGGTCCAGCTCGACGTCGAGGTAGTGATCGCGGAAGGAGTGGTTCTGAGCGGGGTCGAGGACCTCGAGCAGAGCCGCGGAGGGATCCCCGCGCCAATCCGCGCCGACCTTGTCTACCTCGTCGAGCAGGATCACCGGATTCATCGTGCCGGCATCGCGCAGCGCCCTCACCAGACGGCCTGGGAGCGCGCCGATATACGTGCGCCTGTGCCCGCGGATCTCCGCCTCGTCGCGGACGCCGCCGAGCGACATGCGCACGAACTCGCGGCCCGTGGCCTTCGCGATCGACTCGCCGATCGAGGTCTTACCGGTACCCGGGGGTCCAATCAATGTCAGGATCGCGCCGGACTTGGGGTCGGCCTCGATCCCACGGTCGGCACGCAGCTTGCGTACCGCGAGGTACTCGGTGATCCGGTCCTTGACGTCGTCCAGGCCTGCGTGATCGGCGTCCAGCACCTCACGCGCAGCGACCGGGTCCAGGCGCTCGTCCGAGCGCTTGCCCCATGGGACCGCGATCAACCAGTCGAGGTACGTGCGAATCGTGCTCGACTCGCCCGTCTGCTCGCCCATCCGCTCGAGGCGCGACAGCTCCTTCAGCGCCTGCTCCTCGACGGCCTCGGGCATCTTCGCCTCCTCGATCTTCGCGCGGTACTCGTCGGCGACCGAAGCGTCGTCGTCGCCGAGCTCCTTGCGGATCGAGTCCATCTGCTTGCGCAGGAAGTAGTCGCGCTGTTGCTTGTCGGCGCCCTCCTGGACGTCCTCGCGGATGCGCTTGCGCACCTGCAGCTCCGCCAGTGACTCCCGCTGCAGCTTCACGGCCAGCTCCAGACGATCGGTCACATCGATCGTCCGCAGCAGCTCGACCTTCCGCTCGTATGACAGACTCGGCGAGTAGCCGGTCGAGTCGGCCAACGCACCGGGCTCTGCGATCGCCCGTAGGAACGCCGCGATCCGTCCATCGTCGCCGCGCAGCTCGAGGATCTCCTCCACGACAGCGCGGTACTCGCGCTCGAGCTCACGCGTCCTTTTGTCGACCGGCACCTCGTCGGGGCGCTCGTCGACCTCTACGCGCAGCTCTCCGTTCGGGCCGGTCTGCGCGACGCCGATCAGTGCGCGGTGCTCACCCGAGATGGCGACGGCGCGGCCGCCGCCAGGCAGGCGGACCTGCTCTGTGACCTCGGCGATCGTGCCGACCTCGAGGAACTCGTTCTCGTGACGGGGGACGAGCACGACGCGCTCATCCTCGCCGACGTCGACCGTCAGCGTGATGCCCATGTTCGGGAAGACGACCGTGTCCTCGAGCGGGATCAAACGTAGGGTCTGCTTGGGCTGACTGGGAGGGGTGTCGGTGGGTGAGGGCATCGTTATTTCTCCATCCTGGGTTACGAAAGTATAGGTACTATAGCGCGAGATGATTGCGCGCGCAAGTAGTTTGGGGAGTCCACAATCACCGTCTGATCCTGATGGCTGAGTGCAACGGCGGGCTACTCTCGTAGCTGAGTTGTGCGCGGCGCTGAGCCGCCGGTGGGACGCGGGGGGTTTTGCCGCTCTGGCCCGATCCCTGTTGATTCCACGCATCGGATCAGCGAACTTTCCGATGTGTCGCGCGCTCAGACTCGGCAGCATCGACGCGGCAAATGGTGCAATCACCTGCCGAACCGAGCGGGAACGTCAACGAGCGCGCATCTGCGAGCGCGATGCAGCTCCTTGCGATAACGATTTGGACCCTTTGCGGGGCGTTGCTGGCGGTGGCAGCTCGGTGTGCGATCGCCGGACTGTCACTGGCCTACGGGATCACCGCGGCGGTATTGCTCGCGATGTTGCTCGCTGGCATGTGGCTCCGCGGCGTCGCGGGCCGTGAACTCACGGCGAGCGCAAGCCGGGCCACAATCACCACGAGCGAACAAACGACCGCAAACGAGCTGCGCGATCGCTAGGTCGGTGGTCGTTAGTTGAGCGTTGCCGGATGATCGAGCCGATCGCCCGCTTCAGCTACGGCAGCCGAGGTGAGCGCCGCAGCCGAGGCTGCACACGCACTGGCTCGTCGCGAGCCTTCGGACGCTGACAAGCGAAGCCGCAAGAAGCCACTCAACAGACCGCAAGGAGAAAGAGGACATGTCGGACCACCGATATTTGGTCACTGCAGCTTCGGTCTCGTTGGCATCGGCCGTTGAGCAAGACCGTCTTCCTGTCGAGGACCCGGCGACTGGAGCCGTGATCACGATCGTCGGCATGCAGGCGCGCGAAGCACGCGAGTTGGCGCTTGCGGCTGAGGCGGTGGGACTTGTGGTCCACCCGCTCGCGTTCGGGAGCCCCCTGGCAGACGCAGCCCTTGCGGCACACGGGCCCGGGAGCGTCCGCCTACCGTTGGCGATCGTCGCTGGCCGCTATAGCCTGCAGCGGCCAGGGCTCGCCGCCGTGCTCGAGTGCATAGAGGTGCTGCGCGGAACGCGCCAGACGCTTCCAGCGGGATGCGTCGTGCTGGCCTCGACAACCGACGCCGCATGACGGCGAGCGTCCTTCCGGACGACCTGCAGGTTCCCGAGCAGCTGAGTGCTCGCAAGGTGCGCAAGCAGCTGCTGTTCTTGGCGGGGGTCATCCTCGTCTTCGTGGCGGTCGTGACGCTGTTGCCGGGCCTCGATGGGTTGCGCGCGCGGCTCTCGCATGCCAACCCGGTGTGGCTCGTGCTTGGCGCGGGGCTGAAGGTGCTCTCGGGCCTGGGGTATGTGGCGATCTTTCGGATGGTGTTCTGCAGGCGCATGAGTTGGCGCGTCAGCTATCAGATCGGGATGTCTGAGATGGGCGCGAACGCGCTCCTGCCGACCGGCGGTGCCGGTGGCCTGGCGCTTGGTGCGTGGGCGCTCAAACGGGGCGGGATGCCGACGGCCGAGATCGCGCGGCGCACCGCCGCCTTCTTCATGCTGACCAGCGTCGCGAACGTCCTCGGGGTGGTCCTGATCGGGGTCGGTCTCGCCGTGCGGGTGCTCCCGGGGGAGACGAATCTGGCGCTGACGCTCCTGCCCGCCGCGATCGCCGCCACCGCGATCGTTGGGTCGCTACTTGCGGGACGCTCCTCCGCGGGCTTGCACCGGCGACTGGATCGCAACGAAGCAAGCGGGTCCTCCTCGCGCCGCTCCACGCTGGCGCTGAAGACCCTGGTGGCCATCGCCGACGGTGTCAACGAGGCGGTCGCGCTACTGCGCGAAGGCAACGCTTGGCTGATCGGCGGGATCCTCGCCTACCTGATCTTCGACGTCCTGATCCTGTGGGCGACGTTTCGCGCCTTCGGTGCCGCGCCGCCGCTGGCGATCCTGGGGATGGCCTACCTGATCGGCGAGCTCGGCGGACTGATCCCCGTCCCCGGGGGAATCGGCGGCGTCGACGCGGGCCTCGTGGGAACGTTCGTGCTGTACAACGTGCCGATCACCGCCGCAGCCTCCGCGGTGCTCGCGTATCGAGCGATCGCGCTATGGATCCCCGCGATCCTCGGCTCCGCCGCGTTCGTCTCGCTACGCCGCACGTTGCGCCGAGAGTCCGACGAGATCGCCATCTGCGCACCCCAGACAGAGATGGAGATCATTGGGCTCGGGCGCGTCGTGATCGGGCCGGCGCCGACAGCCCCAGAGCTTTAGGCCGCACGCTCCGGCAGCCAGGACGCCGCAAACGGGAGAGCAGCGCAGATGAAGGCGGCGGTTATCTTCAGCTGCCTGGCTCGTACTCCCATTGCCGGCACGGCCCGCTGTGGTCGCAATAGGGCTCGTTCGCTGACTGGCCACAGCGGCAGATGGCGGCGCGGGTCTCCCTGTTCCCATCCAGCTCGAGGTCGCCCTCGATCAGCAACGGTCCGCCCTCCGGCAGCCGGATTCGTGTCGGGACCGAAGGTTGCTCGGGCCCGCCCGCTCGTAGCGTGTAGTGCAGCGCGCCCGTGGGGCATCTCCGGATCACGGCGGCGAGCGCCTCTGGATCGGCGGCATCGGGAGCAATCCACGGACGCTTCGCCGTATCGAAGACGGCCGGCATACCGCGCACGCATTCGGCAGCGTGAAGGCACCGCGCGGTGTCGTAGGTCACCTCGATGTGCTCGCCCTCGTAGCGCTTCACAAGCCGAACTGCTCCCTGTAGGAGTCGGGAACCAGTGCCTCGAACTCTCGATGACGTTCGATGAATGCTTTGACGAACGGACAGAACGGCAGAACTGCGAGACCTCGTGCACGGGCGTCTTCCAGAGCAAACCGGATCAATCGATCAGCGAGTCCGTGGCCCTGGAGGCGCTCGTCGACCTCGGTGTGGACGAACGCGATCAGGCCGGTGCGTGCGCGATAGGCGGTGAAGCCGACCACCTCGCCGTCGATCGACAGCTCGTATCGCTCACGGTCGGGCGCGTCAGCTACCTCGATTCGCTCCGCCGCAGCCATACCTAGAAGATTAGAGCGCAAACGACCGGCGTCGCCGCTGTCGTGCGCGAGCCGCCGAAACTGGCTCCAACAAGCGGAAAACGCGAAGCCGACGCCCGGGTTCGAACCGGGGACCTCCTGCTTACCATGCAGGTGCTCTACCAGCTGAGCTACGTCGGCGCGGCCTCGGATCGTAGCCGTTTCCGGGGTCCGACGTAGTACAATTTGACCCGTACAGACCACAAGTGTCCCAGTCGTTTCTGGGGGCGGTTTTGGCGGATTTCTAGGGCAATCTGGGGCAACCCGCCTCCACAGGCTGGTCATCCAGAGTCCTCCAGAGTCTCAAAAACCCAGACAGGACGGGACTCAAGCCCAGAGGAGGACCTCCCTTGCAATCCATGGTAAGGATGAGGTCTCGGGTTCGATTCCCGACGTCGGCTTTGTTACTGAGGTGGGGGGTTCATTGGGGGGAGCCTGCTCCCCCCATGCTTCAAGGTTGAGGTCTCGGGTTCGATTCCCGACATCGGCTCTCGTGCCGAAGCACGTTTTTTAGCGCTTAGCGGATCCCCTCGAGCAGTTCTCCCGGCGAGGCCAGCTCCAGCCCGTGGGCGAGGGTCACGATCGTCTCGAGTCGCGGCGAGCGCTTGCAGCGCTCCAGCAGGCTGATCTCCGTGCGGTGCAGGTCGCAGATATCCGCGAGCGCCTCCTGGGAGAGGCCGACGCGTTCCCGATGGTGGCGAAGGTTGATGGCGAATTGCTTGCGGACAGGTTCCACGGCCCGAACTCTCGCGTTATGCAGACGGAAGTTCCACAGACAGCGCCACTCCAGACACTTGTCCGCTACCCCTGTTGATCCGCGAGATCCCTCCCTGCGGCCTGCACCCTATTCGGGGACCGCGCTGGGCGGGCTGGGTGTGGCTGGGCGTGGCCCTCAGCCAGAAGCCGCCGCGGTGTCTTCTTCGCTGGGGGTCACGGTCGTGACGGGCAGGCCCGCGCCGGAGATCTTGCTTGGCAGGTCGAGCTTCAGCCACCGCGAGAGCTTCGTGGGGAGGGTCGAGACGATCACCTCGTCGAAGCCGCGCAGATTGATCGCATCGTGCGCCGCCACCACCGGGTCGGGGGCGCCGACAATGCCCTCGACGTGTGACCCGGCGGCCTCTTCCAGGAGTGGCACCGCGCGCTCGATCACAGCGCCGGCCTCGTCCGCGTTCTGGTCCTCTGGGTCGACGACCTTGTGCAGGCCGTGGGTCGCGTTGGGCACGAGCAGCGTGAACACGCACGGTCCGCGCCTGGCACGCTCTCGCACGGCGTCGAGCAATGGCTTGGTGGCGGCCGTCTTGTGCGCCACCACGAGTACGCGGGTGGGGGTGTTGGAGGACTCCATGGCTGGGACTCCTTTCTGGCGGGATGGTTGGCTCGATGATCTCACTCAACACATCGAAATACCAGTCGAATACCCTCTACCCGCGATGCGCGTGCGTGTCACCGAAGATTCCGTCGAAGTGCTGCTCGCGCCCTGGGAGAAGGTGGTCGGCCTGCTTGCGAACATCGTGGTGGCGCGCGTGGACGTGAGCGACGTCCAGGTCGTGCGCGAGCCCCTGCGGGAGGCGATGAGCGCCGGTATAAAGGCCGGTCTGCGCCTGCCCTGGCTGTACTACGTGTGCCGGACCATCCGCCTCGATCAGGCCTTCGTCGTGCGCCGCGGCCTGCCCGCGCTGTCGTTCGCGGTGCGCAACCACGGGGCACTGCGGCGGGTGCTCGTGAGCACGCCGGACGCCGAGGAGCTCGCGCGGCAGCTGGGGTCCTCCTGAGCGCAAAGCGCTCGCAGGCCGGCGTTTCCGCCCGCAGGCCGGCGTTTCGGGGTGGTGCGTCAAGGCGCGGCGGCGCGCAGTCGGCGTGCTTGGTGTTGAAGGTGGGGGGCCCGTGGGGGTAGCCTGCTCCCCCCACGTTTAGTTGGGGGGCTCATGGGGGTAGCTTGCTCCGCCCATGCTTCAGTGGTGGGGGCAGGATTCGAACCTGCGTAGGCAGAGCCAATCGGTTTACAGCCGATCTCCTTTAACCACTCGGACACCCCACCGGGCATCCCCGGCGGCGAGCCGTGGGCAAAGCGATTCTAGTGTAGGCGTGAGCGCTCAGCTAGCCTCGCGCAGCCGTTGCGCATCGGGCAGCGTCTGCAGCTTCTTCAGCGTCCGAGTCTCGATCTGGCGGACGCGCTCGCGCGTGATGTCGAACGCGCGGCCGACCTCCTCGAGCGTCCGTGGGCGCCCACCGGTGATCCCGTAGCGCATCTCGATCACCTCGCGCTCGCGTTGCGGTAGGCAGGAGAGCGCGCGCGTCACGTTCTCGCGGCGCAGCGCCTCGGAGGCGATCTCGAACGGCGACTCGGCGGCCGCGTCCTCGATCAGGTCCGCCAGCGCCGAATCCTGCTCGTCGCCGACCGGTTTCTCGAGTGAGATGGGCTGCTGGGCCATGCGCATTGCCTCGCGCACCTCGTGCGTGGTGTAGTCCAGCTCCGCGGCGATCTCGGCCGGGCTCGGATCGCGGCCCAGTTGCTGAATCAGCTGGCGCTCGGCATGAATCACCTTGTTGAGCCGATCCATCATGTGCACGGGGATCCGGATCGTGCGTCCCTTGTCCGCGATCGCGCGGGTCACCGCCTGGCGGATCCACCAGGTCGCGTAGGTCGAGAACTTGTAGCCGCGGCGGTAGTCGAACTTCTCCACCGCCCTGATCAGGCCGAGCGAGCCCTCCTGGATCAGGTCCAGGAACGTCAGCCCGCGGCCGATGTAGCCCTTGGCGATCGACACGACCAGGCGCAGGTTCGCCTCGACCATGTGCTGCTTGGCGGCGATGTCGCCGCGCTCGATGCGCTTGGCCAGGCACACCTCCTCTTCGGCGCTCAGCAGCGGCACGCGGCCGATCGAGCTTAGATACAGACGCAGCGAGTCGAGGCTCTGCTCGACGCTCAGGTCGACCTCCGCCCGCTTCAGAGCACCCAGGCGCGCACGCAGCGCCAGCACCTCTTCCTGGCCCTCCGCGAGCATGCCCTGCAGCTCGTCGATCTCGACCACGTCTGTGTCCGTGGTGACTGTCAGAACTTCAACCCGATTGCTCAACTTGGACCCCCAGGATCCATCCGTTTCCCCGTCGGAGCGATCTCCGCTCCGACCTCCCCTTGCTTACGCTGCGTCTCCAATGTGTGTCGGTGGTGGCATTGACAGTTCCTACGATGCGTATAACACGCCTGACACGGCTTCGGAGCCCTCCTGCCCTGTTTGCGACCCCGGGTTGATTCGCCAAACCAAGCGCGGAGTGATACCAGAATCGGCGGCGGGGGGGATGCGGCCGATCAGAGATCGGCCAGCCGCGGCGCTAGGCTTGGCCCCGGTGCAAGCGACAAGCTCCAATCCCTCATCCTCGCCGGCGCAGGACGCCGGCGAGGACGTCCAGGCGCGCCCGCCGGGGGTGCCTGTGGGGCTCTCGCGCGTGGGGGTGACAGGGGTCGAGAAGGTCGTGCGCATCCGCGACGAGCTGTTCTTTGCACAGCTCTCCTGCTTTGTCGATCTCAGCCGCGAGCAGAAGGGCGCGCACATGTCGCGCTTCGAGGAGGTCGTCAACGAGGCGATCGGCGAGGTCGTCCTGTCAGAGTCGCCGTTTCGTGCCGAGACGCTCGCGCGGCACATCGCCGAGCTCGTGCGCGACCGCCAGGGGGCGCTGCGCGCGGAGGTGAGCATCGCCGCGCGCTACCCCGAGCATAAGCCGGCGCCCGTATCCGGTATCCCCACCCAGGAGATCTACACCCTGCACGGGCGCGCGGTCGCGTTCGAGCACGGCACGCGCCGCGTGGTCGGGGTGTCGGCCACGGGCATGACCGCATGCCCGTGCGCGCAGGAGCTGATCTCGGATCGCGCGCGCGCGCGTCTGCTCGCCGACGGGTTCTCGGAAGATCAGGTCGAGCGCATCATCGAGCGCGTCCCCGTCGCCACCCACAACCAGCGCGGGCTCGGCACATTGCAGATCGGCTGCATCGAGGAGTGTGTCGCCGAGATCGACGCCGCGTCGCTGCTGGAGATCGTCGAGTCGAGCATGTCCTCGGAGATCTACGAGCTGATGAAGCGCTCTGACGAGGTCGAGGTCGTGGAAAAGGCCCATCGTCGCCCGCGCTTTGTCGAGGACTGCGTGCGCGAGATGGTCGCGGGCGTCGTCGCCCGCTTCCCGGAGCTCGACGGCGCGAGCTTCGTCTCGGCGCGCCAGGAGAACCTCGAGACGATCCACCAACACAACGTGGTTGCCGAACGCCACGGCCTGCTCTCCGAGCTGCGCGCGGAGATCGACTCGGGCCAGCTCGCCGCGCGTCAGACCACGCTCGACGAGTGGCTCTCCGGTGGGGGCGCCGCCGCGCCGCGCGCGGGAGCCTGAGAACCCTCAGGCCTCAGCCGGGGGCGCGGAGTTGCGCCTGTTGCATCCGGCGGCGCAAGCCAAAGAAGTAGTCCAGGCCGGAGATCACGGTCACGAGCACCGTCGCGTACAGCAGCAGCGACACCCCCAAGGGCTGTCCGTGTACCGCGATCACGGCGAGGATCGCGGCGATCTGCATGCAGGTCTTGACCTTGCCGAACATGCTCGCCTCCATCACCACGCCGGCCTGGGTGGCGCCGAGGCGCAGCACCGTGACGGCCAGCTCGCGCGTGATGATCACCATCGCCACCCACGCGGCGAGGCGGTGCAGCGAGACGAGCGAGATCAGGGCGGCGACGATCAACAGCTTGTCGGCGAGCGGGTCCATCAGCTTGCCGAACGTGGTGATTGACCCGCGTGCCCGCGCGAGGCGGCCATCGACGAAGTCGGTCAGCGAGGCCGCCGCGAACACGACCGCCGCGAGCACGTCCCCGGACGGCGTGTTCCCGAGCAGGGCGACGACGAGCACAGGCACGAGCATGATCCGCAGCACCGTCAGGACGTTGGGCAGGTTCAGGGGGAACACGGGACGCTCATTATGCCGTCGTAGTATCGATCCCACGCCTTTGCAACACGACCCGACGAGGAGAGACCATGAACAAGCGCACTCTTGGAGCGAACGGACCGGAGGTCTCGTCGATCGGACTCGGCTGCATGGGAATGTCGGCGTTCTACGGGACCACCGACGAGGGCGAGGCGACGGCCACGATCCAGCGCGCGCTCGACCTCGGCTGCAACTTCCTCGACACGGCGCAGCTGTATGGGCCGATGACGAACGAGCAGCTCGTCGGCCGCGCGATCGAGGGGCACCGCGACGAGTACGTGATCGCGACGAAGTTCGCGCGGCGCACCGACGGGGCGACGCCCGGCGACCTGTTCGACGCTCGGCCCGCTCGACGGCTCCGCCGAGCACGTCCACAGCTCGGTCGAGGGGTCGCTCCAGCGGCTCAAAACCGACCGCATCGACCTCTACTACCAGCACCGCGTTGACCCGAACATCGAGATCGAGGAGACCGTCGGCGCGATGGCGGAGCTCGTCGAGCAGGGAAAGATCCTGCACATCGGGTTGAGCGAGGCCGCCCCCGAGACGATCCGCCGCGCGCATGCCGTGCACCCGATCGCTGCCGTCCAGACCGAGTACTCGCTGTGGACGCGCGACCCGGCGGAGTCGGAGATCCTGCCGGTCTGCCGCGAGCTCGGGATTGGCTTCGTCTCCTACTCGCCGCTCGGGCGTGGCTTCCTCTCCGGTCGCTTCAAGTCGCCCGAGGAGCTCGATGCGAACGACTTTCGCCGCCACGGCCCGCGCTTCACGGGCGAGAACCTCGATCAGAACCTCGAGCTCGCGGCGAAGGTGCAGGAGATCGCGAACGACAAGGGCGTCACGCCCGCGCAGCTCGCGCTCGCTTGGGTGCTCGCGCAGGGCGAGGACATCGTGCCGATCCCCGGCACCAAGCGCCGCACCTACCTGGAGCAGAACCTCGCCGCGGCCGAGGTCGAGCTGACCGCGGATGAGCTCGCGCGGATCGATGCCGAGCTGCCCCAGGCGTCCGGAGACCGCTACGACGACGCGGGCATGCGCGCGATCAACCTGTGATCTCACGTCCTGGCACTCGCGCCCATCCACCCAGCACGGCGACCGACCGGATAGACCGACCGGCTAGGGTGGGGCGATGCCGCTGATTCCAATGGTCATCGAGCGAACCGCGCGGGGCGAGCGCGAGTTCGACATCTACTCGCGCCTGCTCAACGAGCGGATCATCTTCCTCGGCACCCCGATCGACGACCAGGTGGCAAACCTCGTGGTCGCGCAGTTGCTGCACCTCGAGTCCGAGGACCCGGAGAAGGACATCTCGATCTACATCAACTCGCCCGGGGGCTCGATCTACTCGGGCCTGGCGATCTACGACACGATGAACTTCGTCAAGCCGGACATCGCCACGATGGTCGTCGGGGTCGCGATGTCGATGGGCTCGCTGCTGTTGGCAGGGGGCACGAAGGGCAAGCGCGCGGCGCTGCCGAACAGCCGCATCCTGATCCACCAGCCATCGGCGGGCTTCGAAGGGCAGTTGACCGACATCGAGATCCACGCGCGCGAGATCCTCAAGGTGCGCGAGCGGATCGACGAGATCTACGCCGAGCACACCGGCAAACCGACGGAGGAGGTGCGCGCCGACATGGAGCGCGACCGCTTCTTCTCCGCCGAGCAGGCGCTCGAGTACGGCCTGATCGACCGGGTGCTCGAGAGCCACTGAGGTTGCTCGCCAGGCGCGATGACCGCCCTGACTCCGCTCGAGCGCTCGATGCTCTTCCTGGTGGCTGTGCTCACGGCGCTGGCGGGCGTGGCCAACTACCAGGTCTGGCCGGCGATCCCGCGCTTTGGGGTGGCCACGCTGGCCCTCGCGGGGTTGGCGTGGGTGGTGTCGTTTGGCACCGAGCAGGTTGGCGAGCGCTTCGGCCCGGCGATCACGGGCCTGTTGCAGTCCACGATGGGCAACCTGCCGGAGATGTTCGTCGTGATCTTCGCGCTGAACGCGGGCCAGCTGGTGGTGGCGCAGACGGCGATCGTGGGCTCGCTGCTGGCGAACGCGCTGCTCGTGCTCGGCATGGTGATCGTGGTTGGCACCCGCCGCGCGGGCGACGGGGTGATGCGCTTCTCCAAGGGGCTGCCCAACGACACGGCGACGCTGCTGATGGTGACGGTGTTCATCATCGTCCTGCTCGGCCTGTCGCTGGGCTCGCACGACCCGGCGAGCCACCACGTGGAGGCGATCTCGATCGTCGGCGCGGTCTGCCTGCTGGTCGTTTACGTCACCTGGCTCGTGCCGTACCTGCGCTCGGATGAGCGGCCCGAGGGTGCCCACGAGGCTCCCCGCGTACCGTTCGGCCTGGCCCTGACCGTACTCGCGCTGGCCGGCGTCGGCGCGGCGTTCGTCTCGAGCTGGTTCATCGACGCTGTCCATCCGGCGATCGGCGCGCTGGGAGTCTCGCGGCCGTTCGTGGGTCTCGTCGTGGTGGCGATCGCGGGCAACGCGGTCGAGAACGCCGTGGGGGTGGTGCTGGCGTGGAAGGGCAAGTCCGATCTGGCGATCTCGGTCGTGAAGAACTCGGTGGCGCAGATCGCGGCGTTCCTGTTCCCGCTGCTGGTGCTGGTCTCGCTGCTGCTGCACACGCGGCTGACGTTTGCGCTCCAGCCGGTATACATCGGCGCGCTCGCGCTGATGGCGATCGCGGTGCGGCAGGTCACCGGCGATGGCGAGGCCGAGGCGTTCGAGGGCTGGGCGCTGGTGGGGCTGTACGTGCTGGTGGCGGTCGTCGCCGTGTTCGAGTGATTGCACTCGATAGGTAGGTTCTCAGCGGCCCGCCAGCCCTCCGATCGGCGCGCCGGCGATGCCACGCCAATCCGCGAGTCAGTGCGGCGTGATGGCCGCCCTGTCGCGTTAGACTCGCTAGTCAGCGCCGCGTAGGCCACTGTAGGAGGAGGAAGCGATGTCATGCAGACGTATCCATAGAGTTCGGTGTGCATCGTTGGTGTCGCTGCTCGGGGTCACCGCCGTGGTGTTGCTCGCCGCGCCGGTCGGCGCTGCTGCCACGGGGCCGACCCCGGTCACCTGCGCGAACCTCGAAACCGCGATGAACGGCGCCAGCGAAGGCGAGGTTCTCGAGCTCTCCGAATCCTGCGTGACGAACGTCATAGTCACCAACACGAAGGCGTTCACGCTCGAGGGCGACGGCAGCGCCGTGCTGAGCCCCAAAACAGCCGACACGCCGATCATCGAAGCGACCGCCACAGGCGTGCGCTTCACGCTCGAAGACCTGCTGTTCAAGCGAGGGCTCTCCGAGCAAGGCGGCGCGATATGGGTCCATGCAGGCAAAGAGGCCGTGGCGCTGCGCGACGACACGTTCCTCTCGAACGCCGCAAAAAACGACGGCGGCGCGGCGGACGTCGAAGACGACGGAGAAGCGGCGAGCGAACCCACGGTGATCGAAGGCGACGCGTTCGGCGCCCCCGGCGAAGGCAACATAGCCGGAGGCTACGCCGGCGGCGCCGCCTACCTGCGTGTGTCTGGCCCGCTGCGGATCACGCACAACAGCTTCAGCGACGACGAAGTGACCAGCACATTCGGCGGGGGCGGCGGGCTCGACGTCGAAACCAGCAATCCCAAAAGCGCCGTCGCTCCTGTCCAGATCTCCAGCAACACCTTCACGGGCAACCGCGTCATCGACTCCGGCGGGGGCGCCTTCATCATGGCCGGTGGCGGCCAGACCGTCACGCTCGAAGGCAACCTCTTCAGCGCAAACCGCGTGGCTGGCAAAGAAGCCGAATATCCCCGCGAGGGCGCAGGCCTCGCGCTCGCCATCCTCCCGTTTGAAGGCGCCTCCTTCCACGTCGTGCAGGCGCACAACACGTTCACCGGGAACGTCGTCGAAGCGACAGAAAGATCGGGCAAGATGCTCGCGGCGGGTGGCGGCGGCGAGTGGGTGTACGGCGTTAACGTCCAGAGCACGGCGGACGTTTTCAGCGACAACCAGGTGACGGTGGATGAAGGGCGGCCACCGGAGGGTGGTGGGCTGGGGGTGCTCGGGACGAGCACGACCGAAGCACACCCCCAGTTGGCCTCGTTCAGCGGTATCGACGATCTCTTCCTCGATAACTCCATCGCCCCCGGGGGTTGGGGCGGAGCGATCTACACCGGCTTTCAGAACGCCGGCTGTCAGCCCGCCGAAACATGCACGGGGAGCACCACCCTCGTGCTGGATGACTCCACCGTCTATGCAAACGAAGTCAAGACCGGGTCGGGTAGCGAGGGGGGCGCGCTGTGGGGCTCGCCCAACGACTCCCTGACGGTCGCCAACTCGATCATCTTCGGCAACTCACCCCAGCCGGAGATCTTCGGGTACGCCACGGGCGAAAAGGCGCCGACGTTCGCCTACTCCGACGTGTGCACCGAGCCTGGCGGGTCCACGGTGGCGTCGGGCGCCGGCAACATCTGCTCCAACCCGCAGCTCAACGCCGGCGGCGAAGAGACCGCGTCTAGCCCGACGATCGACGCCGGCTCAAACGCGCTCGTGCCCAGCGGGTTGATCACGGACGCCTTCGGCACGACGAGGATCCTCCCGGGACACCTGGGGTGTACCAGCGCCTCCCCGGCGGTCGTCGATATGGGCGCCGACGAGTTCATGCCCTCGGCGCCGTCCTGTCCAGCCCCGGTCAAACCACAGGCCCCCGTCCCCGGGCTGACTCACTTCGTCAGCCTCAAGACCAGCTCCACCGGCGTTGCGTTGAGGCTGAGTTGCTCGAGCACCGATGGTCAGGGCTGCTCGGGGACGATCTTCGTCACCTCCGATGAGACCCTGCAGGGCAAGAAGGTCGTCGCCGTCAGCGCGAGCAACCACACCAAGCTGTCCGTCAGGATCGGCCAGGCGTCGTTCTCCCTCCCCGCCGGCGGCACCGCGACGTTCCAGGTCAAGCTCAACGCGACCGGCCTTCAGCTGCTGCGCCAGTTCCACGCGATGTCGGCCTATGTATTGGCCAACGAGGAAGTGGTCAACGGCAGCCCCCCGTTCATCTTTCTGTTCCACTCGGCGCGGTTCAGCGAGCCCACCAAGCAGAAGCACAAGAAGCACAAGTCAAAGAAGCACAAGGCCCGACGCCACACGCCGCGGCACCCGAAGAAGCACCACCACTGACCCAACTGGCCTGCTCGCCCACGGCCGAGTGTCCCGCGCTTGGCCGTTTTGCCCCGCCGCGTCAAGGCCCGTCGCGCACACTCGCGCGGGTGGGTGGGCTGCTCAGACGGAAAGCACGCTAGACTGCTCGGACCTCGCGCCTGGGCGGGGTTTTTCTTCGCCCAAGGCCGTTTTGTCCACGACCACGCAGGGATTTACACATGGCCCGCGGAGACGTTCGAATCGCGATCACCCTCGCATGCGAGGAGTGCAAGCATCGCAACTACCAGACCAACAAGAGCAAGCGCAACAACCCCGATCGGGTCGCCCTGCGCAAGTTTTGTCGCTGGTGTCGCAAGCACACCAGCCATCGGGAGACTCGCTAGCGCGGGAGCGCTGCCTTGGCCCGTGATCGCAAACGCGCAAAGCAACGTCGCGCCCGGCGAGGCGCCACCGCTGGAGGCCACGTCGAGGCGGGGCCGCCCAGCCAGCCCGTCCGTGCGGATGTGCCGGGCGCGCTCGACCACGCCTCCGCGGACGTCGACGAGTTCGACGCCGCGCTCGTGCGTGGCGCCGGTGGCGTTCCCGTCGCCGATGACGTCCTGGAAGAGGAGCCCGCCACCCCGGCTGATCAGGAGGGGCCTGGCTCCTCTCAAGGTGCAGGCGGCGGCAGCGGCGGCAAAGTCGGCGAAGCCATCGTCGGCGGCGAGCCACCGCCCTCTGGGGCCCCTCAACGGTCTGGTAATCGTGCGATTGGCTTCCTGCGTGCCAGCTGGGCCGAGCTGCAGCGCGTACAGTGGCCCGACCGCCGCCAGGTCTTCCAGGCGACGGCCGTCGTGCTGGGCTTCGTCGCGATCGCCGGCGCCTATCTCGGCTTGGCTGACTATGTGGCCAAGGAAATCGTCGAATTCATCTTGTAAGGGACGCTGAACTGAATGTTTCGCTGGTACGTCGTCAATACATATTCCGGGCATGAGAACAAGGTCAAGCACAACCTCGAGCACCGCGTGATCTCGCTCGGCCAGCAGCGCGCCGTGCGCAACGTCGTCGTCCCGACCGAGTCGGTCTCGGAGATGAAGGACAACCAGAAGATCACGGTCGAGAAGCGCACGATGCCGGGGTACGTGCTCGTGAACATGGAGCTCAACGAGGACTCCTGGGGCGTCGTCAAGGGCACCCCCGGCGTGACCGGGTTCGTCGGCGCCTCCCAGGAGCCGGTGCCGCTGACGCAGGGCGAGGTCGACCGACTGCTGCACAAGACCGACGTCGCCACGGCGCCGCGCACGCGCGCCCAGTTCACGATCGGCGAATCCGTCAAGGTCGTGTCCGGCCCGCTGTCGGACTTCTCCGGGGAGATCTCCGAGATCAACGACGACGCCGCCAAGCTGAAGGTCCTGGTATCAATCTTTGGTAGAGAGACCCCCGTAGAGGTAGGGTTTGATCAGGTGAAAAAGCTCTAATGGCCAAGAAGGTTCTGACAACTATCAAGCTCCAGGCGAACGCCGGGCAGGCGAGCCCCGCGCCGCCGGTCGGCCCCGCGCTGGGTCAGCACGGGATCAACATCATGGAGTTCTGCAAGGCGTTCAATGCCCAGACGCAGACCGAAACGGGCACCGTGATCCCGGTCGTGATCACCGTCTACGAGGATCGCTCGTTCACGTTCGTCACGAAGACGCCCCCCGCCGCGGTGCTGATCAAGCAGGCGCTGCGCATCGGCAAGGGCTCGGGTGAGCCCAACCGCACGAAGGTCGGCACGATCACCCAGGCGCAACTGCGCGAGATCGCCGAGCGCAAGCTCGAGGACCTGAACGCCCACGACGTCGACCAGGCGGCGAAGATCATCGCGGGGACGGCACGTTCAATGGGAGTAGAGGTGGCGTCATGAGTGCCCAGCACGGACGCCGCTTCTCCGAGGCGCTTACAAAGGTCGAGCGCGAGCGCGAGTACGAGCCCGCCGAGGCCGTCGCGCTCGTCAAGAGCCTCGCCGGCGCGAAGTTCGACGAGTCGGTCGAGCTGCACGTGCGCACCGGTCTGAACGTCAGGCACGCCGACGAGCAGCTGCGCGGCACGATCGCGCTGCCGAACGGCTTGGGCAAGGACGTGAAGATCATCGTCTTCGCCCAGGGCGCGAAGGTCGCCGAGGCCGAAGCGGCCGGCGCCGACGCGGTTGGCGGCGAGGACCTGGCGAAGCGCATCGAGGAGGGCTTCGACGACTTCGACGTGGCGATCGCCACGCCCGACCTGATGTCAGTCGTCGGTCGCCTCGGCCGCGTGCTCGGACCGTCGGGGAAGATGCCCAACCCGAAGGTCGGCACGGTCACGATGGATGTGGCCAAAGCGGTCGAGGAGTCCAAGTCGGGCAAGGTCGAGTACCGCACCGACCGCAACGCGATCGTGCACCTCGTGATCGGCAAGGCGAGCTTTGACGAGCGTCCGCTGCTCGAGAACTACGCCGCGGTGATCGAAGAGCTGATCCGCGCCAAGCCGGCGAGCGCGAAGGGCCGCTACCTGCACTCGATCACGCTGACCTCCACGATGGGCCCGGGGGTCAAGATCGATCCAAGCCGCACACGTGACATCATCGAGGAGGCGTCGCCCGCGACAGCCGTCGCCGCATAGGAACCATCCGAAAACCCCGAGATTTCTCCTCGGCTACGAGAAGAGCGCAAGCTGAGGGGTTTTCGGATAGATATTCAGTCTTTCCACAGGCCACCAGAGACCCCCGGGGCCACCGATCATAGATCGGCCAGCATAAGACCGGGACAGGAGCCATTCAATGAACCGAGACCAGAAGGCCACGGCGATCGCTGAGATCGCCGCCCACATCGACAAGTCCCAGGCGGTCTTCGCCGTGGACTACCGGGGCATCTCCGTGCCGCAGGTGGCCGAGCTGCGCGCAAAGCTGCGCGAGGCCGACGCGACGTTCAAGGTCGTCAAGAACTCGCTCACCGAACGGGCGGCCGACGAGGTGGGGGCCGAGACGTTGAAGGAGCTCCTGCAAGGGCCGACCGCGCTGACATTCGTGCGCGGCGACATCGCGACCGCCGCCAAGGCGATCGCCGACTACGCCCGCGCCACACAGCTGCTGCCCTTCAAGGGCGGTCTGATGGATGGCGCGGCGCTTGACCCCGAGCAGATCCGCTCGCTCTCACGGCTGCCCTCGCGCGAAGTGCTCTACGGCCAGCTCGTCGGCGTCGTCGCCTCGCCGATCGGCGGTCTCGTTCGCTCGCTCGGCGGCCTGCTCGGCGGACTTGCCGTCGCGCTCGGCCAGGTGCGCGAGAAGAAGGAGTCCGGTGACCGATCGGAGATCGGCCAGCCCGCGGGCGAGCCCCCGGCCGTGGAGGCGCCTGTAGTTGAGGAGACACCCGAAGACAAAGTTGAGCCGGATCAGCCGGCGCAAGACGACAACCAGGCGGACGCATCGGCTGATGAGGCCAAGACCGCTGACGAGAATCCCAAGGAGGACTGACAGATGGCAACAGCCACAAGCACAGACAAGTGGATCGAGGAGCTCAAGGGCATCTCGGTGCTCGAGCTCGCCGAGCGGATCAAGGCGCTCGAGGAGGAGTTCGGCGTATCGGCCGCAGCGATGGCAGCGCCCGCTGCCGCGCCGGCGGGCGGAGGCGGTGGCGAGGCCGCCGCCGAGGAGGAAGAGAGCACCACGGCCGACGTGATCCTGACGGCCGCCGGCGACAAGAAGATCCAGGTGATCAAGGTCGTCCGCGCCGCCACCGGCCTCGGGCTGAAAGAGGCCAAGGCGCTCGTCGACGAGGCTCCCAAGCCCGTCAAGGAGGGCATCGAGAAGGAGGAGGCCGGCAAGCTCAAGCAGGAACTCGAGGAGGCCGGCGCGACGGTCGAGCTCAAGTAGCGCGACCGGCTAAGCCGCAATCCGTATTGAAGGGCCCCGCACAGTCGGGGCCCTTTCTTTACCCGCGCCTAACAAAAGCGCCGATTTTCCGGTAAAGTCCCCGGCGCTGACCAATAGTCGCAGCCGCTCCTAGCAAGACGATCTCGCGCCACATACGCGGCGATCGAGAGGGCGGGGTCCGTGAGCGTCGGCTGCCCACTTAAGGGTGCCGCTGGTCTGTGCTATCTTTGCTGGTCGCGCTTTCCGCGCCCTCCTCTGCCCGTTTCACGCCCTCCGAAGGAGTCGTTTCTTGGCTGCTGTTGATTCTCTCCGGACGCGCCGGACCTTCGCGCGTCTACCTAAGTCTGTCGACGTTCCCAACCTGATCGATATCCAACGCCGCTCGTTCACGTGGCTGACCGACCCGAAGACGGGTGGGCTACGCGAGACGATCGACGACATCTCGCCGATCGAGGACTACACCGGCAACCTCGCCGTGCAGTTTGGCGAGTTCGTGTTCGACGAGCCCGTCGCTTCGCTTGAGCAGTGTCGCGAGAAGGACCTGACCTACGCCCGTCCGCTGACCGTGACCGTCGCGTTCATCAACCGCGAGACGGGCGAGATCCGCGAGCAGTCGGTGTTCATGGGCGACTTCCCGTGGATGACCGAGCGCGGGACGTTCGTGATCAACGGCACCGAGCGCGTCGTCGTCACGCAGCTCGTGCGCTCCCCCGGCGCCTATCTGATGGAGCCGAAGGACCGCGAGAAGCAGGTCTTCATCGCCAACCTGATGCCCGCGCGCGGGTCGTGGCTGGAGCTCGAGATCGACAAGAAGGGCAAGGTCTTCGTCCGCATCGACCGCAAGCGCAAGCTGCCGGTGACGGTGCTGCTGCGCGCGATGGGCTACGCGACCGACGAGGAGATCCTCAGGCTGTTCGAGAACTCGCTCTACATCCGCAACACGATCGAGTCCGACACCGAAATCACGCGCACCGAAGAGGGCGCGCTGGTGGAGCTGTTCAAGAAGCAGCGCCCCGGCGAGCCGCCGAGCGTCGACAACGCCAAGGCGCTGCTCAACCAGCTGTTCTTCGACCCCAAGCGCTACGACCTGACGCGCGTCGGGCGCTACAAGCTCAACTCGCGCCTCGGTCTGGATGTCGACATCGACACGCGCACGCTCACGCACGACGACATCCTCGCGCTGGTGCGCGAGCTGGTGGCGATGCCCAAGCGCCTGGGCATCCCCGAGGACGGCGAGCTGGAGATCAAGGATTACGCGGCCGAGGCGATGAGCATGCCGCGCGAGCCGGTCGCCGACCACCTCGACGAGTACGAGCACTTCGGCAACCGCCGCCTGCGCACGGTCGGCGAGCTGATTCAGGAGGCCTTCCGGATCGGCCTCTACCGCATGGAGCGCGTCGTACGCGAGCGGCTGACGACCGAGGACGCCGATACGATCACGCCGCAGACGATTATCAACATCCGTCCCGTGGTGGCGGCGCTGAAGGAGTTCTTCGGCTCCTCCCAGCTCTCGCAATTCATGGACCAGACCAACTCGCTGGCGGGGCTCAGGCACCGCCGGCGCCTGTCGGCGCTGGGCGCCGGCGGCCTCACGCGCGAGCGCGCGCCGATCGAGGTGCGCGACGTGCACCCCACCCACTACGGGCGCATGTGCCCGATCGAGACGCCAGAGGGTCCCAACATCGGCCTGATCGGCTCGCTGTCTTCGTTCGCCGAGGTCTCCGAGTATGGGTTCGTGACCACGCCCTACCGCGTGGTCAAGGACGGCGTGCTGACCGACAAAGTCGAGCGTCTGGACGCCACGCAGGAAGAGGAGCTGGTGATCGCCCAGGCGAACACGCCGATCGACGCGAAGACCGGCAAGCTGAAGAGCGCCGAAATCCTCTGCCGTACGCAGGCCGGCCAGTACGTGACCGTCGGACCCAAGGACGTCGACCTGATCGACGTCTCGCCCGAGCAGATCTGGTCGGTGACGACCGCGATGATCCCGTTCCTCGAGCACGACGACGCGAACCGGGCCCTGATGGGCTCCAACATGCAGGCCCAGGCGGTGCCGCTGCTGAAGGCAGACGCCCCGTTGGTCGGCACCGGCATGGAGCGCCGTGCGGCGCTCGACAGCGGCGACGTGCTGCTGGCCGAGAACGCCGGCACCGTCGACTACATCGACGCCAACCAGATCGTCGTCGCGGGCAAGGACGGCAAGAAGGACGAGTACGAGCTGCAGAAGTACATGCGCTCCAACCAGGGCACGCTGATCCACCAGAAGCCCCTCGTCCACACCGGCCAGGCGGTCAAGGCCGGGGACGTGCTCGCGGACGGCTCCTCGACCGACAAGGGCGAGATGGCGCTCGGCAAGAACCTGATGGTCGCGTTCATGTCCTGGGAGGGCTACAACTTCGAGGACGCGATCATCCTGTCCAAGCGCTTGGTCAAGGACGACGAGCTGACCTCGATTCACATCGAGGAGTACGAGATCGACGCTCGCACGACGAAGCTCGGCGAGGAGGAGATCACGCGCGACATCCCCAACCGCTCGGAGGAGTCGCTGCGCAACCTCGACGACCGCGGCATCGTGCGCGTCGGCGCCGAGGTCATCTCCGGCGACCTGCTCGTCGGCAAGGTCACGCCGAAGGGCGAGACCGAGCTGACCGCCGAGGAGAAGCTGATCCGCGCGATCTTCAAGGAGAAGGCGCGCGAGGTGCGCGACACCTCGCTGAAGGTGCCCCACGGCGAGGGCGGCGTGGTGATCGACGTGAAGACGTTCAGCCGCGACGCGGGCGACGACCTGCCGCCGGGCGTGAACGACCTCGTGCGCGTATTCGTCGCGAAGAAGCGCAAGATCTCCGAGGGCGACAAGCTCGCGGGGCGCCACGGCAACAAGGGTGTGATCTCGAAGATCGTCGATGAACAGGACATGCCGTTCCTGGAGGACGGCACGCCGGTCGACGTGATTCTCAACCCGCTCGGCGTGCCGAGCCGCATGAACGTCGGGCAGATCCTCGAGACGCACCTCGGCTGGGCTGCCGCCCAGGGTTGGTACGACGACGACACCGAGGCTTACAAGGAAGCCCACTCCAACGGTGGCTCGGGGCGCGTGTACGTATCGACGCCGGTGTTCGACGGAGCGACGGTGCAGGACGTGGACAACGCCCTGGTCAAGTGGCAGGACGCCCATACGGGTCGCATCCGCATGGACATCGACAAGTCCCGCCGCGAGGGCGAGCGGGCGAGCGGGAAGTTCACGCTCTACAACGGCCGCACGGGCGAGCGGTTCGAGGAGCAGGTGACGGTCGGGTACATGTACATCCTCAAGCTCCTGCACCTCGTCGACGACAAGATCCACGCCCGCTCGACCGGCCCCTACTCGCTCGTTACTCAGCAGCCGCTGGGCGGCAAGGCGCAGTTCGGCGGGCAGCGCTTCGGCGAGATGGAGGTGTGGGCGCTGGAGGCGTTCGGCGCCGCCTACACGCTGCAAGAGATGCTGACGATCAAGTCCGACGACACCGTCGGGCGCGTGAAGGCCTACGAGGCGATCGTCAAGGGCGAGAACATCGCCGAGCCGTCGATCCCCGAGTCGTTCAAGGTGCTGCTCAAGGAGATGCAGTCGCTGGCGCTGGACGTCAACGTCGTCTCCGAGGAAGGCCAGCGCACGGAGATGCGCGACGAGGACGACGACCTGCTGCGTGCCGCCGAGGAGCTCGGCATCGATCTGTCAGGCGTGCGTGCCCCAGCCGCCGAGGAGCTCGCGCCGGAGGAGGGGCTCCAGGACGAGGCGGAGGCAACTGACGCCACCGCGGAGACCGATACCGATGGGCCCGCCGGTCTGGAGGAGGACGTCCTCAGCGCCGAGGATGCCTCCGCCGAGGACCTACCCGCAACTGACGAGACTCCGGAGGAGACACCATGATCGACATCAACAATTTCGACGCCATCGAGATCTCGCTGGCCTCCTCCAAGCAGATCCGCAGCTGGAGCTCAGGCGAGGTGATCAAGCCCGAGACGATCAACTACCGCACGCTCAAGCCCGAGAAGGACGGCCTGTTCTGCGAGCGCATCTTCGGTCCGACCAAGGATTGGGAGTGCTACTGCGGCAAGTACAAGCGGGTTCGCTACAAGGGCATCGTGTGCGAGCGCTGCGGCGTCGAGGTCACCCGTTCCAAGGTCCGCCGCGAGCGCATGGGCCACGTCGACCTGGCCGCTCCGGTCAGCCACATCTGGTTCTTCAAGGGTGTGCCCAGCCGGATCGGCTACCTGCTCGACATGGCGCCCAAGGAACTGGAGAAGGTCCTGTACTTCGCGGCGTCGATCATCACCTGGGTCGACGACGAGGCGCGTACCAAGGATCTCGACACCCTGGAGAAGGAGGTCAACAAGGTCCTGGACTCCTACGCGGCCGAACGCGAGGAGCGCGTGCTCGAGCTGCGCGAGTCGCTCAAGCGCCGCGAGAAGTACCTGCAGAACGGCAAACAGACGCACTTCAACGACGAAGACCACCTGTGGGCGGACTCGCTCGACGTCAACCTCTCCAAATTGTCAGACGAGGAGCGCGAGAAGCTCGTCAAGGAGCTGAATAAGTCCTTCGACGCCGATATCGCCGACACGGAGGCCTACATCGAGGACGCCGCCGAGCGGATGCGGAGCGTGTGGGAGCTGTTCAAGACGATGGAGCCCAAGCAGATCGAGCACGACGAGACGACCTTCCGCGAGCTGAAGGAGCGCTTCGGCTCCTCCTACGGCTTCGGCGAGTACTTCCGCGGCGGGATGGGCGCCGAAGCGATCCGCGACCTGCTCCAGCAGGTCGATCTCGAGGCCGAACGCGTGGAGCTCGAGGATCAGGTGAAGACCGGAAAAGGCCAGAAGCAGGCCCGCGCGGTCAAGCGCCTGAAGGTCGTCAGTGCCTTCCTGCAGTCCGGGAACAAGCCCGAACAGATGGTGCTCGACGCCGTCCCGGTGATCCCGCCGGAGCTGCGCCCGATGGTGCAGCTCGACGGCGGGCGCTTTGCCACCTCGGACCTGAACGACCTCTATCGCCGCGTGATCAACCGCAACAACCGCCTCAAGCGACTGCTCGACCTCGGCGCGCCCGAGATCATCGTCAACAACGAGAAGCGCATGCTGCAGGAGGCCGTCGACGCGCTGTTCGACAACGGCCGCCGCGGGCGTCCGGTCACGGGGCCGGGCAACCGGCCGCTGAAGAGCCTCTCGGACATGCTCAAGGGCAAGCAGGGCCGCTTCCGCCAGAACCTGCTCGGCAAGCGCGTGGACTACTCCGGGCGCTCGGTGATCGTGGCCGGGCCGTACCTGAAGCTGCACCAGTGCGGCCTGCCGAAGATCATGGCGCTGGAGCTGTTCAAGCCGTTCATCATGGCCCGTTTGGTCGAGCGCAAGTCCGCGCAGAACATCAAGGCGGCCAAGAAGATGGTCGACTCGATGATCGGCGAGGTGTGGGACGTGCTCGAGGAGGTCATCCACGAGCACCCGGTGCTGCTCAACCGCGCGCCGACGCTCCACCGTCTCGGCATTCAGGCATTCGAGCCGCTGCTCGTCGAGGGCAAGGCGATCCAGGTGCACCCGCTGGTCTGCCACGCGTTCAACGCCGACTTCGACGGCGACCAGATGGCGGTGCACCTTCCGCTCTCGGCCGAGGCGCAGGCGGAGGCGCGGATCCTGATGCTGTCCTCCAACAACATCCTCTCACCCGCGCACGGCGCTCCGCTGGCGACGCCGACGCAGGACATGATCCTGGGCGCCTACTACCTGACCTACGGCCCGGAGGCGGAGGAGCTGTCAGAAGATCGACCGCGCCACGTTCCAGCCGCGCCCGCACGTGTTCCGCACCGCGCAGGAGGCCGAGCTCTCCTACGAGGGCGGCGTGGTCACGCTGCACGACATCGCCGAGTTCCGCCCGTTCGGGCGTGCGGGCGGGCATGTGTTGACGACGATCGGCCGGATCATCTACAACGACCGCATCGAGCGGGCGCTGGCCGAGGCGCTGGGCGACGAGTTCGACGCCACCAAGTACGTGTTCGTGAACCAGTCGATGAAGAAGCGCGACACCACCCGTCTGATCGACGCGCTCGTGCAGACCTACGGCGCGACGACGATCTCGCTCGTGCTCGACGCGTTCAAGGACCTCGGCTTCAAGTACGCCACGCAGGCGGGCATCACGATCTCCAAGAACGACGTCGTGATCCCGCCCGAGAAGCAGGACATCCTCGACAAGTACGACAAGCTCGTGGGGGCGATCACCGACCAGTACGACGACGGTCTGATCACTCAGGAGGAGCGTCACGAGGCCGTGGTCGAGAAGTGGAACGCGGCGACCGACGAGGTCGCGGAGGCGATGATCGAGAACCTCGACATGCTGAACCCGATCTTCATGATGGCCAACTCCGGTGCCCGTGGCTCCTTCAAGCAGATCCGCCAGCTGGCGGGGATGCGCGGGCTGATGGCCAACCCGAAGGGTGAAATCATCGAGCGCCCGATCAAGGCCAACTTCATGGAGGGCCTGTCGGTGCTGGAGTACTTCATCTCCACGCACGGCGCGCGCAAGGGCCTGGCGGATACCGCTCTACGAACGGCCGATTCCGGCTACCTCACGAGGCGGCTGGTCGACGTGGCCCAGGATGTGATCATCCGCGAACCCGACTGCGGCACGGAGGAGTACATCGAGATGGCCGCGTTCAAGGCGGGCGGCGACCCCAACGACGATCTCGTCGGGCGAATCGCTGCGCTCCCGGTAACAACCAAGCGCGGGCGGATGCTCGCCGAGCAGGGCGCGGAGATCGGTCGCGCGGAGTTCGCCGAGATCGTGGAGGCGTTCAAGGACGATCACGAGAAGGGCGTCGGGCGTCGTCGTGCCGGTGCGCTCGGTGCTCAAGTGCCGAGGCGCCGAGCGGCGTGTGCCAGGCCTGTTACGGCCGGGCGATGGCGACGGGCGCGCTCGCGCAGATCGGCGACGCGGTCGGGATCGTCGCGGCCCAGTCGATCGGCGAGCCCGGTACGCAGCTGACGATGCGTACCTTCCACACCGGCGGTGTCGCCGGCGCGGACATCACGCACGGCCTGCCGCGCGTGGTGGAGCTGTTCGAGGCGCGCAAGCCGAAGGGCCTGGCGAAAATCGCCGAGCAGGACGGCGTCGTCTCGATCGAGGAGACCGACAAAGCCCTGACGGTGGTCATCACCGACGAGGCCGGCGAGGAGCACCGCCACGCCTTCCCGCGGCGCACGCGGTTGTTCGTCGCGGCGAACGAGAAGATCACGGCTGGACGGCAGCTCAACGAGGGCTCGGTCTACCCGCACGAGCTGCTCGCGATCCGCGGCCGGACCGAGACCGAGCAGTACCTGGTCAAGGAGGTCCAGGAGGTCTACAAGTCCCAGGGCGTGGACATCAACGACAAGCACATCGAGCTGATCGTGCGCCAGATGCTGAAGAAGGTGCGGGTCGACCAGAAGGGCGACACCGACTACCTGCCGGGCCAGTTCGTGGACCGCTTCGTATTCGCGAAGGTCAACGACGAGGTGATCGCAAAAGACGGCGAGACCGCCCAGTTCGAGGACATCATCCTCGGCATCACGAAGGCCTCGTTGAACACCGACTCGTTCCTGTCGGCGGCCTCCTTCCAGGAGACCACGAAGGTCCTCACCGACGCGGCCCTGGAGGGTAAGACCGACCGCCTGAACGGGCTCAAGGAGAACGTGATCATCGGCAAGCTGATCCCGGCCGCGACCGGGCTGAAGCGCTACCGGCGGATCGAGATCGAACCGTCGCAGCCACTGCCGCGCGCGATCGACGATGTCGGCCTGCTCGACCAGGACGAGATCGCCGCCGAGCTGGGGCTCTCCGGCGCCGGCGGCCTGGGCGGCGGCTACGGGCAGGAGTTCGACGCCGACCTGGCCTCGCTCGAGAAGATCGGCGCCGGCGGCACCGACCCGGGCTTCGTCGAGGAGCTCGCCGACCTCGAGGTTCCGGACGAGCCGGCGGGGGAGTAATCGCTGGGCGGGAAAGATAAAGCCGGGGGAAGACGTTGTACTTTTTCAACCGCGTATGACCATAGTTACACGCAATTGAAATTGTTTATGACGACCTCCGGCACATTTATCTTTCGGTAAATACTGATAGCTATACGTTTTGGGGGGGCCGGCCCAATGGATCACGCCCGGGCCGGCGAGCGCTCCTGCGCCCACGCCACCAGCAGCTCTGTCTCCGCCGACGTAAGACCGACCGCGGGGTCGGTCTCCACTAAGAGCGTCCGCCCCGGACGCTTCTCCGCCCACGCGTGGCAGGCGTCGTTGAACGCGTCGTCGATCCAGGCCAGCGCTCGCGTGTCGGCGTAGGCGTCGACCGCGTCGAGCTTCCAGTGGCCGCTGATCGATCTGCCCGCGCCTTGTGAGCGCTCGAAACGCAGGAACGGCAGGCCCGCGGGCAGGCCGAGCAGGCGCGGCAGGTACTCCTCGGCCTTCTCCTCCCAGCCGCTGCACCAGACCAGGTCGAAGTCCCCGGCGAGTCTCAGCAGGTGCGCGGCGGCGGCGGACGAAAGGAAGTGAGGTATGCCCTCGATCGTGTGCAAGGCGCCATTCAACGCCCCGTCCAAGCCCAGGGCGGCCGTCCCGCGTGCCGAATGAGGGCCGGCGAGCGCGTGCACAGGAAAGCCGAACAGCGAGATGACGCCATCGATGTCGACCATCAGCAGGGGTCTCCCCCCGCCGGGGCTGGTGGGAGAAGGGTCGCGGGCGGAGGGTTCTTTAGCTCGCATACAGGTTGGCCCAGCTAATCTGCCTGGATCGACTGCGGCAAGTAAAGCAACCAGGCGTCGCCGCCGATGGACCCCCGGACGGAGCGGGGCGAGCAGTTGAGCACCCTCAGAGCACTACCGAGCCCAAGAACCTCCCCGAACCCAAAAACCTCCCCGAACCCAAAAACCTCCGACTGAGCTTCCCCATGGAAAAGCCCGCCCACCAAATCGTCTCCCACCTCCGCACCAACGGACTCGCCCAGCGATGAACCTCGAGCTGGGTATTCTGCTGGCGCTCGCGTGCGCGTTCGTGGCCAACTTGGGCTTCTTCTACAAGTACAGAGGGGCCAACGCGGTGGCGAAGGTCGAGCTGCGCCACCCGCTGCGCTCGACCAGGGCGCTCTACTCGTCCAAGTGGTTCGCCCTCGGCATGCTGATCGCCACGGGTAGCTGGGCCCTGCACGTGGCTGCGCTCGCGCTGGCGCCGATGTCTGTGATCCAGGTATCGCTGGCGGCCGGCATGGTGTTCATCGCGGTGATGGCCGACCGGCTGTTCGGCTTCGATGTCGGTCCCCGCCAGTGGGTCGGCCTGTCGCTGACGGCGATCGCGCTGGTGACGCTCGGGCTTACGCTGCCGGCGATGCACGGCGCGCACTCACAGTTCTCACAGGCGGCGATGATCTCCTTCGAGGCCGGTCTGTTCGGGCTCGGCGCCCTGCTGATCATGGGGCCGCGGATGGGCGGCCGAGCCGAGCACCACGGCGTGATGCTGGGGGCCGCGTCGGGCATCCTGTTCGGGGTCTCAGATACCGCGATCAAGGCGCTCACGGGCATCACCGGCGCGCACGGGCTGGTCGGACTCGTCCTGAGCCCGTGGCTGGCAGTGGCGGTGCTCGCCTCGATCGTCGCGTTCTACGCGTCCGCGCGCGGACTGCAGGATGGCGAAGCCGTCCCGGTGATCGCCGTGACGGGGACCGCGGCGAACATCGCCGGGATCGCCGGTGGGATCGTCGTGTTCGGCGATCCGATGCCGGGCAGCGCGCTGGGCGTGGTGCTGCAGGCCGGCGCGTTCGTGCTGGTGGTCGTGGCCGCCGCGTTGATGCCCGCGCCCTTGCGCTCCGCCGGCGTAGCTGCTGCGCGCGCTTAGTCGCTGCTACCATCCCCGGCCGAATGCCAACCACCTCTCAGCTCGTCCGCAAGGGCCGTGTCGCTCCCAAGAAGAAGCTCGCAACCCCGGGATTGAAGTCGGGGAAGGGGCGCAAGAAGAAGGTCGCCGCGCCACAGCGTCGCGGAGTCTGCACGCGCGTGCAGACGATCACTCCGAAGAAGCCCAACTCCGCGCTGCGCAAGGTCGCGCGGGTGAGGATCTCGGGCTCGATCGAGGTGACCGCGTATATCCCGGGCGAGGGCCACAACTTGCAAGAGCACTCGGTGGTGTTGGTCCGCGGCGGTCGCGTGAAGGATCTGCCGGGCGTTCGCTACAAGGTTGTGCGCGGAACGCTCGACGCCGCCGGCGTGAGCGATCGCAAGAAGGCGCGCTCGCAGTACGGCGTGAAGAAAAAATAGCCGATGCCCCGCCGCGCAGCCGCCCAGATCCGCCCAGTCGAGGCGGACCCGATCCACCGCTCGAAACTCGTGCAGCAGGTGATCAACAAGGTGATGCTCGACGGCAAGAAGTCGACCGCCGAGCGGATCGTCTACGACGCGCTGGCTTTGATCGGAGAGCGCAGCGACAAAGATCCGGTGGAGATGCTGGAGACGTCGATCAAAGCGCTGACGCCGACGCTCGAGGTCAAATCCAGACGTGTCGGTGGCGCCACCTATCAGGTGCCCGTGGAGGTCGCCTCGCGCCGCGCGCGCACCTTGGCGGTGCGCTGGCTGGTCGAGTTCGCGCGCAACCGGCGCGAGAAGACGATGGCTCAGCGCTTGGCGAACGAGTTGACCGACGCGCAATCCCAGCAGGGCGGGGCGTACAAGCGCAAGGACGACATCTATCGCATGGCCCAGGCCAATAAGGCTTTTGCCCATTATCGTTGGTAGAACCGCTGCGTCCCGCGGTGCCTGTGTGACGCACAGCACATAGGGGCACTTGAAGAAAGAAGGTTCGGTACCTAAACTTTCGGTACCGAATGTCTCCCCCGACAACGACATCCGATTCCGGCTTTCACCCGGAGGCCTCCGATCGCATAGAGCCGTACGTGTGGAAGATCGCCGGCGTGGTGATCCTCGGGATGATCATGTCGATCCTCGACACGACGATTGTCAACGTCGCGCTGGACACGCTGAGGCACGACCTGCACAGCACGGTCGCACAGATCCAGTGGGTGGTCACCGGCTACCTGCTCTCTCTGGCGGCCGTGATCCCGCTCACCGGCTGGGCGGCTCGGCGCTACGGGGCAAAGCGCGTGTACATGACCTCGCTGGTCCTGTTCACGGCCGGCTCGGCGCTGTGTGCGGTCGCCGCCTCGACCACCACGCTCGTCCTCTTCCGGGTCCTGCAGGGAGTCGGTGGCGGGATGATCATGCCGGTCGGCCAGCTGATCATGGCCCAGGTCGCGGGTCCGAAGCGGATGGGCCGGGTTATGGGCATCGTCGCGATGCCGGCGATGCTCGCGCCGATCCTCGGACCGGTCGTCGGCGGCGCGATCCTGCAGAACCTGCACTGGTCGTGGATCTTCCTCGTGAACGTCCCGATCGGCGTGGTCGCGTTCATCCTCGGCTGGCGCATGCTGCCCCACACCGACTCCGGGGTTGCCGGGCGTCTGGACGTGCTCGGCCTGGCGCTGCTGTCGAGCGCCTCGAGCGCCCTGGTCTATGGCCTCTCGGAGCTCGGCACCAACAGCAGCCTCACCGCCCCGCTGGTTGTCTGGCCGGTCGTGGCCGGCGTCGTGCTGGCGGGCGTCTTCTGCTGGCACGCGCTGCGCGTCGAGCGTCCCCTGCTCGATGTGCGGCTGTACACCAACCGGGTCTTCGGCGCCGCCTCGCTGACCACGTTCGGCCTTGGCGCGGCGCTGTTCGGGGCGATGATCCTGGTGCCGCTCTACTACCAGGAAGTCCGCCACGAGAGCGTGATCGTGACCGGGCTGTTGACCGGCCCGCAGGGGATCGGCATGCTGCTCGTGATGCCGCTCGCCGGGCGTCTCAGCGACCGCTTCGGTGGGGGCCGGGTGGCGCTCGCGGGCGTGTCGATCCTGTGCCTGGGCACGATTCCACTAGCGTTCATCGGAACGGGCACGTCGGTCCTGTATTTATCCCTGGTGCTCGTGCTGCGCGGCGTGGGCATCGGGTTCTCGTTCATGCCGGCGATGACCGCCGCGTTCTCCGCGCTGCGGCCCGAGCAGCTCTCCGACGCTACGCCCCAGCTGAACGTGCTGCAGCGCATCGGTGGAGCGATCGGAGTGGCGGTGCTGGCGGTGGTGCTGCAGCGTGCCAGTGGCCACGCGCCCTCGCTGGGCAAGCTGGCCGGCGCCTACGACACAGCCTTCTGGTGGTCGCTGGGAATAGCTCTGCTCTCACTGATCCCGACCGTGGTGCTGCTGCGGGCTGAGAACCCACGCGCGAAGCTCAGTGGCGATGCGGCGAACGCCGAGGCCGCGATCGAGCCGCTCGGCGCGTAGGAGCGCTACCACAGATGAGCACTCCTCCAGTCACCAAACGCCCGGCCAAAAAACCGGCCGGCTCGCGGGGATCGGCCTCCCCGGCCACTGAGGGGGCTCCCGCCAAATCGCCCGGGCCCGAGGACTCGGCCGCCGCCGAGCCGGAGTGGGCGGCCGAGCTGACGGAGCTGGGCAACGCGTTTCGCCGGGTGTTTCGCAGCCTCAGCCGCCTGCGTGGGCGCGACACGCATCTGGGCGGCGCGGAGCTCAGCCACGCTCAGTTCGAGCTGTTGATCGAGCTGTACGAGCGGGGTGAGCTGCCGGCGGGAGAGCTCGCGGCGGCGGCGCGGCTGACACCGGGGACGGTCACGCAGATGCTCGACCACCTGGCCGAGTCCGGCCACGTCGAACGGGCTCGCTCGGAGACCGACCGGCGGGTGGTGGTCTCGCGACTGACCGCTCAGGGGCGGCGCAAGATCGAGGTCAAGCGGGATGC
The DNA here is from genome assembly GCA_963764905.1 of uncultured Solirubrobacterales bacterium. Lineage (GTDB taxonomy): Bacteria > Actinomycetota > Thermoleophilia > Solirubrobacterales > Solirubrobacteraceae > Palsa-744. The sequence continues at coordinate 85,869 of CAVXUG010000006.1, forward strand.
GTGGCAGAGCCGCTGGGAACAGGCCTTGGCCGGCGTCGAGAGCAATGACCTGCGCGCTGCCACCCGTGTGCTCGAGCGTCTCGGCGCGGTGTTCGAGGACACGCCGCCGGCGGAGGTCTGCGAGGCTCCCGAAGGACTCCAAGCAGGGCCAGCGCCCGGGTCCCGAGAACCCGTGTGAGCGGCCCAAACGCCCGGATTCCTCTGCTATAGTCGGCTCCGTCCTGCGGATCGAGCAGTCGTGCGAGCGTGTCTCACGCGGGGCCTAAAACGAAGATGGAGACCTTGAGCAGATAGCGACGTGAACCGGTCCAGATCAAGACCTGTAGCGCGCGCGTGGGCCCGAGGGGCCCATTTTTTTGCTTGAAACAGCCGGTCGCAGTTCCGGCCGCATGCCGGCCCGAGATTCCCCACGATCACCACCACCTGAGCCATGCCACGCAAGTTCACCCTCCATAACACCCGGAACATCGGGATCATGGCGCACATCGACGCCGGTAAGACGACGACGACCGAGCGCATCCTGTACTACACCGGGCGCACGTACAAGATCGGCGAGGTGCACGAGGGCGCGGCGGTGATGGACTGGATGGAGCAGGAGCAGGAGCGCGGCATCACGATCACTTCGGCGGCGACCACCGCAGAGTGGAAGGGCCACCGGATCAACATCATCGACACGCCCGGGCACGTCGACTTCACGGTCGAGGTCGAGCGCTCGCTGCGCGTGCTCGACGGTGCGATCGCGCTGTTTGACTCCGTCGCCGGCGTCGAGCCCCAGTCGGAGACCGTGTGGCGCCAGGCCGACAAGTACCACGTGCCGCGGATCGCGTACATCAACAAGATGGACCGCATCGGCGCCGACTTCGAGAAGGGCGTGCGGACGATGATCGATCGTCTCGCCGCGCACCCGGTGCCGATCCAGCTGCCGATCGGCGCCGAGGGCGCCTTCCTCGGCGTCGTCGATCTCGTCGCGATGAAGGCGATCGTCTACAAGGACGAGATGGGCAAGGAAGTCGACGAAGTCGAGATCCCGGAGCACCTCGCCGCAGCCGCCGCCGGCGCGCGCGAGCACCTGCTCGAGGAGGTCTCCCACTACGACGACGCGCTGCTCGAGTTGCTGCTCGAGGAGGCGGAGGTCCCCGAGGACGTGCTCAAGAACGCGATCCGCAAGGCGACCTTGTCGACCAAGCTGACCCCGGTGCTGTGCGGCTCGTCGTTCAAGAACAAGGGCGTGCAGCCCCTGCTCGACGCCGTCATCGCCTACCTGCCTTCACCGCTCGACGTGCCCCCTGTGCTCGGCACCGAACTGATCAGGGGCGAGGAGGAGGAGCGTCAGGTGGAGCGCCACGCCGACGACTCCGAGCCGTTCGCGGCGCTCGCCTTCAAGATCGCGGCCGACCCCTACGTCGGCAAGCTCACGTACTTCCGCGTCTACTCCGGCCACCTCGAGGCGGGCGCCAAGGTCCTGAACGTCGGCAGCGGGCGCACCGAGCGGATCGGGCGCATCCTGATGATGCACGCGAACGAGCGCGAGGAGGTCGAGGAGGTCTACGCGGGCGACATCGCGGCGGCGGTGGGCATCAAGCAGGTTGTCACGGGCGACACGCTCGCCGACCCAGCGCACCCGATCCACCTCGAGAACATCGTCTTCCCCGAGCCGGTGATCAAGGTCGCCGTGGAGCCGAAGACGAAGGTCGACCAGGAGAAGATGTCGGTCGCGCTGGGGCGCCTGGCGGAGGAGGACCCCACATTTCAGGTGCGCACCAACGAGGAGACCGGACAGACCGAGATATCGGGCATGGGCGAGCTGCACCTGGAGGTGCTCGTCGACCGCATGAAGCGGGAGTTCGGGGTCGAGGCGAACGTCGGGCGACCGCAGGTCTCCTACCGCGAGACGGTGCGCGGGACGGTCGAGAAGATCGAGGGCAAGTTCGTGCGCCAGACCGGTGGCTCGGGTCAGTTCGGGGTGGTCTACATCAATCTGGAGCCCGCGCCGGGCGAGGGTTTTGAGTTTGTCAACAAGATCAAGGGTGGAAACATCCCCTCGGAATACATCCCCGCCGTGAAGAAGGGCGTCGAAGAGGCACTCGACAACGGCGTCAAGGCCGGCTATCCGATGGTCGACATGCGCGTGACGCTCGTCAACGGCAAGTACCACGACGTCGATTCCTCGGAGATCGCCTTCAAGGTCGCGGGCTCGATCGCCTTCAAGGAGGCCGCCAGGCGCGCCAAGCCGGTGCTGCTGGAGCCGATCTTCGCGGTCGAGGTCGTCACGCCCGAGGATTTCCTGGGCGAGGTGATCGGCGATCTGAGCCGCCGCCGCGGGCGCGTGGAGGGACAGGAGCGCCAGGGGAATGCGCTGGCGGTCACCGCCCGGGTGCCGCTGAGCGAGATGTTCGGCTACGCCACCGACCTGCGCTCGAACACGCAGGGGCGCGCCAACTACACGATGCAGTTCGAGAGCTATGAAGAGGTGCCCCCCAACATCGCCGAGAAGATCGTCGAACAGCGCACCGGGGAACCGGTCCCGGCTTAGGTGCGGTGACTGAGTCGGGATAGCGAAAGCAGTCCTCACCGCGCAGCACGACGGCACCCAGCAAACATGAAACACCGCAGTTAGATAGATTTCCCCGGTTCGCCCTCAGCGGCGAGCCTAAACAAGCTGATTGAGGAGCGAAAAAAAGTGGCGAAGGAGAAGTTCGAGCGCGACAAGCCGCACGTCAACGTCGGGACCATCGGTCACATCGACCATGGCAAGACGACGCTGACCGCTGCCATAACGACGGTGCTGGCGGAGAAGATGGGCGGCGAAGCCCGCAGCTTCGAGGAGATCGACAACGCTCCGGAGGAGAAGGAGCGCGGGATCACGATCGCCACTTCGCATGTCGAGTACCTGACCGAGAATCGTCATTACGCGCACGTCAACTGCCCTGGGCACGCCGACTACGTGAAGAACATGATCACGGGCGCCGCGCAGATGGACGGTGCGATCCTTGTGGTCTCCGCCGCCGACGGTCCGATGCCGCAGACGCGCGAGCACATCCTGCTCGCCCGCCAGGTGGGTGTCCCCTACATCGTGGTGTTCCTGAACAAGGCCGACATGGTCGATGACGAGGAGCTGCTGGAGCTGGTCGAGGTCGAGGTTCGTGAGCTGCTCAGCGAGTACGATTTCCCCGGCGATGACATCCCGTTCATCACCGGCTCGGCGCTGAAGGCGCTGGAAGGCGACGAGGCCTATAAGGAGAAGATCGTCGAGCTGGCCGCGGCGCTCGACAGCTACATCCCCGAACCCGTGCGCGAGCTCGACAAGCCGTTCCTGATGCCCGTCGAGGACGTCTTCTCGATCACCGGCCGCGGCACCGTTGCCACCGGTCGCGTCGAGCAGGGCATCGTCAACACCGGCGACACCGTCGAGATCGTGGGTGTCCACGACACCACCACGACGGTGGTAACGGGCGTGGAGATGTTCCGCAAGATCCTCGATCGGGGCCAGGCAGGCGACAACGTCGGCTGCCTGCTGCGCGGTACCAAGCGCGAGGAGATCGAGCGCGGCCAGGTGCTCTGCAAGCCCGGCTCGATCACGCCGCACACCAAGTTCAAGTCTGAGGTCTACGTCCTGAAGAAGGAGGAGGGCGGCCGTCACACGCCGTTCTTCACGGGCTACAGGCCTCAGTTCTACTTCCGTACCACCGACGTGACCGGCCAGGCGAAGCTGCCCGAGGGCGTCGAGATGGTGATGCCCGGGGACAACGTCCAGATGGAGATCGAGCTGATCCAGCCGATCGCCATGGATCAGGGTCTGCGCTTCGCGATCCGAGAGGGCGGTCGCACGGTCGGCTCGGGCGTGGTCAGCGAGATCATCGAGTAGCACACGCGGTCCCTTCGAGGGCCGTTCTATTAGGCAGATACGACTATTGATGCTCCGCCGCGACGGTGCGATGCGGGGCCGCTTCAACACGCGAAAGACAAGAAACCATGGCAGCCACCACCCAGAACAAGATCCGCATCCGCCTGAAGGCGTACGACACGTCCGCGATCGAGTCGGCGGCGAAGGAGATCGTGGAGACGGCTACGCGCACCGGCGCGAGCGTGTCCGGGCCGGTGCCGTTGCCGACCGAGAAGAACGTGTACTGCGTGATTCGCTCACCGTTCAAGGACAAGGACTCGCGCGAGCACTTCGAGATTCGCACGCACAAGCGGCTGATCGACATTCACCAGCCGACGCCGAAGACGGTTGACTCGCTGCAGCGGCTGGATCACCTGCCGGCGGGCGTCGATATCGAGATCCGGCTCGCGAACTGAGAAGAACCGATGGCGGCGATCCTGGCAAAGAAGCTCGGCATGACCCAGGTCTTCCAGGAGGACGGCCGCGTCGCGCGCGTGACCGTCCTGCAGGCGGGCCCGTGTCCGGTGACGGCGATCCGCACGCACGAGCGCGACGGATATGAGGCTGTTCAGCTGGCGTTCGGACTGAGCAAGGAGAAGCATTTGAGCAAACCCGAGCTCGGCCACCTGAAGAAGGCCGACGCGCCGCCGATGCGACACCTGGTCGAGTTCCGCGACGAGGCCGCAGAGCTGCAGATCGGCGAGACGGTGACCGTCGAGTCCTTCGCCGTGGGCGCGCACGTGAAGGTCGCGGGGACCTCGAAGGGGAAGGGCTTTCAAGGGACGATCAAGCGTCACAACTTCGCGAGCGGTCCGAAGTCGCACGGTTCGCACAACGTGCGCGCGCCCGGCTCGATCGGTGCCTCGGCCACGCCCTCGCGCGTGTTCAAGGGCATCCGCGGCCCGGGGCAGATGGGCAACAAGCGGGCAACGCAGAAGGGCCTCGAGGTCGTCGCCGTGGACGCTGAGGAGAACCTGCTGATGGTGCGCGGCTCGGTGCCCGGCCCGACCGGCGCCTTGGTGGAGGTGCGCAGCGATGCCTGACGCCCCTATTTTGGGTACCCACCCACCCGCCGCCGCGGCCAAGAAGGTGAAACTCGATGAGGTCATCTTCACCGCCCGCTTCAACGAATCGCTCGTGCACCAGAGCGTGCGCGCCGAGCAGGCCGCGCGCCGGCGCGGGACGGCCGCGACGAAGACGCGCGGGATGGTCTCAGGCGGTGGCGCCAAGCCGTGGCGGCAGAAGGGCACCGGGCGGGCGCGCGCCGGCTCGAATCGCTCCCCGATCTGGACGGGGGGCGGCACGGTGTTCGGACCAAAACCGCGCTCCTACACGTTCAAGGTCAACCGCAAGGAGCAGCGTGCGGCGCTGCGCAGCGCGCTGTCGCTGCACGCCGAGCGCGGTTCGATCGCGATTCTCGACGCCTCTGCCTTCAGCGCGCCCAAGACCAGCCAGGCATTTGGCTTGCTCGATGATTGGAACCCACCGATCCGCCAGACTGGCTCGACGCTCGTGGTACTGGGCGCCGAGGAGTCAAATGCCGCACTGTCATTCCGCAATCTGGCCCGCGTGGCGGTGCTGACGCACGAGAGCGTCGGCGTTGCCGACCTGCTGGGGGCGGCGACGCTTGTGATCTCACAGCCGGCGCTGGACGGGCTCACCGCGCGCGCCGCCGGATCGATCGCTGCCGCTGAGGAGACGAAGGCCTGATGGAGCACTCACAGGTGATTCTCCGGCCGGTCGTCTCCGAGAAGAGCTACGTGCTGTCAGCGGCGAACAGGTACACCTTCAGGGTTCATCCCGACGCGCACAAGACGCAGATCCGCCAGGCGGTGGAGGCGTTGTTCGAGGTGCACGTGGTCGAGGTGCGGACGCTGAGCGTCAAGTCCAAGCCCAAGCGCCGCGGCGGCACCGCCGGTCGTACGCGCACGTGGAAGAAGGCGATCGTGCAGATCCGCGACGGCGAGAGCATCCCGATCTTCCAGGGCCTGCAGGCGCTGGACTCGTAGAGGCAGAGAGAGAGCGACAGACCACCATGGCCATCCGTAAGCCCAAGCCCACGAGTCCAGGTATGCGCTTCGTGTCGTACCCGGACTTCGCCGAGATCACGAAGAGTGAGCCCGAGAAGACGCTGATCGAAGGGCTGAAGAAGAGCGGCGGGAGAAACGCGCACGGGCGTAAGACCTCACGCCATCGCGGCGGCGGCGCCAAGCGCGCCTACCGGCGGGTCGACTTCAAGCGCCGTAAGGACGGTGTGCCCGCGAAGGTCGCCGCGATCGAGTACGACCCCAATCGCTCCGCCTACATCGCGCTGCTGCACTACGTCGATGGCGAGAAGCGCTACATCCTGGCGCCGGCGCGGCTGACGGTCGGATCGACGGTCGCCTCCGGCGATGGCGCCGACATCGCTGTCGGCAACTGCATGGAGCTCGAGCGGATGCCGGTCGGCACGGTGGTCCACAACGTCGAGCTGCAGCCCGGCCGTGGTGGCCAGCTCGCGCGCTCGGCCGGCGCCTCGGTACAGCTGATGGCCAAGGATGGGGAGATGGCGACGCTCAGGCTGCCCTCGGGCGAGATGCGCCTCGTGCGCGCCGAGTGCCGCGCGACGGTCGGGACGATCGGCAACGCCGAGCACCAGAATGTGAAGGTCGGCAAGGCCGGGCGCAAGCGCCACATGGGCGTCCGTCCGCAGACACGCGGCGTCGCGATGAACCCCGTCGATCACCCGCACGGCGGCGGCGAGGGCTCGACGACGGCCGGTCGCCATCCCGTGACACCGTGGGGCGTGCCGACGTTGGGGTATCGCACGCGCAAGCAGAACAAGCCATCTGACAAGTACATCGTGCGCGGCCGTCGCCGTGGAAAGGGCAGAAGCCGATGAGTCGCTCCAGCAAGAAGGGCCCGTGGGTGGAAGAGCGTTTGATGGCGCGGATCGAGGCGCTGAACGCGGAGAACAACAAAAAAATGCTCAAGACGTGGTCGCGGGCCTCGACGATCTTCCCGGAGATGGTCGGGCACACGATCGCTGTGCACGACGGCAAAAAGCACGTGCCGGTGTTCGTGAGCGAGTCGATGGTCGGGCACAAGCTCGGCGAGTTCGCGCCGACGCGCACCTATCGAGGCCATGTGGGATCGGGGAGGGTCAGATGAGCGCCTGGGCCCGCATGGCGGCGCTGGATCTGCGTCCTCGGTCGCTCGCGTGCGTAGCACGCCACGCTCCCTGCGTCCTTGCCCAGCTTGCCCTGCGAACCCAGGAGTGGTCAGATGAGCGCTGAGGACGAGAAGGACGTCTCGGGTCAGGAGCCCGTCGCCGAGAAACCGTCGGCGAAAAAAGCCGCCGCGGCGGGGAAACCTGCTGCTGAGAAAAAACCGGCTGAGAAGAAAGCGACGACGAAAAAAGCGCCTGCAGCTAAAAAAGAGGCCGCCGAGAAACAGCCGGCTGCTGAGAAAAAGGCCGCCGCGGAGAAGAAGTCCCCCGCCGAGAAAGAAGCGGCTGCGGAGGATGAGCCTAAGCAGGAGGGGCAGCAGACGGCGCTGAAAGCCCCCGCCAAAGGGAAACGTGCCGCAAAAAAAGCCATGCTTGCCAAAGCGGCGGCGCCGGGAGACGGCGAGGAGGCACGGCAGGCCGCAAAGGCCCAGGACGCGGCAAAGCCCTCCAAAAAAGTCGGCCGGGCTGTGGCCGCGAGCGTAAAAGGGAAACCCACCCGTAGAGTCGTCAGAGCCCGCGCCCGCTACGTGCGGACCTCCGCCCGTAAGGCGCGGATGGTGTGCGGCCATCTGCGGGGCAAGTCGATTCCGGAGGCACGCGCTATCCTCGCCTTCACTCCTCGTGAGGTGGCGCGCGATTGGAGCAAGCTGCTCGAGTCTGCGGTGGCGAACGCCGAGAGCAACCATGAGTTGCTCGAGGACGATCTGATCGTCCGCGAGGCCTACGCCGACGAAGGGCCGACGATCAAGCGCTTCCGGCCGCGCGCGATGGGACGAGCGACGCCGATCCGCAAGCGCACCAGCCATCTGACGATCACGCTGACACCGGGTTCTTAGGCGCGGACCCGGACACCAAGAGACTGAGATAAAGAGAGCAGAGCGAAAGCGAAAATGGGACAGAAGGTTCATCCAGAGGCTATGCGCGTGGGTTACATCCACGACTGGAAGTCGAACTGGTTCAACGAGCGCAACTTCTCGGAGTACCTCGACGAGGACATCCGGATTCGCGCGCACATCGTGCGCAAGCTGGCCCATGCCGGCCTGTCGGACATCACGATCCGTAAGGACGCAAACGAGCTCGAGGTCAACATCCACACGGCCCGTCCGGGCATCGTGATCGGCAAGTCCGGCAGCGAAGTCGATGCGCTGCGCCGCGATCTGCACAAGATGACCAATAAGCAGATCAAGGTCAACATCCTCGAGATCAAGCGTCCCGAGCTCGACGCGAAGCTGGTGGCGCAGTCGATCGCCGAGCAGCTGCAGAACCGCGTCGCCTTCCGCCGCGCGATGAAGCGCGCGCTGACCAGCGCGATGCGCTCGGGCGCGAAGGGCGTGAAGGTGCAGGTGTCAGGGCGGCTGGGCGGCGCCGAGATGGCTCGCACCGAAAACTACTCCGACGGTCGCGTGCCGCTGCACACGATGCGCGCCGACATCGACTACGGCTTCTACGAGGCGCGCACGACGTTCGGACGAATCGGCGTGAAGTGCTGGGTGAACAAGGGCGAAATCATGCCCGAGGGCTACACCGGCGCGGACCTGACCGACATGACCGCTCCGGCGCCCCCCGGTAACGACCGCGACGGCCGTGGTGGCCGCGACGGGCGCGACCGTGGACGTGGCGGCCGATCTGGTGGCCCACCCACCCGCGGTGGACGCGGCGGTGGTCAGGGCGGAGGCCAGGGCGGGGGAGGACGTGGGGCGGGTGGGCCTGGATCATTTGGCGGCCAAGGTGGTCGTGGTGGCGGCGGTGGCGGCCGTGGTCCGGGCGGCGGTGGCGGTGGACGCGGCCCAGGTGGTCCGGGCGGTGGCGGACGCGGTCCAGGCGGTGGGTCGGGCGGGTCCGGATCCGGCGGTGGACGTGGTGGTCCGCGCGGGCCGGGCGGGGCGGGCGGGTCCCAATCATCCGGAGGGGCGCGCTGATGCTGTCTCCCAAGCGTGTCAAGCATCGTAAGCAGCACCGCGGGCGCCGTCGTGGGAACTCGCGTGGCCAGGTGAAGGTCCAGTTCGGCGAGTACGGGCTGAAGTCGCTCGAACAGGGCTGGCTCACGAACCGCCAGATCGAGGCCGCGCGAATTGCGATGACGCGCAAGATCAAGCGTGGCGGCAAGGTCTGGATCAACGTGTTCCCGGACAAGCCGGTCACGAAGAAGCCGGCCGAGACCCGCATGGGCTCCGGCAAGGGCGCGCCCGAAGGCTGGGTTGCCGTGGTCAAGCCCGGGCGCGTGATGTTCGAGCTCGCCGGCGTGCCCGAGCCGCTCGCCCGCGACGCGATCCGGCTGGCCGCGCACAAGCTGCCCGTGAAATCCAAGTTCGTGATGCGTGAGGACTGATGCGCGCAAGGGAGATCCGGGATCTGGAGGACCGTGAGCTGACCGAGCGGATAGTCGGCTTGCGTAAAGAGCTGTTCGGGCTGCGGTTCGCGAACGCCACCGGGGAACTGGACAACACCGCGGGGGTCGGTCACACCAGGCGCGATCTGGCACGGGCACTGACAGTCAAGCGTGAGAAGGAACGAAATGGCTGACGAGACAGAGAACGAGACACCCGAGACACCCGAGGCCCCTGAGGCCGAGGCCGAGGTCGAGCAGGCTCCAGAGGTTGAGGAGACCACCGCGCCCGCGGCGGCTGATCAAGCCCCTGAGGCGGAGGCCGAGGCCCAGACACCTGAGCCCACCGAGGCTGCGATCCCCGAGGTCGACGCTCCCGCGACCGAGGCTCCCGCGACCCCGGCGGTGGTGGCCGCCCCGGCCGAGCCGGCGGAGCAGCTCTCATCCAAGGAGCGCCGCCGCAAGGCGCGCGCGACGCACTCCGGCGAGGCCCGCCCGGCGCGCTCATCCGAGGAGCGTCATGCCGAGCGCTTGGCCGAGCGACGCGCGAAGGCGGTGCAGCGACGCGCGCGGCGGCTGCAGGAACGCGCGAAAAGGACCGCCAAGCGCCAGAGCGCCACGGCCGCGCCGGTGGAGCAGCTCGCTCCGGTGCATGCCCCCGTCGAGGGCAGGCGCAGCGTGCGGCAGGGGATCGTGGTCTCGGACAAGGCCGACAAGACGATCACCGTGCGGATCGACTTCGCCCGCCGGCATCGGCGCTACGAGAAGATCGTGCGCAGCTCGAGCACTCTGCATGTGCACGACGAGCAGAACGACGCGCACGAGGGCGACACGGTGCGCGTGATCGAGAGCCGGCCGCTGTCGAAGAACAAGCGTTGGAAACTCGTCGATGTGCTGGAGCGCGCGCGATGATTCAGAACGAGACAAGGTTACGCGTGGCCGACAACACCGGCGCGCGCGAGATCCTCTGCATCCGCGTGAAGGGTGGCTCCAGGCGCCGGTATGCGTTCGTCGGGGACGTGATCACCGCTACCGTCAAGCATGCCAACCCGCAGGGGGCCGTGAAGAAGGGCGAGGTGGTGACCGCCGTGGTGGTGCGCACGAAGAAGCCGATCGGCCGCGAGGACGGGACGTACATCGCCTTCGACGAGAACGCCGCGGTGATCATCGACGACCAGAACAACCCGCGCGGGACGCGCGTGTTCGGACCGGTGGCGCGTGAACTGCGCGAGCGCAACTTCATGAAGATCGTCTCGCTGGCGCCAGAGGTGCTGTGATGTCGCGCACCGCCACAGCCCCAAAGCGCCGACGCTTGAAGATTCGCTCCGGCGATCAGGTGCAGGTGATCGCCGGCAAGTCCCGTGGCAAGAGCGGTCGCGTGCTGCGCGTGGAGCCGAAGAAGGAGCGTCTGTACGTCGAGGGTTTGAACATGGTCAAGCGCCACACCAAACCCCAGCAGGTCTCCGGAGCTCAGACCAACGCCGCGATCGGCGGTGTGATCGAGCGCGAGGGACCGATCCACGTCTCGAACGTGATGCTGATCGACCCCAAAGGCGCCCAGCCGACACGGGTGCGGATCGAGCGCGAGAACGGCAAGCCGCTGCGCGTCGCCAAGCGCACGGGCACGAGAATCGACTGACCTGAGCGACGATGACCGAGACCGCTACCAAAGCCCGTTTGAAGGCCCGTTATCTGGAGGAGATCCGCCCCGCGCTGATCGAGCGCTTCGGCTACTCCTCGCTGATGCAGGCGCCGAAGCTCGAGAAGATCACCTTGAACATGGGCGTGGGTCTGGCCAAGCAGGACTCGAAAATGCTGAAGGCGGCGCAGGACCAGCTCGCCACGATCGCCGGCCAGCAGCCGAACGTGCGCCGCGCGCGCAAGTCGATCGCGGCGTTCAAACTGCGCGAGGGCATGCCGGTGGGCGTATCGGTCACGCTGCGGGCCGACCGCGGCTACGAGTTCCTCGACCGGCTGGTATCGATCGCGATCCCCAGGATCCGCGACTTCCGCGGCTTGAATCCGCGCTCGTTCGACGGGCGTGGCAACTACACGCTGGGCGTGAAGGAGCAGATCATCTTCCCCGAGATCGACTACGACGCGATCGACCAGGTGCGGGGCCTGGACATCACGATCACGACTAGCGCGAAGACCGACGCCGAGGCGTTCGCATTGCTGATGGCGTTCGGCATGCCCTTCTCCACCAAATGGCGTCCTAAGGGCTTTGACGAGGCGATCGGAGTCGAGTCGGAGCAGACCGACGAGGACGGCGCACGAGTGTCCGCCCCGGCGGCGGCCGAGCAGCCCGCCGAGGCTCCTGCTGACGACGAGCCCGCCGAGGACGAGCAGGCAGCCGATCTTTCCGCCGAGCAGGCCGACGTTGACGTAGAGGCCAAAGCTGAGACCGATGCAGCCGCCGGGCAGGCCGATGCCGACGTAGAGGCCAAAACTGAGACCGATGCAGCCGCCGGGCAGGCCGATGCCGACGTAGAGGCCAAAACTGAGACCGATGCAGCCGCCGGGCAGGCCGATGCCGACGTAGAGGCCAAAACTGAGACCGATGCAGCCGCCGAGCAGACCGACGCTCCCGCCGAGGCAGAGGAGAGCGTAGACACCGCCGAGAAAGAGAGCACCGACTGATGGCCAAGACTTCGATGCGCGTCAAGCAGGCCCGCCCGCCAAAGTTCAAGACGCGTGCTTATACTCGCTGCAACCGTTGCGGACGTCCGCGCGCGGTTTACAAGAAGTTCGGGGTGTGCCGCATCTGTTTGCGCGACCTCGCCCACAACGGCCAGATTCCCGGGATGACGAAGTCCTCCTGGTAGGGCCCTAAAAGCACGACGACTTCTGAGTGACCACTTAAACCATGTCGATGACCGATCCCATAGCCGACTTCCTGACGCGGGTGCGCAACGCGATCCACGCCGCTCACGAGACCGTCGAGATTCCCGATTCGAAGTTGAAGGCCGAGCTGGCGCGGATTCTCGCCGAGCAGGGCTACATCGATTCGTGGTCAGTCGTGCCCACGCCTGAGGGTGATGCCGGGCAGCTGATCGAGATTCGTCTGAAGTACACCGACGACCGGCGCTCGGCGATCTCCGGGCTGCGGCGCGTGTCGCGCCCGGGGCGGCGTACGTATGTCGACGCGAAGCACATTCCAAAGGTGCTGGGTGGCATGGGTACGTCGATCGTGTCAACTTCCCAAGGTGTGATGACCGGCCACGACGCGCGCGCGGCGGGCGTCGGCGGCGAGGTCCTCGCGCAGGTCTGGTGAGGATGAGCGGATGTCGAGAATCGGTAGACAGCCAATCCCCGTGCCCGCCGGCGTGACCGTCGCGATCGAGCCCGAGTCGGTACGCGTGAACGGGCCGAAAGGCGAGCTTTCGGAGCGCATCTCCCGCGACATCGACGTCGTCCAGGACGGCGATCGACTGCTCGTCTCGCGCCCCACAAACCGCGGCGAGCATCGCGCGCTGCACGGGCTGACCCGCTCGCTGGTCGCGAACATGGTTCAGGGCGTGACGGATGGGTACGAGAAGCGCTTGGAGATCCAGGGCGTCGGCTACCGCGCGCAGCTGAAGGGGAAGAATCTGGAGCTCGCGGTCGGCTATTCGCACTCGGTTCCGATCCCGGCGCCAGAAGGCATCGAGTTCGAAGTGCCCCAGCCGACGCGTGTGGTGGTGAAGGGCATCTCCAAGCAGCTCGTCGGAGAGACCGCCGCGATCATCCGCAAGCAGCGCCCGCCGGAGCCGTACAAGGGCAAGGGCATCCGCTACGAGGGCGAGTATGTGGCCCGCAAGGTAGGCAAGAGGGCATGAGCGTAATCACAAAGGGCGATCGCCGGCTGAAGCGTCGTCGCAGGGTGCGCGCGAAGGTCTCGGGCACCGCGACCCGCCCGCGGATCTCCGTGTTTCGCTCCAACAAGGGCCTGTCGGCGCAGCTGATCGACGATGTGGCCGGCCGCACGCTCGCGGCGGTCAATTGGTTCGAGCCCGAGCTGAGCTCGCTGGCCAAGCCCGAGCGCACCGAGCGCGCCGGTGCGGCGCTCGCCGAGCGCGCCAAGGCCGCGGGCGTTGAGGAGGCCGTGTTCGATCGCGGCGGCTACCGCTACCACGGTCACGTGCGCGCCTTCGCCGAGGCGATCCGCGAGGCCGGCCTCACCGTCTAGACACCTCCCTTCAACCACTTCCCACTTCCAGACCACCTCCCCCGGCCCCCTTCAGACCTCCAGCCCCTTCCCTACCGCTACCCTCCACTTCCCTATGGCAATAACCTCAGATCGCTCAGTCAGTCAGTCCGGCCTCGACCTGCAGGAGCGGGTCGTTGAGATCAACCGCGTCGCCAAGGTGGTCAAGGGTGGGCGGCGGTTCTCGTTCACCGCGCTGGTGGTCGTCGGCGACGAACGCGAAATCGTGGGTGTGGGCTACGGCAAGGCGAACGAGGTGCCGCTGGCGATCCAGAAGGGTGTCGAGCGGGCGAAGAAGGATCTCTTCCGGGTGCCGAAGCACGGCAGCACGATCACTCACCAGACCACCGGCATCTTCGGCGCCGGGCGCGTGCTGCTGAAGCCCGCCTCGCCAGGTACCGGGGTGATCGCCGGTGGCGGTGTCCGTGCCGTGCTCGAGCTCGCCGGGATTCACGACATCCTTTCCAAGAGCCTAGGCACGCAGAACCCGATCAACCTCGTGAAGGCCACGGTGGCGGGGCTGCGCGGGCTGCGCACCCCCGAGGAGGTCGCGAAGCTGCGCGGACTGTCGATCAATCAGGTGCTCGGTCTTGCCGACAAGCAGGCCGAGGTTGCCACCGAGGTCATCGACGGCTCCGCTCCGACAGAGAGCTCGGAGTCCACCGAGGCGGTCGCACCGGCCGAGGGAGGGACAGCCGCAGAGGATGCGCCTGTGGCCGACGAGGCCGCAGCCACCACCGAGGCCGCAGCCACCCCCGAGGAGACCCCAGCCGCCGAGGAGACCCCAGCCTGATGTCCCAACTGAGCGTCACCCAGCTTCGCTCGCGCAACGGTGCGAACAAGAAACAGCTCGACACGCTGCGCTCGCTCGGGCTGAGAAGGATCGGCCACACCGTGGAGGTCAAGGACTGCGAGCAGGCCAAAGGGATGCTGCACGCGGTGCGCCACTTGGTCGAGGTCGAGGAGGACAAGTGAGCCCCGCGACCGACAAAGACGACAAAGAGGAGCGCATCGGGCTGCACAACCTCAAGCCCTCCCCGGGCAGCCGCCGCCCGCGCAAGCGCGTCGGTCGCGGGGAAGGCTCTGGCACCGGCAAGACATCCGGCCGCGGGCAGAAGGGCGCGGGCTCGCGCTCGGGCTCCAAGCGCAGGGCGCGCTTCGAGGGCGGGCAGATGCCGATCCACATGCGCATGCGCAAGCTGCGCGGGCCGCACATGAAGAAGTCGATGCCGTTTGAGATGTTCCGCACGCACACCCAGCCCGTGAACATCGCCGATCTCGAGCAGCGCTTCGAGGCCGGCGCCGAGGTCACGATCGAGCTGATGAAGGCCAGCGGCCTGGGCAGTCGCAAGGACGTGCCGATCAAGGTCCTCGCCAAGGGCGAGCTGAGCAAGGCGCTCACGGTGCACGCCCACGCCTTCAGCGCGAGCGCCCGCGAGCGCATCGAGGCCGTAGGTGGCACCTGCAACATCATCGAGAGCTAGCCGGCGACGCCTCGTCGCCCCTGGCTGTGTCCTTACCGATCGGAGATCTGATGGGCTCTCCGATCGGCCAGCACATGTGCGTAGCACATTTCGCGGGGTGGGTGGGCTTTCGATCATTTGCCAGGAACGACGATCCATCCGCCGGATGCGCCGCCAGCCATAGACGCATCCACTAAACTCGGGCGCTCCGCAACTCATGCTCTCAACGATCCTCAACGCCTTCCAGGTAGCGGACATCCGCAAGAAACTCGCCTTCACGGCGGGCATGCTGCTGATCTATCGCCTGGGCTCGCACATACCCGTGCCGGGCGTCAACCTGACGGCGGTCAACAACATTCAGAAAGACTTCGCCGGCTCGAACATACTTGGGCTGCTGAATCTTTTCTCCGGCGGCGGTCTGTCCAAACTCGCGATCTTCGCGCTGGGGATCATGCCGTTCATCACGTCATCGATCATCCTGCAGCTGCTGCAGGTCGCGGTGCCGTCACTGGAGAAGCTCTCCAAGGAAGGCGAGGTGGGACAGGCGCGGATCACGCAGTACACGCGCTACCTGACGGTCGGTCTGGCGTTTGCGCAGTCGATCGGCTACGTCTTCCTGTTCCACTCCGAGCAGGCCAAAGCCGGCGAATCGGTGGTGACCCACTTCGATCTGCCCCACATCTTCCTGATCGTGATCTGCCTGACTGCCGGCTGCGTGCTGCTGATGTGGATCGGCGAGCTGATCACCCAACGGGGGATCGGCAACGGGATATCGCTGTTGATCTTCGCCTCGATCGTCTCGCGCCTGCCATCGGGCATCGAACTCTGGTGGACCAGCCAGAATCAGGTCTTCAAGGTGATGATGCCGTTCCTCGTGCTCGCCGTCGTCGCCGGGATCGTGTTCGTCCAGGAGGGCCAGCGGCGGATCCCGGTGCAGTACGCCAAGCGCGTGATCGGGCGGCGGATGTCAGAGGGTGGCCAGACCTACCTGCCGCTGCGGGTGAACATGGCCGGCGTGATCCCGGTGATCTTCGCCGTCAGCATCATGACCATCCTGCCGACCATCGGCCAGCTCGTCAAAACTCACTGGGGCACGAAGCTCTCCGACTTCTTCTCGACCGATGGCTGGCATTTCCTGGTGGGGCAGTCGCTGTTCATCATCGTCTTCACCTACTTCTACACCGCGGTCACGTTCAACCCGGTCGACCAGGCGGACAACCTGAAGAAGTACGGAGGGTTCATCCCAGGCGTCAGACCGGGCCGCCCGACGGCGGAGTTCCTGGACCGGATCCTCGCGCGGCTGACCTTCCCCGGCGCACTGTTCCTCGCGACCGTCGCGGCGCTGCCTACGATTCTGCTCGACCGCACACACGAGAACTTCCAGCTTGGGGGCACTTCGATCCTGATCGTGATCGGCGTGGCGCTCGAAACAATGAAGCAGCTGGAGGCTCAACTCATGATGCGCTCCTACGAGGGCTTCTTAAAGTAGTAGGGGGTGGTCGGGAGGGGGACCTGTCCCCCTCCCGCTTGGAAGGGTAGGCTGAGGGAGAGGTGTCGGAGCTGAATCTAATACTGCTCGGCCCGCCGGGCGCGGGCAAGGGGACGCAGGCCGAGCGTCTGCGCGAGGACTTCGCCCTGCCTCACATCTCGGCCGGCGACATGCTCCGCGCCCAGGTGTCCGACGGCACCGAGTTGGGACTGCAGGCGAAGAGCTACATGGACGCGGGCAAGCTCGTGCCCGACGAGGTGATCATCGGCATGATCGTCGACCGCGTCGGCGACGGGGACGCGCGCGACGGGTTCCTGCTCGACGGCTTCCCTCGCAACGAGGAGCAGGCTGACGCCCTGGGCAGGGCACTGAAGAGCCTTGAGCGTAGGTTGACCGCGGCGCTGCTGGTCGAGGTGGGAGACGAGGAGGTGGTGCGTCGCCTGGCCGGACGAAGGGTGTGCGTGAAGAACCCCAGCCACATCTACCACGTCGACTTCGATCCGCCCAAGCACGAGGGCGTCTGCGATCAGGACGGGGCGCGGCTGCAGCAGCGCAAGGACGACGCGGAGGAGACGATTCGCCACCGCTTGGCTGTCTATCACGAGCAGACCGAGCCACTGATCGACTACTACGAGCGTGTCGGTCTGCTGCGCCGCTTCGACGGGTCCCGTAACGCCGACGAGGTGCACGCCCACATACGGGCCGCACTAGCGACCCTGCGCCTCGAGGAAAACCTGTGACCAGCCGAGACTTCGCCTGAGAGCCCTGCCACAGCTAAGCTCCTCGGGTGATCATCAAGAAGAGCCCTGAGGAGATCGAGAAGATGGCGAGGGCGGGCGCGATTCTCGTCGCCACGCTCAATCTGCTGAAGGGCAAGATCCGCCCGGGTGTGAGCACCGCCGAGCTCGATCGGGTCGCCGAGCGCTTCATCCGCTCACTGGGCGCCACGCCGACGTTCAAGGGCTACCGTGGCTTTCCCGGCTCGATCTGCGCCTCGCCGAACGCGATGGTGGTGCACGGGATTCCCGGGCCATACCGTCTAAAGCGCGGCGACATAATCTCGATCGACGTGGGGGTCACGCTCAACGGGTGGGTGGCGGACGCCGCGCGCACGTTCGCGGTGGACGAGATCGACGAGCAGGCGCGGAACCTGCTGAGCGCGACCGAGGAAGCGCTGCACGCCGGGGTGGCGCGGTGCGAGGCGGGCAATCGTTTGGGCGACGTGTCGAATGCGATCCAGCGGGTGGCCGAGGGGGCGGGGCTGTCGATTGTGCGCTCGCTCGTCGGTCACGGCATCGGGCGCAGCATGCACGAGGACCCGCAGGTGCCCAATTACGGCAAGCCGGGCAAGGGTCCGCGCCTGGAGGATGGCATGGTGCTCGCGGTCGAGCCGATGACGACCGCCAAACGTCCCGCTGTGCGCCTGGGGGGAGATGGCTGGGCGATCTTCTCCCAGGACGGCTCCCCGGCGGCGCACTTCGAGTTCACGGTCGCGATTACCGAGGGCGGCCCGCAGATCCTCACGCCGTGGCACCTCGCGCGCGAGGACCGGCCGGCGGAGTCGGCCGCGCAGGGCGTCGCGCGCACGGGCTGACGGGGGCGGGCCTTGTAAGGGCGGAGTTGCTACCATGCGGGGTCCTGCTCGAACGCGAGGCGATTTGTGCGCGTGCGAGCATATCCTCGACCCGGTAGCGGCGGCCACGACGGCAGCCAGAGCCGGGTCGCCGGAACCCCAGCCGCCGAAAGGGATCATGAAGGTAAGACCGTCGGTCAAGCCGATGTGCGAGAAGTGCAAGATCATCCGCCGCCACGGAGCGGTACTCGTGATCTGCCAGAACAAGCGCCACAAGCAGCGGCAGGGCTGAGCGCATGGCAAGAATCGCCGGGGTCAATCTGCCCCTGAACAAGCGCTCGGAGATCGGCCTGACATATATCTACGGGATCGGGCGCTCGACGGCAAACAAGCTGCTGAGCGAGACGGGAGTCCACCCCGACACCTACGTGCGCGACCTGACCGAGGAAGAGGTCTCGAAGCTGCGCGACGCGATCGATCAGGCGCTGACGGTCGAGGGCGATCTGCGCAGGGAGCGCTCGCAGGACATCAAACGGCTGCAGGAGATCGCCTGCTACCGCGGCCTGCGCCACCGTCGTGGCCTGCCGGTTCGCGGGCAGAAGACGAAGACCAATGCGCGCACGCGCAAGGGTCCCAAGCGGATGCAGGTCGCGGGCAAGAAGAAAGCGGGCAAGAAGTAGTGCCCCCCGCACCCAAACGACCCGGCCGCGGCAGGCGCAAGCCGAAGAAGAACATCCCGATCGGACAAGCCCACATCAAGACTTCATTCAACAACACGATCGTGTCTTTGACGGACACCACGGGCAACGTCATCGCCTGGGAGTCCGCCGGAGGCGCCGGCTTCAAGGGCTCGCGCAAGTCAACTCCGTTCGCCGCCCAGGTGACCGCCGACGCGGCGGCTCGCAAGGGCCTCGAACAGGGGTTGCAGAAGGTCGAGGTCTACGTCAAGGGGCCGGGGTCGGGCCGCGAGACCGCGATCCGCTCGCTGCAGGCCGCCGGCCTCGAGGTTACGGGCGTCAAGGACGTGACCCCACAGGCCCACAACGGTTGTCGCCCGCGCAAGCGCCGGCGCGTGTAGCGACTTCAAGAACCGCAACCGAACTTCAACCCAAGCAACTGCAAGAACTTAATCCAGCGACGAGTAAGAAGAAGAGAACCTAAGACATGGCAAGAGACACCGGCCCGCAGTGCAAGCAATGCCGTCGCGAGGGACAGAAGCTGTTCCTCAAGGGTGAGCGCTGCCTGACCGACAAGTGCGGCGTCGAGCGCCGCGCCTATCCGCCGGGCGAGCACGGCCGCGGACGGCAGAAACAGAGCGAGTACCGGCTGCAGCTGCGCGAGAAGCAGAAGGCGCGCCGTTACTACGGGGTGCTCGAGAAGCAGTTCCATGGCTACTACGAGAAGGCGTCCCGTCAGCCGGGTATCACCGGCGAGAACCTGCTCGCGCTGCTGGAGTGCCGGCTGGACAACGTGCTCGTACGTCTTGGCTTTGCCGCCTCGCGCCGTCAGGCGCGCCAGCTGATCCGTCACGGCCATTGGACGGTCAACGGCCGGAGGGTGGACATCCCCAGCTATCAGGTGCGCTCGGGCGAGGTGATCGCGATCAAGGCGGACACTCCCGCTACGCAGGTGGTGCGCGACGCGACCGAGCTCACCGGACAGATTCCCGCGTGGCTCCAGGCCGACCATGAGTCGCTCACGGCCAAGGTGCTGCGCAAGCCGGAGCGACGTGAGGTCGCCGCGCCGGTGCAGGAGCAGCTCATCGTCGAGCTGTACTCGAAGTAAAGGAAAGCTGTTGCCCCACGCCGGCGCCGCCTGAGGGTGGCGTAGGCGCTTCAGAGCCGGTGTCCAAGCGACGCCGGTGCGACACCAAAACGACGTTAGGACTCTGATGCTCGACTTCCAAATCCCCCGGATCACCAGCGAGTCCGTGGAGCAGAACCGTGGCACGTTCACGATCGAGCCGCTCGACCGCGGCTTCGGCTACACGTTCGGCAACTCGCTGCGCCGCGTGCTGCTCTCCTCCCTCGCCGGCGCGGCCGTCACGAGCGTGCGCATCGAGGGCGTGGCGCACGAGTTCTCGACGATCACGGGCGTCAAGGAGGACGTGACGGACATCGTGCTGAACCTGAAGGGCATCGTCTGCCGGATGCACTCCGACGCCTCAGAGGTCGAGGCGCCGCTGGTCGTGACCGGGCCGGGGGAGATCACGGCGAAGGACATCGACCTGCCCGCGGGGGTGGAGATCCTCAACCCCGAGGTTCACATCGCGACGCTCGAGAAGAAAACGAAGCTCGAGCTGTACATGACGATCGGCCGCGGCCGCGGCTATCGGCCGGCGGAGGAGAACAAGTCCGCCGACCAGCCGATCGGGGTGATCCCGATCGATTCGATCTTCTCGCCCGTCAGGCGTGTCGCCTATGCGGTCGAGGGCGCGCGCGTCGGTCAGAAGACCGACTTCGACAAGCTCACGCTCGACATCGAGACCGACGGCTCGATCGACTCGCAGGCGGCGCTGCGCGAGGCGGCCGAGCTGCTGATCTCACAGCTCGCGATCTTCACCGACGCCGACCGCATCCAGGAGCTGCGGGCGGTGCCTGGTGGGCAGCTCGACGGCCACGGCCTCGCGGTCGGCGCCGGCGCCACGGCGGCGCTGCAGGGCGAGGAGTGGAGCATCCTGATCGAGGAGCTCGAGCTCGGGGTGCGCTCGTACAACTGCCTGAAGCGGGCGGGCATCCAGACCGTGGGCGATTTGATCTCCAAGTCCGAGGCCGAGCTGAACGCGATCCCGAACTTCGGCAAAAAGTCGATCGACGAGGTTATCGAAACCCTCCACTCGCGCGGTTTGGACCTCCGTCAAGACTAAACTCCCCGCAACGATGAGACACCAGAAGACCAAAAACAAGCTCAGCCGCTCAAGCGCGCACCGCAAGTCGCTGTTGATGAACCTGAGCAAGGAGATCATCGAGCACGAGCGGATCGAAACGACCGAGGCGAAGGCGAAGGCCGTGAAGCCGCAGGTCGAGCAGCTGATCACGCTGGCGAAGCGAGGGGATCTGCACGCGCGCAGGCAGGCGCTGTCGACACTCGCGCAGGACAAGTTCGCGGTGCACAAGCTGTTCGAGGAGGTCGCGCCCCGCTATACGGATAGGCCGGGTGGGTATACGCGCATCCTGAAGCTCGGCCCGCGCAAAAGCGACTCGACCGAGATGGTCTTCATCGAGCTGGTGTAGAGATCCGGCGGCGGAGGGGCGCACGTCCTTGCGGCCGGCGAACGGATGCGACTGACGCGCGGCGATGGTCACGAAGCTGACGCTCGAGTACGACGGGACCGGGTTCGCCGGCTGGGCGCGTCAGCCCGGCGAGCGGACGGTGCAGGAGGAGTTGGAGCGGGCATTACGCACCGTGCTCGGCGATGAAACCCCACCCACCCGCGACGGCGCGCCGCTGAGGCTGACGGTCGCCGGGCGCACCGATCGCGGCGTGCACGCGTGGGCGCAGGTCGCAAGCTACGCGCATGAGGCGGTCGATCCGCTGCGACTGAACGGGCTGCTCGACGACGACATCGCGGTGCTCGCCGCTGAGCCCGCGGCGGAGACATTCGATGCGCGACGCGACGCGACGAGCAGGACCTACTGCTACCGCGTGCTCGCGCGACGCAGTCGCAGCGCGTTCGAGCGCAGGCGCGCCTGCTGGTGGCCGGGGGCGCTCGACCGCGACGCGCTCGCCGAGTGCGCCGCGACACTGCCAGGCAAACACGACTTCACGGCGTTCACGCCGATCGAGACCGAGCATTCGTGGTTTCACTGCGGGATACGGCGCGCGGAGTGGCTGGCGAAAGGGGACCTGCTGGAGTTCTGGATCGAGGCGGACATGTTCCTGAGACACATGAATCGTGTGCTCGTCGGCACGATGCTCGAAGTCGCCGCTGGACAGCGGACGGTCGACGAGTTCAAGGGCCTGCTCGAGGGGCGCCCGCGCGTCGATGCCGGCAGGACCGCGCCGGCGCACGGCCTGGCGCTGGCGAGCGTGTCCTACGAGTAGGGGAACCGAGGCGCGCCCTATGCTGGGAAACAGATGCTGAACGTGCTGCTCACAAACGACGATGGGATCGAGGCCGAGGGTTTGCAGGCCATGCGCGCGGCGCTGGTCGCGGTGCAGGGCGTGCGCTTGGCCGTGATCGCGCCGGACGGCAACCGCTCGGCGATGGCGCGCTCGATCACGACGCGCAGGCCGCTGTGGGTCGCCGAGGTGCCGTTCGCCGACGGGACGGTCGGCTATGCGACGGACGGCACGCCGGTGGACTGCGTGCGGCTGGCGAGCCTGGGCCTGGTCGAGGGATTCAAGACGGACCTGGTCGTCTCGGGCATCAACCACGGCGCGAATCTGGGCGATGACATCACCTACTCGGGCACGGTTGCGGCGGCGCTGGAGGGGGTGGTGCTGGGGCTGCCGGCGATCGCGGTGTCCCAGCAGTCCCGTGCGCGCGCGCTCGACTTCCGCTTCGACGGCGGCTTCTCTTTCGACGTCGCGGCCACGTTCGTGGCGGGCTTGGTGGAGCGGATCGAGGAGGTGCCGTTGCCGGCGACGACGCTGCTGAACGTGAACGTGCCCGCGGGCATGCCGAGCGGCGTCGAGGTGACGAGCTTGGGCAAGCGCATCTACCGGGACGAGCTGAGGCTCGAGCGTGAGGAGGAGAACCGCCGTCGCTACTGGATCTACGGCTCGGACCCCGGCTTTCACGACGAGCCGGGCACCGACCTGGCGGCGGTGGCGGCCGGGCGGATCGCCGTTACCCCGATCCACTTCGACCTGACCGACCGACCGGGGCTGGAGGCTCTGAGGAGCTTCGATCTGGAGGCGCTGCTTCCGGTCGCCGGGCCGTGAGCGCGCATGCCGGCGCCGGCCGAATCGGGGATGTGAGCGCAGCGAACGTCTCCCTATTCGGTCGGCGTCCTCGGTCGCTCGCGTGCTGGCCGATCTTTGATCGGTCGCACGCCACGCGGGGTGGGTGGGCCATCGAATCCTTGGCCCGCTTGGCCTGCGCACTCACAGGAAGCGACTGCCAATGAGTGGGGCGGACCTGGCCGCTCGCGTGGAGTGGCTGAAGAGCACGCTCGAGGAGCACGCCCATCGGTACTACGTGCTCGACGACCCGAAGATCGGGGACGCGGAGTACGACGCGCTGCTGGACGAGCTGCGGGGCCTGGAGAAAGAACATCCGGAGCTGGCCACCCCGGACTCGCCCACGCAAAGGGTGGGGGCGGAGCCGGTGGGGAAGCTGGAGAAGGTCACGCACCTGGAGTCGATGCTGTCGCTGCCGAACGCCAGGACGGAGGACGAGCTGCGGGCGTGGGTGGAGCGGATGCGCAACCACCTGGCGCGCGAGGGGATCGACAGCCCGAAGTTCGAGTTTGTGGTGGAGCCGAAGATCGACGGGCTGGCGATCAGCCTCCTCTACCGCAACGGCGTGCTGGAGCGGGGGGCGACGCGGGGGAACGGCGAGGTGGGGGAGGACGTGACGCACAACCTGCGCACGATCGGCGCGATCCCGCTGCGATTGCCGTCCCACCCACCCGTGGCCCCGCTGGTCGAGGTGAGGGGCGAGGTGTATATGTCGCTGAAGGACTTCGCCGCGCTGAACGAGCGCCGCGCCGCGGCGGGCGAGTCGACGTTTATGAATCCGCGGAACTCGGCGGCGGGGACGATCCGCCAGCTCGACCCGGCGGACGCGGCGAGCAGGCCACTGTCGATGTGGGCCTACCAGGTGGGGGTCATCGAGGGCCTGTCGTTCACGACGCACTGGGAGGCCCTGGAGTGGCTGCGCGAGCACAACTTCCCGGTCAACCGCGACATCAAGCTGCTGGGCAGCGAGGACGAGGTGGTCGCGCAATGCCTGGAATGGCAGCAGCGCCGTGGCGAGCTGGACTTCGAGATCGACGGGGTGGTGGTCAAGGTGAACGACCTGGCGCTCCAGCGCAGGCTGGGCTCGGTGGGACGCGACCCGCGCTGGGCGGTCGCCTGGAAGTTCCCCCCTACGACCGCCGTGACGCGCCTGCAGAAGGTCATGTGGAACGTCGGCAAGTTTGGCGACCTGCGCCCCTACGCGATGCTCGAGGCGGTGGCGGTGGGCGGCGTGACGATCACCAAAGCGACCCTCCATAACGAGGAGGACATCGTCAGGAAGGACATCAGGCAGGGCGAGGACGTGATCGTGCTACGCGCCGGTGATGTCATTCCGCAGGTAGTCTCACCGGCGCCGCATGTGGTCGAGCGGAAAGGCCGCCCGCGGCGCCCGCGCCCGCCGAAGCGCTGCCCGTTCTGCGGTACGCCGACCGTCAAGGCCGAGGATGCGGTGTTCACCAAGTGCCCCAACCGCCACTGTCCCGAGCGCGCGTGGCAGTTGCTCAAGCACTTCGTCTCACGGGGAGCGATGGACATCGACGGCCTGGGCGAAAAGCAGGTGGCGATGCTGCAGCAGCGGGGGTTGGTGAAGACGGCCGGCGACTTCTACCGGCTGACGGAGGAGCAGCTGGTCGAGTTGGAGGGCTTCGCGGAGATCTCGGCGCGCAACCTGATCGCGGCGATCGAGGCCTCGAAGCAGCGGCCGTTCGCACGCGTGTTGTTCGCGCTGGGGATCGAGGAGGTCGGCGAGGTGACGGGCCGCAATCTGGCCATGCGCTTTCGTGAGATCGACGCGCTGCTCGGGGCGACGGACGAGGAGATCGCGCAGACGCCGGGGGTGGGCGAGAAGATGGCGAAGGCGATTTCCGAGCAGCTCGCCGACGAGCGCATGCGTCCGCTGATCGCGGATTTGCGTGCGATCGGGCTGCGCTTCAAAGAGGAGGGACCGCCCCCGTCGGCGGGTCCTCTGGCCGGCAAGACGGTCGTGCTGACGGGGACGATGCCGAGCTGGTCGCGCGAGCAGGCGACCGAGCGGATCATGGCCGCCGGGGGGCATGTGACGAGCTCGGTGTCGAAGAAGACCGACTTCCTCGTCGCCGGCGAGAGTCCGGGATCGAAGTTGGAGAAGGCCGAGCGCCTGAAGGTGCCGGTACTAGACGAAGCAGGTCTGCGCGAGGTGCTCGGGATGTAGTTCCGGTGGGCGCATGCGCCCACCGGCGGATCGGCACATGTGCCGATCCGAAGCAGGGCCGCATGCGGCCCTGCTGGCCATGTCGCATGCGACATGGCCGACCCAATCAGTATTTCAATCAAGCATGTGCCGTCTATCCGATCGGGCATGGCCGCCCCAGTCAATAATCCGCGATTGTGATCGCCATGTGGTCCTGGAACGTGTGCGCGGTTTCGGTCGGGATCCCGTCGGTGAAGATCGCGAACGCGAGCGTGTGCCCGTCGGCCGCGTCGCAGTAGCCGGCGAGGTTCGACACGCCGGTCAGCGTCCCCGTCTTGCCCTGGCAGTTGCCGGCGGCGCGAGTGTCGCGCATCCGTTCGGCCAGCGTGCCGGTGCGCCCGGCGACGGCCAGATCGCCGCGGAGCACGGACCCGAACGATGTCGAGGCGAGCTCCACGAGCAGGTCGGTGACCTGGTACGGCGACGTTTTGTCCGCTTCGGAGAGCCCGGAGCCGTCGACCAGGAGCGGGTGGATGTTCAGCAGCGATCCGATCGTCTGGCGCACGATCGACGCGCCGGCCGCGGTGCTCCCAGCGCCGCCGTACAGCGCCCCGAGGTCCTTGACGAGCGTCTCGGCGAAGAAGTTGTCAGACGGCGGCAGCATCAGCCCCAGCAGCTGGGCGATCGTGGGCGAGGCGACCTGCGCCAGCTGAGTCGCCCCGGCCGGTGTGGTGGCCGCGCCGCTGGGGCCGTGGATGCTGACGCCATCGCCCTTCAACGTCGCCCACAGCTCGTGGGCGGCGTACGCGGC
The DNA here is from genome assembly GCA_963764905.1 of uncultured Solirubrobacterales bacterium. Lineage (GTDB taxonomy): Bacteria > Actinomycetota > Thermoleophilia > Solirubrobacterales > Solirubrobacteraceae > Palsa-744. The sequence continues at coordinate 111,883 of CAVXUG010000006.1, forward strand.
GGGGGCGTGCGGGCCGCGTTCGGAGCCCGATTCGCCGCGGTTGAACGCCAGCCCTGAGAGCGTCCCTTCCAGGAACGGGTCGGGCGCGTAGTTGCTCGATGGCTCGCCGCGCAGTGAGTCGAACCACGACTCGTCGCCCAGCACCGAGCCGGTGATGCGACGGATACCGTCGGTGTGCACGAGCTGGGTCGCGAGCGTCGACACCGAAGCGCCGACGCCGTCGTAGTGGGAGCGGATGAACGCGCTCGAGCCGAACGTCGGGTCGCCGCCGCCGTGCAGGTACAGGTTGCCTTCCCACACCCCCCCTGCCGCCAGTTTGCCGGTCCCGTATACGGTCGTGCTCAGGTGTGCGGACGGTCCCATGCGCTCCAGGGCGGTGGTGGCGGTGTAGAGCTTCTCCACCGACGCCGGTGGGCGGAGCGCGTCGGCGCGCTCGGAGAACAGCGCTTGTTTGGTGGTGAGGTCGTACACGTAGGCGCCGTCCGCCGGCCCCGCGAGCGCGAGCTGGTGGCTGAGATCGGCCTGCAATCCGGCCAGATCGCCCGCGGCGCTCGCCGTGGAGGGCGCGAGACAGCAGGCGCACAGCGCGACGAGCAGCGCGCGGCGCAGCCGCGCGGGCGCGGGGGAGGGCGAGGAGAGGCGATTCCGGGGCAAGGGACCGTAGAATCAATCGTGCATGGGCAAGCTTGTCAAGCTGGAACCGACGTCTGGGGGGCGGGCGAGCACGCGCCGCGGTGCGGCCGGAGCCAAAAAACGCGGGACCGCGGGCGCTCGGCCGCGCCGCCGCCGCAGCAGCCACAAGACGGCGCTCGTGCTCGGCGGTGGGGGTTTCACCGGCGGGGTGTACGAGATCGGGGCGCTGCGGGCGCTCGATCTGCTGGCGGTGAACAGCACGGTCAACCAGTTCGACGTCTACGTTGGCACTTCGGCGGGGTCGTTCATCGCGGCGCTGTGTGCGAATGGCGTGACCCCGGAGGAGATGATGAAAGTGGTCACCCACCAGGGGAAAACGCCGTTTCGCGACGTCGATCTCGGCGATCTGCTGAACCTCAACCTGCTCGAGTTCGCGCGCACGGGCGCGCGGTTGCCGCTGCGGGTGGCAACGCTGGCGCGCCAGGTGGTGGCCCAGCGGGGGCAGGTGTCGGCGATGGATGTGCTGCTGGGGCTCGCGGATGGATTGCCCTCGGGCGCGTATACGGGCGCCGGGATCGAGCGCTATCTGCGCAGCGTGCTGAACGAGCCGGGTCGCAGCGACGCGTTCGGAGAGCTGCGCCGCGAGCTGTACCTGACGGCCACCGACCTGGACACGTGCGAGCGGATCGTGTTCGGCGCGGAGGGCTTCGACGACGTGCCGATCTCCACCGCCGTGCGCGCCTCGGGAGCGCTGCCGATGGTCTACGCGCCGGTGCAGGTCAAGGGTCGCGAGCTGATCGACGGGGGGATCGTGTCGACCACGAACCTCGACATCGCCGTCGAGGCGGGCGCCAAGCTGGTCGTGGTGATCAACCCGATCGTGCCGTTCGTGAACGACTTCGCCGGGCGGGTGCGCACGCTGCGCGGGACGCGCCCGCGACGGGTCTCGGACATGGGCTTCGCGCAGATCGGCTATCAGGCGTTCAAGCTCGTCGCCCACCAGCGGCTGCACGAGATGGCACAGCGGTGGGAGGAGCGATATCCCGGCGTGGACATCGTCCTGATCGAGCCCGAGCCGGCCGACGAGCTGATGTTCAAGACATCGATGATGAACTTCACCTCGCGCGTGGAGATCGCCCGCCACGGCTTCCAGTCGGTGACGAAGCACATCGCCGGCGAATACGAGCACTACCGCGAGGTCTGCGAGCGCCACGGGCTCGACATCTCGGCGACGCGGTTGAACAAGGTGGTCGAGCACTTCGACGCCGAGCAGGAGGAGGTGAGCGCCTGGCGGAAGATCCTCGAGGGCACGACCGGCGCGCTGCTGCGCCAGGCGGGGTCAGCGGGCTAGACAGGACGGCGTGAAAGATAAAGGCGGCGTGGGCGATGATGTACTTTTTGAACTGCGTGAAACCATAGTTATACGCACTCTGTTTTTATAACAACACCTCTTTATCTTCTGTCGGACGCCTAGAGAAGCGCTTTGTCGAGCGCGTCGAGCAGGCGCTCTGAGCACGCCGCGTCGCGCACGCCAATGCGCACGTGACGGGGCTCGCCGAGGGCGTCTCCGGCGGCGACGAGCACACCGGCGCGCGCCAGGCGCGCGACCAGCTCGCCGCCGTCGAGCGAGGGGTGGGCGGCCCACAGGAAGTTGGCCTGGCTGTCGGTCACGTCGAAGTCGCGCTCGCGCAGGGCGGCGGTCAGCGTGACGCGCTCCGCGGAGACCAGGCCGACGCGCGTCGCGAGCAGCTCCGTGCAGCTGCGCAGCGCCTCCAGGGCACCAGCCTGGGAGACCTCGGAGACGCCGAGGTCGGGCGCGAGCTCGGCGAGCAGCTCCTCCGCGCCGGGCGCGCCGAGCGCGTAGCCGACGCGCAGTCCCGCGAGACCCCAGGCCTTGGAGAAGCTGCGGAAGACGAGCAGGCGCGGATGGTCCTCGAGCAGACGCAACGAGGTGTCCGGAGACTGCGCGTCTGAGAACTCGATCAGCGACTCGTCGAGCAGCACGGCCACGTCGTCGGGGAGCCCGGCTAGCAACCGCTCCAGCTCGGCGGCGGCGAGCAGCTCGCCGGTCGGGTCGTTGGGGCTGGCCAGCGCGACCACGCGCGTGTCGTGCTCGCCGGCGGCTTCCAGCAGCGCGTCGATCCCACCGCTCACGGGCACGGCGCGGCCGTGGGCGCGGCGGGCCATGATCGGGAACAGGGGATAGGACGGCCAGGTGGTGAGCAACCGCTGTCCGGGCTCGATCAGCGCGCGCGTGGCGGCGCTGAGCAGCTCGGCGGCGCCGTTGCCGAGGATCAACCGGCCCTCCTCGACGCCGTGGCGGGTGGCGAGCTCGGCGCGCAGCTGCGAGCCGCGCAGGTGGGGATAGCGCTGCAATCCACGCCGGGCGACGAACGTGATCGCGCCCACGATGCTCGGGTGGGGCAGCTCCGACCAGGTGGTCTGCGAGAGGTCGAGCGTCTCCACGCGAGTGAGCGCCTTGCGCTTGCGCTCGGCGGCCTGCGCGCGGAGGCCTTTATTGACCTCCTCCTCGGACATCCCTTCGAACTGACGGTAGTAGTCGAGCAGGCTCATCCGCTCAGCGGGTGCTCATCCGCCGACGCCTGGTCCGTTGATCACGATAAACCAGAATGCGAAGACCACGGCGCAGATCGCGGCGGTGGTCGCGAAGATCCGCCCCAGGATCCCTGTGCGCTGGTCGTGGCCGGCGGCGCGCCGCACGAGGATCCATGCCTCGTCGAGCCGACGCAGCATCGCGAGCGCGCCGAACAGGAACACGAGCAGGCCGACAAAGGCGATCAGGATGCCAAAGCTGATGCTGCCCGAGAGGTAGTCGACCTGCGAGCCGATCCACAGGCAGGCGATCGGGATCGGCCCCCAGCAGAGCAGGCTGAGGACGATCATCGCGGCGAGCAGCGTGCCGGCCAGGGAGCCGTCGAAGCGTTTGCGCAGACCGCTGCCACGTTTGGGCAGCGCGCGATAGCGGGTGGGCGCTGTGCCGGGCCGGCGTCCGACGAACAGGCCGCCGGTATCGGATGGATCGGTGCGCGGCATCGCTTCCTATCTTCGCAGCTACGCGGCCGACTGCCGGTCAGCCCGCGTAGAGCGAGTCGAACAGGTCGGCGTATTGCTCGTTGACGACGTTGCGCTTGACCTTCAGCGTTGGCGTCAGCTCGCCGGTCTCCTGCGAGAGGTCGTGGTCGAGGATCAGGAACTTCTTGACCTGCTCGACCTGGGCGTATTTTGCATTCGCGCGGTCCACCTCCTGCTGGATCAGCGAGCGTACCTCTGGGCAGCGCGCGAGCGAGGCGATGTCCTGCGGCAGGTCGTGCTCGCTTGCGTAGGAGGGGATCTCTTCCTCGTCGAGCGTGATCAGCACGACGGGGTAGGGACGCTGGTCTCCGTGCATCACGGCCTGGGAGATCCAGCGGCACTGCTTGAGGTCGTTCTCGATGTTCGCGGGCGTCAGGTTCTTGCCGCCGGCGGTGATGATGATGTCCTTCTTGCGCCCGGTGATCGAGAGGTAGCCGTCCGCGTCGATCGAGCCGAGGTCGCCGGTGTGCATCCAGCCGTCCTCGACCGCGCCGAAGCTCTCTTCCGCGCGGTTGTGGTAGCCGGCGAAGATGTTCGGGCCCTTGATCAGGATCTCGCCGTCCGCGGCGATCTTCAGCTGCACTCCCGACAGAGCGCGGCCGACGGTGCCGAAGCGGTGGTTCTCGACCGTCGAGACGGTCGCGGCCGTCGCCGTCTCGGTCATGCCGTAGCCCTCGAGCACCGGCACGCCGCAGGCCCAGAAGAATTCGAGGATCTCTTTGGCGATCGGCGCGGCGCCGCTGGTGGCGTGGCGCACATTTCCACCGAAGATCCCGCGTACGAGCTTGAACAGCTCCGCGTCGGCTTCGTCGAAGGGCTTCTGCAGCTCCGCGGGCACAGGTTCGCCGCGGTTGATCATGTCGCGCACCTTCACGCCGAGCTTGATCGCCTCCTGGGCGCGCTGGCGCTCCTCTGCCGGCTTGGCCTCGATCGCGCCGTGGGCGAGCGTGTAGATCTTCTCGAACACCCGCGGCACCGACGGCAGGTACGTTGGTTTGACCTCCATCAGCTCGGGCACGATCTGCTTGGCGTCGCCGCCGAAGTACGCCAGCGTGGCGCCGAGGTCGAAGATGGCGAGCTGGACCAGCAGCGCGAAGGAGTGAGCGAGCGGCAGGTACAGGTAGGCGACCTCGTCGTCGGTGATCTCGCCGGCGTCGCTGACCATGTCGATGATCGCCCTGTAGTTGCCGTGCGTGAGCACGCAGCCCTTCGGCGGTCCGGTCGTGCCGGAGGTGTAGATGAACGTGTAGGGGTCCTCGGGGCGCACGGCGGCGCGGCGCGCATCGAGCTCCACCGGGTTGCGTGAGCGCCCGCGCTCACGCACCTGCTCGAGCGTGATCGCCTGCACAGCGCCGGCGTCGGTCGAGGAGCCGTTGCTCGAGGTCTCCGATGAGCGCTCGCCCACCCCATCGATCACGATCACGGTGCGCAGGTTCGGCAGCTCCTCGCGGATCGCCGCGACCTTGGCCAGCTGGGAGGCGTCCTCGCAGACGATCGCGCAGGCGTCGGAGTCGGAGATCACCCAGAGGCACTCTTCGGGGGAGTTGGTTTGGTAGATCGGCACGACCACAGCGCCCGCGGCGGTGGCGGCGAGGTCGGCGTAGGACCACTCCGGGCGCGTGTTGGCGAGGATGCAGACGCGCTCGCCCGCTTCGATTCCAAGGTCGATCAGGCCGAGGGCGATCTCCTGCACGGTGGCGGCGAGCTCGGCGTAGCTGACGTCCTGCCAGGCGCCGTCGCGCTTGCAGCGGACGGCGGGCCTATCCCCGTACCGCTCGGCGGCACGCGGGATCAGGTCGGCGATCGTGCTCGATGCCGTGGTCGACCCTGTTGAACGCCGTGGCGGTGGCCTCCATAACGACTCTCCTCCTCGATCGGTCAGGCTGACGTAACGCTTGAATCTTAGCCCTCATTGCGCATGGTGCGCCACGATCTGCTCGCCGGCCGCGCATTCACCGGAGGCGTGGGCCGACTCTGTGCCACGATCGGCCCGCCCCGGGCAGGCAGGGTAGGGGACCGACCGCTACCGGCGCCCCCGTGGGCAGGCAGGACAGCGACGAGGGCGGTGTGGGATACTGACGGGGCGTCGGGGCGTGGCGCAGCCTGGTAGCGCGCGCCGTTCGGGTCGGCGAGGTCCCCGGTTCGAATCCGGGCGCCCCGATTTTGAGGTCTTCACGTTTGACCTCGGTTTTTGTTCACGTTTGGGCTTGACACCGCCGCTCTTGGCCTGTCTGGGCTGGGGGTGTGGCCTTGAGGGTGCTGTGGGGGGTGTCTGTGGGGCGCTGCGTGCAGCATGACGGGGTGGGTGGATGGGTTTGCAGCTGTTCGAGGCTGTCGAGTGTCCGCTTCGTTGATGGTGTTCTTGGAGAGTTCTTCTGCGGGGGCTGCCGGTGAGGCTCAGGCTGGCGGTGTGTTGGCGGCGGCGAGCAGATCGTGGGTCGTCTCTCTGCGCTTGTGTCGTGTGCGTGGCGGGTGCCCGCGGGCTTGCCGGTGGGCTTGCTCGGCTTGGCGGGCGTCGAAGGCGTCGGCGACGCGGATGTTGCGTACCACGAACAGGCAGGTGAGGAAGAGCGAGGGGCTGGTGATTCCCGCGAGGCGGCACCATCCCTTGCTGGTGATGTCGTTCCTGGCGGGGTCCTTGACGGTGGAGAAGGTCCGCTCGGCTGCTGAGCGGCGGTTGTAGGAGAGGCGGTGTGAGCGAGAGGGGTAGTCGTGCTTGCCGGCTGTCTTGGCGTTCACCTGGGCTGGCACGGTGATCGTCTGCTGTGAGCAGCAGACGGGTGGGTGCTCGGGCGCTTGAAGTACCTGCGGGCGGGTGTGGGAGAGCTCCATCGATGCGGGTCGCAGCGGGCAGCGGAGCTTGCCGGCGGCGGCGGGGCACGCGACGCGGTGGTAGCCGTCGGCGTCGCTGGCGGAGATCGGTGAGAGCTTGTAGCGGGAGAGCTCGGCGGTCTGCTGGTCGTGTGCGGCGGTCTGCTCGATACTCGCGGCGTGTGCGAGTGGGCCGAGCTCGGAGAGCGCCGTCGGCGTGGCCGGGCAGTAGAGGTTGCCGTTTGCGAGGATCGCGCCCATGTGGGTGCCCTTGGGGCCGCGGTCGCCCGGGTGCAGGTCCTGGATGAGCGCTGCGCCGATCATGCGCAGCGGGATCGCCCAGTCCTCCGCGACGCGGTAGGCGTAGCCGGAGTCGGCGAGCACGTCGCCCAGGGCGATGCCGTCTTTGGCCATCCGCTCGAGTACCGCCACGAACGCGCCCGGCGGGTCGATCTGGCAGCTGGTCAGCGAGATGCGGCGCACGAGCTCTGCGACCTCGCCGCCACTCTCTTCCTTGACGATCGTGGCGGCCTGCAGGTAGCAGCCGAAGAACGCCTCATCCTTCTGCCCGGGCGAATCGCCACGGCGGTGTCCCCAGGAGGCCTCGGGGTCGGCGCATTCGCGCTCTTTGCCTCGCGTCTGCGGCTCGGCGTGGTCTGGGAGGAGCTCGGCCTGTTCGCCCTCGGCGCGTCTTTTGCGCGGGGGCCGATAGAAGCTCTCATGAGTCGGTCCAGTCAACGGCCAGCGCTGAGCTCTGCGGGGGACCGAGTACCTGCACGCTGGCCTCGATCAGCGTGTCCATCGCATCGCTGAGCGCTTCGGTGGGACTGCCGTCGGGTTTCTCCTTGGAGAGCGCTCTGACGATCAGGTGAAAGGTGCGCTCCACCTGGCGGTAGGTCAAGAGGTGAGGGGCATCCTTCCATTGGGCGATGACGCCCAGGCGCCGGCGCTCCTGTTCTTGAAGGCTGAGGAGCGCTTGGTGCACCCGTCGCAGGTGCGCGGGGCGAGAGTCCTGGAGGCAGAGCAGCATGCCGATGAGAAGCGTTCGCACCCGAAGCTGGCGGGGACGCACCCCGATCGGCAGCAGCGCCTCGATGTGCTCCGCGACGCCAGAGCGATCGACGATCTCCTCCAGGCGCGAGGGCGCCGTGGCGTTCACCGTGATCCTCCGAGTAGCGCCACCAGCTCTACCTCTGAAGGTGCGGGCAGGCGTGCAGCGATGTCACCCAGCCGCTGCGAGCAGCTGACGCCGGCCGCGGCCATGAACGCCTGCAGGCCGATCAGGGCAGCCGCCTGATGCAGCCACGTCGATCTCAGCCTGCCTGACTGCAGGCGTGGCAGGCTCCGATCGGCCGAGAGCGCCGCGGCCAGCGCGTCTGAGAGGTTGCGCCGGGCGGGGTCGCTCCCGCCGAGGATCAGGCCCTTCCCGGCGAAGCGCGCGGTGGCTATAAGCGGTTCATGGAAACGAGAGAGCACCGGTACCGTGCGTGCCCTGGGAGGACCGACCACCACCACGAGCCCACCGGAGCGGCGGATCACATCCTGGCCGGTGATGTGGCGAAGCTCTCCTCCGATGAGGCCCGCACCCGCCCCCAGGCAGATGAGTGCAGTCGCGCGCATCCGCCGCGCGCGTGTGGGTTGGGCAGCCGCCAGGGCCAGATACCCGGCGATCTCCGCCTCGCTGTAGGGGGGCTTTGAGCGCTCGCGAGGCAGCGGAGTCGGCTCCGGCTCAGGATGGGCCGCAAGGCGCCTTGCCAGGTAGCGCAGGTTGGTGCGCAACGTGCGCCGCGTCGGCGCTGAGAAGGTCCCCTCGCCCGCCACGATGAAACGCTCGATCACCGCGGGGGCAAGCAGCACCTCCCCCTCAAGCCCCACCGACTCGCCGAACGCCGCCAGACGCGACGCGGCGAACAGCAGCGCCTTGGACCGTGCCGGCGTGGAGGGCCGAGCCTCCGCCACGACCACGCGCGCGAAAGTACCGGCCGCCTCGCTCACCGAGCACGGGCGGTAGGCGGCGATCACGGCCGCCGGCGGCGGGGCGGAGTGCCTCGCGCTCATCGTACGGTAGATATACTGTACGGTGAGGACGTGATGACAGACCCCCCTGCCAGACTGCACCGATGAGCCTCGACCAGACAGCACGCGAAGAGGCAAAACGAATCGCACGCGAGCTCTCGAGCATCGCCCGCACAGGCAAAGTGCTGCCCGGCTCGATCCAGGAGCGCCTCACGCGCTGCGGACGCACCGGATGCGCCTGCCAGGCCGACCCACCACGCCCGCACGGCCCCTACTGGCAATGGACACGCAAGCTCAACAAGAAGACCATCAGCAGATGGTTGAGCGCCGGGCACGCCACCGACTACCAGCACTGGATCGACAACGACCGCCGCATCCGCGAACTACTCGCACGCCTAGAGGCGATCGGCATCGCCTCCCTCGAAGCCGACCGGCTCACCACGCGCGAAGGCCACAGCCGGCCCACCCAGCGCCAAGGCTGACAGGCTCGCCGGTGTGGTCAAACGCCGCTTAACCTGTGGTCGCGCCATTCAGAGCCCCCGAAAGTCCCCGCCGACAAAGGGAAAACCACAAACGTGAACACCTCACGACCTCTGGGCTGGATGTCATCGCCGGAATCCACGCGACCGAAGTCAACGCCGCGACCAGACGCGCTGCTGTCCAGACGCGCTGGGGCGTGCGGCTGCTCAGAGACGAACGCCTCGCACGCGCCCGCGTATGCTACGGCCGAACGTGTCCGGTGCGACGGTAAGAGATGCGAGCGAGGACGACGCGCCGGCGTGCGCGGCGATCTACGCGCCGTACGTGCGCGAGACGGCCGTCAGCTTCGAGGGCGAGCCGCCGACGCCCGCGCAGATGGCCGAACGCATCGCGGCGGCGACACGCACGCACGCATGGATCGTGCACGAAGACGACGACCGCGTCGTCGGCTACGCGTACGGCGGGCCGCACCAGAAGCGAGCGGCCTACCGCTTCTCGTGCGAGGTCAGCGTCTACGTCGAGCAGGACCGACGACGCACCGGCTCGGGTCGCGCGCTGTACGAGGCGCCGTTCAAGCGGCTCGCGGCGCGCGGCTACCGGATGGCCGTCGCGGGCATGACGCTGCCGAACGAGGCGAGCGCGGGCCTGCACCGAGCGATGGGCTTCGAGCCGGTCGGTATCTACCGGCGGATCGGCTGGAAGCTTGGCGCGTGGCACGATGTCGCGTGGATGCAGCGGGCGCTCGGCGGCGAATACGACCCTCCCCCTGAGCCGCGCTGAGGCGACCGGGTGTATCCGGTGCGCCGGACACACCGATCGCCTTGGGATGTCCGGAACGAAGCCATCGAGACTCGGTTTCAGGGTGCCTCTGCGTGTTGTAAACATTGTCCGATGTCTCGCCCAACGCTCACCCAGCCGCTCGCTTGGCGCTGGAGCTAGGGAGCTACTAGCCCGCGTGCCGCGGGCACGGCACGCGGGTGCTCGCGCTCGCCGCGCCGCTGATCGTCCACCAGTGAAAGACGGCGGATACGTGAAAGCCGCCGCTCGGGCATCGTCTGGGCAAGCTCAACCCGCGAGGCGTGAACGCGACGGTCCGCCCGCGCACGCGGCGGTAGTAGGTGATCTTCTCCGGCCCGATCGTGGCTTGCAAACGTGTCAGCTCGATCTCGGGGCCCATTGGCCAGACCGGGGGCAGCGAGGGCACTTCGGTCAGTAGCGTGGCGCCGTCCGGGTCGGCGATGCCGAGCAGGTGGGACGTGAGGATGATTTCGCGGTTGGCGGGCCATTTGCCGTCGAGGAAGAACAGGATCGTCTCCTCTTCGCCGTCGTAGGGCCCGAGCAGGACGGTGACGTTCGCGCGCTCTTGGATGGTGCTCTGCGCCGGCACCTCCGCCAGCGCGCTGCCGAAGCCGATGTGGGAGTTGGCTGGGCAGCCTTCGGGCCCGTCCCGTGCCAGCAGTTCCGGCTGGCACGGTTCGAGGCCGAGCGAGGAGGCGGCGAATCCCATGCCGGGCGGCAGGCGCAGCGCGATCGAGCGCAGCGGCGCTGGTTCGGAGATCGCAAAGCTCCAGTGAATGGTGGTGCTTTCTCCGAGGCGCTCGGGTGCAAAGCGCGCGCTGAGCGTGACCCGCGGCACGGCGGCGGCCTGTGCGGGCGCCGACAGCGCTGACAGCTGCGCGAGCACGGACATGGCCACGACCCCGGCCGCGAGTGACAGCATGGACATCGCTCGGGCGGTGCGCATTCTCTCAGCCGCTCAGTACCGAAGCTTGCCGGTGACCTGGATGCGCATCGAGTCGTCCACGCGATAGATCGACCCGTACAGTCCGCAAACGCCTGAGGCGCCGCGAAAGCGCCCGCTGCCGTGCGTCACCGCGCACGTCCCGCCGAAGCTGTCGTAGCCGGCGTGGCCGGGGGTGAGCTTGCCGTTGCCGCGTCCGGCGATCGTGCCGCCCGTCGTGTGGATCGTGAACGTCGAGCTCGCGGTGCGATCACCAAGCGTCATCGCGACTTCGACGGTGCCCGGGAGGTTGCCGGCTGCCCGGCCCTGCTCGTACAGAGTGTTCCCGTCGGCTGAGGCGAGGTGCAGGCTGGCGGTGTCGGTGATCGACTGCACTCCGGCGGCGTGCGCGCCGGCCGCAGGCGCGCTGACCGCGTGCGCCGCGGCGGCTGAGCCGGTCCAGGCAGCGCAGAGGCTTGCGAGGGCCGGCAGCGCAAGGGCGATCGGCAGCGCCGTCACGCCGAGGCGCCCGAAGCCGCGGACGTTGCTCACGTTTCCTCTCAGGTTGCTCACGTCTCCCCTCACGTTGCTCTCCTCTCCCTTATCCTCGTCCATCTTACGATCCTGGCGCCCATGATGCGCTAGCCTGATGTCGTGGAGGAGCGTTTGTCGCGGGAGCGGACGCAAGCGGTCAGGTCGATCGCGGCGGGCGAGGGTCCGAGCCGTCTCGCCGTCGCACCCCGGGGGTCGCTGCGGAGGGCGGTTCTCGCCGCGCTGGTCGAGCGGCCGGCGCATGGCTATGACCTGACGACCCGCTTGAACAGGCGCATGGGGCCGATGTTGCAGGCCGACGCCAGGCGCGTCTATGAGGTGCTGGAGCAGCTGCAGAAGGAGGGTCTTGCCACCTCGGTGGAGGAGCAGGCCGCTGCCGCGCCGCATCGTCGCAGGCGGGTCTTCAGCCTGACGGCGCTCGGCCGCTCCACGCACTCGGGCTGGCTGGACGAACGCCAACCCCTGCCGCTGGGGGGCGCGGACATCCATGCGCTGATCGCGTTCTCGGACCCGGCCGAGGCCGCGCGGCTGCTGGAGAAGCTCGAGGAGTACGAACTGGATTGCATGGAGATGCAGGAGCGCACGATCGAGGAGGACCTCGAGCGAGCCTCGTGGCACAGCAGGATGATCGGCGTGACGCGGGCCGCGGTCAGCGAGCAATTGCAGGCGGAGCTTCGATGGATCGCGCGGGTGCGGCGGGAGATCGAGGAGTATCTGGCGCAAGCACGATGACGCTGCTCGAGCTCACGGACGTCAGCCGCTGCTCACGGGATGGGGCGAGGGAGCTGATCGTGCTCGACGGCGTCAGCTTCGACGTGCACGCGGGCGAGCTTGTCGGCGTCTACGGCGAGCGTCGCAGCGGCAAGAGCACGCTCTTGAGGGTCGCCGCCGGGCTGGAGGCGCCAGACGCGGGCACGATCTCCTTCGACGGGGTGGACTTCGCCCGGCTCTCGATCGGTGGGCGTGCGCGGCTGCGCCGGCGTGGCGGTCTTGCCCTGGCGATCGGCGACAGCGGGCCGCTGAGCAGCGGTCAGCCGGTAATCGAGTACGTGGCGTTGCCGTTGACGGGTGACGGCTTGACGCTCGGTGAGAGCGAAGGACTGGCTCGCCCGGTGTTGGAGCGGGTGGGCTTGAGCGCGCGCTCGCACCTGCGTGTGGATCAGCTGTCGTTGAGCGACCGTCTGCGCGTGGAGCTCGCGCGTGCGCTTGCGCGCGAACCGCGGCTGTTGCTCGTGGATGAGCCGGCGGTGCTGCCCGGGCCAAGCGAGCGCCGCGAGCTGTTGAGCTTGTTGCGCGCGCTTTCCAAGGCGGGGATCGCGGTGGTGATCGCTTCTGAGGACATGAACATGCTCGCGGGCGTGGGGCGGTTCTTGACGTTGAGCGACGGCAGGTTGCGTTCGACCGATTCGCGCCGGCGGGTGATCGCGTTTCCGGGTGCTCGTGCGGCCGGCTCCGCGAGCCGCTCCCCATGAGCGCGCTCGAGCTGCGCGGGGTGCACAAGCAATTCTCCAGCGCGGATGGCACGCGCGTGCAGGCCGTCAAGGACGTGTCGCTGAGCGTCGCCCCAGGCGAGCTCGTGGCGCTGTACGGCCCGAGCGGGTCGGGCAAGACGACGCTGCTGATGATCGCCGCCGGCCTGCTCGCCCCCGACGCGGGCGCGGTGCGCTTCGATGGGCGCGACCTCGCGACGCTGTCCGCGCGCGAGGCGGCGCTCTACCGCCGCCGCGACGTGGGCTTCGTCTTCCAGTCCTTTCATCTCGTGCCGGGCGCAAGCGCGTTGGAGAACGCGGCGATCAAGCTGCTGGGCGACGGGTGGACACTCGATGAGGCGTGTGCGGCGGCGCGGCCGTGGCTCGAGCGGGTGGGGTTGGGCGCTCGCTTGGAGCATCCGAGCGACAGCCTTTCGATGGGCGAGCGCCAGCGTGTCGCGATCGCGCGCGCCCTGGTGAACGAGCCGCGCCTGCTGCTGGCGGACGAGCCGACGGGCAGCCTCGACTCAGAGCGTGGCGCGCAGGTCCTGGCTTTGCTTGGAGAGCTGTGCCGCGAGCGGGGGATGCCGGTGTTGCTGGTGACTCATGACCCGCGGGCGAGCGCCTATGTTGACCGTGTGCACACGCTTCGCGACGGCTTGCTGAGTGCTGGGCTCGACATCGAGCTGGGCGCCGTGGCCGTTTCGCGATGAGGTCCAGGCGCAGCGCAAAGCTGCCGCGCCATCCGCTCGATCCGCGTATCGCCGGTGTCCGCCTCAGCGCGCTGGCCGCTCACTACCGCCTGCGCCTGCGCCGCCAGCTTGCGGCCGAGCTGCTCGCGGGGGCGGGCATTGCGGTGGGTGTCGCGCTCGTCTTCGGGGTGCTGCTCGCCAACTCGAGCATCACCGGCTCGGCGCCGGCGTTGATTCGCGCCGTGGAGGGCAACGCTCGCCTGGAGCTGCAGGCGCGCTCCAGCGAAGGGTTCGGCGAAGCGCTCGCGCTGCGGGCGGGCAGAGTCCCGGGCGTGCGCTTCGCGGCGTTCGTGTTGCGCGAGGATGGGGAACTCCTCGGCGCTCGCTCACGGCGGGCGGTCCAGGTCGTGGGGTTGAGCGCCGGCATCGTCGCGTTGCACGGCTCAGCGACGCGCAATCTGGGGACGGGCGCTGCGCTTTCGAGCGGCGGTGTGGGGTTGCCCACACCGCTCGCGGAAGGCGTGGGGGCCCGTGGCGGCGGGCGCGTCGAGTTGCTGGTGGGTGGCGTGGAGCGAGAGGCGCCGGTTGGGGCGGTGCTCGACAGCGCCACGATCGGCGCTGTCGCGCAGGCGCCGATCGTGATCGCGCAGCTGGGTGTGGCGCAGGAATTGACCGAACATCCTGACCGGGTCACGGAAGTGTTGATCGAGCCCTACCCGGGCGCGGACGCGCGGGTGGCTGCGGAGTTGCGTTCGTTGACGGCGGGCCGCGTGAACGTGGAGAGCGCGGGCAGCGAACTGCGCTTGCTGGAAGCGACGGCCAGGCCGCTTGGCCAGTCGACGAGCGTGTTCGCCGCGATCGGCGCGATGGTGGGCTTGCTGTTCGCGGCGAACGCGATGCTGTTGACGTTGCCCGAGCGCCGCCGGCTGGTGGCTGAGCTCCACACCAACGGCTTTGAGCTGCGCCAGATCCGGGCGATCCTGCTCTCGCAGGCGCTCGTGCTGGGGGTCCTCGCTTCGCTTGCGGGTCTCGCGCTCGGCGTGGCGCTCGCGCACACGATCTTCGGCCAGAGCACGGTCTATCTGGCCGCGGCGTTTCCGATCGCAAGCCATCAGAGCATCAGTCCCATCATGGCGCTGCTCGCTTTCGCCGGTGGCGTGGGCGCGGCCGTGCTCGCTTGCCTCGCGCCGATGCTGGTGTTGCGCTCGAGTGCTCCGCTCGCCTCCGCGGCGCGGGGGGCTGAGCATTCTGTTCAGCATCTCGGCCCTCGCGCCGCGCGCACGCTCGGCCTGCTCGGCGCATCGCTCGTGGCCTGCGTGACCGTGCTCGCGCTGGCGGACCCGGCCCTGACGGTCCTCGGCGGGGTCCTGCTCGCGCTCGCGGTTCCGTGCCTGATCCCGGTCTGCTTCGACGGCGTGCTGATCGCTTTGAAGCGGCTTGGCAGGCGCACGCGGGGCAGCATGATCTCACTCGCGGCGATCGAGCTGAACGCCACAGCCACACGCTCGATCGCGCTGATCGCCGTCGCGGGGCTCGCCGTGTATGGGAGCGTTGCGATCCAGGGCGCGCGCGCGGATCTGAGCAGGGGGCTCGACGAGGCGGTGGTGGAATACCTGGATACGGCGCAGGTCTGGGTCGCCGCGAACGACAATTTCCTGACGGTGGACAGCTTCAAGGACGACGGCGCCGCCGCGGCGATCGCGCGGGCGCCGGGGGTCTCTGCCGTGCGCGTGTATGAGGGCGGCCTGCTGGACGTGGGCTCGCGCCCCCTGTGGATCCGGGCCCGCTCGCCGCTGGATGACAGGATGATCCAGAAAAGCCAGCTGCTGGAAGGCGACCTGCACCGCGCGGAAGATCTGATCCGCCGCGGTGGCTGGGCGGCGATCTCGGGCGCGTTCGCGGCCGAACGGCACGTGCACGTGGGCGAGCGCTTCACGCTGCCGACCCCAACAGGCGAAGCAAGCTTTGGCGTGGCGGCGATCACGACCAATACCGGCTGGTCGCCGGGGGCGATCACGATCGACCTGAACGACTACCGCCGCTTGTGGGGCTCGGACCGCCCGGCCGCCCTGGAGGTGGGACTGAAGCCCGGCGTCAGCCCGGCCGCGGGCAGGCGCAGCGTGCTTGCGGCGTTGAAAGGCCGTCCTGGCTTGCGGGTGCAGACGCTCGCAGAACGGGTGGCGAGCTTCCAGGCGAGCGCGCGGGAAGGGTTGCGCAGCCTCGGCCAGATCGCGGCGCTGCTGTTGATCACCGCCGCGCTGGCGGTGGCCGCGGTGTTGAGCGCGTCGATCTGGCAGCGGCGGCCGCGCCTGGCTTCGCTTGCCGCGCAGGGCTTCGATCACATGCAGCTGTGGCGGGCGGTGGTGATTGAGAGCGCGGTGGCGGTGGCGGTCGGCTGCGCGGTCGGGGCGGTGCTCGGGCTCTACGGCCATGCCTTGGCGAGTCGCTGGCTGGCGCTGAGCACGGGCTTCCCGGCGCCGTTCTCACTCGGCCTGCCCGCGATCCTGCTGGCCCTCGCGATCGTCGCGGGATGCACCGTTCTCCTGGCCGGCGTGCTCGGCTATCGCTGCGCGCGCGTGGCGCCGAGCGTAGCCTTTCAGGATCAGCCATGAGCTTTGACACGACGATCACGCTGGCGCGGGCCACGCCCACGTACTGGTGCTCGGTGTACCCGCAGGTACGGCGCGAGCTTGCCGATCAGCGCCGCCGGGCGGCCGCGATCCCACGCGCTCCTCTGCGCGCCGTTGCGCTTGGAGTGCTCGACAGCAAGCGCGCCAACATCGACGGCGCCGCGGCGTTCGCCGTGTTCGCGCCGCGCGCGCGCCGCCCGGCGGTGATCCGCGCGCAGGTGGCGTTCCAGGCGCTGTATGACTACCTGGACGCGCTCGCCGAGCAGCCGCACCCCGACCCGGTGCTCAACTCGCGCCGGCTGCACGGGGCGCTCACGGCCGCGCTCGATCCATGCGCGCCGGACGGCGCCGCGCAGGGCGACGATCGCGAGGACGGCGGCTACGTGCAGGGCACGGTAGAGCGCTGCCGGGCGGCGTTGCGCGCGCTCCCCGGCTACCCGGCCGTGCGTGCGCCGGCGGCTCGCTTCGGCGCGCAGATCGTCGATTATCAGAGCTTCAACGTGTCGGCGCAGCCTGGGCCGCAGGCGCAGTTCGCGCGCTGGGCCTCAGAGATGACGCCGCCGGGCTGTGGCCTGCGCTGGTGGGAGACGGCCGCCTCGGCCGGCTCTTCGCTGGGCCTGTTCGCGCTGATCGCGATGGCCGCCCAGCCGGGGGTGAGCTCCGATGAGGCGCTGGCGGTCGAGCGGGCCTACTTCCCGTGGATCGGCGCGCTGCACTCCCTGCTCGACAGCCTGATCGACCTGGACGAGGACAGGGCAAGCGGCCAGCGCGCCCTGGTCGAGAACTACACCGACGCGGGCGAGGCCGCCTGGAGATTGAGGCTGCTGGCAGCGGAGTCCCGCCGCCGCGCCTCAGCGCTCGAGCACCCAGATCGCCATCTGCTGATGCTCGCGGCGATGGCGAGCGTCTATCTCGCCGAACCGCAGGCTCAGGACCCGCACGCACGCGCCGCGCGCCGCGCGGTCCTGCGCGCGCTGGGCGCCCCGGCGATCACCGCAATGGCGGTCATGCGCCTGCGCCGCGCGGCCCTGCGTGGCTGACCGTCTCGGCCGAAACTGTGTGGTTTCAGCACATAGGCGACATATGGCGGTATAGGACTATTCCGCTACCGCGTCTATCCAGGACGGTGTGGGGGGAGTACGTTGGCACCAGCGTCGTTTTGGGTACTCGGGTCACAACAAAAAGAAACCCAGGCGTCGCGGTTGGTTTGAGAGACACAACATTCGAGGAGAGGGACGGGAGAGGAATGGGATCGATGGTGAGTGACAAAGCTTTTCGCGGCGCCACCCTCGCGCGCTCGCATCCCCTGTTCGAGTGTCTCCACCCCCTCTCCGGAGGCATTCGGACTGATCTCGGCGTTGGCACCCTCCCGCGCCGGGCTCTACCGGGCGCCGTGGTCCTCATCCCGGACCGCGGCGCCCCAACATATCCACCAAATCAGCCAAGCAGGTCCGAGCACCCTCCCGGCCGAGGGATTCGATCTCTTTTCCGGCCGGACTTTTGTCGGCCGGAAGGAACGTCCGGATCCTGCGCCGCTCGGGATGCCTCTCTATCGCACGGCGGGTGTGTCTTGGCGCCGGAAGAGCTTGCGGAAGAACGTGGTTACGAACGCGGGGATGAGGAAGTTCGGTCCGACGATGCTGGGGATGGTATCCGGCTCGAGGTATCGCGGGCTCCCGTCCCACGCCGTGTACTTGTATTTGCCGTCAGGCGTCCTGGGATAGTCCCGGGTGGGTCGGCGGGTGGTGGTTGGCTCCATGCCGCTCATTGTACTGCCCGCCCCGCCAGCTCCGCAAGGATCGCAAACGCCAGGAATGTCAGCGCGTATTCGAACAATAGGGTTTTGCGGGCCAGGGCCCGGTCGTTGATCTGGATGTCTTTTTCGAGGTCGTCGAGCAGGGCGTCTTCGAGCTCGCCTTCGTCCTCGCTCTCGCGAGCCATGCGCATCGCAGCGAGGGTGGGGCCGGGCTCCTCGGCGTCCGGCAGGAGCAGAGCCCGCACGGCCAGGCTGAACGACAGTCCGAGCAGGAGCAGCGCGAGGATCGAGAGGTCATACGCCCCTCCGCCGC
Source organism: uncultured Solirubrobacterales bacterium (assembly GCA_963764905.1). Lineage (GTDB taxonomy): Bacteria > Actinomycetota > Thermoleophilia > Solirubrobacterales > Solirubrobacteraceae > Palsa-744. Next base: position 130,048 of record CAVXUG010000006.1, read on the forward strand.
CGATCACGATCAGGGCGACGGCCACGTTGACGGCCATCACGCCCAGCGCGGCGCCGACGAGCACCCCAGAGCGCGATACCTGCGTCTGCAGTCGGTTCCCCGTCAGCAGGCGCAGCCACTCGGAGGGTTCGGGTTTGGTCGGTTTCGTGGACATCTGCACTCCCTACTCCGACGACACCCCGCAAACGGGACATGCCGGAGCAAAGGTCTTTCCGGGCCGCAAACCGTCCGGCTGTCCCGAAGGAGGCGCGACAACCACCAAATCAGCCAAGCAGGTCCGAGACTTCATTCTGGCCGGACTTTTGTCGGCCGGAATGAATGTCCGGATCCTGCGCCGACTCACCCATTTGTCAAACGGGCCGGCTGACATCCAGCCGGCCGGGAGAAGGAGATAGCCGATGTTCCAGGTGATACGTAAGCACCTGACCTCAAGCAACGTGATCGCCACGTTTGCGCTGGTGTTCGCGATGACAGGTGGAGTGTTCGCTATGAGCAACGGTGGCAGCTCTACAACGACCAAGGAGACAAGGTGATACCCACAGAGCCAGTCGCGAAGCCCGCTTCCACACCGAAGACCGGTCTCTTCGCCAAGCTCCGTGCCCCTCTCCACGGCCACGGGAGTGGTGCACCCTTGCGCACCCCACTCGTCCTGGCCTTCGTGACAGCCGCCCTGGTGCTCTGCTCGCTAGCGTCGAGCGCGGCCCCCGCCCTCGCCACCCAGTTCGGCAGTGGCGAAGGCTCCGGTGTCGATCAGATTGCAGACGCCTTTGGGGTGGCCGTCGATCAGGAAAGCGGCTCCGTGTATGTAGCGGACACTGGCAATGAACGGATCGACAAGTTCACCGGGCAGGGAGGCTTCCTGCTCGCGTGGGGCTGGGGTGTCGCGGACGGAAGCACCGAAGCTCTGCAGACCTGCATAACGCAATGCTTCGCGGGCATCGGGGGCGGTGGCGCCGGCCAGCTCTATGGCCCGGAAGGGATCGCGGTCGACAACGATCCGTTGAGCTCTGCCCGTCACGATGTGTACGTCGCTGAAAGAGACAACACTCGTGTGGAGCGGTTCGGTCCCGAAGGGGAATTCCAGCTCACTTTCGGCGGCAAGGTTAACAGGACCGCCGTCGAAGCCGTCGAAGCGGCGGAAGCCAACGGCGAAACGCCCACGAGTGTTCAATTGGCCGCCGAGAATCTCTGCACGGCGGAATCGGGCGATGTGTGCCAGAAAGGCAGAGAAGGGACCGGGCAGGGAGAATTTGAAAACCTCGCGGCCGCGATCTCAGTGGGGGCGACCGGGGACGTGTATGTCGGTGACCGCGAACGCGTGCAGGTGTTCAGCTCCGCTGGCGTCTATCAGAGCGAGACCGCGCTCCCTGCTTCCGCCGGACCCCGCACGCTCTCGCTGGCGGTCGACACGGACTCCTCCAGTCCCTCCTTTGGGGATGTTTACGTGACGAACGAGCGCGAAGGGGAAGCTCCCAGTGAGCTCATCAAGCTCGATCCCACTAGTCACCAGATCATCGAAACGCAGACCATCGAAACCCAGGAGGGTGAATTCGGAGCCGTTACCGTCGATCCCGCCACCGGCGATCTCATTGTTACCCGTCAGGACGAAGGCTCTCCTCCTGAATTGCTCGAGTACGGTCCCGCGGGCCAAGAGCTAGCCAGCTCCTCGCTGCCTGATGGATTCGATGTTTATTTCACTCGCACGGGCTTCCTGGAATCTGCCGATGAACTGATCGTCGCCGAGGGATCTGCGGTGCAAACCATTCCTCCCATCCCTCCCGGCCCTTATGTCGACCGCGAGGAAGCGACTCCCGAACCTGCCGGGACGGCGACGTTGAAGGCGACGATCAACCCCGAGGGCAGGCGCACGAGCTATCACTTCGAGTACGGGCTGGAAGGCTCGCAGCAGACGGCAAGCGCGACGGCCACGATGACCGCCGAAGGGTTCACCTCGGAAACGGTCGAAGTGAAGGTCTCCGGCTTGACGCCGGAAGGGGTCTACCACTACCACGTAGTCGCCGAAGACGGCGAACACCACGTGGCCGAAGGGGCCGACGAAGCCTTCCATGCGCTGCCGGCGGTCGTGATCGACAGCCTCTCCGTCTCCGAGGTGACGGCGACGAGCGCGAAGTTGGAAGCGGAAATCAATCCGCTCGGTACGGGCACGAGCTACCAGTTCGAATACGGCGCTGGTGGCACGCATGGTTTCACGCCTGAAGTAAATATCGGCGCGGGCGCGGCAGCTGTGGCTGTGAGCGTGAAGCTGCAGGGTCTCCTGCCAGGAAGTGTCTACCAGTACCGTGTGCTCGCCAAGAACGCGCTCGGTTCCGCGGAAGCGACGCGCGAGTTCACGAGTCAAGCCGCGGGTAGCGGGCTGACCCTGCCCGATGGCCGCCAGTGGGAGATGGTTTCCCCGCCGGATAAGGAAGGCGCGCAGATCTATGCGATTGGCCAGTACTCAAACGAAGGCGCGGTGATCCAAGCAGCGGCCACCGGGGATGCGATCACGTATGTCGCGACTGCGCCCACCGAATCCCAGCCACAGGGGTACACCAACCTCGAGCAGGTCCTCTCCACGCGCGGACCCGATGGTTGGGAATCCAAGGATATATCGCCCCCCCACGACAGCGCGACCGGCCCTTCGATCGGGAATGGCGAGGAGTACCGGTTCTTCTCCGAAGACCTCTCTCAGGCCGTCGTGCAGCCGTTTGGTGTGTTCATGCCGTCGCTGTCAGAACAAGCTTCCGAACAGACGGCGTATCTACGCAACAACACAACCGGCACCTATGTACCGCTTGTCACCGGTAAGCAGGGTGTCGCAAATGTGCCGCCCGGCACCGTCTTTGGTGGCAAAGAAAGTGAATGCGTTGGCGGGCATCCAATATGTGGTCCCGAATTCGTCGGGGCAACCCCCGACGCGAGCCATATAGTAGTTCACTCCACCGTGGGGCTGACCTCCACGCCCGGTGACGAAGGCGGTTTCTATGAGTGGTCGGATGGTCATTTGCAGCCGGTCAGTGTGCTGCCTGAAAGCGAAGTGGTGACGAAGGCCGCCGACTTTGGTGGCGTCGCAGCAGGTGCGAGAAATGCGATCTCCAGCGACGGCTCGCGCATCGTATGGTCCGAATTTGGAGGTGCGGGACAACTCTACCTGCGCGATATGACGACGAAAGAAACGGTGCAACTCGATGCGGCCGAACCGGGCTGTGAAACGTGTTCCGGCGGTCGGGGGAAGTTCCAGATAGCATCCAGCGACGGGTCGAAGGTGTTCTTCACAGATACGCAGCGGTTGACCAACGACTCAGGCGCGAAGGAAAACAGCCAGGACCTATATGAATGTGAAATAGTCAAAGAAGCAGGCAAGCTCAAATGCAAGCTGAGCGACTTGACGCCTGCGCGCGCAGGGGAATCTGCGAATGTGATCGGTAATGCGCTCGGCGCTAGTGAAGACGGCTCGTATGTCTATTTTGTAGCCAATGGAGTGCTTACCACAGAAGCAAACGCCAGAGGGGAAGTCGCCGTCCTTGGAACGTGCCCCCCCGCCAACAGTGGGGAGAAACGGCCTGAAGCAATTTGCAATCTCTATGTTCGCCAAGGTGGCGTGACAAAACTGGTCGCGGTCCTCTCTGCCGAAGATCTGCCGGATTGGTCGGAGACGTCTGGCGGTGAGACGGCGCGCGTGGCGCCCGACGGTGACTGGCTGGCGTTTATGTCTCAGCGGGAGCTGACCGGCTATGACAACCACGACGCTGTCAGCGGGAAGCCCGATGAGGAGGTCTACCTGTACAACGCAGAGAACAACAAGCTCGTGTGCGCGTCGTGTGATCCAACCGGGGCGCGGCCAGTGGGTGTCGAATACGGTAATCATGAGCTCGCCGGTGGCGAAGGCATTTGGGAATCGAGCACGTGGCTTGCGGCGAACATTCCGGATTGGACCCCGTATTCGCTGGGGCAGTCTCTGTACCAGTCACGGTACCTGTCCGATAGCGGCCGGCTCTTCTTCAACGCGCACGATGCGTTGGTACCGCAGGATGTGAATGGTAATTGGGATGTGTATGAGTATGAGCCGCCGGGCGTCCCGGCAGGGGAACACGCCTGTACGAGCTCCAGTGCGACTTTCAGCGAACGGTCGGGTGGCTGTGTCGGGTTGATCTCCTCGGGTAGCTCTGCTGAGGAATCGGCGTTCTTGGACGCTAGCGAAAACGGGAGCGATGTGTTCTTCCTGACGACCGCGAAGCTCGCGCCGCAGGACTATGACGACAGCGTCGACATCTACGATGCCCATGAATGCACGAGCGCGGTGCCGTGCTTCCCGCCGGTTGCCGAACAGCCGCCTGCATGCACTACGGAAGCCGCGTGCAAAGCAGCGCCGACGCCGCAGCCGTCGATCTTCGGTTCGCCGTCGAGTGCGACGTTCTCGGGAGCTGGCAACGTCACGCCCGCGCCGACGACGGTCGTGCAGTCGAAGGCGAAGCCGCTGACCCGGGCGCAGAAGCTTGCGAAGGCGTTGAAAGGATGCAAACGCGACAAAAAGAAGAGCAAACGTAGTAGCTGTGAACGCCAAGCCCGTAAAAAATACGGTGGAAAAGCGAAGAAAGCCAGCAACAAGCGGAGGGCTAAGTCATGAGGATCGCGATTCGGTTGAAGCTGGCGTTTTCGGCCGTTCTGGTCGTTGCTGCGCTGTTGCTGTTGGGGCTGGTCTCGGCGTCTGCGGCGTCTGCGGCGCTGGAATGTAAAGCGTGCACTCCGTGGTGGCATCTGACATCTGGCACGCGTCCGTCGAGCTTGCAGCCGGGATCCGCGCGAGACGAGGTGCAGGAAATACGTACGACTTCCGGCTTCGGGATCGGCGTTTTGGAGATCGGCGGAAAGTTTCAATCTCCCCCCGACATCCTCTTTCCAGCGACGACCGCCGCGGAAGTCCAGACGATGCTCGAAAGAGCGTACGGCACCGGGAACGTGGAAGTGAGCGGGGGTCCAGTTGGTACGAGCCCGTTCGTCGTGAAGTCGATCGGCGCGTTGGCCGATCAGGAAGTGGAAAGGATAGAAGCGCTTGGCGAACACATCAGCGCGAGCGTGTTCACGCAGGGCAGGCCCGATGGGCAGATCGTCGTGACGGCAGCGAACCTCGGCGACGCGAGCACAAGCGGGGAAGTGAGCATCGCCGACGAGTTGCCTGAACACATGGAAGCGGTCGCGATGGAAGGTGTAGGGGGTGACGTGGGACAAGAAGAAGCTGGTCCAGTAACCTGTGCAGTGACGACGCTTACTTGTAAGTTCACGGGAAGCCTGCCTCCTTACGATCAGATCGAAGTCGATATCGGAGTGGTCGTAAAGCCGGGTACGTCCTCCAGTGAAGTAAACGAGGTCAGCGTGTCTGGCGGTGAAGCGCACAGCGTCCAGGTTAAACGCCCAATCACCGTCAGCCCCACGAAAACCCCGTTTGGAGTCGAACAGTACGAACTGGCGCCCGAAGAAGTCGGCGGAGCTCCGGACGCGCAGGCCGGCTCGCACCCGTTCCAATTGACGACGACGCTCACGCTGAACCAGACCGCTGAAGCAGACCCGGCGGCGCCGGCAAAGGATCTGCATTTCAAGCTGCCCCCCGGGCTGATTGGCAACCCGACGCCATTTCCACGGTGCACACTGGCGCAGTTCGACATCCTCGGTCCCGCCGGTCTCAACGAATGCTCCGCGCAGACGGCGGTCGGAGTGGCGATGATTACCACCAACGGACCTACGGCACTGCATCGGGAAAAGGGCGCATACACGTTCACAGTGCCGATTTTTAACTTGGAACCGCAGGTTGGCGAACCGGCACGGTTTGGTTTCCTGCTACCGCGGGCGCCGGTGTTCCTCGACACCTCCGTGCGGACCGGTGGTGACTATGGCGTCACCGTCAGCGTCCCCAATATCACACAGGAGGCGGCGTTCATCAAGAACGAAGTGATCTTCTGGGGCGTCCCCGGCGACCCGCGCCACGACAGCCAGCGTGGGTGGGACTGCCTCGCCGACGCACGTAACACGGCATTTCCCATGCCCTGTAATGCTTCGGAAGCGGTCCATCCACCGCCGTTGTTGGCGCTGCCGACCTCCTGCACGGGCGATCCGTTGGAAACCACTATCGAAACGGACTCATGGATTGAACCGAAACCGGTCGGTCAAGGACTGTCGTCCCCCTCTACCGAACCGATGCCCACTCTGGCTGGCTGTAACCGGCTGCCGTTCAGCTCGGAAATCAGGGTCTCCCCGAACGGGCAGGCGGCGAGCACGCCGAGTGGGTTGAAGGTCGACGTGCACGTGCCCCAGGAAGAGGCGCTGAACCCTGAAGGGCTCGCGCCGTCGGACGTGAAGAACATCACGGTCGCGTTGCCCGAAGGCCTGGACCTGAACGCCGCAGCCGCGGATGGATTGGAAGCGTGCTCCCAGGAACAGGCCAGCCTCTCCAGCGACATTGAAGCGACGTGCCCGAACGCGTCGAAGATCGCGACCGCGACGATCCACTCGCCGCTGCTACCAAATCCGTTGACGGGCTTCGTCTATCTGGCCGCGCCGCAGAACTTTGCGGGGCTTCCGCAAAATCCATTTTCCTCGCTCGTTGCCATGTATCTCGTCGCGAGGGATCCCGTGTCGGGTGTCCTCGTCAAGCTCGCCGGCAAGGTCGCCCTCACCTCGACGGGTCAGATCGTCGCGACATTTGAAAACAATCCGCAGCTTCCGTTCGAAGACGCCGAACTGGAATTCTTTGGCGGCGAGCGGGCGCCACTCGCAACCCCCACGCGCTGCGGGACGTACACGACGAACGCGTCATTCGCGCCGTGGTCTGGCGAAGAAACGGTCAGCTCACAGTCGCACTTCGAAATCACCACAGGCCCTAATGGAAGCCCATGCTCGAGCCCGCTCCCGTTCGCGCCGTCTTTGGCGTCGGGTACGACGAACAACAACGCCGGCGCGTTCAGCGCGCTCACAACGACGCTCTCCCGCGAAGACGGCCAGCAGCCTATCCAGTCGGTGACGCTGCACTACCCGCCCGGCCTGTCGGGCCTGCTCTCAGGTGTGAAGCTGTGTCCGGAAGCGCAGGCCAACGCCGGCACGTGCGGCCCGGAAAGCGAAATCGGGGAAACGATCGTCAGCGTCGGCCTCGGCGGCGATCCGTTCACCGTGACCGGCGGCAAGGTCTACATCACCGGCCCCTATGAGGGCGCTCCGTTCGGCCTGTCGATCGTCAACCCGGCGAAGGCCGGACCCTTCGACCTACAAGAAGGTAGGCCAGTCGTGGTGAGGGCGAAGATCGAAGTGGACCCTCACACGGCGGCGCTGACGATCACGACCGATCCGCCCGGCTCCCCGCACGCGATCCCGACGATCATCGAAGGGATCCCGCTGCAGATCAAGCACGTCAACGTTCTCGTCGATCGGCCCGGCTTCACGTTCAACCCGACCGACTGCGACCCGGCGGCGGTGACCGGTGCGATCGACAGCGCCGAAGGCGCCTCCTCGCCGGTGTCGGTGCCGTTTCAGGTGACCAACTGCGCGATCCTGAAGTTCGAACCGAAATTCTCGGTCTCCACGTCGGGCAAGACCTCGAAAGCCCGCGGGGCGTCGCTGACCGCGAAGCTGTCCTACCCGAACGCGCCGCAGGGCACGCAGAGCGACATCGCCCGCGTCAAGGTGGATCTGCCCAAGCAGCTGCCGTCGAGGTTGACGACGCTGCAGAAGGCATGCACGAACGCCCAGTTCGAAGCCAATCCCGCAAACTGCCCGGCGGCGTCGAAGATCGGCTTCGCGAAAGTCACCACGCCGCTGCTGCCCGTGCCGCTGGAAGGCCCCGCGATCTTCGTCAGCCACGGCGGTGAAGCGTTCCCCTCGCTGACGATGGTCCTGCAGGGCTATGGCGTCACCATCGATCTGATTGGCAGCACGTACATCTCCAAAGCGGGCATCACTAGCACGACGTTCAAGACGGTCCCGGACACCCCGTTCAACACCTTCGAACTGACCCTGCCCGAGGGCGCGTACTCGGCATTGGCGGCGAACGGCAACCTGTGCACGTCGAAGCTCGCCATGCCGACCGCGTTCGTAGCCCAGAATGGCATGGAAATCCACGAGTCCACGCCGATCTCCGTCACCGGCTGCGCGAAGGCGAAGGCGCTGACGCGCGCGCAGAAGCTCGCCAAGGCGCTGAAGGCCTGCAGGAAGAAGCCCAAGAGCAAGCGCGCGAGCTGCGAAAAGGCCGCACGCAAGAAGCTCGCCCCCGCGAAGAAGAAAGCGAACAAGAAGAAGTAATCATCGGCCGGCAACGGCCCGCGCGCCGCGCCGGCGATACAGCGCCGCACCGGACGCTGGCATCCTGCCTCGCGCCGCTTTGCGGCATCCTGCGCCACGCCGTTGGAAGTATCCTGCGCCGGCGCCCCGTTGGCGGGGGTAAAATGGGTCGTTGTGGGAGCTTTGTTGAGGAGGGGCCTGGTTGGCACGGTGGCCGCCGTCGTGATCACCGCGGCGGTCCATGTGCCTGGCGCGTCGGCCGAAGCTCTCTCGCCATGGTGGGGCGTGACCTCCGCTGCCGAGCCGACGAGCCTGGTAGCCGGCCAAACCGGCCAGCTCGTGGTGAGAGCAGAGAATCGTGGCGATGCGAGCACGGACGGAGAAGTCACGATCGTGGATCGTCTGCCTCCCGGCCTGCGACCGGTCGCGATCGAAGGTGTCGCCGGCTCCGGCGGCACCGCCAACCGTGGCACCGTCGATTGTGTGCTGCAGACACTCACCTGCGCCTTCTCAGGGTCCTTGCGCCCATATGAACAGATCGAAGTTGACATTTCCGTGTCGGTCGAAGCGGGCGCCTCCAGCGCAGAGCAGAACACCGCGACGGTATCCGGCGGCGGCGCCGCGGGCTCGGCTACGGCCAGCCACGCGATCGAAGTGAACGGCGATGAAAGGTTCGGCGTCGAAGACTTCCAGTTGCTCGCCGAAGAATCCGGCGGATCTTTGGACACGCGCGCCGGCTCGCACCCGTTCCAGCTGACGAGCGTCGTCACGCTGAACACCGCTCCATCCGAAGCGGGCGGGGGCCCGCGGACGGTCTCACCGCCGAAGGACCTCGTCTCCGAGCTGCCGGCGGGTCTGCTCGCCAACCCGACCCCGTTCGCGCAGTGCACCGAAGCGCAGTTCAACGGTCAGGACTCGATCGAAGGGCACGTAGTCAACGAATGCCCGGCCGAATCCGCGCTCGGCGTGGCCACGCTGACCTTCGACGCTCCAGGCCTGGGCCTGAAGACCGCCCGGGCGCCGATCTTCAACATGAAGCCGGCGCCGGGCGAGCCGGCGCGCTTCGGGATCAGGGTGCTGGGCGCCTTCTCGGCCTTCCTCGGCGCCTCGATCCGCTCCGGCGAGGATTACGGCGTGGCCCTCGCCAGCAGGAACATCACCGAGGAGGCGTGGCTGCTCAGCCTGAAGCTGACCCTCTGGGGCGTTCCCGGCGATCCGCGCCATGACAGCCAGCGCGGCTGGCAGTGCCTGGAAGGCTTCGGCACCTGCTCGCCGCAGTCCGAAGTGGGCACGCCGCCGTTTCTGTCACTGCCGACCTCATGCGGGCAGCCGCCGACAGGCACTGTGGTGGGTGACTCGTGGACGCAGCCCGAACCGGGCGTTCCCGCGCTGCTCGCGAGCTATGCGATGCCGCCGCTCGCGGGTTGCAATCAGCTTGCGTTCGAACCGCAGATAAAGGTCTCGCCGGACAGTCGGGAAGCGAGCAGGCCGAGCGGGCTGAACCTTGATGTGCACGTCCCGCAGAGCGACTCGGCCAATGCCGACGGGTTGGCCGAGTCTTCCGTGAAGGACATAGCGGTTGCGCTGCCCGAAGGCGTGGCGATCAACCCCGCGGCCGCGGACGGGTTGGCAGCGTGCTCGGAGCCACAGGTCGGGTTCGCCGGCGTCGAACCTGTAAGCGGGACCAACCTGGCGGGCGGGGAAGAGCTGTTCACCCGGGAAACGTTCTGCCCGAACGCGGCAAAGATCGGCGTTGTGAACATCAGCACGCCGTTGCTGGCGAACCAGCTTGCAGGAGCGGTTTACCTCGCGGCGCAGGGCGAAAACCCCTCCGGGTCGTTGGTCGCGTTGTACATCGTCGCCGAAGATCCCACCACGGGGACGCTTGTGAAGCTCGCGGGCGATGTGTCGCTGGACCAGCAGACGGGGCAGATCGAGGTGACGTTCGCGAACACTCCCCAGCTGCCGATCGAAGACATCGAACTGAGCTTCTTCGGCGGCGAACGCGCTTTTCTGGCGACCCCGTCGCACTGCGGGACCTTCACCACGGTGGCGACGTTCACGCCGTGGTCCGGCGGTGCGCCGGTGCAGTCGCAGGCGAGCTTTCAGATCACCTCCGGCCCGATCATGACCACCGGTCTGTCGGGATGTCCCGCTTTGCCGCTGCCGTTTGCGCCGTCGCTGGCGGTCGGGACAACAGATAACAGCGCAGGATCGCTCAGCCCGCTGACGGTGACGGTCGGCCGCGAAGACGGTCAGCAGCCCTTGCAGGGAGTGCGGTTGCGCTTGCCGCCGGGACTTGAGGCAATGCTCTCGGGTGTGAAGCTGTGCCCGCAGGCACAGGCAGGCGAAGGGACGTGCCCGGAAGCGAGCCGGGTCGGCGAGACCACGGTCGTGGCGGGGGTGGGCGGCGAGCCGTACACGCTGACCGGCGGAGGGGTCTACCTGACCGAAGGCTACGAAGGCGCCCCGTTCGGCCTGGCGATTGTCACCCCCGTGAAGGCCGGGCCGCTCGACCTCGAGGATGCCCCCGAAAACCGCCCGCCGTGCGACTGCCTGGTGATTCGGGCGAGGATCGAAGTCGACCCGCGGACCGCTCAGCTGACGATCGCGACCGGAGCAATTCCCCAGATAATCGACGGTATCCCCCTGCAGATCAAGGACCTCAATATCACAATCGACCGGGCCGGATTCATCTTCAATCCGACGGATTGCGCTCCGATGTCGCTCGACGGGACGATCACCGGCGGCGAAGGCGCCAGCGCGCAGGTGTCGTCCCCGTTTCAGGTCGCCAACTGCGCGGCGCTCGGCTTCAAACCCCAGTTCGATCTCTCCACGTCGGGCAAAACGTCGAGGCAGAACGGCGCTAGCCTGCACGTGAAGCTCGTCTACCCCAAAGCCCCGTCCGGGCAGGCGAATCTCGCCGCGGTCAAGGTGGATCTCCCGAAGCGGCTCGTCTCGCGCCTGGCGACCCTGCAGGGAGCGTGCCTTGCCGGCGTGTTCGACCGCGACCCCGCGGCGTGCCCGGCCACATCGAAGGTCGGCACGGCCAACGCGAGCACGCCGGTGCTCCCGGTCGCACCTCCCGGCAGGGACGCCAATCTCACTGGCCCGGCCTACTTCGTCAGCCACGGCGGCAAGAGGTTCCCCGAACTGATCCTCGTGCTGCAGGGCGACGGCGTGACGGTCGATCTGCACGGCGAAACGCTCATCGACAGCGCCGGGATCACGAGCTCGACGTTCCGTACGATCCCCGACGTGCCGGTGGAAACGTTCGAACTGAACCTGCCCGAGGGCTCGGGCTCGGCTCTGGCGGCGAACGGGAAGCTCTGTCAGGCCGGCAGGACCGTCACCGTCTCAAAGCGCGTCAAGATCCGTGTCCACGGCCGCGTGCGCACTGTTACCCGCAGGGTCAAGAAGAAGGTCGGACTCGTGATGCCCACGGCGTTGACCGCCCAGAACGGCGCTGTAATCCATCAGAACACGCCGATCAGCGTCACTGGATGCCCGCCCACACGCGCGAAGGCCAAGCCTGCGAAGAAGGGCAAGCACAAGACCAAGGCAAAGCAAAAGAAGAAGTGAGCTGACCAGACCCGCGCGTTCGCGAGAAGCATCCGTAGTGCTGAGTACTTTCGGCGCATGCGTTTTCGCGACCCTCGATCAACGGCAGGCCGGTGGCTGGATGTCCAGTTACCGGGGCGGTAGAATGGCCCGATGGCGACCACAGCCGCCCCCAGCCAAGCCGAGGCGCCGCTTCCGCTCTACCGGATGGATGTCGGGACCTACGAGCGCCTGGTGCAGGCGAGGGCGCTGGATGGCCTGGACGTCGAGCTGCGCGACGGGCTGCTGCTCGACAGGCACGCTCGGGGCGAGGACGCGATCCACCGGCTCGACACGGAGACCTACAACCGGATGGTCGATACGGGGGAGCTGGAGGGGCTGCCGATCGAATTACTGGAAGGGCTGCTGGTCGAGGTGAGCCCACAGGGGTCAAGCCATTATGCGGCGATCATGCGCTTGACGCGCCACTTCAGGACAGCGGAGGCGTGGCTGGGGGTGCAGCTGCCGCTTGAAACCAAGCCGGACTCCGAGCCCGAGCCTGACTTGACGCTCACCGAGGGGGAGCCGTCATCCGAGCATCTCCCCCGCACGGCGCTGCTGGCGGTCGAGGTAGCGGTCACCTCGCACAAGCAGGATCGCGGGGCGAAGGCAGCGGAGTACGCGAGGGCCGGTGTGGGAACGTACTGGCTCGTTGACGTACCCGGCAGGACCGTCGAGGTGCGCAGCGATCCCGGCCCTGACGGGTACCGCGGGCTCGAGGTCTACGGGTTGGGGACGGCTGTTCCATCCCCCGACCCGGGAGTGGCCGACCTGGATGTCGGCGCGCTGCTGGAGGGCCTCTCGTGAGCAGCTAGCAGCCGGGCTTGACCCGGACCCGGTTAGGGCGTATCCGCTCGATCCCCGCGCTGCTCAGACCCTCAGACATCTGGCGCGATGGTAGTCGCTCTCGGTTATCGTCGAGCGATGAGCGACGCAGCCTCGGCGGTACCGCATCTGAGCGTCGCCGAGCGGGTGGCGCGCGGCAAGGCGGCGCGGGCGCGGGCGCCGCGCTCCAGTCACGCCGAGTTTGAGCCGGCGCCGCACCGCCCCGATCCGGTGCAGGTGCTCGAGCGTCAGGCGCAGACGCGGGTGCCCGAACTGCTGCCGATCCGCTACGGGCGCATGCTGGTCTCGCCGTTCGCGTTCTATCGGGGCGCAGCGATGATCATGGCCGGCGACCTCGCGCCCACGCCGCGCTCGGGGCTTCAGGTGCAGTGCTGCGGCGACGCGCACCTGTCGAACTTCGGCGTGTTCGCCTCGCCCGAGCGGCGGCTGGTGTTCGACGTCAACGACTTCGACGAGACGCTCCCCGGGCCGTGGGAGTGGGATGTCAAGCGCCTGGCGGCGAGCATGCTGATCGCCGCCCGCGAGAACGGCTATCCCGTCAAGCACCAGGACCAAGCCGTGCTGGACACCGTCGCGGAATACCGCACCGCGATGGCCAGCTTTGCGGCGATGAAGAACCTCGACGTCTGGTATGCCCATCTGGATGTCGAGTCCGCGCTCGGAGAGCTCGGGCCGCAGCTCACCCCCGGGATGGTCAAGCGCACCGAGCGGACGCTCGCCAAGGCGCGCACGCGCGACAGCATGTCGGCGTTCTCCAAACTGACGCACGTGGTTGACGGCGAGACGCGGATCGTCGCCGAACCGCCGCTGATCGTGCCGATCGACGACCTCGCGCAGGGCAGCGAACGCGACGAGATGTTCGACGCTCTGCACGAGCACCTGCGCTCCTATCGCGAGTCGCTGGAGCATGACCGGCGCGTGCTGCTCGAGCAGTTTCGCCTGACCGACTTCGCGCGCGAGGTCGTCGGCGTGGGCAGCGTCGGCACGCGCGCCTGGATCGCGCTGCTGCTCGGCCAAGACGGTCAGGATCCGCTGTTCCTGCAACTGAAGGAGGCCGAGGCTTCGGTGCTCGAGCAGTTTCTCGGCCCGAGCGAGTTCGCCAACCACGGCGAGCGGGTCGTCACCGGCCAGCGGCTGATGCAGGCCTACAGCGACATCTTCCTCGGCTGGCTGCACCTCGAGTCCGGGCTCGACGGCAAGCCCCGTGACTTTTACGGCCGCCAGCTGCGCGACTGGAAGGGCTCGGCGGAAATCGAACGGATGGCCCCCAAGGGCCTGGCCCGGTACGGCCGGCTGTGCGGTTGGACGCTGGCCCGCGCGCACGCCCGCAGCGGTGACCGCATCGCGATCGCCGCCTACCTCGGCAAGGGGGCCGTGTTCGACCGCGCGCTCGTCGAGTTCTCCCACGCCTACGCCGAGCAGAACGAGCGCGACTACAAGGCGCTGGCCGCGGCCGTCAAGTCCGGCCGGGTCACCGCCGAGACGGGTCTTTAGGCGGGACGGGTCTTTAGGGAGAGGGAGACGGGTGGCCTTTAGGGTCCGCGTCCAGCGAGCCGGACCCAGCGAGGTAGGCGACCGGATCCGCTGCCCCTCCCCGCAGGATGTGGGCGCAGCCGACTGCGATCAGCGCTCCGGCGAGCGGGCCGAGCACGTACACCCAGTAGCTCGAGAAGTCACCGCTCACCAGCGCCGGGCCGAACGAGCGGGCCGGGTTCATCGAGGTGCCGCTCACAGGCGCGGACCACAGGCCGGCGAGCGCAACGTAACCGCCGACGCCCAGCGCGGCGACCCGGCCGACGTTCTGGGCGCTCGAGGCGGTTCCCAGGATCACGCTCACCAGCATCCCGGTGAGGACGACCTCCATCAGCAGCGCCTGCCAGTTCGCGTACCCCGGGCCGGGCAGGGTGGCGCCGAGATGCTGGATATTGCCGAACACGGCGTCCAGAAACAGGCATGCCAGCGCGGCGCCGGCGAGCTGGACGACGACATAGCCGGGCATGCGCTTCCACGGGAAGTCCCCGCACAGGGCGAACGCGAACGAGACGACGGGATTCAGGTGCGCGCCCGAGACCGCGCCCATGAACAGGATGATCGCCATGACCATCAGCCCGGGCGCCACCACCGCCGCGGTCAAACTGATCTGGCCCTCGCCGTGGAGGATCCCCCCGCCCGCGGCGACGAGCACCAGCATGAATGTGCCGAGCAGCTCCGAGAACAGCCGCCGCCACTCCAGGCGCGGATCGTCGAACTGGGCTTTGGAGCCGAACTCGAGCGCCAGCACATGGTGCGTCCGTGGACCGAGCAGCCCGGCGGCGGGACTCACCCCAATGGCGGGACCCTCCCCCTCCACGACACGCTCATCTCCCATCGCCACAACCTAACACCGTGAGTGCCGGTTTCAGGACCTGGGTCGGTCGTGCTGTGGCGCACCGCGTAGCATTGGCCTGTGCCCGATCAAACGCCGCAGGGCCCCGACCGTGTGAACGATGGGCGCACCGAACCCCATCCGCCGCTGCCACGCGACAAACGCGGCTGGCAGGTCTCGCCGTCCCCCGACGGTCGGGGCATGCCCGAGCACGCACCGACCAGGCCGCCGCCGCACCGTATGCGCGGCTTCTGGTGGTTCCTGCTGGCCCTGGTCGCGATCAACTGGCTGTCGGTTCTGTTCTTCCAGCCTTCCCCGAGCGAACAGCGGGTGACCGTGCCGTTCAGCCCGTACTTCCTGGAACAGGTCAAGGGCGGCACGGTCGGCACGATCTCGTCCAAGGGCGACACCATCCAGGGCAAGTTCAAGGCCAAGCTGCGCTACCCGTTCGACGGACAAGAAGGCGACGCCCACGAAGCTGTTCGCCACCCAGGTGCCGAGCTTCTGGAACGGCGCCCAGCTGTCCGCGCTGCTGCAGGAAAAGGGAGTCAGGATCAACGCCGAATCGACGAGTACGAGCGAGTCGCTGCTGGAGGAGATCCTGCTCGGCTTCGGCCCGACGCTGCTGATCGTCGGCCTGTTCGTCCTGATCTACAAACGCGCCGCCAAGGGCGCCGGGGGCATGGGCGCACTCGGCAAATTCGGGAGCTCGCAGGCGCGGCGAGTGGACCCGGAAAAGATCCGCGTGACGTTCGCCGACGTCGCGGGAATCGACGAGGCCAAGTCCGAGCTCTCGGAGATCGTCGACTTCCTGCGCAATCCCGACCGCTACGGGAGCCTCGGCGGGCGCATGCCCCACGGCGTGCTGCTCTCCGGGGCGCCGGGCACGGGCAAGACGCTGCTCGCCCGCGCCGTCGCCGGCGAGGCGCACGCGGCGTTCTTCTCGATCTCCGCCTCGGAGTTCATCGAGGCGATCGTCGGCGTCGGAGCCTCGCGCGTGCGTGACCTGTTCACCAAGGCCAAGGAGGCGGCGCCGTCGATCATCTTCATCGACGAGCTCGACGCGATCGGGCGCTCGCGCCAGGGCTCGGTGTCGGTAAGCGGGGCCAACGACGAGCGCGAGCAGACGCTCGACCAGATCCTCACCGAGATCGACGGTTTCGAGTCCTCGCAGGCCGTGATCGTGCTCGCGGCGACCAATCGCCCCGATGTCCTCGACCCCGCGCTGCTGCGCGCTGGGCGCTTTGACCGGCGGGTGACCGTGCAGGCCCCGGACCGCAAGGGGCGGGCGGAAATCCTCGAGGTCCACACCCGCTCGATCCCGCTGGGCCAGGACGCCGACCTGCAGGCGATCGCCTCCAGTACCCCCGGCATGGTCGGCGCCGACCTCGCCAACCTCGCCAACGAGGCCGCGCTGCTCGCAGCCCGTCGCGGGCACAAGAAGGTGCAGATGAGCGACTTCACCGACTCGCTGGAGAAGATCATGCTCGGCTCCCCGCGCGGCATCCTGCTCTCCCCCGCCGACCGCGAGCGGACCGCCTACCACGAGTCCGGCCACGCGCTGGTGGGGATGCTCACGCCCGGCGCCGACCCGGTGCGCAAGGTTTCGATCATCCCCAGGGGAATGGCCCTGGGCGTGACCCTGTCGACGCCCGACTCAGACAGGGTGTCCTATTCGTTGGAGGAGCTGCAGGCCAAGATCCGGGTGGCGCTCGGGGGACGGGTCGCCGAGGAGGTCGTATACGGGACGATCACCACCGGGGCGGAGTCCGACATCCAGCAGCTCACGCAGATCGCTCGCCAGATGGTGGGGCACTGGGGGATGAGCACGGCGATCGGTCCGATCGCGGTCCTCCCCGAGGACGGCCAGGGCATGTTCCTGCCCGGCGTCAGCGAGACCTCCCAAGAGACCCAGCGCTTGGTCGACGAGGAGGTGCGCACGCTCGTCGAAAGCGCCCATCAGGAGGTCACGCAGCTGCTGGAGGAGCACCGCGACCAGCTCGAGGGTCTCGCCCAGGCGCTGCTGGAGGCCGAGACCCTCGACGCAGCCGACGCCTACGCGGCGGCTGGGGTGCCCGGACACGACGCCGAGCCAACGCCGGTCTCGTAAATCGCTTGCAGCGAGGGCACCCGATCGTGGAGTGGCAGCGCGAGCGTGTGCTCAGCCGATGGCGTCAGAAAACTGGCCAGGGGCGTGTGCCCGCCGATGCGCGTTGCGGCGTAGTCTTAAAGCTCGATGATGCTGAGACGCATACGCCGGGTCGCGACGGTCGGTGTGGTGGCGATGGCGGTGTTGCTGGTTGCCGTGTCGGTCCTGGCGGCGCGGCGCACCGGAGCGGCCGGCAGCACCTCCGCCGTGCCGGCCCCGCTCGCGATCGGGACCGCGCTGCAGCGACCGCGGACGGTGCCGAACATGCGTCTCATAGACGAACAGGGCAGACCGTTCTCGGTGAGCCGGTGGCGCGGCAAGTGGGTGATCCTGGCACCGGACGATACGGCCTGCAACGAAGTGTGCCCGATAACCACGGGCGCCCTGATGGCGCTCAGCTCACAGCTTCGAGCGGACGGTCTGAGCGGCCAGGCTGTGGTCGTCGAGGTGACCGTCGATCCCTGGAATGACTCGCCTGCGCGCCTGCGCGCCTACCGTCGCCTTACCGGCCTTGACTTCGAGCTCCTGACCGGCACGCAGTCGGAGATCCGCCACTTCTGGAAATACTTCGGCGTCTACTACAAGCGCGTGCCCGAAGGCAGCCCGCCGGCGATCGACTGGTACACGCACAAGCCCGCGACCTTCAACGTGGAACACTCGGACAATCTGATCTTCCTCGACCCCGCCGGCCAGGAGCGGATCGTCAACGAAGGCATGGCGGATGTGGGCGGGCGCCTGGAGCCGGCGCTGCGCAAGCTGCTCAGCAACGTCGGTCGCCATAATCTCGCGCACCCCAGCCTGCCGTGGACGCCCACACAGGCGCTCGACGACCTCTACTGGCTGATGGGCAGGGATGTCCCGGCGAGCTCGCTGGCAAAGGTCAGCCCGCCGAGCGCCACCGCCGCCAAGCGCGTGCTGGCGGGCTCACCGGCGCCGCTGGCCGCGCTCCACGACCAGGCCGCCCAGCTGCTCGGCGGATTCAGCGCGCTCCAGCAGCGGCTGCGCCAGCTGCGCGGCTACCCGGTCGTGCTGAACGCGTGGGCGTCGTGGTGCCCGCCGTGTCGCGCGGAGTTCCCGATCTTCGCCGCCGCCGCGGCGCTCTACGGTCGCCAGATCGCGTTCCTCGGCGCCGACACCGAAGACACCGCTCCAGACGCGAGCGCATTCCTCGCCAAGCATCCGGTCAGCTATCCCAGCTACCAGACATCATCGGCCTCGCTGGACTCGATCGCCTCGATCGAGGGCACCCCGACGACGATCTACATCGGCCGCGACGGGAAGGTTGTGTACGTGCACTCCGGCCAGTATGAAAGCGAGGCGAGCCTCGATGACGACATCGCCCACTACGCGCTCGGACGCTGAAATGACCGGGGTGGGTAGGGCGTTGGCTCGCGCGAGGGCGGGCAACGCGCGGCTTGACCACGCGAATCGAGCGGTTCCGTCGCATGCGGGAGCGTATCGCCGGCGATGACACCGCCGCTCGCCGCCGATACCCTGCACCTCGGCGAGTTCCTGCCGCCGCTGATCGCGTGCGTGGTGTACGCGCTGGCATACGGCATTCGCCTGCGCACGCTCGCGCGCGAGGGCCGGCCCGTCGCCCGCTGGCGCGTCTACTGCTTCTACGCCGGGGTGTTGATCCTCACCGGCGTGCAGATCGGACCGCTCGACAGCCTCGCCGACTCGGTGCTGATCGCGCACGTGGTCCAGCACATCATCATCGGCGAAGTCGTCTCGTTCATGGTGGTCATCGGGCTGACCGGACCGCTGCTGGCGCCGTGGCTGGCGCTGCGCATCTCGCGCCCCTTGCGCGCGCTGAGCCACCCGATCGTGGCGTTCGTGCTGTGGGTGCTCGACATGTACGCCTGGCACCTGCCGGTGCTCTACCAGCTGGCGATCCGCTATGACCTGGTCCACGCGCTCGAGCACACCTGCATGTTCTGGTTCGGCTGCTTGCTGTGGTTCTCGCTGCTCGGCCCGCTGCCCAAACCGAGCTGGTTCGGCAACTGGGCCAAGCTCGGCTACGTGGTGGGCGTGCGCTTCGCCGGGGCGATACTGGGGAACGTGCTGCTGTGGACGCAGCAGGTGATCTACCCGATCTACCGTGCCAGCGACGCGCGCGAGGGTCTGAACCCGGTCAGCGACCAGAACATCGCGGGCGGGATCATGATGGTCGTACAGGCGGTGCTCACGATCCTGCTGCTCGGCTGGCTGTTCCATCGCGCCGCCGGTCAGGACGAGGAGCGCCAGGGGCTGCTCGACCTGGCCGCCGACCGCGGCGTCGCGCTCAGCGACGAGCGCGCCACCCGCGCCGCCGCCGCCGGCGGCGGCGCGCGGTTGCGCGAGCGCCTGCTCGCCGCCGCGCGAGAACCCGTCGGCTCGAGCGAGGATCCTCCTTGAGGGTAGAGTCCACGGCATGACGTTCGTGCTGCTCACCGGCGCCACTCGCGGTATCGGCCGCGCGGCCGCGATCGAGCTCGCCGGTGAAGGTGTCGAGCTCGCGCTCGTGGGTCGCGAGACCGAGCGGGTCAGGGACGTCGCGCGGGAGGCCAGGGAGGTTGGCGGGGGCGCGCCGGTCCACGAGCACGTCGCTGACCTTGCGCTGATGGCCGACGTGCGGGCGCTCGCGGATGAGGTTCGCGAGCGCTATCGGCAGATCGATGTCCTGGCGAACAACGCCGGGGCGCTGTTCGCCTCGCGGCATCAGACCTCCGAGGGCTTCGAGCAGACGTTCGCGCTGAACCATCTCGCGCCGTTCCTGCTCACCAACCTGCTGCGCGATCGTCTGGACGGCGGCCGCGTCGTGACCACGACATCCGACGCCCACAAGTCCGGGCTGCTGGATCTCGATGACCTGCAGTCCGAGCGCTCTTACGCCGCGATGCGCGTCTACGGCACCTCGAAGCTCTGCAACATCCTCTTCACGCGCGAGCTCTCAAAGCGCGCGCCGGAGCTGCACGCCAACTGCTTTCACCCCGGCGTCGTACGCACCGGCTTCGGCAAGAACGAGCGCGGGATCTGGAAGGTACTCACCACGCTCGGCGCGCCCTTCTTCCGCTCGCCGCAGCGCGGCGCCCGCTCGCTGGTCTGGCTCGCCCTGTCAGACGAGGCGGCCGCCCTCACGGGCGAGTACGTCCAGGACGAGAAGGTGCTGAGCCCGAGCGCCCAGGCCCAGGACGACACGCTCGCCGAGGGGCTGTGGGAGCGCAGCGCCCAGCTGGTGGGCCTGTATGCCGACACACCCGCCTGACGGCGGCTTGGGTGAGCGGGCTGAGCTCAGCCCTCGACGTGGATCTCGCGCAACCGGTGAGTGTCTACGTCGTAGACGAAGCCGCGGACCAGCTCGCGATGTGGGAGGAACGCGGAGCGGCGGACGCGCAGGATCGATTGGCGCACGTCCGCGTCAACATCGGCGAACGACTCGATCGCCCACGCCGGCGCGACCCCGGTCGCCTGTTGCAGCTCGGCTCTGAACCCGTCGTCGGTGAGCTTCTGCATGCCGCAGTCGGTGTGGTGGATCAGCATCACCTCGCGCGTGCCGAGCCGCCGCTGGGACACCGCCAGCGAGCGGATCACGTCGTCGGTGATCACCCCGCCCGCGTTGCGCAGCACGTGCGCCTCGCCGTCATGCAACCCCAAGGCCGCGAACACGTCTAAGCGTGAGTCCATGCACGTCACGATCGCCAGGCGGCGGCTGGGGTTGACGTCGAGATGGGACGCTCCCAGCGAGTCCGCGAAGGCCCGGTTGTTCTTCATCAGCTCATCGATCACGTTCACCTGCTGCACCCTAGCCGCTGGCTTAACCGAATCGACGGAGCGCTTCGACGATCACCTGCGCGTAGACCGCCCGCCCGGGCACCGACGGGTGCACCCCATCGACGAGCAGCCTTTCGCTCGAGTGGCCGTACCAGTTCGCGATCGTCGCCTGCGGCCAGCTCGGCACGTACTGCGCGAGCGCGCTGTTGACCTCGTTCTGCCAGCTGCGGGCGACGCGCACGTTGACCAGGACGACGTACGGGACGCCGTTCAGCACCGCTCGCAGGCGCTGCAGGTCCGCGTAGGAGACCGAGCCGTTGTCGCCGATCTGCACGATCACGGTCGCCGGCAATGCGCCGCGCGCGCGGTAGGCGGCGAGGCGGTCGATCGTGGCTTCGGCCTGGCGGCCGACGACGGCGTCGACGCGCAGGTCCGACCCCAACCGCTGCTGCAGCACAGGGGCGCAGCCGAGCATCACAGAGTCGCCGACGGCCAGGATCGGACCCTGCGGCAGCGGAGCATTTTTGGAGTAAGGGGGGATCGTGCCGTTGACGGAGCTCGCGAGGCTGGTGGGGCGCGCGAGCGCGGCCGGGGTCGCCAGCTGCGACGGCCCTTCACTCGGCGCCGGCAGGGCCAATGTCAGGCCTGAGATCAGCGCCAGCGCGGCGAGCGTACCCGTCGCCCAACCCAGCCGCTCGCGCGGGGTGTGCCCGTCGAGCCAGGCGCGCAATTTGCGCTGTGCGGCTCCGCTGCGCACGGGCTGCTCGACGTAGCGATAGGACAGGGCCGCGATTGTGACGGTAGCCGCCGCCTGGGCGAGCACCAGCAGCGGTCCGTGCCAGGGCACGTCGATCCGCGGTCGCGTCAGCTCCATGATCGGCCAGTGCCACAGATAGATCCCGTAGCTGCGCACGCCCAGCCACCTCAGTGGTTTGCACCCGAGCGCGTCTCCCAGGCGCGCGGCGGGATGGGCGATGACCGCGATCAGCACGGCGGCGCAGAGCGCGACCAGCAGAAACCCGCCGCGATAGAGAAATGTGTCGTAGTAGTGCACGCGCCAGAACAGGATCAGGACGGCCAGCAGCGCAGCGAGGCCGACCCCGTCGAGTACGGTTCGCGCACGGTCGGACAGCTCGCCCCGCATCCTGGCGGCGGGCCAGGCGAACGCCAGCAGCGCGCCGACCAGCAGCGTCGAGGCGCGCGTGTCGGTGCCGTAGTACACGCGCGAGGGATCGTGGCCCGGGCTGTACAGTGCCCACATCAGCGCGGTCGATGCGAGCGCGAGCAGGACCGTCAGCGCGATCATCCCGCGCCTGCCCAGCAGCACGAGCCCGCCGACGAGCAACAGCGGCCACACCAGGTAGAACTGCTCCTCGACCGCCAGCGACCACAGGTGCTGCAGCAGCGAAGGGCGCCCGAACGCGTTGAAGTAGGAGTGGCTGGCGGCGATCAGGTGCCAGTTGGTCAGGTACACGAGCGAGGCGAGCGCGTCGCCGCGCGTGCGCGCGAGGTCGTCGCGGGCAATCGTGGAGGTGGCGATCAGCGCGAACAGGATCACCAGCCACACCGCCGGCAGCAGTCGCCTGGCGCGTTTCGCCCAGAAGGCTTTCAGGTCGACCCGTCCGTTGCCGGTGCGCTCAGTCAGCAGCAGCGAGGTGATCAGATAGCCGCTCAGCACGAAGAACACATCGACGCCGAGGAACCCGCCGCCCATCCACGAGGCGTTCGCGTGGTAGAGGAAAACGCCTGTCACCGCGAGCGCGCGTAGGCCATCCAGGCCGGGACGGTAGGGCAGGCGCGGAGTGGTCGGCGATCTGGACAAGAGTTCTCGCTTATGGGATTATCGCGCTATGAGCTTTCATAACCGATACCTCCTCGCCGCCGGAACGCTGGCCGCGACCCTGCTCGTCTCGGGCGCGATCGTCGCCTCCGCGGCCTCGACCGTGAAGATCACCAACTGTGTCAAGGCCAGCAGTGCTCCGAAGACGCTGACGCTCGCGTGCGGGGATGGGAATACGGTCCTCAGCGGGCTGCGCTGGTCGAGCTTTGGCGGTGCCAGCGCCAGTGCCCGCGGCACGCTGAAAATGAACACGTGCGAACCCAACTGCGCGGCGGGCAAGGTGGTCAGCTACCCGGTGGCCGTTCAGGCCAGCGACCAGCGCAACTGCAAGCAGGGTGCGCGCGTGTACAACAAGATCACGCTGCGGTTCACCGGCCGTGCCCCCAAGTCAGCCAATAGTCTGAAGCGCTGGACGCTGGGCTGCCCCACGTAGAGACTGCGGTTGGCGCCGCCTCCTGCCCCGGTGCCGCGCTCACGCGGTTGCGCCCCGCCCGCTTGGCCGCATACAGGGCCTCGTCGGCCGCCTTGAACAGAGTGTCGTAGTCCACCTGCGCGCCGCTGGCCGCGCTCACCCCGAGCGAGATCGTGATCGGGATGCCGGTCGGCCGCGCCTGCTCGACGGCCTTGCGTAGCCGCTCGGCGACCTCCTGGCCGGCCTGCAGGCCGATACCGGGGAGCACGGTCAGGAACTCCTCGCCGCCGAGGCGATAGACGAGCTCGAACGAGCGCAGCCGCTTGCGCAGCTCGTACGCGATGTCGCGCAGGACGGCGTCGCCGCGGTCGTGGCCGTGCTCGTCGTTGACCGCCTTGAAGCCGTCGAACGTCGCACAGCACGAGGCACACGGGCTGGCCGGCGAGCCGCGCCTGATGGGAGATCTCGAGGAAGCGGGGCACCAGCGCGTGGCGGTTGAGCAGTCCCGTCAGGGGGTCGAGGATCGCCTCGTCGCGGTGGTGCAGCTCGGCCGCCTGTAGGGCCCACACGATCGACACGACTCCCACCAGCAGCGCGAGCGTGGCGATCACCGGCGACGGTTCGTCGATCACCCACCCTGGGTGCACGCCGACCGTCGCCATGATGGTGATCGCGATCGTCAATCCCAGTGCGGCGATCATGACCTGGGGGCGAAACCGCGCGGCGACCATCCCCGCGGGCAGCACCATCCAGGGGATCAACGGGCTGCGCGGGCCGCCGCTGAGGGCTACTCCCGTGCCGATCAGCAGCATTGTTACCACGATCGCGTAGGCGCTCACGCACTCGGGGTGGGGGCTCTTGTGCATCCGCCGATCGACGTTGAGGAAGTTGAGCGCCGACAGCGCGAACAGGATCAGGGTCCACCAGCCGATCCAGGGCCCCGTGGCGATCAGCGCCACGCCGACCGCGCCGGAGCCGACCAGCCGGATCGTGCGCACGCGGTCGTTCGCGTCGACGACGCGGCTGCGGTCAAGCTCGGTGGGGCATAGCCACGAACTCAGGGCTCATCTCCGCTCCTTCGGTCGCCGCGCGCGGCTCCTTTAGAGGTCCGGAGCCGATAAGACGTTTGTCCAGCCCAGCTTCCGCGTTTTGGAATCGTCTTTATCCAATGACTGTTCTCGCGAGGGCCGACAGCGACCCGCATCGGTGGGAGCGACGATCGCCGGTCGCTGATTGCCGACCGCGCCGCGTACGCTTAGCCGATGAGCGAGCTGCCCCCCACGGTGCGCGAGATTCTCAGCGCCCGCAGCGGCGAGGAGCTCGAGCTGAACGACCGCTACCTGAACCCGCAGCTGGGGCGGATCGTGCGCACGCTCGGTTTCGACGAGGTATGGACCGGGGGCGAGGGCGCGCAGCTGATCGCCGCGAACGGGCAGCGCTACCTGGACATGCTCGGCGGATATGGCGTGTTCGCGCTCGGGCGCAACCACCCCGATGTGATCGCCGCCGTGGAGCAGACGCTTGCGGCGCGCACCGGCAACCTGCCGCAGCTCGGCGTGACGCTGCTCAGCGGGGTGCTGGCCGAGCAGCTGCTCCAGCGCGCGCCCGACAGCGTGGCCGCAATGGTGCCGGCAAACACGGGGACCGAGGCGGTCGAGGCGGCGATCAAGATCGCCCGCGCGGCGACCGGGCGGGGTCGAATCCTGTATGCCGAGCACGCCTTTCACGGGCTGACGCTCGGCTCGCTGTCGCTGAACGGCAACGACGAGTTCCGCGATGGGTTCGGCCCGCTGCTTGAGGGCTGCGATCCAGTGGGCTTCGGCGACCTCGACGCGCTGGAGCGCGAGCTCGAGCGCGGCGACGTGGCCGCGTTCGTCGTCGAGCCGGTGCAGGGCAAGGGTGTGAACCTGCCGCCCGACGGCTACCTGCAGGGCGCCCAGGAGCGCTGCCGCGGAGCGGGGACATTGTTCGTGTGCGATGAGGTGCAGACCGGCCTGGGGCGCACCGGGCGGTTTCTCGCGCTGGAGCACTGGGGACTGCAGCCCGACATCGTGTGCGTCGCCAAGGCGCTGTCCGGTGGGCTCGTGCCGATCGGCGCGGTGCTCGTCTCGCGAGAAGCGTTCGACAAAGTGTTCGACGGGATGGAGCGCGCGGTGCGTCATGGCTCCACGTTCGGCGGCAACGACCTCGCCGCCGCCGCCGCCCTGGCCACGCTGCGCGTGATCGAGCGCGAGGGCCTCGTCGCCCGCGCCGAGCGGATCGGGGCGCTGCTGCTGGAGTTGACCCGCCCGCTCGTCGAGCGGTATGAGGTCGTGCAAGAGGTGCGCGGGCTGGGCCTGATGTGGGCGATCGAGTTCGGGCCGCCCGCCGGCGGGGCGGGGCGGAAGCTGTGGGACGCCGTCGAGCGCCGCCAGCCGGGGCTGTTCTCGCAGCTGATCGTCGTGCCGCTGTTCCACGAGCACCGGATCCTCTGCCAGGTGGCGGGGCACCGGATGAACGTAGTCAAGGCGTTGCCGGCGCTCGTGATCGAGGAGCGGGAGATCAGGCGATTCGCCGCCGCTTTGGAGGACACGATCGCGGCGGCTGAACGCTATCCGTCGGCATTGGCCCGCTTCGGCTTACGCACCGGTCTCAGGACCGCGCGTCTGCATCGCTGAGCAGTCGAGCCGGGATTGCCCGGCGCAGGCTGCGATTACGTGGCCAGACCGGGGTGGGGCAGGCGCATGGATACCCTGTCGGACCGTGCTCGTACCCAGAGATGACATCCGCAACGTGGCGATCGTCGCGCACGTCGACCACGGCAAGACGACGCTGGTCGACGCGATGCTGTGGCAGTCGGGCGCGTTCAGGGTCGGGCAGGACGTGGCGACACGGGTGCTCGACTCGATGGATTTGGAGCGCGAGAAGGGGATCACGATCCTCGCGAAGAACACCTCGCTGCGCTACCGCGACGTGAAGTTGAACATCATCGACACGCCCGGGCACGCGGACTTCGGGGGAGAGGTCGAGCGCGGGCTGACGATGGTCGACGGGGTGCTGCTGCTGGTCGACGCCTCCGAGGGGCCGCTGCCGCAGACGCGCTTCGTGCTGCGCAAGGCGCTCGAGGCGAAGCTGCCGGTGATCCTCGTGATCAACAAGGTGGACCGGCCGGACGCCCGCGTCGCGGAGGTGGTCGACGAGGTGTATGAGCTGTTCCTCGACCTCGACGCCGACGAGCAGCAGATCGACTTTCCGATCGTCTACTGCAACGCCAAGGCGGGGGTGGCCTCGCTCGAGTACGACGCTGGGCATCCGATCGAGGAGCGCGATCTGGCGCCGCTGCTGGACCTGCTGCTGGAGCGCATCCCCGCGCCGCTGTATGACCCCGAGCACCCGCTGCAGGCGCTCGTGACGAACCTCGACGCCTCCCCCTACGTGGGCAGGCTGGCGCTGTGTCGCGTGCGGCACGGGAATATAAGAAAGGGCCAGCAGATCGCGTGGTGCCGCGCCAACGGGTCGATCGAG
The DNA here is from genome assembly GCA_963764905.1 of uncultured Solirubrobacterales bacterium. Classification (GTDB taxonomy): domain Bacteria; phylum Actinomycetota; class Thermoleophilia; order Solirubrobacterales; family Solirubrobacteraceae; genus Palsa-744. The sequence continues at coordinate 156,782 of CAVXUG010000006.1, forward strand.
AAAGCGCAGGTCGCCGAGCTGTACGTGACCGACGCGCTCGACCGCGTCGACGCGCAGGAAGCGGGCCCCGGCGAGATCATCGCCGTGGCGGGAATCGCCGAGGTGACGATCGGCGAGACGCTCGCCGATCCCGATGACCCCAGGCCGTTGCCTGTGATCACGGTTAACGAACCGGCGATGTCGATCACGCTTGGCGTGAACACCTCGCCGCTGGCGGGGAAAGACGGGAGCAAGCTGACGGCCAGGCAGATCGAGGCGCGCTTGCAGCAGGAGCTCGTGGGCAACGTCTCGCTGCGTGTGCAGGAGACGGCGGGGGTGGGTGGGGAAGCCAAATCATTCGAGGTGCAGGGCCGCGGTGAGCTGCAGCTGGCGGTGCTGGTCGAGATCATGCGCCGCGAGGGCTTCGAGCTGACCGTGGGACAACCGCACGTGGTCGAGCACGAGATCGACGGCAAGCGGAACGAGCCCGTCGAGCGCCTGTCGGTCGACGTGCCCGAGGAGCATGTCGGCACCGTCACGCAGCTGCTGGCCGCGAGGAAAGGCCGGATGGAGCACATGATCAACCACGGCACGGGGTGGGTGCGGCTGGAGTATCTGGTGCCCGCGCGCGGGCTGATCGGGTTTCGGACGGAGTTTCTGACGGAGACGCGGGGGACGGGGATCATGCACCACGTGTTCGACCGCTGGGAGCCGTGGGCGGGCGAGCTGCTGACGCGTCAGAGCGGCGTGCTGGTGGCCGACCGCCGCGGCCAGACGGTCACCTTCTCGCTGTTCACCCTGCAGGAGCGGGGCTCGCTGTTCGTCGGCCCCGGCGAGGAGGTCTACGAGGGGATGATCATCGGCGAGAACGCGCGCTCGGAGGACCTAGACGTGAATCCGGTGAAGGAGAAGCACCTGACGAACATGCGCTCGTCAACGTCCGACGTGCTCGTGCGGTTGGACGCCCACCGCAAGCTCACCCTCGACGAGGCGCTGGAGTTCGTGCGCGAGGACGAGTGCGTGGAGGTCACGCCAGAGAACGTGAGGATGCGCAAGGTGGAGCTGGGGAAGACCGAGCGGGTGAAGACGGCGCGGCAGGCGCGCAAGTGAGGCGGTTTAAAAACCGAAACCCGCTGGAAGCGGGCCTCGGCAAGACTCTGGCGCCCAAACTGCGCCGCACGACTGTCCCTCGCGTCCAAGGCTACCGCTAGAGTGCCGCGCGTGAGCAGATCGACAAAGGCGCGCCGGATCGTCCTGCTGGCCTTGGCCCTGACGCTGGCCCTGGCGGCGAGCGCGGCGGCCGCGACGGGCGCGATCCACTTCCAGCGGGAGAGCGTGCAGGCGTTCGAACAGCAGCTGCGCCGTGGCGAAGTGCACGCGGCGACGTTTCACCAGCAGGCGGGGGCGGGGCACCTGCACCTGTCGATGAACGACGGCCGGCACTTCACTGTCGCCTACTCCTCCTCGGAAGAGCCCAAGCTCGCCGCGCAGGCGCATGCGCACGGAATCCCGGTAGCGGTCGCCGTCGCAACCCCGAAAAAAGCCACTGCCGTCCACCACACGCTGCGCTACATCGCCGCCGGCATTCTGATCGTCGTGATCCTCGTCGTTGCGGGCGTGCTGTTGGTGGACCGTCGCCGCAAGCTCAACGAAGAGTCCTCGGGCGGCGCGCCGCCCACGCAGAGCCAGCCAGATCAGGTCTGAGCGGTCGCCGGCTCAGAAGCCGGTGTTGGTCTTCACGCGCTTGCGGTCTGACGGATGCAAGCCGCCCTTCTGCTCGAGCGTGGCGCACGCTTCGGCGATGTCCTTGCCGAGCGTGACGGTCATCGAATAGCTGAGCGTCTGCTTGACGAGCGCGCGCATGATCTTGACGTGTTCGGCGTTCGGCGGGAGCGTGTAGGCGGGCAGCATCCAGCCGCGCTCGGCGGCCAGCTGGGCGGCGACGTCGAACTCGTCGTAGTCGTGCTCACCTGAAAGTTTGAAAGCGACGAGTGGGAGTTGCTCGTCCTCGGCGGCGCCGATGATCTCGAACTCGCCGATCGCGGCGATCTCGCGCGCGAGCGTGCGGGCGTTGTACTTCATCGTCTCCATGATGTAGCGATAGCCGGAGTGGCCGAGGCGCGCGAAGTTGTAGTACTGCGCGAGCACCATCGCCGAGCCGGTGGAGAAGTTCAGGGTGAACGTCGCGTCGCGCTTGCCAAGATAGTTCTCGTAGAACACGAGGTCCTCCGCGAGGTCTGACTCTTCGCGGAACACGAGCCAGCCGATGCCGGGGTAGACGAGGCCGAACTTGTGGCCGGAGACGTTGATCGAGCGGACCTGCTCGAGGCGAAAATCCCACTCCGAGTCGGGGTACAAGAACGGCCACACGAAACCGCCGCTGGCCGCGTCGACATGCAAGGGCACGTCCAGACCCTGGTCGTGCTTGAGCGAGACGAGGTGGTCGTTGATCCCGCGGATGTCGTCGGAGTGTCCGGTGAAGGTCGTGCCGAGCACCGCCGCGACACCGATCGTGTTCTCGTCGATGTGAGGCTCCACGTCCTCGGGGCCGATCGTGTACTTGTCGGGCGCCAGCGGGACGATCCGGGGTTCGACGTCGAAGTAGCGGCAGAACTTCTCCCAGACGACGTGCACGTCTCCTCCGAACACCAGGTTGGGACGGTCGGTCGCCTTGCCGGCAGCCTCGCGACGCGCGCGCCACTTCCACTTCAGCGACAGCGCGCCGAGCATGATCGCCTCGGATGACCCCTGCGTGCGCGCGCCCGTGGTCTTGCCGGGGGCGTGGAAGAGGTCGGCGAGCATGCGGATGCAGCGCTGCTCGATCTCGGCCGTCTGCGGGTACTCGGCGTGGTCGATGAAGTTCGTGTGCAGGTTTTCCGCGATGATGCGCTCGGCCTCGGGCTCCATCCAGGTGGTGACGAACGTCGCGAGGTTGCGCATCGGGATGCCGTCGAGCACCATCTCCTTTTCGATCAGGCCCATCGCTTCCTCGGCGGACATGCCGATCTTCGGCAGCTTGCCGTCGGGGGCGGGCTCGAGCAGGTAGCGGTTGCCGTAGCGTTTCTCCAGCCGCTCGACCTGCTCGCGGGTTAGCTCGGGCGGCGAGCCGTCGTGGTGCTGGCCTGCGGGTTGCCGGTGGGGCGGGGGCGGCATGCGTGGCGATCATACGCCGACACGCGCGGGCGGCGCGACACCAGCTCGTCCCACTCCGGTGAGCGGCACGTCACACGGTAGAGAATAAGACTCAGTCTCATGATATGTTTGGCCGATCGTGATTAGGCAATACAGGTCAGCTAGGAGCTCCCGCTCAACAGGGGAAGGGCTTGCGCACAGGCGTCCACGTATGGCGTTGGCGGTGGTCCTGGTGTTGGGGGCCGCGTGCGTCGCGGGCTGTGACAAGAGCGCCCCGGGTGGCGAAACGGGGGCGAATGGCCGTGTAAGAGTGGTGGCGGCGGAGAACTTCTGGGGCAGCATCGCTGAGCAGCTTGGCGGGGATCGCGTGGATCTGACGAGCATCATCGTGAACCCGGATACGGACCCGCACAGCTACGAACCGACCGCCGAAGACGCACGTGAGATGGCGGGCGCGAAGTTGGCGATCGTGAACGGGATCGGGTACGACAACTGGGCGCCGAAGCTGCTGGCCGCCAGCCCGGTGGGGGGACGGGTGGTGTTGAACGTGGGCGATCTGCTCGGGTTGAAGACGGGCGATAACCCACATCAGTGGTACTCGCCGGCGAGCGTGCAGAGGGTGATCGGGGCGATCGTCGCCGATTACGACAAGCTCGATCCGGCCGGCGCCAAGTACTTCGCCGAACGAGAGCATGAGTTCGAGACCGTGAGCCTCGCGAGATACAACGAACTGCGCGCGGAGATAAACGCAAAGTACGCGGGCACGCCGGTGGGCTACAGCGAGAGCATCTTTAAGCCGCTCGGCGAAGATCTTCACCTGAAGCTGATGACGCCATACAGCTTCGCGAAGGCGGTCGCCGAGGGCACGGATGTGACCGCGGAAGACAAGGAGACGGTCGACGAGCAGGCGGAAGAGGGGAAGGTGAAGGTGTGGGTGTTTAACAGTCAGAACGTGACGCCGGACGTGGAGCGGGTGAACGAAATCGTGAAGGCGAAGGGCATCCCGATCGCGACCGTGACCGAGACGCTGGACCCGGCGGGGGACACGTTCGAGCAGTGGCAGGTGGGAGAGCTGGAAGGGTTGATGAAGGCGCTGCACGAGGCCACGGGTAGGTAGATGGGGGCGGTGCAGCTAGTCGATGCGGCGGTCAAGCTGGGTGGCCGCACGATCTGGAGCGGGGTCGATGTCACGATCGAGGACGGCGAGTTCGTGGCGGTGCTGGGGGCGAACGGGTCGGGCAAGTCGACGCTGCTGAAGGTGGTGCTCGGTGCGCTGCCCTTGGCCGCGGGCGAGGTCAGCGTGCTGAGCCGGCCGGCGGGTCGGGAGAACGCAAAGATCGGGTATCTGCCGCAGCGGCGTACGTTTGACTCGAGCACGCGGCTGCGCGGCTCAGACGTGGTGCGGCTGGGGCTGGATGGCGACCGCTGGGGGCTGCCGCTGCCGTTTGCGTCAGTGCGGAATCGATCCCATCCACCCTCGCGCAGACGAGAGGCGAGAGAGAGGATTGGAGAGGTGATCGAGCTGGTCGGCGCGGGGGCGTACGCGGACCGCCCGATCGGCGAGCTGTCGGGTGGCGAGCAGCAAAGGCTGCTGATCGCCCAGGCGCTCGTGCGCCGCCCGCGGCTGCTGCTGCTGGACGAGCCGTTGGACAGCCTCGACCTGCCCAACCAGGCGGTCGTGGCCGCGTTGGTAGGAGACATCTGCCGGGGGGCGGGCGTGGCGGTGCTGTTGGTGGCTCACGATGTGAACCCGCTGCTGCCGTACTTGGACCGGGTCGTGTACCTGGCGGGCGGGCGCGCTGTGGCGGGATCGGTCGAGCAGGTGATCACGAGCGAGACGTTGACGGAGCTGTATGGGCTGGCAGTGGAGGTGCTGAAAGCGAAAGACGGGCGGCTGGTCGTAGTGGGACACGAGGCGCCGGCCCACCACCACGATCGCCACGAGCACGAGCACGAGGGACAGGGCCACGCGCGCTGAGGAGAAAATAAAGATTTTGTATAACTATAGTATTTATCAAAAAGATAAAGACCGTGAATGTTGTTATAAAAAATGAACTGCGTATAACGATGGTCTTCGCAATCGCCAATCCTCACCTCAGCTGGAATCTCGCGCACGACGTACAGGAGGTGCTCGAATATCACTTCATGGTGAACGCGCTGGTTGCCGGCAGCGTGGTCGCGGTGATGGCTGGGTTGCTGGGGTGGTTTATGGTCTTGAGGAGAGAGGCGTTCGCGGGGCACACGCTGTCGATGATGGCCTTCCCGGGTGCAAGTGGCGCGGCGCTGATCGGCGTGCCGGCGACGTGGGGCTACTTCGTGTTCTGCGTCGCGGGAGGATGGGCGATCGGCCGCTTTTCGGGAGGAGGGAGACGGTCGTGGAGCGAGCAGTCGGCGGCGATCGGCGCCGTGCAGGCGGGCGCGCTGGGACTGGGCTTTCTGTTCGTGAGTCTGTACGGCGGCGTGCTCGGCGACCTGGACAACCTGCTGTTCGGCACCTTTATTGGTATCTCTGACGGGCAGGTGCTGGTACTGGCGGCCGTTGCGGTGGTATCGGTGGCGGTGTTGGGGACGTTGGGTCGCCCGCTGCTGTTCGCCTCGGTGGACGCCGACGTAGCCGCCGCACGGGGCGTGCCGGCGCGTGGGCTGGGGGTCGCGTTCCTGATCTTGCTGGGCTTGGCGGTGGCGGCGACGAGCCAGATCACGGGGGTGCTGTTGGTGTTCGCGCTGCTGTTGATGCCGGCGGCGAGCGCCCAGGCGATGACCGCGCGCCCAGGGCTGAGCCTCGCGCTGACCGTGGCGATCGGTTTGGCGGTCGTGTGGCTCGGGCTGGGGATCGCCTACTTCTCGATTTACCCAGCGGGATTCTTCGTGACGACGATCTCGTTCGCGGTCTATGTGGTGGCGCGCGCGGGGGTGTGGGCGAAGGGCACGGCGCGGAAGGGTCTCCCAGCCCCCGAGCAAAGGCCCGCCGAGGGCGTGATCGCGTGATGTTCTCGACTTGCGTTCCGCGCGCTCGCGTTGGCAAATGGCCGCCACCCCGCGAGGCGATCGTCTGATGTTCTCCCAGGAATTCATGCGTAACGCGCTGCTCGCCGGCACGTTCATCGCGCTGGCGTGCGGGGTGAGCGGCTGGTTTGTGGTGCTGCGCGGCCAGGTGTTCGCCGGGGATGCGCTCAGCCACGTGGCGTTCCCCGGGGCACTGGCTGCCGCCGCAGCGGGGGTGGACGAGCGTATCGGGCTGTTCGGGGCGACGATTGCGGTGGGGGCCGGGATCGGCCTGCTCGGGCAGCGGTCGTTCGCGGGCGGTCGAGGAACCGCGGGGGCGGCGCCGGCCGGGGATACGGCGATCGGCGCCGTGTTCACGTTCGTGCTCGGGACTGGGCGTGTTCTTCTTGACGCTGTTCAGCACGAGCTCCGGCGGTGGCACGGGCATCGAGGCCGCGCACACGCTGTTCGGGTCGATCTTTGGTCTCGGCGCGGGCGAAGCGCGTTTGGCCGCGTTGGTCGCGCTTGTGGCGGTGGGGCTGACGCTCGCGATCGCCCGCCCGCTGCTATTCGCCTCGGTCTCTCCCGACGTGGCCGCCGCGCGGGGCGTGCCGGCGCGGATGCTCGGGATCGCGTTCATCGCGCTGCTGGGGGTCGTCGCCGCCGAGGCGACCCAGGCCGTCGGGGCGCTGCTGCTGCTCGGTCTGCTCGCCGCCCCGGCCGCCGCTGCGCACAGGCTCGCCGCAAACCCGTACGCGGGGATCGCGCTCGGAGGGCTGCTGGCGGTGGTCGCGATGTGGGGCGGCCTGGCGCTCGGCTACGCCGTGCCGGGGCTACCTCCGAGCACGGCGATCATCGGCATTGCGGTGAGCATGTACTACCTCTCTACCATCGTGGCATGAGTAGTCACGCAGTCACCGACAGCTGGGTGCAGCGCGCCGAGGTCGCATTGGCCGCGGCCGGCCACAAGCGCGGCGGCGCCCGCCGCGCGGTGCTGGAGCTGCTCGACGGTCAGACGTGTGCGCTGACGGCGGTGGAGATCGAGGACGCCCTGCGCGCCCACGGCAAGAGCCGGCGAGTGAGCCGCGCGAGCGTGTATCGGATCCTCGACGAGCTCGAGCGCCTGAGCCTCGTCCAGCGCGTGGAGACCGGCCAGGCGATGGTCCGCTACGAGCGCGTGTGCGCGACTGAGGAGCACCACCACCACCTCGTGTGTGACAGCTGCGGCCTGGTGATGCCGTTCTCCGACGCCGGTCTGGAGCGGGCGATCGACAAGCTCAGCGAGCGCGTCCCGCTGGCGGTGTCCGAGCACGAGATCGTGTTGCACGGTTCGTGTCGCGATTGCGCGGCGTGACGCCGTCCGCCGGCTGGTTCCACAGGTAGCCGAGCACGCAGCCGAGGGTGAAGACGGCGACGACGAGCAGCACCGGGCCGGAGTCCTCGCTGAGGGCGCCGATCACGCCCGCGGTCAGGCCGCCGGCGAGCGCGGCAAGCCAGGCGGGGTCGCGGTCGACAGGCGCTAAAAGGCGCCGGTAATGGCGCACGCCGAGCGCTGATGCGATCACCGCGAGCGCGGTCACGAACGGCATCGCCCCGTGCTCGAGCTCTTCGTATGCGGCTTTGTAACGGCGCACGACGATGTCGCGTAGTTCGCGGACCGAGTGGGCGTGCAGCACGCTGCCGGTGTAGTGGCCGAGGCCGTGCGCGGTCGTGAGGTCGATCGCCGCCAAGGCGATCAGGCCGACGACGGGGCTTGCGATCACGATCAGCGCGCGCCGGCGGGTCAGCCGGCCGGCCGATCGTCCGGGATCGGCCAGCAGCATCACGGTGGCGACGGCCGTGCCGGCGCTCACGAGGATCACCCCGCCGACGCCCGCGCCGATCCGCGCCGAGCCCTCGATCACCGCGAGCACAATCCCGGCAAAGGCGATCGTCGTGGCCGCGCGGCGACCACGCACGGCGGGATACAGCGCGGCGGCGACGGCGGCGAGCACGAGCACGGCGAGGCCCGACTTGAGCTCGTTGCCGATCCCGTAGAAGCGCACGCCGAGCGCCGGGTTGGGACCGAGCAGCGAGCGGATCAGCAGCTGCGTGCCGGCGAGTGCGTCGGCGGTGAGCGCCACGACCGCCACGACCGCGGGCGCGAGCGGGGCGCGCGGCCACTGCAGCAGCCGGTCGGTGAGTGCGCCGAGCGCGAAGCACAGCCCCACGAGCAGCGCGTCTTCGACGCCGCGCCCGGGCTCGAGCGCCGCCGGGACGAGCACAGCCACGGGCGTCCACAGGAACGCCAGCGCCCCGACGCGCGTGGCCCACGCTTGGGCGCAGGGGCGCCGGAGCAGTCGCGTGGCGAGCAGCAGCAGCGCCCAGGCGGCGAGCAGGCAGGCCAGGGCTCCCAGCCGGCGGGCGTAGAGAATCGTCAGGCGGCCTTTGAGCGAGCGCAGGTAGGGGCCGTCGAACGCGCCGTCGCGCTCGATCGGCTTGCCGCGCATCGCGTCCGGCACGGACAGGCCGAGGTGGCGCAGGATCGTCGGGGCGAGGTCGACGGTGGCGATCAGCCCGCGCTCGTTGGTCGTCTGCGAGCTGAGCGTGCCCCCGCCGCCGAGCCCTGCGACGGCGATCCACAGCAGTTCGTTGCCGGGGGCTTCGCGCCCGCGTTGCACGACGATCTCGAGCTCATCCGCTGGCCGCGCGGCGCTCAGGGCGCGCAGGTCGCTCAGGCCGTCCCCGCCCGCCGGAAGGTCCGCCACGACCAGTCGCTCGCGTTCGCGCAGCGCAGCGATGCGCGCCGGCAGCGTCGTCGCCGAGCCGAGCGACAGCGCCGCGACGTGACCGCTTTGGTCGGCCGCCGCCACCCCGTCCACGTCGTTTTCCCGGGCGATGCCGGCGTAGCCGGCGCCCCCCGGGATCCGCGACGCGAGCGACCCCGGATGGAGGACCTGCGGGGCGTTGTGTGCGCGCCTGAGCGCCGCCTGCCACTGCGCGACGATCGCGCCTGCGCCCCGTGGCTGCAGCGACAGCGCGGGCGGACGCCCTGTGTCATACGCCGAGGAGGAGACGCGCGCTCCCTGGGTGATGTCGAGCAGCAGCTGGGCGGTCGTGTAGGAGCCCTGCGTGGCGCTCAGGATCGCGGTCGAAAGCGAGGGCACGCCTGCGAGCTCGGCCTCGGCCGCGTCGTCGGACGCGGCTGGCAGGAAGAGGAGCAGGGCCGTGGGGGCCGCGGTTGAAGCGTGCGGGGTCGCGGCGTTTGAGGCCGTGACCCCGGGCGGCGTGGGGCGCGCGGTCGTGAGACGCGAGACCCTGTGGCGCGGGGTGGACGAATACGGTCTCGCGGGGCCGTTCGCCGCGACGGCGCCCGTCGGTGCAACGGCAAGCAGCGCGGCACAGATGAGCGCGGCGTCCAGCCCGCGCCGAGCTCGGCTCAGCCGTCCGCTCCTTCGGTGGCCACGTCGCGGCGTCCGCGCCGTGAGGAGTGTGGCGTCTCCTCGCTGTGCTCATCCGTGCCGACGATGGCGCGGCCCTCGATGTTCAAGCGCGGCAGCACCCGGTCGAGCCACGCGGGGAGCTGCCAGGTGCGCCGTCCGATGATGCCGAGCACCGCCGGCAGCAGCAGGCAGCGGACGACGAGCGCGTCGAGGAACACGGCGCTCGCGAGGCTCAGCCCGAACTCCTTGATGACGCGGTCTTCGCCGAGCATGAAAGACAGGAACACGCACACCATGATCGCCGCGGCCGCGGTCACGACCCGGCCGGTCAGGGCCAGGCCCTCCTGCACCGCGCGCGAATCGTCGCCGGTGCGCACCCAGCGCTCGTGCATGCGCGAGACGAGGAACACCTCGTAGTCCATCGACAGCCCGAACACGATCGCGAACAACATCACCGGGATGAACGATTCGATCGGTCCCTGCTGGACGCCGAACAGGCTTCCCAGCCAACCCCACTGGAAGATCGCCACGATCACGCCGAGCGAGGCGCCGATGCTGAGCAGGTTCATCACCGCGGCTTGGAGTGGGATCACGAACGAGCGGAACACGATCATCAGCAGCAGCGCGGAGAGCAGCACGACCACGCCGATGAACAGTGGCAGCTTGTGGCTGAGCACGGCGGCGAAGTCCACCGCGCCCGCTGTCACGCCGCCGACGTACACGGTCATGCCAGTGTGCGTCTCCACCGGCGGGATCACGCTGTCACGCAGGCGCGAGACGAGCTGCGTGGTCGCGTACGCCTGGGGAGAGGAGTGCGGATAGACCGTGATCGTCGCCACGTCCCTGGCGAGGTTGAGCTTTGCCGGCGTGACCGACACGACGCCCGGCGTCCCGGCGATCGCCGCGCGCAGCTTTTCGACAGGGGTCCCGCCGGCGTGCGGGGCCTGCGTCAGGAGGACTCCCTGTTCGGCGGCTTCTTTGCTCGGGTTCGGAACCTTCGCGACGACCAGCAGCGGCCCGCTGAAACCTTCGCCGAAGCCTTCCGCCAGCAACTCGTAGGCCTTGTGGGTGGTCTGGCCCGCGGGGTCGTTCGAGGCGTCGCTCGAGCCAAGCCGCAGCGCGGTGGCGGGCGCCGCGATCACGAGCATCACGAGCGCCGACACAGCCGCGATCGTCCACGGCCGGCGCTGCACGAACTTGCTCCAGCGCAGCCACGCGCCGGTGCCGACCTGGGCGGTGGGGAGGCCCTGGCTCGTGGCGGTCCCGGCCGGGCTCGCGGCGATGCCCCCACTCTGCCCGGTCACGCCCGCGCCTGTGCCTGTCTGCGCCTTGGCGGCGCGACGGCGCGCGCGCCGGCTCGGCCGCGCGACGCGGTCGCCGAACGTGGTGAGCAGCGCCGGCAGCAGCGTGAGCGAGCCGAGCATCACCAGCAGCACGCCCACGGCCGCGGCGATCGCGACGCCGTAAAGGAAGTCGACGCCGAGCAGCATCATCCCGAGCAGCGCTATTACTACCGTGCAGCCCGCGAACAGGACGGCGCGCCCGGCGGTGTCCATCGCCTGTACGACCGACTCGCGCGCGTCGCCGAAGGTCGGACCGGGGGTGGCGTAGGCCTCGCGGAAGCGGGTGACGATGAACAGCGAGTAGTCGATCCCGACGCCGAGCCCGATCATCGCGGCGAGCTCCGAGGAGAAGTTCGGCGTGTCGATCACATGCGTGCCGAGCGCGATCACACCGAGCCCGGTGCCGAGTCCGAGCAGCGCCGTGATGATCGGCAAACCCATCGCGATCAGCGAGCCGAACGTCATCAGCAGCACCACGACCGCGGCCACCAGGCCGATCACGGCCGACAGGCCGAAGCCCGCCTGCTCGGTCGCCTCGATCGCCTGCCCGCCGAGCGCCACCTGTAGGCCCGGCTGGGCGGCAGCCTGGGCGACCGCGACCACGCGTTCGGGGGCGCTTTTCGGCAGGAGGTTGGCTTTTTCGTTGAACACGACCGTGGCGAACGCGATCCGCCGGTCGGCGGAGATCGACTTGCCCGCCGTGCGGCTGCTGTAGGGGCTGATCACTTCCGTCACGTGCGGCAGCCGTTCGACCCGCGCGAACATCGCGCTCATGCGCGCGCGCACCGCGGGGTCTGAGACCGTGCCGGAGCTGACCTTGTAGACGATCGTGTCGCGGTCGCCCGCCTGCGAGGGGAAGCTCCGCTGGAGCAGATCGGCGGCGCGCTGCGCGTCGGAGTTGGGGAGCGTGAAGTTGTTGGAGTATTCCGTCCCCGCCGATTGGGCGAAGGCGTTGACGGCGACCAGCAGCACGATCCAGCCGAGGGCAACGTACTTGCGGTGGGTTGTTAACCAGCGGGCGAGCTTGAGCATAGATAGACTCCGGTGGGGTCAGGGGCGAAGGTGGCCGCGAGGCGAGCAGCGCCCTGCGGAAAGAGTAGCCATCTCTGAGATGGCCATCTCAGAGACATTTGGTACCGAAAGTTTAGGTACCAAACTTTTATCTGTCAAGGTCGCTACCTCGGCGTCGAGCTGGCCGCAGAGCGATTCCTCCATGATGTGATTGAGGCTACCGCTCGCCTGCCCTCGAGCCAAGGGTGCGCGCCCGGTTTCGCGAGAGCTCGACAACGGGAAGGAACAGCGCGTGAGCAGCAGGGACTTCGATGTGGTCGTGATCGGCGCCGGGCCCGCCGGGGAGGTGTGCGCCGGGCGTTTGGCCGAGAACGGTCTCGACGTGGCCCTGGTCGAGCGCGAGCTGGTCGGCGGAGAGTGCTCGTTCTACGCGTGCATGCCCTCCAAGGCGCTGCTGCGGCCAGCCCAGGCGCTCGCGGAGGCGCGCCGCGTCTCGGGCGCCGCCGAGGCCGCGGGCGGAGCGCTCGACGTCGCCGCCGTCCTGCGCCGTCGCGACGAGGTCGTCCACGACCTGAGCGACGATGCCCAGCTGCCATGGATCGAAGAGCGCGGGATTGCGCTCGTGCGCGGCCACGGGAGGATCGCGGGCGAGCGTACGGTGGAGGTCGGCGAGGACGTGCTGCGCGCGCGCAAGGCGGTGATTCTCGCCCCCGGCACCGGCGCGGCGATTCCGCCGATCCCCGGCCTGCGCGAGTCGCACCCGTGGACCAACCGCGAGGTGACGACGGCCAAGGCGATCCCCGGGTCGCTGCTCGTGCTCGGCGGTGGCGTCGTCGGCGTGGAGATGGCCGCGGCGTATGCCTCGCTGGGTGCGCAGGTGACGCTCGTCGAGGCGCTGCCGCGGCTGATCGCGAATGAGGAGGAGTTCGCCTCCGGTCAGGTCAAGGATGCGCTGGAAGCGCTCCGCGTGGAGGTCGTGCTCGGCGTGAAGGCCACGGCGGTGCAGCGCGAGCGGGGTGAGGGACCGGTCACGCTCGAACTGGAGGACGGCCGCTCGTTCACCGGCGATGAGTTGCTGGTTGCGATCGGGCGCGCTCCCCACACCGACGACCTCGGTCTCGAGCAGCTCGGCTTGATGAAGTCGGACCCGCCCACCCAGTCGGTCGAGGTTGACGACACGATGCGCGTGCCCGGACACGAGTGGCTTTACGTTGTCGGCGACGCGAACGGCCGCGCGCTGCTCACGCACATGGGCAAGTACCAAGCTCGCCTCGCCGCCGATCACATCCTCGGACGGGCGGGTGGGGCTTCGGTCCTGCGCTCCGACGGACGGCTCTCCCCGCGCGTGATCTTCACCGAGCCGCAGGTCGCGGCCGTCGGCCACACGCTGCAGAGCGCCGAAGACGCCGGCCTGAACGTGCGTGCAGTGGAGACGCCCACCGAGGGGACCGCCGGCGGCAGCTTCGTCGGGCGCGACGCCCCCGGCACCGCGCGGATCGTCGTCGACGAGGACCGCCGTGTGATCGTCGGCGCCACCTTCACCGGTGTCGATGTGGCCGAGTCGCTGCACGCCGCCACGATCGCGGTGATCGGCGAGGTGCCGCTCGAGCGCCTCTGGCACGCCGTCCCCTGCTTCCCGACCCGCAGCGAGCTGTGGCTGAGCCTGCTGGAAGAGTACGGTCTCTGATCGCCGTTATGCTGGATCACGGCTGACTTGACTGCGACTGCGGCTGAGTCGCAGGGTCCATTCAAGCGATCGGAAGGCGAGCGAACATGGCGAAGACCCCGCAGGTGGGCGAGCAGGCGCCCGACTTCGAGCTGCCCGGCACCGACGGTCCTTTCAAGCTGTCCGAGCACCGCGGCGAGCGGGTCGTCCTGCTGTTCTACCCCGGTGACAACACGATGGTGTGTAAAAGACAATTCTGTTCCTACCGGGACCGGGCCGATGACTTCGCGGCGCTGGATGCGACGGTGGTCGGCATCTCCTCCCAGGATCTCGCCTCGCACGAGGGGTTCATCGCGAAGAACGGGCTCACTGTGCCGCTGCTGGCGGACGTTGATCGGCAGGTGGCGATGAGCTACAGCGCCTTCTCCCCGCGGATGGGCACCAAGCGCGCCGTGATCGTGATTGACGAGAATGGGATCGTGCGCCATCGTCATGACCACATGCTCGGGCTCGACTACCAATCGGTGGACGACCTCAAGGCAGCGCTCGACGCGCTTCCCAGCCGGGTTGTTTAGTGCGGGCGTATCTTGCGTAAGCGGATATCTACGTATATACTGAGTGCATGAAGGTCGTGAAGGTTCGCCGCGTCGGCAATAGCAACGTGATCTCGATCCCTCGGGAGTTCGAGGCCCAGGGCTACGCTCCGGGTTCTTCAGTGCTGGTCGAGGAGCTTCCTGGAGGGGAGCTACGGATCATGTCCACCGAGAAAGTCCGTGAGCGCATCCGCGACATCGGCGAGCGCGTCGTCGTCGAGCACGCCCAAGCGCTGCAGATCCTCGCCGATCACGACCCCGACGCTCCCCAGCAGTGATGGTATGGCGGACGAGCAGTCTGGCGAGAACGAGCCGGTCTATCTCTTGCTGGTGGATGTCTTGGAGCTGTATGGACTGATCATCGGTGCCACCGCAGCAGAGGCAGCGGACCATCTGCGCAACCGCGAGGGCCTGGAGAGCGCGCTTGCCCGGCCTGCCACCTACGCGCACTATGAGGACGCGGACCTCGCACTGCAGGCGACTGTCCTGGCGCATAGCATCGCCGAGGGCCAACTGTTCATCGACGGCAACAAGCGCACCGCCCTGGTGGCGATGCTCACTTTCCTTGAGATCAACGGCTGGCGCGTCGAGGCCTCTGACCCCGAGCTGGCCGATTGGATACTCAGCTTCAGCGCAGGCGCGACGCCCGAGGCCGTCGCAGAACTCGTGCGCTCAGCCCTGCGCGATATTGATTAGCCGCTCCAGTGAGACCCCGGCGACAACACGATGGTGTGCACGAAACAGTTCTGCTCCTACCGCGACCGTGCGGGCGACTTCGCGGCGCTGGACGCCACCGTCGTTGGCATCTCTTCGCAGGATCTGGCTTCGCACGAGGCGTTCGTCGCCAAGCACGGCCTCAACGTCCCGCTGCTCTCAGACGTCGATCGCCAGGTCGCCGCTAGCTACAGCGCTTTTTCCCAACGTTTGGGTATCAAGCGCGCGGAGAGCTCGCGGAGCAGCTGATGGCGATGGGCAAGCAGCTCAAGCGGGCCGCGCCTAACGCCGCTCGGGGGGTCCCGGTGGCGGAGGCGGCGAAGTATCTGGGTGTCTCCGAGCCGACTGTCCGGCTGTGGGTTAGGCGTGGTGCACTGGCGGCCCTGCCGGGCTCCAAGCCGGCGCTGATCGAGCAGGAGAGCCTGAGACGGGTCGGGCGCGCGGTACGCGAGTTGCGCGCGAGGGGCGAGGACCGGGAGTGGCTGGAGGGCGTCGTCCGCTATGTGGAAGACATGACGAATCGGTCGAGTCCGAGCGTACGCCAAGGTTTGAAGGACCTGGCCGAAGGCAAGCTCCAACCGGCCTAACGAGCGTACGGGGGTGGCACATTCCGTTTTCGTGGGCGACACGGTCGCCCGTGTCGCCGCCTCGTTGAACAAGGTTGACCGGCGGGCATACGACACGACGATCTCGGGCCTGAAGGGCGGGGGTTGCAAGGCTGCCGGGTATCGGCTGGCGGCCACAGATGGCGGAGACCTAGAGTCCTCCGGTGATGCCGGCGACGCTCAGCGAGCAGCTCGCCGGCATGTTCGGCTACGCCTGACCTTCCATACCCTTGCCGTGTCTACGCCGGGCGAAGTCGGCCGGGAACTCCCGGCCCGAAGCCATCAGTCGCGCTGATGGGCGCGCGATCCCGGCGTTTTCATGGTGCAAGGTTCTCGTCGCAGGGCGTCTTGTTGGCCCAGGTCGCACTGGAGGTCGAGCGCTCAATACCGGAGCCGGACGTCATCGACTCGATGCCCGAGGAGATCCGCGGAGCCTTGCTTTCGCGCGACCGCGTGCAACTCGCCGGGATCAGGGAGCGCTCTTGCGCTTCCTGGATGGCTTGTTCGATGTACGGGCGGACTTATCTCGGCAACGAGCGCATGACGTTCACCTTGCACGCTGTCCGCCGACTGGGATGTCAGGCGACGGGGCGCGCGCTCGGTTCCGGGCGCCGTGTCGCCCGCACCGGACACGCCACCGCCGTCCTGCCGCTGGCGTGGCTACCTCCGAGAAACCCGAGTTCGATGGTGAAGGGGAAGCCGCCGCGGGGGCAGCGCTCCGGCAGCTTGATGCCGGTGGGTTTGTAGTGGATCTCCTTGCCGTGGGCGCGTTCGTAGTAGACGAGGTCTTTGGGGCCGAGCACCAGCTGAATTTCGGCGACGGCCAGGTCCGGGGCTTCGGGCAGCGTCGTAACCAGGGGGACGTGGATCTCCAGGAGGCCCCCGAATGGCCTGACGCCGGGGAACAGTTGACTTGGGAGAATCAGCTGCGCGCTCACGGCCGTCTCGTCATAGACGTAGAGCAGCATCGCGAGGCGCCCTTCCTGTTCGGCGGTTCGCACGATCGCGATCTGCGCGGTTTCGCGGAAGACTTCGTGTTTGACCGGGAACTCGGCGATCGCGCGTCCTTCGCCCATCAGCGAGTCGGCGGGGCAGCCCTGCGGTCCGGATAGTTCGAGCGTCTGGGCTGAGCAGGTTTCGATGCCGAGGCCGCTCAGCGAGATGTCCAGGCCCGCGGGATAGCGTATGTCCGCTTCGGTGAGGGGTGGCGGCAGCAGTTCGGTGGTGGGCGCAATCTGAACGCGGAAGTTCACGGTCGTTGGCTGCCCGAGGGTCTCGGGCGCGAAAGCGGCGTGCAGGCTCACAGCCGGCGTCGCGAGCGCTCGCGCCGGCAGGCAGGCGCTCGCCAGGCACGCGACGATGCTCAGCAGCGTCCTCAGCGGGACGGGGGATCGGCGCACGTATTCACCACGCGATCCGTGTCGTGGTCCCGATCCTCGTGGTCCCGATCCGGGTCGTGGTCCTCAATATGAGAGGTTCCCCGTCGTCTGTATGACCACGGCGTACGTTCTGCGGTCAAACGTCCCGTACAGCTCGGTGTGGCCGTGGACGTGCGCGTAGCGGCCGGTGCCGCCGGTGATGAGCAGCGTGCCGTGAAAGCTCTGGTAGCGCCCGGAGCCGTGTGGAGTCGCGGTTCCGCGGCCCGTGATCGATCCGTCCGCGGTGTAGATCGTGCAGCGGCCTGTGTAGATCGAGCCGATCTCCAGCCGGGCTAGCATGTGGCCGGGCAGCGCCCCGGCTGCTGGGCCTTCCTCGGACAGGACTGTTTCTTCCTGATGGATCAGGTGCAGGTGGGCGGTGTCGGTGCCATTAACCAGGCGGGAGATATGCGCGCTGCCCTGGAGGTCGGCGCCGGAAGCTTGGACGGGCGCGCTGCTCTGGAGCCCGGCTCCGGAAGCTAGGCCGACCGCGCTGCTCAGCAGCGCCACACAGGCCACGAGCGTGACTCGCCCGATATGCCCGAAGCTGCTCCTCCCGTGAAGCTCATTCGGCCTCATCGCGCTGACTCTCCTCTCCGCTCGCTGACCCCGCTCATCGTCCTGACTGTCCTAACACGCCCGTCTCCCCGGGAGCTGCGGTTGACAATTTGAAACGGTGCTTGGCGGTCAGCAGGCGGATGCGCCAGATCGGCACGGTGGCGCGACCCGGTTTGGCTCCGAAGCCGTCTCGTTCGAGCTGACGCAGGATCTCGCGGTAGAGGCTCGCCGCGAGGGCTATCGCTCGGCGGCCGCCCAGAAGCAGCGGGATCGCGCCGGCGCCTTCTTCGAACAGCGCGTCGGCGCGAGCGATGTGATCCCGTAGCAGCGCTTCGCGCGCCCCGGGCGCCGGCAAGCCGAAGCGCTCGATCGTGGTGCGGGAGATGTACAGGCGTCCGCGAGCGAGGTCCTCGTCGATGTCACGCAGGATGTTCGTCACCTGCATCGCTCTGCCGAGCGTGGCCATCTTGCTCTCGCACTCTGCTCGCGTGGTTCCGAGCATGGTCGCGAGCACGATTCCCACCGACCCACCCGCCTGCTGGCAGTAGCGCGCGAAGTCCTCGTCGTCCTGCACGCTCGCGCGCGCGATGTCGTGTCGCATCCCTGCACAGAAGTCCATCAGCGCGTTGCGCGGTAGCGGATACCGTCGCGCGAGGTCTTCCAGTGCCCGCGTCTCGGGAGTATTAGCCCGCTCGCCGCGCGCCCAGCACTCGACGGCCGCCACCCTCTCTGGCGCCCGCGGGTCATCCTCGTCGACGAGGTCATCGAGCGTCCGCAGCACGCGATACAGGCAACCGATGTCTGCTTTCAGTGCTCCGGGCAACAGCGCCAGCGCGGGCGCGAACGTGCTCCTGTCGGCCGCCATCTCGTCCTTGCCGCGGCCCCTGGACGGGTGATTCGCGCCGCCGCCGGGCCGTGGTGTGACCGCCGGCGCAGTGCGTGCGTCTCCTCCGCCGGGCGGTGGTGTGGCCGCCGGCGCTGTGCGTGCGTCTGTGCCGATGGAGGCTCGGCTGCTCATACCGTCTCCGATGCTGTCGAGAAGGCTGCCTTGGGCTGGACCCCGGTGATGCGCAGCACCGCGATCAAGGACGCCACCAGCGAGATCAGGACGGCGATCGCCAGCGTGCGCAGCCCCAGCGCCCACGCGGCTGTGAACTGGACCGGGGAGCCCGTGGTGTGGTGCAGCCAGCCATCGATCAGATATTGACCGATCAGGCCCGCCGCGACGCCGATCAGGCATCCGCTGAGCAGCACCGTGCCGGCCTCGTAGAAGACGAGCCGGGCGAACTGGCCAAAGCTCATGCCGATCGATATCAGCGAGTTGAACCTGCGACGGCCCTGCCAGACCGCGGCCATCATCAGTGCAATCACCGACGCGATCGTAGTGACCAGCACGACGATCGTGGTGTCGTTCAGTCTCTGCAGCGTGCTGCCCAGCACCGCGCTTACTTCCGCTCGCCGTTCGCCGGCGGTCTGTACCGCCAGCGCCGATCCCGGCGCAAGCGCCCCTTCGATCAGTGCCTTGCCCCGCGCCGGCGTGACGCCCGGCTGTAACGTGACGCCGAGCTGGGTCGCCTCCTCGCTGCTCCACAATCGTGCGTGATCGGCGCCGTTCATGACGATCGCGCCCGATAGCCAGCCGTAGTTTGCTGTCGTCGCCGCGAGGCGAAAGCTCGCGTTGCCCGCGGGGGTGGGAAGCGTGAAGCGCTCCCGGAGGCGCAGGTGATCTTCGCGTGCGATCGTCTGGCTGAGCGCCACCCAGCCGCCTTCGCGCAGGCGCCTGTCCGCCGTCGGAAGCGAGCCTTCCAGGAGCTGGCTTGGAGCGATCTGGTCTGGAAGCTGGGGCGGCACGCCGATGACCCAGACCCGCCGTCCCGGCAGGTCGAGAAAGGAGTCTCGCCATGGCAGCACGGAGCTGACGACGCCGAGGCGCGCAAGGCGCCGCTGAGTTCCGGCGGATGCGAACGGCTGCGTCGCGTACACGTTCTCGGGCCCGCCCGGCTTGATCCAGATGGGGGCGTTTGAGAGCAGGTCGGTGGCGCCCCTCGAGACGGCGCTTTGCACGTTCGCGACCGAGCCGCCGATCACGATCATCAGGAATGCCGCGATCGTCCCCGTCGCCAGCAGCGCGACCGACCGGGTGGGGGAGCTGCGCAGCTCGGCGACCGCCAGGCGCGCGGCGGGATCGTCGGAATGCCGCGAGACTGTGCGGGCCAGCCTGAGCAGTTGATGCAGGATCATCGGCAGGCAGATGACCAGGCCGACCGCCAGCCCCACGAGCGCGAACACCGTGGTTCCCGGCGCCAGCGCGGATACGGCTACCGACAGGCATGCCAGCAGCGCACCGCAGGCACAGATCGTACGGTCCGACGCGCGCAGCCTGTCGGCGAGCGACAGCGCACGACCGACCCCCTCGGGCTCGCTCGCGACGCCGGCGCGGAGCGTTGCCAACGCCGGCAGCGCCGCCGCGGCGAACGCCGCGACCATGCCTCCCGCGAGCGCGATCAGGACCGTCTGCGCCGCGAGCACGCGTTGGCCGCCGATCGGGAAGGCGGCCGCGATGTACCCGGGCACGCTGTGGTAGGCGAGCAGCGAGATGACATCGCCCGCGAGCAGCCCGAGCACGCAGCCGGCGAGACCGAGGATCAACGCGTCGAACGCGAGCGAGGCGATGACCATCGAATCGGGGGCGCCCTTCTTGATCAGCTCGACGATGAAACGCCGGCGCTCATCGCTTGCCAGCAGCAGCGCGTTGTAGGCGAGGATCACGGCCGCGACGAGGCTGATCGCGCTGAACAGCAGCGTCACCTGCTTTTCCGACGCCGCGGCATTGCCGAGCAGCTTCACTTCGGTGTCAACCGGGCGAGCGTTCAACGTGTCGCCGAAGCGGACGTTCAGGGCGCGCGCCAGCTGCGCTTCACGCCCCGGCTTGGGCTCGATCAGGACACGCGTCACACGGCCCTGCAGGCCTGCCATGCTCTGCACGATCGCCAGCGGGGCCGCGGCGATTGGGCTGTCGGCCGCTGGACCGATCTTGCTGGCTGGAAGCGCCGCGTCGAGCGTCATGCGTTCGCTGTGCGCGCCGATCAGGACGGTGACCCGATGGCCCGGCCGGGCGCCGATCGCGTTCGCGGTCTCCTCGGTCAACAGCAGCGACCCTCGCTGCGGGCCTTCGGTGGCGCGCTGAAACTCCGAGGACAGCCTGCCGTGCAGTGCGCTGACCTGTTCGGTCGCGCCCACCAACGTCAGCGCGCGCCGTCCTGTGGGCCCGACGGCGATGACCGGCTGCGTGAGGATCGGCGCCGCGGCTTGCACGCCTCCCATGCGTTCCACTTCTTCGGATACCCGCTGATCGAAGCCTTCGGGTCCTCGGGCGGCCAGTTCGAGCGTCGCGTTGCCGGCGAGGCCGTGGGAGATTTCTTCAAACGAGCCGGTGATGCTGTGGTGGGCGACCTGAACGGCGAACAGCAGCGCCACGCCGGCGGCGACCCCCGCGACGGCCATCAGCTCTCGCAACGGCTGCACGCGCAGATGGCCACGGTAGAACAG
The DNA here is from genome assembly GCA_963764905.1 of uncultured Solirubrobacterales bacterium. Classification (GTDB taxonomy): domain Bacteria; phylum Actinomycetota; class Thermoleophilia; order Solirubrobacterales; family Solirubrobacteraceae; genus Palsa-744. The sequence goes on from CAVXUG010000006.1 coordinate 177,757, forward strand.
CAGCAGGGTCCGCAGGTATTCGATCATCGCCCGATCGCCTCCTGCTCCCGCGGTTCTGGATCTGCCAGCCGGCCGTCGCGCATCTGAACCACACGGTCGGCGTAGCGCGCCACACGCGCGTCGTGGCTCACCAATACGACCGCCGCCCCATGCTCGCGTCCCAGCGCGCTGAGCAGCTCGAGCACCGCGTTCCCGGTCGTGCTGTCGAGGTTCCCCGTCGGCTCGTCGGCCAGGATCAGCTTTGGCTCAGCCACGAGCGCTCGCGCGATCGCCAGGCGCTGCTGCTCTCCGCCGGAGAGCTCGGCGGGGGTGTGACCGGCGCGATGCTCAAGGCCCACATCCGCGAGCACGGCCAGGGCCCGCGCTCGCGCTTGGCGGTGCGCCATCCCTCCCAGCAGCAGCGGTATCGCCGCGTTGTCCTCGGCGGTCAGGCCCGCGGACAGCTTAAAGTCCTGAAACACGAAGCCAAGCTTCGTGCGCCGGTAGGCCAGTACATCTCGCCTGGGCATCTTTGATAGGTCTTCGCCTTCGAACAGCACCCTCCCGGAGTCCGCGCGCAAGAGGCCCGACGCGAGCAGCAAAAGCGTTGTCTTGCCCGAGCCGCTCGGCCCGAAGATCGCCACGAATTCCCGCTCGGCGATACTGATGCTGAGATCATCGACGGCGTGGATCTCGCCCCCTGGACTCGCGTAGTACTTACGCGCTTCCTCCAGATCAAGCATCGAGCGCTTGAGTGGCGGCCGCGGCCGCCGGGAAGCGATAGAGCCTGCCGCGCTCCTGCGCGTCCTGCGAATTGACGAGCTTGCCGTCCCGCAGGTACAGGACGGGCTCCGCTGCCACCAGCGGCTCGGGGTCGCTGTCGGTGATCAGCACCGCCACCTTCGCCTCCCGCGCGAGCGTCCCAAGCAGCGTCATGATCGCCTCCTGCTCCAGCAGCGACAGACCCAAGGCCGGCCGGTCGGCCAACAGCAGCCGCGGTTCTGAGACAATCGCGCAGGCGATCGCGACGCGCTGGCGCTCACCGTCGGAGAGGTCTCCGAGCTCCATGTCCACGCACTGCTCGACCTCACAGGCCTCGAGCGCCTCGCGTGCCCGGCGCTCGGCGCTTCGGTGACGGCGACGATCCACGAGCAGCATCGTCGCGACCTGGTCGAGCACCGACAGGCGCTCCTGCCAGGACGGCGCGGCCCACACGCATGAGATCTCCTGCCGGCGGTAGCGCTGGCGCTCGGCCGCGGGCATCTGATCCAGGCGCTCGCCGTTGTAGGTGACGGTGCCGCTGTCCGGAGTCTGCAATCCCGCGGCGATTCGCAAAAGCGTGGTCTTGCCCGAGCCGCTGGGACCGTAGACCCCCATGATCTGGCCCCGCTCGAGCTCGAGCGAGACATCGTCCAGCGCCACCCTCTCTCCGCTGGGGGTCTGGAAGCGCTTGGATACCTGTTGCAGTGAAAGGAGCATCTCAGTCCTCGGCGGCCATGCGCTTGAACAGGTCCCTGCGCGCGCCGCCGTGATCGTGGCGCCCCTGCTCCACGCCTGTGCGTCCTTCATTTGCGGACCAGTCCGTCTCGCGGTTGGCCAGGTAGGAGAGCATCTCACGCGCGTGTCGGGCCCACCGCAGCTCGCCGTCGAGCTGGTAGATATCGGCTGAGAGGCTCAGGCGCAGCAGCACACGATCGGCTCGTATCAGCGGCCCATCCGCCGGCAGCGTCTCGCGCAGGTGGGCGATCTCGTTCATCCGCTTCGCGCATTCGCGCTCATAGGCGTCGACCTGCGCCAGCGCACCCTGCAGGCGCCGCGGGCCCCCGAAGGTGATCTTCACCAGCAGGGGACGGCGGCTGAGCCGTACGCCTTTCGTTTGGGTCTCCTCGAACCAACTCTCGAACTCCCTGACGCCGCTGTCGGTGATCTGGTACACGTGCCGTTCCCCACGAGCGGTCGGGACGCTCTCGACGCGCTCGATCAGCCCGTCCTTCTCCATCGCTTTGATGTCCTGATGGACCTGGCCGGAGTTGACCTTCCACGCCGGACCCAGCCGCTGCTGTAGCTGATCGGCGAGCTGGTACGGATAACCAGGGTGGTCAAGCAGCAGTCCCAGCAGCGCGTGCTTTGACGCCATGTCCTCTCCTCTCCTCTGCACTCACCTGCGCTTCGTCCTCTTCCATCCTCGGAAACATACACCCCGCACAGCGCGGCGCAAACCACACGCTCCGACGCTCAGAGGCGCTTCCAGGCACCGCACGAGATTATTTAAAGCGCTGAAAGTGGCCTGGACATGGGCAATTCGACCCCGATCCGGCCTGTCGGGGACGCGAAATCCCGCCCGCGCCGTCCCCGCACGAATGCCTACCTTAAAAGTATTGCGCTCGGGTGTACGGCCGTAGATGCTGTGTCTGCGTCGCCGGGGAGGCGAGCGCCGAGACGAGCCAGCGCGCAAGCCCGCGCTGAGGTCCGTCTCAGCAGAACACACGACGGAGAGGAGTCCAGTTGTCGCGGGTCGCAGTAACTGTCAACCGCAGCACCCTCGTTCCCGGGGTGTTTGGAATGGGGATGGGTCGATCGTCTGGCGAGTTCACGCCGCTACCCTCGATTGTGAAGGAGGATGGAGTGCTGCAGGGCCGCATCGCACGCGCCGCGCCAGTCCGGTCTCTGTCCGAGTGTCTCCACCCCCTCTCCGGAGGCATTCGGACGGATCTCGGCGTTAGCACCCTCTCGCGCCGTGCTCCACAGGGCGCCGCGGTCCCCATCCCGGACCGCGGCGCCCAGCTTTTCACCACCCCAACCCCCTCACTCACCGGGTGCGTTCTGCCCCGTCGCGGGTGTGTCGGGCTCCTTACCCCGCAGGTCTTCCGCGACGATCTCGGGGAGTCGGCGGTCGGCGACTTCGTAGACGGTGAGCTTTCCGCGGCCGGGCTTGTGACGGATCCCGTAGGCGATCGCGCGCACGCCCCAGGGACGTGTGGCGTGTCCGACGATCTGGAAGACGATTCCGTAGCGTCCGATCGGCCAGGGGACGTAGGTCTTCAGGCAGCCGGCGAGGTGGGTGCCGTCTCTGCCCTCGTCGTCGCAGTGTTTGAGACGGGACGCGGGGATGCCGTCGTCTCGGTCGATCTCGCGGCGCAGGGCACGCAGGGCGTCCGCCGCGTCGACGGGGAAGTGGGTCAGGTCGTCTTGGATTTGGGCGTCGTCGAACCGCGCCGGGACGAACGGGTCAGGCCGCTTGTCAACCACGGTTTAGCCCTCGCCGTCAGCGGGGCCGATGAAGGCCCCGTATTGCGACATGAACCGCTCGAGCTCCGCAGGGGTGAGCAGTCGCTCGCCGTTGCGCTCCCGGATTCCTTTGGCGCTGAGGTCGGTCCCGTCGGCTGCGCGTCGGCAGGCCAGCAGGTCGATCAGAGCGGGGAGGTCCTCGTCGGGATAGCGGTCGAGCAGAGCATGTGCGGTCTCGCGCGTAGTCACGACTTTCATGATGCCAGCTCTCCTTCCAGTCTTCAACAGCCGTCGCGGATCGACGACCGGCCAACGACCATAGGCCGCCCCTGCGACGGCAGCCGCGATCGCAACTCCACCCGCGGCGTCAAACCCCCGTCTTTCCGGGCGATCGCGTCCCAAACCTGGCGCGAAAACGCTCACCAACCTTCCTTCCCAAGCATGACCCAAGAACAAGAGAAAGGCAGCAAAATGACCACCACCCCGACTAGGCTCACGTCCCTCCTTCACCGCCTCGGTGTCGCCGGGCCTGCTCGCGTGCGTGGCTTTGCAGGGACCGGTGCGGGCGGGCGGCCCTTTAATTCTCTTTCACAGTTCTTCAGGTATGACGACGAACCCGAGGCGTTTGGTCCCGCGCCAGAGTCGCATGTCGACTGTGAGCGGGCGGCAGCCGAGTATGTGTGCGAGCGCGACGTATTCGGCGTCGTAGGTCCGCGCCCAGCCGAGCTCGTCGGCGAAGCGCCAGGCTTCCTCGCGGATGCGGGTGTCCTCGACACGTGCGATCGGCGCCTGGGCGAGCGCGGTGCGGGCGGTCTGAGCCTGCTGCGCTGTCAGCTCGCCGCGCCCCTGGCGGTGATGCAGAACAGAGTGCGCCTCAGACCACATCAGCGCCGGAGCGACGAGCGTCTGATTGGCAAGAGCCTGAAAGCCGCCCGGGGCGATGCTCGCCTCGATCGCGACGTTGGCGTCGATCGCGAGCGTCAACGGCCCTGGCGGGATTGCTGCAGCCAGGCCACGACGTTGGGCATCGGCTCACCCCATGCGGTTTTGTCCCAGCCCCAGCTCGCCGGGGCGCTCGCCATCTCCGGGGGCTCGCCGGGCGCGGCGCCATTGGCGCTGTCGTGGCCAACCGCAATCACCGAATGCTCTTTCCCCACCAGCTTGTGCAGGCGTTCCTTGAGAGTCATGCCCCGCATTCTAGCGCCGGGTGGGCGGGTCCTGGGTGGGCGGGTCCTTAATCGTGACGGTCTTGTGATGTCTCGGATCGAATTCATGCAAGCCAGGCTACCCCGCCCCTGCGACGGCAGCCGCGATCGCAACTCCACCCGCGCGTCAAACCCCCGTCTTTCCGGGCGATCGCGTCCCAAACCTGGCGCGAAAACGCTCACCAACCTTCCTTCCCAAGCATGACCCAAGAACAAGAGAAAGGCCCCAAAATGACCAACGCACCGAATAGGCTCACGTCCCTCCTTCACCGCCTCGGTGTCGCCGGGCCTGCTCGCGTGCGTCTGTTCACAGGGACCACCACGCCCAAAATCACCCAAGGGACCGGTGCGCCTTCAGGGGGAGTGTTTTCGAGAGATAAAAAGACTGCGCAACCGCGGGTCTCAGCGGTCGTAGGCGCGGCCGCGAGGCAGGACGCTCACGCTAGGTCGAGGTCGCGCTTGATCTCCTCGTGGGATACGGTGCGCCCGGCGGCGATGTCCGCGCGGCCTTCGGCTGCGGCGGCCTCGTCCTCCTCGGTCCAGGGTTCGTCGTCCTCGGGCGCGTCGCGGAACGCCGCGATCACCGGGTCCTCCTGCTCTTTCTCCACGAGTTTGAGCGCGCGTTTGGCCGCGGGCTCGGACAGCTCGTCTATGAGTGCGTGGAGGCGCTCCTTGGTCGTCATGAGGAGGATTCTAGCGCTACGTCCGGGGAAGAGGACCAATCGCCGCACGGGTGGGTGTGCCTTGATCCCGCTCCTCGCCACCCTCGCCACAGCCCCGATTGGAGCCCGGGCATGAGCTTTCCCCGTCACACCCAACGCAACCCCACGAAAGGCACCCAAGTGAGTAACCCACGCAACGCCCCCAGGTCCCTCCTCCACCGCCTCGGTGTCACAGGGCCTGCTCGCGTGCGTGCCTTCCAAGGGATCGGTGCGCCTTTGCGTCGTTATGTCCTGACCGTGATCTGCGCGTCGTGCGGCATGCTGCTGCTCGGTGTGGCTCCGGCGAGCGCGCTCAATAGGCGTCCCCGGATCCTGGAATCGGCGCCGTTTAGCCAGCCGTCGTCGTTTGAGCATCCTACGGGTGTCGCGGTTGACCAGGAAACGGGGAATGTCTATGTCGCTGACAGCAATGCCGATGTGGTGTATGTCTTTGGTGCTGAAGGCGGTGCTCCGGTGGGTGGCGTTCCCGCGCAGATCAACGCGCTTGACGGTCTTGAATTGGTCGAAGGCGAACCGCAGGGGGTGGCGGTGGACGATGCCTGCTACTACCATGGTCTGAGTCCGACCTCTACGGCGTGTGGAACGCTCGACCCGTCGAACGGCGACGTCTACGTCGAGGAGGAGCTCCAAGGCGCGATCGCCAAGTTCAAGCTGAATACTCTGAGCGGTGAATATGAACTCGCGGAAACGCTGAGCGTTGGGGGCGAACCCAACGGTGTGGCGGTCAACACGGAAGGCAATGTCTATGCCGTCAACTACGACGAACAGGCGATATTCGAGTTCAACTCCGCGGGCGTGAAGGTCGGGGAAATCGAACAGACAACCGTTGAAAACCCGGCGTATGTGGCGGTGGGTGCTCCCGGTGTGGTGTACGTCGGCAACTACGGAGGTGGCGTGGCCAAGGTGGAAGTCAACACGTCCACAGACGCGATCGACCATGAAGAAGCACTCGGGACGGCCGGGGAAGGAAACGCCGTAGCGGTCAACTCGCACGGGAACGTGTACGTCGATGATGGATCGTTTATATCTGGGTACGATTCCGCGGGGGTCCTGATAGAAGAATTTGGTTCTGGGTCCTTCGAAGAATCGCAGGGCATAGCCGTAAACAGCGAAACCGGCGACGCTTATGTCTCGTCGAACCGCAGTAGTGGGAACCTCGTTGTCTTCGGGCCATCTGTGGTGCTTCCAGATGTCACGACGGAAGCGCCCTCAGCGGTCAAGCAGACGAGCGTTACGCTGCACGGGACGGTCAACCCGGAAGGAACGGAAGTGACCGCGTGTGAGTTCGACTACGGGACCAGCACCTCTTACGGTCAGAGCAAGCCCTGCTCAAAGACGGTCCCGTTCTCGGGCAACAGCGCCGAACCGGTCAGCGCTGGCGTAGCCGAACTGCAGTCGGGCACTGTCTACTACTTCCGTCTGACCGCGACCAATTCGAGCGGGACCGAAGAAAGCGCTGGGAGCTTCACGACGCCCGGGCCGACGGTCAACGCGGAGTGGACGTCCAACGTCACATCGACCTCGGCTGACCTGCACGCGCAGATCGATCCCCGCGGCGCTGAAACGAGCTACTACTTCCAGTACGGGACGGCCAGCTGCGCCGTGAGCCCTTCCGCTTGCAGCGACGTGCCTGCTACGCCCGGCGTGAATATCGGCTCCGGGGAAGCCGTCCAGAGCGTCGTCCAGCACCTGCAGGGTCTCGCGCCGGACACCACCTACCACTACAGCGTGGTGACCATCCAGGACTCCGAAATGGCCGCCGGCCCCGACCACACATTCACCACACAGACGGCCGGCGGCGAATCCGTGCTGCCAGACGGCCGCGAGTGGGAAATGGTCACTCCCTTGAACAAGGATGGCGCGGAGCCCAACCCCATGCTTGAAGGGGGAGGGGCGGTACAGGCCTCTGAAGTCGGCGGAGCGATCGCCTACACGGCGTCCGGGCCGATACCCGCGGACAGTGAATTCGAAGGCACGGTGTCTCCTAACGCGTCGCAAGTCCTCTCTGTACGCGATGGTGTCGACGGGTGGGTTTCACAGGACATAATGCCGCCCACCAGCGAACCGGACGGCCTTTCAGTGGGAGATGGGCAGACCTATAAGTTGTTTTCCCCTGACCTCGCGCTGGGGCTGTTGAAGCCGTTCACGGGGGGCCAGGATCTGGCCAAGCCGCCGCTGTCGCCGGCGCTGTCGCCCGGCGAAGTCCAGGAAAAGACTGTTTCCCTGCGCGATGACGCGCCGCTGGCGCCCGAAGAATCGGAAGCGGCGAGCTACGATGCGGCGAAGCGCAACGGCGAACTGATGCGGAATGCCGGCTACGTGGCGTTGCTCAACGCACAGAACGCGCCGGGTATCCCCACGGCGGAGTTAGGGGTCGAAGGCGCCACGCCGGACCTGAGTCACGTCGTCTTCAATGCCAATGAAGAAGTCGGTGCTCCCCTTAGGGGCGAGTTGTATGAGTGGGGTTCCGGAGGGGATCTACAGCCCGTCAGCGTGCTCCCAGGCCAAACATCGGAGGGGACAGGTGTTCTGGGTGGCGGCGAAAATGAAGGTGCGATGACCAGGCACGCGATCTCCAACGATGGCACGCTCGTCTTCTGGACAGGGTACACCAGAGCAGAAGGATCGGAGCTCTACGTGCGCGACACCGAGACGCAGGAAACGCTGCGGCTCGATACCGTCCAGGGTGGATCGGGAGAAGGAGCAGAAGATGGTGAACCGTTCTTCTGGACGGCGAGCGCGAACGGATCGAAGGTGTTCTTCACCGATCAAAAGCAGTTGACCGCTGGTTCCAAGGCCGAGGAAGGTAACCCCGATCTTTACGTGTTTGAATTGACCAGTGGTAGCAGCGAGCCGCTGGCGGGCACGCTGACCGACCTGACTCCGGGAGGTGGTGTGCAGGGTGTGCTCGGCGCGAGCGAAGATGGCTCCTATGTGTATTTCGTCGCCAACGGAGTTCTCGGTGACGGCGCTGAACGCGGTGCGACGCAGGGCTCATGCAAAGGAGAATCCGCCGGTGTGACGTGCAACCTGTATGAGTACCACGATGGTGTGACGACGTTCATCGCGACCCTGTCCAACGAAGATAGCTTTGACTGGGGTAGAGTTCCCGAGCTGTATAGAATGACTTCGCGGGTCTCGCCGAACGGTCGCTACGTGGCTTTCATGTCGGACCGCAGCTTGACGGGGTATGACAACACTGACATGAACAGCGGTGTGGCAGACGAGGAGGTGTTCCTCTATGAAGCAGGCACCGGCACCGGACGACTGGTCTGCGCGTCGTGTAACCCGACCGGTGCGCGACCCGAAGGAGAACAAGCCGGGTCAGGGTACGGCGAGCCTGCGGAAAGGGTCGATTCAAATAGGACTTGGAGTGGACGTTGGCTGGCTGCGAGTGTCCCGACATGGACGCCGGAAAAACCCGGTGTAGCGTTCTATCAGTCGCGTTACCTGTCGAACAGCGGGCGGCTGTTCTTCAACAGCCCGGATCATCTCTTACCGGCGGCTACGGGCGATAAGGAGAAGGTCTATGAGTATGAGCCCAGGGGTGAAGGCAGCTGCGCTAGCGAAGCTGGCTGTGTGGGGTTGATTTCCTCGGGTACTTCTGAACACGAAGCGGCGTTCTTGGACGCCAACGCGAGTGGTAGCGAAGTGTTCTTCCTGTCGGCTGACCGGCTCGCGCCGCAGGATACCGATAATGCGTATGACGTTTACGATGCGCATGAATGTACGAGCGCGTCGCCGTGTCCGCCGGGCGCGGGCACGGTGCCCCCGGCGTGTACGACGGCGGAGTCCTGTCGTGCGGCGCCGGCGCCGCAGCCGGAGATCTTCGGTGCGCCTCCCAGCCAGACGTTCTCCGGCAGCGGCAATATCGCGCCCGTATCCTCGAAGGCTGTGACGCCGCCGAAGACCGCTGCGCAGGTCAGGGCTGAAAAGCTCGCCAAGGCGTTGAAGGCGTGTAAGAAGAAGGCGAAGAAGAAGCGCGCCGGATGCGAAAAGCAAGCCCGTAAGAGGTACGGCGCGAAGACGAAAAAGAAGGCTAAGGCGAAAGCGAAGAAGTCGACCGGGAGGGGCAAGTGATGACGAGGCTCGATTCTCTCCACATGAGCACCACCGGTCAAATCGCCCGCCCGGGGTCTGGCATGCCCCGCCGCCTGCGTCTAAAGCTCACGGCGACCTTGGGAGCGCTCATCGGTATGACGGCGCTCGCCGCGACGCCGGCGCTCGCCGCGGAAGCCGCGTCGGTTCACCCGGTCGCGCACTGGGTGCTGGAATCTCGTGCGGCGCCGACTAACCTGCCGCTCAAAGGCGAAGGTCAGATCCACGTGGCGGTGGCCAATCTCGGTGACGCGGAAGTCAATGGAGTAGCGCAGACGATCACGATCGTCAACACGCTTCCCGCGGGGCTTGAAGCCACACTGATCGAAGGGACTCTTTTCTCATTAAGACCCAACTGCTCAATTGCGGCGCCGCGACAGGTCGTCTGCACCTATTCGCACGACGTTAAACCCTATGAACAGTTTTACATGAATATCTACGTCAAGGTGAACGTGGCCGCCGCGGCGAATCTCGATAATCAAGTCACGGTCAGCGGCGGTGAAACGCTAGGCGCTTCGCTCAGCCGTGCGGTCGCGGTCAACGGCGAACCGACGATCTTCGGGGTCGAACGGAATGAACTGACGCTGGAAAACGAAGACGGCACGCCCGATACGCAGGCGGGCTCGCACCCGTTCCAGATGACCTCCACGCTCGACCTCAACCAGACCCTCGGATTGGGTGGTAGCGGTGGCACTGAAGTCCTGACGGAGTCGCCCGAGCTGGCGAGGAACCTGGTGGTCAGGCTGCCGGCGGGACTGGTCGGCAACCCGACCGTGATCCCGCAGTGCACCGATGAAGACTTCGCGGGGCACAACGGCGAAGAAGCCAACGACTCATGCCCGAACGATACGGTGGTAGGTGTCGCGACAATAACCTTCGAGGAAGAATCCCACCTGAAATTGGTCGCCGTGGCGGTGCCTATTTTCAACCTCGTGCCGTCGGCGGGCGAGCCAGCGGCATTCGGCTTCGACGTCAAGGGCGATCTGACTGTCCTCGAAACGTCCATTCGCACCGGTGAAGACTACGGCGTGACGGTCACCGTCCGCAACAACACCGAGGCAGTTGATGTCCTCGGCGCCCGGGTGACGTTCTGGGGTGTGCCGGGCGCCCCCAGCCACGACCATTCGCGCGGCTGGGTCTGCCTCTCAGGGGGACCTGGGTGCGTGCTGCAGGATCTCGCGTACCCGCCGGCGTTCCTGACGTTGCCGACGTCGTGCACGGGGCCGCTGAGCACGTCTGTCGCCGCCGACGCATGGAATGAAGCGCAATCCTCAAATCCGCTGGCGTTTTTGGCTGGCGAACCGATGGACAGCCAGGATGGGTGTAACCAGGAGCCGTTCAGTCCGGCGATCAAGGTCGCGCCCGATACCCAGTCGGCGAGCGGCCCGTCGGGTTTGACGGTCAGCGTGCATGTCCCTCTGGAAGTGAGCCTCAACGCGAACACTCCCGCGGCGGCGGATGTCAAGGACACGACGGTCACGCTGCCCGAGGGTGTGACGTTGAACCCGGCGGGGGCGAACAACCTGGAAGCGTGCTCGGAGGCCCAGATCGGCTTTGAAGGCTTCAAGGAATTGAACCCGTCCGGCGAACCGGGTGTCAAGACGGCGCAGTTCACGGCGGGCGAACCGTCGTGTCCGGACGCGTCGAAGATCGCGACCGCGACGATCCACTCGCCGCTGCTGCCGAACCCGCTCGAAGGGGAGGTGTATCTCGCGGCGCAGAACGCTAACCCCTTCGGTTCGCTGGTCGCGATGTACCTGGTCGCGAAGGACCCCGTCTCCGGCGTGCTCGTGAAGCTCCCCGGCGAAGTCTCGCTGAACCAGACTACGGGTCAGATTACCTCTACGTTCCTGAACACCCCGCAGCTTCCGTTTGAAGAGCTCGAACTGCATTTCTACGGAGGTGAACGCGCGCCGCTGGCGACGCCGGCGCATTGCGGGACGTACACCACGAATGCGTTGTTTACGCCGTGGTCTGGTGAGGAAGCGGTCAACAGTTCCTCGAGCTTTGAAATCACCTCCGGCCCTGACGGCGGCCCCTGCCCGGGAGCGTCGTTGCCGTTCGCGCCGGTGTTCGTGGGTGGCACGACGAACATCCAGGCCGGCCAGTTCAGCACGATCGACACGGTCATGGGCCGTGAAGACGGCAACCAGAACCTGCAGGCGGTGCAGCTGCACTTCCCGCCCGGTTTCACGGGGCTGCTGTCGGGCGTGAAGCTGTGCGAAGAAGCACAGGCGAACGCGGGGACGTGCGGTCCGGAAAGCGAAATCGGCGAAACGGTCGTCAGTGTCGGTCTCGGCGGTGACCCCTACACCGTCACGGGCGGGAAGGTCTATATCACCGGACCATATGATGGCGCGCCGTTTGGCCTGTCGATCGTCAACCCCGCGGTCGCGGGGCCGTATAACCTCGGGAAAGTCATCGTCAGGGCGAAGGTCGAAGTCAACCCGACCACTGCCGCGTTGACGGTCACGACGGACGATTCGGGGCCATACAAGATCCCGAGCATCATCGACGGGATCCCGTTGGAGATCAAGCACGTGTCGGTCACGATCGACCGGCCCGGGTTCACGATCAACCCGACGAGCTGCGAACCGATGGCGATCAAGGGGACGCTGGACAGCACCGAAGGCGCCACGTTGCCGCTGGATATCCCGTTCCAGGTCACGGACTGCGCGGCGTTGAAGTTCACCCCCAAATTCTCGGTCTCCACGAGCGGGAAAACCAGCAAAGCAAATGGTGCGAGCCTCACGACGAAGGTCGAAGAGCCGGCGGACCGATCGTCCGGGATCGGCCAGCTGGGCACTCAGGCGAACCTCTCCTACGTCAAAGTCGAACTGCCAAAGCATCTTCCCTCGCGCCTGACGACGCTCCAGAAGGCCTGTACCGCCAAGCAATTCGAAACCAATCCTGCCGCGTGCCCGTCGGAATCGAAGATTGGGTACGCGGTAGTGCACACGCCCCTGGTGCCGGTTCCGTTGACCGGTCCCGCGATCTTCGTCAGCCACGGAGACGAAGCGTTCCCGAGCCTGACGATGGTGCTGCAGGGTTATGGGGTCACGATCGACCTGGTGGGGGCCACCGACATCAAGAACGGGGTGACGTCCACGACGTTCAAGACCGTGCCGGATCAGCCGTTCTCGACGTTTGAATTGACGCTGCCGGAGGGGCCGTACAGCGCTCTGGCGGCGAACGGGAACCTGTGTCATGAGACGAAGACGGTCACGGTAAAGAAGAAAGAGACCAAGCGCGTCAAGGGCAAGCTGAAGAAAGTGACGGTCAAGGTGAAGCAGACCGAGGCCGAAGGCCTGGTCATGCCGAATGAATTTGTGGGGCAGAATGGGGCGGTGATCAAACAGGACACGGCGATCAGCGTGACCGGCTGCGCGAAGGCCAAACCCGCTAAGAAGGCGAAGGCGAAGAAGAAGGGTAAGGCCAAGAAAGGCAAGAAGAAGTAGCTTGCTTTGGGCTCGGAGCTCGGGTGCGTCCCGACGTCCTGTCGGCTTCGCGGCCACCATGACGTCGGACTCCCCCGACCGGGGTGGCTCGAGCCCCGATCGACTCTCCCGTCCCAAGCGGGGCCTATGGTCCTGTGCTCAATCGATCGGGAGAGGCCCCTATGCCGAGCATCAGCCGTTTCTATGGGCGTAAGGAACTCGCTAAGATTGATCCGTTGCCATGACCGATCCTTGCGTCTTTCCCCGTGTCACCGCTGTCGAGCCCTTGGCGGGGTTTGCGCTGCGACTTACCTTCACCGACGGCCTGGTTCGGAAGGTCGACCTGTCAGGCGATCTGTGGGGGCCGATGGCCGAACCGCTGCAGGATCCCGACTACTTTGCTCAGGTCCGGGTCGATCCCGAGATGGGCACGGTCGTTTGGCCCAACGGCTACGACCTCGACCCAGACGTACTGCACGGTGATTTCGAGGCCGTCCAGCCGCAAGCGGCGCACGCGTCACACACGGCCTGACGCCGGGTGGGCGGGCACTTAATCGCTGAGAGGCGTGGGGAGACCCGAGGCGGTTTAGATCAACCTTGCTGCTGATCTCAGATCTACTGCAGATGATTACTTAAAGCGCCCACAGGTCGAGTGATCCACCGCGACCTGGCTTCACGTGGATAATCCTGACCGCGGGGCGCAGGCACGAATACGTACCTTAAAAGTATTGACCTCTGAGGGGCCTCCTTAGATCCTGTGCTTGGTGGGGGAGAAGCTTAAGATTCGTTTCACCCACCGCACGGAACGAGTGCTCGCCGCGATCGCCGAAAACCCCGGGGCATCCAGCCTGCAAGTGGCCGAGGCGGCGGGGATCAAGGACAAGGGCCAAGCCTCCAAGCTCCTCGCTCGGCTGGCCACGCTCGGGGTGATTGAGAACATTGCGGAGAGCCGGGGCACCGGACAGGCGAAAGCTTGGCGGCTGACGGAGTTGGGAGCCGAGCTCCGGCGGGCTCGCTCGAGGGGTCGAGGCTGATCACCTGCTCGGGCTCGACTACCAGTCGGTCCACGAGCTCAAAGCCGTGCTCGACGCGCGCTCCGCCGCGCCCACCGCGGCGTAGCCTCAGCGGCTCAAAGGGGAGTCCAGCTCGCGCTCGCCGTCCGGGCGATCCTCGCCGGCGCGGCGCGCGTGCAGCTCGGCCAGCTCCAGCTGCAGGTTGCGCGGCTGCGGGTGGGCGGGATCCGAATCCACCGAGCGCCGGTGCCAGACGCCCTCGCCGTCGAGCTCCCACGAGTTCTGATTGTCTGCAAACGCCCGTTCCAGCGTGTCGAGCAGCTCGGTGCGCAGTTCCGCCGACTCGACCGGCGCCGCGAGCTCGACGCGATGGTCGAGGTTGCGCGGCATCAGGTCGGCGGAGGCGATGTAGACCGTGTGCTCGCCGTCGCGCTCGAACGTGTACACGCGCGAGTGCTCGAGCAGCCGCCCGACGATCGAGACGACCCGGATGTTCTCGGAGATCCCATCGAGACCCGGACGCAGGCAGCAGATGCCGCGCACGTTCAGGTCGACTCGCACGCCCGCCTGCGAGGCCTCATACAGCGCGCGGATGCAGCGTCCGTCGACGAGCGCGTTCATCTTCATCGCGATCCGCCCCGGCGACTGCGGCGAGTGAGCGGCGATCGTCCGCTCGATCTGCTCGATGATGCCGTCGCGCAGCTGGTTGGGGGCGGTCAGCACCTTGCGGTAGTGCAGCGGGCGGCCGAAGCCGGTGAGGTAGTTGAACATGTCGGCCACGTCGGAGCCGATCTGCTCGTCGGTCGTGAACAGTCCGAAGTCGGTGTACAGCCGCGCGGTCGCCGAGTGGTAGTTACCGGTGCCGATGTGCACGTAGTTGCGCACGCCGTCGCCCTCGCGGCGGACCACGAGCACGCACTTGGCGTGCGTCTTCAGCGAAGGCTGCCCATACACGACGTGCACGCCGGCCTCCTCCAGCGCCTTCGCCCAATGGATGTTCATGCGCTCGTCAAAGCGCGCCTGCAGCTCGACCAGCGCGACCGCCTGCTTGCCCCGCTCGGTGGCGTCGATCAGGGCAGGCACCAGGGGAGAGTCGTCGCTCGTGCGGTACACGGTCTGCTTGATCGCGAGCACGTTCGGGTCGGCGACCGCCTGCTCGACGAAGCGCTCCACCGAGGTCGAGAACGAGTCGTAGGGGTGGTGCACGAGGATGTCGCCTTCGCGCATCGCCCCGAGCACGTCGGGCCGCTCGCCTTCGTGGCGCAGCAGCCGCGGGTGGGTGTGGCCGACGAGTGGCTCCTCGCGCAGCTCGCCGTAGCCGGGCAGCTTGACGATCTGCCACAGCGCGCCCATGTCGAGCAGCCCCGCGACCGGGTAGACCTCGTCGTCCTGCACTCCCAGCAGACTCGCCAGCTCGTCGCGCAGCCGCTCCGAGCAGCCGGCGCCGACCTCGACGCGCACGACCTCGCCGAAGCGGCGGCGGCGCAGCTCGTCCTCGACCGCCTGCAGCAAGTCGGCGGCGTCGTCGGAGACCTCGAGGTCGGCGTCGCGGGTGACCCGGAACACGTCGTAGTCGACGATCTCCATGCCCGGGAACAGCGCGTCGAGGTGGTTCGCGATCACGTCCTCCAGCGCCAGCAGCACGACCGGAGAAGGACTCGACCCCGCCCACCCCTTGAGCGTCACGAACCGCGGGAGGATCTCGGTCGGCACCTTCACACGCGCGAACACCGTCTGCTCGCTGACCGGGTCGCGCACGAGCACGGCCAGGCTGAGCGACAGGTTCGAGATGTACGGAAACGGCCGGCCCGGAGCCACCGCCAGCGGGGTCAGCGCCGGGAAGATCACCTTCTGGAAGTGCCTGGCCAGCTCCGCGCGCTGGTCGTCGTCGAGCTCGTTGACCGCAACCACGCGGATCTCATGGTCGGCCAGCGCTCCGCGCAGCCGTCCTTCGAAGCAGTCGGTCAGCCGCCGGCTCAGCTCCAGCACGCGCTCGCGGATCAGCGCGATCGTCTGTGAGGGGATGCGGCCGTCGGGGCCGGGGTTCTCCACGCCCGCGTCGATCTGGTCGCGCAGCCCGGCGACGCGCACCATGTAGTACTCGTCGAGGTTCGTCGTGTAGATCGCGCAGAACTTCACGCGCTCCAGCAGCGGGATCCGCTCGTCCTCGGCCAGCTGCAGCACGCGCTCGTTGAAGTCCAGCCACGACAGCTCGCGGTTGAGGTAGAGCGAGGAATCGTGCAGGTCGGTCATTGGATCTTCACGCTACACGTTGACTGCCCAGGTAGTGTGAAGACTCAAGGCAATGGCTCGTCAGCTCTGGCTACTACGTCACGCCGAGGCGGAGCCCCACGGCACTCGCTCCGACTCCGAGCGCCGTCTGACCGCCCGTGGCGAAGACCAGGCGCATACGGCCGGGCTTGCGCTGGCGCGTCTACAGGTGAGCTTCGAGGCCGTCCTGTTCAGCCCCAAGGCGCGCGCACGACAGACTGCTGAGCTGGCCGCCGAGCACTGGAACGAGGCGCAGCGCGCGCGGCTGTCGGTCCACCCGCCGCTGGCGGCTGGCTTTGAGGCTGATCGGGCCCTTGCCGAGCTCGCCGGCATGGGGGCCGATGGACGTCTGCTGCTCGTCGGCCACGAGCCCGATTTATCAAGCGTGGTCGGGGACCTGACGGGCGCTCGTCCGGATCTCAAGAAGGGCGGGCTGGCGGTCGTCAGGCTAGAGGGTGGCGCAGTCAACCGTAGGTTGACGAGCCGGGCCCCTCTTTCTCGATCAGAGGGCGGGGCACCGCGCCTAGGACACGACGGCGTGGTCGGCGAGCTCGCGGTCCTGCTGCGTCCCCGCGAGCTCGCCCTGATCGCCGGCGGGGTGGGCGGGGTGGGCGGGGTCCCAATCGACGGGGACTGAGGACGGAACATCATCGAGACCGACCACCTCGAGCGACTCGGCGGCGAAGCGGTAGCCGATGCCGAAGTGGGTGTGGATGTAGCGCCACCGCGGCGAGGCCTTCTCCAGCTTCTGGCGCAGCTTGCGCACGAACACGTCGACCGAGCGGTCGCCGCGCACCATCGCGTAGCCCCACAGGCGCGAGTAGATCTCCTCGCGCTCGAGCACCCGGCCCTCGGCGGCGGCGAGCAGCTCGATCAGCTCGAACTCGCGCCGGGTCAGATCGAGGCTGTGTCCCGCGACGAACGCCTGGAAGCGGTCGGAGCGGATCTCGACTTCGCCCGCCGTCAGCGGCTTTGACTCCGTGCGGCCGGTGGCGCGCCGGCGGCGGCGGACGACGCCCTGCACGCGTGCGATCACCTCCTCGGGGTGGCATGGCTTGGTGATCCAGTCGTCGGCCCCGAGGCGCAGCCCGCGCACGCGCTGGGCCACGGTCGAAGGGCCGGTGCAGACGACGACGCCGAGTTCGGGCAGCGCTCCGCACAGCCGCTCCAGCCACTCCCACGCCTGCGGGCCGAGCACCGCGAGGTCGACGACGAGCGCGCTCAGGCGCATCGAGGCCACCGCGTCGGTCGGCACCGGGCTCGCCGAGCACGCGATGCTCCCAGCCGAGGCGATCCAGGCGCTTGCTCAGCACCTGGATGAAGCCGCTGTCGCGGTCGAGCACGGCGATGCGCAGTGCAGGCGCGCCCGATGTGCCTCGACGCGCCGCCTCCTCCGTGGCGCGGATGCTCTCCGTCATCGGCGGCAGTTTAGGCGACCTGGCGGACCATGTGCGATGTCGCGCAAGGTCACAGGATCGTTCACAGGAGAAATGCGCTGTTTGCGGACGGATCGGACCGTGGCAATCCGAGCGTCTCGCGGGATCCGCGTCCGGCGCCGCGTCCGGCCGCGTGCCGGCGGGGTGGGAGGAGTCCGAGAACTCGCGGAACAGGCCCGTGACGACGAACGCCACCTGCTCGCCGATGTCGACCGCGTTGTCGCCGATCCGCTCCAGCGCGCGGGCGACGAGGATCATGTGCATCGCCCACTCGCGCGTGTCGGCGTCGTCGCCGATCTCGAGCGCCATGCGGAAGATCTCGCGGTTCAGGCGGTTGATCTCGCGGTCCTGACGCACGAGGTCTTCGGCCAGGCCGACGTCGCGGCCGGCGAACGCGGCCTTCGCACTGGACGACCTCCGAGCGCGCGCACGCGCCCATCTTCGACAGCGCTCTGCAGCACCTCCTGGCGCACGGGCGGTTCGTGCCCGGAGAGCGGGATCAGCTTGGCGATGTTCACGCACTGGTCGCCCATCCGCTCGATGTGCTTGATCATGTGCAGCAGCGCCGCGACCAGCCGCAGGTCGCCCGCGACGGGCGCCTGCAGCGCGAGCAGCGAGAGGATGCCCTGGTGGACCTCCAGGTAGCGCCCGTCGACGCGGTCGTCGTCGGCGATCACCATCTGCGGCGAGCTCGACGTCCTGGTGGCTGAGCGCCTCGAGCGTGCGGTCGAGCTGCTCGACGATGAGGTCCAGGCCGCCGAGCGCGCTGTCCTCGAGCTCCTGCAGCTGTTGCTGGAAGTGCGCGCGTCCGGATGCCCCGCCGCCCCGCCGGGATGAGTGCCCGCCGCCTGCCGCCGCCCGCCGTCGTTGGGTCCGCCCGGCGTCCCCCCGCCGGCGTCGCTAGCCGAACTTGCCGGTGACATATTCCTCGGTTCGGGGGTCGCGTGGGGGTCGTGAAGATCTCCTGCGTCGGGCCGACCTCGACGAGTTCGCCGTCGAGCATGAACGCGGTGCGGTCGGCGACGCGCGCGGCCTGCTGCATGTTGTGCGTGACGATCACGATCGTGACACGCGTCTTGAGCTCGTCGATCAGCTCCTCGATCTTCAGCGTCGCGATCGGGTCGAGCGCCGAGCAGGGCTCGTCCATCAGGATCACCTCGGGGTCGACGGCGAGCGAGCGCGCGATGCACAGCCGCTGCTGCTGGCCGCCGGAGAGCCCGATCCCAGGCTCTGAGAGGCGGTCGGAGACCTCGTCCCAGAGCCCGGCGCCACGCAGCGCGCGCCTCGACCTTCTGGTGCAGGTCCTCACCGCGGCGGCGGGCGCCCGTCAGGCGCAGGCCCGCGGCGACGTTGTCGAAGATCGACATCGTCGGGAACGGGTTGGGCTTCTGGAAGACCATGCCGATCGCGCGGCGCACCGCGACGACGTCGACCGATCGGGGCGTAGACGTCGACGTCGTCGAGCAGCACCCGGCCCTCGGCGCGCGCGCCGGGGATCTCCTCGTGCATGCGGTTGATGCAGCGGACCATCGTCGACTTGCCGCATCCGGAGGGCCCGATGATCGCGGTGACCTGGTTGGCCTCGAAGGTCAGGTCGATGCCCTTGACGCTGTTCGGCCTGGCCGTAGAACGCGCGCAGCCCCTGCGAGGCGCACCTCTCTTGCGGGTGAGCCGGTCGTGGCCGTGGACGAGCCGGCTCGTGGAGGCGCCTGGTGTGGCCATGACGTTGGTCGCGAACGGGGGGTCGGTACTCGGGAGCTCGGACGGAACGGGAGCGTTGCGGTTGCGGCTCGGTCATGCTCGTTGCAGTGCTCAGTATGCCTGTCGGTGCTCATGCGCATCGTTGGCGTCCTTGGTGGAAGGGTTGCAGGTCCGTGGTGGCAGCGCTGGAGGTTCGTGCTCGGGTGCTCATCGCGCGCGGCCGCCCCGTGCTCGGGCGCGGCCGTAGAGGCCGCGCGCGAGGACGTTCAGGAGCAGCACGAAGAAGATCAGCAGCAGCGCGGCGGCCCACGCCTGCGGCGTGTTCGGCCGGGCTCGGTGACTCGGAGAGTTCGAAGATCTCGCACGGGGATCGAGGACAGCGCCTCGCTGGGGTTGGTGGAGATCAGGGTCGAGGCGATCGAGGAGGTGAACAGCAGCGGCGCGGTCTCGCCCGCGACGCGCGCGACGGCGAGCAGCGCGCCCGGTGATCAGCCCGCTCGCGGCGGTCGGCACGACGATCGTCAGCACCGTGCGCCAGCGCGCGACGCCGAGCGCGAGGCCGCCTCCTTCAGCGACGCGGGCACGAGCGCCAGCACTTCGTGCGCGGAGCGCGCGACGATCGGCAGCATGATGATCGCCAGCGCGAACGCGCCGGCGTAGCCGCTCTGCACGTGGCCGACGACGAGCAGGCCGAAGACGAAGATGCCCGTCACGATCGTCGGCACGCCGTTGAGGATGTCCAGCGCGAAGCGGATCGCCGACGGCGATCGAGGGCCGCGCGAACTCGGAGGTGTGGATGCCGACCAGGATGCCGATCGGCACCGCGACCACGCTCGCCATGCGCGACCAGCAGCGCGGTGCCGACGATCGCGTTGGCGATGCCGCCGCCGCTCTGTCCGAAGGGGACGGGTCGCTGTGGATGAAGAAGTCGAGGTTGATCGCGCTGACGCCCTTGATCAGCACGGAGACGATCACGATCGCGAGCACCGCCACGGCGATCAGCGCGGCGAGCGTCGCGAGCGCCTCCATGCCGCGGTTGATCGAGCTTGCGCCGGCGCAGGCCGGGGCTGCTCGCGAGCAGCGGGTGCGGCGCGCCCGGAGCGGCGCCGACGCTCATACGCCCGCCTCGCGATGCTGCCGCGGCGCCCGGCGGGACGTCCGCGGGTGTCGGCGCAGGCGAGTCGTGCTGCGCCTGACGATCAGCCGCGCGATCGTGTTGGCGATCAGCGCGAGCACCAGCAGGATCGCCGCCAGGTAGGCGAGCGAGGAGATCTGCAGGGTCGTGGTCGCGCTCTGATACGTCGGAGGCGATGCGACTCGCGAGCGTGTCGGCGGGCGCGAACAGGGAGGCCTGGATGCTGCCGGTGGCGTCGCCGATCACCTGCGTGACCGCGATCGCCTCGCCGAGCGCCCGGCCGAGCCCGAGGATCATGGCCCCGACGATCCCGGAGCGGGAGTAGGGCAGGATCACCATCCGCACCATCTCCCAGCGCGTCGCGCCGAGCGCGAGCGCGCCCTCCTTGAGCTCCGTCGGCACGGTCTGGAAGACCTCGCGCGTGACGGCCGAGACGATCGGCACGGTCATGATCGTGAGGATCAGGATCGCCGGGAGCAGCCCGAACGGCGATGGCGAGCCGCCGAACAGCGGGATCCAGCCGAGCACCGAGTGCAGCGCCGGCTCGAGCGTGTTCTCGAGCGAAGGGCGCGAGCACGATGATCCCCCACAGGCCGAGGACGACGCTCGGGATCGCGGCGAGCAGTTCGACGAGCGTCGCGACCGGGCGGCGGATCCGCCGCGGCGCGAGCTCGGTCAGGAAGAGCGCGATCGCGATCGACATCGGGCCCGCGATCAGCAGCGCGATCGCCGAGCTGACGGCCGTGCCGAAGATGAAGGCTGCGGCGCCGAACCTGCCCGTGACGGGATTCCATTCGCTCGACATGAGGAAGCCGAGCCCGAAGTGCGAGATCGCTTCGCTGGCCTGGTCGAAGACCTTGTAGATCAGCAGCGCGATCAGCGCCATCGCGGCGATCGACGCGAGCCAGGTGAGCACGCGCAGGAGCGGGTCGCCGAGTCGATCGCCGCGCTGCGCTGGGCGCTCGACAGCGAGAGCGCTCCGGCACGGGGAGTAGGTCGGCGTGGCCACGTCAGGTCTGTGGAGTCGTTGCCGGCAAGGCAGGTCAGAGAGGGAAGGTGGGTGGTGTGGCGCTGGTCTGGGTGGGTGCTCGCGGTGCCAGCCACCTCCCCCGCGGAGCGCGAACGGGCCTCCGCGGCGGGAGCATGGCAGACGGGCCGGCTAGCCTGCGATCTTTTCGATCGTCGCCTCGTCGGCCGCTGACGACCTCCGCCGGCAGCGGCGCGAAGTCGAGCTTCGGCCCGAACTTCTGGCCTGTCGGTGATCGCCCACTTCAGGAACGGCTTCAGCGTGCTCGCCTTCGGGCTCTTCGCGGCACGAGCGCGTAGGTGAAGGTCGAGATCGGGTACGCACCCGTCGCCGAGGCCGGCGGGTCGACGATCGAGACTTCGTTGTTCGCGGGCATCGACGTCAGCGTCTTGGCGGCCGCCGAGATGCTCGCGATGCCCGGCACCGGGTAATTCGCCGGCGGCGTTCTGGATCAGCGCGAAGTCGAATTTGTTCGCGAGCACGTAGGCGATCGCGATGTAGCCGATCGACCCGTTGGTCGAGGAGATCGCGCCGCCGACGCCCGAGTTGCCCTTGCCGCCGATGCCCGCCCGGGAACGCGACTTCGCGTCCCCTTGCCGATCTTCGACTTCCATTCGGGGCTGATCTGCGAGAGGTAGTTGGTGAAGCGCGTACGTGTCGCCGCTGCCGTCCGAGCGGTGGACGGGCGTGATCTTCGTCGAGGGCAGCTTGACGCCCGGGTTCAGCGCCGCGATCGTCGGAGCGTTCCAGGTCGTGATCTTGCCCTCGTAGATTTCGGCCAGCAGCGGGCCGGTCAGCTTGAGCTCGTTGGGACGCCCCTTCGACGTGGTAGGCGATCGACCGTCGCCGCCAGCGCCCAGGGGATCTGGACGACGCCCTTGGCTTCTTTGAACTGGTCTTCGCTGAGCGGGGCGTCGCTGGCGCCGAAGTCGACCGTGCGGGCGGTGATCTGCGCGATCCCGCCGCCGCTGCCGATCGCGCCGTAGGTGACGGCGACCTTCGCCTATTTGTCGTATTCGGGCTGCCACTCGCGAGATCAGCGGCGCGACAAGCGTGCTGCCGGCGCCGACGAGCGTAGTCGATGAGCCGGTGGCCCCCCCGGAGCTCGAGCTGCTCGAGCCACAGGCGGCCACTACGAGAGCGAGCGCCGCTGCGCTGAGAATCGCCCATACCTTGTTTGTTTTGATCACTACGTCTCCTCTGGCTGGATTGCTTGATGACGGCTTTTGGGCTTTCGGCCCGCTGCCGGTCCGGTGTGCAAGGCCAAGTCTTGATCCGCGCCCGCCCCGATGTGAACATCTCGTGAAAGCGCCGGCGCGGCGTCCGGCGCGTTGGCAGCCGGTTGTGTGGCGGTCGTGCCGGGGGCCGGGGGCGGGCGTTGGGTGGGTGGGCGTTGGGTTGGTGGGCACCCCATCTTTCGCGGGCTGTGGCTGGAAGCGATAGCCGAAGCCCGGGTGGGTGTGGATGAAGCGGCGGTCGGGCATCGCCGTCTCCAGCTTGCCGCGCAGCTTGCTCACGTAAACGTCGACCGAGCGGTCGCCGTCGCGCAGCTCGCCGCCCCACACCGCGCCGTACAGCTCGTCGCGCGTGACGACGGCTCCCGCCCGCCGGGCCATCGCCGCCAGCAGCTCGAACTCCCGCACCGACAGCGTCAGCGCGCGTCCGGTCGCCAGCACCAGGCCCTCGCCGAGCCTGATCTCCAGTTCGCCCGCGTACAGGGTGCTCGCGTTTTCAATCGAGGCCTCCACCGTGCATAGCGTCGCCGCCGATCACCCCCGCGCGCGTTGCCAACTCGTGATCTACTCGTGAAGAAGTCGTGAAGCGGATCTCGCCCGCCGGCCGATCTAAATACTCTTCGCAGATGAGCTTGCTCCGCCGCCCCTTCGACACGACCTTGACGAAGCTCGTCGAGGAGGCGGGGCGCAACGTGCAGCGCTCCGGCCAGTTGCTGCGCCAGCTGCTCGCGGAGCTACCCGAGCACGCGCCGCTCGCCGCGGAGCTCGCCGCGTGCGAGCGCGAGGGCGATCGCATAACCCACGACATCATCCACCGGATTGGCGGCGCCCGGCGCGTGCGCGCTCCGTTCGACGCCGGGGATGGATATGTGCTCGCAACCGCGCTCGACGACATCGTCGATCACACCGAGCAGGCCGGCGCGCAGCTCGGCCTGTACGGCGTCGAAGCGCCGATGGAGCAGGCGGTCGAGTTCGCCGACGTGCTCGTCGCGGCCGGCGAGCCGATCCTCGACGCCCTGCGCTGCTTGAACTCAGGCGAGGACCTCGCGCCGCATCTGGTCGAGATCCATCGCCTGGAGAACGAGGGCGACCGTCTGCTGCGCGACGGCGTCGCCTCGCTGTTCGCCCGGGGCACCGACCCGATGGTCGTGATCCGCTGGAAGGACATCTTCGAGTCGCTCGAGGCCGCCGTCGATGCTTGCGAGACCGTCGCGCATGTGCTCGAGGGGATCGTCCTGAAGCGCCGCCGGCGCTGAGGGGGCGCCCAATCGAGGCCCGTGCTATCAACCTATAAGTTGTTGATCGATTGATTTTTAGCAACTTATAGGTTGCCAAGATTGGAGGATATGCTAATCTATAGGTATGCAAAAACCTTCAGAAAGATCCGCCCAAGCTCGACGTGAGCTGGATCGCAAGTTCGATGCCGCCCATCTTGCGCCTATCGAAGCACGCCCACGCGCTGGCTGGATACGTGCCGTCCGCAGCGCGCTGGGGATGAGCCAAGCCGTGCTGGCCGAGCGCCTCGGAATCTCGAGCGCCGCGGTCAACAAACTGGAGCGCGCCGAGCTCCACGGCGGGATTACAACTGGCAAGCTCGCCGAGGTGGCGGGCGCTCTCGATTGCACCCTCGTCTATGCCCTCGTGCCGAACTCCACACTCGAGCGGACCGTCAGAACCCAGGCTCGGACGGTAGCGGCGCGGCTCCTCGGGTATGCCACCCGGACTATGGCCCTCGAGGCGCAGGACATCGATGAGGACCGCCAGAGCGAGGCTGTCGAGCGTTACACAGATCAGCTTGTGGCAAGCGGCGACCTCTGGGGTGCGGCGCGGAGCCGCTCGCCACGCGATCAGTGACCGCCGCCCCGCCTGACGAGCGGTCCCTGCCGGGTTTCAACATCCGAACCATCGGTCCAGAACCTTCCGGGGCCACGCCGCTCGAGGAAGAGGACCTCGAGGGCCTCATCCCAGACTTCGTGGCCACCCGCGCCGACCTCAATCAGGTTGAGTTCGAGAACATCACCAAGGCGCTGCCATGGACGCAAAGGCAAGCGCGTTCCCTCGGAGCGGAAGGCATACTCGACTACGGATTCATGTTGGCGCTCCACCGCCGTATGTTCGGCGACGTATGGACCTGGGCGGGAACACAGCGGTGGCGCGTCACCAACGTCGGGGTAGAGCCTCACCTGATCGCTACCCAGTCGCGGCTGTTGCTTGACGACGCCAAGTTCTGGCACGCCCAAGGAGTATTCGGCCCCGACGACCTGGCGGCTCGGATCCATTGCCGCCTGGTGAGCGTCCATCCCTTCCGGAACGGAAACGGTCGCTGCACCCGGATGATGGCCGACCTGTACCTCGTCTCGATCGGAGTCGAGCCATTCACCTGGGGCGGCGCAAGCCTCGATGTCGATAGGTCGGGTCGAGCAACGTACATATCAGCGCTGATCAAGGCTGCCAACACCGACGACTACGTTGACCTCACCCGGTTCGCTCGCGGCCAGCCCGCCAGCTGACACGGTTCATCCAGGCCGGGCTATACCGATCAGCATTATCCCATCTCGACTTTCGGAGCCTACGCGGCGGCCGCGTCGCGTGGTAGCGCGGGGCGATTGATTTTCGCCGCTGTGCGCCCCCGCCCCGCACCTGCCTGAAATTCCGCTCGTATCAGCTCGCGCCGCAGCGAGGCGAGGATGTCGAGCATCGATGGGTCTCGCTTCATCGGGTACCAGGGTGCGTTGAGGCGGCGGCGGCGGACGTCGGCGACGGGGTCGCCGTAGAGCGCGTACCAGGCAATGGCGATGCTCTGAGAGAGGAACCCAAACGGCACCGTGCGCTCGACCGCTCGCTTGACGCGGTTGCGGGCCTGCCCGACCCCGACGAGGTGCTTTGCGTCCTGGAAGGCGACCTCGATCGACCAGCGATCGGCGTAGCGGGCAATGATCGTCGAGGCGTCGGCCTGCACGTCGGTTGAGATCAGTGCGATCTGGTAGCCGTCGGTGTCGGCGAGCTCGCGGACGATCACGATCTGCATGGTCCTGGGGCCGAACACCGAGTACCAAAGGCCGCCCACGATCAGGGCGTTGACCTCGCCGCGGCCGGCAACGTTGATCTGCTGCCACTCGCTGTCATTGGCTGCGGCGGCGATCTCTGCGGGGTTGCCGAGCCTCGCCCCCGTGACCCTGGGGCGACCGCGCCTGCCGGTCGGTGGAGGCTTCGGGGCGCAGATCACGGCGTTGGCGCGTAGCCTCGAGGTCAAGGTGACGCGTTCGGGCAGCGCGGCCATCGCCTTGCACGCGAAGGCCGAGTCGCCGACCACGTTGATCCGCCGGCTGGGATAGCGCTCTGCGACCTTGGCGATCAGCGTCGCGGCCAGGTCCTGCTGGGAGGGCCGCCGCTTGGGCTCTGGCTGGGCCTTGGTTGCCTTCGGGGTCGGCAGCCACAGGCGAAAGAGCACCGGCAAGCACCACGCGCGCTCACCCAACGCCGGGATCCTGAGGACGAGGCCGACCACGACGAAGCAGTTACCGAACTTGAAGCCACCACCCGGGGCGGCGGAGGAGTCGTGATGCCAGACGGCCCCGTGAACCTTCGGTCCCGAGCGGCCAAAGACGCTGCCGTCAACAGCCAGGCAGATCGGGGTATCGGGGGCGACGAAGCGCTCCAGCAGGAAGTCGAGCACGAGCAGCCCGAGCCGATCCGTCAACCAGCCGGCACGAGCGAAGAAGTCATGCGCACGGGAATGGTGAAAACGTCCGGCGAGACGGGCGGCCTGCCACATGCCGCAGACCGTGTGCTCGCCGACACGGCCGATGAAGCCGGCGACCAGCGCCTCGAACGTCTCAAACGTCGGCGCCGTGAACGCCGGGCGCAGCAGGGACAGGATCACAGTCAGCGAAAATGGCAGAACGGGCATCGGCGGTGGACCTCCTCCACAGGACTACAGAACACCCCGTGGATTCGGGAAGCCGCCGATGCCCCCTTCACACGCTCACGCCATCGCCGCCCGCTTCGAATCTCCTGCAAACACCCCGGAGATTACGAAAGTCGAGTCCCATCCAGGATGATGCTAATTAGCATCATCCTAATCAGCATCATGCCAATCAGCAGAGACTCAACCGAACGTACTCGCCGGAGCGCTCGCTTCAAGCTTTGCGCCCGCTGAGGATCCGACGAGGAACGCCTGGAACGGGACCGCGGCGCCGGGCGAGACTTCGGGCAGGATCGCCCGGCCGGCCGCGACGACGCGCCCGGCGCGACGCGCCACGACGTAGACGACGAGCGCCTGCTGGGTGACGGTGGAGCGGTTGCGCACGGCGCCCACGGCGGTTGCGCTGCCGCTTTCTTCGCTCGGATGCACGCCTGTGACCTCGATCTGGGGAATCGCCCCGATCGCGGCCGGCGAAACGCCCGCGATCGCGGTGACGCTCGCCGGGTCGCCGGTGGCCGGCACCTGATCGTCGACCCAACTCGCCACGCCGTGCGCCGGGAGCGAGCCGAGCGAGGTGAGCGCCGCTTCGAGGCCGGGGGCGTTGTTCTGGAAGACCGTGCTTCCCCTGGCGTCCTTGACCGCGATCGCGATCGGCACGTCTCGCAGCACGTGGGCAGAGTCGTTGCGCAGCGTCACGACCGCGGCGGCCCCTTCGGCGCCGTGCACGAGGACTGCGCCGAGCACGTGCACGTCGGCGCTCTGCCTGGTTATCGACAGGCCCCGTTCGGCCAGGCGCGCGTGGTGGGCCGCCTTTTCGAGCTGGGCGCTCTTTTCCTCAGTCGTCTCGCAGCCGCTGAGCGCGAGTAGCGCCAGCAGCGCCACGGCGGCTGTGGCTCTCACCCGAACGCCCCGCCGATGTACTCGCGCGTGCGCTGTTGGGTCGGTCGCTCGAACACCTGCTCGCTCGTCCCGTACTCGACCAGCTCGCCGAGGTGCATGAACGCGACGTGGTCGGCCACGCGCATCGCCTGCTGCAGGTTGTGCGTGACGATCACGATCGCCACGCTCTCTCGCAACCCGACGATCAGCTGCTCGATCGTCGCCGTGGAGATCGGGTCGAGCGCCGAGCACGGCTCGTCCAGCAGCAGCACCTCGGGCCCGGCGGCCAGCGCGCGCGCGATGCACAGCCGCTGCTGCTGGCCCCCGGACAGGCGCAGCGCCGGCCGGTCCAGGTCGTCGGCGACCTCGTCGTACAGCCCCGCGCGGCGCACCGCGTCGATCACGGCCGGCTCGAGCGCACGGCGTCCCCGGCGCCCGCGCCGGCGGCGGTCGCGGCGCGTCGCGTGCTCCTCGCGCAGGGCGTAGGCGACGTTCTCGAAGATGCTCATCGGGAACGGGTTCGGCTGCTGAAAGACCATCGACACGCGCCGGCGCAGATCGTTGACCTCGATCCGCTCGATCTCCTCGCCGTCGAGCGTCACGCGTCCCGCGCGCGAGGCGCCCGCGGTGATCTCCGTCAGCCGGTTGAGTGAGCGCAGCAGCGTCGTCTTGCCCGAGCCGCTGGCGCCGATCAACGCCAGCACCTCGCCCTGGCGCACGGGCAGGCTCACGTCGCGTACCACCCACTTCTCGCCGTAGGCCAGCGACACCGCTTCGATCCTCATCCGCTCGATCGCCTGCTCTGCCGGCGCGCGCCTGCGCCGATTGCGCGCCGCGGCGCCGATCGTCGGGCTGATTGGGGAGCCCGCCGCCCCGCCTGTTGCGCCGCGAGCCGGCAGCTCGTGCGCGGGCGGGTCGATCAGCGTCGGCTCGCCGCCCAACAGGATTCGCCTCGCCGGCGGAGGTGTCAGCTGGGTCATGCCATCCCGCCCGTGCGGTACATCGTGCTGTTGTTCCCCGCGCGTGGAAGGGTCATCGCGTCCCACCCGTGTGGTCCTGCCCGCCGCTCAGGCGCGTGACGATTGCGTTCAGCGCGATCACCACCACCAGCAGCACGAACGCCGCCGCGTAGGCCTTCTGCGGCGCGTTGCCTTCACCCGCAGGCGAGTTTTCTTTGATGTAGCTCGTCAGCGTCGACCCGGTTCCGCGCAGGATCGACAGCACCGGCGCCCCGCCCGCGCCTTCCAAGCGCAGCGACGCGCCCAGCAGGATCACGACGATCGCGGTGTCGCCGATGATCCGGCCCATCCCCAGCGTGATCCCGCTCGCGATGTTCTCGCGCACCGACGGCAGCAGCACGCGCCTGATCGTCGTCGCCTTCGTCTTGCCCAGTGCGTAAGAGGCCTCGCGCACGTGCGCCGGGACCTGCGCCAGCCCCTCGCGCGTGGCCCCCACGATCAGGGGGATCGCGAGCAGCGACATGATCAGCCCCGCGCTGAAGAACGAGCGCCCGAACACCGCGCCCCCGGCCGAGGTCTGCGACAGGAACGCCAGGAAGCGCTGCGAAAACACGAGCAGGCCAAAGATCGCCAGCACGACGCTGGGGGTGCCCGCGATCGTCTCGACCCCCGACTCGACCGCCCGCGCCAGGAATTCACGTCCCCGCCCGCCCTGCGCGTACTCGCTCAGCCACACCGCCACCGCCACGCCGAGCGGCGCCGCGACCGCGATGCCGACCGCGGTCAGCAAAAACGTGCCCTCGATCGGGTCCAAGAAGCCGCCCGAGGAGCTCTGGTTGGGCGACCCCACCGGCGACTGCACGAGCAGGCTCGGTTTCAAATAGGAGATGCCCTTGATCCCCATGTACAGCACGATCCCGCCGGCGATCGCGCACAGCGCGATCCCCGCGGCCCAGCACAGCCCGAAGGCGATCCGGTCGCTCAGCGGCCACGATCCGATCGAGTCGCGCGGGCTGCTCCTGCGCTTCTCCTGGGGGGCTGTGGCAACCGCGCTCATGCCCTGATGCCGTACTTCTTCAAAGACTGCTTCGTCGCCCAGCCGGCGAGCGAGAGCAGGGCGCTGGACACGAGCAGCACCGCCGCCAGCGCGTACAGCGTCTGCGCCAGCGGCTTGACCGAGAGCCCGTCGATGTAGGCGATGATCGTCGCCGCCAGGGGGCGCACCGGCTCGAACAGGAACGTCGTCCCGTCGAGCGGGTTGGCCGCGAACCCGCGCGAGCCCGAGACCATCGACAGCATGATCGCCTCGCCCAGCGCGCGCGCCGTCGCCAGCACCGCCCCCGCGACGATCGCCGGGCGGGCGGTCCGCAGCGACACGCGCCACGTCGTCCGCCAGCGGTTGACCCCCAGCGCGGCCGAGCCCTCCGTCCACGTGCGCGGCACCGCGGCCAGCGAACGCGAGCTGATCGCCACCATGATCGGCGTGATCATCACCGTCAGGATCAGCGTCGCCACCCCCAGGTTCGCTCCGGTCAGCTGCACGACCTGCTGCACCGAGTGCTTGCGCTGCTCGGAGATCAGGTTGCGTTCGACCCACGGGGCGATCGCCAGGATGCCGATCAGCCCGTACACGACCGAGGGCACCGCCGCGAGCAGACGCACGACCGGGTCGAGCACTCTCTGGAGGGCCCGCGGCGCGAACTCGACGATGAACACCGCCGCGAACGTCGAGAACACGAGGCCGATCAAGACCGCCAACCCGGTCGTCAACAGCGTGCCCCAGATCAGCGGCCACGCCCTGAAGTAGTAGATCGAGTGTCCGGCCAGCGGCGTGTTCTGCACCATCGCCTTCAACTGCACGTCGGCGTCGCCGCCGGAGCCGAACCAGCTGAGTCCATTGTGCGCGAACGACGGCCACGCTTCCACGAACACCGTTCCCACCATCAGCGCGATCAGCGCGAGCACGCCCACCGCCACCGCCCCGAGCGCAAGCTCGGCGCGCCTGTCCCTGTCCCGCGCTCCGGACGACCGCCTACTCATTACCGCTCACGACCTGTTCCGGTTGTGTGGTGTGCGGTTCGTCGGGTTGTAAGACCTTGAGTCCTCAGGTCCTAGTGGATCGGAATCCAGTCGGTGCCGATGATCTTTTTCGTGATCTTGTTGCCGCTTGTGATCCAGTCGATGAACTTGGCCGACGCGCCTTTCGGGGCGCCCTTGGTCACCATCCAGAAGTTACGCACGCCCTGGTACTGCCCCGACTTGGCGTTCGCCAGCGTGCAGGGGATGCCCTGGTAGCCGACCGCGTTGGTCCCCGGGGTGAAGTCGAACGACACGAAGCCGATCGCGTTCGGGTCGGTGCGGATCTTGTTCTGCACGAGGCCGTTGCTTTCCTCGGCCTCCGCGCTCGGCGAGATCTTCAGCGTTTCGCCGAGGAAGATGTTCTGGAAGGCGTCCTGCGTACCGGAGGAGGCGACGCGGTCGACGAGGTCGATCGAGCCGGAGATCTTCGCGCCCGGCACTTCGCTCCATTCGCGCACGTTGCCGGTGAAGATCGCCTTGACCTCTTCCTGGCTGAGGTTCGCGAGCGGGTTTTTCGGGTTGGTGATGATGCACACCCCGTCGCGCGCGATCTTCGTGAACACGAGCCCAGTGGGGTCGACGCCGATGATCGGGTCGCGCGAGACGTCGCCGATGTCGACTTTGCCGTCGTTGACTTCGTCGATGCCCGCGTCGGATGTCCCCTGCTCGACCTTCGGCGTCGGCTGGCCGGTCGCCTTGTGGTAGGCGGCGGCTAGCTGGATCATCAGCGGGTAGATCGACGTGGAGCCGCTCAGCAGCAGCGCGCTGGCGCCGGCGGTCGCGGGTACGGCCAGTACGAGTGTGGCGATCAGCGAGACGATGACGGTGCGGGTGCGGGTTCCTCGGCGCACGGGGGAAGCTCCTTTTCGACGGGGTCTATGCGCCAGTCTCGGAGCCAGGCCGCCCGCAAACGTGAACAGGATGTGTTCACTCTGAGAAGAACTGGTGAACGCGGGCGACTCGGGCCAAAAGTTCTCAAGTCGTTAACAGGTCGGCCTCGCGCGCGGATCAATCTGCCGGGGTGACTCCTACACATCGCGCACGCCGTATCCAGGGCTGTGCATGTGTTTGCCCCCGAACAACCGCCACCCTGCTGGCGCTCGTCTCGTTGCTCGCGGTGCTTGCCCACGCGCCCGCGGCGCACGCCCTGATCTCCCCGGTCTCAACGATCGACGGCCCCAGCTCGGAAATCGTCGAACTCGGCGGCGTCGCGATGGCCTCCGACGGCACCGGCGGGATCGTCTATCGCAAGCGCGTCGAAGGCCGCGCCCACATCTTCGCGGCGCTGTACTCCAACGGCAGTTGGGGCGCACCCCAGCGCGTCGACGTCGGTCAGCCGTTCGAATCCTCGTTCCCGGCGATCGCCGCAGGCGAAGGCGGGCGCCTCGTCGTCGTCTGGGTCAACCATTACTCCTCGACGACCGACGGCCTGTTCTCGGCGGCGCTCGAGCCCGGCTCGAGCGGCTTTCAGCCGCCCGGTGCCGGTCGATCTCGACCTCGGCCAGGCGATCGGCACGTACCCCTCGGTGGCGATGGATCTATCCGGCCAGGCGCTCGTCGCCTACCGCGTCGATCACCGCCGTCAGCGGCCCGTCCACACCGGAAATCCCGCCGGGCTACGTGCTCGCGGAAGTCCGCATGGCCCGCTTCAACGGCGAGTACTGGTCCTCGTTCGGGCAGCCGATCAACCGCGACCCCGCCCAGCCGATGCTCGCGCCGACGGCCGCCAATTCTCCGAAGGTCGCGATCGACCTGACCGGCGAAGGCCTCGTCGCCTGGCAGGAGCCCGACGACTCGTTCGTCAACCGCATCTACGCGCGGCGCGATCTTCGGGATGGTCCCCGGCGACATCCTCCAGGTCAGCCCCTCCACGTACGAAGGGCACCCGCTCAACGGGGCCGCGGACGAGCTCGCGCTCGACTTCGCCGGCTTCGGCGAGGGCGCCGTCGCGTGGCGCCAGCAGCCCGCCCCCGGCTCGGGCTTCTCCCGCCCGCGCGTGTTCGTCAGCGAGATCCCCTCCTCGTTCGACCCCCACGGCGCGGCCTTCGCCGGCGCGCGGATCGTCGACGGCGGCGGCGCCGAAGGGCTCGCCGGGCCGATCGGCCCGCTGAGCATGGCGGTCGACGGCGAGGGCGAATTCGACGTCGGCTTCGGCTCGGGCGATGCGAGCTTCGACGCGCGCGGCACCGAAACGAGCGTCTCGGCGCCCGTGCGCCTCGACGAAGGCTCAAGCGAAGTCCCCGGCGAACCGGTGCTGACGCGCGCCGACGACGGCGCGCTCGCGGCCGCCTGGAAGGTCGAAGAGCACGGCGCGGGCGCGGTCGCGGTGCTCGAACGCCGCGCGGACGGCACCCCCAACCGCCAGCTCGTCTCCGCGCCCGGCGGCGGCGCCGTGCACCAGCTCGACCTCGGCGGCTCCCAGCACGGCGACGCGCTGATCGGCTTCCTGCAGGGCGACGGCGCGAACACGAAGATCGCCGCGGTCGTCGTGCGCGCCCCGCCGGGCGAGTTCGTGATCGACACGCCCGTCCAGCTGGGTCAACTCGACGCACATCCCGCTGCAGTGGGAAACCCCACTCGCGGGCGCCGGCAAGCTCACCTACAGCGTGCTCGTCGACGACCGCGAAGTCGCCGAAAACATCACCGGCCACCGAAACCGTCCTCACGCCCGTCGGAGGTCTCGAACGGCGTGCACACGATCCAGGTCGAGGCGACCGACTCGCTCGGCCAGGTCGTCGACTCCGAGCCCGCGACGCTCAAAGTCGATCGCAAGCCCCCGCAGCGTGCGCGTGCGCGTGCACGGCGACGCCGTGACCGTGCGCGTCAGCGACGGCCCGAAGGGCGAAAGCTCGGGCGTGAACGACGGCTCGGTGAAGGTGCGCTTCGGCGACGGGCACTCCGCGCACGGCCGCGCGACAGCTCACGCATCGCTACGCCGCCGGCGGCTCCTACACGATCACGGTCACCGCCTCCGACAACGCCGGCAACAAGGTCAGCTTCCACCGGCGGGTGCACGGTCTCATGAGCCGCCGTCTCGCTGCCGGGCGGTCTGCCGACCATGCTCTGCGCGCTGCTCGCGTTCGCCACACCGGCCCATGCGATCTACGGGCCGGCCGCGGGTGGGCTCGGCGCGGACATCGTGTCCGTCGACAACGCCTCCGACGAACAGGCCAACGCGCCGACGACCGATGCCGACATCTCGGCGAACGGGCAGTACGTGGTGTTCCAGACGAAGGCGACGAACTTCTTCGAAGACGACGGCGTCGCCGGCGGCGATCCCGAACCGCCGGGCGTGTGCCGCGAGGGCGGGATCTTCCGCTACGACCGCGACACCGGCGAACTGGCGCTCGTCGCCGACGGCACCGAGGTGGCGCTGAACGCGAAGGGCGAATGCGAACCGTCGCACGTGCTCGTCCGCGGCGCCGAGAACCCGTCGGTCAGCGCCGAAGGGCGTTACGTCGTTTTCTCCAGCGCCCAGCAGCTCGTCCCCCAGCGTCAACGAACACAACGAAAACGTCGAGGTCTACGAGCGCGACATGGACGTGCCGCTCAGCGCCGATCGCGCGCAGTCGGGCGCGTACACGCTCGTCTCTGCGCAGAACGGCAGCGAACAGCCGCCCGTCTACGACAATGCGCTGGCCAGCTCCGCCGATACCGGGCGGCGATCCGGGCTCTGAACTGTGGCCAAACACCGCGATCAGCGCGAACGGCGAATACGTGCTGTTCCGCGCCGCCGAACTGCCCTCGAGCCTGCCCGCAGGCTCGATGCCCACGACCCCGCCCGACCAGCTGTTCGTGCGCGACGTCGCAGACGAGGACGACCACGCTCGATGACGCGCAAGCAAGCAGGCGAACCCGAAGCAGGCGGACCGGCGGGCGGCGCCGAGGGACCCGCATCGCTCAGCGCCGACGGCTCGACCGTCGCCTGGCTGGGCTCGCATGCGCCCTCGCAGACCGTGTTTCTGCCGGGCGAGGATCTCGACGAAACGATCCCCTACTACCTGTGGCAACGCTGGCAGGAATCGGGTGCCCCCACGCGCCGCATCACGGGGATCGCCGACCCCGAAGACCCCGAATGCAAGCCCGGCGAAGGCGTCACCCAGAGCCCCACCGCGACCGGCCCCTGCTACGGGCCGCTCACCTACCCCGAGGCGAGCGTCACCGGCTCTGGACTCGCCGCCCAGCCTCAGCGCCGACGGCTACACGGTCGCGTTCCTGACCGGCAGCGGGCTGCGGCCGAACACGCTCAAGGCCGATGCGCTCGACCTGTTCCTGACGAGCATGGCTCCCGGCGTCACGCGCAAGGCGGGCACGCGCGAGCTGACGCTCGCCGTCAACGGCGCCCAGGGCGATGGCAACGCCCCGATCACCTCGCTGGCGCTCTCCGCCGACGGCTCGCGCATCGCGTTCGTCTCCCAGCGTAACGCCTTCGTGCTGAGCGAACCGGCGCCGACCGGAAGCTTCAGCCAGCTTGCCCAGCAGAGCGAACTGTACGTGATCGACCTGCCGGCGAACACGCTCGAACGCGCCGTTCTCGGGCTCGAAGGTGTCGAACA
Organism: uncultured Solirubrobacterales bacterium; assembly: GCA_963764905.1. Classification (GTDB taxonomy): domain Bacteria; phylum Actinomycetota; class Thermoleophilia; order Solirubrobacterales; family Solirubrobacteraceae; genus Palsa-744. Next base: position 212,642 of record CAVXUG010000006.1, read on the forward strand.
GAACGGCTCGACGCTCGCCGATCCGACGCTGACCGAAGACGGCTCGACGCTCGCGTTCGTCTCGGAAGCGAGCAACCTGATCTTCGGCGACGCCAACGGCTTTTCCGACGCCTTTACCGCGACGCTTCAGGCGCCCGCCGGCACGGCCGCCCCGCCGGCCGGCGTCAACGCCGGCGTGGGAGGCTTCTCGCTGTCCGGTGTCTCCTCCCCCGAACTCGGCGTCTCCGTCAAGCGCGGCAAGGACGGGGGCGTGATCCTGCTCGTGGAGACGCCCGGCCCCGGCAAGCTGACCGTGCAGGCCCGTGGCTCGATCCCCAAGGCCGCGTCGGCGAAGGCGGCCAAGAAGGCCCGTGCGAGCAGCGCCGTCGCGGGCGCGTCGAAGACGAAGCGGGCCGCCAAGCAGAAAGCGACCGCCAAGCAGAAGTCCCCGCCCGCGGTCCTCCTCGCCGGCGCGTCCGCCGCCGCTCCCTCGGAGGGCACCACGACGCTCACGCTCCAGCTCTCCTCCAAGTACGCCGCCGATCTCCGCGTGCGGGCAAGCTCGAGGCCAACATCGTTATCGACTTCGCGCCGACGACCCCTTCTGAATCGACGCTCACCGACGAAGTCTCGGCGACGTTTGTCTCTGCCTCACCGGCGAACAAGTCCTCCGGTAAGGGCAAGGGGAAGGCGAAGAAGGGGTGAATCAGACGCCCGGCGGCGGCGCGGACCGGTTGATTTCTCCTTGTTACCACCCTGTTACTAATTTGGCATCAAGTTGTAACTTGATGCCACGGCGTTACCGGCGTGTGTATCTTCTGTGAACGGGTCTTGCGCTCGGGCGACGGTGCTGTGACACTCGCCTCGTTCCCGACCTCTGCTCGTGAAAGGACCTACCCTGCTCATGCGTGCAAGCCTTCCTCTGACCATCGAACGCGGTCGTATCCGTGCCACTCTGGCGGCTCTCTGTGCGCTGGCCACCCTGGCCGTCGTCGCGGCCGTCGCGCCGTCGCCGGCGCACGCGGCCTTCACTCTTGAAAAGTGCCAAGGAAGCGAAATCACGGGCGAGGGATCCTCGCTCCAGAAGCTCGCCCAGGCGAACTGGAAAGAACAGATCTTCGACACCACGATCTACGAAGGCTGCGGTGCGAGTGCGCCGAAGGTCACGTTCACGACGGCCAGCAGCGGATGCGGCCTCGACGCGATGGGCGCGGGTACTCCGGCCAGCAGTTGCACCTTCCCGGGCGCCACCAAACAGGAAGAATGGGAAAAACCGGGCTACCGCAACGAAGCCATCGGTTTTGGCGCTGCTGATTTTGCGCCAGACCCCACGGAAGAGGCGAATATCGACAACGGTCCCAACGGGGCAGGTCAGCCCGGCTCTGGTGAGGTTCACGTCATTCCGGTCGCCGGCGCCGCTATTACGGCAGTCGTGCACTTCCCCAACGGCTGTGCTCTGCAGAATCCGGCTCAAACAGGCGGTAACGGAAACACCAGCACCGGCGGCTACCCAGTACCGGAAGCGAAAGCCGGAGAAGTCAAAGCTGGAGAAGAAGATCGCAACAACGATCCTACGGGCGCCTACACCGGAGACAAATTCTCCAACGCGACACTGCGTGTCCACATCCCGGACCAGAAGCTCGAGGAAGTCTGGCAAGGGCAAATAAAGACCTGGGGCGAAATCGTGCCGCAAGCTGACTTCCTGAGTGGGACAGCCAACTCGCAGGCAACGTGTGCGGCGACGCCGATCATTCGCATCGTCCGTGAAGACACCTCGGGTACGACCTACAACTTCAAGCACTTCCTGGCGCTGCTCCCGTTCTTTGGAAGTAAGGGCGGCGCGGCTCTCTGGACCTCGTCAGGCTCTGAAGTTGGCAGCAAGAACACGGCGTGGCCGCTCGGTGGCGCCACCGAAACCGGCATTCCGCCTTCGGTGGGCGGCAAAACGTCGGGTCACGAAAACGAATGCACTCTGGCCGAAAGCCCACAGCAGATCTGCCACGCGCTTGAAGGCAGCGGCGGCTCACTGTCCAATGGAGTCATCGCGACCAACGGCTCGATTGGCTATCTCGATCTCGCCACGGCTCGTGAAAAGGGCTACAACATGACGCCCAACACGAGCGGCGTAGAAGCCAACAACGATCACCTCTACTGGATCCCGCTGCAGCCGGTCGAACCGCCTGCGTCGGAAAGCGCGACAGGCACAGTCGATACGAGCGTGTTTGTCGAGCCGACGGCGAAGTCGGAAGCACACGGCAGTGGCGGAGACGAAACGAAGGGGGCCAACTGCTTCGGAGCCGCCTATCGCAACATCCCGAGCAAGGCCATCGAGCCCCAACGAAGACCCGACGCTCGCCGACTGGTCGAAAGCGATCGCTACGGGTGGGACGAAAGAAGCCATCGAAAAAGCGCCGACGACGGCTTATCCCGTGTGCGCGATCACGTATGACCTCGCATTTGACGATGACGCGGCGGCCTACAAGAACACGCCAGAAGAGGAAAAGAGGGCACGCACGGTCAAGGACTACCTGACGTCCGTCGTCTCCTCAACCGGTCAGGGCGATCTGCCGGAGTTCGACTACGCCGCTCTGCCGCTCGAAATCGTTCATGACGCGCGAGAAGGGCGTCGAAGCGATCGGCTGGAACAAGTCGGCCGGGTCCAGTGGCGGTAGGTGGCGGCACAGTAACTCCGCCGGCGACCACCACGACAACCACCCCCACCCCAGGCGTCACCGCAACGACACCCCCGAGCAACACCTTCTCGATCGCAAGCGCGAAGGTCAAGGGCAAGGACATCGTGCTCTCGCTCGTGCTGCCGGACGCCGGCAAGGTGCAGGTCAAGGCGACCGGCGGTGGTGTGACGGTGTCGAGCGTGAGCGCGAGCGTCGGCGGCGGTCAGGGAACGGTGACGCTGCCGATCTCGAGCGCCGCGTTGAAGAAGCTCGCCAAGGCCAAGAGCAAGAAGCTCTCGGTGACGATCACGGTGACGTTCACACCGACCGGCGGCACGGCGGCGACGCAGACGAAGACGCTGACGGTGACGCAGGCCGCGGTCGCCAGCAAGGGCAAGAAGAAGACCAAGAAGCACAAGAAGAAGTAAGTGAGCTCGCCGAAGTCCTCGCCGTCTCCCACCCCGCCGGGCGGTTCGCCGTCCGGCGGGGTGCGTCCGCAGGTGCGCTCGGGCCTCGCGCACAGGCGCAACCCCGTGCTCGCCACGGCCGGCGACATCGCCGTCGGCGTGCGCCGGCTCGTCTTCCGCGACAAGCTCGCGCTGTTCCTGGCGCTCGCCACGGCCGCGCTGGCCGTCACGTTCTTCGTGCTGCTCGGGTCGATCGGCCCCTCCAGCCACGGCGTCGCAGCTGCCGATCAGCCGCGTGCTCGCGCTCGCCGAACACAAGCAGATCGCGACCGCGACGCTGCTCGACCACGACAACCGCGTCGAGGTCACGCTCAAGACCCCCGCCGCCGGGAGCGCGGCCACCGGGACGGCGGCCGGCGGGACCACGGCAGCCGAAATCGTCTCCGCCGGGGCCTCCGGACCCACGACCGCCGCCACGCCGGCGCCCCTCGAATACTGGGCCGCCTATCCGTCCTCGGGCGCGCAGACCCAGCAGCTCTTGCAGAGCCTCACGCGCTCCGGCGCGGTCGTCGCGATCGACCAGCAGTCGGGCAAGGCGCCGCGCGCGATCCTCGTGCAGTTCCTGCTGCCGATCCTGCTGCTCGTGTGCCTGTTCGCGCTGTTCATGCGGATCGGCGCCGACGGCGGCGCCGGCGGCATCGCCGCGTTCTCCGAGTTCACCGGCAAAGGGCGCAAGAAGGGCAAGGGCAAAACCGAAGCGATCACGTTCGCGGACGTCGCCGGCGCGGGCGAGGCGGTGGCGGAGCTGCGCGAGATTCGCGACTACCTGAATGACCCCTCGCGCTACCTGAACGTCGGCGCCGCCGCGCCGAAGGGCGTGCTGCTGGTCGGGCCTCCCGGTACGGGTAAGACGCTGCTGGCAAAGGCTGTGGCGGGTGAGGCGGACGCCTCCTTCTTCTCCCTCTCGGGGTCAGACTTCGTCGAGTCGCTCGTCGGCGTCGGCGCCGCGCGCGTACGCGACCTGTTCGCCAAGGCGCGCAAGACGGCGCCCGCGATCATCTTCATCGACGAGTTCGACGCCGCGGGGCGCAAGCGCGGCGCCGGCATCGGCCAGGGCAACGACGAGCGCGAGCAGACGCTGAACGCGCTGCTGGTCGAGATGGACGGCTTCTCCGGCGACGGCGGCCTGGTCGTGATGGGCGCGACCAACCGCCCCGACATCCTCGACCCCGCGCTGCTGCGTCCGGGTCGCTTCGACCGCCAGGTCACGATCGACGTCCCCGACGTGCACGGGCGGTTGGAGATCCTGCGCCTGCACGGGGCCAAGCGCCCGCTCGGCCCCGACGTGTCGCTCGAGGAGATCGCGCATCAGACCCCGGGCTTCTCCGGCGCGGAGCTCGCGAACGTGATCAACGAGGCGGCGCTGCTGAGCGTGCGCGACTCGCACGAGCAGATCGACCAGGCGACGCTCGAGGAGGCGATCGATCGGGTCGTCTCAGGTCCCGGCCAAAAAGCACATCCTCACGCGCGAGGAGCGCTGGCTGATCTCCGTCCACGAGGCCTCGCACGCGGTCGTCACCGACGCGCTCGGCCATACGAGCTCGACCCGCAAGCTGTCGATCGTCGCGCGCGGGCGCACGCTCGGCACCGCGGCGCACATGCTCACCGACCGCGACCAGGTGATCCAGACCGAGCCGGACCTGCAGCGCCAGCTGATCGTGATCGCGGCCGGGACGGCCGGCGAGCGGATCGCCTTCGGCAGCCTCTCGACCGGGGTCAGCGACGACCTGCACGCCGCGACGAGCCTCGCCCGCAGCATGGTCACCTCGTTCGGCATGTCCTCCGCGCTGGGGCCCGTGACGATCGGCGAGAAGGGCGGCGAGGTGTTCCTCGGCGCCTCGCTGCAGGACCTCGGCTCGGTCGGCCCCTCGACGCTCGACCTGATCGACCGCGAGGTCGAGCGCCTCGTCGGCGACGCCGAAGCGCGCGCCGCGTGGATCCTCGACCGCCACTGGAGCGCCGTCGAAGAGACCGCCCACGCGCTGCTCGAGCAGGAGACGCTGTCCGGCGTCGCGCTGGAGGCCGTTCTCGCCACCGTGGGAGAGGTGACGATGGAGGAGCTGCGCGACGTGCGCCGGCCCACGGCGCCCGAGCGAGACCGTCGTCCCTTTACCGAGCGAGACCCGGGGCGCAGACCTTGATCGTGCGCCGGCGACGGCGCCCTCGCGCCGGCGGGCGGGCCGCAGGGAAGGCGTCGCCGTCCGTGCTCGCGGCGTGGATCGCTCTGAGCGCGCTCGCCGGGGCCCTGCTGGCGCCAGGCGCGGCACGGGCCGAAGCGAGCTGGCGGCTGGAACAGCCGCCACCGCCCGCGGGCGCCGCCTTCAAGGTCCCGCTCGGCACCCCCGACGACATGGAGTTCTACGCCCCCAACGAGGGGTTGCTCAGCGTCCAGGGCAACGCGGTCGTGGCCCGCCGGCCTGTTCTTCTGGAACGGACGCGACTGGCACCAGCTCTCGACCGTCTGCGGCGCCGCGGGCGAAGTCTCGCGCATCGCCTGGGCCGGGCCGGACGAATTCTGGGTCATCACCGAACCGAGCGAGCCGCGCGCCGGCGCCGGGCTCGGGCTGTGCCACTTCGAGGACGGCGTCGTCGTCGGCTCCTACTCGACCGCCTATCAGTCGCCTGAACCCTTCCGTCCGATGGATGCCGCCGCCTGCGACGGCCCGGATGACTGCTGGTTCGCGGGGATCGGCAGCGAGGACCCCTCCGGCCAGCACGTCGGCGCGTTTCACCTGCACTGGAACGGGACGAGCCTGATCAGCTCCTACCAGCCCCAGGGCCGCGGCGTCAGCGGCCTCGCGTTCTTCGACGGGACCTTCTACGAGAGCACGTTCGTCGGCACCCAGGAGGGCGACACGACCGGCCCCGTGACGCTCGCAACGCCCGAGCCCGACGGCCCGGTCCTGATCCACAAGCTGGTCGACGAAACGTTCACCGACGTCGGCTTCCTGCCGTACCCGTACCCGGGTGTATCCGACCGAAGGCACCGAGCTGCTGTCCGCCAAGTCCGACGGCAGCGACCTGTGGTTCTCCGGCGGCGGCGCCGCCTCTGGCCCGGCGGCCCCCAAGGAAGGCTCGGTTCCCAGTCCGCCGCTGGCGGTGCGTTACTCCGGCGCCTTCTTCCAGCAGGCCCCGATCGACACCTCGCTGTTCGGTCCGGAAGACCGCTTCGTCGACGTCGCCCCGGTGCCCGGCAGCGGAAACCGCCTGGGTCGCCGACCAGCCCTACGCGCAGCGCGGCAGCTCGACGGCCACGGCCAAAGTCGCGCTGATCGGCCCCAACGCAGAAGACGAAACGCACCTGTACACGCTGCCCGTCAGCGGCGCGGGGCGCGGCAGCGCCCAGGTGATCGCCGCCACCGGCCCCGAAGAAGCCTGGATGGCGACATCGGCAGGCTGGATCTTCCACTACACCAACGGGACCGTCCTGCCCGAAGACACCGACCCCAACTGGGCCGGCACGATCACCGTGCGCCCGAACGAGTCGGTCGCGCAGTTCGTCCCCGACGCGCCCCCGCCCGATGACTCCGAACTGTTCGCGCCGCCGCCGGTGGCGGTCGAACAGGCGCCGAGCGTCGAAACGCCGGTGCCCGAGATCATCCCCGCGCTGTTGAAGGACATCAGGGTCTCCCGCCACGGGCTGACGGTGACCGTCAGCTTCAAGCTGGCGGGTCTGGCCGACGTCCAGCTCGTCGCCAAGCGCGACGGCAAGGTGATCGCCAAAACCGCGAAAGAGCGCCTGAAGGCCGGCAAGCACTCGCTCAAGCTGAGCTTCAGCGTCAAGCGCTGGCCGAGCGGGCTGAGCTTCAAGACCAAGGCGCTCGTCAAGCTCGAGCCCGTGCCGGCGACCGGCTGTGAAAACGAACCCTCCTCGGGGAGCGGCAGCAGCGGCACGGGACCGGATGCGGTCGCCACCGCCTGCGAAGCGGCCTCGCCCAGCTCCCCGGGCACGGGGCCGAACGCGGTCACCACGAGCCTGCGTCGATGAGTCCCAGGCGCGCCCTTCACGGTCGCGGCGTCACGGTCGCGGGGCTGGTCCTGCTGGTGGCGCTCGGCACGGCCCACTACACCCACCTCCTCGGCGCGGGCGCCCGCGCCGACACGCCGGGCAGCGACCCGCAGCCGCAGCCCGTGCTCGGGACCGCCGACGCGAGCACCGTGCTGATGGGCGCCGCGACCGCCGGCGAACCGGGCGAAGCGTGGGCCTACCGCGTGCTGCCGCTGGACGTGCCGCCGCCCGCGGACGCCTCCGGGCGCGTGCAGTTCGCCGCGCCGCCTCCAGGCGGCTCACCGCCCGGGCAGCTCGTGTTCGAGCGTGCCACCGACGCGGACTCGGACTGGACGATCCAGGAAACGCCCGCTGAACGAAGAAGGGCAGCCCTACCGCGGGATGGCGCCCGACCGGCCCTCCGCACAGATCGCCCCGCACGGCGGCGGGCTGCTCGTCGGCGAGGACTCGACGCGACCGTCGGGCAAGCAGGTCGTCGTGCTCGCGCGCGATCCCGGCGGGCGCTTTCAGGTGCTGCCTGAACCGCCCGCGGGCGTGCTGCCCGAAGCCGGCGAAGGCGGCGATCCGAACGCGGGGACGCTCGCCGAAGGCAACGGGACCGGCGCCGTCGCCGACGCGGCGTCGAAGACGAAGGCCACACCGAAGCGTTCTTCGGCGCGCTCGGGCGTAACAAAGACACGAGCGTGATCCGCTGGAACGGGACGCAATGGTCGCGCGAGCCGGTCGAACTGCCCAGCGGCTACGAGGGCTCGTTCGAGATCGTCGGGCTTGCCGGCAGCTCGCCGCAGAACCTGTACCTGCTCGGCAAGGCCAGCCCCGAAAGCGGCCTGGGGATGATGCTCTTCAAGCGCGTCGAAAAGGCGGGCGAAGGCCGTTGGGAACCGGTCGAACTGGGCTCGGCGCTGTTCTCGGCGAGCGCCACCCCCGCGCAGGACGTCTCAGGCGTGGCGCCGCTTCGCCAGCCCCGCCCAGGGGCTGACGGTCTCAGACCAGGGCGTGTGGATCGACGGCAACCTGCAGGCGCCCGGCGGCGGCAGCGACGGGTATGACTTCACGCTCTACTACGACATCGCCGAAGGCAAGGTGACCGCGCAGCTGGTGCGACGCGCACGCGACGGGCGGGGAAGCGCTCTGCACGTATCCATTCGGGGCGCGCTTCGGCCGGCTCGCCGGCTATCGCAGCTTCGCCTTCGACGGGCCCGGGCTTCGGCTCGCGGATCATCACCAACCCGCTGCAGCCGGGAGGCGAAGACTCGACCAACATGGGCTCCTACCTGAGCCTCGAAGGCACCACGTTTCAGCGGATGCCCGGCGCGGGTCCTGACGACGCGCCCGGCGGCGCCTTCTACAGCCCCGACCGACGGCTGGCTGGAAGGACCGGTGCAGATCACCTCGACGCCCGTGCCCCAGCGGCTGGCGAGCTGGCCCGTGTCCGCGCGCGCGCCGTTCACCGCCGTCGGCCCCGCGCCGGGTAGCACCCCGGGCGCCCCCGGCGCCCAGGCGCTCGCCGTCGGCGCCGACGGCGTCGTCGCGCGCTACACCCCCGGACAGGGCTGGCAGCGCGAGTTCCTGCTGACGGACAGCGGCGCGGTCAGCTCGCCGACGCTGCGCGCTGTCGCCTGGCCGGAACCGAACCGCGCCTACGCCGTCGGCGACCTCGGCGCGATGTGGCTGTGGCGCGCGGAAACGGGGCTGTGGGAGACAGATCCCGCGGCGCCGCCGGCCGGCTTTCAGGGCGACCTCGATGGCATCGCCTTCGACCCCGACAACCCCGCGATCGGCTACGCCGTCGGGCAGAACGGGGCGCTGCTCCGCTACGACAAGACCTGGACGCAGGAAGAACTGCCCGAACCGTTCCAGAAAGAGTCCCAGGAAGGGACCGAAGGGAAAGTGGAAGAGGGAGAGAAGGCGGACTTCAGCTCGATCGCGTTCGCCGGCTCGGAAGCGATGGTCGTCGCCGAACACGACCTGCTCGTCAACAGCGGCTCGGGCTGGCAGGTGCAACCGGAAGTGCAATCACTGCTGGCAAGCCTGCCGAACACGCCGGAGCTCTACACCGTCTCGGGACTGCCCAACGGCGGCGCGGTGCTCGCCGGGCGCGACGTCGTACTCGAGCGCGACAGCGCCGGGGCCCCGTGGCACTTCTCCGAACAACCGATCGTCGATGAGACCGCGGTCGCGGCGAGCGCCTACCTGGAAGGGGGGACCGTGCGCGCGGTGCTGTCGGTCGTGCCCGACTTCCAGTACCCGCCGACGCTTGTGCTGCCGCCAGTGCAACCGGACACGCCGCCGCCGCTGATCCCGCCCAACCCGCTGCCGGGCGACGGCTACCTGCTGCGCGAAACGCCAGGCGGCTGGGAGGACGAGGAGCGCGCCGCCTACGCCGGCGACAGCGAGGACAAGCCGGTCAAGACCGACCCGATCCTGGCGCTCGACCTCGGCCCGGAAGGGGCGGGCTGGGCGGTCGGCGGCTGGAGCGGCGAGGCCGACGACGCCGGGCGCGGCACGACCGCCAACGGCAGCGGCCAGACGATCCGCGAAAACGTGCAGACGGCGGGGATCTACAGCTACGCGTCGGCGGGCAACCCGCCGGGCCCGCCGGACACGGCCACTGCGCCGGTGCCGCTGAGCACCGGGGTGGCGACGTTCGCGGTCGCCGGCCACGCCGAGTGCGTGGAACCGTGCGCCGACCTCGCCGACGAGGGGATCGCGCCCGACCGCAACCTGACTGCCGCGTTGAGCGCGATCGACGGTCTCGCGAGCGAGCCGAACGGTCCGCGCGCGCTGCTCTACACGGGCGGGCGCGAGACGCCCGGCGAGGGGCCGGAGTCCGCCGCCGAGGCGAATCGCTTCGCGGAACTGCTCGCCCAGGGCGGGGGCCTGGGGGTGTTCCCGGCGGTCTCGCAGGGCGACTCCGAAGGCGGCGAAGCGAGCGCGTTCACGGCCGCGTTCGCGGCGTTCGCGGCGCCATTCGGGGAAGGCGCGCCGCCGGCGGGCATCAGCACCGCGAACATCCCGGCCCCGAGCGGGCCCGTGCGCCCCGGGGCGCGCACCCACTACGCGTTCGACAGCAGCGGCCCGGCGGGGACGGTGCGCGTGATCGTGATCGACAACTCGCGCGGCTCGCTGGCGGCGAGCGATCCGTATCAAAACCCGGCGGAACCGCAGGCGCCGTGGCTCGCGGAGATGCTCGCCGACGCGCGGGCGCGCGGGATCCCCGCGATCGTGGTGGGCAGCCGCGAGCTCAACCCCAATCTTCCCCCGGCGCTGAACGTCGCCACCGACGCGAGCGAAGAGGCGCAGATCATGGTCGAAGGCGGGGCGTCCGCATATCTGTACGAGCGCCCCGAAGAAAGCCGCGCGAGCCAGATCCCCTCGGGCGCGGCGACCACGATCCCCGAGTACGGCACCGGCGCGCTCGGCTACCGCTCGCCGATCGCCGACTCGTTCACCCCGGGTCAGCCGGACGCGCTGTTCGGCACGAGCGGGTACCTGCTCGTGAGCGTGAACGTCGCCGCACGCAACCCCGCGACGAACGTCGCGCCGGTCAGCGCGCGGCTGATCCCGCTCGTGCAGAGCCTGTCGCTGGACCCGGTCGACGGGACGCTGTTGCGGCGCAGCGCGCCGGCGCTGTTCCAGGGGCTCGGCAGGCGGCCGATCGCCGGCGACCGCTGGGGCCCGATCTCGGCCGCCAGCGGCAGCCCGACCCCGCCCGGCGCCGACCCCTACAGCCAGTTCCCGCCGACGCAGTGCCTGCAGTCGGACTGCTCGAGCGCGATCGAACCGGAATACACGTTCACCTCCTCCGAACCGGAAATCGCGAACTTCGTCGAGCAGGACCCCGACTCGACGAACCTGCGCAAGCCGCTGCAGAACGCGGAAGGGCACGTGATCCCCGACCCGCGCTCGGGGATCCTGTGCGCGTTCAACGCCGGCAACACCGTCGTGACGATCTCCGCTGGCGGCCTGTCCTACTCGGTTCCGGTGACGGTGCTGGGCGGCAGCGTCGAGCAGCCCTGCGGCACCGTCCCGCTGGCCGCCGGCCGCTTCGCGAAAGTCGCCAAGGCCGCGCCTGGAGCCGCGCCCGCGCCGCCGCCACCCGCGCCCGCGCCCGCGCCGGCGCCGATCGCGCCACCCCCGGCGCCGTCCGTTGTCCCGGCGCCCGCGCCCAAGGCGGCGCACAGACCGCCGCCACCGCGGCCGGCGTTGCTGCCGGCGCCGCTCGTGCGGCTGCCGGTCCAGGGCGTCGTGCCGGCGATCCCGCCGCCCCCCGCGGCGGCGTTCGCGCGGCCGATCCCGCCGGGCGGCGCGACCGTGCGCGTGTTCGAAGAAAAGCGCGAGGAGGAGGAGGCGACCGAGCAGTCCCAGGCCTTCGCGCGCTACTGGCCGGACGGGTACGGACTTCCGCTCGGCGCCCTGATCCTCCTGGCGACGGCCGGCGCTTCGATCGGCCGCGACCGGCGCCGACCGCGTCGCGCGGCGCTCGCACAACTTTCACTGCAGAGTCCAGATCCACGCCCGAGGAGGCGAATATGAGAGACCGCATCTCCCGTCACACCGGCACGGTCGCGCTGGTGATCTCGATGCTCGCGCTGATCGGCTCGGGCACAGGGCTGGCCGAAGCCGCCGCTCGCGCGGTCACGGCCGCGATCGACGGGCACCGGATCAGCGCAAAGCCGTATCCGAACGGTCTGCTGACGCTCGGCAAGAACAGGAAGTTCGCGGCCGCGGCGATCCCGACCGTGAAGAACGCGCTGAAGCTCAGCGGCAAGAGCCTGACCGACATCGAACCGAGCTGCCCGCCGAGCACGGTCAACCTCGGCACGTGGTGCCTGGACACCTCGCCCTACCCGCTGACGAACGCGCAGGCGGGGCAGAACAACTACTTCTTCGCCACCCAGGCGTGCGTGAAAGAAGGCGGCTACCTGCCCACCGCCGCGCAGCTGATCGGCGCCGCCAACCGCGTCAAGCTCGAGTCCACGATCCACGACAATCCCGACACGGCCACGGTCGAGCAGGACCCGAGCGTCGGCCTGCACGACCAGCGCGAGATGTCAGCGACGCTGGTGACGACCGCGGCCGGCTCGGACGCCGCCGGCTCGGAGGGCGTGAGCGTCGGCTCCACGGGCGACCCGCGCACGGGCGAACCGGACCCGACGTACGAGCCGGCAGTGCCCGCGCCCTCGACGTTGCAGTACGTGACGGTCTACTCGAACGGCACCAAGGGCGGTTTCGCGGGCTCGGAGCCGGTGTCCCAGCCGGAGAACTTCCGCTGCGCGTTCAACGAGATGCCGGGGGCGAACTCGGCCGAAAACGGGTGACACGGCTCGTGTTCACAGAATCGTCACGTGTGGGAGGGCGGTGAGGATGGACGATGCGGTCGCGATGGAGTCCGATGGCACGACCGAGCCGTGCCCTCATTGCGGTACGGCGCTCGCGCGGGACCAGCGCTACTGCCTGGAGTGCGGCGCGCCGCGCACATATCTGGGCGGGATGCTGCTCGAGCGGCTGCAGGCGCCTTCGGCGCAGCCGGCCCAACCGCCGCAGGCCCCATGGCAGCGCGGCAACGCGCTGACGCTGGTCGCGGGCGTCGGCGTGCTGCTGCTGGCGATGGGTGTCGGTGTGCTGATCGGGCGCTCGGGTGGCTCGGACTCCTCGGCCGCGGCCGCGCCTGCGCAGGTGATCAGTGTCGCCACCCCCACGACGGGCACAGCGACCACGGCGACGACTCCCGAAGTGACCTCCACGACCGCCTCCAAAGCGCCTCCCGCGAAGCACACGGCCAAGCAAGCCAAATCCTCCGGCGTGGGTTCCACACCCAGCAAACCGGCGCCGCCGTCGGTCCTGAAGAACCTGCATAAAAGCGGTGGGGGGAGCTACGAGCAGAAGTCGAAGAGCCTGCCAAACGTCGTCGAAACCGGCTAGATGAGCACACGCGCCGAGCTCGAGCGCCGCCGCGAGGAGCTGGCCGCGCAGGTGGCCGAGCTGCACTGGGATCTCGGCGGGCTCGCCTACGAGATGGCGATCCGCGACCACTTCCGCAACGACGTGCTGCTGCGCCGCGCCGCCGAGCTGCAGGAGCGCGACACGGAGCTGGCGGAGGTGGAACGCAAGCTCGGCGAGGCGCGCGCGCGGGGCGAGGCGCCCGGCGGGGAGAAGCTGTGGGCGCGCGTGCTGCCGCCCGCGCAGGTCTCGGTGCTCTTGCTGGTCGCATTCCTCGGTTTCGGCGCCGCCGTCGGGGCGGCCGCGAAGGGGGCTCGCTCGGCCCGTCCGCGAGCGCGCGAGGTGCTGATCGCGCAGGCCCCGGCTGCCACCGTGGGAGCGGGCGCGAGATCGGCTCCGGCGCAGGTCTCGCCGCCGGCAGCCGAAGCCCAAGCGACGCCCGCGCCTGCCTCCGCGGGAGGGGAAGTGGAATCGTCCGCCAAAGAAGGTGGCGAGGGGACGCACGCGGCGGCGAAGACGAGCGCCCCGGCGGGGGCCAAGGCCGGCACGAAATCCTCCTCCGGCACGACAAGCGGTTCCTCTGGTGGTGGGGAAGGCTCGTCGGGTGGCGGAGGCGGGGGAGAAGGCTCCTCGTCGGGTCTCGACCAAGCTCCCGCCCGTCAAGCACGTGTTCGTGGTGATGCTCGACGACGAGCCCTACGCGACGGTCTTCGGCCCCGCCTCGCCCGCGCACTACCTCACGGGCACACTCGAGCACAAGGGTGAGCTGCTCGTCCGCTACTACGCCGTCGCGCATGAGCAGCTGGCGAACGCGATCGCGCTGCTCAGCGGCCAGGGGCCGACGGTGCAGACCGCTCAGAACTGCCCGACCTACGAAGACCTGACGCCAGGGACGGTGGGCGCGGAGGAACAGGTGAGCGGGCAGGGGTGCGTGTACCCGAGCACGACACAGACGCTCGCCGGGCAGCTGACCGCCAAGCACCTGACGTGGAAGGCGTACGTCGAAGGGATGGACGAAAGCGGCGCGTCTGGGGCCGGCGCGGGAACCGGAGTCCCGCCCGCCGCGGACGGCGCGTGTGCCCACCCGGCCCTGGGCGCCGCGGGCGGGGGGGCTCCTATTCCAGCGCAGACCCCGCCCGCGGGGCAGGCGTACGCGACCTGGCGCAACCCGTTCGTGTACTTCGACTCGGTGATTGCCTCCCCGACGTGCGCGAGCGACGACGTCGGGCTGAGCAGCCTGAAGACCGATCTGGCGAGCGCGAAGAGCACCCCGAGCTTCTCCTACATCGTGCCCGACCTCTGCGACGACGGCAACGCGACGCCGTGCGCCCCCGGAGCGCCCGCGGGGATGGCCGCAGCGGACGGGTTCCTGCAGAAGATCGTCCCGGAGATCCTCGGCTCGAAGGCGTACAAGGAAAACGGCCTGCTCGCGATCACCGTCGACGAGGCGCCATCCAGCGGCGAATACGCCGACTCGAGCTCGTGTTGCGGCCAGCCCAGTTTCCCCAACCTGCCGGCGCCTGTCAGCGCGACCGGAACTCCTGGCGGGGGCCAGGTCGGCGCGCTGCTGCTGTCGCCGTTCATCAAGGGCGGGGGCACCGATCAGGACACCTACAACCACTTCTCCCTGCTGCGCACGGTCGAGGACTTCTTCGGGTTGTCCCATCTGGGCTATGCCGCGGGCAGGGAAGTGAGCTCATTCGCGGTCTCGATCTTTTCGAAATAGCGCCACCTCCGCCTGCGCGGCGATTTGCATCGGTAAAGCTTCATCGGCTATTCGTCGAATTGATGCATGACTCCGATAGGCATCCCCATTCAGGCTCGATAGGCCAGAGCGCATGTGCGCATGTTGGGGACAAACTGGATTGCCATGTCAGATAGTGAAACCCCCCAAAACAACCCCGAGCCCGACCATGCTCCTGACTCGTCCGTAGCAGGGCCCGCGAACGGCTCGCCCCAGGAGCTCGATGGCGGTCAGAGCCAGGCTGCGTCCGCCGCGCAGCCGCAGAGCGTCAACGGTGACGCTCCGGCGACGCCGCCCAGCTCACGCCGCGACAGGCTCGCGGGCGTAAGGCAACTGGCCCAGAGCCGGAGGGGTGTGTGGGCAGCGGTGGCGCTGTTGTGTGTCGTCGTAGGCGTGCTCGGCTCACTGCTCGGAGCTCACGCCGTGGCGAAGAGTGACGCCGCCAAGACGGAAACAAGCTTCCATCAGGGCTCACGAGCGATCGCCTCGACGTTGAAGCTGACGATCCAGCGCCAGGAAGAGCTCACCGTCGCCGCCGCAACCTACTTCGCCGCCAATCCGAAGGCTTCCCCCGCGGAATTCGCCGCATGGGTCAGGTGGGCGCGCACACTGCGTCGCTACCCCGAGCTCGACGCGATCGGCTTGCTGCCGGCGCCCGGAGCTCCCGCCCATACGCACACAACGGCCAGCACCTCGTCCACGTCTGGCGAAGCTTCCTCCGCCTCCACCGATGTCTCGCCCACGCCGATCGAGGTCTCATCCCCACCGGCCCATCCTGCGTCTGCGCCCGTCCATGTCTCGCCCAAGGAGCAGCTGAGTAGAGACACCGGGCTGAGCATCTACACCCCAATCTCGGCTGGCCACAGGCAAGCGCTGGCCGTTCTGACGCCCGTGTATCGCGGCGACGTGACCCCCCACAGCGTGTTCGGCCGCCGGGCGGCATCGGTGGGCTGGCTGCGCGAGGTGCTCGTGCCCGGGGTCGCGCTGCGGCAGGTGTTGGTGGGCCACCCGGGCTACGCGCTGAGCGTGCTTTACCGGCCCGATTCCCCGACCGGGGCCCGCCCCGCGAATCTCCTGTTCACAAGCGGCGCCCCGCGGTCCGGCGCGCAGAGCACGACGATCGGCCTGCACGATAGTTGGAGCGTGACGAGCTTCGGCCCGGCGAGGAGCGCGAGCGTGTACACGGACGGCGACGCGCTCGCGCTGCTGATCGGCGGAACCCTGCTGAGCGTGCTGCTCGGCCTGCTGGTTTTCGTCCTCGGCGGCGGTCGCGCGCCGGCTCGGGCGCGGCGGGCGAAGGCCCCCGAGCTGCCCCATGAGGACCTCTACGAGGCCCTGACCGGGCTTCCCAACCGCGCGCTCACGCTGGATCGTGCCGAGCGCATGGTCGCGCGAGCGGGACGCGATTCGGGGATGCTGGCGGGCGCCCTGTTCGTCGACGTCGACCGGCTCAAGGATGTCACCGAAAAGCTCGGGCAAGAGGCCAGCGATCAGCTGCTGAGAATCGTCGGTGAACGGCTGGAGGGCGTGGTGCGGACAGGGGACACCGTGGGTCGTCTCGGGGGAGACGAGTTCGTGGTGCTGGTCGAATCGGCGGCCCGCGGGGTGAGGCTCGACTCGCTCGCCCAACGCATGATCGAGGCTCTGCACAAACCCGTCGAGCTCGACGATTTTGGGCCAAGCTTCGTCCTGACCGCGAGCATCGGCGTTGCCTTTGGCCGCTACGCGACTGTCGCGGACCTGTTGCGCGACGCGCACCTGGCCCTGGTCTCGGCGAAGGCCGCGGGCAAGGACCGTTACACGCTCTTCAACGCCAACATGCGCACCGTGATCGAGGGTCGCGCGGTGCTCGAGGCCGAGCTGAGCACCGCGCTTGCAGAGAAGCAGTTCTTCCTGCTCTACCAGCCGATCTACGACCTGGGCACCCGCAAAGTGGTGGGTCTCGAGGCGCTGATCCGCTGGCAGCATCCCGCGCAGGGCGTACTCGAGGCCGGAGGCTTCCTCCTGCTGGCCGAGGAAACCGGGCTGATCGTGCCGATCGGCCGCTGGGCGCTCGAGGAGGCCTGTGGCCGCGCGGCGGCTTGGAACGTGGCGGGGCATCGCGTCGGCGTCTCGGTGAATGTGTCGGCAAATCAGCTGAATCGAGACGGCTTCGCCACGGACGTCCGGCGCGCCCTGCAGCAGTCCGGGATAGAGCCGTCGTTGCTCACGCTCGAGATCGCAGAGACCACGGTGATGCGCGACCTCGCCGTGGTCGCTGAGCGCCTGGCGGAGATCAAGCAACTGGGCGTGAGCATCGCGATCGACGACTTCGGCGGCAGCGGATACGCCCGCCACTCCGACCTGCAGCGACTGCCGCTCGATGTCCTGAAGGTCGACCGCAGCACGCTCGCCGCGTCCGAAGACGAGGCCTACCGCACGTGGTTGCTCGAGGCCATCCTGGTCGTCGGGCGGGAGGCCTCGCTGAGGGTGATCGCCACGGGAATCGAGACGAGTGAGCAGATGGCGGCCCTCCAAGCGATGGGCGCCACGTTGGCGCAGGGCTCCTTCATGGGCAAAGCCACCCCCGTGGACGCCGTTGCAAGCCTGTTCGACGCAGACCTACCGGCAACGCACCCAACGTTCACGGGCCTGCCTGAATCTGACCCCCGCGCAACGGCCGGCTGAGCGCGCCCGCGCGGTGAGAATCCGCTCATGGTCTGCGCCCGCGTCGGCGTACGTCCGTAAGCTGTCGCGGTTATGTTGACGCTCCTCGCGACACCCCTGGCCTCCGCGATCTCCTACTTCCAGGCGATCGTGCTCGGCCTGCTGCAGGGCGTGACCGAGCTGTTCCCGATCTCCAGCCTCGGGCACACGGTGCTGTTCCCGACGCTGTTCGGATGGAACGGGCTCGTCAAGGTGCAGTCGCAGTCGGAATCCTTCTGGGTGGCGTTCGTGGTGACGCTCCACGTCGGCAGCGCGCTCGGCCTGCTCGCCTACTACTGGCGCGACTGGGTCCAGATCGTGCGCGCGTTTTTCAGAACACTCGGCACGCGCAGGATCGAGACATCGAACGAGCGGCTGGCGTGGCTGATCGTCGCGGCCACGATCCCCGCGGGAGTCCTCGCGTTGGCGCTCCAGCATCCGCTGCAGA
The DNA here is from genome assembly GCA_963764905.1 of uncultured Solirubrobacterales bacterium. GTDB lineage: Bacteria > Actinomycetota > Thermoleophilia > Solirubrobacterales > Solirubrobacteraceae > Palsa-744. Next base: position 230,589 of record CAVXUG010000006.1, read on the forward strand.
CGCTCACGGCCAAGCCCAAGGTGGCCGCCATATTCCTGATGGTCAACGGCCTGGTGCTGCTCGCGGCCGAGCGGTTCCGCCGCCGTGCTGAGGTACGCGAACTAGCCGTCCGGGAGGGCGCCAAGCTGACCGATCGGGAGATCGACGGGATCTCCGATCGGCCAGCGCGGGAACTGGACACGCTTGAGTACCGCGAGGCGGTGGTCATCGGCGTGGCGCAGTCGACGGCGCTCGTCGCGGGCATCAGCCGCGACGGCGTGACGATGGGAGCGGGCCTGGCGCGGGGCCTTGACCACAGCGACTCGGCGCGCTTTGCGTTCCTGCTGGCGACCCCTGTGATCCTGGCGGCGGGGCTGTTCAAGCTGCCCGACCTGCTGGGCCACCAGGGCGATGGCATCCGCGGCCAGGCGCTGGTGGCGATGGTGGCCGCGGGGATCGCGGCGCTGGTCACGGTCCGCTTCCTGGTCGGCTACTTCAAGACCAGGACGCTCACCCCCTTCGCCGTGTACTGCCTGCTGTTCGGTCTGGCGATGGTCATTTACACGCAGACGTAGGTCTCCTCGGCGTCCTCGTCGCAGAGCCCCGCCGGAGCAGCTGCGGCGCTCCACCGCCTCCTATCCACGGCTCCTGCCACCATCATGGGCGCGATGCCCGTACCGAGGACCCCGCAGAAGATGTTCGAGACCCGCAGCCATGCCTGGCGGGAAGTGGGGCTGCTGCGCCAGATAGATCCCCGCGTGGTCAAGCGCGCGCGCCTGGAGGCGTTCGTGCTGATTCCACTGTTTGTGGCGGTGGTCGTGATCTTTGACAACCGCAGAAGCGTGTTCGGGAAAGGCATCGAAGCCTCGGAAGTCAATACGGCCGTACAGATCGCGGTGGCAATCGCGCTGCTGATCCTCGGCTGGGCGATTGCACGGGATGTCGGCCGCGCACTCGGACCGCCACTGTTTCGCCGCCTCGATCCGGCCACGGCGGGCACGGTCGGCTTCCTGGTGCGTCTGCTGACCGTCGTGACGGCTCTGTTCGTGGCGCTCGACGTGGCTGGAATCAAGAAGGACACGCTGCTCGCGGGCAGCGCCTTTACCGCGGTGATCCTCGGTCTCGCCGCCCAGCAGACGCTCGGCAATCTATTTGCCGGCACCGTGCTGCTCAGCGCTCGCCCCTTCCGCGTCGGCGAGCGCGTACGGCTGCAGGGTGGTCCGCTGGCCGGTCAGATCGAGGGCACGGTCAGCTCGCTGGGCCTGCTGTATACGACGTTCGCCACCGGCGACGACTCGATCATGGTCCCCAACAGCGTCGTTCTCAACGTCGCGGTGCTACCGCTGCGCGAGCCCGAGGCGGTGAATCTGCGCGCGCGGTTGCGCCCGGGGATGACGCCGAGCGATCTGCAGGAGCTGCTGGAGAAGTCGCTGAAGACGCCGCTGCGCGACGTGCCGCGGATCACCTTGGAGGAGCTCGACGGGAACGAGGTCGTGGTGAACATCTCCGCCACGCCGACGGTGGCGGCGGAAGGGCGTCATCTGGCGAGCGAGCTGTTGAGCATCGTCTCGCGCGAGACGCGCTCCGGTACTCAGGCGCGGACGCGGTAGCGCAGGAACAGGTGGGAGTCGTGCTCGAGCGCGCCGCGCAGCTCCAGCTCGAGCGGGGGGGAGAGCTCCGCCCCGGCGAGGATCCGCAGGGCCTCGGGGTGGGGGGGGTTTCCATCAGCCTCCCCCCCGTGAGCCGCGGGGAGAGCGAGAGGAACAGCTCGTCCACGAGCCCGGCCGCGAGCAGCTGCGCGTTCAGGTGCGGTCCGCCCTCGCACAGCAGCGTGCGCACGGCGAAGCGCTCGCGCAGCTCGGTCAAAGCGGCGGGCAGGTCGAGTCTCCCGTCGCGCTCGGCGCGCACGTAGTGGACCTCGGCGGCGCACTCCGGGAGGCTCGCCGCCGATCCGGTCACGATCACCACCCGCGCCGCCGGGTCGGCGAGCAGCGGGATCTCGCCCTCCAGGGCAAGGCGCCCGGAGACGATGCACGCGAGCGGCTCCTCGCTCAGGCCCCGCTCGCTGCGCAGCCGCCGGCGCGACTGATCGGGGACGATCCTGCCGTAGCGCTCCACGCGCACGGTCCCAGCTCCGGCCATGACCGCGTCGACGGCCAGGCGCAGCGCGTGGAACAGCGCGCGGTCGGCGCGGCCACTGAGCGGCCCCGAGCGCCCGCCGAGCGTCGCGTGGCCATCGGCGGTGCTGACCATGTTCAGCAGTACGTATGGACGCCCCCACCCGCCCGGGCTCGCCGGGTTGGCGCCGGCAAGCGCGTCCAGCCCGAGACCAGCCACGATCTCCTCGGCGGTGGCCGGTGCGCCGGGGGGGAGCAGGCGTTTCAGCGCGAGCGGCCGCGCCTCGGTGGGCTGGGGATTCTGCTCGGCAGCGGCGCTCACAGGCGCACGATAAGGCCTATCTCCGTGCGGTCGCTGCACCGCGGGGCGGTGGCCCGATCGTCGGGAATGCAACATCTGAACAACACGAGTGCCCGGGGACCTGCTACGGTCGTGAATGTCTGGCCGGCGCATAAGACCGGCGAAAGCAGTGCAAGCGCTCGCAGGTCGAAGCTCTAGCAGCATCCTCCGCGTCGCAGCACGAACATAACGTGGAGGAGTACCCACATGCCTACTGGCACAGTAAAGTGGTTCAGCGACGACAAGGGGTTTGGTTTCATCACCCCCGACGACGGCGACAAGGACCTGTTTGTCCATCACACCGGCATCAACGGCGAGGGTTACCGTTCGCTGCAGGAGGGCTCGAAGGTCTCATATGACCCGGAGCAGGGCGACAAGGGCCCCAAGGCCGTAAACGTCCAGTCGATCTAGTTTCTGCTCGCGGGGTTTGGACCTCGCGGACATGAATGCGACTTTCCGAGAGCCCGCTTCCAAGCGGGCTCTCGTAGTTAAGGGCTGGCGCACGAAGGGTTGGCGCCCGGGCAGGGGTGCACGCCCGCACGCGCCCGCGCGGGCGGGCAGCCGCGAAGCCGCGATCGGAGCGTTCGCGCTGATGACGATCGTGCTCTGCGGCGTGTTGTTCGTGGTGGTGGCGGCGAACCGCCCGAGCCTGTTCAGCGCGACCACGCACACGGGCTACTTTCCGCATTGGATGGCGGGGCCGCTCGGTGGGCTGCTGCCGGGGCTGACGCGCAGCTCGACCAAGCTCAAGTACCTGTTCACGGCGGCGCTCGTCGCGATGTACGCGAGCTACGTGGTGGGGCTGAAGTACGTTCCGAAGCTGCGCGCGCGCTGGGCGATCGCCGCGGTGCTGGCGGTGCAGGCGAGCTTCTTCCTGTCCCCGCCGCTGGCGCTGACCGACATCTTCAACTACGTCAACTACGGGCGCATGGAGGTCGTGCACCACCTCAACCCGTATACGACGATCCCGATCCTCGAGCCGCACAGCGATCCGAGCTACTTCCTGTCGAACTGGCACCAGCTGCTGAGCCCCTACGGCCCGCTGTTCACGATGATGACGTTCGCGCTCGTCCCGCTCGGCGTGGCCGCGTCGTTCTGGGCGATCAAGGCGGTGCTCGGGCTGGTGAGCCTGGCGACGATCCTGCTCGTGTGGAAGTGCGCGCGGCTGCTCGGACGCGACCCGGTCGCGGCGATCGTGCTCGTCGGGCTCAACCCGATCGTGCTGGTGTGGGGTCTGGGAGGCGACCACAACGACTTCCTGATGGTGTTCTGCATCGTGCTCGGCTTCTACCTGCTGCTGCGCTCGGGGGCGTGGGTGGCTGGGGACCGATCAAAGATCGGCCAGCAGACGGAGATGGACTCACCGACCGCCCAGCCGGCGGAGCGCATGGGGCGGCGCGAGACCCTGCGCGGGTGGCTGTGGCCGCTCGCGCCGCTGCAGCTCGGCGCGGGCGCGGCGTTCGTGACAGCGGCGGCGATCAAGGCCTCGGGGGCGATCCTGATCCCCGTCGTGCTGGTGGCCCTGCTCAGGACACCGCGCCGCGCCGCGCAGGTCGTCCTCGGTATGGCGGCGGCTGCCGTCGCGGTCGCCGCCGCGAGCCTTTACGCCTTCGGCCTGCACCTCCCCGACCTCAGCACCCAGAGCAAGCTCGTGACGAGCCTCAGCGCGCCGAACCTGCTCGGCCTGGCGCTCGGCTCGGGCGGTGAGACCGAAACGCTGCGCCTGGTGCTGAGCGCGGTGCTGATCGGGGCGGTGCTGCTCTGCTGCGTGCCCGCCTTCCGCCGGCGGGACGCGATCACGGCCAGCGGCTGGGTGACGGTCGCACTGCTGTTGACGCTCGGCTGGGTGCTGCCCTGGTACGTACTGTGGGTGCTGCCGCTGGCGGCGCTGTCGGGCTCGCGCCGGCTGCGCACGACGGCGCTCGTGCTCGGCGTCTACCTGATCATCGCCTGGGCGCCGGCCTCGGGACTGCTGTGGAACAAAATCGACTTCCATCCCGAAAAGACCCCGCTCGGCAGGCTGCACCAGCGCTACGTCAAGGAACTGCTGAACTAATCGGCAGCGGGAGGACGGCGCTCGCGCTTACGCTCCGTCGCCCGGCGCTTGGCCTGCAGGCGTCGCTCGCGCGAGGCCGCCGTCGGGCGGGTGGGGCGCCGCTTGCGGGGCACTGCCAGGGCACGCGCCAGGCGCTCTGCGAGCCGGCGCAGCGCCAGCTCGCGGTTGCGGGTCTGCGAGCGCTCGTCCTGGGCGATCGCCACCAGTCGTGGGCCGGCACGTGCGAGCGCGCGCGCGCGTTGGGACTCGCTCAGCGAGGGTGAGGCGAGCACGTCGAAGCTCGCTTCCACGCGCGAGGCGGTCACGTTGGCGTGCTGTCCCCCCGGGCCCGAGGAGCGGCTCGTGCGCACGACGATCTCCGCCAGGGGGATCGCGAGCTCGCGATTGACTCGCAGCAGCCGCCGCTGGCCGATCTGCGAGCGGTCCTCAGGCTCGTCCACCGCAGCCGCCACGGCAGCTCATTTCGGCTGCCCGTCTGACAAATCGTGGATCGCTTTGACCCGCTGCTCCTCGCCCTCGCGCACGCGGCCGTCGCGGCCGACATAGCCGTCCTTGCCGCCGGCGCACAGGTAGATGGCGTCGACGTCGCCGACGTTGCGCAGCTTGCGCACGGTGGGGGCGTCAACGCGCGCGAAGCCGCCCGCCTCCAAGCGCTCGACCGAGCCGTCGCCGAACTCGATCTCGATCGTGCCGCTGTGCAGGAAGTACAGCTCCTCCTGGACGTCGTGGTAGTGGAAGCCGCTTTCGATGCCCGGGGGCATCACGATCGCGTTCACGCCGAACGCGGTCACGCCGAGGCCCTTGCGGACCTTGCGAAAGCCGGGACCGTCGCCGAGGTCGTCGAGCCGAGCGACCGCATAGCCCTCGCCCTGCTTGACCTTGGGGTACTCGGATGCCTCCATCGTGTGTGTCTCCTTATCGGTGTGGTGGTGCTGTCAGTGGTCCGCGACATGGCCGCCCTCGGGTGCGAGCGGCCTGCCCTCCTCGGCCCATCGTCGCAGGCCGCCGCGCATCGAGTAGGCCTCATACCCGGAGGCGCGGAACGCCTGCGCGGCCATCTCCGAGCGCCCGCCCACGCGGCAATAGAACACGACCGGCCGCTCGCGCTCGACGGTGTCGGCCGCGGCAGTGAGCTTCACCAGCTCGATGTGGCGCGTGTCCGCGATGTGGCCCGCCTCGCGCTCGTAGACCTCGCGCACGTCGATCACCTGCAGGTCCGGCTCCCGTGCCCGCCAGTCGGCCAGCTGCTCAGGGTCGATGTCGATCTGGGAAGTGTCGAGCGCGGGGCTCACCAGCATTGAGCGTAGCGAGGTCCTTGCCGTCTGCCGTGTGTGACAGCCCGAGTTGTGGTCTTCGTAGTTCGGTCGGCGCATGCGCCGACCGCGACCCCGCGCATGCGCGGGGTCGGACGGTGCCGCATGCGGCACCGTCTTCAATAGGATCAACAGTTATGCAGGCACTCGATGAGACCTACACGATCCCCCAGGAGCACCTCGACCTCTGTGCCACGATCTCCCAGATCGCGCGTGAGCGAATTGCGCCGCGCTCGGCGGAGATCGACGAGCAGGCCGAGTACCCGTGGGATATCCGCAAGCTGCTCTCAGAGCAGGACATCCTCGGGCTGCCGTTCCCGATCGAGTACGGCGGCACCGGCACCGGCACGCTGATGCTGAACATGGCGGTCGAGGAGATCGCGAAGGTCGACGCCTCGTGCGCGCTGATCCTGATGGTGCAGGAGCTCGGCACGCTGCCGATCCAGCTGTTCGGCAGCGATCAGCTGAAGGAGCGCTTCCTGCCGAAGTGCGCCACAGGCGAGTGGTCGCCCGCGTTCGCGCTGTCAGAGCCCGAGGCCGGGTCGGACCCCGCCGGGATGCAGACGAGCGCCGTGCGGGACGGCGAGGAGTGGGTGATCAACGGCACCAAGAACTGGATCTCGAACTTGGGCGTCGCCGACTTCTACATCACCTTCGCGGTCACCGACCGCGAGAGCAAACGGATCACCGCGTTCGTCGTCGAGGCCGACCGGCCCGGGTTCAGCGTCGGCAAGCTCGAGCACAAGCTCGGGATCCGCGCCTCGCCGACGGGGCAGCCGATCTTCGAGGACGTGAGGGTGCCAAACGAGAACGTGATCGGTGAGGTCGGCCGCGGCCTGCGGGTCGCGCTGGGGACGCTCGAGCGCACGCGCCTCGGCGCCGCCGCCCAGGCCGTGGGGATCGCCCAGGGCGCGACCGACTACGCGGTCGCCTACGCGCGCGAGCGACGCCAGTTTGGGCAAGCGATCAATGAGTTCCAGGCGATCCAGTTCAAGCTCGCCGACATGGAAATCCGCACCGCGGCGGCCCGCGAGCTGCTGTACAAGGCGTGCGCGATGGCCGATCAGGGCCACCCGGAGCGCGCGAAGTACTCCTCGATGGCGAAGGTCTTCGCCTCGGACACCGCGATGGCCGTTACCGTGGAGGCGGTCCAGGTGCTGGGCGGGTATGGATATGTTAAGGAGTATCCGGTGGAGCGCATGATGCGAGACGCGAAGATCACACAGATCTACGAGGGCACGAACGAGATCCAGCGGCTCGTGATCGCCCGCACGCTCAAATAGGACTACACCACCCGCGAATGCGCATGCCGAGGCCGCCAGCACCACGACGCGCCTCCGGTCAGCTCAGACGCGTGGGCGTGGCCGCGCTGATCGCGATGTCGCTGGGGCTGATCGTGATCGTCGTCGGTCAGGGTTTCAGCACGATCGGCGCGGTCAAGGCCGTGGAGGACGTGGGGCTCGGCGTGTTCGTGGTCGCGGGGCTGATGGGCGTGGTGGCGCTCGTGGCGGTGCGCCTGGCGGACTGGCGCGAACCGGAGTCCGAGACCGAGTTCGAAGCGCTCGTCGACCGCTCGGAGCGGCTCGCCCGCGAAGGGCTCGCGGTGGACCCCGACGAAAACGAGTTCCTCGAGCTCGATCCGCTCAACGACGAGGACTTCGAAGAGCTCGTGCGCGACGCGCTCGACGACCTGCCGGACCTGCTGCGCAACGCGCTCGCGCACGTGCCCGTGGTGATCTCCAACGGAGGTCGCCGCGCGGGCGCCTACGGCCTCTACCAGGGCGGTCAGACCCGCCGCGACGACACCCACGACCGGATCGTGATCTTCCGCGACACGCTGCGGCGAGACTTCGGCCACGACGCGGATCTGCTGCGCGAGCAGGTCGTGCGCACGGTGCGCCACGAGCTCGCACACCACGTGGGCTTCGATGAGCTGGGCGTCAGCCGCCTGGATCTCTAGAAGATCGCCTAGAGTTGTCCGCCCGGCGCCGCCGGCAAACGACCAAGGAGAAGAGCACCAGATGCCCGAAGCAGTGATCGTCGACGCCATTCGCACGCCCATCGGACGCGCGGCCAAGGGCTCGCTGAAGTCCGTCCGCTCCGATGACCTGGCGGCGATTCCGCTGCGGGCCCTGATCGAGCGCAACCCGCAGCTCGAGCAGAGCTCGATTGGCGATGTGATGATGGGCTGTGGCTACGGCGAGGGGGAGTCCGGCTACAACATCGGCCGCATCGCCCTGCTGCTGGCCGGTATCGACCACCACGTGCCGGGCTGCACGGTCAACCGCTTCTGCGCCTCCTCGTTGCAGACCACGCGGATGGCGTTCCACGCGATCAAGGCCGGCGAGGGCGACACGTACATCGCCGCGGGCGTCGAGGCCGTGAGCCGCGTCGGACGGGGCGGCCAGTTCGAGTTCAACCACGCCGTCGACGGCTCGGAGGGATCCGCCTACAACGTCTACATCCCGATGGGCATGACCGCCGAGAACGTGGCGGATGAGCGCAAAGTCAGTCGCGAGGCACAGGACGAATGGGCGCTCGTCTCGCAGACGCGCGCGGTCGCGGCGGTCGAGTCGGGGCACTTCGACAAGGAGATCGTTCCGGTGACCGTGCCGGCGCACAAAGAGACCGACAAGGAGGGCAACGAGATCGACGTGCCCGAGACGGTCGTGAAGCGGGACGACGGTCCGCGGCCGGGGACGACGATGGAGGGGCTCGCGGGGCTGAAGCCGGTGTTCAAGGAGGGCGGCTCGGTGACGGCGGGCAACTCCTGTCCGCTCAACGACGGCGCGGCGGCGCTGCTGGTGATGAGTAAGGAGAAGGCCGCGGAGCTCGGGTTGACCCCGAAAGTGCGGATCGTCGCCTCGACGGTCGCCGCGATCCGTCCGGAGGTCATGGGTCTCGGCCCGATCCCCGCCATCCAGCAACTGCTCGCCAACACCGGCATGTCGATCGGCGACATCGACGTGGTCGAGATCAACGAGGCGTTCGCCGCCCAGATCGTGCCGTGCATCGAGGAGCTCGGCCTCGACCGGGAGAAGCTCAATCCCTTCGGCGGCGCGATCGCGCTCGGGCACCCGTTCGGGATGACCGGCGCGCGCATCATGACCACGCTGATCAACGACCTGGAGACGCTCGACGGTACCTACGGCATCGAGTCGATGTGTGTCGCCGGCGGCATGGGCATGGCGATGCTCGTGGAACGGCTCAAGTAGCGCAGGATCGCGACGTTTTCATTCCGTCCGGAGAAACCGGACGGAATGAAAAGTCCGACCTGCTTGGCTGAAAGAGGACATGCTCGCCACATGCGCGGCCGGGCGGTCTAGCGCGGCGGCATCCGCAGCGCGCCGTCGAGCCTGATCGTCTCGCCGTTGAGCATCCGGTTCTCGATGATCTGACAGGCGAGCTGCGCGTACTCCGGCGGCTGGCCGAGGCGTTGTGGGAAGGGGACGCCAGCGCCGAGTTTCTGGCGGGCCTCCTCGGGCAGCGCGGCGAGCAGCGGCGTGTCGAACAGGCCGGGGGCGATCGTGTTGACGCGGATCCCGTACTGCGCGAGGTCGCGCGCGGCGGGGAGCGTCATCCCGACGATGCCGCCCTTTGACGCGGAGTAGGCGATCTGGCCGACCTGCCCGTCGTAGGCGGCGATCGAGGCCGTGTTCACGCACACCCCGCGCTCACCGTCGTCGAACGGCTCGTTGGCGATCATCGCCGTGGCGGCGAAGCGCAGCACGTTGAACGTGCCGATCAGGTTGATCTGGAGGATCGTCTCGAACGGCATCAGCGGGTGCGGGCCCTTGGAGCCGGCGAGCTTCTGCGCCCAGCCGGTGCCGGCGCAGCACACGGCGATCCGCAGCCCGCCATCCCGCGCCGCGGCCTGCTGCACCGCGGCCTGCACCTGCCCCTCCTCGCGCACGTCGCACGCGGCAAACTCCAAGCCAAGCTCGGACGCCAGCGCCTGGCCTTTCTCGGCGTTGACGTCCGCGATCGTGACGTGCGCACCCTTCTCGTGCAGGGCGCGCACAGTCGCCTCACCGAGCCCGGAGGCCCCGCCTACGACGATTGCCGCGCCTGACTCGATCTGCATCGTGGGCGAGAGCCTACAGACGTACCGCGCTCGGGTCGAGACGGGTTAGGGCAGGACCTCGAAGTGCTCGCGGTCGTGGAGGCGGTAGATGTGGAAGTCGTTGTCGAGTGTGAAGATGCGTTTCAGGCCGCGGTCCTCGGCGAGCGCGACGAGCGTGGCGTCGGCGAGGTCCATCGGGCGGTCTGAGTAGCGCTCCATCAGCTCGGCCGCGCGCTTGTTCTGATCCGAGGAGGGGGCGGCGATCTGGAGGTCTTCGCGCAGGGCGAGCGTCCACAGCGCCTGCTGTCCCTGCCAGCCGGCTTGGCCGAGGAGGTACATCGCCTCTGTGAACGCGGGCCATGTGGTGAGCAGCGGCAGGCGCAGCTGGCCCAGCGCGGCGCGGCAGCGCTCGTGGTCGGCCTCGTCCGCGTCGATCAACGCGATCAGCGGGCCGGCGTCGGTGAGCGTCAAGACCGGGATGGGCGGTTGCTCAGCAGCTTTCCGAACGCGGAGCCGGTGTCGCGCGCGCGCCCGCCGCCGCCGTGGATCGCACCGAGCACGTCGTCCAAGCGTCCGGGGTTGCCGGCCGCGAGGGTGCTCTCGGCGCGCTCGGAAGCAGCGCGCCGCAGGAACTCCGACACAGACGCGCCTTCCACCGCGGCGGCCTTCCGTACACGCGCGTCCAACTTCTGATCCAACCTGAGGCTTCTCATATATCAGAGCGTATCACAAGTCTGTGGAAATGTGATACGCGGCCTTATCCCCTGCGGATAGCCCTCTGATCATATATACGAATGCACACCAACACCCACGCCCGACTGGCCGATTCGCGGCTCCAGGACAGGCTTTTCGGCCTGTCCGGCCCCTCCCGGAACTTGGCTTCCCAGTACCGATCTTGACTTTCAAGTACTTGAGAGTGAAGTACTGGAGATTAGGGTAGATGGGCGGGACTTTGGGCGTAATGATGGGTTCCATCGAGAGGGATGCGCCTCGCTGACCACCGGGTCTGGAGCGTACCCCTTAACAGAGCGATTCGGTTGAGGAGATGGGCTTCGTGGACGAGAGGGCGAGCAACCTGACGGGAGCGAGCACGCCGAGCGCGGCGGCCCGGTCGTGCCTGGCGCCCTTTGCACCCGCCTCAGCGCCAGCTCGGTTTTCCTCGAGAACGGGCGCGCCCAGTGTTTACGCCGAAACAGCCCCTATGATGGTGACAAGAGGAAAATCCTCTGCTGTTGCTGGCATAAGCGTGTGTTCATCAGGGAGCAGGGCTAGAGGCGTCGGGCTTTCCGGCATCTCCCGAGTGGCGTCTCTCTCTCTCTCTCTCTCTCTCTCTCTCTCTCTCGGGAGCGCCGCTCCGGTCTTCTAGGCAAGCGGCCTAGGTTCAGCGCCCGTCGGGGCGCTCTGCACGATCTTCTGACTGGCAGCCGCCGCGGTCTTTCACACGCGAGGCCACGGCGCTCCTCGTTCTCCACTTCCCTCCAGGACGATCCGCGGTGCGTGGCGGCGTTAGCGCGAGGTGGGTGTGTCGTTGCGCCGGAAGAGCTTGCGGAAGTACGCGCTAACCGACTCGGGCAGGATGGGACCTTTCGCCACGCCCGGCATTTTGACCGATTTGTAGTACCGCGGCCGTCCGTCCGATGCCGTGTACTTGTATTTGCCGTCAGACATCCTCGGATAGTCCCGGGTGGGCCGGTCGGTGGTGGATGGCTCCATGGCGCTCATTGTACTCCGGTCAGCTCGAGCACGATCGCGAGCACCAACAGGGTCACCGCTCTGGCGAGCAGCCGGTCCTTGCGAGCGAGCGTCCGTTCGTTGGTATGGACGTCTTCGGCGAGATCTTTGAGCAGGGTCTCTTCGATGATCTCGTTGCCCGCGCGGGCGTCGAGCATCTCCAGCACGGACGGGCCGTTCTCCTCGGCTCCTGGCAGGCTCAGTAGCGTGTATGGCCACGCCGAGGGCCAGGACGAGCAGCGCGAGCGCGCCGATCCAGAGGTGGTGGGTGGAGCGTACGCCCAGGACGATCGCCGCGATGGCCGCGCAGGCGCTGACGACGCCGAGGGCGCCGGTGTCGAGCGTGCCGGAACGCGACATCTGCGTCTGCAGCTGGCTCACGGCCAGCAAGCAGAACCTGTCGGCGAGCCTCGGCGTGATCGGTTTCGTGGACATGCCTACTCCCTACTCCGACCGTGGAGCGAAAACGGGACAGGACGGAGCAAAGGTTTTGCCGGCGTGTCGTCGCGCCCGCCCGGGGAAGCGGTCCTTCAACCCAACCAACTGCACCCCATCCCACAACCGAGGGGTGCCCCCCTCTGTCGCAAAGGAGAGATAGCAATGTCAAGAATCAGAAAGCATCTGACACCGTCCACCTTCATCGCCATCCTGGCCCTGGTCTTCGCGCTCACCGGCGGCGCGTTCGCCGCCACGGGCGCCGCCAGCGGCGGAGACCGATCGTCCGGGATCGGCCAGCACGCGACCCTCACGGCCACCGCCGCCAAGAGCAAGGCCAAGAGCAAGGCCAAAACCAAGGCTGGCCCCCGCGGTCCCGCGGGTCCCAAGGGCGCGACCGGCGCAGCGGGCGCGACAGGGCCGGCGGGAGCCACGGGTCCGGCCGGCGCCACAGGTCCAGCCGGCGCGCAAGGTCCCGCTGGTGTCAACGGCGAAAATGGTGAAACCGGCGCGGCGGGCGCCAAAGGCGAAAGTATCACCGGTCCGGCTGGCCCCAAGGGTGAAGAAGGCAACATCAAGGCAACCCTCCCCTCGGGCTCGACCGAGACAGGGACCTTCACGGCTTCGTTCACCGAGAACGTAAGCACAGAAGAAAACGGGTTTGTCGGCGCTCCGATCTCGTTCGCGATCCCGCTCGAAACCCCGCTCGGTGCGGAAGCGGTGCACTACGTGCAGGCGGCGCCCTGCGCCGGATTGACAGGCGAAGCACTGGAAAACTGCGAAAAAGCACAGGCGATACTCAAAGAAAGCTGTCCCGGCAGCGCGGGAGCGCCGACGGCCAGCAAAGGCAACCTGTGTCTCTACCAGGGCGGAACGAGGCTGCCCGAAGGAGCCCACAACATCCAGGTTGAGTTTATCTGCTCCCCGGCAAAGGTCCACTCGAACTGCGGAGAAGGTCATGGACCCGGACCGGAGGGCACGGGAACCAGCGGTGCGATCGCGTACGTCTACTACAGCGGACCGGTAGAAGAAGCAGGTGGCGGAGCGATTCTGGACGGCGGCTGGGCGGTGACAGCACCCTAGACGCGACAGCAATTCACGTAAGCCCGGGCGGCGCCGACGCCGCCCGGGTGAAACGTCGCGATCAGCGCGACACCCGCCACACGAAATAGCCACCCCGCAGCACAACCTTGGATCGAGGAGACATGGTGAGACCCACAGAGCACATCGCTAAGCCCGCTGTTATGACTGGGACCGGTCGCTTCGCGCTGCTCCGTGCCCTTCTTCACATCAAAGGGACCAGTGCGCCTGCTCCGCGTCGTGCCCGTGTCATGTTGGCGCTCTTCGCGGCGGCCCTTGGTGTCCTGGTCTGCGTCCCGGTCTCGGCGTTGGCGGAGGTCCCGGGCGGTGGGGTCTTTAGTCAGAGTGTCGCGACTCCCGCTCTGCAGAGCGTTGGGACTCCTGCTCTGGCGAAAGTCTCTGGTGGGCATGTCCTCGGTAGCTCGTTTGGTGGCGCGGGGTCGGGGGCGGGCCAGTTCTCCGAACCGGCGGGTGTCGCCGTCAACGAAGAAACGAACGATGTTTATGTCGTTGACCGGGGTAACAATCGTGTCCAGCGGTTCACCTCGACCTGGCGAATTCATCTCGACGTTCGGGTGGGGCGTGATCAGTACCGGAGCGAGCGGCACCGGCGATCTCACCTCTGGCTCTGATGAAGTCACGGGTGTGATCACGACCAGCAAGGTTTTTCTCGTGGGACAGACGATCACGGGCACGGGGATTCCCGCGGGTACGACGATCGTCGCTGTCGGTGCGGGCACGATCACGCTCTCCGAGGCCGCGGAAAAATCGGGTAGCGGTGTCGCGTTGAGCGTCGCTGAAGGCGCCGGTGTTGTGCCGACCAACGACGAGCAGACGATCGCGGTGACCGCCGAAGGGGGGACGTACACGCTGACCTTCAGTACTCCCGACCCCTCGCCAAGCGAAGCGACGACGGGCAACCTTCCCTTCGACGCGAGTTCCGGCGAAGTCCAGTCAGCGCTCGAAGGCCTCGCCAACATCGGTGCCGGCAACGTCACGGTCACCGGCGCGAGCGGCGGCGCCTACACCGCGACCTTCCAGGGCGCCCGCTTCACCGACAGCATCGTCACCCAGCTGCAAGCCAATTCCAGCAACCTCACCGGCGAAAATCCGACGACCGGCTTCCATGAAGAAGTATTCCACGAGGCGGTGGTGGCCACGTCTCAGACGGGTGGGGGTGGTTTCGAGGTCTGTACCGTCGCCGCTGACTGCCAGGCCGGGATCAGTGGAACCGGCGCGAATCAGATCTCCAATGCGGGGGGGATCGCGGTCGATAACGACCCGGGCAGCCCCTCATACGGAGACGTGTACGTCCTCAATGGAGGCAATCATATCTTTGGCGAAATCAATCCAAATTTCGAGGTGGTTGACAAGTTCAGCTCTAGCGGGGAGTATCTCGGTCAAATCATTGACGAAGAACTGGGCGATAGATTCGGTTTCGGGCCAGACTCAGATCAACGAGGCGCGTATTTCTTAGGTGTCGCAGTTGCGGCGAACGGAGAGTTACTGGTCTATTACGACTATGAATCCAGTGATAGCACTTCCACTTATCATCCGCATGCATTCATTGAGGTCTATAGCGATAAAGAACCAAACGCATTTGTGGAAAGCCACCCGATAAGTGCCGACCAAGAACCTGGCGCTGTGGGCGGGGGTCTCGCGGTTGACGCCAAGGGCAACTTCTATACGGTAGATGAAAACCGCGAAGTCGTTAAGCTGAATAGCGCGGGGGAAACGGCGGGGGAAGATCAAGCCGAACGAGAAGCAAATCGGAAGTTTGGTCACGAGAAGGATGTGTCGGGGCTCGCTGTGGAACAGTCGAGTGATGATGTGTATATTGATGACGGGTTGACAGTGGGTAGGTTTAGTGAAGGTGGGTCGTTGGTCGAAAGTCTTGGCTCGGGGGAGTTGCAGGGTGGTAGTGGTGTTGCTGTTAGTTCGCAGAGTGGTGTGGTGTATGTCGCTGATGCGGCAGCGAATGTAGTTGATGTCTTCTCTGAAACGGCTGGTGCTACGGCGGCGGAGATCGATGAGGAGTCGGTGGCGAATGTCGGGGAGAGCTCGGTGACGTTGCAGGCGCGGATCGACCCGAATGGCACGAGCGCGACGTATCATTTGAATATGGCACGACTCCTTATGAAACCGATGCGCCGCATGGCGACGAGTACGCTGGAAGCTGAGCATTGGCGCTGGTTCGAGCGATGTTCCCGTCAGTGTGGGGCTGACGGGTTCGACAGCCTGGTATGCACGTACGATTACCGTGTCGTCGCGGTCAATGCGATCGAGACTGCTGTCGGTGTGGGTAAAAGCTTTGCGACGAATGCTGCTCCGGTCGCTGTGGCGGAAGCTTGTCCTAATGCGGGGTTGCGCTCCGAACAGCCTTTTGGTTTGACGTTGCCGGATTGTCGTGCGTATGAGATGGTCTCGCCGCTTGATAAGAATGATAGTGATGCGGTGATCCCGAGTTATAGTGCTGCGCGGTCTTCGTTGTCTGGTGAAGCGGTGACGTATGCGTCTCCGGGGATTTTTGCTGGTGCTGAAGGTGGCGAGATCGTTAATCAGTATCTCGCTCGGCGTGGTTCGGATGGTTGGTCTACGCAGGCGATCTCTCCGCCGGTCGAAGGTAACACGGGGGTTGGTGGTGCTTACCGGTCGATGGCGTTCACGCCGGAATTATCTGCGGGGGTCGTATTGACCGATGTGCAATTGGATAGTGGTGCGCTTGTGGGATATAAGAATCTGTATGTCGCTGATTTCGCGACTTCTCCGGCGTCTGTATCGGGTGGTGACGACTGAACCGCATACAGATTCGCTGTTCAACGGTCAGCCGGAAGTTCTGGGTGTGACGGGGGATCTGAGCCACGTG
The DNA here is from genome assembly GCA_963764905.1 of uncultured Solirubrobacterales bacterium. Classification (GTDB taxonomy): domain Bacteria; phylum Actinomycetota; class Thermoleophilia; order Solirubrobacterales; family Solirubrobacteraceae; genus Palsa-744. The sequence continues at coordinate 246,569 of CAVXUG010000006.1, forward strand.
GTTTACCGCGAACCTGCGGGGATCGCTGGGGTCGGTGAGTGGGATGATGGTGTGGTTAGCCCGCTCGCGGGCGCCGGGGGAGGCGGCGCTCAGCCCGGGGCGGATGCCGGCTTCGATGATTCGTGGCGTTCGCTGTCGGCCGATGGCTCCCGGGTGTTCTTCACGAACAGCCATACGATTGGTAGCGAAGTGCTGGCCACTGATCGGCAGTTGGAGGTGGAGGAGAATCCGGCCGGCCCCAGCGAAGATTGTGCGGTCGTGGGGGATAGGTGCATGCTTGAGGTCTCGAGATCTCAGCGTTTGCCTGAAGATCCTTTGGGGCCTGGGTCTGCGCGGTTTCGGGGTGCGAGCGTGAATGGTTCGCGGGTGTTCTTCACGGATTGCGCGAAGCTGACCAAAGAAGCGACGGCTGTCGCGAACGAGCAGCAGACCACTTGCTACCCGGAAGCTGGGACGGGTAACGATCTTTATGAGTACGATCTCGAAACTGGGGCGTTGACCGATCTGACGGTTGACAAGCTGCCCGCGCGATTCCCTTGGTGCGAGGGTCGCTGGGTGTGCCCTATGTCAGTGAAGATGGCTCGTATGTGTATTTTGTCGCCGAAGGCGCGCTGACGAGCGGTAAGAACATGGAAGGTAAGGAACCGGTCTCGGGGGAACCGAATCTGTACGTTGCTCATCTGGAAGGTGGGTCGTGGACGACGAGCTTCATCGTCACGCTTGCTCCTTCGACGGGCGGCGGCAAGGGCGTATCTCCGCAGGAAGGGGGTGACAGCGAGGATTGGAATCAGGTCTCGCCGCTGGATACTGTGCGTGCGACACCGGACGGGACGCATTTGGCGTTCCTCTCGCAGAGGAGCCTGACGGGTTATGACAACGAGCAGGCCGAAACGGGGGAGTGCGAAGTGAACGACCCCGAATTATTCTGGTGAGTGAAGGCGGCACTGCCGCGAGGTGTTCTCCTACGACGCGCTCTCGCAGCGGCTGGTGTGCGTTTCGTGTGATCGAAGTGGCGCGCGGCCGGTTGGCCCGTCGAGCTTTGAAGAAGGAGGGCAGTCATTCCCGTCGGAACAGGTGGGTTATACGCGGCGTAACTTCTCTGAAAATGGCTGGCCGGTTGTTCTTCGACAGCGACGATGCGCTCGTGCCGCACGACAGCAGCGGCCGTAAGAACGTCTATGAGTGGGAGCAGCCGGGCGAAGGCAGCTGCACGATCGTGGGAGGGTGTATCTATCAGATCTCCGATGTCGCGGGCGACTATGACTCGTTCTTCTTGGATGCGGACCCGAGGGGCGAAAACGTGTTCTTCGCGACCGAGGACCAGCTGCTGCCCTCCGATACCGACTCCCACGTCGATGTGTACGACGCGCGCGTCGGTGGCGGTTTCCCCGTCGCCGCTGCTTCGCCGGAATGCGATAACGCCGACTCGTGCAAACCCCCCGCCTCTCCCCAGCCTGCGGTGTTCAATGCTCCCGGTAGCGCAACCTTCTCAGGTCCCGGCAACCCCGTCGCGGCCGTTGTCCGACGGCGCCACCAAAGAAAAGGACCGCGCCGAAGCCAAGGCGGAAAAGCTCACGAAGGCGTTGAGGGCGTGCTGGAAAGACAAGTCGAAGAAGAAGCGAGCAGCTGTGTAAAGCAAGCGAGGAAGAAATACGGCGTACGCAGGCGAAGAGCAAGAAAGTCAGCGACGACCGGAGGGCAAAGCGATGAGGATCCCATTGACTCGAAGGTGCCCGTTGTCCTGGCGTTGGGTGTGACGCTGGTGCTCGCGAGTTCTGCGATGGCTACGTTTGGGCTGCAGAATATCGGGGTGAGGGTGACTAATCAGAATGGGTCGCCTGATGTTCAGGCCGGTTCGCATCCGTATTCGATTACGACGACGTTCATGTTGAATGCATTCCCGTTCAACAAGACGACACGTGCGCAGGAACCGGTGGGGCAGGGCGATCTCAAGGAAGTGATCGCGCGGTTGCCGCCGGGGTTTGTGGGGAACCCAAACGCGACACCAAAGTGCAAGTACATTGAATTCATCCACGGTGCAGAATGTCCGCCGGACACGGCGATCGGGATCGACACGGTCTATCTTCGCACCGACGAATCGCCGCATGGCGGACCACAGGAAGTCTTTAGTCAGTACTCCGCGGTGTTCAACCTGGAACCCTCTCCGGGTGAGCCCGCGGAGTTCGCGTTCATGGTATCGCACGTGGTGCCCGTGTTCCTGAACGCGTCGGTGCGTACGGGCGAAGACTACGGGATCACGGTTACCGCGCCGAATCTCAGCGAGGTCTTGCCGGTCTTCGCGACGAAGGTCACGATCTGGGGCGTTCCGGCTGATCCGAGTCACAACGCGTTGCGCGGCGAAGACAACGGTAGCGCAGGTGGCTGTGTATACGGTGCGGAGGAAATCGAGGGAGAAGATGGTTTGCATCCCCAGGACGGGGCGCCTGGCTCCGGGTTGGGTGTCGGGGAAATCGAACAGGAAGACCCGCAGCTCTACACCTCGGCGGGCGATTGCGAAGTTCACGTTCCGATACAGCCGTTGTTGACGAATCCCACTTCGTGCGGGGTATCGCGCACGGCTTCGCTGACTGTTGGTGCGTGGCAGGAACCGTTGAGTGCGCCGATCCTTCCGGCGACGGACAGTGTGACGCTGCCCCCGTTGACGGGCTGCGAAACGCTCGATTTCAGCCCGACGATCAAGGTCACACCTGACGGGACGGCGGGGAGCACCCCGACGGGGCTGAACGTCGATCTGCACGTCCCCCAAGAATCCACGACGAACCCGGACGGGCTCGGCGAGGCCGACGTCAAGGACACCACGGTAACGCTGCCCCCGGGCGTGCAGATCAGCCCATCCGCCTCAGATGGTCTGCAGGCGTGCTCGAACGCGCAGATCGGCTTCAAGGGCGTCAACGCGCTTTCCGGGGTTGACGAATACACGCCGGAAAGGCCGTCGTGTCCGCTCGCGTCGAAGATCGCGAGCGTGCGGATCAAGACGCCGCTGCTGGAAGAAGAGCTCGAAGGATCGGTATATCTCGCGGCGCCGCAGAACTTCGCCGGCCCCTTGGAAAACCCGTTCGGGAGCCTGGTCGCTTTGTATCTTGTCGCGGAAGCCCCCGTCGCGGGAGTTCGCGTCAAGCTTCCGGGGAAGGTCGTCCCGAACCCCGAAACGGGTCAGCTCACGACGACGTTCGAAAACACGCCGGCCCTGCCGTTCAGCGAATTGAAGCTCGAATTCTACGGCACCGACCGCGCACCCTTGACGACCCCCGCATTGTGCGGTACGTATAACACCGAATCGTCGTTTGTGCCGTGGTCGCTCGGCGAACCCGCCAATCCAACCGAAATCAAGCATCCGGCCTCGAGCTTCCAGATCACCTCCTGGTCCAGTGCTACAGACCACGTCCGGTGCGCAGACAACACCGTGCGCTGACCCGCTGCCGTTCTCCCCGACGCTGGGTTCGGGTACGACGAACGTCAACGCTGGTTCTTACAGCGAACTGACGACGACACTCGGCCGCGAAGACGGCCAGCAGCAAATCCAGTCCGTGACCCTGCACTACCCCGCGGGCCTCTCCGGTCTGTTGTCCGGCGTGAAGCTGTGCGGTGAAGCGCAAGCGAACGCGGGGACGTGCGGTCCGGAAAGCCAGATCGGGGAATCGATCGTCTCGGTCGGCCTTGGTAACGACCCGTTCACGGTCGTCGGTGGGAAGGCGTACATCACCGGGCCGTATGAGGGCGCCCCGTTCGGCCTATCGATCGTGAACCCCGCGAAGGCCGGCCCCTATGTGTTGCAGGAAGGTCGCCCGGTTGTGGTCAGGGCGAAGATCGAAGTCAACTCGATCACCTCGGCTTTGACGGTCACGACGAACCCCTCGGGACCGTACGCGATCCCGCACATCATCGAGGGCATCCCCCTGAACATCAAGCACGTCAACGTCCTCGTCAACCGCCCCGACTTCACGTTCAACCCGACCAACTGCACCCCGACGCAGGTCACCGGAGCTATCAACAGTGACGAAGGCGCCAGCTCGCCGGTGGCGATTCCGTTCCAGGTAACAAACTGCGGGGATCTGAAATTCGCGCCGGACTTCAAAGTCTCGACCAGCGGGAAGACGAGTAAAGCGGACGGGGCGTCGCTGACCGCGACGGTGGTCGAGCCGGACGATCCGCAGGGCAACTCGAACATCGGGCGGGTCAAGGTAGACCTCCCCAAACAGCTCCCGTCCAGGTTGACGACGCTGCAGAAAGCGTGTCTGGCGAAGGTGTTCGAAGAAAACCCCGCTGCCTGCCCGTCGGCGTCGTTCATCGGCCACGCGACCGTCCATACCCAGCTGTTACCCGTCCCGCTGGAAGGCCCCGCGATCTTCGTCTCCCACGGCGGTGAAGCGTTCCCGAGCCTTGAGATCGTGCTGCAGGGCGACAACGTCACGATCGACCTGGTCGGCGCGACGTACATCAGCCCGGCCGGGATCACGTCAACGACGTTCAAGACGGTCCCCGACCAGCCGTTTGAAACGTTCTCGCTGACTCTGCCCGAGGGTCCCTATTCGGCGTTGGGCACCAACTACGACCTCTGCACCCAGAACCTGCAGATGCCGACTGAATTCGTGGGCCAGGATGGCACGAAGATCAACGAGAGCACAAAGATCAGCGTCACCGGCTGCCCGAAAGTAAAGGCGCTGACCCGCGCGCAGAAGCTCGCCAAAGCCTTGAAGACTTGCAAGAAAGACAAGAAGAAGTCAAAGCGCGTGGCGTGTGAAAAGGCCGCACGGAAGAAATACGGGGCGGTGAAGAAAGCAAAGAAGAAAAAGAAATAATCATCTTGATCTTGGATGTCGCCCATCCCCTCTCGGGCGGCGTTCGAGGGGAACCACAGACCCAATGGCGTTAGCACCCTCTCGCGCCAGGTTCCCTGTCCCACTGGGCGCCGTGGCCGTTCATCCCTCGGCCGCGGCGCCCGCTATTAACGCCCACCCACCCGGCGCGAGATGGGCGTAGATCCCGCACCGCCGTCGCGCCGGGATGGGCGTGATGGGGCGGGAGTACGTGCGCGGGGTGCAGCGCGCTCGCCTGCTGGCGGCGGCGCTTGATGTGGTCGGCGAGCATGGTTGGGAGGGGATGAGTGTGGTGCGGGTGACGCGTCGTGCGGGTGTGTCGAGCAGGACGTTCTATAAAGCGTTCTCGAGCCGCGAGGAGTGCTTTCTCGGCGTCTTCGAGGAGGCGGTCGAGCGGCTGGGGCGGGTCGCCGCGGAAGGGTATGCGCGCGAAGGCGACTGGGCGGTGCGGATGCGTGGCGCGGTGGTGGCGCTGCTCGCGTTCCTTGAATACGCGCCAGCCGTGAGGCGGGCGGTGTTCATCGAGTCACACGACGCGGGGCCGCTGCTCGCGCGATCCAGGGAGCGGGTGCTGGGGGAGCTGGCGGCGGTCAGCGACCGGGAGCGTCCGCGCGCGCGCAAGCCCGCGGCGGTGTCCGCGCGGGATGAGCTGGATCGCGTGCTTGGGGTGGTAGAGCGGTGGCTGTTGGAGCCGCGGCTGTTGCGCCAGACATATCTGTTGGAGCCACAGCCCGTGGCGATGTGCGAGCTGCTGGGCGAGCTGATGAGCGTCCTTGTTGAGCCCCACGTGGGGGCCGACGGGGCGCAGCGCGAGCGGCTTGCGCGGCCGGTGAAGGCGGCGCGCGCGCCCTGGCCGGCCGGGCTTGAGCCGCGGCTGACCTACCGCCGGCTGCGGGTCCTGGAAGCACTCGCGGCACACCCAGGGCAGAGCAACCGTGGGGTCGCCGACGCCGCGGGGATCCCAAGCAACGGCCAGGCCTCCAAGCTGCTCGCGCGACTGCGAAAGCTCGGGCTCGCCGAGACGACGGGCGAGCCACACAGTAACGGGCGCAGCAACGCCTGGCGGCTCACCCCACGAGGGAGAAGAACTCGAGCGGACGATGCGCACAGGCGGCTCAGGAGGGGTCTCGGGCTAGCGCGCGGCCCGTGAGAGCGTCAGCGCGAACAGCTCGTCGGGGTCGGTGAACCAGCGCACGAGCTCGAGGCCCGCAGCCGCCAGGTCGCCCTCCAGCCGCTCGGGCGTGAACTTCGCGCTGATCTCCGTGCGCACTTCCTCGCCGGCATCGAAGTGCACGGGCAGATCGAGCGCGCGCACCAGCGTCGTGTGCTCGCGGCGCGAGCGCAGGCGCATCTCGATCCATTCGTGCTGCGGGTCGAACAGGGCGATGTGGTCGAAGTCCTCGGGGTCGAAGTCGGCGTCCAGCTCGCGGTTGAGCACGCTCAGGACGTTGAGGTTGAATTCGGCGGTGACACCTTGCTCGTCGTCGTAGGCGGCCTCCAGCACACCGGGATCCTTCACCAGGTCCGTTCCCATCAGCAGGTGATCCTGCGGACCCAGCAGGCCGGCGATCGAGCGCAGGAAGCGGCGGCGGCTGCCGGGTTGGAAGTTGCCGACGGTCCCGCCGAGGAACGCGACGATTCGTGGCCCGATCGCCTGAGGCACGCGGTCGAGGTGGCGCTCGAAGTCGCCGATCACGCCGTGCACGCGCAGGCCGGGGTACTCCTCGGTGAGCGTCTCCGCGCAGTCGCGCACCATGCTCTCGGTCACGTCGACCGGCACGTAACGCTTCAGCGTCCCGGCCCCGTGCAGCGCGTCCAGCAGTACGCGCGTCTTCGCGGCCGTGCCTGAGCCGAGCTCGACGAGCTCGACCGCGTTCGTCAACGCCGCCAGCTCGGTCGCCGTGCGCTCGAGGATCGCGCGCTCGGCGCGCGTGGGGTAATACTCGGGCAGCTCGCAGATCCGGTCGAACAGCTCGGCCCCGCGCGCGTCGTAGAAGTGCTTCGGCGGCAGTTCCTTGAAGGGACGCGTCAGGCCGTCGAGCACGTCCTCGGCGAGCGAGCGCTCCTGGTTGCCGTCCAGGTGCGAGTCGATCCTGATTGCGGTCTCCTCGGGGTCTGCGATCGGCTCCATCACGCTCCTCGCTGTCCCGCGCGAGGCGCACCCCGGCGAAGATCTGCCGCCGCTGTGGGCAGATCCCAGTTGCGGAACGTCAGGGTCGCGACGCGGGGGTGCGTCGCCCACGAGCCGCCGCGCAGCACGCGGTAGTCCTCGCCGAAGAACACCTCCGAGTACTCGCGGTACGGGTGGGCGCGTGAAGCCGGGGTAGCCGTGGAAGGTGCTCGACCGTCCACTCCCACACCGCGCCGATCGCCTCCGGTGTCTCCTGCCCCAGGTCGCCGCCTTCTCCCACTCCGCCTCGGTGGGCAGCCGCGCGCCGTGCGCTCGGGCGAAGGCGTCGGCCTCGAACCAGGAGACGTGGCAGGCGGGTCCGTCGACCCGGCCCGCCGCCACGGCCGCGATGATGGGTGATGTCGTACTCCTGCTTCCACGCCCAGCCCTCGTCCGACCACCACTCGCGCCGCTCGTACCCGCCGCCCTCTGAGAAGCGCATCCAGCTCGCGTTGCTCACCGGCCGGCGTGCGATCTGGAAGGCGGCCACGTCCACGGTATGGCGCGGGCGCTCGTTGTCGTAAGCGAAGCCATCGCCGTTGGCGCCCATCGCGAACGGGCCGGCGGGCAGCTCGATCCATCCCTGCTCCGCGTCCCGCCGGCGTGGCGGCGGCCGGTCGAGCTTCGCACGGTCGCCGGCCGGCAACAGGCCGGCGATCGCCAGCGTCTGGCGCATCGTCTCGGAGTGCTGCAGCTCGTGGCGCAGCACGAGCTCGTACACGATCCCGTCGCCGAGGCCGTGCCGAGCGAGCGCCGCGCTGGTGCGTGCCCGGACCTGCTCCAGGTAAATGCGCGCGTCCGCCTGCCCGAGCGCCTCGATTTCCCCGCGCACGGCGCGGGGCGTCTCGAACGCGTCGTAGCACTCCGCCAAGTCGGGGCGCAGCAGATCGAGGCCCGCGTGGCGATGGGCCAACCACAGATCCTCATAGGCGGCGATATGACCGAGATCCCACACGAGCGGGCTCATGATCGGCGAATGCACGCGCTCCAAGTCCTCGCTCGCTGAGCCCGGCGATCAGCGCGAGCGTGCCCGCGCGCGCCTCTTCCAGAGCGGCGATCGCCTCCTGTGAGCTGGGCGCGGTGGAATTGTGGGTCGCGGTGGCGGTCGTGGCCATGGCTTTACCGATTCCTACTGTACGACTTAGAAACTATCCGAAAACCCCGAGATCTCTCCTCAGTGGAGACGGGAGCCCGAGTTGAGGGGTTTTCGGATAGATACCCAATGTCCAGTGTGGCTCATCCTCGCACCGGCGCCGGGGAAGCCGCGTCGTCGACGATCACAGTCAAGCGCTCGCGCCTGAGCAGGCTCGCGGGGACGTGGCGGCTCGGCTCGGCCAGCGCCGCGGCGATCGCGTCCGCCTTGCCCGCACCGGTCGCCAGCAGCAGGCAGCGCCGCGCGGCGCGCAGCACCGCGAGGCTCAGCGTGATCCGCTCGGGCGGCGGCTTGGGCGAGTCGTGCACACCCAGGCAGAGCGCGTGTTCCCCGCGTCGAGCGTCGGCGCCCCGGGAAACAGCGAGGCGATGTGACCGTCGGGGCCGATCCCGAGCACGATCAGGTCGAGCACGGGTGGGTTCGGGTTGGGCGGGTTCTCATCTCCGGTGGCGGTCTCTCCGGGTGGTGTTCCGGGAGATGACGTCCCGGCGGGCGGGATCTGCTCTTGCAACGCGGAGGCATACCTGCGGGCGCCCTCCTCTGCTCCCAGCTCCCCCTCCATCCGATGGACCCGCGCTGGATCGATCCCTGCCGGTCCCAGCAGTGTCTCGGCGGCGAGCCGGTAGTTGCTCTCTGCGTCCTCCGGCGCGACGCAGCGCTCGTCGGCGAACCACAGCTCGACGCCGTCCCAGTCCTGCAGCGCATCGGCGAGCAGCTCGTAGGTGCGCTTGGGCGTCGAGCCGCCGGAAAGGGCGAGGCGCGCGACGCCGCGCAGCTCGCGCGCGCGCTCCAGATCGCGCGCGATCTCAACCGCGGCGCGGGTGGCGGTCGCCTCGGCGTCGGCGAACGTCGTCAGGCGCGTCATCCGCGTGCGGGGCTCACGGCAGCATCGCCTGCGCGGCCTGCAGCGCGGGCCGGTAGGTGGGGTCGCGCAGCAACGCCTGGCGGATGCCCTCGCCGAGGATGCCCGCCTCCCCGCGGGAGGCGCCGAGGACCGTCCATTCGTGCTCGTTACCCTTTCCGTCACTCTGGTAAGCGCGCAGGCCACCCGTACCGCGGTCCAGGCGTAGCTGGATGCCCGAGGCGGTCTCGATGCTCAGACCGGCGAGGCCGCGTACCTGTAGCTCGGGTGCCGCCTCCAGGCGCAGGGCGATGTCCTTGCGTCCGGCCTTCGCTGTGCCGCTCAGCACCTCATCGTCGGAGTTCAGCGGGGTCAACCGCCAGTCCAGTCGGGAGGCCAGCCAGCCGATCAGCAGCATTGCCGCCACCGTCGAGTCGGGGTGGTGGCGGACGGTGATCGCCGTGATCGTCTCGAGCTCCGCGCGCAGCTTCGGCGGGTCGAAGGTGGCAGCGATCCGCTCGCGCCAGGGTGTGGACCGCAGCCAGGCCAGGTCAACGACGTAGACGCGCTCGGAGAAGGAGCCGGCGCGGTCGATCGCCTCGCGCCAGACCGGATCGTTGACGGAATCCAGCAGCATCGCCTGGGCGAGCGGCAGCAGCGCGTCGACCGCCTCGGGATGGCCGTGGGGCGACCACAACAGGGTGGGCAGGTCGCTCACCATCAGCGGGTCGGCGATCGTCAGCAGATCGTCCAAGTGGCGATCGCCGAGCTCGACGATCACGGTCTCGTGCAGCAGCACGAGCTCTCCGGGCTTCGGATCGTCTTCGGCGGCGACGCTTGCGCGCGCGTCCAGGCGCGTGCGCTTGGGATCGTAGGAGAGCACGACCAGGCGCGAGGCGTGGTAGCGGCCCACGCCGCGCAGGCGGTTGGCGATCTCGCCGCTGTACTCGCTCTCGACGAAGGCCACCATGTTCAGCACGCGCGCGGGTACGTACCCACCGTTCTCGGCGTGCCTTTCAGTCAGCAGCTCGCGCAATGCCGCTTCGATCGCGTCGGGCGTCGTGCCCTGTTCGCTCCAGACTGCGTCGCTGACGGCTGGCACGATCTGGTCTCCGTAGCCCTTAGTTTACTTTATCGGTATAACTATAGTGGTACCGAGTTGAAAAAGAATACATTGATCCCGAGGCCCGGCTAGATCGCGCGCCAATGGTGGTCGTCGAGTAACAGGCCGTCCGCCTCTTGCGGACCCTGCGAGCCCGCCTTGTATTGAGGTAGCTTGCCCGCCCGCCCGGGAGTGTCCGCCCACGCCTGCAAGACGGGGTCGCAGATGCGCCATTGCGCCTCGACCTCGTCGTTACGAGTGAACAGCGTCGGGTCGCCGCGCATCGCGTCCATGATCAGTCGCTCATAAGCCTCCGGAGACTGTGACATGAACGAAGTGCCATACAGGAACTCCATGTTCACCGAGCGGATGCGCATCTGGCTGCCCGGGATCTTGGCGCCGAGCTGCAGGGTGACGCCCTCGTTGGGCTGCAGCGTCAGCACGAGCTGGTTGGGTTTGACCCCCAGCGAGCCGTCCTGGCTGAAGGCCAGGTGGGGGACGGGCTTCAGCGTGACGGTGATCTCGGTGATCTTGCGAGCCAGGCGCTTGCCGGCGCGCAGATAGAAGGGAACGCCCGCCCAGCGCCAGTTGTCCACTTCCAGGCGCAGCGCGGCGAACGTCTCGGTGGTCGATCCCTCGCGCACGCCCTGCTCTTCCAGGTATCCCGGCACATCCTCCCCGCCGGAGTGCCCGGCGGCGTACTGGGCGCGCATCGCGATCTCCGGGATCTCCTGCGGCTTGGGCTCGTGGATCGCGTGCAGGACCTTCACCTTCTCGTTGCGCACTTCCTCGGCGGTGAAGCTCACCGGGGGCTCCATCGCGACGTGGCAGAGCAGCTGCAGCATGTGGTTCTGGATCAGGTCGCGCAGCGCCCCGGCGTGGTCGTAGTAGCCGGCACGGCTGCCGATGCCGATGTCCTCGGCGGCGGTGATCTGCACGTGGTCGATGTAGTTGCGGTTCCACAGCGGCTCGAACATGCCGTTGGCGAAGCGGAACGCCATCATGTTCTGGACCGTCTCCTTGCCCAGGTAGTGATCGATGCGGAAGACCTGTGCCTCCTCGAACACGCCCAGCACCTCGCGATTGAGCGCGAGCGCCTCCTGCAGCGATGTGCCGAAAGGCTTCTCGATGATCACCCGCACCTCGGCGTTCTCATGCCGGGAGAGGCCCCGCTCGCCCAGCTTTCCCACGATCAGCGGGAAGAAGCTCGGGGCTGTCGAGAGGTAGAAGGCGCGGTTGAGCTTTTCCCCGGCGTCCTTCTCGAACTCGTCCAGCACCTGCTCGAGATCTGTGTAGACGGAGTCCTCGTCGAATTCTCCAGGTACGTACTTGACGTCCTCGAGCAGACCCTTCAGGACATCCTCGTCGGGCTTGCGGCGGGAGAACTGGCGGATCGCCTGCTCGCACTCCTCGCGGTAGTCCTCGTGCTCTTTTTCTTTTCTCGATACGCCGACGAGATGGAAGCGCTCGGGCAACGCACCCTCGTGCGCGAGGTTGTAGAGCGCGGGCAGCAGTTTGCGCTTGGCCAGATCGCCTGTGGCGCCGAAGATGACGAGTGTCGTCGGGGCGACCGGGAGCCGCTCGAGCCCCGCGACGAGCGGGTTCTCGGGCTGGGTGCTGGGCTCGAGGAGAACCGCCACGCTCACCTGCCCTTGGGCCGCGCCGCTGCCTTCGACTTCGCTCCACCGCCGGGCGCGCTCTTCACCGCGTGACCGCCGAACTGGTTGCGCAGCGCGGCAAGCACGCGATCGGCGAAGTCGCCGTTGCCGCGCGAGCGCAGGCGCTCATACAGCGACGCGGTGATCACCGGGGTCGGCACGTCGTGGGCGGTGGCCTCCTCGATCGTCCAGCGGCCCTCGCCGGAGTCCTCGGTGTAGCCCTCGATCTTCTCCAGCCCGTTGCCGTCGGCTTCGAACGCGAGCGCGGCCAGTTCGCACAGCCACGAGCGCACGACCGACCGCTGGCCCCAGAGGTGGGCGATCTTGGCGTTGTCGAGCTCGTACTCGGACTTGTCGAACACGCCGAAGCCCTCCGCGTAGGCCTGCATCAGGCCGTACTCGACGCCGTTGTGGACCATCTTCACGTAATGCCCCGCGCCGGAGGGGCCGAAGTGCAGCCACCCGCGTGGACCGATCGCGGCGACGCTCGACTCGGTGGTCTCGGGCGCGAGCACGTCGAGGATCGGCGCCAGGCGCTTGACGGCTTTGGGCGGGCCGCCGACCATCATGCAGTAGCCAACCTCCAGGCCCCAGACACCGCCGGAGGTGCCGACGTCGATGTAGTTGATGTCGAGCTTTTTCAATTCTTTCGCGCGGCGCTTGTCGTCGGTCCACTTCGAGTTGCCGCCGTCGACGATCGTGTCGCCGGGGTCGAGCAGCTTGGCGAGCTTGTCGACCGTCTCCTGGGTCGGGTCGCCCGCGGGCACCATGATCCACACCAGGCGCGGAGCCTTGAGCTTTTTCACGAGCTCGGCGAGCGACGATGCGCCGGCGGCGCCGTGCTTGACCGCCTGCTTGACCGTCTTCGCGTCGAAGTCGAACGCGACGACCTCATGCACGGAGTCGCGGCGGATGCGGTGCACCATGTTGCCGCCCATCTTGCCGAGGCCGACGAAGCCGATCTGGGTCACGGCGTCGTTCGCGTCCTGAGTCACAGCCTTCGGGGTCACAGCATCTCCTTGATCTTTGCGGTGAGTGCGCGCAGCGAACTGATTGGATCCCCACCCGCCCCGCCCTGCAGGCGCACGCGCTCGGCGGGCAACTCCAAAGCGCGCAGCGTTTCCAGGTCGCCGATCGCCTGGGCGTTCTTGAGCGTCGTGAACGTAAACGACTTACCCGGGATCTCCACATCCTCTCCTCCGTCGTGCAGCAGCTGCAGGAAGCGCCCGGTCTTCGGCCCGCCCTTGTGAAACTGGCCGGTGGAGTGCAGGAAGCGCGGTCCGTAGCCGAACGTCGTCGTGGCCTTCGTGGCATCGCGAATCGTCTCGCGCAACTCGCGAACGGCTGCATCGAACTCGGCCGAGGGCTGCACGTAGCCCATGATCGCCACGTAGCTCGGTGGCGCGGCGCCGGCGAGCAGCGCACGCAGGGCTGCGTCGTCCCCATCGGCGAGGTTTGGCAGCTCGTGGCTGGTCTCGTATCCCGCGAGCACGCGGTTGGTCGCGTCCTTGGCCTGCTGCACGTTCGGCTGGTCGAACGGATTGATCTGCAGGCCCCAGCCCGCGGCCGCGACGGCGAGCTCCCACAGCAGGAACAGCCTCCCCAGATCGGTGGGGCCGTGGGTGGGCATGGTGATGACGGGGTGCCCAGCGTCGGCGAGGGCGTGCACGCGCGCGTCGAGCGCGGCGTCGGGCGCGTGCAGGTCGGGCAGGTAGGCGAACACCCGGTCCTGGCCGTACACGGCGGGATCGCCGAGCGGCTCATCGGCCACCGGCAGGATGCCGGAGCCGTGCTTGCCGGTGGACTCCGCGACGAGCTGCTCGAGCCACAGCCCGAGACCGGGCAGCGTCTCGGAGATCACGAACGTCAGCTTGTCGCACCCGGCGCCTGCCAGGCCGCTGAGGGCGGCTCCCAGCCACACGCCGGCGTCCTCTGTGCCGCCACCGGAGCCGTCGTCGAGCGGTGTCTGCCAGGCGTCCGCGGCCCCTTCCAGCAGCGCACCCACGCCGATTCCCATCAGCGCGGCCGGGACGATGCCGAAGGCGGACAGCGCGCTGTAGCGCCCGCCGATGTCGGGGTCGCCGGCGAATGTCCGCAGGAAGGCGTGCTTGGCGGCGAGCGCTTCCAGGCCGGATCCGGGGTCGGTGATGGCGATGAAGCGGTTGCCGTGGTCGACGAGTGAGAAGAAGTGCGCGAACAGCGACAGCGGCTCGATCGTGCCACCGGACTTCGAGGAGACGATGAACAGCGTGTGCTGCAGGTTGACGGCGCCTTCGATCTCGCGGATGCGCGCGGCGTCGGTCGAGTCCAGCACGTGCAGTCGCGGGCCGCGGGCGCGTCCGTCGAACGCGCGGCGCAGGACCTCGGGGGCGAGCGAGGAGCCGCCCATTCCCAGCAGCACGATGTCCTCCAGTTCGTCGTCGCGTGCCTCGGCGGCGAACAGCTCCAGTGGGCCCAGCTCGGCGAGCGTGCGCTCGGCGATCGTCAGCCAGCCGAGGCGGTTGGCCACCTCCGGCGGAATGGATTGGGATCCCCGCCCACCCCACAGCGTCGCGTCCCCACGGGCGATCCTGCCGGCCACGTCTTCGTCCTTGGCCCGCGCGAGCTTGTCCGCGACGGCGGCCCGGAGGGCGTCGGGGATGCGGGCCTCGACGGTGAGGGTGGGGTCGCTCACGCCAGGATCGTAGTCGGCTGGGGCGCTGGTGTAGGTTTCCGGCTTGTAGAGATGTCCCGGGTGTCAGCCTTGGAACCCGGTTTCACCCACTTCTGCCCGGGTCGAACCCGATTCAACTCAACCTTTGACCCCCGATCAACCCCAACAGCTGCCGGACCGCAATCTGGCTCTGGAGCTCGTGCGCGTGACCGAGGCGGCAGCTCTGGCGGCGGCGCCCCTCGTGGGCATGGGCGACAAGCTGGCGGCCGACCAGGCGGCGGTCGACGGCATGCGCTACGCGCTGCGGTCTGTGTCGATGGACGGTCTGGTCGTGATCGGCGAGGGCGAGAAGGACGAGGCGCCGATGCTCTACAACGGCGAGCAGATCGGCGACGGGTCCCCGCCGCAGGTTGAACATCGCGGTCGACCCCCTGGAGGGCACGACGCTGGCGGCGCACGGGATGCCGAGCGCGCTCGCGGTGATCGCTCTGTCGCGGCGCGGCACGATGTTCGACCCCGGCCCGTGCGTGTACATGGAGAAGATGGCGGGCTCACCCGAGATCGCCGACCTGCTCGACCTCGACCGGCCGTTGCCGGAGACGCTGAAGCTGATCGCCGAGCGCAAGGGCACTTCGATCGGAGACGTGATGGTGGTGGTGCTCGATCGCTCGCGCCACGAGGACAGCGTCAGGGCGATCCGCGAGGCGGGCGCGCGCGTGCGGCTGATCGCCCACGGGGACGTGTCGGCGTCGCTGCTGGCAGTCACCGAGCGCTCCCCGGTCAACCTGCTGTGGGGCATCGGCGGCACCCCGGAGGGGGTGATCTCGGCGGCGGCGATCAAGTGCCTGGGGGGACAGATCCTGGGCCGGGTGTGGCCCCGCGACGAGCAGGAGCGCACGGCGGCCCTGGAGGCGGGTTATGACCTGACGCGGGTGCTCGACCGCGACGATCTGGTGGCGGGCGAGGACGTGTTCTTCTCCGCGACCGGGATCACCGACGGTGACGTGCTGCAGGGAGTGCGCTACCCGAGCGCCGGTGGCGCGACGACGGAGTCGCTGTCGATGCGCACCCGCTCGGGGACCGTGCGGCGGATCCGCGCACAGCACGACCGCGCGAAGCTGCGGGCGGTCGGCGGCGAGCGGTTCTAAGACCCGTTCTAAGACCCGTTCTCCGCGAAGCGCCCGACCCGACCACCACCTTCGGTGGCGGTGCCCCCGATCTTCGATCGGTCGTCCAGGTCCAGGCGATCAGCGTGGCAGCGTTTTGACCTGCACGTTCTCGGCTTCGGCCACGCGGATGAGTGGACCATCGGCCGTGGCGAGCGCGTCGGACTCTCCGGTTGCGGCGAGGAGGATGCAGTCCGCGAGCGAGAGAGGGGCGCGGGTGCGGTGGTAGCGGCGCGCGCGGATGTCGGCCGCGTCGCGGGCGATCTGCTCATCGATCGATATGAATGTCATTCGTTCCCCGACGAGTGGCATCGTCAGTGCTTCCAGGCGCTCCCGTGGAATCCCTTGAACGCGCTGCAACACGTCAAGCGCCTCGGCCAGGTTGACCGCGGTGATCGCGGCTTCGCCTCGCCGCAGCAGCGCCTCCACCTCGTCGGCCGCCGGCTCCTCCGCCAGCAGCGCGATCAGCGCGAAGGCGTCCAGCAGGACGCTCACTTGGCTGTGCGCCGGTGGCGCTCGGCTATCGCCTCGGCCTCGCGCGCCCGTGCCCGCAGTTGCCCGCTGCTCATCGTCAGCTCTCCGGCCAGCGCGCCACGCGCCGCGGCGATCGGATCGTCAGGCGCCGGCGTGAGCACGACCCGATCCCCGAGGTCGGCGAGTGCCAATGTCGAAGTACCCCACCGGTGGCGAATGTTCGACGGGATTGAAATCTGCCCTCCGCGTGTTATCTTGGCTGTCTTCATGATCATGAAAGATATCATGATCTACGACATGCTCTTGTGGTCGAGCCAGCCGGCCAAGTCCAGACACTCACTCCGCGAAGCGCCCGACCCGCGACTCGGCCAGGTCCAACCGCGCGAGCGAGCGCAGAAAGCCGCGGGTGACGATCACGTGGATCTTCGACTGCGTCGCGCCGTAGATGCGGCGGCCAAGCCTGGAGGCGATCGCGGGGTAGAAGCCCGCGACCTCGATCTCGACGTGCAGGCAGGCGGGTGGCGGGTGGGCGGGATCCTCGTTGACGGTGTCGCCGGCCCGCGCCTGGCGGGTACGGCGGCGAACCTCGATCTGCAGGTAGCCGCCGCCATCGCGCCCGCGTCTTGAGACGAGCAGGCCGCTGGTGATACGCCAGCGTACGATCCCGTGGGCCGCCTGGAGCTCGTACTCGGGCGCCGCGAACGTGATCAGCTTCAGCACCGGCGCCAGCAGCACGACCGAGCGCTCTGTCTCTGAGTAATGCACCCGCACGAGACCCAACGTCACACGTGTCAAAAAGCGCCAGTAGGTGCGGGCCAGGCGCTCCA
The DNA here is from genome assembly GCA_963764905.1 of uncultured Solirubrobacterales bacterium. Lineage (GTDB taxonomy): Bacteria > Actinomycetota > Thermoleophilia > Solirubrobacterales > Solirubrobacteraceae > Palsa-744. The sequence goes on from CAVXUG010000006.1 coordinate 263,451, forward strand.
GGTACACGGGCGACCAGAGCTCCTGCAGCGCCGCCTCCGGCAGGCTCAGGTCGGCGGCCTGGATCGAGTGCACCGCGCCCGTGCGCTCGTCTTCGGAGGTGCGGTCTTCGAGATTGGCGATCGTCGCGAGCTTCATCGTTTGCGAAGGCTATCTCTGTGCCTGGAGCACGCCGGGCGTCAAGCTCGCTCTGCCGTCGTCGCGATCTGCTGATATTCAACGTCCGTGACCGACGACTTCCTCGACCCGCGTCGCGCCGAACGCCTCACGCGAGCGGCGCGAGCGGCACAGGCGCTGAGCGAGACGTTGTGGGAGGCGTTGCACGAGGAGCTGGGCGACCCACACGCCCAGCGCGTCGCCGAGCTGTCTGAGCGGCTTGGCGAGGTCGCTCAGACCGTCGCCTTGCTCGCGCGGGGGCGGTTGAACACCCGCGCGCCGGAGGCGCCCGCTGCGCCTGCGGAGCCTGGATCCGTGGAGCCGGAGTCCCGCGTCGCGCGTGTGACACACGAGGAGCCGTCCACGGACGAGCCGTCCCTGTCGTGGGAGCCGTCCGCGCCGTGGGAGCCGTCCGCGACCCTCAAGGCGCGCTCGACGGCCGTGCTCGTCAACGAGCTGGCCCCCGCGCCGCCGGCGCTGCAGGAGCCGCCCGTGGCGCCGGCGGCGCCCGTGCGAGTGGCGACCGAGACCGAGACCGACCGACCTGCCGCCGAGATGCGCCTGCGGGCAGACGATCGACCGTGGGTGCCGGCGCCCGAGATCGAGATCAGAGACGTTCGCGGCGAGGAGGGCCCCGCCGCCTGGATCGGGTCGATCGGGCGCCGGCTGGAGCGTCACGAGCAGGACGGAGCGCCGTTCGCGGTGCTGCTCGTCGAGCTCCTCGACAGCGAGCGTCTCCGTCATGCCGAGCCCGCGGGTGAGGTGTCCCATTTGATCGGTCAGGTGGAGGAGGCGCTCGCGCGGGAGTTGCGCCCAGCCGATTCGCTGACGCTCGAGCGCCCCGGCAGGTACTGGCTGCTGGCGCCGCAGACCGATGGGACCGGCGCACGGATGCTGGCGGAGCGCCTGGCGCGCTCGATCAGGTCCTCGGCGAGCCATCGCGGGACGCCGCTGGAGCTGGCGATCGGCATCGCGGTATGCCCCGAGGACGGGCGGCAGGCCGCCGCGCTGGCCGCGCACGCTGACGTGGGGCTCTACGCCGCGCGTGCCGCCGGCCGATCTTCGATCGGGTAGAGACGCTTCAGCCGGTGCTCTGCAGGGTCTCGTGCTCGCCGGTGCGCGCGAGCGGTGCGGGACGAAAGCCGCGCAGGCGTTGGTAGGGCCAGACGACATGGCAGTACTCGATGACGCGCCGGCGATCTTGCTCGGAGCAGCCCGCGATCGACGCGCCGACGCGCCAGAGATCGCCGCGCGGGCGGCAGGTCTGCACGGCGACGTCGAGCCGGACCGGCGTGGTCAACGCCTGCACGCCGGGGAGCTGGACGGTGAGGCTCGCGCTCGACCCAACCGGGAGTGGGCGGGACAGCTCGACGGCGATGCCCGATGGGGTGATGTCGCACGTGTGCCCGAGCACGGTCCGGCTGGCCGCGATCCCGTCGGGCGCCTGCGGATCGTGGTATGAACTGATCGCGACCGAGGCGGCAAGCGGGGTGCGATATTCGCTGCGCAGTTGACGATGGCGCCCGACGAGGGTCAGCGTGCGCAACACGCGGCGCAGCTCGAACACGCCGAGCAGCGGCACGAACCAGGCGGCGAATCCCCGCATCTGCGGGAGCACGCCGAGCCCGGCGTCGGCGGCGATCCGCAGGATCAGCCCGGCGGCGAGCAGGGTCGCGCAGACGAGCAGCAAGCGGAACTGGCGCACCGCCTCCCAACCGCCATGGTCAACGCCCTGCTTGGGTGTCACACGGAAGCTCGCGCGCCCGGGTCTGACGACGCAGCGCAGCGCGCGTATGAAGATCTCCGCGGTGCACAGCTCGTAGTGGGTCGTCTCGCCGTTGCTCTGCTGCCCGCGGCAGAGGGCAGAGCCGGCGAGCACCATCAACAGCGTCGCCGGGCCCCACAGCAGCGCGAGCGTCTCCGGTGTCACACGCAGCGGCAGCGCGCCCGTCCACAGCACGGCGATCAGCACCGCCAGGATCACGACTCGGACCGGTCCCGCCAGGTAGGCGGTGAGGCTCGCGAGGTAGCTGAGCCGTTGCTTGGGGGTCAGCCCGCGGGCGCGGAACGGGCTCTCCGGCGTGGCGAACACCGCGAGGTTGCCGCGCGCCCAGCGGTCGCGCTGGAGCAGATAGGCCGCGAGATCGTGCGGAGCGCGTCCCTGCACGACGACGCGCTCGTCGTAGTGGGTGCGCCAGCCGGCGCGGTGGAGCTTGATTGTCGTGTGGAAGTCCTCGGCGATCGTCTCGGTGGCGACCCCGCCGACCTCCAGCAGCGCGGCGCGCCGGATCAGCGCGCCCGAGCCGCACCAGAAGGCGGCGTTGTGACGGTTCTTGCCGGGGCAGATCGCGGCGAAGAAGACCGACTGCTCGTGGCGTCCGAGGTCGTAGTGCTGGACGGAGTCGTGGTTGGAGAAGTCGTGCGGGCTCTGCACGAGCGCGAGCAGCGGATCGTCGAAGTAGCCGACGAGCGTGTCGAGCGCGTCGGGCAGGGGCACGTGGTCGGCGTCGAGCACGAGCACGAGCTCGCCGTCGGTGCGGGGCAGCGCGTGGTTGATGTTGCCGGCCTTCGCGTGCGAGTTGTCGGGGCGCGTCAGGTAGTGCGCGCCCCAGGCTTCGGCGAGCGGCACGATCTCCGAGCGGCGGCCGTCGTCGAGCACGTAGGTCGTATGCGGGTAGCTCAGCAGCGCGCAGCCCGCGAGCGTCGCTTCGAGCACGGCGATCGACTCGTCGTAGGTGCATACGTAGACATCGACCGCTCGCCTGGACATGAGTGGTCCTCGCCGCGCGGGACGCACGTCCCAGGTCAGCCACGAGAGCATCACGAGATTCCAACAGCCGTAGGCCTCGGCGAGCAGCAGAGCCGCCCACAGGACGGGGTTGGAGTCGTGCTCGCTCCAGCCCACGCGCCAGGTCAGATAGACGGCGGTCCAGCTCAGCGCCAGTGCGACCAGCCCATGGAGCAGACGCGGGTGGCGTCCCCACCAGGTGCCCCAGCGCGTGGTCAGGCTCCCGTCAGCTGTGTCGGTACGCGCGGCCATGCGCCGTGGCAGCCCGAGCAGCACCCAGGCGAGCAGGTTCGCCCAGTTGCGGGGACGCCGCGAGTGCGCGGATTTGGGCTCCATGCGCGCTTCATCGGCGGCGACGGAGGGGAGGTTGAGTGCGGCAGCCGCGGGTCACATCGCGGGCCGGAGGCGCGCGCATGCCGGCATTCAAAAATCTGGAGTGCGTATAACTATGGCTATACGCACTCCAAAAAGTCAATACCAGACCGCAGACCCGGTAGCTATGGTATTACGCGGTACCGGCTCAGCCCGCGACTGCGCCGCCGGTGAGGACGGCGGCGGGTGAGACGGGAGGCAGGCCGAGGGAAGGCGTGTTGGGGACGGCGCCGACGACGGCCGTGGCGATCTGGACGGTTTGTTCGATCCCGAGCGTCTGGGCGGCGCCTGCGGTCAGGTCCCATTCGGCGCCGTTGTGGCCATATGGCCCGCGATCGAGGACCGGCAGGGTCAGGCGCTGGCCGCGGTAGCTGACCGCTACGAGCGTGCCACAGGGAAGCTTGCGGTTGGCCACCCCGACGGTGGCGGTGGTCAGGGTCTGTCCGCAGGCCGTATGCCGGCCATAGAAGCCGGGCCCGAACCAGGTCGCGATCCCGGTCTTGTGGAGTTTGGCCGGCGTGGGGGTGGAGCCGGTGCTCGAGCCGGCCGTTGGGCTGGCGGCGCCTCCCGTGCTGGCGAGCGCGCCCACGGCAAGAAGGCCGGCGCAGGTGAGCGCGGCGAGCAGGGCAAGGAAGATCGTCGTGAATCTGGTTCGCATCGTGATCGACAGCGCCTACGGGGTGAGCTGACGGGCTCGCGCAGCCAATAAACAGGCGGCGCTACGACCAAGAGAGGCCGATTCGCCCCAGCGGATCGACTCGATCCGCATTGGGTCCCCCGTCTCCCGCGACCTGAGTCACGGAAGCTCGGCGTGGCCGGCAGTATACAGACGGTCTGGACAGACCCCTCAGTTGAGCGGCAGCCGCGTGAAAAGGTCCTTGAGCAGGCGCCCGCCGGTCACGAGACCGGTCTTCGTGAGCTCACCGGCGAGCTCGGCCGCGGAGGTCAGCAACTCCACACCGCCGGGCGGCTGCACGGGACCGCTGACGGGATCGCGCTCGGACTCGAAGCCCTGCCGGGGCGCGGGGTCCTGGAGACGCTTGGCTGTGCGCTTCGGCAATGCCTGCCTTTTCTTCTTTACCGTGGTCTGCTTGCTTACCGTGGTCTGCTTGCGTTTGGGGGCCTGGGTGGGCGTTGCCTTTGCTGTGGCCGTGCGGCGTGCGGCGTCGCGCCGCGCGCTGGATCGCTGGGGCCGGGTTCGAGGCAAGTTGGCGAGGATTCCCTCACTCGTCCGGCCCGCACCGCTGGATGTATCGCTCATGGCGCGTTAGGATAGGGCCTGGAAAGATGCGGCTGAGTTTGTAACGTTGGGCAGGCTACGGCCGTAGTGTCCGATGGAGTAGTGCTCCTCAGCCAGAATCCGGCGTGGTGCGAGCAATCGCCCCCGGGTTGCCCAGCGACAGAAGAAACGGAAATTCGATGTCAGTAGTAGAAATGCAGGAGCTCGATGAGGTGAAGGGCCTGCTGACCAAGGGTCAGCAGGTGGGCGTGCTCACGTACGCGGAGATCTCGACGGCGATGTCCGAGCTCGACTTGGACGAGTCCGACGTCGAGGAGCTGCACGGCTTCCTGGAGAAGTCCGAGATCGAGCTCGTCGAGGAGATCGACCCGGCGACCGCCGCCGCGTCGCAGGTCGAGCGCGCGCCCGACAAACGCGGCCGGCGCAAAGCGAAAGCGGCGCTGGATTTGAAGCCGGACATGACGACCGACTCGCTGCAGCTGTTCTTGAAGGACATCGGCAAGGTGCGGCTGCTGACGGCGCAGGAGGAGGTCGATCTGGCGAAGCGGATCGAGCGCGGGGATCTCGACGCGAAGCAGAAGATGGTCGAGTCGAACCTGCGCCTGGTCGTGTCGATCGCGAAGAACTACCGCAACCAGGGCCTGCCGTTCCTCGACCTGATCCAGGAGGGCACGCTGGGTCTCGTCCGTGCGGCGGAGAAGTTCGACTACCGCAAGGGCTTCAAGTTCTCCACGTACGCGACCTGGTGGATCAGGCAGGCGATCGCGCGCGCGCTGGCGGACAAGGCGCGGACGATCAGGATCCCCGTGCACGTGGTGGAGAAGCTGAACAAGATCGGTCGCGCCGAGCGCAAGCTGGTGACCGAGCTGGGGCGCGAGCCGACCGCCGCGGAGATCGCCGACGTCACCGGCATCGACCCGGAGGAGGTCGACTCGATCAAGCGCTCCGCGCAGGCGCCGGTGTCGCTGGAGAAGCCGGTGGGCGATGAGGAGGAGTCGGAGTTCGGGCAGTTCATCGCCGACGAGCGCGCCGAGTCCCCGTACGAGCGGGCTGCTGAGATCCTGACGAAGGAGGCGCTCAGAGAGGCGCTGGAGAACCTCAGCTACCGCGAACGCCGCGTGCTCGAGCTCAGGTACGGCCTCGGCGGCGAGCACCCGCGGACGCTCGACGAGGTGGGCCGCACGTTCAACGTGACGCGCGAGCGGATCAGGCAGATCGAGAACCAGTCGCTGAAGAAGCTGCAGTCCCTCGCAGAGGCACAGAAGCTGAGAGACGTGGCGTAGCGTCGTCCAGCACCTCGCCCGGCATTCAAGCCCCGCGAGGGGATTGCCGATCTGAAGGGCATGTTCGACGTGGAAGAGGCGCTGAAGGAGCTCGTCAAGCGCGAGGGCTCGGATCTGCACTTGAAGGTTGGCAGCACGCCGCTGTACAGGGTGCATGGACATCTGGCGCCCGAGCCGGGCGCGGACGTGCTGAGCGCGGAGGACACCGAGCGGACGCTGCACGAGCTGCTGCACGATCCGACCAAGCTGCATGAGTTCACCGAGGAGCACGAGGTCGACTTCTCGTTCGAAATCGAGGGCGTCGCGCGCTACCGCATCAACGCGTTCCGCCAGCGCGGCGTGATCTCGCTGGCGTGTCGTGCGATCCCGCACAAGATCTCGACGATCGACGAACTGTCGCTGCCGTCGGTGGTGAAGGACCTGGCCGACGAAGAGCGCGGGATCGTGCTGCTGACGGGGACGACGGGCTCCGGCAAGTCAACGACCCTCGCGGCGATGATCGATCACATGAACGAAACGACGAGCAAGCACGTGGTGACGATCGAGGACCCGATCGAGTTCGTGCACGCGGACAAGAAATCCGTGATCAACCAGCGTGAGGTCGGTCTCGACACGGCTTCGTTCAAGCGCGCGCTGCGCAGGGTGCTGAGGCAGGACCCGGACGTGATCCTGATCGGGGAGATGCGCGACGAGGAGACGGTGCAGACGGCGCTGTCGGCGGCCGAGACCGGGCACCTGGTGCTGTCAACGATTCACACGGTGGACGCGGCTGAGTCGATCAACCGGATGCTCGACTTCTTTCCTCCGCACCAGCACGGCCAGGCGCGGAGCATGATCGCGGGTACGATCAAGGGCGTGATCTCGCAGCGGCTGGTGCCGGGCGCCGACGGCGGGCGCGTGGCGGTCTGCGAGATCCTGAGAATGACCGGACGTGTGCGCGACATGATCGTCAACCCGTCGCAGACGGGGAAGCTCGTGGAGGTGATCGCGTCGGGCGGCTACTACGGGATGCAGACCTTCGACCAGGCGCTGTTCGGGCATGTGAAGGCCGGCCGGGTGACCTTCGAGGAGGCGATGAAGGTGGCGTCCAACCCGTCCGATTTCAAGCTGCTGATGCAGGCGGACGGGCGCAGGGGAACGACGATGGAGGACGTGGCGGCCGCTGAGGCGCGTCGTGACACGAACTCCGACCCGGCGGACGATGCGGCTCCGGCGGGCAGGCCACCGCTCACCGTCGCTTAGCCTGTCTTACTTCATTTGGTAAAGTAACGGTCGAAATGGCCGTAGATGAAACATGCCCGGTGTGCCGCACGGCGGAAGTCGTGTGCGGCAAGTGGACGCTGTTGCTCGTCCGCGACCTGGCCGAGGGGCGCTCGCGTTTCTGTGAGCTGGAGCGCTCGCTGGCCGGGATCAGCCCGCGCACGCTGTCGCTGCGGCTGCGGGCGCTGGAGGAGGAGGGGATCGTCGAGCGCTGCACGTTCGGAGAGGTGCCGCCGCGCGTGGAGTACGCGCTGACCGAGAAGGGGAAGGCGCTGCTGCCGATCGTCAACGGGATGCGCGCTTACGGCGAAGAGTGGCTGGGAGAAGGAAGTCCGGTCGCAGTCGCGCTCGCGGTTGCGTAGGAACCCGGCCTGCAAGACGCGGTGCGCGCGGGGCGCCGAGCAGGAGCACCACGGGCGAAGGCGAAGTGAGCGGACCATGCGTCAAAGCGGGTTGTCGAGTGGTCTGGAAAGTGCGCTCACCGAGTTCGTGCAGGCGGCGGCGGACTGCCTCCAGGCGGAGATCGACGGGGGCGCGGAGGTCGAGCTCGAGCTGGGTGCGCAGCGCGGGCGCGGGAATACGCAGACCCCGTTCTACAGCTGTCGCCCGCTGACGGGCCGGTTCATCGCCGAGCGCGAGTCCCAACTCGCGCGCCTGCCCGAGCACGCCGCGGCCGTGAGCGCGCTGGCGGGGTTCGACGGGCTCGATCGTTACCTCGCCGGCCGCGGGAGCGGCTCCGGGTCCGTCCGTGGAGATCGTTTGCCAAAAGGCCGTGGACGCGCGGACGCGCCCACGCGCGCGCAATCAGCGCTGAAATTGCTCTTGGAAGATCTGTTCGCCGAGCAGACCCACTTCGACCGATCACAGATCGTCCAGCACCCCGAGCGCCTGGCGGCGGCGCTGGCCCGCCTGGAGCGCGCGGAGCTGACCGGCACGCCCGACACCGTCACGCTGGTGGCGACGCTGCACGGGCTGACGATCGCCTCCGCGGAGCTCAAGCTGACGAAAGGCCTCCAGATCGCGACACCCGAGGCGCTGCGCTGGGCGCCCGAGCAGGCGCGCGCCGGCGAGGACGGCGAGTCCGGTCATCTGCTGGTGGCCCTCACGTGCGAGGAGTCCGCGGACGGACGCGAGGTGCTGAAGGATCTGCTGCGCGCGCTGCGACTGTTCGGCGACGGGCGCGTCACGCTCGGTCCGCTCGCGTGGGCGCGCGTCGGCGGGGAAGACGCCTGGAGCACCGTCGCGCTGGGTATGGGCGGGCGGCCGCACGGGATGCTGGTGGTGAGCGCCGAGCAGGAGGACGAGCTGCGCGCGTTCTGCAACCTCGTCTCGCGCCGCGCTCCCGACGGCAATGAGCTGGCCTGGGCGCTGCGACGCTTCGAGCTGGGCTGCGAGCGCGCGAGCGCGTACGAGGCGCTGAGCGATCACCTGCTCGCGCTGCGCGCGCTGCTGGAGCCGGAGGGGCCGTCGAGCGGCCTGCTGGCGGGTCGGATCGCGGCGCTGTGCGCGACGCCGGAGGACCGCACGAAGCTGACGAAGCGCATGATCAAGGCGCAGGCGCTGGAGCGCGCCACGATCGCGGGCACGGCCGACGAGCGTGCCGCCGGACTGAACCTCGCGCGGGATGTGGCCGACCATCTGAGGGCGCTCCTGCGGGACGTGATCTGCGGCCATCTCGACCCGAACCTGACGGCGCTCGCGGATGAGCTGCTGACGGCGCCTGAGGCGGCCGAGGCGGTCGAGGACGAGACGAGCGCGAGTGAGCCCGGCGGGCATCCGCTCGACCAGCTCACGCAGAGCGCACTGCCGGTCTGAGCGTTTCCTCAGGCGAACAGGTATCCCGCGATCCGCGCCAGACCCGCGAGGTCTTGGATGTCCTCGTCCAGGTGCGGCACGATCACCGGATTGGGCTCCTCGAGCTCGCGGCTCAAGAGGGCGATCGTGTCGCGGTCACGGCGCACGAGCACGTCGAAGTCCGCCAGGTTTCCAGCCACGCGCCGCGCGAGCGAGTCGCCGAGCTCGGGCGTGAGCGAGCGCGTGCGCCTGCGCCACCGACAGTCCGTCGAGGCCGTGCAGATGGACGCGGTTGACGATCGCCACGTCGCGGCTGATCCCGGCGGTGGTGAGCTCCTCCGCGAGGAACACCGCCTCACGCGCGGGCTCGGGCTCGGGCGAGGTGACGATCAGGAAGCTCGTGGCCGGGTCGCGCAGCAGCTCGGCGACGCCGCGGATGCGTTCGCCGAAGCCCTCGATGACGCCCGTGAGCGATCGGAAGAAGCGTGGACAGGTCGCCGAGCATGTCCACGCCGGTGACGCGGGCGAAGATCGCGAACACCAGCCCCGTACCGCGGCCGAACAGGCGCGCGGTCAGCCCGCTGGGGGCGAGGAACACCTTCAGCGCGCGGCCTTCGAGGAAGTGCAGCATGTTTTCGGGGGCCGCGAGGAAGTCGAGCGCGTTGCGCGAGGGCGGCGTGTCGAGCACGATCACGTCGAAGTCATATTCGTTGTACAGGTCGTACAGCTTTGTGACCGCGCTGAGCTCCTGCACGCCGGACACCGCGGAGGACAGCTCGCGGTAGACGGGGTTTGCGAGGATCTCCTCGCGCGAATGCGCGTCGGGGGAAAGGCGTATGACGATCTCATCGAACGTGCGCTTCACGTCGAGCGCCATCGCCCACAGCTCCCCCGGCTCAGCGACGCCCTGCGCGGCCAGCAGCTTGGGGTCGATCCGGCGCGGCTCGCCCGAGAGCTCGCCGAGCCCGAGCGCGGTGGCCAGGCGCCGCGCCGGGTCGATCGTCACGACGGCGACCTTCGCCCCGCGCGCGGCGAGCCCGAACGCGAGCGCGGCCGAGGTGGTCGTCTTGCCGACGCCGCCGGCGCCGACGCAGACACACACGCGCTTGCCCTTCAGGCGCTTCGCCAGGTTCGCCGAGCGCGGAGGCATCCCGGGATCGTAGTTCCCAAGCAGGAATCGCCGATCGACGTGCGAATAACCCCCCGATCGGCTTTCCAATCGAGTAGGAGCCCGCTGTGGACGGTAAGGCCAGGGTCATCGCGTTCGCCAACCAGAAGGGCGGCGTGGCCAAGACGACTACCACGCTCAACCTCGCCGCCGCGTTCGCGGAGGAGGGGCACCGGGTGCTGTGCGTCGACATGGACCCCCAGGGCAACCTGACGATGTCCCAGGGCATCGATCCGGACACGCTCGAGAAATCGATGTACGACGTGCTCGTCCACAAAGTCTCGATCCGCGAGGTGATCCGCAAGCGCGAGATCGACATCGCCTGCGCCTCGATCGACCTCGCCGGTGCGGAGATCGCGATGTCGACGATGATCGGCCGCGAGCGCTCGCTGCAGAAGGCGTTCGAACCGATTCTCGAGGACTACGACTTCATCTGCATCGACACCCCGCCCAGTCTGGGGTTGCTGACGATCAACGCGCTGACGGCCGCCGACAAGGTGATCGTCCCCGTGCAGTGCGAGTATCTGTCGATGCGTGGACTCATCCAGCTGCAGAACACGCTCGCGATGATCCGCGAGAACCTCAACCCGGGCGTCGACATCGAGGGTATCCTGCCGACGTTGGTCGATTCGCGCACGATCCACGCCAAGGAGGCGATCGAGATCCTCGAGGAGAACTTCGGCGACCGCGTGTTCGCCTCGCGCATCCGCAAGACGGTGCGCTTCGCCGAGGCCCCCGTGAAGGGCATGTCGGTGCTCAAGTACGAGCCCGACGGCGTCGCGGCTCAGTCATATCGGCAGCTGGCGCAGGAGGTGTTGACCAATGGCAAATCCTAAACGCGCGTCGATGCGCGAAGGTCCGCTCGCGGCGCTGTTCCGCAAGACCGAGGAGGATGACCCCGATACGCACGACGCGGACGGGCGCGAGCCAGCGTCCAGCGGCAAGCGTGATGCCAGCAAGCGCGACATTGGCAAGCGCGCATCCAGCAGCGATGCCGCGCCCACGCCCCATCCGCGTGAGAGCGGCCTGCCGCATCCCGCGCTGAGCGCTTCAGCCGACATCGAAGAGGACGCTGAGGCGCACGTGGCCACGCCGCGCGAGCGCCTGCGCCACGCCTTCTCCTCGGAGATCCCCGAGAGCGTGATGGACCATCCGGCGCGTCCGGTGATGGACGACTACTCCCGCGAGCACCCGGCGAGCACCGGGGTGGGCTCCAACGGACCGGTCGGGCAGCCCGTGATCCGCGTCGTCGGTGTCGGCGGCGCCGGCGTGAACGCGGTCAACCGCATGGTCGAGGCGGAGGTCGAGGGGGTCGAGTTCCTCGCCGTGAACACCGACCTGCAGTCGCTGCAGCAGTCGACCGCGGACGTCACTCTGCACATCGGCGCGGAGCTGACCCGCGGCCTCGGGTCGGGCTCGGACGCCGAGGTCGGACGGCAGGCGGCGATGGAGGACTACGACCGCGTGAAGGCTCTGCTGAAGGGGTCGGACATGATCTTCATCACCGCGGGAGCCGGCGGTGGCACGGGAACCGGCGCCGCGCCGGTCGTGGCGCGCATCTCGCGCGAACTCGGCGCGCTGACGGTCGCGATCGTGACGAAGCCGTTCGGCTTTGAGGGCTCGCGCCGCGGCGAGCAGGCCGAGCGGGGCGTGAGCGCGCTGGCCGCGGAGGTCGACACGCTGATCGTCGTGCCCAACAACCGGCTGCTGGCGGTGCTCGACAAGCAGACCGCGATGGTCGAGGCGTTCCGCGTCGCCGACGACGTGCTGCGCCAGGGCGTGCAGGGTATCTCCGACCTGGTCACGCTGCCTGGCCTGATCAATCTCGACTTCGCCGACGTGCGCACGATCATGTCCTCCGCCGGCAACGCCCTGCTCGGTATCGGCATGGGCGCCGGCGGCGAGCACCGCGCGACCGAGGCCGCGATGCAGGCTGTCTCATCGCCGCTGTTGGAAACCTCGATGGAGGGCGCGCGCTCGATCCTGCTGTCGATCACGGGCGGGCGAGATCTGTCTCTGTGGGAGGTCAACGAGGCCGCCAAGGCCGTCTCCGAGGCCGCGCACCCCGATGCGAACATCATCTTCGGCGCGATGGTCGACGACAAGCTCGACGACCAGGTGTGGGTGACTGTCGTGGCGACCGGCTACGGCGAGGAGGGCCGGCGTAAGAGCGTCAGCCGCCTGAACGAGCCCGCCGGTGAGCCCCGCGTGCGGCGTACTGCCGGTGGCTCCCGCCCGCCCGCGCCCCGTCGAGGCGGTCTGGCGGTAGATGAATTAGAAGTACCAGAGTTCATCCCAAATATCTGACCTGACGCACGTCAGCGCTTCGCCATCCGGCGTCCTCGATCGCTCGTGTGCGAAGCACACGTCGCTCACTGCGTCTTGACTGGCTCGACTGACGCACGTCAGGACGCGTCGGGCCCTCTAGGCTTCGCTTGAATGAGCGTGGCTGAAAAGGGCGTTGTGGCCGCCGGGCACCCGCTGACGGCCCAGGCCGGCGCGAGGGTGCTGCGCGAAGGCGGCAACGCGGTCGATGCGGCGGTGGGGGCGATGCTGACGTCGTTCGTGGCCGAGCCGCTGCTGACCGGGCTCGGCGCCGGTGGGTACATGCTGGTGGCCGGGGGCGGGGAGCGAGCCGACGTTGCTGGACTTCTTCGTGGAGGCCCGGCCGATCGAAGCTCGTCCGCCATCGAGGAGGGCGCCGAAGCGGACCCGCCGCCGGCCGAGCTGCAGGCGGTCGACGTGTCTTTCGGGGACGCCGCGCAGGTGTTCCACATCGGGCCGGCCTCCTGCGGCGTGTACGGGACGCCGGCGGGCGTGTGCGAGGCGGTCACGCGTTGGGGGAGCGTGCCGTTGGAGGACCTGGCCGCGCCTGCCGCCGAGCTTGCGCGGGAGGGGGTGCGGCTGAACGCCGGGCAGGCCTACATCGCGAAGATCCTGACGGACCTGCTGACCTCCACGCCCGAGTGCGCGGCGCTGTGGGCGCCGGAGGGGCACGTGCTGAGGGAGGGCGAGCTGCTGCGCAATCCCGAGCTGGGCGATGCGCTGGTACGCCTCGGGCGAGGAGGGCGCGGAGCCCTTCTACCGGGGCGACATCGCGGCGGCGGTGTGCGACTGGCTGCGCGCCCGCGGCGGCTCGCTGATGCAGCGAGAACCTGGCGGACTACCGCGCGCTCGAGCGCGAGCCGGTGAGCGTGCGCTATCGCGACCGTGAGGTGCTCACCAACCCGCCGCCCTCGGCCGGGGGGACGCTGCTGGCCTACGCGCTGGCGCTGCTCGATCGTGGCCCCGCGCCGCCGACGCTTGAGCGGCGTGGTGCAGGCGATGGCGGCCGCGCAGTCCGAGCGCACGCCGGAGTTCGTGGAAGGGCTGAGCGAGGAGGGCTTTCTCGAGCGCTTCCTCGCCACACGCGGCTTGGGGTCCGACGACACACATCTCGGTGCTCGACGCGCAGGGGCGAGCGTGCAGCGTGACCGCCAGCAACGGCGAGGGCTCCGGCGTGGTGGTGCCGGGCACGGGGATGCACCTGAACAACGTGATGGGCGAGCAGGATCTGAACCCGCTCGGCTTCCACCGCCACCCGGCGGGCACGGCGGATGCCGAGCATGATGGCCCCCTCGGTCGTGATGCGCGGACGGGGAGGTCGAGCTGGTGCTGGGCAGCGCCGGCTCCAACCGCATCCGCTCGGCGCTGCTGCAGACGATCGTCGGCGTCGTCGACCACGGCCTGGGCGCGCGCGAGGCGGTGGACGCCCCGCGCGTGCACTTCGAGGACGGCGTGCTCTACGCCGAGCCCGGGATCGACCTCGGGAGCTGGCGCGGCCGACGCTCCGCCGGGCGGCGCGACGCGCGGGTGGTGGAGTTCGGCGCGCTCAACCTGTTCTTCGGCGGCGTTCAGGCCGTGCAGCGCCGGCGGGAGAACGGCTGGAGCGGGCGATCCCCGCCGCGGCGGCGTGGCGGTCAGCGCATGCGGCACAGCCGCGGGCGGCGTGGCGGGGTGCGGGCGGTGAGGCGGCGTAGGCGAGTGCGGCGCGGTGCGGCGCTGCTCGCGCTCGTCGACGCTGGTCTGCTCGGCGGTGGCGGCGGGATCACGGCTCCCGACCTGTTCATCGTCCAGCGCACCGGCAGCGGCCGCGGCGGGCGCCGGCTTGACGCTGCTCGTGAACGAAGAAGGAGGTGTGCAGCTGCAACGGCGGCCCGACGCTGAAACTGAGCGACCCGCAGATCGTGCGGGCGCGGGCGATCCAGGAAGAACTGAAGGAACCGGCCGCCGAAGCACCTGTCGTCGCTGCCGGCGCGCGCCGGGATCGGTGCTCAGCTACTACCGTGCGCGACGAAAACGGCAACGTCCGCTTCAGCGACAACTCCACCAGTCAGCCGGCAGTCCTTCGCGAACTGGCGCTGTTCGTGTTGCAGATCGCCCAGCAGGTCTGCCATCTGCCCGAGTAGGCAGCGGGCATCGGTGCGTCGATCGGCCGCGCGCCCCGGTGGCGTCGGTCGACCGACGCCGCGTCCTGCTGCGGCCAGCCCAGCGTCTACGGCTTGCGCGCGGCGATCATCAGGTTGTAGAAGATCGCCGCCGGCAGGCGCGACTCCAGCAGCCGGCGGTCGAGCTCCTGCAGGGCCAGGTAGCCGCGGTAGGCGTACTGGCGCCAGGCCCACGGGACGTCGCTGGGCTCGGCGGTCGCCTCCAGCGTGCGGTTGGTCCAGCCGAACCAGTTGGCCAGCAGCTCCTCACCGGTGACGCGCACCTCGTCGAAGCCGGCCTCGTGTGCGGCGACGCGAGAGCTCGGCGGGGGCGAAGGCGTGGACGTCGACGACGCCCTCGAGCGCCACGTCGGGCGCGCCGTCGGATCCGATCCCCGCCCGCCGGCGCGGGCGCGCGCCGATCGCCCGGCGCCACAGCGGCGCGACGGCGCCGGCGGCGCGCTTGGGCACGCCCGCGAGGCGGTCGCCGTAGCGGGAGGGCTCGCCGGCGAACAGCAGCGTGCCGCCGGGGGCGAGCACGCGCGCGAACTCGGCGAACGCGCGCGGCAGGTCGGGGATGTGATGGAGCACCGCGTGGCCGAGCACGAGGTCGAAGCTCTCGTCCGCGAACGGCAGGCGCTCGGCGTCGGCGGCCTCGGTGTGGACCTCCAGCCCGAGGCTCTGTGCGTTGGCCTGCAGCGTGGCGAGCATCCCCGGCGAGATGTCGCTGCAGGTCGCCTGCTCGATCAGGCCGGCCCGCATCATGTTCAACGTGAAATAGCCCGTCCCCGAGCCGATCTCGAGCGACCGGGAATAATGACCGGGCTTGCCGCCGAGCGCCTTGCGCACCTTGGCGGTCACCTGTTCGAGGCCGAGCTCGCCGAAGTCGATGCCCCACTTGGAGTCGTAGTGATCGGCCGCCACGTCGTGGTAGCGCGTGTTGACGTCGCGGATCTCCTCGTCCGTGAGAGAGGGTGGCACGGGGCGGCACCATATACTCGCGCGCCTTGTCCGTGCCTCGCTGAGCGCGCGATCCCCTGAAGCCGACGATCCCGTGACACGCACCCTCTACCGACAGCGCGACCAGCCCGAGGGCGTTCCGCCGCTGGCGCTCACGGGGGAGCGCACGCTGCCTGACGTGCCCGAGGAGAACTACTGGTTTCGCCGCCATCTCGCCGTATATGAGTGGATCGCCGCGCGCGTGCGCGGGCTGCGCGTGATCGACATGGCCTGCGGCGAGGGTTACGGCTCAGACGTGCTCGCGCGCATCGCGGCGAGCGTCGTCGGCGTCGACGCCAATCCGGAGGCGCACGAGCACTCGCGGCTGCGCTACCGCCGTGCGAACCTGCGGTTCGAGCGCGATCTGGTGGAGAGCTTCGCCGAGCCGGCCGACGCGGTCGTGTTCCTGCAGACGATCGAGCACCTGCGGGACCCGGGCGCGGTGCTTGGGCACTACCGCTCGCTTGTCGGAGAGCGTGGGACCGTGTATGTGTCGACGCCGAACGTGCTCACGCTCGCGCCGAAGGGGGCCGAGCGCTCGGACAATCCCTGGCACGTGCACGAGTACCGCGCTGCTGAGTTCGAGCGTCTCTGCCGCGACACGTTCGCCTCGGTCGAGCTCTACGGTCTCTTCCATGCACGCAAGCTGCGCGTCCACGAGCTTGCGCTGCGCGCGGGCTGGGACTCCGTGCATCCTCGCCTGCGCCTGACCAAGCCCTTCTACGACCGTTTCACGCCCGCGATCGCCGCCTCGGACTTCGCGTTGCGCCCCTCCGGCGAGACCGACCTCGACAGGGCCCTGGACTTCGTCGCGATCTGCCGGCCGTGAGCAGCCGATCGGAGAGCGCCGGCTCCCCGAGCACGCCATCCAGGCGCGGTGCCCGCCGGCGCGAGGGCGGCGCGCTGGCGATCGTGCTGCACACGCACATGCCCTACGTGGAGGGCTTCGGCACGTGGCCGTTCGGCGAGGAGTGGCTGTGGGAGGCGATGGCCGGCTGTTACCTGCCGCTGCTGGAGCTGCTCGACTCCGGCGCGCCGCTGACGCTGTCGCTCACGCCGGTGCTGTGCGACCAGCTCGAAACGCCGGGGGTGGCCGAGCGCTTCGGAGCCTTCGTGGGCGAGGTTCGCCGCTACACGCACGACGAGGACGCAAAAGGATTGCGCGCCTCCGGGCACGAGACGCTTGCGCGCGAGGTCGAACGCTCGTGGGGTGACTACGAGCGAGCGCTCGGGCGCCTCACCGAGCGCGGTGGGGACCTCCTGGGGTCGCTCGCCCGCCACGCCCAGTGGACATCCTCGGCCACCCACGCCGTGCTGCCGCTGCTGGCCACCGACGCGGGTGTGCGGGCGCAGGTGCGGACCGGGATCGCCTCGCACCTCGCCCGCTGCGGCGGCTGGCGGGGGGGCTTCTGGCTGCCGGAGTGCGCGCACGCGCCGTGGTTGGTTCCGGCGCTGGCCGACGCGGGGGTGCGGGCGACGTGCGTCGAGCTGACCGGCCGCTTCGGGCTGGGCGCGCGCGAGCACCTGCGCCCGCTGGCGAGCGAGTCCGGCGTGACGCTCGTGCCGATCGACCGCGCGAGCATGGAGCTCGTGTGGAGCGACCGCGGCTACCCCGCGGCCGGCTCCTACCGGGACTACCACCACCACACCGTCCACCACCACACCCCATGGGGGAATGACGGTGAGGTCTATGACCACGAGTGGGCGGACGCGCTCGCGCGGGAGCACGCCGCGGACTTTGTGGCCCGTACCCGCGAGCGTTTGCGCCGCGACGGCGATGGTCTGCCCGGGGGCGGGCTGGTTGTGTGCGCGCTCGATACCGAGCTGCTCGGTCACTGGTGGTATGAGGGGATCTCGTGGCTTGAGGCGGTCGTCGAGGAGTGCTCTCGGCAGGGGCTCGAGCTCGTGCGATTGGACGATGCGTTGGACCGACTGGAGGCGACCCCGCTGACGGATTGCCCGCCCGGGATGCCGGCGTCGGGAGGAGAGTGGGAGGCGAGCAGCTGGGGGCGGGACGGCGACCTTTCCACGTGGTCGGGCCCGGCCGTCGCCGGGCCGGCGTTTGCGACGCGCGCGGCCGAGCTACAGGTGGTGGCCGCGGGGGCGCGGGCAGGTGCAGCGGCCGTGCGCGAGCTGATGGCGTTACAGGCGAGCGACTGGACGTTCATGATCTCCTGCGGCCTGGCCGTCCCGTATGCGCACGAGCGGTTTGAGGGTCATCGCGGGGCGCTGGAGCGCGCGCTCGCCGAAGGCCCGCAGGCGAGCGAGGAGGGGCTGCGCAATCTCGCGGCCTTTGCAGATCCAGCCGCGCTGCTCGCGCCGTGAGGGGAATCGCATTTGGGCGGTTACGGCGGGCTGAATGGTGGATTGCGGACACATGGATGTGGCATAATGGACACATGACTGGACTGGCATTACTCGCTGAAGAGGTAGGCATTAGTGAGCGTACGTTGCGGCGGGCGGTAAATCAGGGGACGCTTCGTGGGAGCAGGCCAACGCCGAGGAAGCTTGAGCTGCCATTGCAGGAGCGAGAGTACGTTCGCCGCTCGTGGGGACTGCTCTCCACGCTACGCATAGCTCTGCGGACGGAGCAGAACGTCCGCTTCGCGCTGTTGTTCGGCTCCGCTGCCACGGGCGTGGATACGCTGGGGAGCGATGTCGATGTACTCGTCGATCTGCGCGACACAAGCTTCGAGCGTATTGTCGACCTCAGCACTAAGCTCACACGGTTAGTCGGTCGTCCTGTTGATGTCGTCGAGCTCAAGGACGCTGAGGCGGAGCCTTCCTTCCTTGCCCAGATCGTGGGCGATGGGCGCGTGCTGGTCGATCGCGAGGCTCTATGGCCGCAACTGCATCGTCGCGAGACCGGACTGCGTCGCCGCGGTAGCCGACATGATGCTCGGCGCTTGAATAGAGCCCTCGCGGGGATCGATCGTCTGCTGGCGTCCTGAGCGATGACAGTGCGGCTCCAGGGTCAAGTGTTCACCAGGCCTTCGCGGCTCTGCGCGAAGCGGGGGCCATCGACGGCGAGCTGTGCAGGCGGCTAACGCGGGCACAAGATGCTCGGTCGATGATCGAGCACGGCTACATCGAAACCTCAGCCGGCAGGGTTCACCAAGCCGCCGAGCTCGTGCATGAGAGCGCGCGTGATTTCATCGGCCGCTACCGCATGTGGGTCGAGCCACACCTCCAAGACGGCGTAGATCAGCAGCCCTAGCGCCCTCACTCCCAGCGCATCGAACGGGGCGCCTCGCGCATCCGGATGACCCGCGCGGGGGCGCCGGCGACGACGGCGTTGGCCGGCACCTCCTTCGTGACGACCGATGAGGTGCCGACGATCGCGTTCTCGCCGATCTCCACCCCGCGCAGGATGCAGGCGCCGTAGCCCATCCACACGTTGTGGCCGACGCGGACATCGCGCTTGTAGATGCCCTGCAAGCGGATCGGGCGGTCGACCTCGACGACGCCGTGGTCGAAGTCGATCAGCATCACGCGGTCGGCGACGATGCACTCGCGCCCGATCGAGACGTGCTGAAAGGCCGAGATCGTGCACTCCTGGCCGATCACGGTCTTCGCGCCGATGCTGACTTCGCCCTCGTGCACGCGGATCTTGGTGCCGTGGCCGAGCCAGGCCCAGCGGCCGATGCGCAGCGTCGCGTGACGCCCGATCTCCAGCTGCACGCCGGGACAGATGAAGCACAGGCCGTCGGTCTGCAGGCGTTTGCCGTGGCGTAGCTTCAGGTACAGGAAGCGCGCGAGCAGGTGCAGGTAGGCGCGGCTGAACATGTGGTTGGCGCGCATGAACCGCAGCAACGCCAGTGGACCGCCATGCAGCGAATCGGGAGCCCGGCGCACCGCCTCGGTGATCTCCGCGGCGGCCGTGGGGGTTGGTGGGTCGGCGATCATGGGCTCCATCGCCGTCGAATCGTATTGCCCTGCGATGATTGCGCCCGCGATGAGCGAGACGACCCTGGCCCAGCGACTGCTCGACGGCGACCGTCGTGCGCTCGCGCGCGCGATCACGCTGGTCGAGGACGACCGCCCCGAGGGCTGGGAGCTGGTCAAGGAGGTCTATCCGCACACCGGCAAAGCGGCGGTCGTCGGTTTCACCGGGCCGCCGGGCGTGGGCAAGTCGACGCTGATCGGCGCGCTGACGAAGGCCCAGCGCGCTGCCGGCAGGACGGTCGGGGTGCTGTCGATCGACCCGTCCTCGCCGTTCACACAGGGAGCGCTGCTCGGCGACCGGATCCGCTTGAGCGAGCACTTCCTCGACCAGGGTGTGTTCATCCGCTCGATGGCCAACCGCGGCGCGCTCGGTGGGCTGTCGGAGGCCGCGCTGCAGGCCGCGCTGCTGCTCGACGCCGCCGGACGCGAGGACGTGTTCGTGGAGACGGTCGGCGTCGGGCAGGCGGAGATCGACATCATCGATCACGCGGACACGATCGTGCTGGTGCTGATGCCCGGCTCGGGCGATTCGATCCAGGCGTTGAAGGCCGGGGTGATGGAGATCCCGGACGTGATCGTGATCAACAAGGCCGAGCACCCGCTGACGGACACGATGGTGCGCGAGATCAGGGGAGTGCTGTCGCTGGCCAACCTCGACCGCTCACCGGATGAGGTCCCCACCCACCCGCGCTGGCGGGTGCCGATCGTGAAGACCGAGGCCACCCAGGGCACGGGCGTCGATGAGCTGGTGGAGCGACTGGCAGAGCACCGCGCGCACATCCTCGCCGCGGGCCAATTGGAGGAGCGCCGCGGGCGCAATCTGCACAACGAGGTGCTCGCGATCGCCACCGCTCGGATGCGCAGGCGCCTGGAGGAGGAGCTGCGCGGAGGACGCCGAGTTCAAGCGCCTGCTGGAGGAGGTCGTCCAGCGCCGCCTTGACCCCGCGAGCGCGGCGACCGCGCTGCTGGAGCGCGGCGTGTAGGGTCGTACCGCGATGGATTACCTGAACTGGGTGGAGAACAACTGGGGGCTGCTGGGCCGGGTGATACAGGGTCACACGGCGGTCTACCGCGCCACCGACGGACTGGTCGGCCATCGCGTCCCCGGCGCGCCGCCGGTTCTGCTGCTCGATCATGTGGGCGCCAAGAGTGGCGCGAAACGCACTAGCCCGCTCGTGTACGTGCGCGATGGCGAGGACGTGGTCCTGGTCGCGTCGAAGGGCGGCTATCCGAAGAACCCGGGCTGGTTTCACAACCTGAAAGCCAATCCCGACACCGAGGCGCAGATCGGCTCAGAGCACCGGCAGGTGCATGCGCATGTGGCCGACCCCGAGGAGCGCAAGCGGTTGTGGCCGATGGCGCTGAAGACTTACGGCGGCTACGCCGACTACCAGAAGCGCACTGGGCGGGAGATACCGCTCGTGATCCTCACCCCGCGCTGAGACTCGCCACCGGGCGAGGTCCCGGCACTAGGCCCCGAGCGCGCGGGCGATCACCATCTGCTGGACCTCGTCGGTGCCCTCGCCGATCGTCAGGATCTTCGCGTCGCGGTAGAAGCGGCAGACGGGGTACTCCTCGATGAAGCCGTAGCCGCCGTGGATCTGCACGGCCTCCTCGGCGCAGCGCACGGCCAGGCGGCCGGTCTTCAGCTTGGCCTGCGCGGCGGTCAAGGTGAAGTTCCGCCCCGCGTCCTTCTCGAGGGCGGCCTTGTAGACGAGCAGCCGGCCGGCCTCGATCTCGGTCGCCATGTCCGCGAGCTTGCCCTGGATCGCCTGGAACTTCGAGATCGACTTGCCGAACGCCTTGCGCTCTTTGGCGTATTTCAAAGCCTCGTCGAGCGCGCCCTGGGCGAGTCCGACGCCCATCGCGGCGACGCCGATCCGGCCGATGTCGAGGATCTGCA
Source organism: uncultured Solirubrobacterales bacterium (assembly GCA_963764905.1). GTDB lineage: Bacteria > Actinomycetota > Thermoleophilia > Solirubrobacterales > Solirubrobacteraceae > Palsa-744. The sequence goes on from CAVXUG010000006.1 coordinate 284,823, forward strand.
GGAACTGCTTGAAGCCGGCCCCGCGCGGGCCGAGCAGGTTCTCCTCGGGGACGCGACAGTCGGAGAACGTGAGCGGGCGCGTGTCCGACGCGTTCCAGCCCATCTTGCGGTAGGGCTCGCCCTGCTCGTAGCCGGGCGTGCCGTTCGCGACGATTAGGTTCGAGATCTCCTGCTCGTCGGTGCGTGCGGTGATGCAGACGAGGCCGGAGATGTCGGTCCCGGCGTTCGTGATGAACTGCTTGGCGCCATTGATCGTCCACTCGCCGTCCGCCAGAGTCGCGCGTGTGCGCACGTTCTGAGCGTCCGAGCCGGCCTCGGGCTCGGTCAGCCCGAACGCGCCGAGCCGTTCCCCCGAGCAAAGCCGCGGCAGCCACTCGCGCTTCTGCTCCTCTGAGCCGAACAGGTACACCGGCTGGGTCCCCAGCGAGGTGTGCGCGCACAGCGTGATCGCGACCGAGGAATCGACGCGCGTCAGCTCCTCGACGGCGAGCGCGTAGGCGAGCGTGTCGCCCGCCGCCGCCGCCGTACTCCTCCGGGAAGGGGATCCCCATCAGGTTCAGCGCGCCGAGCTGCGCGCACGATCTCATACGGGAACGCCTTCGTGCGGTCGAGCTCCTCGGCGACCGGCGCGACCTCGCCCTCGGCGAATTCTCTGACCGTGCGGCGGATCAGCTCATGGTCGGGCGAGAGGTAGAAGTCCACGGCGGGCATTCTTCCAGGTCCCGTCCCGCGGGATTGCCGCGAGCCGGCCGGCGAGGCGCCGGGCTTTGAAGACGAGCAGCGTCGGCGCCAGCAGCCCCCCGATCTCCCCTCTGACATTCCGGGCGATCGGCCGGGCGTCGGGCGCTGAGGACTCGCTGTGGGACAGGTAGTAGCCCGCCATCCCCGCGAGGACGATCGCGTGCCGCCGGCCCCGCGGGAGCGCCCGGGCCGCGCATACGGCCCGCTCGGCGAGCGCCTGCATGCGGACGGCGGCTTGGAGCGGCGAGGCGTAATAGTCGAGCAGATTGCGCTCACCGGACGCGGCGTCCCGCGCTCTGTCAACGAGGTGGTCGAGCAGCGAGTGCAGCGCGCCGATCGAGGGGAAGTAGGCGTTCTCGATCGCCTCCACCTCTGCCGGGTGGACGGCGGGATCGGCCGCGGCCGCGATCAGCGCGTATACGCACAGCGGCGAGCCTCCGGCGGCCGCCGCCTCCCACCACTCGAGCTCCATCGCTGGGGAAGTCTCTGTTCGCGCCCACCGCGCGAGCGCATCGTGGTCGCCCTGGGACTCCGAGAGGTTGAGGCTCTGGAACTTCGCGATGCGCTCGGCGGCCCTCTGCGCCGCGGTCGCGACAGACGGGTAGGAGGGCAGCGTGGCCAGCGCCGTGCGGCACTCCTCGACGAGCTCGGCGAGGTAGCCGTTGTCATCGCGCCGTGGATAGCGTGCGTAATAGTCAGGTTGCCCGCCGGCGGGATCGAGCGGGGTGGTTCGATCGAGCCCCGGGGTGGCCAGGGATCCGGTTCCCAGGGATTCGGTTCCCACCCACCCTTCGGTTCCCAGGGCGGGATCGAGTGAGTCGAGCAGCGCCTCGTGGAGTCCTCGCGCGCCCGCGACCGGGTCGACCTGCGGCTGCTCGGCGAGCACGTCAAGGTAGTCGTAGGCCGCTTGAAACGCCAACACCGCGCGCACCACCGCGGCGCGGTGCGGGCGCGGGACGAACGCGGCGAACGCCGCCGCGCCCTCGAGGTTCCCCCGCTTGCGCTGCGCGTCGAACGCGAGCCGCCGGAGCGCGGGATCGGGGATCTCCTCGGCCCGCTCGCGCAGACGGGAGAGCTCGCGGCGGACGTGCGGGAACACCGTGATCCAGTAGCGTCGCGCCGCATCGACGAACGGGGCGCTCAGCGCAACGCCGCCGCCGAGTCTCGGCGCCCGCGGATCAGGCATTGGCTTGAATGTTTCGGATGCGATCGGTCATTGGCTTAGATGTTCAAGGGCTTTGGTCGCTGAATCAAGAGGAAAGTCAAGTAAAGATGAACACCGTCAACTGCCTCGCGGACAGGGGACGGTGGTGCTGGCGCTCGCGTGGGTGGCGTCCTGGAAGCTCAGATGGGCGGTGAAGGGGAACCCTCCGCGGGGACAGCTCTTCGGGAGCAGGATGCCCTTCGGGTGGAAGGCGATCGTTTTGCCGTTGACGCGTTCGTAATAGGTGATGTGGCTCGGTCCGATCGTGGTCTGCAGCCGCACGACCGATGCGTCGGGTCCGCCCGGCACGCTGGGGACGAGCGGCAGCGTGGCGTCCAGGAGGCCGCCGAAGGGGGCGTGGGCGGGGAGCACGAGGCCCGGGAAGACCAGGTTGGCCAGCACGGGGATTTCGCCGCTGGCGAAGAACAGCAGCCCCAGGTGACCGTTCTGCACGGGGCCTGAGAGCAGCGTGATGCTCGCCTGCTCGATCAGGATTCGGGGGCCGAAGGGGACTGCCACGGCCGCGCTGCCGCGACCCATCAGGGAGTCGGCGGGGCAGCCGGCGAGGCCGTTCTGTTCGAGTGAGGCGGGCAAGCAGGTTTCCAGGCCGAGGCTGCTGGTGGCGATGCCGAGGTTGCCGGGATAGAGCAGTTCGATGGCGATCAGGGGCGAGGGCGCCTGTCCGGATGGGGTGGAGATCTGAAAGCCGAGGCTGACCGTCGTGCCCGCGCCCAGCCGCTCCGGCGAGAACGACACCGCCAGCTTCACCGCTCGCGCCGCCTGAGTGAGAGTGTGGCTCGTGTTCATGGCGCCTGCCTGCGCGGGCACGCCGAGGCGGATGAGCAGCAGCCCACAGGTGAGCGCGGCGCTCAGGGCGCGGGCGGGCGACACGCCTGCCTTGTGGAGCGGTTTCGACACGCCTGCACTGCGGGGGGGTTTCGACACGCTTGCCTCGTCGGCCGGCTCAGTAATGGAGCGTCCCGGTCGTCTGCACGGTGAGGGCGTCGGTGCGACGTTCGATCACGCCGTACAGCTTGCCGCTGCCCTGGGCGTTGGCGTAGCGGCCCGTGCCCCGCGTGACCGACAGCGTGCCGCCGAAGCTCGAGTACCTGCCCGACGAGTGCAGGATGGCGCTGCCGTGACCGGTGATCGAGCCGCCGCCATGGGCGTAGATCGTGAACGAGGCCGTCACGTTTGTGCCGACGTCCAGGCGCACCTTGGTGCTGCCGGGGAGCGTCCCGGAGACCGGCCCTTCCTCTGAGAGGACCGCGCCGGAGGCGTTCAGCAGGTGCAGATGCCCGGTGTCGTCGACGCTCAGCAAGCGGGCCGCCCGGGCGCGGGGCACGGCCGGTGCGCGCGCGGCGGCGATCGCGACATGTGCGCCGGCGGCCGCGAGCGCGAGCGCGGCGCCGGCGCTCGCGAGCCCCCGTCCAATTCCCCGTCGTGTGGGCCTCCCCTGCTGCGTCATCTGAGCGTGTCCCCATCTCCCCGCGGGTCTGTCGCGGTCGTGAGCGTCAGTTCCTGCACTCAGAGTACCGCTGCTTGGACGTGCAATCGCCGCCACCTAAGAGTATGGTTTGTGAGAGATCGTCGGGGGAGGGAGCGCGAATGGTCCAGGCAACGAGCACAAAAAGGTGGATGCGAGGGGCATCTGCGCCGTTGCGCGGGGCGCTGCTGGGTCTGCTGCTCGAGCGCCCCGGGCATGGCGGCGAGCTGGCCAATCGCCTGATCTCGCGCCTGGGCGAGACATGGCGGATCGACCCCAACGACGTGTACCGGTTGCTCGAACAGCTCGAAGCGGATGGGCTGGCCTCATCGCGCGAGGAGCACAGGCGCGGCAACCAGCGGCGCACGCGCCTGGTGTATCACCCGACCGAGCAGACCCCGCGGGCGTTGACATGCTGGATGGAGACGCTGATGCCCCGGGAGCCGGTGCGCCTGGGCCTGCAGGCAAAGCTCGCGGTCGCGCGCGAGCAGGACCTGCGGCGGCTGTCGGTCGCGCTGCGCGAGCACGAGCGGGAATGCCTCGCGCTCGCACAGCTGGTCTGCCCGAGCGACGGCCAGGCGCGCTCGTGGGCCGCCCTGTGCATGGACTGCACGCGCGACGCGGTGTACGGGATGTTGCAGGCCGAGATCGATTGGTCTGCCCGTACGCGCCAGCGGATCGACGAGTATGCGGCCCGCACCTCCTAGCCTCCTCGCCGAGCCGGCGCCGCTGCTGTCGTTCGCGAACGTCAGCAAGCGCTACCCGGACGGCGCCCGCGAGGTCGTGGTGCTCGACGAGGTGTCATTCGAGCTTCAGGCGGGCGCGGCCGTCGGCGTCTACGGCGCGCGGCGCTCGGGCAAGTCGACGCTGTTGCGCCTGGCGGCCGCGATCGAGTCGCCGGACGCGGGCGTCATTCGCTTCGCGGGCCGGGACGTGACGCGCATCTCCTCACGGGAGCGCGCGCGGCTGCTGCGCTCCTCCGTCGCTTTCCTGACCTCGGCCGGCTGGCTCGCGAGCCCGGGGGAGACCGTGCTCGACCATGTGGCGATGTCCCTCGGCAGCGAGGGTTTGACGATGCGCGAGGCCAAGCGCAGGGCGCTGCTCGCGCTCGATGCGGTCGGGGTGGCTGCGCTGGGCGCCGAGGAGATCACGGCGTCGCTGTCGCTGGGGGAGCGGGCGCGGGTGATGCTGGCGCGGGCGCTGGTCCGTGAGCCTCGGTTGCTGATCGTCGACGAGCCGGCGCCGATGCCGAGTCTCGGCGATCGCGAGCGGTTCTGCGCGATCCTGCGCTCCGTCACCGGCGAGCGCGGCATCGCGCTGCTGATCGCCTCCGAGGACATGGCCACCCTGCGCGGGGTGGGGGCCCTGATGTCGATCTCCGCCGGTGAGCTCTGCGGCAGTGAGGAGCGGGGCACGGTTGTGCGGATGCGCCCCCGACGCCTGGCCGCATCCGGGCCTGCTTAGTCAGGGCCTATGCCACACATCTCTACCGTCATAGGCCCGTAGCGTGAGCGCGCTGGAGCTGCGCGGCCTCGTCAAGCACTACCGCGGCGGCGGGGAGACCGTGCGGGCGGTCGACGGCGTCTCACTGCGGATCGAGGCGGGGGAGCTCGTGGCCCTCTACGGTCCCAGCGGGTCGGGCAAGAGCACGCTGCTGATGCTGATCGCGGGCCTGCTCGCACCGGATCAGGGCAGCATCCTGTTCGACGGGCGCGACGTCGCTCACTTCTCGGCGCGCGAGAGCGCCGCCTATCGCCGCCACGACGTCGGCCTGGTCTCCCAGGAGTTCCACCTGATACCCGGCGCCTCGGCGCTGGACAACGCGATGATCAAGCTGCCGGTGCTCGGCTTCACGCTGCGTGAGGCGCGCGCGAAGACACTGCCGTGGCTTGTGCGCCTGGGGCTCGGCGAGCGCTCCGGGCACAGGCCCGAGCAGCTCTCGATGGGCGAGCGCCAGCGGGTGGCGATCGCCAGGGCGCTGGTGGGCGAGCCGGGGCTGCTGCTGGCGGATGAGCCGACGGGCAACCTCGACTCCAAGCGCAGCAGGGAGATCCTCGAGCTGATGCGGGAGATCTGTCGCGAGCGAGCGATGCCGGGGCTGCTGGTCACGCACGACGCCGACGCGATCGCCTTCGTGGACCGGGTCCACACGCTGCGCGACGGACACCTCGTCGATCCGGCCGATGCGCGGCGGGTGGCGACGGGGCCGTGAGCGGGCCGATGAACTCCAGGCACGGGCGATGAGCCCCAGCGGCAGGACGGGCCGATGAACCCGAGGATCCTCGGCATCCGCCTGAGCATGCTGCTCTATCTCTACCGGCGGCGGCTGCGCGCTCATCCGGTGGGAGAGCTGCTGGCCGGCAGCGGCGTCGCGATCGGGGTCGCGCTGGTGTTCGGCGTGCTGCTGGCCAACGCGAGCCTGACGAGCTCGGCCGGCGACCTCGTCCACGGTCTGACCGGGTCGGCGCGCTTCGCGCTGGTGGCGCGCTCCTCGCAGGGGTTCGACCAGCGCCTGGCCGAACGGGCGGGCAGCCTCCCCGGGGTCCAGGTGGCCGCCCCGGTGCTGCGCGAGAACGTGACCCTGATCGGCCCGCGCTCGGAGGAAGCGGTGCAGCTGATCGGCGTGAGCCCCAGCATCGAAGCGCTCGGGGGGGCGGCGACGCAGGAATATGGCGCCGCCGCGACGGTGCTGCTCAAAGGCGGCCTCGGGCTGCCCTCCGGTGTGGCAGGGGCGCTCGGGGTACAGCGTGGAGGGGCGCTGAAGCTGGCGAGCAACGGCGACGTGCACGAGGCGCGGGTGAACGTCGTGCTCGGCGGCGGCGTGCTCGGCTCGGCGGCCGCGAGCCCGGTGGCGGTGGCGGTGCTTCCAGTCGCCCAGGCGCTTGCAGGGCTGCCACACCGGGTGAGCGAGGTCTTGATCCGCCCGCTCCCGGGGGACCGGCGGATGGTCGCCGGCGAGCTCCAGCGGCTCGCGGCCGGGCGGCTGGATGTGCGCGCGGCCGACTATGAACTGGGCCTGCTGAGCCAGGCGCTCAAGCCGAATCGTCAGTCGACCTCGCTGTTCAGCGCGATCAGCGTGATGATCGGCTTCCTGCTCGCGCTCAACGCGATGCTGCTGACGGTCCCCGAGCGGCGGCGCTTCATCGCCGAGCTGCGGATGCAGGGCTACGATCCGCGCCAGATCCTGCTGCTGCTCGGCTTCCAGGCGCTGGCTCTGGGAGTCGCTGGCCTCGCTGGTGGGGGTTGGCCTGGGCGACGTGCTGTCGCGGACTCTCTTCCAGCGCGCGCCGGACTTCCTGAGCGCCGCGTTTCCGATCGGCACCGAGCAGGTCGTCCACGCGGGCACGATCCTGTTCGCGATCGGCTGTGGTGTGTTGGCGACCGCGCTCGCGTCGCTGTCGCCGCTGTTGGATCTGCGCGCGAGCCGGCCCGCCGATGCGGTCTTCCGCGAGGCCAGCAGCCGGCAGCGAGATCGTCTCGCGAGCGCACGATCGCGCAGGCTCGCGCTGCGCCGGCGTGGCGCTGATCGTGCTGGTGATCGCGATCGCGCTGCTCGGCGCCGGGCGCCACGATCGTGGGGGGCGTGGCGCTCGCGCTGGCGAGCCTCTGTCTGATACCCGTCGTGTTCGCGGTTGTCGCGCGCGGGCTGCCGCGAGTCAGCGAACGCGTTCGCTCGAGCGCGCTGATCGTCGCGCTGGCGGAGCTGCGCGCGACGACGACTCGGTCGGTGGCGCTCGCCGGGATCGTGGGGATCGCGGTCTACGGAGGCATCGCGATCGGCGGCGCCCGCGACGATCTGCTGCGCGGCATCTCCCAGGCGACCAACCAGTACTTCAGCACCGCCCAGGTCTGGGTCACATCCGGGCGCGACGTGTTCAACACGAACTCCTTTACGCCCGCCGGGCCGGCCGCGCGCGCTCGCGCGCGCGCCGGGGGTCGCATCGGTGCGCGTCTATCGGGGTGGGCTGCTCGACGTCGGCGAGCGCCGCATGTGGGTGCGCGCGACGGCCCGCGGGCGACAGCATCGTGATCGAACCCAGCCAGCTGCGCCAGGGCAACCTCGCGGAGTGCCACGCGGTTGATTCGCGCAGGGGAGCGGGGTCGCCGTGTCCAGCGACTACGCGGAGCGAACATCACCTGCGGGTCGGCAGCGCGATGTCGTTACCGACGCCGTCCGGTCCCGCGCAGCTGACGGTGGCGGCCATTGTGACCAACTCGGGGTGGCCGGCCGGCGCGATCACGATCAGCGCGAGCGACTACAGCCGCTACTGGAGGACGCAGGAACGCGGCGGCGCTCGAGGTGAGCCTGCAGCGCGGGTGTGAGCCCGGCGCAAGGCCGGCAAGACGGTCGCCGCGGCGCTGCGCTCCTACCCGGGCCTGCAGGTCCGCACGGCCTCAGAACGCGAGGCGCTGAGCAATGCGAGCGCGCGCGAGGGGCTGCGCACGCTGGCGGAGATCTCGACGCTGCTGTTGATCGCGGCCGCGCTGGCGGTCGCCTCGGCGCTCAGCGCCACGGTGTGGCAGCGTCGCACGCGGCTGGCGGCGCTGAAGATGCAGGGGTATGACACCGGCCAGCTGTGGCGGGCGGTGGTGCTGGAGAGCGCCGTCACGATCGGGGTCGGGTCGCTGGTGGGCGCCCTCATCGGGATCTGCGGCCACGCGCTCGCCAGCCGCTTTCTCGAACGAACGACCGGCTTTCCCGGCGCCGTTCTCGGTCGGTCCGCTGCAGGTGCTGCTGACGCTCGCGCTGATCGGGGCGATCGCGCTGGCCGTGATCGCGCTGCCGGGCATGCTCGCCGCGCGCGTCTCGCCGCGGGCGATCCTGCAGGAGTGAGCTGCCGGTCAAGCCGCGAGCGCCTGGCGAAGCGCGCTTGCCGCTGATCTTCCTGTCACGATCCCCCGGTGGTCCGCCCCCGTCTGATCCTTGACTTCCTCCTCACGCGCGGTCAGACCCACGCTTACGGTCCCGATCGCTCCCAGCGCGCGGATCTGCACCTGCCGACAGGTCCTGGGCCGCATCCGGTGATGGTCGTCATCCACGGCGGCTCCTGGCAGGCGCGCTACAGCAAGATCGTCATGCGCGGGCTGGTCGCAGACCTCGTCAGGCGCGGCTGGGCGGTGTGGAACATCGAGTACCGCCGGGTCGGCGCCGGCGGAGGCTGGCCGGCGACGTTTGCAGACGTGGCCGCGGCGATCGACCATCTGGCAGGGCTCGACGATCCGCGGCTGGACCTCGCGCGCGTGAGCATCCTCGGCCACTCGGCCGGCGGTCACCTCGCGCTGTGGGCGGCAAGCCGCGCACAGCTGCCGCCGGCGCGCCGGGTGCGTTCGATACGCCGAGCGCTCTTGACACGCCAGGCGACGTCCGGTACGTCGGGCGCGCTCGATCACCCGCCGCGAATACGCCCGCGGCGGGTGATCGCGCAGGCGGGCGTATGCGATCTGACCGGCGCCCGCCGGCCCGGCGGGCCCGAGCGGGCGCTGATGGGGGGCAGTCCCGAGGAGGTGCCCGAGCGCTACGCGCTGGGCGACCCGCTGTGCCACGTGCCGCTCGAGCTGCCCGTGCTGCTCGTGCACGGTGTGCTCGACGAAACCGTCTCGGTCGAGCTCAGCCGCAACTACGCCGACGCCGCGCGCGCGGCCGGGGGCGAGGTCGAGCTGGTCGAGATCGAGGGCGAGGCGGGTAGCCACCGCGCGCACATCGACCCACGCGGCGAGGCGTGGGGGGCGGTGGTGCAGCGGTTGGAGGAGCCCTACACGCCGTAGGAGCGCGCCAGCTCGACCAGCAGGCGCACGCCATACCCCGACGCGCCCTTGCCGACGTAGGCGCGCCCGAGATCCCAGGCCGAGCCCGCGATGTCGAGGTGCGCCCACGGGGTCTCGCCGACGAAGTTGGCCAGGAAGGACGCGCCGATGATCGTGCCCGCCTTGCGCGCTTCGGGCGCGTTGTCCAGGTCGCCGTACTTGCCCTTCACCAGCTCGTCGTACTCCTCGTGCAGCGGCAGACGCCACACGATCTCGCCCGTGTGTGCGCCCGCCTGGATGATGTGCTCGCTGAGCTCCTCGTCGTTGCACATCAGCCCTGAATACGTCGAGCCGAGCGCGACGATCACCGCGCCGGTGAGCGTGGCCAGATCGACGATCCGCTCGGCCCCGAGCGCGACCGCGTGACACAGGCAGTCGGCCAGCACCAGACGGCCCTCGGCGTCGGTGTTGTTGATCTCGATCGTCTTCCCGTTCTGAGCCGTGACGATGTCACCGGGCTTGATCGCGCCTCCGCTCGGCAGGTTCTCGGTGGCGCCGACGACCGCGACGAGCTTGACGGGTAGTTGCAGGCGCGCGATCGCGCCGACCGCCTCCACCACGGCGGCGCCGCCGGACATGTCGAACTTCATCTCCGCCATTTTCGGCCCCGGCTTCAGCGAGATGCCGCCGCTGTCGAACGTCACCGCCTTGCCGACGAAGCCGAGTAAAGGACCTTTCGCGCCGGGACTCTCATAACGCAGGACGATCAGCGCGGGATCTTGATCGGAGCCCTGCGCGACGGCGGCGAACGCGCCCATGCCGAGCCCCTCGATCCCCGCGCGTCCCTCCACCTCCACCTGCAGCCCCTCGATCTCCTTGCCGAGCGCCAGCGCGTACTCGGCGAGCGCCGTCGGCGTGAGGTCGTTGCCGGGGCGGTTCTGCAGGTCGCGCGCCCGGTTGACGGCCTCGGCGACGGTGCCGGCGCGCGCGGTGGCCGCCTCGGCCTGTTCGCCGCTCACCGGCCCGCCGCCTGCGACCGCGACGAGCAGCTGGTCGAGCTGCTTGGGTGCGCTGTCCTTGCCGGCCGACGCGGACTTGTGCTGCTCGAAACGGTAATCGGCGAGGATCGTCCCCTCCACGAGCGCTTCCACGATCTCCTCCGCTCGCTGCTCATCACCGTCGGGCGCGATCGGCGCCTGCCAGCACAGGCGTTTGCTCGACAGCTCACGCGTACGCTCAAGCGCGACCGCGGCCGCCACCCGGGCGTGCTCCGCGGTGAAGTCCTTACGCGCGCCGAGCCCCACCGTCAGCCAGCGCTTGCCCTCGGCGTGGGTCAGCGCGAGCGCCTTGAACGAGCCCCTGGCCTCGCCTGACTCGACCAGCTTGCCCAGCTCCGCCGGCGTGTCGCTCGGGGGCTGCTCACCGTCGAACAGACCGACGACGACCGTATCGGCGTCTGTGGCGCTCGCGGGCTGGGTGGTCGCGGATACCTGCACGGTCCCGGCACGATATCCACCCGGCGGCAAATCCGCCGCCGCGGCGAGCTTGGAGTGGAGGCGAGGATCGGTCCACTAGCATTGCCTGTCTCCCCTTCTTTCCCGACCCCAGGAGCGTTTGCAACCCATGCCAAAGACAGTGATCCTCGGCGCCGCCCGCACTCCCATCGGCAAGATGGGCGGCTCGCTCTCATCGCTCGACGCCACCGCGCTCGGCGGCGTGGCGATCGAGGCGGCGCTCAAGCGCGCCGGGGTGGAGCCCGAGCAGGTCGATCACGTCGTGATGGGCCAGGTGCTGCAGGCCGGTCAGGGCCAGATCCCCTCGCGCCAGGCGCAGATCAAGGCGGGGATTCCCAAGGAGGTCTCCTCTGAGACGGTCAACAAGGTCTGCGCCTCCGGACTGCGCGCGTCGGTGATCATCGACCAGGCGATCCGCGCGGGCGACATGCAGGTCGGCGTCGGCGGGGGCATGGAGTCGATGTCGGGCGCTCCCTACCTGCTGCCGGGCGCGCGCTTCGGGTTTCGCATGGGCGACGTAAAGGCGCTCGACGCGATGGTCCACGACGGGCTCACGAACCCGTTCTCCGGCAAGCAGATGTTCGTCGAGGCGACCGAGATCGGCGACGAGCTGGAGATGACCCGCGCGGACCTCGACCGCTGGGCGCTGCGCTCGCACGAGCGCGCGCTGGCGGCGATCGACGAGGGACGCATGGCCGAGGAGACCGTCTCGGTGACCGTCAAAGGTCGCAAGCAAGACACCCTCGTCGAGGTTGACGAGGCCCCGCGCCGCGAGAGCTCGCTGGAGGCGCTCGCGAAGCTGCCCGGCCTGACCGGCAAGGAGGGCTCGCACACGGCCGGCAACTCGCCCGGCGTGAACGACGCCGGTGGCGCGCTGGTGCTGTCCTCTGAGGAGTGGGCGAGCGCGAACGGCAAGGAGGCGCTCGCCGAGATCGTCGCCCACGCGCAGAGCGCCAACGACTTCGCCTACCTCGCCACGACGCCCGCGAGCGCCGCGAAGAAGGCTTTGGAGAAGGCCGGCCTGACGCCGGAGGACATCGACATTTGGGAGATCAACGAGGCCTTCGCCTCGGTCACGCTGAATTCGATCCGGATGCTTGGGATCGACGAGGACCGCGTCAACGTCAACGGCGGCGCGATCGCGCTCGGCCACCCGATCGGCGCCTCGGGCGCGCGGATCCTCGGCTCGCTCGTGTTCGAGCTGCGCCGCCGCGGCGGCGGCCTGGGCTGCGCGGCGATCTGCTCGGGCGGCGGGCAGGGCGACGCGCTCATTCTCAAGGTCTGACATGGCTACCGCCGCCGGCGTCACGCCGCCGCGCGCGGCGGCGTTCTTCGACCTCGACCGCACTTTGATGGCCGGCTCGTCGGGGATCTTCTTCGCGCGCGCGGCCTTCCAGACGGGGATGATCTCGCGCCGTCGTCTGGCGCGCGACGTGTACGAGAACCTGCGCTTCCGGCTGCGCGGCTCGACCGACGATCGCGCCGATCAGGTGCGCAAGCGCGTGGGCGAGATGATCGCCGGCGTGCCCGTGCGCGAGCTGCAGCGGCTGTCTCCGCGCGTGCTCGCCGGCGTGCTGCCGCGGCTGTACCCGCAGATGCTCGAGCGCGCCTACGCCCACCAGGACGCGGGCAGGCTCGTCTACATCGTGACGGCCGCCTCGCAGGAGATGGCCGACCTGCTCGCGCACGTGCTCGCCTTCGACGGCGGTCTCGGCTCGCGCTCGGAGGTGCTCGACGGCCACTACACCGGGCGCGCCGCCGGCCCCTTCAACTACCGCGAGGGCAAGGTGCTGTCGATGCGCGAGCTGGCCGAGCGCGAGCGGATCGATCTGGACGCCTCCTACGCCTATTCGGACTCCGAGTCCGACCTGCCGATGCTGCGCGCGGTGGGGCATCCGGTGGTCGTCAACCCCGACCCCGACCTGCGGCGGATCGCCGCCGCCGAGGACTGGGAGGTGTTGCGCCTGGATCGTCTCGGACGCCGCCTGAAGGTGCTCGCGGCCGTCGGCGCGGTCACGGCGCTCGGTGGTCTGGGCAGTGTCGCGCGGGAGCACGTCGGTGCGCGGGCCGATCCACGGGCTCTACAATCCCGTGCGGCCGGTCTTCCCCGTCGTGGGCCGAGCCGCCGCCGCGTGCGCCGCTGAACTGGAGCGCACGCCGGCAGACCCCGCCTGACCCTCAAGACTCAGCACGCCTGCCCCAGACCCATGTCCGCCGCCACCGCCCAGCCCAAGAGCAAGATTCGCGTCGTCGTGGCCAAGCCGGGCCTCGACGGGCACGACCGCGGCGCGAAGATCATCGCGCGGGCGCTGCGCGACGCGGGCATGGAGGTGATCTACACGGGTCTGCACCAGACGCCGGAGCAGATCGTCGAGACGGTGATCCAGGAGGACGCCGACGCGGTCGGCCTGTCGATTCTCTCGGGCGCCCACATGACGCTCGTGCCGCGCGTGGTCGCGCTGCTGCACGAGCAGGGCATCGACGACGTGGTCGTGACCGTCGGGGGGACGATCCCCGCGGAGGACATCCCCGAGCTCAAGCAGCTGGGCGTGGCCGAGGTCTTCACGCCGGGCGCCCCGACCCAGGCGATCGTCGATTTCATCCGCGGCGCGACTGCGGCGCGAGGTACTGATTGACTCGTCAGTCAACCGCTGGACCCGGTAGGATTGCAGTCAGCTTTTCCGACTTGAACCCAAACCACCCCCCGGACAGACCCCCGAAGGAGCAGCCGACGAAATGAAGATATGCGTCCTGGTGAAGGAGGTCCCGGACGCCGCCGTCGAAAAGCGAATTGATCCCTCGACGGGGCGTATGGACCGCAGCGGAGAGAAGAACCTCAATCCGTATGACACGCACGCGATCGAGGCGGCGATGCAGATCAAGGAGGGCGGCGCCGTGCCCGTCGAGGAGATCGTCGCCGTGACGATGGGCCCCGACAGCGCCGTGCGCGCCCTGCACAAGGCCGTCTCGCTCGGCGCCGACCGCTCGGTCCACCTGTCAGACCCGGCCGTGGCCGGCTCGGACGTGGCGGCCACCGGCTATGCGCTGGCCAAGACGCTGCAGCGCGAGAGCCCCGACCTGGTGCTGCTCGGTCAGCAGTCCGACGACGGCGAGTGCTATACGATCGGCGCGGTCGTGGCCGAGCACCTGAGCATGCCCTCGCTGACGCAGGTGATCAAGATGGACGTCGAGGCGGCCGGGGGTGGGGGGGCGGGATCCGGATCCCTGCGCTGCGAGCGCCAGGCCGAGTACGGGTACGACACCGTGCAGATCAAGCTGCCCGCGGTGATCTCCGTCGGCGACGCGATCAACGAGCCCCGTTATCCCTCGCTGAAGGCGATCATGGGCGCGAAGAAGAAGCCGCTCGACACGGTCACGACGGGCGACGTCGAGATCGACGCGTCGAAAGTCGGCGGGGATAACTCGGCCGCCCAGTGGGTATCGGCAAAGGCGCCGCCGGCGAAGTCCGCCGGGGAGATCATCGAGGACGAGGACACCGGCGAAACCGTCGAAAAAATCGTCGCTTGGCTCGACGAGAGGAAGCTGATCTAGATGGCTAACATCCTGGTTTACGCACTGCACTACGACGGCGCGATCAACAAGAACTCGCTCGGCGCGGTCTCCGAGGGCGCGAAGCTCGCGGCCGAACTCGGCGGCGAGGCGCACGCGATCCTGCTCGGCGAGAACGTCCCGCAGGAGCTGGCCGCATCGTTGGGCAAGTACGGCGCGAAGAAGGTGCTCGTCGCCGAGGGTCCCGAGGGGCTCGCGCAGCCGCTGGTCGACGCGATGGCCGCGGCGATCTCCGGGGGCGACTACTCCTACGCGCTGTTCGGCGGCGGACTGCTCGGCTTTGAGATCGGCGCCGGCCTGGCCGCGCGTCTTGGCGCCGGTGTGGCGATGGAGGTCACGGCGGTGCGGGCGGAGGGCTCAGAGCTCGTCGCGGAGCGCCCGATCCTGGGCGACTCGGCGATCTCTGAGATCAAATACCGCTCCGACGTCGGGATCATCATCGGCAGGCTGAACGCGTTCGAGATCAAGGAGTCCGGCGCCGGCGACGCCCCCGTGGAGCAGCTCAGCTTCGAGCTAAGCCCGCAGGCTCAGCAGGCGACGATGGTCACGCGCGGCGAACAGCGCGGCGCCGACGTCGACATCGAGGGCGCCGACATCCTCGTCGCCGGCGGTCGCGGTCTCGGCAAGGCCGAGGGCTTTCAGCTGGCCGAGGAGCTGGCGAAGGCGTTCGGCGGCAACAGCGCCGTCGCGGCGACCCGCGCGGTCGTCGACGCCGGCTGGTACCCCTACGCGGCGCAGATCGGCCAGACCGGCAAGACGGTCGCGCCGAAGCTGTACCTCGCGGCGGGCATCTCCGGCGCGATCCAGCACAAGGTTGGCATGCAGGGCTCGGAGAACATCGTCGCGATCAACAAGGACGCGAACGCGCCGATCTTCGAATTCTCAGACCTCGGGATCGTGGGCGACCTGAACAAGATCCTGCCGAAGCTGACCGAGGCCGTGAAGGCCAAGAAGGCGGAATGACGATCGTGGGCGCCGCTCACCACGGCTCCGCGGCCCCAGGCTCCCACAGGGAGGTCTGAGCGTGTCCGGCCACAACGGCTCAAACAACGGGAAGGTCGCTCCCGCGGCCTTCCCACCGCCGGTGGACTCGCAGCAGGAGTTCGTCAAGCGCGGCCTCGACGCCGAGGACGAGCTGATCGAGGTCGGCGTCGCGATCGTCGGCGGTGGCACCGCGGGCCTGGCCTGCGCGAACCGCCTGCTGCAACTGCTGGCCGACGACCCGGAGACGATGGAGCGCCTGGGGGAGGTTCCGGTCGCGGTGATCGAGAAGGCGAAGACCGGCGGCGGGCACTCGCTCTCGGGAGCGGTCATGCGCCCGGGTCCGCTGCAAGAGCTGTTTCCCGACATGACCCGCGAGCAGTGGCGCGAGGAGGGCTTTGCCTTCGGTGAGGTCAAGAAGGAGTCGGTGTACATGCTCACCGGACCGAAGACCAAGCTCCCGGTCCCAATCTTGGCGGTGCCGAACTTCAAGAACCACGGCAACGAGGTCGTCTCGGTCTCCGCGCTGGCCCGCTTACCAGCAGCGCCAGGCCGAGGAGGCCGGCGCCTACGTCCTCACCGAGACCTCGGCGACCCAGCTGATCGTGCAGGACGGCAAGGTCGTCGGCGTGCGCTCGGGCGACAAGGGCCGCGGCAAGGACGGCGAGCCGCTCGGCAACTTCGAGCCCGGGACCGACATCAAGGCCCAGGCGACCGTGCTCGCGGAGGGCTGCTGGGGCCATTTGACAGGCGCCGCGATCAAAGAGTTCGACCTCGCTGACGGGCGCGAGCCGCAGGTCTGGGAGCTAGGCGTGAAGGAGGTGTGGAAGGTCAAGAAGCCACTCGACCGGGTGATCCACACGTTCGTGCAGCCGTGGCCGCTGAAGGTCGCGGCCAAGTACGGCCAGCTCGGCGGCACCTGGCTGTACCCGATGAAGGACGAGAAGACGGGCGAGGACCTCGTCTCGATCGGGTTCGTCGTCGACCTCAACTACCGCGACGCGACGACCTCGGCGCACGACCTGCTGCAGACGTTCAAGACCCATCCGCTCGTGCACGGAATCCTCGAGGGCGGCGAGCGCGTCGCCTGGGGCGCAAAGGCGCTCCCCGGTGGCGGCTACTGGTCGATGCCGAAGCTGTCGATGCCCGGCGCGGTGCTCGTCGGCGACGCCGGCGGGATGGTCGACACGGCGGCGCTGAAGGGCGTCCACCACTGCATCAAGTCCGGGATGCTCGCCGCCGAGGCGATCTACCGCAACCTCAAGACGGGCCAGTCGCTCGAGTCCTACGAGGAGGCGGTCGAGCAGTCCACGATCGGCACCGAGCTCTACCAGGTGCGCAACACGCGCCAGGCATTCCAGAAGGGCTTCCTCGTCGGCAGCCTGCTGGCGGGCCCGTCGATCATGTCCAAGGGCAAGGTTCCGCCCGGCAGGCAGGAGTGGCACCGCGATGACGCCGAGCCGATGTTCGTCGGCAACACCAAGGAGCGCTACCCGAAGCCGGATGGGAAATACACGTTCGACAAGCTCTCCTCCGTGTTCATCACCGGTAACGCCACCCGCGACGACGCCCCCAACCACATCCGCATCCAAAAGCATGTCCCGCGCGAGATCGCCGAGACCTGGAAGTGGATGTGCCCGGCCGGCGTGTACGAGATCCCCGAGGACGGGGAGGGTGGGGACGAATCCGGCGACGTGGACGTGATCGTCAACTACACCAACTGCGTGCAGTGCGGCGCGATCACCGCCAAGGGCGGCCGCCTGACGGTGCCCGAGGGGGGCGACGGCCCGCTGTATCAGATTCTCTGAGAGTCATCGACCGGCGCTGGCCGGGGACTTTGTGCGCAACATTGTGCGGGTTGGGGGTGTTAGGGGGAAGCCATGCAAATGCCCCGCGCATTGCCCGCCGCGCGCGGCTCGGCCATCCGGTTGTCGCTTTCCCTGCTCGTCTGCTGCCTGCTCGTGCTCGCGTGCGTGGCGCCGGCGGGGGCGAGCGCCCAGACGGGCGGCTCCACCGCCGGGCAGACTGGGGACGGCACCACGCCGACGGTCTCGGCGACGCTCGAACAGTGCCTCAGCGTGGGCGAACAGGCCGATCGCTCGGCGACCTTCGCCGGCGAAATGACGGCGCTCGCCGGCGCCGCGCGGATGGAGATGCGGATCGAAGTGCAGGAGCGGATCGGCGGCGAAGAACTGTTCCACACCGTCTCCGCTCCCGGGCTCGGCGTGTGGCGCGGCTCGAACCCCGGCGTGAAAATCTACAAGTACGTCAAGCAGGTCACCGACCTCTCAGGACCGGCGGACTACCGCGCGCTCGTGCATTATCACTGGCTGAACGACAAAGGCTATGTGATCCGCCGCGCCGAGCGGTACACGCTCGAGTGCACTCAGCCGGCGCTCGTCCTCGCCCCGGCGCCGGTCGTCCCGGCACCCGCTCCGGGCGCGAGCAACTCGCCGTCGAGCACCGGCTGATCCAACCCCGGCCAGGGGGTCGGTGGAGAACGCGTGTCGATCGCTAGAATGAGCAGACGATGAAGACGAAGATCCATCCCAGCTACGTCGAGGCCCACGTGCGCTGCACGTGCGGCAACGAGTTCACCACGCGCGCGACCCGCGACGAGCTGCACGTCGAGGTCTGCTCCAACTGCCACCCGTTCTACACGGGCAAACAGAAGCTGATGGACACCGGTGGGCGCGTCGAGCGCTTCCAGCGCCGGATGGCCAAAGGCCGTCGGCAGGCGGCAGCGCAGACTCGGTCCTCGCAGTAGGCCGATGGCCGCGCCTCTGGCCGCCGGCTCATCCGTGGCGGACAGGAACGGCGACGCCGACCGATCGGAGATCGGCCAGCCGACGCCGCCGGTCGAGCTGGAGACTGGCGCCAACGGCGACGGCACGCTGAACGCCCAGCGCGACGCGCCGGTCGGCGGGCAGGCCGTGCTCGAGGGAGTGATGATGCGCGGCGTCTGTAACTGGGCGGTGGCGGTGCGTAAGCCGACCTCCGCGCAGCTCGCGGACGGCGAGCGTTCGCCGGAGGAAGCCGCGCTGGGCGAGATCGAGGTGTCGAGCTTCCCGCTCGCCTCGGCGCTCGCGCGCCACCGCGCGCTGCGTTTGCCGATCGTGCGCGGAGTCGTCGCCCTGGGCGGGTCGCTGGCGATCGGCTTCCGCGCGCTGGAGGTGTCCGCGAACGCGCAGCTCCCGCCCGAGGAGGGGGAGGGCGACGAGGACGGGGAGACGGCGGCGGAGCCGCAGGAGATCCCCCGCGGCGTGTGGGCGGGCACGGTCGTCGTCGCGCTCGTGTTCGCGATCGTCCTGTTCTTCCTGATCCCCGTCGGGCTGACCAGCCTGATCAAGAGTCAGCTCGACTCCTCGCTGCTGTTCTGGCTGGTCGAGGGCCTGGTCAGGACGGGCATCTTCCTCGGCTACATGCTGCTGCTCTCGCGCCTGCGCGACCTGCGGCGCGTGTTCGAGTACCACGGCGCCGAGCACAAGACGATCTCCTGCTTCGAGGCCGGCCTGCCGCTCACCCCGGAGAACGCCAAGCGCTTCTCGCGGCTGCACCCGCGCTGTGGCACGAGCTTTCTGCTGGTCGTGATGATCGTCGCGATCTTCGTGTTCGCGCCGCTCGGCCTGCCCGCCTGGTACTGGCTGGTGGCGACGCGCATCCTCGGCGTGCCGGTGATCGCCGGGATCTCCTTCGAGCTGATCAAGTTCGCCGGGCGCAACCGCCGCCGGCGGTGGGTGCAGATGATCATGTGGCCCGGGTTGAAGCTGCAGCTGTTGACCACGCGCGAGCCCGATCTCGATCAGCTGGCGGTGGCGATCGCGGCGCTTCAGGCGGTGCTCGCGCTGGAGACGCCGGGAGAGCTGGTGGCGGCCGATCTGGTGGGACTGGAGGTCGTGGCGTAGCGCTGAGTCGTCCCGTACGCGGATGGTTCGATCAGCTCGAGTGTGTGCAGGATTGCCTGCGAGCGCCCAGAGACTCCCAGGTGGGCGTAGATGGACTCGAAGTGCTTCTCGATCGTGCGCGGGCTCAAGCTCATCGCGACAGCGATCTGCGGGCTCGTCCTGCCCTGCAGGGCCAGCGCCATAACCTCGGCCTGCCGGCGGGTCAGCCCCAGTGTGAGCAGATCCTCGGGCAGAGGTGAAGCTGGGACCGGGGCGAGGTGCAGAGCGTCGAGCCGCTCGTGCACGGACACGCGCAGCCGCGCGGTCACGTGTCGTCCCGCGATCTCCAAGCGGGTGGCGGCCGTGGCTGAACCGGATGGTTGATTGCGTTGACGTGCTCGCTCCTGGCTTATCCATTGGTGGAGTCTCGAAGGGAGGCGATCGCCGACTCGCAAGCCGAGCTGCCGTTCCGCGTCGGGGGTGCTCAGCGCGATCGTGCCGTCGCCGGCCGTGAGCACCGCCCATCCTTTGTGATTCTCCTGGGCGCTCGCGAGCGCGCCGATCATCGCCTGCTCGTGCAGCCGCCGGAGCGTGGCTTGCAGGTGTGGGCGCATCAGGTCGGCGAGCGCTCGCTCGCGCAAGCTGAAGTCTCGCTTGGTGCGGCCCAGGGTGAGGCCGATCATCTCCTGTGCGCTACCGGGACCGGCATGCTGGGGGGGCAGCGTGATCGCCATCTGGTACTCGACTTCCGTGCGGCGGTAGACGTAGTCGTAGAGGTCCGTGGCGTGAAGCTGACGGCGAGTGAAGAAGTCTGAGATACGCAGCGCGCGACCATCGCCGGTGCGCGCGTAGTGCGCGATCAGCGGGTTCTGCAGGGCGAAGCGGCCAAAGATCTCGTCGGCGCCCTCGAACATGCTCTCGACCGGGTCCGCCGCCACGGTGGTGCGGCCGCTCGAGACGTCAACCGCTGTGTAGGAGGAGACCTCGCACCCGATCAACCTCCGCAGCAATCCCGCCACCCGTGCGGGAAATTCCTCGAGCTCCCGTAGCTCGCCGAGCTCCAGCAGGACGTCCATCGCCCTACGCAATTGCGTGGCGCTGGGCTGCTCCATCAACGTCCTCGCGAGATCGTCAAGGCTACGTAACTCTACCCTTGTGCGCCGCCGCCGTGTGGCTTAGCGTTGCGCGATCTAGTCATGCTCGTTACCCGAAGGACCATTGCGACGGTAGTCATCCTCGGCGCGGCCACGCTGCTCGCGCTCGTGTGGATGACCACCGGTGCACGCGGCGCTGGGTGCACGAAGACGTGGAAGGGCGGCAGCGGATCGTGGGAAACGGCGAGCGACTGGACGCCGGAAGGCGCTCCGGCGAGTACGGACGATGTCTGCATCACGGCCCCGGGCACGTACACCGTCACGCTCAACTCGAACACCACGATCGCGAGTCTGGACCTCGGCGCCACCGCCTCCGGCGGCACGCAGACGCTGGAGATGCAGCCTCCTGTGAGGCTGGAAGCCACCGCGGGTGGAACGATCGACGAACAGGGGGCGCTGACGCTCGAAGGCAACGACACGAGCTCGACGACGCTGTTCACAGCCGGCTCGGGCACGCTGACCAACGCGGGCACGCTCACGCTCGGCGTTGGCGCCCCAACCACTTCGTTCATGGACCTGGTCGGCAACGTCACGAACACGGGCACGATCGACGTCAACACCAACGCCTCCTACTCGGACTCCGGTAAGACGCTCGACAACGAGGGCCGGCTGAGGCTCGCCAACGCCGTCACGTTCGAAGACGATAACGCCACCGTGATCGACGACAGCGGCGGGAAAATCGAAGCCGAAGGCACCGGCAAGCTCGAAACGTCGGAGGATTCCAGCGTCTATGAACAGGGCGACGGTACGACGAGCGGCAGCGAACCGGTGGTGCTGGAGAACGGAGCGCTGCACTACACGGGCAACGGCGCAAGCTCGATCGTGGTCGAGACCGGCGCTCCGCTTGTCGGGAACATCTCGGCAGGCCAGTCGGTGACGCTGCGCGGCAGCAGCAGCCTGACTGCCTCGGCGAGCTTCACCAACGCCGGCACGATCACGCTCGACGCAACGAGCGGCTACCCGAAGCTGCTGCTGAGCGAAGGCACGCTGCTGAGCAACAGCGGCACGATCACAACCCGGGCCTCCGGCGTGTCTCCCGACGAACCGGAAATCGTCGGCGACCTCACCAACACAGGCACGATCAACATCGACACCACCAGTTACTACGCGGGCTACGTGGCCGAGACGCTGGACAACAAGGGGGCGGTGAAGATCGCCAACGGCGCCACCTTCGAAGACGGGCACACCTTCATCAACGACAGCGGCGGCTCGATCGAAGCCAGCGGCAGCGGCAAGCTGGAGACGGTCTCCAACGCCGGTGTCTTTGACCAGGGCGAAGGGACGACAAGCGGCTCCGAACCGGTCGTGATGGAACGCACGGCGCTCGACTACACGGGCACAGGGCAGAGCACGATCGTCGTCATCGGCGGTGTCTCGATCGAGGGGAACATCTCGCAAGGCCAATCGCTGAAGCTGCGCGACAGCGGGTTCGTCCAAGCCGCGGAAAGCTTCACCAACGCTGGCGCGATCACATTCGACGCCACCAGCGGCAGCCCGTCGGTGCGCCTCGGCTCCGGCACTCTGACCAACAGCGGCACGCTCACCACCGAGGCTTCCGGTGAATCCCCCGGCGAACCCTTCCTCGAAGGTTCCCTTGCGAATACCGGGACGATCGATGTGGAGAGGAACAGCTCGTTCGAAGGGTTCACCAACGCGAAGACCCTGACCATCTCAGAAGGCCAGACGTTAAAGGCCAGCTCCTTCGCACAGACCGCGGGCACAACGACCCTCGCCGGCAATTCGAGCGCAACGACGCTCGATGTCTCCAGCGCCAAGCTCGAAGGCGGCGTGCTGGACGGGGTCGGCACGATCAAAGGCAATCTCGTAAACGACGGTCGTCTCGCCCCCGGGACGACGACGCCCGGGACGATCTCCGTGACCGGCTCCTATGCCCAGCAAGCCGGCGGCGAACTGGCGATCGACGTCGCCGAAGGCGGCGCGGACAGGCTCGCCGTCACGGGTACAGCGACGCTCGCCGGCGCCCTGGCCGTGAGTACGACCGGCTTCTCGCCGACCGTCGGCCATACCTATACGCCCGTCACCGACTCCTTACAGGGCGGAGAATTTCAGACGGTGACGGGCCTGTCGAGTGGTCCCTACGAAGTCAAATACAACCCGGCGAACGTCGAACTGGCCGTGCTCGCAAGCGAACCGCCGGCGATCTCGATCGGGAACGTCACGATGCGCAACCCGGACAGCGGGAACGGGACCGCGAAGTTCACGGTCACGCTCTCGAAGGCATCGAGGACGCAGGTGAGCGTCCACTACGCCACCACAGACGGGATCGCCAGGGCCCCCGGCGACTACGAAGCGACGAGCGGAACGCTGACGTTCGCGCCAGGAGAAACACAGGCGACGATCGAAGTGACCGTGCACGGCACGAGCGAACCGACCGCCGACCGCACGTTCTTCGTCGACCTCTCGAACCCCAAAGCGGCGACGATCAGCCAGGCCCAGGGCGCCGCGACGGTCCAGAACGACCACATCGCGCTCACGAGCGTCACCCCTGCCGAAGGCGGACAGGGCGGCACGGCGACGATCACGCTGATCGGCGCGGGCTTCTCCGGCACCCCAACGGTCACACTGGTCCGTGCGGGTCGGCCCGACATCGTCGCCACGAACGTCACACCCGACGCGACGGCCCAGGCGATGACCGCGACCTTCGACCTCTCCGCGGCGGCGATCGGCGCCTACGAAGTCGTCGCCTCCCTGCCGGCGTTCGCCAAATCGGCCGCGCTCCCGGAAGCATTCACCGTCGGCGAAGCGGAACCGGCGAACGTCACCGACGAACTGATCGGCTTCCCGACTGTCAGCACGGGTGAGCCGTGGACGGGCCAGCTCGTCTACACGAACACCGGCACCGTCGACGCACACAACGCGATCCTCGAAGTCGGAGGCTTCCAGAGCGGGGCGCATGTCACGGTGTCGGGGCCGAACGTCACCGGCTCGGTCGAAGAGGACAACGGGATCAGTCACACCGTGCAGGTCTACGTATCGCTGATCCCCGCCGAATCCACGAACGTGGCGCTTGTCACGTTCACGCCAGTGGGCAACAACGGCAGCGAGTACGCGCTGCAGCCCTCGACGTTCGTCTCATCCGATGAAAGCTTCACCCAGGGGGCCTCCGAACCGAGCGTCACGGCGAGGAACGTAGTCGGCTCGGAAACCGCGACGAGCGTTCAGGGCTCGATCGACCTCGAAAGCAGCGGCAACACCCCCGCCGGCAATGTCGCCTATGACGTCGAAACCCAGGAAAGCAGCCTTCCCGGCGGGGGCTCGATACCGCAGCCGAGCGTGACCGAAACGGCGCTGCCGGACGGCGAAGAGCGCTACGAACTGCAGGCCACGCTGCCGCCGGAAGCGCAAGGACCGCCACCGTACTCGCCGACATCGCTGCTCTCCCCCGGGGAATTCTCGACCTGCAACCCCTCCGGCTGCTTCCCGGTCGAATCCGAAGGTGAAGGCGCCCTTTCGGGAGTCGGTGGTATCGCCTCGCCGCTCTCCCGTAACCCCGGCAAACGGAGGGCCGCGTCGCTCACGGTGGTGCGGCCGGACGCCAGCGCCAGCAGCGTCCTGGACGAACTAAAAGCCAGATACGAAGCGGCGAACGGCGTCATTGAAAAACTCAAAGCGCTGGCCGACCTGAAAGGGGCGATCGAAGCCGCGAACCAGAAGAACGAAGAGCAGCAGCGGATCAGCGAATGTCTGCGCTCGCTCGGCGCGATCGGGGGCTTCGAAGCCGAAAGGGAGAAGAATCTCTCCGACGGCGCAAACGCGGCCGCCAAGTTCGACGAACTGGCAAAGCTCACCGGCGTCAAGGACGAGGCGGGCAACAAGCAGGCGCTGGAACTGCTCAACTCCGTGATTCAGAGCTCCTGGGGAGAATCTCTGTTCGGCGGCGGGAAGGCCAACGGGGGGCAGGGTGAAGGCACGGGCGATCTCGCGGTCCACGGGATCAATGCGCCCACCTTGACAAACGGTCAGCCCAATCCCTTCGCCAACCCGCAGTTGACCCCTCAGCAGCGGCTTGAAAGTGCCCAGGAACTCTGCCCGCCCAAAAAAGAAAAAGAAAAAGAAAAAGAAGAAAAGGAAAAGAAGGAACGAGAAGAACGAGAAAAGAAAGAAAAAGAAGAAAAAGAAAAGAAAGAAAAAGAACACAAACCCAAACCAAAACCGAAACCAAAAGGGCCCAAAGGCCCCAAAAAACCGCATCCCCCAAAACGCCTCAAGGTGCGCAACTCGCACGACCCGAACGAGCTCGTCGGCCCGGAGGGTTACGGCAACGGCAATTTCGTCGCACCGGAAGAACCGCTGGCCTACGAGGCGATGTTCACCAACGAAGCGACCGCCGGCGCGTCGGCACGCGAGGTAAGGGTTTCCGATCAGCTCGACCCGACCAAGCTCGACCTCTCGACGTTCAGCTTCGGGCCGCTGTACTTCGGATCGACGATCGCGGCTCCGCCGCCCGGTTTGCAGTCGTGGAAAGACATCGTCGATCTGCGTCCGGCCAAGAACCTGCTGGTCGAAATCAACGCCAACCTGAACGCTCAGACGGGCCTTGTGACGTGGAATCTGCAGGCGATCGACCCGGAAACCGGGCTTCAGCCGGTCAACCCCGAAGACGGTTTCCTGCCGCCGGACACCACACCGCCGGACGGTGTCGGCGGCGCCTCCTTCACCGTGTATCCCCAGGCTGAACTTCCCACTGGCACGCAGATCCTCGACAACGCCACGATCGTCTTCGACCAGAACGCGCCGATCGCGACCGAAGACTGGCTCAACACGATCGACGCAAGCACCCCCTCGAGCCAGATCGATGCGCTCACGCCCGCCGCCGGCGGCGTCTGCGGCAACCTGGGCGTGTCCTGGTCGGGTACCGACACCGGAGCGGGCATCGACCATTACGACATCTACGTCTCCCAGAACGGCGGTCCGTTCGACATCTGGCAGCCGCTGACGCAGGCCTCCAACGCGATCTACCCCGGTGTCGCCGGCTCGAGCTACCGCTTCTCGAGTGTCGCCACGGACGGCGTCGGGCACTCGGAGACGGTGCCCGGCACGCCGAGCGCCTCGATCCTCGCCGGCTGCCCTGCCGGCCTCGTTCCCGCCGCCTCCAAAGGTCCCTCGACATCCAGCGCCGCCTCGCCCGGCCTGAGCATCTCCCATCTGACGTTCTCCCCCGCGGCGTTTGCGGTCGGCAAGAGCGCCACTGCGATCGCGGCGCGCGCGAGCGCCACTGCGGTCTTCGCGCGCTCGAGCGCCAGGAAGAAGGGCGCCAAGCCCCCGACGGGAACGACGATCGGCTATGACCTGTCCGGGTCGGGGACCGTCGCGATCGCGATCGAGAAGAAGCTGGCGGGCGTCAAGCTCAAAGGACGCGGGTGCGTGGCGGCCACCGCCGCGACGCGCAAGGAGCTGCTGCTGGCCGCCGAGCGCACCCTTGGGCACAGGGGGTCGGCTGCCGCACGCAAGCACAAGCTGGCCGCGCTGCTGCGCCAGGCGCGCTGCACGGCACTGCAGTCGCTAGGCGCGCTCACACGCGCGGGCAAAGCCGGAGCAAACCAGATCCCCTTCAGCGGACGGCTGGGCTCGCGGGCACTCACGCCGGGCTCTTACCTCGCGCGCGCGAGCGCCACACCAGCCACGACTCCGCCAAGCACCGCAAGTGCGAGCTTCAAGATCCTGCCCGCCTCATCGAGGAAGCCCTCGCACAAGAGCTGACTTTCCGCTGCACCTAGACTCTTGCGGTCATGATCGAGGACCTGGTCGCACAGATGGAGAGCCGCTTCGCCGAGCTCGGCGAGCAGCTGACCGACGCCGCGGTGATCTCCGACCGCGAGCGCTACGCCGAGGTAGGCCGCGCCTACAGCCAGCTCGAGCCGGCGGCCAAGCTGGCGGCGCAGTGGCGACGCGCGCAGGACGACGCGGCGGGCGCGGAAGAGATGCTCGAGGAGGACGGTGAGGATCCCGAAGTGCGCCTCGAGCTGAGCGAGGCGCGCGAGCGGATCGAGCTCTTGGAGGAGGAGATCCGCCTGGCGCTGGTCGAGCGCGACCCGAACGACGACAAGAACGTGATCGTCGAGATCCAGGGGGGCGCCGGCGGCGACGAGGCGGGGCTGTGGGCGCGAGACCTCTACCGGATGCTCACCAAGTACGCCGAGCGGCGCGGGCTGCAGACCGAGGCGATGGACGTGAGCGAGGGCAAGTTTACGTTCGCCGTCAAGGGCGAGGGGGCCTATTCGATCTTCAAGTTCGAGGGTGGTACCCACCGCGTGCAGCGCGTCCCTCAGACCGAGTCCCAGGGCCGCATCCACACCTCTACGGCGACCGTCGCGGTGCTGCCGGAGGCCGAGGAGGTCGACGTCGAGATCAACCCGAACGATCTGCAGATCGACGTGTACCGCTCATCCGGCCCCGGTGGCCAGTCGGTCAACACGACCGACTCGGCCGTGCGCATCACGCACAAGCCCTCGGGAATCGTCGTCTCGATGCAGGACGAGAAGTCCCAATTACAGAACCGCGAGCGGGCGATGCGCGTGCTGCGCGCGCGGATGTACGAGCGCGCGCTCGCCGAGCAGCAGGCCGAGCTGGCGGCGGACCGCCGCTCGCAGGTTGGGACGGGAGATCGCGCGGAGAAGATTCGCACCTACAACTACAACGAGCGGCGCGTGACCGACCACCGCACGAAGCTCACCGTGCACAACCTCGACCAGGTGCTCGAAGGCGAGCTGGACGAGCTCACCGCGTCGCTGCAGTCCGACGAGAAGCGCCGTGGCCTGGAGGCGCAGGCGGCGGTGTGAGGGGCACATCGGCGCGTGACGCGCTCGACAGCGCGAGCATCGCGATCGGGGCGGCGGGCTGCGAGACACCGCGGCTCGACGCCGAACTGCTGCTCGCGCACGTGCTCGGCGTCGCGCGCGAGCGGTTGATCGTCGACCGCGAGCTGGTCGTCGAAGGACCGGCGGTGCGGCCTTTCCAGGACGCCGTGCGCCGCCGCGCGGTGCAGCGCGAGCCGGTCGCTTACATCGTCGGGCATCGCGGCTTTCGTCACCTCGACCTGGCCGTCGATCGCCGCGCGCTGATCCCGCGTCCGGAGACCGAGCTACTCGTCGAGGTCGGGCTTTCGCTGCCTCGGGGCGCGCGCCTGCTGGACGTCGGCACGGGCAGCGGCGCGGTCGCGCTCGCACTCGCCGACGAGCGCCCCGACCTGCTTGTGGCGGGCAGCGATCTCAGCGAGGACGCGCTTGCGCTCGCGCGCATGAACGGGGAGCGGCTGGACCTGGAGGTCGAGTGGTCGCACGCGGACCTCCTGGCGGGGGTGCCCGACGAGTTCGACGCGATCCTCGCCAACCCGCCGTACGTGTCCGAGTCCGAGCGCGCGACGCTGGCCCCCGAGATCCTTCGGCACGAGCCGGCCGCGGCGCTGTTCTCGGGAGCGGACGGGCTGGATGCGATCCGCGCGCTGCTCGCCCAGGTGGCCGGCCGCGGCCGGGCGCGGCTGGTGGCTGTGGAGGTCGGCGCCGGTCAGGCCCCGATGGTGGCCGAGCTCGCGCGCGGGGCGGGCTTTCGCGCGGTGCGCTGTGAGCGTGACCTGGCGGGGATCGAGCGCGTCGTCGTGGGGGAGCGGTGATCGCCGCCGCGGACGCGCGCCGTCTGGAGGAGTGCATCGCGGCCGGCGGGGTCGCGGTGTTCCCGGCGGACACCGTCTACGGGCTCTGCTGCGACCCGGAGGACGCGCGCGCGGTGCGACGCTTGTACGCGCTCAAGGGCCGTCCCGCCGAGCGCCCGGCGGCGGTCATGTTCTTCGCACTGGCGCCGGCTCTGCGCGCGCTGGCATGGCTCGCGCCGCGCGAGCGCGCCGCGGTGCAAGCGTTGCTGCCCGGCCCCACGACCCTCTTGCTACCCAACCGCGAGCATCGTTTTCCGCTGGCCGGTGGTCCGGGGGAGGGCGGCGCCGACACGCTCGGGTTGCGCGTGCCCGCTTGGCCCCCTGCGCTGGCTGCCCTCGGCGCGCTCGGCGCGCCGGTGCTGCAATCGAGCGCCAATCTCTCTGGCGAGCCCGACGCGCGGCGCCTGCTTGACATTCCGGAGCCGATCCGCGCGGGCGCCGATCTCCTGCTCGACGGGGGCGAGCTGCCGGGAGTCCCCTCGACCGTGATCGACCTGTGCGACTACGAGCAGGGCGGCGAGTGGCGTGTCGTGCGGGAGGGCCTTTTGACGCGCCCGGACGTGGAGCGGATCCTCGCCTCCTGCTAGCCTCGTAGATCGCTACCGCAACTGGCGCCAGAGGTGGAATCGACCACCGGGAAGCGGTTGGCGAACCCGCCGCGCGCCTGGGCATTCGATCGCTGTCCCCTGCCGAGGAGCGTGCCATGCCCGAGCTGAGCCCTGACTACTTCAACCGTCCCCTCGTGGAGGTGGACCCCGAGGTCGCGGCCGCGCTGCGCGGTGAGCTTGCGCGCCAGCAGGACACGCTGGAGATGATCGCCTCGGAGAACTTCGTCCCGCGCGCGGTGCTCGAATGCCAGGGCTCGGTGCTCACGAACAAGTACGCCGAGGGTTATCCCGGCCGGCGCTACTACGGCGGCTGCGAGTGGGTCGATGTCTCCGAGCAGCTCGCGATCGACCGCGCCAAGGCCCTCTTCAGAGCCGAGCACGCGAACGTCCAGCCGCACGCCGGTGCGCAGGCCAACACCGCCGTCTACCACGCGCTGCTCCAGCCCGGTGACACGATCATGGGCCTGTCGCTCGCGCACGGCGGTCATCTGTCGCATGGCATGAAGATCAACGTCTCCGGTCGCCTGTATGACATCGCCGCCTACGAGGTCGATCGCGACAGCAGTCTGATCGACATGGACGAGGTCGCCCGGATCGCGCGCGAGCGCCGCCCGAAGCTTTTGCTTGCCGGCTGGTCGGCGTATCCGCGCCAGCTCGACTTCGCGCGCTTTAAGGAAATAGCCGACGAGGTCGGGGCGCTGTTGATGGTCAACATGGCCCACTTCGCGGGCCTCGTCGCGGCCGGGCTGCACCCCAACCCCGTCGATTTCGGCGCCGACGTCGTCACGACGACGACCCACAAGACGCTCGGCGGCCCGCGCGCGGGGATCATCCTGTGCAAGCAGGAGTACGCGAAGAAGATCGACTCCGCCGTGTTCCCCGGCCAGCAGGGTGGTCCGCTCGAGCACGTGATCGCGGCCAAGGCCGTCGCGCTGCAGATCGCCAAAAGCGAGCTGTTCGCCGAGCGTCAGCGCCGCACCGTCGAGGGCGCCCAGGCTGTGGCTGCAGAGTTGTTGAAGGCCGGTCACGGTGTGAATGTGCTCACCGGAGGAACCGACGTGCATCTGACTTTGGTTGACCTGCGCGAGACGAGTCCCGAGCTGAGCGGCAAGCAGGCCGAGGACCGCCTGCACGAGGTCGGGATCACCGTCAACCGCAACGCCGTCCCGTTCGACCCGCGCCCCCCGATGGAGGCCTCCGGCCTGCGCATCGGCACGCCCGCGCTCGCCACCCGCGGCCTGCAGCGTGCAGACTTCGAAGAGGTCGGCCAGATCATCGCCGCCACACTGCTCGCCGGCGACTTCGCGCGGGACGCCGCGGAGCTGTCCGGGCGCGTGCAGGCGATCGTGGAGCGCTACCCGCTGTACGAGTCGCTCCCGGCCTAGCGCCGCTTGCGCGGGTTCCGCCGCGCGTACGACCCCGGTCCCTGCGATGCTGTTGGCGTCGATGCGCAATCCGACCGAGCTCGACGCGCTGTACGCCTTCCTGGTGGCCGCTTCAGTGACCGCGCTGCTGACTCCCGTCACGATGCGGCTGGCGCGGGCCGTCGGGATGATCGACGAGCCACGCGAGCGGGGCCTGTCCGAGCGCCCGACACCGCTGCTCGGTGGCCTGGCGATCTTCGTGGGGACGCTCGTCGCCGGCCTGATCTGGCTGCCGGGCGGCTACGCCAGGGAACACCAGGACCAGCTGTGGCACGGCGTGCTGATCGCCGCCGCTCTGATCACGCTCGTGGGCGCGCTCGACGACCGCTTCGATCTGCACCCGGCGCTGAAGCTGCTCGGTCAGGTGCTGGCGGCCGTGATCGTCGTGCACTTCGGCGTGGCCGTGAAGGCGATCACGCTGCCGTTCGTTGGGCACCTCACCTTCCCCAACACCGGCCCCGCGGACGCCGGCCCGATCCTGACCGTGATCGGCCTGGTCGTGATGATGAACGTCGTCAACTTCTCCGACGGCGTCGACGGCCTCGCCGCGGGGGTCTGCGCGATCATTGCCGCCGCGATGGCGGTGATCGCGTTCGACTTCCCCGGCCGCCAGCAGCCGGGGGTCCTGGCGGCGTTGACCGCGGGCGCCGCGCTCGGCTTCCTGCTCTACAACTTCCCGCCGGCGTCGAGCTTCATGGGCGACTGCGGGGCGAACCTGCTGGGCCTCTTGATGGGTGTCATCACGGTCGAGGCCGCGGTCAAGACGGCGGCGGTGGTGTCGTTCGTGCTGCCGCTGATCCTGCTGGCCGTGCCGTTCCTGGACACGACGTTCGTCGTGCTCAAGCGGCTGAAGTACCGCCAGCCGATCTACCGGCCGGACAGCGAGCACTTCCACCATCGCATGGCCCGCATCGGCTTCTCCTCGAGGCGCACGATTGCCTACCTGTACGCGTGGACGCTGCTGCTGGCGGGCCTCGCGCTCGCCCTACGGTTCGTCCCCTACTCAGACCACAAAGGGCATTACTACACCGGCTGGACGCTCGTGATCCTCGGCATCGGGCTCGTGGTCGTGGCGGCCAGCGTGTATCTCGTCTACGTGCTCGAGATCCTCAAGTTCCGCCGGCTGGATACGACGCGCCTGCGGCGGCTGCGCCCGGAAGCCTCAGCGGCGGAGATCGAGCGCGACGTCGCCAGGGATTTTGAGACCGGTGAGATGGACGTGGTCGTGGTGTCTGTCACCCCGGTGGAGGACCCGGTGACCGCTGCGGGGGATGCAGTCTTTCCGCGTGTGGCAGGTGGCCGGGCTGAGCAGGGGGTCGGCGAGCGGCAGGTGGATCAACAGCGCGTAGGCGCAGAAGATCAGCGTGGCGGCGCGCAGGCGCCGATCGCCAGTGACCGCGGCTAGCGGCAGCGGCCAGATCGCATACCAGGGCAACAGCCAGGCGGTCGAAAGCAGCAGCGCCAGCGTCGTCCAGCCGGCGGCCACGCGCCAGTCGGTGCCGCGCAGGGTGCGCCACAGGGCGTATGCGAGCACCACCACGAACCCCGCGACGAAACAGTGCCGCCACCAGCTCGGTGTGCCTCCCAGCCCCACCAGGCGCGCGGTCTCGGCGGGGATGCTGTGTGTGGCCACCAGCTGCTGCTGCTCGCTCACGGCGCTGAGGAAGCCGAATGCGTGCGAGCCAAAGCCGATCAGCGCGACCGCCGCGAGCAGCGCCAGGCTCAGGGCGGCGCCGACCGCTACACGCAGGCGCTTGCGCGTGCTTGACCCGTCCTCGCCCGCCCCGAGCACCAGGAAGGGCAGCGCCAAGCCGGCGGTCACCTTCACCCCAACCCCCGCGACCAGCGCGCCCGCGGCGCCGATCGGAGACCGACGAGATCTCCGATCGGCCAGCAAGCGCGCGCCGGCGCCGGCCGTGAGCGCCAGCGCGGCGGCGAGCGCCAGCAGCTGGAGCATGTCGTTGTGGGCGCCGCCGACGGCCAGCACGAGCAGCACGGGGTTCAGGCCCACGAAGGCGGCCGCCCAGCGCGGCGAGTGACCATTAAGCCTTGTCCAAAAACCCCGATATCCCCCCACAGAGGCTCCTGGGACGAGAGCTGAGGGGTTTTTGGAGCATTCCTCATCACCCGCGGCGCGCGCGATCAGCGCCACCGCACCGAGGCTCGCGGCGACCGCGATCGCTTTGAACGCCCACAGCCCGCCGGCGAGCCCGAGCGGCACGAGCGCATAGCTTCCGAGCGTGAACAGCGGGCCGTAGGGAGAATGCTGGAAAGGCCACCCCAGGAATCGGTAAACCGGGTCGCCGGCCGCCTGCGCGGCGAAGTGCGTGTAGGGGTCCAGGCCGTGCAGGACGCCCAAGCGGGCGAAGCCGAGGTAGCCGAACACGTCCTGGGAGATCAGCGGCGGGCCCAGCAGCAGCATGAGGTGCGCGGTGACGATCGTCGCCCACAGCATCCGTCCGGACAACGCGCGCGCGGCGAGCAGCACCGCCACGTAGCTCGTGACCATGACCAGCGTGAGCGTCTGGAAGCGATCCGGGGTGATGCCCACGCCGAGGCCCTCGAAGGGGCCGGCCAGCCAACCAGGCCAGCCGCCGCTGCGGGCGGGCACGTACAGCGAGGGGCGCGTCGCCGCGCCGGCGGTGATCAGAAAGACGGTGCTCAGCACGCCCAGCAGCCCGAGCGCGCCGAGCGCGCGCAGAGCGCCCACCGGTATCCGAGCGCTGGTCGTCTCCTTTATGCCTGTCCGCGCTCGTCCGGCGAGGAGAACGCGAGCTGTGGGGGTCCTAGCCTGTATCAGCGCATTGTTACGTCTACCCGACCTGCAAGGGTCTGATATGCCGAGTACCCTGTAACTGTTGTCGCGTCCGCCGGGGGGCTTCCGGCCGTGGGCGCGCAGCTGAGCCGCAACGCCGGTTCTCCGGACGAGGCTCGATCGATATGCGACGTCGCTACCGCAAACCCAGATCGGATCCCACCCACCCCGCGGATCCCACCCGCCCCCGCCGTGTCCTGATCCTGTCCGCCGACGTGGGCGAGGGTCATGCCGCGGCCGCGCGGGCGCTCGCCGACCAGATCGAGAACTCGCCCGAGCAGGCGCAGGTCACGGTCATCGACGGCCTCGCCGCGATGGGGCGGGTGCTGCGCCCCGTGGTCGAGGACGGCTACCGCGTGCAGTTGCGCCTGATGCCGTGGACGTACACGCTCGTGTACTGGCTGCTCGAGCACGTGGCGCCGATCCGCTGGTTGGCGCGCCGGCTGCTGTATCTCTTGGGCTCGCGCCCGCTGGCGCGGCACATCGCCGAGCACGACCCCGACGTGATCGTCTCGACGTACCCGGCCGTGACGGTCGTGCTGGCGCGGCTGCGGCGTAGGAAAGTCGTGGACTGCCCCACGGTGGCGACGATCACCGACCTCACGGGCCTGTTCTTCTGGGCGCAGCCCGGAATCGACATGCACCTGGTGATGTACGGCGAGTCGATGCCCTCGGTCGAGCGCATCGCCGGGCAGGGCAGCGTGCGCTTGGTACGCCCGCTGATCTCGGCCGATTTCCTCGGTCCCCGCTGTCCGTTGCAGGCGCGCCGCACGCTCGGCCTGCCCGAGCAGGGCCGCATGGTGGTCGTCTCCGGCGGGGGCTGGGGGGTGGGGGATATCGAGGGCGCTGTGCGCGAGCTCAGTGGACTGGAGGAGGTGAGCAGCATCGTCTGCCTGGCGGGACGCAACGAGGAGCTCGAGGACAGGCTGAAGAGCGCTTTCGCACAGGAGCCGGATGTGCACGTGTACGGGTTCACCGACAAGATGCCCCAGCTGCTGGCGGCCGCCGACGTGCTCGTGCATTCCACCGGCGGTGTCACCTGCCTGGAGGCGAAGGCCGCGGGTACCCCGGTCGTCTCCTACGGGCTGCCCGTCGGCCACGCGCGCCTGAACACGCGCGCGATGGCGACACTCGAGCTGCTGCGGCTCGCCAACAACACCGACGAGTTGCGCGAACACGTGCGGGCGAGCTTCGCCGAGGCCAGTAGTGTGAGCCACCCGCCCCGCTCGCTCCGGGCCGCGGAAGGGTCGCTCGAGGATCTGCTGGTAAGCGATGGCCGCAGCCCCCGTGCGCAGGTGACGGGGCAGGCGGCGATCGGGCTCACGACTGTCGCCACGCATATGGCGCCCGCCGCGGTCGATCTCGTGCTCGGCGCGCCGCGGCGCGTGCGCTCGATTCCGTTGTGGCGACTGCGGCTGGTTGCGTTCGCCACCCCGTTCGTGCTGCTGCTGACCATCGGCACGTGGACGCTGTCAACCGATGAGGTGTCCGCCGTTGCGGATGCGCTGCTGCATGTCCACCCGCTCACTCAGATCCGCACCGATCAGCCCGACGTGGGCCTGATCGTGCGCGCGCCGACGCGCGATGTGACGCTCGTGGCGACGGAGCTGGCGGACCGTGGCATCCATGCCTCCTTCGCGGACGACGGCGCCGTGCCCACGCGCGCGACGATCGACAGGTTGCACGCGCTCGGGGATGAGCCGTTGCCGGAAGTCGGGCCAGGCTCCGCCCTGCTGCGCTGGGTGCGCACCCGCGGCAAGCTGCGCTCGCAGGCACACGCCTTGGGGTTGCATCACCACTTCTATTTCCTGCAGCCCCCCGGCGGGCTGACGGTCGGCCAGCTCGTGCTGGCGCGGACCGCCGGCGCGATTCCCGTGAAGGGCGCGCAGCGTTTGAACGCCACCGGGGCCCTGCCTCAGGGTCGCAGGCGGGCCGGCGAAGTACTGGTTGTGACGCTCGACGGATCGACCTCCTCGGTGCTGGGGCTGGAGCGGATCGTCTCGGAGCTCAGAGCCGAGCGGCTGGGCGCCGAGCCGCTCGGGTGGCTGACGCGCTCGCCTTCCATCAAGGCCACCAGGAGCGGAGAACGCGCCAACAGCCGCCGCCCCGACCACGAGCAGCGCCAGCGAGAGGCCGAGCGGAATCCCGCCGAGTGGGGTGTCGCTGAAGCGCTCGCCGAGCAGCAGCGGCGCGAGCACGACCGGCATGACCGTCTGAGTCACGAACACCACCGGGGCCACCTGGATCGCCGGGCGCGACTGCAGCGCGCTCGCCTCGCTGAGCAGTCCGACGGCCGACGCCGCCGCCGTGGCCAGCGCCCCAGGCGGCGGCCGCGACGAGGTGCCCCTGGGCGAGATCGTCGGCGGCGAGCTTGGTGGCCACGCCGCTCCAGCGCGAAGGCGAACCCAGCGCCGATCATCGTCATCTCGACGCGGCGAGCGACGGCCGAGCGCGCGCAGCAGGTAGGGCAGCAGGCTGACTGCCGCCAGCCCGATGAGCACGACCGCGATCACCAGTTCCTCGGAGGTGTGCGTCGTGCTGCGCGGGGGCGCCGTCAGGCCCGCGCCGATCACGCCGAGCACGATCGCGCCGATCGCGATGTACTCGTACCGTCCCGGCGTGCTCGCCGAGCATCCGCTGGGCGAGGAACATCAGCACGAGCAGGCCCGCGGCGAGCGCCGGCTGCACGACCACCAGCGGGGCCAGCAGCAGCGCCACGACCTGCAGCGGCCAGCCGAGGATCGAGAGGCCGGTGCCGAGCAGCCAGCGCGCACGTCTGAGCAGGCCGAGCACGAGCGCCGGGCGCAGGTGCTCCTCGCGGGGCGCCTCCTTGGCATCCATCGCCTGGAGCGCGATCCCTAGGCTGTAGAGGGTCGACGCGCCCACCGCCGCCACGATTCCCAGCACCAGATCGACCATGTCCACCCACGATCATCGCACTCCCGGCAGTCCGATCGCCCGTGCAGTGGCGGCGGGCGGCGATGGCGAGCTACCTGCTTCCAGGGCTGGCGGGCTGCGGTCTGGCCTGCGTTGCGCGGGCCGCTCGGGGTCGAGGATCGCACGTCGAGCGGCGCTGGCTATGCGCTCACGTTCGACGACGGACCCCATCCACAGGGCACTCCCGCGGTGCTCGAGATCCTGGCGCGCGAGCGCGTCAACGCGACCTTCTTCCTGGTCGGGGAGCAGGTGCGGCGCGACCCCGCGCTCGCGCGGGAGATCGTCGCGGCGGGCCATCGGGTCGGCCTGCACTGTGACCGTCACCGCAATCTGCTGCGCCTCGCGCCGTGGCAGGTGCGCGCGGACATCGCGCGCGCGCAGGAGACGATCGAAGCGGCCACCGACCGCGCGATCGGGCTGTACCGTCCGCCCTACGGCATCCTCAACGCCTCCGCGCTGCGGATCGCGCGTGAGCACGACTGGCGAACGCTGTTGTGGAGCCACTGCGGCAAGGACTGGCAGGCGCGCGCCACGCCCGAGTCGATCGCCGCGCGCGTGACCGACGGCGTGGGGGAGGGCTCGGTGCTGCTGCTGCACGACGCCGACGACTATTCCGCGCCGGGCTCCTGGCGGCGCACCGCGGCGGCGCTGCCGCGGGTCTTAGATGTGCTCGCCGCGCGTGGTCTGCGGTCGGTGGCGCCCTGATGCGCCAATTGTGACCGGGGAGTGACGGGGAGATAAAGACGAACGAGAGAGTACTTACAAAAGAGAGTGCGTATAGCTATGGTTATACGCACTCTAAAAAGTACAACGTCTCCCACGCCGTCTTTAGAAAGCCTCCCCCCGGCCGCCGAGCCGGATAACATCGAGCGGCTTGTCCACGGCGGTTTCGATCGACCGAGCGGCGCGGCTGCGACCGCGACCGACCGGCGCCGTGCCGCTCGTCCAGCCGCGCCCAAAACGCTCGCGCTGGTGGATCGAGGTGGGGGTGATCGTGTGGCTGTGCTGGGTGTATGACGCGATCACGAACCTCGCGCCGCTGCGCCTGCACGTCGCCCTCGGCCACGCTCTCGGCATGCTGCATCTGGAGCGGACGCTGCACATCGATCCCGAGCTGACGCTCGACCGCTGGCTCGCGGGGCACCACACGCTCGGGCTGATCCTGTCCGACTACTACGACAACGCCCACTTCATCGTCACGCTCGGCCTGCTGGGCTACCTGTGGTGGCGGCGCACGGATCTGTACAGGCCGCTGCGCAATGCGCTGGTGCTGGTGAACGTGCTCGCGTTCGTCGTGTTCTGGCTTTACCCGGTGGCCCCGCCACGGATGCTCGCCGGGCTTCACCGACATCGTCGCCTCGACGCACGCGTTCGGCTCGCTGGCACACCGGCGCGCTGGCCTCGGCCGCCAACCAGCTCGCGGCGATGCCCTCGCTGCACATCGCCTGGGCGGCGTGGTGCACGCTCGCGCTGTGGCGGATCACCAAGCGCCGCTGGGTGCGTTGCCTGGCGGTCGTCTACCCGTGCGTGACCGCGTTCGCCGTGCTCGCCACGGGCAACCACTACCTGCTCGACGTGATCGGCGGTCTCGTGACGCTGGCGGTGGCGGTCGCGCTCGTGCGGCTGGTATCCGTGGCGCATGTCACAAAGGTGGCGCATGTCACAAACTTGTTACGAAGTCCGTGATCGAGGTAGGCTAGGCTGGTTGCCGCAGGCGGTTGAGGAACGCCTCGACGAGTCCGTCGCGATCGTGCGCGCGGACTTTCTCGTCTGTAGGGTGGCCCTACACAAATGTCAGACCTTGATGCCAATCAGGATCTCTCTCGCTTGCCCGGTGCCGGGCCGGGCGGTCTGCTCGATCTCGCGGACGCCCGCCTGGCGATCCTGCGGTATCTCGACGTCGTGCTCGTCGTCCTCGCTGCACCCGTGGCGATAGCGCTCGGAGCTCCTGTCGTGGGTGTCGTCGTGAGCGCTGCCGCGTGGCTGATGCAGCGTGTGCTCGCCCTCGCCGGCCGACGCTGGATTGCCGGTCGGGAGGCCGACGCCCGCTTCGGGCTCAATCTGATCGATGGGTTCGGGCGCATCTGGCTGCTCGCCGGAGCGATCGTGCTCGCCGCCGTCATCGGTGGACGCTCAGACGGTCTGGCAGCGGCACTCCTGATCTTCGGTGCCTACTCGATCGCCTTCGCCATGCGTCTGGTCGAAGGGCGGCCCGGAGGGTCAAGGCCATGAGTGCAGTCGCAGGCGCTCCACCGATCGCTCCTAGAAGGGAGACCCACCCGCCCCACTCGCCCAGCCCGTCACAGAAGCAGGGGATGAGCCAAGGGCGGAAGGTCCTCTACTCGCTCCTAGGCGTATGGATCGGCGGGATCGTGCTGTTCATCATCCTGTTCGGCTTCAAGTCGCACAAGGCGCCGGACGTCGTCAGCGGCGTCTTCTCCCCGACCGACGAGTTCAAACTCGACACCTGGTTCAAGCTCGGCCCGATCGCGTTCAACAAGGGTGTTCTGTATCTGCTGATCACGGTCGCCATCACCATCGGCGTGATGACATACATCGCCAGGCGCCTGCAGCAGCGCCCCGGTCGCCTCCAGGCGGCGGTCGAGATGTTCTACAGCTTCACCCGCGGCATGTCCAAAGAAAACCTCAGCGAGAACATGGAGCGCAAGTACTTCCCGCTGATCGCCACGATCTTCGTGTTCATCCTCGTCACCAACGTGATCGGCTACATCCCGCTGCCGGTCGACAGCGGCGAGACGTTCAAGCTGTTCGGTGCGAGCATTCCGTCGTTCCAGATCTACGCCGCAGACACGAACGTCGCCTTCCCGCTGATCCTCGCGCTCGGTGTGTTCGTCCTGTTCACCTATGAGGGGGTCAAGCACCACGGCCCGATCGGATACATCAAAAGCCTGATGCCGGGCGGCATCAAAGGCCCGATCGTGGGGCTGATCTTCCCGATCGAGATCCTCTCCAACTTCCTGCGCCTGATCTCGCTGACGGTGCGGCTGTGGGCGAACCTGCTCGCCGGCCACATGCTGATCGCGTTCATGGGCGGTGAGCTGGGCGTGCTCGTCGGGGATCAGTGGGTCCAATGGTTGCTGCTGCCGTTCGGGATCGCGATCTACCTGTTCGAGGCCGTGCTGATCGCCGGTCTGCAGGCCTTCATCTTTGCCATCTTGACCGCCATCTACCTCGGCGGAGCGGTCGAAAGTCACTAACAAACAAGGAGCTATCGAGCGATGCAGTTTCTACACCTGTTGAGTGCGATCCACCCGTTGCTGGGTGTCGCGGAACCGATCATCAAGCAGAGCCAGGATGCCGGTCGCTCGATCGCGCTGGGCGTCGGCGCCGGCGGCGGCGCCGCAGGCGCGGGGGCGGGTATCGGAGCGGTGTTCAACGCTTCGATCCAGGCCAAGACCCGCCAGCCCGAGCTGCGCGCCGAGGTCGAGCGCGACCAGTGGCTCGGTTTCGCGCTCACCGAGGCGTGCTTCTTCTACGGCCTAGTCGGCGGCTTCATCGCCTTCTTCCTGTAGGCCGATGCTCTCCGCGCCAAGCATCCCACTCGCCTCCAGCGGCTCGTTCCTGATCAGCCCCAATGTGGGGCTCATGATCTGGACGATAGTCGTGTTCTTGATCTCGCTGTTCATCCTGCGCAAGTGGGTTTTTCCGTTGATCGGTGAAGCCCTGGACAAGCGCGCGAAGACGATCGAGGGCGAGATCGACGCCGCCGCGGAGCTGCGCCAGGAAGCCGACAAGGTGCTGGACGAATACCGCGAGCGCCTGAAGGAAGCCCGCGCCCAGTCCGAGGAGATCGTCCAGCGCGCACGCCAGACGGCCGAGTCTCACGAGCACGAGTCCCGTGACCGCGGCAAGGAGATCCTCGAGGAAGCCGCCAAGCGCGCCGAGCGCGACATCGACGCCGCCAGCAAGCGGGCGCTCGACGACATCCGCCGGGAGGTCGCCGACCTGACGATCATGGCCACCGAGAAGGTCGTGCGCAAGACGCTCGACGACTCCGACCAACGGCGCCTGGTGGAGGAGGCTCTGAGCGAGCTGGACCTCTCCGGCCTCTCTCAAGGCGCGCAGAACTGATTGACATGACGGCCCGCTCGCCACTGATGCTTCCAACCTCTCCTTACCGTCCTGGCCTGGATTCGCCGATCCCGGCGCGGGCGAGCGGGCCGCAAGGGTGCCCCTGATGGAGGAGCTCGCCCAGGTATACGCCCGCGCGCTGTTCGGAGTAGCCCTCGAGCAGGGCAAGCTGGACGAGCTGCGCGAGCAACTCGCTCAGTTCGCGGACGCGCTGGACCAAAACCGCGAGCTCGCCGTGTTCTTCTTCTCGCCCTACTTCTCGACCACCGAGAAGATCGCGGCGCTCGGCGGTCTGCTCGATGGGGCGGACGAGGCGCTGCTGAACTTCCTCTCGCTGCTGATCGAGAACCATCGCATGCCCGTGATCTTCCGTATCCGCCATGAGTACGAGCGGCTGTGGGATGAGGAGAACAAGACTCTGCCGGTCCAGATCACGAGCGCGATCGCGCTCGACGAGCAGACGACCGAGAGTCTCGGCAAGACGATCGGCGAGCGCGCCGGACGCAAGGTCACGCTCGTGGCGCGCGTGGACCCGGACATTCTCGGCGGCATCATCATCAGGGTCGGCAACTCGATCCTCGACGCCTCTATTCGCAATCGACTGGAGCAGCTGCGCAGGCACGTTGCCCAAACTTAAAGCTGGGGGAGGGCAGGCCCTAGGTGGGCGGGCCCATCAATCCCCCTCCCCTCCCCCCTCCCATTTCCCCCGAACCCCCTCCCAAGAAGAAGAGCTAAGGAAAAAGAGACATGCAGATCAACCCAGATGAGATCACAAGCATCCTGAAGAGCCGCATCGAGGGACTCGACGCCGGGTCGGCCGAGCTGACCGAGGTGGGGACCGTGCTGTCGGTCGCCGACGGCATCGCGCGGTTGCACGGCCTGGAGAACTGCATGTCCTTCGAGATGCTCGAGCTTCCCCACGGCGTCACCGGCCTGGCGCTGAACCTCGAGTCCGACAACGTCGGCGCCGTGCTGTTCGGCGAGTGGGAGCACATCTCCGAGGGCGACACCGTCAAGCGGACCGGCTCGCTGCTCGAGATCCCCGTCGGCGAGCAGCTGCTCGGGCGGATTGTCGACCCGCTCGGGCGCCCGCTCGACGGCAAGGGCGAGATCGCAACGACGCAGACGCGCCCGGCCGAGTTCAAGGCGCCCGGCGTCGTCCAGCGCCAGCCGGTCAAGCAGCCGATGCAGACCGGCCTGAAGGCGATCGACGCGATGATCCCGATCGGCCGCGGCCAGCGCGAGCTGATCATCGGCGACCGCCAGACCGGCAAGACGGCGATCGCGATCGACACGATCATCAACAACAAGGACACCGGTGTGGTGTCCGTGTACGTGGCGATCGGCCAGCGCATGTCGACGGTCGTCGCGCTCGCGCAGACGCTCGAGGAGTACGGCGCGCTGGAGCGCACGATCATCGTCGCCGCCCCCGCCGACGAGGCGGCGCCGATCAAGTTCATGGCGCCCTACGCGGGCTGCGCGATGGCCGAGCACTTCCTCTACAGCGGCGGGCACGCGCTGTGCGTGTACGACGACCTGACCAAGCACGCCTACGCCTACCGGCAGATGTCGCTCTTGCTGCGCCGCCCGCCGGGCCGCGAGGCCTACCCGGGCGACGTCTTCTACCTGCACTCGCGTCTGCTCGAGCGCGCGGTCAAGCTCAACGACGACCTCGGCGGCGGCTCGCTGACCGCGCTGCCGGTGATCGAGACGCAGGCGGGCGATGTCTCGGCGTACATCCCGACGAACGTGATCTCGATCACCGACGGGCAGATCTTCCTGGAGTCCGCGCTGTTCAACTCCGGCGTGCGGCCGGCGATCAACGTCGGGATCTCGGTCTCGCGCGTCGGCGGCAACGCCCAGATCGGCCCGATGAAGAAGGTCGCCGGACGGATCAAGCTCGAGCTCTCTCAATACCGCGACCTGGAGGCGTTCGCGCAGTTCGGCTCAGACCTCGACGCCGACACCCAGCGCACGCTCGCCCGCGGCGCGCGCCTGGTGATGACGCTCAACCAGCACGAGCGGGCGCCGCTGCCGGTCGAGGACCAGACGGTGCAGATCTATGCCGCCACGAATGGCTTCCTGGATCGTCTGAACGTCGAGCGTGTCACCGAGTTCCTGATCGGGCTGACCGAACGGATGCACTCCGAGCACGGTGACGTGCGCGAGAAGATCGCCGGGGGCGACTGGTCAGATGAGACCCAGAAGGCGGTGAACGACGCCGTCGATGCCTTCGCCAAGGACTTCGGCTATGACCTCGACGAGGAGGGCCAGCCGCTGGACGAGGATGCCCCGGCGCCGGACGGCCGATCGGATGAGGAGCGCGGGTCGGGCGAGGAGAGCCAGAACCAGCCGGCGGGCGAGGCCCAGGACGAGTCGGCCAAGGAGCCCGCGGCGGCCTAGGCCACCTCGAGGTAACAAGCCATGGCATCTCAGCGCGACGTCAAGAACAAGATCGCATCGGTCAAGAACATCCAGAAGATCACCCGCGCGATGGAGATGGTCGCCGCGGCTCGCCTGCGCCGCGCCGAGCAGCGGATCTCTGCCCTGCGCCCGTACGCCGATGCGATCGGGCGGATGACCCGCCAGGCGGCGCAGGCGGCCGGTGGCGAGGCCGCGCGGGTACCGCTGCTGCGCGAGCACGAGTCCGAGACGAACGTCGGGCTGCTGCTGGTCACGGGCGACCGCGGTCTTGCCGGCGGCTTCAAC
Source organism: uncultured Solirubrobacterales bacterium (assembly GCA_963764905.1). GTDB lineage: Bacteria > Actinomycetota > Thermoleophilia > Solirubrobacterales > Solirubrobacteraceae > Palsa-744. The sequence continues at coordinate 327,356 of CAVXUG010000006.1, forward strand.
TCCCAGATCATCCGCGCCGGTACGCGTTTATCGGCTGAGGTCTCCGAGCAGGGGCTGCGCAGCAGCTGGTATGCGACCGGGCGCCGCGGCGTCTCCTCGCTGGTCTTCCGTGGACACGAGCTCAGCGGCAGCTATACCGGCTTCGCCGATCGGCCCGCCTACGCGGACGCGCGCACGATCGCCGACGACGTGATCCAGGCCTATGTCGACGGCCGCGTCGATCGCGTGGAGATGATCTACAACTCCTACGTCTCGCCGCTGACCCAGCATGTGACGCGTCAGACGCTGTTGCCGCTCACCCAGCAGGCGATCACCGGCGAGGGCGAGGACAGCGACGGTCAGGAGCGGCGCCCGACCCCCGTCGACTACGAGCCGGACCCCGAGAAGATCCTCAGGCGCCTGGTGCCGGACTACATCGAGGTCTCGATCTACCGCGCGCTCGTGGAGTCCGCGGCCGGCTTCTTCGGGGCGCAGATGACGGCGATGCGCAGCGCCTCGGAGAACGCCGGCGAAATCATCACCGACTACACATTGCAAATGAACCGCGCCCGCCAGGCCGAGATCACCCAGGAGATCATGGAGGTCGTGGCCGGGGCAGAGGGCCTGTCCTAGAGCGGCACGACCACAAAGACTTCAATAGAGATAAAGAGGAGAACCGAACCTAATGCCAGCCACCACCGTCACCGAGCCGACCTCCAAGAACGGCGCCGCCGCCGAGCGGAACGTAGGGCGCATCGAGGAGATCCAGGGCGTCGTGATCGAGGCCGTCTTCCCCGACCGCCTGCCCGAGATCAACCACGCGATCACCGTCGCCCGTCCTGCCGCCGCCGCTGAGGAGGAGGCCGAGGGAGTGAGCCCGGGGGCGGGCGAGAGCGTGCTCGTGTGCGAGGTCCAGCAGCACCTCGGCGATGACCGCGTGCGTGCCGTGGCGATGGATACGACCGACGGTCTGGCGCGAGGCGTCGAGGTGATCGACACCGGCGCGCCGATCACGGTCCCCGTGGGAGAGGCGACGCTGGGGCGGATCTTCAACCTGCTCGGCGAGCCGATCGACCTCGGTGAGGATCTGCCCAAGGACATCGAGCGTCGCGGCATCCACCAGAACGCTCCGCGCGCCGAGGACCTGACGCCGACCACCGAGATGTTCGAGACGGGCATCAAGGTGATCGATCTGCTCGCTCCCTACGCGAAGGGCGGCAAGGTCGGCCTGTTCGGGGGAGCGGGCGTGGGCAAGACGGTGCTGATCCAGGAGCTGATCCACAACCTCGCCAAGGAGCACGGCGGGCTGTCCGCGTTCTGCGGCGTGGGCGAGCGCTCGCGCGAGGGCAACGACCTGTGGCTGGAGATGAAGGAGTCGGGCGTCCTGGACAAGACGATGCTCGTGTTCGGTCAGATGAATGAGCCCCCTGGAGCCCGCATGAGGGTCGCCCTGTCGGGTCTGACGATGGCCGAATACTTCCGTGACAAGGGCCAGGACGTGCTGCTGTTCATCGACAACATCTTCCGCTTCGTCCAGGCCGGCTCCGAGGTCTCGGCGCTACTCGGGCGGATGCCCTCCCAGGTCGGCTACCAGCCGACGTTGGAGACGGAGATGGGTCAGCTGCAGGAGCGGATCACCTCCACCAAGAACGGCTCGGTCACGTCGATCCAGGCGATCTATGTGCCGGCCGACGACTACACCGACCCCGCTCCCGCCTCGGTGTTCGCCCACCTCAACGCGACCACCGCGCTGTCGCGGGCGATCTCCGAAAAAGGCATTTACCCGGCCGTCAACCCGCTCGACTCCACCTCGACGATCCTCAAGGCGGACATCCTCGGCGAGGACCACTTCCGTGTGGCCAACCGCGTCAAGGAGATCCTGCAGCGCTACAAGGAGCTGCAGGACATCATCGCGATCCTCGGCATCGACGAGCTCTCCGACGAGGACAAGCTGACCGTGCAGCGCGCGCGCCGGATTGAGCGCTTCCTCTCCCAGCCGTTCTTCGTGGCCGAAGAGTTCACGGGAACGCCGGGCGCTTACGTGCCGATCGCCGAGACGATCAGAGGGTTCGAGGAGATCATCGACGGCAAGCACGACGAGGTCCCCGAGAGCGCGTTCTTCCTGAAGGGCACGATCGACGAGGTAGTCGAGGCGGCCAAGAAATAATGGCCCACGCGAAGTTCCCCGTGGAAGTGCTCACGCCCGAGGGCGAGGTATTCAACGAGGAGATCGAGATGCTCTCCACCGTCACGACCGTGGGTTCGATCGGCATCCTCGCCAACCACCAGCCGCTGCTGGCCCGCCTGGAGCCGACCGAGCTGCGGCTGTACCGCTCCGAGGAGGAGATCGTGCGCTTCGCGCAGGCCGAGGGCTATCTGCAGTTCGCCGACAACCGCGCGCTCGTGCTCGTCGAGGAGGCGATCGCGCCGGGGCAGATCGACCGCCAGGCCTTCGAGGCCAAGCTCGCGGACGCGCGCAAGGCCGCGGAGAACGCCGCGCAGGACAGCGAGGAGCAGGCCCGCGCGCTACGCGATGTCAAGCGCTACGAGGCCTTCCTCGCGGTTCAGGCGTAGACGGCGGCGGCTTTCCACAAACCTGTCCGGTGCGCCAGCTGCACACCGGACACGCTTGCGTAAGGAGTTCCGCCCGGCGCACCCTTCTCGAAAGTGGCTTTTCGCCGGCAAGGGGGGCGGCAATCTGTTGACAGCGCCTTGTCTGCTATGGCGTTGGCGATGCGTGGTAGTGGGTCAGCCTATAGCTCGTGGGGGATCGTTTGCGTCAGTTCGCAAGAAGTTCGCGCTCTGACCGAAGATTCGATTCGCGGCTGCTGTCGGTGAGGTCCTGCTTCCGATGAGGGCGATTTGCGGTCTCGCGTCGCTGTGACCTACTCGCATCTTCGCTTTGATGAGATATGCTTATCAGTAATGCGAACGCAAGTCCCTTCGCTGTTGCCGCTGTTTCGCTCCGAGATGCAGGTCCGGCTCCTCGCGCTCGTGTTGTTACAGCCCGAGCGTCGCTGGACGCTTCAGGGTCTCGCAGAGGCGGTGGATGCGCCGCAGTCATCGGTTCATCGAGAGCTGGCCAGGGCAGAGGGGGCCGGCGTCATCCGTCGTGAGGATGAGGCGCGGCCGCACAGGTTCTCTGCCGCAACGGACGATGCTGCCTACGCACCGCTCGCCGATCTCTTGAGTCGTTCGGTGGGTGTGGAGGGTGAGTTGCGCATCAGTCTCGATCGTCCCGACGTTCATGCGGCGGTGATCTACGGCTCTTGGGCGATGGGCGCCCGGCGACCGGATAGCGACATAGATGTTCTCGTCGTCGGGGACGCGAGCCTGCGCGAACTCAACCGCCTTGTCCGGCCGATCGGCAAGGCTACGGGGCGCACCATCGACCTCACGTTGATGGGTGATCAGGAGTTCCGTGACCTGCTCGCTGAGCGCTCCAGCTTCATCCGACAGTTGATGGAAGCTCCTGTCACGCCTCTCGTGGGAGACTTGGGGAGCATCGCAAAGTGACCGAGGCACGCGTACAAAAAGTTCATGCGGATCGCCTTGGTGCGCGCACGCATCTCGATCAGGCGGAGAAGTTCCAGAGCGACGCGGACGCGGACCTGAGTACAGAGTCACGCTCCGTGCTGCTGCACAACGCCGCTCTCTCGGCATGCAACGCCATTCTCCAGGCAGCGGGACTGCGCGTGACCTCTGGTGACAGGTCGCACCTCGTGCGACTCGAGACGGCCCTTGAGCAATTTGATGAGGACACTGAAGATCTGCTCGAACGTCTCGATGCGTCACGCTCGCGGCGGAATGAAGCGTCTTACGCGTCGATGCTGATCGCACAGGCAAGCGTCGACGAAGCTCGTGAGGCGACCGCAGAGCTGATTGAGCTCGCACGTGATTTCGTAGGGGCTGGCTAGCCAGGAGGGCAGCTATGTGCCGGCTTGGCGGTGTGGGATCGTGGGCGGGCGCCGGCTCGGATTTGGGAAGCGAACCGTCACGTGCAGACCGCCCGCGGGCTCTGCGTGGACGGCCAGCGTTGCCCCGTGGGCGGTGGCGATGGCGTGGACGATCGAGAGCCCGAGGCCGTGCCCGTCGCCGCGGCTGGTGCGCGCGGGTCCGAGTCGCTGAAAGGGTTGCCGGAGGCGCTCCAGCTCGTCCGGTCCGATCACGGGGCCGTCGTTGGCTACCGACAGGACGGCCTGTCCTGCCTTGATCGCGGTCGCGACGTCAATGCGATCACCGGCCAGGTTGTGCGCGATCGCGTTGTCGATGAGGTTCGCCACGAGACGCTCGATCAGCTGCGGGTTGCCCTCCACCCCGGCACTGCCGAGCGTGGCGTTCAGCTGCAGGCCACGGCGCTCGATCTCAGGACGGCGAGCGGCGAGCACCTGCTCGGTCACCGCCCTTAGGTCGACCGGCTCGCGCCGGTCGAGCGCCCGCTCGCCGCCGGCGAGACTGAGGAGCGCCTCGATCAGCCGCTCGAGCTGCTCCTCGGAGGCGAGCACGCGTTCGTGGGCGGCGCGCAGCGCCTCCGGAGTGGCGTTGGGATCCGCCAGCGTGACCTGCACCAGCGTCTTCAGCCGCGCAAGCGGAGTACGCAGCTCGTGGGAGGCGTTTGCGACGAACTGCCGCTGGGATTGGAAGGACGCATCGAGCCGTCCCAGCAGCCCGTCGAAGGTGTCTCCCAGCTCCTTGAACTCGTCGTGGGGGCCGGTGAGCGCGAGCCGCCGGTGCAGGTCCGTGGCGGAGATCTCTCGTGCTGCGCTCGTGATCGTCCTCAACGGGCGCAGCACGCGTCCTGCCAACAGCCATCCAAGTCCCATCGACACGACCGCCATCACCACCAGCGCGATCAGCGACACGATCGCGAGCACGCGCAGGTCGGCGCCGTGCTGGCCGGGGTTGAACACCCGCACCGAGACTTCGCCAGTGTGTCCGCGCAGTGTTCGCCGCACAACCTGTTCGGCGGGCCCGGGGAGCCCCAGGGGAGGGGGGCCGGATGACTTGGCGCTCGAGCTGGAGTGCCCGAACTGGATCGGGATGGGCTGGGAATAGACGCCATGGGTGCGCGAGACGACGGTGTAGGTGATCGTCAGCAGCACGGCGCCCGAGATGAAGAACACGCCACCGTAGAGCAGCGCCAGACGCAGGCGGATCGTGCGCCGCGGCAGGGGCAGACGCCGCGCCAGGAGGGTCAGTCGGCGGCCGAGGCCCACAGCCCTAACTCAGATCCGGTAGCCGGACTTGGCGACCGTCTCGATGATCGACGGATCCCCGAGCTTTGAGCGCAGGCGGCTGATGGTGATCTTGACCGCGTTCGTGAACGGGTCCGCGGCCTCGTCCCACACGCGCGCGAGGAGCTCCTCCGCCGAGACGCTGCGGCCCTGCGAGGCGAGCAGCAGCTCGAGCACACCGAACTCCTTCGGCGCGAGCTCGATCTCGCGGCCGGCTCGAGATACACGGTGCTGCGCGGTGTCGAGCACGATGTCGGTGTGGCGGAGAACCGGTGGGTTCGCGGGCTGAGCACGTCGCGCCAACGCGCCGAGCCGCGCGACCAGCACGGGGAAGTCGAACGGCTTTGGCAGATAGTCGTCCGCGCCCAACCCGAGCCCGTCCACGAGGTCCCCGACCGTCGCCTGAGGCGGTGAGCATCAGCACCCGGCTGCGACACTCGCTGTCCACGAGCCTGGTGCAGAGCTCGTCGCCGTGCATGCCGGGCAGGTCGCGGTCGAGCACGATCACGTCGTAGTCGTTGACCGTGGCGCGCGCGAAACCGGCCGGGCCATCGAGCGCGACGTCCACGGCCATGCCCGTTTGGCGCAGGCCGAACGCGATCGCCTCGGCCATCTCCTCGTCGTCCTCGATCACCAGCACTCGCACGGTCACTCCTCTTTCACGGTCGGACTCCGTTGCGGATCCGGCGTGTGGCCCAGGCTACTTCGCCGCGGTTTCAGCACGGTTTCGTCGGCGGAGAAGTCCACCGTCTGGGCGGCGATACCTTCCCGAAACCGTCAATGTCGTACAAGCAGCGCAGAGCACTAATCTCGCGAGCTGCAAAGGAGACGACATGCAAGGCCACGCCAAACACAGCGGTGAGCGGAGCACGGCGACCGTCCAGACGATCGGGAGCGGCTTGCGTGGCCGTGGCCCTCATCGCCCTCGGCGTGCTCGTGACGGGCTGCGGCGGCACGTCGCCGAGCGGGGGCGTGGCGAGCATCGGGAAGCACGCGTCGAAAACGTCCACGACGAGCTCGACGGCTGCCGGCTCGACGGGCTCGGCGTCACCCGAAAGCCAGGCCGTGGCGTACTCGGCGTGCGTGCGCGCGCACGGCGTGCCCAACTTCCCCGACCCAAAAATCACCACCCACGGCAACGGGGTGAGCGTGGCGATCGGGATCAACCCGTCGATCTCGAGCAATCCTCATTTCAAGTCGGCGCAGCAGGCATGCAAGAAGCTGCTGCCAGGTGGTGGTCCGGGCGGGGAAGCCGAACCATCAGATCAGCCCCCAGGAACAGTCGCGGTACCTGAAGGCCGCCGCGTGCATCCGCTCCCATGGCGTGCCGAACTTCCCCGACCCGACGTTCTCCGGCGGCGGGGTGCACCTTGCCCATCAAGGGCTGAACGAGAGCTCGCCGACGTTCAAGGCGGCGGTGCGGGCCTGCGAATCGTTGATCCCCGGCGGTGTGCACGGCGGCTCCGGCTCGTCGTCCCAACCAGCGCCATGACGCGTCCCGTCCTCAGCTTTCTTTCAGGTTGGCCTGTCAGCATCGGCTGATGCGTCTGATCGTCATCTGCCAGTGTGCGGTGGCGCGGCGGGTAGTTGCACCGTGACGCGGAGCCCGCCGGCGGCCCGGGGGGTGAGGGTGAGGGTTCCGTCGTGTGCTTGGGTGATGCTCTTGACGATTGCCAGGCCGAGGCCGACACCTGCGTGGTCGGTGCGTATGCGTTCGGTGCCGCGCTGAAACGGCTCGACAAGCGTGGAAACCAACTGTGGGGTGAGCTTCTCGCCGGTGTTCTCGACGGTGAGCACCACGCTCTTGGGGTGAACGCTGGTCGTGACCCACACGGTGCCCTGTTCGGGCAGGTTGTGGACGATCGCGTTGTGCACGAGGTTCGTGGTCAGCTGCAGCAGGAGCGCGTGTGAGCCGATGGTGGGGGTCAGTGTCGCCGGAGGTCTCGATGGTGACGCCGCGTTTTTCTGCGAGGGGGAGGAGCGTTTCGGTGGCTTCTTCGGCGATGAGGGACAGGTCGACGTGTTCTCGGGTGAAGGACCGTTGGTCGGCGCGGCTGAGCAGGAGCAATGCTTCGGTGAGGTCGATCGCTCGGGTGTTGACGGCGTGGAGGCGGTCGACGAGTTCGCCGTTGTCGCGGTTCGGATCGTTGCGGGCCACGTCGAGAAGTGTCTGCGTGATCGCCAGCGGGGTGCGCAGTTCGTGGGAGGCGTTGGCTGCGAATCTCTGCTGTTCGGCGACGTGTGCTTCGAGCCGCGCGAGCATGGCGTCGAAGGCGTCGGCGAGTTCGCGGAACTCGTCGCTGCGGCCCGGTAGCCGGATTCGGTGGGAGAGCGATCCGGTCGCGGCCATGCGTGTGGCGTCGGTGATGCGAGTCAGGGGGGCGAGCATCCGGCCGGCGAGAAGCCACCCTCCCAGGAGACCGAACACCAGCAGGAACGCCAACACTGCGGCTGCCCTCGGAGCGAACACGTGCAGGAGGTTGGACCGGACGGGAAAAACACCATGGAGTGGTCCGGGTCGGTGACGATGAGCGCACGCGTCGGGGACGTAACGCAGGAGGAACACCCACACGGCGGCGAGCAGCAAGGCGCCGGCGAGCATGAGGAAGCCGGCGTAGCTGAGGGTGAGCTTGAGGCGAACGCTCAAACCAGGGGCTCTATCCACGGTCTCCTCCCTCACGCCCGGTGTCTGGGTGCTGTGTCGATGCGGTAGCCGACGCCGGCGACGGTGGCGATGATCCAGGGTTCGCCGAGGCGTTTGCGCAGTGCCGAGACCGTGATGCGCACGGCGTTGGTGAACGGGTCTGCGTTCTCGTCCCACGCCCGCTCCAGTAGCTCTTCGGCGCTGACGACACCGCCTTCGGCGGCGACGAGGACTTCGAGCACGGCGAACTGCTTGCGGGTGAGCGCGACGTAGCGGCCGTCGCGGTAGACCTCGCGGCGGAACGGATCCAGCCGCAGGCCTGCGATCTCTCGCACGGGTGGCCTGTTGTGGGCGCGCCTGCGGTCGAGCGCTCTGAGACGGAGCACGAGCTCTCGGAGCTCGAACGGCTTCGTGAGGTAGTCGTCGGCGCCGAGCTCGAACCCGGAGGCCTTGTCGTCGAGCCGGTCGGCGGCGGTGAGCATGAGGATCGGCATGCCGCTGCCGGAGGCGACGATGCGTTTGGCGATCTCGTCGCCGGAGGGCCCGGGGATGTCGCGGTCGAGGACGGCGATGTCGTAGGCGTTGACGCTCAGCAGCTCCAGAGCGGTGTCGCCGTCACCGGCGATGTCGGCCGCGATCGCTTCCAGGCGTAGGCCATCGCGGATGGCTTCTGCCATGTAGGGCTCGTCCTCGACGATCAACACGCGCACGCCTCCGATGCTACGAGCCGGCGCATATCGTCGGCGTATCGAAAATCGCATACGTGCTGGCAACACCACGCTGTCTTGACTGGGAGGCGTGACCTACAGCAAACCAGCACGAACAGCGGCCCGCCGTACCCGGATCGACCGTGTACGGACGACGTCGCGGCGCTTGCTGCTCGGCGTGGTACTCGCCCTACTTCTCGCCGCCACAGCGTTCGCGGCAGCCCGCCACCCGCTCAACGACCAAGGCCGCATGCTCAACGACCAAGGCCGCGCATACCTGTCGCCGGTCAGGTGGCCGCAGCAGGGACAGGCGGCGTTGGTGCTCGGCAACGGCCGGCCGGCGGCGAGCCCGGACGAGCAGCCGGCCCCGATCGCCAGCCTGGCAAAGGTGATGACCGCCTACCTGACCCTCGAGCGCTACCCGCTGAGCGGCGCACAGGACGGATTCACGATCACCGTCACCGCGGCCCAGGCGCAGGCCGAGGCCGAGGACGCCGCCCAGGACCAGTCGGACGTGGCGGTGCAGGCCGGCGAGCAGCTGACCGAGCGCCAGCTGCTCGAGGCGCTGCTGATCCCCTCCGGCAACAACATCGCCCAGATGCTCGCCGCCCAGGTGGCGGGCAGCGAAACGCGCTTCATCGCCGAGATGAACAGCCGAGGCCCGCGCGCTCGGGATGGACCACACGATCTACACCGATCCCAGCGGGTTCGATCCGAGCACGGTCTCGACCGCCGCCGACCAGCTGCGCGTCTTCCGGCAGGCGATGCGCTTCCCGGTCTTCCGCCAGATCGTCTCGATGGCCAGCGTGACGCTGCCGGTCGCCGGCACGCTCACCAACTACGACCCCCTGATCGCCGAGGGCTACGCCGGCAAGACCGGGTCAGACTCCGCGGCCGAGGGGTGCCTGGCGTTCTTCACCCACGTGACGGTCGGCGGGCGCCGGCTGACCGCGGTCGGCGTGGTGATGGGGCAAGGGCGAGGGCAGCGACACGTCGGAGCTCCTCGCCGCCGCGGGCGAGGCCGCCGAGCAGCTGGTCGACTCCGTCGCCCCCGCGACCCGCGTGCCACGACAGCTGCGTCTCGCGCGCAGGTGGCCGACGACGAGACGCCCTCCCGCCATGACGGCCGCCCGCAGCTACTCGCTACCGGTCGCCGCTCGGCACAGAACTGATGTCAACGCAATCACCACCCGCAGGGAGAAAACATGAATAGAAGACTACGGCCGCTGGCCGCCCTTGCCCTGATCGCCATGGTCGCCCTGATCAGCGCGTGCGGTTCAAACGCACCCGCCGGCAGCGGCGGCGGCAATAACACGGCCGCCAATGATCAGAAGGCGCTGAAGTTCGCCGAGTGCATGCGCAGCAACGGGGTCAGCGAGTTCCCGGACCCGGGCGCGTCGGGCAAGTTCACCATCGATGGGATAGTGAACGGCTCGTCGCTGGACCCGAGCACCCCGGCGTTCAAGCAGGCCCTCAGGGCGTGTGAGAACCTGGAGCCAGCGGGGTTCATGGGCAGCAGGCGGAGCCCCCAGGAGCAGGAGGCGGCCCTCAAGTTCGCCCAGTGCATCCGCGCCAACGGTGTGCCGGACTTCTCGGACCCCACCGAAAATGGTCCCCTCATCAACGTGCAGAATGGTCAGAGCAATACGGAGCTCCAGGCCGCGCTGCAGAAGTGCCGCTACCTCATGGCGGGGGCGACCCAGTGAAGCGGAAGACTTGGTTGCTGGCCGGAGCTGCCGTCCTGGCTGCCGTAACCGCCACCGGCGCCGTGGCCGTCATGTCCAGTGCGAAGCAAGCGACCGGCGTCAGCGATAACGGGTATCCGACCTCGACCGCAATCATAAGCGAGGGGTCCTTGTCCTCTCAGATCAGCGCGGACGGCACGCTTGAATACACGACACCGGGCGGGTCGAGCTACAGCGTCATCAACCAGGCATCGGGGACGTTTTCGAGACTGCCGCGGGCCGGTGAGGTGTTCTCGCGCGGGCAGGTGCTCTACCGCGTCTCCAACGACCCGGTGATCCTGCTCTACGGCAACACGCCCGTGTATCGGTCGCTGTCTGAAGGGGACAGGGGGCCGGACGTGCGGGAGCTGAACGAGAACCTGGTCGCGCTCGGGTACGCCACCAGCTCGGAGGTCGAGGGGGATTGGAGCTACTTCAGTGCCGAGACCAAGGCCGCGCTCGAGCGGTTGCAGTACCACCTCGGTGAGCAGGAGACGGGCTCGCGCACGGAGGGGCAGGCCGTGTTCCTACCCGGTCAGGCTCGGATCAGCACCGTCAACGCGACTCTCGGAACAAGCGCCGGAGGAAGCGTGGCGGTCATGCAAGCGACCTCCAACAGCCAGCAGGTCGTCGTCAATCTCGACGCCTCCGAGCAGAGCGAGGTCGAGGTCGGCGAGCACGTTCAGATCACGCTCCCGGATGGGCAGACGACGCCCGGAGTGCTGAGCAGCATCGGGACGGTCCTCGCAAGCGCATCGACAAACAGCTCGTCCGGCTCGGGCTCCTGGAGCCCGACCCTGCCGCTCTACATCACGCTCGAGCATCCGCAGGCTGCCGGCGAGTTGGATCAGGCGCCGGTGACGGTCGAGATCACGACCGCAGCGGTCAAGCACGCGCTGATCGTCCCGATCGACGCGCTGCTGGCGCTGTCTGGCGGCTATGCGGTCGAGACCGTCGGAGCGGATGGGGTGCACAAGCTCGTGGCTGTATCCCTCGGGACGTTCGACGACGCCGCCGGGACCGTGCAAGTCACCGGCGATGTGCAGGCCGGCGAGCGGATCGTGGTGCCCAACGTATGAGCAGCCAGCCGACCTACCCCACAACCGCGGACGCTCCCGGGCACACCGACCGGCCGGTGTCCGGCGGGCGATTGGACGGACGCAAACGACGGCCGCCCAGCCGTACTGGAGCTGCACGAGGTCACCAGGGGCGCCCAGGCTCCGGGGCGGGCGGGGCTCCCGTTTCACGATAGACGCG
>CAVXUG010000007.1:0-90929 GCA_963764905.1 uncultured Solirubrobacterales bacterium
ACCCATCGACCGCGTAATTGAACGCCGCGAGAAAACAATCTTCACGGTCACTGAAACACTCATAGAAAGTGCGGTTGGAGACACCAGCACGCTCAGAGACCTTGCGCGCCGTCAAACCCTGAAAGCCCTGCTCACCAACGAGCTCGAACGCCGCTGCGAGCAACCGCCCCCGCTGCGGGTCGGTTGAGAACACGCCACCGATCGAGCGACGCCAGGGCGTACCCGGCTCCCGGAAACTTCCGCGGCCATCAGCGCGTGCCCCCTGTAAAGAGGCGCTCACAAACGGAACGACAAAGACCGCGGGAATTACCGCGGCGAGAAAGACCTAGAAGACGGATGGCGGGCACCATTCCTGGCGCCAAAACGAGCGTTTAGCCCGCTACTAGATTCGTGGCAGAGAGAGAGAGAGAGAGAGAGAGAGATGTGGCAGCGCTGCTGCCGCATCTTGTTACACACCCATCAGGGCGCGCAACGACTCCCCTTCACATCCGGCCCCGAAGGGACTCATGCAGAAACAACCCCTCTTCATGCGATCCGGCCCTCTCCCCTAACGTCCCCTACAAGCGCTTGATGTCAATCCAAAGGACCGACCCAAACCTGAATCTATTTCATGCCCCACAACCGGGAGCACCTCTACCGACAAACCTAAGCAGAAACCGGTACAGAATGCAACCAGGAAACGAGAACGGGCAAAAAGGGCTCTGTAGAGCCAATCTGGTGGGACGGCCAGTGGCGGTTCGGACGCCGGTACGCGCATGCCCGGGTCACGGGCGGCTCGACTGCGCCCTCGGCGGGGCGGCCCGGCAGGCACCGCGGGCCTATCCGGTGGAGCGCTCCTCTTCCTCCAGCGCCCCTCGCAACACCTCATCGAAGGACCGCGGTTCGATCCCGAACGGGGCGGCGCCGGAGGGGTCGGTGACGACCGTCGCGGTCGTCAAACCCTCCACGAGCGGCCGGGCGACGTTCGTATCGACCGGGGTCACGAGGCCGAGCCACAGCGAGAGCCACGGCGTGACGAACGGGACCGGCAGCTTGCGTCGCGGACGGATCTCCATCGCCACGGCCATGCGGTCGAGCATGTCTCCGTAGGAGGGCGCGGATGTCGGGCCCGCCGATCTGGACCTCGCGGCCGGCCGACACGGGGACCTCGGGGGCACGGGCCAGGTATGCGAGCACGTCAGCCAGTCGATCCCGATCGGCTGGGTCGCGGTCTGCAGCCACGCCGGGGCGATCATCACCGGCAGCCGGCGCACGAGGTAGCGCAACGTGCGGTAGGACTCGCTCTCGGCGCCGACGACCATCGCGGCGCGGAAGTACGTCAGTGGCGGGCCCTCCTCGGCCAGGATCCGCGCGGTCTCATCGCGGCTGCGCAGGTGCTTGGAAACGCTCTCATCCCCGAGCCCGCCGAGGTAGACCACCCGCTTTACCCCCTCGCGCATGGCCATCCGCGCGAAGTTCAACGCGCCTTCGTGCTCGCGCTGCTCGAACCCCTTGCCCCCGGCCATCGCGTGGATCAGGAAGTAGGCGACGTCGATCCCACCACCGGCGCCCTCCAGGCTCGCCGCGTCGGTCACATCGCCCTTGTGCCGCTCACAGCCTTCGCGCTGTAGCTGTTGTGCCTGCGTGCGCGCGGGGTCGCGCACGAGACAGCGCACGCTCACCCCCGATTGGGCCAGCTCCCTGCTGAGACGACCGCCAATGAACCCGGTCGCCCCGGTGACCAATGCACGCGTTGCGATCGGTCCAGGTTAGCTCCCGCCTCGCTCAGGCGGCGACCGCGCGCGAGTCGAGGTGCGCGCCGACCTTGCGCTTCACGCGCTGCAGCGCGTTGTCGACGGTCTTCGTGTCGCAGGCAGAGCCGCTCGCCCGCCTGCTCGTAGGAGTAGCCGTCCAGGTACAGCGTGAGCACGCGGCTCTCGAGCTCTGACAGAGCCGAGGACAGGCAGCTCACGAGCGAGCGCAGCTCCTCGGAGGAGATCACCTGGTTGACCGGGTCGTGGACGGTCGGCCCGGGCAGCATCCTGGTCGAGCGTCGGGACTTCATCGCCGGTGCCCGCCGGGGTCGAGGAGAACGACACGTACTGGTTCAGCGGGGTGTGCTTGTTGCGCGTGGCGGTCTTCACGGCCGTGATGATCTGACGCGTGATGCACAGCTCGGCGAAGTTGCGGAAGCTCGACTCGCGGTCGCTGCGGAAGTCGCGGATCGCCTTGTAGAGCCCGACCAGGCCCTCCTGGATCAGGTCTTCGGAATCCCGCCGGCGAGGAAGTAGGAGGACGCCTTCAGACGCACGAACGCGTGGTAGCGACGCACGAGCTGGTCGTAGGCGTTGCGGTCGCCCCCTTTGGCCAAAGCGAGCAAAAACTCATCCTCAACCTTAGGTTGAGAGAGGCGTTGTGAGAACAGTCTGGCCACGAGCACTTTCCTTTCTCCGGAAACACCGGCAATGCCGGGCCCCGAATGCTCTGTGGCGCACTCCTCCCCTGGCGCCAGAACTTGTCTTACCCCAAGGATCTCTTAGACCTTAGGTTAAGCGTTATGTAGATGGGAGATTTGCACAGTTATGGAGCCTTGTCAACGTTTGCGGAGCGTTTCTGCAAGATCTCGTACAACAGCGCGGCGCCCGCCGCGGCCACCCCGAGCGACTCGATGCGCCCCCGCAGCGGCAGCGAGATCAGCTCATCGCAGGCCTTCGCGACGCGCGGGCGAAGCCCCTTGCCCTCGCTGCCGAGCACCAGCACCACGCCGCCCTCGGAGTAATCGGGGGCGTCATAGGGGACGCTGCGGTCCCTCGCCGCGCTCGCGCCGTAGCACCAGCAGCCGCCTTGCGCGCGGCCAGCAGGAAGTCGGCGAGGTTGCGCACGCGCGCGAGCGCGCAGATGCTCGACCGCGCCGGCCGAGGCCTTGCAGACCGCCGCGGTCACCTCCGCGGCCCGGCGCTCGGGGATCACGACCCCGTCGGCGCCGGCGCACTCGGCGCTGCGGCAGATCGAGCCGAGGTTCTGCGGGTCCTGGATCTGGTCGAGCGCGACCACGCAGCGCGCGCGGGCGCGCCAGCAGCGTCTCGCCGGCGGAGCGGTACGGATGCCCGCCCGCCTCGCGCACATGCCCTGGTGGGAGGCCGAGCCGCAGCGGCGCTCGATCTCCTCGGCGCTCGCGACGCGCACGCGCGCGCCCTCCAGCCACGGCTCCTGCGCGGCGCGCGCGGTCGCCCACACCTGCCCGACCGCGTGCGCGCGGCGGCCGCGCAGCGCCTCGCGTCACGGGGTTGCGCCCGTACAGGATCACCGCCGGCGCGCGATCACCGCTGGTGGAAGGACGGCGTGGGCGGGACGGGAGCCGGCGCCCGGTAGCGTCGTTCGGTCGGAGCCGACGCGCTCAGGGCGTCGATCACGGCTGCGCGCTCGGAACGAGCTCCGAACCGTCCGGGCCGTCGCGGATCTCCCAGCCGCGCTCGCGCAGCTGCTCGCGCAGACGGTCGGCGGTCTCGAAGTCGCGGCGCGCCGGGCGGTCTCGCGCTGGGCCAGCAGCGCCACGCGCCTGCGGGTCGCTCACCGCGACGTCACCGGCCGCCTGCAGCGCCGTCAGCTCGCCGAGGCCGAGGACGTCGAGCATCCTGCGCAGCTGCGCATCGCCCACCCGCCGGCGCCGCGGCGGTTGGCCTCGCGCACCCACTCGAACAGCGCCGCGAGCGCCGCCGGGGTGTTGAAGTCGTGGGCGAGCGCGTCGAAGAAAGCGTCGAGCAGCGAGGCCATCTCGGCCGGGCTCGGCCGTCCGGGCTGCAGGCGGCGCAGCGCGTCGCGGATCCGGTGGACGCGCCGCTCTCCGTCCATCAGCTCCGACGGCGAGAAGGCCAGCGGCTGGCGGTAGTGGCCGCCGAGCAGGTACATGACGACGGCGTCGCGCCCGTACTGCCGGATCACCTCGTGCAGCGGCGCGATGTTGCCGACCGACTTGGCCATCTTCTCGCCGGTCGTCTGGATCATCCCGTTGTGCATCCAGATCCGCGCCAGCTCCGTCCCCCGCGCGGCGCGGGTCTGGGCGGCCTCGTTCTCGTGGTGGGGAAACAGCAGGTCCGAGCCGCCACCGTGGATGTCGAAGCCGACGCCGAGCGCGTCCTCGGCCATCGCCGAGCACTCGATGTGCCAGCCCGGGCGGCCCTCGCCCCAGGGGGCCTGCCACCACGTGTCCTCGTCCTGCTTGCGACCCTTCCACAGGGCGAAGTCGAGCGGGTCCTCCTTGCGGGCGGAGCCCTCTTTGTCCTCGGGTGGGTGGGATTCCGATTCCATCTCCTCGATCTGCCGGTGCGAGAGGGAGCCGTAGCCGGAGTCCGAGCGCACCCGGAAGAAGACATCGCCCTCCGTCGCGTAGGCGTGCCCGGTGTCGATCAGCGTCTGGATGTACGCGACGATCGAGCCGATCGTCTCCGACGCGAGCGGCTCGCGATCGGGACGGCCGAGCCCGAGCGCGTCGGTGTCGGCGAAGTAGCGCTCGGTCATCTCCTGCGCCAGCTCCTCGCTCGGAAGGTCCTGTTCGCGGGCGGCGTCGTAGATCTTGTCGTTGACGTCGGTGACGTTCACGACCAGCGTCGTCTCATAGCCCTCGCTCTCGAGAAAGCGCTTCAGCAGGCTGAACACCACAAACGGCCGCGCGTTGCCGATGTGGATGCGGCTGTAGACGGTCGGGCCGCAGGCATAGATGCCGACCTTGCCGGGGTCGCGCGGACGCAGCGGCACGAGCTCGCCGGTGCGGGTGTCGTGCAGGCGGATCTCACGTTTCGTCGGTTCGCTCATTTGCGCGCTACTCATCCCCGGACCGCTCGCCGCCAGCCTGCGTATCGCCTGTTTGCGCATCGTCGGCCCACGCATCGCCGACCTGCCCGCCGGCCGGCCGCTGCTCGAGGCTCGCGACCGCCAGCGCCGCGACACCCTCGCCGCGGCCGACGAAGCCGATGCCCTCGCCGGTTGTCGCCTTCACGTTCACACGTTTCTCCTCCACCCCGATTGCCTGCGCCAGCCGCTTCCGGATCTCCGCGCGGTGTGCTCCCAGCTTCGGACGCTCCATCACCACCGTGCAGTCGACGTTGACGACCCCCAACCCCGCGGCGCTCAGCTTCGCCATGACGTCCTTCAGTAGCTCGATCGAGTCGGCGTCGCGCCAGCGCTCGTCGCTGTCGGGGAAGTGCTCGCCGATGTCGCCCAGCCCGGCCGCGCCGAGCAGCGCGTCGATCACCGCGTGGGTCAGCACGTCGGCGTCGGA
Source organism: uncultured Solirubrobacterales bacterium (assembly GCA_963764905.1). Classification (GTDB taxonomy): domain Bacteria; phylum Actinomycetota; class Thermoleophilia; order Solirubrobacterales; family Solirubrobacteraceae; genus Palsa-744. The sequence goes on from CAVXUG010000007.1 coordinate 5,258, forward strand.
GTGCCCCTCCAGGCCCAGCTCGCCGGGAATCTCCACGCCGCCGAGGATCAGCCGACGGCCCGGGGCGAGGCGGTGCGAGTCGTAGCCGATCCCGGCGCGGCTCATCGAACCCGAACCGTCGCTCTGCGTTTCTCGCTCAGACCGCCGCCCGAGAGGCCGCGCAACCGCGATCGTCGCGCCATGGTCCTCACGACTGTCTCGGATCCCCGACCGGCTCCAACCGCCGCTCGCGCCGCTCGAACACGCACAGCTCGCCGACGCCCGCCGACGCCAGCAGCTCGAGCGCCTGGTCGTAGTCGGCGCCGACGTCCTCGGGCCGGTGCGCGTCGCTGGAGAGCGCCACCGGCGCGCCGGCTTCCAGGCACATCTCCAGGAAGGCCGGCGCCGGGTAGAGCTCCTGCGCGCGCTTGCGCAGCCCGGCCGTGGAGACCTCGACCGCGATCCCCGACTCGGCGATCCCCTCGATCGCCAGCTCGTAGTAGCGGCGCAGGTCGCCCTCCGGGCGCGGGCGGTCGCGTCCCCAGACCTTCACGAGGTCGGGGTGCGCGAGGATGTCGAACAGCCCGCTGCGGGCGGCCTCGCCGAGCGTCTCGAAGTAGCGCCGCCAGATCTGCTCGGGGCTGTGGGACTGCCCGTGCCAGATCGAGTAGTCCTCCATGTCGACCGCCTCGTCGCGCAGGAAGTGGACCGAGCCGATCACGTAGTCGAAGTCGCGCGCCTGCAGCAGGCTCGCCATGCGATCCTCGCCGCCGGGCACGAAGTCCGCCTCGATCCCCAGCTTCAGGTCGGTCTGCTCGCGCACGAACTCGCAGTAGGCGTCGAGATCCTCGCTCGCGTTCGCCTGCCAGAACGGGTGCTTCCACACGTCGAGCGCCTGTTCGAAGCGGTAGACGTGCTCGGAGACGCCGAGCTCGGCGATCCCGCGCTCGCTCGCGGCAGCGCGGTAGCGCTCGGCGTTCGCGGGCGTGAAGAACAGCTCGGCGGTCGTGCCGGGCTCGTCGGGGCGCAGGTGGACGTGGTAGTCGGTGAGCATACGATCGGAAATCGAGGGGCCCGACCGAAGCCGGTAGACACTCGCCTTCGGCGAGTATCCCCGTTTCGGCCAGCGCGGCCTACGGCCGGCTGGCCACCCGCGTAGGATTCAACCAGGCCGCGAGGCCAGCAGCATCTCCGCGACCACGAGATCGTGCGGCGTGGTCACCTTCAGGTTCTCGCGCGAGGACTCCACGACCCCGACCCGGCCGCCGGCGCGTTCGATCAGCCAGGCGTCGTCGGTCGCCTGCGCGAGCACCTCGGCGGGCACGTCCAGCGCCCGTTCGAGCGCCGCGCGGCGGAAGACCTGCGGGGTCTGCACCGCCCACAGCTCGCGTCGATCGAGCGTCTCGCGCACGACGCCGTCTTCGCCGACGCGCTTGACCGTGTCGGTCATCGGCGCCGCCGCGATCGCCCCGTCGAGCGTCGCGTCGGCTTGCAGCGCAGCGATCGTCGCCCGCGCGAGCTCGGCCGTGACCAGAGGACGGGCCGCGTCGTGGACCAGCACCAGCTCCTCCTGCGACCGCTCACCGCCGGCGACCGCGAGCGCGCGCAGCACCGACTCCGAGCGCACCGCCCCACCGGCCACCGCGACGACGCCCTGCGCTCCCGGCGTGTCCAACAATCCCGGCGGCGCAGGCACGTCCGCCGGCAGCGCGACCACGAGCGTCTCGATCTCAGCCACGCCCCGCAGCACCTCCACGCTCCACTGCAACAGCGGGCGCCCGGCGAGCTCGACGAGCGCCTTCGGCCGGCCGGCGCCGAAGCGCTCGCCCGCGCCGGCGGCGAGGATCAGGGCGATCGTCATCGGGTCGGGAGTCCGCGCATCGCCGGAGATCTTTGCATCGCCAAGCGTCCTCGCTGAGCCTTGGGGGGAGTCCTCGCGCACGCGGCAGACACCGGACGGTGGTCGCTGCCGCGTGCGTGAAGGTCTCGGTCGCTACTCGGCCGCGGCGCCGGCCATCTGGCTGGTGGCCGAGTTGGCGAGCAGCTCGTCGAGGTAGTTCTCGGCCTCTTCCTCGTCCTTGTCGAGCGCGTACATCAGCTCGGAGGCGAGGATCTTCTTCGAGCGCGTGTACATCTGCTTCTCGCCCGTCGAGAGGCCCTTCTCGGACTCGCGCAGGGAGAGGTTGCGCACGACCTCGGCGAGCTCGTAGATGTCGCCAGTCTTGATCTTGTCGCGGTTGTGCTTGAAGCGCCTGTTCCAGTTCTTCGGCATCTCCGAGACCGTGTCGCGGAGCACGTCGAGCACCTTCTGCACCGTTTCCTCGTCGATCACCCTGCGCAGGCCGGCGATCGCGGCGTTCTCGGTGGGAACCCTGACGGTCATGTCGTTGTGCAGGATCTTGATCGTCAGATACTCGCGCGTTTCGCCGAGCATCTCCATCTCCTCCTTCTTCAGCACCTTGCCGGCGCCGTGGTGGGGATAGACGACCTGGTCGCCGAGCTCGAACTCGATGAACTCGACCTCGCGAGTCACCTCGAGCTCCTCGATCAGCGATACCTCTGCGGTTGCTTGTGGCGGAATGATGTCCTCCTTCGTTGCGGCCGTCCGTCGGACGGCCCGTGTCTGAAGTCTTCGGTCAAATCCTGCGTGTCGAACCTGCGTCAGAATTGTCGTGTCAACCTCCGACCAGCGTGTCAAACGCCCCGCTCGTCAAACCTGCGTCACGTCTGCAGGTAGCGGTCCACGAGGTTGATCTCCTGCAGCCTGCGCAGGCCCTCGCGAATGTCCTTTGCCCTGATCTCCCCCACGCCCTCGACCGCCTCCAGCTCTGCGTCGGTGGCGGCCAGCAGCTCGTCCAGGCCGCCGAACTCGGCGACGATCCGCGTGACCGCCAGCCGCGGCAGCCGCGGGATGCGCCCGAGCACGCGGTAGCCACGCGGCGAGACGGGGTAGTCGAGCGTGTTCAGCTTGCGGTCGTAGCCGAGCAGCTCGGCGAGCCGTCCGAAATCGAGCAGGTCCTGGTGGACGAGCCGCCCGATCTCCTCGAGCGCCGCGGCGAACGCCTCGTCGGAGTCGCCGGCCAGGTAGTCGCGCACGAGCGCGGCCTTCTCGGCGGCGGTGCCGACCATCGTCTCCTCGAGCTGCATCTCGATCAGGCGGCCCTCCGAGCCGAGCTCGACGATGTAGCGCTCGATCTCGACCGCCATCCGCGTGACGAGCTCCGAGCGCTGCATCACGGTCAGCACGTCGTGCAGCATCGCGCCGCCCTCGAACTCGAGCGCCGTCAGCCTCGTGGAGACCTGATCCAGGCGCGTGCGGTACTTGTCGAGCGTCGCGAGCGCCTGGTTGGCCTTCGCGAGCACGACGGGGATGTCCTCGAGCACGTACTTCATCCCGTCGACGTACACCGACACCACCTCGCGGCGCTGGGAGACGGCGATCACGAGCGCCTCGGTCTGCTTGGACACGCGCTCGGCCGTGCGGTGGCGGGTGCCGGTCTCGTGCGAGAGGATCGTCGGATCGGGCATCAGCTGGACGTTCGCCATCGTGATCTTCGTCGCGTTCGCGTTGAGGATGATCGCGCCGTCCATCTTCGCCACCTGGTAGAGGAACGCGGGGGTGTAGTCGATGTCGAGCTTGATCCCGCCCGAGTTCAGAAAGCTGAGGTCCTCCGGCTCGCCGATCACGATCAGCCCGCCGGTGTGCGAGTCGAGGATGCTCTCGATCCCCTCGCGCAATGCCGTGCCGGGCGCGATCATCTCCAACGCCTTCATCAATCCCGGCTCCGGCCTCGCTTCTACGTCGAAATCTTCACCGGAACGGAGGGGCACGGTGGCCCATTTTAGGGCATTTCCCCTTTGTTAAGCCGCTCCCCTGCTGGACATCCGTCCATGCAGCGCGATCCTGCCCGAGCGGTCCCATCGTGGCTGGGCACCAGCGTAAAGACCACGGCATCCCTTACCGGTGGCCGCACCGATCGGTGTGGGTGCGGGCCGATTCCCGCGGCGGTGCGTGGGTTCGGTGTGCGAGTCCGATGTGCGGGTCCGGTTGGGGTGCGGCTTGCGAGGCTAGGAGATCACGGCCAGCGGCCGCTGATCGCGCTCGCCGGCCGGCAGCGCGGCCCGCAGCGCGTCGCGCAGGGTGCCCACCTCGCGCGCGCCGGCGCCGCTGCCGGAGGGTGCGATCGTGTCCTTCAGGCCGTGCTTGCGCGCCTCCTCCAGGCGGCGCTCGGGGTGGCCGACCCAGCGCAGCTCGCCCGTCAGCCCGAGCTCGCCGAAGCACGCGCGGGGAGTCCCCTTCAATGCCACGCCGCGGCTCGCGCTCGCGACCGCCAGCGCGACCGCGAGATCGACGCCCGGCTCATCGACCCTCATGCCGCCGACGACGTTCACGAACACGTCGGCGCCGCCCGTCCCCACGCGGCCGTGGCGGCCGAGGATCGCGAGGACGAGCGCGAGGCGGTTGCGGTCCATGCCCGAGACGACCCTGCGCGGCTGCTCCAGCTCCGAGGGCGCGACCAGCGCCTGCACCTCCACGAGCAATGGCCTAGAGCCCTCCATTGCTGCGAGCACGACGCTCCCGGGCGCGCGCGTGGCCTCGGCGACGAAGCGCGCGGAGGCGTCGAGCACCTCGACCAGGCCGCCCTGGCGCATCTCGAACAGCCCCGCCTCGTTGGTCGAGCCGAAGCGGTTCTTCAGCGCTCTGAGCTCGCGGTAGGGGCGCTCGCGCTCGCCCTCGAACTGGAGCACGCAGTCGACCAGGTGCTCGAGGACGCGCGGGCCCGCGAGCGCGCCGTCCTTGGTCACGTGACCAACGAGGATCACGGCGATCTGGCGCGCCTTCGCGAGCTCCATGATCCGGCCCGCGACCTCTCTGACCTGGCCGACCGAGCCCGGCGCGCCGGTCAACTCGGCGGCGTTGAGGGTCTGCACGGAGTCGATCACGCATACGTCGGGGGACTCGCCGGCGAGCGTGCCGAGGACGGTTTCGAGGTCGGTCTCGGCGAGGATCGGGACCTTCAGCGCTGGGTTCTCCCCTGGTAGCGCCGTGAGGCTCGGACCGCCGCCGCGCGGGTCGGCGGGGTTCAGCACGAGACGCTCGGCGCGCAGGCGGACCTGCTCGGCGGACTCCTCGCCGCTGACGTACAGCGTGCGCCGCCCGGCGGCCGCGAGGTTGCCGAGCACCATGTTCGTGAGCGTCGACTTGCCGATGCCCGGGGAGCCGCCGAGCAGTACCAGCGAGCCGGGGACGAGGCCGCCGCCGAGCACGCGGTCGAGCTCGCCGATGCCCGTGCTCATGCGTGCGATCGGCGCGGCGCCGACCTCGCTCAGCAGGCGCGGGGCGAGTTTCAGCCCTGCGCCGCCGGGGCCGGGGCCGGGGCCACCGGGGCCGCCAGACGCACCGGCACCGCGACCACGACCAGTGGCACCGCCTCCGCCGCCGCCGCCACGACCGGCCGCGCCGCGCGCGGCCGGGATGCGCTCCTCGACGAGCGTGTTCCACGCCTCGCAGCCGGGGCATTGCCCCAGCCACTGGGCCGTCTGGAAACCACACTCCGAGCAGACTTGGATCGTTCCACGAGCCATGTCCTCTCAGCCTACGGATCGTCGGGGACGGCTACTGACGCTCAAACGTTACAGCGATGCGACAGAAACGTGACCGTTGTGTGACGGGAAGATAAAGACGGGGAGAGGCAACGTATACAGAAGAGAGTGCGTGTAACTATGGTGTCACGCAATTAAAAGAGGAACAAGCCCCGGGACGTCTTTATCTAAACCTCGCCCGATTGCGACACGGGAGCAACGAAAGCGCGAACGCCCTGCGACAGAAGGCTCCCGCCGGCCGCCCGGGATCGCGCGCGGCGAGACCGCGGGACTTCAGGACTCGTCGACGGGAACGTCGTCGTCGTCCCCGCCGGGCAGGCCACCCTCGTCGGCGGCGAGCTCCTCGGCGGCGCCGACGCCGACCGGCGTCTTCTGCTTCTTCGGCTTGACGATCGTCAGGCGCACCTCGCCGTCCTCGCCCTCGGGGGCGGGGTTGACGACGACCGTCGCGCCCGGGGTCAACTGCTCGCGCAGGACGAAGTCGGCGAGCGGATCCTCGATGTAGCGCTGGATCGCGCGGCGCAGCGGCCGGGCGCCCATCGACGGGTCCCAGCCCTTCTCGACGAGCAGATCCTTCGCCGGGTCGGTCAGCTCCAGCTGCAGCTCGCGTTCGGCCATCGACTCGCGGATCCGCAGCAGAAGGAGCTCAACGATTTGCTTGACTTCCTCCTTCTGCAGCTTGTGGAAGACGATCACGTCGTCGATCCTGTTGAGGAACTCGGGGCGGAAGACCTTCTTCAGCTCGCCCATGATCCGGTTCTTCATGTCGTCGTACGTAATCCCCGTCTCGTCCTCTGACACCGCGAACCCGAGCGGCGTGTTGCGCGCGATCTCGGCGGCGCCGATGTTCGAGGTCATGATCACGATCGCGTGGCGGAAGTCGACCGTCCGCCCCTGCGCGTCGGTCAGACGGCCGTCCTCGAGAATCTGCAAGAGGATGTTGAACACGTCCGGGTGCGCCTTCTCGATCTCGTCCAGCAGCAGGACGGAATACGGCTTGCGCCGCACGGCCTCAGTCAGCTGGCCACCCTCGTCGTAGCCGACATAGCCCGGAGGCGAGCCGACCAACCGCGAGACGGCGTGCTTCTCCATGTACTCCGACATATCGATCCGGATCATCGACTCGTCGTCGCCGAAGAGGAACTCGGCGAGGGTCCGTGCGAGCTCGGTCTTGCCGACGCCGGAGGGGCCGAGGAAGATGAACGAGCCGGTCGGGCGCTTCGGGTCCTTCAGCCCTGCGCGCGAGCGGCGGATCGCCTTCGAGATCACCTCGACCGCGGGGTGCTGTCCGATCACGCGCTTGTGCAGTTCGTCCTCCATCCGCATCAGCTTCTGCGTCTCGGCCTCGGTCAGCTTGAACACGGGGATCCCAGTCCACATCGAGACGATGTCGGCGATCTCCTCCTCGCCGATCGCGGGGCGCTCGCCGGTCTCGCCGGCTTCCCACTCTTTCTCGAACTCGTGTTTCTTGTTCGTCAGCTTGCGCTCCTTGTCACGCAGCGCCGCGGCCTTCTCGAACTCCTGGGCCTCGATCGCCGCCTCCTTCTCGCGGCGCGTGGTCTCGACTTCGCCCTCGAGCTCGCGGTTGGCGGGCGGCGAGGTCATCGACTTGATCCGCATCCGCGACGCGGCCTCGTCGATCAGGTCGATCGCCTTGTCGGGCAGGAAGCGGTCGGAGATGTAACGGCTGGCGAGTTCGCCGGCGGCGCGCAGCGCCTCGTCGGTGATCTGCACCTTGTGGTGCTGCTCGTACCTGTCTCGCAAACCCTTGAGGATCTCGACGGTCTGGTCGATCGAGGGCTCCTCGACGCGGATCTGCTGGAAGCGGCGCTCCAGCGCGGAGTCGCGCTCGAGGTACTTGCGGTACTCGTCGAGCGTCGTCGCACCGATCGTCTGCAGCTCGCCGCGCGCGAGCGCCGGCTTGAGGATCGAGGCGGCGTCGATCGCGCCCTCGGCCGCGCCCGCGCCGACGAGGTTGTGGAGCTCGTCGATGAACAGGATGATGTCGCCGCGCTGGGTGATCTCCTTCATCACCTTCTTCAGGCGCTCCTCGAACTCGCCGCGGTACTTCGAGCCGGCGACGAGCGCCGCCAGGTCGAGCGTGTAGATCTGCTTGTTCTTCAAGAGCTCCGGCACGTCGGAGGCGGTGATCCGTTGGGCCAGGCCCTCGACCACGGCGGTCTTGCCGACACCGGGCTCGCCGATCAGGACCGGGTTGTTCTTCGTGCGGCGGGAAAGGATCTGCATGATCCGCTCGATCTCCGTCTCACGCCCGACGACCGGGTCGAGCTTGCCCTCGGCGGCGAGCTTCGTCAGGTTGCGCCCGAACTGGTCGAGCAGCTTCGAAGACTTCTTGCCCTCGCCGGGCGAGCCGCTGCCCGAGCCCGAGCCGCCGGAGCCGCCCGAGGAGCCCTGGCGACGCCCGCCGGGACCGGAGAGCATGCGGATCACCTCGTTACGGATCTTCTCCGAGTCGGCGTCGAAGTCGAGCAGGATGCGCGCGGCGACGCCCTCATTCTCGCGCACGAGGCCCAGCAGGATGTGCTCGGTGCCGATGTAGTTGTGCCCGAGGCTGAGCGCCTCGCGCAGGGCGAGCTCGAGGACCTTCTTCGCGCGCGGCGTGAACGGGATCTGCCCGGAGGTGACCTCCTCGCCGGAGCCGACGATCCGCACGACCTGCGCACGGACGCGCTCGACGGTGATGTCCAGCGACTCCAGCACGCGCGCGGCCAGGCCCTCCTCCTCGCGCAGCAGCCCGAGCAGGATGTGCTCGGTGCCGATGTAGTTGTGCTTGAGCGTGCGCGCCTCCTCCTGCGCGAGAACGACCACCTGCCGGGCTCGTTCTGTAAATCGCTCGAACATGGTCTGTTTCCTTCCTCGAGGGTCGAGCCCCGAGCGCTATTTGGTGCTGGTTAGGCCTCTTGGGCAGTCTACCAACCGGGCAGGGGACCTCCCGCGGGTGGTGTCTTGGTAGTTCGCCCCCGCGCATGCGCGGGGGCGCCGGCCGGTGCATGCACCGGCCGGTAGAAGTGCCGCATGCGGCACTTCTCGGGAGGGCCACATGTGGCCCTCCCCCGGGCCGCACATGTGCGGCCCGGCCGGTCGGCACATGTGCCGACCGGCAGAGCGGCGCATGCGCCGCTCTGAACAGCCTCAATCGCGCATCGCTGGGAACAGGACGACCTCGCGGATCGAATCGCGGTCAGTAAGCAGCATCACGAGCCGGTCGATGCCGATGCCGACCCCGCCGGCCGGCGGCATGCCCTGCTCGAGTGCCTGCACGAACAGCTCGTCGTAGGGCTGGGCCTCATCGTCACCCTGCGTCTGCAGGCGCTCCTGGGCGCGGAAACGCTCGCGCTGAACGTCCGCGTCGATCAGCTCGCTGAACGCGTTCGCGATCTCCATGCCCCCCGCGAACGCCTCCCAGCGCTCGACCAGGCCGGGCTCGGAGCGGTGCTCGCGCGCTAGAGGCGAGAGCTCGATCGGGTAGTCGAGCACAAACGTCGGCTGGATCAGCCTCGGCTCGACGTACTTCGACAGCAGGTCGTCGGCCAGTTGGGGCCAGGTGCGGCCCTCGGTCGGCATATCCAGACCGCGCGCCGCGATCGCCGCGCGCAGGGCATCCGCGTCGCCCTCGCCGCCGTTGCTCTGGCCGCCGTTGCGCTCGCCACCCTCACGCACGTCGTCGTTGCCACCGCCACCGCCACCGCCACCGCCGTCAGCATTACCACTGTCGCCGTTACCACCGTCCTCGCCGCCGCGATGGGCCAGCACGTCGATCCCGGTCGCCTCGGCGATCGCCCCGGCGAAGCTCACGCGCCGCCACGGCGTCGTCGCGAAGTCGAGCTCGCCCGCGTAGCCGGTCGCCCGCGCCGCGGCGCCGACGAGCCCTTCGAGGCGGGCGGCCGCGTCGTTGTAGTCGGCGTAGGCCTCGTACCACTCCAGCACCGTGAACTCGGGGTTGTGGGTCGTATCGACGCCCTCGTTGCGGAAGTTCTTGCCCAGCTCGTAGACGCGCTCCAGGCCGCCGACGAGCAGGCGCTTGAGGTACAGCTCGGTCGCGATCCGCAGGTAGAGATCGCGGTCGAGCGTGTTGTGGTGGGTCGTGAACGGCCGCGCCAGCGCGCCGCCATAGAGGGGCTGCAGGACCGGCGTCTCGACCTCGACGAAGCCCTCCCCGTCGAGGTGAGCGCGGATCGCGGAGATGATCCGCGCACGGGCGATAAACACTCCACGGGCCTCCTCGCTGGCGATCAGGTCGAGCTCGCGGCGGCGGTAGCGGGTCTCGACGTCGCTCAGCCCGTGGTGCTTGTCCGGCGGCGGGCGCAGCGCCTTGGCGAGGATCTGGAAGCGGTCGACGCGCAGCGACAGCTCGCCGCGGCGGCTGCGCAGCACGGCGCCGTCTACGCCGATCAGATCGCCGAGGTCGAGCGATGTCAGGCGCGCGAACGCGTCCTCGCCGAGCACGTCGATGCGCGCATGCAGTTGGAGCTTGCCCGTGCGATCGACGAGGTCGAGGAACGCGGCCTTGCCCGAGCCGCGGCGCGCGGCGATCCGCCCGGCGATGCGGTGTTTGTCCTCGGTTTCCTCGCCGGCTGTCAGGTGCTCGTAGGCGTCGAGGACGTTCTCGATCGGCTCTGTGTCGGGGAACGCGTAGGGGAACGCGTCGGGGTCTTCCTCTCTCAGCCTCCGGGCCTTCGCACGGCGCTCGGCGATCAGCTCGTTCAAGCCGTGGCGAGCACCCTCCTGCGCCGGGGCGTCTACCGGCACGGGGGCAGGCTCAGCCGACGAGCCGTCTCCGGTTGCCGGCGAGGACCCACTGGCAGGCGAGGACCCTCTCACCGGCAGAGCGCCAGGACGATCCGCGGCGGAGTCGCCTGGAGTCGTGGGGGTCTCGTCGCCGCGCATCGCGGCGAGGTTACTTGAGTCCGACGTCGATCTTCGTGATCTTCAGCTTGCGCGCGGGGCCGCGGGGGACCTTCACCGCGACCGTCTCGTTGCGCTTGTGGCCGAGCAGCGCGCGGCCGACGGGGGACTCGTTGGAGAGCTTGTTCTCCTCCGGCTTGGCCTCGGCCGAGCCGACGATCGTGTACTTGACCGACTTGCCCGTCTTCTCGTCCTTGACGTGCACCACCGAGCCGACCTGGACCATGTCCGTCGAGAGGTCCTTCGTCTCGATCACGGTCGCCATCCGCAGGCGCTCCTGCAGCTGCATGATGCGGCTCTCGACCATCGCCTGCTCGTTCTTCGCGTCGTCGTACTCGGAGTTCTCCGAGATGTCCCCGAACTCGCGCGCCTCCTTGATCCGCTCGGCGACCTCGCGGCGCTTCGCGGTCGAGAGCAGCTCGAGCTCCTCGTTGAGTTTCTCGAGGCCTTCTGGTGTGAGGATTACGTCCTTCGGCATGCGGGTGGGCGGGATCCGATCTCGGGTTCGGGGCTAGGTCAAGACAGAACAAAACCCGCCAGCTCGCGGGGGCGCAGCAGTATAGCGGCGCGGGATCGGCATTCTGTTCGCCCCACTTGACTGATTGGAGGGCGATTTGGCGGGCCACTCAGACAGATATGAGCGACGCAGGCCGATCGAAGGCCAGTAGATCCTGGACCTCCTCGAGCGTCTCTGCACCCTGCAACGCCGCCTGGAGCTCCTTTGCCGTCTGACGGTCGAGTCCCAACCGCTGGACGTACCAGGGGTAGAACTTGCGCAGGTAGCGCGTGGCGCGGGGCTGGCCGAGGTGCTCGACGGCGCGGTCGATCGTCCAGTTCAACTCTCCCAACACCTCCTCGCGGGTCGGCTCCTCGCGGCGCAGGCCGAGCAGCTGCTCGAACAGCCAGGGGTTGCCGAGCGCGCCGCGCGCAAGCATCACGGCCGCGGCGCCGGTCCTGTGGAAGGCCTCGCGGATCTGCTCGGGCTCGTTCAGGCCACCGGTCAGGATCACGGGCGCGTCGAGCGAAGCGACCAGGCGCGCGGCCAGCTCGTAGTCGGGAACGCCTTTGTGGTGGACCGCCGCCGAACGGGGGTGAAAGCCGATCGCTGCTACCCCGGCCTCATCCACCAAGCGATGCGCCAGCTCGAAGCCGCTCGTCTCGCCCTGGCGCCGGCCGGAGCGCAGCTTCACCGTCACGGGCAGGCCCCCTCCCCCCTCGCGGGCGGCGCGCGCGACGGCGACCGCCCGGTCGGGATTGGCCAGGAGCGCCGCGCCGGCGCCGGTCTTCTGGACCTTCGGCACCGGGCAACCCATGTTGATGTCGATCACGTCGGCGCCCGCTTCGAGGACGCGCGCCGCGGCCGCGCGCATCACGTCGGGGTCTTCGCCGAAGAGCTGGATCGAGATCGGGCCACCCATTCCTGCGGTGTGCTCATCGGGGTGGATCCGCAGCATCTCGTTGCACGTCTTCTCGTTGCGGTGGTAGATCGCGTGCGAGGAGACCATCTCCGAGACCGCCATCCCCGCGCCGTAGCGCTTGGCCTGCAGGCGCACAAACCAGTTGCCGATCCCGGCGAGTGGGGCCAGGAGGACGCGGTTGGGGACCTCGAGGGGACCGAGCATCCAGGGGTCTGTGAGCTGACGGGTCATGGGTCCATTATGGGCGTGGTCGGCGATAAACCGCAGCAGGAGCCATTTCAAAAATTGGCGTTCCCGGGGTAGGGCTTCAATCATTTGAACTTCAGGTATCCGGCAACGGTAATCTCGTCCTGTGGCACGCGGCACCAAACATTCGAAGAAAGCCGCGAGTAATGCAGAGCAGATTGTTCAGATGGCATGGGATAATCTTCCACCCGCTCACCGAAACTTGCTGGAATCCATCGGCGCATCTCAGTGGCAGGTTGTGAGCCAGTCGCTCGGCTCAACGACAGATGCCTTCATGCGCTCTGCCGGACTGCCGGGTATCGTTCACAGGATTACACGCATGAGGTCATTGCAGAGACCTATGCGATGTTAATGACACGGCGTCTACGGGAAAGATCAGGGCAACCACCATGGCTAGACGACGAGATTTACAACCTGCTGAGGAGAATGACGGGATGGAACGACTGACCTCCCAATTGGATACGTTCTAGGGGAGGATCAACAAGTCGAGGATGTTCTCGCAGTGCAAGCCGAGCTGCTCAGCAGCGAGGGAATTGATCCAGCCTGGCCCGGTTTCTCAGATTCCACAGACGCGTAGAGGCATCGGCTAGACGCTCGAAGAAGCGCTCAGCCGTCGTCTGTGTGAAACCGATTGTGTAGATCTCCACGACGTCTCCTCTGCAAAGAACAAACACTGCGCGTGATCGTCGGACAGCACCACGGAGAGCTCGGTCCGGATCGTCCCATCCGGAAGAATATGCCGAAGTTCGACTCCTCGGTCAGCGAGCACCTTGCCGACGAGTAGCCGGCGGTGACAGTCCTGCGGGTCCCCCTCGCTGCAGACCAAGGCGATGCGGTGGTGACGGGCGCCCTCGATCAGATGGTTGACCGCGGGCGTAAAGGCCGCCCCTTCAGACATCGGCCCGTACAGAGCGTGACCCTCGCCGTCGTATTGATCTTCACTCGTGGGCCGCCCCCCGAGTTCCTCGCCCATGAACAGATAACGCACCCCGCGCCGAGCCATCGCGACCTCGAACTGCTCACGGTTGAAGTGCGACGCGTAGCGCGAGTATGGAAAGGACCGCACATCGACCAAGAACTCGATCTGCTCGCCCGAGAGGAGCCGCGCAAACTCGTCGAGCTCATGATTTGAGTGGCCCACGGTCCAGACGGCTAGGCGCGAAGACATGACCTCAGCATGGTAGGGCTCGTCGCTGACGACACGCGGCCCTCGTGGTCTACGTTTCCGAGCCGACGCCGGCATTCGAGCCCTCGACCGCTGGCACAGGTATTCGAGCCTGGGGCCCAGCCTTCGAACGCCCCTTCAAGAATTACGCTCGTGCAGCAACCGCAGCCCGGTGAGCGTGAGCAGCTCGTCGACCTCCTCGATCTCCTCGGTGTAGGGCACCACCAGCCGCGCCAGCCCCCCGGTGGCGATCACCGCCGTGCGTTCGCCGAGCTCGTCGTAGAGGCGGCGCAGGATCGCGTCGACGGCGCCCGCGTAGCCGAACACGACGCCGGAGCGGATCGCGTCGACGGTGTTCTTGCCGATCACGCTCTTCGGCGGCGCGAGATCGACCTTCGGCAACCGCGCGCCCCGCTCGGAGAGCGCCTCGAGCGAGATCTCGATGCCGGTCATCAGCGAGCCACCGAGGTACTCGCCCTCGCGCGAGACGACGTCGAACGTCGTCGCGGTGCCGAAGTCCACGCACACCGCCGGGCCGTCGAAGCGCTCGCGCAGCGCGACCGCGTTCACGAGCCGGTCGGCGCCGATCTCACGCGGGTTGTCGTAGCGGATCGCCATCCCCGTCTTCGTGCCCGGCCCGACGACGAGCATCTCGTGGCCGAGGTAGCGGCTGGCCATCGCCGTCCATTCCGGCTCGAGCTGGGGCACGGTCGAGGAGACGATCGACGCCGACAGGTCCTCGAACGAGCAGCCGCGCAGCTCGAGCAGGTTGCGCAGCGCCGCCCCCAGTTGGTCGGCGGTGGATTGGCGCACGGTGGCGAAGCGCCAGTGCTCGAGCAGCTCGCCGTCGCGAAAGGCCCCGAAGTGGGTCTGCGTGTTTCCGACGTCGACGACGAGCAACATGATCGCCGAAGCCTATCCCGGAACGCGGCTTCTATATGCTCGTCGCGGTCGATCGAAAGGGGTGGGAACGAGATGGCCGAGATCAAGCTGTACGTGCTGCCGGCCTCGCACCCATGTGCGGCGGTCGAAGCCGCCTTGAGGTTGAAATCGATCGCGTTCGAGCGCGTCGATCTGCTGCCGATGACCCAGCTGCTGGTCGGCCCGACACGCTACGGCGGAAAAACGGTCCCCGGGATCCGGATCGACGGCGAGCGGCTGGTGGGCTCGCGGCCGATCATGCGGCGCCTGGACGAGCTCAGCCCAGAGCCGGCGCTGCTACCCGCGGTGGGAGATCCGGCGCGAGCGCAGGTGCTGGAGGTCGAGCGCTGGGGCGATGAGGAGCTGCAGGACGTGCCGCGGGACATCCTGCCCCGGGCGTTCGTGCGCGGTCCGGCGGTGATGGAGAGCTTCGTGGCAGACGACTTCAAGCTGCCGTTGCCGCGCGCGATGCTGCGTCCGTCGCTGCCGCTCACGGCCCGCCTGATGACGCTCAGAAGCAAAACCAGCGATCAGATCGCCCGCGCCTCGATCGCAGCGCTCCCGGGCCAGTTGGACCGGGTCGACGCATGGATCGCCGAGGGCCTGCTCGGAGCGGACGAGTATCCCAACGCAGCGGATCTGCAGATTGGCAGCACGATCCGCCTGCTGTCCGCGATCGCGGACGTGCGCCCGCTGATCGCCGGGCGCCCGGCGACTGCGCTGACGCGCTACTTCCCGCCGATGGTCGGTGAAGTTCCCGCAGGCACCCTGCCCGCGGAGTGGCTGCCCGCGCTCGCGGGCGCCTGAAACTTCACGGCGCTACAGTCGCAGGACAGGAGCCAGTCGGCTCGCTCGCCCGAGCGCCCCCGCACCGCAACCCACATGCGTACCCTTGACCCGCAGTCGCTGACGCAACACGTGGACCGTCTGTATCGCGCCGCGTGGGCGCTGTGCGGCTCGCGCGAGGACGCCGAGGACCTCGTACAGGAGACGTTCGCGCGGGTGCTCGCGCGGCCGCGGGTGCTGAGCGGCGACGACGAGCTGTACTACCTGATGCGAGTGCTGCGCAACACCTTCTTCACCAGCCGCCGCACCGCGAGCCGGCGGCCGGTCACGATCGCCACGCTCGACGACGTCGTCGCGGCCGACCCGCGCCCACTGGGTCAACCTGAGCGGGCGCTGGAGATGCAGGAGCTCTACGCGAGCATCGCGGCGCTGCCGGAGGATCGCCGGCTCGCACTGATCGCAGTCGACGTGCTCGGCCTCTCCTACCGGGAGGCCGCCCGAGCGCTGCGCGTACGCGAGGCAACGATCACGACCAGGCTGTTCCGGGCCCGCCGGCAGCTCGCACGGCTGCTCGACCCCGCCCCGGAGCCCGATCCCGCCCAGGACCCCGCTCCCGCACCGGCCCCCGCTTCCGCTCCCACGTCTGATCCCGAGCTCGCGTCAGGGCTGTCGCAGACGCCCGCCGCCCGCCGGGAAGAGACCAGGGCGGGCGGAGTCTTACCGAGCAGGGGAACGTCATGACCGAACTACCGCCACCGCCACGCACACGCACAGAATCGGAGCTGGTCGAGCTCGTGCGCTCGAGCGATGTGCGCGCGCCGGAGTCGCTGCACCGGCAAGTCGAGTCGCTGGTCGCGACTCACCAGGAACGCCACGTGGCACGCCGCGCTTCGCGCCGCATCTTCTCTCCTGTGGGCCTCGCAAGCGCAGCCGCAGCACTCGCCGCGGTCGTGGCGGTTGCGATCGCGGTCGGCCTCAGCGGCGGCGGCGGCGCCCCCACGGTCAGCTTCAGCCAAGCAGCCGCGCCAACCCTGCGCGCGGCGACGCTCCCGGCGCCACCCGAGAGCCAAGCGCACCACACGCAGCTCGCCGTCGCCGTCGACGGCGTGCCGTTCCCCTATTGGAGCGAGCGCTTCGGCTGGCACAGCACCGGATCGCGCACCGATCGCGTCGACGGCCGTTCGATCACAACGGTCTTCTACACCGACTCCCACGGCCGGCGGATCGGCTACGCGATCCTCGCCGGCACCCCCGCGCCCCGGGTCGGCGGCGGCGTGATCGTCTGGCGCGGTGGCGTGTCCTACCGGCTACTCACCGAGCACGGCGCCACGATCGTGACCTGGCTACGAGACGGCCGCCTGTGCGTGGTATCCGGCCACGGCATCTCCAGCGCCACGCTCTTGAAGCTCGCCAGCTGGAGCGACCACGACGAGACCGCCTCGTGAGGCGCGCATGATCGGTGGGCGCACCGGCAGACTGCTAGCGCCCGGTCTCGCGGCCATCGCCGCGGCGCTCGCTCCGGCGGTGGCCCTCGGCGGCGGCGCCCGATCGGCCGGCAGCCACACGGTGACGCTCGAGGACATCGCCTTCCACCCCGGCGACCTGCGCATCGCCCGCGGCGACAGCGTCACATGGGTGTGGCGCGACGGGGAAACCGAGCACAACGTGACCTTCCACGGCTTCCACTCGCGCACGCAGACACACGGCTCATACACGGTGCGCTTCATGCACAGCGGCACGTTCTCCTACGAGTGCACGCTGCACGTCGCGGAGGGCATGAAGGGCGAGATCGTCGTCCGCTGATCGCGCTCGCTCGGACATTTATTCGAGATTCCTCTTGACAAGTTAGTTAGCAGTCACTCATAATGCCTGGCATGAGTTGGCTGGCTGGCCAGGAAGAACGTTGATCGCGCGGCTGTCGTCGCTCGCCACCGGCGCCGGGAACGCGCGCCGTGTGCTGATCGGGGCCGGCATTCTGTTCCTGCTCGCGGCAGCGTTCGGCGCGCCCGTGACGACGATCCTGAAGAGCTCCAACAGTGACTTCCAGGATCGCAAAGCCGAGAACCAGCGGGTCGAAAAAACGATCGAACGGGCGACCGGGCAGCGCGCCGCTTACGGCGTGGCAGCGCTCGTGCCGAGCGCCGGAGATGTACGCACCAACGTGGTCGCCCAGCGGGAGGCGGTGCACGTCGCCGCGATGCTGGCGACCCAGCCCGGATTTCAGCGTGTGATCGACTATCCGGCCACGCACCTCGCGGCGCTCGTCTCGCGCAACGGCCGCCAGACGGCCGTGCTGGCCGCGTTCTCCACACAGGAAGAGTCCGCCACGGCGGTCGCGCGGCTGCGCCCGCAGCTCGCGGCCCAGGACGTGCTCTTCGGCGGCCCTGACGTCGCGTTCAGCGAAATCAACAAGCGCACCTCCTCGGACCTGCGCAGCGCCGAGCTCCTCGCCTTCCCGATCCTCCTGCTGCTCTCGTTCTGGGTCTTTCGCGGCCTGATCGCCGCAGCACTGCCACTGCTCGTGGGCGGGTTCGCGATCGTGATCACGTTCCTCGTCCTGCGCCTGATCAACGCGGAGATCACAGGCCTATCGATCTTCGCCGTCAACCTGGTCACCGGGATGGGGCTCGGTCTGGGGATCGACTACAGCCTGTTCGTGCTCTCGCGCTACCGCGAGGAGCTCGCGGGTGGCGCCAACACTTTCCCCGCGATCAAGCGCACGCTGCAGACCGCGGGGCGTACCGTGCTCTACAGCTCGCTGACCGTCGCGGGGGCGCTCGCGTCGCTGCTCGTGTTCCCGCTGCGCTTTCTCTACTCGATGGGCATCGGCGGCATGATCGTCGCCCTCTCGGCCGGGATCGTCGCGCTGGTCGTGCTGCCGGCCGTGCTCGTCGCGCTCGGCCCGCGGGTGAACTCGTTCGCCCCGGCCTGGCTGCAGCGCAGCGCCGATCGCTCCGCGCACAGCAGCGAGGAAGGTGCTTGGTTCCGGCTCGGCAAGGGCGTGATGCGCCGGCCCGGCCTCGTCGCGCTCGCCACCGGCGCGGTGCTGCTCGTGATCGCATCCCCGGCCTTGCGCTTGCAGCTGATCCCAGCCGACGCGCATGTGCTGCCGGCCTCATCGCAGAGCCGCCAGATCGCGGAAACGCTCAGCAAGGAATTCGCCAGCGACGGCTCGCAGACGATCACCGTGGTCGTGCCCGCATCCGCGAGCTCGGGGGCGAGCGTCGACGCGCTCGCGCTGCAGGCACGGCGAACAGCCGCCGGCCAGGCGAGCGAGGCCGTGCCGCCGCGCTATCTCGGCCGCGACACCTGGGAGATCGAACTGCTCCCGCGCGGCTCGGACGCCTCGGTGGCAAACCAGCAGCTGATTCACCGCCTGCGTACGCTCGTGCACCCGGCCGGAGCTATGGTCGGCGGCACGACCGCCTGGTTCATCGACCAGAAGGCCGCGATCTCCGCCCACATGCCGCTCGCGCTGGTGATCCTCGTGTGCGTCACGCTCGGCACGCTGTTCCTGATGACCGGCTCGGTCGTGCTGCCGCTGATGGCGCTGCTGATGAACCTGCTCACGGTTGCCGTCGGCGCCGGGCTGCTCGTGCTGATCTTCCAGGACGGGCACCTCTCCTCACTGATGGGTTTCAGCCCGATCGGCGGCCTGGAGGAGTCGAACCTCGTGCTGCTGTTCACGGTCGCGTTCGCGCTGTCGACCGACTACGGCGTGTTCCTGTTCGCGCGCATCAAAGAGGCCCACGACGGCGGCCTTTCCACGCGCGACGCGGTCGCGCACGGCCTCGAGCGCACCGGACGGCTGATCACCGCCGCAGCGCTGCTGTTTTGCGTCGCGGTCGGCGCATTTGTGACCTCGCACATCTTCTTCATCAAGCAGTTCGGCGTCGGCACCGCGCTGGCGGTCGCGATCGACGCGACGTTCGTCCGCGCGCTGCTCGTGCCGGCGCTGATGGGCAAGCTCGGCGAGCGCACCTGGTGGGCGCCACGGCCGCTGCGTCGTCTGCACGGACGGATCGGGCTGCACGAGGAGCTCGCCGAGCCCGCCGGGGCATACGAGCCTGCCGGCGCATAGATACCTTCCCGCGCATGCCCACCCGGATCGGACTGCTCGGCCTCGGCTCCAATGTCGGCGATCGCCGCCTTCACCTGCAGCGGGCGGTCGACGCACTGCCGGCTGCTGGGGTGCGCGTGCTGGCGTCTTCCTCGGCGTACGACACCGACCCCGTCGGCGAGGTGCCCGACCAGGCGAGCTTCCTCAACGCCTGCCTGCGCGTCGAGACGTCGCTCGAGCCGCTGGAGTTGCTCGACGCCGTCAAGCGCCTGGAGCGGGAGCTGGGGCGTGAGGAGGGCGAGATCCGCCACGGCCCACGCGCGATCGACATCGACATCCTGCTGCTCGGCGCGCTGGAGCTGCGCCACGAGCGCATGACGCTCCCGCACGAGCAACTGTTGAGCCGGCGCTTCGTGCTGATCCCCGCGCTCGAGCTCGACTTCGAGCTGGCCACACCCGCCGGCGAGCGACTGTCCGACGCGCTCGCGGCGCTTGGGGTGGGTGGGACCTCAATCGAAGGCGTGCGCTGGGCCGGGCCGGCGCTCGCGATTTCCTGAGGCCACGGCGCGTCGCACCGTCGCGGCCCACCGTCCGACGCATCAGGCTCGGCGCAGGGTGGGCACAGGAGCCCTGGACTGTCCAATACTGTCCAATGGGAAAGGATTTCGCCGTAGAGTGGTCCTCTTGGATGACCTCATCTACCAGGCAGGAGCCCCACATGCACAAATCGAATAGCGGCATCCTCGGAGCCCTCGGCGCCACCGGCCTGCTCGCGCTCGCGCTCGCGGGCTGCGGCGGTGGGAGCAGCAGCAGCACCAGCTCTTCCTCCGCTGCCGGCGGCTCGGCCTCCCCGCAGAGCACCGCCACGACCACCAGCGCTCCAGCATCCACGGCGGCCTCGGGCGCCGGCGTTGCGACCATCACGGTCGCACACAACGGCACGCTCGGCAGCATCCTCGTCGCCGGCCCTCAGCGGCGCACGGTCTATCTGTTCGCGGCCGACAAGGGCCCAGCCTCGACGTGCTCGAGCGCCTGCGCGGAAGTGTGGCCACCGGTGACCACCAGCGGCAGTCCCAAGGCGGCGGGCGGCGCGGACAGTGCGGATCTCGGGACGATCACCCGCTCGGATGGGACCAAGCAGGTGACATACAAGGGCCACCCCCTCTACTACTACGTCGGGGACCCCAACAGCGGCGACACCTCCGGTCAGGGGATCAACTCGTTCGGTGCACCGTGGTACGTGCTCACCCCGAGCGGGAGCGAAGTGAAGTAAGGCCGAAGTGAAGTAAGACCTGACTTCGGCGGGCACGCAGCAGGCTGGCGGTTGGAGCAGGCCGGGGAGCGCGGCGAGCGTCGCCTACTCCTCGGCCTCGCGCCAGATCTCGACGGAGACCTCGTCGACGCTCAGCGGGATCGGCGGCTCGGGCTTGGTCGCCTTCACCCACACGCCCTCCAGGGCGTAGTCGCCGAGCAGCCTGTCCGCGACCACGCTGCAGAGTCGCTCGAGCGTCTTGTGGGAGCGCTGCTGGGCGACGAGCGCGACGAGCTGGCAGACCTCCGCGTAGTCGATCGTGTCCTCCAACGCATCGGTCGCGGTCGCGTCGGTCTCGCCCACGTCGAGGCGCAGGTCGAGCACCAGGCGCTGGCCGACCTCGCGCTCGGCCTCGCTGACGCCGTGGTGTGTATACAGCGACAGGCCCGTGATCTCGATCGTGACCGACTCGGCGCCGCGCTCGACATCATCGTCGTCACGGTCCTCCTCGAGGTCGTCCTCGCCGTCCGCGTCCTCGCCGTCGCGGTCGTCCAGGCTCTCGGCTAGCTCGTCCCGGTCGTCCTGGTCATCCGGGTCGTCGTGCCGTCGCTCGCCGTCCATCGCCCGCCCAACGTAGCAGCCGCCACCGCCAGCGCCTCGCGTACTGGGGCGACGTCGTGCACCCGGAACACGCTCGCGCCGCGCTCGAGCGCGAGCACGTTCGTGGCGATCGTCCCTGCCAGACGGTGCTGCGCGTCCAGCGGCTCGGCCGTGCCGGCAGCGTCGGCGGCGATCCGGCCGAGGAAGCTCTTGCGCGAGGTGCCGATCACGAGCGGGCGGCCCAGCGCGGCCAGCTCGTCGAGGCGGCGCAGCAGCTCGAGGTTGTGCGCGGTCGTCTTGCCGAACCCGATCCCCGGGTCGAGCATGATCCGCTCCTCCGCCACGCCCTCCCTCACCGCGAACCGCATGCGCTCCTCCAGGAACGCCCTTACCTCGTCGACCACATCGTCATAGCGCGGGTCGCGCTGCATCGTGCGTGGCTCGCCGAGCATGTGCATCAAGCAGCATTCTGCACCGCTGCCGGCGACCACCCCGGCCATCTCCGGGTCGGCGCGGAATGCAGTCACGTCGTTCACCAGACTCGCACCCGCGCGCAGGGCCGCCGCGGCGACCTTCGCCTTCGATGTGTCGATCGAGATTTGCGCGCGGGCCGGCGTCTGCATGCGGGCCTGGGTCTCTGCGCGGGCGGGCATCTGCGCCCGGGCCCGGGTCTCCGCGCAGCTCGGCGTCTGCATGTGGGCCGGCGTCGCACCGATCGTCGAGGACGAGGCGAGCCCCTCGATCACCGGCACCACCCGGCGCAGCTCCTCCTCGGTGGACACCGGGTCGGCGCCCGGCCGCGTCGACTCGCCGCCGATGTCGAGGATCTCCGCGCCCTCTCCCACGAGCTCCAGCCCATGCGCAATCGCGGCATCGGCCTCCAGGAACGTACCGCCGTCGGAGAACGAGTCCGGGGTCACGTTCACGATCCCCATCACGCGGAATGAATTAGCTCGGATCGAGATATCGCTCATACGAAAAGTCAACCTTCTGACGAGCGTATCGGCGTGGCTGGCAAGGACGCAGGAAGCGACGTGTGCTCTGCACACGAGCGACCGAGGACACAGCCAGGCGCGGCTAGACGCTCGTCAGTCAGGCTAGTTTGGGGCCGTCAGCGCCCGTGCCGCGCATCTCAGTGGTCCCGCCAGCCAAGCCCGGGCGGGGCGTCGCCCGTGGGGCGGGCTCGCGTTCCGCGCGGTCGGCCGTCGTAGGCGGGACGGGCAGCTCGGGTTTGCTCGACTCTTCAACGCCGAACACCTCCTCCTCGCTCTTGCCCGCCAGCAGCGCGAGGAACTCCTCCTTCTCGATCGTCTCGCGTTTGACGAGGATCTCGGAGATCTTCTTCAGCTCGTGCTCGTGCTCGACGAGGATGTCCGTGGCACGCTTATGCGCGGACTCGATGATCCGCCGCACCTCGTCATCAATCTCGCGTGCGATCTCGTCGGAATAGTCGGGCTCAGTGGAGAACTCGCGGCCGAGAAATGGCTGGCCATGATCGTGGCCGAACACGCGCGGGCCGAGCCGCTCTGACATGCCGAAGCGCATCACCATCTGCTTGGCGGTCTGCGTGACCTTCTCGATGTCATTCGAGGCGCCCGTCGTGATCTCGCCGAACACTATTTCCTCGGCGGCGCGCCCGCCCAGGGTCATCGCCAGCGTGTCGTTGAGCTCGGCGCGGGTCGTCAGGAAGCGATCCTCCTGAGGCATCGAAATCGTGTAGCCGAGAGCCTGGCCGCGCGAGATCACGGAGATCTTGTGCACCGGATCGGAATGCTCGAGAAAGTGTCCCGCCAGCGCATGGCCCATCTCGTGGTAGGCGGTGATCAGACGCTCCTTCTCGCTCATCACACGCGTCTTCTTCTCAGGGCCGGCGATCACGCGCATGATCCCCTCCTCGAGCTCGATCTGCCCGATCTCGCGCTTGCCCGTCCTGGCGGACAGCAGCGCGGCCTCGTTGATCAGGTTGGACAGGTCAGCTCCCGTAAAGCCCGGGGTCTGCCCGGCGAGCGCGTCGATGTCGATGATCTTCGCCAAAGGCTTGCCCCGCGTGTGTACCTCGAGGATCTTCGCCCGGCCCTTGCGGTCGGGGCGATCGACGGCGATCTGGCGGTCGAAGCGGCCAGGGCGCAGCAGCGCCGGGTCGAGGATGTCAGGCCGGTTGGTGGCCGCGATCATGATGATGTTGTCCTTCGCCTCGAAGCCGTCCATCTCGACCAGCAGCTGGTTGAGCGTCTGCTCGCGCTCGTCGTGGCCGCCGCCCATGCCGGCGCCGCGGTGCCGGCCGACGGCGTCGATCTCGTCCATGAAGATGATGCAAGGGCTGTTCTGCTTGGCCTGCTCGAACAGGTCCCTGACGCGCGAGGCGCCGACGCCGACGAACATCTCGACGAAGTCCGAGCCGGAGATCGAGAAGAACGGCACGCCCGCCTCACCGGCGACGGCGCGCGCCAAGAGCGTCTTGCCGGTGCCCGGCGGTCCGTACAGCAGCACACCCGTCGGAATCCTGGCGCCGAGCGCCTGGAACTTCTTTGGGTTCTCGAGGAATTCCTTGATCTCGTGTAACTCCTCCACCGCCTCATCGACGCCGGCGACGTCCCTGAAGGTGATCTTCGGCGAATCGGCCGACATGCGCTTGGCGCGCGACTTGCCGAACGACATCACTTTCGACCCGCCCCCCTGGACCTGGTTCATCAGGAAGATCCAGAAGCCAAAGAACAGGACGAAGGGGATGATGTACGTCAGCAGGCTGAGCAGCACGCTGCTCTTTTCCGATTCGACGTTGAACTTCACGCCGGCTTTTTCCAGCTGGGAGATCAGCTGGGGCGCGGCTTGGTCGATGTAGCCGGTTTCGTAGGTTTCTTCGTGCCCAGTCGCTTTGTTTTTGACCTTGACTTCGAGAACCTTCCCCTTGTTCTTGAACTCGACCGACTTGACTTCGCCGTTGGGGATTTCTTTGGCGACGAGCGTCTGGTAGCTGTGCGGCACGCTGTTGCTGGTGCCGGTGCTGGCGAGTTTCGTGAAGAAGAACGCGAGCACCACCACCAGAAGGATCGGGAAGGCGGCGCTCTTGAAGAAACGGTTCATGACGTTTATCTTACGGGTTCTGTGACCGACTTCTGTCGTGCCCGCCAGTGCCCCAGCGTACCACGGAGAGTCGATTTTCCAGCGACTTCGGCAGGGATCGGCGGGTGAGGCCTCTACTTCTCCAACGCGGCGACGAACGGAAGGTTGCGGTAGCGCTCGGCGTAGTCGAGGCCGTAGCCGACCACGAAGCGGTCCTCGATCTCGAAGCCGACATATCGCGGCGGCTGGTCGAAACGGGGATACTCGCCGACGGCGAGTGTCGCCCGGCTTCGGCCGACCTTGCGCCGTGCAGGCTTCACGAGCAGCGCGCAGACCTCGAGCGTGCGCGGGTTGCGCGAGCCGAGGTTGCGCATCAGGTACTGCAACGTCAGGCCGGAGTCAACGATGTCCTCGACGATCAGCACGTCGCGGCCCTCGATCGCCGCGTCGAGATCCTTGAGGATCCGCACGACCCCCGACGAATCCGTCGCCGACCCATAGGAGGCGACCGCCATGAAGTCCACCTCGACAGGGATGTCGATGTGACGCATCAGGTCGCTCAGGAAGAACACCGCGCCCTTCAGCACGCCGATCAGCAACAGCGGCTGGGGTGGGCGGGTTCGATAATACGCGCGCGAAATCTGCTTTCCCAGCTCGGCCACGCGGCGCTGCAGGTCATCGGCGCTGACGAGCACCTCGCCGACCTCGCTGCCCTCCTCACCCGCGGCGGCGACGAGGCCTGCGGCGGCGGCGGCATCGACGGGCGCTTGCGCGGGGGTTGCCACCTGCGGGAGTGTAGTCATCGCGGCGGGAGCCGGACCATGCTCAGAATCCCGTCCTCGATCCGCGCGCTCACGTTCCCACCCACGTGCAAGTCCAGCCGAGCGCCACCGCTCGCCGTGCCACGCTGGCCCAGCGCGAGGATCTCCTCGACGCGATCGCCCGCCTGCGGCACGTACGTGCCCGCCGCCTGCTCGGCGAGCCGCACGACGATCAACCGCGCGAGCGCCGGCTCGAGCTCTCCTAGACAGGCGATCTCGATGCTCTCGCTCCCCCCCAGTGCATCCGCGACGAGGCCGTCGAGAAGCTCGGTCTCCTCGCGCAGCAGGGCGGCCGTCCGCAGCACGTTCGCCTCTGCGGCGGGGTGCACCGCCCGCAGCGCCGCCCCCAAACCGTGTCTGACGCGCCCGCGCGCGTAGGCGCCGGTGTCGTTGCTCGCGTCTTCGCGCCAGCGCAGGCCGCGAGCCTGGCAGTACGCGCCGGTCTGCTCGCGCGTGATCCCGAGCAGCGGGCGCACGAGACGCCCCTCGGCCTCCCGCATCCCCAGCAGCGCGCGGCGCCCCGGCGAGGCCGCCAGCCGGTAGAGGATCGTCTCGACCTGATCGCTCGCCGTGTGCCCTGCCGCGACGAGCGTCCACGTGGCCCGCGGCGCGTCCGCCGGCGCTCGCGCGGCACCCGCCGGCGCGTCGAGGTGACCCGACACGCCCAGATCCGGCACCCCCGCCGCCTTGTCCAGCCGCTCCGCCAACCCGATCGCCGCCCTGTAGCGAACCTCCCGCGCCCACGCCTGCAGGTTGCCGGCCTCGCCCACCTTCCGACTCGCGCGCACCACCTCGAGCTCGACCCCCAGCGCCTCGCACAGCGCCGCGCAGTGGCGCTCGTCCGCGTCGGACTCATCCCCTCGCAGCCCGTAGTTCGCGTGCAACACCCGCACGCTCCCCGCCGACCGGAGCGCGACCGCGACATCGAGCAGGCAAACCGAGTCACGCCCGCCCGAGACCATCGCCACGACCGGGCGGATGGGCAGATCGTCATTCCCTCCCAGCAGGCCGCCTCTTCTCACAGCGTCGCGAACCTGCTCGACAATCACGACACCCTCGTCAGCCCTTCCGCGACGCGTTGAACAACTCGGTCGGCTCGTTGAAGCCCTTCAGCACCACCTCGCCGATCAGCTCG
The DNA here is from genome assembly GCA_963764905.1 of uncultured Solirubrobacterales bacterium. GTDB lineage: Bacteria > Actinomycetota > Thermoleophilia > Solirubrobacterales > Solirubrobacteraceae > Palsa-744. Next base: position 31,234 of record CAVXUG010000007.1, read on the forward strand.
AACTCGAGCCCGTCCTGGCGGCTGGCGGCGTCGACGACGGGGCGCGTCACGAGCACCTCGCCACCGGACGCGCGGGCGACGACGCGCGCCGCGCGGTTGACCTCGCGGCCGTAGTAATCACCGTCGCGATAGAGCGCCGCGCCGCTGTGGATCCCGATCCGCGGCGGCGGCGAGCCCGCCGGCAGCTGCGCGGCCAGCGCGACCGCCCAGCTCGTCAGCGCGCCCGCGTCCGCGCCAACGACCATCACCTCGTCGCCGAGCGTCTTGATCACGCGCGCGTCGATCGGCAACGTCTGCTCGACCGTCTCGACGAAGCGCTCGACCGCGCTCACCGCCTGCGCCTCGCCCTGCTCCTCTGTCAGCTTCGTGTAGCCCGCGAGGTCCGCGAACGCGATCGCGACGCGCATCCGCCCCTCCTCCGCGGTCTCCTCATCATCGAGGTCGGACTCGATGTGGCCGATCACGTCCTGCTCGACAAAGTAGCCGAGCATGCGGCCGTGCAGGTAGTTGATGAACGGCACCGCAAACGGCAGCATCTCGCGCGTCATCCCCTCCATCGCCTGCGCCACCTCCACGCCGGGCACGCCCTCGCGCATCAGCGGCTCATGCAGGTACAGGTGGAACAACCTGACCTCGGCGTCGGCGACCTGCGCCATCGCCTGCCCATACACGCGCACGATCTGAAGCAGCGCCGGCAGCGGCAGCCCCGCCGCGAGCACCTCCGCGCCGTAGCGCAGCACCTGCAGGTCTTCGTCTGAGATCTCCTCGGTCGAGAGCGCGTTCAGACCCATCGCGGCGACCAGCCGCTCGATCAGCGCCTCCTCGACGTCGAGCTCGCGTGCGGCCTGCTTGAGCGTGTAGCGCGCCTCGGAGCTCGGCAGCAGTTCGTCGATGTACCCGAATGCGAGCTTCCCGCTCTGGCTCGCCTCCCTGATCTTCTGCACGGAGTGCCCGCGCTCGCGCAGCCGTGCAACGATCCGCACGTGCGAGGCCGCCGCCGGCGCCCACGCCCCGTCGTACTGGGGCACGAGCCCCTCTCGCACCCAGCGCCTCACGGTCGCCTGCGTGACGCCCGCGCGCGCGGCGACCTGCTCGAGTGTCAGCTCGCTCGCAGGGGAATCCTCGGGCGGACTCTCGGAGTGGCCGTCGTTGGGGCTGTCGTCGGGAGGCGAGGCCATCGCGTGGGAGTCTAAAGTCGCGGCCCATGTCGCAACCAGAGCCCGAGTCCAATCGTGAGCGCAACCCCGACCCCAACGGGGTGCCTGTCCACTCCCAGGCGATCCACCTGCGCCCCACCGCGCCGCTGTCCGAGCGGGTGTTGCTGCCCGGCGACCCCGGGCGCGCGCTAGCGCTGGCGCAGACGCTGCTCGAGAAGCCGCTGATGTTCAACCACCACCGCGGCCTCTGGGGCTACACCGGCCCGGCGCGTCACAGACGGCGAGCCGCTCACGATCCAGGCGACCGGGATGGGCGGCCCCTCGGCGGCGATCGTCCTGACGGAGCTGATCGAGCTCGGCGCGCGGCGGCTGATCCGCGTCGGCACCTGCGGCGCGCTCGCCCCGGGCCTCGCGCTCGGCGATCTCGTGATCGCGCGCGAGTCCTTCTGCCTCGACGGCGCCTCCCGGGCCCTGCTCGCCGGGGATCACCGCCGGTCGATCGGAGATCCCGTCGAGCTCCGATCGGTTGCCGACCCGGTGATCACCGAGGCGCTGCTGCGGGCCGGACGGGCGCACCTCGGCTCCTCGACGCGGCGCGTCCACGTGGGCGCGATCGTGAGCGTCGACCTGTTCTACGACCCCCAACCTCTCGCGGGCGCCCCCGGCGCGCTCGCGGTCGAGATGGAGTCGGCGGCGCTGTTCGCAGTCGGGACCGCCGCTGCGGTGCCCGTCGCCTGCGTGCTGATCGTCTCGGACACGTTCGAGCAAAACGGGGCCGGCCCCCCGACGCGCACGCGGATCGACGACGATTCGCTGCTCGCCGCCGGCGAAGCGATGGGAGCCGTCGCCGTCGCCGCCCTGCCAGCCTGAGCGCTCAGGCTTTTTTGGGTTTGGCTTTCGCGGTTTCCGGTTTGGCTTTGGCCGGTTTGGCTTTCGCGGCCGCTTTCGCTTTCAGCAGCGGGTTTGGCTTTGGCAGCGGGTTTAGACCGTCGGACGCCGGCATTGCGCCTCGGAGCCACGCTTGGCCGCCTGTCCGAGCTTGCTCGCGAGCGCCCCCAGCTGATCCTCGATCGCCGACAGCCGCGCATCTACCCCGCGCCCCGAGAGCGCGCGGTCCAGCCGGTAAACGCCGTCCTCGATCCCCTCGAGGCGCTGGGAGACCGAGCGCAGCCGCCGCGTGAGCCGTTCGATGTCGGCGGCGGAGGGGATGTTGAACGCGCCCATCGCGACCTCCTGCGCCTGCGCGGCCCGCTCGCGCGCGTCGAACGCGGCGCCGACGACGCCGGTCAGGACGGGGTTCTCGAGCAGGTCGGTCAGCGCCTTGCCGAGCCGGTCTTCGGTGCCGTCGGCGAGGCGCTCCTTGAGGCTCTTCACGGCTTTGCTCGCATCGGACATCGTGTGAAGGATACGGTGCGAGCATGCCCGAGCGCCTGTTCCTGTTTCTGCAGCTCGAGTTTCCCTGGGAGCTCGGGCCTCCCGACGGGCGTTACCTGCTGCGCAACCGCGAGGCGACCGGACCGCCGCCGCCCGGGCGGGCGGGCGGCGAGACCGAGGCGGGCGGGGCGCGGTCCAACACGTGGTCGTGCTGAACACGCTCGGCGCGTCCCGCCGCGCGGGCGCGGGCGCAAGCATTGGCGGCGGGCGCGAACGTCGGCCGCGGGACGCTCACCCTGCCCGGGATCAGCGCTCGCCGCGCGCGGCGCCCGCGCGAGACGACTCCCGACCCCGTCCCCGTGCCGACCTCGCGCGCGACGATCATCGACCCGGTCTCCGTCTCGGCCGAGCGCCAGGCACAGGCGTGGCTGAAAGAGCTCGACGCCGAGCGCGAGACGCGGGCGGCGACGGCGGTGCTCAACCGCGTGCTGTACGCCCATCGGATCGCGACCGCCGACCCACACACGCACGAGGTCGCCCCCGCCCAGGCGTTGGTGATCCGGGCTGGCTGGGGCGAGGGCGAGCAGCTGGCCGACGGGTATTGGCAGCACGCGCTCGAGCTGCCCTGGGTGCCCACCAAGCGGGCACAGCGGCGCGCGGCCGCGCTGCGCCCCCAGGAGCGCCTCGCGGAGCTGCTCGGCGCGCGGACGCGAGAGCTGCTGTGCGAGGAGCTCGTCCTGCGCGCGCGCCTGGACCTCGACCAGGGGCGCCTCGCCCACGCCGCGATCGAGCTCGACGCGGCGCTCGAGGCGGCGCTCCGGGAGCTCGACGCGGAGGCCAACCCGGCGCTCGCCCCGCGCGTGGACGAGCTGCGGGCGCTGCATCCCGGCGTCAACGCCGTGGCGCAAGCCGTATTGCCCGGCGCGAGCGCGGTGGCGCAGGCGGCGTTGCCCGGCGCGAGCGTAATGGCCAGCGCTGAGGACCCACCCAAGCCCGGCGGCGCGTCTGAGCCCAACGCCGCGTCTGAGCCCGATACCACATCCGAGCCAGACGAGGAGGAGACCCTCCGCCACGCGCTCGAGCGTCTGGAGGCCGCGCTGCGGGCGCGCACGGCCTCCGGGTTCACGCGCCAGGATTAGGTGCCGAGCGGGCCATTGTATCCCAAGCAGACCCGCTGTTCGAATAGCCTGTCCGACCGATGGGGATGCGGAACACGCCGAGGGACTCGAGCTCGAGCGGGTGGTCAAGCACTACCACGGGGCCGAGGAGGTGCGCGCGGTCGACGGCGTGAGCCTGCAGATCGCGCCCGGTGAGATGGTCGCGCTGTACGGGCCGAGCGGCTCGGGGAAGACGACGCTGCTGCTGCTGATCGCGGCGCTGCTGACCCCCGAGGAGGGCTCGATCCGCTACGCCGGGCGCGATCTCACGTCGCTGTACGGCGAACGAGGCGAGCGACTACCTGCTGCGCGACGTCGGCTTCATCTTCCAGAGCTTCCACCTGATGCCGCGCGTCTCGGCGGTCGAGAACGCCGTCGATCAAGCTGCTGCTCGGCGGCGTCGGGATGCGCGAGGCGCAGGACCGCGCGATCCCGTGGCTGGAGCGCGTCGGCCTCGGCGATCGCCTGCAGCACACCCCGGGCGAGCTCTCCGGGGGCGAGCGCCAGCGCGTCGCGATCGCCCGCGCGCTCGCCGGCGAGCCGCGGCTGATCCTCGCCGACGAGCCGACCGGGAACCTCGACAGCGCCCGCAGCCGCGAGATCGTCGAGCTGCTGCACGCGATCGCGCACGAACGCGACGCGGCCGTGCTGCTGGTGACGCACGACCTCGAGGCGGCGGCGATCGCCGACCGGCGCTGCACGCTGCGCGACGGCAGGCTCAGCGCCGAGCGAGCTTGCCGTGCTGATGGGACCGCGCGATGCCCGTCTACCTATACCGGCGGCGCCTTCGCGTGCACAAACTCCAGGAGCTGCTCGCCGGCCTCGGCGTGGCGATCGCGGTGGCGCTGCTGTTCGCGGTCACCGTCGCCGACGACAGCATCGCCGGCTCGACCGCCGAAGTCGTCCACGCGGTGATCGGCCCGGCGAACCTCCAGCTGCGCGCGCGCAGCGGCGATGGCTTCGACGAACGGCTGCTCGCGCGCGTGGAACAGCTACCCGGCGTCAGCCAGGCCGCGCCGCTGCTCGAACAGACCGCGACCGTGCTCGGCCCCCACGGCCACCGAAGCGACGGTGCAGATCGCCGGCGCCGAGGTCAGCCTCGCGCTGCTCGACGGGCTCGCCCACACGATCCCGCTCAGTGCCTTCTCGGCCAACGGGATCGGGCTCAGCCAGCTCACCGCCACGACGATCGGGCTCTGCCCGCCCCGTCCCACTCCGGCGCGGCCGCGAGCGGAGTCGCGCTGGAGTTGCGCGGCCGCGTCACGCGCTGCCCGTGACCGCCGTGCTCGGCGCCGCACACGTTCGGCGCGCTCGCCAGCGCCCCGTGGCGGTGATGCCGCTCGCGCACCTGCAGGCGCTCGCCGGGCTGTCCGGTCGAGATCACGCGGATCCTCGTCCTGACCAAGCCCGGCCCGACGGCGACCGTGCGCAGCGGAGCTGACCGCGCTCGCCGGGCGACGCGGCTCGCGGTCGCACCTGCCGACCAGGACATCGCGCTGCTGGCACCAGGCGCTGCGCCCGAGCGACCCAGTCGAGCGAGTTCTTCGCCGCGATCAGCGCGCTGCTCGGCTTCCTGTTCGCGTTCAACGCGATCCTGCTTGACCGTCCCCGAGCGACGCCACGCGATCGCCGACCTGCGCCTGCTCGGCATGCGCCGCGCGCAGATCGTGCAGATGGTGCTGTTCCAGGCCCTGTGCCTCGGCCTTGGCCGCCTCGCTCGTGGGCCTGCTCGCCGGCTACGCGCTGGCGGTGGGACCCTTCCACCAGTCGCCGGGCTATCTCGCCGAGGCGTTCATGCTCGGCACGAGCACCGTCGTCGGCGTGGGCCGCGTGCTGCTGGCGCTCGGCGGCGGGGTGCTCGCCACCTGCCTGGCCTCGGTGCTCGCGCTGCTCGACCTGCGCGGCGGCGGCAGAGCGCTGGACACCTCGCAGGACGCCACCGCCGGCGTGCCGGGCGACGCGCTCGGGCGCCGCACCCAGCTGAGGTTGGTGCTCGCGGTCGGCGGGCTGCTGGCATTTGTGAGCGTCACGTTCGCGCTGTGGCCCGCGCTGTCGCTGCTCGCGGTCATGCCGCTCGCGCTGGTGTCGTGCTCGCGGTCCCGCTCGCGCTCGGCGTGGCGATGCACGGCGCCCGCGCGCTCGCCGGGCGCTGTCAGAAGCTGACGATCCTGCCCGTGGCGCTGCTGTCGCTGCGCGGCTCCACGCTGCGCTCGCTCGCGCTCGCGGCGACCGGCGCCGTCGCGCTGTTCGGCAGCGGCGCCCTCGGGGGCGCCCGCAACGACCTGCTCGCGGGGCTCAGAGGGTTCGCCGGCAGCTACAGCGCCGACGCGAGCATCTGGGTCGCCACCCCGGGTGACTACGCGGCGACCGTCGACTTCCTCCCCGGCGACGACGCAGCGCGGATCGCCCGGATACCGGGGGTCACCGCCGTGCGCTCCTTCTATCGGCAGCTATTTCAACTTCGACGGCAGCGCGTCCTGGATCATCGCCCGCCCGCCCGGCACCGAGCGCGAAGTGCTGCGAGGCCAGATCGTCGACGGCAGCGTCAGCACCACGATCGCGCGGCTGGCCGCGGGCGGTCAGATCACGCTCTCGCGGCAGATCGCCGCGGAACGATCACGTCGGCATCGGCGAGCATCTGACGCTGCCGACCCCCACCGGGAACGTCCGCTTCCGGATCGCCGCGACCACGACCAACGTCGGCTGGAGCCCGGGCATGATCTTGATGAGCGCCGCCGACTACCGGCGCTACTGGGCAACCTCGTCGCCGACCGCGCTCGGGGTCGAGCTCGCCCCGGGCGCGAACGCCACGCGCGTGCGGAGCGGCGATCGTGCGTGCACTCGGACCGGCGAGCGGGCTGGAAGTGTCGACCGCACCGGTGCACGCGGGGAAATCGACACGATCGCCGTCGCGGGTCTCAGCCAGCTCCGGGAGATCGTCACGCTGCTTGATCGCTCGCCGCGATCCTCGCGCTGGCGACCGCGCTCGACCTCCGCGATCTGGCAGCGGCGCGTGGCGCTGGCCGAGCTGCGCCTCGCGGGCGTCGCGCCCGCTCGCCTGCAGCGCATCCTGCTGATCGAATCGGCGCTGCTGCTCGGCGCCGGCTGCCTCACCGGCATCCTCGTGGGGATCTACGGCCAGGTCTGGATCGACAGCTACCTCGAGTACGTCGCGGGCTACCCGCTCGTCGCCCTCACCGCGGAGCCCGTCCGTTCGAGCTGCTCGCGCTCGTGCTCGCGATCGTGCTCGCGCTCGTCGCCGTCCCCGGCTGGCTCGCCGCGCGGGTCCCGCCAACACTCGCGCTGGAGGAGTAGATCGCGCTGCCGAGTGTCGCCAATGATCAAAGGGATGTCCTCTGGATCTGGTCGTGGCCGGGGTCTCGTGCCTGGCGACCTCGTCGCGCGCTCGCCGGGGCACCGGTCCGCGGGAACGTGCCCGCACACGCCGGCGCGCACGCTGAGCATCACCGACACGGCCAAGATGCACTACACCGGCGGCTCGGGATCGCTGCTGCACGAGTCGGGCTCAGCCTCGGGGACGCTACCCGGCAGCATGAAGGCCGACCTGCGAGATCGGCGCGGTGCTCACCACCAACTTCACGATCTACGTCAGCGGCGGCACGATCACAGGCCACGGGACGGCCACCCCGCACGGCTCCGGCACCTACGAAAGCTTCGCCGGCACGCTCGTCGCGACCGGCGGCACCGGCCGCTACGCGCACGCCCACGGTCACGCCGGCTTGTACGGCACCTTCGACCGCAAGAACTACGACCTCACCGTCCAGACGACCGGCAAGCTCTCGTACTGAGAGCGTGGGCGCGGTGAGACGGACCAGAGCCGTGCGCCGCGCTCAGGTCCAGCCTCTGCACCAGCTGCACGTCCTGGCCCGCATCGCCGGACTGACCGCCCTGCTGGGGTGCATCGGCTGGGTCTGCTGGGCCTGGCTGCCGGCCGCGGCGGCGCAGGCCGCACAGTCGGTGAAGCTCACCGCGACGCTCACGCCCGAGCACCTCGGCCAGGGCACGACGATCGGCTTCAGCTTTCAGATCGAGGCGCCCGCGAGGCGCAGATCCCGCCGCCGCTGACCGAGGTCGACCTGCGTTATCCGGAGGACCTCGGGATCGCCACCAGCGGCCTGGGCCTGGCCACCTGCAGCGCCGCGAGGCTCGAAGCCGCCGGACCCGACGGACTGCCCGCCGGACTCGGTGATGGGCAGCGGCAGCGCGATCGCGGAGATCCCGGTCGGCCCGGAGATCGTCCACGAGACCGCACCCGTGACGATCTTCCGCGCGCCCGACCGAAACGGCCAGATCGCGCTGCTGCTCTACGCCAACGCCGCAGACCCCGTCGACGTCCAGATCGCGCTACCCAGCCTGCTGCTCCCCGCCGCCGGCGCCGTTCGGCGGGAGCGTGCAGATCGGCGTGCCGCTCGTCCCCAGCCTGCCCGACTCCCCCGACGTCGCGGTCGTGCAGCTGACCACCACGCTCGGGCCACTCGGGATCACCTACTACGAACGGGTGCACGGCCACACGATCGCCTACCACCCCCGGGGCCTGCTGCTGCCCGACAGCTGTCCCCGCGGCGGGTTTCCGTTCGCGGCCGAGCTCGGCTTCGTGGACGGCAGCACGGCGAGCGCGCGGCGGTGCGTGCCCGGTGCTCGGCAGAGCGAGCTCACCGTAAAGTAGAAGGCGATGGATCCGACGACCACCGCGATCGGCACTTGGAGCGGCGGGCGCTTCATGCACTTCGGGGAGCCGCTCGACGATGCGCGCTTGGAGGCGCTGCTGCGGCCAGGGGAAGGCATCGACACGGTGATGAGCGCCGACGCCTACGGGGCCGGGGAGGCCGACCGCTTGCTGGGGAAGGCACTGGCGGGAGTCGAGCGCGAGAGCTACTGCCTGATCGGCGCGATCGGGCACGACTTCTACGAGGGCGAGCGCGAAGGCGCGAAGGGCTTATCCGCGCTTCACCGACCCGCGTCTGCGCGGCGAGCGCGACTACGGGGACTACATCCGGATGGCAACCGAGCGCAGCCTCGAGCGTCTCGGGGTCGAGCACTTCGACCTGCTGCTGCTGCACAACCCGGATCGGACCGGCTACACGAGCGATGCGGTGTGGGCAGGGATGGAGGCGGTCCGCGACGGCGGGGCTCACGCGCCTGCTGGGGGTCGCGCCGGGACCGGCGAACGGGTTCACGCTCGATCTGATCGATTGCTTCGAGCGCCATGGCTCGCTGATCGACTGGGCGATGGTGATCCTCTCACCGATGGAGCCGTGGCCGGGCGAGCTGGTGCTCGACGCCGCCGCCGCGAACGACGTGCAGCCTGATCACGCGCGTGGTCGACTACGGCGGCCTGTTCCACGACGACGTGCGGGCCGGGACACTCCTTCGCCGAGTACGACCACCGCAAGTTCCGCCCCGACGGCTGGGTGCGAGGCGGGAGTCGAGAAGCTCGAGCGGATGCGCCCCTACGCCGAGCGCCACGGGCTGAGCCTGCTGCAGCTCGCCTGCCAGTGGAACCTCGCCCACCCGGCGGTGCACTGCGTCGCGCCGACGCTTGATCCAGGAGAGCGGCCCCGACGCGCGCGCGATCGAGGACAAGCGCGCCGAGCTCGCCGCGCTGCCCGCCGAGGTATTGCTGAGCCCAGCCGAAGTGGACGAGCTGCGCGCGATCGGCGACAACACCGGAAGCATGACCCTGAAGGGCGCCAACCCCGACCACGAGGGGAGGCGCGCCCGGACCGCTGGGGGATGAGCGACGAGCTCGAGCGGTCGCCGCGCGCTGGGAGATCGCGCCGGAGCGCGATCTCGCCCAGCTCTCGCAGGCCTAGCCCCGTAGCGGCGCCTGCAGGCCCGAGCCCGGCAAGGCCACGCGACGCCTGCCCCGAGCGAACGCCCTCTACCCGCGCTGGAGACGGGTGGCGCTTCCGGCTACTTCCCCTCGAAGTGCGGCGCGCGTTTGCCGAGGAACGCGGAGATGCCCTCCTTGGCGTCGGCGGAGGCGAACACGGTCGCGAACGCCCCCTTCTCGGCCTCGATCCCCTCGTCGAGGTCGCCGGCGGCGGAGACGCGCTTGATCTGCTCCAGCGCGAGCGGCGCCTGCGAGGCGAGCTTGCGCGCCCAGGAGAGCGCGGTGTCGAGCAGTTCGTGATCTTCGACGACGCGGTTGGCGAGGCCCATCTCGAATGCCTCGTCGGCGAGGATCGGGTCGCCGACGAGGTTCATCTCCAGCGCCTTGTTCGAGCCGACGAGGCGCGGCAGGCGCTGGGTGCCGCCGAAGCCGGGGATGATCCCGAGCTTGATCTCGGGCTGGCCGAACAGCGCCGAGCGCGCGGCGATCCGCACGTCGCAGGACATCGCGAGCTCGCAGCCGCCGCCGAAGGCGAGGCCGTTGACCGCGGCGATCGTCGCGATGCCCTCCGTACCCAGTTCGCGGAACAGCGCATGGGCGGTCTGGATCAGCTGCTCGCCGCCCGCCTCGTCCATCGACGTGAAGGCCTTGATGTCGGCACCGGCGGAGTAGAGGAACGGGTTCGAGGAGGCGATCACGAGCGCGTGCACGCCTGAGGACTTCGCCGTGCGCCCAGACCTTGCCGAGGTCCTCGATCACCTGCGGGGCGATCGAGTTCATCTGCCCGTTCGCCAGCCACGCGATCGCGACGCCGTCCGCGCGCGTCTCGAGCTTCACGACCTCGGCGGGCTGCTCGGCGTCGGGCTGCGGGTAGGCGTAGAAGCCCTGACCGCTCGCTGCCCGAGCCGGCCCTGGGCGACGAGGCGGCGCAGGATCGTCGGCGGGGTGAAGCGCTCGCCGTGGCGCTCGGCCGCGTTCTCGAGGCGCTCGAGGATCTTGTCGAGACCTTCGACGTCGGCCTTCATGAACGGCGGCAGCAGGCCGCGGCGCGGATCGAGGCCGGCGCCGGCCATCATCCCGAAGTCGATGTCGCGGTGGGTGGCGACGCCCTCCTCGAGCACGAGGCAGGCCTCGACGAACGTCTTCAGCGAGAGCAGCTCGACCAGCTCGGCCACATCGGGCTCCCCGTCGCCGTCGATGTTCGGCTCGCCGTCGGAGTAGAAGCCGTTGCCGCCGGTCTTCGCGCCGAGCTTGCCCTCGCCGACGAGGCGCTGCATGCCCTTCGGGACGTAGAAGCGTTCGTCGCCGTAGGACTCCGCGAGGTGCTCGGCGACGTGCAGGACGGTGTCGAGGCCGAGCAGATCGACGAGGTAGTAGGGGCCGATCGGGACGACGCCCGCGGCGCCGACGCCCGCGTCGATCTGCTTGATCGACAGTTTCTTCTCCTCCTGCTCGCGCCAGACCTCGGAGATGCCGGCGTTGAGGATCCGGTTGACGACGAATCCCGGCACCTCGGCGCAGGTGATCGGCTGCTTGCGGATCGCCTGGGCGAAGGTGACGGCCGCGCCGACGGTCTCCGCCGCGGTCTCCTCGCCCTCGACGATCTCGATCAGCGGCATGATCGAGGCGGGGTAGAAGTAGTGGAAGCCGACGACCTTCTCTGGGCGCAGCGTCGCTTCGCCGATCTCGGTGATCGACAGCGAGGACGTGTTCGAGGCGAGGATCGCGTGGCCGGGCGTGGCGGCGTCGAGCTCGGCGAACACGGCCTGCTTGATCTCGATCTTCTCGGGCACGGCCTCGATCACGAAGTCGACGTCGCCGAAGTCCACGTAGGAGGTCGTGCCGTTGATGCGGCCGAGCACCTCGGCGATCTGCGCCTCGCCCTGCTCGGCGGTGAGCTTGCCCTTCTCGACGAGCTTGCCGACCTGTCCGGAGGTGACGTTGCGGGCCTCGTCGAGGCCGGCCTGGACGAGCGCGTCGTCGATGTCCTTCAGCACCACCGGGATCCCGGCGGCCGCGATCGTCTGGGCGATCTGGCCGCCCATCGTCCCGGCGCCCACGACAGCAGCCTTGAATACGAACATCGATTGTCTCCTCTGGAAGGTCTTCGCTTACGGTCGCGCGGAGCCTAGCGTGCCCGCGTTCGCGGCCGCGCTAAGAAGCGGATGGAGGCAGGTCCGCGGCGGCGGCCCTGGAGTTATCCGCAAGCTCAGGGGCGATCGAGCCCGCCTCCGGGCCGGACGCGGCCCTCTGCTGATCGAGCTCGATCGCATGCGGCCCACCGGCGGCCGCGGGTGTGACTTTGGGCCCACCGCCGGTCCAGTCGCGCAGGAACTCGTCGCAGGCCTCCAGCTCGAGCGGGCGGGCGAACAGGAAGCCCTGGCCCGAGTCGCAGTGCTCCTCCTTCAGCAGCGATCAGCTCGCGCGACTGCTCGATGCCCTCGGCGAGCGTCTCGATCGAGAGCGACTTGCCGAGCTGGACGAGCGTGCGGATCAGGGTGTCCCCTTCGGGGTCCTGGGAGACGCGGGAGATGAACGAGCGGTCGATCTTCAGCGCGTCGACCGGGAAGCGCTGGAGGTAGGCGAGCGAGGAGTAGCCGGTGCCGAAGTCGTCGATCGCGATCCGCACGCCGAGCTCCTTGATCGCGACGAGCCGCCGTGCGGTCTCGTCGGCATTGCTCATCAAGGTCGTCTCGGTGATCTCGAGCGTCAGCGCCGCCGGGTCGAGCCCGCTTTGCGCCAGCGCCTCGCGCACCTCGGTCACGAACGCGTCGGTGTCGAGCTGGCGGGCGGAGACGTTCACGGCGATGCCGACGGGATGACCGTCGCGCCGCCAGGCCGCCCCCTGCAGGCAGGCCTTGCGCAGCACCCAGCCGCCGACCTCGCAGATCAGGCCGGTCTCTTCGAGCAGCGGGATGAAGTCGTCGGGCTGCACGACCCCGCGGACGGGGCTGCGCCAGCGGATCAGCGCCTCCATCCCGGTCGGGGTCATCTCCTGCAGGTCGAACGTCGGCTGGTAGACGAGGAAGAACTCGTCGTTCTCGAAGGCGACACGCAGGTCCATCTCGAGCTCCATGCGGCTCTGCACCGCGTCCTCCATGCCGGACTCGAACACGACGTAGCGGTTCTTGCCGTCCCACTTCGCGCGGTACATCGCGATGTCGGCGTCGCGCAGCAGCTCTTCGGCCGAGACGCGATCGCCGGCCGCGATGCCGACGCTCGCCGTGACGGCAGGCGCGTCTGCTCGGCGCCCTCCAGTTCGAACGGCTGCTTGAGCGCGTCGAGCAGGCGCTCGGCGATCATCTCCGGGCCGGAGTCGAGCGCCATCCCTTCGGCGACGATCACGAACTCGTCGCCGCCGAGGCGCCCGAGCGCGTCGATGTCGCGCACGACGCCGTCCAGCCGCGCCGCGACCGCACGCAGCAGCTCGTCGCCGACGCCGTGGCCGAGCGTGTCGTTGATCGACTTGAAGTTGTCGACGTCGACGAACAGCGCCGCGACCGGCGTCTTTGAGCGGCGCGAGCGCACCAGCATCTGCTCGACGCGGTCGAGGATCAGCGTGCGGTTGGGCAGGCCCGTGAGCGCGTCGTGGGTCGCGAGGAAGGCGAGCTCCTCCTGGCGGCGCGTCAGCTCCTCGTGCGAGCGCTGGCGCTCGGACTCGAAGGACTGGCACATCCGCACGAGCGTCACGTCGAGGCTGCGCTGCAGCATGCCGAGCGCCCAGGCGAGCACCTCCGGTTCGATCTGCAGCTGCGCGGCCGTCTCGCGCAGCACGTCGTCGGCCGCGTCGCGCCAGCGCAGGCAGCGCTTGGTGACCTCGTTCAGCGGCGCCTCGCGCTGGGCGGCGAGATGGCCGAAGATCCGCCAGGACTCCTGCCCGACCTCGCGCGCCACGGCGGCGCCCTCGCCGGCCATCCAGCGCGCGACCGCGAGCGTCGAGACGGTGCCGACGCGCACGAAGCTCTCTTCGACGACCGCGTCGAGCGTCGGCCCCGAATTCGCCGAGCGTCGGCGGATTCCCGCGACGACGTCGTCGGTGCGCACGCTCAGCGCCTCGCCGAGGCGGCGCAGCTGCGCGGCGTCGACCGTGGCGTCGATCGCGGCGTCACCGGCGCGCTCGCGGTCAGGCTCCTCCCGAACAGGCACGCCGGTCACGTCGCAGGCGTGCTCGCGCCCGGAGGCTCCTCCCTCGCGGCCGGGCTCACCTGCGGGCACGCCCTCGGCAGATGTCTCCCGCAGTGGCGCCGCCTGCGCGGCGTCGATCTGTACCTCTCCCCGACCCATGGTCGAGCGGATCGGCAGATCGTAAGAATTCCTTTAACTTTGGCTAAGAAATGTAAACGTGACGTCTATCTGGGACCCGGCGGCACATGTGCCGCCGGGCGAAGCCGCACATGTGCGGCTTCGTGGCGGGCCACATGTGGCCCGCCATACCGTTGGCGCATGCGCCAACGGCGGGGGCGTGCATGCACGCCCCCGAGGGAGGGGCGCATGCGCCCCTCCCGGCGATGCGGCATCGCCCACATCACACATCCACCTACCCACCCACACCGGCCTGCGAGATCAGGCGGGAACGGCGGTCGGCTCCTCGACGCGGCGCGGGAGCAGCGTTTCACGCGCGATCACGAGGCGCTGGATCTGCGAGGTGCCCTCGTACAGCTGCATGATCTTCGCGTCGCGGAACAGCTTCTCGACCGGGTACTCCTTGATGAAGCCATACCCGCCGTAGACCTGCACGGCGTCGGTCGCGATTTTCATCGCGGCATCCGCGGCGAAGCGCTTGGCGTGCGAGGAGACGAGCGTGTTGCGCGCGCCCTGGTCGAGCAGCGTCGCGGACTTCCAGGTCAGCAGGCGCGCGGCCTCGATTTCGGTCGCCATGTCGGCGATCATGAACTGGATCGCCTGGTGCATCGCGATCGGCACACCGAACTGGACGCGTTCCTTGGAGTAGTCGGTGGCGAACTCGAACGCCGCGCGGGCGATGCCGGTGGCCATCGCGGCGACGCCGGGGCGCGTGCGGTCGAGCGTCATCATCGCCAGCTTGAAGCCCGCGTTTTCCTCGCCGAGCAGGTTCTCGGCCGGGACCTCGACGTCGTTGAAGGAGATCGTCGCCGTGTTCGACGCGCGCTGGCCGAGCTTGTCCTCCTTCTTGTCGACCACCACGCCCCAGTCGCGCTCGACCACGAACGCGGAGATGCCGCGGTGTCCGGCGTCCTTGTCGGTCTTCGCGTAGACCGTGTAGTAGTCGGCGTAGCCGCCGTTGGTGATGAAGCACTTCGAGCCGTTGATCACGTACTTGTCGCCCTGCTTGACGGCGGTCGTGCGCATCCCCGAGACGTCAGAGCCGGCGTCGGGCTCGGTCAGGCAGAAGGAGGCGAGCTTCGGCGCTTCGGTGAGCATGCCCAGGTACTTCTTCTTGGTCTCCTCCGAGCCGCCGAGCGCGATCGGCGCGGTCGCGAGGCCGTTGCAGCCGAGCGAGGTCTGGATGCCGGAGCAGCCCCACGAGAGCTCCTCCTCGATCAGGCAGCCGTCGAGGTAGCTGGCGCCGGCGCCACCGTACTCCTCGGGGAGGTGCGAGTTCATCAGACCGACGTCCCAGGCCTTCTCGATGATGTCCTGGGGCCAGGTGCCGTCCTTGTCGTACTCCCAGGCGACGGGGCGGATCTCCTTCTCGGCGAAATCGTGCGCCATCTCGCGCAGGTTCTTCTGCTCGTCTGTGAGCGTGAAATCGACCATGTCTGCGTGATCTCCTAAGGGCCGGCGCGGGGGGCGTGCCAGGGGCTACGGGCCACCGCGCGAGAATAGATTGACTGGTCAGTCAACGTGAAGGGTAGCGGAGCGAAGGGCAGCTTTTCAATCGCAAACCCGAGCCCGTGGCGCCAGGGGCGCGGGGCCCGGTCCCGGCTGGGTTCGGACCCCGGCGCTTTCGTCCCGGCTCGTCCCCTCCGAATTACGCAACAATCATGCGATGGTGGGTTTGCTGGCGAGCGTCGTAGTCGGGGTGGTGGACCTGTCGCTCCTGCCGCTCGCCGTGTTCGGAATGGTCAACGTGTCGCTTCTCCCGCTCGTCGTATTCGGGACGGTGGCCGTCGGGGTCGTGATGTCGATCGTGTTTCTGATCAGCGGCGAAAACGTCTACGACCAGATCGGCCAGGGCGGGATGACGCGCGACAGCGAAGCGCCGCCGGAGTCGGTGGGGGTGGGCGCGTCCGCGCCTGCGCCCGCGTCGCCGCCGCTGAGCTCCGCCGCGGGCCTCGCCGAGCAGGAGCGGGAGGTGCGGCAGATGCTCTCCGCGCGCAGCGCGCGGATGGTCGCCCGGGGAGAGCCGGCGCTCGACGTCGACGCGGAGGTCGCCAAGCTGCTCGCGCCGGCGGAGGGGGCGGTAGCCGGCGGGCACGACGCCGAGCTCGAAGCGGAAGTGCGCGAACTGGTCGCGGCGAAGAACGAACGTCGAGTGCGACGCGGTCTGGAGCCACTGGACGTCGCCACGGAGGTAGAGCGCACCCTGCAAGAGCTTGGCTGAGTTATCCACTCCGCTGCGGGCGCGCGAGCCATTCAGGCGTGCCCAGGATTGCAGAGAGATGGTTAGGTCGGATATAAACGCGTAATGGCCGACCCGCGCAGATACGAGCTCGACGAGCTGAGCATCCGCCCGGGGACGTACTTCAACCCCCAGACCGAGGTCGTGCTGATCGTCGACGACTCGCCCGACGTCGACCACGAGATCTTCGACGACGTCGAGCCCGGCGAGGGCGCCGACTGGGTGCTGATCTCCGACGAGGCGCCCGTCGACGAGCACCGCCGGGACGAGCTGATCGAGAGCTTCCAAGCGACCTATCACCCTGCGGGCGAGCTGGTCGTGGCCGGCGAAGTGGACGATGAGGACGACGTCGAGAACGAGGAGCTCGAACCCGACGAGGAGATCGACGAGCTCGATTAGCCGGCGGGAGTAGGCGGGACGGCGCAACTACCTCGTGCCGGCAGGTGTTTCGGGGGCTGCAATGGGCCCTGCAGAGTTGATCGGAATCGTGCGTAGGATGCGCGCCGTGCGCGTCCCGCGTCTCGCGGCGCTCGCCCTGGGCGTGGTCGCCCTCGGCGGTGCCACCACTCCCGCCGCCCTCGCCGGCAAGCCGATCGCGATCGAAGCTCGCTCGACGGGCGCCCTCGGGCCGGCTCGCGTACCCGCGCGCGCCCGCGCCGCGGCCAGCCACGGCCCGACCGTCACCGCGGCGCTCGCGAGCCTGCAGCGCAGCGGCACGATCACGCCCGCCGTCTACCAGAAAGACTATTCGGCCTATGTTGCCGCCGTCAACTCGCTGAAGAAGTTGAGCGGTACACGCCGCAACGAACTCGGGGCCGTGATCGCGAACGTGCAGGCGATCGCCGCCGCCGGCGGGTTCATCCCCTCGCGTCTGGGAGCGCTGTTCCTGACGCTCGAACGCAACCGCACGTGGTGGACGAGCGGCTCGCTGCTGGCCTCGCGCGTGCGCATCAGCTTCCCCGGCAGCGAGCTCGTGTGGGAGTACTACGCCGGCCAGGGGATCGAGATCCAGTGGCTCGGCACGTTTGGAGAGGGCAATGGCTACTACTCGGGCGGCCAGAACAACAACCTCAAGCAGCTCATCTCCGAACTGATCCCGCTCGCGACCAAGCGCGCCGGGGGGATTGCCTGGGAGTACATGTTCCAGTTCGACGGCGGGCTGCCGCCGTGGACGAGCGGCCTCTCGCAGGGCACCGCGCTGCAGCTGCTCTCGCGCGATTGGTCCCGCTTCAAAGAACCGACGGTATTGACAGCCGCTCAGGAAGCGCTCGGGATCTTCAAGACGCCGCCGCCCTCGGGCGTGCGCGTGACGAGCTCGCTCGGGGCGCACTACCTCGAGTACACCTACGCTCCCACCGACCGCATCCTCAATGGCGAAATCCAGGCGCTCGTCGGGCTCTACGAATACACCTCGATCACCAAGGACCCGGCCGGCCTGGCGCTGTTCGAAGCCGGCGACGCGGAAGAGCGCGCACGCACGCCGCTCTACAACACCGGCTACTGGTCGATGTACGACCAGTACGGCGAATCGGACCTCAACTACCACGAACTGCTGGCCGAATTCCTCCAGCACCTGTGCGAACGCACGCGCAAAGGCGAGCCGCTCACGGCCGCGCCGGCGCCGGCTCCCGCTCCGGCGACTCCGACCACGCCGACGACGCCCTCCACGACGACGCCCCCAGCCGGGGGCACGGCCGGAGGAACAGCAGGGGGTACGACGGAAACAGGCGGGGCAAGTGGCGGCGCGAGCGCCGCGCGCTACGCGGCGCAGACCGCCTCGGCGACAACCACCGCCGCTGCCCATGCAGCCTCGATGACGGCGACCACCTCCACGCAGATCGCGGGCGATCAGATCTACTGCACGACCGCCGAAGCCTTCACGGCCGATCTGCACACGCCGCCGAAGATCGCGCTCGTCACGACAACGCTGCCGACGAGTGCCCGCGCCGGCGTGCAGCTGTCGCTGTCGAAGATCTCGACCGTCCACCTGACCGTCCGCCTCGGCGGCACGGTGCTCTACAGCAACAGCGCGACCGTCGAACGCGGCAAGCCGAAGCTGCTCTGGCCCACCCCGTCGAAGGGCGGCTCCTACGCGGTCACGCTGACCGCGACCGACCTCGCCGGCAACTTCGCGACCGCGAGCGGGACGATCACCGTCGCGAAGGGCGCGAAAGCGCACTGAGTAAAATGGGTCCCGCGACGACGCGCGAGAAGATCCACAAACTGGTTGATGAACTACCGGAGGCAGACCTCGATCAAAAGGTGGCCAAAATCCTCGTCTCGCGGAGCGAGAACGGTGATATGGACAAGTGGGGCAATCTCGATGCCTGGGCAGCCGCCGCGAGCAAGGACACCATGCGGATGCTCGATGAGGAAGAGGCATCGGTTGGGTTCTCCTGGGACGAACCCAGTCCAGCGTGAGACGCGGCCACGTACGGCGACTGAGCCCTGCCGCCGGAGGGCGACCCTAGACTGCGGTACATGACACGACTGAGCAGCGCCTGGCGGGCACTGACGCCCGATCAGCGCCTCGCGGGCGCCGCCTCGGCGGCGCTGTTCGTGACGATGTTCCTGCCCTGGTACCAGCAGAACGCGGTCGTCAACGCCCCGCGCGCGGCGCCGCTGCAGAGCCGCAACCTGAACGCGTTCCAGGTCTTCTCGTTCGTCGAGGCCGCCGTCCTGCTCGTCGCCGTGGCCGTGCTCTACCTGCTGTTCGCGCGCGGCGAGCGGCGCTCCTTCCACCTTCCCGGCGGCGACGGCACGGTCGTGCTCGCCGCCGGCATCTGGGTGGCGCTGCTGCTGATCCTGCGCCTGTTCGACAAGCCCGGGATCACCACCCACGGCATCGCCGCGAACGTCGGCATCCAGTGGGGGATCTTCTTCGCGCTCGCCGCCGCCGGGCTGCTCGCCGTAGCCGGCTCGCGGATGCGCGCCGGCGCCCGACCGGAACCGCCGCTTCTGCGCCGCCCCCGGCGACCCGAGTCTCCGCGCCGGCCCGAGCCGCCGGTCGGCCCCCGGCCGCGCCACTCCGAGGCCTCCGACCAAGTTGCAGTCGTACTCGAGCCAGAGGAGCACTTCACCCGCCCCGCGCGCCGCCCACCGGCGCCGCGCGCCGCCCCCGTTCGACGCGCGCCACGGCGCCCCGTCTCCCCAGAGGATCTCACCGAGCAGTTGTCCTTCGAGGATCACGCCTCGGACCCACTGCCGGACTTGCTCTCAGACCCCGCGCCCGAGCCCGAGCAGCGGTAGGCGCCTATCATTGCGCGGACGATGCCCGCGCCTTCTGCCTCCGCGCCCGCCTCCGTCGCAGACGTCGCCGCGGGCCTGCGCGAGGTCGGCTACCTGCCCGGCGAGTCGACCGCGCTCGTGGCGTTCCTCGCGGCCAGACTCGGCAAGCCCGTGCTCGTCGAGGGGCCCGCGGGCGTCGGCAAGACCGAGCTCGCGAAGTCGCTCGCGCTTTATCTCGGCCGCGAGCTCGTGCGCTTGCAGTGCTACGAGGGCCTCGACGAGGCGAAGGCGCTGTACGAGTGGAACTACCGCAAGCAGCTGCTGCGAATCCAGGCCGAGGCCTCGGACACCGGCTGGGAGGCGGTCCAGGAGGACATCTTCGGCGAGGAGTTCCTGCTCGCCCGTCCACTGATGAGCGCGATCGCCTCAGAGCTTCCGGTCGTGCTGCTGATCGACGAGATCGACAAGACCGACCAGGAGTTCGAGGCGATGCTGCTGGAGGTGCTCTCCGACTTCCAGATCTCGATCCCCGAGCTCGGCCGGGTGCAGGCGCGCACGCACCCCGTCGTGCTGCTGACCTCGAACAACTCGCGCGAGCTCACGGAGGCGCTCAAGCGCCGCTGCCTGTACCTGTGGCTCGACTACCCCGAGCTCGAGCACGAGCTCGAGATCGTACGGCTGCACGCGCCGGAGCTGTCGGAGACCGTCGCTCGCCGCCTGGTCGAGGTCGTCGGGATGGTCAGAGAGCTCGACCTGAAGAAGCCGCCGTCGATCGCCGAGTCGATCGACTGGGCACGGGCGTTGCTCTTGCTCGGCGCCGATGACATCGACGAGGCCGTCTTCCGGGAGACGATGTCGGTGATCGTCAAGCACCGCACCGACATGGACATCGTGTCCGAACGCGTCGGGATCAAGTTGGGCCCACCCGCCTCACCGGCCGTTGGCTCGCCGGCCGCCGATGCCGCCTGAAGGCGGAGCCGGCCCCCCGCGCGGCGGCAGCGCCCGGCCGGCCAACTCTGGCAGTTCGGTGCTGCGACCCGGCGGCTCATCCGGCCAGTCCTCCGCGAGCTCCGCCAGCGCCACCGGCTCTTCGACCCCGCCCGCGGGCCTGGACGCACGCGTGCTCGAGCTCGGCGAGGAGCTACGCCGCGAAGGCGTCGCGGTCGGGACCTCGGAGCTGCTCGACGCGTTCGCGGCCCTGCGCGAGGTGAGCTGGACCGAGCAGCAGGACTTCCGCGAGGCGCTCGCCGCGACCCTAGCCAAGAGCCAGGAGGACCGCCGCCTGTTCGAGCTCGTGTTCGACCGCTTCTTCTTCCGCGCGGTCGAGCTCGCGGCGCTGCGCGAGGACATCCGCGAGGGCGACTCATCGCAGGCGCCGCCGGGCGCGATCGACCTCGCCGAGCTCTCCGTCGAAGACCTCGAAGCGCTGCGCGCACGGATCGCCGCGGCGTTGAGGGACGGCTCAGACGCGGCGCTGGCCGACCTCGCTCGGATGGCGGTCGCCGCCTTCGGGCGCCGCGAGGAGGGCTCGGGCGTGATCGGTGTCGACGTCCAGCGCATCCGCCGCGCGCTCGGCCTGCGCACCGAGCCCCAGCCGGACTTGCCCAAGGAGGACCCGCGGCGTGAGGGCCTACCGCGCGAGGCGCTGCGCCGCTTCGAGGCGCTGTTGCGACGCGAGCTCGAGCGCGGTCAGATCGAGCGCACCGGCAACCTGCCTCCGTCGCGGCCGCTGGGCGAGCTTGACCGGGCGCTCCCCTCCGGGCCGCTCGCCGACCTCGCGGCCGTGCACCGCGTCGTGATCCAGCTGCGCCGGCGCCTGGCCACACAAGGGATGCAGGCGCGCGGGCACCGCCGCCACGCGCAGGTCGACGTGCGCCGCACGATGCGCGCCTCGCTGCAGACCGGCGGCGTGCCGGTCGTGCTCAAGTACCGCCCCCGGCGGCCGAGACGGCCGGAGATCTACGTGCTTTGCGACGTCTCCACGAGCGTCACCTCGGCGTCGGTCTTCTTCCTCTCCGTCCTCCACGCCCTGCACGACTCGTTTCGCAAGATGCGCTCCTTCGTGTTCATCGAGCGCGTCTCCGAGGTCACCGACATCTTCGCCCACGAGCGCAACTTCGCAGCCGTCAGCGAACGGATCTCCGCCGACGCCGGTGTGGCCGACATCTCCGGCTACACGGACTACGGCCGCGTCTGGTCGGAGATGCTCGAACAAGTCGGCGAAGACCTGCACCCGCGCGCCACCGTGATCGTGCTCGGCGACGCGCGCACGAACGGCCGCGATCCCCGCGCGGACCTGTTCGCCCAGCTGGCTGCGCGCGCCGGGCGCACGTTCTGGCTCAACCCCGAGCCGCGGTTGTACTGGAACTACGGCGACTCGGTGATCGCCGCCTACGAGGAGTTCTGCACCGCGTTCGAGTGCTGGACGACCGCGCAGCTGGAGGACTTCGTGCGCGCGCTCACGCGGCCGGTGTCCTCGGCGCTGTAGCCGCGTCCTGAGCGCAGAGGCCGAAGACATGCCAGCGCGCGCGGTAGCATCACCACCAGGAAAAACAGGGGGGCTGGCGGGCAAGCTGGCTGAGATGGCGCACAGGAGACGATCCCCGGCGCCGACCCTTTGAACCTGTGGGGTAATGCCCGCGGAGGGAGCCCGGTGTCGACCGAACTGCAGTCTCGCGCGTATCGCACAGCTGGGGACCGCATACCCTCACACAGCGCACCTAGTGCGACGCGCGCGAACGACGGCATCCGGCTCGACAGTGTCAGCCGCGCCTATCGCGACCGCCGCGGCACCTGCGTACCGGCGCTCGCCGGCGTCTCCCTGCGCGCCGGCCACGGTGAACTGTTCGCGGTGGTCGGCCCCAGCGGCTGCGGCAAGACCACGCTGCTGGAGCTCATCTGCGGTCTGCAGACCCCCGACGCGGGCACGATCGAGTGCGCACCGGCGGCACTCATGCCCCAGCGCGACCTGCTGCTGCCATGGCTGTCCGCGGCCGACAACGCGGCACTCGCGCCGCGCATCGCCGGCGCGTCACGCGCGCAGGCCCGCGCGCGGGCAGCGGCTCTGTTCGCGGAGCTGGGGTTGCAGGGATTCGAGAACGCACGCCCGCACGAGCTCTCCGGAGGAATGCGCCAGCGCGTCGCGTTTCTGCGCACGCTGCTCTCGGGTAAGCCCGTCCTCTGCCTGGACGAGCCGTTCGGCGCACTCGACGCGATCACGCGCGCGGAGATGCAGGCTTGGCTAGCCCGCGCTTTGCAGCGCGAGCCACGCACGGTCGTGCTCGTCACGCACGACGTCGAGGAGGCGGTCGTGCTCGCCGACCGCATCGCGGTGCTCTCGCCTCGACCCGGCCGTTTGCGCGCCGACATCGAAGTCGACCTTCCCCGACCGCGCTCGCGCACCGACACGGCGGTGGTGGCGTTGCGCGAGCAGGCTCTTGCCGCGCTGGCGACGGAGACTGAAACAGAGGTGGGGATCGAGATCGGAATGGATGCGGAGACCGGAAGGAGCTCCGGAATGAAGACGGGGACCCTGAACGGCGAGCCGGGGATGGAGCGCCCGCAATGAGGCGCCGCGTCGTCAACGCCCTGCCCGCGATCGTGCTCGTGCTCGTCCTGCTCGGCGCCTGGGAGCTCTACGTCGACTCCGGCGCGACGAGCTCATCGATCCTGCCCGCGCCGCACACGATCGCCGAATCTCTCTGGTCAAACGCCGGCCTGCTCGGCCACAACCTCGCAATCACCGCCGAGGAGGTCGGGCTGGGGCTCGCGCTGGCGCTCGCGCTGGGCTTCGCGCTCGGCGTGCTGATCCACCTCTCACCCCCGCTGCGCCGCGCTTTCTATCCCCTCACGGTCGGCTCCCAGGCGGTGCCGATCGCGGTGATCGCGCCGCTGCTCGTGTTCCTGCTCGGCTTCGGCCTGCTGCCGAAGCTGATCGTGATCGTCCTGATCTGCTTCTTCCCCGTCGTCGTCACGACCGTCGACGGGCTCGCTGCCGTCGACCCCGACCAGCTCAAGCTGCTGCGCACGCTCGACGCCTCGCGTCTGCAGGCCTTCCGCTTCGCCGAGCTGCCCGCGGCGCTGCCCGCGGCGATCAGCGGCGCGCGGATCGCCGTCACCGTCGGCGTGATCGGCGCCTACATCGCCGAGTCCCAGACCGCAACCTCCGGTGCCTACTCCGGGCTGGGACGCGAGATCAACGCCGACCTCTCCTCGCTGCAGACCCCCCGCGCCTACGCTGCCGCAGTCGTGCTGTTCGCGTTCGCGATCGTCTGCTTCTACGCCCTTTCCCTGCTCGAGCGCCGACTGGCGCCGTGGGCCAACCAACCAAGAGGAGACATCAGTTGATAATCCCGCCGATCGTCCGCCGTACCGCGATCCTCGCCACCGCGTTCGCAGCGCTCGCCCTCGCCCTCTTCCTCTCCGCCTGCGGGGCCAAGCAGGACACGATCACGGCGGCTCGCACCAAGCCTTTCACGGTGATGCTCGACTGGTTCCCCAACGCCGACCACGCGCCGCTCTACTCCGCGATCGACGGCGGGTACTTCAGCGCCGCGGGACTCGATGTGAAACCGGTGGTCCCCTCCGAAAGCGCCGAACCGCTGAAGCTGCTCGCGGCCGGCAAGGTCGACATGGCGATCTCCTACGAGCCCGAGCTGCTGCTCGCCCGCGACGAAGGGCTCAAACTGGTGTCGATCGGAGCGCTCGTCCAGCGGCCGCTGACCTCGATCATCGCGCTGCCCTCCGCGCACATCAAGAGCGTCGCCGACCTCGCCGGCAAGACCGTCGGCACCGCCGGCATCCCCTACCAGGCGGCCGAGCTGAAGGCCGCCCTGCGGAGCGCCGGGGTCAACCCGGCGAGCGTGCGCGAAGTGAACGTCGGCTTCAACCTCGTCCCCGCGATGCTCTCCGGCAAGGTCTCAGCGACGCTCGGCGGGTACTGGAACTATGAGGCGATCCAGCTGCAGTTGCTGCACAAGCACCCCGTCACGATCCCGATCGACCAAGCCGGCGTGCCCACCTACAACGAGCTCGTGCTAGTCGTCCGCGAAGAACAGGCGCGCACCGACGGGCAGGACCTGCGCGCGTTCCTGCAGGCACTCACCCGCGGCGAGCGCGCGGTGCGGGCCGACCCCGCGGCCGCCGCGTCGTTGCTCGTCAAGGCCAATCCCTCGCTCGAACCGAAGCTCCAGGTCGCCTCGATCCAGCAGACGCTGCCCGCGGCACTGCCCGCCGGCTCTCACCCCTATGGCTACCAGGACCCCTCTGCGTGGACGGCTTTCAGCAACTGGATGTTCGCCCATAGCCTGCTCCGCCACGACCCCGGCAGTACCGCCCTGCCTCCGTTCACGAACGAGTTCCTCCCGGGCGAAGGATTGGGGAAGAACGGCGAAGAAGAATCGCTCTGAGCGTTCGCTGCCCGCGATCGTGGTCAGGGCCAGTCGATCCGTTCCGCAAGCTCCCCCGGACCGAAGTCGATCAGACCACTTCGCTGCACCTCGCGATACTCGCCGTCGGCCAGCGCGAGCCAATGAACGGTGTGGTCCGAGGGATCTACGATCAGCACCTCGTCCACCGCGTGGGCTGCGTAGAACGGCAGCTTCTTCCAACTCTCATCGCCTGGCGAGACGATCTCCACGATGAGCGCGGCGGTCGTGTGCCAGCCCCCGCGCGGGCGCTCGCGGTGAACGCCACCGTCCGGCACACGAAAGTCCTCCTCGGAGTCGCCGAGGTTGAACTCGCTCATCGTGGCGGTCAGTCCCGCGGCTCTTGCCAGCGGGCCGAGCACCTCGGCCAGTTGCTGCGATATGTCGGCGTGTTCGCCCGATGGAGCCGGAACCATGTGCAGCACGCCCTCCCAGATCTCATCGAAACGATCCAGACCTGAGCGCCGACGACGCTCCAGCAGTGCCTCCAATGCCTGCGGGGGAGGATCGAGCACCAGCGTTGGCATGACCTAAGCGTAGCGGTCACGACCGGGCTCGGAACTGATTTCAGGCAAGCAGATCCCTGCTGGCCTCGCCTATCCGCCTCCACGCCACCTCGCCCGCGACCGAGCGCGATCGAGACGAACACCGACGATCTCGCTGCAGCCTGCGCAGTCTTCGGCTACAACCCCGCTGCGTGCACCGCGGCGAGGCCGGCCCACTCGCCATAGCCGGCGAAGAACGCGCGCACCTCGTGCTCCTGCGCTCGGGCTCGCGGGTCGCCGCCGCTGAGGCGACGCCCAACCAGCTTCAGCAGGCCCAGGTCACCCGCTGGCAGCTGGTCGTGGCGACCCTGGCCCCGCAGCGCCATCATCTCCACGGTCCACGCGCCGATGCCCCTGATCGCCCGCAGCCGCCGCCAGCCGCACTCGTGCTCGGCGGGGTCGTCCAGGTCCACGTGCCCCTGCGCGACCTCCCGGGCGACCCTCCTCAACGCGATCGCGCGCGCCGCTGAGAGATCGCACGCTTCGATCGCCGCCGGCGCGGTCGCACCCAGCTTCGCGGCCGTCGGCAGGTCGCGCAATCCGCTAGCCCACGACTCCTCATCCACCGCTGTCCAGCGACGTCCGAGACGCGTGACCAACCGGCTCTGGATCGCGGCCGCCCGCTCGTACTCGATCAGCTGCTCGCACACCGCCCAGACAAGCGCCTCGAAGGGCTCCGGGCGGCGTCCCACGCGCAGCCACGGGCGCGCACGGACCGAGCGTCCGATCAGCGGGTCCTCCGCGAAGCGGCGGTGAAAGGCACCCAAGTCGTCGTCGACGCCAACCGCGAACCGCATCCGCTCGATCCCGTATCGCGCGGCCGTCCTCGTGCGGGCGCGCGCGCCGAACAGGACAGTGTCCTGCGCAGTCTGTGCGATGCGCACCACGACCGGCTCGTCCCCGCGATGCAGCAAGCGTTCCAAAACCCCGCCGCGGCGGCGCATCAGGCCGTCCATGCCGTTGCCCCGCGGCAGCCTGTACGGCCCGGCCGGGCAGACCTCCTCGCGCAGCTCGACCAGGTTGCTCCGGTCGCTCAGCGCTCGCCGCCCAGCAGGTGCACGTCCACCAGCAGCGAGCGGCTGCCGACGATCTGCAAAAGCTCTCCGGCCTTGTTCGCGGAGCGACTGTCGCGCCGGGGGGGGCGGGCTCGATTCAGACGCCTGGGGCGATGGCCCTTCGCGAGCGCCGCACTCCGCCGGCGACGGTGCACGAGGCCGACGACCGCGGCCCCCGCCACGAAGCCCCCGGCCGCCACCGCGGCGGCCTGCACGGCCGACACGACGGCGCGGCCCGGTCCGGGATCGGCGGGCAGCGCATGCGCCGGCGAGGCGATGACGGTCGGCTCCTGCGCGAGCACCGGCATCGCATCGACTTCCTCGGTGTCACCCATCCTTCGCAGTGTACGCCGCGGGCCAGACTGCTAGTCGAGGACCCGCTCGTAGATCCGGTAGCGCTTCACGACCTTTCCCCCCATCGCTTCCATGCCCCTGTTCATCGGCGTGTTCGTCTCCAGGATCCAGCCCATCTCGCCGCCCTTCTGCGGGCGGTGTTCGGCCGCGTCGAAGTGCAGTTGGTAGAGCTTCGCCGCCACGCCGGTGTGCTGATGCTCGGGCTTCACGCCGAGAAAGCCGACGCGCACCCGCTTCATGATCTTGCCCTTGCGCACGAACTGCAACCAGCCCAGAGGCAGGAATTTGCCCTTCATCCGCTCCAGCACTTCGTTCAGATCGGGGAATGTCATCGCCATGCCGACGACCTCGCCCGTGTCTTCTTTCTCGGCGATGAAGCACCAGTGCTTGTCGAACACCAGCTGGATCTCCTGGGCGTAGGCGTCGAGATCCTTCTTCGAATACGGCACGAAGTCCCAGTTCTTCGCCCATGCAGCGTTGTAGACCTCGGCGAAGGAGTCCATGTCTTTGCGCAGCTGCCGTCTGCGCATCGGCCTGACCCTGATCCCGTGCTCTGATTGCGCCTTTTCCGCCAGCTCCCAGATCACAGGCAGCACCTTGTCGCGGTCTTCGACCTCGAGTTTCCACATCAGCAGGTCCATCGCCTTGCTCATCCCGGCCTGCTCCATGCGCTTTTGGTAGTAAGGCGGGTGCCAGGGCTGCTTGATCATCGGGCGCAGCTCATACCCCTCGATCAGGATGCCGCTCTCTTCGTTCATCGAGAAGTCCGCGGGGCCGACCATGCGCTCCATGCCGCGCGCGCGCAGCCACTGCTCGGCGGCGCTCAGCAGGGCCCCCAACACCTGGAGATCGTCCTCGAACTCCAAGAAGCCGTACCAGCCCCACTTCTTCTTCTGATAATCGTTGAACGCGTGATTGACCTGGGCGGTGATCCGGCCCACGACCCGTCCGTCGCGCCTGGCGATGAAGTACTCGGCCTCGCCATGGCTGAAGAACGCGTTCATGCGCCGGTTCAGAAACAGCCAGCGCTCGAGCTTCGGCAGAGGGATCCACAGCGGGTGGTTAGCATGCACCCGGAAAGGCAGGTCGATGAACTCTTTCAGGTCCTTCCTGCCAGAGACCGGTGTGACCTGGACGCCTGTTCCGACTCGCACTGACTCAGATCTACCGCTCACTGGCCCAGACCCTATATGCCCACTTCGACAGACGCCTCCGCGACACCCGCCGACGACCCACCCGGCGCGCGTCCGGTGGACGTCTTCGCCAAGGTTCGCGGCCACGAGCGCGAAGCGCTGCTGCGTGCCGCGCGCGCGGCCGACGTGCTGCCCTACTTCCACCTGCTCACTTCCGCAGCGATGCCCGTCGTCGAGATGGAGGGCGCCGAGCGGATCATGCTCGGCTCCAACAACTACCTCGGGCTGACCGGCGACGAGCGCGTGATGGCCGGCGCCGAGGACGCCCTGCACCGCTACGGCACCGGGCTGACCGGCTCGCGTTTTCTCAACGGGACGATCCCCTTGCACCTGGAACTGGAGCAGGAGATCGCCGAATGGATGAACACCGACGCTGCACTCGTGTTCACGACCGGGCACCAGGCCAACCTCTCGGCGCTCGGCACGATTCTTTCGCCCCAGGACACGGTGATCGTCGACTCCGGCGACCACGCCTCGGTCTTCGACGGCTGCCTGCTCTCGCGGGCGAAGCTGCGCGCCTTCCGCCACAACCGCCTCGACAAGCTCGAGAAGATGTTGGAGCGCGCCCAGGCTGACGGCGGCGGCGTCCTGGTCGTCGTCGACGGGGTCTTCTCGATGGAGGGCGACATCGCGCCGCTGCGTGAGATCTGCGAGCTCTGCTCCCGCTATGGCGCGCGTCTGATGGTCGACGAGGCCCACGGCGCGGGGGTTCTCGGCGCACGCGGCGCCGGAACCGCGGAGCTGCTCGGCGTCGAGGATCGCGTCGACCTGCGCATGGGCACATTCTCCAAGTCGCTCGCCTCCTGCGGCGGTTTCGTCGCAGGACCGGCGGACGTGATCGAATATCTGCGGATCTACTCGCGCCCGTTCCTCTTCACCGCCTCGGCAGTGCCCGCCTCGCTCGGGGCGGCGCTCGCGGCACTGCGCGTGATGCGCTCGCCCGATGGGCCGCCGCTGCTCGAGCGCGTGCTCGCCAATGCCCGCCTCCTGCGCGACGGGCTCGAAGCGCTCGGCTTCGCGGTGGTTGAGCCCCAGGCGCTCCCCGACGACGTGGCTCCCGCACCGGGCGTCGTCTTTGCCGAGAACGGGTCCGGGTCCGGAGCCGACGACGGGGATGACTCGCCGCCGCGGATCGTCACCCCGATCGTCCCCGTGCTCGTCGGCGACGACTGGAAGGCAGCGTTGCTCTGGCGCGCGCTCTACGACCGGGGCGTGTTCGTCAACACCGCGCTGCACCCGGCCGTCCCCCCGGGCGGTGCGCTGCTGCGCACCAGCGTGATGGCCACGCACGACGCACCCGTGCTCGAGCGGGCGCTCGCGGTCTTCGCCGCGGTCAAATCTGAGTTCGAGGCCGAGCACGGCCCGCTGCCGGGTCCGGAGTCCGAGTCCTAGCACGGACCGCTGCCTGTTCGAAATCCAAGCTCGAGGCCAAGCGCGACCCTACCGCCCGACTCGAAGTCCGAGCTCGAGGCCGAGCACGGCCGCGCTGCCCGGCCCGGGTTGAGTCCCGATACGCGACGTTCCACCAATCGATTTCGCTTGTCCAATTCTTCACAAGTCCTTCGGACAATAAAAAAGGTCGCTTCTAGCGCACGAACCGCGCTCGCGCGGTTGACCGGGAACCCCGTCCTGACGTAGCTTCTTGGAGCGCTCTGCATGACCGTCTGAAGTTCGCCCCACAGGAACAGGGGTCAAGTACCGGGATCCTCGCCCCACAGGAACAGGGGTCAAGTACCGGGATCCGTCCGTATCTCGTCACGGGACGACTCCGGACGGCTATGACGGGCGCATACTCGTCAATAAATCAAGCAAGGATGTTGCCCACCGCGGGGCTCGCGGCGGCAACGGGGAGAGTGCCCACATGAACGCGACAGCGACGATGGCCCCTACCGATCGGGCGGGCGGGCCTCAATACATGCGCGCCCTGGAACGCGCCAACCAGGTACGCCTCGCACGCGCCTCGCTCAAGCGCCGGATCGCGCTGGGGGAGACCCGCGTCGCCGCGGTGATCCTCGACTGCCCGTGGGAAGCCGAGTCGATGGCCGTGGCCGACCTGCTCATGAGCCAGCGTCGCTGGGGTCAGACGCGCTGCCGCAAATTCCTCGCCCAGCTCGCGATGTCAGAGAAGAAGACCGTCGGGTCGATGACGGAGCGTCAACGCCGCACGCTCGCGGCGATGCTCACCGCCGTCCCGTCCTCTGGCTGCGAGGTCGCCGAGTCCGCAAAGGCCGCCGAAGCCGAGACCCCGCGCCGACGTCACGACGATCACCAGACCGGTGAGCCCGCTCGGGCCGACCGGGCTGCCGCCTTCGAGGACCGGGCATTTGAAGGGATCTCAGCACACCGTGCTCCTCGCGAGCGCCCCCGGACGATGGCGCTCAGTCGCTGATCTCGATCCGGGGCCGCGCAATCGGCGCGGCCCCCACGACCGATTAAAAAACTGTCCGAAAACTCGCCAGGTCGCCCGCAATGGCCTGAGGCGCCGTCAGCGAGTTTTTGGACAGATTCTAAACCCACCCACTCCGGGGTCACGCGTTTCGCGTGACCCCTACACCTAGGGGCAGCCGGAGGAGAGCTTCACCTGCCACCACCCAGCGAGCATCCCGATCAGCCCGAGCCGAGGTCGTACCTCCCACACGCCACAGCCGCCTTCGCCGAGCTCACGCACCGGCAGACGCACGAACTTGTGGCGTCCCGGCTCGAGCTTCATCGCCTCCAGCAGCTCACGCGCGCGGCGCTCGTGCTCGACGCGCTCAGCCGCGAGCCGGCGCAGGTCCTGCATGTGGCCGGCCAAGTGGTCGCGCACCCGCTCCAGCTCCGCGAGCGTCAGCAGCCGCGGACCGGCCACAGCTGCGCCTCGGAGCTCCCGCGAGCCCGGCGGGTCCCACGGATCCGGCGGGGAGACGTGCGGGAACCCATCCACAACGATCGCCGAGCTTTCGCGCTCGAGCCTTGCGATCTGTCCCCTCAAGGCCTCGCGCACATCGCGCTCGGCGACCTCGACCCGGCGAGTGTCCGTCGCGACGACATCTGCGCCGATCGCCGATCGGCCGCGATCCCGCTCGCGAGTCAGTTCCATCACAGGCCCGGACTGAGTCACACCCGTCTCCTCCTCGTAGTGCCTGAAGCGAAGATTCTACCAGCGGGCCGCCCCGTCAGATCAAGACTGCTCCAGCGCCGCGCGACACATCCACAGCGCCTCCTCCACGTACAGCGACGGGACTCCCGCGACCTTGACCGCGAACAGCGTCACCTCGGTCGTGCCCGCCTTCGCCGCGTGCGCACCGGCCAGCTCGCCGAACAGCACCCCCAGTGCCGCGGAGGCGTCGGCCACCACCAGCCGGCCGGCAGGCAGCGGCGCCTCGGCGGCGCGCGGGGACCGTCCCAAGGGCTCCCCCTCGACGCTCGTGCGAATACCGAGCGGGCCATCGACGGCCGCGGCGTCCAGCGCCCACACCGGCACGCCCGTGTCCACCAGCGCGATCAGCAGGCTGTCCTCGAGCAGCCCACCTGAAAGGAAGCCTCCGCGCAACATACGCTCGAGCGCGACTGCCTCGATCGGCGTGCGCGCCACGTCGGGATCGAGGCCGACGTGGCGGAAGAAGGCCCGGTAGGCCGCCGGCACCGGCTCGCGGCGTACCGTCACCGCCCGCGCTCCCCGAAACCTGTTCGCCAGTTCGCGCAGGCGCTCCTCTACCCCCACCGGCGAGCGAGCGCCCAGCGAGCCGGACCGAGCGACCCGCGCCTGCATGACCACTAACCCCAGTCCCGGCAGCTCCCGCTCGATCTCTTGCGCGCGCCAACCCAGCTCGGGCTCGGGCTCGGAGTCGGAGTCGGGCCCGATGCCGGAGGCGAACTCGGAGGTATCTTCCTCGCTCATCGCGCCGGCGTGGGCCTCCAGCCGCGCGCTCGCGCCGCCTGCACCAACTCGCTCACGCGCGCGCGCAGCGTCGCCAGGGCGGGGCGCTCCAGCAGCGCCTTACTCTGCACCACGCCCCCGGGATAGGCGAAGCTCACCTGCGGGCAGCTCACCTGCTTGTACAAGCCCGCCAACGTCCCTTCGCTGTCGAAGCCGATCGGGATGCTCAGGTGCTTCGCCGCCATCAGCTGCAGCAGTTCGCCGCGACTGCCCTTGATCGCCACGCCGGCGAAGCGCACGTTCGGAAACGAGGGCGCAAGCGTCTGCATGTCGCTCAAGATCTGCGGGCAGGAGCCCGCGTCGACGAACAGCGCCAGCACGACCGGCCCCTGTTCGTAGAGCTCGCAGATGTTCAGGATCCCCGGCCCCCGCTCCACGCACGCGGGGACTTTGCCCGCCGCGCCGTCGTTCGCTCGTGTCGCGACGTCGGCGGCGCCGTTCACATCGCCACGCGCTAGGGGCACGGCAAACGGCGGCAGACGATGGCCGGGTTCGATGCCGGCCGATCCGGTCGACCGTGTCAGCGCCGCGTTGATCGACGCCAGGACCACGATCAACACTGCCAGCAGGCCCACATAGCGCCCGTAGGGGCGAACGCCTTGGGTTGTGTCGTCATCGCTCATGCCCGGGCCTCGGCCCTACCCCTGCTCTGGCCCCGGTTCCGGGCCTACCCCAGTTCCGACCCCGACCCCGACCCCGGTTCCTGCTCCGGCCCCGGCCCCGCTCTTCGCGCGACGCTCTGCGAACACGAGCGCCGCCGGCAGCGCCACCAGCACCCCCAACAGCGAGACACTCAGGTCGATCAGCGTCACGAGCCCGAAGTCGCGGAGCATGCGGATGTCCGACAGCACGAGTACGCCGAAGCCCGCGATCGCGGTCACCCCAGAAGCGGCGACCGCGGCGCCCGTGCGGGTGTACGTGCGGCGCAACGCCTCGATCGCGGCCGCACCCCGCAACCGCTCCTGGCGGTAGCGCTCGGACAGCAGCACGCTGAACTCGGTCGAGATCGCGATCACCAGCACGCCCAGCGTGACCGACATCGGGTTCAGCGGCACCCTCACAGCGAACAGGACCAGCGCGGACCATCCCGTCGCCAGCGCGATCGGAACGAGCGGCACGAGCGCCCGCCGGCGGTCGCCCCTGAACGCGATCAAGAGCACGAGCGCGACCGCCGCCAGCCCGATCAGCAGCGACTCCAGGCGCCGCCACGGGGACGCGACCTGCGTCCCCGACTGGGCCGTCAGCACCGCCAACCCGACCAGCTGTGCGCTCACTCCCGCGGGCGGGTGCAGGCTCGAGCGCATCGTTGCGATCAGCTGCTGCTGTTCGGCCAGCGACATCAGCCGGATTCCGAACGCCAGCGTCGCCGTCCGGCGATCGGGGGTGATCACGTCCTGGGAGAAATATGGCGGGATCGCTTCGAGCAGGCCCTGCACGTCGGCCTGCGTGAGCTTCGGCGTGCTCGTCGTGCTCTCGGCCCCGCTCGATCCCGACTTGCTCGCGCTCGATCCCTGCGTGCTCGCGCCGCCCGACTGGGCGCTCGACCCTTCAGTCGCCGTCCCCGTGGCGCCCGAGAACAGGTCCGGGAGCGAGAACGCCGGGCACAGCCGCGCCTTCTCACAGCCCCGTCCTTCGCTGTAGCCGAAGCGCTTCAGCATCGCGCTCTCATACGAGCTCATCCATTCGATCGTCGCCGGCTTCGTCAGGTCCTTCCCGCTGACCATCAGGTCGAGCTGCCCGGCGACGCCGGTGGCGCGCTCGAGCGCGTCGAGGTTCTGCAGCGATTCGAGGTTCTGCGGAACCAGCTTTTCGATGTTCGTCTCCACGTGCGTCTGCGTATCCAACCCCCAGCCGAGCACCGCCAGCGCGAGCCCCACGCAGAGCACGCGTCCCGGCCGGCGCGGGGACTCGACGAGCGCGATCCTGCCTACGAAGCGATTGACCGGGTTATCCAGCAGCAGCTCACGCGCTCCCCGCCAGGCGGCGCCCAGGTTCGCGTCGAGACTCACGCGCGCGCGGGTAAACAGGTCTCTCGCGACCCCCGCGCCCGCCCCGAGGGCGCCCAGTCGCGTCCTCGCCGATCCCGTGCTCTTCGCCTTGTGCCCAGCCGCCATGCCGGCCGCACCGTCGAGCAAGTCGCCATCTCTTCGCGGCGCGCGGCGCTCCGCCAGCACGAGCACAGCCGAGCCCGCAGTCAGCGCGCACAGAAAGGCGATCACGACGCCCGCCACCAGCAGCAGCCCGAAGCCGCGCACCATCGGCACCGGAGAGAGCAGCAGCACGAGCATCGCGCCGATGCTCGCGATCCCTGCGGTGGCGATCGTCGGGGCGCCTGCGATCGCCGCGCTTCTTACGGCCGCCTGGCCGCCCTCGGCGCCCTCCGAGGAGGCCTCCTCCACGCGCGACTGGAACTGGATCGCGTAGTCCACCGCCAACCCCACCAGCACCGGCAGCACGGCGATCGAGGCAATCGTCAGCGACGCGCCCACGACCGACAGCGCACCGAACGTCAGCGCGGCGGCGAGCAGCGCGACGCCCAGCGGCAGCAATCGTGGTCGCCCACGGAAGATCAGGCTCAGCGCCAGCGCCATCACCAGCACGACCGCCACCAGCAGCAGCTCGATCGAGTGGGCGATCTCGCCCGTCAGGTCGGCCACGATCACCGGCTCGCCCGTCACCAGATAGCTCTCCCCGTGCTGCGGGCGCCACTGCTTCATCGCCACCGCCGCGCGGATCAGCGCGATCGTGCGCGTCCGCTCGCGTTCGCTCAGGCCCGCCTTCAGCCGCGCGGAGATCAAGGCCGCTTCGCGGTTCGGGAACAGGTAGGCGAAGCGCGACTTCGGGGTGCCCGCCGGCTTGTTCGAGTCGAACACGAGCGTCGAGACGAAGCTCGGGTCGTCGAGGCTCGGCCGCGCCGTGAGCCCGTACTGGAGCGCGAGCGTCGCGAGGCCCTCCTTGAAGCGCCCGAGTGTGATCGAGCTCGCCTGCTTGCCGAGCTTCTCCGCGGCTTCCTCGCTTTCCCCGCGTGCGAGCGCGGCCTTGCGCACCACCGTTTCGGCCTGTTTCGCCTCGGCTTCGGCCTGCTTGGTCTGTACCGTCAGCAGTTCGTCGATCCGTTCGGCCGACTCGTTGATGAACGTGCCCGGCCCGAACACGACCTTCACCGTCCGCGCCTTCGCCAGCTGCCCGCATGGCCCGTTCTCCCCCCCCTCCTGTGCGAGTGCCTGCGCCGGCACGTTGCCCGACAGACATCCCTCCAAGCCGACCAGCCGGTCGATGTCGGAGCTGAGCACGAGCTGCTGCAGGTTGCCCTTGACCAGCACCTCGATCGGCTCTTCCCCGAAGCTCGCGTAGAACTTCTGGGTGGCCCTGTACTCCGGGCTCGAGCTCGACACGAACGTGCTCTCGGCCGCGCTCGGGCTCAGCCGCAGCGCCAGGGCGGCGCCCGCCAGGCCGAGCACCGTCGCGAGCACGAGCACCAGCACCGGCCGGCGGGCGGCGCCGCCGGCGAGGGCGGCTAGCAGTCGGGCGGAGCTCACTCCATTCCGAGAGGACCCTGTGCTTCGCCCGAGAGGAACTGGCGAACGAAGGGGTTCTCGCTTGCGAACAGATCCGCCGCAGGACCCGACTCGACGACGCGGCCCTTCCACAGGACCGAGATGTGTTCACCGACGCGCCGCGCACTCATGATGTCGTGAGTGATCACCACGTATGCTCCACCGTTCTCGGCGTGGACTTCCTTGATCAGCTCGCACAGCAGCGCGGTGCGCACCGGGTCGAGGCCCGAGTCCGGCTCGTCGAACAGCACGATCTCGGGGTCGAGCACGAGCGAGCGCGCAAAGCCGGCGCGCTTGCGCATCCCGCCGGAGAGCTCGTTCGGCATCTTCGTGCCCTCACCCCCCAGACCGACCTCGCGCATGCGGCGGTTGACGATTTCGGCGATCTCCTCTTCGCTCTTCTCGGTGTGCTGGCGCAGCGGGAAGGCAACGTTGTCATAGAGGTTCATCGACCCGAACAGCGCGCCGTCCTGAAACAGCACGCCGAACTTCTTCCTTGTCTCGAACAGGTCGGCGTCGGAGAGGCTCGGGATCGACTGCCCGTGAACGATCACATCGCCCTGATCTGGATAGAGCAGGCCGACGATGTGCTTGATGCACACCGACTTCCCGGTCCCCGACGGGCCGATGATCATCGAGACCTGCCCCTCGGGGATCTCCAGGTTCAGCCCGCGCAGCACATGGTTGCTCCCGAACGACTTGTGGACGTCGATGAACTCGACCGCGGCCGGGACCTTCGAGGCGTGTGTGACGCCCGTGTGAAAGCGGAACTCCTCGCCTTCAGCCTCGCTGGGCTCGGGCTCGAATGTGACCCCCGCGCTCGCGATCTCGGGCTCAGCGGGCTCAAGCTCTCCGTCCGCACGCCCTGTCTGCACCGACTCCGGCTCGACCGGTCCGTAGTCGGCCTCGCCGCCGGGCTGGACAGGTGCTGCGTGGTGCGCGATCTGCTCGTGGGACTCCGTCTCGGGACCGACGTCCTCGGGCTCTGCTGATCGATCCTCGGCCATCGCCCTAGCCTCCGATCGGTGCGCGTGGGTTGGCGCCCCAGAACACCTGCGACCCGAGCATCCCGATCAGGTTCACGGCCACCAGGTTCAGCACCATCGACTTCGCAGTCGCCGTACCCACGCCCACCGGCCCACCGCTGGCGTTATAGCCGTAATAGCAACCCACCAGCACGATCACAGTCGCCATCGTCATGCCCTTGATCAGGCTGAATAAGAAGTCCGGGGGATTCTGAAACTGCCAGAAGAGCAATAAATACCCACCTGAGGACACCGACGCGACCTGATGCACCACTGCGATATAGGAGCCCACATACGCTATGCCGATCGCACCGATGTACATGAACGGCAATACCAGCCACGCGGCGAGCAGCCGCGTCGCACAGAGGAACGTCATCGAGTCGATCCCCATCACCTCCAACGCGTCGATCTCATCGGAGATCCGCATCGCGCCGAGCTCAGCGACGATCCCCGTGCCAACCTTCGCCGCCATCATGTAGCCGAACACATACGGCACCGCCTCGCGCAGGTTGCACCACGCCGTGAACACCCCCGCGTACGCAGGCGCACCCTGAGCCTGGGTGAAGTAGGCACCCTCGGTGCCACACGTCCCCAGACCCGTGATGAATACCAGACCCCAGATCACGAACGTCGAGGAAATGATCAAGATGCCGGACTGACGCAACGTCTCGCCGAAGAAGCGAAACACGCGCAAACCCCACACGTCGCGCACGACGTTGCTGCCGAAGCGCGCGATTTCGCCGGTCGAGCCCAGCCATTCGCGCATACCGACGCGCAGCTCGTTCATCGCCGGTCCCCTCTCCTGGGCGGTCGAGGATCGAGTCCAGCACGGATCAAGTCCCGCCCACCCGCGTGGTGTGCAACGCACACGAGCGACCGAGGACACAGCTGGGCGAAGGTCATCGGCCGTCCAGGATTCACTTGATCACCAGGATCTGCGGATGGGTGGCGAGCAGGGTCTGAGTGAAGGCGTAGTCGAACGCGCCGATCCCCAGGAACGAGATCACGACCGCCTGGTTGACGGCGCGTCCCACGCCCTCGGCGCCGCCGGAGGCGGACATGCCCTTGTAGCAGCACACGATCGCGATGATCGCGCCGAAGATCGTCGTCTTCAGCACCGAGCCCCACAGGTCGGTGGTCGTCGTGTTGGCGAAGAACGTCGCCCAGAACGGCCCCAGCGGCTGGCCGCTGACGAGCGAAGCGAGCAGACCGCCGAAGATCCCGAACAGGATCGCGTAGATGTTGAAGAGGCCCGTCACGAGCATCAACGCGAGAAAGCGCGGTACCACGAGGTTCTTCACCGGGTCGACGCCGAGCACCTGCAGCGCGTCGAGCTCCTCGCGCACCTTGCGCGCGCCGAGGTCGGCGGTGATCGCGGTGCCCGCGACGCCCGCGAGCACGATCGCGGTGATCAGGGGGCCGATTTCGCGCACCGCCGCGAGTACGAAGAATCCGCCGAGACGGTCGAGCGCGCCGAAGATCGTGAGGAAGTTCGCCGCCTGCAGGCCCGGCGCGCCGTAGTTGATCGCGACCGTCGAGATCAGCAGCGGCAGCCAGCAGAGACGCAGCGCGAACAGGAACTGGGAGACGAACTCGCCGCCATAGGGGTACGGCGCGCGTAGGGCCGAGACGATCGTCCTGCCCGTGAGGATCATCATGTCCCCGACTTCCTCCATCACGCTCCGCGCGGGGAGGTAGACCCGTTCTGTGGCACTGCGAACCATCTCTGCTTCCCCTCCTCAGGTGATGTTCGACGGCCCGCCGAACTCTACGACATGCGCCCCCGGCACGCCACCTCCACTGGTATCGTGCCCCCGACCGTGAGGGGGAGACGAGCCTTTTCGATGTTCCCCGGCGCCTGTGGCGCCTGTTTTGTGCTGCTCATCAGCGGTTGCGGCGGAACCCGTCAGGACGCACATGAAGCGAAGGGCACCTTCGCGGTCAAGATCGTCAAGGCCTCCTTCCCCGCACAGCAGTCGATCGCCCGTCAGACCCCCATGATCCTGGAGGTACGCAATACCGGCACGCAAACGGTGCCGAACGTCGCCGTCTCGATCGACTCCTTCGCCTACAGCAGCGACTATCCCGAACTGGCCTCGAACAAGCGCCCGATCTGGGTCCTCGAAACCGGGCCCGGCGCGATCCCGCAGCGCCCGGTCGAGAGCGAGGCGGTCAGCCCGCCCGGCGGTGGTCAGACGGCCTACGTGAACACCTGGGCGCTCGGCGCGCTCGCGCCCGGCCACACCAGCACGTTCGTCTGGCGGGTCGTCCCGGTGAAGGCCGGTCGCTACACCGTCCACTACACGGTCGCCGCCGGGCTCTCCGGCAGGGCGCGCGCGCAGCTTACCCACGGCGGCCCCGCGGTCGGGCACCTCACGGCCGACATCGCCCCCCGTCCACCGGCCACCCACTTCGATCCCGAAACCGGCCAGGTCGTTCCGGGCGCCTACCCACCCACGCCGTAGTTCGCTCCCGCGACTGGGCCCGGCGGCCCCGGATACCAAAACGCCCGGGCGCGGGTGCAGCGCGTCGATTCGCCCACAGCTGCCATCCGGCCTCGCCTCACCTCGTTCCGCTGCACCGCATCGCGCGCGCACCGCACCCGACGTTGGCCCGCTGTCGAAAGATCCTCCCCACGCTTTCGCCAGGCGGAGATGTCAATCGGGCACCTTCGCACTACGATTCGCTTCGGCCTTCGCGCCCCCATCAGGCTCAGCCGTCGTGGCTGTCGGCCGACCCAATCGCTCGCCCTTCCCGAGGAGGAATCGATCCCGCTCATGCCACGGACCCGCCAGCAGAACGTCACCGCCGCACAGTGGAGCGCCAACGGCTCAGCCCTCGGCTCGCCCGACCTGACGCTCCAGGACAATCAGGTATTCGGCTCCAACGTCTTCTCCTCCTCCGTCCAGCGCCACCGCCTGCCCAAGCACGTCTACAGGGCGCTACAGGCGACGTTCGCACGCGGTGAGGCACTCGACGCCACGATCGCCGACCAGGTCGCCCAGGCGATGAAGGAGTGGGCGATGGAGAAGGGCGCCACCCACTACACGCACTGGTTCCAGCCGCTGACCGGATCCACTGCCGAGAAGCACGACTCCTTCTACGGCCCCGACGGCGAGGGCAACGCGATCGCGGAATTCTCCGGCAAGGAGCTGATCCAGGGCGAGCCCGACGCCTCCTCGTTCCCGACCGGCGGCATTCGCGCGACGTTCGAGGCACGTGGCTACACCGCCTGGGACCCCACCTCCCCCGCGTTCGTGCTCGAGAACCCCAACGGCACGCTGCTCTGCATCCCCACCGCCTTCACCTCGTGGACCGGGGAGGCGCTCGACAACAAGATCCCGCTGCTGCGCTCGATGGACGCCCTCTCGAGCGCCGCCGTCAGCGCGCTTGAGCTGCTCGGCATCGATGACGCAAAGCACGTGTTCACGACGATGGGCTGCGAGCAGGAGTACTTCCTGATCGACGAGCAGTACTTCTTCGAACGGCCCGACCTGGTAACCACCGGGCGGACCCTGTTCGGCGCAAAACCGCCGAAGGGCCACGAGCTCGACGACCACTACTTCGGGTCGATCCCAGAGCGCGTGCTCGCCTACATGCTCGAGGTCGAGCTCGAGCTCGCCAAGCTGGGCGTACCGATCAAGACGCGTCACAACGAGGTCGCGCCGAACCAGTTCGAGGTCGCGCCGATCTTCGAGAACTCGAACGTCGGCTCCGACCACCAGATGATCACGATGCAGATCATGCAGAACACGGCCCGTCGCTACGGGCTCGTGTGCCTGCTGCACGAGAAGCCGTTCGCCGGCGTCAACGGCTCGGGCAAGCACAACAACTGGTCGATGGGCACCGACACCGGCCTGAACCTGCTGGAGCCCGGTGACACGCCGTCGGAGAACCTCTCGTTCCTGTTCTTCTGCTCGGCCGTGATCCAGGCGGTCAACAAGCATCAGCAACTGCTGCGCGCCTCGATTGCGAGCGCGGGCCAGGACCACCGCCTCGGCGCGAACGAGGCGCCCCCGGCGATCATCTCGATCTTCCTCGGCACCGACCTCGAGAAGATCTTCACGGCGATCGAGGCCGGCAAGGTGCAACCATCCAAGCCGGGCTCGTTCCTCGGCTTCGGAACCCCGGTGCTGCCCCCGCTGCCGCTACACGGCGGCGACCGCAACCGCACGAGCCCGTTCGCGTTCACCGGTAACAAGTTCGAGTTCCGCGCGTTGGGCTCGAACTCCTCGCCGGCCTTCCCCAACACGGTGTTGAACACGATCGTCGCCGAATCCGTCGACGATCTCGCGACCCAGCTGAAGGCGGCCCACAAAGGCTCGACGACGCTCGAGAAGGCCCTCACGAGCGTCGTCAAGAACGCCTGGAAGGAGAACAAGCAGGTCGTCTTCGACGGCGACGGCTACTCCGAGGCGTGGCACAAGGAGGCCGCCAAGCGCGGCCTGGCAAACCTCAAAACGACGCCGGACGCACTGCCCTGGATCGTCGAGAAATCGACCGTCGCCACGTTCAAGAAATACAAAGTGTTGACCAAGCGCGAGCTCGAGTCTCGCTACGACGTCTACACCGAGCAGTACGTGATGAACCTCAACATCGAGGCCGAGACGGCGGCCTCGATCGCCCGCACGATGGTGCTGCCGGCGGCCGTGCGCTACCTCAACGAGCTCAAGGCCACAGGCCTCGAGGATCTCGTCGGCGAGGTCGAGCCGGTCGTCAAGGAGTTCCACTTCGCGCTGCTCAAGCTCGAGGACGCGAACCTCGACGAGAACCATCCCGACAGCTCCTCCCAGAAGGAGGCCGTCTACATGCGCGACACGGTGATCGCCGCGATGGACGACGTGAGGGATGCGGCCGATCGGCTGGAGAAGCTGGTGGCGGACGATCTGTGGCCGCTGCCGAAGTACTCGGAGATGCTCTTTATAAAGTAGTGGCCAAGGTCGTTGTAGTCGCGGGCCTAGCTAGCATTGCCTGATGGCCCGCGACTATCTGCAAGCGATCAAAGACCGTGTTGTCGTCTACGACGGCGGGATGGGTGCGACGCTCGAGCAGTTCGACCTGACCGCCGAGGACTACGGCGGCTTGCAGGGGAAGTGCCACGAGGCGCTGATCCTCAACCGTCCCGACGTGATCGAGGGCGTGCACAGCTCGATGCTCGATGCAGGGGCGGAGGTGCTCGAGACCGACACGTTCCAGGCGTCACGGATCAAGCTCGAGGAGTGGGGCCTGGCCGACTACACGGTCGAGATCAACACGAAAGCCGCTGAAATCGCGCGTAAGGCCGCCGGCGAGGACCGCTTCGTCGCGGGCTCGATCGGCCCCACCGGGTACCTGCCCGCCTCCGAAGAGGCCTCGCTTGGACAGATCCGCTTCAGAGAGCTGGTCGAGGTCTTCTCAGAGCAGGCCGCCGGGCTGATCGACGGAGGCGCGGATCTGATCATCATCGAGACCGCCCAGGACATCCTCGAGGTCAAGGCCGCGGTGTTCGGCGCGCGCGAGGCGTTTCAAAGCACGGGCCGCACGCTGCCGATCCACACTTCGGTATCGCTGCTGCCCAACGGGGGCAAGATGCTGCTCGGCACCGATATCTCCGCGGTCCTGACGACGCTCGAGGCTCTGAAGGTCGACGTGATCGGCCTGAACTGCTCGACCGGCCCGGAGGACATGCGCGACGCGATCCGCTTCCTCGGCGAGTACTGCCCCGTCCCCGTCGCGTGCATCCCCAACGCCGGCCTGCCGCTGCAGGGGCCCGACGGCGAGACGATCTTCCCCGAGAAGCCCGAGCCGCTCGCGCAGGCGCTGGAGGAGTTCGTCGAGCGCTACGGCGTCGGCGTCGTCGGCGGCTGTTGCGGAACCACGCCGGATCA
Source organism: uncultured Solirubrobacterales bacterium (assembly GCA_963764905.1). Classification (GTDB taxonomy): domain Bacteria; phylum Actinomycetota; class Thermoleophilia; order Solirubrobacterales; family Solirubrobacteraceae; genus Palsa-744. The sequence continues at coordinate 73,486 of CAVXUG010000007.1, forward strand.
CATCTCAGCGATCGTGGAGCGCGTCGGGCGCACGGCCGAGCGGCCGGACGGCCGTCCTGTGGTCGCACGCCCCGCCCCACGCCCGCCGCACCTGTCATCGATGATCGCCGCCACGCCGCTCGTGCAGGAGCCGCGCCCGACGATGGTCGGCGAGCGCGTCAACTCGCAGGGCTCGCGCAAGGCCAAGGAGCTGCTGCTCACCGACGACTACGACGGCCTCGTCCAGATCGCCGAGGACCAGGTGCAGGGCGGCGCGCACGTGCTCGACTTGTGTGTCGCTTTGACCGAGCGCTCCGATGAGGACGAGCAGATGCGCCTCGTCGCGAAGAAGGTCTCGCTGACCCAGCCCGCGCCAATCCAGATCGATTCGACCGAGCCCGAGGTGATCGCGACCGCGCTCGACCAGATTCCAGGGCGCGCGATCGTCAACTCCGTCAACCTCGAGGCCGGACGCGACAAGCTCGATCGCGTCGTGCCGCTCGCGCTCGCGCATGGCGCAGCGCTGATCGCGCTGACGATCGACGAGGTCGGGATGGCGAAGACGGCCGAGCGCAAGGTCGAGATCGCCAAGCGGATCCGCGACCTGTGCTGTGAGGAGCACGGCCTGGACCCGGAGCTGTTGATCTTCGACTGCCTCACGTTCACGCTGACGACCGGCGACGAGGAGTGGCGGCCGTCCGCCGTCGAGACGATCGCGGGGATCAAAGCGATCAAGGAGCAGATCCCCCATGTGAAGACTTCGCTCGGTGTCTCGAACGTCTCCTTCGGTGTCTCGCCGGGCGCGCGCGCCGTCCTGAACTCGACCTTCCTGCACCACTGCGTGCAGGCGGGCTTGGATCTGGCGATGGTCAACCCCAACCACATCACTCCCTATTCGGAGATCTCTGACGTCGAGCGCGAGTTGGCCGACGACCTCGTCTACAACCGCCGCGAAGATGCCCTGGAGCGCTTCATCGAGCACTTCGAGTCCAAAGGCGAGGAAGAGGTGCAGAGTGCGGCCGACCCAACCGAGGGGATGGAGCCGGAGGAAGCGCTGCACTTCCACATCCTGCGCCGCCGCAAGGAGGGCGTTGAGGACTGGATCGACCGCTCGGTGGAGAAGATCGGCGCGGTGCCGACGCTCAACGAGGTGCTCTTGCCCGCGATGAAAGAGGTCGGCGACAAGTTCGGCGCCGGCGAACTGATCCTGCCGTTCGTGCTGCAGTCGGCCGAGGTGATGAAGAAGGCCGTCGCGCAACTGGAGAAATACCTCGACAAGATCGAGGGCTACACAAAGGGCACCGTCGTGCTCGCGACCGTGTTCGGCGATGTGCACGACATCGGCAAGTCGCTCGTCAACACGATCCTTACGAACAACGGCTACACGGTGATCGACCTCGGCAAGCAGGTGCCGATCCAGACGATCCTGGACGCCGCGGTCGAGCATGAAGCGACCGCGATCGGCCTCTCCGCGCTGCTGGTCTCGACCTCCAAGCAGATGCCCGCCGCGATCCAGGAGCTGCACGCGAAGAACCTGCAGTACCCGGTGCTGATCGGCGGCGCCGCGATCAATCGCGCGTTCAGCTACCGCGCGCTGTACCCCGGCGGCAAGGACTCCGATGAGGCATACGAGCCGGGGGTCTTCTACTGCAAGGACGCCTTCGAGGGCCTGTCGGTGATGGATCAGCTGATCGACGCCGACGCCCACGCGGCGCTGCTCGAGAAGTTGCGTGCCGGCGCCAGCGCGTTCCGCGCCAAAGGCGAGGAGCCAGTCGAGGAGCTCAACTTCGCCGACGACTCCGTGCGCTCGGCCGCGCGCACGGACGTGCCGATCCCCACGCCGCCGTACTGGGGCGTCAAAGAGATCCCAGTCGACCTCGACGAGGTCTACCCGCACCTCGACACGCACGTCCTGTTCAAGCTGCACTGGGGCGGCAAGGGCGTCAAAGGCGAGGCCTGGCAGACGCTCCTGCGCGAGGACTTTCGCCCGCGGTTGGAGCGCATGTGGAAAGAGCAGACCTACCTGCACCCGCGGGCTTTGCTCGGCTTCTTTCCGTGTTATTCAGCCGGCAACGACATCGTCGTGCTCGACCCCGCTGATCGCGAGACGGAGCTCACGCGCTTCGTCTGCCCGCGCCAGCCGAAGGGCGACCGCATCTGCCTTGCCGATTTCTATCGACCGGCTGTGGACGGCGCGGGCAAACCTTCGGCCAAGGGATCACCACCGGCCGAGCTCGACGTGATCGCAGTCCAGGCCGTGACCGTGGGATCGGAGGTCACCGAGCTGATGGCGAAGCTCGAGTCAGACGGCGAGTTCGCCGAGCAGCTGTTCGTCCACGGCCTCGGCGTGCAGACCGCCGAGGGCCTGGCCGAGTGGCTGCATTACGAAGCCCGCGAGATGCTCGGCATCCCGGCTACACAGGGCCGGCGCTACTCGTGGGGCTACCCCGCTGTGCCCGAGCAGTCAGAGCACCTGAAGGTGGAGAAGCTGCTCGGCCTCGGAGACATCGGCATGAAGATCACCGACGGTTACGCGCCCGTACCCGAGCAGTCGACGCTCGCCCTGATCGCGCACCACCCGCAGGCGATCTACTTCGGCACGCGCCAGGGTCGCCTGCTTCCAGACGGCTCGCCCGACGACGTGATCAAGGGCTCTCCCCGCGACCCGTCTTTGTTCGGCGACCTCGACGACGAGGACCCACCCGACGGTGTCGTCGAAGCCGAGGACGAGCCCGCCCTCACCTCCTGAAGGGAGCTTCTACCCCTCCACGCCCGAAGGTGCGCCGTTGCCCACTTTGGACCGCGCCGCCGCCGGCAGCGGGCTCAGCTTCACCGGCGCGCCGGACATCGTGCGCAGGCGCACGTCCTTCCAGGAGAGGCCCTCGGTGATCAGTGCGGGGATGCCCATCAGCACCGCCGTGGCGAGCTCGACGACCTGCAGGACGATGCCGTAGGCGAGCGCGTCGGGGGTGGAGACGTGGTAGGCACCGGCAAGCACGGCCACGCAGGCCGCCTGGAAGACGCCGATGTTGGCCGGGGTGGCGGGGATCACAGCGGTGACGTTGACGGCGAACAGCACCGCCGCGGCGCCCGCGATCCCGACGCGGTTGTTGAGGCCGAGCGCCATCAGCAACAGCCAGCAGGACAGGCACTGCAGTCCCCACGCCCCGAGTTGGGCGGCGGTCGCGAGCGCCGCCTGGCGGGGATGGCGAAACACGCGCAGCCCTTCGCGCACGCGCACAAGCGAGAGGCGCAAGCCCGACGATCAGGGCCCGCAGGCGCAGCGAGCGCGAGATCGCGGCGCTCGGCACGAGCACCGGGGCGAGCAGGATCGCGACGACCGCGGCAAGCGGCGCCAGCGCGACGGCGACGAGCGCGCCGTGATGGCCGTTGAACGGGTCGACGCTCGAGAACATCACGATCCCGAGGATCGCCAGCGCGACCAGGTTGAGCAAGGTCTGGGAGACCATCGTGCCGAGCACGACCGGCAGCGTCTCGCGCGCGCGGCCGAGGCGGCGCGCGACGATCAGCGCGCGCGAGGGCTCGCCCAGGCGCGCGGGCAACGTGGCAGACATCAGCACGCCGATGAACGTGCCCTGCATCGCATCCCTGCGTTTCGCCTTGCGCCACGTCGGCGCGGCCGCGAGGATCTCATACCAGGCGATCGCGCGGGCGAGCATCGCGGCGCACATCAGCCCCAGGCCGGCGACGAGCAGGCCGGGGCTCGAGGCGAGCAAGCTTTCGGCGACACGGCCGACGCCGATGTGCACGAGCGCGAGCAGCGCGAGCACGAGACCGCCGAGCGAGGCCACCACCAGCGCGCCCCGGCGCAGCGTGCGCAGCGAGCGTTCGCGCGCTGAGCTACCCGACCTCGATCGCTCGCCCGATCCGTTCGCCGAGCCCTCGCCAGCAGAGCCGTCGCTGAGTGCCAGGCCGGGAGCAGCGGTCACGCGCGGGGCCTCGAGGCTCGGCAGACGCTGAGCGGGGATGCGCGGCAAAAGATCGGCGGGCACCAGGCCGAGACGCACCCCGAGGCGGCCGGCGCGCGTCGCGGGCCGGCCGACGGTCTGAGCCTGCTCGTAGCAGTCGAGCACCTCGGCGGCGACGTGCGGCCAGGCGAAGCGCTCGGCGCGCAGGCGCGCATCGGCTGCCATGCGCGTGCGTACCGCTGGGTCGAGCGCGAGCGAGCGCAGCGCCTCCGCGAGCGCGAGCGCGTCGCCGGGCGGGGTCAGCAGACCCTCGATCCCGTCGCGCACGACGTCGCGGTAGCCCGGGATGTCGGAGGCGATCACCGGCGTGCTGGCGGCGAGCGCCTCGGTGAGGACCATGCCGAAGCTCTCGCCGTGCAGTGAGGGCGCGCAGAGCACATCGGCGCCGGCGAGCTCTGCGTGCTTGCGCTCCTCGGAGACCTTGCCGAGCGCGTGGACGCCGCGATCGTCGAGCATCATGTGCGCGACCTCCTCGGCACAGGCGCCGACGAGCGTGAGCGTCGCCGGGACCTGCTCGCGCAGCGCCTCGAATGCGCGCAGCAACACGGGCAGGCCCTTGCGTTCGACTGCCTGGCCGATGAACAAGATCCGCAGCGGAGCGCCGGCCTCGGCGTCAGCGTCGAGCGCGCCGTCCCCGGCCTGCGCCTCGCCGAGCTGGACCCCGTTGGGCACGATCCGGTAGCGCCCGCCGTAGAAGCGCCGCGCGGTCCAGGCGGCGGCCTCGGAGACGGCGATGCGGACGTGCAGGTGGTTCATCCGCCGTCGCGCGCCGAGCGCGTTCGCGATCCCGTTCGTCAAAGCGTTCTCGGAGTAGGTGTGGAAGGTGCCGACGAGCGGCAGCTCGGGGCGGTCGAGCAGAGCGCGTCCCAGCCGAGCAGCGGCACGACCGGCTCGTGGATGTGCACCACGTCATAGCCGCCCTCGCGCAGCTCGCGACGCATCGCGAGCACCCCAGGCGGGATCGGGACGAGGTTCGAGACGGCACCGTTGGCGGGGAAGCCGGCGGTGCGCCCGAGCGCGGACAAACCCCGCGGGTGGGTCCAGTTGCTGGGGGCGCGCGCCGCGGTGCAGGCGGCGCGAGAGCGCGTCGTCGGGGTCGAACGGCGCGAGGATGCGGGCGTCGTGACCCAACACGGCCAGCTCTGCCGCGAGCGCCTCGATGTGGCGTGTGACCCCGCCGGGGTATGTCCACGAATACGGCGAAAGCAGCGCGATCCGCATGGATACCACTCTACCCCGAGAAGAGGTCAACCACCAGTGCCTTACGCGGGACGCAACCCACATGCGCGGCCGGCGGCCGGACCACTGGATACGTGGAGTGCGTAGCCGGCGATCGGGCCACTCGGCGGCACGTGCGACGGCCGGAAATCGGGGCCGAGCGGCCGGGCTTGCGATAATCGGGGTATGAACGCGCGGCACTTCGTGAAGTACACGTTCCTGAAGCTCGACCCCGCCTGGCGCCGGCTCGAGGACGAGCAGCGCGCGCAGGACAAGCGCGAGTTCAACGCCGCCTGCGAGGACTTCGCCGACGGGCACCTGCTGCAGGCCTTCTCGCTCGTGGGCACGCGCGGCGATGCCGAGCTGCTGCTGATCTCCGAGGCGGAGAACCTCGACCGGATCCACGAGTTGCATGTGGTGCTCGGTCAGAGCGGGCTGATGAAGTGGGCCGAGATCCCCTACTCGTTCCTGGGGATGCGGAAGTCATCGGAATACTCCGAAGACGAGCGCACGACCCCACGGGGGTTCCGAGGCAAGTACGTGTTCGTCTACCCGTTCGTGAAGTCGCGCGCGTGGTATGCGCTGCCGGCGGAGGAGCGCTGGCGGATCATGCAGGGGCACATCGCGGTCGGGCGCGAATATCCGGGCGTGGACAACCACACGACATACTCGTTCGGGCTCGACGACCAGGAGTTCGTGGTCGCGTTCGACACCGACGACGTCGGCACGTTCCTCGACCTCGTGCAGCGTCTGCGCACGACCGAGGCCTCGGCGTACACGGTGCGCGACACGCCGAGCTTCACCTGCCTGGCGATGTCGGTCCCGCGCGCGCTGAACGCGCTCGACGGCGAGCCGGTTTCCTTCGAGGCGGCCTCCGCTGTCTAATAATCGCGGTCTCGCGCAATTGCGCCGCAGCGACCCGGTGCTCGCGGAGCTGATCGCCGCTGTCGGGAAACTGCCGAATGTGGGCGAGGGGCGCCCGAACAAAGAAGATCACTACGGCGCGCTCGTGCGCACGATCGCCGGCCAGCAGCTGTCGGTGCTCGCCGCGCGCGCGATCTACGGACGGCTGACCGCGCGCTTCGGCGATCGCCCGCCGACGCCCCAGGAGATCCTCGACGACAACCCGGAGGAGCTGCGCGCCGCAGCCGGGCTCTCGCGCGCGAAGGTGCGATATCTGCGCTCCCTGGCTGAGCACACTCTCTCGGGCCAGCTCGAGCTCGAGCGACTGAATGAGCTGAGCGACGAGAAGGTGATCGCTGAGCTGACCGCCGTGCAACGGCATCGGCCTGTGGAGCGCGCAGATGTTCCTGATGTTCCACCTCGATCGCCCCGACGTGTTGCCGACCGGCGACCTCGGCATCCGTCGCGCGATCGAGCTCGCCTACGGCCTGGATGGGCTGCCCGACGCGATCGTGATGACCGAGATCGCCGAGCCATGGCGACCGCACCGTACGCTGGCCTGCCGATACCTGTGGCGCTCGCTGGCTAACGAACCGGCGTAGATCCGACTCAACTCGGCTGGGGCGTGCGCTTTAGGAGCCGATTGAACCAGCCCTTGATCGCGCGCCGACGCGCTTCGGCGCGCGCACGCGCGAGGCGATTCTCGGGCATGAACACGTCAAGTGACATTCCCTTACCCCGAGGTGACGAAGGGTATCCAGTGGCCCCTGTTGGCTGATCGGACATGGGTTTCAGGTTAGCGCAAGCGCCAGTACCCAGAGCAGAGTCTCTGCCCCCAGGGTGATGAGCGCGAGCCCGAATATGAACTCTCGTCGCTCGATGACCTTCTCGTTCTCGAGATACGCATTCTGCAAGCCATGTGCGGCTTCGAGTAGATATGCCACCGGATCCTCCCGGTAAGGCAAGAGTTCGTCCTCCACACGATCGGCATCGAGCGCGAACAAAACCGATGCCGGCCACAGCACCCAACCCGCAAACGCGCCCGTCAACAGGAACGCAGCCATCGCGAAGGCCACCGCCCAAGCCGGAGCGCCATGACCAATGGCGGCGGCGCCGAGAAAGCTCGCCGACAAGGTCGCCGCGGCGACAAGAGTGCTCGTCCGTGTACGCAGATCGGAGAGGGCCGTGCTCTGCTGGTCGAGCGCGCGCTGCGCCGCAGAGTAGACCAGCTCCTCGAGCGTAGGGGGCGCCATACCCCCTGATCCGACGCAGACATCCAAACGGGACAGGCACATACAGGGATGGGCAACCCGAGGATCGTGCCGCCGGTCCGAGTAGGACATCCGTCGAGAACACGACCGCGTGAGACAGCATCTCGCGCACGCGCGTCGAGGTAGCCGGCAATGGGCTATCGGCGCGACGCGCGATGAAGGCGAGTCTTGCAAGCAGGCGTGCGCGCGAGGAGCAGCGCACACGGGCCAAGGCCAAAGAGCACGAGCGGCACAAGGCCGCCAAGCACAAGCGGCGGCGTAAGCATCACAAGGCCGCGCACCATCGCACCGCCGTCAAGCCGCACGGCACGCTCGGGGTCGCGCTGCCCGTCGCGCCCTCCTCACCGCCCGCTCCCTCCCCCGCGCCGCCCGCCACGGTCGGCTCGCCGCCGATCACGCTCGCCCAGGCGCGTCGCCTGCTGTGGCGCGCGGGCTTCGGGCCGACCCCGGGACAGGCCGAGGCACTCGTCGGCCAGCCTCTGGAACAGGTCGTCTTCGGGCTCACCCGCCCCTCCGGACCGGCGACGCTGACCGGCCCGGAACCGGTCAACGAAGAAGGCAAGAAACTCGAACCGGAAGACGTCTGGGGCGATGATCACTGCTGGTGGCTCGACCGCATGATCCGCTCCGACCAGCAGCTCGTCGAGCGGATGACGTTCATCTTCCACGACTGGTTCGCCAACTCCAACGAAAAGGTCAACTCCCAGCGGATGATGCTCGAACAGAACGAGCTCTTCCGCTCGATGTGCTTCGGCAGCTTTCACGACCTGTTCCTCGCGGTCACCACGAACCCCGCGATGCTCGTGTTCCTCGACGGGATCTACAACGAAAAGGGCAACACCAACGAGAACTACGGGCGCGAGATGATGGAGCTGTTCTCGCTCGGCGCCGATCGCGGCGCCTACACCCAGGACGACGTGCACGAAATGGGGCGCGCGCTGACCGGCTGGCGCGCGGAATGGACCGAAAGCGCCGGCCTCGTCAACTTCCACTACGACCCCGACTACCACGACGACGGCGTCAAGACGATCTTCGGGCAGAGCGGCAACTGGGACTACGAAGACGCCGTCCGCCTGTGCGTCGAACACCCACTCCACGCCTCGTTCTTCGTGACCAAGCTGTGGGGCTACTTCATCCCCAGCGAACCCGACGAAGCGACGCTCGCCTCGCTTGCAGGGCCTCTACGTCGGCTCCGGCTACTCGATCCGCGCGGTCGTCGAGGCGATCCTCCAGCACCCCGACTTCTACGAAGGCCCCGAGCTGGTCACGCCGCCCGTCGTCTACAACGCGGGCCTGCTGCGCTCGATCGGCCGCCCGATCGACACGACCTCCTGGGCCTGGCTGTCGGCGAACGCCGGCCAGCAGCTGTTCTACCCGCCGAACGTCTCCGGCTGGGACTTCGGCGCTTGGCTGGACACCTCGACGACGAAGGCGCGCTGGGAAATGGCCAGCTCCGTGACGTCGAAGACCTACGCGAACCCCTGGCCGGCGGAAGGGCGAACCGGAATACAGCAAAACCGAGGAACCGGCCGCGGCGCTCGCGAACGCGATGAGCTACTGGGCCAACCCGCTGCTCTCCGGCGAATCGACCGCCTGCATCGCCCGCTTCGCGGAAACCTGTCCGGCGGGCACGAGCAAAACGAAGTGGGAGCTGAGCCCCTACCGGGCGATGCGCCAGAACGCGCTGCGGATGCTGATCGCCACCTCTCCCGACATGCAGGTGAGCTGAAGATGCGGCCTGAGTTGACAATGCGACCTGCGCCGGCGATGCGCCCTGGGGATCGCAGCCGTGCTCGGCGGATCTCCCCGCCCGCACAAACCCCCGCCGCGAGGAGAGCTGACGATGGCCCGAAGCTGCTCATGCAACGACTTCAACCGCGCCGCGCTGCTGCGCCGCGGCGCCGCCGTCGCGGGGAAGGGGCTGCCGAACATCGAGCCGGGAATGCCGGTGCCGGCCGGCACGGGTCTCGACCGGCGCACGTTCCTGCTCGCCTCCGCCGGCGCGGCGCTGTCCGTGTATGGCGCCTCGATGCTCAGCCCGCGCCACTTCGAAGAGGGCATCGCCGAGGCCTCGGCCGCCTCGGGGCCCGAACCAGCCGGTGCTCGTCTCGATCTTCATGGAAGGCGGCTGGGACGCGCTGTCGGTGCTCGCGCCGGTCAAGGAAGCCAAGTACAAAGAACTGCGTCCCGCGCTGGAGCTCGAAGAAGGGACCGGCAAGCCCTTCACCGAGGACGAAAACCTGATGTGGCATCCATCCGCGACCGGCCTCGCCGAACTGCACGAAGAAGGCAAGGTCACGGCCTTCCCGGCGATCGGCTACGAGCCGCAGGACGAGAGCCACTTCACCAGCCGCCACTACTGGGAGGTCGGCCAGCTCGACACGAACACGCGCACCGGTTGGATGGGGCGCTACCTCGACCTGCCGGCGTCGGCGAACCCAACAACCCGCTGCAGGGCCTCTCCCTCGACTACTCGCTCGCGCCGGCGCTGGCGACCGAGACGATGCCCGTCGCCGCGGTCTCCTCGCCCGCCGACTACACGATGTGGGCCGAGGGCCTGGGCTCGCCTGTGATCGAACCGGCGCTGGAAACCTTCGGCGCGCTGGGCGCGCTCTCGGCCCCATCGCCCGCGTACGCCCAGGCGCGCGGCGCTTCCTACGACACCGATCTCGTCCTCAACAAGATGGCCGACTTCGTCGAATCCGAGAAGAACCTCGGGCGACAAATCGGCGGTCACCTACCCCGACGGGCGAATTCGCCGAACGGCTCGCGGTGCTGGCGGCGATGCTCCACACGGGAATGCCGATCAAATGCGCCTCTCTGAACGCCGTCGGCTCCTACGACACGCACTCCGACGAGGCCACCACGCTCGCCACGAACCTCGCCGAGACCGTCGCCGCGGTCGTCGCCTTCCAGCGGGACCTCGAAGCCCGCGGCCTCGACCAGCGCGTGCTGATCCAGCTGTGGTCGGAGTTCGGCCGCCGCCCGCAGGAAAACGGCTCCGGCACCGACCACGGCGCCGGCGGCAACGCGTTCCTGATCGGCAGCCGCGCCTCGGGCAAAATGGTCGGCGAGTTCCCCGGCCTGACGAAACTGGACGAAAACGAAAACGTCCTGCGGACCTCGGACTTCCGCGGGATGTACTGCTCGCTCTTGGAACAGTGGTTCCAGACCGAAGCCGGCCTGGTGATCCCCGAAGCGGCGTCGTTCGAACGTCCCGTTTTGGTCAAGAGCTGAGCTCGTGGGGCACGCGGGTCATGGACTTCGGCGAAGCGCGCGCCGCCTGGAGCCCTGCTGCTCCTCGCCTGCACCCTGTGCGTGGCGAGCGCCGCGGTCGCCGCCGTGGCGATCGCCGCGCCCGGGCATCGCTCCTCCCATACCGCCCGCAGCCTGCCTGCCACCACGTCAAGCACCATCGTTGCCACAGGCCGTCCCACCGGAAAGCAACTCCACCGCAAGCACAAACATGGAGCCCCCAAGCCCTCGCTGCCCAAGAACACCGGCTCGCGGCACGACGACCCTTGACAGCGCCCCCGGCTCCGGTGATTCCCGGCGCGGGGTCCGGGTCCGGCTCCGGCGGCACCGGTACTCCTCCCGGCGCCACCGGCAGCGCTCCCCCGGCGACGGAAACGCCCTACCGCCCCCGCCGGCCCCGTGCACGTGCAGGTGACCGCCGAAGACAGCAACGGCTACCACTTCATCCTCTCCCGCACCTCCGTTCCCGCCGGCCCGGTGGTGATCGAATTCGTCAACCACGGCCAGGACGAACACAACATCCACGCGGTCGAACCGACGAAGGCTCAGAAGCCGGCGGGCTGAAGGAAAACGTCAAGCCGGACGCCCACACGGACCTGACGCTCAATTTGCACGCCGGCTCCTACACGCTGTTCTGCTCGCTGCCGGGACACGAGGCGAAAGGGATGAAAGCGACGCTCACGGTGGAATGAGCCCGGAGCCGGTCACGGCGCGCGCGCTCGCACGACCACCGTGCGGTCGGCCTCGGCCTCGATCTCCCAGCCCGGCGTGGCGCGGCGTCGTCCGAGCGGAAATGGCGCTCCACGACGGCCGTCGGCCCCGGCAGCCCGCGGCCCCCGGGTCGGTCGGCGCGCGCGTCGTGGAACACCACGCGACCGCCGGGCGCGACGAAGCCGTGCCACGCGGACCAGTCGAGCTCGCAGCCGGCCTCGGAGTGGTCGCCGTCGATGAACACCACGTCCACCTCGCCCTTCCAGCGCGCGGCCAGCTCGTGGGAGAGGGCGACGTGCCAGTGAACGCTCGGCGCATCTGGACCACGCCTGCGTAGAGCGCGCGCGACCACGCGCCGGGTCGCCCACTCGGTGGCGCCCCAGCCGCTCGGCAGCGCGTCGGGGTGGGCGCCGAAGGGATCGACGAGATGCAGCTCGGCGTCCGGCCCGAGCGTCTGGCACAGCGCAAGCGCCGAGGAGCCCTCGTAGACGCCGATCTCGACCACGCGCCTGGCGCCCTGCGCCGCCTCCAGCAGCACACGCGCGTCATCCTCGGAGTGCATCGTCCGCGGCGGGATCAAACCCGAGCCGACCGCGAGCGCGCGCAGGCGCACGTCGTCGCGCAGACGCTCCGGCGTCAGCCGACGCAGACTTGCGGGGAGAACAGACATCGGGAGCGCACCCTACGCGCTCCCAGCCTCAGACTGCGGAGACCTGCTCCTCCTCGGCCACCCTGAACGACGAGCCGCAGCCGCAGGCGGCGACGACGTTCGGGTTGGAGACCTTGAAGCCCGCGCCCTGCAGGCTCTCCTCGTAGTCGATCACCGAGCCGCGCACGAACGGCAGGCTCTCCTCGTCGACGAGCAGCTTCAGATCGTGGCTCTCGAACACGATGTCGCCGTCGCGCTGCTCGTCGAACGCGAGCTGGTACTGGAAGCCCGAGCAGCCGCCGCCGCGTACGCCGACACGCAGGCCGGCCATGCGCACGTCGGCCTCCTGCGCGGCGAGGAACTCGTGGACCTTCTCGGCACCCTTGTCGCTGATCGTGATCATCGCTTTCCAAAGTATAGCGGCTAAGCTTGGAGCTGAAATGCCTTCTCCAGACGAGATCAAGCAGCGCATCGAGGCCTCGATTCCGGGCGCCGAGGCGGAGGTCGAGGACTACACCGGCGGCGGCGATCACTTCCGCGCGACCGTCACCGCCGCGGCCTTCGAGGGGCGCAGCCGGATCCAGCAGCACCGCCTCGTCTACGAGATCTTCGGGGCGGAGATCGGCGGCCCGATCCACGCCCTCTCGTTGAAGACCCAGCTTCCGCAGAAGGCCCCCACCCCCTGACCGGACCCCCGGCCAGCCATCGTCAGAGCGAGCCACTCGCAAACCACGCCCGCCCGCAGACCCCTAAAGCCACCCGCCAGGAGCAACCATGTCAAGCCAGCCCAGCACCACCCAAGACCTTCCGATGTCGAGCCCCCAGCCCAGCCCCGCCGCCGAGGCCCCGGCCGCGAGCGGCGAGTCCAACCCGATCCGCGACGCGATCGGCGAGGCGATCGCCGAGCACAAGGTGATCCTGTTCATGAAGGGCACGCCCGAGGCGCCCGCCTGCGGCTTCTCGGCGCGCACCGTCGCCGCCCTGCAGTCGCTGGACGTGCCGTTCGCCGCCGTCGACATCCTGCCCGACCCGCGTCTGCGCCAGGAGCTCTCGGCGATCTCCGACTGGCCGACGATCCCGCAGCTGTTCGCGAACGGCGAGCTGGTCGGAGGCTGCGACATCGTCATCGAGATGTACGAGTCCGGCGAGCTCGCGGAGGCGCTGCAGTAGGGGCGGGTCGGAAGGCTTGCAGTAGGGTCCCGGCGCGTGCCCTCCGTCGCCGTCGCCACCGACAGCACCAACTACCTGCCGCGCGCGCTCGCGGACCGCGAGGAGATCCATCAGGTCAGCCTGTACGTCGGCTGGCAGGGCGAGCCCGAGCGCGAGCTGGAGATGGACGGCTTCGACGCCTTCTACGAGCGGCTGCGCCGCGATCCCGAGCTGCCCACGACCTCCCAGCCCTCGATCGGCGACTTCCTCGCCGTCTGGGAGCCCTCGCTGGACGAAGGCCGGGACATCGTCTCGGTACACCTCGCCGGCGGCATCTCCGGCACCTGCGAGGCCGCCCGCCAGGCGCACGGGCTGCTCACCGAGCGCGGTCTCGGCGAGCGCGTGGAGGTGATCGACGGCGAGACCGCCTGCGGCGGGGTCGGCCTGCTCGTGCTCGCCGCCGCCGCCGCCGCCCGCGCGGGCGCCGACAAAGCGGCCGTCGCCGCGCGCGTGCACGAGACGCGCAAGGCGCTGCAAATCTGGTTCTGCCTCGACACGCTCGAGTACCTGCGCCGCGGCGGACGCGTCGGCAAAGCCCAGGCGTGGCTGGGCGGCACGCTGAAGATCAAGCCGATCCTCTCGCTCGAGTACGAGATCACGCCCGTCGAGCGCGTGCGCACGGCCGGGCGCGCGTTCGAGCGGATGGTCCAGTACGCGCAGGAGCTCCACGACCGCGGCGCCGACGGCTGGGTCGTGCAGCACATCCAGGCGCCCGAGCAGGCCCAGCGCCTGATCGACCGCTGCCTGGAGATCTTCGACTCCGAGCCGGTCTTCACCTCCGAGGTCGGCCCGGTGATCGGCACCTACACGGGGCCCGGGCTGATCGGCGTCGGCGCGATCCCGCGCACGCTGCTGGCCTGAGGACTCAGGCCCAGCGGTTGCGCCTGCGGCGCAGCAGGCCGCGGGTGAGCACGAGGCCGACGACGACCGCGCCGCCGATCTTCAGCTCGCGCTCGTGGCGCTGCGATGTGCCCGCGCCAGTCGGTCAGGTGCGTGACCTCGCCGCGCAGCTTCACGATCGAGACCGCCAGCTCCTCGCGGTTGGCCTCGATCGAGCTGCGGATCTCGGTCGCGGAGCGTTGCGCCATCAGATCTTCCCCTCGGTCGTCGCGTGCGAGTCCGCGCCGGCGGAGACCGTCTCGCGGATCTTCTGCGCCTCTTCGATCGCCATGCTCGGCACCGGCGGGGAGCCTTTTTTGACCACTTTCGCGGCGATCAGGCCGGCGATCACGCCGAGCACCACGAGGATCATGGCCATCGCGAAGAAGCCGCAGAAGAAGGTGTAGTCGTTGCCGATCGGCAGGTAGTAGTAGAGCAGCCAGGCGACACCCGATCAGCACGAAGAAGAGCGCGGTGATCAGGAAGATGCCGGCGGCGATGCCGACGACGGCGCCCTTGACGAGCTTGGTCGCCTTCTCGGCGACCTCCGTCTTGGCGAGCTCGATCTCTTCGCGCACGAGCAGCGTCGCGCGCTCTGAGACCTCGCGTGATCGCCGTGGCGATGTCTTCGGGGAGTCTCGGCGTCGCTCGCCGGGCGGCGGCGGTGACGCCGCGCTCACTCCGGCGGCTCCTCGTCGAACAGGCGCCTCCACACGAGCCCGGCCGCGCGGTGGGCGACGATGCTCGACAGCGCACCGAGGCCCGCCAGCAGACCCGACCAGATCAGTCGCTTGACCATCTCGTTCTCCATATTCAACGCAGTCTATTCCCCGTGGTGGTCGTGTTCACACTCGTTCGACGCTCTCATCCGACGCCGGCCGGCGCTCATCGCGAGCCTCATCCGACCTGCGCCGGTCGCCGCGCTCGTCTCCAGGCCTCCGCAGACGGTTTCGACCACCAGCCACTTGGCGCGCTCGAAGTGCTCCTCGCCCTGCGGCAGCAGCCCGAAGATCCAGCCCGTGAGCATCTGCTCGATCGCGCCGTAGAAGGCCATCGCCGCGAACTGCGCCTCGATCTCGCGCCTTGAACACGCCCTCGGCCTGCGCCTTTGCGACGATCTCGCCGATCAGCTCATACGCCTCTCTGATCTGGCCGAGATGAGTCTGCCCGAACGAGTTCGCCGCACGCGTGACCTCGACGATGATCACCTTCATCAGATCCGGGTCGTGGCGGTAGCTGTCGACGATGAACGACGCGATCGCCCCCAGCTTCTCGCGCACCGGCAGCGGCTGAGCGTCGACGTCGCGGATCAGCTCGAGCATCACGTTCCAGCGCTCGAGGAACAGCGTGTCGAGGATCTCGTCCTTCGAGGCGAAGTAGTGGTAGACGAGCCCGTAGGCGACGCCCGCCTCGTCGGCGATGTCCGAGACCCGGCAGGCGTGAAAGCCCTGGCGCGCGAACACGCGCACGGCCGCGTTCAGGATCAGACGGCGCTTGTCGGGGGCGGCGGCACTCATAATGATGTTCCCTTCCGCGGCATCTTCAGGCCTCCGCAGAAATAGATTGACTAGTCAGTCAACAATCCCAAGCATAGCGCCCGCTCCCGTCGGGCCGCCGCTCGACGCACCCCTGTTTCGCGGCTCGCGGCCGCTGAAGCGCTGGCGCTATGTGGCGGTCTTCTGCGAGGAGCTGATGGCGTGCGCGGCGCTGGTGCAGATCGGTCCCGCCCGACAGTCCTTCTGGGCGCTGTACATGCGCGAGGAGAAGCTGATGCGCGAGCGCACGCGGCTGCTGCCCCGCCGCGGCGAAGTCGAGCTCGACCACGGGCGTACCGGCACGGAGACGCTGCCCGCCACCCCCGGGCGCCTGCGGGTCCACGGCCGCGGCGTGCTGCTCGATCTGCAACTTGAGGAGCAGGCGGGCATCGAAGCGCTCTGCCCGAACGGGCGCGCGCAGGTGTGGACGCGCAAGCAGGCCGGCGTGGCCGCGCATGGCACGCTGCGGATCGACGGCGGCCCCGCGCGAGAGATCGACGCGCTCGCCGTGATCGACGACACGATCGGGCATCATGCCCGCCACACCGAGTGGCACTGGAGCGCCGGCGTTGGCGAGGGCCCGGACGGCACCCCGCTTGCCTGGAACCTCGTCAGCGGTGTCAACGACCCAGCGCAGGGCAGCGAGCGGGCCGTATGGGTCGCCGGCTCACCCACAGAGGTCGCACCCGTCAGTTTCGCCGCCGATCTATCGAGCATCCGCTGCGAGCAGGACGGAGCCGAGCTGCGCTTCCTCGCCGAGGCGCAGCGCAGCCGCCACGACGAGCTGCTGATCTTGGGCAGCGACTACCGTGCGCCCTTCGGTTCGTTCACCGGGAAGCTGCCCGGCGGCACGCCGCTCGCGCACGGGCTGGGCGTCGTCGAGCACCACCGCGCGCGCTGGTAGCCACGGCTTCCGCCTCCCTGCCGGCCGGCTATGGCCTGCCTGCTTTGCCCGATAGCTACGGCTCGCGCTGCTTGCGCAACTCCGCCAGCAGCAGCTTCGAGTGCATCGCGCCGATCAGCTCGCGCAGCGGCTCCGCGCCGGCCGCGACGATCTCGAGCGCCCGCTCGATCTCGACCTCGCCCGCCAGGCGGTCGAGCAGCGCGCGGACCTCCTCGCGCACGAGCGGCTCGAGCGCCTCGCGGTAGCGCAACGTGTCGTAGACCGTGAAGCCGAGCGCCTCCTCGTAGCCGCCCGCGCGGAAGCTCGCGATCGCCTCGATGATCTTCACGTCGTCCTGCTCGTAGCCGCGTCTGCTCGGCGTCAGCACGCCGATCTCCGCCAGCCGCTCGAGCACGTTGCGCGGGATCTCGTAGCGCTCGCGTACCTCCTTCGCCGAGGTGCGCCCGCCTTCCTCGGCGCCCGCGAGCGCCCGCTCGAGGATGCGGTCCTCGAGCTCGACCAGTGCCAGCACGTGCTCTGGGTCCTCATCGAGCACGACCTTGATCATCCGCAGCGGCATGAACCGCTCCTCCTGCAGGCGCTTGATCAACCTGACCCGCTCGATCAGCTCGGGCGGGTAGTAGGCCATGTTGCGACTCGTCCTGACGATTCCGTCCCCCTCGCCACCGAGCAGTCCCTCGCGCAGGTAGTGCCTGATCGTGCCGGCGCTCACGCCGGAGCGCTCGGCCAGCTCGCTGATCTTCAGCAGGGGGCGCTCCACCGCCACCCGCCTCATGCTCGGAACGTTGCGCCGGAGGGCGTCTCGGCCGGTCCTGCCGCGGCGCCTGTCCTCAACAGCTCGGCCACCTCAGCCTCGCTGAGTAGCCGGCGGCGCGCAGCACCGCCTCGGTGTGCTCGCCCAACGCCGGCCCCGGCAACCGCCGCGGCTCGCCCGGGGTACGG
>CAVXUG010000008.1:0-102336 GCA_963764905.1 uncultured Solirubrobacterales bacterium
AGTGCGAGCAAACCGGAAATCATCGCGAAAAACACGGTTAAGATAGGTTCTCTCGTGTTTTCGGGCTGTAAAGTGACGGAATCCACGTGTGTGCTCGAAGGGTCGGAAATCACGACGGAAGCCCTTGAAGGGACCGTCACGAAGAGCACGCTTCCTGAAGATAGGATTGAACTCAAACCTCAGAAAGGGACGACGATCGCGGAGCTATCGTTTAGATCCGGCAGCTGTGCATTGTACGGCACATGGCCGCTGGCCGGCAAGATGACGCTGAACATGCCCGGGGGTCAGGAAGAACTGGCCGAACAGACATTCGTGGGCCTGGGCGCCAAAGAAAGCCCCAGTAATCTGAAACTGTTCGGCGATGCCACGTTGATCACGGGTAGATTCAAGCTCAAAGCCTCATCCGGATCGAAGTGGAGCTTCCAGGGGTCTGAAGAAAAAGAAAAAGAAAAAGAAAAAGAAGCTCAGCCGGGCACCTGGTATACCGGTGGTAAAGCGCTGACAGGTTCTGAAAAACTTTCGGAAACCGTCAAAGTCGAAGAAGGCGTGGTACTGTCGGTGCCCTCGCTGCCTCTGGCTCTGAAGTGCACGGCATTGAGTGCCGGTAGCCCTGAAATCATCGCGAAAAATACCATGAAGATAGGTTCTCTCGTGTTTTCGGGCTGTAAAGTGACGGAATCCACGTGTGTGCTGGAAGAATCGGAAATCACGACGGAAGCCCTTGAAGGGACTGTCACGAAGAGCACGCTTCCTGAAGATAGGATTGAACTCAAACCTCGGAAAGGGACGACGATCGCGGAGCTATCGTTTAGATCCGGCAGCTGTGCACTGTACGGTACATGGCCGCTGGCCGGCAAGATGACGCTGAACATGCCGACCGGTCAGGAAGAACTGACTGAACAGATGTTCGTGGGTCTGGGCAGCATGGAAAGCCCAAGCAGCCTGACATTGTTCGGTGACTCCACGTTGGTCACGGGCAAATTCAAGCTCAAACTGGCGTCGGGCGCGAAGTGGAGCTCCCACTAGCCGCGCAGGTAGTAACCATGCCGGCTGAACACTGAGGCCAGGCAGGGTAGTGGCCGTCCCCGAAAGGACGGCCACTACCCGTGGTGCTGCTTGATCCTCAGTAGTCCAAGGTCGCTATTCGCTAAGCGGCACTTCAGCTTCCTGGCCCCTGGCCTGACCTTCGGCCGGCACCGAGCTATTGCCGGGGGTTTCCGGTGTCAGCAGTGCCGAAGCGAGCGGCAAATCCGAGAGTGCCGTGGTGACTGGCCTTCTGGCCAACACTACGTACCATTATCGGTTGGTCGCGAGCAGCGCCGCTGGAACGAGCTACGGTACTGACCAGTCGTTTACGACCTAATTGACGTCAACGCCGGAGCCTCTGGCGTTGGCCAAACGCCACGAGCAAACCGGATGAGGTCGGCGTACTCGTCGGTGTTGGCGGCTTTGATCAGCGCTGATATGTACGTCGCTCGACCAGATCCGTCGGCGCCGAGGTTTGCGCCGCCCCAGCTGAAGGGTTCGGCTCCGATGCAGGTCAGGTAGAGGTCGGCGATCATGCGGGTGCAGCGACCGTTCCCGTTGCGGAAGGGGTGAATGCTCACCAGGCGGCAGTGAATCCGGGCGGCCAGGTCGTCGGGTCCAAATACTCCTTGGGTGTGCCAGTACTTGGCGTCGTCAAGCGTCAGCCGGGACTGGGTGACGATCAGGTGTGGTTCTACTCCGATGTTGGTGACGCGCTGCCGTTGTGTTCCCGCCCATTTCCATACGTCGCCGAACATCTGGCGGTGGAGCGTCAGCATGAATCCGTAGTCGAGGATGCCGTCTACTCCGAGGGAGTGTGCCTGCCGCCTGGCCCAAGGGAGTGCCTTGGTGATGTTCTCGAACTCGACCTGGTTGAGGTCCGCGCGGGTGGCCACGAAGTCTGGGATGAGTCCCTCCAGGTCCTCTTCCTCGAGCGGTGTGGCCCCGGATGGTTCTGGGCCGATGGTCCGCGTGTTGAATCGTGGAAGGGGCGGCTCATCGGGCGGCATCACCGTCACTGCTCAGGCCTGGACGGGCTTCGGCGCGGGCGCCAGAGGTTGCCGCTCCTCATGAGTTGTTGTGCTTGGCGCTCAACTGCCTCGCGCTGGCGATCCTCGTCGATGTCCTGAGCCTCGAGGGCCATGGTCCGGGCGGCGTATCCGAGGATCCGTGCGGCGGCCGTTCGCGCCTGGGTTCTGACGGTCTGCTCCAGCGTGGAGTTCGGCACGAGGGCATAGACGAGGGTGCAGTCGAGGGCGCCTGCCACCTCGGCCAGCTTGGCGGTGGTAATCCCCCCGTGGAGCTCGGCGCGCTCCAGTTTGTTGACCGCTGCCCTGGATACCCCGAGCCGCTCGGCCAGCACAGCTTGGCTCATCCCCAGAGCCCCGCGGACAGCACGTATCCAGCCGGAGCGGGGGCGTGCTTGGATCGGCTCGAGGTTGGCGGCATCGAACTTTCGATCCAGCTCACGTCGGGCTTGGGCGGCTCTCTCAGAAGGTTGCATACCTATAGGTTAACAGATCTAGATAAAAATAAATCTATAAGTTTACGAAACAGCAAATATTGTCAATTGATAGGTTGACAAGTGTTGCCTCGACTGGCGCGGCTCGCGCGTGCTGCCGGCATCCGCTCGTGGTTTCGGGCGAGTATCTACGCCACGCGGGTTCCCGATGCGCCGGCCGTCCTCGACTGCGTGTGGTCCTTCGATGACCTCAGCGTTCTTGCCGGGCGCGCCTACCTCGCACGTCCGCGCGTTCGCCCAGGCGTCGCGCTCGCCGGCGATGCGGCCGCCTCGGTGCACCCCCCATATTCGACCGCCTCGGGTCGCATCCTCGACGCCACCGGCCCCGGCTGGCGCGATACGAGCCACCACCCCTCTCAGCGGCTTACCGTTGATCTGCCCCAAGGTCCTGCGACAGCATGTCGGGCTGCAGTAGTTGGGGTCGGGTCGTTTCGAGTATTGCGTCAGGCTCCGCTGGGCCAGTGTCAACGGCCATCGGGTTCTCCCCATGGGCGGCCATCGGTTCTCCCCGGTGGCGGCCATCTTTTCTCCCCACTGGTGGCCATCGGTTCTCCCCGGCCTTGTGGGTTAGCGATCTCGACGTAGCGGAGGCCCTTGGGCCGGAGCGGAGTCGTGATCGCTGCGGTCGTTCTCAGGCCTCCAGGGGCCCCACCCCCTCTCCCGCGGTCGCCTGCGCCAGCCGGTAGCTCTCCGAGCCGTCTGTTATCAGCACGTGTGCGTGGTGCAGGAGCCGGTCGACGGTCGCGGCGGCGAGTGTCTTGGGCATCAGCTCGTCGAAGCCGGCGGGGTGAATGTTTGAGGTGAGCGCGATCGAGCGCTTCTCATAGGCAGCGTCGACGAGCCGGAATAGCGCCTCGGCGGCGTCGGGGAAAACCGGGAGCAGCCCGACATCGTCGATAATGATCAGGTCCGCCCTGGTGAGCTTTCCGATCGCCTTCGCGGTGCTGTCATCGGCGCGGTGACGGCGCAGCAGGCCGGCGAGACTCTCCAAGGTGTGCCAGACCACGGTGCGGCCTTGGTCGATCGCGTGGTGGCCGAGCGCCTCGACCCAGTGACTCTTCCCGGTCCCTGATGGGCCGCAGACGCAGAGGTTCTCCGCGCGCCCGACCCACTCCAGTGTTCGTAGTGCTTGCTGTGTTTGCTTGGGGATCGGTGAGCGGTCATCCTCCCATGCGTCGAGTGTCTTGCCGGTCGGTAGCCCGGACGCTTTGCGACGAGACTGGATCGTCGCTTGGTCACGGCCCGTCGCCTCCTCGCTGAGTAGTACCCGCAGGATGTCAGCGGGCTCCCATCGTTGCGAGCGCGCGGTCGCGATCACGTGCGGCGCCGCGCCGCGGATATAAGGCAGCCGCAGCCGGCGCAGCAGCTCGTCGAGATCGTCGGGGAGTGGTGGCGGGGCTGGTGCTTGGACGCTCATCGTGGGTTCTCCTCGTATTGCTCGGCGGCGTGCGCGAGGACGAGTAGCTCGAACGCGAGCTCGCGTGCTCGTCTGGCGTCGATCCGGCAGACGGCCGGTGGCGCTGCGCGCCAGGACGGGATATCGGGGTCCTCGGTGATCGTCAGGTCGATCTCTTGGACACGGATCCCGTTCGGGTATTCCTCGAACTGGTCAGGATCGATGAGGGCGTGAATCTCGCAGTAGTCGCTCATCGTCCCAGTCCCTCCCATGCCTGGGTGGATCGCTGCAGCGTCTGCTCCTCCGAGACCCTGGCGGGGAACGGGATCACCGTCCCGTTCTGCTGGTGGTGAGCGAGGATCGCGTGCAGATCACCGTCCGCGAAGCGCCCGGCGGCCGCGGCCGTGGCGAGGGCCTCGTCGACCTCGACCTGGCCGTGGAGCTTGGAGAGATCGACGGCCTCGGCGATCTTGCGGCGCACCCTGCTCGCGCCGGCCGCCGCTGCGCGGGTCAGCCATGTCTCTGCGCCCTGACCGAGCGCGAGGAACGCCGCTTCCTCTCTGCCTTGCGCGCGGGGTTTGCGCTCGAGCGCGCCGGGTGGCCGCGGGGGATAGTGCTCGTCCTGGATGCTCGGCTGCCCGGGTGTCGTCAGCTCGTGACGAGCGACCTCACGCGGCCCCAGCGGATCATCGGCATGAACGACAACGAGCTGGCTGCCGTCCACGCGCGCCCACACCCGCTCGTCCACCAGCGCTGAGGGGACCGAATAGAGCGCCCCACCGACAGAGACCGTGGACTGCCTGGAGACCCTGCGTGTCTCCCCGAAGCACAACGTGTGCGCCACCGCGGGCAACGGGTGCAGCCGCTCCCGCTCCTGGGCAAGCATCACCACCGGCGCCTGGCGCGTCACGCGGTGCTCGCGCGTGTTCACCCGCTCGCAGAACTCCACGCACGAGCGCTCGAGATCCGCGAAGGACCCATACTCCCCGCGGAGGTTGTGGTCGGTCGGCACGATGTCGGCCTTCGCGATCCTGACCGTCGCCTCCGAGCCACCTTTGGACTGCGGGTCACACGGCACGCACGTCGCGATCGACAGGCCATAGTGGCGGCCCACCGCGACGATCTGAGGGTTGCGGACCGCGATCCCGCACACATGGTCGACCGAGACGGTCTTCTCGTTGTCCGTCAGCGCGTATGTCGGCGCGCCGCCGAACGCGCGCAGCGACCGGTCGAGAGCCATCACGACACTCGCCTGCGTGCGATCCCACAGCGGCAGCACCACCCGGAAACGCGACCACGCCAGCCACGCGCAGAACAACACCGTGGGGCGCCCGGCGACCTTCGGCCCATCGCCGTAATCCCACTGCATCCACAAGCCTGGCTCCGTCACCCACGGCCGCGTGACCCTCCCATGCTCTGAGCGCCAGCGCCGCTTCGCCCTGGCGACCGCGCGCCGCGTCGTGCGCTCCGAACCCATATACCCCATCGCCACCAGCCGCTCGTGCGCCCTATCAGCGCGCATCTTCCCGCGGGAGCGCTTCACCCACTCATCGATCTTCCCCGCGAACTCGTCGACCCGCGGCCGCGCCCGACTCGGGGCCGGCAGCCCACCACCGGCCTCTTCACGCGCACGAACCCAGTGCGCGACCGTCTTATGGTCACAGCCCGCCAGCGCCGCAGCGCCGCGCAGGCTGCCCGTCACGTCATACGCCTCAAGAATCTCCATCACTTCCTCCGATCGCTTCATCCAGCCCGCCTTCCCGACGTGCCTCGCTTTGCAAGGCGCGTGGGACTACAGGCCGCTCAGGACAGAACGGTGGGGAGATCCGATGGCCGCCCATGGGGAGATCCGGTGGCCGCCAGTGGGGAGAATCAACGGCCGCCTACGGGGAGAATTGCATGGCCGCCGTCAGGCCAGTCGATCCGTTCGCCCAGCTCGCTCGCGCCCAGCTCGATCAGCCCGCTACGCTCGATCGCGCGGTACTCGCCCTCATGCAGCCCGAGCCAATCGACCGAGCGCTTGGCGGGATCGACGATCAGCACCTCATCGACGTCGTGGGCGGCGTAGAACCCCAGCTTCTCCCACGACTCATCGCCCGGGGAGACGATCTCCACGACGAGGGGAGCGCTCGAATGCCACGCCCCGGAGGCGCCGGGTCGGTGCAGGGCGCTGTCGGGCACCCGGAAGTCGCGTTCGTCCTTGCCGAGGTTGCTCTGGCCGACCATCGTCAGACCCGCCCGGCGGGCCAGTGGTCTGAGGATCGCGTGTAGCTGGCTTTCGAGATCGCCGTGCTCGTGGGTCGGTGCGGGGACCATGTGTAGGACACCCTCCCATACCTCATCGAGGCGATCAAGCCCCGAGCGACGGCGGCGCTCGAGCACCGCTTCGAGCCCGGCCGTGGGCGGGTCCAGAACCACTGCGCGCATACGCTCAGGATAACGCCTGACCCGCTTCGTAACGCCGAATCCGCTTCGGCGGAATCCGCTTCGCGCAGCCACTGCCGCTTGGCCCGATAGGCCCGATATAGTGCCCAGCGGATCCGGGTTGACCCGTGCAAGCGTTTCACGCCGTGCTTCAGCCTCCTTCAGATGCCGCCCACAGAGCTCATTGCCGCGCCCGAGGCGCTCAACGCCCCGCCCGCCGGGGCGCTCTACATCGGCGAGGCGCCGCCGTCGCCCGCGGGTCCGGCGGACCGCGATGACGCACTGCACGTCCCGCCGATGTTCCCGCTCTCGCGGGCGCTGCAGACGCTGCGCTTCAGCCAGCGTCAGATCGAGTTCGTGTTCGGCGCCCGGCGCCAGCTCGGGGAGGTCTTCCAGCTGCACTCGGTGGTCGGGGACATCGTCGTCACCTCGCACCCCGACCACGTCCGCTCGCTGTTCACCGCCAAGCCCGAGCTGGTCCCCTCGCTGACAGCCGAGTCGCCGCTGCGCCCGATCGTCGGGCCCAACTCGGTGCTGACCGCCAACGGAGCGAGCCACCTGCGCCAGCGCAAGCTGCTGCTGCCGCCGTTCCACGGCGAGGCGATCGAGCGCTACGCGCAGATGATCCGCGACGTGACCGAACGCGAAATCGACAGCTGGCCGCTCGGGCGTCCGTTCGCGCTCGCGGCGAAGATGCAGGCGATCACGCTCGACGTGATCATGTCGGGGATCTTCGGGATCGAGGGCTCACCGCAGCGGGGGACCGCCGAGCACCGCCTGCGCTACGCCGTCAAATACCTCGCCACCGTCTCGACGCTGCCGGTCGCGAAGCTCGCCGAACTGTTCAACCTCGGGCACGAGCAGCCCCGCGGCCTGACGCGCCAGGGGGTGAGGCTGCTCGACGCGGCGACCTACCCCGTGATCGCCGCGCGCCGCCGCGCCGCGGACCTCGACGAGCGCGGGGACATCCTCTCGCTGCTGCTGCGCGCCGGCACCGAGGAGGGCGAGGGGCTGACCGATCACGAGCTGCGCGACGAGCTCTTGACGCTCGTGCTCGCCGGCTTCGAGACGACCGCGAACTCGCTCGCCTGGACGTGGGAGCGCCTCGTCCGCAACCCCGCGGCGTACACGCGGCTGCGCGAGGCCGTGCGCTCCGACACCGACGCGGACGAGCAGATCGAGGCGACGATCGTCGAGGGCATGCGCTCGCGGCCAGTGATCCCGATCATCGGCCGGCGGGTCACCGTGCCGTGGCGTCTCGGCGAGTACGTCGTCCCGGCCGGCAGCGCGATCAGCATGAGCATCCTGCTCGTCCACCACCGCGAGGACCTGTACCCCGACCCCTACGCCTTCCGCCCCGAGCGCTGGCTCGGTCACAGTCCGGGGACATACGAGTGGATCCCGTTCGGCGGCGGCACGCGGCGCTGTCTCGGCGCCGCGCTCGCGATGGCCGAGCAGCGCGTCGTGCTCGAGGCGATGGTCCGGCGCCTGGACATCGTTGCCGACCGCCCCGAGCCCGAGCACGCCCAGCACCGCAACGTCACGATGATCCCCGCGCGCGGGGCGCGGGTAGTGATCCGCGAGCGGCGGCCTTAGGGAGCGGCACTCCGTGCTGGATTCACACGTGCCTGAACCCGCTCCTGCACCTCAACCCGGAGCTGCTCCCGCACCCGCACCCCATCGACGCCGGATTCACTCGCACCCGCAGCCACATCCGTGCCCGTACCGATACTCGCGCCTGGACCCATGCTCGACTCGCTGACCGGGCAGGCCGAACAGCTCGCCGCGGGCGAGGTCTCCTCGCTCGCGCTCGTCGAGCGGGCGCTGGCGCGCGCCGCGGAGCTGCAGCCGCTGCTGCAGCCGTTCCGGACGCTCCGCGCCGAGCAGGCACGCGCGGAGGCCGTGCGGGCCGACGAGCGCCTCGCCGCCGGCGAGCGCGCGCCGCTGTTGGGCGTGCCGTTTGCGATCAAGGACGACGTCGACCTCGAGGGCGAGCCGACCGCGTTCGGCTGTGCCGGGGACTTCGCGAAGAAGACGGCCGACAGCGAGCTCGTGCGGCGCCTGCGCGCGGCCGGCGCCGTGATCGTCGGCAAGACCAACACGCCCGAGGTCGGCCTCTATCCCTTCACCGAGGGCCTCGCGTTCGGTGTCACCCGCAACCCCTGGAACCTCAACCACACGCCCGGCGGCTCGAGCGGCGGTGCGGCGGCGGCCGTCGCCGCGGGGATCGTCGCGGGCGCGATCGGCTCCGACGGCGCCGGCTCGGTGCGGATCCCGGCGGCCTGGACCGGGCTCGTCGGCGTCAAGCCCCAGCGCGGGCGGATCTCGACCTGGCCCGACGCGGAGGCCTTCAACGGCCTCACCTGCTTCGGGCCGCTGACCCACACCGTCGCCGACGCGGCGCTGCTGCTCGATCTGCTCAGCGGCTCCCACCCGGGCGACCTGCACACCCCGCCCCCGCCGCCCGCGCCCTTCGCTGAGCTGGCCAGGAGAGCTCCGGGCCGGTTGCGGATCGCGCTCTCGTTGCGCGCGCCGTTCAGCGGCGCCCCGGTACAGCTCGATCCGGAGGTCCGCGCCGCGACCGTGCGGATCGCGGGCCTGCTCGGCGACCTCGGCCACGACGTGATCGAGGCCGACCCCCGGTATCGGTTGATGGGCGCGACGCTGATGGTTCGCGGCCAGTCCGGCGTCCATGAATGGATCGCGAACGTGCCCGACCGCGCGCTGCTCGACCCCCGCACGCGCTCGACCGCCCGCATCGGCAAGCTCTTCAGCGGGCCGATCCTGAGGCTCGCGCGGCGCGCCGAGCCGTGGCTGCGGCGCTACGTGGGGGCGATCTTCGACGATGTCGACGTGGTGCTGACGCCAACCACGGCGAGCCCGCCGCTGCGGATCGGCGCCACCGCCGGCCACGGCGGCTGGAAGACCGATCAGATCATGGTCGGCGCCTGCCCCTACGCCTGGCCGTGGAACGTGCTCGGCTGGCCCGGCATCAGCGTGCCCGCCGGCCACACCACCCACACGGGCCTGCCGATCGGCGCGCAGCTGCTCGGCCGCGAAAACGACGAGGCGACGCTGCTCGCGCTCGCGGCGCAGCTGGAAGGGGTTGAGCGCTGGGATCAGCGGCGGCCGGCCGGGCTGTTGTTGCAGGAGGCTTGACCGCGGTCAGGCAGGATCAGCCGCGCGTGTACGTGGTGTAGTCCGTCGCCGAGCCCAGCTCGTGTCCGCCGTACTCGCTCTCCGCCTTCGCCGGCGTGAACCCGGTCGTGAGCGGGATCTTCTGCTTCAGCGCGTACGTCACGAACTCGATCTGCGCAGTCTTGCCCTTGGCCGGGCAGATCCCGCCGTAGTTCGCGGCGCCCGATTCGTTGCGCCCGACGACCGCGCCCGGGGGCGTCGTGCCTTCCTTGATTTCCGTCGTGCCCGGTTCGATCCCCGCCACTACCCAGCGAATCCCACCGGCCTTGCCCTGGGTGGTGTCGTCGATCACGAACAGCACCAGCTCGGCCGTTCCCTTCGGGATGTTTTCCCACTTCATCGGCGGGCTCACGTTCGCGCCGTCGCACGTGTACTTCGCCGGCAGCTCGGCGTTGCGTTCGAACGCGGGGCTGCTCAGCGCCAGCTGGCCCGGGGCGGAGTAGACCTCGCCGGTCGCGGCCTTCGCGCCGCCGCCGGACGCGCTCGCGCTCGACGCGGACTTGGCGGTGGCGGAGGAGCGGGCGGTCGCCGTGGATGCGGCCTGTTGTTTGGCTTCCGCGCCCGGCACGCCCTTGTACTGCTTGCAGTCTTCGACCACGTACCCGGACTTGCACGTCGTCTTCGCTTTCCAGCGCTTCTGGAACGCCGCCTGGAAGGCCGTGAGCGCGGCCTGCTTTTCGGCGCTCGAGTGCTTGGACGCGGTCACCCGCTGTGAGATCTCCGACTCCAGCAGTTCGATCTTCACCCGCAACAGCAGGTCGGCCATCGTCTCGCCCGATTTGCTCATGAACGTCTTCAGTTCGCCCGGCTGCTTGAACTCCTCGTGTTCGATTTCAGTGAAACGCTTGTGGATCGCCGCTTCGGACACGCTGATCCCTTTCGCGGCGGCTTCGCTCAGCACCCACTGCGAGGAGATCAGGAACGCGAGCGTCTGATTCTTCAGCGCCTGGCTCGGCGTGCTCGAGCCCGGCGTGCTCGCGCCCTTGTTTGCCGCGCTGCTCAGCGCCGTCGTCACCGCTAGCCAGTGTTCGAACCCGGCCTTCGTGATCGCCACCCCGGCGACGTTCGCGACTGCTCCGGAGGTCAGGCTCGCATCGTGCGCGGTGCCCGACAGGCTCGACACCGTGACCGTGGTCGCGCTGCTCGATGCGCTCGACGAGCCGCCCCCGCAGCCGCTCACGGCCAGCACGAGCGCGAGCGCCGGCGTGATCGCCAGTGCGCTCCCTCTCCAGGCCCTCTGCATCCCCGACATCCCCAATCGCATCTCGGGGATCGTACTTGCGGTGGCTAAGGGGCGGTTAAGCGCAGCGCTCAGCGCTGGACTTGCAACTGGCGCTGGGGCTCTTTTTGCGGGCGGGGCGGGGTTCGCGCACGGGGCGGGGAGCCGGGGGAGGAGGGGTGTCCGGATTGGACGGGTGCGGTCTCGGTGCCGTCCCCGCGGGCGCTGTCCCCGCGGCATGGCTGAGCCTGGCGAGCACGTCGGTCGTCGGTGCGACCTTCGCGTTCTCGTAGTCGGACAGCCGCGACGCCGAGGTGCCGGCCGCCCGGGCGAACTGGCGCAGCGTCATGCCGGCTCTGCGTGCGCCAGCCGCGAATCTGCTCGGCGTACGCGGCCCGTCCCCGGTGGGTGATGTCCTCGCGCGCGTGACGAATCACGCCGCTCATCAGCGCGTCGACGCCGTAGTGCTCCCCCCAGGAGACGACCGTCTCGGTGGTGCGCGCGGCCGGCCCCCAGGGGTTGCGCCGGATCGCCTGTGCGAGCTGGCGCCAGTCCGACAGCGAGCCGCGGTCGATGATCGTCTCGATCGCCTCGGCCGGCCACCGGTCGATCGGGGTGGTGGTGTCGACGTCCAGGTTGCGGAACTGGATTGTCATCGCAGCATCCTCGTCGCGAGCTCGGCGAGCACCGCCCTGACCGCCGGCCAGTCGTGCCAGCGTGGCTCCAGCGCCTTGTAGCTCGCCAGCTGCGTGGTGACCTCGGCGTCTCGCGGTTGGGGGTCGGCGAGCTGCCTGGCCAGTTGTGTGGCGACGGCCTCCGGCCGGGTGTTGATGTCGGCGTAGTAGTCGTCGATGCCCGCCAGCACGGCGGCGGCCTCGTCGAGTCCGATCTGGGTCGCGAGGGCCGCGATGTCGAGGTAGTCCCGCGTCTGGTTGCGGCTGAGCGCAAGCCACGCCTTGATCCTCAGGATCTCCGCCGCGGTCGGCACGACGAGCGGCTTGCCCCGCACCTCGATCTCGGCAGTTTCCAGTGGCCGGCTGCGAAGCAGCTGGCGCACCCCGGTCTGAATGCCGCCGAGCTCGCCGAGAATGATCTTCCCGGGCTGCGCACGTGTCATCGACCAGTCCCCGAGCGCCTCCAGGTTTTCGAGGATCGTGTCGAAGCGCGCGGCGAGATCCGCGATCACGTGGTCGTGGTCGAACGACTGCCGATGGTGGGCGTACAGCGCCGCCGCCGACCCTCCGACCAGCACCGCGCCGGGGACCAGCTCCTGCAGTTGCGCGGCCTTCTCCAGGACATCTTCCAGGGATGGCTCCATTCGAGGAAGGTTATCAGATCTGATAACAATACAGCTCACCGGGGAAGCGGAGGTCATGCCTGCAACATCAATGCTTTCTGCTCTACTCGGCGTCTGCGATACTGGAGTTATGGCGATTGATCCGGCTACGCTCGACACTGATACGCCGCGTACGCTCGACGGACGCGACTACCCTGAGTATTTGCGCGCCTACGAGCAGTTGGACTCGGATCTTCTGTCGATCTTGGAGCGGTTCGGCCCGGCGACGTTCAACGGCTTGGTGGCCCACATCGCCGACGGCCGCCAGCGTGCGGCGGCGCTCCGCTGGCTGATGTCCGCCGAATGGCGCGGCTTGGTGGAACGTCGGGAGAACGGTGCGCGCGGTCCGCTCCGGCTCGCCCTAACGGATCGCGGCCGCAATCGGCTGACACAGGCGTAAGCAAACGACCCCCGCACGCACGACATGAGCGCGCCAGCGGATCGTTACGTTGATCTTGCCTTCTTGGGGAAGGACGGCAATCCGCGGTTGGCGCGCTGTGCGCTGCTGTTTCTCGATTTGCTCGGCGTAACGGAGATGGCGAGCAGCCCGCGCGCCCAGCAGAATCTTCTCGACCTGGAGCAGACGATTCGTGGGCAGCTGAGGGACCTGTTGGATCCGGAGTCGCCCTGGCCGGCGGCGATGTTCTCGGACACGCTCGTGATGGCAGCGCCCACAGACCTGTTCGGCGGCGATGAGGACGCGCTCGCCGGCTTGCTTCTGCATGTGTCTTCGTTACAATTGAACCTTGCCGAACGTGGATTCTTCGCCCGCGGTTCGATCACGCTCGGGGGCTTCTACATCCGCGACGAGCTCGTGTTCGGCGAGGCGCTCGTGGAAGCCTATGGCCTCGAACGAGATAGCGCGATTCATCCCCGCGTGATCCTTTCCGCGGAGGCGCTTGAGGTGCAGCGTCAGAATCCGGAGGTCTTCGTCGCAACAACTGGAACGCCCGCGACATTGCTGCTCTGTGATCGCGATGGCCTTGCGTTTGTGAACTACCTCGAGATGCTGGTTGGCGAAGCGGGTGATGCGCGGCCTCCGCTACAAACACACCGTGACACGCTCGTCGGCAAGCTGAAAACCTACCGCGACGACAGCCGTGTGTGGGAGAAGTACCGGTGGGTGTCCGAGTACCACAACCACTTCTGCCGCGAGCATGCGTACGAGAAGTGGTACGTGCCCGACCTGCTGATTCCCGACGTGGACTTGGCCCAAGAACTGCACCCGCTGATTTGACGTTGAATGTAGAAATGTCGCCGTAACTGACGGCGCTTTCGAGTTGTGTGTTTGACGATCTCTCTGGGCCGCCGCCAGATCGCCGCCAACGATCGCCGGACCGGATCCGACTCAGCGCAGATCGGCCGAGGTCTTGCCCAGCAGCAGGCGTGCGACGATCAGCAGCTGGATCTGCTGGGTGCCCTCGAAGATGTCGAGGATCTTCGCGTCGCGGGCCCACTTCTCCAGCAGGCCGGACTCGTCGTAGCCGACGCTGCCGCACAGCTCGACGCAGCCGAGCGCGATCTCGACACAGCCGCGCCCGGCCTTGGCCTTGGCCATCGAGGCCTGCAGCGAGTTGGGCTTGCCGTTGTCGGCCATCCACGCCGCCTGCAGCGTCAGCAGGCGCGCGGCCTCGTAGTCGGCCTCCATCGCCAGGTAGCGCGCGGCGGCCGCGTGCTGGGTCAGCGCGGGGGCCGTGTAGTCGATCTGCACGCCCGCCCGCTCCAGCTGGGTCTTCGTCTCCTCCAGACACGCGCGCGTGAGGCCGACGGCCATCCCGGCCACCAGCGGGCGGGTGTTGTCGAACGTCTGCATCGCGCCGCCGAACCCCTGCTTGGCGTTGACCTCGGCGCTGCCGAGCATGTCCTCCTTCGGCACGCGGCAGTCCTCCAGGCGGAACGCCGCGGTGTCCGATGCGCGGATCCCCAGCTTGTGCTCGAGCCGGTCGAGCTTCAGCCCCGGGTTGGAGCGTTCGACCACGAACGACTTGATCGCCGCGCGGCCCTTGCTGCGATCGAGCGTCGCCCACACGACGACCAGGTCGGCGCGCTCGCCCGAGGTGACGTAGATCTTCTCGCCGTTCAGCACGTACTCGTCGCCGTCGAGCACCGCGGTCGTGCGGATCGCCGCCGAATCCGAGCCGGCCTCGGGCTCGGTGATCGCCATCGCCGCCCAGCGGCCCTCGAACCGCTGCAGCTGCTCCTCGCTGGCGACCGAGGCGATCGCGGAGTTGCCGAGACCCTGGCGCGGCATCGACAGCAGCAGGCCGACATCGCCCCAGCACAGCTCGATGATCCCCAGCACCGTCGACAGGTTCGTGCCGTTGCGGTTGCCCTGCTCGCGAGGCGCCGTTCGCCTCGCGCCGCACCCCGGCCGCGCCGGCGCCGCCCACGTCGCTGCCGTCGTTCATGCCGTCGATCAGCGACGCCAGCATGTCGAGCTCCTTCGGATACTCGTGCTCGGCCAGGTCGTACTTGCGCGAGATCGGCCGGAACACCTCGGTCGCGACCTGGTGGGCCTGGCTGACGAGCGGACCGAACTTCTTGGGTGTCTCGAGGTTGATCATCGTGTCCTCCTCACAGGCGATGAGTGTGCGTAGAGTCGAGCTGATCAAGGACGCAGGGAGCGTGGCGTACTACGTACGCGAGCGACCGAGGACGCCGAGCAGCGAAGGCTATACGTGCACTCATCAGACGAGCAGGGCGCCCTCCATTACGCCCGTCGCCCGCAGGTCCCGGTACCAGCGCTCCACCGGGTGCTCCTTCACGTAGCCGTGCCCGCCGAGCAGCTGCACGCCTTCGGAGCCGATCCGCGCGCCCTGCTCCACGCACAGCCGCCGGGCCAGGCCGGCCTCGCGCTCGAAGCTCGCGGCCACGGTCGGCGCGGGCGGCGGCGCGGTAGCTCAGCAGCCGCATGCCCTCCAGCTCGATCCCGATGTTCGCCACCGCGAACGCGACCGCCTGGCGGTTGGAGATCGGTTCGCCGAACGCGGTGCGTTCGTTGACGTAGGGGATCACGTAGTCGAGCACCGCCTGCGCGGTCCCGACCGCGAGCGCGCACCAGGCGATCCGCGCGCGCTGCACGCACTCGCGGTACACCTCGCCGCTGCCCTCGCCCAGCAACGCGCGGGCGGGGACGCGGACATCCTCGAGCACCACGCGCCCGGTCGCGGCGGCGCGCAGGCCCATCGCCGGCTCGGGCTCGACGAACAGCCCGGTCGTGGATGACTCGACGATGAACAGCGCCGGTCCCGCAGTCCTGGTCCCGGTCCTGCGACCGTGTTGGCGTAGGTGGCGCCGGAGGTGCCCGCAGTGCCGGTGTCGGTGGCGGCGTTGGTGCCGGTGGCGGCGGCGATCACGAACAGCTCGGCCTCGCCGGCGCGCACCACCAGCGACTTGGCGCCGTTCAGCACCCAGTCGCCTCCCTCGCGCCGGGCGGTCGTGCTCGGCGACAGCGGGTCGAACAGCGCGCGCGGCTCCAGCAGCGCCAGCGCCGCCGCGGGCGGCTGCTCGGAGGCGAACGCCGGCAGGTAGCTCGCCTGCTGCTCGGCGTCCCCCCACAACCCCAGCGCGGTCGCGACCGCTCCCGGGGCCAGGGCAGCCAGCGCGATCCCCATGTCGCCGTGGGCCAGCGCCTCGGCGACCACGGCGGCGGTGACCGCGGACTGCTCGGCCATCACGCCCCCGAGCTGCTCGGGAATCCCGAGCATGCTCACGCCCAGCTCGTTGGCCTGACTCAACAGCTCTTTGGGCGTCGCGCACGCGCGATCGGCATCCGGCGCGGCGGGACGCACCTGCTCTGCGGCGAACGCCGCGACCGCCTCGCGCAGCATCTGCTGCTCGTCGTCGAGGGAGATGTCGAACAGCTCGCTGCTGCGCGCCGGAGTCTGGCGGGCGGGACGGGCCAGCTTCGTGGCGGCGCTGAACGTGCGGTTGGCGGCCCCGACGGTGCGAAACCCGCTGCGCGTGCCCCGGTACAGCGCGCGCTCCAGTGGCTTGCGCATGCCCGTGCGGTCCAGCACCTGCGAGCCCGCCAGCCGGTTCAGGGTGCGCAGGCCGAGGCCCATGCCGCGTTCGGTGGTGCTCATCGTGTTTGCCTCTCCTCGTTTCCGGATGTGGCGTCGCCGGTCTGGGCGGCGATCGTTGGGGTGTCGATCGTTTTTGAAGTGTCGGTTGTGGGGGCCTCGGCAATCGATGCGTCGCTCGTGGGGCCGGCGTTGACTGCCTCGCCGAGCGGCTCGAGACGGCCGTCCAGATGCCTGGTCTCCCGCTCGGCGTCGCTGACCGCGAACCGGATCGACGCGTCCTCGTCGACGCTGCCGAACTCGACCTTGCCCGGGAGCAAGATCGGGCGGCGAAACTCGACCTCCACGCTGAACGCGTCCGGCAGGCGCTGCTCCAGCGCGGCCAGGCACCGCGCCTTGGTCCACATCCCGTGGGCGATCGCGCGTGGGAAGCCGAACGCTTTCGCGCTCAGCCCGTGCATGTGGATCGGGTTGCGATCGCCCGGACACCGCCGCATACCGCCGGCCGAGGTCGCCGGGCAGGCGCCAGACCGCGCCGCGGGGTGGGGGAGGCTGCTGCTCGCGGGAGCCGCTCTTGCCACTGTCGGCCTTGCCCTTGCCCTTGCCCTCGCCCTCGCCACTGCCGCCGTCGCCACTGCCACTGCCATTGCCGCCACGGCGCAGCATCGTGCTGTGGTCCTCCCACACGAGCTCCTCGCCGACCCGCGCCTGCGTCACCAGCGCGAACGTGCGCCCGCGGGGATGGGTCTGCAGCGGCGTCGTCGCGACCCGCAGGTCCAACGGCTCCGACAGCTCGATCGGGCGATGCTGGACGATGCGGTTGGCGAGATGGACCAGGCCGACCGCGGGGAACGGGAAGCTCGTGTCGGCCATCAGCGCGAGGTGCAGCGGGAACGCCAGCACGTGCGGGTAGGTGGCGGGCAGCTCGTCGCGCAGGGACAGCGCGCACACGCGGGCGTAGGCGGCCAGGCGCTCGGGGTCGACGCGAACTCCCGCGAGCGTCAGCTCCAGGTCGGGCAGCTCGCCGGCGTTGCGAGCACCGTCGCTGTCACCACCACGATCTGTGCTCTCAACCCCGTGGCCACTGGCACCACACGACCGCCAACGAACGGCAGCCGCGACGCGCCCGGCACCAGCGGCGCGAGCGTCCGCGCATACAGGCCCAGCATGTTCGGCGGGCCGCTCAGCTCACGAGTCGCCATTGCGCTCCCGGCAGATCTTCTTCAGCCCTCGTCGGTCAGCCCCCGGCAGGTTCTCATCATCACGCCCCCAGCAGGTTCTGGCCGCACACCCGGATCACGTTGCCGTTGACGGCCCCCGAACCGGGGCTCGCCAGCCAGGCGATCGTCTCGGCCACGTCGATCGGCAGCCCGCCCTGGCTCAAGCTGCTCATCCGCCGGCCGGCTTCGCGGATCGCGATCGGCATGCGCGCGGTCATCTGCGTTTCGATGAACCCCGGCGCGACCGCGTTGATCGTCTGTCCGCGCGCGGACAGCTGCGGCGCGAGCGCCTGCACCCGGCCGATCACGCCGGCCTTGGAGGTCGCGTAGTTGGTCTGCCCGCCGTTGCCGGCGATACCGCTCATCGAGGAGACGCACACGATCCGCCCGTGCTCGCGCAGCACGCCCCCGTCGAGCAGCGCGTCGTCGATCCGCTCCTGGCTGGACAGGTTGATCTCCAGTCAGCTCGCTCCAGCGCTCGGCCGGCATCTTCGCCAGCGTGCGATCGCGCGTGACCCCGGCGTTGTGCACGACCACGTCCAGGCCGTCCGCCAGCCGCTCGGCGATTGCGGCCGGGGCCTCGGCGGAGGTGATGTCCAGCTCGATCGCCTCGCCGCCCAGGCGCTCGGTCACCGCCTGCAGCTCTCCGGCGAGCGCCGGCACGTCGAGCCCGACGACATGCGCTCCGTCGCGCGCGAGCGTCTGTGCGATCGCCGCCCCGATCCCGCGCGCCGCTCCGGTCACCAGGGCGGTCCGTCCGGCGAACGGGTGCTCCCAGTCGAGCTCTCCTGCGACGCGCCCGCGAGTCCCGGCGGCGGTGAGACGTGCACGACCTGCCCGGATACGTAGGCCGAGCGCGGCGAGAGCAGGAACCGCAGCGTCGATGCGAGGCCCTGCTCGCCGCCGCGTGCGACGTACACGAGCTGGACGGTGATGCCGCGCCCGCCGAGCTCCTTGCCGAGCGAGCGGGTGAACCCCTCCAGCGCGCGCTGCGCGGTCGCCTCGCGGACCGATGCGCACTCCCCCGGCGGGGTGCCGAGCACGACCACCCGGCCGCAGCGCTCGATCCGGCGAACGGTGGGGTGGAAGAACCGCTGCAGCTCGACCAGCTCGGTCGAGTCGGCGATGCCGGTCGCGTCGAGCACGAGCGCCTTGTAGCGCTGCTCGCCGGGCGCCTCGGGGTTGAACACGGTCGCGTCCACGCCGGCCGCCGCGAGGGCCGAGCGCACGGGCTCCTCGAGGCTGGAGGCGAGCGCGACCTCGGCGGCGCCCAGCACCTCGGCCACCGGGCCGACCAGCCGCCCACCGGGCGCCGCGCCGAGCAGCACGCGCCCGCGCACGAGCGGATCGCCGGGCCGGTAGCGCTCCAGCTTGACCGGCCGTGGCAGGCCGACCCGCCGCGCGATCTGGCTCGCCACGGGCGCGTTGACGAGCTGGGCGTAGCGGTCACTCGGACGCCTCGCTGCCGGGATGACTTCGCTTGCGGAGAGAACCTCGCTCGCGCGGAGACATCGCTGGGGACCACGCTCACGGTGCCGCCTCCAGGATCGCCACGACGCCCTGCCCGGCGGCCGCGCAGATGCTGATCACGCCGCGGGCGGGTGGGGTAGTGGATCCCCGTTCGTGCAGCTCCTTGGCCAGCGCGGCCACGATCCGCCCACCCGTGGCCGCGAACGGATGCCCGGCCGCGAGCGAGCCGCCGTTGACGTTCAGCCGCTCCATGTCGATCGCGCCCAGCGGCTGCTCGCGTCCCAGGCGCTCGCGGCAGAACACGGGGTCTGTCCACGCGCGCAGCGTGCACAGCACCTGGGCGGCGAACGCCTCGTGGATCTCGTACACGTCGAAGTCCTGCAGTGTCAGCCCCGCGCGGTCGAGCATCCGCGGCATCGCGTACGCGGGCGCCATCAGCAGGCCCTCGCGCTTGTGCACGTGATCGACGGCCGCGGTCTGCGCCTGCGTGATGTAGGCCAGCGGGGTCAGGCCGTGCTCGCGCGCCCACTCCTCGCTGGCCAGCAGCACCGCCGAGGCGCCGTCGCTCAGCGGCGTGGAGTTGCCGGCGGTCATCGTTCCGTGCTCGCCGCCGAACACGGGCTTCAGCTTCGCGAGCTTCTCCGGGGTCGAGTCCGGGCGCAGGTTCTGGTCGCGCTCCAGGCCGAGGTACGGGGTCATCAGGTCGGCGAAGAAACCGCGCTCATACGCGGCGGCCATGTGCTGGTGGCTGCGCGCGGCGAGCTCGTCCTGCTCGGCGCGCGCGATGCCCCATTCCTCGGCCATGATCGCGCAGTGCTCGCCCATCGACAGGCCCGTGCGCGGCTCGGCGTTGCGCGGGATGTCCGGCACGATCTGCCCGGGACGCAGGCGCGTGAGCAGGCGCAGGCGCGCGGCGTTCGACTTCGCGCGGTTGAGGTCGAGCAGCAGCTCGCGCAGGTCGTCGTTCATCGCCAGCGGCGCGTCGGAGGTCGTGTCCACGCCCCCCGCGATCCCGGCGTCGATCTGACCGAGCGCGATCTTGTTGGCGACGAGCACGATCGCCTCCAGCCCCGTGCCGCACGCCTGCTGGACGTCATAGGCGGGGGTCTCCGGGGCCAGGCGCGTGCTGAGGACGGCCTCGCGGGTGAGGTCGCGATCGCGCGAGTGCTTGAGCACCGCGCCCGCGGCCACCTCGCCGATCCGTTCGTCGCGCAGGTCGAAGCGCTCGATCAGCCCGTCCAGCGCCGCCACGAGCATGTCGTGGTTGGAGGCGTGCGCGTAGGCCGAGTCCGAGCGCGCGAACGGGATGCGGTTGCCGCCGAGCACGGCGACGCGGCGTGGGGTATCGATCATGGTTGTCTGTTCCTTTCGGCTTTGGCGCGCGTGCTGCTCTTGGTGCGTGTGTTCCTCCCGGCGTGCGTGCTGCTCTGGCGCGCCCGTCGCCGCTCGGCGCCTGTGCGCCTGCCGGCGTGCGCGGTCACGCGCGCGGCCAGCCCGGGCTCGACGGTCGTGATCAACAGCTCGGCCGCGCCGGCTGCCGTGAGCGCTTCGGTGTGCAGCCACCAGCGGGCCAGCGCCTCGACCGCGCCCAGCAGCGCGACCGACAGCGCCTGCACCTGAACCTGTCCCTCCGCCGGCACCCGCGACGAGGACGACAGCTGTGCGAGCAGCGCCGCGTCGACGAGCTCGGTGATGCGCGTGCGGTACTCGCCGACGCGCCGTGCGATCGCGCTCTCGACGGGAAGCGTCTCGTCGAACAGCACCCGCCATGCGCCGCGGTCGCGGTCGACGAACTCGAAGAACGCATGAATGCCCGAGCGCAGCGCCTGCTCGGGCGTCGAGGTCCGCTCGATCGCGCCCAGGACCGCCGCCACCAGCGCCTCGCCCGCCGGCTCCATGCAGGCCAGGTACAGGAGCTCCTTGTTGCCGAAGTAGTTGTACAGCAGCGGCTTGGTCACCCCGACCGCGCTGGCGATCTCGTCCATCGTGACCGTCGCGTACCCGCGCGCCGCGAACAGCTCGTGCGCGGCCGTCAGCGTCTGCTCCATGCGGACCTCGCGGGAGAGCCGTGTGCGGCGCGGTGCGGTTGGTTTGGCGGGTCCGCTGTTGGGTTTGCGGGATGCGGGTCCGTTGGGCGCGCCGGGTTTGCTGGGCACAGCGGGTGAGGTGGGGGCCGTCGCGGGGGTGATGCGATGAATACTACTCACATATAAATTTGTATGTCGGTAAGGACGTTGATGGGAGGTCGAGGTGTCGGCGCCGGATCTGTAGATGGTAAATCTTCTGCCATGTTTGCAACCATTGATGTTGCCGGGCGGATAGTGGTTCCCAAGCGGCTGCGTGAGCAGCTCGGATTCAAGTCGGGGCAGAAACTGGAGCTCAGCGCCGTGGACGGCAGGCTCGAGGTGGAGCACCCCACCACGCCTGTGCGCCTGAAGAAGCGTGCCGGGCGGCTGGTAGCCGTCGCCAATCGGTCGATGCCTGTATTAACGCAGGCGATGGTGCGCGAGACGTTGGAACAGACTCGCCGGTGAGCGGCGCCGGCGGCGGGGAGACGCCCGACAGCAGCGTCGTGATCGTCGCGTTCGCCAGCTGGAACGAGCACCACGAGGCGGGCGATCCGGGCGCTCGGCGATATTCGGGACCTCGTCGCCCATGTCGAGCTCGAGACTTACTCGGTGCTGACGCGCCTGCCCGAGCCGCTGCGGATGGAGCCGAAGCTGGTCGCTCGCTATCTCCGCGAGGACTACCCCGGCAAGCGGATGATGCTGGGAGAGGCCGAGCGGTGCGAGCTCCTCGAGCGCTTCGCGGGGCTGTCGATCGCCGGCGGCACGACCTACGACGGCATCGTCGCGGCCACCGCCGCCCATCACGGCTGCAGCCTGATCAGCTGCGACTGCCGCGCGGCGAAGGCATACGACCGGCTCGGGTCCAGGTCACTTATCTCTGAGCGCAGGATCTCGCGAAGGTCGAGTCGCCTACCCGGTCGCGAGCGCCGCCTGGTCGAGCACGCGCTCGATGTACGGCCCGAGCAGCGTCGTGACCGAGGCCGCGGTCATCCCCGCCGGCCCGGCGGGGAGCGCGGCGTAGCTGATCGCCAGGCGCACGAGACACTCGGCCAAGAGCTGCGCGTCGGGGGGGTCAACCTGCGGCCAGCCGGCGAGGATGATCGCCGAGAGGTGTGCGGTCGCGCCCGCGACGACGGGCTCGCCCTGGGTCGTGACGAGCGCCAGCAGGCCGTACGCCTCCTCGCCGCTCAGCAGCGTGCGCACGAGCGGGTCCTCGGCGGCGGCCGTCAGGAACACGTCGAACGCAGCCGACAGGGCGGTGGCCGGATCGTCGAGATGTTCGCGCACGGCCACCTCGACGGCCGCGAGGAAGCGGTCGACCTCGCGCATCACGAACGCCTGCGCGAACTCGTCGCGCGAGCCGAACTCCTTGTAGAGGGTCTGGCGGCTGACGCCCGCCGCAGCGGCGATGTCGCTCATCGTGATCTCTGCCCAGCTGCGCCGTTCGAGCTCATCGCGCGCGCCGTCGAGCAACGTTTCGCGCAGCAGCTCGCGCGCAGCCTCGGCGTATGTGGTGCGCGCGGCGCTGGCTCGCCCAGAGTGCAGGCGCGCGGCGGGGGTACGCTCGGCGGTTGCCATCAGGCTCGCTCGGCGGTGGGAGCAGCGCTGGCGGTGCGCTCGCTGGAGGGGCTCGCGGTGGAAGGGCGCTCGGCGGTGGTGCGCGCGGCGGTGGCTCGCCCAGGGTGCAGGCGCTTGGCGGGGGTACGCTTGGCGGTTGCCATCGGACTCGCTCAGTCCTCGGCGGCGGTGACGGGCTCGAAGTCGACCTTGTTGCGCACGCCGCAGTCCGGGCAGGCCCAGTCGTCGGGCACCTCGCTCCACGGGGTGCCGGCGGGGAAGCCCTCGCGCGGGTGCCCGGCCTGCTCGTCGTAGGTGTAGCCGCAGCCGGGACAGCGCCAGGCGCTCATCGCGATCCCCCTCCTGCCGACGTCGCCGCTGCCGCGCCGGTCACGGGCGAGCCGCCCGCCGGCGGGCCGTAGCGCGCGAGCACGCGCCGGCGCGTGCGCGGGTGGATGTTCGCGCGCTCCAGATCGCCGCGGTAGTGCTCG
Organism: uncultured Solirubrobacterales bacterium; assembly: GCA_963764905.1. GTDB lineage: Bacteria > Actinomycetota > Thermoleophilia > Solirubrobacterales > Solirubrobacteraceae > Palsa-744. The sequence goes on from CAVXUG010000008.1 coordinate 22,951, forward strand.
AGCACGCGATGGTCCATCACGCGGCGCCACAGCGGGGGGAAGATGGCGGTCACGATCATTCCCGCGTAGCCCGTCGGCAACTGCGGCGCCTCCTCGTAGTGGCGCAGCGCCTGGTAGCGGCGCATCGGGTTGGCGTGGTGGTCGGAGTGGCGCTGCAGGTGGTAGAGGAGCACGTTCGAAGCGACGTTGTTCGAGTTCCAGCTGTGTTCCGGCGCGGTGCGCTCGAAGCGGCCGTCATCGCGCTTGCCGCGCAGGAGGCCGTAGTGCTCGAGGTAGTTGACGACCTCCAGCAGGCTGAAGCCGAACACCGCTTGGATCAGTAGATAGGGCAGGACGACGATGCCGAAGATCGCGCACAGCGCGCCGAACAGCACGACGGTCATCGCCCACGCGTTGAGGATGTCGTTCTGCGGGCTCCAGTGGGACTTGCCCATGCGGTCGAGGCGCACGCACTCGAGCTCCCAGGCCGACTTCAGGCTGCCGCTGACGGTGCGCGGCAGGAACTCCCAGAAGCTCTCGCCGAGGCGCGAGCTCGCGGGGTCATCAGGGGTGGCGACGCGCACGTGGTGGCCGCGGTTGTGCTCGATGAAGAAGTGCCCGTAGGCCGACTGTGCGAGCGCGACCTTGCTCAGCCAGCGCTCGTTGGAAGCACGCTTGTGCCCGAGCTCGTGCGCGGTGTTGATCGCAACGCCGCTGACCATCGCCATCGTCAGCGCCAGGCCGATGTCGTCGAACGTCGAGAGTTTCCCGCTCGACCACAGCCAGCAGGCGAGCACCAGGCCGGCGTATTGGATCGGGATGTAGGCGTACGTGCACCAGCGGTAGTAGCGGTCGCGCTCGAGCCACTTGATCACGCTGTCGGGCGGGTTCTCCGCGTCCATCCCGACGATCAGGTCGAGCACGGGGAAGATCCCGAACACGAGGAACGGCCCGTAGAACCAGAAGATCCCCCAGCCCGTCAGTTCCACCAGCCCCCAGGCGAGGAACGGGAGCGTGGGGACGATCAGGCCGAGCAGCCAGGCGTAGCGCTTGCGGTCAGTCCAGCTCGTCGCGATCGATTCGGCTCCCTCCGCCGGCATCATTTCGCCACTGGCATCCACTCCTGCGTTCCCGCCGCTTGCGATTGAGGCCATCCCACACATCTCCCTCTATCTAGGTTCGAGTCATTTTCCAGCGTTCTGTTCGCAGGCTATACACGAAGGCAATATTTGTCAAGCGAAAGAACATAGATGCCCAGTCTGTCCTGCGAGTTGGGTTTGGGCCAGAAGGCATTCCACGATCGATGCGGCACTCATGACCCCCTTTTGACGAATCCTGCTGCATGTATTGCCAGTCGGCTTGCAAATATCAGCAGCACAAAATGAGTCGTTTTCTGTTATCTGGACTGACCGGCGGTCCAAAATGACATTCCAAGATGGTCCAGAACGCGACTAGCGTGTGGTCCAAAGCACCAGTGAGGCGCGACCCTGGTGCGCCAGGGAGGTGAGGTGCAAGAGGGGAGGTTTAGCCTCAGCCGCGTGGGCGCTCGTCGAGCGCCGCCATCACCGCGGCGGTCGCCGCGTCGACGTCCATCTCGGGCGTCAGTTCGACCTCGGGCGCGCGCGGCGCCTCGTAGGGGGCGTCGACGCCCGTCATCCCGCTCAGGCTGCCGTTGCGCGCGCGCGCGTACAGACCCTTTGGATCGCGGCGTACGCACTCCTCCGAGGGTGTGTTCACGAACACCTCCAGAAACCGCAGCCCGTCGCGGTGGTGCAGCTCGCGGACCTTCTCGCGGCAGTCCGTGTACGGCGAGACGAGCGCGACCAGTGCGATCGTGCCGGCGTCGGCGAACAGGCGCGCCATCTCCCCGACGCGCCCGACGTTCGTCTCGCGGTCGTCCTTGCTGAAGCCCAGATCCCGGCACAGGCCGTGGCGCAGGTTGTCGCCGTCGAGCCGGTAGGCGCTGCGACCGGCGTCGATCAGACGCGCCTCGACCGCCGTCGCGATCGTCGTCTTGCCGGCGCCTGGCAGCCCCGTGAACCACACGGTCGCACCCTGCTGACCGAGCGCCTCCCAGCGCCGCTCGCGGCCCACCGTTGCCTCCTGCCAGACGACGTTCGCGCTCATCGGTTGGTTTCTCGTTCCGGTCGGTTCACGGTCACAGCGATCATTACCCTCATTGAAGGCGATCAGACGACGATCAAGGTAAGAATTGGCTAGATAAAGCTTAGGTTAAGACCTCCCGCGGCGGCGCTACCCCACTGGAGCTTGCCTGCACCGGCGCTGGCGCTGGCGCTGGGGAGCGGCCACCGATCGCGACGAGTGTCGCTCCGGCGAGCAGGCTCGCGGCGATCATGAACTCCCAGGCGGCCCGAAAGTCGCCGGCGCTGTGCGGCGTGCCGAGCACCGCGACGAGGATCGCGAAGCCGAGCGCCGAGCCGATCTGCCGGCCCGTGGTCTGCACCGCGATCCCGGTCGCCAGCCGTGCGGGGGCGAGCGTCGCGGCGACGGCGCCCGTCAGCGATGGGATCATCAGGCCGACGCCGACCCCGCCGATCATCATCCCGGGCAGGAAGTCGGCCGCGTAACTCGGCACGTCGGTCAGGTGCGTGACCCACCAGACGCCGCCGAGCGCGAACAGCACCGCGCCGACGGCGCCGACGCGCCCGGGGCCAAAGCGGCTGCCCAGCCGCGCGCCCGGGACCGCGGTCGCGGCGGCCATCGCCGGGCCGGGGAAGATCTCGAGGCCCGCGGTGACGATCGGCTCGTGCCAGATCCCCGTCAGGAAGAGCACGCTCGCGAGCAGCATCGCCGCGAACGCCATGAAGAACAGCAGCGAGGCTGTCGTCGCGAGGCTGAAGGCCTTCACTTTCAAGAGCTCCGGCTCGACGATCGGCGAGGGATGGGTGGCGATCCGCCGGGCGACGATCCCGACGAGCAGCGCCGCGAGCGCGAACAGGCCGAGCACCCGCGCGCTCGCCCAGCCCCAGGTCGAGCCCTGGATGATCGCGATGACGAGCGTCGCCATCGCCGCCGTCAAGAGGCCCGCGCCGAGGAAGTCGGGCCGCTCGGCGTCCGGGTGGCGCACCTCGCGCAGGATCCGCCAGCCGGCGACGAGGCTCGCGAGTCCGACGGGGACGTTGACGATGAACACCCAGCGCCAGCTCACCTGCACGAGCAGTCCCCCGAGCGGTGGGCCCGCGGCGGCGGCGATCCCGCCGACGGCGGCCCAGATGCCGATCGGGATGTGGCGCTTCTCGGGCGGGAACTCCGGCAGCAGTAGCCCGAGCGAGGCGGGCATCAAAAGCGCCGCGCCGAGTCCCTGGACCGCGCGCGCGGCGACGAGGAACGGGATCGACGGGGCGATCGCGCAGGCGGCCGAGGCGGTCACGAACACGCCTGTGCCAAGCAGGTAGGAGCGCTTGCGCCCGAACGAGTCCGACCAGCGGCCGGCCGCGATCAGGAAGGCGGCGAACACGATCGTGTAGGAGTTCAAGACCCACGACAGCGAGCGCAGGCCCGTCCCGGGAAAGTCCGTGTGCAGTTGGGGGAACGCGATGTTCACGATGAACACGTCGAGCCCGGCCATGAACACGCCGGCGACGACGACGATCAGGACTCTCCACTTGCGCTCCATTTGTTCCTTCTCCTGTCTCTGGTTGCTTGCTCTATCGGGCTTGTTGGGGGTGCCGGCTGGGCTTCTGTGACTGATCCGACGTCCCCACTCGCCCAGTGAGTTGCATAATGGGACCCACCCTAACAGAGAAAGTTTTATGACGCAACTAAGTGATAGGATGAGAAAATGTTGGGGAGCGACTATCAGGATCAAAACTGCTCGATCGCCCGTTCGCTCGAGCTCGTCGGCGAGCGCTGGACGATCCTCGTGCTGCGCGACGTGTTCCTCGGCCGGCGCCGCTTCGACCAGCTGCAGCGCAGCCTCGGCGTCGCGCGCAACGTGCTTGCGGTGCGCCTCGACCGCCTCGTCGGCGAGGGCATCCTCGAGAAGATCCCCTACCAGGAGCGCCCGCTGCGCCACGAATACCGCCTCACCTCGAAGGGTCTCGACCTGTGGCCGGTGATCGTCGAGCTGCTGCGCTGGGGCGACCGCTACGCCGCCCCCGCCGCGGGACCGCCGATCGTGCTGCGCCACAAGGGCTGTGGCGGCGAGCTCGGCGAGCACCGCATCTGCACGCGCTGCGGTGAGCCGCTCGAGGTCGGGGAGGTGCGCGCCGAGGCCGGGCCGGGGGCGGGGACAGCGCCTGGCCTGCAAAGATCCGCGCGTGCATCGCGCCCCGCTCGTCCAGCTACCGCCTGAGCTGGCCCCGCACGGCGTAGAGGCAGAGAGCACCGCGAACGCGCGCTTCGTGCTCGGCATCGACGGTGGCGCGACGAAGACGCTCGCCGCGCTGCTCGACTTAGAGCGGGGAACCCTGCATCTCGGGCAGGCGGGGCCGAGCAACGAAGACGCCGTCGGCACCCGCGCCGCGGTCGCGGCGCTGCTCGAAGCCGCCGACGAGGCGATCGGACGGGCCGGCATCGACGGGGAGCGGCTCGATGCGGAGGTGATCGCGCTCGCCGGCACCGATACCGACGCGGTCGCCCGGCACGTGCGCGCCGTGCGCTCGGAGGATTGGCTCGTCGTCAACGACGTCGTCGCGGCGTGGGCCACGGCCACCGAGGCGCAGCCCGGCGTCGGCGTGATCTCCGGCACCGGCAGCAACGTTTTCGGCGTCGGCCACGACGGGCGCGCCTGGCGCGCCGGCGGCTGGGGCCACCAGCTCGGGGACGAGGGCAGCGGCTACTGGTTCGGGATCGAGTCGATCAAGGCGGCGCTGCGCGACCGCGAGGCCTCCGGGCCGGAGAGCGCGCTGAGTGAGGCGGCGGTTGAGTTCTTCGGTGTCGCGCGCGTCGAGGCACTTGCCGCGCTCGTCTACTCAAAGCCGCTCAGCAAGGGCGAGATCGCGGCGTTCGCAATCGAGACCGCAAAGCTCGCTGCCGGTGGCGATGAGGTCGCGTGTGAGATCTACCGGCGCGGGGCCTCGCTGCTGGGCGAGCAGGTCGCGGCGGTGATCCGCCGGACTGGGTTGGCCGACGGTGGCGGCAACTTCCCCGTCGGTCTGATCGGCAGCGCCTACAAGGCCGGCGCCGTGTTCGTCGAGCCGCTCACGCGTGCCATCCACGAGCTCGCGCCCGCCGCGCGTGTCTCGGTCATCGAGATGGCCCCGGTCGGCGGCAGCCTCTTGCTCGCGATGCGCGCCTGCGGGTGCGAGGGAGTGCTGTCGGCGACCGAGCTGGCGGGGCTGATCGATGAGGCGCTCGCCGCCGAGTCGAGCGCGGCTGTGTAGTCCTTCTACCTAGGCAGATCTCGGTTGAGACGTATCTCGTGGTCTCGCTCAGCCGTTGCGCCGCACCTCGAGGTACGTGTCCAGCAGCGGGTAAGGCTGACCGAAGTAGCGGACCTTGGTGGTCAACCCGGCCGGTGGGTGGCCGGTCGCCAACCTCTGCGCTGGGATTGAAGAGGCCAGTTCGGTAGTCGTGTTCCACGGCACGCACACGCGCGCGCCAAAGAGGGTCAGGCTGATGCTGCCGGGTAGTGCCGCTGACGGGGAGAGTAGGCCGCGCGCGCCTTCGCTTGCCAGCCACTGCGCCTCTGCTTGACAACGCTCGTGGTCGTCATTGACCAACGCCTCGGCGTCGAAACCGGCTGCATCTGCAAGCTCGAAGGTGCTGTAGTCGACGACCAGGCCATCGTCGATCTGTAGTTGCCAGATGCTCGAGAAATAGTGGGATGCCTCCTCCTCGGTGCGCAGATCCTCGTGCCGGAGAACCTCCGCGAATGGAGTCTCAGCATCGAGGCTCATGTACTGCGTGGGACGCTGGCCAGCGATGTTCCAACGCCCATCGCGCCGGTTCGCGTTCACCCAGAGAGGGACGTCATACGAAGTTGCTCGGTAGGCGACGCGCTTGCAGTGGATAAAGCTCGGATGGCGTCTAGGAGGCATACTGGTTTCTGCCGGACCGGGCTGCGCTCAGCAGTGCATCCTCGGCGTTCGGGTCGGCGAGCAGGGCAGCCGGCTTGCGGCCGTCGAGGTCGCGTCGCGGGCGTCCAAACCAGGCGATGACGCCCTCCTCGTCCCAGTTGTGGCGCAGGATCGCGACCAGGCGCGCGAAGATCCGCAGGCTGCGCCGCGGCTGTCCTGTCCGCCCCCGCCAGCGGGAGAGCGATCGACGGTCGACGCCCACAAGCGTCGCGATCGTCTGATCGGAAACATGGGGCAGCCAGCGCTCCAGCTCGCTCATCACCACGCCAACATCGCCTGTGGCGCCACTGACATGCTCGTCGAGCGCATCCCGTACCACGTGGCGGATGCGCTCGAGCATGATCATCAGCTGATCGCAGACGTCCAGATTCCCGGGGGCGTCATCTCGGTCCAGCTGATCGCGAATGTCCAGCAGCGTGCTCGCCAGGGTCGCCAGTTGATCCTTGTCGTAATCCTCCGCTCGGATACCGTCCCGCAGCCGCTTCATCCGTTGTGCGATTGCCTGCCAGTGCTCCTCGTAGGAGTCGTCCACCTCGGGAGTGCGACGCAGATGCTCGACGGCCTCGATGAATCCGCGCTGCAGGTCCTCCAGTTCTTGGTCGAACTTTCCGAGCCTCTCTGTGTATGTCATTTGGACGGGCACGATGTCTCCCAGGTGTCGATGGCATGGGACATTATAGGGACATATGGAGATGAGGTGGAAGGACTGGATGGAGAGACATGGATATCCGAGGGGCTACTCGGCCGCGATCCTGGCCTCGATCGCTCGCCGATCCCCGATCGCGTCCGCGCCGACGCCTTCGATCCTGATCGCCGCCGCCGCGTTGGCGAAGGCCGCCGCGCGCGCGGGGGAGAGGCCTTCGTGGAGCGCGACGAAGAAGGCTGCCGCGAACACGTCTCCCGCGCCGAGATCGTCACGGGGTGCGGCGACCGCTGGGGCCTGCACCTGAGCGATCTTGCCGCCGGGCAGCTGAACACTCGTGGCGCCCGGCCCGGCGGTGATCGCGAGCACCGCGCCGGTGGCGGCGGCCGCGGCGAGCAGCGGTGCGCAGGCGGTGCGCTCCTGCTCGCTGATCACGAGCGCGTTGCAGGGCTTGGGCAGCAGGGCGTCGAGTGAGTCTTGGTCGCTCGGCAGCGGTGTCGAGCGGAGCTCATCGCTCGTTGCTTCCGCTTCGTCCGCTACCTCCGCTGTGCCCGTCTGGCGAGTGTCACCTGCCCCTGTGCTCCCCGCCTCTTCTCCATCGATCGCTCCGTCTTGCGCATTCACGTCGTGTGCCTCTTCGGCGCGGGGATCCCACGTCCGCGCGAGTCCCTGCGGCGTAAGCCCGACGAAGCTCGCACGTCCGCGCCACGCGGCCGGCGTCTCGCGCGCGACCGGCGCGAAGTGCAGGATCCCGGTGTCCACCTCGATCGGACCGGCGATCGGACCGGCCCAGGCGAGCACGCGCTGGCGGCGCTGCCCGCCCGGCCAGGACGTCGCGAACGTCGTCGTCGCAGGCGCCGGGACGATGCGCAGCTCGAGCTCGTCGCGGTAGGGCTCGAGCAGCGCTTCGAGCTCGGGAGGCGAGCCCTGCGTGAGGATCAGCGCGCGCAGACCGAGCCGCGCCGCCTGCAGCGCGCTGTAGAAAGCGCCGCCGCCGGGGCGGCGCGAGTGCTCGGCGGCGATCACGTCGACCGTCACGTGGCCGACGGTCACGTAGTCGAAGGGCCTGTCCTTGGCGACGGGTGGTCTCGCCTGGCTGCGCGATCTCGACGGCGCCGCATCCCCAGGGGGCGGTCGTTCTGCAAGTTCCATTTCACACCCTGCCGATCGGCGGCCGCAAGCGCGCATCCTTGCAAACATGCGCGGCGCGCCTCGCACCGAGCCGGCTGCCCGAGCCGGCGCTGTTCCCTGATCGACTCCCACCACGCCCGACGACCCCTGCAACCAGACCAAATTGCCGCCGATGATCGAAGCAAGTGAGCGAGTTGCGCAGGTCACTGCGTACACATCACATCCGTACACACCACATCAAATGACCCGCCCACCTGTTCTGCTTGCTGAGCACCGATGAGATCCCCAGCCAATCGTCCCCCAGCCAATCGTCCGCATAGGCAACCGGCCCGTCGCGGCCTGCTGCTCATCTCCGTGGCCGTCGCGACGGCCGCCTGCCTGCCCTCCGCCGCGGCGTCGGCCTCGCATTTCTCTCCGCAGCCGCAGCCGCAGCCGGCGGCTTCCCCCTACCCGGCCGCGGCCCAGCGCCCTGTGAAAATCGCCCTTGCCTCCGAATTCGCCCATTCGGCGAACGCCCGCCCAACGAAGAACGCCCGCCATGCGAGCGCGGGCGGTACGAGCGCCGGCGGCACGACGCCGGCGACCACAACCACATCTCCCGCGAGCACGAAATCGACCGCGAAGAAGCCTGCCGCGAAGAAGCCGAAGAAGCCCAAGAAGCCAAAGCTGCCCGTCAACGCCGAACGCGCGCAGCTCGCGTTCGAGGCGATGCAGAAGACCTACTACATCTCGGGCTCGGGCCTTTACGCGGGGGAACCGTTCTCGTTCCTGTGGCCCTTCTCCCAGGCGCTCGCGGCGACCGTGACGATGGCGAACATCCCAGCCCTGAAGACCACCATCGCGCCCGAAATCAACGCACGCCTAACGGGCCTGAAATCGTATCTCGACCTCAACAACTCGGGCGCTCCGGAAGGGACCTACTCGAGCACGCTCGCCGCCTACGACGGCACCGTCGCGCCGCCGGCGGGACCGGGCGGGGCGAAGTACTACGACGACAACGCCTGGGTCGGGATCGAGCTCGCGCGGATGTACGAGCTGACCCACGTCGCGGGCGTGCTCGGCGGCGCCGAGGGGATCATGGCGTTCGAGATCGCCGGCTGGGACGCGCAGCCGGGGATCGCCTGCCCGGGCGGCATCCCGTTCTCCAACTCGCCCGAAGACATCGAACGCAACACGGTCACGAACGCGCCGACGGCCGAGCTCGGGTTGCAGCTGTACAAGCTGACCGGCAACGCCCAGTACCTGCAGTTCGCGGAGATGGCCTACGAATGGGTGCGCGCATGCCTGACCGAGCCGAACGGCCTGTACGCGGACCACATCGGCCTGCGCGGGAAAATCGAACCGGAAGAGTGGAGCTACAACCAGGGCGCGATGATCGGCGCCGGCGTGCTGCTCTACCAGGCGACCGGCAACAGCGCCTACCTGTACCAGGCGCGCCAAACCGCGAAGGCGGCGCTCGCCTACTACACCTCCGAACGGCTCGGCAAAGAAAACCCGTTCTTCGTGTCCGTCTACTTCCGCAACATGCTCTACCTCGACTCCGTCACCCACGACCCGCCGGGAATGACGCTCGTGCAGGGCTATGTCAACTACGCCTGGGAACATCTGCGCCTGAGCGACGACGTGTTCGTGTTCGGCTCGCCCGCCTCCGCCCAGTTGCTCGTGCAGGCCGCGATCGTGCAGGATTACGCGCTGCTCTCGAGCTCGCCGACGACGTACTTCTGAGCGAGCTCGAGCCGGCCGAGCACGACGCGCTGCTGCTGAAGGCGTTTGGAGGGTTGATCGCTAGAGCGGTTCGGTGCCCTCGCCCAGGATCGCCAGGTACTCGTCGTATACGTAGAGCTTCCCCCTCTGCCGGCCGGTTGCCTCGCGTAGGACCCCGGCTTGTTCGAGTCGCTGGATGGCGGCGTACACGGGCGGCCCGGTCAGGCCGAGGCGTTCGGCGGAGCTGCTGGCTCCGATCACGACGGAACGGGTCGCGAGATCGTGGACACGGTGCGCGGTGGCGGCGCCACGTCCGAAGGTGTGGATTTTCTGGCGGTCGTGCTCGACCATTGCGACGACCCGCTGGGTGGTGACTGTCGTGGACTCGGCAACCTCGATGACTCCTTCGAGGAAGAACCGCAGCCAGTCCTCCCAGGCCCCATCGGTGCGGACGCGCTGCAGGTGTTCGTAGTAACTGTCGCGGTTGCGCTTGAAGTGCAGGCTCAGATAGAGGAGCGGCCGGCTGAGTACGCCCTCGGAGCACAGCAGCAGGGTGATTAGGAGCCGTCCGACTCTTCCGTTGCCGTCGAGAAACGGGTGGATCGTCTCGAATTGAGCGTGCGCGAGAGCGGCCTTCACGAGCACGGGGGCTGGGTTTTGGTCGTCGTGGATGAACTTCTCGAGAGCGCCCATCGCCGCGGTGAGCACCTGCCACGGTGGCGGCACGAACCGTGCGGCGGAGGGGCTGGGCCCGCCGAGCCAGTTCTGGTCGCGGCGGAACTCGCCAGGGTTCTTGTCTGCTCCCCGTCCCGTCTGTAGTAGTCGTCGGTGGACTTCTCGTAGCAACCGCGCGGAGAGTGGCGGCGCTCCGGGCTTCGCGATCTGGCTGAGGCCGTGGTTGAGAGCGGCGATGTAGTTAGCGGTTTCTTGGGTGTCTTCGCGTAGCGCGCCGGGTGCGGCGTCGTGCTCGAACAGGAGTAGGTCTGAAAGGGAGGACTGGGTGCCCTCGATCTGAGAGGAGAGGACGGCCTCCTTGCGGACGAACGTGTAGATGAACTGGTCGGGGTCGGGGAGCAACAACGTGATCCCGTCGAGGCGTCCAAGGGCCTGGTTGGTGCGGTCCAGCAGGGACTGCATCGCCGCGTCGATGCGCAGGGGCGGTTTGGGTGGGAGCGGGTTGGGGTGGAAGGCCCAGTATCCGTCGGGGCCGCTATCGATAAGCCGGTACGCGCCCGTCCGAGGGCTCGATGCGGGAGTCGGGGGATCTTTTGGTTCGTTTACCATCACCTAAGTTACTAAACGATAAGGCCATATCATTTACTTATCCCCCTGGGGAATAGCGATCGTTGATTAGCCGGCATAGCCTCTCAGGGGTCGCGAGCCGGTCGCGCACATTTACCGTCCCTGCTTTTCATCCTCTCCTCGTATTTGCTACCAAGCGATCGCATCGATCGGGTATCGAGCAGAATGCTACCGATCGATCTCTTTCATCTTCTAATTCTGGTATTGTTACCGTTCGCTCTCATGATTGTCCGAAGTTCTATCGACCTTGGCAATGTCCTGCGCGCGCGGCGTCGGGAGCTCGGCCTCACCCAGGAGGAGGTCTCCGGGGTGGTCGGGGTCAATCGCAGGGTCATCGGCGAGCTGGAGCGCGGCAAGGGCACGGTTCAGCTGCAGATCGCGATGGACCTCGCGCGTGTGCTTGGCCTGGACATCGAGCTCGAGCCTCGCGGCGGATGAGCGAGCTGATCGTCTATCTCTCCGGCCGGCGGGCCGGACGGCTGATCCGCAAGGACAACGGCAATCTCCAGTTCCGCTACGACCTCGACTACACGGGTCCCGCGATCTCTCAGGCGCTCCCGGTTCAGCAGGCGGCGCATCCGCACGCCGTCTGCCGTGCGGTCTTCGGTGGACTGCTGCTCGAGGGCGACGCGCGCGAGGCGCTCGCACGCAACCTGGGGGTCTCCGCTGGCAATGACTACGCGCTGCTGCAGGAGCTGGGAGGCGACTGCGCGGGCGCCATCACGCTGCTCGACCCCGACGTGCCGCTACCAAGCGAGGCTCAGCTCAAGCCGCTGGACGACGAGCAGCTGGACGCACTGCTCCGCGACCTACCGCAACGACCACTTGCCGCCAATCCCGGGGAGGGAATCCGCCTCTCGCTCGCTGGAGCCCAGCCGAAGCTGCCGGTCATCATCGAGCACGACGAAGTGGCTCTGCCCCTGAACGCAGCCGCCGCGACCACGCACATCATCAAGCCTGAGCCCTCGCGCTTTCCCGGACTCGTCGACAACGAGGCCTTCTGCATGGATCTGGCGCGCGCGGTCGAGTTGCCCGCCGCCCTCACACGCAAGCGGATGACCGTCTCTGGGCTTCCCTATCTGCTGGTCGAGCGCTACGACCGCGACATGACCGCCGAGCCGATCCGCCGGCTGCACCAGGAGGACGTCTGTCAGGCGCTCGGCCGTTCCTCCGATCGCAAGTATCAAGCCGAGGGAGGACCGACGGTGCTGGAGGCCGTCGAGCTGTTGCGCAACTGCTCGTCCGTACCCGCTCAGGACCTCCCCACGATTCTGGCGGGCGCTCGTGTTCAACTGGCTGATCGGCAACTGCGACGCACACGCGAAGAACTTCTCGCTCCTCTACGACACTGGCGCCCCGACCCTCGCGCCGCTGTATGACCTGGTGAGCACCACCGCCTATCCCGAGCTGACCACCCGACTCGCGATGAGCATCGACGGAGCCACCCAGATCGGCGGCGTCGACACGAAGGCATGGGAAGCCCTCGCGCGGGAAACCGGCTATAGCGCGCGCTTCGTCCGCGCCACGACGAGCGCCATGATCGAACGTACCGTCGATCAGGCCGGCCGGCTATCGGCAGAGCCGTGGCACGACAACGGGACGGCCAAGGCGATCTACGAGCGCATCTGCGCGCGCGCAAGGCCATAACGCAGGGGGAAGTCTCGTTAGGGCTGAGGAGATCAGGCAGGTGCGGTCCAGGGTCGCGTGATCTGACCAGCAGGCAGGCCCAAGCCTTTACTACCTATTCCGATAAGACTGTGTACAACCTTGGCATACGCAGTCTCAAAAGTCAATCAACCTCTCAGCCCTCTTTATCTGCCCGCCCCCCTTCGAAAACCGGCGGCTGCCGCCGTATAGCTCCCCCGCTGAAGTAGGGTCTGAGCTCAGATGACCGACGCCGCAAACCTGATCACCGCCGAGGGCCTCGCAAGCCTCGAGGCCGAGCTCGAGCAGCTCGAGGGCGAGGGCCGCCGCGAGATCGCCGAGCGGATCAAAACGGCGCGTGAGTGGGGGGACCTAAAGGAGAACAGCGAGTACCACGACGCCAAGAACGAACAGGCGCACCTCGAGACGAAGATCGCGCGGGTGCGCGAGAAGATCGCAGGCGCGGTCGTCGTCCAGGACACCCCCACCGCCGGCGGCGCGGTCTCCTTCGGCTCGACCGTCCGCGTGCGCGCCGAGGACGGCGCCGAGCAGACCTGGCGGATCGTCAGCTCCCACGACGCCGCCCCCGCCGAGGGCCGGCTGTCGGCCGACTCCCCGGTCGCCGTCGCCCTGCTCGGGCGTGGCGCCGGCGACACCGTCTCGGTGGCGCTGCCCCGCGGCAAGCGCAAGTTCACCGTGCTCAGCGTCGACTGAAGCGCCCGCCGGCGGCGCCGTTGGGCGCTTCGTGCGGCTGTTTGCCCTCGTCCGGGTCGCCAGTGCTGTCTGCCGCACCGCTCGGCTGCTTGATCTTGTCCGGGTCGTCGTTCGGGGCGCCTGCGCTGTCGGTCGCGCCTCTCGGCTGCTCGACCGCGATCGAGCCGTCGTTAGGTGCTGTCTCGGGACTCCACCCGGGCCTGGGCGCGGATCCGGACTCAGGCGCGGAGTCGGACCCCAGCCCGGATCCGGACTCGGACTCGGACTCCGCCAGCGTGGCAACGAACGCCTCCACCACCTCAGGGTCGAACTGCGTGCCCGCGCACGCGCGCAGCTCCGCGATCGCCTCGCCCGAGGAGACCGCCGGGCTGTAGGGCCGGTCGGTCCGCATCGCGTCGTACGCGTCGCACACAAAGATGATGCGCGCCCCCAACGGGATCTCCGCGCCGCGCAGCCCGTCCGGGTAGCCGCCCCCGTCGAAGCGCTCGTGGCTGGAGCGCACGAGCCGCGCGACCGGGCGCAACGCGCTCGCGGCCATCAGGATGCGCTCGCCGAGGATCGTGTGTCGGTGCATGAACCGCCACTCCTCCTCGTCGAGCGGCTCGGGCTTGGAGAGGATCGCATCGGGGATCGCGATCTTGCCGACGTCGTGCAGCTCCGCCGCGCGCGCGAGCACGTCGAGCTCCTCGCCCTCGAGGTCCAGCCGTCGGCCGACGGCGATCGCGAGCGCGCCGACGCCGCGCTGATGTTCCTGCAGGTCGGGGTAGCGCTCGCGGAACGCCTGCAGCAGCACGTCGCGCAGCTGCAGCACCGCGCTGCCGTCGCGCGTGCGGTCCTTGCGCGCGTACAGCCGCTGGTCGGCCAGCTGCAGGACGGTGGCCGGCTCGCTGCCCTCGGCGGGGATGCTCGCCTCGCCGTGCGCGGCGCTGATCGCGAAGCCGGGGCCGTGCTCGGAGAGCGCCGCGACGCTCTCGAGTACCAGCGGATCGTCGACCGTCGCGGCTTCGAGCAGGACGCAGAACTCGTCGCCTCCCATCCGGTAGGCGGTCCCGTGCCCGGTGACGCTCGCGCTCAGCTTGTCGCTCAGCCGTTCCAGCAGCGCGTCGCCCGCGGGGTGACCGAAGGTGTCGTTGTAGCCCTTGAAGCCGTTCAGGTCGTACAGCACGAGCTGCCGCGGCCTGCTCGGCTGGGTGTGGCGGCAGGCGAGCTCGAGGTCTTCCATCAGCTGCCGGCGGTTGCCCAGGCCGGTCAGCGCGTCGGTCAGCGCCAGGCGCCGCGAGCGGACGAGCATCGCGAGGTTCTCGCGTACCGTGAACATCAGCCGCGCGCTCACCGCGAGCACCGTCGCCGTGGCGAGGATCAGGGCGCCCAGCGTGAGCTGGTGATGGAGGTTGCCGTAGATGAACACGCCCAGCGCCGCGAGCAGCGAGATCCCGGGCACCACCACCAGCCGCCAATCCTCCACCCGCCGTCGGGCCGGCGGCGTCCGCGGCGTCCACGCGGCGATCGCCAAGAGGACGGCTGCGGCGGGCCACATCGCTTCGGCCAGGGAGCCCACCTTGTAGGTGTTCGTGGCGGCCTGGTAGAGGTAGGTCGAGTCGGCGATCGCGTTCAGCAACATGCTCGCGGCGATCAGCAGCCACACGCGTCCCGGGCGCCAGCCGGTCACGCCGAGCGCGCCGATCGTGAAGATCAGCAGCAGCAGATCGCCGATCGGGTAGGCCAGCGTGATCGCGACCGTGCCGACATCGCCGTGAGCCTCAGCGACGATCGGTGGCAGCACGATCGCCGCCGCGACCGTCGCTGCCCCGAGCCCGCCGATCAGGCCGTCGAGCAACACGCTCAGGCGCCGCTCGCGCAGGTGCCCGCCGAGCAGCAGTGCGAGCGCGGCGTACAGACATGGATACATCGCCAGGTAGAAGCCGTCGGCTGGAGTGATCCCCGTCGTGCCGGAGCCTTCGACGAACAGGTCGTAATAGAGTTCCCCGAGGCTCCAGCAGAGCAGGCCCGCGCCCATCGTCAGCCACGCCGCGCGCTGTTGGGGGATCGCGAGGCCACGCGCGATCACAGCGAACGCGGCGCCGAACATCAGCGCGTCGAACAGGCCGTCGTCGATCAGCTCGTCGGCGCCGGGACCGCCGAGGCCGACGGTCATGTGCAGGACGAGCACTCCCAACCCTCCTACGAGCAAGGCGAGGAGCAGGTTCGCTGGTGTCGTTCGCGTGCGCATGGCCGGCAGGTAATCCCTCATTTACATCGGCCGTCGGTGCGCTCCCCTGGAGTTTCTGGGGCGTTTTGCGACAGACCGCGCCGATACGTGTCGGCGGGGGAGCGTGGGCGGGGGTGACATGGCGCTCGATACGCGCGGGGCGTGCGCTTGGATCTGTTGTGTCCGCGAATTGGACGGATCGGTATCCGCGATTGGACGGTTATGGCTTCTAGTCGTGCCAGGCCTGCGCGTGGGCGCGGCGTACCCGGCGCACGAACTTCTTCGGCCTTCGCCCATACACGCGTTCCCCCTCGCGCAGCGCGCGCCTGCGCAGGCGCCGGCGGCGGCGCTCGATCCGCGCGAGCAGATCCTTACGCGCCCGCTTGCCGCGCTTGCCCTTGAACGGCGCGTGCCCGGGCGGGGGGAGCAGGCCGGCGAGCACGACCAGATCGTGCTCCTCGCCGAGCAGTTCGGCGAGCTTGTCGGCGCGCCGCGCAAGCGGCCGCTGGCCGAGGATCTCGGCGGCGTAGCGCAGGTCCTTGACGCGTTTGCGCCACGCGTGCGCAGCGCGCGCGGCGCCGTCAGCCTTCTCGCGTGTGCCACTGCCACTCTTCCCGCGCACGATGTTCTTGCCGCCCCTGCCCCTGCCGCCCTTGACTCTGCCACCACCCTTCACGCGTGCGCCACCGTCATCCTTCCCGCTCGCAACGCGCCGCCCGCGCTTGCGCCCGTCGCGGTAGATTCGCCGCAGGTCGCGCTCGACGAGCGCGATACCGGGGCGTTCGGGCAGGTCCCACCGCCGGACCCGCTCGCGCAGGCCGCTGAGCTCGCGCAGCACCTCTTCGCGCGTCGCTCGATCGCCGCGCGTCGCCCGTTCTGCCGCGGCGCGTTCGGCGACGAGCCGCTTGCGCAGCTCGATCAGCGGGCGGCGCCGTCCGAGCTTGCGCGGGTGACGTTCGAGCAGCGCGTCGAGCGTGCCGACCATCACCTCCGCGTCGCGTGCGCTCGCCAGTCGCCGGGCCGCATCGCGAAGGATCGCGTGCTCGCGCTTGTACCGCCGCTCGCCGAGCTCCCCGCGCAGCAGGCGCACGAGCGTGCGCAGGCGCTTGAGCGCCTTGCGCGCATCGTGGATCGCCTCTTTGTCGAGGACCCGCCCGCCCGCCTTCCCGCCGACGTTCCCGGTGGCGCCCTGATTCCCGTTGCCGCCGGCGCTTTCACCGCCTGCCGCCTCGCCGCCGAGCAGTTCGATCGCGAGGTCGAGCTGTCCGAGCGCGATCCGCCGCAGTGCCTCGGGCAGGGGCTCACCCGGCAGCTGCGCGAAGCGGCGCGCGCGCTTGCGCTCGGCCTTGGCCGCGCGCCGGCCGCGGCGCTCGGCCTGTGCACGCGTGAAGGCGACCCCGACCGCCACGGCGACGCTCGCCGCGATCGTGGCCGCGAGCGGCGCCACAATGGAGCCGTGTCTTCCTCCCTGCCGCCGGCCCCGTGGTGGACGGTGCGCCCCGCGACCAACCGCAAGCCGGCGACGTACCGCTGTCCAATCTGCGGCCATCACCTACCCGCGCTCAGCGAGCACATGCTGATCGCCCCCCAGGGCGACACGCGCCGCCGCCGCCACGCCCACGTCGCCTGTGTGCTCGCCGCCCGCGCGCGCGGGGAGCTGCCGTTGCTCGAAGAGTGGCAGCGCGCCCAGCCGCGCGGGCCGTCGCTGTGGCGGCGGTTGACTGGTCGTGCATAGGTCGTCATTGAAGAGAAGCTCCGATAGCGAATACGCCTGAGGCTGAGTCGCAGGTCGAGCGAGACAAGGACGCAGGAAGCGTGGCGTGCGGATAGCACGCGAGCGACCGAGGACGCAGTATCGCGAAGTGCCTGCGGCTCAGCTTCCCCACACTTTGACGTGCTCGGGCTCTACCCGGATGATGATGCGCTGTTCGCCGGGCTGGCGCATCGGGTACTCGTCGACGCCCATGTACTTCTTCGCCAGCGCATCGATGTTTGCATCGGCGCCGTCGGTCGTCGGGGCCTCGGCGCGGCCGCGGATCGCGAGGTACTCGTAAGGGTTCTCCATGTTCTGCACGGTCAGCGTCACGCGCGGGTCGCGTTCGAGGTTGTGCGGCCAGGCGCGCCCCTTGGCGGTGTTCAGCACGACACGACCGTCCTCGACGTCGACCCAAACCGGGACGCCGTGGACGGACCCGTCGGGTCGCAGGGTGGCGACGTGACAGAAGTTCTTCCCTCGCAACAGCTCCTCGCTGCGGCCCTCGATCGTTGCGCTCATCGCGGCATCCCTTCCCTTTCGCGTGTGTGGTGGTTTGCCCACACCACGATAGGGCCTCTCCTCAGTCGGAAGTAGCTCGCGGGTCGAGCGAGGCAAGGGATCGGGCCCGCCCACCCGCGTGGCGTACCGATCGGAGATCGGAGGGATCTCCGATCGTCCAGCGTGTGCCAGCGAAGTGCCCGCGGGCTACTGGCGGGCGCTGGCTGAGGGGATCGGGCCCAGCGGCACGAGTTTGCCGTTGTTCAGCTGGAAGCGAACGGTCGCCTGGCCGCCGCCGGCGAGTGCGTAGGCGAGCGCGACTTCGGTGTCGCCCTGGCTGACGACGTTGATCTGGGCGCTCGGCTGCTTAGCGTCGGTGCCGATGTAGCGGCCGTCGACGAAGAAGAACGCCTGCTGGCCGTTGCCTTCCGCCGAGCCCGTGCGCGTCCCGACGAGCACGCGGAGGGTCTGGTTGGGGTGATAGTCAGAGGGGGAGGCGACCGTGAAGCCCTTCGCCTGCACGACCGCCTCGGCGGCGCTCTGCCCTTCCGCACTTTCGCCTGTCGTCGTCGTGCCGGTTCCCCCCTGATGAGTAAAGGCCGGCGCGGTCGCGGTGCGCGTCGTGCTCGGACTCGCGGTGCCACCGCTTTCGCTCGGGGGGGCCGTTGTTGTGCTCGTCGACGTGGTGGTAGTGGCGGTTGTCGTCGTCGCGCTCGTCTGCGGCGCGCCGGTCGAGGTCGTCCCTTCGGGCAACGGGGTGCTCGCATCGACCGTCTTCGTGCCCCCGCCGCAGCCGGCCAGCAGCGCCGCAAGCGCCACTGCGAGGAGGGCCGTGGGGACTGGGGGGAAGCGGCGTCTCATGCTTCGATGATATTCGCCGCGTCCTCCGCTCCTCCTCGGTTGCTCGCGCGTGGCGCTTACGCGGTTGGTCTCGCCGTGCCACCCAGCTGTCTTCTCGGCTTGGATCCATCTTGTCTAGACCAGCCCTTGACGTTCTTATTAGTCGCTGCTAATCTCATCTCCAAGATAGTTAGCACTCGCTAAGATCGGAGATCAGAAATGGCTGAGAACAAGCGCAAGAGCAACGGCTGGACCTTGGCGATCGTCTCGGTGGCGCTGTTCATGGCCGTGCTCGACAACCTCGTCGTGAGCGTCGCGCTGCCGACGATCCATCGCGACCTCGGCGCCTCGATCCAGTCGCTCGAGTGGACAGTCAACGCGTACGTGCTCGCCTACGCGGTGCTGCTGTTGACCGGCGCGGCGCTCGGCGATCGCTTTGGGCGCAAGCGCATGTTTGTGGTCGGCCTCGCGATCTTCACCGCGGCCTCGGCCGCCGCCGCGCTCGCGCCGAACACCGACCTGCTCGTCGCCGCGCGCGCGGTCCAGGGCGCCGGCGCCGCGATTCTCACGCCGCTCACGCTGACGTTGCTCGCGGCCGCGTTCCCGGCCGAGCGCCGCGGGATGGCGATCGGCGTGTGGTCGGGCATCTCCGGGATCGCGGTCGCGATCGGCCCGCTCGTCGGCGGCGCGGTCGTGCAGGGCATCTCCTGGCACTGGATCTTCTGGATCAACGTGCCGCTCGGCCTGATCCTGCTCCCGCTCGCCGCCAGCCGGCTGACGGAGAGCCGCGGCCCGTACGGCACGCTCGACCTGCCCGGCCTCGGCTTCGCGCTGCCGGGCGCGTTCGGGCTCGTGTTCGGGCTCGTGCGCGCGCAGTCGCTGGGCTGGACGAGCGCCACGGTCCTGGTCTCGATGATCGGCGGCGTGCTGCTGCTAGCGGGCTTCGTCGTGCGCGAGCTCCGCACGAGTGAACCGATGCTGCCGATGTCGTTCTTCGCGAAACGCTCCTTCGCGGTCACGAACGTGGCCTCGTTTAGCATGTACTTCGGGATGTTCGGGTCGATCTTCTTCCTCTCTCAATACATGCAGAACGTGCTCGGTAACTCGCCCCTGCAGGCAGGGCTGAAGCTGCTCGTGTGGACCGGCGCGACGATGGTCGTCGCCCCGCTCGCGGGCGTCTTCTCCGAGCGCTTCGGCAGCCGTTCCGTTCATGTTCGAGGGCCTCGCGCTGCAGGCGGGCGCGCTCGCCTGGTTCGCGCTGACGGTCTCCACCCACCAGCCCTACACGCAGATGCTCGTCCCGTTCGTGATGGCCGGCGCCGGCATGGCGCTCGTGTTCGCGCCCTCCGCAAACGCCGTGCTCGCCTCCGTGCGCACCGAGCAGGCCGGCCAGGCCTCCGGCGCGAACAACGCGATCCGCGAGGTCGGCGGCGTGTTCGGGGTCGCGGTGCTCGCCTCGATCTTCACGGGCGCGGGCGGCTACGGCTCCCCGCAGGCGTTCGTCAACGGCCTCGTCCCGGCGCTGTGGGTCGGCGTCGCGGTGCTCGCCGCGGGCGCGCTCGTCGTGCTCGTGTTCCCGTTCCGCGCGCGGGATGCCGCCGCGGATGCGGCGGATGCGCGGGATCGCGGGCCCGTGGCGAACGCGGTCATGGCGCCGCCCGCCGAGCGCGTGTCCACGGGCGCGGCCGAGGGCGCGCTCGGGGCGCTCGCCGGGGAGGCCGCGTGAGCCCCAGCGCCAAGCCAGGGTCTTCTGCGCCCGGCGCGGCCGGGGCGACGCTCGTCGAAGCGCCCGCTGCGGCCGAGGCGGAGGCCGCTGTCGCAGAGAAGGCAAGCCCCACGCCCCCGCGCCGGCGCGTCCCCGCCGCCGAGCGCCGCGAGGAGCTGATCGCGGCCGCCGTGCACGAGTTCGCGCGCGGCGGCCTGCACGGCACGCCGGTCGAGCGCATCGCCCGGCGCGTCGGCGTCGCCCAGCCGTACGTGTTCAGCCTGTTCCCGTCCAAGCGTGAGCTGTTCCTCGCCGCGCTCGAGCGCGGTTTCGAACGCGTCGCCGACACCTTCCGCGCCGCTGCCGCCGACTACCAGCGAGGGTCGCGCGCCGGTCGAGTGCGAGGACGTGATGCAGGCGATGGGGATGGCCTACAAGGAGCTGCTCGCCTCCGACCGCGACTACCTGATGCTCCAGCACCAGTCCTACGCCGCCTGCGACGACGAGGTCGTATGCGCGTGCGTGCGCCGGCGCTACGCCGAGCTGATCGAGCTCGCGCGCGAGCTCTCGGGCGCCGACGCGGAGCGCCTGAACGAGTTCTTCTGGCACGGCATGGCGCTCAACGTCGCCGCCGCGCTCGGCGTCGAGGACCTGTCCTCCGACTGCCCCTGGATTCAAGCTGAGCTCGGGGCCACCTCGGGAGCCGCGTCGTAGCAAGTTGGATCCGGCACGGTGCCGGGTTTGGGTATGTAGTCGGTTAGAAGGCCCCGGGTAGAGGGGTAGGATCAACCGATGGCCACCCCGATCCAGACACCACCGGGCCGGAAGGGGGCCGGCGAGCAAGCGCAGCCGCCGCGAGGTCGTCCGCACGAGCGCGCTCGTCGTGCTCGCGGTGCTCGTGACGCTGTTCGCCGTGCTGAACACCGACCAGGTGAAGGTCGATTGGATCTTCGGCTCGGGCGAGGCGCCGCTGATCATCGTGATCGTGATCTCGCTGCTCGTCGGCGTGATCCTCACCCACTTCGCCGAGCGCCGCGGCGGCAAACGCCGCTGAGGTAGGCCTGTGTAGACGCCTCGGCTGTGCCGCGAGGTGAGGCCTCGGCTGTGCCGCGAGGTGAGGCCTCGGCTGTGCCGCGAGGTGAGGCCTCGGCTGCACTGCGGGGTGAGGCCTCGGCCACACCGCGAGCGCGATCTGGGCCGAGCGGCACAACTCGAGCGGCGCGCGTGGTTGGCGCATACGACATACCCACCCCCACCCGTCCCCGACTGCACGCTTGCGTGCAGTCGGCCTCCCTAGTGCAGCACGACTTTCAGCGCGATGATCGCGAGCCCCATCGTGATCCCGACGCCGGCTTCGAACGCGAGCTCGCGGGGCGTCGATTTGGCGCGCAGCCCGGCGATCAGCTCGAACGCGATCAGGCTGCCGACGGTCGTCCACAGCGCCGCTTCGACGCCCGTCGCGAGCGCGGCCCCGAACAGCCAGCAGAGCAGCAGCGCGAGCAGCGGCAGCACGGAGCCGATCAGGATCGCCGCTTCGTCGCGCAACGCCCGCCCGAGGACCGCGATGCTCATACGCGCGTGCGCGGTGAGCCGATGTCCGAGCACGTCCGCGTAGGCGTGCGCGAGCCAGTAGAGCAGGATCGCGATCATCGCCGAGCCGGCGGTGTCGATGTAGTCCTCGTGGCTTCCGCTCTCCGCGGCGAGCACCGCGCCGATCGCGAGCACCCCGTAGATCAGCCGCGCCGGGTTGCGCTCCGGCAATAGCCAGTCGACTACGCGGTCGACCCGGCCGGGCGGTGGGCCGGTCTCGTGGGCCGGGGGCTGGGAGGGGGGAGCCGGCGAAGCGATGCGCGGGATTATCTACCGAGCGACGGACCCCGGCCGGGCCGCGCGGGGCGAGTGCTCTACGCCAGGGGGGCCCAACCTTCTGCAGGCCGCCGGGCTCGAGCGCTCATCGTCGCCCTTCCGCGCGCGCAAATGCCCTGTGCGCCCGCGGCAGCCGGCGCAGTCGTTTGGGCGCCACGTTCCACCCCGAGCGGATGGCGAGGGCGAGTGCCCGCAGCCGCCGCTCATCTCCGCGGGACCATTCGATCTCGAGTAGCTCGCGGGCCTGCGGGGGCAGCGTCCCGCGCACCAGCCAACTCGAGCCGTCGACGAGCAGCGGGTACAGAAGCGCCCACGCTGGACCCTCCATCCACGGGAGTGGGGCGGGGAGCCGATGCTTGGGCTTGCGGATCGACGCGCGCGCGAGCGGAGTCGGCTCGAGGACATCACCGAACATCCGCTGCCAGTACTCCTGGAAGGCGGCGTAGTCTCCGGGTACTGGCCGCATCGACAGTCCGTAGCGCTCGTACCACGTGATCGACTCCGTGTACAGCTGTGCCTTCGCGACGTCGCTCAGCGGTGTGCCGAACAGCTCCTGGGTGGCGATCTGCGCCTCGAAGAACGTCGCGTGCGCCCAGAAGTATGTCTCGGGGTCGAGCGCCGCATAGCGACTGCCATCGCTCAGGGTGCCCTTGATCGGACGGTGGAAGTCACGCACGGTGCGCCCGGTGGCTTGGGAGTCCTCGTCGAACACGACGCCGAGGATCGGCCCCGCCGAGCGGATGATCCGGTTCCACGGGTTGACAAAGAAGTCCGAGTGCTCCCGGACCCCGGCGTCGATCGCCGGATGCATCACCTGCAGAATCCCCGCCCGCGCGGCGAGCAGCGTGTTGCGCGTATCGCCGAGGTAGCGCCAGGTCAGCGAACCGGGGCCGAGCGGCGCTGCGCCTCGTGGTTGGGCCCCATTCATACCCACACGATAAGACGAGCTTTCGCTCGCTTTCAGCTCGTTTTCTGCGATCATCAGCGGATCGCCAAGATCGCCCGTAGACAGCCGCGCCAAGCCCGCTCGCTGGCGATGGTCGAGCGGATCCTCGACGCTGCCACTCGCGTTCTGGAGGACGTCGGCTACCCCGGAGCGTCGACCAACCGCATCGCTGCCGCCGCCGGCGTCAGCCCCGGCAGCGTCTACCAGTACTTCACCGACAAGGACGAGATCGTCGCGACGATCATTAAGCGGCTGGTCGACGATTTCGCCGAGGGTGTTGCGCCCGCGCTGCGCCAAGCCGCGACGCTCGACCCGGCCACCGGCGTGCGCACGGTGCTCGAATCCGTCCTCGACGTCCTCGAACTCCAGGCCGTCCTGCTGCGCGCCCTGGTCGACCGCGTACCCGCGGCAGACCAAGCCGAAGCGCTGCGCCCGGTACGCGCGCGAATCTCCGACTTCACCTATCAGACGCTCGCAGCCCTCAACCACGGACCACCCCCCGAGGACCTCGACCGCTTGACCTGGACGATCCTCGAGCTCACACAACACCTACCCGTGCGCTACGTCCTCGACCGCCCACCGATCGCACGCGCGGACTTCATCGCAGACCTCTCCCAGATCGTGCTCGACCTCGCCTACCCCCGGACGAACCGCGCGAGCGCGCTCTAGAACGTGTGTCTTTGTGTCTCGATGCGGTGAGCGAGCAGCGAACACCGGTTGGCCACGGCATAAACGCTTGCCTACTCGAAGGGCTTCGGCTCAGGCTGTGGGCGCTGGTCACCGACTCGTTGACTTGAGATGACAGTTCGGCGCTCTAGCTCGAGGACGGCTGGGATGCGAGTCCCGGCGCCGCCGTCGTCGTCGGCTGCGGTGGAGCGGCCCGGGGTGGAGCTCCGCCGCCAGGAGGAGCTTGCGTTCATGGCGACCCATGATGCGCTGACGGGGCTTGCGAACCGGGCGTTGGTTCTCGACCGTCTCGAGCAGATGCTGGTGCGCTCGCGCCGCTCGAAGGCTCTGGTCGCGGCGCTGTTCATCGATCTCGACAACTTCAAGCAGGTCAACGACACGCTCGGTCACGACGCCGGGGACGAGCTGCTGCGGGCGGTCGCCGCGCGCCTGGACGGGGTCGTGCGCGCCACCGACACGCTCGGGCGCCTCGGCGGCGACGAGTTCGTCGTGATCGCGGAGATCGCGAAGATCTCTCGCTCGCGGCGGGCCCCGAGCTCGTCGCCGAGCGGTTGCTCGAAGCGCTCGAGCAGCCCTTCGCGCTCGCAGGGGGAGGGGATCGCGCGAGCGGCGTGACCGTGACGGCGAGCATCGGGATCGCGGCGGGCGAGCGGAGCGCAGCCGCGGATTTGCTGCGCGACGCGGACATCGCGATGTACCGCGCGAAGTGGGACGGCAAGAATCGCTATGTCGTGTTCGAGGAGGTGATGCAGGACGCCCGCGAGCGCCGGGTGCAGCTCGAGATGGACCTGCGCGGCGCCCTTCAGAACGATGAGTTCTTCCTCGTCTACCAGCCGACGTTCGACCTGCGGGATATGAGCCCCACCGGGCTGGAGGCCCTGATCCGCTGGGACAGCCCCACACGCGGGCTGATTCAGCCCGACGACTTCATCCCCACGCTGGAGGAGACCGGCCTGATCGTGGAGGTCGGCAGGTGGGTCCTGGAAGAGGCCTGCCGCCAGGGCGCCAAATGGCGCGAGGACGGCCACGAGATCGGGATCGCCGTCAACGTCTCCGCGCGCCAGCTCGACACCGACGAGCTCGTCAGCGAGGTCCACGACGCGCTCACCCAAAGCGGTCTGGAGCCGAGCGCGCTGACTCTGGAGATCGCCGAGACGAGCCTGACGCGCAACGCGGAGCAGACCGCGCGACTGCTCGCCGCGATCAAGGAACTCGGCGTGCGCGTCGCGATCGACGACTTCGGCACCGGCTACTCCTCGCTGGCCCACCTCCAGCGGTTCCCCGTCGACGCGCTGAAGATCGACCGCTCGTTCATCTCCGGCCTGACCGACAACCAGGAGGGCGAGACCCTCCTCCACGACCTCGTGCAGCTCGGCAAGGCACTCTCGATCGAGACGCTCGCCGAGGGCATCGAGCACCAGCGGGAGCTATCCCTCCTGCAAGACGAGCAATGCGACTCAGGCCAGGGCTTCCTCTACGCCCGCCCCCTCGACGCAGCCGCCACCGAGGCATTCCTACGAGACTCGGCCAACAACCCCACGACCCACTGACCCTCGGCGTGCGTAGTGCAGTACGCACGCGCTTCCGCGTTCCGCTGTTACGGCGGAGGTTCCATCCTCGGCGAGGCACGACGACAGTTGACCCGTGCCGGACCGCCCCGTTATCACTCCGGTTCATTGGGCATCTCGGCCGTGTGAGGGGTAGCGTGTGCCCATGTCCTCCGGGTGGCCTGCGCTTTCCTATGAGCAGTGGAGCGAGACCTGCGACACGCTGCACGCGCACACCCAGGTGCTCGGCAAGCTGGCGGTGGTGCTCGCGCCGCCCGAGCCGCAGCTGCAGCACGCGGCGCTGCGTCTGACCGCGCGCGGGTGGGAGACCGCTCCGCTGCCGGCGCCGGACGGTTCGGGGGCGCTCGTCGTCGCGCTCGACCTGCGCACCCACGAGGCGGTCGTCGAGCACAGCGACGGTGGCGTGCGAGCGCGTCGCGCTCGCCCCCGACCGGCCGGTCGGCGCGGTCACGCGCGAGCTGCTGGCTGCGGTCCGCGCGCTCGCCGGCGCCGTCGAGATCGACCCGACGCCGCAGGAGGTCCCGTGGAGCGTGCCGCTCGACGAGGACGACGAGCACGCGCGCTATGACCCCGCCGCAGGTCGCCACCTACTTCGCCGCCGCGACTCAGGCGGCGCTCGTGCTCGCCGCGTTCCGCGCGCCGTATCGCGGACGCTCGACGCCGGTCAACGCGTGGTGGGGCTCGTTCGATCTCGCGGTCAGCCTGTTCTCGGGCGAGCCGGCCGACCCGCCGTCGGATGACTTCATCATGCGCAACGCGATGGACTCCCAGGAGGTCGCGGTCGGCTGGTGGCCCGGCGACCCGCGCTCCGGCAAGGCGGCGTTCTACGCCTACGCGCATCCGGCGCCGGAGGGGTTCGCGAACGCGACGCTCGCTCCCTCCGGCCGCGCGCTGGGACGCGACGCTCGGCGAGTACATCCTCGACTGGGACGACGTCCGCGCGAGCCCCGACCCGCACGCGGCCGCGCTCGAGTTCGCCCGCTCGGCGTTCGTCACGCCTGCGCGGTCTGCGCTTGGGATCCGGCGCTCGCCGCCAGCGCCGAGGGCAAACCGCCGCCGATCGCGTAGGAGCGCCGCGAGTCGCTTCCGAGGCCTCCGGACTGCTCTCCACCGTGCAGCGTCACCGGCCTCGAAACCCGAACGATCGTGTACCGGCGTGTCCGGGGTGGCGCCGACCGTCCCGGCAGTTTGGCTCTAGTAACCATTTTTGCCCAATCTCGTTTCTTGGTTTCATTCTGTGCTGGTTTCTGCTTAGGTTTGTCGGTAGAGGTGTCTCAGGGTTTGGGGGCATGAAAATAGGTTCAGGTTTGGGTTGGTCTTCTGGATCGATCGCAGGGGATGTAGGGGAGAGGGCCGGATCGCATGAAGAGGGGTTGTTTCTGCACGAGTCCTTCTCCGATGCGGCGTGATGGCGATGGTCTGTCGCACCGCCCATTTGGTGCGGCTTCACCGATGGATTACCGCCTTGACGGTCCGTACGCAGATGGCGCTCACCGCGGTTGGGGATCATCCGGGTTTGAATAACCGTGAAGTGTCGGAGATCATCGACCTTGCGGATCAGGGTCAGATCTCGCGGATGATAAAGCGTCTGCAGACGCAGGGCTTGGTCGAGAACGCGCAGGGTCACACCAGCCGTCAGATAAAGGCCTGGCGTCTGACGGCGGAGGGTGAAGCGGTGATCGATGCGCATCGTCCTTTGAAGCAGGCACAGCGTACCCCCCGGACTCGCGCCCCCAATCCTCGACGGTCGGCTCGATCACGAGGAAATCGAAATCGCTGTGCTCGCCGGCCTCGCCCCGGGCATGGGACCCAAACAGGATCACCCGGCTATCCGGCGGCGCGGCCGCCAGGATGCGACGGCCAGCCTCCCGTATCACGGCGTCGTCGAACATGCCCAACTTTACCGAGATCCCTCGCCAAAGCGGCAGCACACAAGTGGTATGACGGCTCGGAAAACTCGCCGAGGCGGTCAAAATTGAAGAATTGATCACGTGCAGGCTGGCGGTCCTGCCGGTCTGCTCCCGGGTGCTCTAGTCGATCTGGACGGGGGTGCCGGGTAGTTGGCCGCGTCCGATCGTACGCACGAGCCAGTCGATCGCGGTGTTTGCCAGGCGGACGCAGCCATGGCTGCGGGCTGAGCCGAGCGGGTCGAGCAGGCTGCTGGCGCCGCGGCCGTGGATGCCGATGCGTCCGTTGCCGCCGTCGAATTCGTGCAGCACGTCGCTGTGAGCGGTGAGCGCGAGGATCCACGAGCCAAGGAACGCGGTGGGTGGTGAGGGCCAGGCGCCGATGATCGCGAACAGGCCCGTGGGTGTGGGTGTGGTGGGGGCTCCGATCACGACCCTGATACGTCGCGTCGTGACACCGGCGTGGTCGAGCGTGAGCGTGCGGGTGGCAAGCGAGACGTCGATCCTCCAAGCGGTGGGGCCTAGCAGTAACGACTTGGCGTCGATCCAGGCGTCGTCGTCGTTGGGGCGTTCGGGGAGGCGCACCTCGATCCAGCAGCGTCCCTCGTGGTCGCGGGCGGCGGCGAGCACGAGCAGCCATGAGGGTGAGGATTGGGTTGGGAACCCGCCACGGGGTGTGCCGGCCTGGGAGAGGCGGTTGTAGGCCTCGGCCGGTTCGAACAGCTTCGCGCGCCAAGCGAGCATGGTCGTTGGCCGGCCGACAACGGTTTCGGTCGCGGCGCCTGCGCTTGTGTCGGCACCTGCGCCTGTGTCTGTGCTTGTGCCCGCGCCGCAGCTGGGGGCCGGCGTGGCGAGGGAGGAGGCGACGCCGGTCAGCCCGAGCGCACCGCAGGTGAGCAGCAGGGCCAGGCAGCGAAGTAGCATTCTCACCGTCTTATCCTCGGCCTACGTAGACGACGTTTTCCAAGCTACCACCGTTTTATGGGAGCTGGCGGCGGCATACCGAACATTCGTCCAGACAGTTGACGTCCATACTATGAAAGCGTTAACGTTATTCCGGTCGTTGTGATGATTCAGCTTTGATCCCCGGGAAGGGGGTCGGGTTACTGCCTGCTACTCAGGGGAGACACAACGGGACGTATCCGTATCGACGGAGGTCAGGCGGACATGCTGAGGGCCCGTGTGTCGTCCAATGCTCGATCCGGCTCGCCACGATCACACGGCCGGCGGGTGCGTGTTGTCGTCCTCGTAATGCTCCTGCTGAGCCTCGGCGCCTTGACCGCCCGGGCACAGGCGGCACCCGGTACTCCGGGTGTGCCGCAGCCTCCGGGGACGATCTATACGGAGGATTTTGAACATGAAACGGGTACCACACCGGTGCTGCTCACAAAGTACACCGGCGCTCCCCCTCTATCGCCAAAATACATAGCGGCGCAGGATTACCTCGAACATTGCAACGGCTACATCGTCGAGTTCAACAGCAACAGCCGCAAAACAGCGACCGACTGTGCGGAACCCGCCTTTGACAATGTCCGTCAGATGGCGTGGACGATGGGAGCCCTGCGGGGTGTGCCCGATCCCTCGACCAACCATTCCGTGACGGCCTATACGGACCCAGGGACGTTGAAAGCCAACGAGGTTCAGTTCGAAACCGTCGGGACGATCCCGCTCAAAGCGAGCGGCCGTTTCATCACGTTCTCGACCGACGCCGCCGAAACGAACTGCAACGTCAAAGCCTACGCGATGTTCAAGTTCTATCTCCTCAACGGCTCGGAAGAACTCCCGACGTTCACCCACCCGATCGAACCATGCGTCGAACCGACCGCGACGAGCATCACCGCACCCGCGGTCGGCTCGAACGACAAGAAAACCTTCAAAGTGGGGACCTTCGCGGGCAACAAAGCCGTGCTGTTCAGCGGCTCGCAGCTCGGGATCAGGATGCGCAACGGCCAGGGCGCGACAACCGGCAACGACGCCGCGTTCGGCCGGATCGAGGTGTTGGACGCAACCCCGCAGCTGGACAAGTCCTTCAGCCCGAGCGTGCTGAACGTGGGCGAAACCTCGCTGCTGACGTTCACGATCACAAACACGAGCGAGCTCGCGGCCAAGGAAGGCTGGTCGTTCAAAGACACGCTCCCCGCCGGCCTGGTCGTGGCGAGCCCGGCGGCCGCGTCGAGTACCTG
Source organism: uncultured Solirubrobacterales bacterium (assembly GCA_963764905.1). Classification (GTDB taxonomy): domain Bacteria; phylum Actinomycetota; class Thermoleophilia; order Solirubrobacterales; family Solirubrobacteraceae; genus Palsa-744. The sequence continues at coordinate 52,274 of CAVXUG010000008.1, forward strand.
CGCCTCGCCGACGACCGTGACCGCCACGGCGGATGGAAGCACGATCGCGGTGAAAGGGAGCCTCGCCGCGGAAATGAACTCCTGCACCGTAAACGTCAACGTCACCTCCGCGACCGCGGGCACGTACACGAACGGTCCGACGGACATCTCTGAAGAAGTCGGGGTCAACCCGCCGGGCCCCGCGACCGTGCAGTTCGCAGAAAACGCCGATCTGCAGATCGAAAAGACGGCCGCGCCCTCCCCGGCGACGCCGGGCACCGACGAGACGTTCACGCTGAAGGTGACAAACCACGGCCCCAACACCGCCGCGAACGTGGTCGTCTCAGACCCGCTGCCCGCGGGGCTGACGTTCGTCTCCGCGAGCCCTGGCTGCAGCCAGTCGGGCGCTGAACCCCACGTCACCTGCACGCTTCCCTCGCTGGCGGTGCACGAATCGACCACCTTCACGATCGTCGCGCACGTCCCGGACACGGCGAGCGAAGGCATCGTCAACACCGCGACCGTGACGAGCAGCACGCCCGACCCCGACCTGTCGAACAACGAAGACACGGTGACGGTACCCCTCGGCGAAAGGGAACCTGCCGACCTCGCGATCGAAAAGGTCGCGTCGCTGAAGGAAGTGACCGCGGGCGGCCAGGTCAGCTACACGCTGATCGTCACGAACAAAGGTCCCAGCACCGGCACCGGTGTGCTCGTCACCGACCCCGTGCCGCCCGCCCTGAGTGTCACCTCCGCGCAACCCAGCCAGGGCAGTTGCGACACCACGATCGGCGTGCGCTGTGAACTCGGGACGATCGCCAACGGTGACACCGCGCAGATCCTGATCACCGCGAACGTCGCGGCGGACGCCCGCGGCACGATCGCGAACACCGCGGTCGTGGCCGGCAACGAGCCCGACCCCGATCCCGGCAACAACACCTCCACCGCGACGATCCCCGTGATTCCCCTCACCCCGCAGCCGCTGCCCGACCCGCCGGCGCCGCTCACGCCCCTCCCGGTGCCCGCCCAACCGGTCTCCGACCTGGAGATCGTCAAGCACGTCGACCGCAGCACCAGCCACCCGGGCCAGCTCTTGAGATACACGCTGCGTGTCACCAACCACGGCCTCGACGACGCGCCCGACGTGCAGGTCACCGACAGCTCCGACCTCGGCCTGCGGATCCTCTCGATCCACACCACACAGGGCAGCTGCACGACCATACGCCCGATCCGCTGCTCGCTCGGGACGCTCAAGCGCGACGCCGGCGCGAGCATCACGGGGCTCGCGCTCGCCGGGCACACGGGCACCGAGCGCAATACCGCGAGCGTCACCAGCTCGAACAGGGACCCGAACCTCGACAACAACCAGTCGAGCGCCGAAACGAAGGTCCTGCGTCGACATCGACACCGGCCTCCGCCGTCGCCTCCGGTCACCGGCTAACGCAGTGGTCCCCTCGACCTTTATTACCCCGTCCAGGTCGGCCGGCTCAGCGAGCGATGCAGCGAAAGCCGATGTGGCTGGTGGAGGTGTCGATCGCCTCGGGCTGTCTGGCGGCGGGGCGGTAGCGCAGGCAATAGCTCGGTGCGCAGAGATGCGAGCCGCCCTTGATCACGCGGCGGGGAATGCCCGCGCCGGGATTCCCGAGGTCGTAACTGTCCTCCGGGGTCGCGACCCGCGGCTCGATCGGCCTACCCTCCGGGGTCGCGGTGCGCGGGTTGACCGGAGGCTGGCAGCACGGGCTCGGAGGTATCTCCGCGCTGGCGCCGCGGGTGGCGTAGTAGTCGCTCGTCCACTCCCAGACGTTGCCCGTGACGTCGTGCAGCCCGTAGCCGTTGGCCGGAAACAGGCCGACCGGTGAGGTGCCGCGCCAGCCCCGCGCGCCGGTGTTGCGCCACGGGAACTCGCCCTGCCAGTGGTTGGCCATCAACTCGCCATCCGGGCGCTCCCGCTCGCCCCAGGCGAAGGGGGCCTGATCGAGCCCGCCGCGCGCGGCGTACTCCCACTCGGCCTCGCTCGGCAGCGCCTTGCCGGCCCACTCGGCGTACGCCTCGGCGTCCTCGTAGGCGACATGGGTGACGGGGTGCTCGGCGCGCGTGGAGTTGTCGCTGCCGGGTCCCCAAGGATGGCGCCAGCTCGCGTCGGGAACGTAGGCCCACCAGGAGCTCGGGTCGTTCAGCGGCACGGGACCGGGCGTGGGGTGAAACACGGCCGAGCCCGCGCGCAGGAGCGAGGGGTCGGCATCGGGATAGGCGCCCGGATTGGGCGCGCGCTCGGCGAGCGTAACGTGCCCGGTCTGCTCGACGAAGCGCGCGAACTGCGCGACGGTGACGGGCCCGCGGTCGATCGCGAAGGCGGCGATCTCGACCTCGCGCACGGGCGCCTCTTCGGGGTAGAACTCGGCCGAGCCCATCCGGAAGCTCCCGGCCGGTAGCTCGATCATGCCCTCGCGGTTCATCTTCACAAATCGTAGAAGCCTGCTCAGCGAAATCGGCGTAGGCTCACCGCAACAGCTTCGGATCGTCCATTCGTCTCGAGTCGGTCCATTCATCTCGAATTCGTCTCGAGAACCACGACAGGGAGGATGAGCTCATGGCCAGGCCGTTCAAAGGCGTCGTCAACGTGGATATCCGCGACTCGGAGCCAGACTGGGGCCCGTTTGAGCCGCCGAAGGCTCCGGATGGCTCTCCGAACGTCCTGTACATCGTGCTCGACGACGTCGGCTACTCGGCGATGAGCTGCTACGGCGGGCTGATCGAGACGCCGAACATCGATCGGATCGTCGACGCCGGCGTCCGCTACACGCAGTTCCACACGACGGCTCTGTGCTCGCCGACGCGCTCGTGCCTGCTCACGGGGCGCAACCACACGCGCAACAGCATGGCGTGCATCACCGAGGCGGCGATCGGCTACCCGAACGCGAGCGGGACCGTGCCGCCGGAGAACGGGATGCTCTCCGAGATCCTCGGCGAGCGGGGCTGGAACACGTACATGGTCGGCAAGTGGCACCTGTGCCCGACCGACGAGATGAACCTCGCCGCGCCCCGGCGCAACTGGCCGAGCGGGCGCGGCTTCGAGCGCTGGTACGGGTTCCTCGGCGCCGAGACGAACCAGTGGTATCCGGACCTCGTCTACGACAACCACCCGGTCGACCAGCCGAAGACTCCCGAGCAGGGCTATCACCTGACCGAGGACATCACCGACAAGGCGCTGGAGTTCATCAGGGACGCCAAGGCCGTCGCGCCGGAGAAGCCCTTCTTCCTGTACTACGCGCCGGGCGCCTGCCACGCGCCCCATCACGCGCCGAAGGAGTGGATCGAGAAGTTCAAGGGCCGCTTCGACATCGGCTACGAGGCGATCCGCGAGCAGGTCCTCGCGCGCCAGAAGGAGCTGGGGTTGGTCCCGCAGGACACCGAGCTGCCGCCGGTCAACCCGATCGGGACGCCCGAGACGCGCACGGGCCCCGAGGGCCAGCCGTTCCCCGAGCTCGACTACACGCGCCCGTGGGATTCGCTGAACGACGAGGAGCAGCGTCTGTTCTGCCGCATGGCCGAGGTCTACGCCGGCTTCCTCGCCCACGCCGACTTCCACATCGGCCGGCTGCTCGACGAGCTCGAGGCGAGCGACGAGCTCGAGAACACGATGATCGTCGTCGTCTCCGACAACGGCGCGAGTGGCGAGGGCGGCCCGAACGGCTCGGTCAACGAGATGAAGTTCGCCAACGGCGTCCCCGACGACCTCGAGCAGAACCTCGCGATGATCGACGAGCTCGGCGGCACGAAGACCTACAACCACTATCCGACCGGCTGGGCGATGGCGTTCAACGCGCCGTTCAAGATGTGGAAGCGCTACGAGTTCAACGGCGGGACCTCCGACCCGTGCATCATCTCCTGGCCCGCCGGCATCAAGGCGCGGGGCGAGGTTCGCGAGCAGTACTGCCATGCGATCGACCTGGTGCCGACGATTCTCGACGTGCTCGGCGTGGAGGCGCCCGAGATGATCAAGGGGCACACGCAATCGCTCGATCGACGGCGTGAGTATGCGCGAGAGCTTCGACGACGCCTCGGCCGAGTCGAGCCGCAAGACACAGTTCTACGCGATGCTCGGCTCGCGTTCGATCTGGCACGAAGGCTGGAAGGCCGTCACCACACATCCGTGCATCGCCGGCTGGGGCAACTTCAACGACGACGAGTGGGAGCTGTACCACACCGACGTGGACCGCTCCGAGTTGAACAACCTTGCCGCCGAGCAGCCCGACAAGCTGCGGGAACTGGTCAACATCTGGTTCTCCGAGGCCGGCGCGAACGCGGCGTTCCCACTCGACGATCGCACCGCGGTCGAGATCCTGAGGGAACCTCGGCCGCAGCTCGCCGCCCCCCGCAATCGGTATGTCTACCACCCGGGCAACGCGCCCGTCCCCGAGTGGCAGGCGGTCAACACGAAGAACCGCTCGTTCGTGATCGGCGCGCTCGTGGACATCCCCGGGCCGGGGGTGCAGGGTGTGATCTTCGCGCAGGGGACGCGCTTCGGCGGACACGCCCTGTACGTCAGGGACAACAGGCTCCACTACGTCAACAACTTCGTCGGCGCGGAAGAGCAGATGATCGTCGCGACCCAGGATCTGCCGTCTGGAGAGAAGCTGATCCTGTCGGCCTCGTTCGACAAGGAGGGCAACGAGCCGATCTGTGCGATGGGCACGCTGACGCTGTACCACGGCGATCACGAGGTCGGCAGGGGCTCGATCAGGACGCAGCTGGGCGCCTTCGCGGTCGCCGGCGCCCCGCTGTTCGTGGCGCGGCAGGCGGGGGAGCCGGTTACCGACGACTACCCGGGCGAGGCGCCCTACGCGTTCACAGGCGCGACGATCGACCGCGTCGCTCATCGACGTCAGCGGGGAGCCGTACGTCGATCTCGAGCGCCAGGCCGAGATGCTGATCCGCTCGCAATGAGTCCGGAGACGCTCCCCTCCTGGAACGACACGCCGACGCGACGGGCGATCGTCGAGTTCGTGCAGCGCGTCACCACCGAAGGGCATGCCGGCTACGTGCCGGTGGAGGACCGCATCGCCGTGTTCGACAACGACGGCACGCTGTGGTCGGAGAAGCCGATGCCGATCGAGCTCGGCTTCATCCTCGTGCGGTTGGCCGAGATGGCGCAGGACGACGAGTCGCTGCGCGCGCGACAGCCCTGGAAGGCCGCCTACGAACGCGACTTCGGTTGGCTGGGCGAGGTGATGGTCAAGCACTACCACGGCGACGACGCCGATATGAAGCTGCTGATGGGCGGGGTGCTGCACGCTTACGCCGGCAAGACGGTCGACGACTACGCGGCGGCGGCGCACACGTTTCTCACCGAGCACAGGCATCCGACGCTCGACCGCCGCTACCGCGACCTCGGGTTCGCCCCGATGATCGAGTTGCTGCGCCATCTCGAGGCCAACGGCTTCACCAATTTCATCGTCTCCGGCGGTGACCGCGACTTCATGCGCCCGGTGACCCACGACATCTATGGCATCCCCGCCGAGCGTGTCGTCGGCAGCTCCGCGGCGCTGCGCTACGAGGAGGACGAGCACGGCGGCAACCTCGTCTACATGACCGAGATGGAGCTGTTCGACGACGGCCCGATCAAGCCGGTGCGGGTGTGGACGCGCATCGGCCGGCGCCCGATCCTCGCCGCCGGCAACTCCAACGGCGACATCGCGATGCTGCGCTATGCGGGCGGCAGGGGGCGCCCGGCGCTGCGGTTGCTGCTCAACCACGACGACCCCGAGCGCGAGTTCCACTACACCGCCGGCGCCGAGCAGTCGCTGCAGCGTGCCGCCGAGGAGAACTGGACCGTGGTCAGCATCAAGAATGATTGGGCGACTGTGTTCGCCGACGCGGAGGGGTGACCAAGCACTAAACCTGGGGTGCGTGCCTCGGGTCGCGTCAGTGTGGGGCTGCGCTGACCGACGCGCGGGGCACTTGGTGTCGAAGTGCCTGTGCGTAAAGCGGCTCGGGCGCCATGTCCAGACCGTCGTCGGGCCAGACGATCGTGCCGCCCTCGACACAGACCTGAGCAAAGTGCCGTGGGTCACGGAATGGCTCGAACACGCCTTTCCACTCACGGTCGCTGAAATCGATATCGCCCACGACCCCATCCTCGAAGGTGAGGCGCAGTTGGTACTCGCCAATGACTTTGGCATCTGTAACGTGGACAAGCGGAGGTAGGTCAACCATCAGAGCAATGTTACGACAGTGGGTCGATTTGCGTAAGCGGTTCGTGTTTGCGAGCGCGTTCCCAATTGGCCAACAGCTCGTCTTGGTGGAGTTGGGCCCACTCTTCGATGAGCTTGATCGACCGCGGAGGTAGTGAGCCTGCCAGCATGGTTCCGTCAGTCGCAATGGACGCGTATTTGCCGGCGTATTCTGCGTGGAAGTGCGGGATGGGATGGTTGCGCTCATCCCAGTACATCTTGATCGTGATCCCGTAGAAGTGGCTGAGTCTTGGCATGTGTCTCTCCTCAATGCCCGCCGTGTCGAGGCCGGCCAAGTCCCGCAGCGCTTCGATCAGAGCCCAACCGTGGGTCTGCCGATCGATGCGGGGATGACAGCCTGCGTCGGGCCGCTGATTACGACAATCAACCACGATACGTCGAGACCGGACCACATCAACCGCTGTCACGGAATTGGTGCAAACTCGGCACAGTTCCGTCACAGTTTCCGGAGGGTGCTCTCTTCTCTAGCGCCCGTCGATGCCGTCGAACAGCTCTGCGGCTGAGATTTCTAGGGGTGCTCGAATAGCCCAGCCGCGCTCTGAAGCGAAGGTGCGGATTCGCTCGGGATCTGACTTCGCGACCACTGCCAGGTTGATCCGCTGGGCGAGGTGCGGCGCCGTCGAGCGAGTCGAGGATCGAGGTGCAGGACTGGCACGGGGTCTCCGGGAGGGGTAGCTGAGCCGTCTGGCCGTCAGCCGGCCCGGGCCTCGTGTCGCTCGGCCAGCGCGGGAACATGAAGCTGTAGATGACGAGTGTGTCCTTCCCAGGCTCGAATAGCTCGGGTAGCCCGACCTCACCGCCGCCATCGACCTTGCTAGCGTAGTGCTCGCATGACGGCGAGCGTCCTCCCGGACGACCTGCAGGTTCCCGAGCAGCTGAGTGCTCGCAAGGTGCGCAAGCAGCTGCTGTTCTTGACGGGGGGTCGTCCTCGTCGTCGTGGCGGTCGTGACGCTGCTTCCGGGACTCGGCGGGTTGCGCGCGCAGCTCGCGCATGCCAACCCGGTGTGGCTCGCGCTTGGAGCGGGGCTGAAGGTGCTTTCCGGCCTGGGGTATGTGGCGATCTTTCGGATGGTGTTCTGCAGGCGCATGAGCTGGCGTGTCAGTTACCAGATCGGGATGTCTGAGCTGGGTGCGAACGCGCTGCTGCCGACCGGCGGCGCGGGTGGCCTGGCGCTTGGTGCGTGGGCGCTCAAACGGGGCGGGATGCCGACGGCTGAGATCGCGCGGCGTACCGCCGCCTTCTTCATGCTGACCAGTGTCGCGAATGTGGCCGGCGTGGTCTTGATCGGGGTCGGTCTCGCCGTGCGGGTGCTGCCGGGGGAGACGAACCTGGCGCTGACGCTCCTGCCCGCCGCGATCGCGGCCGCCGCGATCGTGGGGTCGCTGCTGGCGGGACGCTCCTCCGCGGGCTTGCACCGGCGACTGGATCGCAACGAAGCAAGCGGGTCCTCCTCGCGCCGCTCCACGCTGGTGCTGAAGACCCTGGTGGCCGTCGCTGACGGCGTCAACGAGGCGGTCGCGCTGCTGCGCGAAGGCAACGCTTGGCTGATCGGCGGGATCCTCGCCTATCTGATCTTCGACGTGCTGATCCTGTGGGCGACGTTCCGCGCTTTCGGCGCCGCGCCGGCGCCGGCGATCCTGGGGATGGCCTACCTGATCGGCGAGCTCGGCGGGCTGATCTCCGTCCCTGGGGGGATCGGCGGGGTTGACGCGGGTCTGGTGGGAACGTTCGTGCTGTACAACGTGCCGATCACCGCCGCCGCCTCCGCGGTGCTCGCGTATCGCGCGATCGCGCTGTGGGTCCCCGCGATCCTCGGCTCCGCCGCGTTCGTCTCGCTGCGCCGAACGCTGCGCCGTGAGTCCGCCGAGATCGCCGTCTGCTCACCCCAGACAGAGATGGAGGTGATCGGGCTCGGGCACGTCGTGATCGGACCGGCGTCGACGGCCCCACAGCTTTAGCCCGCGGATAATGACCCCGGGTCACGGTCGCTGACCTCGATGCAACGCGGTCGAAGAATCCGGCGTCGATCGGGCCGGCCTGGACGATCTGGCTACGCTTGTCCCTCAGATGACGTCTCATGCTGACGATTCCTTGGCAGTTCCGGCGCGGGTGCTCTCGAGTACTCAGCTCGCCCTACTTGCGCAGCGCGGCGAGGAGCTCACGGCCGCGGTGGGCGAGAAGTTGTATGAGATCGGTGACGCGACCTATCCGTTCATCGCGATCCTCGAGGGTGAGGTGGCGGTCTTGGATGGCGCGGGGCATGAGATCGTGCGTCACGGCGCCTCGGGTTTCCTCGGGGAGGTCAACCTGCTCAGCGGACAGTCGGTGTTCGTCACTGCGGTCGTCACCCAGCCGCTGCGCTACATCGCCCTTCCGCGCGAGGACCTTCGAATGCTGCTGTTCGATGACCCGTCGCTCTCGGATCTGATCCTCGGTGCCTTCGTGGAGCGCCGCGAGCTACTTCAGCGCCGCCAGGGCATCGGACCAGAGATCATCGGCCCCCGCGACTCGCCCGATACGCGCCGGCTGCTCGAGTTCGCGCGAGCCCAGCGGCTGCCCCACACCTGGGTCGATCCGACCGATCCCACCATCCCCACCATCCCCGCCGATCCCGCCGATCCCGCCGATCCCGCCGATCCCACTGAGGCGACCGGCGGCGCCGGCTCGGCAGCGGAGCCCTCCACCCCCGCGATACCGCTGGTGCGTCTGCCCGGCGGCGTTGAGCTTCTGAACCCGAGTAACGGAGAGCTCTCGCGGGCGCTCGGCATCGGCATGGAGCTCGCGCCGCGTGAGGAGGCGACCTCCTGATCGTCGGCGGCGGCCCCGCGGGACTCGGCGCGGCCGTGTACGGCGCTTCAGAGGGATTGAACACGCTGATCGTGGAGGGCAGGAGCATCGGTGGCCAGGCGGGCACCTCGCGCAGGATCGAGAACTACCTGGGCTTCCCCGCCGGGATCAGCGGCAACGAACTGCTCAGCCGCGCCGCCACCCAGTCGCGCAAGTTTGGCGCTCGCCTGGCCTCGCCCTACCGCGCCCGGGAACTCCAGCCCGGGATCGAGCGTCACCTCGTGAAGCTCGAGGACGGCAACGAGATCGCCGCACGTGCGGTGCTGCTGACCACGGGCGCCGAATACCGGCGTCTGCCCATCGCGGGGCTCGAGGAGTACGAGGGGGTGAGCGTGTTCTATGCCGCCGGGCCGCCGGAGGGTCAGCTCTGCACAGCCCAGCGTGTGGGAGTTCTCGGCGGTGGCAACTCCGCCGCCCAGGCTGCCATCTGGCTGGCGCGCGGGGGCGCGCTTGTCACGCTCCTGCACCGCCGCGGAGATCTGGCGGAGACGATGTCGCAGTATCTGATCGACGAGCTCGACCGCTACGGGGTTGTCGTGCGCGATCGGTCCGAAATCGTCGGATTGCAAGGAGAGGAGGGGCGCTTGCACTCGGTCACGCTCGCCGACGGCGAGCAGTTGCCGTTCTCCTTCCTGTTCCTGTTCCTTGGCGCCACACCTTGCACCGAGTGGCTCGGCGATGTGCTCGCGCGCGACGTCGACGGTTTCGTCCTGACCGGCGCGGAGGTCGGCGCCGAGGGCCTTCTCGAGACGAGCGTGCCGGGCGTCTACGCGGCCGGCGACGTACGCGCCGGCTCGATCAAGCGCTGCGCGACCGCGGTCGGCGAGGGCGCCGCCGTGGTCCAGTTCGTACACGAGCGCTTGGCCCGTGTGGCCGCCCAGCCGGGTGTCCAAGCAGCGGCGCAGTGAACGTACGCCACGCTCGTCGCGGTGGTGGGCCTCGAGCATCCGTTGGCCGATCGCAAGCGTGTCTGCTTCGCTGAGCGTGAGCGTGCACGAGCGTTCGTGTGGGTGAGCGGGTTAGGACTCTGCGTCCAGTTCGGCGGCTAGTGCTGTGACTTTCTGCTGGATGTCATCGCGTGTCGCTCTGATCTCTTGGAGCGGTTGTCCCTTTGGGTCGGGGAGCTCCCAGTCGATGTAGCGCTTGCCCGGGATGTATGGGCAGGTGTCACCGCAGCCCATTGTCACGACCACATCGGCCTGCTCGGCCAGCTCGCGTGTTAGGAGCTGGGGCCGGCGGGCGGAGAGGTCGATGCCGAGCTCGCTCATGACCTCGACTACCTCGGGCTGTATGCGCTCGGCGGGAGTGGTGCCGGCGGAGAGCGCGTGGTGGCGTCCTGCCGCGGCGTGCTCGAACAGGGCTTGGCTCATTTGCGAGCGGCCGGCGTTGTGCAGGCAGACGAACAGGACGGTCGCCATCGTCAGGGCTGACTCGGGAGTGGTTGGCTGACCTGGCCGGCGGCACCTGTCTCGTGGTGCGCCACCAGGACTTCTTCTGCCTCGGCTGGTGTCACATCGGGGTAGAGGACTCGCAACAGCGCGAGCGCCGCGAGACCCCCGGCGAGCTGCGCGACGACGTAGCCGGGCACGGAGGCAGGCGCGATGCCGGCGAACGTGTTGGAGAACATCCGCCCCACGGTGATCGCCGGGTTGGCGAAGCTCGCCGAGCTCGTGAAGAAGTAGGCGGCGCCGATGTACGCGCCGACCGCGGCGGGAATCGTGTTTGCGCGTTTGCTGCGCGCGAGCGAGAAGATCACGAACAACAGCCCCGCCGTCGCGATCGTCTCGGAGAACAGGTGCGCGGGCGAGGCGCGGTGATGCGTGGAGATACTGATCGCGGCCAGCGAGAACATGCCGTTCGCCACGACGGCACCGAGTAAGCAGCCGGCCACCTGGGCCGGAATGTAGGCGAGCGCATCACGCCGGCGGATCCCGCCAAAGCTCGCGTCGGCGAGCGAAACGACCGGGTTGAAATGTCCACCGGAGACCGGGCCGAACATCAGGATGATCGTGTAGAGCCCCGCTGCCGTGGCGGCGGCATTCTCGAACAGCTGCAGGCCGACGTCACCGGGGGAGAGCGTCTGCGCCGCGATCCCCGACCCGATCACGAGCGCGGCGAGGAACGCCGAGCCCAGCAGCTCGGCTAGCAGGCGGCGCGCGAGCGGAGGCACGTCGTGAGTGGACACAGGCCGGATCGTATTACATCGATAGATGTGAGTGTTATTGATATAAGTAGATCGATGCCTGTCGATTTGGAGCTATCTCCGAAGCAGAAGCGCCCGGCGGGGGAGCGCTGTTGTGAGCCGGTCGTCTACCCCGACGTCGACCGCGATCACGCGCTGCGGATGGCCGAGGTCGCGAAGGCTCTCGTTAGGCGGATCTGCCGCTAGTCCTGTTGTGGTTGAAGCATGGGGAGTAACGTGAGGTTGACCAGGCGGCGGACGGAGTTTGGGTCGTCGAGTGTGATGGTTCCGTCGCGGGTGAGTAGTAGTGAGATCGCGAGGCGTGCGGTCACCTCGGCGACGCCGTCGATGTCTGATGTCGTGGCGCGACCGGCGTTGACTTCGGCTTGGAGTCGGTGGGCGATGAGTGATCGGTAGAGCTCGAGCACGGGTCCGCCGTCGAGCGTGAGTGGTGGTAGGAGGACCTCGGGTTCGCTGCGTAGGAGCCGGTCGAATAGTGGGTGCCCGCGTACGTAGCGCCCGGCGAACTCGAATCCTGCGACGAGTCGGTCCTCGAGGGTTTCTGCGCCTTCCCAGAGGAGGTCGAGCTCTTGCATTCCGCGGTTGACCTCGCGTGCGATGACGATCTCGACGAGGCGTTGCTTGCTCGCGAACCGGCGGAAGACGGTCATTCGTGAGACGCCGGCGCGGCGGGCGACGTCTTCCATCGAGGTGCGGCGGATGCCGTGCTCGGCGAACTCGTCGAGCGCCGCCGCGGCAACCCGGTCAAAGAGCTCGTCCTCTCCCACGATGGGAGCTGCTTCGAGGAATTCGGCTATAGGCGGCATCAGAGACTATGTTACTCTATCTCGCACAGAGTAACTAGAGAGGGATGTGGGTCATGGACCAAACGCTTACCGACGTGCCTCGACTGCGACGCCCCGCGGTCGTCAATGCCGCCCAGTACTGGCTGGCCCCGGAGCAGTTCGCGCGCCACTGCCAGCGGCTCGGCGACCGTTTCCTCGTGCCGATGCCGGCGACGGGGCCGTGGCTGTGCCTGACCGATCCCGAGGACATCAAGCGCATCTTCACAGCCGACACCGGCGTGCTTCGCCTCGGAGCGGCGTTGGCGAAGGCCTCCGCGCACCATCTCTTCCTCGGCCCGACGGGGCTCACGAACATCGACGGCGCCGAGCACATGCGCAGGCGGCGCACGCAGCTCCCCCCGTTCCACGGCGACGCGTTGAGCGGCTACCACGAGACGATGCAGCGCAAGACCGAAGAGGTTCTCGCACGCTGGCCCTACGGGCACCCCACTCCCTCCCAGCCACACATGGAAGCGATCAGCCTCGAGGTGATCATGGCCACGGTGTTCGGGGTCACCGACCAGGCGCGCGTTGGGCGGTTGCGCTCGGCGACGCTCGCGCTGCTCGCGCGAGGGCCACTCGCGACGGTTCTTCCTGCAGACGATGATCGCGACCAGCCGCCAGAACGGGTGGGACAGACCATTCCCGCGAGTCCGCCGCGCGATCGACGCGGTCGACGCGATCGTGCTCGAAGAGGTCGCCCAGCGCCGCAGCACCGATCAACTCGACGGCCAGGACGTGCTCGGCATGTTCCTGCGCACACCCGACAGCCAAGGCTGCCTGATGAGCGACGAGGAGATCTGCGACGCGATGCGCACCCTGCTATTGGGTGGCCACGACACGACCGCTTCCACCCTGACGTGGATACTCGAGCGCGTCACTCGCTACCCCGACGCACTAGCGCGCTTGCAAACCGCCGCGCTCGACGGAGACGACGAGTACCTCGACGCGGTGATCAAGGAGGCGATGCGCTTGCGCCCAGCCTTCCCGCTCACCGCACGACTCGCAACCGAGCCGTTCGAGCTACCCGGGCTGACGATCCCCAGCGGCACGATGGTCGTCCCCTACATAACGCTCGTACACCGCCGCCCCGAGCTCTACCCAGACCCGCTCACTTTCCGCCCCGAGCGGTTCCTGGACACCCGCGCCGGCACCTACACCTGGATCCCCTTCGGCGGCGGACCCAGACGATGCATCGGCGCCGCTTTCTCCCTCACCGAGGCGCGAATCGTACTCAGGACAATCCTGCGCCACGCCCGCCTGCAACCCTCGCGCCGGCGTGCAGAGCGGGTCGCGCACCGCAACGTATTCATCGTACCCGCACGCGGCGGACGCATCACACTCCAACCCCACACACCCCCTCTTCACCAGAAGCACGGCGACCTCGATGCACGCTTGCTTTCGCGGCGAGAAGAGGCATCCCGCTCCAAGACTCCGACGTGATCACAAAAGACCGAGATGAGCGCTCCCGCCTGCCGTTCATTCGCCTGAGATGCGGTCGCGAGGCGAGTGGCGCTCGTGACGTGCCAATCTGCGCATGTGCCAGACATCCGGGGAGTGGCCACACCGCGCGAGAAGCAGCTGACCCTGCTCGCAGCGGTGCTGGGTACGAGCGTGGTGTTCCTCGACGCGACCGTAACCAGCGTCGCGTTGCCCGCGATTCGAGGCGACCTCGGTGGCGGTCTGGCGGGCCAGCAGTGGGTGACGAACGCGTACCTGCTGACGCTCTCCTCGCTGTTGTTGATCGGCGGCTCGCTCGGGGATGTACTCGGTCAGAAGCGCGTGTTCTTGGTTGGCGTCGCCGGGTTCGGCCTCACTTCGGCGCTCTGCGCGGTCGCCTCGTCGATCCCCGAGCTATGCGTGTTTCGTTCGATGCAGGGGGTATGCGCGGCGCTGGTGACGCCTACCGCACTGGCGGTGATCATCCACGTGTTTCCCGAAGACGAGCGGGCCAGGGCGATCGGGACATGGACCGCGCTGAGCTCGATCGTCGGGGTGATCGGGCCGTTCATCGGGGGAGTGTTGATCGCTGCCGGCTCGTGGCGCCTGATCTTTCTGCTCAATGCGCCGCTCGTACTCGTGACCGTGACGCTGATTGTTCGTGGCGTACCTGCGAGCGCTAACGCTGGCACCGGCGGGCGCCTAGACTTCCCCGGTGCGCTCTTGGCGGCACTCGCGCTCTCCGGTTCGGTGTTCGCTGTGACCGAGGAGCCGGCGCGCGGATGGAGCACCCTGGTGGTCGGCTCGCTCGCGGCAGGGATTCTGGGAGCGATCGCGTTTGTTGCGCACGAGGCGCGAGCCCGGGCGCCGATGCTCCCACTGAGCCTGTTTCGCGAGCGCAACTTCACGATCGGAAACCTGGCGACATTGACTGCCTACCTCGGGCTGGGGGGTGTGATCTTTCTACTGCCCGTGTTTCTACAGGAGGTCAGCGGCTACACCCCCGTTCAGGCAGGGCTTGCCCTGCTGCCGGTCACCTCGCTGATGATCCTGTTCTCCCGCCGCTTCGGCGCGCTCGCCGACCGCATTGGCTCAAGGGTGCCGATCAGCCTCGGGGCGCTCGTTGCCGCAGGCGGCCTTTTGCTCCTGGCGCGTGTCGATCAGCGCGCCGCTTACCTCAGCGAGGTCCTGCCGGCGCTGCTCGTGTTCGGGTTGGGGCTCGCGATGCTCGTCGCGCCGTTGACCGCCACGGTCCTCGGGGCCGTCCAGGAGGATCACGCCGGCGTCGCCGCCGCAGTGAATACGACGCTCTCACGCGTCGCACAGCTGTTCGCGGTCGCCGTGCTGGGAGCCGTCGTCTCTCTAGCTTTTGCCAGTCGCGTCGACGCGACGCTACGACGATCCACGATCGATCCCGCCGGCCGCGCGGCGATCAGCGGCGCCAAGCGACAGCCGCTCGGCTCGCCCAGCCTGAATGAGGTGCCTCCCGGCGAGCGGGTCCTCCTCCGAGCGACCTTCGAGGACGCGTCCGTGCATGCCTTCCGTGTCGCGGACACGATCGCAGCCGTACTCGTCGCCGGCGGCGGTCTGATCGCGCTCGCCGGGATCCGCAATCCCCGCCGCAGGGTGGCCGCCGAGCTGTGTCCAGCCGGGGCGCTCTGCGGAGCCAGCCAAGAACTCGTCCATGCCCGCCAGGATCGACACTCAGACCAGGGTTTTGTCGACCGCGGCTTCGAAATTCCATCACCGGAGGTGGCCCCGTGAGCGAGACATCCTCCGTCATCCGCCGCGTCTCGTCTCATATGGGACGAGAAGTTCTCCTCTACGGAAGAATTGGGCGCCAACCGAAGGAGGATCATGATGCGCAGGCTGATCTACTCGATGACCGTGTCGCTGGACGGCTACATCGCCGGGCCGGACGGCGCGATCGACTGGTCGGTGCCCGACGAGGAGCTGTTTCGGTTCCACCACCAGCACGTGCAGGAACTCGGTGTGCACCTCTGCGGACGGCGGCTCTATGAAACGATGGTGTATTGGGAGACCGCCGAGGAGAGTCCGCTGGCCGCGGAGCAGGTCGAGTTCGCCCAGACCTGGAAGGCCCTGCCGAAGGTCGTGTTCTCCACGACGCTTCAGAGCGTGGTGGGCAACACCAGGCTGGCCAGGGAGGATGTCGGTGAGGAGGTCTCAAGGCTCGAGGAACAGCCCGGAAAGGACATCGGCGTCGGCGGCGCCGGCCTCGCCCGCGCGTGTATGGAGCTGGAGCTGATCGACGAGTGGCGGCTGTTCGTCAGCCCGGTCCTACTGGGTGGCGGCACGCCCTACTTCCCTCCCCTGGAGAAACGGATCAACCTAGAGCTGATCGAGACACGCACATTTGGCTCTCGCGTCGTTTACCTTCGCTACAGGCGCGCGTCGGAGAGTCTCTAGAAGGCTTCGGGTGTCGCATATCTCATGGGCCCGTCTTCTCCAGGATCGTGGCGAGGTGGTGTTGGGCGGTCTTTGGGAATGCCTCGGCGGTGCGGATCAGGCGCCGGCGGGTGCTCAGGCCGCGCCGCAGTGCTTGCGCGATCGCGAGCTCTACCTGCTCGTTCGGGCCGCCCTCGCGCAGAACGTCGAGGATCGTTCGCTCCGGGGAGGTGACCGTCGCGCCGAGGATCTCGCGGCGTTCGTTCGGGAGGATCGGCAGCTGGGTGACGTGCAGCGTCAGGCCTGGCACGGCCTTACGGCGGCGGTCGCGGGGAACGCTGACATGGGTCTGATCGGCGATCACGTCCGAGAGATCGTGCAACTCCAGGGCACTTTGATGGGAGACGACGGCATCAGCCGAAGGAGGCGTCCGCAACCATCCCGCCACGATCTGCGTCGAAACGAGATCGACGGTTGCCTGGGGTAGTCAGCAGTCGATGTAGTACAGCCGCGCGCGGCGCCGCTCGCGGGTGTATTGGAGTGATGGTGCTGGGCGTATCTATGTCCGTGTTGAAGGTACCTCGACTGTACCTGTCTCTGAAGGTCCTGCTAGGTATTGGACGTCGGCGGATGATGGCCGGTATGCGTTCTATAGCGAAGGCGGCACGCTCTACCGGTTCGATATAGAAACTGGTGCGCGTGTGGTGTTTGGTGCGAGTGGTGTAGTTGGTGTGATCGGTGCGGGTGATGATGGGGAAGGGTGTATTTCGTTTCGCAGAGTGTGCTTGGGTCTGGTGGTAGTGGGGAGGGCGGGACCCCGGTAGCGGGCTCACCGAACCTGTATCTCTCAAGTGGTGGTGCCTCGCCGGTGTTTATCGCGACGCTTTCGGGTGAGGATGGGAGTGGGGTGGAGCCGTTCATCACGGCACTGAACGCGGAAGTCGGTGAATTTGGTGATTGGCAGCCTGGGTTGGCGTGGCGGACTGCGCGGGTGGCGTCTGGTGGGGCTGGTGTGGTGTTTATGTCTGACCAGCGGCTGCCGGTTGTTGGTTTTCCGGGTGGGTTTCCGAATGCTGGGTTTGATGAGGTATTTATGTATGAGGCTGGCACGAACCGGTTGTTTTGTGTGTCGTGTAGTTCGAGTGGGGAGCCGCCGGCGCGGGGTGAGCAGGGCGCCGCGGCGTTTTTGCCGGTGAGTTGGAGTGATACGTATCTCCCGCAATGGGTTGCTGATGGTGGTGACCGGGTGTTTTTTGATACTGCATTGGCGCTTGTGCCTCAGGATACGAATGGGGTTCAGGATGTGTATGAGTGGGAGCGTGAACCCACAATCATCCTCGCTACAGCCGTGCACCACGTCCGCGGTACGGACCCAAGAAGAGGACGAGAGCGACGAGCAGCAGTATCAAGACGAGCGGGTTGACGAACGCGCCACCCGCGACGCTGAGGACGACCAACACGATGATCAGCAGCAGAAGTAGATCCATGACTCTCGGATTCCCCCTTCGGTTCATTTGAGTTCGTCTGACCTAGATTTCTCTACCCCGCCCCAGGGCTGTTGAATCATTGAGCGCAGATATGCTGGAGCGGGTGTAGAAGTCGAGTCATCGGTGGTCTACGCGGCGTCCACTAGATGGAGCTGCGAGTAGGGCCGAGCGTGCGCAAGCGCGACGGAGTAGTGGTGAGCATGAGGAACCGGCCCTACGAAGAAGCACTCGGCTGCCTGTCTCAGCGCTTCAGGATCAGCCACACCACGTAGAGCAGCACCGCAGCAGCCACGTGACGTGCGACTATGCGGGTTGGAAGCGGGCGATCTCGTGGGCCAGCCGTGTCGGCTCGTCATGGGGGATGAAGGTTCGGCCGTGCTCGATCTCGACGAGTCGGGCGTCGGTGAAGGTATCGCGCAGCCGGCGGGCGAAGTCGATCTTGAAGAAGCGGTCGCCTGCTCCCCACACCAGGAGTGCCGGCCCGTCGAAGTTACCAAGGCGCTTTGACGCGGCGTCGAGATCCTCGGGGTCGACCTCGCGGGCGAAGCGGGCGACGTCTTCGCGGATCGCCGGGTCGCTCAGGCACGGCTGCACCCATGTCCGTGTCTGCTCGGCGTCGAGGGACTCATTGACGAGCAGCCCGAACCCGGCGGGGGAGTGCCTGACGGCGGTTGCGCGCATCGGTGCCATCAACGCGCGGATCGCGCTGGGCCTACGGAAGGCCTTGAACAGTTGGCCGAAGGGCGCGGGCGGGAAGTTGGTGAACGCGTCGCAGTTGGTCAGCACAACGCGGCCGATCCGCGAAGCATCGGTATCCAGCAGGAACTGGCAGATCGCGCCGCCGGTGTCGTTGCCGACAAGGGTCACGTCATCGAGCTCGAGCGCCTCCAGGAAGGCGACGATCTGACGGGCGATGCCGCGGGGAGACTGGTCGGCTCGTGCCCCGAGGGGGATCGTGTGTGAGCCCAGCGGCCAGTCGGGCGCGTAGGAGCGAACGCCGGCGGCCGCGAGCGCGTCCGCCGTCTCCGACCACAGCGTGGCGTTCACGAGGAAGCCGTGCACGAACACGACGGGCGGCGTGACAGCGTTCTCGGGGCCGGCGGTGCGGTAGTGCACGGTGCCATGGGGAAGGTCGATGCTCGGCATTGTCTGCTCCCTGGTCTAGATTTACATGCAGGCTGCACGTAACCTACATACTGTTTGTATGCAAGTCAACCGCCGATCCCAAGCCGACCGCTCCGCGGCCACCCGCTCCGCGCTGGTGGCGGCCGCACGTCTCCTGTTCGCCGAACACGGGTTCGCGGGCGTGGGCACCGAGACGATCGTCACGGCCGCCGGAGTCACGCGGGGCGCGCTCTATCACCAGTTCGCCGACAAGACCGAGTTGTTCGAGGCCGTATATGAGGCGATCGAGGAGGATCTCGCACGCGAGCTCACAGAGCTGATCGCGAAGGTCGGAGCAACCGATCCGATCGAGGTGATGAAGCTCGGCGCCGACGCCTGGCTTCATGCCTGCGGCGAGCGCGAGGTTCAGCAGATCGTGTTGCTCGACGGGCCGGCCGTGCTGGGCTGGCAGCGCTGGCGGGAGATCGGCATGCGCTACGGGTTCGGCCTGATCGAGGGCCTTTTGAGCCGGGGAATCGAGGTGGGGCGGATCCCGCCACAGCCCGTGCGCGCTCTGGCGCACGTGTTGGTGGGCGCACTCGACGAGGCGGGGCTGTACGTCGCCCGTGCCGAGGATCAGGCCACCGCGAGCGAGGAGATGCGCACAGTCATCGCAGCACTCCTGGCAGGGCTCGCGCAGGACTGACCTCGGTGAGGAACCTGAGCTACATGCGTGACTTCTCGCGTGCCTGGACCGAGGAGGCAATGTTGCAACGCGGCGTTGCAACATCCGGGCTCGCTGGGCCAGGACCCACGGCAGCGAGACACGAACCTCGCCGATCCAGGCGGGTGTGTACGTTGCGGGCATGAGTGATGGGACGCTCACACGGAGCTACGGCAAGGTCTTCAACGAGGTTGCGGCCGAGTACGACCGCCATCGCCCGGCCTACCCCGATGCGCTCGTCGACCAAGCATGCGAGGTCGCAGGTGTCGGGGATGGCGACCGGGTGCTCGAGATCGGGTGCGGGACCGGCCAGCTGACGCGCAGCCTGCTCGCGCGAGGGCTGCTCGTGACCGCACTCGAGCCGGGAGATCAACTGATCGGGATCGCCGAGGAGAACCTGGAAGGTGCGGGCGATGTCGAGTTTCTGCACACGCGGTTCGAGGACGCGCAACTTCCCCGCGAAAGCTACGAGGCGGTGTTCTCGGCGTCCGCGATCCACTGGGTTGACCCTGACCTGGGCTGGCAGAAGATCGCTGAGGTGCTCGCTCCCAGCGGGACGCTCGCCCTGATTCAGTACTTCGGCCTTCAGGAGCAGCGCAGCGTCGATGATCAGGAGGCGCTGCTGTCGATACTGCGCATGCATGCGCGGGAGATCGCCGCCACGCTGCCCACCTACCGTGACCTCGACAGCACGCTTACGGGTGTGCAGCAGCGCCGTGGGAACATCGCGGACGTTTGGGCCTGGCTGGCGAGCCATGACATCGGACGTGACTACGCAGCCGAGCTCTTCGAGGATCTACAGCTCGCGACCGTGCCGACGCTGGTCGAGCACACCGCCGGTGAGCTCAACTCCCTGCTCGGCACGATGTCATTCTGGGCCCGGCTCTCACCCGAGCAGCGTGACTCCCTCATGAAGGAGAATCATGCCCTCCAAGAGCGCCTGGGTCGGCCAATCCGGGCGAGCACGCTCGCCGTGCTCGTCACAGCGCGACGCAGTGCTCGCGCGCCTCGACGTTGAGAACATCGCTCGGGTTCGTCAGCCCACCGGCGGCCAGTTGCTCGAGGCGCGAGAACCCGGACCCGACCCCGAGCATTCGGGCGATCAAGACGGTGGACGCCAACCTCTGGCCAGCGTCGTCTGACCCACCTCGATGATGTAGCCGTCGGGGTCGCGGATGTAGCAGCGGATCTCGGTCTCGTGCTGCTTGGGCGGCGTCAGGAAGTGAGCGCCCCGTGCGCTCCACTCCTCGTACACAGCCTGGATGTCCGCGACCCGGATGTTGAGGAAGCTGCTCACCCGATCTGGGTCGGGCTGCGTCTCGAGTGTGACGGTCGGCTTGTCGTCGGTCGGCCCTCCTCCGACGTTGATGATGATCCAGGTGTTGGCCAGCGCTACGTATGTCACCTCGTCACCCGCCTCGCCGGAGATGACCGTCTTGCCGCCCAGTACCTCGGTGTAGAAACGACGGGAACGCTCCACATCATCCGAAACGATGAAGTGGGCCAACACCATCTCCTGATCGATGTTGCTCATGATGACCTCCGTTGTTTGAATAGGCTCTACAGCTCCGCGACGACAGCCCCATGGTCAGTGCCGGGGTCCTCTGACGGCCCGATCGATTGAGCGGTCGCGATCACGGCATACCCGCGCTCACGGTAAGCCCTCGCGAGACCCGCGCCGATCCCCTGCGAGGCGCCGGTGATGATCGCGACCTTCTCCTTCCTCAGGCGAGGGTCCGGAAGCTGACCGCTCATGACTGGCTCCTGTCAGGAGGAGGCATCACGAATCCGGGTCGAGGTCACATTGTCGACGTCGATGCTGCTCATGTTGGCACCCACAGGTCGGTTTCGATTTCTGGCGCGAGCCAGCATCGTGCATACGCGTGGCGAGGTGGCCACAAAGCGGTTCGCTTTTCAGCGTCGCCGGACTCGCCACGCGGCGCGCGGGAGGGCCTTGACTTCTGCTCGGATCAGAGGAAAGTATGCGCGACCCGACGGGATCGTGGAGGCGATATGAACAGTGTCGAGGCGAGCGGCGAAAGTGCGGCGGGCACCCCGCCGGTGAAGGCGGGGGAGTTCAAGCTCGAGGTCGTGGTCGTGCCGGTCTCGGATGTCGATCGGGCGAAGGCCTTCTATGAAGGCCTGGGTTGGAGACTCGACGCGGACGTGACTGCGGACGGGGATCTGCACCTGGTCCAGTTCACGCCGCCGGGCTCCGGGTGCTCGATTCAATTTGGCACGAACGTCACATCGGCCGAGCCCGGTTCAGCCGAGAGCGTTTACCTGAGCGTCTCCGATATCGAGGCGGCGCGTGAGGATCTGCTGGCACGCGGCGTGGAGGTCAGCGAGGTGTTCCACGAGCGCGCGTTGGGCGCCCGGTTCCACGACCCCGGCCGTGTGTCCGGGCCGGCGCCTGACCGTGGTACCTACGGCTCGTTCGCGACCTTCAGCGATCCGGATGGCAACGGCTGGCTGCTCCAGGAGATCACGACGCGGCTGCCGGGCCGCTGAATGAAAGGAGAGGCTGCTGATGACAACGGCGTATGACTCCGTCGAGGATCTCGCGGACGCGCTCAGACGCGCAGCCGCGGCACACGGCGAGCACGAGCAGCGAACAGGCCAGGCGGACGCGGACTGGCCGGACTGGTACGCGCTCTTCATGGTCCGTGAGCGCGCGGGCGAAGAGCTGCCGACGTGAGCAGCGAGTACGACGTGAGCAGCGACTACGACGTGATCGTGCTCGGTGGCGGCTCACCGGGCGAGCACTGCGCGGGCGCTCTGGCGGAGGGCGGCCTGCGCGTGGCGGTCGTGGAGCGGGAGCTCGTCGGAGGGGAGTGCTCCTACTGGGCCTGCATCCCGTCGAAGACGCTGTTGCGCCCGGGCGAGGCGGTCCACGGCGCGCGCGAGGCCGCCGCGAGCGCCGAGGTCGACGTCGAGGCGGCGCTCGCCTGGCGTGACTTCATGGTCTCCGACCACTCCGACGCCGGACAGGAGCGCTGGCTGGCCGATCAGCGGCATCGACCTGCTGCGCGGCAGCGGGCGGCTCGCCGGTCCGGGCGTCGTCGAGGTCGACGGCGTGCGGCACACCGCGGACCACGTTGTCCTCGCCAACGGTGCCGATCCGGTCGTGCCGCCCGTACCGGGCTTGCGCGAGCTGGATGGCGTTTGGAGCAACCGCGAGGTGACGGCGATGAAGACGATCCCGCGCCGTCTGCTGATCCTCGGTGGCGGGCCGGTCGGCGTGGAGATGGCGCAGGCCGTTCGCCGGCTCGGCGGCGAGGCGGTGGTGGTCGACATGGCCGAGCACGTGCTCGGCCGCGAGCCGGCGCCGCTCGGCGAGGCGCTCGGCGAGGTGCTGCGCGGCGAAGGCATCGAGCTCGTGCTGTCGGCGAACGCGAGCGCCGCGCGACGCGACGGCGAGGACTACGTGCTCGAGATCGACGACGGGCGCGAGCTGCGCGGCGACCGCCTGCTCGTCGCCACGGGACGGCGTCCGCGTGTGCGCGGCATCGGTCTCGAGACGCGTCGGCGTCGAGCCGGACGCGCACGGAGTTCCGGTCGACGCGCATCTGCGCGCGGCCGAGCGGCTGTGGGCGATCGGCGACGTCAACGGGATCTGGCCGCTGACCCACGTCGGCAAGTACCAGGGCGAGGTGGTCGCGGCGAACATCCTCGGCGAGCCGCGTAAGGCCGACTACGAGGCCGTTCCGCGCGTCGTCTACACCGACCCGCAGGCTGCCGCGGTGGGCGCTTCGGCCGGCCGCTTCAGCGCGATGGTCGCCGCTGTCCGAGGTTGCCAAGACAGCCACCTACACGCGCGCGTACGCCGACAGCAACGGCTTCCTGACGCTGCTCAGCGACGGCGAGCGGCTGACGGGCGCCTACGCGCTCGGCCCCGAGGCGGGCGAGTGGCTGCAGCAGGCGACGCTCGCGATCCGCGCCCACATCCCACTCGACGTGCTCGCCGACACGATCCAGCCGTTCCCGACGTTCTCGGAGATCTACGTCGGCGCGCTGAAGGCGCTCCGCGGCGAAATCGCGGCGGCGTCCAAGACCGTCGGCGCGGGACCGCCGATGGCGAGCTGACGGAGCGGAGGGCGCCCCGGCGGTGGGCGGGTCGATGCACGTCGACGCGAACGCCCGTTGGGCCGAGTGGCGCTCCGCGAGGCGCAGCCTTGACCTCGGTGGCTTGACCCCGGCGGCTTGACCTCGGCGGGTGCTACAAGCGCGAGACGAGCTCGGCCACGATTTCCGCAGCGGGCTTCCTCTGTTTGGCGAGCGCGACGCTCTGTCCGGCCCACAGCGACAGCGCCTCGATTTCGCCGGTTGTTCCAACCATCGGCGGCGCGGGCGAATAGCGAAGGATCTCCTCGCCCGAAGCGAAGTGCGCGATCACGTCCCCTTCTCCCGGTCGACTGCCCGGAGCCGGCCGGCCCGCGGCCTCCCACCTCTCGGCCGTTGAGTTGTGGATCGCGCGATGCGGAGCGTTCGGCCATCCCACCTCATAGAGGTTGGGGTACCACTCTGCATCGGTCTCGGTCGCGGCGATCAGACGGCGCCGATACTCCTCGTGGATCGGCATCTCGTCGGCCAAGAGAAACCGCGTGCCGAGCCAGGCGGCTTGTGCACCAAGGGCAAGCACGGCCGCGACCCCACGAGCGTCGCCGATCCCACCGGCCGCGATGACCGGTAGCGGCGCCACCGCGTCGACCACCGCCGGCACCAACGGGAGCGTTGCCACGCCACCCAATACGTGCCCGCCGGCCTCCCAGCCCTGCGCAACGACGATGTCCGCCCCACATCCGACTGCGCGCCGCGCTTCCTCGGCACTCCCGACCGTGTGCATCACAAGCCCGCCGGCGTCATGCACCGGGCTGACATAGGTGGCGGGATCGCCCATCAGGAACGACACGATCCGCAGACCAGCGGAAAGGGCCTGATCGAGTCGACGGTGCTGATCTGAGGCAAGCACGAAATTGCCGGCAAAGGGCCGGTCGGTGAGCGCCGCCGTTTCACGAACCAGGTCTCCGGCGTCCTCGGCCCACCACAGCCCCACGCTGCCGAGCGCGCCGGCATTTGAGACCGCGGCAGGCAGGCGGGGATCTGCGGACAACGGCGCCTGGACGATCGGGCGTTCGATCCCCAGCAACTCGCACACCGGCGTGTGGATGCTCATCGGGATGGTCCCCTCTCTGGCGCCCGCGTCGCCGTTTGACTAGGCTCAATGTAGACCCCAAAAGGCGCCGACGGCGCCCGGGTGATCACTGGTCCACACCCGTGCCGCGGACCGAGGGTCCGGACCAGGGACTCACCGAGCGTGAATGGACGCGACGACGGCGGCGCCATCGTTCTCGCCACTCCTCAACCATAGACAGGAGCAGATCATGCGCAGCGACATCGCCCCCGGCGCCACCTTCCCCGACTACGAGTTGCCCGATCACGAGAACCTCGCGCGAAAGCTCAGCGAGATCCAGGGCGACGACCCCCTGATCCTCACGCTCGCGCGCGGGAACTACTGCCCCAAGGAGCACCAGCAGCACCTCGAGCTCGCCGCCAACTATCCCAAGATCGCGGTGGCCTACACGAAGGTGGCCACGATCTCGACCGACACCCATCATTCGAGCCAGGAGTTCCGCGCGTCGGTCGGCGCCCAGTGGCCGTTCCTCTCCGACCCGGAGCGGATCGTCCAGAAGGATCTCGAAATCCAGGAGTACACCGACCCCGAGCACGACCCGATGATTCCCCACACCCTCGTGTTGGGGCCTGGGCTCGTCATTCACAGCATCTACAACGGCTACTGGTTCTGGGGACGTCCCTCCTTCGTGGATCTCTGGCGCGACCTGCGGACCGTGACCAGCGAGATCCGCCCCGACTGGGATCTGAGCAAGCCCGGGCTGCGCGAAGCGTGGGATGCGAGCGACTACTCGCCATTTCACGGATGGAACAGGCACGCCCCTCAGTCGACGCCGTCGTCTTACAATTCTTGACATCGCGGTTGCCGCCATGGCCGGCCGAGAGCAATGGTGGCCGCCCCGCTCTGCCTGGCTGTAGCGCCTAGGATGTCGAGTCTCTGCACGTGTAAGGCGACTACTTCTGAGGAGACTCCATGCCTGGACCGGTGTTGTTCTGCTACGACGGGTCGGAGGGGTCGCGCGCGGCGATGACCGCGGCGGCGGAGCTCGTCGCCCACCCGGCGCCCGCGGTCGTACTGACGGTCTGGCAGCCCGCGGCGGTGCTGCTGGCGCGGGCCGGCGGCTTCGGCGGCAGCTACTTGAGCGACGAGGATCGCGTCGACGCGGAGCAGGCCCAGCTGGCTGGCAACATGGCCGAGGAGGGTGTGGAGCGTGCGCGTGCCCACGGCTATGACGCCAGCGCTCGCGTCCAGGAGGCCACCGAGGGTGCGGGACGGATGATCATCGAGATCGCCGACGAGCTCGACGTGCGGCTGATCGTGTGCGGCCGGCGCGGACTCGGCGCGGTCGCCTCGGCGCTGCTCGGCAGCGTCTCGCACATCGTGCTCGCCCATGCCGGTCGCCCTGTTCTGATCGCGCCGGAGCGCTGAGGAGGGGTCCATGAGCGCACTGAAACGCGAGGCCACGATCAGATGGCTGGGTCATCCTCCGGATAGCGAGCCGCGCCTCACCGTCGGAAGTCATTCGATCGCGCCGCTGCTGTCGCTGCAGGTGGATCCCGTTGCCACGGATCCGCTGGCGACATTGCCGGGCGAGCTGCTCGCCGGTGCGATCGGCAGTGTCTTCACTTGGCTGGTTGCCGAGCAGCTCGTCCAGGAAGGCACCCAGGCCAGCGAGCTTGCCAGTTACGTAACGCTGACCCTCTCAGGTGAGGCCGACGACCTCACGGACGCGGTGCTGAGCGGGATTACCTGCCAAATCGCGGGACGCGTAGCGGGCGTGCAGGAGACACATCTGGAGGCGGTGGCGCAGGCGGCGATGGCCCAGTGCATGCAGCGGCTGGGCATGCGCACCGAGGGGATCGAGGTCACGGTCGAGGCAACGCTCGAGGGGAGCTAGGTAGTGCTCGCATGACGGCGAGCGTCCTCCCGGACGACCTGCAGGTTCCCGAGCAGCTGAGTGCTCGCAAGGTGCGCAAGCAGCTGCTGTTCTTGACGGGGGGTCGTCCTCGTCGTCGTGGCGGTCGTGACGCTGCTTCCGGGACTCGGCGGGTTGCGCGCGCAGCTCGCGCATGCCAACCCGGTGTGGCTCGCGCTTGGAGCGGGGCTGAAGGTGCTTTCCGGCCTGGGGTATGTGGCGATCTTTCGGATGGTGTTCTGCAGGCGCATGAGCTGGCGTGTCAGTTACCAGATCGGGATGTCTGAGCTGGGTGCGAACGCGCTGCTGCCGACCGGCGGCGCGGGTGGCCTGGCGCTTGGTGCGTGGGCGCTCAAACGGGGCGGGATGCCGACGGCTGAGATCGCGCGGCGTACCGCCGCCTTCTTCATGCTGACCAGTGTCGCGAATGTGGCCGGCGTGGTCTTGATCGGGGTCGGTCTCGCCGTGCGGGTGCTGCCGGGGGAGACGAACCTGGCGCTGACGCTCCTGCCCGCCGCGATCGCGGCCGCCGCGATCGTGGGGTCGCTGCTGGCGGGACGCTCCTCCGCGGGCTTGCACCGGCGACTGGATCGCAACGAAGCAAGCGGGTCCTCCTCGCGCCGCTCCACGCTGGTGCTGAAGACCCTGGTGGCCGTCGCTGACGGCGTCAACGAGGCGGTCGCGCTGCTGCGCGAAGGCAACGCTTGGCTGATCGGCGGGATCCTCGCCTATCTGATCTTCGACGTGCTGATCCTGTGGGCGACGTTCCGTGCCTTCGGCGCCGCGCCACCGGCGGCGATCCTGGGGATGGCCTACCTGATCGGCGAGCTCGGCGGGCTGATCTCCGTCCCTGGGGGGATCGGCGGGGTTGACGCGGGTCTGGTGGGAACGTTCGTGCTGTACAACGTGCCGATCACCGCCGCCGCCTCCGCGGTGCTCGCGTATCGCGCGATCGCGCTGTGGGTCCCCGCGATCCTCGGCTCCGCCGCGTTCGTCTCGCTGCGCCGAACGCTGCGCCGTGAGTCCGCCGAGATCGCCGTCTGCTCACCCCAGACAGAGATGCAGGTGATCGGGCTCGGGCGCGTCGTGATCGGACCGGCATCGACGGCCCCACAGCTTTAGGCGCCGCACGCTCCGGCATCTCAGCTTGCGTTGCTTGCCGAGCATGGTGAGGAGCTCACGGCTGGGGTGGGCGAGAAGTTGTATGAGATCGGCGACGCGACCTACCCGTTCATCGCGATCCTCGAGGGTGAGGTGGCGGTCTTGGATGGCGCGGGGTATGAGATCGTCCGTCACGGCGCGTCGGGATTTCTTGGGGAGGTCAACCTGCTCAGCGGGCAGTCGGTGTTCGTCACCGCCGTCGTCACGCAGCCGCTGCGCTACATCGCCCTTCCCCGCGAGGACCTGCGAGCGTTGCTGTTCGACGATCCGTCGCTGTCGGATCTGATCCTTGGTGCCTTGGTGGAGCGCCGCGAGCTGCTTCAGCGCCGCCAGGGCATCGGGCCGGAGATCATCGGCGCGCGCGAGTCGCTCGACACGCGCCGGCTGCTCGAGTTCGCGCGAGCCCAGCGGCTTCCCCACACCTGGGTAGATCCCACCGAGGCGGCTGACGGCGCCGGCTCGTCAGCGGAGCCCTCCGTGTCGGAGACGGCACTGGTGCGTCTGCCTGGCGGTGTGGAGCTTCTGAACCCGAGTAACGGAGAGCTCTCGCGGGCGCTCGGCATCGGCATGGAGCTCGCGCCGTGCGAGGAGGTCGATCTTCTGATCATCGGCGGCGGCCCCGCGGGACTCGGCGCAGCCGTGTACGGCGCTTCAGAGGGGTTGGACACGCTGATCGTGGAGGGCAGGAGCATCGGTGGCCAGGCGGGCACGTCGCGCAGGATCGAGAACTACCTGGGCTTCCCCGCCGGGATCAGCGGCAACGAACTGCTCAGCCGCGCCGCCACCCAGTCGCGCAAGTTTGGCGCTCGCCTGGCCTCGCCCTACCGCGCCCGGGAACTCCAGCCCGGGATCGAGCGTCACCTCGTGAAGCTCGAGGACGGCAACGAGATCGCCGCACGTGCGGTGCTGCTGACCACGGGCGCCGAATACCGGCGTCTGCCCGTGGCGGGGCTCGAGGAGTACGAGGGGGTGAGCGTGTTTTATGCCGCCGGTCCGCCGGAGGGTCAGCTCTGCACCGCCCAGCGCGTGGGAGTCATCGGCGGAGGTAACTCGGCGGCCCAGGCTGCCGTCTGGCTGGCGCGTGGGGGCGCGCTCGTCACGCTTCTGCACCGCCGCGGCGACCTACGGGGAGACGATGTCGCAGTATCTGATCGACGAGCTCGATCGCTATGGAGTGGCCGTGCGCGATCGTTCCGAAATCGCCGGGCTGCAGGGAGAGCAGGGGCGCTTGCGCTCGGTCACGCTCGCCGACGGCGAGCAGTTGCCGTTCTCATTCCTGTTCCTGTTCCTTGGCGCCACGCCTTGCACCGAGTGGCTCGGTGAGGTGCTCGCGCGTGACGGCGACGGTTTCGTCCTGACCGGCGCGGAGGTGGGCGCCGAGGGCCTTCTCGAGACGAGCGTGGCGGGCGTCTACGCGGCCGGCGACGTACGCGCCGGCTCGATCAAGCGCTGCGCGACCGCGGTCGGCGAGGGCGCCGCCGTGGTCCAGTTCGTCCACGAGCGCTTGGCCCGTGTGGCCGCTGCACCGAGTGTCGTCCAAGCATCGCAGGCAGCCTCGGCGTGAAAGCGCGCCTCGCTGGTGAGCGGGCGTAGCTCAACATCATCGCCCGAGGCTCGATCGTCGGGGTCGGGTTGGGCGCCGATGCGCGAGCCCGATTTCAGGAGGCTGTGGTCGGCGCAGTTCGTCAGCAACATCGGCTCATGGATGCAGACCGTCGCGGCGCAATGGGTGATGCTGTCGTTGACGACCTCCGCTCTGCTCGTCAGCGCGATCTCCGCGGCGGCGAGTATCCCCGTGCTGCTGCTGGCCGTGCCTGCCGGGGCGCTCGGCGACCTGGCGGACCGTAAGCGGTTGATCCTCGCCACGCAGGTGCTGATGTTGCTTGCGGCCGCGGCACTCGCAGTGCTGTCGCTGGCCGGCGCGCTCACGCCGGCGATCCTGCTGGCACTGCTGTTTGTGATCGGCTGCGGTACCGCGGCGAGCGCGCCGACATGGCAGACGCTTCAGCCGGAGCTGGTGCCTGCCGCGAGTCGATCGGATGCGATCGCGCTGGGGTCGGTCAATCAGAACCTCGCGCGCGCGATCGGCCCCGCCGTCGGCGGTCTGCTGCTCGCGGCGACGAGCGCTGCGGCGCTGTTCGCGGTCAACGCGGTGTCGTTTGTAGCTGTGCTGGTGGCGGTGGCGGTCACCGTGGTCCCCAAGCGCAGGGTCACGCTTCCGGTCGAGCATGCGCTGGATGCCGCCCGCGCCGGCGGACGCTACGTCGCGAACTCGCCCACGCTGCTGGCGCTGATCGCTCGGGCGACGGTGTTCATCTTTCCCGCTGGAGCGACCTGGGCGCTGCTGCCGCTTGTGGCCCGCCACAAGCTCGGGCTCGGCTCGATCGGCTATGGCCTGCTGCTCGGTTGCGTCGGGGTTGGCGCGCTCGGCGCCGCGACGTTCGGACCGGCGCTGCGTCAGCGGATGGCCCCGCGTGTGCTCTACGCGTCGTCCGCCGTTGTGGTCGCCGCGACGGCGATCGTGCTTGCCTACTCGGACATCGTTGCCCTCGACGCGATCGCGCTCGTGGTCTCGGGCGCCGCCTGGATCAGCGGTATCGGGCTGCTCGCCGCGGCCTACCAGACGCAGATGGCGCCCTGGGTGAAGGCGCGAGGCATGTCCTACTACCTGGTCGCCTTCCAGGGCTCCAACGCGATCGGTGGTCTGGCGTTCGGCGCCGTGGCCCAGACGAGCAGCGTCTCGGATGCGTTCCTGGCGATAGCGGCGTGTCTACTCGTGGGATCGCTGTTGACCTGGCGCCTGGCGCTGCCACGGGCGATATCTACCGAAGTAGAGGCCGCGGAGCCGTGGGCACTGCCGGAAGTGCAGGACCCGGAGGCCGGCCCGGTGATGGTGACGGTCACATGGCCCGTTCAGCCGGAGCGCCTGGACGATTTCCTGGCGCTTGCGGAGGATCTGCGCCGGCTGAGGCGACGCACCGGCGCCGGGTCCTGGCGTCTGTATCGCCAAGCGGAGGATCGATACGAGCTGGTCGAGACCTTCATCGTCGGCTCCTGGGCCGAACACGAGCGCCAGCACGCCCGGATGTACCCCTCCGACACCGGCGTTCTCGATCGACTCGACCAAACGCTGCTGCCGGATAGGCCGAGGCTGGTTCAACACTCGCTTGCCGTCAGGACCCGACATCAGCACATCTCAAAGCACGATGGATAAATGAAAATTATGTCTGAACACGATCATGTCGAGACAGTAGGCTGCCACGCAAAAGCTGCGCGGTAGGAATCCCAGTCCAGGCGAACGACACCCAGGTGGAGGTGGTTATGAGCGAGCCTCGAGCGCCCGCAACGCATGTCCTCGAGTCCACGGCCGAGTCGGTGAGCCCGGGGATACTCGACCCCTCACGCCCGCCGGCATTGACGATCGACGGCGGGGACATCGTCGCGGACGCATACGGACGTGATCAGAAGCGGGCGGCGGCGCCAGCCCTCGCTCGTGGCGGTTTGATGTTGGGGTCCTCGTAGTGCCAGGACAGGAAGGCCGCTACGCGGTTGGAGTTGCGCACATCGACCGCGATCAGCCTACGTCCCTTCGCCGCGTCGGCGCGATGCCATTCAGACCGAGCCGGCTCGGGTCCCGGAATGCCGATCAGCCTATGTCGAGGCGTATAAAGGCGCCAGCGCACAATGCTCCCAGGAGCGCCGATGGACGGCATGTAGTGGTCGAGCCGGACCCGTGTTTGCGGGTCGCCAGACCGCCGTGCATCCGAGATAGCCAGCGCTGCCGCCAGTCTTTTGATGGGTTCGTCATGATCAGGCACAGCTGCATGGTGAGGGTTGCCTCGGACCCCACAGGTCGGCTGGTCTGGCTCACATTGCGGACGAAACGCGCCCGTCCCAGACGGACTTCAAGGTCCTCCAGGGCTCTCAGCCAGCCTTCTCCTCCGATCCGGCGGCGGTAGGATGCGAGCGCCGTGCCGCGCCGACGTAGCTCAGCTGGTAGAGCACCTCCATGGTAAGGAGGGGGTCCCCGGGGGCGTTTTTCCCTGCAAATGAGGGGGTCGGGGGTGCCAAGGTTACGACCGTTACCGCAGCTACGCCGCGGTTTTCTCCCCGCCGTGGTCAGAGGTTCGCGGTGCAGCTGATCTCGCTGGCGGCCGATGGGTTGCCCATGTGCGCAGTCGGCTCAGCTCACGCCAACGGGAGCCCGCGAGGAGCGGCGTATGGCTAGGCCGTGGCCGAAGCGATCGGCGTGGCCGTATGTCGCCAAGAGCGGCCGGCGTTCCTACCTCGTCGGCTTCTATGACCACGACAAACGCGAGCACAGCCGGACCTTCCCATCGGTGCGCCACGCCCGCGCATGGATGGACGACTACATGACGGCGGAGCGCAGAGGTCGCGACAGCCTGCGGCGCTTCCTGCTGGACCTCGACGCGAAAGAGGCCAACGAAGCCGAAGGCCGTACGATCGCGCAGATCCTCGAGCTCTTTTTAGAGGTTGACGCGCACCCACGTAACGAGGAAGGCGTCGCGCCCTCGACGTACGCCCTCTACAGGTCGGCGCTGAACTGCCACCTCCTCGGCAAGCCCCGCCACCAAGCCGGCAACAGACGCAAATTGCCTCCGGCGGACTACGCCGTCGCGATCGCCAAAACACAAGCCAGTGCCTTCAACGAGCCGCTCGCGCCGCGTGCGTGGCGCGAGCAGATGCGCGAGGCCGGTGTGCCCGCACAGACTCGCGTGCACGCGTGGCGTGTCCTCTCGTCCGCGCTGAGCTGGGCCGCGCGATCACCGTCTGTGCCGGAGATCCAAACCAACGGATGCAAGCTCGCCAGAGAACCCGTGGTCAGCCGCCGACGGTCCGCTCGCACAGGCGGCACCGGCTACACCCCAGTCGTGCGTGCGCGTCCGCTGCCCAGCTGGGCGCTCTCGCCGCAGGCCGTCGAGGCGATCCGCGCCCAGATGCTCCTTTGCCCCGCCCCACGCAAGGCGATCCTCGCGCACCGCGACGCGACGATCGTGAGCCTGCAATACGGCATGGCGAGCCGCAACCAGGAGCTCTGGGGACTTCGCTGGTCCTCCCTCGACGGAGAGTTCGCATGGGTGACGGAAGTCCTCACCAACGGGCAGCTCCAACAATGGGGCAAGACCGAGCACAGCACCCAACGCCGCACCGCCCTACCCAGCATTCTGCGAGGAGACCTCGAGCAATGGCGGGAGATCCTCAGACAATCCGGACGCCCTGCACGCGAGAGCGACTTCATCATCCCGGGAGACCTCATCAACGCCCGACACGGCGTGCGCGAGGCCAAGACAGGGGCCTGTCATCTCAGCAAGTCGCAGGCGAAGCTCTGGGGCCGAGAATGCTTCACGCCGGCGGTGCGAGCCGTCGCGCAGCGCCCGGAGTTCGCCCGCATCCTTGGCGCCACCCCGTATGCGCTGCGCCGAGGCGGCATCTCGCTGCGCCTGCGGACCGAAGACCCACAAATCGTCGCCAACGAGTGCGGCACCAGCCTGAAAATGCTCAGCGACCACTACTCATTCCCGATCGAGGACCTGCGTCGACACGCACCACGACCACCGGACGTCGAGTGGCGCGCGGCACGCGCCGCCCTCGCGGACCGGCGTGCACAAGAGGAAGCCCAACCCGAGACAGAACACGAGAGCATGCGCCCCCGACGGAAGCGGTTTGCTTGGTTCTCGTCACAACGGCGAATATCTCGGGCGTTGTAGCAACCACCCACGGATCGATCCGCGCCGCCGGAGCAACCATGATCCGGTTTGGCGCCGCGGCAGGGAGACGGCTTGACGTCGCCTGGGAGCGCGCTATCTTTGATTGACGCGCTCCCGAAAGCGCCCCGTTTGCGGCTCGCGGCCCATGTCCGCATCGCATTAGCCGGGGAAGCGGCTCAGCCGTCGGACTGACGCTATGACCCTTTCAGGGCGGGCATGGGACGCCACCGCGAAAGGAGCCGTACGTGTCAGCCCAGCCAAATCGCAAGCAGCAACGCCTCGCCCGTGAGATCTCAAAGAGTGAGGGCGTCCCCTACCAGACGGCGCTCACGAAGATCAGGGCAACAGCGGGGCCACAGAGCCCTTCACCTGTAGGCAGCGTCCCCCGCCCCACGCTTTTCGACCAGATCGAGCGGACCAACCCGAGCCCAGCTGGCCATAGAGAGGACTCGTTCTCCTTTCTCAATCGCGTGGACGGGCCCTATTGGGGCAACGTTCGAGACCAGCTTGAGCTGTGGTATGAAGCGTTTCCAGATGCGGACGGTGATCTGAGAAGCAGGTTCCGAAATGCTGCTCCACAGCAGCACTACGCTGCGTGGTGGGAGCTGTATCTGCACCGCTTGTTCAAGCGGCTGGGCTTCGAGATCGAGGTGCATCCGGTCCTTGAGCATTCCTCGGGCCGACCAGACTTCGCACTCACGCGCAAGCAAGAGTTTTTCTATGTCGAGGCTTTGACAGTGTTCTCCGGCATTGATGAGCCGGGACGTCATGGTGCACGTGAGGCCGAGATTACGGAGGCCCTTGAATCAGTCAATAACGGAGACTTCCATCTGAAATTGCGATTTATTCAGGTTGGCTCAGCGAGCCCTCGGCGTGCCCCAATAGTCAGAGAGGTTACCGGGTGGCTGAATTCACTGGATCCCAACGCTGTCACGAATGGAATGGAACGGACCTACGAGCTGCCCACGAAGACCTTCACTGAGGGGGATTGGATACTTGAGCTTGGTGCATGGCCGGTGACGGCCGAGCACAGGGGCGGCGATCACCCTCTTATAGTCGGCGCACCGATTTCTGGGCTAGTCAATGACGTTGAAAAGCTGCGGGCGGCCCTTGAACGCAAGCACGCTCGTTACAAACGGCCCGAAGCACCGCTCGTGCTGGCAGTTCTCGCGATGTCCTCCTTTATGGAGGATCGAGCGATCGCGTCGGCGCTGTTTGGCAGCGAAGCGATCATGATGCCCAAGTCCGGTGTCGGCGCGGCGAAGATGGTGCGTCAGCCCGACGGCTTCTGGCTCAATCGAGGCGGAGCAGCTGGCGATCGAGCCTCTGCGGTGTTGATCGGCAAGGGCATCATGCACCACAACTGTGGTGGAACATGGCCTCAGCTCTGGCACCATCCACTAGCATCGGAAGCTCTCAACGTTGATCTTCCCTTTCCGGCTGCTCGAGTAATTGACGACGCTCTCCAGCTCACCGACGGTCGTGGCCATCCCCACGAGTTGCTCGGGCTCACAGCCGACTGGCCAGGGCCCCATCCACCGTTCCCTCGATGAAGCCACAGCAGGCATGGATCGGTTCGCCAGCTATGGTTGGCCACGCGCCGGCGACCGGGAGTCGCGGACCGTCTTGAGCCTGCCGCGCCGCTCCGCCGCAGGCAGCAGGCACCGGACGACCGACGCGCTCGTGAAGATGTCGACCATGCAAGCCCTGCGATCCGTACATGCGCCCGGCCACTCACCCTGCGAAGGAAGGGTCGCATGACCTACGCCTTGAGTGCGACCGTATCGACGCAGCGTCCGAGTACGTCGATGGATGACGATGCTGCCGGTTGAAGCTGTAGAGCGATACGCCCGCGGGTTGCAGAAGAAGCTCGCGACAGGCCACGCGGCGGAGCACGCCTACAGACCGGGCCTTGAGCAACTGATGGAGCAGCTGGCTCCGATCGAGGCTGTCAACGATCCGAAACGCTCCGAACATGGGGCTCCGGACTTTGTCTTCCTCCAGCGAGGCAGCACGACACTAATCCGCGGTTGGGCTGAGACCAAGGACGTCACCAGTGATCTCGACAAGGCCGAGAAGACCGAGCAACTCCAAAGATATGCCGGGTACCCGCATCTCTTTCTCACTAACTACATCGAGTTCCGCTTTTACGAGAACGGTCGCAGGTACGACACCGTCGCAATCGGCTCGATGAGCAATGGCGGACTTACCGTCCTTCACGATCAGTTTGGGCCACTCGCCGATGCCCTGACTGACTTCCTTACCAAGACTCCCGAGTCAATCACTAGCGGTGTGCGCCTGTCCGAGGTGATGGGAGCAAAGGCTCGTCGTATTCGCCATAACGTGGACCGCTATCTAAGTATCGATACGGATAAGAACGACGAGCTACTGCGCATTTTCGCTCTGATCAAGACTGTACTCGTCCATGATCTCGACTATGCGCGGTTCGCAGATATGTATGCGCAGACTCTTGTCTATGGGCTGTTCGCCGCTCGATACAACGATGACACCCCTGAGTCATTCTCTCGTTCCGAGGCCCGAGACCTCGTGCCTCCGAGTAACCCGTTTCTGCGCGAGTTCTTCGACCACATCGCCGGAGCACGATTCGATCCACGGCTGGCATTTATTGTTGACGAGCTGTGCGAAATCTTCGCCGTAAGCGACGTGCACGGCATAGTAAATGACAGGCTCGACAGCGCCAGCGACGAATCGGATGACAAGGATCCAATCATCCATTTCTACGAGGATTTCCTCGAGGCGTACGATCCCGTGCTGCGAAAGAAGATGGGGGTCTATTTCACGCCGTTGCCAGTCGTCCGGTTCATGGTGCGCACTGTCGACAAACTACTCTCGCGCGACTTCAGCCTTTCAAATGGGCTAGCGAACACCTCGAAGACAATCTCGACGGTCATCAAGCAGGAGAAAAGAGTCAAGGTCGAGTTTCACAAGGTGCAGATACTCGATCCAGCGACTGGTACCGCAACGTTTCTCAATGAGATCGTCAAGTTCGTCCGTGCCGGATTCGAAGGCCAGCAGGGTCGCTGGCCAACATATGCGCGGGAAGACCTGATTCCACGCCTGCACGGTTTCGAGTTGATGATGGCCCCATATACGGTCGCTCACCTCAAGCTCGGCCTGACTTTGCAAGAGTCGGGCGTCAAGGACTTCGGACGACGCCTCGGCGTCTATCTCACCAATTCCCTTGAAGAGGGTATCAACGTTCCGCAAAGTCTGTTTCATTTTGGACTAGCCGAGGCCGTCGCCCAAGAGGCACTTCAAGCAGGTGAGGTCAAGACCGAACGCCCCATCATGGTTGTAATCGGAAACCCACCGTACGCCGGTGTCTCCTCAAACGAGACTGACTGGGCCAACGCTTTGATCGAGCGCTACAAGGTCGAGCCTGGGGGCCAAACGAAACTAAAAGAGCGGAAGCACTGGCTAAACGACGACTACGTCAAGTTCATCGCCTTTTCCGAACAGATGATCGAGAAAACCGGATCGGGCATCGTGGCGATGATCACCAACCACGGTTATCTCGATAACCCCACGTTTCGGGGAATGCGATGGCGACTGGCGCAGACCTTCGACACCATCTACGTACTTAACCTACATGGCAATGCCAAAAAGAAGGAGATCGCGCCTGACGGCAGCAATGACGAAAACGTGTTTCACATTCAGCAAGGTGTGGCCATCATGTTCGGTGTACGGACAGGCCAAAAGAAGAAAGGCCAACTGGCAAAGGTATGGAGCGCTGATCTGTGGGGGAGTCGGCAAACGAAGTTCAGCCTTCTGAACGCAGATGACGTGGAGTGGCACGCCGTTGAGCCGACGAGGCCGATGTACTACTTCGCACGGCGAGAAACTAAGGGTGAAGATGAGTATATGGCCGGTGTCCGGATCAGCGAGCTGTTTACATCATACGGACTTGGCATAGTCACAGGGCGAGATGCGTTGACCATGGACTTCGGTCAAGTTAGTCTCCTGAAGCGTATCGAAGAGTTTGCGCGACTTGACGCAGAGCCGGCGCGATCGCGCTTTTCACTGGGGAAAGACTCAAGCACCTGGAAGGTGTCCTGGGCTCAGGCGAGTATCGCCGAGGGAGTGGATGCCTCGCAAATACAGAGGATGGCGTATAGACCGTTCGACACTCGATTCATCTATTACGTCGAGGGGTCATCGGGACTGATCGTTCGTCCCAGTGTGAAGACGATGCGCCACTTCATCGACCATGACAACCTGGGCCTCGTGGTTCCGCGAATGATGAAGGAGGAGCCGGGCGCATTCGTCACGGACTCGATAATCGCCCATAAGCTGTTCAGTGCCTACGATTCGAACTCTGTCTTTCCCCTCTACGTTTATGCGGACGATGGCACGAGGAGCACCAACCTGGCGCCGGGGGAGCTCGCCAAGCTCACAGCAAACATCAGTGAGCCTTATGAGCCTGAGGACGTACTCGACTATATCTACGGTGTGCTCTATAGCCTGGACTACCGTGAGAAGTACAAGACGTTCCTCAAGACAGACTTCCCGCGTGTTCCCGCGCCAATAGGAGACGCCGAGTTCAGGAAGTTTACCGGGTTCGGTACGCAGCTGCGCGAGTTGCACCTGATGACTTCCTCCATCTGCGACAACCTGATCACGACGTACCCAGTCGCGGGCTCAGACGAGATAGAGAAGCTCCGGTTTGAAGAGGGTAAGGTGTGGATCAACGCCCAGCAATACTTTGGTGGCGTCCCCGAGGTCGCCTGGAGCTTCTTTATTGGCGGCTATCAACCGGCTCAAAAGTGGCTCAAGGATCGCAAAGGCAAGAAGCTCAGCAGCAACGACATCGAGCACTACCAGAAGATCATCACGGTGCTGGCAAAGACCGACGAGATCATGCATGAAATAGACGCTTGACCTTTTAGCCTCATGAAGCCCGCCACCAACACGCTTAGCGAGATCTTTCAGGCATGAAGGCACCTGTCAGCTCGAACTCCGAGACAACCAAGACTCATAGGAGTCGAGCGAAGACGCCAGCGTTCAAGGCTGGGGCCACAGGCGCACGAAAAGCTCGGCCTGCTCTATGGCGTCATCGAGGGCGTTATGCGTATGCCGACGGGTCGGACGGAGGTCGGGGGGCAGCTCGCCCATGCCGGCCCCGCCCAGCGGCGTGCCCTGGCGCGCCCAGAAAAGGGTCTTCATGTCAAGGCAGGACGAGAAGGAGAACGGTGAGCCGTCTGGACAGAAGTGCAGGAAGTACCACTGCAGCCAAAGCCAGTCGAATGCCAGCGGAAACGCCACCATGACGGGGCGGTCGTCGCCGGCCACGTCGAGAACCCAGCTGGCCGCTGCGCCCATGCCCTCGACGGGAGCGGTGCCGTTGGCTAGCAGCTCGGTACGGTCGAGGCCGGAGATTGCGAGCGCGTCTGGGTCGACTTCGTCGAAGGTAGGGCGTAGCTCGCAGTAGAAGGTCTGGGCATCGGGATCTGCGGCTTGCATCGTCTGGCCATCGAAGCGGGCCGCGACAGCCAGGCCGAAGGACAAGAGGGAGTGCTTGCCGGGGATCGGCCCGTCGGTCTCGACGTCTGCGGAGATGTAGACGTCAGGGCGCATCAAACGAAACGGGAGGGCTGGACGAGTGGTGGGAGAGCGCCAAACTTGCGTAGGTGCTCGCGCAGCGCGGCCTGGGAATCTGCAGGGCTGGCCATCGGGTCCCAGTAGTGCCAAGGAAGCTTGTCGGTGTCAAACGGTGGTGGCTCTCCTTCACGGGCCGTGATTATCACGCGATGCCCGCGCCCCAGGGCATAGCCGAGCTCGATGTAGCAGTTGGGCCGCGAACCGGTGAGATCGACAAACGCAAGCTGGGCATTGTGGAGTTGCTCGAAAATCTCCGCGTTCATCCAGGCCTGTTCCTGACGGTCGTGGCCCAGGTCCACGACGCGAAGGCCGATCTCCTCAATTACGGGCTGGGCGACGTCACGAAAGAAGCGCTCGACCTCGAGATAGCTTGAGTGCTCAGGGTTGAGCAGGCGCACACAGAAAGCGCGTGGTGGCTCGAGGTCGCTTAGAAGTGCGAGCAGCCGCTGGGCCAGCACCGATGCTGGAGGCCTGGCCTCTGCCATGCTCAGTGCTGCGAGTCGCGCTGACGCCGACTTGCCGTCCGCCAAGCGGAAGAAGTCATCGCAATTGCTCATGGCGCGGCGAGCGAGTCCCTGTCCGCCGAGAACGGCATCGTCATTGGAGGATCCGAGCGCGACGTCGATCGGAATAACGGGTCGTCCTTCGGCGTTGTAGAGGTTGGCGAGATCCTCTACGCCTGCTCCGCCGCCGATGATGAGCAGCACATCGCCGAGTTCGACCTGAGCGCGTCTGATCAGTGCGCCCGAGCGCCATGTGTCGGGTAGGAAGGCCAGGTCAAGCGCATCCAGCTCAAGCAGGCGGTCGTAGATTGCCTTGCGGCGTGGTGGGATCTGCGCTAGTGCTCGCTGCGAGGTGCGTACGGCCAGAAGCTGACCGTCCTCGGTGCTTGCGAAGCCGTTGCCAGCTTCGAGGGCCTTGAGCGTTGCCTCTGCAACGGTCCAGTCGAAGATGATGGGAAGCTCCGGCTGGGTGACAGTGAGCGGCTCGCCACCCAGCCCGCCGACTAGGGCTCCTCCGTGCTCTACCCACCCCTCGACAACGTCGGCAATGATCGTGTGCACGTCGCTTAGCAGGCCGGGGTCAACTTCGGGGTCGGCGCTTCCGGTGACGTGCAAACGGCGGATCAATTGATGATCTCCTCTGCCACGAGGGACGGGGAGGGCATCATCGCTTGCGCGGTCTCGACCAAGTCGTCGTCAGCCAGCGGACGATCTGGGTAGGCGCGCAGAACGGCCTCGGGCAGCAGGCGGGTACGCAGGTCTGAGAAGGTGAACCCGAGCCCTTCGTTGACCTCGGGGCCTGTCAGGGCGACCGCCTTGGCGAGTGCTCCCGCTGAGACGCCGAGGCCCTTGGTGTCGGCGTCAAGCACAGCGGCGCGCTCCCCGTCACTGGGCCGGTCGAAGCGCTCCAACAACGCTGCACGTCGGAGCAGAGCCGGGTCCAGCGCGTGCAGGCGGTTGGTGCAGAGCAGCACCAGAACTCGACCGCCGAGCCGCCGCACGTCGTCGATCTTCTGGATCAGGGTGTTGACTGCGACCTTGTCCTCGTGATGACTGTGAATCTGCTCACGACTCGCGGCGAGCGAATCGGCCTCATCGATGAGCAGCACCGCAGCACGCTTGCGGCCCGCCTCGCTCTCCACGGCGGCGAACGCCTGGTTGATCAGGTGACTCATCTGCCCGACCTGTCCAACGCCACGCACACGGGTAGAGAGCTTGAGCAGCATCCCATCCCGGCGGGTTGCACGACAGAGCTGGTCTGCGGCTGCTTCGGCAAAGACGGTCTTACCCGTGCCGACGTCGCCGTGCAGCACGATCAGCGGGTAGCGGTCGGCCATGGCCGACACGAGCGGAAGATCCTTGCCATGGAAGCGGGCCGCCCAGTCAGCGAGGCTATCGGCGTCGAGGAGGATCGTCATCGCGCGGCCAAGACGTGAGAAGCGTTCCTCGAAGCCGATCAGTCGCTCGCGACGGTCGGCGAGCTGTGCATCGGGGAGCGCGATCTGCGTCTCGAAGAGCTCGGGGAGTCCATCGTCGATGTTCATTCGCCGGCCTCCCCATAGAGGGTCCGCTCCATGCCATAAGCGTTGGACGCGTAACGACGATCAAAGCGGCCAACAAGCCCTGGGTACGTAGTGTCGATCGAGCTGGGTCCCCAGGTGCGTCGACACTCCTCATCGTGGAATCGTCGTCGGGCCTCGACGCTCATCTCATACCACGTCGATGTGTATGACACGACGACGCTCAGACTGCCGGCGACTTGGCGCGGCCACAGGTTGTTGCCCGGGCGCTGAGAGCTCCAGAGCCCCGCGTCGGTCGAAATGGTGTACTTGGCTGCGCGTATTTCCTTGCCGGTAGCGTTGAGCAGCACGATGTCGACGCGATCGATGTAGCCGCGCTTGGCCATCAGCTTGATGTCGTGACCAACTTCGGCTGCCCGTTGGGGCGAGGCGAGGCCGGTGGCGGCGCCGAGCATGTGGAAGTCCGCGGTGAACTGATCGACCACCTTGCCGACGTCCACGGTTGAGTAGGTCGAGCTGAGGGTTGTGGTGGCGGTGCTCATGCTGCGACCTCCTCAGCCTCGACGGTGAACGAGGAGCTGAACACCTCGCGCCAGAGTGCGTGTGCCTCGCCTTTGTAGGAGTTGTGGCGGGCGGTCAACAGCGTCTCCCACGACGTGGTGGCCGTCGCCACCACGGCCTCACGATCTGCGTGGCTCATCCGTGCCGCGATGTTGTTCTGCGGGTTGATCGGATCGAGGATGACGACCGGATCGGCCGGCAGGGTCGGTTTGACATGGGCGGAGGTGATCGGCTCCTGGAGCTTGGTCTGGGCGACGTACAACAAAAATCGCTGCAGACCCTCTTCGAGAGTGGGCGGCGCACCCTGCGTCGCGTGGAGATGCGCGAGAATAAGCTCGATCGCGAACGAGCCGAGCTCGTCGTCCAGCTCGGCCTCGTTGCGCCAAGCCTTGCCCATCCGCACAAGCGGTCGATAGCGGCTGTCGATCTTGGCCAGCTCCCGCACGAAGGCCAGATGCCCGGGGATATTGGTCTTGTGGGCCTTGGCACCGCTCGAAGTGACCATCCACGCTTCCTCGGCCTCGCCGGGGATCGCCAACAGCGGTACGAGGTCAACCTTCAGGCCGGAGGCATGGAATTGCATGCCGAGCGTGTGGGGCTGTACCCAGAAGTCGTTGT
This sequence comes from uncultured Solirubrobacterales bacterium, assembly GCA_963764905.1. Classification (GTDB taxonomy): domain Bacteria; phylum Actinomycetota; class Thermoleophilia; order Solirubrobacterales; family Solirubrobacteraceae; genus Palsa-744. The sequence goes on from CAVXUG010000008.1 coordinate 94,303, forward strand.
CGCTCTTGGTGGGGTAGACACCGCGCACGATCGCCCTAAGCGTGTCGTGCATCGTCATCAGATCGTAGTCGCTGGCTTGGGAATCATCGAGGTACACGGCGACGTCGGCGTCGATCCCGGTATCTCCTCGCGGGTGCAGGGCCGTCGCCTTGGGTAGGGATCCCGCGCGGCGGAAACGAACGACCGTGAACGGCGAGCTGGCGGGGATAGCCTTCTCTAGCTTCTCGATCAGGGTTGCGACTTGGGCTAGGAGCTGCTTGCGCTTCTCGCGCGCGACGCGTAGTCGTCTGCTATCCCAGGTGCGGAGTTCGGTGTCGGTGAAGTTCATTCGGATCTGTCTCCTCGAAGTGAAATCGGCCTAATGCGCAACGGTCGCTGCGTCGGGACGTTGATCTTGCCCACTCTCCCCGACGCCAGGCCGCAGCCGATTTCCAACGGCCCGGCAATTTTCGCGTGGGAGTCTTCGATCCCGTCTGTTGAGGATCACGGCATACTCGGACATGTGGAAGTTGGCGAGGTACGGCGAGTCGATGACACGATCACGGGCTTTGACCGCAACAAGCCTGGCCGGCCTTGCGTCCTCATGCGCGTCGAGACTGCTCCCCGCGCGGGTGCCTGGGTGCTTCCAGGCTCAAGCAAAGGATCTATCGGCACGTTCGTGCCGCGCAATACCCTGAGGGGTCTGAAGAAAGATGGGCGCTTTCAGTTCTTGCCGCGGTGGGTCAGCGCGCGTGACCTCGCGGGCTGCCCTAGCCTCGGTTGCCTGCCCGAGCCCTACCGCACCAGAGTGTTGGAGAACGCGAACACGGTCGCCGTCGACTTTGAGGTCGAACTGTGAGCTTCCTGCTGACTGCCAGCGAGTTCGCGGCCGCGCGCCACGGCGTGCGGGACGGCGAGATGACCCCCAAGCTCTACGCATGGCTCGGACGGCTCGTCGCGATCGCACAGGCGACCCGCGCACTGGCGCCCTCTCCGGTTCCCGGCGGACGATGGGATGATCCCGACGCGCTCGCAGAGGCGCTACACGCTTGGCTGGAGGAGTCCTTGCTACGCGGCGGCCTGCAGCAGGCATTCGATCGCTGCGACTCGCCGCGCGCGCTTTCTCGCTATCTCGAGCGTTCGCTTCGTAACTGGCTCGTGGCGCGTAGCCGACGCGCGATCGGGCCTCGCCTACTTGAACGAACCGGCGAACTCCTCGGCGACCCCGAGCAGGGATTCCTGCTCGTCGCCGACGCGCGTGTTCCCGCCGACCGCTGGTGGGGGCTTGCCGAATGGTCCGCTACACCACGGCTCTTCGCCGGCGAGGACGAGACTTTGATTGCATCAGCATGGGGACTCGGTGACTTCGCGCTTCTGCGCTACCCCTCAAGTGAGCGCTCAGACCCTGTACTGAGCACTCCCGACCTGCACCGCTTCCTGAGCGGCCTCCTCCAAGCACTAGGACTGGCGCTGAGCGGTCGGCACTTCGGTGTTGCTCTCCGAGGACGCTTCCCATACGCCTACGCCCAGCCAAACGTCGCGCTCGACGACCTAACTGAACCGACCGGTGGCGAATCAGCTGAGCAAGCCTTTGAGGTCGCCGAGGCGGCACGACTCGCCGTGATCACGCTGAGCGGACGCCAACTGCAGGTCTTGCGAGACCGCCCTCAAACGACGCTCGAGGAGCTGGCAACCAAGCTCAGGGTAAGCCGTGGGACGGTGGATAACGAGTATCGGCGGGCACTCCTGAAGGTCCGCGAGTCAACGATCTCCGATGAGCACTTCGACATGGTCTTGGAAAAGGTCCTTGAGATGGCGTCAGAGAAGAAACACAACGATGAATGACATGGAGTGCCTATCCCTGATGGAGATGCTTGACCTGCGCGCCGGTGCCGAAGACACTGAGACGCGCCAACACCTCGATGACTGTCCGCGTTGCCGCGCCGTTCTGGAGGGCCTGCCAGCCGAGTTCTCCCTGCCATCGCTACCGGAGACGACTGCGGCCCTGGCTCGACGACCCGCACTGCCTCTACCTGATCGGGTTGGTACGGGTCAGCTTTGGCGAACAAGCGCCGCTGGAGAGCGTGACTGGAGCTGGGTCGTGGCGGTGATCGGTCTCTCCGCGGAGAGCAAGGACCGCATCTTGGTGGTGCCCGTTGTTGCCGAACCCGAGCTTGCAACCGAGCGCGATCTCCTGATCGACAGCCAGGCACTGGGCTATCGGGCATTCATAGATCTGCAGAACCTTGGCGCGCTTCTGCGGACACAACTAGTCGAGTGCCTCGGCACGCTGTCACGTCCGCAAGCCGAGGGACTAGTGGCGCTCTATCGCTGGACACTCGCGGGCGATAGCGAGCCGAAGGGGCTGCCGACGGGGGCTGCCGTCCTCGGTGAGGAGGATCCAAGGCTACTGGCGGCGGAGGAGCGCGCGGAGGAACTGCGCACCCTGTGGCGCGACACCGATGCTCAGGTCACCGACCTCGAGGAGGTAGGTTCGGAGCAAGAGACGGGGCTCGCTGAGGTCCTCCAGCTGCGTCTCGAGGGCCCCAACGCCGAATGGGACCGCGCCGCGCTATTGGAGCGCACGGGCATCGATGGCGGCCGCTTCGGCCAGTTTGCAAGAGATCGGTTGGACCTGACCGACAAGACAGATGTGCAAGATCTGGCCAAGATCCTGCATGTACTCAATGTCCCGTGGGAGGAAGCTGAGCGCGCGGTCGCTATATCCCTAAGTGGATCACCTGGAGGACGGCGCGAGGCAACTGGACCCGCAATGCCGATGGCCGCACGCTCACGCCCTGGCGCCTCCGAAGAAGACATTGCTCACGATCTCTACGCCGACCAAAGCGAGGTCGACCGCTCTGCCAAGGCGCGAAGCGCCGAAGTTGCCGGTTACCTCGCTGAGCTGCGCCAGGCACTCGACGAGCTCGAGTAGCTTCAGCTGAGTCGGTCGAAGAGCTTGTGCTGCTTGGCCGCAATCTCCAGGACTTCACGGCTGACCTTGAAAAGCTTCGCCAGCTCACGTGTATCGGTGGTTTGCTCCATCGCCGAGCGCAACATATGACCGGGAACCAAAAGCTCCCCTGCGAACGCGTTGGCCTCCTGCTCGGCCAACGGTCCGTCGCCATGTCTGGTGCCCAAGAAGTGGTGGCCGAGCTCGTGCGCCACCGAGAATCGCTGGCGAACCGCCGGATCCTCCGTGTTGACCTCGATGACCTTGCCGACCAGACGGGCACTCAGCTTGCCGAGCGTGTGGCTCTCGCGGATATCAAAGCCGCACTTGCGCGCTAGCGCATGCACGACCACAGGGGGACGGGCGATCCGGTGCTCGCGTAGAACCTCGCGAGCCCTCTCGCGGGCGTGACCCGGGTGCGCCCGCTCGCCCCGCGGCTGGGACGCAACCGCGTCTAGCTCACTGGGTATATCGTTGTCGACGCCTACAACTTCGGCTGGGTCCCCGCATTCCGGGCAATCCGAATCGACCGCCAACTGCGAGCGCTCGGACCACTGATGACCACAGTCCCGGTTTGTGCAACGTAGGAGCGGCACCGATCCATTGTGACTCGAACGGCAAGATCCCGTTCGTAGGTGCTTGAACATGCTCTCGCCAGGCTTCAACGTGACGTGCGGTGTACTGGCGAGGCGTGCTGCTCGACGCCGAGGAGCGCGCCGGGCGAACCGAGCCCTACCGGCAGGTCGCCGTGGATAAATTGATTGCTACCAATGCGATGGTTGCAATCGTTGCAGCCAGCTGCTACCGTCGCTCTATGGCAACCTCACCGACGATCCTCCGCGCGGATCTGCAGCGGGTGCTCCCGACCTTCCGCAAGGCCGCCGCGCTCATCGACGTGCATCCTTCGTTCATTACTCGTGCCGTGCGCGATCTGGGGATAACGCCAGTTGAGTGGGGCCGGCGCGAGCGCTACCTGCAGATCCCGGACGTGTTGTTGATCGCAATTCATGCTCGGCGTAACGCCGTCGAGGAGGTCGCGGGGGGCTTGGTCGAGCTGGCCGAGCAGCAAGCTCCGGAGCTTGCGGGATGGGTCACCACGGAAGCAGAGCAGTTCCTTGCCGCTTTGCCTGCGCCGGAGCCCGAGGAGAGCGACGTCTTCCTTTCGGAGTTGCGCAGCGAGTTGCCGGGGGAGTGGGCCGATCGCGCCGAGGCGATCTACCGCCGCCACCTGAATGACTAGACCGAGTGATGCCGTTCGCGGTATCCCCGGTCGGCCCAGCCACCGTTGGGCTCGCCGACGCCGGGCGTGAATCCAAACGCGTCGAGCTCCTCGGGCGTGAGGGCGATCCCCGAGTCCTCGATCACGCCGACGCGGCCATGCGCGACGGTCACCGTGTCGATCGCCGATACGACGAGCGTCAGCAACAGGGCGGCGGTCATGTATTCGCCACGGAGCGTGCCCTCGACGTCCTCGCGAACGCACACGGACGTGATCAGAAGTGGGCGGCGGCGCCCGGCCTTCGCTCGCGCCGGTTTGATGTTGGGGTCCTCGAAGTGCCAGGACAGGAAGGCCGCCACGCGGTTGGAGTTGCGCACGTCGACCGCGAGCAGCCGGCGCCCCTTCGCAGCGTCGGCACGGTGCCACTCAGACCGAGCCGGCTCAGGGCCCGGGACACCGATCAGCCTGTGCCGCGCGGTATACAGACGCCAGCGCACAGCGCTCCCAGGCGCACCAACGGACGGGAGGTAGTGGTCCAGGCGGACCCGCGTCTGCGGATCACCAGACCGGCGAGCGTCCGAAACGACCAGCGCCACCGCCAGTCGTTTGATGAGTTCGTCACGGTCAGGCACGACCGTACATTCGAGAGGATGCTCCGGACGCTACGGCTCGGGCAGGCCTGTTCCCATGGCGGACAAAAGGCGCCGGGCACAGACGGACGCCCAGGTCATCCCCGCGGTGCTGAGCCTGCGTCGCCTCCGGTCAACTCGCGGCGGCCCGGTCGACAAAGCTCGCAGCGGTGTTCAGGATCCCTGGTTCTTGACGCGGCCCGGGGGCCTGTTGACCTGCTGCTCGCTGAACTGTGAGCCGGTATCCAGCAGCTGACGGATCGCCTTGCCGACACCTGAGCGGGTGAGCCTGTAGGAGCCACGAGGGCCTGTGGGCTCTAGCGCACCGAGCGGTTTCAGCGCCCGGAACACGTCGTAGACGGTTGCTTGCCCGGCGTTGATCTCCTTGGCCAGCTCGGGTGCGTTCCAGCCGTCGCGGGAGCGCAGCTGCTCGAAAACGCGTCGGCGGACGTGGCCGCCAAGAAGCCAGTCCGGGACCCGCTCGGGTGCCTTGTCCCTGGTCATCTGTCCGCCATAGTAATTATGATCAAACCATAATATGAGTCGGTTGTATCTGGTGGGATCCGGACGCGAGCGAGGTGGTCTGCGACCGCGTCGGTGGACTCCTGCACCTTTCGACTTGGAGCGTCAGCCGCAGCGTCCGGGTGAGCTGTGCCGTGAGATCCGCCTCGATGTCGGTGTCCACGAGGCTGTTGTCGCGGCGGCTGCAGCGGCTGCGGGTGTGCCGGTCTCGCTGTGGGCGACTGTCGCCGTCGAGAGTCAGCGATGTGTGGGGCTAACGTCCGCGCTGTTCGCCGCGCCTGACGCAGTGGTCATCGCGGCGCTCGACGACGCTGCGGCCGAGGCGCAGGCGCATCCGGGTGAGCAGGACGCGGTGTCGGCGTCGCGGCTCTGCGAATACGGGCGGGCGCTCGCGCGGGCCGGCGCGCACCTCCCCGAGCGGACGCTGGGCGGTGTGCTGCTGCGTCCTTCGCTGAGAATCCTAACCGCATGGTCGCTGGCGTCCGAGGAGGCCGGGGTGGCACTGGAGGCGTGGGCGAGCGGGCTCCTCGAGCATCCGGGGGGTGAGGCGGTGCGCTGGGAGGCGAGCGCCGCGCTGGTGGGGCAGACGCTAGCGGAGTGGACGTTCGTTCAAGCTGCGCGGCGTCTGCGCTGCGCGAGCACGTTCGCCCAGATCGCTGGCTGAGCCCCGCCGTCGGCGCGCAGCGAGGCGATTAGCTCGTCCGGATCGCTGACGGCGAGATCGGTGTGCTCGCGCAGTGTTAGGAGGTTCGCGACCCGGGTGTCATGGGCGCTCTGCTCAGGCTCGCGCGCAACCTCGCTCCAAGTGCCCGCCGGCTGCGCTGCGATCGAGGGACCGCCGCCGCCGATACTCGCGCTGAGGAGCGCCGCCGGCACGCATTTGAAGAACCTCGTGCCGGTGCTGAAGCCTTCCGCGCCGGCCGCGACGAGCACCGGACCGAGCTTTCCGGCGCAGTCCGCGACCGCCTCGATACCGCGGCTGGTGAAAGCGTCGATCGCATCCAGGTATGCAGTCAGCTCCTGCGCGTCAGCCTGCTCGCTTTTCAGCCCGCGGACACGGATCACGACACGCCGCACGCCGACCATCTGGTAATCCGCGGCGACCTCGGCGAGCAGTCCCCGCAACAGCCCGTGGTGAGTGAGCTGCAAGAACGCGCCGGGCACCTGATCTTCGGCAGCGAGAGCGGTTTCTCGCGCCATCTGCAGGTTCAGGCGGTGTGCTGGGCTGTCGCGGCGGTCGAAGTCGAAGTAGGGGCCTGCGAGCATCTCGCTGCCGTCCTGGGTGGCGAGCACGAGCTCCAGCGCGTGGCGTCGCGCCTCGGGGTCGGCGAGCAGCGACAGGTCGAGGGGCATCTGGAACTCGCGTGCGAGTGGGGTTTCGTGCAGACGCTTGGTGGCCGGGAGCCGCAGGATCGTTCGCGAGCACAGGCCCGCGGTCTCCGGGTCGCGCCACAGATCGCATCCGGCGTCACGCGCGGCGTCAAGCAGCTTCCTCGGATCATGGCCCTCCAGCAGGTGGCCCGGACGGGTAGGGTGCCACGTAGCTCTCGGGGAGTAGCACGGCGTCGAGAAGCTGGGGATGCTGTTCGATCAGATCCCACTCGTGGTGCTCCGGGCGGAGCACGAGCCGTGCATGGCGCTTGGTGGCCACACCGACAACATACGGACCCGTGCGGACGACATCTTGATCGGTCATCCCCGCGGTGCTGAGCCAGTCTGCTCCTTCGGTCCGCCTCCGGTCCGGCGGCGGTAGGATGCGAGCGCCAGGCCGACGTAGCTCAGACGGACGACATAGGCGATATCAGGACTCCCAGATAGCGTGCCGGCCCATGCCGCGAGGCCACGCAGCTTCAGTGGCGTGTAACGAACGCCTTGGCGGCTCCCATCACCTCGTAGGCGCGGCCGTCATGGATCGCCTCGATCGGCGCCTTGCCCTTCAGACGGGGGTTGCTGCCCATCATCCACGACTTGATCGACTGCTCGCGCATGCCCTCGCCCAGGATTCGCACGACGGTGTAGATGTCCACCAGCCGGCCCAGCGCCCGCGGCTCCGGCAGGCGCTCGCCACGCGCGTAGCGACCGATCGTCCTCGGGTGGCGATCGCCGACCGCGAAGGCGACCAACTTCTGACCCAGCAACTCCTGCAACTCGCCCGCGAGCCGCGCCGACTCCATGCCGGTGGCGGCCCGGTGCGCATCCTCGACGAACTGGTCTACCGCCACTTCTCTATTCCTTTCAGTCGGGTCTGGCTACTAGCAGGGTACCCACAACGATCATCCTTCGGCTACTACATATAGGTGCCCTATCGGCTAGCCGATAGCAGTACCCGCCGCGCGAGCCCAGACAACCCCGACAGCTGACGCACCGCTAATCTTCCAGCCACGCAATTGAGCCGCCGAGCCCCCCGCCCAAGCGCGCCAGTGGGACTTACGACGACGATCCGGCCTCAGCGAGATCGGCCTCGCCTCGGCCGGCCCGGCGGCGGTAGGATGCGAGCTCCAGGCCGACGTAGCTCAGCTGGTAGAGCGCATCCATGGTAAGGATGAGGTCGCGAGTTCGAGCCTCGCCGTCGGCTCTCTTTTTGTACCGCTAGCTCACCAGCAGTTCGATACACTTTTTGTCCCAGGTTGTCCTCTCCTGTCCATCGGGCGAGGGCGACGAATCATCAGCACAGGAGTCAAAAATGGCGCTCTACCTAGTAATAGGGCGTCTCTGGGGGCCCAGCATGGTAA
>CAVXUG010000009.1:0-1287793 GCA_963764905.1 uncultured Solirubrobacterales bacterium
CGGCCCTGATCTCTGGCTCGAGCTGATGACTCTGGCTGAAGACCTCGGCTTTGACCAGATCTGGGTCTCGCATGACCTCTTCTGGCGGTCGGCTCCGGTGCTGGTCGCCGCCGGCGCTCGGCAGACCCGGCGGATCGGTCTCGGCATCGGAGTCGCCAATCCCTGCTCTGCCCATCCGGCCGAGCTGGCGATGCATGCGGCGACCCTGCAGGAGCTGGCGCAAGGCCGCTTTCTCCTCGGGCTCGGCGCGGGGGCCGACGAGTTCCTGGGGTGGGCCGGCATCACACCCGCCTACGGGCCGGTGCGCCGGACCCGGGAGGCGCTGCTCGCGATCCGTGCCCTGCTGGAGGGCAAGCGCCCCGCCGACGTGGCCGGGGCCGGGCCTGGTCGGCGCCGCGAGGCCTACCTCCGAACGGGAGAGGCACGGACGCCGATCTATCTCGGCGGGATGGGGCCGGCAATGCTCCGGCTGGCCGGCGAACTCGCGGACGGCGCGCTGCCGCTGCTGTTCCCGCCGGAGCGCCTGCCGGCCGCGCGGGAGCAGATCGAAGCGGGTGCGCGACGGTCCGGCCGCCATCCCGCCGGCATCGACGTCGCCGCTTGCGTCTGGTGCTCGGTCGACGCCGATGCCGAGCGCGCTCGCTGGGCACTGGCCCAGAAGATCGCCTACTACGGGGCCTCGTTCTCGCCAGACTTGCTGGCCGCCGCCGGCCTGTCGCTCAGCGACTTCGCACCGATCCAGCGGGCGATGTCGGTGGAAGACCCCGATCGCGCCGCCTCCCTGGTGGGCCCCGCGATGCTGTCGCTGGGCATCGCCGGGGATGCCGCGGAGGTTGCGGATCGCTGCCGGTGGCTGGTGGAAGCGGCCGGGGCCCGCCACATCTCTTTCGGGCCTCCGCTCGGGCCTGACCCGGCGGCTGCCCTCCGCCAGCTGGGCTCGATCGTGCTCCCTGCCCTCAGGTCGGCGGCCGGTAACGTTCGGGCTGACCGCCGGTTTTAGGCTCCTGACGGTGGTCACGCGACCGAGTAGACGATGGAACCGCCGCAGTCGGGAGTGCGGGACGGAAACTGCTCGAGCAGCGCTGGGTCGTGACCGGGGCGACGATGACGCCGTCGGGTCCGGCGAGCTCCTGCAGCCGGTCGAACGCGTCGTACATCAGCGGCAGCGTGTGGACGATGGCGAACGGACGGTCGGCTTCCAGGTTTTCCCGGTAGTGTGCCGCGTCGGAGCCGAGCACGACCCAGCCGCCGGCGGTGCGGACCCGGACGATCTGCAGCCCCGGGGTGTGGCCCCCGACGAGATGGACGCTGATGCCGGGCATGATCTCCCGGTCGCCGGTCAGCTGGCGAACTCGCCCCTCCACGTTGGCCTCGACGAGGAACGCCAGATCGGACGCCTCGCAGAGGAAGCGCTTGAATTCTCCCCTGCCCGCGTGCCGGCCCGTCCAGAATGCCATCTCCGCCTCCTGAAGCACGAACTGCGCCGCCGGGAACGAAGACAGGTAGCCGGTGTGGTCGTAGTGGAGATGCGTGATGACGACGTGGCCCACGTCGGCCGCGCTGGAGCCGATCGCGGCCAGCAGGTCGAGGGGACGCGAGATGCGCTCCGCCTGTGCTGGCGTCCGACCTCTGGGCGAACCCGGCGTCGACGACGACCGTCGCAGCCGGGCCGACCGCCACCCAGACGAAGTAATCCATGGGCATGGAGGCGTCGCCGCACGGATCGAACCCGTAGAAATGCTCCGCCCGCAGCGCCTCGCGGTGACCGTAGCGCAGCGCGTAGACGCGGTAGACGGCCTCGACGTCTGGCTCACGTCCCAGTGCTGTCGTGCCCAGAGTGGCGGCAGTATAGGGTTCACGTGGGCCGGCAAAGGGCGATTGGTGCACCAATTGCCCATTCCGAGCACCGCAACTGGGCGATTGGTGCACCAACGGCCGACTAGCCTTCCAGGTCGTCGCGGGCGATTCGTCCACGCACCATGATGAGTCGCAAGTTCCGCGCTGGGTCGGTCAGAACGTTGACATCCCGCAGCGGATCCCCGTCCACCACCAGGAGGTCTGCCGTCGCTCCCGGCTTGACGACTCCGATCACGCCCTCCATCCGAAGAGCAGTCGCGCCGCGATCGTAGTTGCGGATCGGATGATCTCCGCGGCCGGCTGAACCTGCGAGCGGATCGTGAATTCGGTTAATTGGTCCTCGTGCATTCCTCCGAGCAGGTCCGTGCCGTACACGATCGGGACCCCGGATCGATGCGCGAGGTCGAGCGCTCGCAATCCTGAATCGAGGACCCCGAACACCTTGCGATGGCTGTGTTCCGGCAGGCCGAACTGGAGGCCGCGTTCGGCGAGCGCTGAGTAGGTGGCGAGCGTCGGAACGTAGAAGGCCCCGGAGCTCTTGAAGAGCTCGACCGAGCTCTGGTCCATGAGGTTCCCGTGCTCGATGCTGCGCACGCCGCACTGAAGCCCGCGGTTGACCGCCTGCGCGGTGTACGCGTGTCCCGCGACGTAGAGCCCCGCTGCCTCCGCTTCCTCGACCGCGGCGCGGATCTCATCCGTCGAGAACTGCGTCGAATCGACGCGGTCGGTCGGCGAGGCGACCCCTCCGCTCAGCATGACCTTGATGTGGGAGGCACCCTTGCGGACCTCGTGCCGCGCCGCCCGCCGCACCTCGACCGGTCCATCGCAGATCGTGCTCAGCGTGGGGCAGCAGGAGCAGGTCGAGATGGCCGTGCGGCCAGGGCTGCGCCAATCACCATGGCCGCCGGTTTGGGACAGCGCCCGGCCCCCGAAGACGATGTGCGGACCCTCGAGAAAGCCCTCCTCCACCGCGGCGGCGATCCCGTAATCGGCACCGCCGACGTCGCGTACGGTCGTGAATCCCCGATGCAGCATGTTCCGCAGGACGTGCGTTGCCTGGGCTGCCACGTACATCGGAGACCACTCGGCCATCGCGGCGAGATTCGCGGTCACGGCGATGACATGAACGTGTGCATCGATCAAGCCGGGCATCAGCGTCCTGCCGTGCACGTCCAGGGTTCGCGCGCCCGCCGCCCTCAGCTCGCTGCCGCCGACCTCGCGAATCCTGGCGCCTTCGACCAGCACCGACCGGTCGGGAACCAGCTCACCCCGCTCCGGATCCAGCACCGAGGCGTTCTTGAAGAGGACCATCTCTGCGTCAGCCACCACCTTGCCTCCTCAGCCACCGAGCGCGCCGCCCAAGGGCCCCGCGCTCCCATTCACAGCACAGGGCTCGAAACCTCGTCGGCCCGCAGGGTTTCGGCTCAGTCAGAGGGAATCAGTACCGAGCGCGCAACCTCGCCGGCGAGCAGAGCGCGGTAGGCCTCGTTCACGTCGCTGAGCGGATAGCGACGGCTGATCAGTCGATCGATCGGCAACCGCCCGGCCTGATACAGCTCGAGCAGGTGGGGCATGTCGGTCTGGGGGCGGGTGGAGCCGTAATAGCTGCCTCGCACCGTCTTCTCCAACGTGACCAGCTCTCCCGCGTCGAAGGAGGCCTCACTGCCCTGAGGGGCGATGCCGACCGCGATCGTCGAGCCGCCCCGACGCACGGCGTCGAACGCCTGTCGCAGCGCTTTCGGGTTGCCGATCGCCTCGAACGCGAAGTCGACGCCGTCGTCGCCGGTCAGTGCGCGTACCTCGGTCACCAGGTTGCCGGTGGCCGCGTTCACCGCGTGTGTGGCACCGAAGTCCATCGCCGTCTCGAGCTTGGAGTCGACGACGTCGGCGACGATGATCGGATGGGCGCCAACCAGCGCGGCGCCCATGACGCAGTTCAGGCCGACTCCGCCGACACCCACCACGAGCACCGCCGCCCCCGGTTTTACCTGAGCCGTGTTCATCACCGCACCGACTCCGGTCATCACCGCGCAGCCGACCAGTGCCGCGACCTCGTGCGGGATCGCCGGGTCGATGCGCACGACGCCCTGCTCCGGCACGACGGCTCGTTCGGCGAAGCAGGAGACCCCGGAGAAGTGCTTGATCTCGGCACCGTTCCGATGGAGACGACTGGTCCCGTCGAGCAGGTGGCCGGTGCTGCGGAGCAGGTCTGCCATCCAGCACAGCGCGGGCCGCCCCTGACTGCAGAACTCGCAGTGACCGCAGTTGGCCCGGAACAGCAGCACCACATGGTCGCCCGGCGCGACGGAGGTCACGCCGCGGCCCACCTCTTCGACCACCCCGGCTCCCTCGTGCCCGAGCACACAGGGGAGGTTGACTGACCGGTCTCCGTTCATGAAGTGGTAGTCGGAGTGGCAGACGCCGGCGGCCCCGATTCGGACCAGGACCTCTCCGTCCCGGGGAGCGTCGAGCTCGACCTCCTCGACACGGACCGGCTGCTTCGGCTCGTAGAGGATGGCCGCTTTCATCCGGCGAGCATAGCCCGCGCGACCATCCCCGTTTTCACGCGAAACCGGGACTATGGAGGGCCCCATAGTGCCGTTTCCACGCGAAAACGGGTTTATGGGCGGCTCCTATTTCTTCCAGTCCCCACATCCTTCTGAGAGGAAGCCCTTGTCGGTCGGGCGGATGGTGACCGTCGCCGAATGCTCCGGGTGACTGTCCGCGATGATCTCCTCTTCGGTGCCCCCGAAGCCTTTGAGGCGCGCCCAGTAGCAGCCGGCCCCACCCACTGCCTTGTACGTCCCCGGTTTGATGTCGACTCCGACGGCGTAGGCCCCGGGGCCGAAGGATGTCTTGGGCTTTCCGCTCGTCGGCGCCGGCGTCCACTCTCCGCACCCACCGGTCTCGAACGTCTTGTCGCCGCCCTCGATCGTGACGATGGTGCGACCTACGGGGTTCTGGTTCGCGATCACGTCGTCCTCCTCATCCGGCGGCTCGCTCTTGCGCTCCCAGAAGCAGTCCTTCCCGCCGGGGGCGACGTAGGTCCCGGGCGCGATGTCGATGTTGACGAGATGCGTGCCGTCCCCGAACGTGGTTTTGGGTCCGGTGGGCTCGAGCGTCGGTTCGGTCGTCGGTGTCGGGGTCGGTTCGACAGTCGGAGTCGGGGTCGGCGCCGCCGTCGGCGTCGACGTCGGTGCGGGCGTCGGCGTGGGCGCGGCCGTCGGTGCGGGAGTCGCCGTCGGCTCGGTCTTGGCCGTAGGTGACGGAGTGGGCGTCTTGGGGGCGGGGGTTATGGGGGTCGGCGTCTCGGTGGTTTCCTCCGTGGCCGGAGGACTCGGGGAGTTGATTGCCGGCTCGGGTGACGCGGTCGCCTCGACTGACGCCGTCTCTTCGGAACGGCCCAGAGCACTCCCTCCCGCGAAGGCGGCGATGAGAAGCAGGACGACCAGTACCGGCGCCCCGACTTTCACCCACCAGGGCAGCCTCCCGAGTGTCCCCCAGATATTGGTCGGACGCGGGCCGCCGGGCGGTGGTGGAACCTGACCTCCCGAAGACGGGGGGCCCTGCCCCGGAGTGTCCCCCATGGGGACCAGAGTATATCGGCGGCACCTCTGTCAGTCGAAGCGCAGACGTCAGGTACCTGCGTTGTACAGGTCGGACGAGGGCCGGCGACCCGCTAGCGGAACGTTGCGACAGCGGCGCGGGCCGTGACCCGGACAACTCCTACGATCAACGTAGCCAGGAGCGGGCCTGGTAACAGCGCTGCGTGATTGCATGATCGCGCTCATGGACATTCACGATCGCGCTCCTGGTCGGAGCGTTCTCACAAAGGAGGCAGGAATCCAATGAGAGAGAACCCGGTGAAGCGGGCTTTGGCCCGAGGCGAGCTGGCGGTCGGGACCGCGTTCTTCGAGTTCTGCACACCCGGGGCCCCTCGCGTCGCCGCGGCCTCGGGAGCCGAGTTCGCGTTCTTCGACACCGAGCACACCGGGTGGAGCGGCGACATCGTGCGCGTCCTGGTGGGTGCGGCGCATACGGCCGGACTGGTGCCCCTGGTGCGGCCGGCGGGCACGGTGTACCACCTCCTCTCCCAGCCGCTCGACCTCGGCGCGATGGGCCTGATCCTCCCCATGGTCGAGAGCGGCGAGCAGGCGGAGCGGATCGTGCAGTTCGCGAAGTACCCACCGGAGGGACGTCGGGGCGCAGCTTTCGGCATCGCTCACGACGACTACCTGGGGGGCGACGTCCACGAGAAGATGGCAAGCGCGAACCGGGAATCGATGATCGCCGCGCAGATCGAGACCGCGTCCGGCCTCGAGAACGTGGACGCGATCGCGGCGGTGCCGGGGATCGATGTGCTCTGGGTCGGGCAGTTCGACCTGACCTCCTCGCTCGGCATCGCGGGAGAGTTCGACCATCCCCGGTACCTGTCGGCCCTGGATCGGGTCGCCGAGGCCGCGCTCCGGCACGGTAAGGCGGCGGGCTTCATGGTCACCAGCCGCAAGGAGGCGGAGCTCGTGCTGAGCAAGGGCTACCGCGCGATCGCGTACAGCGGGGACCTCTGGATCTACCAGCAGGCCCTCAGGGCTGGGATCGCGGACGTTCGCGGGCTGGCGGAGCATCGAGCGACGGCGCGGTGAGGGCCTCAAAGCCTGCCGTCGCCCATCCCGCCCGGCGCGCGAGGGGGAGCCTGCGACACTTGGGTCGACCGTGTGAGCGCCGCGGCCGGGCCGCGCCAGGGTAGAGGGTAGGGAGGAGAGACATGTCTGACTGCATCGACGCGGTGATGATCGGGGCGGGCAATCGCGGGCACCGCGCCTACGGCCGGTACGCGGCCGAGCACCTCCGGGACCAGCTGCGGTTCGTCGCCGTCGCCGAGCCCAGGGACGATCGGCGGGAGCGCTTCGCGGACCTGCACGGCATCCCGCCCAGCGGCCGGTTCCGTTCCTGGGAGGAGCTGATCGCCAAGGGGCGGTTGGCGCGGGCGGCGATCAACACGACGATGGACAGGACCCACCTGGTCAGCACCGAGGCCCTGCTCGAGTCGGGGTACGACGTCCTGCTCGAGAAGCCGATGGCGACCCGGGCCCAGGACTGTGTCGACCTGGTGCGGCTGGCGCGCGAAGCGGGCCGCCGGGTCGTCGTCTGCCACGAAATGCGTTACGCGCCGTATTTCAGCCGGGTACGCGAGATCGTCGCCTCAGGCGTCCTCGGAGACCTGGTCTCGATCGATTGGCGTGAGAACCTGTCGTTCCGCCACTTCGCCCACAGCTACATTCGGGGTAATTGGGGGAACTCAGGCCGGTCCGCCCCCATGATCCTGGCCAAGTGCAGCCACGACCTCGACTTCCTTGTCTTATTGATCGGCAGACGCCCGGAGCGGGTCGCCTCGTTCGGGTCGCTGACACATTTCACCGCCGAGCGGGCCCTTGCCGACATGCCGGCCCGCTGTACCGACGGGTGCCCCCACAGCGACGCCTGCCTCTGGTATGCGCCACGCGTCTACATCAGTCCTGACACACCCGAGTTCATGCTGGATCCGGTATCGATCGACCACAGCCCGGAAGCGATGCTGGAGGGACTCCGTACCGGTCCCTACGGACGCTGCGTGTACCGGTGCGACAACGACGTCGTCGACCACCAGGTGGTGGCACTCGACTTCGGACAGGGGCTGGCCATCAGCATGACCATGCAAGGCTCCTCGCATGTGGAGGGCCGCACGCTGCGCATCGACGGTATGCGGGCGACGCTGCTCGGCGACCAGTCGACCGGCCGGCTCCTGATCCATGACCATCTGACGGGAGAGACCGAGACGATCCATCCCTGGGAAGGTGGTATCGACCAGTCCAGCGGCCACGGGGGCGCTGACGGTAGGCTGCTCGAAGATTTCGTCGCGGTCCTGCGCGGAGAGCGGCCGGATGCGGCAACCGACGTCGCCGAGTCGCTCGAGAGTCACCTGCTGGCGTTCGCCGCCGAGGAGTCACGCCACAGCCGTCAGGTCGTCGAGATGGCCGGCTTCCGGGCGGCGCTCGGCGCTTGAGCCGGTCCCTCACCCCCGCGCGGGAGCCTCGCCATCACAGCGCGGATCCCCGCGGTGCGGTCACGGCCGTGCCGTGGCAAGCTCGCGGATCCGCCGCGCCACCACGCCGTCCTCGTCCGGCTCGATCGTCTCGACCGCGATGACGAGCCTCTCATCGATCCGGCTGCACAGGATGCGTGGGACGCCGGCCGCGAGCTCGTGTTCCAACTCGGCCGCAGCCTCTGTCCCATTCGCTGTCACGACCAGCGCGTTGGGTGCCTCGTCGGTCAGTCGCTCGTCCAGGGTGAACTGCTTGGCCTCGGCGCGGATCCCGGGTAGGTCGGAGAGCGCATCGATCAGAGCGTCCACTCGCCTCCGATATGACCGCCAGCGCTCGTCATGATCCATGGCCAGCCACTCTTCGAGGGCGAGGAGGGTGGCGACGATCGTGGTGCGGTCGAGCTTGAGAGGACGGCCGAACGTTCGCACCGGGCCGCCCTCGTAGTGCGTGAAGTCAAGATCTGCGACAGCCTGGACAAGTTCCTTGCGTCCGGCGATGAAACCACCCGCGTTGGGACCCCAGAAGTACTTGGCACTGAAACACACAAGATCGGCGCCGTCATGTGTGAACGTGGTGAGCATCTGCGTCGGAAACGACAGGTAGGCTGCATCGACGACGATCGGGACCCGCCACGCATGTGCGATGGAGGCGACTTCGGCGAGTGGTATCGAGCCGTTGCGACCGTCGAGGTGGGCGGGATGCAGGATCGCCGCGCCGCCGCCGGCGAGCGCGGCCTCGAGCTGGGTACCCGAAGTGCCCTGGTCATCGCCGGCTTCGACGATGTCGGCCCCCGCGAGCAGCGCGACGCGTGTGTATTTGTAGCGGTGCGCGCGCTGCATGATGACCTGCCGTCTGTGAGGTGGTCCGCCCGGCAGTCTCTCGTTGAGCTCGGGGTCCCCACCCGAGAGACAGGCCGCCACGCCCAGCATGATCGCGGCCGACGCCCCCGGCGTCACCCGGGCTGCCTCCGTACCGACGAGCTGCGCGATGCGGGCGCCGGTCGCGTCGAGCAGGTCTGGGACCGAAGCCCAGGTTCGGTTCACAAGTGCCAGCTGTCGCCACACAGTGTCCGACAGGCAGGATCCGCCGAGATCTGTGTAGATGCCGCAAGCGTTTATGACAGGCGCGACGCCGAGCCGCTCATACGGGTTGATCCCGGTCGTGGTCATCGACGGATCATATCGCTCCCGGGGAGACCGGGCGATTGGTGCACCAAGGCCCCCCTCTCGACCACGAAACCGGGCGATTGGTGCACCAACGGCCCCTCTCAAGCCAACGGGGCGCAACATGGCGTGGTGCGCGGGCGGATCCAGACCTCGGTGGCGGTGGTCGGCGCGGGCGCGGTCGGGCTGGCGACGGCCCTGCGGCTGCGGCAGGCGGGCGTGCCGTCGGTCGCCGTCGTCGAGCGTGGGCAGGTGCCGGGCCAGGGCTCCACGAGCCGGGCCAACGGCGGGGTCCGCGCCCAATTCGCGACCCCGGTCAACATCGCGTTCTCCCGCTACACCATCGACGGCCTGGTCGAGCTCGATCGCGTCACCGGCGGGCTGGTCGGGCTGCGCCAGGTCGGCTATCTGTTCATGGCGGGGACGCCGGAGTCGGAGCACGCGCTGCGCGGCGGCTTCGAGCTGCAGGTCCGATGCGGGGTGCCGGTCCGCTGGCTGTCACCGGCGGCGGTCGCCGAGCTGGCTCCCTTCGTCCGGCGCGAAGACCTGCGGGCAGGCACCTTCTGTCCCACCGACGGCATCCTCGACCCCGGAGGCGTGGTGTCCGCGCTCTGGTCCGAGGGCCGGAAGCTGGGGGTCCGGTACCTGCTCGGGGAAGAGGTCCAGACGATCGCGGAGACCGGGCCTGGCGTGCGGATCGAGACCCCAGGGTGGACGGTCGACGCCGGTTGGGCGGTGAACGCCGCCGGTCCCGACGCCACGGCCGTCGCCGGCCTGGCAGGCCTCCGCCTTCCTGTCGCCCCGTACCGGCGGAACCTGGCCTGCACCGAACCGCTCGGCGGGTACCCCGACCGCATCCCGATGTCCATCGACGCCGACACCGGGGTTCTGATCCGGCGCGAAGCGGGTGGGTTTGTGCTGGCGTGGGCCGACCCGCACGACGATCCCTGCACCGACCTTTCCTTCGACCCCCTGTTCCTCGATGCGCTCGCCTCGCGGATCGGACACCGCTTCCCGTTCCTGGCGTCCGTCGCGATCGACCAGCGCAAGTGTTGGGCCGGGCTCTACCCCGAGACCCCGGATCACCACGCCATCGTCGACGCCCCTCCCGGCCATCCGAACTTCGTTCAGGCCGTCGGGTTCGGCGGGCACGGCATCATGCACTCGCTTGCGGCGGGGCAGGCGGTCGCGGAGCTCGTCACCCGTGGGCGCTGCACCACGTTCGACCTCCATCCGCTGCGCCTCTCGCGGTTCGAGGAGGGCGACGCGATCGTCGAATCGATGGTGCTCTGAGGTCGCGCGACCGGTACCCGGGTCGTCAGCCCGCCCGTCCCGGCCCTAGAGTGGGGGCGCGTCTTCGATCAATCGCGAGAGGAGAGCACGTCCGTGATCGACCTCCAGCGCCGGTAACCGGGTCCCGCCGGGTGACAGACCACACGGCACGGCCGGCACGCAAGCCTCACCATGGGGCGGCGGTGGCGCGCTTGAGGCCGTTCGGCACTCATCACCCGGTCGACACCGGCATCGACCTGTCGAGCGTCGACTTCTGGTCCCGGCCGTTCGAGGTGCGCGACGAGTCGTTCGGCTGGCTGCGCCGGCACGTTCCGGTCAGCTGGCACACGCCGCTGGAAACGCCCGAGCTCCCTGGCTGGAAGCATCACGAGGCTGGATTCTGGGCGGTGACCACGGTGGACGACATCGTCCAGGTGAGCCGGCACCACGACCTCTTCAGCTCCGGCCTGGGTCAGGTGAACCTGCGCCCCGCCCCGTTTCGGGTGTCCCCGAACATGCTGGTCATGGACCCGCCGCTGCACTCGCTCTACCGCCGATTGGTGAGCGACGCCTTCACGCCCAAAGCGGTGGCCCGGCTCGAGGGTCGAGTTCGCCGGCGCGCGCAGAGGATCGTAGCCCGCGCCGCCACGCTCGGCGAGTTCGACCTCGTCCGCGAGATCTCGGCCCAGCTTCCGCTCCACACTCTCGCGGACCTCCTCGGCATTCCGCCCGGCGAGCGTGACCGTTTCGTGCTCGCCGCCGACGCCTACGCCGGCTCGGGTTTCCCGGCCGAGCTGCCGCCGGGCATGACGATGGAGGCATTCCACGGACAGCAGGTCGCGTACCTGGAGGTGATGACGGGGGCTCTCGCCGCGTACCGGCGCGTGCATCCGGCGGACGACCTGATGACCCGGCTCGTCCACGCGCAGATCGCGGGCCGCCCTCTCACCCAGGAGGAGATCCTCTCCACCGTGCTGCTGCTGGTGGTGGCAGGAGACGAGACCACCAAGCAGGCGATCACGCTCTCGTTGATCTCGCTCTGGGCGTATCCCGAGCAGAGGACCTGGCTTTGTGAGGACTACGAGTCGCGGATCGAGGGCGCACTCGACGAGTGTGTGCGCTACGCGTCTCCGATCCTGGTCTTCACCCGGACCGCGACCCGCGACACCGACGCTGCACGGGGTGCCGCTGACCGCCGGCGACAAGGTCGCGCTCTTCTACTGCTCGGGGAACCGGGACGAGACCGTGTTCACCGACCCCGACCGCTTCGACCTGTCACGGCCGCGCTCCCAGCACGTCGCCTTCGGCGGAGGCGGCGTGCACTTCTGCTTGGGCAGCGTCGTCGCGCGGGCCCAGATGGCCGCGCTGTTCCGGGAGGTCCTCACCCGTCTGCCGCGGCTGGAGGTCGGTGAGCCGGACTACCTGTTCAGCGACTTCATCCACGGCGTCGAGTCGCTTCCCGCGCGCATCGGGTGAGGCGTCACGCGGCGCGAGGTGGGAACCTTCGAAGCCGCCGACGACATGAGCTCCGAGGCCGGGGCGGTCGACCGTTCGTACGAAGAGGCTCGTCCGCACCGCGGAGATGACACGAGGAGGGCAGGATGAGTGACAGCCGGCGACCCCTGGTCGTGGTCAGCGACCCCAGCGTTCACCCCGAGGCGATCGCCCGCCTCAGCGAAAGCTGCGAGCTGCGGATTCTCGGCGCGTACACGCCCGAGGAGCGCTACGCCGAAGCGTGCGTCGAGGCGCAGGCCGTCCTGGCGCGGGTGGGGGCGGTGACGCGGCGCGTGATCGAGGCAGCACCTCACCTCCGCATCGTGGCCAGGCACGGGGTGGGCGTCGACAGCGTCGACCTCGACGCCGCGACCGAACGGGCGTCGTGGTCACGACCGCGGGATCGCTCAACGCGGCGGCGGTCGCCGAGTACACGTTCGGACTGCTGCTCACGCTCGTCCGAAAGGTCCGCGAGGCAGACCGCCTGATGCGTGCCGGCGGCTGGGATCGCCGCCCTCTCACCGGCGTCGAACTCGAGGGCCGTACGCTCGGCATCGTCGGCGTGGGCGCGATCGGCGGCCGCGTCGCCCGCCAGGGGCTGGCGTTCGGCATGCAGGTCATCGGGTGCGATCCCGCCTACTCGGAGCCGCCTGTCCCGGGCATGAGACTCGGCTCGCTGGAGGAGGTCCTGGCAGCGGCTGACATCCTGACGCTCCACCCCCGCCTCAATCCGACGACCTTCCGGATGATCGACGCGGTGGCCCTCGCGGCGTTGCATCCCGGCGCGATCGTGGTCAACACGTCGCGAGGTGAGGTCGTCGACGAGGGGGCGCTGACCGCGTCGCTGCAGGCGGGGCACCTGGCGGGAGCCGCGCTCGACGTCTTCGCCGATGAGCCGCTGGCCCCCGAGTCGCCACTGCGGGAGATGGAGAACGTCGTCCTGTCCCCTCACGTCGCGGGGCAGACGCAGGAGGCGATGGTGCAGGTGGCTCACTCGGCCGCACAAGCGATCCTGGATGATCTCGCGGGGCGCCGAGCCGGAGTTCGTCTACAACCCCGAGGTGTACCAGGTGCGGGCCGCAAAGGGCCTGTTCCAGGAGCCCGCCCTGCTGATCCGGTGACGCGAGTGCCCGACGGACGCTGCGGTACCGTGGAGCGGGTAGCCGCCAGCCGCCTGGTGTCGCCGGGAGAGCAAATCTCATGACCGAGCCCGCGCCGCGAATCGACTTCGCCAACCTCCCCGCGCCCGCCGGGGACGGCATCGTGATGACGTTGTTCATCACCGTGCGCAAGGTCGCCGCCTCGCGAGACTTCTACTCCCGGGTCCTGGGCGGCACGGTGGTCCTGGAGGAGAACCCCTGCATCGTGAAGCTGGCCAACTCGTGGATCATCATGAATCCCGGCGGGCCGCCGACCCCGGACAAGCCGGGGATCACGGTGGTCGACTACGAGCCGGGCGACACGACGTCGATCTTTCTCAACCTCCGGGTCGCCGACATCCAGGCCCGCTACCAGGAGTGGAAGGCCAGGGGGGCCCAGTTCGTGACGCCGCCGATCGACCGGGAGGCCGAGATCCGCTGCTACCTGCGGGACCCGGATGGGTACCTGATCGAGGTCGGACAGTCCACCGGCCTGCTGCACGGGAAGCTCGCCGCCAAGCGCCCGGAGGACCTCCCGGGGTGAGCGCCTCCAAACCCGGCCCAGGCTCGACGCGCCCGACCCTGGTTCCCGGTGCGCGGCCGGCAACGCAGCGGCTGGAACGCCGGATGAGCGGGGCGGAGGCCGTCGTGCGGGCGCTCGAAGCCCACGGGGTCGACGTCGTGTTCGGCATCCCGGGCACTCACACGCTCCCGATCGATCGGTTTGTCGCGGAGTCACCGATCCGTCATATCCTGCCGCGTCACGAGCAGGGATCCGGGTTCGCCGCCGATGGGTACGCGCGGGCCTCGGGCCGAGCCGGCGTCTGCATCGTCACCAGCGGACCCGGCGTGACCAACCTGGCAACGCCCGCTGCGCAGGCGTACTCCGACTCCATCCCGATGCTGATCGTGTCTCCCGGCGTGCCGCGCGAGATCTACCGGCGCGGCACCGGGTTCCTCCACGAGGCCAAGGACCTGTCGCTTGCCATGGACAGCCTGGTCGGCTGGAGCCATCGCGCGGAGTCGCCAGGTGACGTCGTCGATGCGATCTACCGCGCGTTCTGGGAGTTCGCCTCGTGCCGGCCCCGGCCGGTGCACCTCGAGGTCCCGATCGACGTGCTCGACGCCGAGGCGGTGGTCTCGGTGCCCCCGCCCCGGGCGGCCCGCCGGCCCCAGGCCTCCGCCGCCGAGGTCCGCGACGCGCTCGCGCTGCTGGCTGCCGCGAGCCGTCCCGGGCTGCTCGTGGGTGGAGGAGCTCAGGACGCGGCGCCGGAGGTGGCGCGCCTGGCGCGCGCCCTCGACGCGATCGTCGTCACCACCATCAACGGCAAGGGCGCGTTCCCCGAGGACGATGAGCTGGCGATCGGTGCCGCCCTGGGATCGAGGGCGGGACGCGACGCGCTCGCCGCCTGCGACCTGGTGCTGGCGATCGGTACCGAGGTCGCGGAGACCGATCTGGAGGATCGCCCCCTCGCCCTGCGTGGCACGCTCATCCGCGTCGACATCGACCCCGGCCAGCTGCAGATGAACCTCCCCGCCGATCGGGCGCTCCAGGGCGACGCCGCCACCACCGCGCGTGCGTTGCTGGCGGGGCTCGGCCCTGACCGTCAGGGCGACGGGCCCGCGCGGGCTCGCGAGGCCCGGCGACGGGCGGACGAAGAGGTCCGCGCCAGGACTCGGGACCTGACCTGGGTCATGGAAGGGATGAGCGAGGTCTTGCACCAAGACGTCATCGTCGCCTGCGACACCACGCAGCTCACCTATCAGGGCGTCCTGCCGGCGAGGTTCGCGAGACAGCCCCGGTCCTGCTTCAACCCGACCGGGTACGCGACCCTCGGCTACGCGCTGCCGGCCGCGATCGGGGCCAAGATGGCTCGCCCGGACCGCCGGGCCTTGGCGGTGGCCGGCGACGGCGGAATCCTGTTCACGCTGCCCGAGCTGGCGACCGCCGTCGACCTCGCGCTGCAGCTCCCGATCGTGGTCACGAACAATCGCGGCTACGGTGAGATTCGAGAGGGCATGGTCGCCCGGCATATCGATCCGTTCGGCGTCACGTTCGACCCGCCCAGCTTCACTCAGGTGGCGGCGGCGTTCGGCGCCCGCGGAGCGGTGGCGCACGACGCCACGGAGCTGCGAGGGGCGCTGGACACCGCCTTCCAGTCGGACGGCCCCACGCTCATCGAGGCGGTCCTGTCGAGATAGCACTGGCGGGGGTGTGATCCCGCGCGGGATCGTCTCGGCGCCCACACGGTCCGGCGCGACACCGGCCGGGCGGGGCGCCGGGTAGCGTTCAGGCATGCCAGACGTCGAGTCGGTTCGTTCCGGATACCTCGCTGTGGAGGACGGGAACCAGCTCTACTTCGAGGCCGCCGGCAACCAGCGCGGGCCCGCGGTGCTCTGGCTGCACGGTGGGCCGGGGAGCGGTACCGGGACGGCGCATCGCGGCCGCGTCGACCTCGCGCGGCAGCGGTCGGTCAGCTTCGACCAGCGGGGGTGCGGTCGCAGCCGCCCGCTGGTGACGGACTGTCTCGACCGGCTGGACACGAACACCACAGAGGCACAGATCGCGGACATCGAGGCACTCCGGCGACATCTGGAGATCGACCGGTGGCTGGTGACCGGTGCGTCCTGGGGCGCGACCCTCGGCCTGGCGTACGCCCAGGCCCATCCCGAACGCGTCACCGGGATCGCGCTGGTCGCCGTCACCAATACCTCGACCGAGGAGGTCGAGTGGATAACGCAGGCGATGGGCCGCGTCTTCCCGGAGGAGTGGGACCGGTTCGCGACCGCCGTCGCGCGCCGGTCCGGGGAGCGGATCGTCGACGCGTACGCCCGCGTCCTGCGTGAGGGCGATGCCGCCGCCCGTGCCTCGGCGGCGGAAGCCTGGGGCCGCTGGGAGGACGTGCATGTCTCGCTGGGCCCCGGCTGGGTACCCGATCCGCGGTGGCAGAACCCCGCGGTGCGAGAGGTAGTGGCGACGCTGGTGACGCACTACTGGTCGCACTCCGGTTTTGGCGGTGACCAGATCCTGCCGCGCATGAACCGGCTAGCCGGCATCCCGGGCGTGCTCATCCACGGACGGCGGGACATCTCCGGCCCTGCGATCGTCGCCTGGCGCCTCCACCAGGCGTGGCCCCGAAGCCGGCTCGTGATTCTCGACGAGGGACACGGAGGACCGCAGTCGAGCGCCGAGCTCCGGCGAGCGATCGCCGGCTTCGGTGGGTGACGACCGGGGTTTGCGTGTCGCTTCCCCGGCGACGAGGCGGCCGACGGCAGATTAGGGTAAGCAGGTCAGGGTGGCCGTCAGGCGCAAGGGAGGGGAGCCAGTGAGTTCGCAAAATGACGTATCGCACCGCCTCGGGATGGCCGGGTGCCGCAGGTTCGACACCCCGTCCCGGATTCGGCGAGATGAGACCGCAGGACATCGCCCGTCAGGTCACGGTCGGCTCACCCACGCTGTCCCCGGACGCCTCCACGGTCGCCTACGTCGTCACCCGGGTCGACCTCGAGGGCAACGCCTATCGCTCGGCGATCTGGCTGGCCGCCTCGGACGGGTCGGTGCCGCCCCGGCAGCTGAGCTCTGGCGAGCACGGGGACGGGCAGCCGGCATGGTCGCCCGACGGCACACGCCTCGCGTTCACCAGGCATACGAGCAGCGACGCCGGTAAGCGACCTCGCCACACGCTTCACGTTCTTCACGTCGACGGCATCGGCGAGGTGCTCACCGTCGCCGAGCGCGACGAGGCGATCAAGGCTCCGGTCTGGTCCCCCGACGGTGCGGCGATCGCGTTCACGTCCCGCGTGCGTGCACCGCGGTACGAGCCCGAGAGCGAGCGCGCCCAGGAGCCCCGCCGCATCGACCGGCTGTTCTCGCGCGTCAACGGGGAGGGCTGGACCATCGACCGCCCCACCCAGGTCTTCGTGGTGACAGCCGACGGTGGCTCGGCGCCCCGCCAGCTGACCGAGGGCGCTGAGGCGTCGGGCCCGGTCGCCTGGTCACCGGACTCCGGACGAGTCGCGTTCGTCTCCGCCCGCCAGCCGGACGCCGACCTGATCCGGTCGACGACCTGTGGACGATCGAGCTCGACCCCGCCGCGGAAGCTCGCCCGGAGCCGGTGCGACTGACCCGTACCGAGGGCGCGCACGCGGCGCCCTCGTTCCACGCCGACGGCCGGCGTCTCGCCTTCTACGTCAAGCCGGTCGACGTCGGGTACCACAACGGCCGGCTGAGAGTGCTCGACCTCGAACAGGGAACGGATTCCAGGGTGGCCGCGGGACTCGACCGGAACCTGTCGCCCGCCGACGGCTCGGGGCCGGCGTGGGACGGCGACGACCTGTTGACCGCGGTCGAGGACCGCGGCACGGTGCAGCTGCTTCGTATCTCGCCCGACGGCTCCGTGACGCGACCCGTGTCGGGGTCACGGACGGTCACCGCCTGGTCCTTCCAGGCGGGAGTGCTCGTGTTCACCGCCACCGACGGCAGTCACCCGACCGAGCTGTTCTGCCTGCGCCAGGGAGCCGAGCAGCAGCTGACGCGGCATCAGCGCGACTTTTCGGCGGCCTGTCCATCGCTCGAGCCGGAGCGCTTCACGGTCAGGCGAGACGACGGCACCGAGCTCGACGGCTGGATGCTGAGGCCCGCCGGGTTTGACCGCGCGCGGCGATATCCCGCGCTGCTGACGATCCACGGCGGTCCCGCAAGCCAGTACGGCGACCGCTGGTTCGACGAGGTCCAGCTGGAGGCGTCGGCCGGCTTCGTGGTGCTGTGGACAAATCCGCGGGGCTCCTCGGGCGTGACCGAGGCGTTCGGGCGAGCGATCATCTCGCCACGCTCGGCGGTGGACCCCGGATCCGGCTGGGGAGGAGTCGACTACGAGGACCTGATGGCCTTCCTGGACGCCGCGCTGGACCGGGAACCCGCCATCGACCGCGCCCGGTTGGGCGTTCTCGGCGGCTCCTACGGCGGCTACATGACCTCCTGGATCGTGGGCCACACCGACCGGTTCGCGGCCGCCTGCTCGGAGCGGGCCGTCAACAACCTGCTCTCCGAGGACTGGTCGTCCGACATCGCGAGCTTCCTGCAGCGGAGCCTCGGCGTCGACCCGGTGGAGCACCCGGACGAGTACTTGAGGATGTCCCCTTTCACCTACGTCACGAAGATCACGACGCCACTGCTGATACTGCACTCGGAGCAGGACCTGCGCTGCCCGACCGAGCAGGCCGACTGCCTGTGGACCGCCCTCCACGTCCGGCAGCGGGACGTCGAGTACTACCGCTTCGCGGCCGAGAGCCACGAGCTGTCGCGCAGCGGGTCGCCGAAGCACCGCATCCAGCGTGCGGAGCTGATCCTGGATTGGTTCCGGCAGAGGCTGGGCGAGGAAGGGACGTTGGTGCACCAATCGCCCGCCCCGGAGCACGAGACAGGGCGCTTGGTGCACCAATAGCCGATTACGAGGCGGGGCGGGCCGGCTCCACCTGGTAGGTGCCGAGCTGTTCGAACGCGTGGGCCGCCCGCAGGACGGTCGCGTCCTCCCAGTGCCGGCCGATCAGCATGAGGCCGACCGGGAGGCCCCCCACGCGGGCGCAGGGCACGTTCATCGCCGGGTGCCCGGTGGCGTCGAACGGGGCGGTGTTCGCGATCGGCGCGCCCAGGCTGAAGCGCTCTTCGAACGAGGCGTCCGGCCCGGGCAGCGGCGCCGCGGTCCGAGGCATGGTGGGCAACAACAGCAGGTCGACCTCCCCCAACGCGGTGTCGTACGCGTCCATCAGAGCCCGGGCCAGGTTCTGAGCTTTGGCGTAGTAGCGCCCGTGGTAGGCGTCCTGCAGGTACTGGCCGACGAGCACCGCCACCTTGACCGTCTCATGGAGGTCGTTGGCGCGCGCTCGCCGGCCCCGGGCGAACGCATCCAGCAGCGACGTGACGTAGTGGCCTTTCCAGTTCGTGCCCAGCGCGTTGCCACGGACCATGAGCGTGAGCGCGCCCTCGTTCGAGATCGCGGACCGGATCTGAGCACCGTCGCGGTGCATGGGGACGCTGAGCTCCCGCACCGTCGCCCCGGCGCGAGCGAACTGGTCGGCCGCCGCCCGCACCGCTCCGTCCACGGCGGGCTCCGAGGAGTCCAGGCCGAAGCCCTCCCGGACGACGCCGATGCGGAGACCGCCGGCGCCCCGGCCCAGCGCGTCCAGGTAGCGATCCGTCCGGACGCCGCGCTGGCGCGGGTCGAGGCCATCCTCACCCGCCACCGCCTCCAGCAGCAGCGCCACGTCGCTCACCGTGGCGGCGATCGGGCCGAGGTGGTCCAGCGTCAGCTCGACCGGGAAGGCCCCGGTGTACGGGACGAGGCCGTAGGTCGGTTTCAGGCCGTAGGCGCCGCACCAGGCGCTGGGGATGCGGATCGAGCCCCCCTGGTCGCCACCGATCGCCATGTCGACCTCGCCGGCGACGACGAGCGCGGTGCTGCCGCTCGAGGAGCCGCCGGCCGAGCGGGCCGGGTCGTGTGGATTGTGGACCGGGCCGGTGTCCGACGTGAAGCTGTTGCCGGAGAAGCAGAGGTGCTCGCAGACCGCCTTGCCGGCGATCTCGCCGCCGGCGTCCAGGATGCGCTCGACGACGGTGGCGTCCACCTCGGGTACGTAGCCCTCGAGGGCCGCGCTGCCGTTCATCATCGGGACTCCGGCCACGCAGACGTTGTCCTTGATTGCGATCCGCTTGCCGGCCAGCGGCCCCTCGTCGCGGCCCCGGATGGAGCAGCGCCAGTACCAGGCGTTGAGAGGGTTCTCCTCCGGCCGCGCCCGGTGGCCCGGCGTCCGCGGGTAGTGCACCGGCAGGCTGGGTTCGACCAGCTCGTCGAGCCGGGCGTAGCCGGCGAGCTCGCCGGCGATCAGGTGCTGATAGGCCTGCAGGTCGGCGCGGGACGGGTCGAACCCGTAGTCCAGGGCGATCGCGTCGAGCTCTTCGACGGTGGGCGTTCTCACTGGCATGAGGTACGGGGTGAGCACAGTTCCCGCTTCCCTGTCCTTCGAGGGCCGCCGTCCCCGGGTCCGCAGGCACCATCATGTTGGGGCATGCAGCTGCCAGTGATGCCGCCGATCAGCCCGATGCTGGCCCGCGCGGTCCCCGACATCCCGGACGGGATGTACTACGAGGCCAAGTGGGACGGGTTCCGCACGATCGTGTTCCGGGACGGTGACGAGGTCGAGCTCGGCAGCCGCAACGAGCGCCCGATGACGCGGTACTTCCCGGAGGTGGTGGAGGCGGTGAAGGCGAACCTCCCCGAACGGTGTGTCGTCGACGGGGAGGTCATCATCGTCCAGGGGGACCGGCTGGCGGCTTCGAAGCGCTCCTGCAGCGCATCCACCCGGCGACCAGGGCCGGCGTTCAACCTGCTGGCCGAGCGGACACCGGCCTCGTTCATCGCGTTCGACCTCCTCGCGCTCGGCGACGAGTCGCTGATGGAGCGGCCGTTTCGAACCCGACGTGAGCGGCTGGAGGCGGTGCTCATGGACGCCCGGCCGCCGGTGCACGTTGCAGTCGGGACCACCGACCTTGCCGTCGCGCGGCGCTGGTTCGACCAGTTCGAGGGGGCGGGGCTGGACGGGATCGTCGCCAAGCCGTTCGACGTCACCTACCACCAGGACGTTCGTGCCATGTTCAAGATCAAGCACGGGCGGACGGCGGACTGCGTGGTGGCCGGCTATCGCTGGCACAAGACGGGCCCTGTCGTCGGCTCGCTGCTGCTTGGCCTCTACGACGGCGCCGGACGGCTGCAGCACGTCGGCGTGGCGGCCTCGTTTCCCATGAAGCGGCGTGCGGAGCTGGTCGAGGAGCTGCGGCCGTACGCGATGGACGACTTCAGTGGCCACCCCTGGGGCGAGTGGGCGCTGGCCGAGGCGCACATGGGCGGTCGGCTCCCGGGCGCGGTCAGCCGCTGGAACTCGAAGAAGAACCTCTCCTGGCAACCGCTGCGGCCCGACCTGGTGTGCGAGGTCGCGTACGAGCACATGGAGGGCACGCGCTTTCGTCACACCGCCCACTTCCAGCGCTGGCGCCCGGACCGTGACCCACCAGCTGCACGTACGCACAGCTCGACGAACCGGTCCGTTACGACCTCGCCGAGGTGCTGTCGGCAGGCTGACACCTGGTCGGGGTCAGAGTGTCCCGCACTCCGACGCTACCGTGCGCGGCTTGGGGTCAGAGTGTCCGCACTCCGACGCTACCGTGCGCGGGTTGGGTCTCACCGGCCTGGTCGTCACCGCGCCTCAGGGGTGGGTCTGCGGGAGGCTGAACCAGAACCGGGTGACTCCGTCGCGCCGACTCCGCACCCACCCGGCCGCCCGCCTCCTCCACCAGCTGTTTCACGATCGAAAGGCCCAGGCCGGCCCCGCCCCGCGAGCTGTCCCGCGACTTCTCCACGCGGTAGAACCGCTCGAACAGGAACGGGAGGTCGGCGTCGGGGATGCCGGCGCCGCTGTTGGTGACCGAGACCACCGCGGTCTCCCCGGCACTCACGGCGCTGACCCGCACCCGACCCCCGGCCGGGGTATAGCGAGCCGCGTTCTGGAGCAGGTTGAGCACCACCTGGGCCAGGCGGTCAGGGTCCGCCCGGACCTCCAGCAGCGGCGGCAGCCGCAGGTCGAGGTCGAGGTCGTTCCTGGCGAACGCCGGCCGGCAGAGGCGGACCGCCGCCTCGGTGATCTCGACCAGATCGACGGACGGGGCGAGCTCGATCTCCGGTCTCGCGCCGCCGGCCAGGACGTCCAGCGAGCGGGAGAGCCGCAGCATGCGCTGTACCTCCTCGTCAAGGGAGCTGAAGAGGTCGGGGCTGGGCTGCATCACGCCGTCCCGGAGTGCCTGCAGGTATCCCTCGAGGTTCGTCAGCGGCGTTCGCAGCTCATGTGCGAAATTGGCGATCAGGTCGCGCCGCTCACGCTCCTGATCCTGGAGCGCCGCCGCCATCTGGTTGAAGGAGTCCGCGAGCGACTCCATCTCGGCGCCGTGCGGTCGCGGTACGCGACTCCCGTACGCCCCCTGGCCGACCCGGCGGGCCGCCGCCGACACCGCCACCACCGGGCGGCTGATGGCCCGTCCGAGCAGCAGGGCCGTCGCGATCGAGACGACGACACCGCTTCCCCCGGATTACCCGCAGCCAGCACCGGCAACACAGGCGCCACGAGACCACCAGCACATTCCGGACCAGACGGCGCATACGCAAACGAGTATTCAACCGCTTCCGCAGCTTTCGCCCTCGGGTTCAACACCCCGTGCAGCACGGCAGTCGTACCGGTGATCGATTTCGCTTCCCTGGTCACCGGCGCTTCCGCAGCCAACGCGGAGCCACTCGAGCACAACAACCCCACCACCACCACGGCAAACGCCGCAAGGCTCGTCCTGGTCAACCCATGAACACACATTTACCGCTTCCTCCCATTACCGTTAGATCGACTGGACTTTCTTGACGAAGGCGAGAACCGTGGCCCTCGCCGGAACGTGCTGCTCGTGACCCCGGGCGCCCCGTTTGAGCGCCCCTCCCGCAAAAAACTTCGGGCGCCCCACCGCGACTTGTAACGGCCATCCCGAAGCCCTAAACTGGAGAAACCATGGCCACCATCGAGCAGCAGGCAATCGGAGAAGTCGATGTCGTCGCCTTCGAACGGCCGATCAAGAAGGTCGACGGAATCGGCAACTGGCCCACCGGCACCACCGGCGCCGTCGTCAGCGACTACGGCGACGTCAAGGAAGTCGAGATCGTGGGCGACAGCGGCGAAGCACTGGACTTCGTGATCGTCCCTGTCGAGCACCTCAAGCTGATCGAGAAACACAGCTGACCCACCCTCAAGCGGGGCAGGAACGTACTCAGGACGTTCGGACACGAACGGCATGAGACTTCCAGCCCCGCATAGCTGACGCTGCCTCCGATCCAGAGCCCACATGGCTACTTCCCGCCCTTCTTCTCAGCGGCAGCCCGCTTCTTCGCTTTCTTCGTTTTCTTCGCGGCCTTCTTCGCCTTCGGACAGCTCGCGACCG
Organism: uncultured Solirubrobacterales bacterium; assembly: GCA_963764905.1. Taxonomy (GTDB): domain Bacteria; phylum Actinomycetota; class Thermoleophilia; order Solirubrobacterales; family Solirubrobacteraceae; genus Palsa-744. The sequence continues at coordinate 23,033 of CAVXUG010000009.1, forward strand.
AGATCGGCGTGGACTGGTTGATCACCGCACCGTTCTGCGCCGTGAACGCTGTCGGCATCGCCAGCTTCTGACCACAGAAGCTGTAGTGGTCCTTTGCGGGGAGGTTCGACGTCAGCGCCGAGAACGGGCCCTCGGGGAGCGTCAGTTCGAAGCTCGAGATCGGGACATCCGGGACCGACTTGAATGTGCTGCTTGTGATCCCCGCTTTGCTGATGAACGTCGTACCCACCAGGTCCACCGTCACACCATCACCCTGTAAGACAACGATCAGACTCGGGAACGCTTCCCCACCATGCGAGACGAAATACGCCGGGCCCGTCAACGGGACCGGGAGCACCGGCGTGACCGCGGTCGCGCGGCCCACGACCGACGCCGCCGGGCAGTTCGCGGGGTTCGCTTCGAATACCGCGGCCGTGCACGCTTTCTGCAGCGTCGTCAGGCGCGACGGCAGCTGCTTGGGGAGATCCACCTTCACCGACGCGATGTTCGCCTGCGAGCTGGCCTGATTAGCCCCCGGCGGCGTTGTCGGGTAGACGATCTTCGCGGTGAGGCTCGCACCGTACTTTTTGCTGGTTTTTCCCGCCGTTGAGACTTTGAAGTCCGGCTTGAACGCCAGGCTCTGACAGGAGCCGACCTGGAAATGGCTTTCGAGGCCCGCCCTTGTGCCTTCGGTGCTGGTCGCGGTGCCCGTGAATGCTGCTGAGCTGCAGTTGGTTGGGTTGAACATGAAGTCCGGACGGTCGATCACCGCGTCGATCGCACGCAAATCCGTCGGGATCCCATCGAGGATCGCCGGCAACGCACCTGTCGTAATCGTCAACTGCGAGGTATGGGGGTCCACTTCGATCTTCGCGCGGACCTTTACGATGCCCAGGTTGAACGGGCCCGCGATCACGGGTACCACGATCGACAGGCCATACGGCGCGCCCTCATACGGCCCGGTCAGGTAGATCGGCGCCGGAGGCGCCCCGGCCTGCGGCACCTGGAACGGGAACGGGCCCGGGCCCGCGGTCGTCACTGTGTGCCCGATTTCAGAGGCCTGCGAGCACGTCCCTTCCGCGGCCTGCGGTTCCTGACACAACGGGACATGGCTGATCATCCCCAACAGTCCCGCAGGTGTCTTGAACTGCAGACTGGAGATCCGCTGCTGACCATCGCCACGCTGCAACAGCAACGAGAAGTCGGTGTAGCCACCCGCCTGGTCGGTGGTCGAGCCCGCCGTCATCGTCGGCGTGAACGGCAGTGGGTTCGCGCACGCGGAGCCGCCGGGGCCGCTGGTGATTTCAAAACGGCTCGGCGACAGCGCATTTTCTACGAACGGCGTGCTCCACGGCGTGAATTCCGCGTCCGACTCATACGTGCCGCACTGCGTCGGGGTCGCCAGCGCCGCTTGGGCGCCGCCGCTGAACGCGAGTTTGAAGACCGTGAACGGGAAGTCCGGGGTCTTCTTGAACGTCGTCGTGATCCGGCCCGTCGCCGGGTCGAGGTTGACTTCGCCGATCAGCTTCAGGTTCACACCATCGCCCGAGGCCACGACCAGCAACTGCAGATGCGGAGGGTTCTGCTGCAGTATGTAGACATCCCCCACCAGCTTGTCCCGCAACAACGGCGTCGAGATTTCATCGGTCCCGACTTTCGACGCGGCCGGACAGGACGGAGGGCCGTCCTCGGATTCGTCTTCCGCTTCCGGGCCGCCGATGTTCTCCTGGCTGGGCTGACACGCGACCAGGCCCGTCGCCTGGCCGGGGTTGATCGCGACGCCTTCGGGCAGCGTCACCGTCGTGTTCTCCAGACCCGCTGTGGACAGCGCTTCCGGGTTTACGCCCTGCGGCACCTGTACTTCGGCGCCGAGGCCCGCGGGGCTGTCCGCCGCGGTCGTGTCCGGGGCGATCGACGCCGTCGGGTTAAAATGCACGAGACGTTCGCACCCTTCGATCCCGATCGGGGTGTCGCTCTGATTGTGCATCGGAAATTCAAGGTTCGACCGTGCTCCGGGTTCTGTCCAGCTACCGATCATTTCCTCGCTGAAGACCGGGGGCGTACCGCACGACGTCGGCAACGTCAGGAACGGAAGGTTGGGGCCAAGGAACACACAGCCACCTTTGGGGCCTTCTGTGCATGCCCGGTTGTCGGGATTACCGCGTATACCGTCGAGGCCCGGTTCCGCCGGCGCACCCCAGATCGTCGTCGTGTTGAAAAGGATTTTGCGTTGCGTGATGTTGTTCACATGCACCGTGATCCCGTAGTTCCCGCCGCTGCGCACGCGTGCGTCCAAGAACGTGCTGATACCGTTCAGCGTGAACCCGAACTGTGCCGCCATACCGGCCGGCGGAACCAGGTTGTACACCGGGAAACGGAGCAGGCCGGTGTCTCCACCGAGCAGCGAGTAGTCAAAGCCGATCCTGGAAGACGGCGGGCAAGCTTTACCGACGGGATTTGCGCCTTCCCCGAGTTCGCCTTCATCGAACTCAGCGCGCGGGCACTGCGGTACCGCGTTCGGATTGCCGACCAAACCGGGTGGGAGCTTGATCTCGAGATCCCGCACTTCGCCGACCGGTGATTCTTCCCCACCGTGAACGACCCCATTTACAGAGAAAGCGACCGTGAACCCATACGGATGCGAACCCGCCTGATCATCGGTCGTCCCGTCCACGTTGGAGAACCACCCATCTAAGTTGGATAGTCCCGCGGCGGGCAGTTCGGTACCGAACTTCACATGGATCGACGTGCTCGCCGGAGTCGCCGCGCCACCACCAGAGACCGAGACCTCGTCCACACCTTCACCGGAGGCCCCTGGGGATACACTCACGGGAATCGTCACGGTCGCGGGTTCACCGGAACTGGCCCGCGTGGACTGGACAGTGCATTCTACGACCGTTTCTCCCGTGCACCCAGCGCCACCCGTCGCCTTCACACCAGCCGGAAGAGTATCGGTCAGCACACCCTGGCCTCCTTCACCAGCGCCGGTGTTATACACGTACAAATAGAGCTTCCCTTCACCACCCGGGGTAAGGACCGTCGGACCGAAATTCCCATAGACCTCCCACCCGGGCGCGGGCGCGCCCACGGCAAGCGCCGCCGAACACGACGCACACAACCCGCAAACAACGACCAACACGAGCCAAAGAGACCTAACCAAAAGCCTAACCATCACCGACCACCCTCCCTAATAGCGTTACCAGGCCTCACCAGCGACCTCCCTGTCCCACCCCTCGACCTACCCTTACTGTTTTTACCCTTCGACTTTGACCTGGACCTTTTTTTAGACCTCTTCTTCGCCTTCTTTTTAGGCTTCGGTTTGACAGCCGACTTTTTGACCGTGGCTTGGGCCGGCGGCGAGAAATTACCCACACCGCCGAACGTCACCGTCGGAGGAGTCGCAAAAACCGGCGGCGCGGACGGGAGCCCCTGACAGCCAGTCCCCGAACAAGCCGGCGGTGAAACGGGCTGTACACCGTCAACACGATCATCGTACACGTCGTACGCTTCATTGCCATCGCCCGGTACGAATTTCGCGCGGGTCACCATGAACACGTCGTTCCCATTCGCGCTCGCACCAATCAGCCACGACGTTGATTCTTCAGAACCACCAGACAACAAATACACACAACCAGCAGCAACTTCACACCCACCCGCACCGTCACGCTCCCACTCATATACGTCCTGTTCGTTATTCGTATCCTGCGGCACCAACGGCTCATCGCTGTCAAAGAACACCCGCGAGCCATCATCAGAAATCCACCTCGGCAAATACGTACTACTCTGACTCACCGGCACAAACGCACCCAAACCCAAACCCGCCGACGGGTTTTCCAGTGCCTTCACCCCAGCCTGCGGACACGACGCGCAATGCAGAGCACCGCTACCCGCTTCATAAACATAAACCTCCTGAAGCCTCACACCAAGCACTTCCTGAGCCGGTTTCTGATCATTAGACATGAACACCAAGCTCTGCCCATCCGGCGTCACCTCCGCCGTACGATGCCCCAACCCCTGCTGCCAATCACCAAATTCTTCTAGGCCGGACGGAGACAACGGCTTTAACGCCTTGATGCCGTCTTCTTCGAGAGGACCGTCACGAACTTCGGCGGATGACCTTCGCTCACCACATAGAGGTTGTCTGCGCCGGCTTCCGCTTTCGCGCCGATGCTGTTCGCGTTTTCGTCAAGGACACCTTTAGCAGCGAAATAGATCGTGTATTCATCATCCGGGGTTTCGCCCTCGCCGACTACGCCTTCCACTTCAGCATCAGCGGCTGCCGTCAAATCCGTTAGCTGGCCCGTCGGTACTTCATACATGTAGAGATTCTGGCCGCTACCGGGCCGCGTATCACTCGTCAATTCAGCCGCTTCAGAATCCGTGAAGAACACCCTCGACCCATCCTTGCTCGCCGTCCAGAACCGGCCACCCCCACCCACACCACCAGGAACATGCGACGCATCCACCTGAACCGTCCGCTCAGAGGAAGAACCCACACCCTCACTCACATACAAGTTTTCTTTACCCGGATTCAAATCAGTCCAAAAAATCCGCGATCCATCATCCGAAATCACATTCTCGAAATCAGGCAAATTGATTTCAGGGCGCCGAAAAGCTGTCGCGCCGAACGTCGCGTTCGGCTCCGTCGACCCGTCAGGCAGTACATTCACCAAACTCAACTTGCCGCCAGCCGACTCATAAAGATTATTCTCTTCCGCGCCACCGTCAACCGCACCCGTACCCGCAAACGCATCATTCGCCTCAAACAACAAACGACTAAAATCACCCGACGCACCCGCAAAAGCAACCTCCAACGGAGCCCTCGAATAGATCCTAGGCACATTGGCTGTCTTGAATTCACCCGGTGCTCGGTTGGATGGCTTAGCGATGAAAAACGGCTGGTAGCCTTCCTTTTCAAAGGCATGCGAATAAAGGACGGAGTAGCCACCGCCCGGCGCCAGCGCAGACAACGGCGCTACTTCAGGTTCTTCGTTGGAACCCGACTCAAGAATACCGGCCGTGAGATTCGGGGAAAACGCCTGGTAGAAAGCACTGTTCACCCCTGCGGGCTGCAGATTCACCGACGCACCCCAGCCGCCGCCTGGCAACCGCCGAGCCAAATACTCATTACCCAAATTAAAGCCCGTCTCACCGGTTCCTTCAACCGTCGGAGAGCCCACATAGGCAACAGCTTCGCCATTTTCTGCTACCTGAAACGGCAGTCTCGTCTCGAATTCGCCAGCATTCTCCACAAAGATCGTCGGCAGACCCCTCGGGACATAAACATCAGAATCATGATTTTCAGTCGGTGTGACCATTTCATACACACGACCATCAGGCACAGCAGCCAGCGCCGGTGCGCTCGTGAGCGACAAACCGCCTCCCATCGTGCAACCGACGGCCATGATGGCAAGGACAAACCGACGTGACGCGATCGTGCGACTGGACATAAACGTCCTCCTGGTGAAGCCCCGCTGGGTGGGGCATGGTTGATCGGCACCGGCCCGACGGGCCGGACCCTTTCGTGTGAAAGATGGGTTTGTCATCACGCGGCCTGCTTTTCGTTGTTGCGAGCGCGCTCGCGGATACCCTGCTCGAGCTTTTGACCAGCCGGCGTCAGCCGCCATTCATTCGGGGCGCCCTGCGTCTGACCGCGGCCCGTGTTCTGGACCAGCCCGTGACGCTCCAGGCGCGAGAGGAGCTTTGAGACCTGGCCCTGGTCGTTGATCTGCGCCCGCCGCGCGACGTCGAGGTTCGAGACCCCGGGCGCCTGCGCGATCGCTTCCAATACCAGCGCCGTGCGATAGGTCATACGCAACCCCGGGACCGACGAGGGGTCCGTACCGAGCGCGAGATACTTCCCGCCCTGTTTGCTACCCGGCTTCGGAACCGGCAACGACGCGGGCTCAGGATCGACGGGCACGGAGCGGGCGCGTTCTTCCTGCGCGATAACAGGCCCCAGGTAAGGGAGCACGATCAAACCCATCAACTCTCCAAACAAGTCACTGAGGGGACCACCGGCCGGGGCGTCTTTCCGTGGCCTGCCCGCCGCCCACCGCCCTGCACCTGAAGATGCGGAGAGACGTGTGTTGAGAATCGAGACCGCGGCGCCCGCGAGGCCCTCCGCCGTAAGCGGCGAGACCCCCGCGCTCTCCGCGGGAAGGCTCTCCTCGCGCCCTTCGGCGATCACACCCGCGATCCGCGCGAGCAACTCCTCGCGATACGCGGCCATGCGATCGTCCCCACGCGCGGACTCAACAACACAAAACCGCGCCAAACCCGGCTCACGGTCAAAGAACCGCAACACCACCCACAGGCCCAGGCGCACACGCTCGCGCCACGGCAAACCATCGAGAGCGGCTGCCCGTAGCTCAGTGGCGAGCTGCACGTCGATGTCCTGCAACACCCCGAGCAGACACGCCTCGCGGTCCTCAAACACCTCGTAGAACGTGCGCCGCGAAACCTTCGCCCGCCCGGCGATATGCGCGACCGTGAGATTCGCATAGCCATGCTCGTCGGCCATCGCGACCGCCGCGCGCAACAACAACACACGACGATGCTCAGCCACATCGCTACCGGTAGGCCCCACCACCCGCGCGCCACGCCGCTTCAACCCCCGCACCGTGCCCGGACGCCCGGCCCGCGCAGAACGCCCACGCCCAGCCCCCGCAGGACGCCCACGCCCAGCCGGCCGCACCCGCCCCAACGCGCCACCCGGCGCCGCGGCCAGACCCGCCCGCAGAAACTCCCTACCGCTCGCCGTCAACCACCACGCTTTCGGCAACCCCGGCGTCCGCCCACCCCGATTCTCAACCAACCCATGCTCCGCCAGCCGCGACAGCATCTTCGAGATCTGCGCCGGATCGGAAATCTCCGCCCCTTCCCCAACCTCGCGGTTACTCCCACCGGCAAGCTCCGCAACCGCGGCGAGGACCATGTACGTACGCCTCGTCGGACGAATCTCCACCACATCGGGCACATCGGCAGCGCGACCCTCGGCGTCACCCTCAGAGAACTCCGAGCCCTCGACACGATCCGCAAACTCAACAAGCTCGGGGAGCGCGGGAAGCTCGGGGAGCTCTGGCACCGGACGCTCAAACTCCCGCGCAGCCACCTCCTGACCACGGTAAGGCAACACAATCGTCGCCATCAACGGACCCACCAAACCCAACAACGACGACCCCGGCCCCTGTGGCCCCTGCGCATCCTGCGACAGCCGCGAATGGATCACGCTGAACGCAGCACCCACAACACCCGCCCCCGTCAACGACGGCAACACCCCCGCCAACGACGAACCCACACGACCCTCATCGATGAACCCAGCGACCCGATCCAAAACCTCCCCGCGCCGCGCCAACACCCGCGGCCCCGCACCAAGCGCCTCCAAAAACACAACCCTCCCCACCGCCGGCTCACGCTCCAACACCGCCAACAACACGGTCAGCGCAGCACGGACACGCTCGACCCACTCATCCTCCACACCCCCGGCACCCCGGGCCTCCCACGCCGGGCCGACAGCCCCGGCCAGCCCCTCGACCGCACGATCGAAGACCGCGAGAAAACAATCTTCACGATCCGCGAACAAGTCATAAAACGTCTTGCTCGACATCCCCGCTCGCGCCGACACCCGCGTCGCCGACAGCCGCTTGAAACCCCCCTCCTCCGCGACAACCACAAGCGCCGCATCCAACAGCCGCGTGTGCTGCACCCGCGATAGATACACCCCACCACCCTGCGGACCCAACGGGCCAGGACGCCGCATCCGCACACGCTCACCCTCTGCAGGCGGCAAGCTCATCAACACCCACCACCCAAGAGGGAGCGCGCACAGATGGAACGACAAAGACCGCGGCTGTTACCGCGGCGAGGGACTCCTAGAAGACGATGGCGGGCACCATTCCCGGCGCCGAAACGGGCGTTTAGCCCGCTACTAGATTCGCGGCAGAGAGAGAGAGAGAGAGAGAGATGTGTCAGCGACGCTGACGCATCTAACAACGCCCCTCAAAGAGACGCAGCGATCCCTCATCACGTCAATCTCAAACGACTCCACGTGTACTCCATTCCCCGACATTCGACTCGACCCGGCTCCCTCTCCAAAAGAACCCGCTTGCGCTGATGCCCGGCCACGAGAACCCGACCCCAACCCGATCCTATGTTTTGCTCCCCACCCTCTTTGCGGCTGAGAAGGCCTTGTAAGTACTACCACAAGCAAAGACAGATTGAAAGCAAGAACCATCAACCACCCCACACAAAGCCCAAAAAATGGCTCTGCAAAGCGGACCACCAGAGCTCACCAGAATCTGCTTGAGAGCCCGTAAACGAGATCGTTTCGCCCCCCGTCATCAAATCGCGGGGCGTTCGGCGGCGTGCTGAGGCTCCCGTCGGCGGCAATCGCGAACGGCGTTAGCGTGCGCAGCGCCGGCACGAGCGCGACCGCAAGCGCGATGAACCCCAACCCCCAAACCACCGCACGATAAGCTGGAAAGCGATGAGCTTCACGAGGATCACTGTGCGAGTCGACCAGATGGACGGCGTACCATGCATCCGCGGCCTGCGCATCCCGGTCGCGACCGTGGTCGGGATGCTCGCCGACGGCATGAGCGATCAGGAGATCCTCGCCGCCTACCCCGATCTGCAGGCCGAGGATCTCCGCGAAGCCATGCGCTACGCCGCCGAGGCCGTCCGCGAGCGCGAGCTCCCGCTCGCCGCCTCCGCGTGAGATTCCTGATCGACAACGCGCTCTCCCCAGTCCTCGCCGAGCGACTCAGCACTGCCGGACACGACGCGGTACACGTTCGTGACTACGGGCTGCAGGCAGCGAGCGACGAGGAGATCTTCGATCGCGCCCAGCAAGAGCAACGCGTGATCGTCTCAGCCGACACGGACTTCGGGACGCTGCTCGCGCTACGCCAAGAGCGATCCCCCTCTGTCGTGTTGTTTCGCCACGGCACACAGCGACGACCCGAGCAGCAAGCCGCAACACTGCTCGCCAACCTCGCCACAATCGAACATGACCTCACCAAAGGCAGCATCGTTGTAGTCGAGCCCGACCGTATCCGCGTCCGGGCGCTCCCGCTGAACCCATAGAACCTAGAAGCTGAACGCGCCTCACCAGCCCCTGTCCAAGGCTCCAGCCCGACAACGATTGGAGTGGATCCGGTAATCAGCGCAAATGTCAGTGCATGTTTGCACCTAGGCGGCGGTGACTCGCTTTCGAAATGCCGGAGAAGCTAATTGGCGCATCTAGCAGCTCGCCCAGACAAGGCCACCAGCCACTGACACTGCCGCTGCCGCTGCCGCTCCAAACTTAATGAGGGGACCCGCGAATGTTGCGAAAAAACTCGCAACTTCACACCCATTCGCGACCTGGCCGTCTTTATAGGGTTCAATGCCGGTCGTAGCCTTATCCCGCACATCTATTATATAATGCGCAACTTTACCAAATTTATGCCACGCGTTCTTGGCAACGTGCTTCACAAAACCCACGACTTCACCAAAGATGCTCACATACTTGATACACGGGTGGCCGGCTGCCGTTGAGCGGGCGACGCACACGACGACAACGCGCTTATTGCCTGCGCCACTACCTTCCACAGTGCTTTCGGGCTGGAACATCAGTCCTTCTTCGACCAGTGGATTCGCCTGCTTTCCTTCGCCCTGATGGAACGCCACTTCTTCTTCGCCCCATTCTTCTTCTTCGCCCCATTCTTCTTCTTCGCCGCCGTATTGAGGTCCGGCAGCGTACCACGCTTCCCAGCTTGCTTGTTGGGCAACCTCTTCGGCTATCTTTCTCGCTGCGGCTTCGCGCGCGGCTATTTCGGCTTCTTCTTTGGCTTGAGCGGCTTTCCCGACTTCGGCAGCGTGGCCCGCCTCGAGTTCTAGGAGCGTGGACTCGCCGCTGGGGTCGGACGTGTTGACGGGGTCGCCGAAGGTGTATGTGTAGGCGTCGGCGGAGCCACCGGCGATTGGATCGGGTTGCAGGAAGCGTCCGAGCTGGGGTACATAGGAGCGGGCGCCCATGTCCAGGGCACCCGATGGTAGTTCGGTTGGGATCTCACCGGCGCCGAGCCAGGAGTACTTCGGTGGGAGGCTGGTGGTCGGCACGCCGTACTCGCTGGTGTCTGTCTTGGACGCGAGGCCGGTCGCGGTTTCGGAGAGGTAGGCGGTGGCGATGATGTCGCCGTGGAGGTTCGTCAGCTGCAGCACGGGTTCTGCGAGATTGCTCTGAGTAGCGGTCAGGCTACCGGTGATCCCGGCGATGTTGCGCATCGTTTCGCTGGAGGTGTTGCTCGTCCATGCGGGTGCATCGCCGGGTCCGGCGTAGTGGCTGGTGACGGTTTCGGCGCGTTTGCCGGTGGCGACCGTTTCGAGCGTCCTACCGGCGGGGTCGAGATTGTAGCCGATCGTCTGTTCGCCCTGTTTCTGGCTGGCGAGCTGGTTATCGACATAGTAGCTGCTTGTCAGGTTTTCCGATGATTCTTTGCCGCCGGCATCGGCTGCGGGCACCGAGGTGATGTCACCGAAGGTGTTATAGGTGACGCCGGCGTCGTTGAGGCGGTCCGCTTCGTCGTAGGTGTGTTTTTCGACGGTGCCCGTTTCGGTCGCGCATTTCCCTTCGCTGCCCGGTTCATAGGTCGTGAGGCTCGTGCGGTTGGTGTCTTTGTCGTAGGCGTAGATTCGTGTGGTGCATTTGCCGCCGGCGGGCGTGAGTTCAGCTTGTGCTTTGGGGGCTTGACGCGGGTAGCGTCGATGTCGGCAGAAAATCGAGCATGCCCGTGTACGTGCCGCAGCACGAAGCCGCCCTTGAAGCAAAGTCGATCTGGGAACCTCTCGGTCAGGCGTGCCGCGATCGTCATCAGCGCAAAGTCGCGCACGACCAGCTCAGGCGGCTCTCCCAGCTCATCGATAACGTCCTGCAACTCAAACTCGTTGCGTATCCGCAGGATTGCCATCAGCCCACCACCCTGTGCGCCAACAGAACTTCGGGATCGACATTGACCCGGACTCGCCATACCGGGTCCACCTCGCCAACCGGCGCGCATGAGGGATCGAGCAGCGTGATCGCCTTGCTCGACCCGAGCAGCGAACGAAATGGTGCCGCGACCGTTTCCCCGGCTATGTGGGCGACCAGGAAACCAAGCCGGCGGGCAATCGCGGCGTTGCGGTATCTGGCCGTGGCCGTTGCGAGGAGATCACCGAAGCTCGCTTGTCTGTCGAGCGCGAGATCGAGTGCCTCAACGCCTTGAGACAGCGTCACCCCCCAGTTTCGGTGGGCCATGCTGTCCAGCAGCGCCCGCTCAGGGCTCGCGACGGCCGGGCCCTTGCGACGCTCGGCGCCCCAAATCCTCGACCGGTCGGTCTGCACATAGCCAACCCTGTCACGACGCCATTCAAAGCCACGACGAGGCTTCACAACCAGGACCACGGCCTTGCGGAAATGCTGGTCGCTGAGGCCGTTGGCGGCGAGCGCCCGGCCAGCCGTGATCACGTAGGGCGGCGGCGTCAGCGCAGCGATCAGACCAAGCAGGTCGGCGTTCAAAACGCCTCTCTCATCCCGCATCACGTATGCGCCGCGACGGACACGCTCCAGCTGCCCCGCTTCGATCAGCTCGCGCAAGACGACGAAGCTCGCGTGGCGGCTTCCAGTGATCTCATCGACAGCGGGCAAATCCTCGTCCAGAATCACGGGCCACCGGCCGGCAAGGGTTGCCCGACGGGCCATTGCCACCGCCGCCTGACGCACGACTTCGCCCCGAGCCATGCAACTATCGTAGCAGCAATTAGGGACACGTGCTGGATGTCGTGCCCAACCCCCTAAATGAGGCGTCCAGCCAATCATAATGCCGAGTTCTGCCTGCCTACTTGCACCTGCAAAAGTCCTTGAATAGACAATTATCGTTCAAGCATCAAGGAAGCAGCGAAGCACTCTGCAGAGGATCAACCCAGAAGCCTCAGTGGTCGACTATCTTCCTGGCCCTTCGTGAGCTTCATTGCGAGCTGGCTGTCGAGACGGGTCACGTCGGAAGACTGAAAAACCGGAATGTTTTATCCCGGGTCATCAAAAACGAGGGTCCGGGCACCCTCACGAGCGGCACCGCGAGAACCGCGTGCTACGAGGCGCGATGTGAGGGACGGCGCCTCAGCGACGACCATGGACACCTCGCTCATCGAGCGCTACTTCACGATCGTGAAGCTCAGCGAGACCGGGGTCGAGCGCTGACCGGCGGAGTTGGTGGCGATGATGGTGAGCTCGTACTGCCCCGGCTTCAGCTTGCCGGTGTGCGAGATCCGGCCCGCGAAGATCACGTCGTTCGTGCCACTGTGGCCGGTGAAGGAGAGTGTCCCCGCCGCGGCGGTGTCGCAGATCGCGCGCTTGATGTTCTCGTGGGTCTTGGCGAGGCAGCTGTGAGGGCCCTGGGGTCCTCCCAGGAGCCGGGCGAAGCTGAAGCTCACGTTGGCCTGCTCGTCGAGCGAGAACGAGAAGGTCGTTCCAATCGGCGTCTTCGCGTGGCTGATGCGGGCAAGCTGATTGCTCTCACGCCATCGCGTCGCGGACTCGCGTGCGTTCTGCACCGTGGGCGGTGACGGTGTTTGCGGGGGCGCTGGAGAGGGCGGCGTTTCGCTTGGTGCCGGCGCCGGTTCGAGCGCCGGTCCGATCGTTTTGACGAGCGGGGGGAGCGCCGTCGTCGTGAACGTCACTTCGCTGCCGTACTGCTTGACCGAGCCATGCACCACCACGAGTCGGTAGTGGTAGGTGGCGCCTGGCGAGAGTCCGGCGATCGTTTGGCTTGCTTCTACGTCACCGTCGACCGCACCCACACTTGTCTGGGCTGTGCTCGAATCGTATTCGGGCGCGACGCCGTATTCAAAGTAATAGGCGACTTCGGTGCCGTGTGGGTTGACCGTACCACCCAACGTGGCGCCCGTGGAGCCGACGTTCGCCGGCGCGCCGGTCTGCACCAACGGTTCGATGCCGGTCGAGAATGTCCGGTCGGCTCCGTAGGTCGTTCCGTAGCTGTTCGTGGCGACTATGCGGAAGTGGTAGGTCATGCCGGGGGTGAGGTCGTGGATCGTGGCACGTTCTTCTTCGTCGGTTTCGGCGGCGTGTTCGGCGGTGCTCGACCCGTAGGCTTCGGTGGTGCCGTATTCGAAGTGAAACGTGGTGGCAACGCCTTTCGGTTCGACGGTGCCCACGAGCGTGGCTTCGGTGTAGCCGATCTGCCTGGGAGCCAGGGTTTCCACCTGGGGCTTGCCGCCGCTGGTCGAGAACTCGTTGTCCTTTCCGACCACGGTACCGCGACTGCTGGAGGCGACGATTCTGTAGTGGTAAAGGGTGCCGGGCATGAGGCCGGTGAGGGATTCGCCCACTATTTCCATGCTCGTGCCGGACCCGGCGCCGGCTTCGGGTGTACTCGATCCGTACGCTTCGGTGGGGCCGTATTCGAAGTGGTACTTGGTTTCGACTCCGCCGGGTTGGATTTCTGCGCGGAGATGGGCGCTGGTGGCCTCGATTTGGTTGGCTTCTTCGCCGGCGACTTCGACGTAGTAGGGGATCACGAATTCGTGATCGCCGCCGTAGGCGGTGCCGTTGCTGGTGGTGACGACAAGCCGCCAGTGGTAGTGGGTGCTGTATTTCAGCCCGGCGACGATGGTGTCGGCCTTGACTTCACCCCAGGTCACCGGGATGGCCATTTCGGAGGTGTTGCTGCCGTACGCTTTGGTCGTCCCGTATTCGAAGTGGTAGTGGGCCCCCAGACCGCATGGATAGAAGGCGGTTTCGAAGGTCTCGGATTCGAGGCTGTCGTTCGTGGAGCCCCAGTGCGAGATTTCGCCGTAGGTCCGTTCGGTGAGGGGGCCGATCGGGACCGACCCGGGATCGCTGTCTTCGACCTTGCAGGCGTTCTTGGAGTCGTCCCAGAGCGCGGCGACCCGCTCGCCGTCCGCCATGCGCTGCGGCCCCAAATAATTGCAAATATCGGCGATCTCATTCTCGCCACTGTCGGAGCGCCTCCAGCCTTCCTGAGTGGGGTCGGTGACGCTCTCGGCGTACTCGTGGCTGAGGGTCATCGTCGGGGGACCGCATCCGAAACGTTCTTCGGTGTCCATGATGGCGGCGAGCGAGACTTCGCTCCCGGACAGGCTGACGTGGTAGCCGCAGGTGCCCGCTTCCACTTCGGCGGTGCCCGGGGCGGGCATGACGGCATAGGTGGTGTTGGGGTCGCGTTCGGGGCTGCCTGCAAGCCGCCTGACTTCAGTCACGGCGTTGACAAGCGCCGCTCTCCCGAGCTGGCCGGCGACGGCCTGTTTGAGGTAATACTTTTCGACCACGGGCGAGTCGATCAGCGGACCCGGGGATATGGGGCCGTCGATACTGCTGTACTGGGTGAGAATCCTCTGGTAGCCCGATCCCGGCAGGCCTTCCGCGGTGGCTTCGAGTTCGTGGCGCAGCGCGAGGGCGCCTTCCCACCCCTCCCCGAGGAAGACGAGCACGAGCCGGGGTTCGTTCTCGACCGGGCCGCCCTCGTACTTGAGCGATTCGGCTGACAACGCGGTCGGGCTCACCCTGGCGTCGGTCGGGCTCGTCCTGGCGTCCGGCGCAGCCGGTTCACCACTCGCCAGGCGGGGATTCTGCGGTTCGGCCGGGTCGAAGTGCACCTTCTCGCCCTTCGCCCACGACGGCACCGGCACACCGGGCGGCAGACCGTCGGCCGCCAACGCCACGGCGGCCCTCTGCACGCCCAGCAGCGCGACGAGCCCCAGCAATGCCACGAGCGCTGCCAGGCGAGCAGCATCGCGCAAGCCGACCCGGCCGATGGCTCGCATCTCCTCAATATATCATCACCCCGGGGCGCGCCACCGCGAGACTCGGACTGAGCCCCACCGACATCTGACCTCCCACCGGCCCGGGAGCGACTCGCCCCGGCAACAAAACAGGCCGCCCGCACCGAAACTGCGCGCGGGCGGCCTTGGATGCTGGTACTTCACCGGCTCACTTCAGCCGGGGTCGATGGGACTACCAGCCTAGTGGAAGCTCCACTTGGCGCCGGATGTCAGTTTGAGCTTGACCGCACCCGATACGTAGGTTGGGGTTCCATCGAATTCTATCTTTTCTTTTTCGCCGGGGAACGTGAGGGTCTGTTCGACCGATTCGGTCTGCCCGGTGGGCATCGCCAGGGCCAGCGATGGTTTTTTTGCGGCGAACTGCAGCACGTCTGTGCCTTCCAGGGCACATCCGCCTGATGAGAAGTAGCCGAACATCGTTCCCGTGGGGGAATATTTGATCGTCATGATGTCTTCTGAGCCCGTGCCCTTGGTGATCGTGCCTTCGATCTGTTTGTCCAGGATCGGTCCTTCGCCCGGTGCATCTCCTTCCCGCATTTCACATTTGCTTTCCGTGAACTTGCAGTTTTCGTACGCCAGGTTCCACACGGCGACGGCAGCCGGCGCGACCAGCTCCGATATTTTGGTGCCGCCGTTTTCGATGTTGATGCCTTTGCACACGATCTTGAATTTGCTACTTGGGTCCGAGATCGTGATGCTGCCTTCGACTTTCGGTGTCTGTGACAGCGCTGCCGTGCCGGTGAGCGCTTTACCACCAACATATAGTTCCGACGCCGACGCGCTCGCCGCGGCGAGTGCGCAGAGTGCCAGGACCGCCACCAGGGTGACGGAACCCTTCTTGCATATGGATCTCATCTGTGTTATGCTCCTCTTGTCTCATTCGGTGCCGGGCATCTTCTCGTTGGAAAGGGCGATGTCCGGCACCGGGCTTTTTCTTTGTAGCACGCGCGGGTTGTGACCCAAACCAAAGGGCCTCATAGCACGCACACCTAGGGGCCCGGGACGCTCACGGGCACAGATCAAGGCTTGCTGTAGGGGCTTACTTCTTGTGTTTTTTAGAAGCCCCCCGCTTCTTCCTGTGCTTCGACTGCTTCTTTGCCTTTTTGGCCTTCGGGCAGCCTGTGACGCTGATCTTCGTGCTCTGGTGGATCACGGCACCGTTTTGGGCGGTGAAGGCTGTCGGCATTAGCAACTTCTGCCCGCAGAAGTTGTAGTGGTCCTTTGCGGGTAGGTTTGTTGCCAGAGCTGAGAACTTGCCCTCGGGTAGAACCAGTTCGAAGCTGGTGATCGGGACATCGGGGACCTGTTTGAAGGTGCTGCTCGTGATCCCCGCTTTGCTGATGAACGTCGTACCCACGAGGTCCACCGTCACACCATCGCCCTGTAAGACCACGATCAGGCTCGGGAACGCTTCACCACCATGGGAGACGAAATACGCCGGGCCCGTTAGTGGAACCGGCAGCACCGGGGTGACCGCGGTCGCGTGACCCACGAGCGACGCCGCGGGACAGCCCGCGGGGTTGGCTTCGAACTGCGCGTTTGTGCACGCCTTCTGCAACGTCGTCAACCTGGAGGGCAGTTGCTTGGGTAGATCGACCTTGACGCTCGCGATGTTCGCCTGCGAGCTGGCCTGGTTTGCACCCAGCGGCGTGGTGGGATAGACGATCTTCGCGGTCAGGCTCGCGCCGTTTGCTTTGCTCGTCTTCCCCGCCGTTGTGACTTTGAAGTCGGGTTTGAACGCCAGGCTCTGACACGAACCGACCTGGAAGTGACTTTCAAGACCCGCCTTCGCACCTTCGGTGCTCGTCGCGGTACCCGTGAACGCCGCTGAGCTGCAGTTGGTTGGGTTGAACATAAAGTTCGGGCGGTCGATCACCGCGTCGATCGCCCGCAAATCCGTGGGGATGCCGTCGAGGATTGCCGGGAGTTCACCGGTTGTGATCGTCAACTGGGAGGTATGGGGGTCGACTTCGATCTTCGCGCGGACCTTTACCGTGCCGAGGTTGAATGGGCCCGCGATCACCGGTACCACGATCGACAGGCCATACGGCGCGACGGACTGATTAGGTCCTTCCAGGCGGGTGGGCCCGGTTAGGTAGATCGGGGCGGGTGGCGCTCCGGCCTGGGGAACCTGGAACGGGAATGGACCGGGGCCCGCGGTCGTCACGGTATGCCCGATTTCGGAGGCCTGCGAGCAGGTCCCTTCCGCGGCCTGCGGTTCTTGACACAGCGGGACATGGCTGATCATTCCCAGCAGCCCCGCCGGGGTCTTGAACTGCAGGCTGGAGATCCGCTGCTGACCATCACCGCGCTGCAGCAGCAACGTGAAGTCCGTGTAGCCGCCGGCCTGGTCGGTTGTGGACCCAGCTGTCATCTGGGGGCTGAACGGCAGTGGGTTGGCGCATGCGGAGCCGCCGGGGCCGCTGCTGATTTCAAAGCGGCTCAGCGACAGCGCGTTTTCTACGAACGGGGTGCTCCACGGCGTGAATTCCGCGGCCGATTCATACGTACCGCACCCGGTTGGTGTCGCCAGTGCTGCTTGGGCGCCGCCGCTGAAGGCTAGTTTGAAATCCGTGAAGGGGAAGTCGGGGGTCTTTTCGAACGTCGTCGTGATCTGGCCTGTGGCAGTGTCCAGGTGGACGTTGCCGATCAGCTTTAGGTTCACGCCGTCAGCGGAGGCCGCGACCAGTAGCTGCAAGTTCGGGGGGTTCTGCTGCAGGATGTAGACGTTCCCGGCGAGCTTGTCTCGTAGGAGCGGCGTCGTGATTTCATCGGTCCCGACTTTCGACGCGGCCGGGCATTCCGGTGGCCCATCTTTGCTTTCCTCTTCTGCTTCGGGGCCGCCGATGATCTCCTGGCTGGGCTGGCACGCGACGAGGCCGGTAGCCTGCCCGGGGTTGATCACGACGCCCGGGGGCAGCGTGACCGTGGTGTTCTTCAAACCTGAGGTGGACAGCATTTCGGGGTTTACGTCCTGGGGGACTTTTACGTCGGCGGTCAACCCGGCGGGGGTATCCGCGGAACTTGTGTCCGGTGCGAGGGAGGCCGTGGGGTTGAAGTGCACGAGGCGTTCGCATCCTTCGAAACCGACAGGAGTATCTTCGCTGTTGTGTGTCTGGACTTCGGCACCGGCCCTAACGGTTGGGTCTTCCCAGGTCCCGATCATTTCGGCGAGGATCGGCTGGGGGGCCTGGCAGGATGTCGGGAGCGTCAAAAACGGCACGTTTGGGCCACCGAATGCGCAGCCATCCGGCACTTCTATGCATCCTGGGCCACGACGCTCGGGGTCGTGGCTTGCTTCGGCGGGATTACCCCAGATCGTGATCGAGTTGAACAGGATTTTGCGTTGCGCGACATTATTCACGTGCTCAGTGATCCCATAGTCCCCGCCACTACGCACACGCGCATTCAGGAACGTGCTGATCCCGTCGAGCGTGAACGCGAACTGCGCCGCGATCCCAGGCGGCGGCACCAAGTTATAAACCGGGAACGGGTAGAGGCCCAGCCCGGTAAGCGTCACATAATCAATACCGATCCGCGAGGACGCCGGACAAGATTTCGGCGGGACAGTGCCTTCCCCGAGTTCGCCTTCGTCGAACTGCGCGCGAGGGCACTGAGGAACCGCATTGGGATCGCCGACGATCCCGGGGGGCAGCTTGAACTCGAGATCTCTTGCTTCTCCCACGGGCAATTCTTCGCCGTTCTCGATCTTGGTATTGACCGAGAAGGCCAGCGTCGTCTCATAAGGATGCGAGCCGGCTTGCGTATCCGTCGTACCATCCGCGTTTGAGAACCACTGATCAAAACTCGAGAACCCCGGCCCCGCCACCGTCGAGCCAAACACTGCACGCACCGACGCGCTCGCAACATTCGACGCGCCACCCCCAGAGACCGAGACACGATCCACCCCTTCACCCGCAGCGCCGGCCGCCACACTCACAGGAATCGTGAGAATCGCCGGTTCCCCCGAACCCGGGGCCGAAGAGGGCACAGGACATTCCACGACCGTTTCCCCCGTACAACCCCCACCCGGGACCGCCTTCAACCCCGCCGGCAAAACATCCGTAACGACACCTGCGGCGCCTCCAACAGCACCGGTGTTATACACATCCAAAAACAGGTTACCCTTACCACCAGGCGCCAGTACCGTCGGGCTGAAATGACCCAACACCTCCCACCCCGGCGCTTCACCAGCCGCCACAGCCGAGGACGCGGGTACGAGCAGAGCCACAAGGCTCAATAGAGGCACGAATAGACCTAACAAAGGCCTGCCGAACGACAGGGTCCGAATATCACAGCTCATCGACCTGCCCTCCGATCCAAGTTGGATTTCTTAGCCTTAGCCGGAGGCTTGTGAACGCACCTCGTACCTCGGCGTATCTGACTCCGTTTGCATCTCACGACACGAGGCTTGACCTTCGGCTTCGGTTTGCTCACCGCCTCAGGCGCAGGCGGCGGGAAGTTGCCCACGCCGCTGAACGTCACACTCGGAGGAGTCGCGAAGACAGGCGGCGCGGACGGCAAGCCCTGGCAGCCAGTTCCCGAGCAGGACGGTGGGGCTACCGGTGAGACACCACCAACACGCGCATCATACAAATCATACGCTTCATTACCATCACCAGGCACAAGCTGAGCCCGCGTCACCATGAACACATCGCTACCGGTTTCGCTTGCTCCGACAAGCCAAGACGTCGTATCCCCAACACCACCTGAGAGCAAATAGATACAACCCGAGCTCACAGCACAACCACCGGCACCATCACGCTCCCACTCATACACATCCTGTTCGCCATTCGTATCCCCAGGCACCAACGGCTCATCACCATCAAAAAACACCCGGGAACCGTCACTAGAAATCAAACCCGACATCAACGCCGTATTACTATGACTCACTGGCAAAAACGCACCCAAACCGAATTCCGACTCCCGCGTTTCGACGGGTTTTATCCCATCCCGGCTGCATGAAGCGCAGAACAACCCGTCGCCTTGCGCCTCATACACATAAACCTCCTGGAGCCTCACACTACCGGCTTTTTCGAAATGACCCTCAAATTCCTGGTTATTAGACATAAACACCAGGCCCCGGCCATCCGCCGTCACCTCCGCCGTACGGCGCCCCAACGCCGGCACCCAATCCCCAACCCCACCTTCCATAAGAGCCAACGGCTTATCCGCTTCGATGCCGTCTTCGTTTGTGAGTGCGGCTATGAATATGGGCTGTTCGCCTTCGCCTAGCTTGTATAGGTTATCCGCGCCGGCTTCTGCTTTCACACCGTTGCTGTTCGCGTTTCCGGCGAGGACGCCTTTCGCGGCGAAATACACGGTGTATTGCCCCGCTTCGGTTTCACCCTCACCCAGCACGCCTTCCACTTCGGCACCGGCTGCCACAGTCAAATCGGTCAAGTTACCCGTGGCGACTTCATACACATACAAGTTTTCGCCGCTACCGGCACGCGTATCGCTCGTCAAATCAGCTGCGTCTGAGTCGGTGAAGAATACCCGTGACCCGTCCTTGCTCGCCGTCCAATACCGGCCACCACCACCCCTACCACCCGGGACCTGCGACGCATCGACCTGCACCGTCCGCTCAGACCCCGAACCAACACCCTCACTCACATACAAGTTTTCTTTCCCCGGATTCAAATCCGTCCAAAACACCCTGGAACCATCAGCAGAAACCACATTCTCAAAATCAGGCGGATTTTTTGCAGGACGACTCAACGGTGGCGCGCCGAACGTCGCGTTCGCTTCCGTAGAACCATCCGGCAACACAGATACGAGGCTCAACCGGCCGCCAACCGACTCATACAAGTTATTCTCTGCCGCTCCTCCATCAACCGCAGCAGTTCCCGCAAAAGCATCATTAGCCTCAAACAACAACCTTTCAAAACCAGCAGAAGCACCCCCAAACGCAAGCTCATGCGACGCCGTAGGATAGATCTTAGGCACTTCATGTGTCTGGAATTCTCCCGCGGCCCGGTTGGGCGGCTTGGACGTAAAGAACGGCGCATAATCCCCACCTTCCAAAGCATGCTCATACAACACCGAATACCCACCCCCAGGCGCCACAGGCGACAACCCCGGAGCTTCAGGTTCCCCAGCTTCCCCCGACTCCAGGATCCCATCCCTCAAATCAGGTGAGAACGCCTGATAAAACGCGCTCTTCACACCAGCCGGCTGAATATTCACCGGAGCACCCCAGCCACCCCCCGCCAACCGCCGCGAAAGATACTCATTACCCTCACTCAAACCCGAATTGCCAGTCCCCCCAACAGTCGGCGACGCCGCATACGTGACAGCTTCACCATCCGTCGCTACCTGAAACGGCAGCTTTGTCTCAAATTCACCTGCGTTATTCACAAGGATCGACGGCAAACCCACCGGCACATACACATCCGCATCATCGTTTTCCGCCGGCGTCACCATTTCATAGGTACGATCATCAGGCAACCCCGGTGCGCTTTCGGGTAGCGTGGTAAACGAGAGTATTTCGCCGAGGTTGATCCCGCTGTCCGCGTTTGTTGCGACCAGCACGAAGTGGTATTCGGTGTCGGGTTGCAGGCCCGTCAGGTGCGCGGGTGCGGGCACCGGCACGCTGCTCGCCGGGAGGTTTACTTCGGGGGTTTTGTGCGCTGCTTTGGCTTCGAATTCGCTCTCGGTGCCGTACAGGTAATAGTATTCGCCCGGCAGGTTCTCGGTGTTCACTTCAGCGGTGACGGTTGCGCCGGTCGGGGTGACGTGGGAGAAGGTCTCGCCTGTGATCATCGGCGCTTCGGTGGATGTCGTGAACGTCACGGGCGCCCCGAGCGCCGTTTCGCCCGCTTCGTTGCGGGCGAGCAGACAGAACGTGTACCTAGTGTTCGGCAGCAGTTCCGCCGCCGTCGCCTGCACCGCTTCGCCCGCATTCCCCACGGCGGGTTCGGTCGGTGTTGCTTTTTCGTTTTCCCGCTGGCCGGTTTCGGGGTTTTCGCGCTGGCATTCGCTCGCGGACTGCCGGTAGGCGAATTCGTAGCTGCCCGCTTCGCCTTTCGCCAAGGGGTTGAGCACGCCATGCAGCGTCGCCGTCGTCGCGGTGAGAGCCGTGACGCCGGCCGGGAGCGCGGTCGTCGTCGGCGCTTCCAGCGCCAGCGCGGTCGTGAACGTCACGGCCGGGCCGACGGCCGTTTCGCCCTTGGGGTTGCGCGCGAGCAGACAGACCGCGTATTCCATATGGGCTTGGAGGCCCGTCAGCGTTTCTGTGACTTCTTCCGCTTCGAAACCAAGCATCATCCCCGGCGACGCGGGCGCGTTGCCTTCACCCTGACACGACAGGGAACCCTTTTTGTAGAGGAATTCATACGTCCCCGGGTGACCTTCCGCTTTTGGACTCAAAACACCATGAACCGTCGCCTTCGTCGCCCCGACGGGCAGCTGCACCGTGACGGGCCCCGGAGCTTCCGGGGCGGCCGCGAGCGCGACCGTGCCCGACAGCGCCAGGCCGGCGGCCATCGTTGAGAACGCCACCACCGTGGCCAAAGTCAACCTACGAACGATCATCGACTACTCCTTTTTCTCACTCTGGCCATTGCTCGACTACTTGGCGCGCTTGCCGCTTTTGCTTTTTGACTTCTCCTTGCCCTTGTAGCGCTTGCGCGCCTGCACTTCACACTCACTGCGCTTCACACCCCGTGGCTTCTGCTTGCAGGCCTTCAGTGCTTTCGCGAGCTTCTGCGCGTTTGTGAGCGGCTTGGCCTTCGGTTCCCCGCTCGTGGATTCCTTTGGCCCCGGCAGCGGCGCGACCGCGGTGAGGTTCGGGAACGTGCTTGCCGTGGTCTGAGTTGCAATCGGTGTGCCGAGCGTCGTGAACGAACCCGCCGCGCTGCAGACCACGCCGTCGGCGGTGCTGGCGACCGTGCGGTAGTGGTAGACGCTCCCCGGCGCCAGCCCACCGACGTGGGCTTCCAGCGTTTCGCCGGGGGTCGTGATGCTGCTGTAGAGCACGCGCGAACCCGGTTCGTTTTCCGGGTTACAACCCGCGTAGCCGCTCTGGTTGTAGTCCAGCTCGTACGTCGCCTGCAGCCCCTGGGAGCTCACGCCGCCGGTCAGCGTCGCGGTGCTCTGGCCGATTTCCAGCGCGGCGCCCGTGACCGCCACCGGGGGTCCCGCGGGGGCCGCGGTTGTGAACTGCCTGTCTTCCCCGGCCGCTACTTCGTTGTTGCCGTTGGTCGCGACCACGCGGTAGTGGTAGGTCGTGCCCGGGCGCAGTTCGGTGAGCTGGATCGCTTCCGTCGGCGTGGGGGTCGTGCCCGCGCCGACGTCGAGCGGGGTTGTCGTGCTCTGCCCGTAGCTGATCGTCGGGCCGTATTCGATGCTGACGTGGGTGTCCTGACCCTCGGGGTTGACCGTGCCGAACGCCCTTGCCGTGGTGCGGGTGATCGCTTCGACTTCACCGGTGCTCGCGACCGGCGGGACGAGCGTCTTGAAATGCTCGACCGCGGGCATGCCCGCCGTCGTACCCGCTGCGTTGGTCGCGACGACACGGTAGAAGTACGTCGTGTCCGGACTCAGCGTGCCCCTGTTGATCGCGGCGAGGGCGAGCTGGTCGCCGAAGCCCGCGGGGATGCTGCCCCCGGGGACGGCCGTGCCATGACCTTCGAGCAGGAGCGATTCCGTGGTCGCGTATTCGAAGATATATGTCGTTGTTTGGTAGTTGGGGTTGACCTGCGCTTCCAGCGTCACACCGGTGGAGGACAGCTGGGAGCTGCTTTCGCCGTCGACGCTCGGGGCTTCCGCGGTCTGGGTTGTGAATTCGCTGGTGCTTTCTGTTGTGCCGGTCGTATTGGTCGCGATGACGCGGAAGTAGTACTTCGTGTTGGAGTGCAGGCCGGTCGCGGGGACCGATGTGCCGACGCCGCCACCACCGTTACCGAGGGACGTAGGGCATGTCTCAGTTGTGGTCTTGCTTCCCTGGGGGAACGATGCTTCGGTGGTGTATTCGAATGTGCACGTCGTTTCCTGGTACTCGGGGTTGACCGTCGCTTCCAGCGTCGCTGTGAAGGGTGATTGGATCGACGCGTTCTCGCTTTCAACGACCGGCTTGATCAAGGCTGGTGTTTCGAATTTTTCGACCTTGCCTTCGGTTGTTCCGGTTTTGTTCGTCGCGGTCGCACGGTAGTAGTAGGTTTTCCCCGGCGTCAGGACCGCACCGGTAGGAGCACCCGCCGGCTGCGCACCGGCGCCCGAGAGCGGGCCGGCGCCTTTGAGCGTCACGATCGTACCTTCGAGCGTTTCACCCGTCGCTTTCGTCGCGTACTGGAACGAGTAGGTCGTTTCCTGGTAATCGGGGTTGATCTGTGCTTCCAGCGTCGCTTCAAACGGCGTCACAACCGGCGGGTTGATCCCCGGTTCGATCGTCGGCTTTTCCGCCGGGAGCGTCGTGAACGATTCGACCGCGCCTTCGCCGGCCCCCGTCGCATTCGTCGCGAGCACCTGGTAGTAGTACGTCCTACCCGCAACCAGGCCCGGGATCGAGAAGCTCACGGGCTGCCCGGCACCATTCAACACGCCCGTGCCCTCGACCGTGACGATCGTGCCTTCGAGTTTCGCACCGGCCGGTTTCGTCGTCGAGTACTCCAGCGAATACGCCGTTTCCTGATAGTCAGGGTTGACCTGCGCTTCGACCGTCGCTTCAAACGGCGTCACAACCGGCAGGTTGGCCCCCGGTTCAACCGTCGGCTTTTCTGCCACAAGCGTCGTGAATTCACCATCAGGCCCTTTGACTTCGCCCGTCGCGTTCTTCACGACGACGCGGTAGTGATACGTCGTCGTCGGGCTCGCGCTTTTCAGCCCGGTCAGCGTCGCGCTCGCGCCTGTATCGCCCCCACCTTCCAACACGGGCTGCGCGCACGGCACGCTTTTCCCGTAGGAAGTGCTCGTACCGTATTCGAACACGCACGAAGTCGACGGCTGATTCTCCGGATTCACAAGCGCTTCAACGGTCGCTTCGAACGGCGTCACGGCGGAGCTGCTCCCGCTGTCCACCTCGGGCGCCGCGGGGAGCGTTTTGAACGTCGACGGCAACCCCGACAACGGCGCTTCACCCGGAGGATTGGCGACCACGCAGAACGTGTATTCGGTGCTGCCCTCCAACCCAGCCAAAGTTTCAGACACCGCTTCCCCCGGATCACCCGGGACGCTCAACGGCGTCAAAGGCACCATCGGACCACCCGTACATTCCGAACCAGACGGCGCATACGCAAACTGATATTCAACCGCTTGCGCAACCTTCGCCTTCGGGTTCAGCACCCCGTGCAGCACGGCCGTCGTACCGGTGATCGATTTCGCTTCCCGAGTCGCCGGTGCTTCCGCAGCCAACGCAGACCCGCTCGAGCACAACAAACCAACCGCTACGACGCATGCCGCAAGGCCCATCCTGGCCGACCCATGAAAACGCATCACTGCTTCCTCCCGTTGCCGTTGGATCGACTGGACTTGTGAGCCTTCTTCTTCGTCTTTTTCGACGCCTTCTTCCCCTTCGGGCAACCCGTGACGCTGACCGGCGTGGACTGGTTGATCACCGCACCGTTCTGCGCCGTGAACGCCGTCGGCATCACGAGCTTCTGTCCGCAGAAGCTGTATTTGTCCTTGGCGGGTAGGTTTGTCCCCAGCGCTGAGTAGGGCCCCTCGGGGAGCGACAGATCGAACGAGCTGATCGGGACATCCGGGACCTGCTTGAACGTGCTGCTCGTGATCCCCGCTTTGCTGATGAACGTCGTGCCCACCAGATCCACCGTCACACCATCACCCTGCAGGACGACGATCAAGCTTGGGAAAGCTTCACCACCATGGGAGACGAAGTACGCCGGGCCGGTCAACGCGACCGGGAGGACCGGTGTTACCGCGGTCGCGCGTCCCACAACCGACGCTGCAGGGCAGTTCGCGGGGTTCGCTTCGAACACCGCGGCCGTGCACGCTTTCTGCAACGTCGTCAGGCGCGAGGGCAACTGCTTGGGGAGATCGACCTTGACGCTCGCGATGTTCGCCTGCGATGAGGCCTGGTTGGCACCCAACGGCGTCGCCGGGTAGACGATCTTCGCGTCGAGGCTCGCACCGTACTTTTTCGAGGTCTTCCCCGACGTTGAGACTTTGAAGTCCGGTTTGAACGTCAGTGCCCGGCAGGAGCCGACCTGGAACGGGGTGGAGATCGGCGCCGTGGCGCCTTCGGTGCTCGTCGCGGTCCCGGTGAACGACGCGGGGTTGCAGTCGGTCGGGTTGAACATGAACCCGGGCCGGTCGATCACCGCGTCGATCGAACGCAAATCCGCGGGGATCCCGTCGATGATCGTCGGCAGCGGGTCCGTTGTGATCGTCAGCTGCGAGGTATGCGGATCGACCGCGATGCTCGCCCGCACAACCTGAGTCTGCAACGTAAACGGACCGGCATGAATCGGCACGACGATCGAAAGACCGTACGGCGCACCCCGATAGCCTTCGGTGAGATAGATCGGCGCCGGCGGCTGACCCGCTTCCGGAATGAACAACGGATACGGGCCGGGACCGGCGCCGACGATCGTGTGCCCGATCTGGGATGCCGCGGGACACGTGCCGGAGGCCGCTTCCGCCGCCCTGCAGAGCGGCACCTTGCTGATCATCCCGAGCAGCCCCTCCGGCGTCTTGAACTGCAGGCTGGAAACCCGCTGCTGATCATCCCCACGCTGCAACAACAACGAGAAGTCGGTGAAACCACCGGCCTGGTCAGTCGTCGCACCCGCGCTCATCACCGGGCTGAACGGCAGCGGCGAAGCGCACGGTCCACCGCCGGTGCCGCCCGTGATCTGGAAGCTGCTGGTCGCAAGCGCGTCTTCCACGAACGGCGAGCTCCAGGGCGTGAACTCCGTCGCGGAGCCGTAGGTGCCGCACTGCGCCGGGGTCGCGAGCGCCGCCTGCGCGCCACCGCTGAACGATAACTTGAATTCACTGAACGGCGCATCAGGCGTGTTTTCGAAGACCGTCGTCAACTGCCCAGTCGTTTCGTTCAGGTGCACCGTCCCGACGAGCTTCAGGCTCACACCATCGCCGGAGGCGACCACCAGCAGCTTCAATTCCGGCGGATTCGACTGCAGTATGTACACGTTCCCCAGGAGCCGGTCCGGCAAAAGCGGCGTGGAGATTTCATCGGTCCCGACCTTCGAAGCTGCCGGGCACGATGGTGGGCCGTCCTCGGATTCGTCTTCGGCTTCTTCACCGCCGATGTTCTCCTGCGAGGCCTGACACGCGACCAAACCCGTCGCCTGGCCCGGGTTGATAACGAGCCCCGCGGGCAACGTCACCGTCGTGTCCTTCAGACTGGACGTGGCGAGTCCTTCGGGGTTCACTCCCTGCGGCACGTGTAGATCCGCCGTCAGCCCCGCCGGGGTGTCGGCGAAGCTGGTGTCCGGCACCAGGCTGATCATCGGCTGAAACTGCACGAGACGTTCACAACCCGTCAACCCCGCCTTGTCTTCGAAGTCTCTGTGCGTGCGCAGGCTCGGGTTCTGCCACGTACCCGCGACTTCGGTCGTGAACAGCTCCGGCACACCGCACGCGGTCGGCAGCGACAGGAACGGAACCGGCGGCGCACCCGTACCGTGTTCTCCCGGTACTCCCCATATCACAGCTGTGTTCTCGAGCACGTCTATCTGAGGGATGTCCCCTGCGTGGATCGTGATTCCATAGTCGCCGCCACTGCGAACCTGCGCGTCGAGGAAACCGTCCTCTCCGTTCACACCAAACCCGAACTGCGCCGCGACACCGGCCGGCGGCACGAGGTTGTAGAGCGGGATCAGGACCCGATCAAGGCCGTTGACAACAAATGTCACGTTATCCCAGCCTATTTGAGAGGCGCGAGGACAGAATTCCCCGGATTCGGGCCCGCTGTCAAACACCGCGCGTGGACAGTACGGGACCGCGGTAGGATCGCCGACGAGCCCAGGGGGAAGCTTTGCGTTGATAGATTGCGCTTCTCCTCCTGCCGGGAAGAGCTCGAGGGGCGTCCCTCCCGCGTTTAGGGCAAACTCCAATGTGAACAGATACGGGTGCGAGCCGGCCTGGGTGTCGAGCGTGCCGTCGGCGTTCGAGGCCCATGCTTCGCTGTTGGCGACCCCCAGCCCGGCAGCGGTCGAGTCGTACCGCACCGGGGTGGTTGAACTGCCGGCGGCGGGAGCGCCGCCGCCCGAGATCGTCGCCTGTACGAGCTTTTCGCCGGATGCGGTGGCACCGACGCTCACGGGGATGATGGCTACGTAACCCGTTTCCTCTCCGAAAGCAGCGGGTGTAGTCCCACGCACGACGCACGTCACGAGCCGCGGTTCGACAATCGTGCATCCCGGCGTGAGTCCGCTTTCCGCCGCTTCGGAAACCGCCGTCAAGCCTTCGGGCAGCCTTACCGTGAGCGTCGCGCCTGGCGCAGACGGCGTCCCGCCGTCGTTCTGGACGGTCAGGTCAACGTCGCCGGCGCCACCGGGCGGAAGGTTGGTCGGATATGTGTCGCCAAAGAGGTGCCATCCCGGCGCCGGCGCATCCGCGAAGACGGACGGTGCGGCATAAGCGCTCGCGGCAGCCGCGATCGCCACCAGCAGCAGAAACCGCCGTGCCGCCGTGGTCATGACTGGAGAGTGAGCCGGCTTCATCGGTGGCCTGCCTTTCGCGCCCTGTCGACCTTTTTCGCGGCATGCTTCTTCACGCATTTCCCGCTCTTCCTCGCATAGCCCTGCTTGCAGGCCTTGGGTTTCGGTTTTGACTTATGGGTTGGCGGCGCAGGTGGGGGCGGGGCGAAGTTGCCGACCCCGTTGAACGTCGCGCTCGGCGGCGTCGCGAACGTCGGCGGCGGCGCCGGCACCCCCTGACAGCCGGTGCCCGTGCATGCCGGCGGCTGGGCGGGGGACGAGCCACCGACACGCGCGTCGTACACCTCGTACAGTTCGTTTCGATCGCTCGGCGTGAGACGGGCGCGGGTGATGATGAACGCGTCGTCCCCGTTCACGCTGGCATCCAGGAGGTACGACGCATCTTCGTTGACCCCGTCGGAGAGCAGGTACACACAGCCGTCGACTTCGTGACAGCTGCCCGTGCCGTCACGCTCCCACTCGTAGACGTCCTGCTGACCGTTGGTGTCCGTTGGAACCAGCGGCTCGGCGCTGTCGAAGAACACCCTGCCGCCATCTTCAGAGATCCAGCGCGGCTGCCGCGTCGGATCGAAGCCGATCGGCAGGAACGCCGCGGCTTTACCGGCTTCTGTCTCGAAGTTCTGCTGCGGTGGTTCGCCGCTGGAGTTGCACGACACGCAGAACAGGCGCCCGCCGGCTTCCCCGGCCTGATAGGCGTACACCTCAGCGAGGCGACTCCCAAAGAGGCCTTCATTTCGATAGCCGTTCGGAAACCCGACGACCGGAATACTACGACTTGACGAGAACACAAGCCCCTGTCCGTCCGCGCTCACCTCCGCGCTGCGGTTGTCCAATGCCGGCACCCAGTCGCCATAACGATGGAAGCCGTACCTCGCGAAAGCAGGGGGCACTTCATTGCCATCGCCGGGTTCGACCGTCGCGATGAACTTCGCCGCTTCCCAGCCGCTGCCGCCGTTGTGCAGCACGTACAGATTCGGTTCCCCCGGTGTCGCGCCGGCCGCGAGCACTCCATCGGCCGCGAAGTACACGTAGGAGCCGTCCCGGCTCGTCCCGAGCACACCCTGCACGTTGGCGTGTTCGCCCGTGTTCCCGTCGACCGTGAGATCCGACAGCTTCCCGGTTTCCACGTCGTACTCGTACAGGTCCGGTGCTCCGGGCGCGGCCGTCGAGCCTTCCGTCAGCTGGCTTTCGTCGGTGAAGAACACGACCGAGCCGGTGGGCGTTGCCGCCCAGAACTGCCCGCCACCACTGCTCCCCGAGCCTCCCTGCGCGCTATCGACCTGCACCGTCACGGCGCCGGGCGTCTGCGCGTTCTCGCGCACATATAGCGCCTTCGGGCTCACCGTGGACCAGAAGATCTGCGAGCCGTCGCTGGAGATCACGTTGTCGAAATCCGGGCGTTCATTGGTTTCGTTGAGCGGCGGGCCACCAAAGCTGGCACCAGGCTGGGAGGTTGTCGCGCCCGGCAGCACGTTGACCGCGGTCGCGATGCCCGCTGAGGACACATAGAGGTTGTTTGCTTCCCTCCCGCCAAAGGTCGCGTTCGGCGCAAGGGCGTCGTTAGCCTCGAACAGCAGCTCCTCAAAGCTCGCCGAAGCACCCGCGAACAACGGAGCCTGAGGCGTACCCGCTTCTGGTCCTTCCCATGTTCCAAACCCTTCCCCCGAGAGGTCAGGTGGGGTGACGGTGAACAGCGGCCGGTAGACTCCGGTGACGTTTTCGCGAGCATAAGGTACCTTGTCTTCTGCACCCGGAGCTTCGGGGGTCAAGGGCGGCAGATATTGAGAGGACGGAGCGGTCAAGATCCCCACCGAGAGGTCGGTCGAGAACCCATTGAAGTACGCTGCCTTGTAGCCGGGGGGCTGGACGTCGGCCTGGCTCCAACCCCCAGCCCCTCGAGTGGCCACAAACTCATTCCCTCGAGCGTTGCCTCGTTCACCGTTGCCCGTTGCACCAGGAGCACCCATATATGCCACCCGGCTGCCTTCCGCAGACGCCTCAAACGGGTGTTCACCGAGCATGCCATAGTGAATACTTTCACCGTTAATATTTGCACCGTAAAAGTCGGCTCTTCTGGCGAACTCCAACGGCACGTAGGCCTCGAAATCCGGGTCTTCGACGGGGCTCACCGCTTCATACACCCGGCCGTCGGGCACAGCGAGCGCGGCCGTGCTCGACAGCGCTAGGGCAGCGCCCATCGTGGACAACGCCACCATCGTGGCCAAAGTCAACTTACGAACGGTCATCGACTGCTCCTTTTGCTCTGGCCAGTGCTTGATTTCTTGGCGTGCTTACCGGTTTTGTTCTTCTTCTTTTGTTTGGCTTGCTTCTTCTTCACCTTGGGGCAGCCTGTGACGCTGATTTTTGTGCTCTGGTGGATCACCGCGCCGTTTTGACCGGTGAAGGCTGTGGGCATCGAAAGCTTCTGTCCGCAGAAGCTGTAGTGGTCCTTTGCCGGCAGGTTCGACGTCAGGGCTGAGAACTTCCCCTCGGGTAAGACTAGTTCGAAGCTGGTGATCGGGACGTCGGGGACCTGTTTGAACGTGCTGCTCGTGATACCCGCTTTGCTGATGAAGGTCGTACCCACGAGATCGACAGTCACACCGTCTCCTTGCAGAACCACGATCAGGCTCGGGAACGCTTCACCACCGTGAGAGACGAAATACGCAGGGCCCGTTAGTGGAACCGGGAGGACCGGTGTGACCGCGGTCGCGTGGCCCACCAACGAGGCCGCGGGGCAACCTGCGGGGTTGGCTTCGAACTGCGCGTTCGTGCATGCCTTCTGCAGCGTTGTCAACCTCGACGGCAACTGCTTGGGCAGATCGACCTTCACACTCGCGATGTTCGCTTGCGAGCTGGCCTGGTTGGCACCCAGCGGTGTCGTCGGGTAGACGATCTTCGCGGTCAGGCTCGCGCCGTTTGCTTTGCTGGTCTTTCCCGCCGTTGAGACTTGGAAGTCCGGTTTGAACGTCAGGCTCTGGCACGAGCCGACCTGGAAGCGGTAGGACAAGGGGGCTGTCGTGCCTTCGGTGCTGGTTGCTGTGCCCGTGAACGCGGTGGGGGCGCAGTTGGTTGGGTTGAAGATGAAATCGGGATGATCGATCACCGCATCGATCGCCCGCAGATCCGTCGGAATACCGGCCAGGATCGCCGGCAACGCACCCGTCGTGATCGTCAACTGGGAGGTATGCGGGTCGACTTCGATCTTCGCCCTGACCTTCACCGTGCCCAGGTTGAAGGGACCCGCGATCACGGGGACCACGATCGACAGGCCGTACGGTGCGACGGGCTGATTGGGTCCTTCCAGGCGGGTGGGGCCGGTCAGGTAGATCGGCGCGGGCGGCGCACCGGGCTGGGGGACCTGGAACGGGTAGGGGCCGGGGCCCGCGGTGGTGACGGTGTGCCCGATCTGCGACGCCGAAGAACAGGTGCCTTCCGCGGCCTGCGGTTCCTCACACAACGGGACATGGCTGATCATCCCCAACAACCCCTCAGGGGTCTTGAACTGCAAGCTGGAGATCCGCTGCTGCCCATCACCACGCGTCAACAACATCGTGAAATCGCTGTAACCACCAGCCTGGTCGGTTGTCGAACCGGCCGTGATCGCCGGAGCGAACGGCAGCGGGTTCGCACACGGTGTTCCACCCGGACCGCTGGTGATTTCAAAACGGCTGAGCGACAGCGCGTTTTCAACGAACGGGGTGCTCCACGGGGTGAATTCCGCGCTCGATTCGTATGCGCCGCAACCCGTCGGGGTTGCGAGCGCCGCCTGCGCGCCACCGCTGAACGCGAGCTTGAACACCGTGAACGGGAAGTCGGGGGTTTTCTTGAACGTCGTCGTGATCCGGCCCGTTTTTTCGTCCAGGTTGACTTCGCCGATCAGCTTCAGGTTCACACCATCGCCCGACGCCGCAACCAATAGCTGCAAATGTGGAGGGTTCTGCTGCAGGATGTACACGTCACCCGTCAGCTTGTCCGGCAGCAGCGGCGTCGAGATTTCATCGGTGCCGACTTTCGAGGCGGCCGGACAGGAGGGAGGACCATCCTCGCTTTCGTCTTCCGCTTCCGGACCACCGATGTTCTCCTGGCCGGGCTGGCAAGCAACCAGGCCCGTGGCCTGACCCGGGTTGATCACAACGCCCGGGGGCAACGTCACCGTCGTATTTTCCAGACCCGACGTGCTCAGCCCTTCCGGGTTGACGCCCTGCGGCACCCGCACTTCCGCGCTCAAGCCCGCCGGGGTATCCGCCGCGCTCGTGTCCGGCGCGATCGCCGCGGTCGGGTTGAAATGCACCAGGCGGCTACAGCCCGTAAAACCAGTGGGGATACCTTCGTTGTTGTGCGTGGGGGAAATGATTTCCGCTTGGGCCTTTTCGTCCTGCCACGTGCCGAGCAGTTCCGCCTTGAATTCCTGCGGACCCTGACACGACGTCGGCAGCGTCAGGAACGGTTCCCGCGGCGCGACGGAGCCACAGCCGTTTTTACCGTCTTCGGTGCAGCCCGTGCCTTGGCGCAGGAAGTCGTGGTTTTCTTCAGCGGGGACACCCCAGAGAGTGATCGTGTTGAAAATGATGCCGCGCTCGGTGAGGTTGTTGACGTGCTCGGTGATGCCGTAGTCCCCGCCGCTGCGGACCCGCGCATCGAGAAACGTCGGGATCCCGTTTAGATCAAACCCGAACTGGGCAGCGACACCGGGCGGCGGGACCAAGTTATAAACAGGGAACCCAAGCAGTCCGCCGATTTCCTTGAGCGTCACATAGTCAACCCCGATCTGCGAAGACGCGGGGCAGCTTGCCGCGCTGGCCTGGCTTGCTTCGAACAGCGCGGTGGTGCACTGCGGAACCGCGTCGGGGTTACCAACCAGCCCCGGGGGCGCCTCGACCTCGAGATCCCGGATTTCACCACCCGCCGGCAGTTCTCCACTCCCGGTATTTGTGTTGTTGAGTGAAAACGCGACCGTCAGCTCATACGGGTGCGAGCCCGCCTGCGTATCGGCCGTCCCGTCCGCGTTTGAGAACCACGCGTCAAAGCTCGAGAACCCCGCGCCGGCCGGCGGCAGACCAAACCGCGCGGGCACCGACGCACCCGCGGCACCCAACGCGCCACCGCCCGAAACCGACACCCGGTCAACGCCTTCACCCGGCGCAGTGGCCACAACACGCACGGGGATCACAAGCTGAAATGGACGCCCCGACCCAGGCGCCTCCGAGGATACCCGACATTCCACGACCGCTTTACCCGTGCAACCTCCCCCACCCGTCGCTTCCAAACCGGGCGGCAACGTATCGACCAACACCCCTTCACCACCCGCCACCGCACCCGCGTTATACACGTCGATCTCGAGCGTTCCCGTGCCACCCAAGGGCAGGATCGTGGGCGAAAAGCTCCCCACCACCTCCCACCCCGGCGCCGGAGTATCCGCCCCAGCCACAGCAGGACTCAACGCAACCAACAAACCCGCAACGACCGGCAGCAGCAACCTATGTGAAACACGCATGTTACTTGCCCCCCTTACGAGACTTTGCCTTAGATCTCGAGCCATACCGCCTGCGCGCCTGCGCCTCACACACAGCCCGCCTTTTCCTCGACCGATCCTTTGCACACGTCTTCAGCGCCCTGGCGAGCTTCTGCGCCCGCGTCAACGGCTTCGCCTTCGGCTTCACCGCTGGTTTAGCGGGCGCCGGCGGCGGAAAGTCGCCAACGCCTTCATAGGTCCCGCTCGGCGGGGTCGCAAACGCCGGCGGCGCCGACGGCACACCTTGACAACCCGTACCCGTACACGCCGATCCAGACACCGGCACGGCGCCGACACGCGCATCGTAGAGATCGTACGCACCATTACTCGGCCCCGGCACGAGCTGTTCACGCGAGACCATGAACACATCATCACCACTCGCGCTCCCACCGATCAACCACGACGACGATTCGCTCACACCACCCGACAGCAGATACACACACCCCACGCTCACCCGGCAAGCACCCGAACCGTCACGCTCCCACTCATACACATCCTGTTCACCATTCGTATCCTGCGGCACCAGCGGCTCATCGCTGTCAAAAAACACCCGCGACCCATCTTCAGAGATCAGCTGCGGCATGTACGTGGCGCTCCAGCTCACCGGCAGATAAGCGGCCAAGCCTTCTTCAGACACCCCATTCAGCTGCGGCGGTTCTCCACTGCGATTACACGACACACAGAACAAGCCACCGCCTTCAGCCTCATAGACATACACCTCCTCGACTGTTACTCCTTCCGCTACATTGTGATACCCGGTCAAGCTTTCCTTGGACATGAACACGAGACTGTGCCCATCCGGAGTCACCTCCGCCGTCCGATGCCCCAACCCCGGCTGCCAATCACCAAATTCTTCCCTACCCGACGGCGACAACGGTCTAATCGCACCTTTGCCGTCTTGTTCTGTGAGGGCTGCTATGAATTTTGGTTTGCCGCTTTGGCTTAGCGTGTAGAGGTTATCTGCGCCTGCTTCGGCTTTCACACCGTTGCTGTTCGCGGTTTCATCGAGCACGCCTTTAGCGGTGAAATAGATCGTGTATTCACCCGCTTCGCTTTCACCCTCACCAAGCACACCTTCCACTTCGACATCCGCCGCCGCGGTGAGATCCACGAGCTTCCCCGTAGGCACTTCATACATGTAGAGGTTCTGGCCGCTACCAGCCCGCGTATCACTCGTCAATTCCGCCGCATCAGAATCCGTGAAGAAGACCCTCGTGCCTTCCTTGTTGGCCTTCCAGAAGCGGCCCCCGCCGCCTTTACCACCGGGGACCTGTGAAGCGTCGACCTGCACAGTCCGCTCAGACCCTGACCCCACACCCTCACTCACATACAAGTTTTCTTTCCCCGGATTTAAATCCGTCCAAAACACCCGCGAACCATCACCCGAAATCACATTCTCAAAATCAGGCAGATTTTTTTCAGGACGACTAAACGGCATCGCACCGAACGTCGCATTTGCTTCCGTCGACCCATCCGGCAACACATTCACCAAACTCAAACGCCCATCAACAGACTCATAGAGATTATTCTCAGCAGCCCCACCATCAACCGCACCCGTCCCCGCAAACGCATCATCAGCCTCGAACAACACGCTACTAAACCCATCCGAACCACCCGCAAAATACAGCTCATGCGGAGCCAACAGATAAGTTTCTACTATTTCGTTTGTTTGGAATTCAGCTGGGGCGCGGTTGGGTGGCTTTGCCGTAAAGAACGGCTGATAGCTTTCCCCTTCGCCTTCCAGGTTGCGTGTGTAGAGCACCGAATAACCTTCACCGGGCGCCTGCACAGACAGAGGGGCGACCAAAGCTTCTTCGGCCGCCCCCGCCTCCAAGACCCCACTCATGAGATCAGGAGAAAACGCCTGATAAAACGCGCTACGAACCCCCTTCGGTTGAACGTTTATCGATGCCCCCCAGCCACCCCCCGGTAACCGCCTCGCGAGATACTCGTTTCCCAGACCATCCCCAGTATTCCCCGTACCACCAACAGTCGGAGAACCCACATAAGCAACAGCTTCACCACCCACCGCCACCTGAAACGGCAGGTGCGTCTCAATTTCTCCGTCATGCCCCGCCCCGAGGAAAGCGGGCGGGAGACCCTCTGGGACATAGGTGGTCGCATCGTAATTTTCAACGGGGGTCACCCGTTCAAAAGCGCGGTCGTCGGGGAGACCCGGGGTGCCTTCGGGCAGCGTCGTGAACGTCTCCCCCGCCCCTTCGGCAGCCGGGCCAGCCGTGTTTTTGGCGACGAACCGGAAGTGGTATTCGGTGCCCGCCTGTAGACCGGTCAGTTCCTGGTGCACGGTGATGGTCGTGTCCGTCGAGCCGGCGCTTGCTTCCGCGGCCGGCGGCGCCGGTGCTTCATCGGGTTCGGCGAAGCCCTGTTCGTTGAAGTGCGCGTCGGTGACGTACTGCACGCGGTAACCGGTGGGTGCGCCGCCCGCGTTGATTTCGGCGCTGAGCGTGGCGGTAGTCGGGCCCAGTTCCGCGGAGGACTCCCCCGCGATCGTGGCGGGCAGTGCGAGTGTTTTGAATGTCGTGGGCGTGAGGACTTCTTCACCCGCTTCGTTACGGGCGATCAGACAGGCGGCGTACGTGACACCCGGCGACAGACCGGCCAGTTCGGCTTCGACCGTCTGCCCCTCACTGCCGGTTATCGTTCCCGAGCCGGCGAGCTGCTGGCCGGTTCCCTGGCATTCCACTGCTAATTCCCTGTAAATGAGTTCGTACGTGCCGGCGTTGCCCGCGGCCTTCGGGTTCAGGACACCGTGGAGGGTCGCGGTCGTGGTGGTGATCGGTTCCACTTTGAGGGCTGGCTGTTCGGGGGTGATCGCGGTGGTGAAGATGATCGGAGCGCTGACCGCTTCTTCGGTCTTGGCGGCGTTGTGAGCCACGAGGCAGACCGCGTATGTCGCGCCCTGCTTCAGGGTTGCCACCGGCTGCGGGGGGACCGGTTCGTCTTCGCCGCCCAACGACATTCCTTCGGTTGTTTTGAGTTCGCCGGTTCCTTTACACGCTGTCGCGGATTCCCGGTAGATGAATTCGTATGTGCTTCCCAGTTCCCCGGGTGATTTCGGGCTCAGCGCGCCCTGGAGGGTTGCTGTTTCTGCTTTTACTTCGGTGGGAGGGAGTGCGGTGGGCTTTTCCAGGCTGGAGGCTAGGGAGGGGGCCACGGCGGGGGAGGCGGAGATGGCTAGGTAGAGGAGGAGGACTGCTGGGAGGGAGAAGGGGGCGTGTTTTAGGAGGCGGGGGGTTATCGAAAAACGGGGCTTTACCGAGGTGAGGGAAAGGGGGCGCGGGTGCTTGGGGTTTGATGAGGGGGACGGGGACTGCTTTACCGAGGTGAGGGGGAATGAACGCGGGTGCTTGGAATTTAATGAGGGGAACAGAGACCGCTTTATCGAGGCGAGGAAAAGGGACCTTGGCTGCTTGGAATTAGCTACGCAACTGAGCTGGGTGGAGATTCCCTTCGTGGTTGCTTGCCGGCTGATGCGTGGCTGAATTTCATTGTTGTTATTCCGCGTAAACGTTTTGACCGCTGTTGGACGTCCGAGAGAGACTTGATCTGTGGACTCAACGGTCATCGACTGCTCCTTTTGCTTTGGCCGGTGCTTGATTTTTTGGCGTGCTTGCCGGGTTTGCTCTTCGCCTTATGCTTTTGCTTGGCTTGTTTCTTCTTAGCCTTCGGGCAGCCTGTGACGCTGAGCTTCGTGCTCTGGTGGATCACCGCGCCGTTTTGACCGGTGAAGGCTGTGGGCATCGAAAGCTTCTGTCCGCAGAAGCTGTAGTGGTCCTTCGCCGGTAGGTTCGACGTCAGGGCTGAGAACTTCCCCTCGGGTAGGACCAGTTCGAAGCTGGTGATCGGGACGTCGGGGACCTGTTTGAAGGTGCTGCTTGTGATACCCGCTTTGCTGATGAAGGTGGTACCCACCAGGTCCACCGTCACACCATCGCCCTGCAGGACGACGATCAGGCTTGGAAACGCTTCACCACCATGGGAGACGAAGTACGCAGGGCCCGTCAACGGGACCGGTAGCACCGGTGTTACAGCGGTCGCATGACCCACCAGCGAGGCCGCGGGGCAACCAGCGGGGTTGGCTTCGAACTGCGCGTTCGTGCACGCCTTCTGCAGCGTTGTCAACCTGGAGGGCAGTTGCTTGGGTAGATCCACCTTCACACTTGCGATGTTTGCCTGCGAGCTGGCCTGGTTGGCACCCAGCGGTGTCGTCGGGTAGACGATCTTCGCGGTCAGGCTCGCGCCGTTGGCTTTGCTGGTCTTTCCCGCCGTTGAGACTTGGAAGTCCGGTTTGAACGTCAGGCTCTGGCACGAGCCGACCTGGAAG
This sequence comes from uncultured Solirubrobacterales bacterium, assembly GCA_963764905.1. GTDB lineage: Bacteria > Actinomycetota > Thermoleophilia > Solirubrobacterales > Solirubrobacteraceae > Palsa-744. The sequence continues at coordinate 61,356 of CAVXUG010000009.1, forward strand.
TGGCTTTCGAGGGCCGCCTTCGTACCTTCGGTGCTGGTCGCTGTGCCCGTGAACGCCGCGGAGCTGCAGTTGGTTGGGTTGAACATGAAGTTCGCGCGGTCGATCACCGCGTCGATCGCACGCAGGTCCGTTGGGATCCCGTCGAGAATCGGCGGCAGTTCGCCGGTCGTGATCGTTAGCTGGGAGGTGTGGGGGTCGACTTCGATCTTTGCTCTGATCTTTACCGTGCCGAGGTTGAACGGGCCCGCGATCACCGGCACCACGATCGACAGGCCATATGGGGCGCCGTCGTAGGGGCCCGTGAGGTAGATCGGGGCGGGGGGCGCGCCGGGCTGGGGGACCTGGAACGGGTACGGGCCGGGGCCCGCCGTGGTGACGGTGTGCCCGATCTGCGACGCCGAAGCGCACGTGCCTTCCGCGGCCTGCGGTTCCTGACAGAGCGGGACGTTGCGGATCATGCCCAGCAGGCCCTCTGGGGTCTTGAACTGCAGGCTGGAGATCCGCTGCTGGCCATCGCCACGGGTCAGGAGCATCGTGAAGTCCGTGTAGCCACCCGCCTGGTCCGTGGTCGAACCAGCCGTCATCTGCGGGCTGAACGGCAGCGGGTTCGCACACGGTGATCCACCGGGGCCGCTGGTGATTTCAAAACGGCTGAGCGACAGCGCGTTTTCAACGAACGGGGTGCTCCACGGTGTAAATTCTGCGCTCGATTCGTATGCGCCGCAGCCGGTCGGGGTCGCCAGGGCTGCTTGGGCGCCGCCGCTGAACGCGAGCTTGAACACCGTGAACGGGAAGTCGGGTGTTTTCTTGAACGTCGTCGTGATCCGGCCCGTTTTTTCATCCAGGTTGACTTCGCCGATCAGCTTCAGGTTCACACCATCGCCCGACGCCGCCACCAACAGCTGCAGGTGCGGAGGGTTCTGCTGCAGGACGTACACGTCACCCGTCAGCTTGTCCGGCAACAAGGGTGTTGAGATTTCATCGGTCCCGACTTTCGAGGCTTCCGGACAGGACGGAGGACCATCCTCGCTTTCGTCTTCCGCTTCCGGACCACCGATGTTCTCCTGGCCGGCCTGGCAAGCAACCAGGCCCGTGGCCTGACCCGGGTTGATCACAACGCCCGGGGGCAACGTCACCGTCGTATTTTCCAGACCCGACGTGCTCAGCCCTTCCGGGTTGACGCCCTGCGGCACCCGCACTTCCGCGCTCAAGCCCGCCGGGGTATCCGCCGCGCTCGTGTCCGGCGCGATCGCCGCAGTCGGGTTGAAATGCACCAGGCGGCTACAGCCCGTGAAACCCGTGGGGGTGCCTTCGTTGTTGTGCGTGGGAGAAATGATTTCCGCCTGGGCCTTTTCGTCTTGCCACGTACCGAGCAGTTCCGCCTTGAATTCCTGGGGACCTTGACACGAAGTCGGCAGCGTCAGAAACGGATCCCGCGGCGCGACGGAACCGCAGCCGTTTTTGCCGTCCACGGTGCAGCCCGTGCCTTCGCGCAGGAAGTCGTGATTTTCTTCAGCGGGGACACCCCAGAGCGTGATCGTGTTGAAAATGATGCCGCGCTCGGTGAGATTGTTCACGTGCTCGGTAATGCCATCGTCCCCGCCGCTGCGGACCCGCGCATCGAGAAACGTCGAGACACCATTTAGATTAAACCCGAACTGCGCGGCGACACCGGGCGGCGGGACCAAGTTATAAACAGGGAACCCAAGCACTCCGGACCCCTTGAGCATCGCCCAGTCAACGCCGATCTGCGAAGACGCGGGACAGCTTGCCGCGCTGGCCTGACTTGCTTCGAACAGCGCGGTGGTGCACTGCGGTACCGCGTCGGGGTTACCGACCAGTCCCGGGGGCGCCTTGACCTCGAGATCGCGGATTTCACCGCCCGCCGGTTCTTCTAAACCCCCGACTTCGATGTTGTTGAGCGAGAACGCGACCGTCAATTCATACGGGTGCGAGCCCGCCTGCGTATCGGCCGTCCCATCCACGTTTGAGAACCACGCGTCAAAGCTCGAGAACCCCGCGCCGGCCGGCGGCAAACCAAATCGCGCGGGCACGGACGTACGAGCCGCGCCCAACGCGCCACCGCCCGAAACCGACACCCGGTCAACGCCTTCACCCGGCGCAGCAGCCACGACACGCACAGGGATCACAAGCTGAAATGGAAGCCCCGACCCAGGCGCCTCTGAGGACACCTTGCATTCCACGACGGTTGTGCCGGTGCAACCTCCCGTACCCGTCGCTTCCAAACCGGGCGGCAACGTATCGACCAACACCCCTTCACCACCCGCCACCGCACCCGCGTTATACACGTCGATCTCGAGCCTCCCTTCACCCCCCAGGGGCAACGTCGTGGGCGAAAAATGACCCATCACCTCCCACCCCGGCGCCGGCGCATCCGCTCCAGCCACAGCAGGACTCAAACTCAACGCAACCAGCAAGCCCGCGAGGACCGGGAGCAGCAGCTTAGGTGAAACGCGCATATTACTTGCCCCCCTTACGAGACTTTGCTTTCGATCTCGGGCGATACCGCTTTCGTTCCCTTGCTTCGCACACGGCCCGTCTCCTGCCGGTCGTGAACTCCCGACAAGCTTTCAGCGCCTGCGCGAGCTTCTGCGCACGCGTCAAAGCCTTTGCCTTCGGTTTCGGCTTGACCGCGGGCTTGGCGGGCGCCGGCGGCGGGAAGTTGCCGACGCCGTTGAACGTCACGCTCGGCGGAGTAGCAAACGCCGGCGGCGCCGACGGCACACCCTGACAACCCGTACCCGTACACGCCGACCCAGACACCGGCACGGCGCCAACACGCGCATCGTAGAGATCGTACGCGCCATTGCTCTTCCCCGGCACGAGCTGTTCACGCGAGACGACAAACACATCATCGCCACTCGCGCTCGCACCAATCAGCCACGACGCTGCTTCGTTCACACCACCCGACAGCAGATACACACACCCCGCGCCCACCCGACAGCCACCCGAACCATTACGCTCCCACTCATACACATCCTGTTCATTATTCGTATCCTGAGGTACCAGCGGCTGATCGCTATCAAAAAACACCCGCGAACCATCTTCAGAGATCAACTCCGGCATATACGTGGTGCTCCAGCTCACCGGCAGATACGCATCCACACCATTTCGAGACGGCGGATTCGACTGCCCCGCTTCGCCACTGCGGTTACACGACACGCAGAACAAGCCACCACCCTCAGCTTCATACACATATACCTCCTCATCTTTTACCCCACCCACTTCGTTGCGATATCCGGTGAGACTTTCCTTAGACATGAACACGAGACTGTGCCCATCCGGAGTCACCTCCGCCGTACGATGCCCAAGACCCGGCTGCCAATCACCAAATTCTTCACGACCCGTCGGTGACAACGGTTCGATCGCGCCTTTGCCATCTTGTTCGGTGAGGGCTGCTATGAATTTTGGTTTGCTGCCTTGGCTCAGTGTGTAGAGGTTATCTGCGCCTGCTTCGGCTTTCACGCCGTTACTGTTCGCGGTTTCATCGAGTACGCCTTTAGCGGTGAAATAGATCGTGTATTCACCCGCTTCGCTTTCACCCTCACCAAGCACACCTTCCACTTCGACATCCGCCGCCGCGGTGAGATCCACGAGCTTCCCCGTAGGCACTTCATACATGTAGAGGTTCTGGCCGCTACCAGCCCGCGTATCACTCGTCAATTCCGCCGCATCAGAATCCGTGAAGAAGACCCTCGTGCCTTCCTTATTCGCCTTCCAGAAGCGGCCCCCGCCGCCTTTACCACCGGGAACCTGTGAAGCGTCCACCTGCAACGTCCGCTCAGACCCCGACCCCACACCCTCACTCACATACAAATTTTCTTTCCCCGGATTCAAATCCGTCCAAAACACCCGCGAACCATCACCCGAAATCACATTCTCAAAATCAGGCAGATTTTTTTCAGGACGACTAAACGGCATCGCACCAAACGTCGCATTCGCTTCCGTCGAACCATCCGGCAACACATTCACCAAACCCAACCGGCCACCCACCGACTCATAAAGATTATTCGCGGCAGCCCCACCATCAACCGCACCCGTCCCCACAAACGCATCATCAGCCTCAAACAGCAATCGGCTAAAATCCGCTGACGCGCCCGCATACGCAAGCTCATTTTCAGCAGGAGCATAAATATCAGGTACTTCATACGCCTTGAATTCACCTGCAGCACGATTTGGTGGTGTCGCCGTAAAGAACGGCTGATACGTTTCTCCATCCAAAGCGCGTGTATAGAGCACCACATAGCCCTTGCCTGGAGCCTGTGCCGACAACGGCGCCACTGTAGGTTTACCAGCCGCCCCCGCCTCCAAGACCCCACTCATGAGATCCGGAGAGAACGCCTGATAAAACGCGCTACTCACCCCCTTCGGTTGAACGTTTATCGATGCCCCCCAGCCACCCCCCGGTAACCGCCTCGCGAGATACTCGTTTCCCAGACCATCCCCGATATTCCCCGTACCACCAACCGTCGGAGAACTCACATAAGCAACAGCTTCACCATCCGTCGCCACCTGAAACGGCAGCTTCGTCGGAATTTCTCCGGCATGTTCAACGAAGTCGGGGCCCAGGGCATCTGGTACGTAGGTGGTCGCATCGTAATTTTCAACGGGGGTCACCCGTTCAAAAGCACGGTCATCGGGAAGGCCCGGGGTGCCTTCGGGCAGCGTGGTGAACGTCTCCGTCACCCCTTCGGCGGACGGACCAGCGGCATTTTTGGCGACGAACCGGAAGTGGTATTCGGTGCCCGCCTGCAGACCGGTCAGTTCCTGGTGCACGGTGACGGTCGTGTCCGCCGAGCCGGCGCTTGCTTCCGCGGCCGGCGGCGCCGGCGCTTCATCGGGTTCGGCGAAGCCCTGTTCGTTGAAGTGCGCGGCGGTTACATACTGCACGCGATAGCCCGTGGGCGCGCCGCCCGCGTTGATTTCGGCGCTGAGCGTGGCGGTCGTCGGGCCCAGTTCCGAGGAGGACTCCCCCGTGACCGTGGCGGGCAGCGCGAGTGTTTTGAATGTCGTGGGCGTGAGGACTTCTTCACCCGCTTCGTTGCGGGCGATCAGACAGGCGGCGTACGTGACACCCGGCGACAGACCGGCCAGTTCGGCTTCGACGGCCTGCCCCTCACTGCCGGTTATCGTTCCCGAGCCGGCGAGCTGCTGGCCGGTTCCCTGGCATTCGACCGCCAATTCCCTGTAAATGAGTTCGTACGTGCCGGCGTTGCCCGCGGCCTTCGGGTTCAGGACACCGTGGAGGGTCGCGGTCGAGGCGGTGATCGGTTCCGCTTTGAGGGCTGGCTGTTCGGGGGTGATCGCGGTGGTGAAGATGATCGGAGCGCTGACCGCTTCTTCGGTCTTGGCGGCGTTGTGAGCCACGAGGCAGACCGCGTACGTCGCGCCCTGCTTCAGGGCCGCCACCGGCTGCGGGGGGACCGGTTCGTCTTCGCCGCCCAACGACATTCCTTCGGTTGTTTTGAGTTCGCCGGTTCCTTTACACGTTGTCGGGGATTCCCGGTAGATGAATTCGTATGTGCTTCCCAGTTCCCCGGGTGATTTCGGGCTCAGGGCGCCCTGGAGGGTTGCTGTTTCTGCTTTTACTTCGGTGGGGGGGAATGTGGCGGGCTTTTCCAGGCCGGAGGCTAGGGAGGGGGCCACGGCGGGGGAGGCGGAGATGGCCAGGTAGAGGAATAGGACTGCTGGGAGGGAGAAGGGGGCGTGTTTTAGGAGGCGGGGGGTTATCGAGGTGAGGGAAAGGGGGCGAGGGTGCTTGGGAGTTGATGAGGGGGACGGGGACTGCTTTACCGAGGCGAGGGGGAATGAACGCGGGTGCTTGGAATTTGACGAGGGGAACGGAGACCGCTTTACCGAGGTGAAGGGAAAGAACCCCAGGTGCTTGGAATTTGACGAGGGGAACAGAGACCGCTTGACCGAGGCGAGGGGAAATGACCCCGGGTGCTTGGAATTTGACGAGGGGAACAGAGACCGCTTGACCGAGGTGAGGAAAAGGGACCTTGGCTGCTTGGAATTTGATGAGAGGAACAGAGACCGCTTGACCGAGGTGAGGGGAAATGACCCCAGGTGCTTGGAATTTGACGAGGGGAACAGAGACCGCTTGACCGAGGCGAGGGGAAATGACCCCAGGTGCTTGGAATTTGACGAGGGGAACAGAGACCGCTTGACCGAGGTAAAGAAAAGGGACCTTGGCTGCTTGGAATTAGCTACGCAACTGAGCTGGGTGGAGATTCCCTTCGTGGTTGCTTGCCGGCTGATGCGTGGCTGAATTTCATTGTTGTTATTCCGCGTAAACGTTTTGACCGCTGTTGGACGTCCGAGAGAGACTTGATTTGTGGACCTGGTGGAGGACGCACCAGTTTCTTGGGTGATTTTGGGCGCAGTGGTCCCTTTGATGTGGAGCAGGCCACGGAGCGACGCGAACAGACCGGTCTTCGGTGTGGAAGCGGTGTTCGCGGTGTGGCCTGTGGGTTTCACTGTGCTGCCTTTCCTGTGGTGATTGCAAAAATGTTTTGGGTGGGTTTGCAGGGGTTTTGGGGGCGAGACGAGGCTGATTTGCGCTCCCGTCTCAAGCGATCCGTAGCTTTCTTGGCCGTGACCGCAATCGCCACCATCCGCGTCCTCTGCGAGGCCAACCCCTCGCTGGGTATGTCCGTCGTCAACGGCCTACTCGCCTGGGCGACCGCCCTCGGCGGCCTCACAGCCTTCGGCTCGGGGCTGCCCGCCGCGCTGTTCGCGCTGGACACGACTCCGGCCCACGTGCGCGCCGACCTGATCAACCGCGGCCTCGGCCTCGGCTTCCGCATCGGGATGGCCGCCGGCCTGTTGATGTTCGTCCTGTTCGTCGCTACGGTCATCTCATGAACTGGTTCATGAACGACGACTTCGACCGCTACGACCTCGCCCTCTCCATCCTCTGCGGCATGATCATGGCCGGCCTGCTGCTGCTCGGCGCACCCCTGTGGGCACTCGTGCTGATCGGCATGCTCACCTGCACAATCAGCCTCTACCGCCACCTCCCACTCCCCCCACGCAGAATCAAACACCGCTAGCGTCATCACGCAGCCTGCTTCTGCTTTGGGTTCTCATGAGCGCGGCCTTGGGTGCTCTGCTCGAGCTCTTGGCCTGCGGGCGTCAGGCGCCATTCGTTTGGTGCGCCACGGGCCTGCCCACGGCCGGTGTTCTGCGCCAGCCCATGACGCTCCAGACGGGAGAGGAGCTTTGAGACCTGGCCCTGGTCGTTGATCTGGGCGCGGCGCGCTACCTCCAGGTTCGAAACCCCCGGCTCCCGCGCGATCGCCTCCAATACCAACGCCGTGCGATACGTAATCCGCAACGAAGAAACCCGCGGCTGCTCCGGGTCGCGCGCGAGATATTTGTCGCCCTCTTTGCTGCCCGCCGCCGCGACCGGCAGCCGCGCCGGCACAGGATCAACGGGCGCAGGACGGTCGCGTTCCTCCCGCGCAATGACAGGCCCCAGGTAAGGGAGCACGATCAGCCCCATCAACTCCCCAAGCAAATCCCCGAGGAGCCCGCCGGCCGCGGCATCTTTGCCCGGGCTGCCCACAGCTCGCCACCCCGTACGCGCCAGGCGCGTGCTCAAGATCGAGACGACCGCACCCGCGAGACCCTCCGCGACCAACGGCGAGCACTCCCCGGGCGCGCTCTTGAATCGCTCCGGCCCGGCGCCAGCGGCGATCGCACCCTCGGCGCCTGCGGCGATCGCACCCTCGGCGCCTGCGGCGATCGCACCCTCGGCGCCCACGGCGATCGCACCCTCGGCGCCCACGGCGATCGCACCCTCGGCGCCCACGGCGATCGCACCCTCGGCGCCCACGGCGATCGCACCCTCGGCGCCCACGGCGATCGCACCCTCGGCGCCCACGGCGATCGCACCCTCGGCGCCCACGGCGATCGCACCCTCGGCGCCCACGGCGATCGCGTCCGCGCTGCCCGCGGCGATCGCGTTCGCGAACCGCCCCAGCAGCCCCTCGCGGTACTCGGCGATCTGACCATCCCCACGCGCGGACTCAACAACACAAAACCGCGCCAACACCGGCTCACGATCAAAGAACCGCAACACCGTCCACAGGCCCTGACGCACCCGCTCACGCCACACAAGGCCATCCAACGCCGCCGCCCGCAGCTCGGCGGTGATCTGCGCGTCGATGTCCTGCAGCACCGCGAACAGACACGCCTCGCGGTCATCAAACATCTCGTAGAACGTGCGCCGCGAAACCCTCGCACGCGCGGCGATATGCCCAACCGTGAGACTCGCATAACCATGCTCACCCGCCTCCACGACCGCAGCACGCAACACCCGCACACGCCGCCCCTCACCCGTATCACCACGAGTACGCCGCACCACCACACTGCCCCGCTTCAACTCCCGCCCACCACGCCCACGCCTAAGCGGGCGCACGCGTCCCAGCCCCGGCGCGCCATCCACGCCCGCGCGCAAAAACTCCTCGCCACGCGCCGTCAACCACCACGCTTTCGCGCGCCCCGCCGTCCGGCCACCCCGGTTCTCAACCAGCCCATGCTCACGCAACCGCGACAACATCTTCGAAACCTGCGCCGGATCAGAAATCCCCGCACCCTCACCAACCACACGATTACTCCCACCAGCACGCTCAGCAACCGACGCAAGGACCATGAACGTACGCCTCGTCGGACGGAGCTGAATCGCATCCAGCGGAGGCGCATCGGCAGAGCGATCCTCACCGGCATCCTCGGTAGACACCACAGGCTCCGGGAGCTCAGGAAGCTCGGGAACGGGACGCTCCAGCTCCCGCGCAGAAACCTCACGACCACGGTAAGGCAACACAACCGTCGCCATCACTGGGTTAACCAGCTCCAACAGAGACGACCCCGGCTCCTGTGACCCCAGTGGCTCCTGTGAGTCCCGCGCCAGGCGCGAGTGAATCACGCCAAATGCAGCACCTGTGACACCCGCCGCCGTCAGTGATGGCAACACTTCAGCCAGCGGCGAACCCACACGGCCCTCATCCAAGAACTCCGCGACCCGATCCAAAACCTCCCCACGACGCACAAGCACCCGCGGACCAGCACCCAACGCCTCCAAAAACACAAGCTTTCCCAACGCCGGCTCATACTCCAGCGCAGCCAACAACACAGTCAGGGCAGCACGGACGCGCTCGTGCCACTCGACCTCCGCCGCCCATACCGGGGCAGCGGCCGCCGCCAGCTGATCGACCGCACGGTCGAAGACCACCAGAAAACAATCTTCGCGATCCGCGAACAAATCATAAAACGTCTTGCTCGACATCCCCGCACGCGCAGACACCCGCGTCGCCGAGAGCCGCTTGAAACCCTCCTCCGCGACAATCCCGAGCGCCGCATCCAACAACCGCGTCTGCTGCATCCGCGACAGGTACGCCCCGCCACCCTGCGGACCCGACACACCCACACGCCGCATCGGCACACGCTCACCCTTGGGAGGTGGCAACGACATCAGCGCCCACCCCCGACGACTTCAGTCAGAGAGCGTCCAGGGCGGCGAGGGTCAAGCTGGCCGAAACGGGGATGCGAGCCGAAGGCGAGTGTCTCCCGGCTTCGGTCAAGGACGCAGCGAGCGACGTGTGCTCTGCACACGTGCTGGCCGATCGGAGATCCCATCGATCTCCGATCGGTAGGACGCCGAGATGCGCCGGCCATCGTCGTCCTGGGAGAACGACAAAGACCGCGGGAACTACCGCGGCGAGGGACCTTTAGAAGATGATGGCGGGCGCCGTTGGAGGCGCCAAAACGGGCGTTTAGCCCGCTACTAGATTCGTGGCAGAGAGAGAGAGAGAGAGAGAGATGTGGCAGCGCTGCTGCCGCATCTAACAACGCCCCTCAAAGAAGCGCAGCGATCCCTCATCACGTCAATCTCAACCGAACCCACGTGTACCCCATTCCCCGACATTCGAACCTGACCCGGCTCCCTCTCCAAAAAGAACCCGCTTTGCGCTGAACGCCGGCTTGCGAGAACCCGACCCCAACCCGATCCTATGTTTGCCCCCACAGCCCCCTTGGCTGAGAAGACCTAATAAGTACTACCACAAGCACAGCCAGATTGAAAGCAAGAACCGTCAACCACCCCACGCCAGACCCAAAAAACGGCTCTGGGAAGCGGATTTCCGGGACCTGCAGAAATCTGCTTGAGAGCCCGTAAACGAGACAGTTTTCGCCTCGGTCATCAAAACGCGGGGTGTTCGCCGGCGTGCTCGTTCAGCGCGCTGGGAGGCCGGCGGCGAGCACGGTCATGTTCTTGTGCGCGGCCGTCGCGGCGATCACCGCCTCCTGGAACGGAATGCGATGGCTGGCCTTCGCCGACAGGTCGTGCAGCGCCTGCCGGGCGGTGCGGATGATCCCCTGCGTCAGCGGCGCCTGGCGCAAAGCGTCCAGCTGCCTTTCAAGTGCCTCGAACTCAGCCTGGTTCTGGGCCTCATAGAAAATCTCGAACGCGACGACCTGCGAGACGGCCAGCTCGTCTTTCTGTCCTGCCGCCCGCCAATCGGCTGCGATCAAGGGGTGGTCGGTGTAGTCCCAGATCGACGTGTCGAATAGATAGATCCGTCGCCGGGCAGGCTCACGGATCGACGAGACGCTTGCCCCAAGCGTCGTCCTTCAACCTCGCTTTGAGCTCGGGGCTCAGCCCCTGGTCTTTCGTGGTCCGCTCGAGGAACGCCTCGATCGCTTCGCGGCGGGCTTTGCCTCTGATCGGCGCAATGCCGTTCGAGGCCACACGAGCTTTCGCCCGGGTCACGGGCCTGGCAGCGGTCGTGCGTTTCTTAGTAGTGGCAGTAGTGGCAGTAGTGGCCACAACCCCAGGGTACCATGAGCTGCGGGAACGGAGCACAGCTGTTTGTTGGCACGCGCGGCGTTATTTCTTGCTCCTGGCGTTGTGGACCTTCTGCTCGACGAGACGCACGCGCTTGGTCTGGGTCTGACTACGGGCTGCAGGCAGCAAGCGACAACGCCGACAAAACAGGCCTGCGCAATGCCGCGCGGGTGACCCTTGGGCTCCTCCTTCACCGGCTCACTTCAGCCGGTGTCAGATGCTGCTGTTGGCTAGTGGTAGCTCCAAGCACTCCCTGATTCCAGTTTGAGCTTGACCTTGCCTGTGACGTAGACCGGCGGGTGGGGGACAGAGACCGTTTTACCGAGGCAAGGAAAAAGGACCGAGGCCGCTTGAAATGAGCTACGCAACTGAGCTGGGTGAAGATTCTCTTCGTTGTTGCTTGCCGGCCAATGCGTGGCTGAATTGCATTGTTGTTATTCCGCGTAAACGTTTTGACCGCTGTTGAGCGTCCGAGAGAGACTTGATCTGCCAGGACGGCGATGGGCGGCGCATCTCGGCGTCCTCGCTCGCTCGCGTGCGTAGCACGCCACGCTCCCTGCGTCCTTGACCTGCTTGCCCCTCGTCGCCCTGGAAAAACGAATATGTTTTATTCCGGGTCATCAAAACGAGGCCCGGGAGGTCGCTGCTCGAAGCGGGTCATCGCTCCCGGTGACCCGAGCCGTCACGCTCGATCAGCAGCGCGAACGTCGGGCACGCCTCGGCGGCGCGCCTGGCCAGCGCGGTCAGCTCCGGGGGCAGCGGGCGCCCGTCGAGGATCGGATAGCCCCACTCGTCCAGCGTGATCCGCTCGGGCAGCAGCTCGGCGCACATGCCGTGGGCCTCGCAGGCGATCGGGTCGACCTTCAGGCGCATGCTCGTCCTCGACTCACGCGGCCGCGGCCAGCTCGAGGTGGCTCGGCAGCGGCAGTTCGGGTGCGTTTGCGCACGCCTCGCAGCGGCCGTGTCTGGCGTGGTCGGCGAACTCCTGCGCGAACACCTGCAGGCCACTCGTGACGAAGCGCACGGCGCCGTCGGGATGACGGCAGGCCCCGCGCCCGCTCGCGAGCGAGCACCAGCGTGCGATGCGCTGCCCGACCCCGGCCGTCGCGGCGCCGTGGGCGAGCGCTTCGATCGCGCCGGCGATCGCGTCCAGGCCGTGCACGCAGGGCCCGCACTGGCCGGCGCTCTGCGTGGCCAGCCAGCGCGTCACGCGCGCGACCTCGGCGACCGGGCACGCCTGCTCGGAGAGCAGCACCACGACCCCCGCGCCGAGCGATGCGCCATGGGCTGCGAGCTGATCGTTTGCGAGCGCCAGCCCCGGGATCGCGGGGGCGTCGACCCATGTGCCGCCGTAGCCGCCGAGCAGCACCGCACGGATCGCCGAGTCGCTGCCGCCGGCGGCCTCGATCAGCGCGGGCAGCGGCGCGCCGTGCTCGATCTCATAGACACCCGGGCGGGCGACGGCGCCGGAGAGCGTCACGAGCGCCGAGCCGGGGTCGGCGGGCGTGCCGAGCGCGCGAAACCAGCGCGGCCCGTGGCGTGCGATCAGCGCGATGTGGGCGAGCGTCTCGGCGTTGTTGACGAGCGTCGGACGTCTGCGCACGCCGCGCTGGAACGGCAGCGGCGGTGTCAGCGTCGGCTTGGCCGGGCCGCCGCTGCAGAGGTTCACGAGCGCCGACTCCTGGCCGGAGACGTAGCCGTGGGGGACGGTCTGGATCGCGATCCGCAGCGCGTCGCCGCCGGCGCGCTCGCGCTCGGAGAGCGCGTGCGTCAGGCTCTGCAGGGCGGCGCCGGCGAATTCCTCGACGCAGACGATCAGCTCGTCGGCGCCGACGGCACGGGCGGCGAGCACACCGCCGTCGAGCACGAGGTGCGGCAGGCTCTCGAGCAGCAGGCGATCCTTGGCGCTCGCGGGCTCCCCCTCAGACGCGTTCGCGAGCACGATCGGCCGCTTGCCGAGCGGCGTGCGCCCGGCGGCCGCCGTCACCGCGCGCAGCTTCCGCGCGACCGGGAACGCGGCGCCGCCGCGGCCACGCAGACCGGCCTGCTCGACGAGCTCGACCAGCGCGCCGGCGCCGCGCCGCTCGCGGCGCGTGCCGTAGAGCAGCTCGCCGCCCGTCGCGCGATGCTCGGCGAGGCCGACCGCGCCGTGCGCCGGCATCCCGGCGAGCAGCCGGGGCAGGAGGGCGGGATCACGGATGGCGGCGGGATCACGGACGGCGGGATCGAGGACAGCGGAGTCGAGGACAGCGGCCGGATCACGAACGGCGGGATCGAGGACAGCGGAGTCGAGGACGGCCCTGTCGCCATGCGCCGGGCTCATCGGCGCACCCCCGATCCCGCGATCCGGCGGGGCTCGACGGCGATCTCGGCCGGCGGACTCATAGATGGGCTCATTTCCGGCTCATTTCCGCGAGGACCCCGCGAGCAGTGACGTCGGCGTGCCGGAACGCTGCGCCCAGCCGTGCCCGAGCGGCCCACCGGGCAGCCAGAGCACGAGGAACAGCGTGAACGCCGCGGTCACGCCAAGCGCGGCGCCCCGCAGGCGCGCGTGCTCCGGCCAGCCCGTGATCGCCCTTGCGCCGACCGCCAGCGCAACGATCGCGAGGCAGGCGATGCTGAGGCCGAGCAGCCATGCGCTCTTCACGTCGCTGCCGGTCCCGAGCCCGTGCAGCAGCGCGATCGGCCAGCAGGCATAGGCGAGCCAGTGGGTGGCGCGCCAGGCGCCGTAACCGAGGCGGCGGCGCACGAGGCTCGTGAGCGTGACGGCGAGCAGCAGGTCGAACGCGACCGCGCCGAGCCCCAGCCAGAACGGCCGGTAGCTGCCGGCGAAGGGGACGAACGCGTCGATCAGCGAGATCGACGCGAAGCTGTCGAGCACCGCGGTGACGATGTGGACGAGCAGGAACGCGAGCGCGAGCAGCGAGACGTTGCGGTGCAGCGAGTCGACCACGAACCGCGGCCAGCGCGGGCTGCTTAGACGGCTCACCCCGGCGACGCCGAGCGCGAGGCTGAACGTCAACAGCAGCAGCGCCACGGCGCCGGTCGAGCGCGTCAGATACCAGTACGTGGTGGTGCTGGAGCCGGCTGCGCCGAGCACGGTCATCGCATCTTCTCCTCCGCCGGCCACTCGCCGACGAGGCGCGCGGCGCCGATCGGCGTCATCGCAGCTCCTCGCCCTGTACAGGCCACTCGCCGACGAGGCGCACGGCGCCGTCGCTGCCGATGAGGCGCGCGGGCAGTCCCAGCTGCCCCAGCCAAGCCGGGGCCGCGTCCGCGCGGATCAGCGCGGCGGTGCTGGCGATGTTCGCATCCAGGCACGTCTCCGCGGCGACGCTCACCGTGCGCCAGCGCGGCGTCACGGGCGCACCGGTCGCGGGATCGATGATGTGGTGCTGCGTGCGCCCCTCGTGGCGCCAGCGCCGGGCCGTCGTGCTCGAGGTCGCGATCCCGCCGCAGCGGATCGAGATCATCTGCCCCTGCTCGCCGGGCACGCGACGGTGGTCGTCGGTGACATAGATCCGCCAGCCCTCCTGCGGCGCGGCGCCGGCGGTGGCGATGTCGCCGCCGAGGCTGAGCAGGCTGCCCGCCCCGGTCGCCGCGTGCGCCGCCGCGGCGGCGCGATCGGCCACCCAAGCTTTCGCGGTGGCGCCGAGGTCGAGCCGCACGCCCGTGGGGACACGGATCGCCGAGCGCTCGCGGTCGAGCTCGATCGCCCGCCAGCCGGGCGTCACGCGCGCCGTGATCGCCGGCGGTGGCGCGTCCTCGGGCTCGGGCTTGGATTCGGACTGCGTCACGCGCGCTGCGATCGCCGGCGGTGGCGCGTCCTCGGGCTCGGGCTCGCATTCGGGCTGCGTCACGCGCGCTGTGACCGCCAGCGGTGGCGCGTCCTCGGGCTCGGGGTCGGATCCGGGCTGCGTCACGCGCGCTGTGACCGCCAGCGGTGGCGCATCCTCGGGCTCGGGGTCGGATCCGGGCTGCGTCACGCGCTGGAGCTCGTCAACGGTGTTGGAACCGTCCAGCAGCGACCAGTCGCGGTCGTAGCCGGCGAGGATCAGCGCGTTGCCGACCGTCGGGTCGACGTCTCCGTCCGTCAGCACGGCGGCGCGCAGCGCGACCTCGACCGCCTCGATCAACAGCCGGTCCACGCTCACGAACCGCCCCGCGCCGGCGTTCGCGCGCTGCAGGTCCGAATCGGGGCGAAAGCGGCTGCAGGCGCGGTCGATCGCGCGCAGCTCCCGCTCGACGATCGCACGGGCCGTCGCGAGCGCCGCGGGATCGTCGACGAGCAGGACCACGCTCGTGCCGAGCGCCTCCCAGCCGGCCCGCGCGAGAGGGGTTGCCCGCACGCAGATGTCATCCCGCGTGCGGGCCCTGTCCCGTCCGCGAGCCTCGGCCATCGGGGCGGTAGTTCTGCTGTCGGTGCTGACCGGCATCTCTCGCTCACGATCCCCCGGAGACAACCGCGCTCGATTCCGGGGTGGACGTGCTCGATTCCGAGGATGTCGATGGGGTCTGGGTTTCGGTGGTGGTGGTTGTTTTCGCCGTTTCCACAGGCGTGGTGGTTGCGGGCGTGGTGGTTTCCGCGGTCGTCGTCGCTTGCGCCGGCGTGGCCTGTTCGGCCGTCGTCGCTTCCGCCGGCGTGGTCCGTTCGGTCGTGGTTGTCTGGGCCGGATCGGTTTCCGTCGTCTGCGTCGTCGTGGAGGGCGATGCGGCTGCCGGCGCCTGTGAGGCCGCTTTGAGCGCTTTCGTGGAGTCCGTCGTCGATTGCGTCGCGCGTTTCGTCGTGCGGCCGTCGCGGGCGCGGGCGGCGTCGCCCTTGCTGTCCGTGCCCTTCGCGGCGCTCGCGGTCCTGCCGGGGAAGGCCTGCGCGGCGAGCAGCGTGAAGGCCCCGGTCAGCGTCGCGGAGCCGGCGAGCAGCCAGCGGTTGCAGCGCGCCAGGCGGCGTAGGGCGGCGTCACGGGAGCGGCTCGAGGGCGGGGTGCTCATGGACGGCGGGGTGCTCATGGGTACATATTCGACGCCGTAGTCTTCGATTCACTAAAGAGCTCGTTAGAGAGCTCTTATCCTCCTTTCCCCCCGAGCGAGGGCGAAATCGCCCACGAAATGGGCTCGCGGGCCCGCTGCTCAGTGGTGGTGAAAGCCGTGAAAGCCGTTCACCCAAGGTCCGAACTCGGGAATCACGAGTACGGCGAGGACCAGCCCGGCGACGAGCATCCCGACGAGCGACAGCACGCGCCCGTCTCTCCCCGGCAGCCGGCCGGAGAGGCCGGCGAGACCCGGGGCGGCGCCGCCGTAGTCCGCCCGCAGCGGAGCCGGTAGATCTGCCAGATGGCCGAGCACGTGCACTCCGGTGAGAGCGAGCCAGGCAAAGAAGCTGAACTTGTGAATCGGGAAAAGGATCCCGCGCGCGCTCGGCCCAACGAATAGCAGGGCGACGCCGCTGCCGAACACGACCACCGTCGATAGCACGACGAGCGGTGCGAGCAGGCGCATCGGCGTCGCGGGGGGACCCTTGCGCCGGTAGGCCGGGTTCGCCGTGTAGTAGCGGGCGAATCGGTAGCCGGTGCTCGCGAGCTTCAGCAGCACCGGTCCGATCAGCAGCATCCCGAGGAACAGATGCAGCCACAGCAGCTGCCCGATCCGCAGAATCGTCACGCCGAGCGCGGCGAACGATATGAGCAGCAGGACTCCCGCAGCGGCGGTCAAGCGCTCGTTCCCGTCGGTCCCGCCGCCGGTCAGACGCTCGTTTCCCTCGAGCCGACCTCGCGGCGGACGGATGTTCCGATCGACCGTCGCGGCCGGAGGCTGGTGATCGATTGCCATCCCAGACAGTCTCCGTCACCGCTTAACGACTGAATAACCGGCTAATGAGAAAGCTCTTTTGTTTCCCCGCCGCCCCGCCCGCGCGATCGATCACGCATCTATGCTCGGCGAATGATTCTTCTGATCGAGGACGAGCCCGGGATCGTCGACTTCGTCAAACGCGGCCTCGAAGCCGAGGGGTTTCCGGTCGAGGCCGCGCTCGACGGGTGCGCGGGCGAGCGGCGGGCGCTGAGAGAGAGCTTCGACCTGATCGTGCTCGACCTGATGCTGCCCGGCCGCTCGGGCATCGAGATCCTCGACTCGCTGCGCCGCGCCTCCTCGACGGTCCCGGTGCTCGTGCTGACCGCGCGTGGTGAGATCGAGGACCGCGTCGCCGGTCTCGACGCGGGCGCGGTCGACTACCTCATCAAGCCGTTCTCGCTCGCCGAGCTCGCGGCGCGGGTACGCGCGCAGCTGCGCCTGGCAATGCAGAGCCCCGCGGCGTCGCTGCGCGTCGGCGACATCGAGGTCAACCTGATCGCCCGCGAGGTACACCGCGCCGGGGAACCGGTGCGACTCTCGAGTACCGAGTTCGACCTGCTCGTCCACCTCATTCGTAATCGCGGCCGCGTGCTCACACGCGAGCAGATCCTCTCGGTTGTGTGGGGTTATGAGCACGACCCCAGGACCAACATCGTCGATGTCTACATCGGCTATCTGCGGCGCAAGCTCGCCACACCCGGGAATCCGGCGCCGATCGTGACGGTGCGCTCGGTCGGGTATCGCCTCGACGATGCGGGCTGAGAACCCGACTCCCAGCGTGCCGCAACGCCGGCAGATCGCACGGCCTTGGGAGCGGCTGCGCGATGGTGGCCTGCGCTGGCGGCTGACGGCCTGGGTCGCGGTCGTGATGCTGCTGTTCGCGGCCGTGATCTTCGTCGCCGTCTACCGCGGGACGGGCACCGAACTGCGCCACCAGATCGACCACGAGCTGGCGGGCGACGCGAGCGAGTTCGCCCACAACCTCCAGCTCGTCAATCGGGCTGCCACCGGTGGCCGAGCCTCTGCCCACACGTTGTCGCTCGCCGCCGCGCGTTATGTCAACGATCAGCCCTTCGGCGCCAGCTCGACGCTGCTGTTCGCGAGCGTCCCGGGCGCGAGTACCAGCACCAATCAGCCCGAGCTGCTCGGCCTGGCGGCCCCCGACAACGACGAGACCGCCGCAGAGCAGGCGCGGGAGAACCGCCTCGCGCTCGGCGTGCTGAAAGCTCGCGAGGGGTATTCGACCGTACCGTTTCCCGACATCGGGGATCTGCGCCTGCTCGAGCGCCGCGTCGCGGTCGGCCGCTCCCCTGGCGTGACGATCGGTGTCGGCGAGCCGCTGCAGGAGGTGCGCCGCGCCCAGCACGGGATCGCGCGCGCCTTCATCCTCGCCGGCATACTCGCGCTCGCCGCCGCCTTGCTCGCCTCCTATCTCGTCGGCGCGCGCGTCTCGCGACCACTGCGACGGATGGCCGCGATCGCCGCGCGCGTCGACGCGGGCGAGCTCGAGCCGCGCATCCACGAGGCCGGCGGCCCGGGAAACGAGGTGCGGGTGCTCGCCGACGCCTTCAACCACATGCTCGACCGGCTCTCCGCCGCGTTCGCCGGCCAGCGTGCGTTCGTCGCCGACGCCTCGCACGAGCTGCGCACCCCGCTGACGGTGATCCGCGGCCAGCTCGAAGTGCTCGCCGCGCAACCCGACCCGCCGCTCGCGGAGGTCCGGCGGGTCGAGCGCCTGGTGCAGGCCGAGGTCTCCCGCATCACCCGCCTGGTCGACGATCTGCTGCTGCTCGCGAAGTCCGAAGAGCGGCAGTTCCTGCACGTCGAGCCGATCGATCTGAGGCCGTTCATCGCGGACCTCTGGGACGGCATGAGCCTCACGGCCGAGCGTGGCTTCGAGCTCTCCCCAGTCCCCGCCGGCACGCTCCGTGCCGACCCCGACCGGCTCGCCCAGGCGCTGCGCAACCTCGCCCGCAACGCGATCGAGCACACCTCGGCGCCGCGCGGCCTCGTGCGGCTGGACGTCGCGCATACCGCCGGCGACCGAGTGCGCTTCGTCGTCGACGACGACGGCCCGGGGATTCCCCCCGACCAGCGGGAGCTGGTCTTCGACCGCTTCCACCGCACCGACACCGCCCGCGACCGCGCCTCAGGCGGGACCGGGCTCGGGCTCGCGATCGTGCACGCAATCGTCACCGCTCACTCGGGGCGCATCCACGCCGCAGAGCGCCCGGGGGGCGGCGCGCGGGTCGAGCTCGAGCTACCCGGCTTCACCGCATCTCCCAGCCAGAAGCAGAACACTGAGCGCAGCGAGTCGACGACCAGATGACGCGCCGCCGGCGCCAACTTCGCCTGGTTGCGCCTGCTGTCCTGCTCTGCGCCGCGATCCTGGCGATTCTGATCGCGAGCGCGCGCAGCACGCCGCCCTCTCACGGCTCCCGCACCGCCGGCCCCACGCACGCCGCTCGACCTCAAGGCCCGCCGGTGGCGGTTACCCCCGCGTTGCGCGAGAGACGTATCGGAACGCTACCGGCGCCGGTCCAGGACGCCGCCGCGGTTGCGCTCGCCGGCGAACGCGTTGTGCTGCTGGGTGGCCTCGACGGCAACGACACCTCCACCGATGCCATCACCGTCCTCGCAGCCGGACGGGCCGAAAGCGCCGGACGCCTGCCGGCAGCCCAGCACGATGCTCAGGGCGCAAACCTCGGCGGCGCGGTCTACGTCTTCGGCGGTGGTCAGTTCAGCTCCTACGATCACATCCTGCGCTACGAACCCGGCAACGGCCGAGTGTCCCTCGCGGGGCATCTACCACAGCCGGCGTCCGACGTCGCGGTGACAAGCATCGGGAACACCGCATACATCGTCGGCGGCTACAACGGCGAACAGGCGCTCGACACGATCCTCGCATGGCAGCCTGGGGGTATCCCGAGGATCGTTGGTCGTCTCCCTTCAGGGCTTCGCTACGCGGCCGTCGCGGCGACCAGCTCGGGGCTGATCATCGCCGGCGGCTCAACGGAATCGGGCGGCTCGACGGAAGCACACGCCAGCAGCGCGATCCTCCGGTTCGACCCCGCCACAGGCCGGGTGACACAGATCGGGCGTCTACCGCAACCGCTCACTCACTCCTGCGCCGCGAGTCTCGGCGATGTGGTCTACCTGATCGGAGGTCGCGGCTCCTCGCCGGATTCCCAGACCGCTGCGGTCGTCGCGATCGACCCCAGTAGTGGCCGGGTGAGCCACGTCGGAGCTTTGGCGCACCCACTGTCTGACGCGGCGCTCGCGACGGTCGCAGGACACATCGTCCTCGCGGGCGGTCAGAGCGCCACCGGCACGCAATCCTCGATCTTCGAGCTGGCGCCCGCGCCCGGGTAGTTACTGGCGCCCCTGTCCAGGTAGCTGAGGAGCGCATATCGAGGAGCGCTCATCAAGGCGCGCGCAGCGAGTGCGCGAAGCGCATCGTCAGGGAGTACGGAGGCGCCAGGTCCACGCCGTCGGGGTTGGCCAGATAGCCCGGCTGCGAGCCCGGTTGGTGGGTGTGGCCGTACTGCCAGACGATCCTGTCGGTGTGGGGATCGATCACGATCACGCGATCGTTCTTGTCGTCGTTGGCGAGCACATCTCCGTTCGGCAACGGCAATGCGAGCGAGGGCTGATCGAGCGCATCGGCGCCCGTTGGTTCGTAGCGCCACAGCAGCCGGCCGGTGGTCGTGAACGTCTCGATCGCTCCCGGATCGGTGTAGTCGACGGAGAGGAACACGCCGGGGCGCACCTCGTTGGTATCTGAGGGATAGCTGAAGCCCGGGGGGTGGGTGTCCGTGACCGGACTTCCGTCGGGTCCCAGTACATCGATCCAGTCGCCGTTGATCTCGGTGACCACGGTGTCACCATTACCCATCGGGAACGCTCCGTTGGGACTTCCATAGGACACGCCGAGTTCGTGCGTGCAATTGCCCGTCTCGCCCAGCTGGTGGGCCACGCGATGAGCGGGCGGGCGGATGACCACGATGCGGCAGTTCTTGATGTCCGCCGAGAGGATCGCGCCACCGGGCGTGAGCATCGCATCGTCGGGGTTGTGCAGATAGCCGGGTTCTGAGCCGGGTTCTCCCGGGTGTCCGTAGCGATACGTAAGCTGCGGGGGAGCAACGTTGACGATGCTGATCACGAAATCGTCCTCCTGGGTGACGACCACCTGACTCCCATCGGGCGTGTAGAAAGCGTCGTCGGGCAACTTGAACGACTGGCCCGGCACGAGATTCCCGGGTTCCGGAAAACGCCACAGTACCTGTCCCGTGGGGCTCACCTCCAACAGCCGGTTGTTGTCACGATCGGCGATCAACACCGGCCCCGGCAGCACGCCCGGATCAGAGCCCGCGCGCAACTCCCCACCCGGCGACCGGCCGTGAGCGCTCGCCGGCACATGGCTGGGCGCTTTTCCGCGGGGCCGCGCCGGCCCGCCGGCGGGGTTAACTGAGGGACTGCCTCCGGCGGGACTTCCGAGGCCCTGCACCAGCACGATCAGGGCAATCAAGCAGACAACAGTCACCGCCACTGCCACCAGCCGCCGGCGCCTGATCTCCTCCTGGCGCGGGCCGGTCACGCCTGCGCCATCGCGGCAGAGAACATGCCGCCAGCATCGATTGGCCAGCTAAAGCAGGAATCAGCCTCCGGTGAGAACCCTCTCAGACTGAGAAGGGTGCTGTGGCGTCCGGCTTGCTGAGGCTTTCTCGGAGACCACCGGTCTTACCCTCTTCTTATATATTCTCCTCGATCCTTCCCTCCTTCACACCCCGACTCATTGGAGATCATCAATGAAGCGACTCACCCTGCTCGCCGTCACCGCGAGCGCTCTGCTGGCCGCCGGTGGCACGATCGCCGCGGGTTCCGCGGCGGCTGCCTCGACGCTTCCCACCCTTTCGCTGACGGCTACTGCTTCCTCGATCACCGTCGCCGGCGCCACGCAGTCCGGTGCGGTCAACGTCGTCACGACCGCCACGGGCCTCAAGGAAGCAGGCGTCCTTCTGTTTCTCCTGAAGCCCGGCGCCACCTTCGAAGTTGTCGAAGCCGCGATCCAGAAAGCCCACGGCGATACCAACGTGACGAGTAAGTACGGCTCGATCGTGTTCGATGCCGAAGTGAGTTCCGGCCAGGCCAACGAAACCCAGACGTACCTGCAACCCGGTCAGTACGTGGCTGTGCTCCCAGGAGAAGGCAAAGGGTCGAGGGCGCACGCGAACTTCACGGTGACTGCCTCCGCGGCCCCCGTCGCGCTGCCGGCGCCTGAAGCCACGATCCGCTCGATCGAGTTCGGCTTCCAGGGACCGAGCACGCTGCACGACGGCGAGCTCGTCCGCTTCGAAAACGAAGGCTTCCTCGTGCACATGGATGTTGCGGCTCCCGTCAAGAACATGAAGGCCGCCAAGCAGGCGGTCAAGGACCTGCTCGCAGGCAAGGAAAAGGCCTTTGGAAAGCTGATCTCAGGGCCACCCGCGGGTTTCGCCGGACCGGTCTCACATGAAGCGTTCCAGCAGGAGACGATCACAGCCAAGCCCGGCATCTACGTCGAGGTGTGCTTCATGGACACCCAGGACGGTCGCAGCCACAGCCAGCTGGGGATGGAGCGGATCATCCACATCGTGAAGTAGGAGCTATTGAGCGTCATTTCGGCCGAGCGGGTGATTCAACCCCGCTCGGCCGCCTGCTGGTCGCTTGGGGCGCTCATCCGCCGCGCAGGGCACGCCGGATCGAAAGCGCGAGCAGCCCAAGCACCGCAAGCGGCATGACCCACCAGGCTGAGATACCAGCCGTGGCGAGGAGTGCCGTCAATGCGAGTGCCAGCGCCACGCCGATCGCGGTGCGCCAGTCATCGCCGACGACGAACTCCCATACGGCGAGCAGGAACCCACGCACTCGGATCATGCACTCACCGACGCCTGGCCGGTGGTGTCGTCGGCCGTCACCTGACCGGTGGGTGCGGGGGGTGCTGAGTTCAAGGTCCGGGCCACCGTCTTGGACATCGCGATCGCCACGATCAGTACCCCGGGGACGATCGCCAGCAGAGCGGCGTCGCCGCCGGGCCAGCTCGCGCCGGCGCCCTCGGCGCCCCAGAACATTCCGAACGAGCTGAGCATCACCCCGACCGCGAACTTCAGCGTGTTCTCCGGCACTCTGGCCAGTGGGGCTCGTGCCGCGGCCCCCGCGACGATGACCACGAGAACGGCGAGCCCGGCGGCCGCGGCCGCCAAGGCCACATGGTGCTGGTTGGCACCGAAGGTGAGCACGATGAACGCGACCTCGAGCCCCTCCAAGAGCACCCCCTTGAACGCGATCGTGAAGGCATAACCATCGAAGCCATCGTGTTTGGCGCCGGCCGCCCGCGCGGCGGCGGCCTGCACCTCATAGATCTGGATCTCGTCGTGCTTGGGCTTCAATCCCGCAGAGCGCAGGATCGCCTTGCGCAGCCACTGCAGGCCGAAGATCAACAACAGGCCGCCGATGAGCACTCGCAGCACACCGATCGGCAGCGAGGTGATCGCCGGGCCGAGCGCCACCACGATCGCCGCGAGTGCCAGCATCGCGGCGCCAACGCCGCTCATAGCCGAGGACCAACTACGCGTGCTGCCGACGGCGAGCACGATCGTCAGCGCCTCGACCGCCTCGACCGTGCAGGCGAGGAACACCGACAGCGCCAGCCCGAGCTCCGCGCCGCTCATGCTCTCAACTCAACCATGCGGACAGCTCCTCCAGGGCGTCTCCGATCACGTAGTAGTAAGCCCACAAGCCCTGCCGCTCGGAGTCGACGATCCCGGCGTCACGAAGCTTCTTCAGGTGGTGGGAGAGCGTCGGCTGGGAGATATCGAACAGCGGCACCAGCTCGCACACGCAGACCTTGCCGGCGTGCTTGCGCAGCACGTCGACGAGCTGCAGGCGGATCGGGTCGCCGAGCGCCTTCGCAACCTCGGCCATGCGCAGCGCTTCCTCACGCTGAACATCGGGGTAGACGACGGGCTCACAACAGGGAGCGCCGTTGGCTCGCTTCTGCTTTGGGGCCAGCTCCAGATCGATGGACATCGATCTACTTATATCTATTGAAGTTGCGATTGTCAATGCAATAGGATCTGGACATGGACAATGAACCGCCGGAGCCGGAGCAGTACACACGAGGCGCCCACAGGTCGGTCGCTGTATGACGGACACGCCTCCGCTCGCCCGCCGGCTGCTCGCCGAGCTGCTCGGGCTCGGCTTTCCTCGCCGCGCTCGTGATCGGCTCGGGCATTGCGGCGCAGACGCTCTCACCAGGCGACGTCGGCCTGGAGCTGTTCGAGAACGCGGCCGCCACGGCGGCGGGGCTGTACACGATCATCCTGATGTTCGGCCCGGTGTCCGGTGGGCACTTCAACCCCGTCGTCTCGCTCGCCGACGCGAGCTTCGGCGGCATCCGCTGGCGCGACGCGCTCGCCTACCTTCCCGCGCAGGTAGCCGGCTGTGTGCTCGGCGCCGTCGTCGCGAACGGCATGTTCTCCCTGGCAGCGATCAGCATCTCCACCCATCACCGCGCCTCGCCCGCGCACCTGTTCTCCGAGGCGATCGCCACCGCCGGCCTGTTGCTCGTGATCTTCTCGCTCGCGCGCAGCAAACGCGCCGGCAGCGCTCCGGCCGCCGTCGGCGCGTACATCGGCGCCGCCTACTTCTTCACCAGCTCCGCGAGCTTCGCCAACCCCGCGATCAGCGTCGGGCGCATGTTCTCCAACACCTTCGCCGGGATCGCGCCGGCGTCTGTGCCCGGATACATCGTCGCGCAACTCGTCGGCGGCGCCTGCGCGATCCTCGCGGTCAGGGCCCTGTACCCGGACCTGACGCCAGACGAGGCAGCCGACGCCGTGATGCCCCACCACGAGAGCTCCCCGGCCGCGATCGGAGCCTGAGCGATGGCAACCGTCCTGTTCGTCTGCCTGCACAACGCCGGCCGCTCGCAGATCAGCCAAGCCCTCCTCGAGCGGGCCGCCGCCGGGCGCCACCACGCGCTCTCTGCCGGCACCACTCCCGCCGAGCACGTCCACCCGGAGGTAGTCGCGGTCATGAGCGAGCTCGGCATCGACCTATCCGACCGCCGGCCCCAGCTCCTAACACGCGAGTTGGCCGAACAGGCGGACGTGGTCGTGACGATGGGCTGCGGCGACGCCTGCCCCTACATACCGGGAAAGCGCTATATCGACTGGGACCTCCCCGACCCGAAGGGCCGCGCGCTCGAGGAGATCAGAGCGACACGCGATGAGATCCAGAGGCGAGTCACGGCACTAGCGGCCGAACTGGACGCGGAGTCATAGCCTGCTCGAGTGGAGTGGCACCGGTTTCGTGGCCTGTCGTGGGCTTTAGTGGCTAGTTGTTGTTGTGGTTGTGATTGTCGCTCTCTCGTATTCCTCTGGGGAGAGGTATCCGAGAGTTGAGTGTCGTCGCTGTCGGTTGTAGAACGCCTCGATGTACTCGAACACGGCCGAGCTTAGGTCTCGTCGGGACGGCCATGACTGTCGGTGCACGAGCTCCTTCTTGATCGTCGCGAAGAAGCTCTCGGCGACGGCGTTGTCGTAGGCGTCGCCCTTTGATCCCATCGAGACCGCGATCCCCGCGTCGCGGGCTTGCTGTCCGAAGCCGAGAGCGACGTATTGCGATCCCTGGTCGCTGTGATGAATGAGCCCGGGCTCGGGCCGGCGGCGAGCGACGGCCATCTGCAGCGCGTCGGCGACGAGCTCTGTGCGCATGTGCTCGGTCATCGCCCACCCAACGATCCTGCGGCTATAGGCGTCCTGGACGGCGGCGAGGTAGAGCCACCCCTCCCAGGTCCTCAGGTAGGTGATGTCCGCAACCCACAGCACGTTCGGAGCATCAGGCTTGAACTGCCGTTCGACGAGATCATCGGCGACCCTGACACCGGGCACGCGGATCGTCGTGCGGCCCTTCTTGACCTTCACCAGCCCCGAGATCCCAGCCGCCCGCATCAGCCTGCGAATCCGTTTGCGTGAGACCACGACATCCTGACCGAGCCGCAGCTCGGCCTGCACTCGCCGGGAGCCGTAGACACCGCGTGCGTTCTCGTGGATCTCGGTGATCCTCGAGGTCAGCCACGCATCACTCAGCGCACGGTCGCTCGGGGCCCGGCGCTCCCAGGCATGGAACCCTGATTTGGAGACCCCGAGCGTCTCGCACATCACAGAGACTGGGAAGCTGGCCCTCTCCGCCGAGATGATCCGATAGGTACTCACCGGGTCTCGGTCTCCGCTGCGAAGAGAACCGCGGCTCGCTTGAGGATGTCGCGCTCCTGTTCGACGCGCTTGAGCCGTTTGCGAAGCTCCCGCAGCTCCTTACGCTCCGCGCTCGTTAGCCCATCGTCGCGTTCTCGGCGATCGAGCTGGTGCTGCTTGACCCAGTTATGCAGCGACTGCTCGCTGCACCCCAAGCTCTCCGCTACGTCCCTGACGCTGCGGCCGGCGAGCACCAGCTGCACAGCCTCGCGGCGAAACTCCTGCGGATACGGCGGTCTCGTTCGTGGCATGACGGACATCCTTTCGCGTCCAAGCCACTAAAGCCATTAAGAGGCCGTCAAACGGGTGCCACTCCAGCCACTCCATGTTCGTGCCGTGCGAGCCCTCCGCCTGGGAGGACGCCGCTCACCAGCCTAGCATTTTCTTCATTTGTGTGCCATACTAGGCGACATATTGGCTGACAAAGGAAGGGCATAACGTTGACGGACTTGGCGGAAAGACTCGGGAGGGCAAGCGGGCAGATTGAGCTTGACCAGGCGGACTTGGCGCGGATGCTGGAGACCAACCCACGCACGGTCTCGCGCTGGCTTGCCAGGGAGACCTCGCCGCGTCCCGATGCCCGCGAGCGCTTGCTCGAGCTGATCGCCGTGCTGGAGCAGCTATCCGGTGTGCTACGTCCCCAGCCGGCGCACGACTGGCTGTTCACACCCAACCCGTCACTCGAGCACCATAAGCCGGTCGACCTGCTGCGCACCGGCGAGTTCCGGCAGGTGCTCGGCGCGATCGACGCGATGGCCGAGGGCGTCTTCGTCTAAACCGCGTGGTCGATCCCCAGCTCCTCGCACGAGTCGACGCGCTCGACCCGCTCGCTCTTTCCACACAGGCCTTCCGGCACGTCGCCCACGACCGCCATCCGCTCTCCGGCGCCGGGGCGCGCCTGCACGGCGGACGCTGGAATCCACCCGACAGCTTCGCCACGCTCTACCTCGCACTCGAGCGTCAAACCACAGTCAGCGAGCTCTACCGCCTCGCCGCCCGCCAAGGCCGCGCCCCGGAGGACTTCCTCCCCCGACGCATGTACCGCTACGAAGTCGCCTTGAGTGCCGTGCTCGACCTCCGAGACCCCACCGCACGCGCCTCCGTCGAACTTGGTGAGGCCGAGCTGAGGTCAAACGACGCCGCGAAGTGCCGGCAGATCGGCGAGGCCGCCCACTACCTCGGGCTCGAGGGCATCCTCGCGCCCTCAGCCACAGGCGAAGGGACCGTCCTCGCCGTCTTCTTTGACCGTCTCCACGCCGACTCGCAGATACGCGACCTCGACCACGAACCCTGGACGGCACCACCCTCCCATCAATCATCCTGACGCGCCCAGCACCCGCAGTTCATCGAGGCAGATGGCCGCTACCGAGCGCTAGCCTCGGCCTATGTTCAGCCTCATCAGACCAAGCCTAATCAAGCACTCGTCTGGTAATCGTCTCAGATACCCCAGACAGCAGCGTAAGTCCACAGTGGGAGCCCACACGTAAATCAAACGATCCCAGAAAGGCGCGTTCATGACCGCAAAGCAGACCCAGCACCATGCCAGGCCCACAAGTCCGCAGAAGGCGCGCACCAACCGGCGTCGGGCAGCCCGGAAGTCCGACTGGGACGACGCCGAGATCGTGGTCGACATCAAATACACCAAGCCAGGCACCCTCCTCGACGACCGGCTCAGGATCGAGCAGACCCGAGTGCTGCTCGAACTGCTGAGCGCCTACCGAGCGGGCAATCCCAGCGCAGGACGCGAGGACACTTGAGCAGAGGCAGACGGGAAGCACCCGCAACGCTTCGTACAACCGGCTACATCGAAAAGATTGCCCAGAGCCTGTACCGCAAGAGCCTCCAAAACAACCTTCTAAGGGGGAAGCCCTGCCCTAATTTCATAGCGGGGGCGGGATTCGAACCCGCGACCTTCGGGTTATGAGCCCGACGAGCTACCAGACTGCTCCACCCCGCGTCGCTGCCTCTAGTTCTAGCAAAGAACCGGGTCCTCGGCCGCAACCCTCCCTTCAACCCGCCGGCTGGCCCTCCCCCCGCGTCTCCATCTAGCATCCCCGCCCATGACACGTGTGGCCGTCGTCGACATCGGCACCAACTCGACGCGACTGCTCGTCGCCGACGTCTCGCCCACGGGCCAGGTCTCCGAGCTCGTGCGGCGCTCGACCGTCACGCGGCTCGGCGAGGGGGTCGACGCCTCCGGCTCGCTCTCCGCTGCCGCGGTCGATCGTGTGCTTGCCACGCTCTCCGACTATCGTCGCGAAATCGACGCCCACGAGTGCGCCGAGAACCTTGCCGTGCTCACCTCGGCCGTCCGCGACGCGACCAACGGTCCAGAGTTCGCCGAGCGGATCCGGCGCGAGTTCTCGCTCGACGCCCAGGTGCTCGCCGGCGAGGAGGAGGCGCAGCTCACGTTCCTCGGCGCGATGCACGACCGCGCTGCTGCCGCCTCATCCTCGGAGCCGACCGTCGTGATCGACATCGGCGGGGGCTCGACCGAGTTCATCGTCGGGCACGACTCCGCGGCCGGGTTCCACGTCTCGCTCCCCGCCGGCGTCGTCCGCATGAGCGAGCGGCACATCTCCTCCGATCCGCCCGCCCCTTCCCAGCTCCAGGATCTCGCCCGCGACGTGCGCGAGGTCTTCCTCAAGGGTCTGCCCGCCGGACAGCGTGCGCCAGTCACCCACGGGATCGCCGTCGCCGGCACCGCCACCTCGGCCGCCTCGATCGCCCAAGAGCTCGACCCCTACGACCCCTTGCGCGTCGAGGGCTATCCGCTCGAGCTCGCGACCGTCGAACTGCTGCTCGCGCGGCTCGCCGACATGGACGAAGCGCGCCGCCGCGCGGTCGTCGGGCTGCACCCCGACCGCGCGCCCACGATCGTCGCTGGGATGGTTCTGCTGGCTGAGGCCTTGCGTGCGTTCGAGCTCGACTGCGTCGAGGTCTCCGAGCACGACATCCTCTTCGGCGGAGCCCTGCGGCTCGCCGGGGTGGGCTGAGGCTTCACGGGCAGCCGGTGGCTGGGGCCGGCGAGGGCGGCTGGGATCGAGGCAGAGGGCCGGTGAGGTTCTCCTCACGTCCTCGAAACGAAGTCACGAAGCCCTTAAATGCGCGCGCGTGTACGTGTACGTGTTCCTTCAACGATTTGAGACGGCGCCGAGCCAGGGCTACCGCGCCCGGCACCCCTCTCAGGCGAGGTTCGATTTGCGCGGGTAGACGACCGCCGGGTCGGTCAACACATTCACGAGCGCCGGCTTGCCCGCACTGAACGCGCGCTCCAGAGCGGGCCCCACGTCCTGGGAGCGCTCGACGAGCTCGCCGTAGCCGCCGAGCGCCTCGACGACCTGGTCGTATCTCGTCCCTGGTCTCAGTTCGGCCGCCACCGAGTAGCCGTAGAGGAACTCCATCGGGTGCTTCTCCAGCGCCCAGATCCCGTTGTTGCCCATCACGCCGACCACGTTCACGCCATGCCTCACGAGCGTGTCGTACTCCAGCCCGCTGAACCCAAACGCACCGTCGCCGAGCATCAGCACGACCTGCCTGTCGGGGTGAGCGAGCTTCGCCGCGAGCGCATAGCCCGCGCCGGTGCCCAGACAGCCGAACGGCCCCGGGTCGAGCCAGCAACCGGGCTCGAAGCTTTCGATCATCTTCCCGGCGTAGGAGACAAAATCGCCGCCGTCGCCGATCACGATCGCGTTGCGGTCGAGCAGCTTCCCGACCTCCGCATACAGCCGCATCGGGTGCAGCGGCGCGCGGTCGTCCTCGAGCTCCGCGCGCTCTCCCTCGCGGCGCTCGGTCTCGGCTGCGCGCAGGTCCGCGATCCAAGCCTCGCTCCTCAGCGCCTTCCCGCCGGCCGCCGCGCGGATGTCGCCCAGCGTCGTCGCGAGCGCGCCGTAGCACTCCGCCGCCACCTTTCTCGGATGGGGCCGCGCGGGCTCGGCCGTGTCGATCGCGACGATCTCTGTCTCGTCCCCGAACGCCCCGCCGAAGCCCAGCCGGAAGTCCATCGGCACGCCGATCACGAGCGCCACGTCCGCGCCCTGCAGCGCTTGGCCTCGCGCGCGGGAGAAGAACAGCTCGTGGTCGGCCGGCACACAGCCCCTTGCGAGACCGTTCAGGAACACAGGGATCCGCAGCGTCTCGGCCAGCTCCAGCAACGCGTCCTCGCCGTGACCCCAGTAAAGATCCGTTCCCGCCATGATCACCGGCCGCTCGGCACCTCTCAACAGCTCGCCCGCGCGTTCGATCTCTTTGCCATCCGCGCCCGCCATTCCCCTGCCCACGGCCAGACCGGCCAGCCCCTCCGACGCCTGCTCCTCGGGCTCGGGCGCCTCCATGAACACGTAATCCATCGGGAAGTCCACGAACGCCGGCCCGCCATGGGGCGTCATCGCGATCGCCAGCGCCTCCTCAACGAGGCCCGGGATCTCCGCCGCGCTGTCCGGCGTCGCCGCGAGCTTCGTCAGCGGCCGCACGAACGGCACGTGGTCGATCTCCTGCAGCGAGCCCATCCCCCAGCGTCCCGCCGGCGCACGGCCGCCGAGCACGAGCATCGGCGAGTGGTTGCTCTGCGCGCTCGCGATCGCGCTGATCCCGTTCGTCACGCCCGGTCCCGCCGTCAGCGCGCACACGCCCGGCTCGCGCGTGACCTTCGCCCAGCCCTCGGCCGCGAACGCCGCCGTCGACTCGTGTCTGACGTCGACGATCTCGATCCCCTCCTCGCGGCAGCCGTCGTAGATCGAGAACAGGTGGCCGCCCGAGAGCGTGAACAGCTTGCTCACGCCGTGCGCCTTCAGGCGCCGCGCGATCAGGCGCCCGCCGTGGAAAGTCTGGGTCTCTTGCACTTCGGTTGCCATTTTCGCGACTCTATCTCAGCCCGCGTCTTTGGCTAGGTGTCGTGCCTAGGGAGGTTCCGAACGTGAGGGTGTAGGTCCGGGCCTGCCGAGAGGCTGTGGGTGTCGAAGCTCACATCCTCAAGGGAGGCCCGGAATGTCGCACCCTAACTCGCGTCATACAGCGCTTGGTCGCTGGCAGTTCGTTCGTCTGGTTGTTGAGGAGGGCTGCACCTTCGCGCAGGCCGCGGAGTACTCGAACGTGGCACGGTCGACGGTCTGGGAGTGGGTGGCGCGCTGGCGGGCAGCCAGCGACTGCGACCGGGCTTCCCGGGCGTGTCTGGCCGACCGCTCCTGTCGCCCTCGACGCAGCCCCCTGCAGGTGACTGCCGTGGAAGAGCGTCGTATCTGTGAGCTACGGGAACGCACCGGCTGGGGTCCCAGGCTGCTCGCTGAGCAGGCCGGGCGGTCCCATTCCACCGTTCACCGAGTGCTACAACGCGCCGGGTGCTCACGGCGTCCGCCGGCTGAGCGCGAGGAGGTCGTGCGCTACGAGTGGCCGTGCCCGGGGCAGCTGCTGCACATGGACGTCAAGAAGTTCGCGCGGTTCACCGAGCCCGGGCACAAGAAGACCGGTGATCGCTCCCAGCGCTCGCGTCGCCCTGGCTGGGAGTACGTGCACTCAATGATCGATGACTACTCCCGTCTTGCGTACTCAGAGATCTGCGAAGACGAGCGCGCCGAGACCGTGACCGAGTTCACACGACGAGCCCTGGACTTCTATCTCGCTCACGGAATCGTCGCTGAGCGGCTTAGGGCTTATCCCGGAAGGGTTGTGTAGCTCGGCGTTGAACTTGATCTGAGGGCTGTCGTGCCATTCGATCAGGAGGTCTGTGATGGGCTACATGGTCAGTCAGGATGATGGTTGGCGGATGCCGGATTGGTTGTGGGAGCGGATCGAGCCGCTGCTTCCAGCACCGCCGTTTCACCCGTTGGGCTGTCACGCGCCGCGGGTGCCCGATCGTGACGCGATGGACGCGATCATGCTGGTGCTGCGGACCGGGATGCAATGGAACGCGCTGAACGCGACGGGCGTGTGCTCTTCATCCTCGGCGCATCGGCGTTTTCAGGAGTGGGAGCAGGCCGGTGTGTTCCATGAGATCTGGCGCCAAGGGCTTTTGGAGTACGACAGGGCTGTGGGCATCGACTGGTCGTTCCTGTCGGCCGATGGGGCGATGACCAAAGCCCCGCTGGGAGGAGCCAAGACCGGCCCGAACCCCACTGACCGGGCCAAGGGGGGGCGAAGCGTTCGGTCCTCGCGGAGGGTGCGGGGGTCCCGGTCGGGCTCGATCACGACGGCGCGAACCGCAACGACCACAAGCTGCTGAAGGGGACGCTCGACTCGATCCCGATCGAGCGGCCCGAACCGACCCCGGAGCAGCCGCAGGGCATCTGTCTGGACAAGGCGTATGACAACGCCGAGGTCCGCGAGCTCGTCATTGATTACGAGCTCACGCCGCACATCCGCGCACGCGGCGAGGAGATCGACCTGAAGGCCCACAACCCCGAGTGGAAAGCACGCCGCTGGGTCGTCGAGGCATGCCACTCCTGGCTGAACCGCAACCGCGGGATACTCATCCGCTGGTCAAAGAAGGACGAGAACCACCTCGCCCTCCTACAACTCTCAAGCGGCCTCATCGCATTCAAGAAGGCCAACCTCGCCACCATCGCCGCCACCCAACCGGGATAGGCCCTTATGACCGACAACCACATGAGCTACCGCCGCAGCCAAAGCTTCGCCCAGCTGCTGCGCTCCCGCCAGATCCACCACATCCGCACCCGGGCCTACACGCCCCGCACCAACGGCAAGGTCGAGCGCTTCCAACAAACCCTCGCACGCGAGTGGGCCTACGCCATGCAATACGCCTCAAGCACAGCCCGCCAGCAAGCCCTGCCACACTGGCTAAGGGCTTATCCCGGAAGGGTTGTGTAGCTCGGCGTTGAACTTGATCTGAGGGCTGTCGTGCCATTCGATCAGGAGGTCTGTGATGGGCTACATGGTCAGTCAGGATGATGGTTGGCGGATGCCGGATTGGTTGTGGGAGCGGATCGAGCCGCTGCTTCCAGCACCGCCGTTTCACCCGTTGGGCTGTCACGCGCCGCGGGTGCCCGATCGTGACGCGATGGACGCGATCATGCTGGTGCTGCGGACCGGGATGCAATGGAACGCGCTGAACGCGACGGGCGTGTGCTCTTCATCCTCGGCGCATCGGCGTTTTCAGGAGTGGGAGCAGGCCGGTGTGTTCCATGAGATCTGGCGCCAAGGGCTTTTGGAGTACGACAGGGCTGTGGGCATCGACTGGTCGTTCCTGTCGGCCGATGGGGCGATGACCAAAGCCCCGCTGGGAGGAGCCAAGACCGGCCCGAACCACACTGACCGGGCCAAGGGGGGGCGAAGCGTTCGGTCCTCGCGGAGGGTGCGGGGGTCCCGGTCGGGCTCGATCACGACGGCGCGAACCGCAACGACCACAAGCTGCTGAAGGGGACGCTCGACTCGATCCCGATCGAGCGGCCCGAACCGACCCCGGAGCAGCCGCAGGGCATCTGTCTGGACAAGGCGTATGACAACGCCGAGGTCCGCGAGCTCGTCATTGATTACGAGCTCACGCCGCACATCCGCGCACGCGGCGAGGAGATCGACCTGAAGGCCCACAACCCCGAGTGGAAAGCACGCCGCTGGGTCGTCGAGGCATGCCACTCCTGGCTGAACCGCAACCGCGGGATACTCATCCGCTGGTCAAAGAAGGACGAGAACCACCTCGCCCTCCTACAACTCTCAAGCGGCCTCATCGCATTCAAGAAGGCCAACCTCGCCACCATCGCCGCCACCCAACCGGGATAGGCCCTAAACCACTACAACGAACAACGGCGCCACTCCGCCATCGGCAACCAGCCACCCCTCACACGCGTTCGGAACCTCCTCGGGCACGACAGCTAGGCACGGTATACCCGGGACGGGAGTCGAACCCGCAAGCTCTCACGAGCGGCAGATTTTAAGTCCGCTGACTTTGCCAGTTTGTCCACCCGGGCCCTGCGATCGTACTGCTCCGGGCAGCCACGAGAAACGTCCCATACGTCTGGAACCATGAGCGGCATGCTGAGCACGGCACAGTCCCCAAGGAGTCGCTCCGGATCGTCGATGAAGTGACCGGCGAGCTGGCAGCGCTCTCGAGCGGTGCCTACGCCGCCTATGCCTACCTGCTGGGGCTCTACCTCGGCGACGGGGACATCACAAGCCACGCGCGAGGGGTATTCCGATTGCGCGTAACTCTCGACAGCAGATACCCGGACATCATCTTGTCTGCCAGTTGCGCCATGAAAGATGTTCTCCCTGGAAATCGCGTTGGTGTCCATGGCCGAAGGAGCAGCAACGCGATTGCCGTCACCTGCTACTCGAAGCGCTGGCCAGAGCTCCTGCCCCAGCATGGACCTGGCAGAAAGCATCGACGCACGATCGCGCTCCACCCGTGGCAGAGGCGCATCACCCATTCGTTCCCGCGAGAGCTCGTGCGGGGCCTGATCCACTCCGATGGTTGCCGATTCGTCGCACGCCAGCGAGTCGGCGGTCGCGTCTACGAGTACCCACGCTATTGCTTCTCGAATGTCTCTGAAGACATCCAGCAGATCCTCTGTGAGCATCTCGACCTCCTCGGCGTTCGGCATACACGTACGTCGCGGGTCACCATCCAGATCGCGCGACGCAGCTCCGTCAGCGTCCTCGATTCGTTCATAGGTCCAAAGCTCTGACCGCAGTCCCCGCCCCCCACCCGGGCCTTGGGCCGTCGCTCGGTAGGTTCGCACGTTGCGCTGGCCGACGGCCTTCGCTTGCCGGCAACGCCATCCCTGTCTTTAAAGTCCGTCTAAAGCCCGCGAACGCGCAACTTTCCCCTTGCTACGGTGTAGTTAGGGTTAGAAAGGAGTGGAGCCACCGTGGAGGCAACCGCACTAGCGCATAACAGCATCCCGGGTCTATCGAGGCCCTCCCCGCTGCTGCGCCTGCAGTCCGATGAGAAGCTCGTCGCGCTCACCCGTCGCGGACAGCACGCGGCCTTCGAGACGCTGTTCTCGCGCTACCAGTCGCGGCTGCTCTCCTTCTGCCGGCACATGCTCTCCTCCAAGGAGGACGCCGAGGACGTCCTCCAGGAGGTCTTCACCGCCGCCTTCAACGCGATCCTCGCCGACGAGCGCGAGATCAACGTCCGCCCTTGGCTCTACCGGATCGCGCGCAACCGCTCGCTCAACCACCTGCGCCGCGCCTCCGCCGTCGGCGTCGACTCGATGGACATCCACTTCGCCGAAGGGGGCATCGACACCGGCGAGAAGGTGCTGCGCCGCGAGAGCTTCCGTCAGCTGATCGCCGACGTCCAGCAGCTGCCCGAGACGCAGCGCACCGCGCTGTTGCTGCGCGAGATCGACGCGCTCTCCTACGAGCAGATCGCGGTTGCGATGGAGACGACCGTGCCGTCGGTCAAGTCTTTGCTCGTGCGCGCCCGCATCTCGCTGGCCGAGGCCGCCGAGGCGCGCAAGCTCAGCTGCGAGGAGGTCCGCCTCGAGCTCGGCGAAGTCGCCGAGGGCCTGGTCAAGCTCGGTGCGCCCGCGCGACGGCACGTGCGCGACTGCGAACGCTGCCACGACTTCAAGAAGCATCTGCGGGCCAACAACCACGCGCTCGCCGCGATCTTCCCGGTCGGCCCGCTCTTCATGCTCAAAAAGCTCGTCCTCACGAAGCTCGGCTCGACCGCCTCGGCCGGCAGCGCGCACGTCGCGAGTGGAGCCGGAGCGACCGCCGGAGCCGCGGGGGCCACAGCCGCCGCGGGCGCCGCCGGTGCTGGAGGAGCGGGCGCCGCCGGCGGCATCCTCACCGCCGGGGCAGGTGCGCTGGCCACGAAGGCGGTCGCCGGACTCGCCGCCGCCGCGCTCGTCACCGCGGGCGCCGTCGCTGCGGAACACTCCGCTCAGGTCACCCACCATCGTCACCCCGTCGCCTCCGCGTCGGTCGCGGCTCCCGCCACGGTGCCGGTCGTCATCCGCGACCAGGCTCAGCCGCCCACCGCTGCTGCCGCCGCCGTCCCGGTCGCCGCGATCACGCGTCGCAGGCGCCACTCGCCGGCCGGTAAGCCCCCCAAGGCGCCCTTGACTCCCGCCACGACGACCGTGTCCACCACCCACACCGCTTCTGCCGTCGCGACCGCCACCCCACTGGTCAAGCCCGCGGCGCCGGTCAAACCGGTCGTGGCGGCGCCGGTCACCCAGGTCACGACCGAGACCACCGAACTTCCGGCCGCAGCGACCGCGCAGCCCCAGCCGAGCACGCCCGCGGCGCCGGTCACGACGACGCCCGCCGGCGAAACGCCCGCCCAGCCCGTCACGACGACCTCCACCACGGCAACCGAAGAACCGGCTGCGACCAGCACACCGCCGCCGAGCACCAGCCCCGAAGAAGCGGCCGCTCCCGTCCAACAGACGGGGACCTCGGGCAGCTCGATCGAACAGACCGGTGGCACCCCCGCGCCGGCGGCGGGCACAGTCACCGCGCCCTAGTTTCGGCGGGCGCTTCTCAGCTGATCGTGAACGTCTCGACGGGGCGTTCCAGTACGCCGCCGCTCGCCACTTCCAGCGGCGAGGTCAGCGGCGGCCGCGGCAGCGTCAGCATCTCCAGCGCCACACCGTCGCGCACACCTTCGCGTGCCGGCAGCAGCAACACGTCGCGCCCGTACATCTCACGGCCTTCGACGGTCGCCGTATAGAAGATGTTGTACGCGGGGACAGTGTTCACGCGCGTCTTGCCCTCGCCACGCAGCACGAAGCCGCTGAACTTCGCGCGCAGCCGGTCGATGTAGCCGCTCGCATACACCGGCAGCTCGCCGCTCAGACCGCCGCCGTAGGGCGGCAGATGCAGGGGAGAGACCGCGAAGGAGTCCTCGAGCCGGCCGTCCCCGGAGCGCCGGTCGATGCGCACGTACTGGCCGGGTTCGGGGGTCGTCCTGTACAGGCCCCGGTAGCTGAAGTGAAACGGCGCCGGGCCGCCGTGGGAGTAGGTGGCCGGCAGGAGCGCGAGGGTCGCCGCGATCGCGAGCACGACCAGCCCCACGCCGGTGGCCCACACGAGGATCCGGACGGCCCGCGGCGCGGCGTGCCAGCTGGGCGCGAGCAGCGTGCCGAGCGTCGGGCCGTACTGCGGCTTCAGGGGGATCGTCGCCATCGGCGACGCAGTCTAATTCAGGGCGCCTATTCGCCGATCGAGAACAAGGACTCGAGGTCGTGGCGCGAGTAGGCGGCGAAGGCGACCATCGTCTGGGTGCGCGTCACGCCCGCCAGGCCGCCGATCTCCGCGGTCACCACATCGGCGAGTTGCTCGTGGTCGGGTACGCGCACGATCGCGACGAAGTCCCACTCGCCCGTCACCGAATAGGCCTCCGCGACGCCCTCCACGTCCGCCAGCGCGCCGCCGAGGGTCGAGAGCGCGTCACGCTCGGCCTCGATCAGCACGACGGCGTTCGTCATCGTCATGGCGTCTCGCCGTCAGCGTCATCGTGTCTCGCCCGTGATCGTCATGGCGTGTGGGTCTCCCCCGGCGCCAGCACGACGACCTGCGAGGACGTGTCTGTCTCGACGTCGGCCTTGAACGCCTGCACGTCGGTCTCGATCGGCGGAAACGTGTCGTAGTGGCAGGGGATCACCTCGCGCGCGCCGATCAGCTTCGCGGCCTCGACCGCGTCGACGCGGTCCATCGTGTAGTGGCCACCGATACACATCAGCGCGACGTCGATCTGCCCCGCGCGCTTCGCGATCAGCTCCAGATCCGAGAACAGGCAGGTGTCGCCGAGATGGTAGATCGTCTTTCCCCCGATCCTCACGAGCAGGCCCGCCGGGGTGTTGACGGTCCCCTTCGGCGTGGTCGAGGTGTGCCAGGCCGGGACCAGCTTGACCGAGCCCCAGTCGAACTCGACGGTCCCGCCGAGGTTCGGGTCGTGGACCTTCTCTAGGCCCTCTTCGGAGAGCTCGTTGGCGATCTCCACGATCGCCACCACATCCGCTCCTGTGCGCTTGGCGATCGCGACCGTGTCCCCGAAATGGTCGGCGTGGCCGTGCGTCAGCAGGATCACGTCTGGGCTCACCTCGTCGGCCGTGACCGCCGCCTTCGGGTTGCCGGTGAGGAACGGGTCGATGAGGACCGTCGTGTCTCCGTCGGTCAGCTCGAAGGCCGATTGGCCAAGGAAGCGGATCTCCATCGTCGTGCTCCTCCTCTGTCGGCGGTTTCCGTGCGCCCCATCATAGGAGCGTTTCGCGTGCGGGCGGGTCGGTCGGGCGTGCGCCGTTGATCATGGATCGCGAGCCGCCGCGTCACGGCCTCGGCGAGCGGGCTCCCAAAACGACGCATGACGAGCTCCCGAACAGCGCGAGACGGTTTGTGAACGGCGCGAGACAACTCGCGAACTGCGTGAAGGCCCGGGCTCGCTACGGCTCGGGCGCGTCGAGGCGGTACATGCCGAAGCCCAGCAACAGCCCGACCACCGCGCCCGTGACGCCCGCCAGCCAGCTCGCCTCCGGGCGCGCATAGGGCAGCGCGAGCAGCAGCGCGGCGATCGCCGCGACGCCGAGCAGATCGCCCTCGTAGTAGTTGCCGGCCCGCGCGTCGAGCAGGTCGGGGACCGCCCAGGCGGCCAGCAGGCCGAGCGCCGCGCCGTTGGCGCCGCTCGCGAGCGGCACGGTGTAGACCGCGCTCGCCACCAGCGCCCCGGTCGCCCCCGCACCGAAGAACACGACGAGCACGATCGCCGGCCCGCGGCGACGCTCGAGCAGCCAGCCGAAGATCGCGATCGCGAGCAGCGTGACGAACGCGTAGAGCCCGTTCAGGTAGGCGAACTGAGTGCTGAAGAGCTTCCACCAGTCGCCGTCGAGCGGGCCGATGATCATCAGCTTGTCGATGCCCACGTAGCCCCCTCGCAGCAGGATCCAGCCCGCGCAGCCGAGCACGACGAGCAGAATCGTCGCGTAGGGCCGTGCGTCGACGCGCAGGCTCGTCGCGCTGCTTGTCCTGCGGGTGCTGCGGGTGCGCGACGGAGCGAGCACCGCGCCCTCGCCCGAGCGCCGCGCGGAGCGGCCGAAGCGCGGCAGGTGCAGCCGCCGTGGGCGGCGCTCGGCGCCCGCGCCCCCACCCCGGGGCAGGTCGGGCGCGCGCTGGCGCAGCCGGTGCCCGCAGTAGGGGCACTCGGTGATGTACGGGCTGACCTCCGACCCGCACTGCTTGCAGACCACGAACAGATCGGGAGTAGAGGGCATCGCTCACCCATTCTAAGTCCCCGTCGCGCCCTGTCCCACAGACCGCTCGCGGACGCCCGCCAAGCGGCTCCCGCACCTCCCGAGCGCCGCCCACATAGGCCACCCGGACGCCGATCCGCCCGCTCGGCACGCCTTTGAAATACTCAAGCGATGAAACCAGGCTACGACGGGAAGCTCTACATCCTCGCGTTCGACCACCGCGGGTCATTCCAGAAGAAGTTCTTCGGCATCGAGGGCGAACCCGATTCCGAGCAGACGGCGATGATCGCCGACGCCAAGCACCTGATCTTCGAGGGCCTCCAGCAGGCCGTCACCGCCGGCGCCGACGCATCGGTGACAGGCGTGCTCGTCGACGAGCAGTTCGGCGGCAGCGTGCCCGAGGAAGCCCACGCGCAGGGCCTGAAGCTCGCGATGCCCGCGGAGCGCTCGGGCCAGAACATGTTCGACTTCCAGTACGGGGAGGACTTCCCTAAGCACATCGAGACCTTCGACCCGGATTTCGTCAAGGTGCTCGTCCGCTACAACCCCGATGGCGACGCCGCGGAAAACGGCGAGCAGCTGAAGAAGCTCAAGCGGCTGTCGGACTGGCTGCACGCAAATAAGCGCAAGTTCCTGTTCGAGCTGCTCGTGCCCGCCGAGGAGGCCCAACTGCAGTCCGTCGACGGCGACTCCGATCGCTACGACTCCGAGCTACGCCCCGAGCTGATGCGCCGCACGATCGCCGCGATCCAGGACGCGAAGATCGAGGTCGACATCTGGAAGATCGAGGGCGTCGACGAGCGCTCGGACTGCGAGATGCTCGTCGCCCAGGCGCGCACGGGCGGACGGGACGGCGTCAAGTGCGTCGTGCTCGGCCGCGGCGCCGACGACGCGAAGGTCGATCAGTGGCTCCAGGCCGCCGCGCCCGTCGATGGCTACATCGGCTTCGCGATCGGACGCTCGATCTGGTGGGATCCGCTGAAGGCCTATGTCGACGGCAAGATCGACCGCGCCGCAGGCGCCCGCAAGATCGCCGAGAACTACCTCCGCTTCGTCGCGGTCTACGAGCGCGCGAAGACGACCTGATGCGGATGCGGCAGAGCCTCGGGGAGCTCGAGCGGGCCTTCGCGAAGGAGATCTCGCTCGAGCGCCGCCGGCGCGACTCGCTGCAGCGGACGACCGAGAAGCGCGCGCTCAAACGCGAAGTCGAGCGCCGTCACAAACACGGCTCGATCCGCTTCGTCCTGCTTGTACTCGCGCTGGTCGCGACCGCGGTGATCGTCACCGTGGTGATGTTCCGTGTGCTCTACCTGCTGCTTGGCTAGGGAGCCTGGCTCTCGCCCAAATCGCGGAGGGCCTCGTCGACCTCGGCGCGGACGTCCGTCGGCGTGGCGCCGTCCTCGCGGTGGATCTCGAGGTAGATCTCGGTCCGGAACACCGGGACCTCCTGGGGCGCCTGGATCCCGATGCGCACCTTGTCGCCCATCACTGACAGGACCGACACCTCGATGTCGTCCCCGATCATGATGCTCTGGTTGGACTTACGCGTCAGGACCAGCATTTCGGTCTACCTTCCTAGTTTGCCTACAGGCAATCGGCCCGCTTCCCCCAAAGCCGAACGCCTAGCATAGTGCGAGGACCGGGCGAAAGCTACCCCGAAGCGTCAAAGAGGCCGCTGAACCCTAAGGCGAGCGTGCCCTGGGTCGCGATGCGCTAGTCTCCCGGACCGTCCATGGCTCGTAGATCATTGCGCCCACATCTGAACCAGATCCGCGTCTGGGTACGGCAAGGCCGTACCGACGCCTGGGTCGCCCACCAGCTCGAAGTCAGCGTGCAGGACATCGAGCAGTTCAAGCGCCAGAATGACCTCTCCAGCGAGGACGAGGCCGTCGCGGGCGGGGGCGGGACCGATTTCGAGGAGATCGACCTGCGGGCCGAGGACGACGCGCTGATCGCCGCCGAGCTCGAGGCCGCCGAGCTCGAGGCCGAGCGCATCAAGGCGGAAGCTCCGCCTGAGGAGGAGGACCAGGACGGCGGCGACGAGGAGTCAGAGTCAGACGGCGAGCAGTCGGACGCACCCAAACGTCGCCGCAGCCGGCGCGGCGGTCGCGGGCGCCGGAGCGCGCGCAACAACACCGGCCCGCTCGAGGGCACGTTCGATCACGGCGAGGAGGGCTACGGCCTGTGGCTCGACCCCGCCGTCCAGGACAACCCGATCTACGCCGAGCACTGGGCCGGCCACCGCCCGGTCGAGGTCCTCGTCGAGGAGGACCGCATCGTCATCCGCCGCACCGGCAGCGGCTCCGACGACTAGGACGCCGCTGACCGAAGCCGGGAGACACTCGCCTTCGGCTCGCATCCCCGTTTCGGCCAGCGCGATTCTGCGTCCTCGGTCGCTCGTGTGCTATCGCACACCACGCGGGCGGGTGGGCCTTCTCAATCTTGACTCGCTTGCTCAGCGACGCCCTAGAAGCTAGGCGTTGATCTCCCGGCGGCCGCCGGCGTAGTCGGCGGCCTCGCGCAGGTAGCGCCCGAAGGCGGCGTCGACGACGATGCCGGAGTCCCAGGCCCACGGGTCTCCCGGCGCCTCGTTCATCGCGGCCTGCAGGCACCAGGCGGTGCCGCGCCCGTAGAGCTCGACGAGCTCCTCCGCGGTGAACCTCCCGCCCAGGCGCCGGCGCAGCTCGGCGACCAGCGTTTCGGTGACGCGCTCCAGCAGCGACCCTGCGCTCGGCCGAGGCGGCGCGCAGGCGACGCTCGCCCTGCTGCCACTGGTAGATCGCGTTCGCGAAGGACACCCGCGCGAGGTTAGCGGGCTCGCTCGCCGCG
Source organism: uncultured Solirubrobacterales bacterium (assembly GCA_963764905.1). GTDB lineage: Bacteria > Actinomycetota > Thermoleophilia > Solirubrobacterales > Solirubrobacteraceae > Palsa-744. The sequence goes on from CAVXUG010000009.1 coordinate 103,349, forward strand.
CCCGCGCGGTCCGAGTCGCAGTGGCGGGCTAGTCGTTCGGCAGGTGGCTGACGATGTAGGGCCGCTCGTCGTGCTTCATCAGGCCCAGCTTGCGCGCCTGCGCTTCGACGGCGCCGGGGCTGCCCAAGCGCTTCGTGCTGGCGCTGCAGCGCGGCGTGTTCGCGTTCCATCGCGGCCACCTTCGCGCTCGCGCCGTGCGCCTGGTGCTAGGTGCTCACGAGATGTACACCGGCGCTCAGGTAGAGGTAGGCGAGGACGACGAGCACGCAGAGCATCGCCAGGCGGCCCAGCCGATCCCAACGCACGCGCGCGACCGGGCGGCGCGCGGTGGTGCGCGCTGAGACAGAAGCGGAGGACATGCTCCCGTCGCATTCGCGCTCCTGCGGTCACCTCCTCCCACCGCGCACGAATTAAAGTGCGCCCGAGATGTCCCCAAATTGTGTCCGAGATGTGCCCGGCGGATAAAGACGGGGGATGTAGATCACTCTTTTAAGATTGCGTGCAACTATCGTTATACGCAGTCTCTACTTTGCATACCCAACATCTCGGTCTTTACCTAACAGTAAAGACCATAGTATCGTGAGATGTATTAGCCTCAGCCGCGAAAGACCGAGCGCCCGGGGAACTGCGCCTGCGCTCCGAGCTGCTCCTCGATCCGCAGCAGCTGGTTGTACTTCGCGACCCGGTCCGAGCGCGACGGCGCCCCGGTCTTGATCTGCCCGCAGCCGGTCGCGACCGCCAGGTCGGCGATCGTCACGTCCTCGGTCTCGCCCGAGCGGTGGCTCATCACCGCCGTGTAGCCGGCCTCGCGCGCCATCGCGATCGCGGCGAGCGTCTCCGTCAGCGTGCCGATCTGGTTGACCTTGATCAGGATCGAGTTGCCCACCCCGAGCTCGATCCCGCGGTGCAGGCGCTCGGTGTTGGTGACGAACAGGTCGTCGCCCACGAGCTGCACCGAGCTGCCGAGGCGCTCGGTCAGCGCCTTCCAGCCGTCCCAGTCCTCCTCGTCCATGCCGTCCTCGATCGAGACGATCGGGTAGCGCGCCGCGAGATCGACCCAGTAGTCGGCCAGCTCCCCCGCGCTCAGCGTGCGGCCCTCGTGCTCGAGCACGTAGCCGCCGCCATCGTCGTCGTATGGAGCTCGCTGGTGGCCGGGTCGAGGGCGATCGCCACGTCCTCTCCGGGCCGCAAGCCGGCGGCCTCGATGCCCGCGACGAGCATCCGCAGGGCGTCCTCGTTGGAGTCGAGGTCGGGGGCGAAGCCGCCCTCGTCGCCGACGGTGGTGCCGAGACCGCGCTCGCGCAGGGTGCCCTTCAGGGCGTGGAACACCTCGGCGCCCATCCGCAGCGCCTCGGAGAAGCTCGCGGCGCCGCAGGGCACGACCATGAACTCCTGGAAGTCGACCTTGTTGTCGGCGTGCGCGCCGCCGTTGAGCACGTTCATCATCGGCACCGGCAGCACCCGCGCGGACTCGCCGCCGAGGTAGCGCCACAGCGCGCAGGCCCTCCTCGGCCGCCTGCGCGTGCGCGGCCGCCAGCGACACGCCGAGGATCGCGTTGGCGCCGAGTCGCGACTTGTCGGGGGTGCCGTCGAGCGCGATCAGCGCCTCGTCGAGCGCCGCGCTGATCGGAGGCGTCTGATGCCGATGACCGCCTGCGCGATCTCGCCGTTGACGTTCGCCACCGCGCGCGTCACGCCCTTGCCGCCCCAGCGCTCGCCGCCGTCGCGCAGCTCCTTCGCCTCGAACTCGCCCGTCGACGCGCCCGGAGGGCACCGCCGCGTGGCCGTGCGCGCCCGAGCGCAGGCCGACCTCGACCTCGACCGTGGGGTTGCCGCGGCTGTCGAGGATCTGGCGGGCGTGGACGCGCTCGATCTGACTCATCGCGGAACCACCTCTGTCACCGGCGTCACCGGGAGGAGACTATTTGGTGGTAGTCGTCGTCGTGGGCGTCGAGGTGGAGCCCGTGCTCGTCTGCGGGACGGCGGTGCCCGTTGAGCTCGTGGAGCTCGTCTTCGGCGCTTTGTACTGCTTGCAGTCCATCACCACGTATTCGTCGCGGCAGTCCGTCTTCGCGGTCCAGGTTTTTTTGAATTCTTTGACGAACTTGCTCAGCGCCGCCTGCTGGTTGGTGGCGGTCAGCTGCTGCTTGATCGACGCTTCGGACTGCTTGAGCGTCTGCTGCGTGCCGGGGGTCGAGCTCTTGACTTCGTAGATGTAGTAGCCGAAGGGCGTCTTCACGGGGCCGCTCAGCTTGTTCAGGGGCGCGGAGAAGATCGCGGTGTTCAGCGCCGCCTCCTCCTGACCCTTGGTGACGCCGTCAGCAGGCCGCCTTTGGCCTTGCTGGTCGGGTCGATCGACTTGGCTTTGGCGACCGACGCGAAGCTCTTGCCGGATTCGATTTCCTTCTTCGCTTCGTTCGCCTGCGCTTCGGTCTTCGTCAGGATGATCGCGACGTTGCGCTTTTCCGGCGTGCCGAAACGGGACGGGTTTTCCTTGTAGTACTTTTCGATTTCGGCTTTGCTCGGCGTGCCCTTCTCTTTCGAGATCTTCTGCTGGATTTTCGAAGAGAGCATGTTCAGCTTCACGCGCAGCAGCAGATCCGAGACGGTCTGACCGGAGGTCGCCAGGAATTTTTCGAATTCGGCGGCCTTCGGGAACTGCTCGTTCTTGATCTTTTCGAATTCTTTCTTGACTTCCGCGTCGGACACGTTCACGCCCAGGTGAGAGGCTTCGCCGATCACCCACTCCGAGGAGATCAAGAAGCCGAGCACCTCCTGCTTGAGCGAGGTGTACTGCTGTTCGCACTCGGACTTCAGCTCTGCCTTCGTCGGCTTGGACTGGCCCTTCGCCGGTTTCGCCGCGGTCGCTTCGAGATGCGCGATGCATTCGGTGTAGTCCGGCGGGTCGGGGACGACCGGCTTGGCCGTTTTGGCCGTCGCGGTCGTCGCGCTCGAGGCCGCCGCGACCGACAGCCAGTGTTCGAACGTCGCTTTCGTGATCGGGTTGCTGCCGACCTGCACGACCGCGTTGCTGGGAATGCCGCCGCCACACGCCGCGAGGGCGAGCGAGGCAAAGAAAACGGCGCCTAGCGCCGATATGAAGCGGAGTCTCTTGGACACGACGCGGGCACTCTAGCGGATCCGCCCTAACTCGTGCATAAAGAAGTTTTGATCATTGCCTAAAACGGCTTCGGCGCGGGTCTCATACCGCTTCGCGCGCGGGTCTCATACCGCTTCGCGGCTGGGTTTCATGCCGCTTCGCGGGTGATCGCCAGGAGCACGTCGGCCGCCTTCACGACGCTCGGGAAGCGCTCCTTCCCATCCTTCGGCACCCTGACCGAGACCTGCGAGCGCCCCGATTCGTAGAGCGCCTCCGGCAGCTCCACGTGCAGCCGTTTGGCGCGCACGGAGTCGAGCTCGACCGGCGTCACCGCCAGGCGATCGCCGCGGAAGCTGACCGTGCGCACGCCCGCCTCGCCGAACTTGATCCGCGCCCGCTGCAGCGCGAGCAGGTTCTCCAGCGGCTCGGGCACCGGCCCGAAGCGATCCTCGAGCTCCTCGCGCAACCCCTCGACGTCGGCCACCTCGAACGCACCCGCGATGCGGCGGTGCACCTCGATCTTCGCCTGCTCGTAGGGGATGTAGTCGGCGGGCACGTAGGCGTCGACGTTCACGTCCAGGCGCACCGGCTCCGCGAGCTCCTCTCCGGCGGCCGCGTCCCCATCCTCGCCGGCGGCGGCGACCGCTTCGTCGAGCATCTGCATGTAGAGCTCGAACCCGAGCGCCGCGACGTGCCCGGACTGCTCGTCTCCCAGGAGGTTCCCCGCGCCGCGGATCTCCAGGTCGCGCATCGCGATCTTGAAGCCCGCGCCGAGCTCGGTGTAGTCCGACAGCGCCGACAGCCGCTGCGCGGCTTCGGGCGTGAGCGCCGCGGCGGAGTCGTACAGCAGGTACGCGTACGCGCGCTCGCGACTGCGCCCGACGCGCCCGCGGATCTGGTAGAGCTGGGCCAGCCCGAAGGCGTCGGCGTGCTCGACGATCAGCGTGTTCGCCTGCGGGATGTCGATCCCCGACTCGATGATCGACGTGCAGACGAGCACGTCCGCGCCGCCGCGCAGGTAGTCCATCATCACCTCCTCGAGCTCGCCCTCGCCCATCTGGCCGTGAGCGACCGCGAACTTCACGCCCGGGCACATCGCCCGCAGCCGCTCGGCCGTCTCCTCGATCGTCTCGACGCGGTTGTGCAGGAAGAACGCCTGCCCGTCGCGCTCGTGCTCGCGCATGATCGCGCGCTTGACGAGCTCCTCCTCGTACTCGCCCACATACGTCTTCACCGGGCGGCGGCCCTCGGGCGGAGTCTCGATCACGGAGATGTTCCTCAGCCCCGCCAGCGACATCTGCAGCGTGCGCGGGATCGGCGTGGCGGACATCGAGATCACGTCGACCTTCAGCTTCAGCTGGCGCAGCAGCTCCTTCTGCTTGACCCCGAAGCGCTGCTCCTCGTCGACGATCAGCAATCCCAGGTCCTTCGCGCGCACGTCTTTGGAAAGCACCCTGTGGGTGCCGATCAGGATGTCCACGCTGCCCTCGGCGAAGCCTTTGATCGCCGCTTTCTGCTCAGCCGCCGAGCGAAACCGCGAGACGTGCTCGAGCGTGAACGGGTAGTCCGCGAGCCGCTCGGCGAACGTGCCGTAGTGCTGTTGGGCGAGGATCGTCGTCGGCACGAGCATCAGCACCTGCTTGCCCTCGTTCGCGGCCTTGAACGCCGCCCTCAGCGCCACCTCGGTCTTGCCGTAACCGACGTCGCCGCAGATCAGACGGTCCATCGGCTGGGGCGCTTCCATGTCGGCCTTCACCAGCTCGATCGCCTCGCGCTGATCGGGGGTCTCGGTGAAGGGGAAGCGCTCCTCGAACTCTCTCTGCCAGTCCGAGTCCGGCTCGAACGCGTGCCCGGTGCGGCGGCGGCGCTCGGCGTAGAGGCTCAGCAGCTCTCCCGCCAGCTCCTGCGCGGCGCGGCGCGCGCGGGCCTTCATCGTGTCCCAGCGCGTACCGCCGAGCTTTGACAGCGGCGGATGCTCCCCGCCGCCGCCGACATATCGCGAGATCTTCGCGAGCTGCTCCGTCGGCACGAACACCTTGTCGTCGCCCTGGTATTCCAGGTACAGGTAGTCGCGCGTGACGTTCGCGACCGTGCGCGTCTCGAAGCCGGCGAAGCGCGCGACGCCGTGGTCCTCGTGCACGACGATGTCGCCCGTGCGCAGCTCGGTGAACGAGCGCAGCGCGCCGCGGCGCGCGCCGCCCTGGCCGCCGCGTTGGCCGTCCAGGCCCGGACCGCGGCCGCGCTCAGCCCGACGGCGGCGCAGCAGGCGATGTTCGGAGAAGACCGCCAGCTTCAGCCCGGGCGCGACAAAGCCCTCGCGCAGCGACGCCGCTCGCAAAGCGCAGCGACGGCTCCATCGCCTGGTGGCCGACGTCCTGGGACACGCCCTCGCCCAGCCACGTCGCCTGCAGGCGGCCGAGGTTGTAGGCCGCGCGCTCGCCCTCGCCGCGCTGGGGAAAGGCGACGACCGTGCGGTAGCCGGAGCGCACGAGCTTCTCGAGCTCGGGCTCGGCTTCGCCGAGCGAGCGCGCGGCGGTGTCGGCGGTCTGCGCGCGCAGCTCGATCTCCTGGCCGCTCGAGATCGAGGAGAGCCAGATCCGCGCACGCGCTTGCAACGCCGCTTCGATCTGCTCGGGGCTGACGTACAGGTGGTGCGCGTCCTCGTCTTTGAACGCCGCGCAGACGTCGGTCCAGTGGTCGCTCAGCGCCGGCGCGAGCTCCTCCTCGGCGGCGATCAGCAGCTGCGTGTCGGAGCCGAGCAGGTCGAGCAGCGCGCCGAAGCGCTCGACCGGCAAGCAGCTCGGCGATGTCCGGCCGGTTCGCCTCCTCCTCCAGCGCGGCGATCTCCGCGAGCTCGCGGTGCTCGGCCGCGAGCTCGGCCGCAGGGGCGATCTCGACCTCATCGACATCCCCGAGCGAGCGCTGCGTAAACGTCGAGAACCACCGCAGCGACTCGATCTCGACGTCGAACATGTCGACCCGCACCGCGCGCTCCTCGGTGGCGGGGAAGACGTCGAGCAGACCGCCGCGCAGCGCGAACTGCCCACGCTCCTCGACCTGCTCGACGCGTTCGTAACCGGCCGCGACGAGTTCCGCGGCGCATTCGTCGAGGTCGAGCAGCTCGCCCACGCGCAGCGTGAACGAGTGCGGGCGCAGCGCCGGGTCGGGCACCTTCTCCGAGAGCGCCACCGCGCTGACGACGACGACCGGCGGCTCGAGCAACGCGCCCGCCGGCTCGTCCCCGCCCGCGCCGGTCTTTGAATCAGCACTGCTACCTACGTCGCCACCTGCACCTACACCATTGGCGCCAATGCCACCCGCGCCTACGCCATCCGCGCTGCCGCCCCCCGTGCTGCCGTCTCCGCCACCGGCCGCCAGCAACGCGTCGAGCGCCGCCACGCGCAGGCCGACCAGATGCGGCGGCGGCGCCAGGTGCGACTCATAGGCGACGCCGCGCGATGGGTAGTAGCGCACGCGCCGCGGCGCCAGCCAGGCGCGCAGGTCCGCAGCCATGTCGCGCGCCGCGCGGTCGTCGCCCACGACCACGAGCGTCGGCCGCGCCCGCTCGGCCGGGCCGCTGTCCGCGAGCGCAGCGATCGCGTAGGGCCGCAGCGAGGAGGAGACGAACGCGTGGCCGCCCTCGCGCGCGAGGCGCTGTGCGGATACGTCTTCCTCGATCAGCCCCAACAGCGAGCGCAGCGCCATCTCTTACTCGAGCTCTCCCGCGAGCACTCTTTCGACCGCCGCCACCCCGCGCTCGATCAGGTCGGCAACCTCGTCCTTCGTTTGGCGCCAGCGCCCGAGCACGTAGCCCGAGACGATCTCCGGATCGGTGCTGCTCGGCCTGCCCACGCCGATCCTGACGCGCGCGAAATCGGCGCCGCCCAGCTCCTTCTTGATCGACTTCAATCCGTTGTGCCCGGCCAGCCCACCGCCGAGTCGGGTGCGGACCTCGCCGAACGGCAGGTCGATCTCGTCGTGCACGACCAGCACGCGCCCGAGCGGGAGCTTGAACGAGCCGCGCGCGGGACCGACCGAACGTCCGGCATCGTTCATGTAGGTCTGCGGCTCGAGCACCGCCACGTGCAGGGGAGTCGCAGCGCGCGGAGGGTCGGTGTCAGAAGTCCCGGCCGGCGCGTCATTTGCAGGGTCGCCGATGGAAGCGGCACCGAACGAATCGGCGGGGGATCGGCCCGCGCGTCCTTCGGCGAGGCGTCCCTTGAAGCGCTCCTTCGGCCGGCCCAGTCCCCAGCGCTCGGCGAGCGCATCGGCCACATCGAACCCGACGTTGTGGGGCGTGCCGGCATACTCGCTGCCGGGATTGCCGAGCCCGACGATCAACCAGTCGACGGCTCCACCACCGCCACCGCCGAAGGGGCGTCGCAGCGGTGCTACTCCCCGCCGTCGGCGGAGTCCTCGGAGCCGCCCTCCTCGGCGCCACCCTCCGCGGCCTCGCCGACGAGCTCCGTCTCGGACTCGATTTCCTCCTCGACTTCGGCCTGCAGCCGGGGCGGCGAGAGCGTCGCGACAACCGTCTCCTCGAGATCGTCGAGCAACGTGACACCATCGGGTATCGTCAGGTCGGCCAACCCGACGTGGTCGCCGATCTGCATCTCGCCGATGTCGTGCACGATCGACTCGGGAATCGCCGTCGGCAGCGCCTCGACGTTCGCCTCGCGCGTGATCTGCTCGAGCACGCCGCCCTCCTTCACGCCGGGGGCATCCTCGGTGCCCGTCAGCTCGATCGGGACGATCGCGCTGATCGCCTGGTCGAGGCGCACCCGCAGCAGATCGATGTGCACGGTCTCGCCGCGGACGGGATCGCGCTGGGTCTCCTTCAGCACGACCGGGGTCGCCTTGCCGCCGTCGACGCTCAGGTCGAGCACCGCGCCCGAACGCGCGAGCGCGAGCCGCAGCTCGCGCGCGTCAGCGTCGAAGCTGACCGCATCGCCGCCGCCGCCGTAGAGCACGCCGGGCACGCGGCCGCTGCGGCGCAGGCGCCGCACCTCGCGCGAGCCACCGGCAGCGCGGCTGTTCACATCCAGCTTTGTCGTCGTCTCGGCCATCGGAGGAGAGGACTCTAGCAATCGGCCTCAGAACAGTTGATTCTCGCCGCCGAAGACCTCGCTCACCGAATCGTCGATGAAGATGCGCCGGATCGAGTCGGCGAGCAACTCCGCGCACGGCAGCACGCGGACGTTGTCCGGGCGGCCCGGGCCGACGGGGATCGTGTCGGTCACGACGATCTGCTCGAACCCCGCGTCGCGCAGGTTCTCAAACGCGTTGCCCGCGAACACCGCGTGCGTCGCCGCCGCGTACACGCGTGCGGCGCCTTCCTCCATGACCGTTTTCGCTGCCGCGGCGAGCGTACCGGCGGTGTCGATCATGTCGTCGACGATCACCGCCGTCCTGCCTTTGACATCGCCGATCACATACCCGATCTCCGCGACCTGCTGCGCCGGGCGCTCCTTGTCGAGGATCGCCAGCTCCGCGCCGATCTTCGAGGCGAAGTTCTTGTTCAGCTTGACCCTGCCCGCGTCCGGCGCCACCACAACGAGATCCGGCAGGGCGAGGTCGGAGAAGTACTGCGTCAGCATGAACAGCGCGGTCATGTGATCGACCGGCTTCTGGAAGAACCCCTGAATCTGTCCGGCGTGCAGGTCCATCGTCAGCACCCGGTCGGCACCGGCCGCCTCGAGCATGCGCGCGACCAGTCGCGCGGAGATCGGCTCGCGCGGCGCCGACTTCTTGTCCTGGCGTGAGTAGCCGAACCAGGGCGTCACCGCGATCACCCTGTGCGCGGAGGCGCCCACCGCCGCGTCGATCATGAACAGCAGCTCCATCAGCGAGTCGTTCGCCGTTACCCCCGTCTGGGGATTACCGCAGGTCGACTGCACGATGAACACGTCCGCGCCCCTGATCGACTCCTCGTAGCGGCAGTACACCTCTCCCCCGGAGAACGTCTTCAGCTCGACCGACCCAAGATCCACCCCCAGCTTGCCCGCGATATCCACGGCCAGCTGCGGGTTCGCCCGGCCGCTGAACAGCATCAGCCGCTTGTTGTAGTCAACCGACAGGCTCGTGTTCGACGAGGGCTCGGAGCGGATGTCCATCGCGCTGCTCATCTCCGCTCGGAGTCTAGAGCGTCGTCCCCACGCCGCTCTGCGGTGTCCTCGCCACGCTTCGCTCCGTCGTCCCGCCGCGCCGGACGATCCCTGTCGCGCGTCGCTTCGTCCTCGCGCCGCTGGGCATAACCCGCTTTGTTGATCTGACGCGCACGGGCGATCCCGAGCGCGCCCGCGGGGATGTCCTCGTCGATCGTCGATCCCGCCCCCGTATAGGCCTCGTCGCCGACCGTCACCGGCGCGACGAACGACACGTGCACGCTGCTTTTCACCTTCCTGCCGATCGTCGTGCGGTGCTTGTTCTGACCGTCGTAGTTCGCCGTGATCGTGCTCGCGCCGAGGTTCGTTCCCTCGCCTACATCGGCGTCGCCGATGTAGGACAGGTGCGGGACCTTCGCACCGGGGCCGATGTCGGAGTTCTTGATCTCGACGAACGTCCCCGCCTTCGCGCCCTTGCGCAGGGTCGCGCCGGGACGGAGGTAGGCGAACGGGCCGACGCTCACGCCGTCCTCGAGCGTGCAGTCGACGAGATAGGAGTGCTTGACGACGCAGCCGGACCCAATCCTCGTCCTGCCGCGAATCGTCGTGAACGGCTCGATCGTCGTGTCCGCGCCGATCTCCACGTCGACGTCGATCACGGTCGCCGCCGGGTCGACGATCGAGACCCCCGCGCACATGTGCCGCTCGTTGATCGCCTTTTGCGCCAGCCCGCGGACCTGGGCCAGCGCCACGCGGTCGTTGACGCCAAGCACCAGGCTCTGGTCCGCGACCGTGTGGGCCGCCACCGCCTGCCCGTCGGCGCGGAGGATGTCGAGCACCTGCGGCAGGTACAGCTCGCCCTGGGCGTTGTCGTCGTTCAACCTCGGCAGTGCCTGCTGCAGCGCGCCGGCGGCAAAGGCGAAGATGCCGGTGTTCACCTCTCTGATCTCGAGCTCCTCGGGACTTGCATCGCCGTCCTTCTTGGTCTCCACGACGCGCTCGACCGTGCCATCCGCGCCGCGCACCACTCGGCCGTAGCCGGCCGGATCGTCGAGCACCGTCGTCACCATCGTCGCGGCGGCGCCGCCCTGCTCATGCGCCTCCGTCAGCTCGCGAATCGCCGCGGCGCTCACGAGCGGGACGTCTCCGCTGAGCACCACCACCGGAGTACCGGGCTCCAGGGGCGAGCCGCCCGCCCGGGATTCGAGCTCGGCGGTCGCCGCGGCGACCGCGCCGCCGGTGCCGTTCGATTGTGGCTGCACCGCCAGCTCGACGCCCTCCGGCAGCACTGCCGCGAGCGCCCGCGCCGGAGAGTCGACGACCACGACCCGGCCTGCCCCCGCCTCGAGCGCCGCGTGGACGGACCACAACAGCATCGGCCGGCCGCAAAGATCGTGCAGTACCTTCGGCGTCTGCGAGCGCATGCGCGTCCCCTGGCCCGCGGCGAGGATCAGGACGATGGGAGCCTGCGTCACGCCGGGGATGCTAGCTCTATTCCCTCTCCCTCATTGGAAGGGAGCGCCGCATGCGGCGCTCCCCGGGGGCGTGCATGCACGCCCCCGCCGTTGGCGCATGCGCCAACGGAATGACCAGCCACATGTGGCTGGTCACGGTGCCGTACATGTACGGCACCGCCGGTCGGTGCATGCACCGACCGGAACAACAACTGGGGAGCAGGGATTCGAACCCCGATTCTCAGGACCAAAACCTGATGTCCTGCCATTGGACGACTCCCCAAGGAGCTCCCATATCGTCGCACGAGAACCGGAGTTGGGGGCGTTCACTACGCGGTCACACTTCAATCTCCTCGTTCTGCAAGGATCTTTGCACTCTGTCCTGGGGAGCCGAGACATCGGGGAGGACGATCGTCGGTGCCGTGCGCGGCACCGCGCTGTCTGCGCTTGCCGCGCTGGCGCTCGTGGCCGGAGCGCTGCTCGCAGCCGCCCCCGGGCTGCTCGACCCCGCGACCGCGATGGCGTCGAGCCCGGCGACGAGGGCTCCCTACTGCACATACGCCAACCTGCGACCCACCCCCACGGACACCGCGCGCGTCGACGCGTCGACGCTGTGCCTGCTCAACCAGCTGCGCGCCGCCGATCGTCTGCTTCCGCTGCGCGCCAACCGCGAATTGCAGTCCGTCGCCGGCGAGCAGGCCACCGCGATGGTGCGCGACGACTACTTCGGCGATGACAGCCCCTCCGGGCAGACGCCGGGGACGTTGATCGCGGCGCTGCCCTACGGCGCGCACGCGGCGAGCCTCGCGACCGGGCAGAACCTCGGTTGGGGCACCAGCTCGGCCGCGACGCCCGCGGGCATCGTCACCGCCTGGATGCACTCGCCGCCGCACCGGGAAGTGATCCTCACGAGCGCCTATCGCGACGTCGGCGTCGGCGTCTCGCCCGCGGTGCCGTCGATCCTCGGGCACGGCGAAGGAGGCGCGACGTACGCGGTCGAGTTCGCCGCGCGGAGCTGACTCGCCGACGCACCTCGTTCGCTGGGCAAGCAACTGTGACGGGAATGCGATGGAAGATAAAGACGGGGCAAGTGGACATACACTTTAGAGAGTGCGTGATACTATAGTTACACGCACTCTCTTTTGCGTAACACACTTCTCGCCCTCTTTATGTTCCTGACACATCCAGGACACACTTCCGTCTCAATCCAGACACATTTTCGTCTCGATTAGGGAGCAACACCGACGCAGCAGCTCAGCCCCCCCCGCCCCCCCGCTCGCGCGCGGAACTCGCCCCTCCTCCCTCAGGAGCCAATAACCTCGGCACCTTCGACTCAGGGCCGACGGCCGGCCCCGCGGGGGACGCGCCCACCCTCGGCGCCGGCCTCCAGCGCCGGCCCCCCCGCGGAGGTGATGCCGAGCACGCGCATCGACTTCAGCCCGAGCGAGAGCTTCTCGCGTCCGTCACTGGAGGACACATCCAGCCCGGAGAGGTCGCGCACCCGCTCGAGGCGATAGTAGATCGTGTGGCGGTGGGTGAACAGGCGCTGGGCCGTGCCCGCGACGTTGCCATCGGCCTCGAGAAAGGTCTCGAGCGTGCGCATCAGGTCGGTCTCGTACTGCTCGTCGTAGGCGACCAGCGGCTCGACCGTCTCGGAGTAGAAGCGCTGCAGCTCGGCGGGGTTCTCGCTCATCGCGCTCAGCAGCAGGCGGTAGGCCCCCGTCTGCTCGAAGGCCAGCGCCGGACCGTCGGAGCCACCCTGGGCGACGTTCGCCGCGAGCAGCGCCTCGCTGACGGCGCGCGGGAGATCGGCGGGATCCTCCGCGAGCCGCGAGCGGCCGAGCGCGAACGTGTAGCCGGCAAGTGCGGCCTCCAGCTCGCGCAGCACCGCCTCGGCGGCACGCGCGGCCACGGGCTCCTCCCCGCCCGGCACCAGCAGCAGCACCTCGGCGCCGACCGTCCCGTCGCGTTCGGACAGCGCGGCGATCGAGCGGCTGACCACGGCGCGGGCGCCCCGCTCGGCGACCGCGCGCACGCGGGCGCGCCAGCCCTCGTCGGTGGGCGCCTGTGGCAGCGCGCGTGCGACGATCACGCTCGCTCCGTCCGCGACCTCCAGAGAGAGCTCGCGTGCCTGGGAGATCAGCTCCTCGCGCTCGGTCAGCTCGCGCCGCAGCAGCGCGCCGAGGAAGTCGGCCGCGGCCGTCTCGGAGACCCGCTCGGGCGCCCGCACGCGCTCGACCTCGGAGGCGATCATCGTCACGAGCAGCCGCTGCATCGACGCGCTCGGCGCAGTTTTCGCGCGCATGTGCAGCGTCCCCACGACCGCGTCGGCGACGCGCAGGGGGATGCTGCTGACGCCCTCGCCCTGGGAGAGCAGCGCGCGCTCCTCCGCCGGCGAGCGGGCCGCGACCGCCAGGGTCGCGCCCCAGGCGTCGCTCACCGCGAGGCTCGCCTCCAGCGCCCTGCCCGCGGCGCGCACGACTTCGGGCAGGCCGGCGCCGGATTCGACCGCCTCGGTGATCGCGTCGAGCGCCGCGAGGTCGGAGCCTGGGTCCTCGGGCATTCGTGTCAGCCCCTCGCGTCCTCGGGCATCGTGTCGGCCCCAAGATCTTCAGGCATCGTCTCAGCCCCAGTAGTAGACGGCGAGGAGCGCCGCCCCCACGCCGATGCCGACTAGCATCGCGAGCACGTACAGCGAGAGGATGCTCGCGGCGACCCGCTCCCACAGGCGCGAGTAGGAGGTCCAGGCTGGCACGAGGATCAGCCCGGCGTAGAGCGCAAGTCCAAAGACGCCCGCACAGGCGACGGCAAGCTCGTTGATTGTGCTCCGGCTCATCTCGGCGTCATTGTTACTGACCCAGAGGTCGTGCGCACGTCTCGGAAGGCTATGCGCAGATCGAACGCTCAGCTCGTGAGAGCTCGGCGCGCACGTGGGATGACCTACCCCTCGGTCGATACACGCGCGAAGGCCGCGTCGACCGGTGTCGCGCAGATCGGCGCGGGCGCGCCGGCAGAGCTCCGTTCGGCCGCCAGGCCGGCGGCGGCCCGTTCGGCCCGGCCGAGACCGTTGGCGTGGAGGAACAGCCCGAGCACCGTCGGGCCCGAGCCGCTCACCAAGGCGACCTCCGCGCCCGCGTCGCGCGCCTGGGAGAGCGCGGCGTCGATCTCCGGGCAGAGCGAGATCGCCGCCGGCGCGAGGTCGTTCTCCAGCAGCTCGCGCGCCGCGGGCACGGCCGCGCTCAACTCGAGCGCCCGGCGCAGCGCGTGGCGACGGGTCTCGAGCGTCTCGGCGGAGCGCGCGAGACCCAGCCGATCGGCCTCCGCATAGACCGCGGCGGTCGAGAGACCGGCCGGCGCCGGCAGGACGAGCAGGCCGAACGACGCTGGGTTGGGATCCGGGAGCGCCTCCAGCAGCTCGCCGGCGCCGCCGGCCAACCAGCGGCCCGGGGCGATCTGTGCGGGGACATCGGCGCCCAGCACCGCACCGAGCTCGCGCAGCAACCCCTCATCGCCGAGCCCCGACGCGTGCCGCGCCAGTCGCAGCGCGCCCGCCGCGTCCGCCGAACCGCCGCCCAGGCCGGCGGCCACGGGAATCCGCTTGGCGATGCGCAGGCGCAGCGGCGGGGCGTCCCAGCCGGTGGCGGCGCGGAAGGCCACCAGCGCACGCGCGGCCAGGTTCTCTTCCGGCGCTCCCTGCACCCCCGGGCACACGACCTCGTCCTGCTCCACCCCCGCGGGCGTGTGTTCCAGCGTGAGCTCGTCGGCAAGCGAGATCGACTGCATGACCGTCACCAGCTCGTGCCTGCCGTCCCGCGCGCGGGTCGGCCCGAGGAACAGGCCGAGGTTGATCTTTGCGGGGGCGAGCGCCCGCGCGGGGAGGGATGGGGGGTCTGAGATGCCGGGTAGCTCGTTCACGCGCACAGCGCCTGGATTAGAAGAGTGACCGTGTTCATCGCGCCTGAATTAGAGGAGCGCCCATGTTCATGATGCCTGCGTTGGGGGAGCACCTGAGTTCATGGATTCAGCAGCAGCGCGAGCGCGCGGAAGTCCTCGGGCGAGAGGCGCTCGGCGCGCACGTCGGCGGGATGGCCGAGGCGCTCCAGCGCGCTGCGCACCTCCTCGCGGGAGTGGGGCGGGCGAGATCCGGATGGGCGAGATCCGGGCGAGCGGGATCCGAGTGAGCGAGATCCCAATCCCCCGGGGAGCGCGAGCGAGCCGACGAGGGTCTTGCGCCGGTGGGCGAAGGCAGCATTGACCAAGCCCCTCAGCTCAACACCAGGCGCCGGCCCTCGCCTGCGCAACCCGACCAATACCGAGTCGACATTCGGCACCGGATGAAAGACCGTCCTTGGAATCGACCTCAGCACCTGCACCTCACAAGCGAGCTGTGCGAGCACCGACGGCACGCCATATGTGCCATTCCCCGGCCGCGCCGCGAGCCGCTCCCCGACCTCGCGCTGAGCCATCGCCACCCAGCGATCGACGCCTCCCAGCTCCTCGATCGTTCTCAACAGCGCGCCCGCCGCGACCCCGTAGGGGAGGTTCGCGACGACCTTCGTCGGCTCGGGCCGCAGCCCCGCGAGATCGATGCTCATCACATCGCCCCACCACACGGTCACGTTCCCATGTCCCCCCACTGCGTCGCCGAGCGCGTCCTCGAGACGCCGGTCGATCTCGATCACGTGCACGTGCGCGACGCGCTCGGCGAGGTACTCCGACAGCACGCCCAGGCCACCGCCGATCTCCAGCACGACATCCTCGGGGGACAACTCCGCGGCGCGGTCGATCACGCCGAGGATGTTCGAGTCGATCAGGAAGTTCTGGCCGAGCTCGCGATCGGGTCGGATCCCGAACTGCCGCAGCCGGCGCAGGCTTGGCTGGACGAGGGCGCCGGATGGCTCGTCGGGCTCATAACCCGAAGGTCGACGACTAGCCACGGCGCTCATGCCCAGCCGAACACGCGCGCCGCGTTGCGCTCCACCGTGGCGCCCAGCTCGCCCGCGGAGACCCCGCGCAGCGCGGCCAGGAAGGCGACCGTGTGAGCGACGAACGCCGGCTGGTTGCGCTCCTTGCGGACCACCTGGGGCGTCAGATAGGGAGCATCGGTCTCCACGAGCAGGCGCTCCTCGGGGACTCGCCGCGCCGCCTCGGCGAGGTCGGCGGCGTTCTTGTAGGTGACGTTGCCGGCGAAGGAGATCGCATAGCCCCGCTCCAGGCATTCCTCCAGGCATGGGGGCATCGAGAAGCAGTGGATCACGACGCTGCACCCCTCGGCTTCGGCGCCAAGCTGGGCGAGCGTCGCGTCGTCGGCCGCGCGCGTGTGGATCACGAGCGGTTTCCCGGTCTCGCGCGCGAGCGCGATCTGCGCGGCAAACGCGCGCTCCTGGTCGGCGCGCGGGGCGGTGTCGCGATAGAAGTCGAGGCCCGTCTCGCCGATCGCAACGCAGCGCGGGTGGGCGGCGAGCGCGCGCAGTTCGGCGAGGTCGGCGTCGTCGAAGCCCCGCGCCTCGTTCGGGTGCCGGCCGACGGCCGCGTGGACGTGCGGAAACGCCTCGGCCGCGGCGAGCGCCAGGCGCGAGGAGGCGCCGTCGGTGCCGACCGTCAGCATCCTCGTAACCCCGACCGCTTCGGCGGCCGCGACCAACTCCGTGTCGGGCGGCTCGCATAGATGCAGATGGGTGTGTGAGTCGATCATGGAAAGAACAACCTTTTTTGGGAGGCCGCCGCGCTCATGGGGTGCAGGAAGGCGAGTATCGCCGGCCAGATCGCGTTGCTCGGCTCTACGGATTTGCCCACCGGGGCGCATCTCCTGCGGTAGATCGGGCTCCTTCGGTACACCGGGTCACACATCCTTCGGGAAGAGCGACTCGATCTTCTCCACGTGCTCGATCCTCCCGGCCCCGAATGTCGCGCCCGCGAGCGATAAATCGAGAGCGCCCCCACCCGCGCCGAGCGCGGCGAGCAGCCGCTCGGAGCTCGCCGGCAGGTACGGCCAGAGCAGCACCGCGACGACGCGCAGCCCCTCGACGAGCGTCCCGAGCACGCGGTCGAGCTCACCCGCGCGGGAGTCGTCCTTGGCCAGCTGCCACGGCGCCTGCTCCTCGACGTAGCGGTTCAGGCGGCGCACCCGCTCCCAGATCTCCTCGAGCGCGAGCGTCAGCTCGGCGCGGCCGACGAGCTCTTCTACGCGCGCCGTCAGCCCGTCGAAGTCGGGCACGAGCTCAGGGTCGACCTCGACCCCCGCAACGGCCCCGTCGCGGTAGCGAACGACCATCGCGAGCGTGCGGCTGGCGAGGTTGCCGAGGTCGTTCGCGAGCTCGCTGGAGTAGCGCTGCTCGAAGGCGGCGGTCGAGACCGAGCCATCCTGACCGAAGGGCACGTCGCGCAGTAGGTAGAAGCGCAGCGCGTCGGCGCCGAAGCGCTCGATCACCTCGAACGGGTCGAGCACGTTGCCGAGCGACTTGCTCATCTTCTCGCCGTCCATCAGCAGGTAGCCGTGCACGAACACGCGCTCGGGCAGCTCCAGGCCGGCGGCCATCAGCAGCGCCGGCCAGTAGATCGCGTGGAAGCGCAGGATGTCCTTCGCGATCACGTGGTAGTTCGCCGGCCAGAACTCGCTCGTGAGATCCTCGCCCGGGCGCGCGTAGGAGAGTGCCGAGTAGTAGTTGAGCAGCGCGTCAAACCACACGTAGAAGACGTGCTCCTCATCCCACGGCACGGGCACGCCCCACGTGAGCTTGTGGCGCGAGAGCGGCACGTCGCGCAGGCCCGAGCGCAGGAACGAGAGCGCCTCGTTGTAGCGCGTGCGGGGCGCGACGAAGTCCTCGCGCTCGGCGTACAGCCGCTCGAGCGGTTCCTGAAAGGCGGAGAGCTTGAAGAAGTAGCTGTCCTCCTGCTCGCGCGTCAGCTCGACGTGGTGGATCGGGCAGCGGTTGCCCTCATCGACTTCGTTGTCCGCCTTGAAGTCCGCGCAGCGCGGGCAGTACCAGCCCTCGTACGTGCCCTCATACACGTACCCGTTCTCGCGCACGCGCGTGAGCACCTCCTGGACCTTCGCCATGTGCTGGGGATCGGTCGTGCGGATGAAGAAGTCGTTCGCCGCGCCGAGCTGCGGCACGAGCGCCTTGAAGCGCTCGGCGTTGCGGTCGGCCAGATCCTGCGGCTCGATCCCCAGCGCGTGCGCCGCGTCGGCGACCGGCTCGCCGTGCTCGTCCGTGCCCGTCAGGAAGAACACGTCCTCGCCGCGCTGGCGGTGATGGCGCGCGAGCGCGTCGACGGCGATCGTCGTGTACGCGTGCCCCAGGTGCGGGGCCGCGTTGACGTAGTAGATCGGGGTGGTGACGTAGTAGGACACGCTCGCCTCAGGCTACTGGCGCAGTGCGATGGGAGACGCGATCCGGTCCGCGACGCTGGGAAACAACGGTGCTTGGCGCTTGACTCACACGATCGAGGAAGTAGGCTTCGCGAATGCCCCAGAGCGACCGTGTGATCCACGAGAAGGACCGCTGCAAGGTCTGTGGCGGAGCGGGCTGGACGTGGTGGACCAAGGACGTCCCGCCACCGGACACCGGCAAGTGGATCGTCTGCCGCGAGTGCATCGGCACCGGGCGCATCGACCACACGGGCCGCAAGCGCCAGAAGCCGGCCGAGGCGCCGGGCGCCTAAACGAAGTCGGGCCGGAACGAAACCGAGAGCCGTCACGCCAGCACAGCTCTCCGGCAGATGGCGAATAGCCTCGCGGCAAATGGCGATCAGATGCTCCGCAAATGGCGATCAGGGCGCCTTGCCGTCGCCGCCGCGCCTCGCCCACACGCCGGGCCTCAACCCATCAACTGCCGGTAGAGCTCGTTCGCGCTCGCGCCGGTCAACTTCGCCACAACCTTCGCCGCCGGCCGCGCACGGGCGCCGGCGTCGACCAATTCCCGCAGCGCATTGACCGCGTCCGCACTGCGTGGATCGACGACGCCCCCCGGCGCCGAGTCAGCGGCACCGCCGGCTCGCGAACCCGCGGCCCCCACCACGAGCACCACCTCGCCGCGCGGCGCGTGCTCGGAGTAGTACGCCGCCAGCTCCACCGCCGTCCCCCGGCGCACTTCCTCGTGCAGCTTCGTCAGCTCCCGGCAGACCGCGACCGGCCGATCGGCGTCGATCCCGGCCAACTGCGCGAGCGTGGCCGCGAGACGCCGCGGCGACTCGAACGCGACGAGCGTCTCCGCGGCTCGCTCGAGCAGACGCCCGCGCTCGCCGGCCTTGCGCGGGAGGAACCCGACGAAGCGCCAGCGCTCGTTCGGCAGGCCGGAGGCGACGAGCGCGGTCGAGACCGAGCTCGGCCCCGGCAGCACCTCGACCGCGAGGCCCGCTTCGATACACGCGCGCACGAGCGCGAACCCGGGATCGGAGACCAGGGGCATGCCGGCGTCGGACACGAGCGCAACCACAGCACCCGCCTGTATCTGCACGACCAGTTCGCTCGCACGCGAGCGTTCGTTGTGCTCGTGGTAGCTGACGAGCTTCACCGCGATCCCGTGCCGCTCGAGCAGCACCCGCGTGTGCCGCGTGTCCTCGCAGGCCACCACATCAGCCGCGCGCAACGTCGCGAGCACGCGCAGCGTCACGTCCTCGAGGTTGCCGATCGGGGTAGGACAGACGACGAGCCGCCCGCCTGGCACGCCGTCTCCGGATCGACCGGCAGCCACAGCGCTCACCCCCCGGCCGAGCGCCGTGCCGGTGCGAACGCACAGACCGTCGCGCCCACGAACCACCCGACTGCCGCACCCGCAGAGCTCATCCAGCAAATATAGGGTGCCCCCATGCCTCCCGAGCGCGAGCAGCCGCCGCAATACACCCGCTACCGCGCGGGCCGACGGCTGCTGGCCGATTGGAGATCACGTGATCTCCAATCGGTACGTCGCCAAGATGACCTGCAGACGCCGGTGTCCGCGCCCGGCTCGGCACCGCGAGCGCCGCGGGCTCCGGGGTCGCCGCGACCCCCGGCGGGAGGCGGAGGAGGACGGGGAGCAGCAGGACGAGGGGGAGGCGGACGGGGAGCGGACGGCCTCGACGCGCGCTGGGCGGAGAGGTGGCGCCGCTGGAGGAGGCCGAAGCGAATCCTCCTCACGCTGCTCGGGCTGATCGCTTTCTGGATCGTGCTCTCGCTCGTGCTGTTCCTCGTCAGCTCACACTTCGAGCGCACCTCCCTGCCGGCAAACGTCACCGGCGTGCTCGACCCGTCCGGCAACCCGTTGACCTCAGCGAACAACATCCTCGTGCTCGGCTCCGACCGGCGCCAGAAGGACTCGAAGGAACCGGGCGCCGAAACCACGGGGCCGGGCCGCTCGGACACGATCATGCTGATCCGCACCGGCGGCGGGCACGCGGCGCGGCTGTCGATCCCGCGCGACACCGTCGTCGAAATTCCCGGCCACGGCCTGCAGAAGATCAACGCCGCGCATGAGTACGGCGGGCCGGCGGAGTCCGTCGCCGTGATCAAGAACTGGCTCGACATCCCGATCAACCACGTCGTGGAAGTCAACTTCGAAAACTTCCCGCAGCTGATCGACGCGATGGGCGGCGTCAACTACACCGGCGGCTGCATCGTCTCGAAGCTCGACGGCGGCGCGGCCGACGGCGGCTTCACCCTGCGCCTGTCCCCCGGCACCCACCACATCGACGGCGAGCAGGCGCTCGCGCTCGCGCGCACGCGCGAGAACCTGTGCGCGCCGAACGAGACCGACATCCAGCGCGAGGAACACCAGCAGGCGCTGTTCAACGACATGAAGTCCCAGCTGCTGTCTCCCTCGAGCTTCCTCCGCCTGCCGCTGATCGCCTGGAACGCGCCGCCGGCGATCATCTCGGACATGAGCGGCCTGGAACTGCTCGCGATGTTCGCCTCGCTCGCGATCACGGGGACCCCGCCCACCCATGTACTGAAGCCGACCGGCCAGACAACCCTGCCGAGCGGCGAAGAAGGTCTGACGATTTCCGAAGAAGCGCGCCGCGCGGACGTCGCGCAGTTCATGGCGGGGTGACCCGGTCGGGGTCGGCGGGCCGGGAGGGTCAGCTCTTGGTCGCGGCGGGCTTTGCGTCCTTCGACTTCTTTGTGTCCTTCGCCCCGTCACTCTTCTTCGTATCCGTCGTGGTCGGAGGAGCTCTCCGAAGACTTGGAGTCCGAGGAGGAAGAGAATCGGAGGACCCGGAGTCGCCCTTGGCGGTCGAGCCCTCCGCGGAGCTCGATCCCTCCGCGTTGGCCGCGTTCTCGCGCTGGCGCTTGCGCGTGCCGTAGTCGGTGTTGTAGAAGCCCTTCCCCTTGAAGTGCACCGCGGGCGCGTGCAGCACGCGCGTGACCTCCACCCCGGTCTCGGGGTCGTGGGTCAGCGTCTCGTCGCTGAAGGACTGCTGAATTTCGAACGTCGTCCCGTCGGGGCGCCGGTACTCGTAGATGGGCATCGGGCCTGATTATAAGAGGCGCCTGGCAGCTCCAGTCAACCGGCCAATGGTTCGGCTGGCCCGCGACCCTCCCGATCGTTCGGCCAAGGGCCTCTGCTAATCGACCGATTGTTCGGCAAGGCCTCCTAATCGGCCAGCAGCGCGCGGGCGCAGACGATCCCCGCGCGGACCGTCGCGCTGAAGTCGCGCTCGGGCTCGGCGAGCATCCGCAGCGCGAAGCCGTCGCCGAGCGAGAACAGGATCTCCGCGACCGCCTCGGGCTCGGCGTGCAGGCGCAGCACCCCCTCGCGCTGGGCGGAGGCGAGCATCCCGGCGACCTGATCGCGGGTGCGGCGCATCAGACGCGCGTACTCGACGGCGATCTCCTCGTTGCGGCGCGAGAGCGTGAACAGCTCGAACACGAGCGTCACGAAGTCGGGGTCCTCGCGCACCGTCTCCTGCAGGTTCTGCGCCATCAGGGCGATGAAGTCGTCCGCCGTCTGCGCGCCCGCGAGCTGGCCCTCGAGCACCTCCATCCGCAGCTCGCAGTCGCGGCGCACCGCCTCCACCAGCAACTGCTCCTTGGTGGCGAAGTAGTAGTGCAGCAGTCCCCGCGAGACGCCGGCCTTGCGCGCTACGTACTCGAACGTCGAGGCCGCGACGCCACGCTTGGCGACGCTGCGGCGCATCGCCTCGACGATCCGCTGCGCCTTCTCGCCCGACAGCGACCGCGCGCCCGACTCGCCATCGCCATCGGGTGGGGCCGTCGGCGCCACATCCAGGACATCTGTTTCCGTGATCTCGATCTTCACTGCAACACCCTCCGAGGCGACCGCCCGACCGCGGCGGCGATCGCCCTCCTCCGAGAGATCCGCCGCGACCTAGGCGGCCGGCGTCGCGACCGGCGCGGGCTCGGCCGGGGCGGTCGTCGAGCTGTAGTCGAACTCCTCCTCGGCGCCGAACAGCAGGTCGAGCACCTTCGAGCGCAGATCCTCGCTCAGCACGAGCGCAAGCGTCGCGGCAATCGTCAGCAGCAGCAACGTGCGGCCGAGGCCGCCTCTGCGCCGGCGGCGCGACTTCTTCGGGCTCGCGTTCAGAGCCTCGGAGGCCTCCTTCAGCGCATTCGCCGCCTCGCGCAGTTCGCGCTGCAGCTTCTTGTCCTCGAAGATCGCCTTGCTCGCGGGCTTGCCGTTGCTCACGCGTCCGTACGCGCCGCGCGCCGCGGCGTACGCGGTGAGCAGGTTGCCGCGCAGATCCTCGTCCTCGATCAGACGCTGTATGTACCGGTTGCGCTGTGCCTTCCGCGCCGCCTCGCCTGCCTTACCGATGCTGTCCTTTGCCGCCATGCTGGCCACCGCCTATGCCGAAAGATTTTTGCTGGGTTGCACCCAATATACCCTCCTTCGGATCTCCGAATCGGGCTTCGGCGTCACCCACCGGCCGCCGCGCGTGAGAATCTAGACCAGATGCCGAGCTTCCAGGCGATCGCCACCGTGCTCGGCCTGCTGCTGATCGTCGGCGCGCTCGCCTCCGGCCTTGCGCAGCGCTCGTTCCTGTCGCTGACCGCGCTGTTCGTGCTCGCCGGCTTCGCGCTCGGCCCGGGCGGCTTCGAGCAAGATCGACTTCCGCGCACACTCCGGTTTCGTCGAGGACCTCGCGTTCGCCGCGCTGATCGTGATCCTGTTCCGCGACGGCCTCGAGGTCGAGGGCGAGATGCTCAAACGCGAGTGGCACCTGCCCGCGCGCAAGCTCGTGATCGCGATGCCGATCACCGCCGTGATCGTCGCCGCCGCCGCGTACCTTCTGTTCGGGCTCTCCTGGACCGAGTCGTTCCTGCTCGGCGCGCTGCTCTCGCCGACCGACCCCGTGCTGACCTCCAGCATCGTCACGAACGCGCGCGTGCCGCGTTTGATCCGCCATTCGCTGAACCTCGAGTCGGGCCTCAACGACGGCCTCGCGCTGCCGGCGGTATTGGCCCTTCTCGCTGCGCTCTCGGCGAGCTCCGGGGACTTCGTGTGGTGGCGCTTCGTGATCCAGGACCTCGGCCTCGGCCTGCTCTACGGCCTCGCGTGCGGCTGGCTTGCCTCGCTGCTGATGCCGCACCCGCGCGCGCGGAACCGCCCGCTCGAGCACTCGATCCCGGCCCACCAGAAGTCGCTGTTCGCGCTCGGCGTCGCCTTCGCCACGTACGGGCTGACGGTGCTCTCGCCGGAAGGCAACGGCTTCATCGCCGTGTTCGTCGCGGCGATCGTGCTCGGCATCCGCCGCCCCGACCTGCGCGAGCACTTCGAGCGCCGCGCCGACGAGCTCGTCGAGATCGTCAAGCTCGGCATCTTCTTCGTGTTCGGCTCGCTGCTGACATTACACGCGCTCACGCGCGAGGGCTGGCCGTCGCTCGCGTTCGTCGCCGCCGTCTTCCTGCTCGCGCGTCCGCTCGCGGTGTGGGTCGCGCTGGTGGGCACCCCCACCGATCGCGCCACGCGCCTGTTCATGGGCTGGTTCGGGCCGAAGGGCGTCGCGACGATGACCTTCGCGCTGCTCGTGCTCGATGAGAACATCGCCGCCGGCCCGCGCATCTTCGACCTCGCCGCGCTCGTCGTCTTCTGCTCGATCATCGTCCACGGTCTGTCCGACACCCCCGGCGCCAACTGGATCGCCGAGCACGCCGCGCAGCAGAAAAACGATTGATCAGAGGGAAGGCAGGGCCGCATGCGGCCCTGCCCGGGGGAGTGCATGCACTCCCCCCGCGGACCTGCACATGTGCAGGTCCGCGGTTGGCGCATGCGCCAACGGAATGACCGGCCGCATGCGGCCGGTCACGGGGCCGCACATGTGCGGCCCCGCTGGTCGGCACATGTGCCGACCAGAACTACTCAGTCGATTACGAGTGCAGCGCCGCCTGTTCCTGTGCGGAGGGGAATGCCCAGGCCGCGCGCGAGCGGCGCTCCTGACGAAATACCAGCCGCAGTTGCTGGGGCGGGCGCAGTTCGGCCTCGCTCGGGCGGAAGGTCGCGCAGGGCTCGTCGAGGTCGAGCGCGCAGAGGAGGTTCGCGTGAAAGAAGCAGTCCTCGCAGGTCACCTTCCGCGCGGCGCGCTTCGACGGTCGTCTGCTCTGCGTGCTCGGCACTCGCTCCCCTTTGCTTCGTGGCTCTTTCTCGACTGGACGGGCCGGGTGGACCGGCCGAGCCATCAAAGCACCGCACGCGACCCCGCTCAAGGGGGTCGCCGAGGACCTTCCCGCAAATCGCAGACAAAACAATTTCTACCCGCCTGGTCCAGGCATTAGTCACCATCCCGTGACCGTCGGCTGCGTTTTTCACGCACTTTCCGGAGATCCTGCCGGGCCTGGGCCGGGTCTGTCATCTCATGCACTTTTCGGAGACAAGCCGGGCCTGTCATCTCACGCACTTCCGGAGGCCCCGGTCGGGCGCGTCATCATCTGTCCTGATGCGCATCCTCGTCACCGGCGCCTCCGGCTTCGCCGGCTCGCTGCTCGTCCCGCGCCTGCTCTCCGGCGGACATACCGTTCGCGCGCTCGGGCGCGACCCCGCGCGGGTCTCCGTCGCGCTGGCGGCAAGCGCGGCATCTTCCTCGTACTCGGCGTCCTGCTCGCACTCGATGTCCCCCTCGCCATCGGCGTCGTCCTCATCCTCGACATCTTCGTCCTCAGCGTCCTCCCCGTCCCCGGCGTCGCCGGCCTCATCGGACACCACCCGGAGTGACATCCTCGACCTCATCGCCACCGAGGTCGAGATCGTCCGTGGCGACGTGCTCTCCGGCGAGGGGCTCGCCGCCGCGCTCGCCGGGGTCGACGTCGCCTATTACCTGATTCACTCGATGGAGCGTCCGTCCCCCACCGGCGGCTCCACCCCGTTCGACGAGCGCGACCGGATCGCGGCGCGCAACTTCGCCGGCGCGGCCGCCCGCGCGGGCGTCGGTCGAATCGTCTACCTCGGCGGGCTGCTCCCGCGCGAGGGCGCCGCCTCGCGTCACCTCGCCAGTCGCGACGAGGTCGAGCGCATCCTGCTCGCCGCCGTCCCCGACTCGCTCGCCCTGCGCGCCTCGATCGTGATCGGCGCGCGCTCGCGCTCGTTTCGCTTCCTCGTCCGCCTCGTCGAGCGCCTGCCCGTACTCACCCTCCCGGCCTGGCGCTCCTTCCGCACCGCACCGATCGACGAGCGCGACGTCGTCGAGATGCTCGCCGCGGCGGCGACGCTCCCGCCGGCTGTCGCCGGCTTACGAGTTGCTGATTACGCTGCTGCTGCCGCTGATCGTTCTGCTGTTGCTGGCCGCTCTGCTATTGCCGGTCACTCACCAGTTGCCGGCCGCGCGACAGTTTCCACCCGTACGCCCACCGCTGGACGCTCGTTCGATATCGGTGGACCGGACGTGCTCACCTACGGAGAGATGATCTCCCGGATCGCCGATTCGATGCTCGTGCGCCGCCCGGTGCTCGGCTTCGGGGTGAACGTCACACCCGTCGCGGCGCGCGTCGCAGCGGCGATCGCCTCAGAGGATCCCGACCTGATTCTCCCGCTGATGGAGAGCCTCCACGGCGACCTGCTGCCACGCGACTCCGACACAGCCGAGCTGCTCGGTGTGCGCCTGCACTCCTTCGACTCCGCGGTCGAGCACGCGCTGCGCGTGTGGGAGGAATCCGAACCGCTGTCCGCGCGGTGAGATCTCTACGGCCGTGCCGCCCGGGTGTGGTCGGAGCGGCAATTGCACGCCGAGGGTGTGGTCGGGGCGCTATCGCACATCCGGCTCTGTATGTGTCTCGTGAGAAGCACATGAAACGACCATCCCGTCTCCCTCCGGCAAGCGCCCGGCACGCTCGACCGACCGCACGCCAGCTACGGTTTCCCCTCCACCGATGAGCCTCGTCACCGCATCGATCGATCTCGCCGCCGCGCCCGCGGACGTGTGGAAGACCGTCATGGATCCAGAGCGCCTGGGCGAATGGGTGACGGTGCACCGCAAGTTGAATCACGCCGACGACGGGCCACCCCGCGTGGGCTACCGGATGGACCAGCAGCTCCATCTGCGCGGGGTCAGCCTCGACATTCACTGGAAGCTCGTCGAGTGCAGTCCCTGTGAACTGGCCATATGGGAGGGGCGCGGACCGGCGCGCTCGCGCGCTCGCACGGAGTACGTCCTGCGTCCCACCGCAGGTGGGGGGACGCACTTCGACTACCACAACGAGTTCCATGCGCCGCTCGGGCCGATCGGCGCGATCGTCAGTCGTGCGCTCGTCGGCGGAATACCTGAGCGCGAGGCAAACCGCACGCTCGAGCAGCTCCGCGCCTACCTCGATCGCTGAGCGCCGGCCTCCAAAATGCGGGCTCGACTGAAGCTCACCGGCCTCAAAACGTGGGCTCGACCGACGGTCACCGGATTACGAAACCGGCATCCAACCGTCGGTTTGCCGTCACCAAACACACGCCCCGACCGAACACGGCCCCGACCATCGTCTGCCCCTCACCTGACCGTGTGTCCGACCACAGGCTGCGGCACGCGCATCTGCACGTTTTCTTTCGCCGGCGCCAACCGCCGCCGAGTTTCCGCAGATAGATCGTGTAAGGTGATACTCGAGAGCTATTCGTAATGTGACTTAGCTCACATTTACACTAATGAAGAGGATGTCATCGTGACCGACTTTCTTGACGTGAAGCGCGGAGAGATCACAGAGCGCCTGAAGGAGCTGGCCCCGCTGGTCGACGAGTACCGTCGTCTCGAGGCCGCCGCATCGGCACTCGCCGGCGTGGGCGCAGCGCCTAGAGCGGCGAGCACCACCGCAACCACCGCCCCCCGGCGCCGTGGACCGGGACGCCCGCGCGGCTCCGGCAAAAAAGCGGCCTCGGCTACGGCTGCGGCCGATGTCGCGACCCCGACTGTGGGTCGCAAAAAAGTGGGCCGTCCCCCTGGATCCGGCAAAAAAGTAGGCCGCCCCGCCGGCACCGGCAAAAAAGTTGGCCGCCCCCCTGGAACGGGCAAAAAAGTGGGCCGTCCTCCCGGCTCGGGTAAAAAAGTCGGACGCCCCGCCACGAAAAAAGTAGGCCGTCCCGCCGGGTCCGCCACAGTTGGTCGTCCTGCCGGACGCCCCGCGGGTCGCGTCGGACGGCGCAAAGGCAGCGGCACGCGTGCCGCCCAGACCCTCGCCTTCGTGCAGGGTCAGCCGGGGATCACGATCCCCGAGCTCGCCGCGAAGATGGGCATCAAGCAGAACTACCTCTACCGCGTCCTTCCCGGCCTCGAGCAGGAAGGCAAACTGGAGAAGAAAGGCCGCGGCTGGCACCCCAAGTCCTAGTCTCGTCATCCCTGGCGTTGTCCTCGGTCGCTCGCGTGCCAGCGCACGCCACGCGGGGTGGGCGGGCCTTCGATTCCTAGCCAGGAACGACGATCCGTCGGACTTTACTTCGACGGACGCACAGCACACTGATGGGAAAGGGGGCGCGGCAGCGATGCCGCGCCCCCTTCTACTTTGCTCGCTTGGGGCATGGAACCCGGTATTCCGCTGGAACCGTTTCTCCGCTGAGAAACGACAGTTCGACCTTGACCAGGAAGAGACGGCTCGGGGGGCAGGTCCTGGGCGCGGTCGCGTAGGAGATGAGCTTCTTGCCCTGCTCGAATGCGGCGCCGACCTTGACCTTGATGTATTCGACCGCCGCGTCGAGTGCCCCGGGTACCGATTCGACCAGCGGCACTTCGCCGGTGAACACCATGCCGAACGGAGGACTGGCCTTGCCGAGGGCGCCTTTCGAGATCAGTTCGATCGCGGCGGGCGTATTACCGACCACATAGAAGAAGAACCCGCCGCCTGGAGCGAAGAACGGCTGTAGCGTGACTTTCTCGTGGACGCGCGATTCGCCGAAGCTCACGACGCCGGCCGCTTCACCCAAGGCGCCGGCAAACGACTTCCTTGGACAGCCCGCGGCGCCCCGTTCTTTGAGCATGGTTTCCGAGCAGTTGGCGAACCCCTGCGGGTGTACCTCAACACCGACGGGAATGTAGAACCTGATACCTGTGAGCGGCGAGGGGGAGCCTCCATATTCGCTGCCGTCGATCGTGAGCTCCGCTTCCATCGCGAGCGGGGCGCCATAGATGGCGCCGGTGCCCGGGTAGGTCGCGCTGTGGGGGTTGCTCAAATCGATGGGGATCGGCACGGCCTCTGCTTTGAGTGTGACCACGGGTCTCGCCGCGGCAAGACTCGTCGGGCCGGCCAGTAACCCCAGGACACCGAGGGCTAGCCCGGCCCTGAGCATGGATGTTCTGCGCAGCATCATCGGCTCCTCTCGTGCGTTTTGCTGTTGGACTTGGCGGCACGCTTGCTGTGCCGCTCGATGGGACGCTTGGTGTGCCTGGCTTGCTTGCGCTGCTCCTTCTTGCGCGCCCGCACCGCCTTCGGGCGGGTGAGTGGGCATCCGGTCACCGCGATCTTCGTGGTCTGTTTCAGCCGCGCGCCGTTCTGAGCGACGAACGCCGTTGGTATCGCGAGCTTGCTGTTACACAAGTTTCCATTCGCCGTGAGCGCCGAATCGGGCCCCTCGGGGAAACGCAATTCGAAGCTACCGACGGGAACGTCGGGGATCGCCGGGAACGTCGAGCTCGTGACCCCCTGCCTGGAGATGAATGTTTCGCCGTGCAGGTAGACGGTGACACCGTCGCCCTGGAGCACGACGATCAGTTCGGGGAACTTGGCCCCACCGTAGGAGACGAAGTAGGCAGGGCCGCTCAGTTGCACCGGTAGCAGCGGGGTGGTGGCGGTGGCCACGGCAACGTCCGACGCCGCCGGACAGGCGGCCGGATTGGCTTCGAACGTCTTCACCGGGCAGGCATTCTGCAGCGTCGTGAGCCGTGCGGGGAGCTGTTTGGGCAGGTCGACCTTGACCTTCGCGAAGTTGGCCTGTGTACCAGGCGGAGCCGGTGGATAGACGAGCTTGACGTCGAGGCTCGCTCCCTCGGCTTTCGAGGTGTGGCCGGAGGTCGAGGCCGAGAAGCGCGGCTTGAACTGCAGCGCCGCGCAGTCCGTGGCCTGGAAGTGCACCAAGGCGGTGCTGAGGCCGCCCACGGACCCATCCATCGTGGCCGAGATCGTCTTCGGGTCGCAGTCCGTCGGGTTGAAGATGAATTCCGGGCGGTTGATTTCGATCGTGACGCTCTTGGCGAGCACCGGCACGCCCTGCAGCATCAGCGGAAGCGGACCGGTGAGGACCGTCACCGCCGATGTCCGCGGGTCGATCTGCAGCGCCGCCCTGACGATCACGTTGCCGAGGTCGAACGGGCCCCCGCGCGCGGGCACGACGACCGACAGGCCGAAGGGCGCGCCGTTATAGGGGCCGGTCAGGTAGATGCGCCCGGGTGGAACCTCGAACGGATCGGGACCGGGCCCGACGACGACGGAGATCGTCCCGATCTGACTTTCGGGGCCGCAGGTGCCTTCCCGGGCCTGCGGTTCACCGCACAAGGGGACGTGCGCGACCGAGCCGAGCAGACCCGCCGGGATGTGCTCCTGGATCGCGGCGAGCCCCTGTTCTGAGTCCTGGCGGGTGAACGTCGTGACGAACGGGCTGTAGCCGCCCGCCTGGTTGCTCGTCGTGCCCGCCGTCAATGCGGGCGCGAACCCGCCGGTGGCGCAACCCGAGTCGACCGTGAAGCTGCTCCGCGATTCGGCCGGCGGGGTGGGCGGGTCCAATTCGGATGAGGATGATTGGGTCCCTCCCGGGAGGGTGGACCAGGGCGTCATCAGCGAGGTCGTCGTGTAGATACCGCACGCCTCGGGCACGAGCGTGGCGCGCGGGCCGCCGAAGAAATTGAGCGTCATTTCGCTGTACGGGAGCTGGGGCAGATCCTGGAAGCGGACGGTTAGCTGCCCCGTGAGCTGGTTCAGGCTGACAACGCCCGCCGCCTTGATCTGCACACCACTGCCTTCCACGACGACGTACAGAGCGATCAGCGAACCGAACGGGTTGGCGCCCTGAGCCGGCCCCGCATTGCCCTGCTGGGCGAGGTACACCGACCCGTCGACGGGGTGGTCGAGCAGCGGCGTGCGCGCTTGGACAGTGCCGATCTTCGAGGATTCCGGGCACGCGGCCGCGGCGGAGCTCGACAGGCCGACCTGCGCTTCGCCGCATCCTCCCAGGCCGCTCACCGCGGAGGGCGAGACCACGAGGTCAGGGGGCAGCACATCCACCACTTCACGCAGGTTCGCCTCCGCGAGCGAGCCCAGCGCCTCCACCTGCGGGATCTTCAGCGCGACGCTCACGCCCGTCGGCGTGTTCGCGACGGTCGTTTCGGGTCTCACTTCGAGCGAGGGGGTGAAACTGAGCTTCTCGCAACCGGTCATCGCCTGCAGCGGCGCCGAGAAGAGGGTCGGTGTCCACACCCCCGGTTCCTGCCAGGATTCGGCGCGCGTCGAGAGCGACAGCTGTTCGCGGACCGATGCGCTCAATTCGCCTGGGGACGATTCGCTCGGGCACGACGTTGGCAGCGTTAGAAACGGCTGTTCCCCCGCCGGCACGGCGACGCAAGCTCCTCCGGTGAACTGCTGGTGGCAGTGGCTCGCCGCCGATGGGTCGCCCCACAGCGTCAACGTCAAGCCATCCACGTCCGCGATCTGCGGCAGACCGGTCACCAGCGCCGAGATTCCATAGTCGCCGCCGGCGTGAGCGCTGCCGATGATATGTGCGATGAAGCCGATGTCGGCGAAGGTGAAGCCAAGCGCGCCGGCCACCTTCGGCGAGGACGGCGCGATGTTGAACACCGGGATCTCGCCGGCGAAATAGACCAGAGCAAAGGGAGAATCGACGGCGATATCGCCGACCTGGCTCGAAGCCGGGCACGCCTGCTTGGCTAGCTCCTGTTCGGAGCACTGCTGCACAGCCAGCAGGTTCACGGCCACCCCGGCGGGCAGCGTCGCTTCGACGCTCTTGGGGTCGCCTTCGGCGATTTCTTCCCCGAGTGGTCCCGCATCCCCCAGGCCCGCTTCCTTCTGTGCCTGACTGAGAGGTTTCCGATCGAGAGCGAACGTCGTCGTCAGCGCATAGGGATGGGAGCCCGCCTGACTCGCCGGCGCCCCGCTTTCTTCTTCGGCGCGCACTTCGACGCGTTCGATGCCGAATTTTCCGCTGGCGCAAGCCGCCGCGGGAAGCGCAAGCAGCGCCACAGCCGCCAGGACCGCCACCAAGACGGCCGGCCAAAGCGGGGGACGCGGCATCGTCCTCGTGTGTCTGCCGCTCGTCGTCGTGTGTCTACCGCTCGTCGTCGTGTGTCTGCCGCTCGTCGTCGTGTGTCTGCCGCTCGTCGTCGTGTGTCTACCGTTCGCTGTCGTGTGCCTGCTGTTACCCGTCGTGTGCCTGCCGCCCGCCGTGTGTGCGCCGTTGGTCGTTGTGTGATTGCCGCTCATCGCTTTGCCCTCCCCTTGTTGCCGGCTCGCTTGCCTTTGCGCTCATGGCGCACCCGCTTGACGCACCTGCCCTGCTTTTTCGCGTAGCCCCTCCGGCACGGCTTCGACTTCGGTTTCGGTTTCGCGACCACCTTCGATTCCGTCGCCGGAGCGCTGTCACCCGGACCGGAGAACAGCTGGCTGGCCGAGAGTCCCGCGACGAGCGCGGGCGGCTGGGCCGGATGGCACGCTTCACCGAGACACGGCGCCGCGGGCGCGGGGGGATTCTGGCCGGCGATCCCGCCGCCTTCGCGCGCGTCGTAGAGATCGACCAGCTCGTCTTCGTCCTGCCCCACCAACGACTGGCGCGTAAAGAGGAATACATCGCCTCCGCTGGAGCTGGCTTGCGCGAAGTACGACGGTTCGCTGCTCACGCCCGAGGAGATCAGGTACAGACAGCCGCCGCCGCGGCCGGCCGGACAGCTCCCGGCGCCTTCGTGCTCCCACTCATACACGTCCATCGCGCTGTTCGAATCGACCGGCAGCAGCGCTTCTTCGGTCTCGAAGAAGACCCTGCTCCCGTCTTCGGAGAGATTGCGCGGCAGCGCCCACGGATACAGCGTCGGCGGCGCCACCGCGCCGTCGTTCTCGGCGTGGTAGAGCAGGGCGTCGCTCGTGGCCGGCGTACCGCTGGGATTGCACGACACGCACGTCAATGAGCTGGCCCCGTCAGATCCTGCGTCGTAGACGTAGACCTCGTCGCACGGCGCGGGCATTTCCCGTTCGCTGCAATGGTTGCCCGCTCCCTGATTGTCGTAGCTCGTGAGGCTCGCCCTGGAGGTGAACATCAGCGTGCGGCCGTCGCCGCTGACACGCGCGCTGCGCACGCCTTCGCCGGGGCCCGCGCGAACTTCCGACCCGTACAGCAGCGTGTGTGCGGTCCAATCGTCTTCTTCCCCACCGTCGCTCACCAGCGAGATCGCGCCTTCGTGCCAGACGTAAATGTTGCCCGCGCCGGAAACCCCGCCAGACGCGAGCACGCCCTTCGCGGCGAAGTAGACGTAGGAGCCATCGTCGGCGACACCGAGCACTCCTTGCACTTCGGCGCCGGCCGGGGTCAACGCGGTCCTCTGCCCGCCTCCCACCGCTGGGACATCGAAGCGGTAGAGCAGGCCGCCTTCGGTGTAGAAGGCCTGCGAACCGTCGGGAGTCGCGGCCTGCCAAGCCGCCGCCCCACTCGAGACTTCCAGCGTTTCGCCCTCGCCGCCGGGTGCTGACTCGCCGCCGGGCGCTGACTCGCGGAGATACAGGCGTCCGCTCGCAAGATCGGTGAAGTACACACGCGAGCCGTCTTCGGACACGGCGTTTTGTACGAAATCGGAGACCCGCCCGAACGAGTGGTCGGGCAGTTCGACCGCTTCTTCGTCAGCCCCCGGGCCGCGCCAGCCCGCCGCGCCGCCATCCGCGGGTGCGCCGCCGGGAAGCAGATCGACCAGGGCCAGCTGTCCTTCCTGCCATTCGTAGAGGCTGCGCACGCCCAGCGGGGCTTCAGGACGGAGCCGGTTGGCGGATTCGAAGAAGACCCGCGAATCGTTCGCGGCAGCCGCGACGAAGAAGAAGCTGGCGCTTTCGCCGGCCGCCGGCTGAAACAGCAGGCGGTACGCGCCCGTCCGGTTGTCGCGCATGTAGAGCGCCTGCCGGCCTTCCAGCACGCTCGGTTCGCTCGACAGCGGCGGTTCGTTGCTGGAGAGCTCGAACGTGTAGGAGAGGTCTTCGGTCACGGCCAGTGGCGAGGTGCTGCCACCGGGGTTCACCCCGGGCTCCAGGTTCTGCGCCGGCCACCCTTCCGTGCCACGAGCGCTCAGATAAGTGCTGAACAGCTGCGAGGAGCCTTCGCCGGAGGACCCTCCGCCGAGCGGGAACGGCCCGAGTGAGTCGAACGTGACCGCTTCGCCGGAGGGCGCGGCGCGCACGCTCGTGACCGCACCGAGCGCGTCCGCGTAGTTCTTTTCGATCGGCGAGACCTGCTCGTAGGCGCGGCAGTCGGGCAGCGCCGGGGCGTAGGGCTCCTCGATGCGCACCTGTTCGTTGGGGCATTCTCCCGCCGCCGCGGCCGTCGCCGGCATCAGCGCCACGCAGGATCCAATGCTCGCGACGACGCCAACCGCCAGCACACGGAGGACCGCATGGACGGGACGGAACCCGCAGGGCATGGCGCGGCGCGGCGAACGGCAGACAGGTCGCAGCATTTATAATTCCTCCCGAACGATACGGATTGTATAGTCCAATCTGAATGACACGGACCGTACCGTACCACACGCATGATGTCTTGCGCGTAGAAGCACGGCGACCCCTTCCTACATGCACATGCGCGGCGCTCTGCCGCACACCGACCCCATCCACACACAAGCGGCGCCGTGCCGCCGCACGGCAGACGGCGTGCGGCGTCGAGATTTGTCCCTGGGAAGCGCACGAGATACAGTGCATTTCGTATCGTCCGGTACAAATCGTTCGGTACGGGCACTATCCTTCCCCCGCATGTCAGCGCCGCGCCTCAGCGAGACCTCCTACATCCTGCTCGGGATGCTCGAGCACCTGCAGCCCGCAACGCCGTACGACCTGAAGCGGATGGCCGAGGCGAGCACACTCGACTTCTGGGCCGTGCCCCATACCCAGATCTACACGGAGTGCGCGCGGCTCGCCAAGGAGGGGCTGCTCAGCGAGGAGCAGGAGCAGACCGGCCGGCGCAGGCGCAAATACAGCCTCACAGAGGCAGGCCGCCAGGCGATGCAGGCATGGCTCGACGAATCGATTGGCGGGGTCAGCGAAGTACGCGATCTCGGCGTCCTCAAGCTTTTCTTCGGAGCCGATCCGGCCAAGCTCGCCGGCGACCAGCTGCCGGCGCACGAAGCTCAGCTGCGCAGCTACGAAGAGATGGAGGCCGTCACCGCGAATGCCGATATGCCACGCGGGCCGTTGCTCGCACTGCAGGCAGGTCTAGGACACGAGCGAGAGTACGTCCGCTTCTGGAAGGCGCTGCTCGACGAGCAGGCGGACTGACGAGTGCCCAACCTCGCCGGCCCATACGGCACCGACGGCATGCTCACAATCGAGCGGAGGGGCAACCCCTTCGTGCGCTCTTCGACCGGCGGCCGGGTACTGAGCGCGATGATGCTTCCGTACTTCACGATCCGGCCGCCCCTCGGCTTCGGGGTGATCACGACGACGGGGCGCAGAACCGGCAAGCAGCGGCGCAAATGCGTCCGCGTGATCCATGCGGGCGACAGGGCCTACATCGTCATGATCAAACCGCACATCACGGTCAAGGCCTCGGCCTGGGTGTTGAACATCCGGGCCAACCCGAGCGTGTCCCTGCGAATGCGGGACGGTACGTTCGCGGGTCTCGCACGGGAGTTGGACATGGACGATGACGAGGAGTTGCGGCAGGCGAGGGAACGGTACTGCGGGGCAGTCAATCCCTACGACTATGTCGAGTGCACCTTCCATCGCGGGTGGCGTCCCACCCGCTCGAAGATCGAGGAGCTGCATCGCGTCTGGTTCGACACCGGCATCCCGCTCGTGATCGAGCTGGATGCTCGAGCCGCGAACTAAACATCTCACAGCGACTCCTCCCGCGTGGGATGTCATCGATACATGACGTAGAGACAGCGTCATTGTCACTCTATCGAGACCCTCGACGACCGCTTCGTGCCAGAAGCAAGCGTGTGAGATTCGACGCCCGTCCGTTTATCTGCCTTCGCTGCGCCGTCCTGTGACCCCATCGCGTTCAGCGTCTGCGGCAACACGACGAGGGCCGGTACTACAAGATCTGAACGTTTGGTTGTCATCGGTTTCTTCTTTCTCTCGAGATGGACAAAAAGTGCCGGGCTCACAGCCCCGTACGTTCGCCTTCATGCTCGCCGTGGAAGAGCTTTTCGAGGCTCATATCCGGATTTGAAGAGCAGGTGTAGGCGATGCTCGGCGTGCCGAGCGGCGTCGCGACCTCCGGGGTATCGAACTGGGAGGAGAGCTTTGAGATCGCTTCTGTTTGTTCCACTTGTGAAGCTCCCATGAAGTCTTTGCACGAGGAGCTCGCAGAAAGACCCGATCCAAGAACCGATCCTGCGCAGCCGGTCCCCAGCAGCGACAGCATCGCGAGCGGCGCCGCGAGCGCGCTGATCTTTCGTGAGGTTCTCATTCGAGCTTCCTTTCAATCGTGGTTGCATCGCTGCCGGGCGTTGTCGCCTCTAAAAGCAATGCTCCCGGCCGGCGCCGGCCATGTCGAGACACCCTAGGGGGAAGGTCGCGACACCTTGGAGATCGCGTCCGGGCGTTGGTCTCGCCGGCCCCCCGCGCGCGTCGTCGCACGTCGTGTAAGGGTGGCTTCGCCCACCCCTAGGGTCTCTGGCCGGCGGTCTGTTTCCGAGCGATGCTGGCGTCAAATCACAACGAAACCCAGCGATGTGGGCTCACTCAGATCGCGTCATTTCGAAGGAGATCCGCAATGCGGGCTGCCTCAGGAACCACAGATTCACGACAAGATCCGCGTCACCGTAGGCGACGGCATCGCAACAGTCCACTGCGCCACGCCAGCGCCGTTCTCGCCGGCCTGCTGAGCGTGGGCGTCTGTGTCATCGGCGCCACGTTCACGACGAGCGCGGCGCTCGCCGTCGGTAGCTATGAAAACGCCACGATCGCGACCACGGCCCTTCGCTACGTCGGGCAATGGGGCGGCAACGCGTGCCGGGACGCGCACAAGCCCGGCGATACCGGAGGGCAATGCCGTGAATTCGTCAACTGCGTCGTCTGGATGGTCAGCGGCCACAAACAGAACCTCTCCTCGGGTGGCGGTGACTACTATCGTCCCTTCCTGAGCGCCGGCGGCGAACGCATCACCGACATCAACGATCTGGTGGAGGGTGACATCGTCCAGGTCGGCGAGGGCGGGCATACGTTCATCATCGTCAAAAAGGTCTCCGTGAAAGCAAACGGCGTGGGAACCTTCGACGTCGTCGACTCGAACCACGAGTACAACGAAAGGGTGATGAACTACAACCGGACGTTCTCGCTGAGTTCGGAAACGCGCGCATACCGCATGGGCTCGCTGCCCAAACCACCCGCGGAGGCTCCCGCGCCATCGCCGCCGGCGCCACCGAGCGCTTCCACCCCGCCGCCCGCGGTGCCTGCGCCAGGCGAAGTGGCGACGCCAACCGAAGTCTCGACACCAGCCCCGGTGTCCGCGCCGCCGCCGACCTACTCGGAGACGTCGGGGAGCGTCGTGCACACGTGGTCTGACTATGCGGACGCCGGCGGTAGCGAGGGGCCGGAGATGCCCTCCAACGACACCGTGCAGATCGCGTGCAAGATCAATGGGTTCACGGTCGCCGACGGCAACACCTGGTGGTATCGCATCGCCTCGAGCCCGTGGAACGACGCGTACTACGGCTCGGCCGACGCGTTCTATAACAACGGCGCGACGTCGGGCAGCCTGCTCGGGACACCGTTTGTCGATCCCGGCGTCCCCGGCTGCTAAGGGCGCTGTACCGTGCTCCGTCCGGCGCGCGTGCGTGTCGGACGGAGCGCCTCTGTTAAGAGCTCAAAGGGGAGAACTGACCAGAATCATGTCCGAGAAGACCAGACACGCAGTCCTAGCCGTGGGGTGCATTTGCATGCTGGGGTTGTTCTCATCCACCGCGCTTGCCGACCATGTAATCGGAGCCGGCGTCACGGGCCCTCCGAACAACCAGTCCGCCGCGGTAACGATCGATGGGCGCCCAATGCCAGAGACTCTGCGGGCGGCCGAGGCCCGCTATGGAAAGCCCAGCGCCCTTGCCGCCAAGCCGGCCAGCCCCGAGGAATGCGTGGTCCGCTGGCCGCGATTGAAGTTGACGGGCGTCTTTACCGTCGCGCTCAGCGGATTGCGCAATGGATGTGTCCAAGGAGCCGGCACGGTCACGCTTACGGCGTGGGGGACCGACTGGCGCACCTCCGCAGGTCTCGCCGTGGGAGATCGCGCCGGCATCGCACGAAGCCTCTACCCGAGCGTTACGCGACACGGACGGCAGTTGGTGCTGGTGAGCTACTTCTATGGCGCTGGATTCACCGAGCCGGCACTGTCGGCCTTGGCGTCACACGGATACATTTACGCACTCGTGGCGTATGGAGCCCCGGATGAGTGACGCGGATACCGGCGCGCTTCTCGTGGGCTTGGCGTCATACGCGCCGAGGCGCTCGGTCGGAGGGTATAGTTCGCCGCCATGCTAACTCGTGCTGTTTGGCGGCGCTCGGCGCTCTGTGCAACCGTCACCCTTGCGACAGTTGCGGTGTTTGCGCCTATGACGGTGATGGCGTCTGCGGATGGGGCAACGCTCAGCGACCACGCTGTGACGCTCGACTGTAGCCAGTACCACGCTGGCCACGTTCTGGGCGACGGCGAGTACTCAGAAGGAGCGGTCCAGACGGCTCGCAATGTCAGCTGTGCGCGTGCACTGGCGCTGGTTAGGCCGCGTTACAAATGGATCATCGAAAGAGAGAGCAGGACGGTGGATCAGGCGACCAAAATCCCGCCGTTTCACCTTGGGCCGTTTACGTGCCGGTATACGCCAGAGGGTCCCGATACGCTCAAGACCTGCACGCGCGGTGCGGCTCGCTTCACGTTTGTTTGAGAGGTCCTTCGATCGTTGGTAACTCGTGGCCGCCGTCGCAGCTATGTGAGCTTCCCAGCGTTAGTACAACGCTGCGAGGATGACGGTCGATCGCTAGTGACAGGTTGACTGCACGGACTGGGCTACGGCTCGGAACGTTGGCCTGAGTTGGTCGAATCGGTTTGGGGTCGTCGCGCCTAGAACCCCGAACGTGTTGGAGCACTTTTCGAAGAAATAGTCGATCCGCTCAGCTTCGGGGAGCTCGAACACCCACATCCACGAATCGATCCCCGTGAGATCGCCGGCACTGTAGGAGATCTCGTGGTAGCCGCTGGTCTGCTCGGTGGAGGCATGAACAGGTGCTGCGTCCTGTTCCGGTGTGAGGTGTGTAGCGTGATGCTCGTCGATTAGTAGATAATCGTCTGCGTCGGCTGGGTTGCTCCACTTGCTCTCAACTTCGCTCGGCTTCTGGACTTCATTCTCATCGATCACCCAGCCGGCTGGTACAGATGCCGTGATACGAGCGCCATCGTAGGGAACCAGGCGGAGCCCGGTCAGATGGGTCGGCGAGTCGGTACTGTTGCTCGTTGATGGAGAGGACGGCGACGGGTTTGTTGTCGTGGATGATGTCGAGCTTGGAGGCACGGATGGGGTTGTCGCTGTGACCGCCACGACGGTGGCCGCGTGGACCCCGGTTCCCCCTGAGCTCGAGAGGGCAAGCACCAAGACGACGGCGATGATGAGCAGAGCTCCACCTGCCGCGGCGGCAGCTATCCAGGCGCGACGGTGAGGCACCGACTGTGCCTGCTCGACGGGTTGCGCGGCATATCCCTGGGGTGGGTTGGCGGGGAGGGACTCTGCTGGGTCGTCGACGCGACGGGTGCCGCACCTTTTGCAGAAGCGCGCGTCAGCGTCGATCGGTGCGCCACAGCGATAGCAGTAGAGGTGGGGCTCGTTCATCGCTCGATCCTCGAGGTTCAAGGCGCTGCTGCGCCGCCGGTCGGGTTGCCGCTACCGTCCGTAGGAGTGGCTGTGCTCTGTTTCTTGGGGGGCGCTGTCGACGCTTTTGGGTTCTTTTCGGGTGTCGTGGGCTGGGTCGTCGTCGATGTTGTCTTCGGCGTCTGGGAGCCGGTCTGTGCGGGAGCGCTCGCCGGCGGAAGCTGATGCGTGCCCTGGGCGATGTGCGGCGGGGTAATCGATTGGCGGCTGGTCCTGGCGGGCGGGATTCGTGGAGCTGTCCGCCGAGCTCGCTGTTCGAGCTGGCGCAACGTGAGCCCCGTTTGCGACCCCGGCGGAGCACCCGATTCGCTTTGCGGGGGCTGCGTCTCGCTCGATGGCAGGCGTGGAGCTCGCAGCAGACGCACCGCGGGTTGATGTCGTTCCTGTTGTACGAGCGAGCTTATGATCGCCGGCAGGGCAAACCCCGCCACTGCACCGCTGAACGTCAGCGCCAGCAGTGCGCGCCACCCGATGTGTGCCCGCACGCCCACAGCGACAACCTAAGGAGCCGCGGACTGTTCGCTCTTGCCGGCGGTGGTCGTCGTGGTCGACGTCGTGAGGATTCCCGTGTGGTTGGATCCTCCGTTCGCGACGAGCAGGATGATGGTCGCAGTGATGGCAAGCAGGATGAGAACAATCGCGATTGTGACTCCAACAGCGAGCCCGGTCGAGCGCCGACGTGGTGCCTGACCCTGTCCCGGCACCGGCATTGGGATCCAGTGGGGCGCTGGCCAAGGCTTCGGCGGCGGCGCAGGTGGTGGGACTGAAGTATGCGCCCACCCGTTGGTCTGGTCAACGGGCGTGTAGTGCGCTTGGCCGGTGGGAGGGGCCGCGGTCGCTGACACCGACTGCTGGTCAATGGGCGCTGCCTGTGGCGGCCCGGTTGGTGCCGTGGGTTGTGGAGAATGGTGCTCCGCCTGCGGCGACGGGGGCTGCAGCGCCGTACCGCACTCACGGCAGTAGCGTCCGCTGGTAGCGCTGGCACTGCATACCGGGCATGTCGCGACGTCAACAGTCACGCCAGGGAACCTTTGTCATCATGGAGCACGGGGCGATTACGAGCACGTCGGCTCAGCGCTCGCGGCAACCGCTCCGAGCGTCGTCTGTTCTTGCTGGAAGATGGCGGCGGATGCTGCGACGCCGACCACCATCGCCGCTTTGCCGCTACAGGCGGAGTAGAAGTAGGTCTCATGGGTCAGGCCCGCATCGGTGTAGGTCACCTGCCAGGCTTCGCGACCACCCGGGAAGGTGACCGGGCCGTATGAGCTGACCGTATCGCCCGTCTTCTTGACGGCCGTCAGTGCCGCTCCGGCCTGGTTGTGGGCGTTGCCGCCGCCAGCGCCTTGAGCGACGATCGTCAGGGTTGAGCCAGAATGCTTCGGATCGGCGAACTCTGCCCGCGTCGTCCCGCTCGCGGTCTGCGCAGTTGCACGCCAACCGGCTGGCACGATCGCGGTGAGCTTGCCGGTGCTCACGAACGCGAACAGTCCCGGAGCGGCGCTGGAGACGGTGGTTGTTCCGCTGGCCGCGAGTAGCTGTAGTGCTTGCTGCCGCGTCGCGGAGGTGCTCTTGATGTTCTTCCCCGCCGAGCCACCCAGGGTGAGGAGGAGAACCGCAACGAGGGCGGCGACGAGAACCGCGGCGCCCCCAACGGCGGCAAAGGGAAGCCAGTTGCGTGAGCTCTTTTGCGGTTGGCTGACAGCTGGTGAAGGTACTTCTGGAGGCGGCGCACCGGGTGGAGGCGGACCCTGACCGACTGGAGCCGCGCCGTGGGAACCGCTCTGTGAGCTGGACATCGTAGGTGCCGGGGGCGCTCCAGCCAATTGTGTTCTCGCCGGCGTGTGGGCCGCCGTCGCAACTGTCGATGCAGCCGATGACCGTGGCGTGACGAGCTCGGCTCCGCAGCTCCCGCAAAACGCGCTCGGTTCGCTGATCGCAGCACCACAGTTGGGGCAGTACTCCTTAGGTTGACTCATTTGCTCCTCGGGCCGCCTCTCGATGGTCAGTTGATCCGCACTAGCGCCGCCGTCAAGCCGGGGCTGCCGGCCGCCAGCCATCCTGCGAAGCCCAGGCCCAGGCCGAGTCCAAAAGCCGTCAGTACGAGCCGCAACGGGCTGGTAACCCGTGCGGGAGCGCGCGTGAGTCGCCGTGGCACGAGCTGTTCATGGATATAGACGTAGCGCCCGTCATGCCAGCCGTAAAGGGCGGCTCGGCGATGCTGGGAGTCAAACACGAAGCCGAATTGATTTGGTCGCGCAAACGACTCCGCGGCCGCCTCGAGGTCTGCTTGGCCGAGCTTTGCGTCCGGTCCGGGACGACTGATCCACCAGCCGACGATGTCCAAGCCTGTGTAGTAGCGCGCCATCGTCGAATGTATGTACGCCC
Organism: uncultured Solirubrobacterales bacterium; assembly: GCA_963764905.1. Classification (GTDB taxonomy): domain Bacteria; phylum Actinomycetota; class Thermoleophilia; order Solirubrobacterales; family Solirubrobacteraceae; genus Palsa-744. The sequence goes on from CAVXUG010000009.1 coordinate 144,841, forward strand.
AAGCCTGATGATTTAGCTGCGCGCGCTCGGGAACCGGCGCCGTGCTTGCTGGGATCATCGCTGAGATCCGGGGGGGTACGCGCGTGTGCGACGGGTGCCCTACGAGCACGCCGGCAATCTCTGAGTCGGGCTTGCTGAAGGCCGCCTCATAGAGCGCCTGCAAGACACCCTCGTCCCATTCGGGAGCTCGAGGTGACGCCCCCGTAGCGTCCGTGGTACGAGGGTCAGCCCGTGAGACGGGCTCATTCGCCATCGCAGAAGACACTATTCGTAATGCACGCCTCGTTCGCGTCATCCAGACCCTGAGTAAAGCCTTGGACTTCGCCTTGAGCGGTACCTGTCGCCTGGCCCTGGCTGAAGCCCTGCGACTGGCCACTGCTGTAGCCCGCCTGCTGGCCCGCGGTAAACCCTTTTTCCTGTCCTTCGGAGAACGCCGTCTTGCGTGCTGCGGACACCGCACGAGCCTCTGCAGAGGCAAATGCCGTCTTCTGGCTATCGAGGGACTGCTGCTCGGCAATCTGGTCGGCTTGCGACTGCTGGACGATCTTACCCTGCACCGTTTCGTTGGACAGGCGTGTGCCGCGACCGATGAAGAACCCGATCAGCAGAGCACCCACAATCCCAAGCGTGAGGACCGTACTCACGCCAATCCAGAAGCCCGTAGATCTGCCGCCCGGCGGAATCGGCGGAACGGCTGCGGGCTGCATCGGCGGTCCGTAATAAGCGGGCTGAGCGGGGTATGCGGGCGCCGCAGGCGCTCCGCCTGACCCCGGGGGTTGCAGCTGTGGGTACTCCTGCGTACTCATCTAGTCCCCCATCTCCTGAATAGAATGCTCCTAAGCAGTCGTAAATGTACTATAAGTCCCGGCTTTGGAGAAGTCCTAGTGTTGGGACTCCGAGAGTTCATTCCAGATGAAGGTGCGTTCCAGGAGGCTCGTATGAATGCCGGCGGAGGGATAACGCAAGACGATCGCTGCCAGAGCTGCGGCGAACCATTCGGCGCAAACGCTCGCTTCTGCCGAGGCTGCGGCGCCGCGCGTCCTGAGACTCCCAGCGATGCTCCTCCACCCGTCGACGCACCTCCTGCCGCACAGTCATCGGTGCAGCCTCACGCGGACGACCCAGTGCGGCAAGACGGCGCACAGGCGCCACCAGACGACCAGGCCCAGCCGGCTACGGCTTATCCCACCACGCCTCAGGCCGGGCACCCCACGCCGCCCCCCGGATCGCCGATCCCACCTCAGGGCGGTTACCCCGCGCCGCCTCCCGGATATCAGCCGCCGTCTCAGGCCGGCTACCCAACCGCGCCGCCTGGATATCAACCACCTCAGGCGGGCTATCCGGCAACCCCCTCTGCCTATCAACCCCCTCCACCGGGTTACCCGGGCTACGCCGGCCAGCCCCCCGGCCATCAACCACCGCCACCAGGGGGTTATCCAACGCCACCGCCGGGATACCCTGTTCAGCAGGCTCAGGCGCCCCCGCCTCAACAGTCGGAGGAGAAGGGGCCCGCGCCCTCTCGCTGGCTGATCGGTGGCATCGCCGCCGCCGTCCTAGCGATCGCTGGGATCGGCGTGGCCATCGTTCTCGCAACGGGCGGTTCGAGCACGCCCACGCGACTGCTCTCGGTACCGGTCGTTACCGGCCCAGCCTCCACTACGAGCACGACCTCGTCCCCAGCTGCGCCCGCTGCTCAGAGCACGCACAGTTCTCGGCCCACTCCCTCAACTCCAGTCGCTACCAAACAGGTGCCGGCGATCGTAGTCAAACCGCGCGTGAGCATTCCCCAGCAGCTCGGTCAGCAGCAGGAAGTCGAGAACACCATCCAACGCGAGTTCTCGCTGATCACCGAACACAAGTTCTCCGCCGCTTACGCGCTCCTCGCACCGAGCCAGCAGACCGGAGAATCGAGCTGGGTGAACGCGCACCGCGGAGAGGGGATATACAACGTCAGCGTCGCGACCAACGCGACCGTCAACTCGCCAGAATCCGCGACGGCGAGCATCGTCAAGATGCAGACGCTCGACGGGGAAGGGTGCAAGAACTGGACAGGTAGCTGGAACCTGACCAAGACCGCCGGGCAATGGCGCATTGACGAGGCAAACATCAACGCCGAACCGTGCTGAGGGCGCGGCAGCGGCGGTCGCACAAGCGCAACGTCTGCCCGAAGGTGACGGCAAGCACGGTCTGCGGCATGCTGATCTCCGGCTTGACGGCCTGCGGCTCGGCGGGTCTCGTCACTGTTCACCCCCTGCCGAGCCTGCGGCCGGCGTCGGCGACCAAGGCGTCGGTGACCAGGGCGTCGGGCAACATCACGATCGCAAAGCGAACCCCACCGGCGAGACCTGTCATCGGTGGCGGATCGACAGGCGGAAGCGAACCGAACCCCAAGGCTTCCGTGCGCCTGAGCCTGGATCGCGCGATCGGCCAGATGCTCATGAGCCACGTCACGGGTCTGCAACCGCCATCTCGGCTGCTCGCGAGGATTCGCGCAGGTCAAGTGGGCAGCGTGATCCTCTACAGCGAAAACATCGAGTCAAATGCCCAACTCGTGAACCTCGACGGCACCCTTCAACAGGCGGCGAGGGAAGGCGGCAACCCGCCCTTGTTGATCGCCATCGATCAAGAGGGCGGTGAAGTCAAGCGTGTGCCAGATGCGCCTCCGACGATGTCGGCGCAGCAGATGGGCGCATCGGCGAACCCCGCAGCCGTGGCGCGCCAGCAGGGTCGTGCCACTGGCATCTACCTCCGCGGTCTGGGGGTCAACCTCGACCTTGCCCCCGTCTCAGATATTCCGACAACCGCCAACAACTTTCTGAGAGAACGAGCGTTTGGTCACACGCAGACGTCCGTGATCGCCGGCGCCGGCGGCTTCGCGCTGGGGCTGGCCGAAGCGCACATCGCCGGCACCGCAAAGCACTTCCCTGGACTCGGCGCCGCAGGGTCCGGAGACACGGACCTCGAAGTGGTGTCGATCGGCGCGTCCCGGGCCGAACTGCAAAGCGGATACAAGCCCTACCTCTATATGTCCCGCCTCGGCTCGGGCGTCGCACCGCTGGTGATGATCTCCAACGCCATCTACCCACACCTCGATCGGAGTGGGCTGCCCGCCGACCTGTCCCCAAAAATTGTCGGCGAACAACTCGCCTTGGCAGGGATGAGCGGACGGGTCGTGATCACCGACGATCTGGAAGTTCCCTCTGTGCAGCGGTATGCAGATGCGCCCGTGCTGGCCGTCCAAGCAGGTGACGACATCCTCATGTTCGCTCAGCGCGAATCGGGCTCGGAACAGGCCTACAGCGCGATCAAAGCCGCGGTGAAGGCCGGCGCACTCCCCCAGTCGCTCATCATGGCTGGCGCAAATCGAGTTATCCAGCTCAAGGAGTCACTCGGTGTCGGGTAGTCGTTACCGAGCATTCGCCGTGACTGTGGCGGCGGGAGCCACGCTCGCGCTCGCCGGCTGCGGAGATGCGACGGTCACCTCACGGTCCTCCACGCCTGTCATCTACGCGAGCACGATCGGCCGTGCAGCGGTGCCCGTCTCCAAACGTAAGGCCAAGACGCACGTCACCACGAAGCGAAGCTCCAGCGGCTCCCCGGTCGGTGCTCCATCACTCGCCCACATGATCGGGCAAACGATCGTGGGGCGCTTCGCAGGCTCAATACCGCCATCGTCCTTCCTCGATCAGATCAGGTCGGGTGAGCTCGGTAGTGTGATCCTCTACACGGAAAACGTCGCCGGCGGCGAGACGGCGACACGCCGGCTGGACGAGCAGCTACAGCGCACTGCGAAAGAAGGCGGAAACCCCCCGCTCCTGATCATGACCGATCAAGAGGGCGGCGAAGTCAGGCGTCTGGCCTGGGCCCCACCCGAGCTCGCAGCCGCCGAAATGGCTTCGAGCGCGATCGCTCAGGCAGAAGGCGAGGCGACGGGAAGAGCGTTGCGATCCGTCGGTATCAACGTCGACCTCGCGCCTGTGGCAGACGTGGTTCACGTCGCCGACTCCTTCCTTGGCAGCCGATCTTTTGGATCCAACCCAACGCTGGTCGCCGAACGAGCCTGCGGCTTCGCCGCCGGTATCGCAAGCCAGGGCGTCGCCTACACGCTCAAGCACTTCCCGGGCCTCGGCCGGGCGCTGACGAGTACCGACGTCCAGCCGACCACCGTCAATGCTGCAGCGGGTGTGCTCCGCGGCGATTACTTGCCATATGTTGCGTGTGGGAACAACCCATACGGGTTAGTGATGGTTAACAGCGCCATATATCCAAGCCTCACAGGAACAACAACACCCGCGGTGCTCTCGCCAAAGATCTATGAAACCGAGCTACCCCTGGCCACCAATGGCCACCCTGTGACAATAAGCGATGATCTCCAGTCCCCTGCTCTCGCGAATGAAGTCACACCGGGACAGCGGGCGATCAATGCAGGGCTCGATATTCTCCTCTACGCAACCACACAGGAAGGCTCCAGCGCTGCCTTTCACGGACTGCTCGCGGCGGCAGATGCCGGCAGCCTGAGCCGGGCTAGGCTCGAACAGGCCGACCAGGCGATCCAAGGACTCAAGGAACGCGTCGCAGGCGCCCTGCCACCGTCAGCCGCTGCAGGTGCAGAAGCGACGAGCAGTCAAGGAGTCAAGGCCGGTGGCACGGGCATCGAAAGACTCGGTGGTGAATCGAACCCCGAAAGCGCCGGGGCGCCCGAAGGGTGATGGTTTGGCTGGCCGCTGCGGGGCGGTCGCCGTAACGACCGCCCCAACATTTCGATCGGCGATGATTTCGTATAGTCAGTCAAGCCGCACGAGCTGGGCTCAGTACTCCAAATCTATTTACCGCTGGGGCATTGATGCAGCCTGAGGCCCTCGTATTTACCGGCGGACTTGCGCGCGGCGGCGAGTGCACGCTCGTCATTACGCTTGGTGCGCCTGGAAAGGTGACGGGCTCGCAGCTTGCCCTCATACCGACGGATCAGCAGCTCCTCGTGCGCGACACCACCACGATCCCGCAGGCACTGTGCTGATGGGGCCGGCGGCGGTGGAGGTGGCGGCGGCGGCGGCGATGCGACCGTGAACGTCTCCGGCTGGGGTCCGGCGATCGGCGATGTGTCGTTCGCAGACCCGGCTAACCACAGGCAGATCAAGTACGTGCCGGCTTTCGATTGGGTCGTCTGCGCTTGCTCTGAGAATGAACCGTTTACATCATCCCCTTCGATGAGGTTGCTGCCTGTATCTGCTTCGTATGTCTGGGCACATGGCGCTCCGCCGGCTGGCCGGATCTTCGCGTACACCTTCTCTGGGGCTTCGCTTGACCCCGTGACGGTGATCGTTGCCTGTTGAGCTGGCGCCGGCGTGAGGGGATTCACGGTGGCGGTGATTGTGCCGTTCGGGGCCCGGAACGTGATGACTTGCGTAATCGGCGTGGCGATTGTGCTGTCGTTGCTCGCCAACCAGATGCAGAACACTTGAGGCCCCGTTTGTTCCCAGGTAAAGACCTTCTGGAAGCTGAAGTCTCCATTCACTTCTTCACCGTATGCCCAATCGAAGTATTCGATCGTCGATCCCGTATCACTTTGGGCCGTTGGAGCGCACGGCGCACCACCCGGGGCGCGCCACTTGACGAATACGCGCTCGGGAACGGATGCGACGCCGCTGACCGTAAAGATCCGTGGAACGCCAGCGGCCGGGTCAGATTGGCCGGATGTGGTCGTCACGCTGATCGATGCGCTGTCCGCGAACGCCGATCCCGCGTAGACGAGTACGGCTACGAGCGCAAGCAGGCTCACCAAGACGCAGCCGCGTAGGCGCCGCGAGCTCGAGCTTCTATCTGGAGCTCTCGAAGGTTTGCTCTCTCCACCCGTTTCGGCTTCATACGCATCTGGTCTGCGATCAGTCATCTGAGTCTCCTTTGGTGAGGTTGTCGCATACTAACGGGGCAAATCAGCACTGTGGAATCGGTGGGCTCCATGTCCCGATGTTTGGTGTGTTGAGGTAAAAGTCGCTGACCCAGGCGCCGCTGGTGAGCTTGTCCCAGATCGCCGAGGAGGTGTACCCGTTGGAGACGGTCTCCCCGATCGCCTGGCAGACGACGTCCGCGTTTGCGCCTTCCGGAAGTGAACCCAGGCCGGCGTAGCTGGAGTAGCCCGGTCCCGCGCGAAGCGTCAGGCCGCAGGCGCCATCCCGGCAGGTTCCGGTCACCTGGTAGACGTAGTAGCTCGGCGCGGTCGTTGGGGAGGGCTGGGGATCTGAGGGGGCAGTCGGCTGTGGCGCCGTCGGGGAAGGCGTCGGCTGCGGTGTGGCAGGAGGGGTGGGCTGCGGTGCGGGTGATCCAGCCGGTGGGGATCCAGGGCCGGAACCCGCGGGGCCGCCGTAGATGTAACCGCTGATCCACGACGCGGGCACCGTGTGCTCGTGGTAGGACTCGTGAGGAGTGCCCCAGTTGAAGTCCTGGACGGTTACGTCTCCGCCGGAGACGGCCGCTACATAGGCGACGTGCCCGGCACCGTACGCGCCACCCGTGTTTGGCAGCCAAACAGCGATCGCTCCCACGACCGGCGTCGTTCCCTCAGGCACCCGTCCGCGTGCCTCGGCGAGCCATTCGCCGGCGTTGCCATGCACGATTCCGTCCAGGTCGGGCCGTCGCCCCGCGGCGTACCACGTGCATTGCCCGGCCTCGAGGTAGAAGGGATCGCCCGTGAAGCACACCCCGCCGGCGCATGAGCCCCCGTTTCCGGACCCCTTGCCTTCTGGATGAGAGAGAGCATGCCTCCGCCGCCTATGCGAGTGCGTCTTGATTCGCGTGCGCGCGGGGGCGGGGGCGGGACGATGCGTCGACGCAAGTGCACCAGCGGGCGCGAGCGCGAGCGCGGCGATGCCGGCGAGGAGCAAGACCGTGGTTCGGGCGGTCCTGGCGGTTGCGGTTATCAGGCTCACGACTTTGTCCTTTCGGGGAGGCGATCGACAACGCTCATCCTCCCTGCGGGCACAGGTCGTCAATAGGCACCCAAGGTGTGGGGTGGCCACACCTGCCGGTTGCAACAGCGGCCAGCGACGGCTACGCCAAGCGCCCCGCAGGTGCTCACCGCGGGTCCTTCGACGGCTATCGGGCGGCTTGTAGGTCTTGCCCGCGGTGAGGACCTAGGTGCTGTTGTGAGTCAGCTCATGGACGCCTACAAAAGCGTCGCCAGTTATCCTCGGTAACTCGCAGCGTGATCGGCGACTCGGCTGGCTCGTTGTGATCACGGTGCGGTCCCAAGTGACGCGAGCATTGTTCCCGTGCTACGAAGAAGATATTCTGAGCTGCAGCACGCACCGGTGCTTTCGCCGGCGAGCGTCCAGCCCGTGCCTCCAGCCTCCGGCATTACATGCCAGCTGTCCGCTAGCGTGCTGCCGGTAAGCGCGTCGATGACGATCCGTCCTGCGGCAGCCTCGACCCATGCGTCGTCATCTGCGATTCCAAACGCACTGAACGATTGTGCGCCAGAGGCCGTAAAAACTGGCTGCCAAGACGATGTTGAGACAAAGTAAGAGGGCGCCCCGTCACGTGGGTCTTGGATACTAGAATCTAACAGCGCCACATTGCTACGTATGCCACCCAGCGCGTCGGAAGTTTCTAGTGAGAACTCACCTTCCGGCTCGAGCGGACTCCCGGTCGCTGCCGAGCTGAAGGCAGGCATATCTGGAGCCACGTACGCGGAACCGTTGAAGAACCAGTCACCGGAGCCCGGCAAGGGCACCGGGGTTATGTCTGAGGTAGAGCGATCGTCGTCTCGAAGGCATGGCGACCTCGAGACGATGGCTTGGGTCACGACATTCGATACGTACACCGATTCGCAGCTTTCAGCTGGAGAATAGATGAGAATCTCGTCGTCAACAACCGCGCTCACCACGCATGAGGCGCCTCCCGGCTCGGGCGAACCCGCCGGAAACGGAACTTCGGAAACGGTCCCGGCCGGCGTGATCGTTGTGTAGTTGCCGCAACCCGCAAGGCGAAGGTCGCCGTTGACATAAGCTACCGGCATCGAGAAAAGCAACGCTTCACTGAACGGTGCGCTCGTAAGCAGGTGTGTGCCTGTCGCGGCATCAAACACGGAGAAGTACCCAGCGCCCGTTTCTGGATTGATGCCGCTAGCCGGCGTTTTTACCCGAAGCAGTAGAATTGCGAGCCCGCTCGGATGGCCAGCGACTGGGGGAGTCAGCAACGTCTGGAACCCTTCGATTAATGTGCCCTTCGGTGGGCCGACTCGGTCGTCAATCGTGATCGGGGAGCCGTGTCGTGTCCCGATGAGGTGATAGATCGGCCCTCCCCCGCTGTCACCGTGCACATACCCGTCTTCGGTCAAGATGGCATCTTCGTTGTAGGCGACGACACTTCCAGGCAGGGTAATCCACTGCGGGTTGAGCGACGGTGCTCTGTGGCGCCTATGCATGGGAGGGTGATGTCTCGCATGCGCCCTGCGATGTTTGCGCTTCGATCTCTTATGCTTGCGGGCAGTGTGCTCAATAGGATGGGACGTGCAAGCGCCTACCACAAAATTGGCGCAGGCAGATGCGCCAAAGGTCTTAACAGGAGCCAAGAGGCAAAGGGCGACGACTCCAACGCATGCCATAACCGCCAATGATCGTGTTGGCCGGCACCCAGCTGGATATATCCGGACTTCAGTTGTCATAGGCCGATAACGATCGTCTGTTACGTACGCGAACGCCCCCACGGCGCGACCTTATCAGATGTTCGAATTGCTGTGTCTTCATGTGAATGTTCCCCTCAGTGGCTTGCGTAACAGCATCTCCCCTTCGGGCACGGTCAACCACCCATCCAAGGTGTATATCTTGCTCACCACGAACGTGGAATCACGTAAAGCCTGTGGACTCTCCCAGCTCGGCTTCGCTACATCACGTAAGTTCCATACACGAGAGCGAGCTCATTCCGGCGCGTATCCAAGAAAGCTCGGCGAGCGCAGCCGGCGGCGAAGTTCGGCGGTCGCCGCGGGGAAGCGCTCGAGGCGGAAGGGCCCGCTCGAGGTGAGGCCCTCGTTGTAGACCATCAGCCCGATCCGCCGGTGGCTGCGCACGAACGCGAACAGCTGCCGCACGAACCCGGGGTCGCCGCTGCGCCACATCGCCCACTCGTTGAAGCCGAACGGCTTGGTGGGATGGGCGGAGTACAGCTCCTGCAGGCCGCGGAAGTTGGGGAAGGCGCTGTAGAAGTCGGTGCCGACGATGTCGACATAGGCGCCGCCGGGGTAGTAGGCGGCAGCGGAGTTTGCCGGGGTGTTAGGTGTACCTTCCGTCTGGGGCGCCCACATGAACGACACCGGTGGTGACGGCAGGACACTCGAAGAGGAGGTGTCGACCGGCGGCATCCCGAGCGCGTGCAGGCGCCGGTCTATGGTCGTGACCGATCCGCCACGAATGATCAGGACGGTCCGCCTCCATGCCTGCCGGAAGGCGGCGGTCGAGTTCGCGGCGCCGCGCGGAGACCCGTTGGCGTTGAACGCCGAGTAGGCGTTGTTGGCCTGGTTCATCTCCGGCAGCAGCGCGAGATATACGGGTGCTTCGCTGCCCGCCAGTTCGTGGCCCAGGCTCACGAGATAGCCGTCGCCCTCGCCGTGCGCGATCTCGCCGGGAGAGATTTCCTCGCCCGCGCCGCTTCCATAGCCGATGTCGGTGGAGAGGTGCAGCAACAACCGGGCGTGCTGTCCGTGTACATATCCGAGCAGCGAGGAGATTTCGGCGCCCCACGAGCCGAAGTAGCCGAACACCGCGACGTGCTTGCCCACCTGTTGCTGGAATGCGCCGGGATCGCCACCGCTCTCCCCGGTGAGCACCTCGCCCAGAGGTGGGAGGTGGCCCGCGCGTTCGGCCGGCGGCGCCAAGGCGACATATTCATGCCCCGCGGCGACCGATGTCGTGGTGTGGTGGACCAGATCGTGCACGAGCACGACCCCTTCGGCGACGGCGACCCGGGAGCGGTGGCATTCGTCGGTGGTCAGCCAGCGCGTGCCCTCGACGGTCGTCGAGACGTACCGGCCGGAGGTGCCCCAGCTGCCACCGCTGTCCGAGGCCCAGAGGTGACGAGATTTCGAGACGTGGGCGCTCTCGGATGCGTGAGCGTCGGGTGTGCGAGCGACTGTGATTCGGAGGCGAGGCGCCACAGCCGCGAGATGAGCCACCGCCCGCGTGCCGGCGGCTGCTCCGGGACGAACCGCCATCCGCGCGCCGGAGGTCCCCCGCACGTGCCCGGTCCGGCGCACAGGTGTCGGGGCGCCGCAGCTCGAGAGCGCCTGCGAGAGGATCAGGTGGGTCTCCGCCGGGGTGACCGGATCCTGATGCAGCAGGAACCGCCCTTCATAAGCTTCAGCCGTCGTCGTCTGTCCCGCGACGGGGGTTGCGACCGTGATCCGTACGTGACCGCGACTGGCTTCGACTTCGCTTTCGTCGGGAACGCTGTTCGTGCCGGACAGGGGCGTGGACGTCTTGGCGCCAGCCGCGCGCACGCTCACGGTTCCGGAGACGAGGGTGAGGGTCTCGCCGTGGCCCAGGACCGGCGCGGGAACCGCCGATTCAGACGCACCCGAGCTGGGCGCCCCACCGATCGCGAGCGCTCCCTCGGCAAGGCACACGAGGCACGCGATGGCTGCCGTGGTACGGCTAACGCGCGGCAACATAGCTCTCTCCCGCGGTGAGGATCTTGGTCCTGTGATGGATCAGGTCATAGACCTTCACCTTGCCGGCCGCGACCGTCACGCGGGAGCGATTGCATTCGTCGATGGTCAGCCAGTGAGTGCCCTCAACGGTCGTGCTGATGTAACGTCCATTGGTACCCCAGCTGCCGCCGTTGTCGGAGACCCAGAGTTTGCGGTACCTGGCCCCCGAGCCGTGCTTGGCGCTGGTCGCGAGTGCCGCTGCTGCGCCGCGTGGACGTCGTACCCCGGTGCACCCTGTTAGAGGCTTGGACAGGCTCAGGTGTGTCTCCCCGGCTCCCGCGTGTTCCTGGTGGATCAGCAGTCTTCCTCCGGAGATTTCGGCGCTCTTCGTCTGGTCCGGCATCGCTGTTGCCGCCGTGATCAGAGCGCGGCCGTTGGTCGCGTCGACTTCGCTGCCGTCCGGGATCGTGCTCGCGCCGGAGAGCGGGACAAACGAGCTCGTGCCCTTACGGCGTACGGTCACTTCGCCGGCCGTGACGTGCACCATCTGGCGCTGCCCGAGGATCGGTGCGGTGGTCGAGGCCGGCGGGCAGGGGCTCTTATACGCGGCTTCGGCATTTGTTCCGCCATCAAATGCAATGCTTGCGCGCCATTCAAACCCACCATGCGGACATTCTTGGGGAATCGTCAAGCTGTGGACTTCAGAACCGTCTTCGCTACGAGAGGCGCCGAAGGCCAGGGTGAGCGAAGTGATACTTGCGTGAAGAGCGCCGGGTACGGTTTCGATCGGCGGGACTGTTAGATTGAGCATGTGGCTGTACGGGGGCGAATCGACGGTATATGTGCCCGTCATCAGCACTTCTACAGAGACGGGAGAAACTCCCTGCACAAAGAAATTGAGAACTTCGCCGGCGCCAAAGACCGCCTGGACAGTGCCCGTCTCGGCCACGGTTTCAGCGCCAAACGAGACCAGCATGCCAACGCTGCTTTTGGGACCAGCCAGCGAACCGGGTGGACATCCCTGGATCCCGATCATTGTGATCGTTGAGGCTTCGCATGAGGCGAAGCCGGCCTGGGAGCCGCCGACGCCGCCCGGCAGATGCACCGTCAGGTTCGTCAAAGGCTCAGGACGCCCACCGTATTCGGTGCCGCTGAACATGAATTCATCCGTAACCGCGGCGCCTTCGCCCAGGCCACCGCCGGAGAAGGAAGCTTTGAAGATCACAGTCGCGGCGGTCGCGGTGCCGGCGAGAATGAACAGAGCCACGATCAAGATCGGCGCGCCGATGATGACCCCGGTCCTGGTAAGCCCAATGCGCCTCACGTGTGTCCTCAACATGAATCCTTCGCTCGCCTTCGCCGACAGTCGCTGAGCATCCTGACCCGGCAAGACCCCCCGACACAGACACCAAGGTGTCGAATGAGCGCACCCTATAGGAAGCACGTTTGGCATGAAGTCCCAAATTCAGATCGCAAACGGCATAGGGACCTTTGTACCGGTACGCTTTGGCGATTATGCAGGGGGGCGCAACGAGGCGAAGAATCCTGGGCCTGCTCGCCGTCGGACTGCTCGCCGCGGCAGTCGGGCTCGCCATCCACGCCACCGGCCTGCTCAACTGGCTCGAGCGCGACACGGTGGACGCACGTTTCTCGCTGCGTGGCAGGGCAGTCACCTCCCTCCGATGTGGTGGTCGTGGGTATCGACAACGACAGCCTCGGCGTCCTGCCGCGTTACCCGTTCTCGCGGCGGCTGGACGCCCGCGTGCTCGAAAACCTGCACGCGGCCGGCGCGCGCCTGATCGTCTATGACATCTCCTTCGACCGCCCCACGACCGAAGGCGCGGACCAGGCGCTGTTCGAAGCGGCACGCCGAGCCGCCCCGGTCGTGTTCGGAACATCGTTGATCTCCCCATCGGGAGAAACGCAGGTGCTCGGAGGGAACGCCAACCTGACAAGCATCGGCGACCAGGCTGCGGCGGCCGACCTCATCCCCGACCCGGACGGGGTGCTGCGCCACACGCTCGCCGAGGTCAACGGGCTGCCGACGATCGCGGCGGCCGTCACGCGAAGGCTGACAGGACGCAGCCCGGATCGAGCTCAGATGCACGGTGGCTGGATCGACTTTCCCGGACCGCCCGGGACGGCTCGCAGCCTCTCGTTCGCGCGGGTGCTGAACGGCCACTTCGACCGTGCGGCCGTGCGCGGGAAGGTGGTCGTGATCGGGGCCACCGCGCCGGTGCTGCAGGACATGCACAGCACCGCGGTGGGCAGCCCGATGTCGGGTCCGGAAGTGCAGGCGAACGCGATCTCCACGGCGCTGGCCGGCTTTCCGCTGCGCAGTCCCGCGGGTGTCGTGACGGTGCTCTTGATCGTGCTCCTCGCGTTGCTCGTGCCGCTCGCCGGGCTGCGGTTCGGGACGCTCGGCGCCTGTCTGACCGGTCTGGGCGTGCTCTGCCTGTGGTCGCTGGCGACACAGCTCGCGTTCGACTCCGGGACGGTGCTCGACTACAGCGATCCGCTCGCCGCGCTGCTGGTGGGCGCTGTCGGAACCGTGATGCTCGGCATGTGGGCCGACAGCCGCGAGCGCCGGCGCCTGCGGAGCTGTTCGCGGCCAACGCCGGCGGGATCGTCGAGCAGGTTCTGCATCGGCCCGGCGAGCGTCGGCTCGAGCCGACGGCGATCATCGCCGGCTACAGGATCGAGGAGGTCCTCGGGCGTGGCGGCATGGGCGTCGTCTACCGCGCCACCCAGCTGGCGCTGGGACGGGAGGTCGCGATCAAGCTGATCGCCACGGAGCGCTCCGACGATCCGATGTTCCGCGAGCGCTTCACATCCGAGTCGCGGATCGCGGCCTCGATCGAGCACGCGAACGTGATCCCGGTCTACGAGGCGGGCGAGGACGATGGCCTGCTGTTCATCGCGATGCGCCTGGTGGAGGGGCTCGATCTCGGGCAGCTGCTCGCGCGCTTGGGTCCGCTTTCGCCCGAGCGCTCCGTGAGCGTGGCGATCCAGATCGCCGGAGCGCTCGACGCGGCTCACGCACGCGGTCTCGTGCACCGGGACGTCAAGCCCGCCAACGTCCTGGTCACCGCCGATGAGCCCGAGCACGCCTACCTGACGGACTTCGGCGTGGCCAAGTATGCCGGCGCGCTGACGCGCATCACGAGAGCCGATCACTGGGTCGGCACGCTCGACTACCTGGCGCCCGAGCAGATCCGCGGCGAGGCGGTGGACGCGCGCGCCGACATCTACGCGCTCACCGGCGTCCTGTACCACTGCCTCACCGGTGAGGTTCCCTTCCGGCGGGACAGCGAGGCGGCGACGATGTGGGCGCACGTGAGCGCTCCGCCCCCCAGCGCCGGCCGCGTGCGGTCCGAGCTTGCCGGAGGAACTCGACGAGGTGATCGCTCGCGGCATGGCCAAGGATCCCGCAGACCGTTATGCGAGCGCCAGCGAGATGGCGCGAGCCGCGGCGCTTGCGCTCGGGCTCGAGTCCCGGCTCTCAACCATTGAGACCCCGAACCGAGCGATGGATGCGAGCCCAGCGCCAGGGGCACTTACCGTGATCTCCGAAGATCCGTAATTGGGACATCGGCTGTCGCTGAGAGCGCGGAGCCAACTGCGTGCGGCGCCCGGGTCGCCTATGCCCAGTTCCCTCGCTGCGGGTTGGCCTTCGCTGCGGGTTGGCGAGGTCAGTCGAGGTCGCGCTGCGAGATCAAGCCGAGTTGGAAGACGCACTCCGCAAGCGTCGCGCGCTTCTGGTTCTGGGCGAGCTCGTTGAGCTCGAACTTGCCGAACAGCACCCGCAGGTGCGTCTTGACCGCGTCGACACTGAGAAACACCTCGTCCGCGATCTGCTGGTTGGTCGCCGGGGTGGCGAAGGTGCCGCCATCGCGATAGGGGCGGCAGAGGGCGATCAGGATCCGCCGCTGCGTGTCGCTGAGCTCTCTCAGGGCAGGTCGGTCACCGGCCGCAACCGTCTCCGCGACCGCGGGGCTGTTAGGCGTGTTGTAGGCGATCAGCGTCCGCCCGATGCGGATGCGATCGCCACCCCGCAGACGCCGACGCCCGCTCACCCGTTCCCCGTTTACATAGGTTCCGTTCCGCGAGAGGTTGTCGTCGACGATCGTCCACTCTCCGCCGAGGCATTGCAGCTCGGCGTGCAGGCCGGAGATCTCGCTGTCCCAGGGGACCGGCAGATCCATCTCCGGACGGCGGCCCAGCGTGTGGCGCTCGGTCCCATGGGCGAGCGCGTAGAGGCGTAGGTGCTCCTGCTGGTCGCGGAACGCGAGAAACGGCACGCCCAAACGCTCCGTGGCCAGCAGCTCCTTGAGCTCTCCCGCGGAGGCCGTGTGGGGCGCAAGGGGATCGGCGCCACCTGGTTGGGAGGAGGTCGTAGACATGGGAGCGCTTTGACCGACCCATTGTACGGATCGGCCAAATAGCGCTCGCGCCGGAGGATGGCTCCTCGTCTGAACCGGGGCAATGTCGGCAAATCACGGCTACAGCCGCCCAGTCGTACTGACCGCAACGGCCACCTGAACCACTTCGACCCCGATGCGCAGTGCTCGCGCGGATCAAGAACGACCTGACCGAAGCGCAGCGGCCTGCGGTCGGCACGGCCTTGTCCCGTTTCGCCCCCACCGTCGGAATAGGGAGGGGAGGCACCACGGCCAACCACCCGACACCGCAACCCACGACAGGAGAAGAACATGAGCGACTTGGATGGACACAAAGGCGAGTTGGAGCAGCAGTTGGATGGACCGATGAACGAGTTGAAGGCGAAGTGGGGACAGCTGACGGCACCGGTCAGGATGGGTGTGATTGCGGCGGTTGTGGTCATTGGTCTGATCGTCATTTTGAAGATCCTGCCCGCGCTGGTCGAGGGATTGGGCATTGGGCTGTTCCTGATGATCCTGTTCATTCCCTACTGGACCCCCACGATCATCGCGTTCGTCCGTAAGCACTCGAGCAGGGGCGGCATCCTGGCCCTGAACTTCTTCTTCGGATGGACGTTCGTCGGCTGGGTCGTGTCGCTGACATGGGCTCTGAGCGACAACTCGGCGCACGCGGGGCAGCAGACGGTCATCGTCAACACCACGGTGGTAGGCGCCCCAGCCACGGCCCCCGGCACGCCGCCACAGCGGTACCGGGTCGGTGAAATCGTGAACGGGCACCGCTTCGACGGCGCGTCTTGGATCCCACTGCCCGCATCGCCGCCGATCAACATCGATTCATGTCCCGTTTCGTCCCCACCGTCGGAATAGGAAGGGAGGTGCCACGTCAAACCGCCCGAGGGAGACCTATATGCCCACCCCGCAAACCGCGTCCAGGCTGAACGACAGCCTATGCACGCTGGCGGCAAGCCAACTACAGATGCAGACGGCGCGCTCCGGCACGCTCGACGCCGGCGCGCTCGGCGTGATGGCGGTGGACGCGGCCGTCGCCACGATCGTCCTCGACACCGGAGCCGCCCATCATCTCTGGATCGTCGCGCTCGCCCTGCTGGGCCTGTCCCTCGGATTGGCCGTCCGAACCCTGCGCCTGGGAGGGGCCGGGGAAACCGGCCCCTCCGTTAGAGAGACCCTCGAGGCTTGCGAGGCCAAGGGTGATCGCCAGGCCGAAAAATCATTGCTCGAAGACTTGGCGGAAGACGTTGAAATCAACGAACATGCCCTGGCCCGCAAGGCTCCACTGTTCGACCGGGCGCAGACGTTCCTCATCCTCGCGATCGTCATCGAGCTCGCCGGGAGCCTACAATGAGACGAATGGATGTCACCACCAGCCAGCCGGCCGCGTCCGAGCCCCTGCACACGGATACCACCAAGACCACCGCTACCGCAAAGGCCTACGGTAACCGCAACTTCAAACCGACGAAACTGCCAGGTCTCGGATCGGGTCCCCTCTTCCCCGAGTGGGTTCACAGGCTCTTCCGTCGCAAAGACACGCCCGCCTCGCGCTGAGATCAACCTCTCGCTGCACGACGATCAGGGCGTGCTGGCCGACGGACGCATCCCGCCGTCCTTGGTGAAACCGGTGCGCGGAGTCCAGCTTCCCTCTGCTCGACCCCACGCACGCGCTCCTCTTCCCCCTAAATCAACCCCTGCCCTTTGACCGTATCGCGCTCGTCGGTCAACTCGGCGACCGAGGCGTCGATCTTTGAGCGGGAGAACTCGTCGAGGTCGAGTCCCTGCACGATCGACCACTCGCCGTTCGCGCACGTGCAGGGGAAGCCCGAGATCAGACCCTCGGGGACACCGTAGGAGCCGTCCGACGGGACGCCCATCGAAACCCAGTCTGTGGTGCCGTTCACCCAGTCATATACGTGATCGATTGCCGCGTTCGCGGCCGAGGCGGCGGATGAGGAGCCGCGCGCCTCGATGATCGCCGCGCCGCGTTTGCCGACGTTCGGCAGGAAGTCCTGCTCGATCCACACCTGATCGTCGACGGCAGCGGCCGCCTGCTCGCCGCGGACCTGGGCGTGGAACAGGTCGGGGTACATCGTCGGCGAGTGGTTGCCCCACACGCCCATCTGGCTGATGTCGGTGACGGGGACCTCTAGCTTCGCCGCCAGCTGCGCGATCGCGCGGTTGTGGTCGAGGCGGAGCATCGCGGTGAAACGCTCGTTGGGGATATCGGGGGCGTTGTTC
The DNA here is from genome assembly GCA_963764905.1 of uncultured Solirubrobacterales bacterium. GTDB lineage: Bacteria > Actinomycetota > Thermoleophilia > Solirubrobacterales > Solirubrobacteraceae > Palsa-744. The sequence goes on from CAVXUG010000009.1 coordinate 162,130, forward strand.
ATCGCGATCAGGCAGTTCGTGTTCGCCGGGTTGCCCACCACGAGCACTTTCAGGTCATCTGCCGCCTTCTCGTTCAGGGCCTTGCCTTGCACGGTGAAGATCTTGCCGTTCTCGCTGAGCAGCTCGGCGCGCTCCATGCCCTTCGTCCTTGGCCGCGAGCCGACGAGCAGCGCGATGTTCACGCCGTCGAACGCATCCTCCGGGTTGTCGTGCAGGTCGAGGTTGGCCAGCAAGGGGAACGCGCAGTCGACGATCTCCATCGCGACGCCCTCGAGCGCACCCATCGCGGGGGGGATCTCCAGCAGGCGCAGATCGACGGGCTGGTCGGGGCCGAGCAATTGGCCGGAGGCGATGCGGAACACGAGGCTGTAGCCGATCTGGCCGGCGGCGCCGGTGACTGTTACACGTACTGGGTTACTCAAGATTGATCAGCTCCTATCGGGATGTTGTGCTGCGGGAAGTTTGTTTTCTTTCACAAGACAAGCCATCAGACGGATACCGCGACTTTCAAGTTCTCGTCGATCGATCCCAAGAACTCTTGGGTGCTCTGCCACTCCTGATCCTGCCCGACCAGCAATGCCAAGTCCTTCGTCATCTTGCCGCTTTCCACGGTCTCCACGCACACGCGCTCCAACGTCTCGGCGAACTCGCTCACCGCCGGGGTCCCATCCATCCTCCCCCGGGCGGACAGCCCCCTGGTCCAGGCGAAGATCGAAGCGATCGGGTTGGTTGACGTCGGCTTGCCCTGCTGGTGCTGGCGGTAGTGACGGGTGACCGTTCCATGCGCCGCCTCGGCCTCGACGGTCTTCCCGTCGGCGGTCATCAGCACGCTCGTCATCAACCCCAGCGAGCCGAAGCCTTGGGCGACCGTGTCGGACTGCACGTCGCCGTCGTAGTTCTTGCAGGCCCATACATACCCGCCCTCCCACTTCAGGGCGGAGGCGACCATATCGTCGATCAAACGGTGTTCATATGTAATGCCGGTGGCCTCGAAATCGCTCTTGAACTCGTCCTCGTAGATCTCTTCGAAGATGTCTTTAAACCGCCCGTCATAACGTTTCAGAATCGTGTTCTTCGTCGACATATACACCGGGTAGTTGCGCTCCAGGCCATACCTGAGCGACGCGCGCGCGAAGTCGCGGATCGAGTCGTCGAGGTTGTACATCGCCATCGCGATCCCCGGCCCCGGGAAGTCGTAGACGTCGAGCTCGATCGGCTCGCTTCCGTCCTTCGGGGTAAACGTCAACGCCAGCTTGCCCTCACCGGGGATGAGCGTGTCGGTCGCGCGGTACTGATCCCCGAACGCGTGACGGCCGATCACGATCGGCTTCGTCCAGCCCGGCACCAGGCGGGGGACGTTGGAGATCACGATCGGCTCGCGGAAGATCACGCCGCCGAGGATGTTCCTGATCGTGCCGTTCGGCGAGCGGTACATCTCCTTCAACCCAAACTCCTCGACGCGCGCCTCGTCGGGGGTGATCGTCGCGCACTTCACGCCGACGCCGTGGCGCTTGATCGCCTCGGCCGCTTCGACGGTGATCTTGTCGTCCGTCGCGTCGCGGCTCTCGATGCCGAGGTCGTAGTACTCCAGCTCCACGTCCAGGTACGGCAGGATCAGCTGGTCTCTGATGAACGACCAGATGACCCGTGTCATCTCATCGCCGTCGAGCTCGACTATCGGGTTCTGCACTTCGATCTTCGCCATGTTCGGTCCTCGGGGTCTTTGAGCTGTCTGTCGCCGGACCGGCGATGCTATCGCTGCTCGCGCGCTCAGCACGGACAGGCGGTCGATGCGGTCGGAGGGCACGCACGAGAAAACGTTCAGAGCGCGCGTGCGCGCGCGGGGTCTACTTAAACACCGCGCGTACGCGCGCGCGTTCTATGCCTGTTCGATCATGCGTCTCCCACGCCGGGCATCCGATCTCTGCTTGACTTAGAAGACGATGGCCACGATGCCGAGCACAGCGACGGGCGAGGGCACCGCCCCCTGGCGGACGCACACCGTCGCCAACCAGCCGCCGCCGCTCACCGGGCTGGACGTGTTCTCGAGCAACCTTCCTTTAGTTGAGGCGACCGAGCGCGAGGGCGCCGGCTGGATCCGCGAGCGCGCCTCCGCGCTGGGCCGCTTCGTCGGGGAGGCGGACGGCCCGCAGGATGCATGGGGACGGCTCGCGAACGAGCACAAGCCTGTCCTGCACACCCACGACCGTTACGGGAACCGTCTCGACGAGGTCGAGTTCCACCCCGCCTGGCACAAACTGATGACGATGGGGGTCGAGCACGAGCTGCACTCGCTGCCCTGGACGAGCGACGACCCGGCCGCGCACGCCGCGCGCACGGCGCTGTACATGACCGGGATGCAGGCCGAGGCGGGGTACGCGTGCCCGATCACGATGACCTTCGCCGTCGTGCCCGCGCTGCGCGCCCAACCCGAGCTCGCGGCGGCATGGGAGCCGCTCGTGACGGCCACGACCTACGACCCCTGCTCGATTCCCGCCGCGGAGAAGGGCTCGGCGATCGCGGGGATGGCGATGACCGAGAAGCAGGGCGGCTCGGACGTGCGCGCGAACACGACCTACGCCCGTCCCCTGAATGGCGGTGGGGCCGGGGCGGAGTACCAGCTCACCGGCCACAAGTGGTTCTGCTCGGCGCCGATGTCCGATCTGTTCCTCGTCCTCGCGCAGGCCGAGTCGGCCGACGGCTCCGCCGAGGGCCTCTCCTGCTTTCTGATGCCGCGCGTCCTGCCCGACGGGACGCGCAACGCGATGCACATCCAGCGCCTCAAGGACAAGCTCGGCAACCGCTCGAACGCCTCCTCGGAGATCGAGCTGCACAACGCCTGGGCGCAGATGGTCGGCGAGCCTGGCCGCGGCGTGCCGACGATCATCGAGATGGTCGGCCACACGCGCCTCGATTGCGTGATCGGCGCGGCCGCCGGGATGCGCGCCGCGGTCGTGCAGGCCACGCACCACGCCGCGCACCGCAGCGCGTTCGGCAAGACGCTCGTCGACCAACCGCTGATGCGCAACGTGCTCGCCGACCTCTGCCTGGAGTCCGAGGCCGCGACCGCGCTCGCGATGCGCCTCGCGCGGGCCTACGACGAAGCCGGCAACGACGCGCGCGAAGGTAACGACAGCAGCGACGCGCAGCTGTTCAAGCGTCTGGCCACCGCGGTCGGCAAGTACTGGGCCTGCAAGCGCGCGCCGAACCACGCGTTCGAGGCGATGGAGTGCCTCGGTGGCAATGGCTACGTCGAGGACTCGGGGATGCCGCGCCTGTACCGCGAGGCGCCGCTGACCTCGATCTGGGAGGGCTCGGGCAACGTGATCAGCCTCGACGTTTTGCGGGCGCTCTCGCGCTCGCCGCGCGCGCTCGAGGTGTTCCTCGCCGAGGTCGAGCTTGCCGCCGGCGCCGACTCACGCCTGGATGCGCACGTGGAGCGGCTGAAGTCTCAGTTCACCGACCCTGCCACGCTCGAGACGCGCGCGCGGCGCGTGGTCGAAGCGATGGCCCTAGCGCTGCAGGGCTCACTGCTCGTGCGGGGCGCCCCGCCGGCCGTGGCCGACGCGTTCTGTGCCGCGCGACTCGGCGGCGACGGGGGGCTGGAGTACGGGACGCTGCCGGCCGGATCGGACTTCGACGCGATCATCGCGCGCGGCCGCCCGCAGGTTTAACCGCCCCATGTAGGCAGACCGGGCCTACCATAAAGACATGGCAGTGCGCACCAACTTCCAGATCGCTCGCCTGTTCGGGATCCGCGTCGGCGTCGGCATCAGCTGGTTCGTCGTGCTGTTCTTCTTCATCTACGTCGTCACGCAGCCGTTTCACGAAATGCTCGGCGGGTCGATCACGACGGCCTACCTGGTCGCGGTCGCCTCCGTGCTGGGTTTCTTCGCCTCGCTGATCCTGCACGAGCTCGGCCACGCGCTCGTCGCGCGCCGCCACGGGCTGACCGTCGTCGGGATCGACCTGTGGGCGTTCGGCGGGATCACGCGCACGAGCGGGCCGGTCGAAGGCCCCGGAACCGAGTTTCGCGTGGCGGCCGCGGGGCCGCTGGTGACGTTCGCGATCATCGTTCTCTGCATCGTCCTCGGCGCACTGCTCACCAGCAGCGGGCACTTCCTCGATGTGGCGGTCGGCGACACGAGCGTGCATGCCACGCCCGCGCTCGTGTGGCTGAGCTGGGTCGGAACGATCAACGCGCTCGTGCTCGTCTTCAACCTCGTCCCCGCGTTCCCGCTCGACGGCGGGCAGCTCGCGCACGCCGTGATCTGGTGGCGCACGGGAGACCGCAACCGCGCCACGCGCTACACCGGGCGCGCCGGCCAGGGCTTCGCGCTGGTGCTGGGGGCGGTCGGGCTGGTCGGGCTGGCCAGCGGTTCCTCGCTCGGGCTGATCTGGCTGGTGCTCGCGTTCCTGCTCTACCAGGCCGCTGGCCAAGCGGTCGTGCAGGGCTCGCTCGGACAGCGGATCCAGGGCATCACGGTCGCCGACATCATGGACCGCGAGCCCGTCACCGTCCCCGCGGGGATGACGTTGCTCGATGCCCAGGAGCAGTTTTTCCTGCGCTATCGCTGGCCCTGGTTCGCGGTCGTCGACCCCGCGCAGCACTTCCTCGGCGTCGTGCGCGAAGCGCGGATCGACGAGGAGATCTCCGCGGGACGGCCGGCACTGCCGGTCGTCGACGTGCTCGAGCCCGACCTGCCGGTGCGGATCGGGGTCGGGGCGCCATTGGAGTCGCTGCTCGGCTCGGAGGGCCTCGGGCGCCTCGGGGCGATGGTCGCGGTCGACGGCGACGGCGTGCTGCAGGGCGTCGTCACGCTCGCCCAGGTCCGCCAGGCGCTGCGCCCCGCGATGTGAGGCGAGGGTGAGTCCCGGCCCGCAAGGCCAAAGGCATCGCGCGATCCACATACCGCGCCCAGCGTGCCCGGCCCGCCACGCGAGGCGTGCGACCGAGACACGCGCGACATACCGCGCCCAGCCCGCGATGCGAGAAGGGCGAGAGCACCGCGAATGCAGGCGTAACGCCATCTGCGGGCGTCGTGGGGATTGGGCCTTATAGAGTTCCGGCCCATGCCATCACATGACGTCCTGATCATCGGCGCCGGCCTCGCGGGCCAGCGCGCCGCCCTCGCCGCCGCGCAGACCGGCTCCAGCGTCGCGATCATGAGCAAGGTCCACCCCGTGCGCTCGCACTCGGTCGCCGCCGCGGGCGGGATCAACGCCGCGATCAGCCTCGATGACGACTGGCACTCGCACGCGTACGACACCGTCAAGGGCTCGGACTTCCTCGGCGACCAGGACGCGATCGAAGTGATGTGCTCGGAGGCGCCCGGCGAGGTCATGCATCTGGAGCACATCGGCGTGACCTTCCACCGCAAAGAGACCGGTGAGCTCGATCTGCGCGCGTTCGGCGGTGCCTCGATGAAGCGCACCGCCTACGTAGCCGACATCACCGGCCAGGCGATCCTGCACGTGCTCTACGAGCAGCTGATGAAGCACCACGAGACCGTCGACCGCTACGAGGAGTGGTTCACGACCTCGCTGCTCCAGGACGAGGACGGGCGCTGCTGCGGGGTGATCGCGCGCGACGTGCGCTCCGGGCGGATGGAGATCTTCCACGCGAAGAACGTGATCCTCGCCTGCGGCGGCGCCGGGCAGGTCTACCGGCCGACGACGAACGCGTTGATCGTGACCGGCGACGGGATCGCCCAGGCCTACCGGATCGGCGCGCCGTTGATGGACATGGAGATGGTCCAGTACCACCCGACGACGCTCGTCGAGAACGGCCTGCTGATCACAGAGGGCGCGCGCGGCGAGGGCGCGGTGCTGCTCAACTCCGAGGGCGAGCGCTTCATGGAGAAGTACGCGCCGAACAAGATGGAGCTCGCCTCGCGCGACGTCGTCTCGCGCGCCGAGCAGACCGAGATCCTCGAGGGCCGCGGCGTCGGCGCCGACGGCTCGGGGATCTGGCTGGACATCACGAAGGTGCCGCGCAAGCGCACTTTGGAGGCGCTGCGCGAGATCGTCAACATCGGCAAAGACTTCGCCGGCGTCGACATCACGCGCGAGCCGATCATGATCCGCCCCGGCCAGCACTACATCATGGGCGGCGTCAAGACCGACGTCGACGGCGCGACCTCGATCGAGGGCCTGTACGCCGCGGGCGAGGTCGCCTGCGTATCGGTGCACGGCGGCAACCGCCTCGGCGCGAACTCTCTGCTGGACACGCTGATCTTCGGGCGGCGCGCGGGTGAGCACGCCGCCGCGCGGGCGGCGACGATGGGGATGCCGAAGGCCACCACCGCCGACGCGCAGCTGCGCGAGGACGTCGCGACGATCGACGCGATCATCGCGCGCGATAAGAATGGGAGTCCCACCCGCCCCCGGCGCGTCTCCGAGATCAAGCAGGAGCTCGGCGACACGATGAACCAGTACGTCGCCGTCTACCGCGACGAGGCGGGGCTGGCACAGGCGCTGGAGATCGTCAATCGCCTGCGCGAGGAGTCCCGTAGCGCCTACATCGACGATCGCGGCACGGTCTTCAACCAGGATGTTTTGGGGGCGCTCGAGCTCGGCTACATGCTCGACTGCGCGCAGGCGACGGTCGTCGCGGCGATCGAGCGCAAGGAGTCCCGCGGCGCGCAGTTCCGCACCGACTTCCCGGAGCGCAACGACGCCGAGTGGCTCAAGCACATCGACATCTCGCTCAATGGCGACGGGGTGGGCGGGCCTCAAGTCTCCTACTCGCCGGTGACGATGACGCAATGGGAGCCCGAGGAGCGCAAGTACTAATGACGCTTGATAAACCGGGCTGGAGCCTTCGGGTTGAACAACGCAAACCCGTCCAAATCATTAAAATAAAAATGTCCGTTCCCCAGCTCGAGGAGGCTCTCCGCCATGGCCGAAACGCATAAGCCGCCGGAGCAGTTCACCCTCCGCCTGCGCCGCTTCGACCCCGAGTCCGGCGACGCGCCCTACTGGGACGAGCATCAGATCGAGCTCGAGCCGCACCGTTCTGTCTTGGAGGGGATCCTGCAGGCGAAAGCCGCGTCAGACGGGTCGATCGGGATTCGCTGCTCCTGCCGCGCGGCGATCTGCGGCTCCTGCGGGGTGCGGATCAACGGCGAACCGGGGCTCGCCTGCCACACGCATCTGGACCACGCGCGCGCTGCGGCCGGCGCCGACGGGGTGATCGAGGTCGAGCCGATGGGGAACATGCCGGTGATCAAGGACCTGATCGTCGACATGGACGCCGTGCACTGGAAGAAGGTGCAGCGCGTCACGCCGTGGCTGATCGCCAAGCAGCCGGTGCCCGAGCGCGAGTACCTGGTCGAGAAAGAGGCGATGGTCGACATCACCCAGTCGATGGCCTGCATCCAGTGCGGCGCCTGCGTCTCGGACTGCCTGGCGATGGAGGTCGACCCCGGCTTCATCGGCCCGGCGGCGCTCGCGAAGGCCTACCGCTTCGTCGGCGACCCGCGCGACGACGAGCAGGACGTGCGCCTGAAGGACCTCGCCGAAGACCCCCAGGGGATCTTCGACTGCACGCACTGCTTCAAGTGCGTCGAGGCCTGCCCCAAGGACGTCAACCCGATGGGGCAGATCATGCGGCTGCGACGTATAGCGATCGACGATCAGAAGATCGTCGATAAAAACAACGGCGATCGCCACGAGGCCGCGTTCGCCACGCTCGTCAAGGACTACGGGCTGCATGCACGAGGCCGAGCTCTTGCCGCGCTCCTACGGCGGCGACTCGTGGTTCGGCAAATTCCACCCGGCCGCCGGGAAAGAGTTGCTCGAGCTCGCTGCCGGTCGTGATCAAGGGGGTGCTGCGCAAAAAAGTCAGCCCGAAACTGGCGCTGCTCGGGCACAAGATCCCCGCCGCCGATCTCAAGAACGTGCAGCGGATCTACGACAAGGTCGAGTCGCGCCCGGAACGTTACGAGCTGAACCTCTACATCACCGGCCAGGACGAACCCAGCGAGGATGCCCCCCCGGTCCCCATCGGGGCCACGGCCGGTGGCACGGCGACTGCGGGTGGCGGCGGCGAGGGTCCGGCCGCGGGCGCCGACGCAACACCGAAGGGAGCGCCGCATGAAGGTCGCCTACTGGCCCGGCTGCGTCAGCCGCGGCTTCACCCCCGAGCTGCACGGCTCGATGGCTCAGGTCGCGCCTCTGCTGGACATCGAGCTGGTCGAGCTCGACCGCGCCTGCTGCACCGGCGCCGGCGTGATCGCCGAGCACAACCAGGAGCTCGCGGACACTTTGAACGCGCGCACGTTCGCTCTGGCCCAGCAGGTCGATGGCGCGGAGCTGATGATGAACATCTGCTCGACCTGCCAGGGCGCCCAGTCGGAGTGCCAGGAACGGCTCGACGCGAACGCCGAGTACCGCTCGGCCGTCAACGAGACGCTCGCCGCGGAGGGGCTCTCCTACGAGCTCGGACTGACGAACAAGAACTTCCTGTGGCTGCTCGTCGAGGAGATCGGTTTGGATGCGCTGCGCTCGAAAGTCCGGCGGCCGTTGACGAACCTCAAGGTCGGGCCCTTCTACGGCTGCTACATCGTCCGTCCCCGCGACCGCCTCGGGATCGACTCAGAGCACCCCCGCGACCACTACCTGCATCAGGTCATCGACGCGCTCGGCGGCACCGTGATCGAGTACGCCGGGATGCGCAAGTGCTGCGGCTTTCCCGATCATCACGATGAACAAGTCGGCCTCGCTCAAGCAGGCCGGGCGTCATTTGGGGGATGCTGTCGATGCGGACGCGGACTGCCTCGTGACGCCTTGTCCTCTGTGTCACCTCAACCTCGACTTCCAGCAGCCCGTCGCCGAAGGGGTCGTCGGGCGGCAGCTCGAGATGCCGATCCTGCATCTGCCGCAGATGGTTGGGTTGGCTTTGGGGCTCGATCCTAAGGAGCTTGGGTTGAACCGGCACATGGTGCGGCCCTCCTCTGTGATCGACTGGTCTACATCAGTGGTTGGCGCAGCGGCCTAGTGTCCCGAATAAAAAACTCGGTGGGGTTGGTGGGTGGATGTTCATTGGTTGAGGAAATGGCACCGAGTTTTTGATTCGGGAAACTAGGCTTCAACCTTGAAGATCCTTACCCAGTGGAGCGGGAAGGGGGTAGACCCCCCTCCCGACCTCCCCCCGCATCATCAACCCGGGCGGTATCCGTGAAGATCCTCACTGTCGTCGGCAACCGACCCCAATTCATCAAGGCAGCCGCTGTCTCGGGGCTGTTGCGCAAGGAACACCAGGAGATACTGGTCCACACGGGTCAGCACTACGACGATTCTCTTTCGAAGGTGTTCTTCACCGAGCTCGGTCTCGCGAAACCGGACCGGGAATTGGGCATCGGTGGTGGGTCGAACGAGTCCCAGACAACCAGGATGTCGAGCGCTTTGGAGGACCTGATACCCGAGGTTGCACCCGACGCTGTGTTGGTCTATGGGGACACCAACTCCACTTTGGCCGGAGCCCAGTCGGGAAAGCAGGCCGGAGTGCCCGTCGTGCACATCGAGGCGGGCATGCGCTCCTTTGATCTCACGATGCCCGAGGAGCGCAACCGGATCGCGACCGACCAACTGAGCGATCTCCTGCTCTGTTCCTCTGACACCTCAGCTAAGAACCTCCGGGACGAGAAGATCACAGGCAGGGTGGAGGTTGTGGGTGATGTGATGGTCGATGTCGCCCTCCGCTGGCAGCCTGCGGCGCGAGAAAGAACCGCGGACCTGGCCAAAAACCTTGGTGTACAACCACATGCATATCTGCTGGTCACAGCACACCGGGCGAGTAATGTCGACGATCCTGTGCGTCTCACGAAGCTGCTCGAGCTACTGAGGGCTCTGCCTGCCCCGGTTGTGTTCCCCGTGCACCCACGTACCCGAGCACGCTTGCAGGCAATCGGGTTGTGGGATGAACTAACCGAGATCGAGGGGATGCACATGACCGAGCCCTTGGGCTACGCCGAGTTCACCGCGCTGCTCTGCGGGGCACGCGCGATGTTGACCGATTCCGGGGGCGTCCAGAAGGAGGCGTACCTTGCCGGGGTGCCCTGCATCACCTTGCGCGCGAACACCGAGTGGGTCGAGACGGTTGATACGGGCTGGAACACGCTGGTGGATCTCGATGGCCCCGCGGCACTTGCGGCGCTTGAGCTGAACCCACCTGTAGAGCATCCAGAGCTGTATGGAGACGGACATGCGGCCGAGCGCTGCGTCGCCGCGATCGGATCTCTATGAGCGGGGACCCCATCAGGATCGGCGTCGTCGGCCTCGGCTACTGGGGACCGAACCTCGCGCGCAACTTCGCCGCGATCCCCGGCTGCGAGCTCGCGTGGCTGTGCGACGCCTCATCCGAGGCACGCGACAAGCTGGCCGCCTCGTTCCCTGCCGCGCGCGCTACGGGCGATCTCGACGACCTGTTGAACCACCCGGAGCTCGATGCCGTGGTACTCGCCACCCCGGTGCCCACACATTCAGAATTGGCAATCCGCGTCGCCGAGTCGGGCAAGCACTGCTTCGTCGAGAAGCCGCTCGCGACCACCGCCGTCGAGGCCGAAGCGGCGGTCGCGGCGGCGACCCGGGCGGGGAAGATCCTGATGGTCGGCCACCTGCTCGAGTACCACCCCGCCGTCCACCGGCTGAAGGAGCTGCTCGACGAGGGGGAGTTAGGCGACCTCTACTACGTCTACGGCAACCGCCTCAACCTCGGCAAGCTGCGCGCGGAGGAGAACGCGCTCTGGAGCCTCGGCGCGCACGACGTCTCGGTCGTGCTGCACCTGATCGGAGAGGAGCCGGTCGAGTGCTCCGCGCACGGCGAGTCCTACGTGCGCGAGGGGGTCGAGGACGTCGTCTTCTGCTACTTACGCTTCCCCTCCGGGTTAAGCGCCCACCTGCACCTCTCCTGGCTCGACCCCCACAAGGAGCGGCGCCTGACGGTCGTCGGCGCGCGGCGGATGGCGACCTTCGACGACATGGCCGTCGAGGGCAAGCTCACCGTCTACGACAAGGGCTTCGACGAGTCCGCCCACACCTGGGGCGAGTACATCGCGCGCTCGGGCGAGAGCTTCTCCCCGCAAATCGCCAACGCCGAGCCGCTGCGGCTGGAGTGCGAGCACTTCGTTCAATGCATCCGCTCGGGCGCCACGCCGCGCTCGGACGGGCACTCCGGACTCCGTGTCGTGCGCGTGCTCGAGCGGCTGCAGAACTCACTCGACAAGAACAAGTAACAACTCGCCTTCCTTCTTTGCCACGAGGGCCGGCTTTGCCGGCCCGGCGACCGCACCCTAAACAGCGGGAGGGGGTCATGGGGGAGGGCCCGCCCTCCCCCATCTGTCTAGCGGATCAGGATCGGCGCGCTGTAGTTCGAGACGTGCGCGCCGTCGTTCGTGACCTTGATCAGCACGCGGTACAGCCCCGGGTGGCGCAGGCGCATGAAGCCGCTGAACGTCGAATAGGTCGTGGTCGCGGCCTTCACGGGCGTGCCGCCCTGGTTGATCGAGGCGTGCCCGGGCTTCAGCAGCTGGAAGCCGACCTGCGCGCCGGGCTCGGCGGGGGTCACCGTTCCGTACAAACGCACGTACCCGCGGCGTTTGGCGGGGTGCACGCGGACGGTCGCGCGCACCGCGACGCTCTCCAGCACGACGGGGCTGATCACGACCGGCAGGCCGAGCGTGACGACGCGCAGCTGGGCGTTTTCGGTCAGGCCCAAATAGGGGAAGGAGAAGCCGCCGGTGGCGTTCGTCAGCTCCGGATTGCCGACCGTTTTGAAACCGCTCACGTAGGGAAAGGGGTTGGCCTGCAGCACGATCGCGTGGTTCGCGCCGCCGGTCCCCGAGAGCGTGCCCTCGACGTAGAACGGGCTGCCGAACACGACCGGATTCGGGGTGCTCACGAGCGCGAGCGAGAGCGGGATCCGCGGCGTCGTAAAGCTGCGGTCACCGCCCGCGACCGTCCCGCCCGGGCCGACTGCGACCAGCCGGTAGTGGTAACGCGTCGCGGCCTGCAGGCCCGTGATCGCCTGGTTGACCTTCACCGTGCTCGTCGCGCTGCCCGCCGGCGAGAGCGGCGACTGCGTGCCGTAGGCGGTCGTCGTGCCGTACTCGAAGTAGTAGTTCGTGGCCTGGCCCTGGGCGTTCACGTAGCCATACAGGGTCGCCGAGGAGTAGCCCACGCCTGAGACGCCGGAGGTCGAGACGGTGGGCGCCGGCGGTGTGGCTGCGGATGCCTGCCCGGCGAGGGCAAGCGAGCAGGAGGCCGCCAGCAGAGCCAGGGCGAGCACGAGGATCGTGGCTCTGCCGCTACGTGGGCGTCTCAGATTCGTGGGGTGTGGCGGGAAGATCATCTTCATACAACCTACCCAACCCTCCGGCCGGCTCGAAGTAGCGCGGGTAAGTGCTCGTGCGTGCCGGGCGCGTGCACGACGACGACGGGCTTCTCGGAGCGGCCGAGCACGCCCGCGGAGGAGCTGCCCATCAGTTTCGACTTCAGGCCCTTCAGGCCGCGCGAGCCGATCACGATCGCCGCCGCCTCGCGCTCGGAGGCCGCGTCGAGGATCGCGTCGGCGATGTCGGCCGCGTCGCGCACCGCGAGCGCCTCGGCCTGCAGGCCGCCGGTCCGGGCGAGCTGCGCGCCGTCCTCGGCGATGTCGCGCGCGTGGTCCTCGGAGGCCTTGTCGAGCGCCTGCACGGTCTCGGGGTCGTAGGGCATCATCATCGTGCCCGTCCCCATCGTGTTCGGCATCAGCATGTAGTCGGCCAGGCCCGGCTCCCAGACGGTGACGACGATCGCGGGGCGCGAGCCGAACAGCGCCGCGGCCTCGTTCACGGCCGCGCGGGCCGCGTCGGAGCCGTCGTAGGCGATCACGATCGGCGCGACGTCGGGCATCGAGCGTCAGGCTACTGCAATCGCCGGGTCACGCGACAGTCCGCAGCGCCGCGACGGCCGGGAGCCCGGCGGCAGCCGCAAGCGCGGCGACACCCGGGAGCGCGGGACGCCTCAGGCGCGCCGCACCGGCACCAGGGCGGGAGCGGCGTCCTTGGCCCAGCCCCGCAGGAACTGCTCCGTTTCGGCGACGTCGAGCGGGCGGGCGAACAGGAAGCCCTGCCCGCTGTCGCAGTCCTGGCCGCGGAGCACGGAGAGCTCGTCCTGCTGCTCGATGCCCTCGGCGAAGGTCTCGATCGAGAGCGCCTTGCCGAGCTGCACGAGCGTCTGGATCAGCGTCTCGCCCTCGAGGTTGTCCCTCATTCCCGAGATGAACGAGCGGTCGATCTTCAGGGCGTCGACGGGGAACCGCTGCAGGTGGGCGAGCGAGGAGTAGCCGGTGCCGAAGTCGTCGATCGCGATCCGCACGCCGAGCCGCTTGATCGCGGCCAGGCGGCGAGCGGTCTCCTCGACGTTGCGCATCAGCGTCGTCTCGGTGATCTCGATCGTCAGCGCCTCGGGCTCGAGGCCGCCGCGCGTGAGCGCGCCTTCGACGTCGGCGATCGAGCTGGTCGTCGTCGAGCTGGCGCCCGGAGACGTTCACGGCCATGCCGATCTCATAACCGGCCGCACGCCACGCGGCGCCCTGGGCGCAGGCCTCCTCCAGGACCCAGCGGCCGACCTCGGTGATGAGTCCCGTCTCCTCGAGCAGCGGGATGAAATCGTCGGGCTGGATCAGGCCGCGCACCGGGTGCTGCCAGCGAATCAGGGCCTCGACGCCGGTCGGGCTCATGTCGCTGAGGTCGAACGTGGGCTGGTAGGCGAGCAGGAACTCTTTGTTCTCGAGCGCTTCGCGCAGGTCCATCTCGAGTTCCATGCGGTTCTGGATCGTGTCCTGCATGCCGGTCTCGAACACGGCGTAGCGGTTCTTGCCGTCCCACTTGGCCCGGTACATCGCGATGTCCGCGTTGCGCAGCAGCTCCTCGGCCGAGGTGTGCTCGCCCGCGGCGATCCCGATGCTCGCGGTGACGGTCAGACGGGTCTGCTTGTCGGCCCCGAGCTTGAACGGCTGCTGCAGCGCGTCGAGCAGGCGCTCGGCGACGAGCTCGGGCCCGGCCGCCAGCGAGAGCTCCTCGGAGATCACGACGAACTCGTCGCCGCCCAGCCGTCCCAGCGCGTCGGCGTCGCGCACGACGCCGCCGAGCCGCGCGGTGACCGCGCGCAGCAGTTCGTCGCCGACGCCGTGGCCGAGCGTGTCGTTGATCGACTTGAAGTTGTCGAGATCGACGAACAGCGCCGCGACCGGCGTCTGGCTGCGCCGCGAGCGCGCGAGCATCTGCTCGACGCGGTCGAGGATCAGCGTGCGGTTGGGAAGCCCGGTCAGCGCGTCGTGGGTCGCCAGGAAGGAAAGCTCCTCCTCGCGCCGCGCGAGCTCTTCGTCTGTCCGCTGACGCTCGGCCTCAAAGCACTCGCACATCCGCACGAGGCTGAACTCGAGGCTCAGCTGCAGGATGCTCAAGGCCTGGGAGAGCGCCTCGGGCGAGGCGCTCCAGCTGCGCCGCGCTCTCGTGCAGCACCTCGGCCATCACGTTGCGCCACGCGAAGCAGCGACTGGTCACCTCGTTCAGCGACGCCGCGCGGTGGGCCGCCAGCTCGCCGAAGATCTCCCACGTTTCCCGGCCGGCCTCGACCGCGACCTCGATGCCCTCCCCGGCGATCCAGCGGGCCACCGCCATCGTGGAGCTCGTGCTGATTCGTTCGAAGCTGCCCTGCACGACGGCATCGATCGTTTCGCCCGATCCCGCGGTTCGCACGACCGTCAGGTTGAGCACGTCCCCGGCCCGCGCCTTCAGCGCCTCGCCGAGACGACGAAGATCCTCCGAGGGCTCCTCCATCAGAGCGGCCGGCGGCGTTGGGAGCAGCGCCCCGTCGATCTGCAAGCTTGTGGGTTGCACGGTCATCGCATGTCACCCATCGGCGGCACGCGACGATTCCATAAGTTCGATGCCCCGTGTACTAAACGCGTGAAACGCCTGGCTTGTAGCCTTCGCGCCCGTGAGCACGCACGCCGCAGACGCGATCGTCGTCGGGGCCGGCCTCGCCGGGCTGGTCGCGACCGCCGAGCTCGCCGACGCCGGACGGCGGGTGATCCTGCTCGACCAGGAGCCCGAGGCCTCGCTCGGCGGGCAGGCGTTCTGGTCGTTCGGCGGCCTGTTCTTCGTCGACAGCCCCGAGCAGCGCCGGATGGGGATCCACGACTCGCGCGAGCTGGCCTGGCAGGACTGGCTCGGCACGGCCGGCTTCGACCGGCCCGAGGACGCGTGGCCGCGCCGCTGGGCCGAGGCCTACGTCGACTTCGCCGCCGGCGAGAAGCGCGCGTGGCTGCACGCCCAGGGCATGCGCTTCGTGCCGAACGTCGGCTGGGCCGAGCGCGGCGGCTACCTCGCCACCGGCCACGGCAACTCGGTCCCGCGCTTCCACGTCACCTGGGGCACCGGCCCCGGCGTGATCGCGCCGTTCGTGCGCCGCGTGCGCGCGGCCCAGCAGCGCGGCCTGGTCGAGCTGCGCTTCCGCCATCGCGTCGATTCGCTGACCGTCGGCGGCGGCGGCGTCACCGGGCGTCGCCGGGCACGTGCTCGAGCCGAGCGCCGTCGCGCGGGGCCACGCCAGCTCGCGGGATCGAGGTCGGCGAGTTCGAGCTGCAGGCGCAGGCCGTGATCGTCACCTCCGGCGGGATCGGCGCCAACCACGAGCTCGTGCGCAAGAACTGGCCGGCCCGGCTGGGCGAGGCGCCCGAAGAACATGATCTGCGGCGTGCCCGATCACGTCGACGGGCGGATGCTCGCGATCAGCGAGGCGGCCGGGGCCTCGATCATCAACCCCGACCGCATGTGGCACTACGTCGAGGGGATCCGCAACTGGGACCCGATCTGGAGCCGCCACGGCATCCGCATCCTGCCGGGGCCCTCCCCGCTGTGGCTGGACGCGACCGGCGAGCGGCTGCCGGTGCCGCTGTTCCCCGGCTTCGACACGCTCGGCACGCTCGAGCACATCATGCAGAGCGGCCACGACTACACGTGGTTCGTGCTGACCCAGAAGATGATCGAGAAAGAGTTCGCGCTCTCGGGCTCCGAGCAGAACCCCGACCTGACGAGCAAGAGCGTGCGTCGAGGTGCTCAAGTCGCGCGTCGGCAAGGGCGCGCCCGGCCCGGTCGAGGCGTTCAAGCAGAAAGGCGCCGACTTCGTCGTCGAGCGCGACCTTGCTTGCGCTCGTGCGCGGGATGAACGCGCTGACCGACGAGCCGCTGCTCGAGCTGGCCGACGTCGAGCGCGAGATCGTCGCGCGCGATCGCGAGATCGAGAACCCCTACACGAAGGACCTCCAGGTGACCGCGATCCGCGGCGCGCGGCGCTACCTGCCCGACCGGATCACGCGCGTCGCCGCGCCGCACCGGATCCTCGACCCGAAGGCCGGACCGCTGATCGCGGTGCGCCTGCACATCCTCACGCGCAAGACGCTCGGCGGCCTGCACACGGATTTGTCCAGCCGCGTGCTCGGGGCCGACGGCGAGCCGCTCCCCGGCCTGTACGCCGCCGGCGAGGTCGCGGGCTTCGGCGGCGGCGGCGTGCACGGCTACCGCTCGCTCGAGGGCACGTTCCTCGGCGGCTGCCTGTTCTCCGGGCGGATCGCCGGGCGGGCGGCCGCGGCGGCTGTCGGTTAGCCGCTCGCCGCACTTTGCCGCGGCGCCATGCGACGATCGCTCGGTGTGCCGCCGCGGCGCTGGATCTCGGTGACTGCAAGAACGCAATCTGAGACCTCGCCGCACCCCGCCCCTGCACCGTCTGGCGGTCGCTCGGCGCGGTCGTAGCGCCGGGCGGGCAAAAGACCGCGGGGGGCCGCGGTTACGCCTCGGCCTCGCCGCCGGCCGCGCTCGAGACGGTCGCCCGGCGTCGCGTCCACCGCGGCCGCCACCAGTTGAGCTCGCCGAGCAGCGCGACCGTCGCGGGCACGAGCAGGCCGCGGACGACCGTCACGTCGAGCACGATCGCGAGGCCCATCGCCACGCCGAGCTCCTGGAATGGAACGAGCGGGGAGACCGCGAAGGAGAAGAAGACGACGCCCATCGTGATCCCGGCGAGCGTGATCGAGCGGGAGGAGCCGATCAGCGCGCGCTTGAGGCTGGCGGTGTTCGATTCGCCTTCGTTGTGGTGCTCGCGCACGCGCGAGAGCAGGAACACCTCGTAGTCGGTCGACAGCCCGAAGATCGTCGCGAACAGGAACAGCGGCACGAAGTAGCCGATGTCGCCGGTCGATCGGAACAGGAACGTCATCACGCCGAGCGCCGCGGTCACCGACAGCAGCGTCGTCAGCGCGGCCTTCAGCGCGATCAGCGGCGCGGCGAAGATCAGCGTCAGCACGAGGATCTCGGCGAGCAGCACGACGAGCACGACCCACGGCGTGCGCGCGTCGATGCGGTCGATCAGGTCGAGCCCGACCGCGGTCGCGCCGCCGACGACCGCCTGCGAGCCGTACTGTCGCCCCAGCGATGCGCGCAGCTCGCGGACGATCCGATCCGCGCGCGAGCTGTCGGAGTAGGAGTCGAGCGTGGCCTGGACGCGGACCCACCCCCGCGCGCCGTGTTCGGCCGGGCCGACGCTGCACGACGCCGGGCTGGGCGGCGATCAGGCGCCTGAGCGGCGCGGGCGGCGCGTGGGCCACGACGACCGCCGGCGTGCCGGCGCCCGGCCCGAAGTGCTCGGCGACGCCGGCGGTGGCCACGCGCACCGGGTCCGAGGCGGGCAGCACGCTGATCGACTTCAGCGTGATGTGCATCCCGGCGATCGGGATCGACAGCACCACCATCACCGGCACGATCACGGCGACGACCGCGACGCGCCGGCGCACGACGAAGTCGGCGAGCCGGCGCCAGAAGGCGCCGTTCTGCGCGGCCACGACGGCACGCCGCAGCGAGAGGCGATCGAGCCGATCGCCGAGCAGCACGATCGCCGCGGGGGTGAGCGTCAACGCGGCCGCCACCGCGATCAGCGCGGCGCCGATCGCGCCCGTGGCCAGCGACTGGAAGACGCCGAGCCCGGTCACGTACAGGCCGGCGAGCGCCGTCGCGACCGTCAGCGCCGGAGACCGTGATCGCCCTGCCGGTCGTCTGCAGCGTCTCCGTGATCGCCTCCTCCATGCTCGCGCCCTCGCGGGCGAGCGACTCGCGCACGCGCGTGACCATGAACAGCGAGAAGTCGATGCTCAGGCCGAGGCCGAGCACGAGCACGGTGTCCTCGACGAACACGCTCAACTGCACGACGTAGGTCAGCAGGTAGAGAAAGCCGAAGGTCACGCCCACGCACACGGCCGCCAGCCCCAGCGGCAGAAGCGCGGCGACGACCGAGAGGAACGCGACGAGCAGGATCGCGAGCGTCACCGGGAAGGAGATCAGCGAGGAGGTCGAGAGGCTCTTCTTCGACTGCACCATGTAGCGCTGATAGATGCCGACCTGGCCGACCAGCCGCGCCGTCGAAGGGGCGAGCCCGACGTGGGCGAGCGCCGCTTCGACCGCCGGCACGCGCGTCTGGGCGTAGCCGTATTCGCCGGCGAACACGACCGGCATCAGCGCCGCCTGCCGATCCGCGGAGAGGACCGGCGCGCCGACCTGCTTGACGCCCCCCACACCGCGCACCACCGCGGCGGCCAGGCTCACGTCGCGCCCACTCAGCTCGCGCGATCCGTGCGCCGCGAGCACCGACAGGTAGGCCTGCGGTTCGGTCGCGGCGCCAAACAGATGTTCCTCGAGCTCGCCCGCCCGGACCGCCTGCGAGCCCGAGGCTCCGTATCCCCCGTTCTCCACGCGCTCGCTCAGACGCGACGCGCCCACGCCGCTGAGCAGGAGCAGCACCACCCAGAACGCGAGGATCTTGCGCGGGTGACGCAGAACGAAGCGGGCGATCGTGCTCATCGGCGAGGTAACCCAGGTGCGGTCATCGATCGTAGATCTCCCACACCATCATCAAACGTTGAACTCCCACAATGCCCATCCTGCTGCTGGGTGTAGGTCATTGAACGGCCGCCCCTCCGGTCAAGAGGATTGTTCGGATTCGCACATTCTTTTGGGTGGCGCTGGGGCGATGTGTGCGTTTGCTCACACAACTCGTCCCCTCGTAAAATTACATCTCGCTTCACACATCGCTCGATCGATCGCGCTACGCTCCAAAACACATGGGCGAGCGCACGGGACACGCACCGGGGACCTTCAGCTGGACCGACCTGACGACGACCGATCAGGAGGCGGCGAAGGCCTTCTACAGCGGCCTCTTCGGCTGGGTCGCCGAGGACATGCCCGTCGGCGATGACGTCTACTACTCGATCCAGCGCGTCGACGGCAAGGACGTCGCCGCGATCTCTCCCGCAGCAGGAGGCGCAGCGCGAGGCGGGCGCGCCGCCGACGTGGAACTCGTACGTGACCGTCGAGAGCGCCGACGCCGTCGCCGATCGCGCGAAGGAGCTCGGCGCCACGATCGTCGCGCCGCCGTTCGACGTGATGGAGGCCGGCCGGATGGCCGCGATCCAGGATCCCCAGGGCGCCTACTTCCTGATCTGGCAGCCCAACCAGCATCTCGGCGCGCAGCTCGTGAACGAGCCCGGCGCGCTCAGCTGGAACGAGCTCGCCTCGCCCGACCTCGACGCCTCGAGCGTCTTCTACGCGGCGCTGTTCGACTGGACCGTCGAGCCGTTCGAGGGCAGCCCCGAGCCGTACCTGACGATCAAGAACGGCGAGACCGTCAACGGCGGCATCCGCACGCTCAACTCGCCGGGGCCGCCGCCGCACTGGCTCGTGTACTTCGCGGTCGACGACCTCGACGCGAGCCTCGCGAAGGTCGCCGAGCTCGGCGGCGCCACGCACGCCGGTCCGATCGACATCGGCATCGCGCGGATCGCCGTCGTGGCCGACCCGCAGGGGGCGATGTTCGCCCTCTACGACGGCCGGCTCGACCCGTAAGGCCAACACAGCCTCACCGCTCTACAGTGGGCAGCATGGGCTCGTTGGCCGGGGCATCTTTGAGCGTCGAGGAGCGTACTCTGCTCGAGCGCTTCATCCAACGTCTGCGCCTGCGCCTGGGAAACGATCTGAACGCCGTGTGGCTGTTCGGGTCACGTGCTCGAGGGGAGCAACCAGGGCGGGATTCCGACGTCGACGTACTGGTGCTCGTGGAGGACGCCTCCTGGCCTGCGAAGGTGCGGATACGCGAGCTCCTCGACGCAGAGGCACGCGAGCTCGGCCTGGAGGCGCTCGTGTGGTCGTTCTCGATCCATGTCAACACCCCTGCCTGGCTGGAACAACGTCGCGAGATCGAATCCTTTTTCATCGCCGAGGTAGACCGCGACAAGGTCGTCGTGAGCGGTCCGGCGTGAGCCCCCGCTCGAGTGAGTTTCTGGTGGCGGCCACGGCGGCGCCTCGTCAGATCGCCGCAGCGGCGCTCATGAACGCCAGCGGGACCGCGAGGCCGGCCGCGCGACGCAGGCTCGCGATCCGCCGGCCGCGCTGAACCGCGGGCCGGATCTCACCCACGCGGGCGCCGAGCAGCCGCACCGTCTCGTCGAGGTCCTCGACGCGTAGCGCGAGGCCCCAGAAGCGCGCCGG
Organism: uncultured Solirubrobacterales bacterium; assembly: GCA_963764905.1. Classification (GTDB taxonomy): domain Bacteria; phylum Actinomycetota; class Thermoleophilia; order Solirubrobacterales; family Solirubrobacteraceae; genus Palsa-744. Next base: position 182,709 of record CAVXUG010000009.1, read on the forward strand.
ATGCTCCACGCCGCCCGCGCGCTCGATCGAGTCCGCGGGTTCCTGGATCAGCTCGAGGATCTCCGCGCCGAGGCGAAAGAAGGCCTGGCGCGGGGCGCCGCCGGGGGTGGGCTCGTCGCGCATCCGGCGCAGGTCGAGGCCGGCGCGCCGCAGCGCCTCGACGCTGCGATCCAACTACGGCGAGGCCGCGACGACGTGGTCGATCGCGACGACCCCGTTGGGGTGGGCCGGCGCGGGATCCCGCGGCGGCTGCTCGGAGAGCGTCGTCGGCAGCCCGTCGAGCGCCGCCGACCCGTCGAGCTCCGTGGCCACGAGATCGCGCAGCGTCCAGCCGCGGATGCCCCGCTCGCCGGCGGCGGCGTCGCCGTCATCGTCGAGGAAACGCAGCCGCACGCCGCCGATCTGACAGCACCCGTCGGCGACGGCGAAGCCGAGCTCAGCCCAGCGCGCGGGGTCGTCGCCGATCAGCAGCTCGTCGATCGTCGGCGCGGGGGACATCGAGGTAAGTATCGACGAGACGCGGGCGTGACGGGCCGGCGCCGGGTCGGGCGGTCGACGCTACTGCCCATCTACTGCACGACCTCGATCGTGCCGTGCATGAAGGCGTGGAAGGAGCAGTGGTAGGAGAAGGTGCCGACTTTGTTGACCTTGAAGCTCATCGCCTGGCCCTTGTTGAGCGTGCCGGTATTGAAAACCCCTTCGGTGTTCGAGGTCGCGGTGTGCTCGACTTCGTCCTCGTTCGTGATCGTGATCGTGCTGCCGACCTTGACCTTCAGCGACCGCCGGGGAGTACATGAAGTTGGAGATGTCGATCTTCACGTGCCCGGAGAGGGGCGCCGCCCCGGTGCCGGTGCTCGTCGGGGTGCTCGTCACGGCGGCGGCGCCGGTGGAGGAGCCGCCGGCGCTCGTTGTGGAGTTGCCGGCGCCAGCGCCGGTAGAGGAGCCGGTGCTCGTTGCGGAGCCGCCGCCGCAGCCGGCGAGCAGTACCGCCGCGGCCACGACGACCGCGACGAGGGCCGGCGGGATGATCGAGCGAGGGCGCACAACCACTCATTCGCCGTTCCCGCCCTTTTAGATCATCTGGGGGCCGTCATTCATGTGGGAGCCGTCATGCACTCCAGGCTCGAAGGCGCACGAGCACCGATCGCCTACGCCGTCTGGACGCCGCGGCGATCGACGCCCTCGAACGGCTCGGGCCGCCGGCGACGGCGACGGTCGAGGCGCAGAACCGGGCCCCTGGAGTTCCCGACGAGACGCAGTACGAAGGCGTCGCGAGTGGCGCTGTAGCGCAGGACCGGCCTCAGAGCGAGAAGCCAGAAGTGGGCTACGTATCGACGCGGACGGGCTGCTGAACGCATGGCGAATCTACCTCTCTCTGGGCGTCCCTGCTCTGGCTCGGCCAATCCTGACATGACCGCAAATACGGCAGACGAAGTAGCCCCATGAGGCCAAGGCCGTCCACCTGATGATGTCTGTGATGCTTCATCTCCTAGTACGAGCGAGACGCCGTGTTTCCGACAGGAACGACAGGAAAGCTGGCTAAGCCAGGACGTGCCGCGCTCGATCGCCGGCGGCTCTGCCGCGCCGTGGCCGCGCTGGCAGCGCTGCTGCTGTGCGGCGCGGCGCTCGGGTGCGCGCAGGGGTCGCTGACAATCATCTTCCACAGGCCTGCCGCGGGCGGGCGCCGGGTGGCCGCGCTGCCGTCATGGGCTTACTGGTGCACGAGAGGCGAACCGCGCCAGGATCGCAAGCGGCTCGCGTTTTGCGCACGCGTCGAAGGACGCGCGATCTACTCGACCCACGGGCCCGGACGGCTGGAGTCACACATAGCGCTGCTCGGCTACTACCGCGTCGTGCTCGTGCGCCTGCCCTCCGGAGCGAAGACGCCCGCAGACGGCCAGCGTGTCGTCGCGATCGGCCCGCTGTTCCGAGCCCGCGACGGCCTGCGCGAGGTGCAGGCGTTCTGGTTCGACGCCCACAACGAGGTCACACGACACCGCCGGCCCACCGGGTGAGGTCAAGCCCACAGGGCGGCGATCGGGAGCGCCCAGAGACGATCTCCCAGGGGGATCGTCTGCTCGCGGGGATGGAGCACAATGCCTGCCGCGAAACGAGAGCCGCGACGTTCGCGGAGCTTGATGAGCCACTTGTAGTCTCTGGTGGTGATCGTCGCGCGCGACTTGACCTCGATCGCGACGATCTGGCCGTCAGCTCGCTCGAGGATCAGGTCCACGTCTTCCCGGTCGCGCTGATAGTGGTAGAGGCGGGCTCGGTTGGTGGAGGAGCCGAGCTGCTTGAGGATCTCCATCGCGACGAAGTTCTCGAGGACCTTGCCGGCGAGTTGATCGTCGCGTGCGATTCGTGTCTCATCGGCGCCCAGCAGCGCCGCGAGCAGGCCCGAGTCCGCGAGATAGATCTTTGGCGTGCTCGCCTCCCGTGTTCCGAGGCCTGGTCGCCATGCCTGGAGCCTTCTCACGAGGAACAGTTGCTCCAGGAGTCCCACATAGGCCTTCACCGTTTCTGGGCTGAGCCCGAGGCGTGCCGCGGCGTTGCGGTAGGAGAGGAGGTTGGCTGCCTGGGCCGCGAGCAGGCGCAACAGCCTCGGCATCTCCTCGATCTTGATCGCATCGGAGATGTCGCGCAGGTCGAGCTCGAGAGTGCTGTCGACGTAGCTTTCGAACCAGCGCTCGCGCCGCGCGCCGCTGCGCATGAGAGCTTCGGGGTAGCCGCCGGCGGCGGTGATCTGAACGAAGGCGTCCCGGCCTATCGTGCAACCGCTGAGCTGCGGTGGGGCGCCCGCGAAAGAGGCGTCGACGAGGTTGCTCTGGCCTCCTCGAATCTCGCTCTGGGACAGAGGCCAGAGGTTCAGCGTCTCGATGCGCCCGGTGAGCGCGTCGCGGACCCGTTTCGAGGTCAGGATGTTGGCGGAGCCGGTCAGGAGAAAGCGTCCGGGCGTGGTGTCCCTGTCGACGGCACTCTTGATCTCCAACAGCAGCTCCGGCACATGCTGGATCTCGTCGATCAAGACCGGCCCGGAGAGCGCCGCGAGGAAGCCCGCGGGGTCACGTGACGCCGCGTCACGAGTCGCCGTCTCGTCGAGGCTCAAGACCGTCATCGGATGCTCGCCGGTGGCGATCTCGCGGGTGAGGGTCGTCTTGCCGACCTGACGCGCGCCGGCAACAAACACCACCCGCGTGTCGGCCAGCGCTTCGAGCAGCAGAGGGCGGAGATAGCGGGGATAGAGATCGTTCACGAACACATCGATTCTGCGTAAATGACCAAACTGGACTACGTAAATGTCCACTCTACCATGCGCGATTGTCCAATCAATGAAGCGTAATCATCAAGCGGCCGCCTGACGGAAAGGCAGCGCAACTTGTTGCATTACGGTAGTGTACATTGATGCATTATGGTAGCGTTGATGGAGTGGTGGGTCAGGATCAGGAACGTATGAACGGGTACAGTCACCGGGTCGTTGACGGGGAGCTCGATGAGTTGATCGTGGGCCTGCCCGCGCTGGTGCTCGAGGGCGCGAAGGGCGTGGGCAAGACGGCGACGGCGTCCCGCCGCGCGGAGACGATCCACGGGCTCGACGATCCCGTTCAGCGCAACATCGCGGTCGCGGACCCATCGCGGCTGCTCGATGGGCCGGGACCGGTTCTGATCGATGAGTGGCAGTACGTGCCGGAGTCCTGGGACCTGGTGCGCAGGGCTGTGGACGCGGGGGCTGCGCCGGGGCGATTTCTGCTCACCGGCTCGGCGCTGGGAATCGGGCTGAGCACTCACTCGGGCGCCGGGCGCATCGTCAGCGTGCGGATGCGCCCGCTCTCATTCGCCGAGCGTGGCCTCGCCACGCCCACCGTCAGCCTGAAGACGTTGCTGGGCGGTGCGAAGGCGCCGGTCGAGGGACACACCGCGTGCGGCCTGGAGGATTACACCCGGGAGATCGTGGCCTCTGGATTCCCAGGTCTGCGCGGTCTGCAAGGACGCGCGCGCCGCGCCCAGCTGGATGGATACCTGCTGCAGATCGTAGACCGCGACTTCGCGGAGCTTGGGCGCCCCGTTCGCAACCCCGCGGCGTTGCGGCGCTGGATGACGGCCTACGCGGCCGCATCCTCGACCAGTGCGTCGTTCGAGACGATCCGCGGCGCCTCGACTTCGGGACACGGGGAGAAGCCGGCGAAGAGCACGACGATCCCGTACCGCGACGCGCTCGAACGGTTGTGGATCCTCGACCCGGTTCCGGCGTGGTTGCCTACCCGCAACCGGATCGCACGTCTTTCGGCGCCACCAAAGCACCAGCTCGCCGATCCCGCGCTCGCGGCGCGCCTGCTCGGTGTGGACGCTGAAGGCCTCCTGGACGCCACCTCGCCCGTGGACCCTCCGATTCCCCGGGACGGCACGCTGCTCGGCGCCCTGTTCGAGTCGATCGTGACGCTCTCGACACGCGTCTACGCCCAGGCGGCGGAGGCCGGGGTCAAGCACCTGCGTACCGCCTCGGGAGCCCGCGAGATCGACCTGATCGTCGAGCGCGCCGACGGCCGCGTCATCGCGATCGAGGTGAAGCTCACCCGCGATCCGAGCGAACAGGACCTCCGCCACCTCAAGTGGCTGCAGAGACAGATCGGCGACACGCTGCTAGACGCGATCGTCATCACCACCGGCGCGGACGCATACCGCCGCAGAGATGGCATCGCGATCATTCCCGCCGCGCTGCTCGGCCCCTGAGTTCTGCTATTCGGACCGGAGGAAGTACTGCTCCCCTCACCATTCGAGGCGCCTTACGTATGCCCTGTACCCGACAGCACCTGCACATTCACCCCCGTGAACTGGACAGTCGGCTTTTTATCGACCCCTTCCGCCTCAAAACCCAGGTACGGAACGATTGAGAACAACCTGCTCTGTTCGGCTTCTGGATTGTCTTCTAGGGGCGCATCCGCGCATGTTGGTTGAGGAGCCGATGGTCGTGGGCGCGGAGCCTCCATGCTCCGCATCCGAGGCGCGTTACACGAACCAGGATTGGCCGACCGTCGCGCGGCAGGGATCTTCTCGCTGCCAGCATGGAGGCAAGCAAGCCATTTTCTCGCACGGATGTCCAAGAACGCTCACTTATCGTCCAGAGCGCGAGCGAGCGGTTGCGGCGCGTGCGCTCTCGCAATTGCGCGGGAGCGGCGGCGAGCGACCCCTCGTGAGACTCGCACGCAGGCGGATGGGTCTACCGATGACTTCGCGCAGTGAGCGGAGTCTATGAGAGATAGTCCCTACGTTCTCAACGAAAGGAACTGACATGGCGGCAGAGATGCCGGTTACGGCTGGTTTTAGGTCCCTTCGCGATCGATCTCATTCGTGGGTAACGCCGGTAACGGTCATACGGGACCCTATAGTGCTCGACATGGAGCTTGCGGATCTAGCTGGCGAGTTGGGTGCCGACGAGCGTACGCTGCGTCGTGCCGTGGCCGATGGCATGATCCGCTGCGAGCGTCTGGGCCCGCGGCGGCGGCGTGTTGACGAGGACGAGCGCCGGTATGCGGTCGGCCACTGGCCTTTGCTGGCGGCGCTGCGGCGGGCTTTGCGTACCGAGCGAAATGTGCGGCTGGCTGTGGTCTATGGCTCGGTGGCCCGCGGCGAGGACACTTCGCGGTCCGATCTGGATGTGCTGGTGTCGCTCGCCGAGGATCGTCCCGATGCGGCTATCAGGCTGGCCGTGCGCTTGGAAGGCGCACTGGGTCGCAGGGTGGACGTGGCGCGTTTGGGGCGCGTGCGGGAAACGGCTCCGCTTTTGCTTCTGCGAGCCGTCGATGAGGGGAGGGTGGTGCTCGATCGAGATGGAGAGTGGGCGCCGTTGCGCGAACGCCGGGCCAAGCTGGCACGAAGGGCTGGCCGCGCATACGCCGCGCGCCGCCGGCGAGCGCGGGCCTCGGTGCGCGAGTTGCGCGAGGAGGCGTGATGGCCGACACAATCGAGGATCCTGACGCCGCCGTGGGTACCCGCGGCAGTGACGAGGAGTCCCGCGCGGCCGAGCTCGACCGCATCAATTCCAAATTGGAGAGGCTGTCCGCGCAGCGGCGGGCGCTACGCAAGGCGATGGGCCCGTTCGGCGAGAACTTCGATGCGCGGGTGTGGGCCGAGTCCTTCGCGTCTGCGGACCCAGATCAGATCAATCGCGTGTTCGCCGTGACGGGTGGCTACCTGGCTCTTCTAAACAACACTGTCGAGGCGGTCAGGGTGGGGGCGAAACTGGTGGGTGTCAAGCCGGCGGAGGGCAACAGTTACTACTGCTACGGCTGACGGCCTCCTTCGACTGCATCGAGGACGAACACGTTGAACGCGGGCACCTCCGAGGACTCCTCGACCGCGCTAAGGCTCGTATTGATGATACCTGCCGCGTAATTGATGCCGTCATCACTGAGGCGCTGAACCAGATGCTTGAAGTTAAACAACCTTCGCCATACCCTCGCCGGTTCGAATCTCCTCTTGTTGTGCCGCGAGTTGTGGATCGTAACGCCATTGACGTACTATCTCCATGGTAGTTGCAGCGAAGGGGAACTTGGTCGCGAAGCTTGCAAGATCCACCATAAGAGTTTCTCCAACCTTTTTCATCCGGCTTGCTACCTCACGCGAACCGACCGGCCGACCCAAAAAGGCCTCACAGGTGTCGATAGATGTCGCGAGCGTGCTATGGAGCGTTATCAGGGTGGCACCTGTGAAAAACTGAGCGATACCCATGTCAAACTCGGCAAGGTTCGCCCGTCTTTCTGCGAGTCCAGATTTGGGCGGAGCTTGCGCATCAAACGCCGCTTCGGGCGATGTGCGCGGCTCTGTCTCGTGAGGCACGGGCCTCTCCAACCAAGCGGTCAGCCTGTCAGACACTTGGACGGCGACGCTTCGGCTGCGCTTGTAGAGCAGACGCTGTAGTCGGCCGGCACAGCCGGGCTTCAGCGATGGGAGAGGGTGTCTGCTCCGAGGGCTTGGGCTACGAGCGCGAGGTCGTGCTTGTCGTGGAGGTGGCGGGCGTGCTCGCGTAGGTCGAAGGCCGCGTTCATCGCGGCGACGAGGTCCGCGGCGTGGGCGTCGACCTCTACCTTGGCCCTTTCGTGCTCGATGAGCCAGTGGGCGACGTCCGGCCAGTGCCACAGCCGGGTCTTGTGATCCGCGTATGTGACTGGGGCAGGAAAGCCACCGGGGCCGCGCTCGTTGGTGGAGAGCAGCCGGATGTACTCGCGTGAAAGCCCGCTGCGCTCGGCGATCGCGGCCATCGTGACGAGCTCGTCGGGCTCGATGCGCACGACCTGCAGGCCCGGCACGGCGGAGGTGACATCTCCGATGGCGCTGGCCAGTGCCTCGCTGAAGCTGTTGGCCTCGCGATCGAACGCGCCGTACTGCGCACCGTCGCGCACCCCGAACAGTGCGTCGTCGCAGCCGGCCTCATACAGCGCATCGAACTGCTCGTCGTTCAGCACATCGGGGCCGCTGAAGAAGATAGTGAAGCTGTGAGTCGTTGGTTTAATGGTCGAGCTCATTTGCTTTTCTGTTGTTCACGGTGTTTGGTGTGCCTGGGCTGTGATCGCATTTCTTGATGGCCTCATGGATGCGCTTTGCGATGTCTGCCGGCCGTCGCGGTGTGCCCGCAAGCGCGACTGCGCAGCCGCCAAATGGCTAGGGGTCAGCGCGATCGATGTCGACTATTTTTTGCTCGCCGACTTTCCTCTGGTTTCTTTACGTCCGGTTTTCGGCGGGGAAGCTTGTTTGTTAGCTCCTGTCCGCGGCTGTTTTACTGGTTTGGGAGACGGTTTTTTCGCTGCCATCATTTTCCCCTGTCCTGAATCAATTGAGGTCGATAAGCCACAACACGATACTTACACCAAGTGCAAGAGATGCCCACCGAAAGGCGCTGAACTGACGGCTGACCCGAGAAATGCCGAAGAAACGGAAGCGGCAGCAAGCAGTATCCCGGTCCTGTTGCGAAGCTCGTCGAGCACCGAGCTCTGCAGCGACCACCCCCGGACCGACTCTTCGTATACAAGCTTGAGTCGTGGGTCCCCAGCGTCTCCGCCAGAACCCAGGACGCGCTCTCGAGAAAGGCCAAGACGGCGCATGAGTAGCGAGCCTATTCGCAGCGTCGGTTGGAACGGGTGAGGCGGTACAGGTGGCAGCGGGCTTCTACACAGCCCCGTTGCCGCCATACGCCGGACGAGAAGGCGTTATTTGGGCGGTGGCGAGGTCTCCTCGAGGGTCTCGCCACCATCTCTCAGCGCCATCTGCGTGTTCCCAGCAGTCTGCTCGACGAAGTGCTTACTCAGCATCGTCTCCTGACCCTGGTAGTTGGAGCCCACGTCGGCGCCATAGAGCTTGTCGGGAAGCTCCAGCATAGTCTCAAACGCAAGCTTGCAAATCGGCTGGCGGTGCTCGACCATGAACGGGACGTCGCGCGCTCGCACCTCGAGGGCTGCCCGAGAGCCGAACTTGTGCCCCGTCCGGTCGTAGCCGAACCCTGGGTCGAAGAACCCGGCGTAGTGGGTGCGAAGCTCGCCGGCGGTGGGATCGTAGGCCATCATCTCCGCCGCGTATCCAGGTGGCACGCACACGCCCTCCGCGGATAGCAGGAGATAGAAGACCTCGGGGTCGAGAACGATGCGCCCACCGGGCTCTGGGTAGACCGGCTCCCAGTAATCACGCCACTTGTAGTGGCCAAGCAGCGACATGTCGAGGCGGTTGCTGTTCTTCTTCGCGCGATAGCCGACAACCCGATTGTGGGGACCGCTGAGGTCGACGCTTAGAAACAAGCCATCCGCGATCGCCAAGTCACCGGCCGGCAGTGCATGCATATCCATATAAAGAAGCGGGAACTCCTCGTGAATCCCGATCAACTCGGAATCGCCCACCCGCGGGTCGCCGGCCGCCAGCCGCAACTGGTTCAAGCTGAGCAGCGGCTGCACGCGCACGGCGAACGAACGCGGAACCACCTCCAAGTAAAGTTTGCCTCGATAGCCCGCCGGTATCTCGTCGAAGCGGTGGTTGCCATCCGTGATCACGCGCGTGAAAACATCGAGGCGACCGGTCGAGCTCTTTGGATTGGCCTTCGCCCGCACGTGGTGGGGAAGATTGAGCTCCTCCACGAGCGGGATCAGATATGGCCGGTCGCGCTCGAGCGTTGCCCCGTCGCGCAGGTCGAGCCGATCGAGGGCGAGATCGTTGACACGGTCCATCACCGCGGTTCCCGCGCTCGGCAGGAAGCTGCAGCGCAGTGCCCAAGCGTGGTCGGCAAGCCGTAGGTCGATGCTCGCGGGCTGGATGCTCTCACGATGGATCCGGAAGTCGCCAGATGAAATCCAGCCCTCCTCGACCGCTTTCCAAAGACCCTGACTAGGGAGCACGCCCCGCGGCACCGTCGACTCCGGCCCAGGGGCGCCCGTCTCAGTTGTCTGTTGAGCCTCCCAAGTCGCGTCGTTGCTAAAAGTACTCATCGTGAAAGGACGCGAGGCAGGCCAAGCTGCAGAAGACCCCATCGGCGAACAAGCCGGACCCGACGCGATCGTTCCCCAGTGGCTGACCGCAGTTCGGGCAGAGGCCCCGAAGGCGGGCATCCTCGATCCGTGCTCGCTTGTCCATCGGCTAGGAGACCCATGCGTTCGGCCGGTCTGAGAAGCCGGGTCGGAGCGTGCATCTGTACGTCAACCATGACACAAGCATCCTCGCTGGGACGGACGGAATGCTCGTTCCGGAAGCGTTGGAGGGGTCGCGGACCACAAGCCACCAGCGCAGCATATCCAACAAGCTGCCAGCCACGGATGAGCGCGACAACGGCGGTTCTCGGCGCCCGCAGGGATCCGTACGCGAGAAGTCGCCGACCAACGTAGAACAGTCATCAGCCAGGGCAACACTCATGCCCCAAAGCTACTCACGACCTGCGACGGTTTGCTCGATCGCGGCCTGCCTGCCACCCCGAACCCCCGTGTTTGCGGGGCTCACGGCTTCAAAGTTGGCGCGAAAACGCTCACCGCCCGCCTCGACAGGGCCCCCGATCTCGCCACCAAGGCCCGGACCCAAGAGATCCAGGGACCACCAACAGCGGTCGCAGCGTTTACGCAGAATAACAACAATCCAATTCAACCACGCAAAAGCCGGCAAGCAAGCACGCGTCGGTGACCACCTAGCCGAGTTGCGTAACTTGATTTCCCCAACCTCTGTTACCCCACCACCCCCTACGGGCCCCCCGGGTAGATTTCGTAGCCCCCGGTCAACTTCTCGCTGGCGCCGCCGAGGATCGAGTCGAGCTCGCCTGCAGGTTCGACCGTGTTCGACGCTCCTCCGCTGACCGAGTCATAGTTACCCAGCGCCTTGTTGCCGTAGCCGCCGCTGACCGACGCGTCTTCGCCACCGGCTTCATTTCTCGTACCGCCGGATACCGATGCTTCCTTATTGCTCGCGACGTTGAAGGAGCCACTGCTCACCGAGGAGAAGTCGCCACTCGCGGTGTTCTCAGCGCCGCCCGTCACCGACGCTCCATCCTCGGTGACCGCGTTGTCGACACCGAACACGTCGCTGTTCGCGCCCGAGGAGTTGTTGGCCTCGCCCCCAATGATCGAGGCGTAGCTGGTGAATGCTTGTTTGAAGCCGACCACGAGGTTGTTCATGCCGGTCTGTTCGCCCGGTTCCTCGTCATAACCAACCACCAGATTCCCCTCACCATCCGGGGTACCATACGTATGCCCCGTACCCGAAAGCACCTGCACATTCGCACCCGTAAACTGGACAGTCGGCTTTTTATCGATCCCTTCCGCCTGGAAACCCAGGTACGGAACGATTGAGAACAACTTGCTCTGTTCGGCTTCAGTCAGCCCGGCGGAGACACCGTGTTCGCCGCCCTCCGTGATTTCTTTGCCCCCCAGGACCGAGCTGTAGTTCGCATTCGCGTCGTTGCGCTGTCCGCCGCTGACGGACGCGAAGTTGCCTTTGGCTTCGCTATCTTCGCCGCCGCTGATTGATCTGCCCCCGGTAGCGTGGACTCGGGGTTTTGGAATCCTTCGGCGACAGCGAGGAGGATTCAATGCCCAGGAAGTACTCACCGGAGGTTCGTCGCCAGGTCGTGGAGCTGGCTCGTGCTGGCACGAAGGTGCCGCAGTTGGCGGCTACGTTCGGGATGACTGACGCGACGATCTATAACTGGCTCAAGCAGGAGAAGATTGATCGCGGCGAGCTCGCCGGCACGAGTACTGATCAGGCGCTGGAGCTTGCTGCGGCGAGACGCAGGATCAAGGAGCTCGAGACCGAGCTCGCGGTCTCGAGGAAGGTGAACGAAGTCTTTCTCGACCAGGATCTGGCCCCAAAAGCCTCTTCCCGGTGATTGACTCTCTGACCGGGCAGGGAATCGACGTGGGTCACGCCTGCCGCATGCTGGGAGTCTCAAGCTCTGGCTTCTACGCCTGGAAGGATCGGCCCGCCTCAGCGCGGGCGCTGCGTCATCTGTGGCTTGCTGGCGAGATCACCGATGTGCACCGCGAGTCCGGCGGGATCTACGGCGAGCGGCGGGTCGCAGCGGAGCTGCGGCACGGGAGAGGCATCGTCGTCGGCCGCAAGACCGTGACACTGCTGATGCGTCGTATCGGCCTATACGGGCTCCCGAAGAAGCGCTTGCCCAAGGGCGCGAAGGTCGGCAAGTATGCCGCCAGCGATCTCGTCAGGCGCGAGTTCACGGTCACAGCACCCAACCGACTGTGGATGACTGACATCACCGAGCACCCGACCAGGGAGGGCAAGGTCTACTGCTGCGTCGTCCTCGATGCATTCTCCCGCAAGGTCGTCGGCTGGTCGATCGACACCCAACAGAACACGTTGCTCGTCACGAGCGCCTTGACGATGGCCACAAGCGAGCGCAACCCGGGCAGCGACCTCGTGATCCATTCCGATCGCGGAACGCAGTTCACTTCCTGGGCCTTCAGCCAAAAGGTCCGCGACGCCGGACTCGCACCATCGATGGGAGCCATCGGCACACCACACGATAATGCGATGGTCGAGTCGTTCTGGGGCCGCATGCAAGTCGAGCTACTCAACCGCAAACGATGGCAAACCCGCGTCGAACTCGCCGCAGCGATCCAACACTACATCGAGGACTTCCACAACCACAGACGCCGCCACAGCGCCCTGAACATGCTCACCCCAACCGAATACGAGAACCACTACCAATCAACGATCGCCGCCTGATTCCAGCATCCCAACTCCACCAAACCGGGGGCAGATCAAGCACATCGCGCGTCCACCCGTGCTCGGCGGTCTTGGAGGCATACCAGAGGCGCGTCTCTGCGTCGTCGAGCTTCTCTAGGAGTGCGATCTGATGCCACCAAGACAATTGTGCAAGGCGGCCTTGCACAATCTCGGGGTCAGGCCAGGCCTTGGCGAACGCCCGCATGTACTTGAGGTTCCGCGGCGACATCCCCATGTCCGGGAACTGCGATCGCAGATCACGGGCAAGCCGGTCGATGACTTTGGCTCCCCACCCCTCCTGCCCTTGGCGCAAGAGGATCTCTTGCCCGATGTCCCAGTAGAGCAGCACCAGCTCCTGGTTGACGCTGCGCAACGCACGTACCCGAGCTGCCTGAACACGCTCGACCAGTGCGTCGAGGGTCCTCTGGTAGTTCTCAGGCGCCTCCGAAAGCATCACGTCCGCGGCTGGACGCGACGACGCCCCCGAGGTCATCGCTGTAGCCCGATCGACATGCCCAAGAACTCCAAGTTGTAGGGGTCCTTGATCGCGTCGCGCGCCAGCTCGGAGTCCGCTCGCATGTAGCGAAGGTTCCGCAGCGACAGCCCCGTCATCTCGGGGAACTGCCGGATCAGCTCGCCGTTGACGGCGAGTACGGCACGGGTACGTGCGCCCGCGATCCGGGCCTTGATCTCGGCCAGGAACTGCGGGTAGTCGGCCGGCAGCGCATCGCTCCGGCGTACGGGGGAAGGACCAGCCATCGAACACATGTTCGCAAATGCTCCGGACGGCCGACCGTCAACGGCCCCCAGAGAGACGAGCTCGTCCAGGGACCACTAACAACGGCGGCGCCGTTTACGCGGATTAACAACAAGCAAATTCAGCCACGCAATGGCCGGCAAGCAAGAACGCTCCGGTCACCACCTAGCTCAGTTGCGTAGCTGAATCGAAGCGGCCCGCGCCCCTCTGCGCGAGCCACCACCACATCTATCTACCGAAGCTGCGTAGCTTGTCCCTAAGCAACCCCCCTACGGCCCCCCCGGGTAGATTTCGTAGTTGCCCGTAAGTTTCTCGCTCGCGCCGCCGAGGATCGAGTCGAGCTCGCCTGCAGGTTCGACCGTGTTCGACGCGCCGCCGCTGACCGAGTCATAGTCGCCCAGCGCCTTGTTACCGTCGCCGCCGCTGACCGACGCGTATTCGCCGCCGGCTTCGTTCTCTATACCGCCGGACACCGACGCCTCGCTGTTACTCGCGACGTTACCGTAGCCACCGCTCACCGAGGAGAACAGGCCACCGGCAGTGTTACCCGCGCCGCCCGTCGCCGACGCACCATCCTGGGTGACCGTATTTTCGATACCGAACACATCGCTGTTCGGTCCTGAGGATTTGCTGCCCTCACCACCAACGATCGAAGCGTAACTCGTGAACGACTGTTTGAAACCCACCACGAGGTCATTCATACCCGTCTGCGCACCCGGTTCCTCGTCATAACCAACCACCAGATTCCCCTCACCATCCGGGGTACCATACGTATGCCCCGTACCCGAAAGCACCTGCACATTCGCACCCGTAAACTGGACAGTCGGCTTTTTATCGATCCCTTCCACCTCATAGCCCAAATACGGAACGATTGAGAACAACTTGCTCTGTTCGGCTTCAGTCAGCCCAGCAGAGACAACACCTGCCTTCGTGAATAGAGGGTATGTGCCGGGGGCGCATCCGCGCGGGTCGGAGGTCTTTACAAGGTCGTGGGCGCGGAGCCTCCGTGCTCCGCCTTGAGGGTATGTTCTCCGAACTGGGATCTCGATGCAGACGGATCAGGGACTGCTTGGAGGCTATAAACCCCATATGGATGGTATAGTGTCCAACCGGAATGGATGTTGCCCGCCCCTATACCGCGCTCTGTCCCACGCTTGACAGCGGAGTGCTGAGCGTGCTCGCCGGCACCAGCCGGCCGTTGACGGGACGTGAGGTCGCACGGTTGCTGGGGCGGCCGTCGCACAGCGGTGTGCTGGATGTCCTGAACAGGCTGACGGAGCACGGCGTCGTGGACCGGCAGGAGGCCGGTAGGGCGTTCTTGTTCACGCTCAACCGCGAACATCTGGCGGCCCCGGCCGTCGATGTGCTGTCAGGGATGCGGGTCGAGCTGCTCGACCGTTTGCACAAAGCGATCGAGGGCTGGAAGGTCGCGCCGGTGCACGTCTCCATGTTTGGCTCTACCGCGCGAGGCGAGGGCGACATCCACAGCGACATCGACCTATTCATAGTGCGCCCGAAGGCGGTCCCCGAAGAGGACGCGCGTTGGCGCGCGCAACTGGACGGGCTGGCCGGTCAGGTTCAGCGGTGGACGGGCAACGGGGCGGGAATCGCGGAGGTCTGGGAGACCGAGACAAAGCGGCTTCGCACCGACGCTCCACCGATCGTCGAGGAGCTGCGTGCGGACGCGATCACGATCGCCGGCCCCGACGCACAACAGCTACTGGGCGCGAGATGACACCGGCGAGGGGCACAGGACGAACGCAACGGTGCTCCGCCGCGCGGGGCCGGGATGAGGCGCACTACGGCCTATTCGATGTGGGCGGACGAGATCTACAGGCCGCATTGCGCCAGGCCGGCGCACTGGTGAAGTTCGCCGACCAGGTCAGGCAGCGCTCGACGTAAACACTCCTCGCAAAACGGCATCTGCGGGATCGGATGCGTATTTCCCGCGCCCGGCTACAGACGTACGATGTTCTCGACGGACGATCCCCGAGTGACGCCGCGCAAATCCACGACCAGCCTGGCGCGTTGCAGAACAAGTCGCTGTGCGGTCTAGGATTCGCTCATGCACCGACGACGCTTTGCAGTACTTCTTGGCGCCGGAGCGAGTTACGGAGCTTGGGATGACCCCAGCTCGACGCCGCCTCTCGGAGACTGTCTCTTGGATCGTCTCGTTGCTCACTTTCCAAACACTTGGGGGAGCCTCGACGACGAGCAGCGCTCTTTCTTCGTCGGACAGGATTCCCGGCCCGCGTTTGAGCGTGGAATGCTGTCACTCTGGGAAGGCGAATCCTCATGGGCGGGGGCGGGCCCGCCCCCCATCACAGTGCAGGCGCTCCTCACAGACCTTGGTCTTTACTTCGCTGCGTTTCAGCTTCCGGTGGGGGTGCCCAACTGCTATAGCGCCCCTCATCGATCTCTTCGTGCGATCCGGGCTCGTCGGACAGCGACTTGGCGTAGCGACGCTCAATTACGAGTGCTTGATCGAGCTTGCGCTAGCGGCTCGCGGCGTCCCATTCGATCTCAGCCCAACCCCTCCGAAAAGGGGACTCTTTTCGCTTTGGAGGCCACACGGAGCCTGCAACCTATTGGTTGACATGATCGCCAAAGGAAAGTGCGCAACATGACGATTGAAGGCAACTTCAGCTATTATGTCACTGGCTCGGGGGTAAAACTGGTCGCGGTTCCGCCAGCAAAGGTCGCGTCGATCTACAAGGGCCAGTCCAACTTTCCCCCAGCGATGAGCCTCTACGCCCCTGGCAAGCACTCGCCCACGGCTCCGGAATTGATAATGGCGCTTCGAGAGCGATGGGAGCAATGGGCCGCACGGCAGACGTAGTTGTTGTGATCGGAGCGAGGTATGCCCCCGAGGACCTCCATATTTGGAACGGGATCCATCAGGGACACGGAAGCGTGTGGTACGTCGGAGACGACGCGAGCGCCACAGCATGCGCGGAGTACATAGGAGAGGAGCGCTTCACCCGCCTCGATCATTACTTCAAGCCCGCAATCCGTAAGCTCGCTGCTCGCCTCAAGATTCTCGCCTGAGCCGGTCATGCGCGACCAGCCTCGCCTTCGCGCGTTTCCTTCGGCTTGACGGTGTCGTCAGGCCGCGGGCTTTACTCGACTGTTAGGCGGTACAGGTTCTGGTACGTAAGGAATGGCTTAAGCGGGCCATGCGCGAGGTACTTCGCGATTGCGCTTCCCGTGCGGTTGGGATTGTCAAACAGGCGCACGTTACGAGCGTATGCATCGACACAGAATCCCCCGGCGTGGAAGAGGTCTCGAGCATCTGTGTCCGTGAACCATGAGACGTGTGTGTGGTCGTGAACCCCACGGTCCTTGCGGGGCCATCGACCATGCAGACCGAGTTGCGTGAAGGTCGTCCAAAACCGTACGTTGGGCAGGCTCACGATGCACGAGCCGGCAGAGCTGAGCAACTGATTTACATTGCCTAGAACGGCGCCCGGGTCAACGATGTGCTCGAGGACATCGGCACAAATAACGAGGTCAAATTTCTGGCCCTCGTTGATGAGTATCTTTGTCTGCTCCTCTGCGTCCCCGACCAGTGCACGGTCAAGTCGCTCCGCGGCCGTGGCCGCGAACGTCGGGTCGTACTCGATACCCACGACCTCCATCCCGACGGCGGATAGTGACGCACCCAACGTCCCGTCCGAGCAGCCGATGTCGAGGATGCGACGTGGGGCGCCGTCGATGAGTGCAATCACGTCTGGCCGTGGACCGGTGTACGACCTGACCGTGGCTCGAGATTGAGGCATGCAGTTTACGCTACAGAATACGTGTGCTCGCCAGTGCGTCTGGGATCCGATGGAGATGGTTCAGATGACGCTGAGCCGGACAGCCAGTCTGTGATTTGCATGGGAGCCTCATAGTCGCACAACGTTCTCCACGAGCGTTCCCCGAGTGACGCCGCGCAAATCCACGACCAGTCTGGCGCGTTGCAAGACGAGCTCATGATCGACGCCGGGGTGTGCGGTGACGATCAGTGCGAGGTCGGCATCCTGCAACGCCCCCTCCAACGGGAGACTTGACAGGTCGTAGTCGGGAAGCGTTGGCACATGCGGATCGTGGTAGCGAATGTCCGCGCCGAGAGCGGTGAGCAGTGTGAGGATCTTCAGTGCGGGTGACTCGCGGATGTCGCCGACACCGGGCTTGTAGCTGACGCCGAGCACCGCGATGCGGGAGCCTTTGACGGCACGCCCGGCGTCATTCAGAGCGCGCTCGACCTTGGCGACGCAGTGGTAGGGCATCTGCTGGTTGATCTTCCCCGCGAGCTCGATGAACTCGGTCGTCATGTCAAACTCCCGCGCGCGCCAGCTCAAATAGAACGGGTCGACCGGCAGGCAGTGCCCGCCCATGCCGGGGCCGGGCTCGAAGCGCATAAATCCATATGGCTTGGTCGCGGCCGCGTCGACGACCTCCCAGATGTCGATCCCCATACGGTCGGTCAGCATCGCCAGTTCGTTGACGAGCGCGATGTTGACGGAGCGGAAGATGTTCTCCAGGAGCTTTGTCAGCTCTGCCGCCTCGAGCGTTGAGACCGGCACGACGTGGTCACATACCTGCCCGTAAACCCCCATGGCACGTCCCAGGCACGATGGCGTCAGCCCACCCACGACCTTGGGTGTGTTGCGCAGCGTGAAATCGGTGCGCCCGGGGTCCACCCGCTCGGGAGAGAACGCGACATGGAAGTCGCGGCCCGCCGCCAGTCCTGACTCCTCGAGCAGGGGCACCACTCGCTCGCGTGTGGTGCCGGGGTAGGTCGTCGACTCCAAGATCACCACCTGGTCTGTTTGCAGAACCTCCGCGAGCGCGCGGGTGGAGTCGATCAACGGGCCGAGATCGGGCTCGCGGTTCGCGGTCAAGGGGGTCGGCACGCACACGAGGATCGCGTCGGCCTTGGCGAGACGTGCGTAGCGGGTGCTGGCATAGATGCGATCGGACATCGCCCGCAGCAACTCCGAGGGAACGTCCTCGATGTAGGAGTCGCCCGCCTTGATCGCCTCGATCTTGCGCGGATCGAGGTCGACTGCGATCACGTCGCAGTCCTCTTGGGCGAACGCCACCGCTAGCGGCAGGCCGACGTAGCCGAGTCCGACGATGCCGACCGTGGTCATGCGCGCCTGCGACTGTATGCCAAGGACAGGGGTCGCCTAGTCAATCTATCGCTGCCGTGGGTGTAGGAGTCGACGTCCATGTCGTGCGAGGAGGTTGCAGCGAGCAAGAGTAGCGGGCGCGTCGCCGGCCTGTCAATTCCCGGTGCTTGGTTTGGCGCGAGGTGAAATGCGGGCGAGGACACGGGTACTCATCGCGCGGGCGACCAGAAGGCTGAACCGAGTGTTCGTCACGAGATACCGGCGGAACATCCGGCGCGGCTCTTGAAAGACACGGTAGAGCCACTCGATACCCAGACGTTGCCAGGCGTGCGGGGCGCGGCGTGTGATGCCGGCGACGATGTCGATCGCACCGCCGACGCCCATGACGAAGGGGACGTTCAGGCCGGGCCCATGCTCGCCGAGCCAGTGCTCCTTGCGGGGGGTGCTCATCGCCACGAACAGGATCTGCGCGCCGGAGTCACGGATCGCCGCGGCGACTTCCGGGCTCTGCTCGTCGCTGAAGTAACCGTCGCGGTACCCCGCGATGCGCAGGCGGGGGTGCGCCTCGCGCAACCGCTGGACCGCCGTCTCGAGCACCTCGTGGCGAGCGCCGAGGATGTAGATGCCGTAGCCCTCGCGCTCGGCCATCGCGATCAGGGCGTGCATCAGGTCGATCCCGGGTACGCGCCCGGGGAGAGGGTCTCCGAGCAGTCGCGAAGCCCATATGACCGACTGGCCGTCGGCGTTGACCAGCTCGCACTTGGACACCACCTCACGCATGTAGGCGTCGTGCTCCAGCGCGACGATCTTCACGGCGTTGATCGAGACCTGTTGGGCGAACGTGCCTCGCTCGATGATGGCTTGGCAGCGCGCCAAGGTCTGCTCCATGTCGAGCCGGTCGATAGCGCAGCCCAGCACAGTTGCGCGGTCGCTGCGCTCGGACGAGCCTTCCTCCCCGGATTGCACGTGGAAAGGGTATCGTCGCGCGCCATGAGCGAGGCTGACGAGAAGCAGACGGAGCAGCTGCGGGCGGCAGCTCAACGCCTGATTGAGATTGCGGCCCAGGCACGGTGGCGGGGGCCGGACCCGTATGACGGACTGTACGTCCGCTGGCCCGCTCCGCTTGCCGGCGGTCGACGCCGGCGTCAGGCGATCATCCAGCTGCACGCGCGCTCGCCCGTGGACATCCGGCGTTTGTACCGGCACCGGCACTCGTTGGTCCCGAAGGCTCCTGCCCTGCTCGGCCAGGCCGCAGCCAGGCTCGTGGCGGCGCGCGAGGACGTCCATCTGCGCGACCTGGCACGCGATGCGTTACAGACTCTTTTCGACGACACGACTTGCGGCGAGGACGGATGGGGTTATCCGTGGGATACCCAGACGCGCTGGAGCTACTACCCCGGCGCCAGCCCCAACGTGGTGGCCACGGCGTTCTCGGCGAACGCGCTCGCTGAGGCGGCCGGCACGCTCGATGAACCCGCGTGGCACGGACGGGCCGAGCGCGCGGCGCAATGGGTAGCCCGCGAGCTGTTCCTGCCGGAGGAGGGCTACTTCGCCTACCACGGCCACAGCGATCGGCTCGTCCACAACGCGAACCTGCTGGGCGCTGCCCTGGTGCACGAGCTGGCGTCGCAGGCGCCGGCGGCATCGGAGGCCGTTCGCATCGCCACCGCGCGCACGCTCGACGCGCAACAGCCGGACGGCACCTGGCCCTATGGCGAGGCCGATGGGCTCGAGTGGGTGGATGGCTTCCACACCGGCTATGTCCTCGACTCGTTGTGTCGCCTCGAGGGCGTCGACCCCAGGATCCCCGATGCGATCGAGCGCGGTGCGCGCGTCTATCTGTCGGGCTTCTTCGACGCCGAGGGCCGCGCAAGGCTGTGGCGCGGCAAGCGCTATCCGGAGGATTCGCACAGCGCGGGGACCGGCATGACGGTCCTCTCCCGTCTGGCGGCGCGAGGCGTTGTTCCCGTCGAGGCCGTCGAGCGTGTGGCTCGCTATACGCTCGCGCGGCTGTTACAGCGCAACGGGCATGCCGTGTTTCGTCGAGAGCGTTGGGGGACCGCGCGCGTGTGCTACATACGCTGGTGTGACGCGCCCGTTGCGCTCGGGCTTGCCTCGGCGGCGGCGTTCCTCGGAGGATCGAGGATTGCACCGTCAGTCGCTCAGACCGATATCTGATCCGGCAACCTTCGCAGCGCCGGCTCCAACCAGATCGGAATCTCGCCGCGCAGTTCTCCGCTTCGGGCCAGATCGCTAGCCGCGATTTGGATGGCAGAGACCAGGACGATGTCCCGCGCTGGATACGCTGCCGGTTCATTCCGCAGGAATCGCCGGAGAGCTGCGCGATACATGCGGCGATGGGCCTTATCGCGAAACAGCGTTCGCGAGTAGCGGTCCATCCCTCCGTGACGGATGCGCATCTTCCACAGGTCGTCGAGCATGATCGTCGTCCGGCCTCGGCGGATCTCGATCTGCTCTTGCACCCCCCGTATGTCATCGCCACGACTCGTTGCGAAAATCGTGAGTAGAGATCCGTCCTCAAAGGTGACAGTCAGAACTCGCTCCTCGTCAATTGCGCTCTCCGGGCCAGAAACTTTCGGGGATAGCGTTATCGAGACCGGCACGACCTTTGTCCCCAGCAAGAAGACCGCCAGGTCGATCCAGTGACACAGATTGCCTGTAATTCTGGTGCCTTGGTTGGGCCAGAAATACCAGTGATCCGGTTCGAGCGCTATCTCCTTGATCGTACATGTGATGGAGGTGGGCCCAGCCTCCCCCTGGAGCTTTGAGCGGGCGTTGAGGACAAGGGGGTGATATCTACGATTGAAGCCAATCTCAATGCCGCCTGGTCGTGCCGTCAGCGCCTCGATCAGTAGCTCTACATCGGCGTGCGTCACGGCGGGAGGCTTCTCGAGGAATACACGATGCCCAGCGTTGACTGCCTCACTTGCCAGCTGAGCGTGGGAATCGTGTGCGGTGGCAACGACAACCAGTCCAGGCTCCGGCAACTCGGCGATGGCCTGCCGAGCATCGCTGGTGGCCACGGTGAAACCATACTTTCCTGCGACCATCGCCGCGATCTGTGGCTCACGGTTTGCAACGGCATGGAGCGCCAATCCTGCACCGCGTAGCGCGGGTATGATCTCGGTGCGGGCGTAGTCACCCGATCCCAGTAGAGCGACGTGCATCTTCGATGATCGTTTCGCCGGGTCGAGGCGAAGCACCTCATTCGCAACCTCGTCAGATCCTGTGGGTGTCGTTATCACTGAGAGATCGTCCACCGCGATCGAGGCTTGTGTGGAACGCTCGTCGATCGCGTCCTTTAGGGCATCAATCAAGTGCGCTGGTGGCTCTGTTGCGGAATAGAGGAAATTCTGCTGGCAGTGGGCGTCGCACTTATTCCTCAGAAGCGATGCGACACGTAACAGCTCGTCGGAGGAGAGCTCCTCGTCGAGCTCTCTCACGAGTCGGTGGTGAACGGGTATCTGCTGAGCCGCAGGGGGGACGCGGCAACCGAGGGCTATCACGTGCTTGCCGGATTGAATCGCACGGCCCTGAATCAGCGCGATGCGGAAATCGCCGGTAAACAGCGTCTCTTCCCGCTTGGTTCGGACCTTGCGCAGGGTGCTGCGCGGACCCTCGGTCCACAGGAAGGCTGCGACCTTCAGGTAGGGGCGCCGGGTGACACGGCCGGAAGCATGCTCGAGGCGCCGGATCGGCACGGTCGTGTCCACCTCGATCAGGACGGCGGAATCGGGCACGTCGTAGCCGGGGGTGTCCATCCAGGATCCCTGCCAGAGCAGTTTCATCGCGCCAGTCTAGGCAATCTGCTCTCCGGGCCAACGGCGGCTCGCCTTTTCGGCTAGTCTGCCCTGTCGCTCATGGATGGGGTCACTGATTTTTCGCTCGGAGGGATGTCCGAGATCATGCTGGTGGACACCGTGGTGGTTTTGTGAAGCAAGTCACTCAACGTCTACGCGACGGAAGCATCTCCGTCATCGATGCTCCGAACCCGACCGTGTCGCCTCACGGTGTGCTGGTCGACGTGCGTGCGAGCCTGCTCAGCGCCGGAACCGAGCGCAGCAAGGTCAAGACGGGGCAACAGAGCCTCATCGGTAAGGCCAAAGCCCGCCCCGACCAGGTGCACCAGGTTATGGAGAAGGCGCGGCGGGATGGCCTCCGCGAGACCATCCGTGCTGTCCGCTCCCGCCTGGATCAGCCCTCGGCCCTGGGCTACTCGGCGGCCGGGGTCGTGCTGGCAGTCGGCTCGCGTGTACGGGACATCGCTCCGGGAGATCGGGTGGCCTGTGGTGGCGCCGACTATGCCGTCCACGCCGAGGTGGACCACGTTCCGTCGAACCTGTGCGTGCCGCTTCCAGAAGACGTTGATTTTGAGAGCGGCGCTTTTGCCACCGTCGGCAGCATCGCGATGCACGGTGTGCGCCAGGCGGATGTCAGGCTTGGAGAGACCGTGGCGGTCATCGGCCTCGGGCTTGTCGGCCAGCTCGCCGGTCAGCTTCTCCGAGCCGCGGGGTGCCGTGTGGTCGGGATCGACCTCTCACCCGAACTGCTTGGCCGGGCTCGCGATGTCGGAGCGGCGGACGTCGTCTTCGAGCGCTCGCAGTTGAGCGATGGCAGGCTGCCCGTCGAAGCCGCGGATTGCGACGCGGTACTGATCACCGCGGCCACACCGTCGGACGATCCGGTGCAGCTGGCGGCGCAGCTGGCCCGCGACAGGGCCAAGGTCGTCATCGTCGGCGATGTCGGACTGGCGATTCCCCGGGCGCCCTACTACGAGAAGGAGCTCGACCTGCGCCTGTCCCGATCCTACGGCCCGGGTCGCTACGACAGCGAGTACGAGGAGCGAGGCCTGGACTATCCCGTTGGCTATGTCCGCTGGACCGAGCGCCGCAACATGCGCTCGTTTGTCGAGCTGATCGCGGCAGGACGCCTCGATGTCAAGGGTCTGGTGACCGACCGCTTCTCGGTCGATGACGCCGAGGCGGCATACCAGGCGCTGGTGTCGGCGGACACATCGCCGCTGGCGATGGTCATCACCTACGAGCCCACGCCTCTGCCAGACGGCGAGTTGGTGCAGGTCCACGAGTGGTCGCCGCTCTCATCGTCCTCGCCATCCACCGGCCTCATCGGCACGGGCAATTTCGCGCAAGGGACAGTGGCGCCGGGCTTGCAGCGCGCCGGCTTCAGGCTCACGGCCGTATCGAGCGCTTCGGGCCGCTCGGCTCACGCGGCGAAGGATCAGTTCGCGGTCGATCGACTGCTCTCCCCCGATGAGATTCTTGCCGATCCATCGATCGAGGCCGTTGCGGTCGTTACTCGCCACGCGACCCACGCAGCCTATGCGACCGCCGCGTTGAAGGGGGGAAAGGCGGTCTTCGTGGAGAAGCCGGCCTGCCTCACGCAGGATGAGCTGGATGAGCTCAAAAATGTCGCAGCCGCCGAGGGGCCGCCGCTGCTTGTGGGCTTCAACCGGCGCTACGCGCCCTTGGCCAGGCACATGCGCGAGCATATCGCCAATCGTGGACATCCCGTTGAGCTCCTCTGTCGTATCAACGCGGGTCTCTTGCCGGACGGTCACTGGCTGAACGATCCCGACGAGGGAGGCGGCCGCCTGGTCGGGGAGGGCTGTCACTTCATCGACTTCGCCTGTTGGTTCGTCGGCGCGCTTCCGAGTCGAGTAAGCACCATGATGCGCGCAGGGCCCGGTGAGCCGCTGGCGGCAGCTCAGAGCTTCAGCGTTGCTCTTGATTTCGAGGACGGCTCGATCGCGACGATTCTCTACGGCGCCGGCGGAGCTTCGGGCCTGGGCAAGGAGTACTTCGAGGCTCATGCCGGGGGACGGTCCGCGGTCTTGGACGACTTTGCGGGCCTCGTCACCTATGACGGCCGACAAAAACGAACGACGAAGGGGAAAGGCCGAGACAAGGGGCATGACGCCCAATTCAGATATTTCTTGGAGCTCGTAAGAGGGGCCACACCTCAACAGGCGCCGACTACTCTGGACACGATGTCTGTCACGCTGGCTGCTTTGCGGTCGGCTTCGGAGGGGGCTGCCGTAGGCTTTCAGGAGCCCGCAGCGGGTGCGCCTCTGGAGCTGGCGCAATCCGGAAGGCCTGATCCTGACGCATCGTAAGCCGAGAATGCCATGAAAATACTTCTCGACTTTACCGGCCCTGTAGCAAGTGACACCGGCGGTAATACGTACCCCACTTACGTCCTGCCGACTTGGTGGAAAACTTACACAGACGAGCTAGTGCCCGTCTTTTCTCATGGGCAAGTACCAGCGTCGCTCGAGAATCGCGAGTCGTTGATCGAGCTATCGCCCCTTCCTTCAGGCACGCCGTACGCAATGACGCGCCTGATTGATAAGAACGTCAGGTTCAACCAGCAGGTTGTTGCTAGAGCCGCGGACATCGCCTTCTATCCGGCGAACTTTGCTTCCTACGGACTCCCTCGACGAATACCGGTCGTGGTGGCAGTGCGCTCAATGTTATATTATCATTACCCTACTCAGGTCTCGCTTGCATTTCGCACCTATAAGCGCTTGGCGACGGCACACGCGGTCAGGCGAGCGGGTCGCATCATCGTGCCCAGCTCGGCAACCGCCGATGATTTGATGCGCCGAGTTGGAGCACAGCGAAAGACGATCGTAGTCGTACCTCATGGCATTGACCTCGAGCTATTTCGGCCCGGCGGGGCCGATGCGGTCATTCCCAATCGGTTTCTTTTCGTCTCCAAGCCCTGGGATTACAAGGGCCTCGCGACCGTTATAAGAGCGGTAGCACTCATTCAGCGACGGACACCGTCGGCGGATATCCAACTGGCAGTCGCCGACGGTGGTATGTCGGCCGACGAATTGATTTGGCTAACGGACCTCGTTCGAGATTTACATCTCGAGGATCGCGTCAGCTTCCTCGGCCGCGTCGACCACGATCGTCTCGTTCAAGAGTATCAACAGGCCTCGGCGTTGGTTGTCCCAAGCTCAATCGAGAGCTTTGGAAATCCATCTATGGAGGCCGCTGCCTGTGGCTGTCCGATCATAACATCGTTCGGGCATGGAATCGACGAGACCATCGGACCGGTAGCCTCCCAGGTGCCGGCACACGACCACGCCGTGATTGCCGAGACGATGCTTGCCCACATGCGGATGGATACAACCGAGCGGGTTGAGCGCTCTGCTGTTCTGAGAGCTTGGGCTGAACGTTTCCCGTGGAGTCGTACGGTAACGGAAACCCGCGAGGTCCTGACCGAGGTTGCGGGCTGATATGTGGAGGGTCGGCAGAGGGTTAACGCCGGACCGCTCGCAAACGGGCACGATGTCATTTCGATTTGGCGAGGCCCCTTAACCGATGGACCTGATCGAAAAGCCGCTGTTGTCCGGCTCGGTGATGGGCCAGCAAATAGAGCCCGATGAACACGAACCACGGACATGGCTCCGTGTCTCTATGGTCTTGTTCGCGGTCGCGGCGGTGAGCATTGCACTCGGAACCATTACCGCGAGCAGTTACCAAATATTGGCGCTAGCCATCATCGGTGCAATGGTTATCATTTTCACTGCAACTATGCGGCCAGATCTATTTGGCGTCTTGCTCATTATGACACTTTTTGTACCATACACTTGGAGCCCGACCATTGCTGGAGGTATAGCACCAATCATGGTGCTGTTTGCGTTGCCCGCCGCTATCGCAGCTATCACTGTACTTGTGGTAACCGGACATCACAAACTAACCATCTATGATTATTTGGTAATGGCGCTCTTTGTTGGCGTCTTGTTGAGCTCAGTCGCTAGAGGCTACCCAATCTTTGGTTCTCACACACTGGCCCGTCAGGTCGCCATTCAGATATTGCTGCCCTATTTTGCGTTTCGGGCCATTATCGCTGCGTGGCCTAGCACCCTCCGCAGACTCCCCATTGCTCTTATAATGACCGGGGTGGGACTTTCGCTACTCGCGTTCTGGGAAGAGCTACGCGGCGGAACCCTGTTCGTACACTCAGCTCTGAACAACCCGGCTCTTGCGCAATGGGCGATCAATTATCCACGTGGCGGTGGAGTGCGCGCACAGGCCACCATGGGTCATCCGATCGCGCTGGGATCGTTTCTCGTGATTCCCTTGGTCCTCGCGTTTATGACTCGCCGCTGGCTCCTATTCACACTTATCGCATTGGGGGAGGCGTTTACACTTAGCAGAGGGCCATATATTGCGGCGATCGTTGCAGTGCTGATCTGCGGGTTTTTGACTAAACGAGCAGGCCGACTATCGGCGATAGTGGCGGCGCTAGTGATCTTGGCGTTATTTGTTGGCCCAGTTCGTAATTCTGTTACTAATTCGTTCCAGGCAGGCACCGTAGAGAATGCTAACGCCAATTACCGCTCCCAGTTGCTTACAACGAGCCTGAGCTCACTTACACTCTGGGGTACTCCGACGGCAGAATCAGACGAACTTTTTGGGCACCAGGGTCAGTTCACACTTAGTGATGTTACATCCGAGCCGGCTTTGATGTCGGGCCGCCAGGGGATCGTAGGATTGTCGATATGGTTAGGGTTTCTCGCGGCCTTTGCGTATACGATAAGAGAGGCGCGGAAACGTGGCGATTTACTGTTACTGGGGCTTGCCGTGGCGTTGGTGGGCGAGTGGGTGACGCTGGTGAGCGTATCTCTGATCACAAGCTTCCAATATGCGTTCTGGTTGACGCTCGCTATGACGGCAGCGCAACTTAGCACAGGCCCCCGCCAGCCAGCAGATGAACACACTACAAACTACAAGAGAGTTACAAAAGACAATATCACACTTCAGGCTGATAGCCCCTTCTTGGTAGATCGTCCATGACGGCGAACAGGGACAGCCTTGTAGTGGTTGTATCACCTACGAGTGCAGGCAATGCGCTTGGCCGTGCCATGTGTCTATATTGGATTGCTGCTTCCGTATCGCCAGCGATACTGATTTCACTTGACGATGGGCCTCTTTGGCAAGGGGTAGATGATCTGTCGACAGACGTCATTAAGGTAGGTAGCCAGTCGGCTTTTCGTGATGCGATATTTCGAGAGGCTGGTCAGGCGCAGCGCTTGGTGATTTGGCATTCAAAGCCAATTGGGCGCACCCTTTCGTGGTCGATCAGGCTTGCCAATGAACACCTAGCCGATCTCGTTGTTGACATCGATGATGATGACGCTGGGTTTGGAGATATTTTCCGCGGTGAACGATTCCGTAATAGAATTCAACTGCACCCTGCAAGGTCCATTTCGCCGGAGCGCATTCGCAGGACGCTCACGAACTTGAGGCGTAATCGATCCTTCACGGCTTCCAGCTTGGCGCTCGTACAACATCTCAACTTACCTAGGCAGACTACTGTGGTACCGCATGCGCGTCCATCGTCTCCGCGTTTGAACTCCCCAGCTGACCTTTCTTTCCCGCGGTTTGGATTCTTTGGTACTCCGCGAACGTTCAAGGGCATGGCTGAGCTTAGTAGATTTGCCAGGGCGGCGGGCAAACAGGCGGAGATTCATCTTTTTGAAGATCCAATTGCGGTGCGAGAGTTTGCAAGTTTAGAAAATGTCGTCTGGCATAAGCCGGTGACATTGACCCAATTACGATTGGTTTATGAGCACATTAACATTTTAATGCTTCCTCAACGACAGCAACCGGCTGCCCGGTTTCAACTGCCGGCAAAGCTGTGTGATGCTTTACAGTTTCGGCGGGTCGTGCTGGCAACTCCCACTCCCCCGGTTGCCGAGGTCGCCGGAGATGCATTCGAGACGGTCGAGGATTGGGGCGACTCTCAGGCTATCTGGCAAGCTGTACGGCGCGCTGCTGATCGCCATGGCGATCATACCCAGCGCGTGGATCGCGCGTTCGCGAATATTACGATCGAGCAGGTGGCGGCAAATATCGGCGGAGTACTGGGGCTGTGAGGGCGGCACGGGATGGTGTCTTCACCAAGGTGCTCCGCAATTCAGCTTGGTCAGCTGGAGCAAGCGCTGTCACGGCGCTCGCATTGTTCGGAGAGACGACGATACTTGCACGGTATCTGGGCGCAGCCACGTTTGGCATTTATGTGTTAGTCACGGCATATCCAGAATTTATACAACAACTACTAAACTTCCGCGTTCAAGATGGTCTGAACCGTTACCTTCCAGGCTTCTTTGCGCAGGATCGGCACTCTGAGGCTGTCGCGTTTATCAAGCTGCTCTGGCTTCTCGAGGCAGCCGTGGCTCTCGCCACCTTCCTGATAGTGCTGGCTACTGCGGGCCTGGCGACGAGACTGTTTGTCCATAATGACAGCGACAGTAGCTTGATGATTATTTATGCCGTGAGCGTAGTGATGGCCACGTTTGCAACAGCTTGGGGGGTTCTACTGCGTGCGTTAGGTCATTTTGGCCTTGGGTTTGTGTCAGACGCTTCTGCAGTTATCTTCCGACTCGGGTTGCTCGTAGCGGTCGCGCTTGCCGGCGGAGGTCTTACACAGCTGATGTGGGCGCGGGTGGGTGCGTCTGCGCTTGCCGGCCTGGTGGGTGCTGGTCTAGCGTTGCCGATGCTGGCGCGTGTGGCCTGGCATGCGCGACGAGCCCATATCGCCGTTCTGCGAGAGCAGAGAGGCGAGTTGGGTCGTTTTCTTTTCAACACAAATCTCGTCGGAACGATCCGACTCGCCTCGACAAAGCTCGATGTGCTGCTCGTTGGTGCATTGGCAGGAGCCACGGCTGCGTCGCTCTATCGAGTGGCGCTACAGTTCGCATCCGTGCCCTTGTTTTTAGCGGACGCCTTGACAGCTTCGATATTTCCGGCGATGTCGCGGGCCGTTGCGGGTAAGAGATGGGGAGAGATTCGCCATTTGGCATTTCGGTCTAGCTTGGTAGTGGCAGTAATAGCCGTGCCTCCATCAATCTTGGTCGCGGTCTTGGGGCATCCGTTGTTAAAGGTGTTGGTGGGTCCTCAATTTGCTGCCGCGGGCCTTCCCCTTAGCATCTGTCTTATCGGAGTGATCCCGTACCTGATCATGTTCTGGCTATATTCGGTGCTCTTGGTCACGGGCCATGTTGGCGTGGTAGTAAGGATCGCGGCTGTGTCAGCGGTGGCACAGATTGCCACCATTGTCATCCTGGTACCGCCACTCGGAGCTAATGGTGGCGCTGTAGCGGTCGCAGTGCTGTTGAATGTCACCGTGGCATTGCAGTTGATCTTTGTTCGTCGCCGTGGCCTTCTTGCGAAGGTGGCACCTACCGAAACGCCCCAGTGGGCATATAAGTCCTAGCCTAACCAACACCACTGCCTGAACCCGGGGCACCTCCCGTCAACTGCAACAACAGCACCGCGACCGGAAGCCGAGCAACCAGACCCACCCAAACCGACTATTTCAGGAATCTTCTAGCAACGTCTTGGCCTGCTTGTTGCGCATATCTCGTAGCTCCTGTCTGTTCAGTAACTCGACGATTTTCCACGCCGGTATCACGCATGCCATGTTTGAGTTATCCGGCACCCACCAGTCCTGCGGTATGGGAGTCTTCTTGTCTCCTTCCAAGATCCGCTTGTAATGGGGGATATGTCCCCAAACAATGCCCAACAATGTGATGTTTCTCGCTTCGACTATGGGCATCGCCGGGAGGGCTAGCTCCAAGTACGTAAACACCGGCGAACCACTAAAGCCGCCCTGGGACCGCGCCTCCACCAAGAAGCTGTCCTGGGGCTGGCTCGGGTGCTCAATCGGCTCCGATTGAGTCATTGCTACCGAACCAAACCGCACCACGGGAAAATTGCGTTGAATCCCCGAGACCGTCACATAGCGGCCCACAAAGAATGCCTCAGACCCAGGGTGAATATAAGGGACCATCTCCTCATCGAGGACACTGGCATGGCGTTCTTCGACCGCTACCGCCTGATATCGATAGTAATCGCGTGATAACCCCACGGGCCACGCCGCAACATCGTCCCCATCGGGGTGATAGAACCACTCTTGCTGCTTGGGCTCTAGTATGGCTATGTCACCGCTCTGGGTATTCAATCTAACGATGGGAGTGTGTATCGCACAATGCTTGTTCGTGATGACATAGAGCGCTCGGGGGTCCTCTGGCATCCTGTGATTTAGATCAAGCGCCACGCTCGCCAGGAAGCCGCTGGCCCCTCCCTGCGTGTTGCCTCGTCGCGCCTCGGCAACTGACGGATAGAGAAAGACCGCACAGTCAAGGTACTGTCGTGAGATCGGTGGCATCGTCTACTCCACGTAAGAATACGGAGCGCCGTCAGCGGATCGTCCCTCAACCCAGCGACCATGCCGCTGCGCGACTAGGGCCATCATACCCGGTCGCCAGGTGAGACACGTATATCAACGCCCAAAAAAGGGATACCGACAAGATTGGTGGCGGTACGATCCCACCTCGTAGAGCGGAATGTAGAGTTTCGCCACTTCTCCTACTCACCGAGCAGTCGCGCCCAGATGATCCGCCGTAGTCCCTGTTGGTAGCTGATTTGTCGCAGTGCCGCAGATAACATCTCCGACGCGACCGGCAGCATTGCCATCCCATAGGTCGGGCGGCTTGCTGATCGTCTTGGGCCTAGCAAGCGACGGCAGAATGTCGTCGATGCGCTCGGGCTCGAGGCCAAGCAGAGTATTCGTTCCGGACCGCACGGTAACCGGACGCTCGGTGTTGTCGCGCAACGTAAAGCAGGGTACGCCGAGATAGGTCGTCTCCTCCTGCACGCCACCCGAGTCGGTGAGCACCGCGCGGGCGTCATTCTCCAATGAGAGGAACTCGAGGTAGGACACCGGCTCGATGAAGTGGACATCTGACACCGGCTCGAGGCCCATGCCATCCATCATCTTGCGTGTGCGGGGGTGGACGGGAAAGAGCACGGGCAGTTCACGACTTAGATTGTTCAGACGCGCGATGACGTCGGCCAGCAGCGGTCCATCGACGAGGGCTGGACGATGCAGCGTGACGAGCAGGTAGTCGCCTGGCTCAAGGCCCTGGGTGGCGGCTGTGCCAGCGTTGCGGAAACGCTCTTCCACGGCGACGAGCGAGTCGATCATCGTGTTGCCGACGAAGTGCATACGCTCGTCGGCGATGCCCTCGGCGCGCAGGTTCTCGATCGCCTCCTCGGAGTGCAGGAACAGATACTCGGAGAACTCGTCAGCGACGATCCGGTTGATCTCCTCGGGCATCGTGCGGTCGAAGGAGCGCAGGCCCGACTCGAGGTGGGCGACCGGGATACCGAGCTTGACGGCGACAAGCGTCGCCGCGAGCGTCGAGTTGACGTCGCCTGGGACGATCACGAGGTCGGGGTGCTCTTCTATCAAGACGGGCTCAATTCGCTCCATCACGCGTGCCGTCTGGACTGCATGGCTGGCAGAGCCCACGCCGAGCATATGATCGGGTGCCGGCACGCCGAGCTCCTCAAGGAAGATGTCGGACATCAGCCGGTCGTAGTGCTGACCAGTGTGGATCAGCGCGTGCCGGCCATCCGGCATTCGCCGGCGCAGCTCGGAGATGACCGGGGCCATCTTGACGAAGTTCGGCCGGGCGCCGACCACGTACGCGATTCGCATGGCGCAGGCAGAGTAGCGGCTGTGCTGCATGCGATGCCTTGCCGTATCGTCCGTCGCCCGGTATCGTCTTGCTTCTGCATCGGCAATGGTGCTTGGTTTAGTATTCCGAACTTGCGAAGCGACGACGCGCAGGTCGATGACGTGCCACTGGATGCGGCGAGCAGGCGATCTCAATGGATACTGAGCAGACAAACCTAAGCATCGAACAGGTTATGGGCGTTCTCCGTCGCCGCGCGGGGTGGATCTTGCTCTGCTTTGTGTTGGTCGCCGCTGCGGCCTACGGCTTCTCCAAGCACCAGACGAAGAAGTACACCGCCACGGCCTCGCTCGTCTTCAACAACAACCAGCTCAGCCAGCAGGTCGCCGGGCTATCAGTTGTGCCAACCGGCAATCAGACGCCCCAGCAGAACACGAACCTCAAGCTCGTCCAGCTCGGCGACATGGCCGAAAAGACCGCGGGGCGGCTCGGGCAGGGGCTGACGAAGGACAAGGTCAGCGCGGATCTGAGCGTGAGCGCGCAGGGGGAATCGAACATCGTCGACGTCGCCGCCACCGCGACCTCCCCGGCGCTCGCGGCCGGCATCGCGAACACGTACACCGAAGTGTTCGTCAAAGAGCAGCAGAACGCCAACCACGCCTATTACGCCTCGGCGTTGAAACTCGTCAACAAGCAGCTGGCGGCGCTGTCCACGAAGGAAAAGGCAGGAACGGCGGGGCTCGCGCTACAGGATCGCGCGCAGTCGTTGGGGGTTCTCGCCGAACTGCGTAACGGTAGTGTCCAGGTGGCACAGGCTGCGGCTGTCCCGACGGCTCCTTCCTCGCCGAAAGTTACCCAGAACACCATCCTGGGGGCGATCTTGGGTCTGCTGCTCGGCCTCGGCATTGCCTTCCTGCTCGAGCGTTTAGACCGCCGGATCAGAGAACCGAAAGACCTAGAGAAGGTCTACGGCCTGCCGCTACTGGGCGTCGTCCCCGAGAGCTCAGCGCTGTCGCGTTCCGCGAAGGGGAAGAAGAACGCCGGGGCCACATTGCCGGCGAGCGAGGCTGAGGCCTTCCACCTGATCCGCGCGCATCTGCGGTACTTCAACGTCGATCGGGAGCTGCGGACGTTGATGGTCGCCTCTGCTGCCCCGGGCGATGGGAAGACGACGGTCGCGCGTCACTTGGCGGGTGCGGCGGCGAGGATGGGTTCGCGGGTGCTGCTGCTGGAGGCCGATCTGCGGCGTCCAACGATCGCTCTGCAGCTCGACATCCAGTCGGGCCCGGGGATCGCGGATGTGTTGATCGGTGCGGTGTCGCTGAATGAGGCGACGCAGATGGTTGGGTTGGATCTCCCCAGGGTCGATGGTTCTGGGGGCCGCAGCTTCGATGTGCTGGTCGCGGGCTCGTCGCTCCCGCCGAACCCGGGGGAGCTGATCGAGAGCCACGCGATGGAGAGCCTCCTACAGCAGGCGAAGACCCGATACGACCTGATCGTGATCGACACCCCACCCCTGACCGCGGTCTCCGACGCGTTCCCCCTCCTTGGGAAGGTCGACGGCGTGATCATCGTCGGCCGCGTCGGCCGCAACCGCCGCGACATCGCGCAGCGCCTGCACGAGACCCTCACGGGCGCGGGCGCCCCACTGCTCGGGGTCGTCGCGAACGGCTTCAAGTCGGGGCGGCTCGGGGGCTACGGGTACGGGTACTCCTACGACTACGCGGCGGGCGGGGTCAAACCCGGGGAGCCCCCCAAGACGGAGCCGCCGCCCGTGGACAGCGTCGCGTCCC
Source organism: uncultured Solirubrobacterales bacterium (assembly GCA_963764905.1). Lineage (GTDB taxonomy): Bacteria > Actinomycetota > Thermoleophilia > Solirubrobacterales > Solirubrobacteraceae > Palsa-744. The sequence continues at coordinate 216,114 of CAVXUG010000009.1, forward strand.
CCAACGGTGTCGGCGCGTCCGACGCGCCGGTGCCGACGAGCCAGGCCTGAGAGGCTGAGTCTTCCGATGTGCTCGGGTTGGGCGTCTGTCCTGGCTCCATCGAGCTCTCCCGTCTCAAGCGCGTCGTAGGTTGTGGGCATGGACATTCCAAAGCAAGCTGCAAACGCCGGTAAGCGGTTGGTTGGGTTGGGGCGGGTCAGGCCCCGACCCGCCCGGATCGGCGACATTGACGCAACAACGGTTGCGTCTCGCTCGATCTCAAGCGGTAGCCTTGCTTACGTAACTCCAATGCCCCGAGGCTTCGAGCGGAGACAACCGTGACGGCACCGCGCCTTCCGCAGGTCGAGGCGCTCGTAGAGCGGCTCGCCAGCGACATAGCTAACAAGGACCCCCAGAACTGAGTCCGCCTGGCTCATCGAGGGTGTGGCTACGGCCGGCAAGTCCACCGCGCTGCGCATGCTCGCGGACGGTTTGCGAGACCAGGGCCAGGTCGCCATCATGGCGGCTCCGGCCGCACATTCCCTCGATGCTGGACCGATGGCGCTGGCCGAACTTGCCGGTGGGCTCAAGGATGCGGGTTGCGTCAACGGCCAGAGCGACATTCTTCGGGATGGAACGGTGCCGCTCGCCGAGAAGATCAAGCGCGTACGACAGTGGATCATCAACAGTAGTGACAGCGTTGTGCTCCTGCTGGACGAGCCGAGCGCATGGCCCGACAGGTTTGAGCAGACCCAGCACTTTGCCGACCACGCCCGGCTGGTAGTTCAAGAGCTGGTGCACGACATTCCTTGTCGGCGGGTGCTCACCGGTGAGGCGCCGGAGGGCATGTCTTTCCGGGTCCGGGAGCCGGTTGGCGCATCGAGCGAGCCGCAGGTCTTCCTGACCGATTCGGATGCATGGGGAGAGCTCGCCCAGGTCGCCGGCTATCTGCTGGAGGGGGCTGGCGGTCAGTTGGGAGAGCTCTCGCCCCTGCAGTTGCGTCTAGTCGTTGCTTTGGCGTATGTCACATCGGTCGACGAGGCCCGGGATGTCCTCGCGTTGGGGACTCGCTCGCGACGTGCTCTCTCGCGGCGACTGCTCAAGGCGCTCAAAGATCACGGCGGATACAAAGACCTCCTGCGAGCCTGGAGGAGGCTGGCCCATATACGGCGCCCGCTCGCTGAGGAACTCATCGGCAGTGAGATCACCGGCAAACTCTCGAAGCGCTCCCTGGCTCTGTTGCGCAACTGTCTGCTCTACGAGGTCGATGAGTCCTACCTGCTGCACGAGACGCTCCGGGAAGACGCGCGTGCCATAGATCCTAAGTCGGAGAGAGAAGACTATGAGCAGTTTGCCCAGCTGTGCCGCTACTACCGTGGACTACGAAATGCCGCTGAGAAACGAGATTGCGGCGATGCGTTGCCTGCGGCTCTCGACAGCTTCTACTACGCGGCTCGTGCCGGTGACCCCGATCTCTTGGATCGCGATCCCTATTTCGTCGACCAGCTCGACATTCTGGGCAAGACGCTCTCCTATGAGCTCCATCGTTACGAGGAGGCGGCTGAGGTTTTCGATCAGGCGGTCCGGATGGACGGCAGCGATGATTATGCCCATCACTACCTTGCCTACAACTTGGATCGCCTCGGACGCGAACCTGAGCGCGTAGAGGGCCACTACCGCGGAGCGATTGAGCTCAACTCAACACATCCGTGGTGGCGGGCGAGGCTAGTCCAGTTCCTGCTCACCCGTGGACGTACCACAGCGGCTCGTAACGAATGGGACCGATCGCTAGACGAGCTTGGCGCCGGTGAACGGACCGACGACGTCGGCTTTTACGAAACGCTCCATGGCTGGGTGGCCGACGTGGCGCTGCGTCGCGCGCAGCTTCCGTTCGCGGATTCTGTACTGGCTGAAGTTCCTCCCAGTGTGCGTACCCGTAGTGCGCAGATAACCGCGCTCATCCACCGCTTGCGTGCGCTTCAGCTTGCTCAAACAGACGGTGCTTATGTGCCCGCGTCGTATCTGGAGAAGGACTGGTGGAAGAAAGGCCCATTCCTGCTCAGCCGCCGGATAGCTGAGCCGCAGGACATGCGTATCCGTCGTTGGCTGGCTGGACGTGTCGAGCGTGTCGACGATCATCAGATTGAGCTGCGTGTGCGCGAGATAGATCCCACCATCTCGGAACCGCCTCCCGCTTCTACGCTGGACTTGTCGACCTCGAAGTTCGACACACTCACTAGGGACGAGCAAGCTTCAGAGTTGGAGCCGGGCAGATTCGTCGAGGTCGGTCTGTATTCCGACGAGAAGGGGGAGCAGATGCGGCAGCTGATACGTGTTCACGCCGTGCGCGAATGGAGCGACGAAGCCTTGCCGGCGCAGACCGGGGCTGGAGATCGATACTTGCGCTCCCACGGTACGGGGTGAGCGGACTTCCGCACCTGCCACCCGACCAACTGTCAGTGGTTGTCTTTGGTCCGGGATTCGGCGAGAGCATCGTGGTATCTGCTCCTCCAGGAGTCTGGTTGATCGTCGACAGCCTGGTTGAGCCTGCTAACTCGTCTCCAGTAGACCCAGCCAACTCGGCCAATCCAGCCATCAGGCTCCTCCACGAGCATCAGGCCGAGCCGGCTGCCTTGCTCCTCACGCACCCGCACGAGGATCACGCCGCCGGTTTTGACGTCCTCGTCGAGCAATGGGTCGGCTCGAAAATTGGCTATCTGAGTGAGCACATATCGCCGCGTGGCGATCGTTTGACCAATCCAGATTTCGAGCAGTCGCTGTCCAGTGGTCTTGCGGAGCACGCCGTATCGGCGGTCCACGACGCTTGGGAGCGATTCCCTAATCGGAAGTGGGATCCAATTCCTGGCTCATCGTTCAGCCTTGGTGAGGCGATCATCACCGTGCTCGGGCCAAGCAAACGCGCCGTCAAGCGCGCGAAGGCAGGGAAGAAGGTTGATTTCAACACGCTCTCAGTACCCCTGGCAATTGACTGGTCCGGAACGCGCGTCGTGCTCGGTGCAGATCTACCCGCAACCGAGTGGCAACAGATCGTCAAGGACATTCCTCCTGCGAGACCCGGAGATCATCATGCGCTGAAGATCCCTCATCACGGGTCCAAGGCTGCCCAGCACAAGCTTCTTGCCGATCCGCTTGACGGCAGAGAGCGTTGCTGGGTCCTCAGTCCTTGGAAGCTCGCCGGTGGCACGCTCCCGCGATTCGAAGACGGCGAGGGTATCGATCTGCTGCTGAGCCGAGTCCCAGAGATCCACCTGACAGCTCTCCCATTCGCGACCTCTCTGCCGCATGGCACCAGCCGGGCAGGACGCACGCAGATCGTCAACGCCACCAAGCGCAGTCGCTTTGGAGATGGGGAGATGATTCTTCTCAACCACCCGCCACCCGCCACGTCCGAGGAGGCCTGGGTATCTGTCAGCTACGCTGCCAGCGGCGCGTTGGACACGCGTTCCGCCGGCGCGGCGTCTGTAACCGTTTGCAGGTAGCAGAAGCTGGCGACGGCGGTGAAACTGCTCGTAAGCGGGGCATGGATGCCCCGCACCAACTGGCCTCGTATGTCTCACTCACCTGCGAGGATGCGGCCCTAAAGATCCGTTTCAGAGCCCTCTCGTGTTCCGCGAAGGGCAAGAAGAACGCGGGAGCGGCCTTGCCGGCGAGCGAGGCGAAGGCCTTCCATTTGATCCGCGCGCATCTGCGGTACTTCAACGTCGACCGGGAGCTACGGACGTTGATGGTCGCATCAGCCGCCCCGGGCGATGGGAAGACGACGGTCGCGCGTCATCTGGCGGGCGCGGCGGCGAGGATGGGCTCAAGGGTGCTGCTGCTGGAGGCCGATCTACGGCGTCCAACGATCGCTCTGCAGCTCGACATCCAGTCGGGTCCGGGGATCGCGGATGTGTTGATCGGTGCGGTGTCGCTGAATGAGGCGACGCAGATGGTTGGGCTGGATCTACCACGGGCCGATGGCACTGGGGGTCGTAGTTTCGATGTTCTGGTAGCTGGTTCGTCGTTGCCGCCGAACCCGGGTGAGTTGATCGAGAGCCATGCGATGGAGAGCCTCCTACAGCAGCTCATAGACGCTCTGTAGCAGGCACAACTCACATAAACATCGTCAACTCGACTATCGGGCAGTTTGCTATGCGCGACGTCAGTAACGTCAATATTTCGGTGATTTTGGACGCGATAGAGCGCTCGTTAGACGATCTCGATGCGCCTAAACAGACGAAGGAGGAGGCCCGCGGAGCGATTCGCCGTATGCGTGAGGCAGGAGCTTCGGTTGCAAGCTCCGTCGCCGGGGATGTCTTGGCTGCTGCAGTCCGCAATAGCCTCGGCCTTCCCTAGCTGTCATTTAGCTCTTTACCTGGCACCTTGCCTGCACCGATTGTGCAGTCGAACGGAAGGTAGCCCTCAGTCGATCGAACTGAGCGGAACGGCTCGACCCGAGCACTGCAAAATCCGTAGAGCATCTTGTGAAAAAATAGTCGATACGCTCATCGTTGGTGGTTCGAAACTCCCACATCCACGAAGCTACACCCTGCAGACGTTCCGGGGCCGGGCGGCTGGTCCTCCCAGCGCAGGGAGCGAAACGCGAACGGAGCTGTGACAGGGAGGCTCTTCTCCGCCTCAAAACATTAGTTGCTCGACCAGAGCACGCTCATCATTAAGTCCGCTGGGAGACGCGATGAGCACGCGGATGATCCGGTCTTCAGCAGGCAACTTGACCCCACGGCCTGTCTACAAGTACAACTTTATTCTTCACTAGAAGCTAAACCTCCTGCGGTAAGAATATGGGCGCGGCGCATGTAGCGGTCGAACTGGGGGACGGTGAACGCGGCGAGTCCGTGGCCGGGGGTGTAGAGCAGTCCCTTCTCGATCAGGCGTGAGCGGGTGGGTCCGAGTTGCTCGGAGGTGCGTCCCATCAGTGCCGCGACGTCCTTGGCTGGCTGGGCGTCTGCTCCGAGCTCCGCCATTGCTCGCATGTACTTGAGCTCGAGCTCGCTGGTGCGCTCGGCGCGCACTCTGAAGAAACTGCCATCGAGCTTTGCCTCTACCGCCTCTTGTGCGTCGGCGACGTCGCCGAATGTGATCGGTGACCGTGGCGCGCTGTCCCAGACCAACTTGCCGTACTCCTGCAGGAAGTACGGGTAGCCCTCGGTGTATCCCACGATCGCCTCGACCGCATCCGGCTCGTAGGCGACGTCGAGCCTTTCAGCGGGGGTGACGAGCGCCTGCGCGGCCTCGTCTCCCGGCAGCCGGCCGATCGCCGGGAAGCGGAACAGTCGCTCGGCATATGACTTCGCGTCGCCCGCTAGGCGTGGGAGTTGTGGTAGGCCGGCTCCGGTGAGGACGATCGGTAGCTGGCGTTGAACGGTCTTGTGTAGCGCCGCGATCAGCGCCTCGAACTCAACGGAGCTGAGGAACTGCACCTCGTCGAAGAGGAACAGCACACCGGTGTCATGCTCGACGGCCGCCTCGCCGAGCGCGAGCAGCACATCGGTGAGGTCCTCGCCGAGATCGCCGCTGTCCGCGAACCCCTCGAGCGCGTCGACGTTGACACCGAGACTGATCTTGCCCTCGGACTCGAACGTCATCTGAAAGCTCTTCAGCACCCTGGCCGCACGCTCGGCACGGTCCCGCCAGCGAACGCTCGGAGCGATGCGCAGGAGCGCCCGGCGAACCAGCTGCGCCATGCGCGGGCCGAAGTCCGAGCTCTTCGTGATCTCCGCGTCGACGGTGACCCAATCGCGTGCTCGAGCGCGCTCTTCGAAGGCGCCCAGCAGAACGGTCTTGCCGACGCCGCGTAGACCGGTGATCAGCATCGACTGCTCGGTATGCCCCGCGCGCATGCGATCCAGCAGCACCTCGAACGCCAGCAGCTCCGCATCGCGCCCGACCAACGCCGGCGGACGAGCGCCCGCGTTGGGCGTATAAGGATTGTCGTGAGCCCGCATCCCAGCCACCACCTTATCAACCTTATCGCGCGTTATCGGATTTGGATAAAGTGGCGATAGATCGGTAAGCAAACCTGGGGAATGGCCCATACAAGACCGCTGATCGCCCGTAAGCGGGGCTGGATGCCCCGCACCCACCAGCCTTGTAGGCCTCACTCACCTGCCGGTTCAGACAGACCTGGGTTGTTGAGGACAAGCTACGCAACTCGGCTGGGTGGCGACCGACGCGTGCTTGCTTGCCGGCCCGTGCGTGGTTCGATACACGGTTGTTATTCCGCGTAAACGTTTTGACCGTTGCCGGCGGTCCCTGGTGGACCAGCGCGCCGGCACGGTGGGGGCGTGGTTGATCGGCTCAAACCCGCAGGCCGAGGATCGCACGGCGGGCGTCGGCGAACGGCGCACTGGCTGCCGACGAGCCTGTGCCGACCTCGCAGAGCTGAGACGCGCGCAGACGCCGACCGAGGTGGCCGCTGGGAAAGTTGCCCGGGCAAATGCGCCACATGTGCTGATCTGTAGTGTAAGAGATATTTCCGCGTACAGCGGAATGCTATAGTTTCACGAACTATCCCTTCGGAGTGATACTGAAATGCCATCCCAGACCCCCAGCCAGCAGGATCCGCGTGTCGAGATTCTGCCTCCCGAGCGTGAGGAGGATGTGCTGCGCCGCTCGCTGGACTACGTCAGGCGGCGTCTTCCTCCCAACTGGCGTTTCTCGGTTGCCGAGCAGACGCTGGTCGGGGGTTTACGCATAGACGCCGTGGTGGAGTTGCAGGCTCCCGACGGGAATCGTGTGCTGCTGCTGGTCGAGGCGAAGCGAGCGCTCGCCACTCGCGACGTGACGTATACGCTTGAACAGCTCGAACGGGCTCGCGAACGTTTCGATGAGCCAGCCGAAGTCGTGCCGATGCTGATCGCGCGCTACCTGCCCGCCTCGACGCGTGCGCGGATCGAGCAGCGTGGGGCGGCATACGCCGATGCGACCGGCAATCTTCGCGTCGTTCTTGATCGGCCGGCGCTGTTTCTGCGTGACACGGGCGCCTCGCGCGACCCGTGGCGTGGGCCTGGACGGCCGCGTGGCAGCCTCAAGGGACCGCCGGCCGCGCGTATCGTGCGGGCACTGGCCGACTTCGCGCCACCGTTGACGGTGCCCGAGCTCGTTCAGCGCAGCGGCGCCTCCATAGGCGCTACCTATCGCGTCGTGGAGTTCCTGGAGCAAGAGACCCTGATCGAGCGTCAACCCCGCGGTCAGATCACGACCGTCGACTGGCGAGCGCTACTGGAACGCTGGAGCGTGGACTACGGCTTCCAGCAGAGCAATACCGTCGTTTCCTACCTGCAACCTCGCGGCTTCTCCGCACTGGTCGAGAGGCTGCGAGGCGCTCCCGAGCTGCGCTATGTACTCACGGGCTCGCTCGCCGCCGAGCGCTTCGCGCCCTACGCGCCATCGCGGCTGGCTGCGGTCTACGTCGACCGGCTCGACGAGGCCGCCGAGCGGCTCGACCTGCGTGAGGTGGACACCGGCGCCAACGTGCTGCTCGCCACGGGCGACTACGACGTCGTCTTCGAGCGCAGCCAAGACATCGACGGGCTGCGCATCGCCACGCCAAGCCAGGTCGCCGTCGACCTGCTCACCGCCCCCGGCCGCGGCCCCACCGAGGCACAGGCGCTGCTCGACTGGATGGGAGCCAATGAACCAGCCTGGCGACGCTGACCTGCTCATCGCCGCGCGCTCTGCGCTGCTCGACGCGCTCGGCGCCCTCCAACCCCACCTGCACGCGGTGGTCGTGATCGGCGCGCAGGCGATCTACCTTCACACCGGCGGGGCAGTGGTCGCGCTCGCCGAGACGACCAAGGACAGCGACATCGCGCTCGACACCCGCGCCCTACCCGATACCCCACTGCTCGAGGACGCCATGAGCGAAGCCGGATTTCACCTCGACCCCAACTTCCCGCAACCCGGCTCCTGGCTGAACACCGACGGTATCCCCGTCGACCTCATGGTCCCAGCCTCGCTCGCCGGCGCCACTGGTCGTCGTGGCGCGCGCATCCCCCCGCACTCAAAGCATGCCGCCCGTCGCGCCACCGGCCTGGAGGCCGCGATCGTCGACCACGCACCGATGCGTGTAGCTGCCATCGACCCCGACGACTCGCGTGCCTGCATCGTCAACGTCGCCGGTCCTGCCGCGCTGCTCGTCGCCAAGCTGCACAAGCTCGCGGAGCGCGCAGACACCCCAGACCGCCTCCTCGACAAGGACGCCCACGACCTCTACCGCCTCCTTGTCGCGATTCCCACCGACCAGATCGCCACAGCCATCCGGCGCCTGCAGACTGACCCCCTCGCCGGTGCTGTCACCCAGCACGCAAGCGAATTGCTCGATGAGCTCTTCGCCACCGGCCCCGAAGCGCTCGGCTCGATGATGGCCGGCCGGGCGGAGCAGGGCATCGGGGACCCGGTAGTCGTCTCTGCTGCCGCCGCTGCGCTCGCCGGGGACCTTGCCGCCGCGCTGCGGCACCCAGCGTGAGAGCGGTGAGCGTCCCATCCGGCGAGGCGCTTGCGAAATAAAGTCGACATAGCGGATGTTCACCTTCGCTCATGCCGCAGGCGAAGGTATAATACATCTAACTTATGAAGCTTTACTACTCGCACGCTTCAACAACTGGGACCTGTGGCGGACCCGGTACCCACCAAAACGCCTAGGCGACGTCCCGTATCTGGCCGGTCCAAACGCGCACCGAAACCCGTGCCTCGCAGGCGTGGGGTCGCACCGACATGATCTGGCTTGCGCTGGCGGTCGTGACTGCCGTTGTAAATCTCGTGATCGCTGAGCTAGCGGGTTGGCTTCCGTGGGTTGCGGAACAGATCATCAGAAGAGCTGCTCATCTCCTCCCGCCGGAATCGCGGAGCCGCTACGAAGAGGAGTTATGGGTATGGGTGGCACAAATCGCCTGGACGTCGCATCGCCAAGCCGGGATAGTTGTTGCTCGGGCTTGTCGAGGTCTCGAGTGACGGTGGGCACATCTCGAACTACAGCGAGCCGATCCTGATCCACTGCTGAGACGCATCCCGGAGATCCACCTGACATCGCTTCCGCTCGCAACCTCATTGCCGCATAGCGCCAAGCGGGCGTCACGTGCCGAGATTGTCAAGCGCCCCGCCGTCCGCGCCGGTCATCCCGACCAGGAACCCGATCACAGCGCTGCCGAGGACGATGTAAGGATCGACATGCATAGGCCGGTAGGCTAGAGATTCAACAATCGCTGAGCGGTGGCACGGCCGGCACGGCGAAGCAGGTCGGGCCAGTCGGGCCGGCTGCGGTCTCAACTGCGGCGTTGAGCTTTGGGCAGGCGAAGCGTCACGATGCCGTTCCCGCACCGGCACCGACATAGACCTTTCGTCCACTAATTGCCGTTCCCGCACCGGCACCGACATAGACCTTTCGTCCACCCGGGGGAGCGTCCGGTCTGGAATATAGCCGCTCGCCCGTATCAGCCGTATGAGCCACTCACGGGTAGCGACACTTTTGACAGCCGGTTTTCTGATGCTGGGTACCGGCGGTACGCTGGCACTTGCCGGCACCAACGGCGCGGGGGGCACTGCCGCCAGCGCCAGTTTCGACCAGTACCGTCCTCCGTGTGTTCAGGGCAAAGGTGCTGGTGTTGCCAACGAATGCCCCGGTGAAAAAGTCGAACCTCCTCCTTCTTCTCCTCCTCCTCCAAAAGTCGAACCTCCTTCAACACCTCCCACTCCTCCGTGTGTCCACGGCAAGGGTCACGGTGTCGCCAACGAATGCCCCGGTGAAAAAATCAAAAAAGGTGACCACGGGGGCAAAGGCGGCAAACGCGGTGGCCACCAGGGTGACAAGGGCGGCGACAAAGGCAAGCACAAGAAAACCAATAAAGACGACCACAAAGGCAGGCACAAGAGCAGCCACAAGCACCATTGACCCACGCGCACGGTTCGGCACCCCGGTCCTGGTTCGCGGAGCTCCTCGATCGACCGAAGTTGGTAGCGGCGGTGCACTGGCCGGACGTCGCCCACTGGCTAACCGAACACCAAGGCACCAAGGGTTGACGCCCCCGCCGCGGATCTCGTCGCTCAGCGTCGGTGAGCGACGAAAGGCAGAACAAAGCCAGCGGGCAACGGGGTTTTCTTCTCCGGGAAAAAGGCAAGGAGGCCGGCGCCTCGGTGTACGGGCGACGTTGCATCGGGCGGACTGGTAGTGCCCGAGTCGCTGGCCCTACCGCTGATTTGGCGGCGGAGCTCCCGGAGTTGGTCATCAGGCGGGTCGATCGGCTACTGGAGAAGTGATCTATTCAGGTCACAGACCTCGTTATGCGGGGCTGGATGCCCCGCGCCCACTTCTCTATAAGGCCCATTCACCTGCGCGGATGCGACCCTGAATACCCATCTCATCGCAACTCGATCTGTTGTCGTTAATAGCGTCCTAGATCCAGTCGTTACGGCGGAAGGCCCAGTAAAGAGATCCCGACAGCACGATGATCAGGATCGTTGAGAACCAGAACCCCCAGTGGGCCGCGAAGCCGGGATATGGCACGTTCTGGCCGTAGAAGCCCGTGATCGCGGTCGGCACCGCGATGATCGCCGCCCAGCTCGTCACCTTCTTCATCACCAGGTTCATGCGGTTGCCCTGGATCGCGATGTTCGTCTCCAGGATCGTCGTCACGAGGTCGCGCAGGGATTCAGTCCAGTCGGTCGCCCGCAGCACGTGGTCGTAGACGTCCTGGTAGTAGGGCACCATCGCCTCCTCGAGCACGTGCAAATCGCGGCGCATCAGCGCGTTGACGACCTCGCGCATCGGCGTCACCAATCTCCGCAGCAGCACGAGGCTCTTACGCAGCTCGAACGAGCGGCGCTGCACTTCCGATTCCCTTGGCTGCTCGTCGAACAGCAGATCCTCGAGCGCCTCGATCTCCGTGTCGAGCGACTGCACCGCTTCGAAATGGCCGTCCACTATGTAGTCGAGCAGGCCCCATAGTAAGAACGACACTCCATACGCTGCGAGCTCCTTCGATTCGTCCCAGCGCTTCACGACCTCCTCGATGTCCACGCCCTCGTCCTTGCGCACGGTCACCAGCGCGTTACGCGTGATGAACATGCCGATCTCGCTCGTCTCCAGCTCGCCCGACGCCGTGTCCAGCGCGAGCGTGTAGGCGTTCACGAACAGATGCGAGTCATAGCGGTCGAGCTTCGGGCGCTGGTGCTCGCTGACGGCATCCTCGACCGCCAGCGGGTGCAGGTTCAGCTCCTGCGCGATCGTCGCCAGCTCTTCGCCGGTCGGGGCGCAGTAGTCGAGCCAGACGAAGGCGTTCGGTTCGACGATCCGGTCGGAGATCTCGCTGACCGGGAAGTTCTCGCGCACGAGCTCGCCATCCCTGTAGAGCCTCGTGCGCGCCATCCGCGCACGATATGGGCTTGGCCGGATCGTGGTGGGTCTCTCTCGGCTCGAGATCCGCTAGCCCCAGAGGACGGCGATCGGCGCCGCGATGATCTTCTCGTCGAGCTCGTACATGTGCGGGCCTGTATGCAGGACGACGCCGGCGAGGAAGCGCTCACCGAGCTCCTCGCGCAACCAGCTCAGATGCTTGGCGTCCCTGCGCGCGGTCGGGGCCGCGCTGGCCTTGACCTCGATGCCCACCACGCCCCGGCCCGGGAGCTCGGCGATCAGATCGATCTCGTGCCGGCCCTGCTCGGTGCGCAGATGGTGCAGGCGCGCACGCGTCGCGGAGATCTGAAGCTCAGGTCGCAGCTGTGCGGCGACGAACGTGTCGAGGATACGGCCGAGCAGGTCCCCTTCGTCGAGCACCCCCTGCTCGTTCAATCCCAGCGCGGTCGCGATCAGTGCCGCGTCGATCAGATAGTGCTTCGGCCGGTGCACGAGTCGCTTGAGCCGGTTCGACGTCCACGCCGGCACGTCCTCGGCGATCAGCAGACCGGCGAGGAGCTCGTCATAGGCGGCGGCCGTCGCCTTGTTGATCTGCGCGGCGTCGTAGATCGTCTTGTGCTCGGCGACACCGGCGCTGTTGAGCGCATACGCCTGCAGGTAGCGGCGCAGCCGCTGGAAGTCGCGCCGTCTGCCGAGGGGCTCTTCGAGCTGCTCCACGTCATGGCTGAGCAGATCCCCGATGTAGCTCTCCAGCCACAGCTCGCGTGCGCGACCGGTCAAGCGCAGGGCCGCGTCGGGGAAGCCGCTGCGCAGCGCAAGCTCGATGTATCCACGCAGGTCTGGAGGATGCTCGGGGACCCTCAGCTCCCTGCCGTCCGCAAGCCTGTCGAGCAGGGGTTCGGTCGCGACCGAGCTGCTCGCCGACCGTCATCGGGTACATCGTCATCCGCACGAGCCGGCCGGTGCCCGGCCAGACTTCGTGCTCGAGCTCGGCACGAACCGAGCCCGTGACATAGAAGCGGTTTGGACGGGGGTCGGCTTCGACGGCACGCCGGACCGCGCCAAGGACCCCGGGCACGCGCTGCCACTCGTCGAGCAGCACCGGCTCGGGAAGACCGCGGAGCGCCACATCGGGATCCGCTTCGAAGGCCGCCGCCCCCGTCTCTCGATCGAGTCTCACGACCGTCTCCGCGCGCCGCTGGAGAGTCGTCGTCTTACCGGCCGTGCGCGGGCCGAGCACGAGGATCGCGGGCAACTGCTCGAGCAGCTCGTCCAGCAACGGGTCCACCAGGCGGGGACGATATCCGAAGGTGCTATGACTAGCCATCAGACGCGGGGGATAATAGCCTTTTCACGCGGCTAATAGTAGCATTTTGACGCGGAATGTTCCTTTGGCTACGGGATGTGGGCCTGTGGCTTACCGCTCACCTGGTCTGGGCGCCGTCCGGAGACGATACGAACATGTGTTCGATGACTGGTCCCTCATCCGTACGCCGGAGCGACGCGCTGCCGGCCGACTACCCACAGTTCCTGGCCGAGATCAAGGCCCGGATCGCGGGCGCACGCACCCGTGCCTTACTCGCCGTCAACAGCGAGCTGATCGCGCTCTACTGGGAGATCGGGCACGAGATCCTCGAGCGGGAGCAGCGCGAGGGCTGGGGTAGCGGGGTCATCAATCGATTGGCCTCGGACCTTCGGCGGGAGTTCCCGGGCATTACAGGCTTCTCGCGGTCGAATCTCCACTACATGCGGAGCTTCGCGGAGGCTTGGCCGTTGGAAGGAGGCAGCCAGGAAATTGTCCAACAGCCCGTTGGACAATTGCCGTGGGGCCAAAACATCGCCCTTGTGACGCGGCTCGAGGATCGGGACGCGCGTGTCTGGTATGCGGCGAGCGCCGTCGAGAATGGCTGGTCGCGCAAGGTTCTGGAGGCTCAGATCGCGACCGACCTCCGAGGGCGCCAGGGCGGCGCGCTGACGAGCTTTGAGCACGCGCTGCCGGACCGTGACCGAATGGGCACTCCGAGGCATCGACAGCCCGGTGGCGATTGCTCGCTACACCACCGGTGAGGTCACGCTGACCCAGACGCCACCGCCGGAGATGCAGCCGGCGCTCCCGGACCTTCCCGCGCTGGCCAGCGAGCTGTCAAATATCGTCGAGGCAGCCAATGCTGTGCGCGACGACAAGACCAAGCGCGTCAGGGACTAAGCAACGGGCGGCTGGTCGATCCGCACCATGTTGCCGGAGGGGTCGCGGACGGCGCAGTCGCGGGTGCCCCATGGCTGGTCGGTCGGCTCCTGCACGATCTCGGCGTTCGCGGCTTGCAGCTGCTGGAAGGTGGCGTCGAGGTCGTCGGTGTTGAAGTGGACGCCGTTCAGGGCGCCCTTGGCGATCAGCGCGGCGAGCGCGTCGCTGTCGGCGGGGCTGCCGTTCAGGTAGTTCGTGAGAACAATCGCCACATTGGGTTGGGAGGTGGCGCCGACGGTGATCCAGCGGCAGTCCTCGCGGGCAACGTCATTACGCAGCTCGAGGCCGAGCGTGTCGCGGTAGAAGGCCAGGGCTTGGTCGGGATCATGGACTAGGACGAAGCATGTCGAGAGAGTTAGGTTCATGCACCCAACACTAGAGCGACAGCGCCCCGCGCGTTTCTCCGATCCTGCTCGGCTTGTTGCTCGGTGCTCGGCCTGCTGGCCGGCTTGCCGGCCGGGCGGGTCAGGTCCTCGTTCGGACGGCGGCTGGGGCGGGTCAGGTCCTTGGCGAGGCAGCCCGGCACACTCTCGAGCGCGCTGTGGTCACGGGCCCGGTAGGCCGTCGGCGTCTCGCCCACCAGCTGCGTGAAGCGGGCGCTGAACGAGCCAAGCGACGTACACCCGACCGCGATGCAGGCCTCGGTGACCGACACATCGTCGTGGCGCAACAGCGCCTTCGCCCGCTCGATGCGCCGCGTCATCAGGTACGCGTAGGGCGTCTCCCCGTACGCCGCGCGGAACTGCCGCGAGAAGTGCGCGGTCGACATCAGCGCGGCGCGGGCGAGCACCGCGACGTCGAGCGGGCGCGCGTACTCGCGGTCGATCAGATCGCGGGCGCGGCGCAGATGCGCGAGGTTGGCGAGCTCTTCCGGGGTCATGATGCGAGCGTAGCGACCTTCGGCGTCTTGTCATCTGAGCCGATTGGGCGCGAACAACTCTCTCAGGAACTCGAGCCCATCGAACCCCCAACTACCGGGAGCACCCGGAGACAGCCCAGCCTAACCGCCCCCCTGAAACGCGCCCTTACCGATCGGATGGGACAAGCCGAACAGGCTCGAGAGCTCGTCTCGCGGTGTCTGCGATGGCTTCGGTCAGGCGCCGACGTAGGCCGCGAGGTGCTCGCCGGTGAGCGTCGCGCGCGCAGAGATGAGCTCGGTCGGCGTGCCCTCGAAAACGATCCGCCCGCCGTCGTGGCCGGCGCCGGGGCCGAGGTCGATGATCCAGTCGGCATGCGCCATCACCGCCTGGTGGTGCTCGATCACGATCACCGACTTGCCGGAGTCGACAAGTCGGTCGAGCAGGCCGAGCAGCTGCTGCACGTCGGCGAGATGCAGGCCCGTGGTCGGCTCGTCGAGGATATAGATGGAATCGGTGTTCGATCGTTTTTCCGCCAGGTTGGTGGCCAGCTTGAGCCGCTGTCGCTCGCCGCCGGACAGCGTCGGCAGCGGCTGGCCGAGGCTGAGGTAGCCGAGCCCGACATCGGCGAGCCGGTCCAGAATCTCGTGTGCTGCCGGTGTCTTCGCCTTGCCCGCGCCGAAGAACTCCGTGGCTTCCGCCACCAACATCGTCAGCACCTCGCTGATGTTCTTACCGCCGAACTTGTATACGAGCACCTCGGCCTGGAAGCGCTTGCCCTCGCACACCTCGCATGGAGCGGCGACACCGGCCATCATCGCAAGGTCGGTGTAGATCACGCCGGCGCCGTTGCAATTCGGACACGCACCCTCGGAGTTGGCGCTGAACAGCGCCGGCTTGACGCCGTGGGTCTTCGCGAACGCCTTGCGGATCGGGTCGAGCAGTCCGGTGTAGGTCGCCGGGTTGCTGCGCCGCGAGCCTTTGATCGCCGCCTGGTCGATCGAGACGACCCCGTCTCGCTTGGACACCGAGCCATCGATCAGCGAGCTCTTACCCGAGCCCGCCACACCGGTGATCACGACCAACACGCCGAGCGGGATGTCGACGTCGACATTCTTCAGGTTGTTGGTGCCGGCGCCGCGGATCTCGAGCGCGCCGTCCGGTGAGCGCACTGTCTCCTTGAGGGTGGCCCGGTCGTCGAGGTGGCGGCCGGTGATCGTGTCGCTCCCCCTCAACCCCTCGACGGTGCCCTCGAACACCACCTCGCCGCCCTCCGTGCCGGCGCCCGGGCCGAGGTCGACGACGTGCTCGGCGATCGCGATCGTCTCCGGCTTGTGCTCCACAACAAGCACCGTGTTGCCCTTGTCGCGCAACTGCAGCAGCAACTCGTTCATCCGCTCGATGTCATGCGGGTGCAGCCCGATCGTCGGCTCGTCGAAGACATAGGTGACGTCGGTCAGCGAGGACCCGAGGTGGCGGATCATCTTCACGCGCTGGGCCTCGCCGCCCGAGAGTGTTCCCGAGGACCGCTCGAGCGAGAGGTAGCCAAGCCCGATGTCCACGAACGAATCTAGGGTCGCACCCAGGGCCTCGAGCAGCGGCGCAACTGACTTGTTCTCGATTTTGCTCACCCACGTGGCCAGATCGCTGATCTGCATCGTGCAGGCGTCGGCAATATTGATCCCCTTGATCTTCGACGACCTGGCCTCCTTGCTGAGCCTAGTCCCATCACACTCGGGACAGGTGGCGAAAGTGACCGCCCGCTCCACGAAGGCTCGGATGTGCGGCTGCAATGAATCGACGTCCTTGGAGAGCATCGACTTCTGGATCTTCGGGATCAGACCCTCATAGGTCAGGTTGACACCCTCGACCTTGATCCTGGTCGGCTCGTTGTAAAGGAGATCATTCAGCTCTTTCTTGGTGAACTTCTTAATGGGCTTATCCGGGTCAAAAAATCCACACCCCATAAAGATCCGGCCGTACCAGCCCATCCATGCTGTAACCGGGAATCGTCAGCGCACCCTCTCTCAGCGACTTACCGTCGTCATACAACTGAGTCAGATCAATGTCGTTCACCGAGCCCCGGCCCTCGCAGCGCGGACACATGCCTCCAAGAACGCTGAAGCTGCGCTTCTCTTTCGTCGTGCGGCCACCACGCTCAAACGTCACCGCCCCGGCACCCGAGATCGAGGCGACATTGAAGGAGAACGCCTGAGGCGAGCCGATCTGCGGCTTCCCCAGCCGGCTGAAAAGGATCCGCAGCATCGCGCCCGCATCGGTGGCGGTGCCGACCGTGGAACGAGCGTCGGCGCCCATCCGCTCCTGATCGACGACGATCGCGGTCGTCAACCCTTCGAGCACATCGACCTCTGGCCGCGCCTGCGCCGGCATGAAACCCTGCACAAACGCGCTATAGGTCTCGTTGATCAACCGCTGCGACTCCGCCGCAATCGTGCCGAACACCAGCGAGCTCTTACCCGAGCCGGAGACGCCGGTGAACGCGGTCAGCCGGCGCTTCGGAATCTCGACATTAACGTCCTTGAGATTATTCACACGCGCGCCATGCACGCGAATCAACTCGTGACCGTCAGCGAGTTTTCGGATTGTTCTCAAGCCTCCTCCGGGGCAAGCCGCTCGGCGAAGAACGCCAAGATCTCGTCGCGCGCTCCAATCGTCGGCTGGCCCGCTTCGTCGATCAGATGTGCAGTCACCACGCTGTGCGGGCAACCGACCACGTCTTTGAAGAACGGCGCGGTGTCGGTGTTGGCGGCGCTGTCGGGGAGCACCTTGCCGACGAAGCGCTCGCCGAGCGCCTGCCGGTAGGCGGCGAACCGCTCGGCTTTGCACCAACGATCGCCCTCGAAGCGATACGCGAGCACGGTCAGGTCCTCTCGCTCCATTCGCTCGCCGACCGCTTCGAGCTCCTCGGGGGCGATCTCCAGCCCGGCCGGGTCACCCAGCGGCAGCGTCGGCTCGGCCAGGACGGGCGCCAGCATCGCGGGCTCGAGCATCATGCTCAGCGCGAAGTTGCCGGTGAAGCACATCCCGATCGCGCCGACGCCCGGACCGCC
Source organism: uncultured Solirubrobacterales bacterium (assembly GCA_963764905.1). Lineage (GTDB taxonomy): Bacteria > Actinomycetota > Thermoleophilia > Solirubrobacterales > Solirubrobacteraceae > Palsa-744. The sequence goes on from CAVXUG010000009.1 coordinate 233,637, forward strand.
GCACTCACCGTGCGCGAGGCGCGCGAGCGACCTGAGCCACTGCGTCACCGGGCTCGACCCGTTCGCGGCGAAGGCCCTGAACTCGGCGCTCATGCACGCCCGCTGGAAGACCTCGGCGCCCTCCTCCACGCCCGGCACCGCGCCATCGCGGCCGAACAGCGAGGGCATGTACACGGTGAAGCCCGCGTCCCTCACCCAGCGGCTGAAACGCGCGACGTGCGGGCTGATGCCCGGCATCTCCGTCATCACGATCACCGCCGGCCCGGTGCCGGCCGTGTGCACGACCTTCATGACGCCTTCAATGGTGATCTCGCGGGGCTCGAAGTCCTCGAGTTGGTCGTCCTCGTCCATTTTGCGGGTCGGCACGGCTGCAGCCTAATGAAAATGTCCGCCGGAGCCGACACTTAAACCATGATCGTTCTCACCATGATCGCCTTCGGCTGGCTCGCGCTGATGACGCTGGTCGTCTCCTCCTGCCGCGCCGCGCGCCTCGGCGATCAGGCAGCAGGAGCTCCCGGTTCAGCCGAGCGCCGGGGTCTGCACGCAGCAGCCGTCGATGATCCCCGTGCCCCTCCCGACGTAGTGGCCGTCGGGCTCGACCGTCACCTCGTAGTGCGCCCGCATACCGTCGCGGTAGACGATCGCGCACGACCACGGGTTGCGTAGCACCGCCGCGTCCCCGGGGGTGCAGCTCACCTGCGCGGGCCGCGTGCGCCGGACGGCCGACACCGGCTCGGGGGCCTGCGGCCACGACCGCCACCACGTGCGCCGCGCTCACCTCGCCCGCCGTACCCACCCGGCCGGCTCCTTCCGCGGGCGCGCGCGACTGTTCGTACTGAAACACTTCCGCGCCGCCGCGACTGCCGAAGGCGACGACCGCCCCCGCCGCCCCGAACAGCAGCGCTCCCCACACGACCACCGCGGCCAGCGGTCCCGTGAGGCAGCGGCCGGCGGGGTGGGGTCGGCGAGGGCGTCGCCGGGAGCCGAGCTCCGCATCGCGCTTCACCCACGCGAGAGGGCCCGCACTGTGCGGGCCCTCTCGCGATTCGCTGCCGCCGATTCGCTGCGCCGGTCGTCAGTGGTGATGACCACCGTCGCCGCCGTGACCACCGTCGTGACCGCCGCCGTGAAGCCTCCGCCGCCGAAGCCACCACCGCCACCGTGGCCGCCGTAGCCACCGCCGTGGCCGCCAGCCACCGCCGGAGCCGCCGTGGCCGCCATTGCCGCCACCGCCGTTGCCGCCGTGGCCGCCATTGCCGCCGCCGGAGCCGCCTTTACCGCCGCCCCCACCGGAGCCACCGCCACCGCCGTGACCGACTTCCCGGACGCAGCCCCCGTTTTCGTAAACGTAGCCACGCTGGCAGTGCGGAACCGGAATCGGCAGGCAGTTCCTGCCCTTCAGGTAGTACCCGGTCGGGCACGTCGGAGGCGGAGTGGGAACGCACTTGCCACCGCTGAATTCAAATCCACGTCCGCATTTCGGCGGCGGGATCGGACGGCAGTTGCGACCCTTCAGTTCATACCCCGACGGGCATTCGGGCCGGTACTGGTGGAAGGCGGCACTGCCGCCGTCGCCTCCGCCAAAGCCCCCGTGACCGCCGGCCAGCGCCATCGCGCCGCCGGTGCCGAGGGCGAGGAAGCCGACTGTCAGGAACGTCGTCAGGCGTGACTTCATCAAGAATCCTTTTTGTCGTGGTGCTCGGCGCGCCCCACGCATCGCCCGCACCTTCACCTGGTCGAGTGCCAGCGGGTCCAGCTGGGGCCGGTCGTTGCGCAGCGTGTCGGCGACCTCGTTGAGATCGTCGGGGAGTTGGTTGTCCTTCTTTCGGTGGCTCATGTGCCCTGATACGTACGAGCGGCCAGATTCCAGACCGAAGCTCCGACGGCCTGGACGCATGGCCGATACCGGCGATGTGAACGGCACATCGAACGAGGCATTCGAGCGGCTCTACACCGAGCACGCTCAGGCCCTGTTCGGGTTTCTCGCCTACCGCACCGGCGATCCCATGCTCGCCGAGGACCTGCTCGCCGACACCTACGAGCGCGTGCTGCGCGCGCGCCGGCGCTTCGACCCGCGCCGGGCCAGCGAGAAGACCTGGCTGTACACGATCGCGCTCAACTGCCTCTCCGACCACCACCGCCGGCGCGCGAGCGAGGGCCGCGCGCTCGAGCTCGTCGCCACCAGCCCGGGCCTGGAATCGAGCGACGAGCGCTTTCAGCAGCGAGCAGAGCGACCTGCTCGAGGAGATCGCCCTCGACGAACACGGCGAGCTCTCCGAGCGCGATCTGCTCTCGCGCAGCCTCGCGCTGCTCGAGGGCCCCGAGCGCGAGGCGATCGCGCTGCGCTTCGGCGCCGACCTCAGCGTCGCCGAAATCGCCAAGCTCACCGGGGAGCGCAGCAGCGACGATCGAGGCGCGCGTGTACCGGGCGCTGCGCAAGCTCCGCGCGGCGCTCGCCTGAGCCGGCTCCGGCGGGGAGATGCGGCGCCGCCCGGGGCGCTCAGGAGGGGAAGATCGAGAGGTCCTTGCTCTTCAGCGCGGCCGCGCGCAGCAGGCTCGCGCGGCTGACCCACGCGGCCGGGCTGGCCGTCCGCAGCTGCTTTGCCGCCTGCTTGGTGAGCGGCTCGTAGGGGTCCATCCGCAGCGCCTGCTGCGGCCTCGCCGCGCGGGTCGATGCCGGCCGCGGCCTGCGCCAGCGCGAGCGCGTAGTGCGTCTCCCAGCTGCCGGGGTCGTGGCTCACGGCCTCGCGCATCGCCGCCACCCCCTGCCGCGGACGGCCTTCGCGCAGGTCGCAGAAGCCGACGATCTCATACGGTTCCGGGCGCACGTCGAGCCAGCCGATCGAGGACAGCGCCGCCGAGCTCGCCTGCGCGCAGCTGCCGCTTTCATACAGCGCGTTCTCCGCTTCCCCGAGCCGGCGCTGGGAGCCGATGATCAGAACCGGGGTGACGATCGCGAGCAGGCACAGCACGCCGAGCGCCATGCGGGCGCCCGCGCCGGGGACCCAGCCGGCGAGGCGCGCGCGTCGCGCGCGATCGCCTGTCGCGCGCTTTCCCCACGCCTCCCCCGCCTGCCCGCTCCAGTCCCGCGGTCGCGCGCGTGCCGCGTCCTCGCAGCGGGCTCAGCGCCGCGCCCGCGACGGCGAAGAACACGAGCGTCACGACCGGCATCTCCCAGTCCCAGTCGATCCCCGCGCGCAGCGCCCACACCACGCAGACCGCGAGCAGCGCGCCGTAGAGCGAGCGGCGCTCCCCGCGCGCGCGGCGGGCGAGCCCGACGAAGACGGCGCCGAGCGAGCACGAGCAGCAGCGCCAGCCCGCCGATCCCCAGCTCGGCCATCGCCTGCAGATAGAGGCTGTGCGCGTCGATCACGTACGCGAAGTGCGGTCGGCCCCGGTCCCACAGCGTCTGATACATCCCCGCCCCGAACCCGTGCAGCGGCGAGGCCGAGAAGCCGTTCAGCGCGACCCGCCACAGATCGGTGCGCCCGTCGTTGGACGGATCGCTCAGCCGCGCGCGCAGGTCGCCGCTGCTGCGTGTTGGTGCTGGCGCCGCTCATGAACCGGCTCCAGTCGTGCGCGACGCTGTGAGGGACGCCGAGCGCGAGGATCGCCGCGATCGCCACGACGGCAAGCGTGCCGAGCGTGGCCGCGCGCGCGCCGCGGCTGAGCCAGGCTCTGCCCGCGCGGCGGCGCAGCGCGCGGGTCGAGCGTGAGCGCCAGCAGCAGCCGCAGCCCCGCGCCCGCGACCGCGCAGATGCCCGCCACGAGCGCGACGTGGTGGCCCTGAGACACCGCCGCGGGGGTGGTCGGGTCGATCGTGTCGAGCAGGTTCGCGTGGTAGGCGACGAGCACCAGCGCCGCCGTCGCGGGCAGCGTCGCGAGCGCGCCGCTGAGCAGCCCGCTCGGCCTGGCCACGAGCACGTACACGAGCAGGCCGACCGCGCCGGCGGCGATCGCGCCGCGCGAGAACGTGAAGAACAGCGTCGCCGCGAGCAGCGGCGATCAGCGCCGCCGCCGCGATCCGCGCCGGGCGGCGTTCGCGCAGCGAGCAGGTGATGTGGAACGCGAGCACGATCCCGAGCGCGGCGAGCAGGCCGAGCGTGTTCCAGTAGGTCACGGGGTAGCTGAGGCGCTCGTTGGAGACGGCCGGCGCGGTGTGCCACACGTTCGGCAGCACGCGGCTCGTCAGGCCCGCGAGGCAGACGATCGACGCGCCCGCGAGCAGGCCCCAGATCAGCCGGCGCAGGTCCTCGCTGCGCGCGCGGACGGACCCGAACAGGATGAGGATCAGCAGGTACATCCACGCGCGGTCGAACTCGATCAGCGCCCTGCCCAGCGCGTGCGACCACAGCGCGGAGGCGAGCGTCAGCAGCGTGTACAGCCCGAGCGCGGCGATCGCGACGAGCGTCGCCGGGGCGAAGCCCGCGAACGGCCTGCTCGACTGCAGGATCCGCACGAGCAGGATCTGCGTCAGCACGATCGCCACGATCGCGGGCGTCGCCGGGAAGTAGCCGCCCGCGTTGAAGCCGGTGAACACGACCAGCGCGCCCGGCAGCAGCATCAGCGCCGCCGCGGCGAGCTCGCCCGTGCGGGTGGCGATCGCCTCGCTCGTCCCAGCCGCCGCCGGGCGCTCGCCCAAGGTCGCGGCGGCGCCCCTCCCACGGCGCTCCTCACCTGGCGGCTCCGACCCGAGCGGCACGACCGCTTGCGGCTTGACGCCCCGCGAGCGGCATGGCGTAGAGACGCTGCGCGCAAGGGTAAGAGACCTACACGCAAGAGCATGCTTCGTCCTTCGGCTCGCCAAGGACATCCGCGGCGCAGGTCGAATGCGAAGTGGACATTAGTTCGGAAACAGCGGGTTCCGCGTGAGCCAACCGGCGGATCTCGTCCGCTGACCGAGTAACAATGAGCACCAGCCTTCGTCACATTTGTCTCAAATGATTCTGTTTGCGCTCATCGTCATCTGGCTTCTGCTGATCGCCTTCGTCGTGGCGCTCTGCCGGATCGCAGCGGCCGCGGACGATCGCAACGACGACGCCGCCACCGGGCGCTACCCCACGCTCTCCGTCCCGGGGACCTCGCGCGAAGCTGCCGGGGCGGATCCGCTGGGACGGTCCCTGCGCGCCGGCGGCGCGAGATCTGCGCACGGGCGCTGCGGGTGCGGATGAGCTCGCTAGCAGTCCGTGGCGGCCGAGGACGTGCGGGACGGTACGCAGCAGGATCTTGACGTCCTTCCACAGCGACCAGTTCGCGACGTAAAGGTAGTCGATCGCGACCATCTCCCCGAGCGGCACACGTGCGGGGCCGAGGATCTGCCAGTGGCCGGTCATCCCCGGGGTCAGCTCCAGGCGCCGGCGGTGCCAGCCCTCGACCCGTTGATCCTCCTCGATCACGAGCGGGCGCGGGCCGACGAGGCTCATCTCGCCTTTGAGGATGTTGAACAGCTGCGGCAGCTCGTCCAGCGCGCTCTTACGCAGGAAACCGCCGACGCGCGTCACGCGCGGGTCGTCAGCGATCTTGAACAGACCCTCCTGCGCTTCGTTGCGGTCACGCAGCGAATCCTTCAACGCCTCCGCGTCGGGAACCATCGTGCGGAACTTCAACATCTCGAAGCGCTCGCCGTGCTGGCCGACGCGCAACTGACGGAAGAACACCGGACCGCGGCTGTCGAGCTTGATCGCCACCGCGATCACCGCCAACAGCGGCGAGACCGCGAGCAGGCCGAGCGAGGCACCGAGCAAGTCGAAGCTGCGCTTGACGACCCGCGAGGAACGCGTCAGCTCGAAACGCCTGACGCCCATCACCGTCACCCCGTGCAGATCGTCGAACTCGACCGAGGAGCCGACCACCTCCAGCAGCCGCGGCAGCACGCTGACGCGCACACCGACCGCCTTCAACGTGCGCACGAGGTTCAGGATCTCACCACCCTCGGCACTGCCGGGCGCGACGATCGCGCGGTGCACATCGAGCGTCTGCGCGAGATCGCGAATCTCCGTGAGACGGCTAGCCGAGAGCGCGTCGGTCGACCACGGCGCAGCCTTGTCGAGGTCGAGCTGCGCGACCATCGTCGCCTTCACCCCACGATGATCGGTCAGCTTGCAGCGGATCGTCTTCGCCGACGCCTCATCACCGACGAACAGGCAACGCTCGACCGGCGCGAGGTACAGCGCCATCGCACGAGCCGCCGCGCGCGCGAGCACCAGCCCGGCGAGCAGCGCCAGCCACAGAACAAGCGCTTCGGGACGACGCAAAAAGCCGCCCTTGACGATCAGTTCGCTACCGAGCCACGCCGTCAACGCGCAGAGCGTCGCGAGATGAAACAGCTTCGGCACCTCGTCGAGCGTGGTCTTGCGCAGCAACGTCTCATCACGGTCATACAACCCAAACAACTTCGCCCCGATCAGCAGCAAAGGCAGCCCGACGATGCTCAGCCACGTCAGCTGCAGCGGACGCGGCGAGAGCTGGGTCACCAGCAGAAAGGTCCCGGCGATCGCGACCACGTCCGCCATCAGCAGCATCCGCCGAAACAACGCATCGCGCCGCAAACTCGCCGCAGGCCCACGCGCCTCGGTGATCTGCTGCGGGGTCGGCTTACGCCGAAACCCAAACCCCACCAGGCCGCGCGCGCCACTGGACATCGGCACGCGACCGAGACGTGTGTGCGTCCCGGTCTTGCCCTGTGTCTCACCGCTCATCGTGTTTCTCCCGCCATAGAGCCTCCCCAGCCTCCTTGCCCCACCACCATCGCGCCTCGCATGATGGTCACACGCATTTCAAGCGGATGTTGAGATTCCGCTATCGAGCTCAAGTCGGGAATCTTGCACATCTGAGGCCGCTGCGCAAGGACCGCTGGCCAATAAAAACACTGCGGCTTTGGCTCAATCGCAGAAGATTCGTCCCTTTGGAAGGAAACTCGCCCGCATCGAGCACATCTGCCCGACCGCCTCGGTGAGCTTTGCTCAGGGTTGAGGGCCTCGCCAGCGCGGCCGCGCGCGCCATCGCGGCGGCGAGAAGTCTAGGCTTGCGCGCAATGTCGAGCGAAGCGATTCAGGCCTCGACGCCCCGGGTCGGCGCCGCGGCCGGCGTCCGCGAGCGCGATCCGTTGCGGTTGCTCGGGTTTGTCGCTCTGATGCTGCTCGCCCCGGCGGCGATCGTCTATCTCTCGTTCAACGCCGGTGGCTTCTTTCCGAGCGCGCCCGGCTATGCGGCGGTCGTGTTCGCGCTGGCGCTGATCCTGCGCACGACGCTCGCCACGCGTCCGTTCGAGGGCTTCAGCCGCACGCTCGCCGTGCCGCTGGGGGCGCTCGTCCTGTTCGGCGCCTGGCAGCTCGCCTCGACGCTGTGGTCGCACGCGACCGCGCTCGGCCTGGACGCGTATGACCGCACGCTGCTCTACGTGCTCGCCTTCGCGCTGTTCGGCTCGCTGTGCTGCACGCCCGAGCGGCTGCGCTGGCTGGCGCGGGCGCTGTTCGCGGGGCTCGCCGCCGTATGCCTGATCGGCCTGCTCTCACGCGTGCTGCCGCACACCTGGCCGACCGTGAACAGCTTCTACGACGACCGCCTCAACTATCCGCTGACCTACTGGAACGCCGAGGGCATGCTCGCGATGCTCGCGCTCGTGCTCGGCTTTCACCTGACCGCCGACCGCGCCGAGCACCCGGCCGTGCGCGTGCTCGCGGCCGCGCTGTTTCCCGGGCTGGCGGCGACCTTGCTGCTGACGTTCTCCCGCGGCGCATTCGGGCGTGACGATCGTGGGCCTGCGTCGCCTACTGCCTGCTGACGCGGCTGAGCACGCTGCCGACCGCGCTGCTGGCGGTCGTCCCGGCGAGCGCGATCGCGCTGCACTCGGCGTGGGACGCGACGCTGCTGGCGAGCACGCGAGCCGACGAGCGCCGCGGCCGTCGTGCAGGGCCGCCACGTGGCGGTGGTGGTCGGCGTCTGCATGCTCGGCGCAGGCCTGCTGCGGGCGGTCTTGCTGTTCGCCGATCGCGCGATCGCGCGGATGGCGCTCGTGCGTACTCCGCCGCGTCGCGCGGTGCGCGTGTGGTCGGGCGTCGCGGCCGGGGTGCTCGTCGTCGTGGTGGCGCTCGCGCTCGGCGCGTTCGGCTTCGCACACCGCGAGTACGACAAATTCATCCACGGCACGAACGAACAGCACAGCGCGCAGACCCGCGATCGGCTCTCCGAAGTGACCAACGACGGCCGGCTGCCGCTGTGGAAGGCGGCGCTGCGGATCTACGAAACGGACAGCCTCCACGGCACCGGCGCCGGCACCTACCAGCTCTACTACACGCGCTACCGCACGGTGCGCTCCTACGTCGTCGACACCCACTCGCTGTATCTGCAGAGCCTCTCCGAGCTGGGGATCGTCGGCTTCGTGCTGATCCTCGTCGTCGTCTTCGGGATGCTCGTCGGGCTCGCCGCGCGGATTCGCGGACCCGGGCGCGGGCTGTACGCGGCGCTGTTCGCGCGTGACGCTCGCCTGGGCGATCCACCAGGCGGTCGACTGGGACTGGCAGATGCCGGCGGTCACGCTGGGCGTGTTCATGCTCGCCGGGCCTGGCGCTCGCGCGGCCCGCCGACGGCCGGCCCGGGCGCTTCGGGCTGCCCTTCGGCCGCACGCTCGTCGCGCTCGGCTGGCTCGTGATCGCGGTCGCGCCGCTGCTCGGAGGCGTCTCCTACGCGCGCCTGCAGCAGAGCGGGCTGGACCTGAAGACGCGTGGAGGCTGCGCGAGCGCCAAGCGCGAAGCGCTGTCCTCGCTGTCGCTGTCGGCCAAGCGCCCGCAGGCGTACGCGATCGTCGGCGTCTGCGATCTCGAGCAGGGCTTCGCCCAGGCCGCCGTGCCGGCGATGGCGCAGGCGGCTGCGCTCGAGCCCGCGAGCTGGGAAGACGCGTTCTGGCTCGCCGACGCCCGCGCCGCCGCGGGGCTGGATCCGCACGCGGCGATCGCTCGCGCGATCGCGCTCAACCCGCTGGAGCACGGGCTGCACAATGCGGCGGAAGAACTCGAAGGCGACGAACGCGAAGGCTGGGAAGAAGCCGCGCCGCGCCTGCGCACGGAAGCGCTCGACTCGGGCAAGTTCGCGATCACGAACCTCTGACCGGCTCCTCTGGTTCCCGCTCAGCACGGGCCTGTGATCCGGCCTGCGGCTCCCGTCTGCGGACCCAATAGCCAGATCACGCCAGCTTTTGGGCGCCCACTCGCGGATTCGCCTGAAGAATCTTTGCCCGGAGCTGTCGGAAAACGCACCGCCCGTTCGTATCGGTGGTCAAGAGGGATTTTCCGTCAATGCAACAGGAGGCCAGGAGACGAACATGAGGCGTAAGAACGACGCAGACAAGGAAGAGTTGGAGGGCGTCGCTCAGCGCCTGCGCAACGAGCGTCCCGAGGCGAGCCCATTGCAGCTCGACCAGATCAAGACTTCGGCGATGTCCCGCGCCAAGGCCGGCACCCGCCGCCGCAGCGCCGGCGCCCGTCGCCTCGCCACGGCCGGCCTGGCGGTTGGCCTGCTGGCCGCCGGTACCGGCGGCGTCATCGCCGGTGGCAGCGGTGACCACCACGGCAGTGGCGGCAACACCAGCGCTTCGAACACGCAGTACGGCGGCGAATGCAACATCAACAACGGCAACGGCAACGTCGGTGACAAGAACGGCGCCGGGGCCGAAAACATCACCTGCAGTGAAATCACCTACATCACCGAAGACAACAGCAGCACCAACACCACCAACAACACCACCACGAACAACAACAGCGGTGGTACGACCGTCAACAACTACTACTCGACGGTCAGCGCCACACCGGCGGCGACCGGCGGCGTACAGGCGGCCAAAACGACCAAGCCAGCGCTCAGCCTGCGCGACATCAAGATCCATCTGAACCTGTCGCGCAAGACGCACCTGAGGAAGGTCACCCTGAAGCTGAACGGGAAAACCTTCAAGGTGCTGAAGGGCAAGGCGGCTTCGAAGAACATCAAGCTGACGAACCTGCCGTGCACGAGCGGCGCCACGACGATCACCGTCGTCGCCGTCACCTCCACCGGCAAGACCGTCACGGAGAGCCACACGTTCCACCTGTGCCAGGCATAGAGCCAGCACAGGCAGCCTGATCGCACTGGAGATACGAGGCCCTCGGGGAACGGACTCCCCGGGGGCCTTGCCTCCATCTTCATCGAAGTTCCATCGACAACTTGTCGCCAAGGAACCCATGGCCCACGAACTGACAAATCCCCCCAGGCGGGCCACCGCGCCGCGAGACGCCAGAATGTCGCTGCGCATGCGACAAGACACCTTCGAGCGGCTGTTCGAGGAGCACGCCGGCCGGCTGTTCTCCTTCCTGACCTACCGCACCGGCAACCGGGCGCTGGCCGAGGACCTGCTCTCAGAAACCTTCGAGCGCGTGCTGCGCTCGCGCCAGCGCTTCGACCCGCGCCGCGGCTCCGAGCGCCGCTGGCTGTACACGATCGCGCTGAACCTGCTGCGCGACCACGCGCGCCGGCAGACGAACGAGGAGCAGGTGCTGCGCCACGCAGCGCCGGCGAGGACGCTCGAGCACTTCGACGCCGGCCTGGACGCGGTCGAGCACCGCGACGAGCTCTACCGCGCGCTCGCGACGCTCAACGAGGACGAGCGCGAGGCGCTCGCGCTGCGCTTCGGCGCCGATCTGAAGCTGCGCGACGTGGCGAGCGTGCTCGGCGAGGGCGAGAGCGCGGTCGAGGGCCGGATCTATCGAGCACTCGGCAAGCTGCGCGGCGAGCTGCAGTAGTCCCTACGGCGTTCGCAGTAGCTCCCTACGGCGTTTCCACGCAGCAGCCGCTGACGGTCAGCGCGGGGTGCAGCAACGGGCCGGAGATGGGCTCGCCGAAGCCGGAGATCGAGCGGTCGGCGTGGACGGTCACGTGGAAGCGCACGCTCGGGGGACGCGGGTAGCGCACGACACAACTCCAGGGGTTGCCGAGCGCGCTGTGCGCAGTCGTTGTGCAATGCGCGGCCCGGGCGCGGCCTGAGTATACCCGGGCGGGAGTCCTTGCTGGTCAGCAAGCAGCGTCTGCAGCGCGGCCGGTTGCACCGGGGTCAGCGACTGCTGCTGGAGCACGAACTCGGCGTTGCTTTCGTGGCTTTTCAGCGCCACCACGGTCCCCGCGATCCCGACGGCGAGGATCAGCCCGACGAGCATCCCCGGCCGTCTCATGCGTACTCGATCACCATCGCGCCCAGGATAAAGCCATAGGTCGCTCGAGGGCTCCAGGCCCGATCGAGCAGTAATCACCTTCTACGTCCAAACCAGGGCGATCCGGCTCACAGATGCTCCTACCCCGTCCGATAGCGGCGGGGTGAGCCACACTCGAGCACTCCTCCTCAGCATGACCGCGATCCTCACCTGCGCCCTCCCGGGCATCCTCGCCGCAAGCTGCCGCAGCCCAGCCGTCCAGCGCCGGCACGAGCGCCGCGGCCTCGCCGATCGCCCGCGCCGCCACGCACTCGGGCGCCAACCGGCGGCGGCGCTCGCACGGCGCATGCTCGTGCCTCGCGCGCCCGGCATACGGGGTACAGGGGGCGCAAGGGACATGAGGGACATGTCACCTGCCGGGCCCACAAGACCCACGTCCACAGCGCCCACTCCGGTAAGGCCAATGGCGGCGCCCTCGCCGCGAGCACGTCGCACGCAGCGCGCAACCGTCCCGCGAAGCGCTCACACGGCGGGCGCCACACGGTCACGCACAAGAGCAGCGAGACGGTCTCCGTGTCCGGCGAAAGCGGGCAGACGATCGCGAGCGTGCTCGCCACGCCCTTGCGAAAACACCGAGCTGACGCCCGAACCCCGGCAACCTCGAAGCGATCGACTCAGCGACGCTGTGCCTGGTCAACCAGGAGCGCGCCCGCAACGGCGAGCTGCCGCTGCGGCCCAACGCGCAGCTCGAGCAGGCAGCGCAGGGTCACAGCGAAGAAATGGTCGAAGACGACTACTTCGCCCACGTCGCCCCGAGCGGCCTGACGCCGGTGGCGAGGGTCGAAGAAACCGGCTACCTGCCCAACCAGCAGGTCGGGTATACGCTCGGCGAGAACATCGCCTGGGGCACGCTGCAGCTGAGCACGCCGGCCGCGATCGTCGCCGCCTGGATCGCCTCGCCCGAGCACCTCGCGAACATTCTCTTCAGCGCCTACCGCGACACCGCGATCGGCGTCGCCCCCGAGGCGCCCGCCTCACTGGCCGAAGGCCAGCCCGGGGCGGTCTACTCGCAGGAGTTCGGCGTGATCGTCGGCTGAGATCGGCCTGCGCAACCCTGCGCCGGCGGCCCTCTAGTGTTCCGGTCGCGATGATCGACCTGCACACCCACGTCCTGCCCGGCATCGACGACGGTCCCGAGACGGTCGAGGACTCGCTCGAGCTCGCGCGCGCCGCCGTCGCGGCGGGCACGCAGACGCTCGTCGCCACGCCCCACGTCTCCTGGACCTATCCGAACGACCCAGCCACGATCGCCGCGCGTGTCGAGGAGCTGCGCGCGCGTCTGGACGCCGAGGGAATCCCGCTCGACGTTCGCGCCGGCGCCGAGATCGCGATGACGCGCCTCGTCGACATGCAGGCCGAGGATCTACTGCCGCTCCGCCTCGGCGGCGGAGGCTGGCTGCTGGTCGAGCCGCCGTTCTCGCCGACGGTCACCGGCCTCGAGCCGCTCTTGTTCGACCTGCAGCGCCAGGGCCACGGGATCCTGCTCGCCCACCCCGAGCGCTGCCCGGCCTTCCACCGCGAACCGGAGATGCTGCGCGAATTCGTGCACGAGGGTGTGCTCACGTCGGTCACCGCCGGCTCGCTCGCCGGGCGCTTCGGCGGGGAGGTGCGCCGCTTCGCGCTGAAGATGGTCCGCGAGCGGCTGATCCACAACGTCACCTCCGACGCCCACGACACCGTCCGCCGGCCGCCCGGGGTGACCGTGGAGCTGCGCAAGGCCGGCCTCGGGCCGCTGGAGGAGTGGCTCACCGAGGCGGTACCCGCAGCGATCCTCAGCGGCGGGGAGATCCCGCCTCGGCCAGAGGTCGAGCTCCCCGGTATCGAGTCGGTCCGGCGGACGTGGTGGCGGCGACGTCCCTAGGCGCGGCAGTACACATGTAGTGGCGCTCCCAGGCGCGCGACACACCTGGTGGGGCGAGCCGAATCTCTCGGCGTCGACGGCGACCCTGGGCACAGTGATTGCCGGCTTCCGGGTCGCGATCGCTCCTCATACGATCGTCCACACCACAACAGTTTGATCTTTTGATTTTACTGATTGTGTCGTATAGATCGGTAGGTCGATGCTTACCGAAGAGGACACCCTCGCAAGCTCACTCAACTTCCGGCTCGACGAGCTGGTCACACACAATCAGCACTCTGCGGCCTGGCACGCGCGGCGCGTATCCCAACCGCGCCATCTGATCGCGTTCCTACCGCTGTCGATCCTCACCACGCTCGCCGTGATCATGGGGCCGGTGGCAATCGTAGCTGCGCTCGTGCCCGCCCGCGGGATCCTCTGGGAGCCGCTCGCCGTCCTGTTGGTGGTCACCGGGTCGCTCGCGATCGCCTCGGCTGGTTCCTGGATCTGGATGCGCTGGCCACCCTCGCGGGAGATGATCTTCGCCGAACTGATGCTCTGGGGCTGGATCCGGCGATTCTGGGTGGAGCGACGCCTCGCTCGCACGCGAGACCTGTTCGAATCGGCGCGCGCATCCGGGTCCCCCGTCAGCATCGAACTACTCACACAGCTCAGCGACCAGCTCCAGGAAGTCGACCCGTACGTGCACGGACACAGTCGCCGGGTCTCCTCCTACGCCGGCAGGATCGCACGCGAGCTGCATCTCTCCGCGAGCGAGATCGGCAAGATCGAGGCGGCCGCGCTCGTGCACGACGTCGGCAAGATCTACACGCCGCGGGAGATCCTCCACAAGCCCGGCCGGCTGACCGATCGCGAGTTCGCGATCGTCAAGCTCCACCCGTGCGACGGCGCGGAGTTGCTCGGCGACCTCGGCGACGCCGAGATCACCGCGATCGTGCTTCATCATCACGAGCGCCTCGACGGCAACGGATATCCGGACGGCATCGGCGGGGATGAGATCCCGCTGGGAGCTCGGATCATCGCGGTTGCAGACACCTTCGACGCGATTACATCGACCCGTTCCTACAGGCCCTCGCGCAGCCACAAGGAAGCGATCGACATCCTCTCCGGCGAGTCCGGCGAGCAGCTCGATGCAGACGTCGTAGCGGCTTTCCTGGCCTGCTACGCGGCGCGCCGCTTCGTCGCCCGGTCGGCGTTCGCCGGCGCCGTGCCCGAGCGCTTGATCGCCGCGTTCAAAGGCTCAGCGACGGGCCTCGGCGCGCACTCGCTGGCGCAGACGCTTCCCGCGCTCGGGCTGGCGGGCGTGCTCGCCGCATCCCCAGCCCTGCAGCACGCTAGAGCCGACGATCAACACCAGGCCCCGCACAGCGTCGCGAGCCTCGTAGGAGATCCGGCGCCGATTCGAGCAAACCGTGCCGAGACCGTCGTGCAAACCGGCCAGCTCACCGTCGTGCAACGACAGCGACAGTCGCCCCGGGCGAAGATCAACCCGCGCGGCACGGGAGGCAGCGATCCGAACACAAAGCTTCGCGCGAGCGCGGGCGAGCCGCAACCGCCGGCGAGCTCACCCGCCCAACCCCAGAGCCCGGCCTCTCCGGGAGCGCCGAAACCCAAACCGGCACCCTCTGCGCCGAGCGCCCCGCCGGTCACCGTCCAGCCGCCACAACCCGCGCCACCGACGCCGACACCGACTCAACCGCAGACGCCCGTCGCAGTCACCCCACCTCCTGTGGAAATCCGCGTGCCAACGGTCAGCACCCCGACCGTGACGCTCCCGACGACGGCGCTTCCGAGCATCACCACACCAAGCGTGACCATGCCGAGCGTGACCGTCCTGGGCGTCACGACGCCGAGCGTGACCGTGCCGAGCGTCGATCTGCAAGGCAGCGGCTGAACGGCAGCACACCCATCCGTGCGGCCGCCCCCGGCCGAACGGCGACACCCCGACCCGAGTAGCCGAGCCCCGACTAACAGCGCCGCACCCGAGCGGCCGCGCCGCCCCTACTCCGGGATCGAAGTGCCGGGCCCGGAGAGCTCGAACGCGGCGTGAAGCACCTGGACCGCGCGCGGGACGAGCGGGCGGTCGATCACGCAGGAGATCTTGATCGGGGAGGTGGCGATCATCTCGATGTTCACGCCCTCCTCGGCGAGCGTCGAGAAGACGCGCGCGGCGACGCCGGGGTGCGAGCGCATGCCGGCGCCGATGATCGAGACCTTGCCCATCTCCTCGTGGAGGGTCATGTCCGTGAACGCCTCCCCCGTGAGCGGCTCCAGAGCCGTGCGGGAGACGCGCAGGTCCTCGCGCGGGACGGTGAAGGAGATCTCCGCGAGCCCTCCTGCGGTGGTGGGCTCGTTCTGGACGATCATGTCGACGTTCACGTTCGCCGCGGCGAGCGCCTCGAAGATGCGCGCGGCGGCGCCGAGTTGGTCGGGGACGCCGACGAGCGTGACGCGCGCCTCGTCGGTCGAGTGGGTGACGGCTGTGATCAGGGGCTGCTCCATCGTGCCTTCTTCGAGCACAACCGTACCGGGCTCGGAATCGAAGGAGGAGCGGCAGTGAATGCGCACGCCGTGATTGCGCGCGTACTCGACCGAGCGCAACTGCAGCACGCCCGCGCCGGAGGCGGCCATCTCGAGCATCTCCTCGAAGGAGACGGTCGCGAGCTTGCGGGCGTCGGGCACGATCCGCGGATCGGCGGTGTAGACGCCGGAGACATCGGTGTAGATCTCGCACTCCTCGGCGCCGAGCGCGGCGGCGACCGCGACGGCAGTCGTGTCCGAGCCGCCGCGACCGAGCGTGGTGACGTTCTTCGCGGTGGAAGAGACGCCCTGGAAGCCGGCGACGAGCACGATCGCGTCCTCGTCGAGCGCCGCCTTCACGCGATCGGCGCGCACGTCGAGGATCCGCGCCTTCGTATGCGAGTCGTCGGTCACGATTCCCGCCTGGGAGCCCGTCAGCGAGATCGCGCGGTGGCCGAGGTCATTGATCGCGATCGCGCAGAGCGCGCAGGAGATGCGCTCGCCGGAGGAGAGCAGCATGTCCATCTCGCGCGGGTCGGGATCGGCGGAGAGCGCCTGCGCCATCGCGATCAGCTCGTCGGTCGTCTTACCGCGTGCGGACAGCACCGCGACCACGCGGTAGCCCGCCTCGCGCTTCTCGACGATGCGGCGCGCGGCGCGCTGGATCCGCTCGGCGTCGGCGACGGAAGTGCCGCCGAACTTCATAACGACGATCTCAGACATGCGAAGAGGATATAGAAATCAACTGTATTGTCTGACAGTACAATAAAGTACTGCTCAACAGTACGAGATTGCCTTCTCCGGCGTCCTCGATGGCTTCTCGGGAAGCGTTCTCAGATAACCTCGATCGGAGGATCGGCAAATGGGCTCGTGATTCGCAGCCACTCCTCGAAGAACGGGTCGACTGGTCGCCATACGCCATCGACCTGCTGCACGAGGCCACGCCTGTAGAGCCGCTGACAGGCGTCCGGCAGCCGGGTGTGGCTGGAGAACCCATAGAGACTCGCATTCATCCTGCTGGTGAGGTGCTCGCCACCTTGGTCAGCGAGCACGGCGAGCGCACGGAGGTCGTTCGCGGCCGTCTCGTCGCCATCGGCGAGACCCTGCACGATTGCCTGGAACTCCTGCGTGTCGGTGCTCCGGATCAACTCGTCGTACGCCCGCTGCACAAGCTCCGAGCCGATTGTCCCCCGACCGGCATCGGCGGCTCGCCACACGGCCCACGCGAGCTGCTGGGTGCGCTTGGGATGCGCGCGGGTCAGATTCAGCAGGTGCACGAGGGCCTCTTCCTCGGCGGGCTTTTCCGTCGTTTGAAACTGAAAGTCCAAAAACTCCAAGAACTCCGCCGCGGCAATCTGTGGTAGCTCAGCCTGATGGGCCTCCCCGAAGAGTGGCTCGTCGCTGTTCTCGACCATCATCCGCAGCGCGTTACGAATGCTCCCGGTCATCAGCAACGTAACGTTGTTGGCACCGCTGCTCATCAACGCCGAGCGGATGATCGACAGCGGTCGATTGGGGCAGTGACGGAGCATCTGGAACTCGTCGAAGATCACGACGAGGTGCTCGCTCAGGCGCGCGAGCGAGGCGAGCTGCGCGTGCAGCGACTCGGCGTCCTGCTCGGGCGTGACCCCCGAGCGCCGGCACGTTCCCCTTCACCACCCGGATATCGAAACCGATCTCCTTTTCCATGACCTGCATCTGCCTGCGTGCCTCGCGGCGCAGCGCCTTCTCGGGATGGGCGCTCAGGGCATCGTGCACGCACGCGCAGAAGGCCGGGATGCTCATCGCCCGCTGCAGATTGATGCGCACCACCTCGTGCGGCGGCGCGTCCTGCCCGTGCGAGCGACTCAGCTCGTGCGTCAGCTGCGTCGTGAACGTCGTCTTTCCGGTGTCGCGGGGACCAAACAACACCACATTCGTCTGGGCCTTCAACATCAGCGCCATCTCCCCGGCGAAGGCATCCATTCCGACGATCTTCGAAGTGTCGTCGATCGGACGTCCCCAGACGAACGGGTTCAACGCGGCCATACTCATATTGTACCGAACACCAGTACATAAATGTATGGTGCAGCAATACTTATGTCGGCTCGGCGCCCCCTACACCGCGCGCCGGCCGGCGAAGGCCTTGCCGAGCGTGACCTCGTCGGCGTACTCGAGGTCCGAGCCGACCGGCAGGCCGCTGGCCAGGCGCGTGACCGTGAGCTGACGGCGGGACACGGACGCGGAGCTCCTCGGCGATGTGCAGCGCGGTCGTTTCGCCGGTCGTCGTCGGGTTGGTGGCGAGGATCACCTCGCGCACCGGCGACCTCGCCGTCGGGTCCCATCGCTGCCCGCCGATTCGCTCCGCGCCATTCGGCCGGCGCCGGGCGCGGCGCGCGAGAACAGCTCGGCGATGTGCAGGTCCTCGGGGTCGATCCCGTCGATCGGGGAGAGCGCGCCGCCGAGCACGTGGTAGACGCCCGAGTACTCGTGCGTGCGCTCCATCGGGATCACGTCGCAGGGCTCCTCGACGACGCAGATCAGGCCGTGATCGCGGCGCGGGTCCTGGCAGATGCGGCAGCGCGCCTCGTCGGTCAGGTTGAAGCAGACCTCGCAGAAGCCGATCTTCTCCTTCACCTCGCGAATCGACTCGGCCAGCGCGACGGCATCCTCGGGGGAGGAGCGCAGGATGTGGAAGGCGAGCCGCTGGGCGGTGCGGGAGCCGATCCCGGGGAGCTTCGACAGCTCGGTCACGAGCCGCTGGACGGGCGGGGCGTAGCTGCTCACGGCCGCCTACAGGCCCGGTAGGCCGAGTCCGGCCGCCGAGGCCGCCGAGGTCGAGACCGCCGGTGCTCGCGCCGAGCTTGCCGGCGGCGAGCTCCTGGGCGGCGCGGAGCGCCTCGTTGACGGCGGCGAGGACCATGTCGGAGAGCATCTCCACGTCCTCGGGGTCGACCGCCGCGGGGTCGATCTTCACCGCCTGGATCTGCAGGTCGCCGGTAATCCGAACGGTGACCATGCCGCCGCCGGCGGAGGCCTCGACCGTCTCGTGCTTGAGCTCCTCCTGAGCGCTCTCCATGTCCTGCTGCATCTTCTGTACCTGCTGCATCATCTGCTGCATGTTCGGCATCCGCTGCTGCTTTGCCATCACGCCTCTTTCGGTTCGCTGTTGACGGACGCCTGCTCGCCGGCCATCTCATCCGAGCCCGGCTCCTGATCGCTGAGCAGCTCCTCGGCGTCGAACTCCTCCATGAAGCGCCGCACCCACTCCTCCTCGGTCGGCGCCTCCCCCTCGGACGCCAGCTCCGCGTCGGCCTCGAGCAGCTCGTAGGAGAGCCGCCAGCGCCCGCCCGTGACCTGGCGCAGCGCCTCGGAGACGATCGCGCGGTTGTCGGGATGCTCGGCCTTCTTCTTCAGGAACGCCGCCGAGGAGGCGAAGGCGACGGTCAGATCCTCGCCGTCCACCGCCACCGGCCGGGCGTCGGCGATCAGGGCGCCGATCAGGGCGTTCTCCGGCGCGCACCACGTCGATCACCGCCGGCCACACGCGCGAGCAGGGAATCGAGGTCGGTCGCGGTGGCGAGCGCCGGCGCAGGCTCGGTGCGAGCGCACGGCGGGGTCTCCGGCACGGGCGCGGACTCGGGCTCGGTGCGGACTCGGGCACTGGTGCGGACTCCGGCACAGGTGCGGACTCGGGCTCTGGCGCGACGCAGTGCCGAGCGCAGAGGTCACATCGGCGGCGGGAGCGCGAATTCCGGGGTCGCGCCGGGTACGGGACCGGGCGCAGACACGGGCGCAACGTCGTCGGGGCAGAGTCGATCGCCTCGGATCCGGCAACGGCCGAGCCACCGACCGCGTCGCTCCCACCCCCGGTGGCCTGCGCCGCGGAATCGATGCACCGGCACCGTCCGCTCGGCGGCCACGGCCGAGACGGTCGAGCCGCCGCGCTCGCGCTCCAGCGCTCGATCCGGGCGAGCAGCGCCGGTGTGGAGGCGTCGACCTCGGGGCGCGCGGCCTTGACCAGGGCCAGCTCCAGCCGCGTGCGCGGGTCCGCACCCGCGCGCACGCCCTCGAGCGCCGCGCCGAGCAGCTCCAGCAGGCGCACGACGACGGCGCGGTCGACGCGCTCGGCCTGGGCGCGCAGGCGCGCGTCGGCCTCCTCGGTGAGCGACAGTTCGGCGGGCAGCTCGCCGAGCGTCTGCACGACCAGCAGCTCGCGCGCGTGCACCTCGAGGTCCGCGGCGAACGAGCCGGCGTCACGGCCGCTCTCCACGCAGCGCTCCAGCGCGCGCAGCGCGCGACTGCGCGTCGCCCGCGTCGACGGCGTCGACGAGCTCTTCGAGCAGGCCCGCGTCGGCCACGCCGAGCACCGCGAGCACGTCGGCGAGCGCGATCTCGTTGCCGCTGTAGGTGAGCAGCTGCTCGAGCGTGCCGAGCGCGTCGCGGAACGAGCCGGTCGCCGAGCGCGCGACGGCGGCGACCGCCTCGGGGGGGATCTCGATCGACTCGGCGGCGCGGCGCGGCGCACGACCGAGGCGATCTGCTCGACCGTGGGGCGGTGGAAGTCGAAGCGGTGGCAGCGGTCGACGACCGTCGCCGGCACCTTCTGCGCCTCGGTCGTGGCGAGCACGAAGACCGTGTTCGGGGGCGGCTCCTCGAGCGTCTTCAAGAACGCGTTCCAGGCGGCCGTCGAGAGCATGTGGGCCTCGTCGAGGATGTACACCTTGCTGCGCCCGGAGACCGGCGAGTAGGCGACGCTCTCGCGCAGCTCGCGGATGTCGTCGACCGAGTTGTTCGACGCGGCGTCCATCTCGATCACGTCGAGCGAGGAGGCGTGCGCGATCGAGAGACACGATTCGCACTCGCCGCAGGGGTCGATCGTGGGGCCGCGCTCGCAGTTCAGGCAGGCCGCGAGGATCTTCGCCATCGAGGTCTTCCCCGTCCCGCGCGAGCCGACGAACAGGTAGGCGTGGTGGACCTTCCCGCGCTGCACGGCGTTGCGCAGCGTGCGCACGACCGGCTCCTGGCCGACGACGTCGGCGAACGTACGGGGCCGGTGCCTGCGATAGAGAGACTGGGCTTGCGCGCTCGGCTTGCGCCTGTGGCTGGTCGATCGGCACCGTTGTCCTGAGTCTACCCACGGGCGCGAGGCGGACGGGAGCGGTTCGAGCAGGGTGCGCCCGGGGCGCTTGGACCGGATAGCGTGCCCGCTCGTGAGTTCCCGGATCGAGCCTCCGTCCGAAAACCCATCAGCTCGCGTTCGAGCCGACGACGAGGAGCGCTTCCGGGATCTGCGGACCGCTTCCGAGCGCCTACCGACCCGCCTCGTGGCCCCGCTTGCGATCGCCGCCGGAGCCGTCGTGCTGTCGGCTGATCGCCGGCGTCGGCTTCGCCAACTACGACACGCTCTACGCGCTCGCCTGGGGTGGTCAGCTCGCGCGCGGCGAAACGCCCCAGTACGGGATCCCGATCGCGCCGACGCCGCACCCGCTCGTGGAGGTGCTCGGGGTGGTGCTCTCGCCGCTCTCGCCGGGCGCGATCGAAGACGTGACGGTCGCGCTCGGCTTCCTCGCGCTGTCGGCGTGCGGCTGGGTGCTCTACCGGCTCGGCTCGCTCTGGTTCGGCCGCGCGGCGGGGGCTCTGGCGGCGCTGATCCTGCTCACGCGCGTGCCGGTCCTCTCCTACGGCGTGCGCGCCTACGTGGACATCCCCTACCTGCTGCTCGTGCTCTGCGCGCTGCTCGTGGAGGCGCGGCGACCGGCGCGCCGAGGCGCGCCCGGTGCTGGCGCTGCTCGCGCTCGCCGGGCTGCTGCGCCCCGAGGCGTGGGTGTTCTCGGGGCTCTACTGGCTGTATCTGATGCCCTGGAGCACGGCGCGCCGGGGAGACCTTCACACCCCGGCGGATCGCTGCGGATTGACGCTGCTCGCCGTGGCGGCACCGCTGCTGTGGGTGGCGAGCGACTGGCTGGTGACCGGGCATCCGCTGTGGTCGCTCACGAACACGCAGCACACCGCCGAAACGCTCGATCGCGTGACCGGGATCGCGAACGTGCCCGAGTACATCCCGCGGCGGATCGGCGAGATCCTCAGCCCGCCGGTGCTCGCTCGGCGCGGCGCTCGGCGGGGTGCTGTCGCTGTGGCTGCTGCGCCGCCGGGCCCTGCTCGGCGCGATCGCGGGGATCGTCGCGGTCGTGGTGTTCGCCGCGTTCGCCACCGCCGGGCTGCCGATCAACACGCGCTACGCGTTCCTCGCCTCCGCGATCCTCTGCATCTTCTGCGGCGCCGGCGTCTTCGGCTGGACGCGCCTGCCGCGCGAGGACCCGCGCCGGCGCTGGTGGATGGCCGGCGGCGCGCTCGTGCTCGTGGCGCTCCTCGCCTACATCCCCACGCAGTACCACACGGCGCACCGCGAACTGACGAAACTGGCGCGCCAGGAAACGTTCCAGAACGAACTGCGTGGCGCTCGTCGAAAGACGGCTCGATCACGCGCCGCTGCGAGCCCGTGGGGGTGCCGAACCATGCGCCGATCCCGCTGCTCGCGCTGTACCTGGAGACGAGCCCGCGGCAGATCGTGAGCGCCGAAGCCAGCCCGATCACCCACGGCACCTACGTCGACCCGGCGAGTAAGGAAGTCGAAGAAGACTACGTGCTCGACCCCCACGACCCGCACCTGCCGGTGGAGGTGCCGCCGGGGTTCACCGAGGCGCACGCGAACAGCGCGTGGTTCGATCTTCGAGCACTGCCCGCTAACGCCGGATGGACCGAGCTCGACGCCAGCTCAAATGGGTCGCTCGTCTCCCTCGGTGCGCGTGTGGACCGGATGCGTTCCCGCTGGGCGAGCAGGCTGGGTTCGCCGATGTAGTAGCGCGCCCTGGTCTGACCAATCGGCTGTAGAAGCTTTGCATCGACCAAGGCCTTCAGATCGCGGCTGGCCGTCAGGCTCGACACCGTCTCCCCGGCCGTCAGCTCCACGATCTTCTTGTACGCGGCGTGAGTGAGGCGAAAGCCGTATGAGGCCTCAACGAGGGCGCCTGACGTGCGGTCCGGAAGCCCGTGATCTTCCGCGATCTCGGCGCACGCCGAATAGAGTCGCTCGGTCTCCTCGATACGTCGAAGCTGCGTCCTGGCTTGGTGGTAGTGCGCCGTCAGGCAAAATCGAAGCCACGGCCGGGGATCCTGCCGAGGGTTCCAGTGACCTTCTCCGACTTCAGCCAACACGTCGTAGTAGCGCTGGGTGTTGCGACCGAGGTACTCCTCGATGCTCGAGAACACGGGCGCCATGATCTGCTCCCTCGCGAGGACAAGTGTTTGGAGAACTCGCGCCATACGACCATTGCCGTCCCTGAATGGATGCACCATCACAAGGTTGAGATGCGCCATCGCCGCGCGTACGAGGACTGGAGCATCGCTTCCTTCGAGCTCCTCGATCGTGGCCGCGACCAGCACCGGAACCTCGTCGAAGGACGGCCCCTCGTAGACCCGTTCCCCGGTGGACCCTCGGACCACATAGATCTGACCGGGCCGCCACCGTCCCGGGCTCTTGTCCAGTCGATGCTTGAGGATCATGAAGTGCAGCGACTTGAGCAGGCCCTCGTCCACGCTGGCCGCCTGGTCCTGCGCAACCTGGAGCACGTACGTCATCGCATCGCGGTATCCCGACAGCGCGAGGCGTGTTTCCTCGTCTGCGTCCAGTGTCGGCTCGTCGTCGACCGCGGCCACAACGTCGTCGAGGCTCGCGTCGTAGCCCTCGATGCTGTTGGACGCCTGCACGGCACGCGCGAAGGACATTCGGCGCAGCGTCCCAAACCATCTGCGGGGCTCAGGATCGACATAGTTTCGTAGCCGCTCGCGGAGCTCGTCGATCATTCCGAGAACCTCGACCTCGACGGGTTGCAGCTCAGGTGTTTGATAAATCAAGCTCATGATATAAAGATTCTATCATTATATCTTTGAGCTATGCGCCAGCAATCATAGGCTTTAGGACTCATGACAGAATGATTATATCAATACATCGTGCCCATCCCCAGCATGTGACAGAATATATCTATCATTATAGCAAGTGCGCCCCGGGCCCCGGGCGTACCTCTCGCGCGGCGGAGGGGGTGGGGACGCCGGGCGCGAACAGGCCGAGCACGCTGCCGCCGAAGCCACCGCCCATCAGCCGCGCGCCCGCGGCGCCGTGCTCGCGCAGTCGCGTGACGGTGCGCTCGACCGTCGGCGTGGAGACCTCGTAGAGGTCGCGCAGGCTCGCGTGGGAGGCGTCGAGCAGCCCGGCCACCGCGGGCAGGTCCTCCGCACGGAGCGCCGCGACGGCCTGCTCGACCCGCGCGTTTTCGCCGAGCACGTGCTCGGCGCGGGCGCGCAACGGCTGCGGCAGGCCGGCCACGGCCGTGGCGCTCGCGTCGCGCAGCGACTCGACGCCCAGCAGCTCGCACGCGCGCTCGCACTGCGCGCGGCGCTCGTTGTAGCCGGAGCTCGCGTTCGCGTGCTGCTCGCCGGAGTCGACGACGACGAACCGCCAGCCCCCGAGCCGCAGCGGCACGGGCTCGATCTCGAGCGTGCGGAAGTCGATCCGCAGCGCCGTCTCGGCGGCCCCGAACAGCGACGCGAGCTGGTCGAGCATCCCGGTCTGCGCGCCCACCCAGTCGTTCTCCACGCGCGCGCACAGGCGCGCGAGCGCGATCCGGTCGAGCGGCGGGCCTCCCCACCGGCCCGCGTTTGCGGCACGTCGGCCGGCGGATTCCCGGATGGCGACCGCGGACCGTTCTCCAGCGCCCGCGACCGGGCGAGCTCCGAGAGGGCGAGGCACAGGGCGACCTCGAGCGCGGCCGAGGAGGACAGGCCGGCGCCCTGCTCGAGATCGCCGCCGATCTCCAGGCGCGCGCCGCACAGCGGAACGCCGGCTCGCTGCAGCTCGGCGGCGACGCCCCGCACGAACGCGCGCCAGCCCTCCGCGGGGGTGACCTCGGCGAGCTCGAACTCGTCCACCTCGTCGAGATCGCGTGCGTGGGCGTAGATGCGCTTGGCGCGCCGGGCGAGCGGGCTCGGCCGCCTCCGCGCGCACGACCACGCCCTCGGCGATCGCGAACGGCAGCGCCAGACCGTCGTTGTAGTCGGTGTGCTCACCGATCAGGTTCACGCGGCCGGGCGCGAACGCGGCGGCGGCCTCGCGCCGGCGCGGTCCCGCTTCGCGCGAGGCGGCGTCACCCGCCATCGCCCCCACCCGGCGTCAACTCACTCCGCACGCAGGATCGCCTCGCCCAGCATTGCGGCCGACTCCTCGGGGAGCACGTCGGAGATGAACGTGCCCGCGCCCTGCTCGGAGCCCGCGAGGTACTTGAGCTTCTCGGCCGTTCGCAGCGGGGGGTAGAACTCGACGTGCAGATGCCCCTGCCCCACCGCCGCACCGCCGGTCGGGGCCTGGTGGACGACCATCACGTAGGGGAACGGCCGGTCGAACAACATGTCGTACCCGCGCGCGAGCGTCTGCAGCCCGTCGGCGAGCAGGCGCAGCTCCTCGGCCTCGCAGTCGAGCAGGCTCGGACGGTGCTCGCGCAGCACCACGTGGGCTTCATACGGCCAGCGCGCCGCATACGGGACATAGGCGACGACCCCCTCGTTCTCGTAGACGATCCGCCGGCCATCCTCGAGCTCGCGGCGCAGCAGCGCGCACGGCGCGCAACCGCCCAAGCGCTCATCGGCGGCGAGTTCTAGCCGCGGCACCCGGGCAGGAACGGGTAGCCGTAGATCTGCCCGTGGGGATGGTGCAGCGTCACGCCGACCTCGACCCCGCGGTTCTCGAAGATCATCACGTACTCCACCTCCGCCCTCGCACCGAGCTCCTTGTAGCGCTCGCGCCAGACCCACATCAGCGCCTCGGCGCGCTCCGGTGCGAGCGTCCCGAACGAGTCGTCGTGACGGTCCGTGTACACGACCACCTCCGCCGCCCCGCGCGGCGCCTCGAAGGCGGGGAAGCGGTTCTCGAAGACCGCGATCTCGAACGCCGGGAACGGGATCTCCGTCTCCTCCCCGCCCGGGCGGGTCGGACACAGCGGGCAGTGCTCGCGCGCGGGCAGGAATGTGCGGTCCTGGCGGTGGATCGCGTAGACGACCGGCTCGTCGCGCAGCTCGTTGCGGCGCTCCTCGCTCATTCGCGCGCGGGCCCATCCTGCGCAGAGCTGTCTTGCGCGGACCCATCTGGCGTTGGGCTTTCCTGCGCGGGGCTGTCTTGCGCGAGGCTGCCTTGCGCGAGGCTGCCTTGCGCGGACTCCCCCTGCGTATAGAGGATCAGCGCGCGGCCGTCGCCTTTCACGTAGCGCCTGAACCTAAGCGGGCCGTAGGTCTCCTCGCGCTCGGCCAGATCATGCTCCGGCGGGTCATTCCCGGAACTTGCGGAAAGAGAGGAACCCTCGTCAGGGGAAACCATTGATCGAGGGTATACCCTTGTGTGAGAAGACACGAACCAGGAGATTGCGACAAAAGGGATTGCCCAGATAGTTGACTGGGTAACAAACTAGGAGAAATCAAAACACCCAGCACTCAGTCGAGGGGCGCCGCGGGTCACGGTGTCCTCAATGCACGAGGAGGAGGATGTGATGTCAGAGATCGATCAGACACGCGAGGCGGCGGGGGGTCTCGAGCACCTCGATGCGCCGGATCTCGCCAAACGCGGCTTCGACCGTCGCTCGTTCCTGCAGCGCACCGCGATCACCGGGGTGGCGGCCGGCTCGGTGGGGACGCTGCTGAGCGCCTGCGGGTCGAACTCCTCCAGCGCCAGCAGCAGCGGCAACTCCGCGGACGTGTTCGGGTCCCACCCGGCGTACAAGTTCGTGTTCGTCAACCACGTCACGACGAACCCGTTCTTCACGCCCACCCAGTACGGCGCCGCCGACGCGTGCAAGCTGCTGGGCTGCTCGTATCAGTGGACGGGCTCGGAAAACAGCAACGTCAGCCAGATGGTCAACGCGCTCAACACCGCCGTCACGAGCGGCGCTGAAGGGATCGCGATCGCGCTGATCGACCTGCACGCGTTCAACGCGCCGGTCGAAGCGGCACTGAAGGCGGGGATCCCGGTCGTCGCCTACAACGCCGACGCTCCGGGCAACGCGCGCCTGTCCTACATCGGCCAGGACCTGAAACTGGCAGGCGAAGAAATGGGCAAACGGATCGTCGCCGCCGTCGGATCGGGCGAAGTCGGCCTGTTCATCGCGACGCCGGGCTCGGCCAACCTGCAACCGCGGATCGAAGGCGCGGAAAAGGCGATCAAGGACTCCGGGGCGGCGATCACGACGCACTCGGTCGCCACGGGCGCGGCCGTCGCACAGGAGCAGCCGGCGATCGAAGCCTGGTATCAGAGCCACAAAAGCGCGAAGGGCATGTACGCGGTCGACGGCGGCTCGACGGAATCGCTGGCGAAAGTGATGCAGAAACTGGGTCTCGCCGCCAAAGGCGTCAAGGCCGGGGGCTTCGATCTGACCGAACAGACACAGAAGCTGCTGCAGGAAGGCAACATCGAATTCACGATCGACCAGCAGCCCTACCTGCAGGGCTTCCTGCCGGTCCTGCAGCTGTTCCAGTGGCACGTCTCGGGAACGCTGACCGGCCCTGCCGAAATCGACACCGGCCTGAAGTTCCTCAACAAAGAAACGGTTGCGCCGTACGTCGAATCCAAGTCGCGCTACGAGGGGACATCCACGGAAGCCAAGGTGATCCCGATCAAGGCGGGCACGCCCGCCTAGCGCGATGAGCATCTCCGCTCCAGGCCGGCGGCGGCGCCCAGCACGATGAGCGTCTCCTCGAAATCGGTCCCACCCGCCCCGGCCGCCGAGCCGGCTCCCACACAGAAACCCGGTACGGGAGAGGGAGGCCCCGCGCACACCAAGCGCGGCGTCTCCCTCCGGGGCGAGGACGGGCTGCTCACGCGGGCGCTCGCGCTGCGCGAGGGCAGCATCATCCTCGTCACGATCGTCGTGGCGATCTACTTCGCCGTCAACACCAGCACGTTCTTCACGGGCGAAAACTTCAAGACGCTGCTGCCCTACTTCGCGCCGCTCGCGATCCTCGGCGCGGGCGAGGTGTTCGTGATGATCCTCGGCGAGATCGACCTCTCGATCGGGGCGATGTACATGTTCGCCCCGATCGTCTTCTACAAGCTCGACACCGCCGCCGGCCTCGGCCTGGTGCCCTCGGCGATCCTGGCGCTCCTGCTCTGCATGGTCGTCGGCGCGATCAACGGGGCGTTCGTGGCGATCGCCGGGGTGAGCTCGTTCGTCACGACGCTCGGGATGCTGCTCAGCTTCGAGGGTCTCAGCCTGATCCTCTCCAACGGAACCCCCGTCGCCACACCGGGAGCACAGGTCCATCAGACCGAAGTCCAGGTCCACCACATCGTCAACGGACACAACATCGTGCTCGGCGAAAAGGTCAACCACATCGGGACGTTCGCGAAAATCTTCGGTGGTGGCATCTACTCCGAGCTGATCTGGGCGGTCGTGATCGTGGTGTTGCTGCAGGTGGTCCTAACGTTCACGCGCTGGGGTCTCTACACGGTCGCGATCGGCTCCAACAAGCTCGGCGCGGCGGAGGCGGGCGTGAGGGTGAGGCTCGTCACGATCCGCAACTTCGTCCTCTGCGCGCTGACCGCCGGGCTCGTCGGCCTGTTCGAGGCGATCCGCTCGCAGACGATCCAGCCCGACCCCTCCGGGCCGAACGAACTGCTGCTGCTCGCGATCGCGGCCGCGGTGATCGGCGGCACACTGCTGTCCGGCGGCTCGGGCACCGTCGTCGGCGCCTTGATCGGCGCGCTGTTCCTCGGCATCCTCAAGGACGGCCTGATCCTGCAGGGGGTCGACGCCAATTACCTGCTGTTCTACACAGGTCTCGCGATCATCGTCGCGATGACCGCCAACGTCTACGTCGCACGCGCGCGGAGAGGACACAGCGGCAGTGGCTGATCCACGAACACGCATGGCGGCGCTGGATCTGTGTCCTCGATCGCTCGCGTGCGTAGCACGCCACGCTCACTGCGTCCTTGACCAGCTTGCCCTGCGTGCCCGTGGAGAGGTGACCATATGAGCACTACCGAGGAGAATCCCGAGGTGGTCCAGCCGGTACAGGCCGCCGACGACGTCCTGCGCGTCGAACACATCGCCAAGCGCTTCGGCCCGGTGACGGCGCTGCGCGACGTGAACCTGCACCTCAAAAAGGGCGAGGTTTTGGGGCTACTCGGCGACAACGGCGCGGGCAAGTCGACGCTGATCAAGATCATCTCCGGCTTTCAGCGGCAGGACTCGGGCGAGATGTTCCTGCACGGTGAGCCCTACACGCCTAAAGGCGTCGACGACGCGCGCGCGAAAGGGATCGACACCGTCTACCAAGACCTCGCGCTGATCGACGAACTGTCCGTCTACCACAACCTGTTCCTGCGCCGCGAGCGGGTCCACAAGCCGATCCCGCTGCTGGCCAACCGCGAGATGAAGCGCGAAGCGCGCACGGCGCTCGACGAGATCGGCATCAACATCCCCCGGATCGACGTCGCGGTCGCGCGCCTCTCGGGCGGTCAGCGCCAGGCGATCGCGGTCGCGCGGACGGTCAACGGGGATGCGGACATCATCCTGCTCGACGAGCCACTGGCAGCGATGGGCGCCAAAGAGGGCGCCCAGATCCTCGACCTCGTGGCGCGCCTGAAGCAGGAAGGGAACGTCGCGATCATCATGATCCTCCACAACTACGTCCACGTCCTGCAAGCCTGCGACCGCGTCTCGATGATCCAGGACGGGACGATTGCGCTCGACAAGCCGACGTCTGAGACCTCCGTCGAGGAGCTCACCGACATCGTCGTCAACGAGTACCGCCGCGCGCGCGAAGAAGCCCACGCCGCCGAGGCGCGCGGGCCGGGGACGCCGACGAGCTAGAAGCCACACAAGCCCACGGGCTGGACCAGCGAGCGCGTCGGCCCGGTCGCCCGGCCGGCAGGCGCGGCCCGAAGGGCCTTTTTGGCATGACCCGGAGGCCCTTCCTTGCCCACGAGGGCCGGCTTCGCCGGCCCGACGCCGATCCCCACCACAGCGGGGGGTGGTCGGGAGGGGGGCCTGACCCCCTCCCGCTCCTACACACCACAGCGGGGGGTGGTCGGGAGGGGGGCCTGACCCCCTCCCGCGCGCAAGCGGACCGTGCACCCCTCGTCGAGATCCTCACCACCGGCCGCCTGATCGCTGTCCACGACTCCGGTCCGGGCACTCCCGCTGCGCCTGCCGGGGATCGCTTAAGGCTGCTTCCTTCCGGACCTGACCTGGTTCACAAGCCGACACCGCGCGGGACCCGAACCATCGACGCCCCGAACAGCGGAGCGACCGGGGCGAAACCCCTCGGAGGGGAGTTCGGCCCCGCTAGAGCGGATTGCGGATTCAGGGCGCCGCTACCTCCCCGCCTAGCACGGTCCAGTAGGGATCCTAGCGTGCCGCCTAGATAAATCGCACATCAATGACCCGAGTTCCGCTAGGCTGCGCGACCGTGACCTACTTCAAGCGCAGCACCCCACGCCCCCTCTCCCGCCCCGGCCTCGCCCTCGCCACGCTCGGCGCGGCTGCCCTGATCGCCGGCTGCGGCTCCAGCGGCTCCTCGAGCACGATCGGCGTCGGCGACGAGAACAGCGCCAACAACACGCTCGCGACCTCCACCTCGACGACGCCGACGAGCTCCACCGCGGCCGCGACGGCCTCGGTCAAAACGCCCGCCAGCGGCCCGCTCTCGATCGAGCCGACCGTCAAGCCGCCATCCGGACCGCCGCCGACGAAGCTCGTGACGAAGGATCTGATCGTCGGCACTGGCCCCGAAGCGAAGGCGGGCGAGTCGGTCACCGTCAACTACGTCGGCGTGCTCTACAAGGGCGGGAAAATCTTTGACGCCTCCTGGAAACGGAACGAAACGTTCCCCTTCGTGCTCGGCAAAAGCCAGGTCATCCCCGGCTGGGAACAGGGCATCGCCGGCATGAAAGTCGGCGGGCGGCGCGAGCTGATCATCCCGTCCGGCCTCGCCTACGGCGCCAAAGGCTCACCGCCGACGATCCCGCCGAACTCGGCTTTGATCTTCGTCGTCGACCTGCTCGCGGCCTAAGCCCGCACGGATGCGGCGCCGCGGGGTGCTCGGCCCTCGGCGTCCGCGGCGGGTCGACCGGCCAGACGGCGGGGCGGGGCGGGACCCTGTGCAGACACCCCGCCTGGCGGACCGTGTGAAGGCGCTCGGCCACGCGGCGCGTGGGAAGGCGGTAAGCCTGGCGACCCCCGCGAAGGCGCTCCAGGCGCCTCGCCTCGCGGCGCTCTTGCTCACCTTGGCCGGCGTCGCGGGCGCCGCCGGGCTGCTCGCCGGCTGCGGCGGCTCCGGCAGCGCGATCACCCCGGCCGCCGAACGCCTGCAGCGCGAAGACCTCGTCGCCGCCGCCCACGGCCTGCGCCGGGCCGAGGCCTCCGCCGCGCGCGAGATGGCCGCTGCGCGGGTCGCCTGGCCGCTCGTCGCTAACGGCCTCCCGGCCACCGCCGTGATCCCGCCGGCCACGCGGGCGGCGCTCTCGGCCGCGAGCGGGGCCGCGCACGCGATTGTGCTACCGCCGCTGATGGGCGAAATGCAGGCGCGCTCGCTCACGGGTCCGGCCGCCGGCGTCACCGGGCTGTTCCGGACGTTTCATGGGCTGACCGAGCGCGGCTGGACGCTCGTCACGTCGGCGGGCGAGGAGGTCGACAGCGGGCCGGCGGCGGCCGCGAGCTTCGCGCGGGAGAACGTCGCGCTCTACATCGACGGCATCTACGACGGCCACTTCGACGCGGCGCTCGTCGGCAAGAGCCTGCTCGCCGGCTACGAGAAGCTCGGCGGCGCGCGGGCGTTCGGCGCTTCGCTCACCCAGGCGGAAGTCGACGCGCTCGCGGGCGCCTACTCGCCGGAGAGCGAGCGGCTGCATCCGCATCCGGGGGTCAAGCTGGGGTCCTAGCGGCGCTCCGGCCCCGCCCGGCTACCGATCTCCTGGCTCACATCCTGGGATCATCCGGTCCGTGCCCAAGGACCGGATTCGACGCTACCGCCTTCCCCAGACGTACGCGTCGCGATTCAGCGTTCAAGCGCTCATCCCGTCGAGTACGCGATCATGCTGCTCCGTAGCTGGGAGAACACCCTATGAGTGCCGTCGACGACGGCTGAGACTGGCAAGAAGTGGACAACGGCCTTCCCGAGAAGATTCTCGCCGAGGCTCCGGCAACGCACAAACCCCAATAGAATCGCTCGCCCAGGACGCGTAGCTCAGTGGGAGAGCGCTCGCTTCACACGCGAGAGGTCGCAGGTTCGAAACCCGCCGCGTCCATCAGGACTTTCCTCAGTATCCAAGCCAATCTCGGGTTCGGCCGAGTGCCCGATCTGGCTCTCGACGAGCGCTACATCGGAGTTCGTCGCCGGCAGCATGATCGCGACACATGCGCATCGCCACGAGCACCCTTGGGGTAGGATCGCCCGAATGCCAACTCGCATCGTGATCCTCGGGGCAGGTTTCGGTGGGCTCGAGCTCTCGACGGTGCTCTCGGAGGGGCTTGGCGATGCGGTCGAGGTGACTTTGATCGACAAGCGCGATTCGTTTGTGTTCGGGTTCTCGAAGCTCGATCTGATGTTCGGACGCAGCACCCCGGATGCCGTGCGCCTGCCCTACGGCGAGATCGCAAAGCCCGGTGTCCGTGTCGTGCGGGAGACGATCACGGCGATCGACCCCGCGGCCCGGCGGGTTACCACCGACGCGGGGGTTCATGAGGCCGATGTCCTCGTGGTCGCGCTCGGTGCGGACTACGACATCGACGCAACGCCGGGTCTCGCCGAGGGCGGGAACGAGTTCTACTCGGTCGCGGGCGCCGAACGGCTGGCGGCGATCATTCCGGCGTTCTCACGCGGGCATGCCGTGATCGGCGTGTGTGGCGCGCCGTTCAAGTGTCCGCCGGCGCCGAGCGAGTGCGCGCTGCTGCTCGATGACGAGCTGCGGGCGCGGGGGGTTCGCGAGCAGTGTCAGATCTCGTTCGTGATGCCGCTGAGCAAGCCCGTGCCGCCGTCGCCGGAGACCTCGGCGGCGCTCGAAGCGGAGTTCGCCGCGCGCGGGATCGCGTTCATCGCCTCGCGCCGCATCGGCGGGCTCGACCCCGCGCGCATGGTCGCGCTGCTCGACGACGGCAGCGAGCTCGCGTACGACCTGTTCCTCGGCGTGCCGAAGCACCGCGCGCCCGACGTCGTGATCTCCAGCGGGATGACCGAGGACGGCTACATACCGGTCGACTCGGCCACGCTTGAGACACGCTTTCCGGGCGTGTATGCCGTGGGCGACGTTGCCACCGCCGGGGTGCCGAAGGCCGGCGTGTTCGCCGAGGGCGCCGCGCGCGTCGTCGCCCAGCGGCTGATCGCCGAGCTGCGCGGGGAAGAGTCCTCGGCCCGGCACCTCGGGCAGGGGACCTGTTACATCGAGTTCGGCGCGGGCCGGATCGGCAGCGTCGACATCGACTTCCTCTCGGGGCCTGAGAAAACCGGCACCTTCAACGCGCCTTCGGCCGAGCAGATGGCGCTCAAGCAGAGCTTTGGTTCCAGCCGGCGCGCGCGCTGGTTCGGTCTCTGAGCCCTGCGGGGCAAACACGCAGGGCCGCCCGCACCGAAGCTGCGTGCGGGCGGCCCTTTGCGCTGGTTTCTACCGGGTTTGCCGGTGGTGATGCTGTTACTTGTTACTGCTCACCTGGTGGCAGGGGAGCAGGGCGATACATTTTCATTCCGGCCGGGTCCGGCCGGCCTGAAAAGTCCGCCCTGCTCATTGCCTGCTGCACTCCTAGTGAAAGCTCCAGGCTTTACCCGATGCCAGCTTGAGCTTGAACTTGCCGGTGACATAGATCGGTTCTTTGGAGTTGAAGCCGTACAGGCCTTTGCTGGCTTCGCCCTCGCCGACGAATTCCTGTTCGACGGCTTCGGTCTGGCCTTTCGCCAGCTTCAGCGCCAGCGTACCGGAGATCGGATGATCTGCTTCACCAAGCAAATTACATTCGCTGACCTTGAACTCGAGCCAATTTGGAGCGAACGGCGATTTTGGCGTCAGTTCCGCGCCGTCTTCGGGCGATGTGCCCAGCGACAGCTTGGCTTCGAGTGGATACGTCGTGAGCGTGCTACCGCTCAGTTCGCAGCTGGAATTTCCTTTTTCAACGAGCACGCATCCTCCGAGCCCCAGGGATTCCAGGTCGATGGCCCCTGAGGAGGTGATTTCTGATGGTGCGCGTGCGCTCATTTTCGTGCACGTTATCGTGGCGTAGGCCGACGATCCGCCGTGGATGCTGAACACGATGCTCTGTTCGACTTTGACAGTTTCAGCGAGTTTTTCCGAGCCGCTCAGCGCTTTGCCGCCGACGTACCACTGCGACGCCGACGCCGAGGCTGCTGCCAGGGCGCAGAGTGCCAGGACCGCCACCAGGGTGGCGGAACCCTTCTTGCATATGGATCTCATCTGTGTTACACTCCTGTTGTCTCATTCGGTGCCGGGCATCTTCTGTGGAAAGGGCGATGCCCGGCACCGGGCTTTTTCTTTGTAGCACGCGCGGGTTGTGACCCCAAAAGAGCCTCATAGCACGCACACTTGGCGGCCCGGACAGGCGTTCACGGGCACAAGATCCTGAGGGGGTTGCTACTTCTTCTTCTTGGCCCGCGCCCTCTTGACGCACCTACCGCGAGCCCTGACCAGGCCCCGCTTACAGGGCTTGATCTTTGGCCTTGGTTTGGCCTTCGGTTTCACCACCGGCGCGGGGGCGACGGGGGCGAAGTTACCGGGGCCTTCAAATGTAACGCTGGAGGGGGTGGCAAAGGTTGGCGGTGGCGCCGGCACACCCTGACAACCCGTGCCCGTACAAGCCGGCGGCGAAACAGGCACCACACCCCCAACCCGCGCATCATAAAGATCATCCGCGTCATTCCCATCACCCGGCACCAGCTGCGCACGCGTCACCATAAACACATCATCACCACTCGCACTAGCACCAACCAACCACGAGCCCGACGTACTCGAACCCCCCGACAACAAATACACACACCCACCATTCACAGCAACACTAGCTTCACAACCACCCGTACCTTCACGCTCCCACTCATAAACATCAACCTTATTATTCGTATCCTGCGGCACAAGCGGCACAACACTATCGAAAAATACCCTGTTCCCATCACTCGAAAGCCACTCCGGCCGCGCCGTATCACTCCAACTAATCGGCAAAAACGCAGCCGCACCCAACAACGAATCCGGCTTTTCGACATACGACGAACTCGGCGGAACTTCACCACTCGAACTACACGACACACAAAACAACCGGTCAACACCAGCCTCAAACAAATACACCTCATCCAACCCACCATTACGATAACCACCCGGAAAACCAACCACCGGCAAACTCTGATTCGACACAAACACCAACGAACCACCACCACCACCCACAGCAGCAGTACGCTGACCCAAACCAGGCTGCCAATCACCAATACTCAATTCCGGAGCTTCAGGCTGCACCGCGGGCGTACCGTACGGGTCTGCCCTCTCGCCGTCTTCGGTTGACAACCTCGCAATAAACACGGGGCTACTACCATGACGCCACAAATACAAGTTCGGCGAGCCGCCGACCGGTGATTGTCCGCTAGAGCTCGCGCCTGCTAGCACGCTCCCCGCGGTGAAATACGCGGTTTCGCCGTCTTCGCTAGCACCGAGGACACCGAACACGCCACTGCCGGCCGCGGCGAGCGTTTCGCGTTCACCCGTCTCATCATCAAACCGGTACAACCCACCATTTTCTTCATAAAACACATACCGGCCGTCATCACCAGACGCCCAATACCTCGCCGCACCTTCAGACACAGCAACCGTGCAGGCATCGGAAGGTACGAGACATTCATTTTCCGGGCCAAGAGGACTCTCGGGTTGACTTGGATTCTCTCTTACAAATACATGATGTTCATAGATGCCGGGGGCCAAATCGGTCCAAAGCATGCGAGACCCGTCCGGAGATACCACACCACCAAAACCAGGCGCATTATCTTCCGGGTATCCGAACACTGGCGCCCCATACGTCGCATCCGGGGCTACCTCCCCATTGGGAAGGACGTCAACTAGATTCAAGGTACCGTTCGTCTGCGCGTAGAGGTAACTGTTGAGTTCACCTGCCTGGATTTCTTTCTCGACGTCTTCGGCTAGTTCAGTTTCCAATCTACCGCTACCACTGATCAGTGCATCGTCGGCCTCGAAGGCTAAGGTACTAAAGTCACTCGAACCACCCGCAAACGCCGGCGTCTGCGAAAGCGCGCCTGCTACCAGGATTTTATTTGTGCCGAATTCTTTAACGCTGCGGTAAAGCGGCTTACCGAACAATGGTTCAAACGGAACAGCCGGCTGCGGGTCAGAGCTCGTCGGGGCGGTGCACCAGCTCGCCGCCGCTACGCACCTATACAGCACCGGGTAGCCTTCACCAGGTGCACCCGCCGCGATCGGCAGCACCTTCGGTTCACCTCGAATCCCAGAGTTCAATACGCCGACCGAAAGTTCACCAGAGAACCCCTGGTACTTATTCCCCTTACGCGCCGCCGGCTGGATGATTTCCTGCAACCACCCACCACCCGGCTGCCGTCGCGCTAGATACTCATTACCAAGACCACTACCACTTTCCCCAAACCCTGCGCCGGTCGACGACCCTACATAAGCTACCGCTTCACCGTTTTCAGACGCCTGAAACGGCAGCCGCGTATCGATACCTTCACCGAGATATCGTTGGAATAGCTCGGGCATGTATACGTCGGCGTCTTGGTTGTGGACTGGTGTGACCATTTCGTAGACGCGGTTGTCGGGTAGCGCTCCTTCGGCGCGTGCGGAGGCGGGGCCTATCCAGCCGGATAGGGAGCCGCACAACAGCACCAGCCATGTGATCGATCCCACGCGCAGGTGGCCGACCGCGCGATCGGGGATTCCCGAGGCGAGCCTCAGGACGATCCTCTGGATACCACCCCAAAGCGAGCTCACGCTGATCATCAGATCACCCCTTCCGCCGATCGTCGCCGGCGCGCGAGAAGCTCGCGCGCTTGCCCCTGCGCGGCCTCGCCGCCTGCTTCGTGCAGCGACCGTGGCTCAGGTGCTTTCCCTTAGCGCACCGGACCGTCTTCTTTTTCACCGCGGCCTTCGGCACCACCGGCGCGGGGGCGACGGGGGCGAAGTTACCGGGGCCTTCAAATGTAACGCTGGAGGGGGTGGCAAAGGTTGGCGGTGGCGCCGGCACACCCTGACAACCCGTACCCGTACAAGCCGGCGGCGAAACAGGCACCACACCCCCAACCCGCGCATCATAAAGATCATCCGCGTCATTCCCATCACCCGGCACCAGCTGCGCACGCGTCACCATAAACACATCATCACCACTCGCACTAGCACCAACCAACCACGAGCCCGACGTACTCGAACCCCCCGACAACAAATACACACACCCACCATTCACAGCAACACTAGCTTCACAACCACCCGTACCTTCACGCTCCCACTCATAAACATCAACCTTATTATTCGTATCCTGCGGCACAAGCGGCACAACACTATCGAAAAATACCCTGTTCCCATCACTCGAAAGCCACTCCGGCCGCGCCGTATCACTCCAACTAATCGGCAAAAACGCAGCCGCACCCAAAAACGAATCAGGCGGAGCGACATACGACGAACTCGGCGGAGCTGCACCACTCGAACTACACGACACACAAAACAACCGGTCAACACCAGCCTCAAACAAATACACCTCATCCAACCCACCATTACGATAACCACCAGGAAAACCAACCACCGGCAAACTCTGATTCGACATAAACACCAACGAACCACCACCACCACCCACAGCAGCAGTACGCTGACCCAAACCAGGCTGCCAATCACCAACACGCAAACCAGTCGCAACTTCATTCAACGCTGCGGGTGTGCCGTAGGGGTCTGCTTCTTCGCCGTCTTCCCGGGACAATCTTGCTACAAATACGGGGCTACCGCCATGCCGCCACAAATACAAGTTCGGCGCACCCGCAACCGGTGACTGTCCGCTAGAGCTCGCGCCCCCTAGCACACCCCCTGCAGTGAAATACGCCGATTCACCATCTTCACTAGCACCTAGCACACCAAACACGCCACCACCAGCCGCGGCAAGTGTTTCGCGTTCATCCGTCTCATCATCAAACCGGTACAACCCCCCATTTTCTTCATAAAACACGTACCGGCCATCATCACCAGACGCCCAATACCTCGCCGCACCTTCAGACACAGCAACCGTGCAGGCATCGGAAGGTACGAGACATTCATTTTCCGGGCCAAGAGGACTCTCGGGTTGACTTGGATTCTCTCTTACAAATACATGATGTTCATAGATGCCGGGGGCCAAATCGGTCCAAAGCATGCGAGACCCGTCCGGAGATACCACACCACCAAAACCAGGCGCATTATCTTCCGGCTTTTCGAATACCGGTGCTCCGTATGTAGCCTCCGGGGCTACCTTCCCATTGGGAAGGACGTCAACTAGATTCAAGGTACCGTTCGTCTGCGCGTAGAGGTAACTGTTGAGTTCACCTGCCTGGATTTCTTTCTCGACGTCTTCGGCTAGTTCAGTTTCCAATCTACCGCTACCACTGATCAGTGCATCGTCGGCCTCGAAGGCTAAGGTACTAAAGTCACTCGACCCCCCTGCAAGCGCCGGCACACGCCCGATCTTGCCCGCCACCAGGATTTTGTTTGTGCCGAATTCTTTAGCGCTACGGTAAAGCGGCTTACCAAACAACGGCTCAAACGGAACAGCCGGCTGCGGATCAGAGCTCGTCGGTGCGGTACACCAGCCCGCTGCCGCCACGCACTTATACAGCACCGAGTAACCTTCACCAGGCGCACCCGCCGCGATCGGCGGCACATTCGGTTCACCCGAGATCCCAGAGTTCAACACGCCGACCGACAGATCACCAGAGAAACCCTGGTAGTTGTTCTGTTTACGCGCCGCCGGCTGAGCGACTGTCTGTACCCATCTACCATCAGGCTGCCGCCGTGCTAGATACTCATTACCAAGACCGCTACCACTTTGCCCGAACCCGGCACTCGTCGGTGACGCGACATAAGCCACCGCTTCCCCACTTTCAGCCACCTGAAACGGCAGCCGCGTATGAATACCTTCATTAAAGAATCGTTCGAATGCTTCGGGTATGTATACTTCGGCGTCTTGGTTATCAGCGGGTGTGACCATTTCATAGACGCGGTTATCGGGTAGCGCTCCTTCGGCGCGTGCGGAGGCGGGGCCTATCCAGCCGGATAGGGAGCCGCACAACAGCACCAGCCATGTGATCGATCCCACGCGCAGGTGGCCGACCGCGCGATCGGGGATTCCCGAGGCGAGCCTCAGGACGATCCTCTGGATACCACCCCAAAGCGAGCTCACGCTGATCATCAGATCACCCCTTCCGCCGATCGTCGCCGGCGCGCGAGAAGCTCGCGCGCTTGCCCCTGCGCGGCCTCGCCGCCTGCTTCGTGCAGCGACCGTGGCTCAGGTGCTTTCCCTTAGCGCACCGGACCGTCTTCTTTTTCACCGCGGCCTTCGGCACCACCGGCGCGGGGGCGACGGGGGCGAAGTTACCGGGGCCTTCAAATGTAACGCTGGAGGGGGTGGCAAAGGTTGGCGGTGGCGCCGGCACACCCTGACAACCCGTACCCGTACAAGCCGGCGGCGAAACAGGCACCACACCCCCAACCCGCGCATCATAAAGATCATCCGCGTCATTCCCATCACCCGGCACCAGCTGCGCACGCGTCACCATAAACACATCATCACCACTCGCACTAGCACCAACCAACCACGAGCCCGACGTACTCGAACCCCCCGACAACAAATACACACACCCACCATTCACAGCAACACTAGCTTCACAACCACCCGTACCTTCACGCTCCCACTCATAAACATCAACCTTATTATTCGTATCCTGCGGCACAAGCGGCACAACACTATCGAAAAATACCCTGTTCCCATCACTCGAAAGCCACTCCGGCCGCGCCGTATCACTCCAACTAATCGGCAAAAACGCAGCCGCACCCAAAAACGAATCAGGCGGAGCGACATACGACGAACTCGGCGGAGCTGCACCACTCGAACTACACGACACACAAAACAACCGGTCAACACCAGCCTCAAACAAATACACCTCATCCAACCCACCATTACGATAACCACCAGGAAAACCAACCACCGGCAAACTCTGATTCGACATAAACACCAACGAACCACCACCACCACCCACAGCAGCAGTACGCTGACCCAAACCAGGCTGCCAATCACCAACACGCAAACCAGTCGAGACTTCAGCCAGCGTGCCGTACGGGTCCGCTTCTTCGCCGTCTTCCCGCGACAACGTCGCTACAAAAACCGGGGCACTACCGTGCCGCCACAAATACAAGTTCGGCGAGCCGCCGACCGGTGATTGCCCGCTAGAGCCCACGCCCGCTAGCACACCCCCTGCAGTGAAATACGCCGATTCACCATCTTCACTAGCACCTAGCACACCAAACACGCCACCACCAGCCGCAGCGAGTGTTTCGCGTTCATCCGTCTCATCATCAAACCGGTACAACCCCCCATTTTCTTCATAAAACACGTACCGGCCATCATCACCAGACGCCCAATACCTCGCCGCACCTTCAGACACAGCAACCGTGCAGGCATCGGAAGGTACGAGACATTCATTTTCCGGGCCAAGAGGACTCTCGGGTTGACTTGGATTCTCTCTTACAAATACATGATGTTCATAGATGCCGGGGGCCAAATCGGTCCAAAGCATGCGAGACCCGTCCGGAGATACCACACCACCAAAACCAGGCGCATTATCTTCCGGCTTTTCGAATACCGGTGCTCCGTATGTAGCCTCCGGGGCTACCTTCCCATTGGGAAGGACGTCAACTAGATTCAAGGTACCGTTCGTCTGCGCGTAGAGGTAACTGTTGAGTTCACCTGCCTGGATTTCTTTCTCGACGTCTTCGGCTAGTTCAGTTTCCAATCTACCGCTACCACTGATCAGTGCATCGTCGGCCTCGAAGGCTAAGGTACTAAAGCCACTCGACCCCCCTGCAAGCGCCGGCACACGCCCGATCTTGCCCGCCACCAGGATTTTGTTTGTGCCGAATTCTTTAGCGTTACGGTAAAGCGGCTTACCGAACAACGGCTGAAACGGAACAGCTGGCTGCGGGTCAGCCTTCGTTGGGGCAGTGCACCAGCTGGCTGCCGCTACGCACTTATACAGCACCGAGTAGCCTTCCCCGGACGCATCCGCCGCGATCGGCGGCACATGCGGTTCACCTGGAACCCCGGAGTTCAACACGCCTACCGAGAGATCACCAGAGAAACCCTGATAGTTATTCTGCTGACGCGCCGACGGCTGAATTACTTCCTGCAACCATCCACCACCAGACTGCCGCCGCGCTAGATACTCATCACCAAGACCGCTACCACTTTGCCCAAACCCAGCGGCGGTCGGCGACGCCACATAGGCCACCGCTTCCCCACTTTCAGCCACCTGAAACGGTAGCCGCGTATGAATACCTTCGTTAAAGAACTGGTGGAATACTTCGGGCATGTATACGTCGGCGTCTTGGTTATCAGCGGGTGTGACCATTTCATAGACGCGGTTATCGGGTAGCCCTTCAGTTGCGGTACCTGTGCTGGCTTCGGCTGTGGCGAATCCGTCGATGAGTGGCGTCAATAGAATCAGGGCGATTACGCTGAGAACGAAGACGAGGAACAACGCGAGAATCGTCGGGACGTTCATCCCCGTGCCGATACGGTTTATTTGGCGCCTCACTTGCCCTTCCCCTTGGTGCGCTTGCCA
Organism: uncultured Solirubrobacterales bacterium; assembly: GCA_963764905.1. Lineage (GTDB taxonomy): Bacteria > Actinomycetota > Thermoleophilia > Solirubrobacterales > Solirubrobacteraceae > Palsa-744. The sequence goes on from CAVXUG010000009.1 coordinate 275,133, forward strand.
TATTTCGCGTGCGCTTGTCGTTCGCATTTAGCTCGTTTCGTGCCCTTGGATCGCTTGCATGCCTTTAGTGCTTTGGTGAGCTTCTGTGCCCTGGTCAGGGACTTCACTTCGCTGGTCGTCGTTTCGCCGCGTTCCTTCACGAGCGCTACCGGGACGATCGCGGTGAGGTTGGGGAACGCGGCGGCCTGCGGGCTGGTCGTGGTCGTGGCTGGGGGTGGGGTTTCGCTGCCTCCTTCGAGTGGGGGTTGCGATGGCCGCGCGAGCGCGGTCGTGAACTGCATATCCGCTCCGTCGGTCGTTTCGCCCTGGGTGTTGATTGCGACGAGGCGGTAGTGGTAGGTCGTATCTGGCGTGAGCGTGTTGAGGTGGATCGGCCCGGTTTGGATGGGTGTGGTTTCTGCGCCGGCGTTGGTTGAGGTCGTGCTTTGTCCGTAGCTGGTCGTGGGGCCGTATTCGATCGTGTAGTTGGTTTCTTGGCCCTCGGGGTTGACGGTGCCGGAGACGGTCGCGGCACCCGGACCGATGAATTCGGCGGCGCCGGTGCTGGCCTGGGGCGGGGTTGGTGTCGTGAAGCTCTGGACGACGGGCATACCTACCGTCGTGCCCGCTTCGTTGGTCGCGACGACGCGGTAGTAGTACTTCGTGCCGGGGGTCAGGGTGCCGGTGTCGATCGTAGTGCTCACGGGCTGGTCGCCGAAGCCCGCGGGGATGCTGCCCCCGGGGACGGTCATGCCGTTGCCTTCCAGCAGGAGCGATTCCGTGGTCGCGTATTCGAAGGTGTACGTCGTTTCCTGGTAGTTGGGGTTGACCTGCGCTTCCAGTGTCACGCCGGTGGCGGACAGCCTGAAGATGCTTTCGTTGTCAACGCTCGGGGCTTCAGCGGTCTGGGTTGTGAATTCCTTGATCGGTTCTACTTCTGTGCCCTTCGTTTCGCCTGTGGCGTTCTTCACGGCGACACGGAAGTAGTACTTCGTCGCCGAGTTCAGTCCGGTCAACGCGATCGACGCACTCGCGCCAGGGCCTCCGTTCCCGAGTTTCGCTGGGGTACACGGCACGATCGTGACGTTGTGTGCAAGGGTCGCTTCGGTGCCGTATTCGAGCTCACACGAGGTTTCCTGGTAGCCGGGGTTGACCTGTGCTTCGAGCGTCTCGGCGAATGGTGTCTGCGGTGATGCGCTCTCGCTTTCGACTGTCGGGGCCTTCAGGGCTTCGGCTGTGAATTCGCCGGTGCCTTCGTTTTTTTCGTGGGCTGTGTTTTCGGCGATGATGCGGATGTGGTAGATCGCACCGGGTTCCAGGCCCGTTACGGGCAGTGATACTTCCTGGTTACCGGACCCTTCAAGGGTCGGGGGAGCACATTCCGCTTTGTGTTCGCTGAGGACCTTGCCGTATTCGACTACGCATGAGGTGGTCTGGTATTCCGGGTTGACTTCCGCCCCGATCGTGGCCGCGTATGGTGTGATCGAAGACGCGTGCACGTTGATGACCTTCGGTGCTTCTTTAGCCAAGGTTTTGAAGGATTCAACCGCGCCTTCCGTCGTCCCCGTTTCATTGCTCGCTAGGACCTGGTAGTAATAGGTCGTCGCGGGCGTGAGGGTGTTGGTTGAGATGCTCACGGGCTGCGCACCAAAGCCCGTTAGGAGACCCGCACCACTGACGGTCACGATCGTGCCTTCGAGCTTCGTGCCGGTTGGTTTCGTGGTCGAGTACTCCAACGAGTAGCTCGTGGACTGATAGTCCGGGTTGACCAGCCCTTCGACCGTCCCCACAAACGGCGTTACCGACGGAGGGTTGCTCCCCGGTTCAACGGTCGGCTTGACCGCTTCCAGGGTCGTGAATTCGCCATCAAGCCCTTTGACTTCACCGGTCGCGTTCTTCACGACGACGCGGTAGTGATACGTCGTGGTCGGGCTCGCAGTTTTCAACCCGGTCAGCGTCGCGGTTGCGGCCGTATCGCCTCCACCTTCGAGGACGGGCTGTGCGCACGGCACGCTCATCCCATAGGAGGTGCTCGTGCCGTATTCGAACACGCACGAGGTGGATGGCTGGTTCTCCGGGTTGACCTGCGCTTCGACCGTCGCTTCAAACGGCGTCACCGCGGAGCTGCTGACGCTGTCCACCTCGGGTGCCGCGGCGAGCGTTTTGAACGTCAACGGCAACCCCGAGAGGGACGGTTCACCCACAGGGTTCGCGACCAGACAGAACGTGTATGTAGTGCTGCCCTCCAACCCCGTCACCGTTTCCGAGACCGCTTCCCCGCGGTCACCCGGCGCGAGGACCGGCAACACCGGCGCCACCAAACCACCCGTACATTCCGAACCGGACTGCGCATACGCAAACGAGTATTCAACCGCTTCCGCGAGCTTTCGCCCGCGGGTTCAACACACCATGCAACACCGCAGAGGTACCGGTGATCAACTTCGCTTCCCTCGTCACCGGCGCTTCCAGCCGCCAACGCCGACGCACTAAACACAACAACACCGCAGGCACGACAAGGGCGCTGAGCGCAACCCGGATCAATCTACGAGCACGCATCGGTTACTCCCTCCCCTTGCCGTTAGGAACACTCGACTTCTTCGCCGCTTCTTCTTCTTTCTTCGGTTTCTTCGCCGCCTTCTTCTTCGCACAGCCCGTGACCGTGATCGGCGTGGACTGATGGATCACCGCACCATCCTGCGCGGTAAACGCCGTCGGCATCACCAGTTTCTGCCCACAGAGGCTGTAGTTCTCCTTCGCCGGCACGTTCGCCGTCAGCGCCGAATACTTCCCCCGCGGCAACGTCAATTCAAAGCTGCTGAAGGGAACATCGGGCGTTGACTTGAACGTGCTGCTCGTGATCCCCGCTTTGCTGATGAACGTGCTACCCACGAGCTCAACGGTGACGCCGTAGCCCTGCAGCATCACCTCGAGGCTCGGGAACGCTTCACCACCATGCGAGACAAAGAACGCCGGGCCTTCCAACGGCACCGGCAGGATCGGCGTGATCACCTTCGCACGACCGACAACCGACGCCGCCGGACAACCCGCCGGGTTGGATTCGAACTGCGCCGAGGTACACGCCTTCTGCAGCGTCGTCAAACGCGACGGGAGCTGCTTGGGCAGATCGACCTTCACCGACGCGATGTTCGACTGCGAAGACGCCTGGTTCGCGCCCAACGGCCCCGTCGGGTAGACGATATCCGCGGTCAGGCTCGCACCCTGCGCTTTGCTGGCCTTCCCCGCCGTGGAGACTTTGAAGTTCGGCGCGAACTTCAACGCCTGGCAGGACCCCATCTGGAAGTGACTGGAGATCGACGCTTTCGCGCCTTCATCGCTATACGCCGTCCCCGAGAATTCCTGCGGGCTGCAGTTCGTCGGGTTGAACATGAACCGTTCCCGGTCGATGATCGCGTTGATCGAACGCACATCCGTCGGGATCCCATCCAGGATCGTCGGGATCGAATGCACACCAGACGCATCCGTCGTGATCGTGATCTGCGCCGTATGCGGATCCACTTCGATCCGCGCACGCACCACGTTCGTACCCAGGTTGAACGGACCCGCCACAACCGGCGTCACGATCGACAGGCCAAACGGCGCACCGTGATACGGCCCCGTCAGATAGATCGGCGTCGGCGGCGCGTTCTGCTGGGGGATGTAGAACGGGTACGGACCCGGGCCCGCGCCGACAACCGTGTGCCCGATCTGCGATGCGGCGGAGCACGTCCCTTCGTTGGCCTGCTGTTCCCCACACAGCGGGACCGAGGCGATCATCCCCGACAGACCCTCCGGTGCCTTGAACGACAGGCTCGAGAAGCGCTGCTGCCCATCACCACGCTGCAAGCAACATCGAGAAGTCCGTGTAGCCACCCGCCTGGTCGGTCGTCGAGCCCGCGGTCAGCGTCGGCGCGAACGGCATCGGGTTCGTGCACGCGCTCCCGAGCGGGCCCGCGGTGATCGCGAACAGCGTCGAGTCGAACGCTTCACCGACAAACGGGCTGCTCCACGGCGTGAACGCCGCCGTCGTCTGCTTGACCCCACACGTCGGTGGGGTCACGAGCGCGGCCTGCGCGCCACCGCTGAAGGCGAGTTTGAATTCCGAGAACGGCGCGTCGGGCGTGTTCTCGAACGTCGTCGTGAGCTGACCCGTCGCGTGTTGAGGTGGACGGTCCCGACGAGCTTCAGGTTCACGCCATCACCCGAGGCCGCGACCAGCAGCTTCAGTTCGGGCGGGTTTGACTGCATGACGTACACGTTGCCTTCGAGCGCGTCCGGCAACAACGGCGTGACGATTTCATCCGTCCCGACTTTCGACGCCGCCGGACACGACGGCGGACCCTCGTTGACTTCGCCGTTTGCCGCCAGACCCCAGCCCGTCCTGGTCGGACTGGCAGGCCTGCAGACCCGTCGCCTGACCCGGGTTGACGACCATCCCTTCCGGGCAGCACAACGGTCGTGTTCTGCAAACCCGCGGTCGCCAACCCTTCCGGGTTCACGTGCTGGGGCACCGCACGCGTCGCGGTCAACCCCGCCGGGGAATCCGAGTCGCTCGTATCCGGCGCCGCTTCGATCGTCGGCTGGAAGTGCACGAGCTTTTCACAACCCGTGATACCCGACCGGTTCGTCGGCGTTGTTGTGCATCGTGAAAGCTCGACTGCGCCTTGAACAACGGGTCATCCTCGTGCGCGACCGCGTCTTCTTCCTGCCACGTCCCGATCTCTTCGATCCCGAACTGCGGCGGGCCCCCACACGACGTCGGCAACGTCAACAACGGCCGCTCGCCCTCCTGCGCGAGCTGACCGCCGTCTTGGATTTCTCCCCTTTCGTTCGGCCTGAACTTTGCCGGGGAAACCCCAGATCGTCGTCGTCGTTCAACACGATCTTGCGCTCCGGCACCGGGTTGATATGCGTCGTGATCCCGTTATCCCCACCACTACGCACATTCGAATCCAAGAACACGCTCGTGCCCATGAACGTGAACGCGAACTGCGCCGCGATACCCGGCGGCGGCACCATGTTATAAACCTGCGGAAATACAGACGTTGGACCCGAAACCGCCGCAGTATCTACCCCGATCAGGCTCGCACGCAGGACATTCTTCACCCGTCGAACTGCTGGCGCGTGCACTCCGGCACCGCACCCGGTTCACCGACCAAACCCGGCGGCAGGTTCACGTTCAACGCATGCGCCTCACCAACCGTCGGACGCTTCTACTACCACTACCGTCACCCACGCTGTTCGACGGCATACGTCACCGTCAACGAATACGGATGCGAACCGGCCTGCGTATCGGTCGTACCATCTTCATTCGACAGCCAACTATCGAACCCCGAGAACCCCAACGGCGCGACCCCCGAACCAAACGACACCGGCACCCGCGCACGCGCCACACCCAGCGCACCACCACCACGCACCGACACCAAATCCACCGGCCGGACCACCGACGCCGTCGACGGCACCCCCGAGCAACACGCACCGGGATTTCAATCGTCATCAGGCCTCGCAGCCGGCGCCGACCGCACCCACTTCACACGTAACTTCCCTCGCACCCGAACACCCACCGCGTCTCCGAACGTCTGGTTCACCTGTTCAGGCCTTCCGGCGATTTCACTGACCGCTTCCAAACCCGCCGGCAACTCATCCACCAACACCGGCGCGCTACCCGAGACCCTCCCCGCACCCGTGTTGAACACATACAAATACAACGCACCCATAACCACCCGGGTGCAGCACCGTCGGACCAAACCGACCCGATCACCTCCCACCCCGGCCGCGCTTCTTCAGCAAACGCCGCGGCACTCGAACACAACGAGACACCGGCAAACGCGCTGAGCGCAACCAGGGTGAGGAGATGACGGCGGACGCACCCGGCCGAACGAGACAGACTTTGAAATCGAATTGGGCGTACCACTCCCTTTGGTGTAAAGGCGGCCACAGAGCGTCGCGAACAGGCCCGTCTTCGACGTGGCAACGGGCTTCGCGATGTTCTCTGCTGGTCTCACCTTGACTCCTCCGGTTGGTGTTGCGGACTGTGAAGATTCATCCGGCGCCGGCACGAGGCGCAACTTCGCGCGGGAGCGCATTTTCGGCGCGGCCGGACGCCGCGGGCGGCCCGCGAGGTAGTACAACTTGCCCCGCTCCAGGCGAAACACCCGGTCGACGGGCAACTTGGAAACTGGAAGCTGTTGGACTCTCGGTTCATTGGATCGCTCCTTTACTGGCGATGGGTTCAGGCTCGTCATCACGCGGCCTGTATTTCGTTGTTGTGGGCGCGCCCTTGGATGCTCTGCTCGAGCTCTTGGCCCGCCGGGCGTCAGGCGCCATTCGTTCGGTGCGCCGCGGGCCTGCCCGCGGCCGGTGTTCTGCGCCAGCCCGTGACGCTCCAGACGCGAGAGGAGCTTTGAGACCTGGCCCTGGTCGTTGATCTGCGCGCGGCGCGCAACGTCGAGGTTCGAGACGCCGGGCTCCCGCGCGATCGCCTCCAGCACGAGCGCCGTGCGATAGGTAATCCGCAACGGAGAAACCCGCGGCTGCTCCGGGTCGGGCGAGAGATACCTGCCGCCCGCTTTGCTGCCAGCCGCCGCGAGCCGGCAGCGGCGCCGGCGCGGGGTCCACGGGCGCGGGACGGGTGCGTTCCTCCCGCGCGATCACAGGCCCGAGGTAGGGCAGCACGATCAGCCCCATCAACTCCCCAAGCAAATCCCTGAGCAGCCCGCCGGCCGGCGTGTCTTTGCCCGGGGTGCCCGTCGCTCGCCACCCCGTACGCGCCAGGCGCGTGCTCAAGATCGAGACGACCGCACCCGCAAGACCCTCCGCGACCAAGCGGCGAGACCCTCCCCGGGCGCGCTCTGCTCGGCGCCCGCGGCGATCACGCCCGCGAACCGCGCCAGCAGGCCCTCGCGGTACGCGGCGATCTGACCATCACCACGCGCGGACTCAACGACACAGAACCGCGCCAGCACCGGCTCACGATCAAAGAACCGCAACACCGTCCACAGGCCCAGGCGCACACGCTCACGCCACGGCAAACCATCCAAGCGCCGCCGCCCGCAGCTCCGCGGTGACCTGCGCGTCGATGTCCTCCAGCACCGCGAGCAGACACGCCTCGCGATCGTCAAACATCTCATAGAACGTGCGCCGCGAAACCCTCGCACGCGCGGCGATATGACCAACCGTGAGACTCGCATAACCATGCTCATCCGCCTCCACGACCGCGGCACGCAACATCCGCACACGCCGCCGCTCGGCCGTATCGCCACTCGTACGCCGCACCAGCGTGCCGCCCCGCTTCAACTCCCGCGCCCGCACGCCCACGCCTGAGCGGCCGCACACGCCCCAACCCCGGCGCGCCGTCCACACCCGCGCGCAGAAACTCCTCACCGCCCGCCGTCAACCACCACGCTTTCGCACGACCCGCCGTCCGCCCACCACGATTCTCAACCAGCCCATGCTCCCGCAACCGCGCCAGCATCTTCGAGACCTGCGCCGGATCGGAAATCCCCGCACCCTCCCCAACCACACGATTACTCCCACCCGCACGCTCAGCAACCGCGGCGAGGACCATGAACGTACGCCGCGTGGGACGGAGCTCCGCCACATCCAGCGGCGGCGCATCGGCAGCAGCGATCCTCACCGGCATCCTCGGGAGACACCACAGGCTCGGAAGCTCAGGAAGCTCGGGAACGGGACGCTCCAGCTCCCGCGCCGAAACCTCACGACCACGGTAAGGCAACACGACCGTCGCCATCACCGGGTTGACCAGCTCCATCAACGATGACCCCGGCTCCTGTGAATCCTGCGACTCCTGTGAACCCGTGCCAGCCGCGAGTGAATCACGCTGAACGCCGCACCCGCCACACCCGCCGCCGTCAACGACGGCAACACCTCCGCCAACGGCGAACCCACACGACCCTCATCGATGAACCCCGCGACCCGATCCAAAACCTCCGCGCGCCGCGCAAGCACCCGCGGACCAGCACCCAACGCCTCCAAGAACACAACCTTCCCCAACGCCGGCTCACGCTCCAACACCGCCAACAACACGGTCAGCGCAGCACGGACACGCTCAACCCACTCACCCTCCCCCCCAGCCCCGCGGCCTCCCACACCGGGCCGACAGCCGCAGCCAGCTCCTCGACCGCGCGATCGAAGACCGCGAGAAAACAATCTTCGCGATTCGCGAACAGGTCATAAAACGTCTTCGTCGACATCCCCGCACGCGCCGACACCCGCGTCGCCGAGATCCCCCTGAAACCCTCATCCGCGACAACCCCAAGCGCCGCGTCCAACATCCGCGTGTACTGCACCCGCGACAGATACACACCACCACCCTGCGGACCCAACGCGCCCGGACGCCGCATCGGCACACGCTCACCCTCTGGAGGCGGCAAGCTCATCAGCGCCCACCCCCCGGTTCCGGACGCTCACAAACAGAACGACCAAAACCGCGGGAATTACCGCGGCGAGGAAGCTCTTAGAAGATGATGGCGGGCACCATTCCTGGCGCCAAAACGGGCATTCTGCCCGCTACTAGATTCGCGGCAGAGAGAGAGAGAGAGAGAGAGATGTGGCAGCGGCGCTGCCGCATCTAACAACACGCCCCTCAAAGGCGCAGCGATCCCTCATCACGTCAGTCTCAGCGACTCCACGTGTACCCCATTCCCCAACATTCGTTTCGACCCGGCTCCCTCTCCAAAAGAACCCGCTTGCGCTGATGCCGGCCACGAGAACTCGACCCCAACCCGATCCTATGTTTTGCACCGCCCCGGCAACCCCCTGGCTGCCACGACCCAATAAGTACTACCAGATACAAGGCCCGATTGAAAGGGAGAACCAACACAACCACGCCAACCAGCCAAAAAACGGCTCTATAAAGCCAAAAGCCCGAGGGTCAACCAGAACGTGGCACGCGGTCTAAAAACGAAAATGTTTACCCCAGGTCATCAAAACGAGGCCTCTGAGCACAGCCTCGCCGGTGACCCGCGGCGGCCCCTACGCGACCGGCGGCGGGCTGCCCTCGGCGCTGGCGGCGAGCGCCGGGTCCCACTCGCAGACCGCGCAGGCGTGATCGAACGCCGAGCGGGCGAACTCGAGCGCGGCCGCGTGCGGGTCCGCGGCTCGCGCGCACGTCGTCCCAGTCGAGGATGTACTCGCCGAGCGCCGCGTCCCAGCGCGCGGCCGCCGGGGGCGAGCGTCGCGTCCGCGAACCCCTCCGGCGCCGGGTGCGCGTAGGCGTAGAACGCCGCCTCGCCGGTAGCGCGGATCGCCCGGCCACCAGCCGACCGCGACCTCCTGCGCGTCCATCGCGTTGCGCATGATGAAGTCATCCGACGGCGGGTCGGCGGGCTCGCCCGAGAACAGGTTGACCGCGAGGTCGAACGAGCCCCACCACGCGTTGACGGGCGTCGAGCGTCCGCGGTACGGCGCGCGGAACGCCGCGAGCACGAGCGCCGCCGCGTCGCGGCGGCGAAGTAGGCGGCGACCTGCGGCGGGGTCATAGCGCGCGTGCTCGTCGTCCTCGTCGAGCGGCACGCTCCACGGCGACCTCCTGCGGCGTCGGGTCGATCTCGACGGCGCCGGCGAGCGCGCGGACCGCGTCCAGCAGCTCGCGCGTGACCTCGCCGACCGGCCGGTCGGGGGTCGAGCGCGACGCGCCGGACGCCACCGTCGCTGTGCTCGACGACCGCCTCGTGGGTGCGCAGGTCGAGCGCGACGACGAGCGCCCCCGAGCCGTCCGGCGCCGGCAGCGGCGCGGTCTCCCAGCCGCGCGCGGTCAGGCGCAGCGCGGCGTGCTGGAGCTGCGGCTCGGGCGGCGCGAGCGCCGACCGCCAGCTTGCCGAGGACCTGGGTGTGGGCGTGCAGGGTGTCGCAGGTTTCGCGCCACTGGGGGTAGGAGAGGGCGGGCCAGTTGGAGGGCATGGGTACACGCTACGCCTCTGGCGGGGGAGGTGTCTCAACCGGCGACGATGGGCAGCTTCCAGCTGTTCGCATACGCTCCGCCGTCATGTCTGACCGCATCCAAGTGTCGGTGTCCGGCTCGCGGACCCAGATCAGCGTCCGGAACTGGCCCGCCGACGACGCCGATTGGCGAGTGAGCACGCGCAAGGACGACGACCGGCAGCTGCAGGTCTTCGGCTGGAGCCATTGGGAAGACGATCAGCTGGTCGGGAGGCTCGACCTGCATGTGGACAGCCGCAGGGCGCTCCTCATCACCGGCCGCTGGCTGGCGGACACGCTGCTGACGATCGAACAACCCCACGTCCTGGCGACGATGGTCGCCTGCGCAGAGGAGATCGCGCTACGACTGCATACCGCCGGCGTCGGGAACGGCTGCCTGGAATGGCAGCTCGACCCACGCGATGTCGAGTACGTGCACCGCCTGTTTACAGACTTCCAGCCACGCAAACGGCCACTACGGAGAGGCAAGCGCTACCTGCGCAAGCGCCTTACAGGTGACTAGCGCACTCCTCGAACTCCTCGCGCCCCATCGCACGCCAGGACCGCACCCACCGGTTCACGCTCGCCGCCGCACGCGGCTCCATCTGCTCCGCCTCCGACAGCAGCCGCTCATCGGGCTCCGGCGCACCACCCGCCACCACGGGCAGTGTCCGTGCTGGGTTATTCGAGGCTGCTGAAGGCTTCATAGAGCTTTAATCCTACCAAGGCTACACACAGAGATCTCACTATCTATCGGCGCCCATCAGCAGGCACTCAACCCGCGATCCGCGCCAGGAACGCCGTGAGCCGTTGTTCGTAGAGCGCGGGGTCGACGTTCCAGGCCTCGGTGTGACCGGCCTCAGGGACGCGGTAGTAGGTGACCCAACGGGGGAGCTCTTTGGCGAACTGGTCGCTGGCCGAGATCGGCACGAGCTTGTCTTCGGTGCCATGGAACAGCAGGATCGGGAGGTGAAAGTCGCCGGGGTGCTGCAGCGCGTCGAGGCTGCTCCAGTCGGCGTCGATCCGCGCGCCGATCATCCACTCGACCGGGTCCGCGGCGAATGAGGGCAGGCCCATCTCGGTGGCGTTGAACGAGAGGATCGCCTTCCAATCGAGCGCGGGCGCGTCCAGCACGAGACCGGCGACGCGCGCCGCGAGCGGCGAGCGCTCCATGAACTGGGCGACGATCGCACCGCCCATCGAGTAGCCGACCAGGATCAGACGCCGCGCTCCGTGGGCGAGCGCATAGCCGGCGGCGGCCTGCAGGTCGCGCCACTCGGTCAGGCCCATGTGGTGCAGGCCGTCGGGGCTCTTCGGGGCGCCGAGGTCCTCGCGATAGGTGATCAGCAGCGCCGGCAGACGATCCCGGTGCAAGGTCGGTGCGATCCGCAGACCGGCCTCGGGGTCATCGTTGATCCCGTGCACGACGATCGCCCAGGTGTGCGCGCGCGAGGAGTGTGAGTACGAGGGCGGGCGCGCCGGTATGAACCAGGCCGGCATCGGTCCCAGTTCGTCGGGAATGCGCACGTTGGCAAAGGGCAACCCCAGCGCCTGCTGCGGGTTGCCCGCGTAGACCTCGGCGTCGAGCGCGAGCTTCATCCCTGGTACCAGGTAGCCGCTCACGTCGCTCAGCCGGCGTGTCACCGTGCCCGGGCCGCTGCTCAGCACTTCGCCGAGGATCGCATGCCCCGCCTGCCAGTCCAGGCCGTACACACCCGGCCGCTGGGTCCATTCAGAGCGCGAGACCACGATTCGTCCGGGCGCGAGACCCTCCACCGTGACGTCCCGTGGCCGGTCCGAGTGATCGGGGACCAGCACCTTCGAAGAGAAGTACCAACTCACCCCCGCGCCCACCGCAACGACGACGAGAATCACGAGCGCAACCGCGGCAAGGATCACCCCTCGCCGGTGCCGGCGCCCCCACGAAGCAGTCTCCCCGGTCGCCTCGGTCACAGAGGATGGCAGCCTACCGAGGCGGGGCTAACGAGCCGCCGGTGCGCGGCAGGCACGATCGGCTCCCGCGCACCGACGCTCCGAAAGCGTCCGACGCCCGCTAGCTCTGCCGGACGACTTCGTAGGTGATGAAGGCGAGGCCATCGCCGATCGTCTTGGTGTCGAGCAGGCGCATCGGCTTCTGCTCGCTGGTCTCGCCGAACAGGCGCTCGCCGGCCCCGAGCACGACCGGGAAGACGGTCAGGCGCAGCTCGTCGACGAGATCGTGCTCGATCAGCGCTTGCCCGAGCCGGTAGCTGGCGTAGACGACGATCTCGCCGTCGAGCTCCTGCTTCAGCTTCGGAGACCTCGTCCACCACGTCGCCCTTCAGGACCGTCGCGTTGCTCCACTTGGGGGCTGCGAGGGTGGATGACACAACGTACTTGGGCAGGCTGTTCAACCTGTCCGCCCACTCGCCGGTGCGGGATGACCACCGCTCCGCGAACCACTCGTCGCTGCGGCGACCCAACAGCAGGGCCTCTGTACGCAGCGCCTCGTCGAGTGAGACCTTGGCCCACTCTTCGAGGTCCTTGCCCCCAAACTGCGCGAACCAGCCGCCCAGCCTGAAGTCCTCCTGGCCGTCGGGGTCCTGGACGACCCCATCGAGCGAGACGTTTGTGCTGATCACGATCTTTCCCATTTCGGTTCTCCTGTTCGGCCGGCTCAGCGCCGGCGATGGTTTCCAGACAAACGAGCATGTCGTGCTCGTCTGTTGAGACACCAGGCCTGCCAAGAAGGGGTCGGCCGACTCTTTGCAGCCGCGTTTGGGGTCATTACTTGTGATGGCGATGAAAGGAACCGGTCATGCGAGGATGTCGTCGTGAGCGAGCGACTGCTGATGCGTGCGGCTCAGGGCGAGGAGGAGGCGTTTCGCGAGCTCACCGATCCCCACCGGCGCGAGCTCCAGGTCCACTGCTATCGGATCCTCGGCTCGATGCAGGACGCTGAGGACGTGCTCCAGGAAACGCTGCTCGCGGCCTGGCGCGGCCTCGAGCGCTTCGAGCAGCGGGCGTCGCTGCGCGCCTGGCTGTACCAGATCGCGACCAACCGCTGCCTGAACGCGCTACGGGACGCCGGCCGGCGACCGGCACCCGCGCTGGAGCTCCCATTCGACGCGCCTGAGCCGACCCGCGTCGGCGAGCCCAGCCGGCTCGCGCCCTACCCGGACATCCTGCTGGAGGGCATCATCGACACCTCACCCGGACCCGACGCGCGTTACGAGAGGAGAGAGACAGTCGAGCTGGCGTTCATCGCCGCGCTCGGACACCTCCCGCCCCGGCAGCGGGCGACGCTTGTGCTGCGCGACGTGCTCGGCTTCCACGCCGCCGAGGTCGCGGAGATGCTCGACAGCAGCGTCGACTCGGTCAAGGCCGCACTCAAACGCGCCCGAGCGACGCTCGAGCAACGCCTCCCAGCCACCGGCCGCGAGCTCCCGCCGCTGCCCAACTCACCCGGCGAGCGCGAGCTCGCGCGACGCTTCGCCGACGCCTTCCAGGCCGACGACATCGACGGCGTCGTCGCGCTGCTCACCGACGACGCATGGCTCACGATGCCGCCCACGATCCTCGAATACCAGGGTCGAGCGGCGATCGCCTCGTTCCTGGAAGAGGTCGCCACCTGGCGGGGCGGGCAGCGCTACCGACTGGTGCCCACACGCGCGAACACGCAACCCGCGTTCGCCTGCTACCGCACCGGCGCAGACACGCCGATCGCACACGCCACCGGGCTGGTCGTGCTGACCCTGCAAGGCGAGCGGATCGCCGCGATCACGCAGTTTCTCGACCCGGGCATTCTGTCTCGCTTCGGGCTGCCTACAACGCTGAACGGCGTATCCAGCTAGCTTCCGGACCTACTTTTCCAGCGCGCCTCAAGACTCGGCAAGGACCCGCCCCTGGCTCATCGCCTCATGGATCATCGTGCCCTTGACCGACTCCCACTTCCGCACATGCGCCTCGCTGGCGACCACGACATCGGCCGGGATCAAAAGGCGCCCGAGGAGAGTGCTGAGACGCGCCATCTCCCCAAAACGATCGTCGACCTCCCGCTCGATAACCAGGAAGTCGAAGTCACTGCGATCGTCCTGATCGCCACGGGCACGCGACCCAAACAGGATCACCTTCGCCGGCGCCGAGACAGCCTCAATCGGCGCACGGCCAGCGCGCTCGATGATGGTTCCATCCTGACTCATGATCACCCGATTGTAGGCCGCGAGGCGGTCAGCGAGAGCCTGTCCGCCGTCTCCGCCTAACCGATGACGGCCGTGAACTGCTCGGGATGCTCAGCGCCGTGCGTGCGTCCCGCGCGCGTTCCAGGCCCGTTCGATCTCACGCATCAGGGCCGGGTAGACGACCCGATGGCGGAACGGCGCGATCGCGGCCATGTATGCCGAGCCGAAACTTCCCCGCGGCTTCACATACACCCCCATCTGCCCGCGATAGAGGCCCTCGCCCCGATCTACCCAGGCGAGGTGCATCACGGCGTGGACGGTGCGATTTGAAAGCTCTGCCGCCCACTCGACATCCGTGCGGTACAGGGGGGTGAAATCCGTCAAGCGGGGCTCCAGGCCCGTTGTTGTGTTGCGCAGGTCCTCGGGGAGCCGCGCGCTCAACGTCGTCTCGGCGCTCTGCGAGGTCGCATGCGGGTGCGGATGCGGGTGCGGCGACTGATCCCAGCCGAACCATTCGCCGAGGCGATAGCGAATTTTGAACAGTGCACGGGTGGCGCGGGATTCCGCGTCGGCGGGGTCGAGCGAGGCCATCACCTCGAGCAACTTCGCAAAGTCCTCCTCGCCGCCCTGCACCGGTAGCGCCCAGACATCCTCCAATCTAAAGTCGGGCACGACCTCGGCGATCCTCCAGGCGTGAGCTTCGTGCTCGCTGTTCGGGAGCCTCATACCCAAGCCCGAATCGTGCGGCACTCCCCGGCCTTGCGATCGCCGGCGCCAGGGCTGCAGGTGCCGGGGTTGCAGGTGCCGGGGTTGCAGGCGCCGGGGTTGCAGGCGCCGGGGTTGCAGGCGCTCAAGTGGATGTCTGCACGCCCAGCTCTTGCTGCACCTTCAGCACCTCCGCCTGCATCGCCTCCGCGAGCGCCACCATCGCCGAGCGCGGGCGGACCATCACGGTCATTTCATCGATCAGGCCATCCTCACCCGTGTGCAGGAAGTCGCACCCCTGCAGCTCGCGGTCGCCCACGCGCGTCCGGAACACGAGCGCGTGGTCGCTGGCGCCCTCCGCGCCGATTTCGCGTTCATATCTGAAGTCCCCGAACACTCGCATCACGGCGCTGAGGATCACGCCGAGCGTCTCACGCCCCTGGTAGGGGCGGAACACGACGGGGCTGTTGAACACGACCCCCGGCGAGAACAGCTCGAGCACGCGGTCGATCTCCCCCGTCTCGATCGCGCTGCGGAATGGATGATGCATCACGCGGCCTTTCTTTGGAATTTCAGAGAGCTCCTTGGGGATGCGTACCCGAGCTCAGCCGGCCTTCGTAGGCGTCAACACGATCACCGGGATCACGCGCTCGGCTTTCTGCTCGTAGTCGGCGAACTGGGGGACGCGCTCGGCCTGCGTGCGGAAGAGGCGCTCGCGCTCCTCGCCGCTCGCCTCGCTGGCCACGACGTCGATCGTGTCGGTCCCGACCTCGATCTTTACGTTCGGCTGGGCCTTCAGGTTGTGGTACCAGTCGGGGTTCGTCGGCGCACCGGCCTTCGAGGCGAAGATCACATAGCGGCCACCGTCGGCCTGGTAGGCGAGCGGGTTGATGCGGCTCTTGCCGGACTTCGCGCCGGTGTGGTGCAACAGCAGCAGCGGCATGCCCTCGAACATGTCGCCAACGCGGCCTTCGTTCGCGCGGAACTCCTCGATGATCTTGGCGTTGAAATCTGCGGGCGACGTTGACATCGGGCTCCTCCTCGGGACGGATGGAAAGGACGATCGACTGGGCGAATCGATGAACGCTGGATCGATGAACGCCGACTCAGTCTACGGGGATGAGAATGGGGGTTGGAGTCTACGAGCCGCGCCGATGAGCCACGCACCGGGCGGCCGCGCCGATGTGGTCGACGGGCCGCCCGGGGTATGACTGTCTGCTTGTCGGCTGCGCGCTGTCTGTCTATCTATCGCCCGCCGGAGTAGCCCGAATAGGGCGGGCCACCGTGGAAGCCACCGGGAGCTTCGCCGGTGCCGGGCGTGAACGAGACCCCGCGCAGGACTTCGCCGTCGCCGGCCGCGCGCACCGTCGTAAACGACTCCGACGCCGGCGGCGTCGTGGCGGCGAGGGGGTCGGTGAGCGCGACGAGCCTGTTCGGGTCCGCGCCCTGGTCGCCGTCACCGCTGACGGTCGAGGTGATGCCCCAGATCGTCGCGGTCCCGTTCGGGTTGACACGGCCGTCGATGTTGCGCAGCCCGTCGCTCGCCGGCGCCCACGGCAGGCCTGTCGCCGCATTGTCTCCCGTCGGATATCCGGGGACCGTGTACGGCTTGCCCAGGTTCAGACCCGACTGCAATGTGTACGCGAGCTGCCATTCACCTGCAGCCGAGTTGAACACCCACTTCTGCAGACCTGCGGTGCTCGAGGCGGCTGCCTCGGTGTATTCATTTGTGGACGTCGAATACGTGTTTTCACCGTTGCCCTCGTCGGCGACATACAGCGTGTTCGTGTTCGCGAACCAAATCCCAAACGGGAACGATGTCGCTTTTTTCGCGAGCACCGTCGGGAAGCCCTTGAGGATGCACATGTTGTAGGGCTTGAGGCCTTCTGTCTGGATGTCTTCGGGGTTGTATGCAAGCGGCCAGCTCGGCAGTTTCGCGTTCGCCGCCGGGACGCCGACACCGGTCGGGCAGGCTTTGTGAGTGGTGTCGATGAAATAGACGGTATTCACGCCGTTTGAACCGCTGCCCTTTGTGTAGTAAACGACGTTGTTGTAGATCGTCAATCCGCGGAAGTTCGTGTCCTTGCCGATCTTGTCCGCCTTGTCACCGAGCTGCGTCACGTTGAAGCTGCCGACCGGTGTCGGAAAACCCGGTTCCTGCAGGAGCTCCGGGACCGGTTCCCACGAGGGCTTCAGAATCTGCGCCCCGGCACCGGCGATGATCCCGTCCGGCTGCGGGTTCGCCCCGTTACCGGCGTTGCCCGCCATGTAGATCGCGTGCGCGCCGCGTTCTTCGCTGAGGATCGCCGCGCGTCCGTTATCGCCGCTGTAGGCGTTCGTCTCGGTGAACTGAAACTTGCCCTGACTGTCGAGCTGCGCCACCACGCGGTAATAGGCACCCGGGACCGGGTTGGTCGGGTCGATCACCCCGGGGGTGTTGGCGTTGGAGACATCGACCGTGTCGACCGGGGCGAGATAGCCCATGAACGTCACATAACGCCCGCCCGTGGAGAGGTTGAGCGCCAGTTCGGACTTCGAAGAAAAGCTCGTGACCATCTGGTCGGCGCCCGTCGCGATCCCAGGGGTGGTGCTGTTCGGCACTTCGAGCGTGCTCACGGGTGTGCCCGAGGGCGTGAGCTGATCGAGCAGGATCTTCGAGGTGACGCCGAAGCTTTCGTCCACCAGGACGTTGTCCCACACTTCCGGGTCGGCGCCGCCGGCGCCGGCCGGCTTGCAGCCGGTCGTACAGCCCGCCGGGAGCTCCGTGGTGCCGGCCACCAGGTTCGGATCGTTTTCATACACGCTGCGACTGACGAGCAGGTTGCCGGGCTCGAGGGGAGCCCCGCCACCCCCGCCGTGGGGAGGGGGAAAGTGCCCGCCGGGAGGCGGGAAATGCCCGGGGTCAGCCTGCGCGAAGGCGCCGAGGCCGCCGGCGCCGAGTGCGGTCGCTGCGAAGGTCACGGCCGCTGTGCGGGCAAGCGCTCGCCGGCCGGGGCGTCGTTTCGTTCTGATCACGTCACATCTCCTTTGTACGAGTGATGTCGGGGGTGGGACTCCAGGAGGAGGTGGTGCTCCTGGAGGGGGGTGATGCTCTTGGAGGGGTGGTTCTCCAGGAAGTGACGCTGCCCGGCTATCTATCTATGACCCGGGCAGCTGTTGCGTACCTTCGATCCGCACGGCTTCGAGCGCATTCGGGTTCAGCCCGAGCAGGCCCAGGATCGTCGGCGCGATCTGGGTGGTCTCGACCGGGCCGTTCACCACGTTCGGGGTGACGATTCCCGGGGCGAACACGACCAGCGGGACGTCGCGGTCCTGGGGGTCGGCGCCGCCGTGCTCGGCGATCTTGCCGTGGCCGCCCGTATAGACGACCCCATGCTGCACGACACCCCACACGTCGGGATGACGCGGGTCGCTCGGGGACACGCCGAAGTAGGCGGCCGCCGCCGCGCCGGCATAGACCTGCGCCAGCCCGGATGAGGGGAGCGTCCGCGCGGCGCCGCTCGCCGTGTTGCCCGTGGCCGAATGCGACATCAGGTAGTTCGCCACGAAATCGGTGGCCTGCTCGGAGCGGTCCGACAGCCACATCTGGATCGCGTCGTCGTCGGTGTCCGCCGCGACGAGATCGGGCGCTCCGGGATGAGCTTCCTTCCAGGCGGCATCGATGCCTTCGACGATCGGCCCATCATCAATCCGCGTCAGCGCTTCGGGGTCGGTCGGCGACTGGCCGTGCTTGGCGGAGAGGACAATCGCGGTGCTGTTCGCAAGGCCCTGGCTGTCGATCTCCGCGACCATCGCGCCCACCTCGGTGTTCACGTATTCGAGCGCCCGTTCCAGCAGCGGCCCGGGTGTGACGCCGCCCGGCTCATAGCCGCCGGTGAGCCCATCCGACTCGGGCAGCTTCTCCGCCGTGGAGACCGTCTGGAAGTTCATGCCAAAGATGCCCGGCACACCCACCTTCGTGGTGCGGCTGTGGTTGTAGCCGTCGATCTCGTTGATCACCGACTGCACCTTGTAGGAGTCGTACTGCATCGTGTCCGCGTTGTCGCTCGTCCATTCATCCCCGGCCGGCAGTCCCGGCGGCTGGCCTGCGATCTCGGGTGTGAACAGGTCCTCGATCCCGTCGCCCGACGGGCCGTCGAGGATCGAATACGAAGGATGCTTGTCCGACCACGCCGTCCGCATACCGTGTTCCCTGATGACTTCAAAGATCGTGTTGACCTTCAGGTATTCATTCGGGTAGACGGGCTTGCACGTGCTCGGGTTGACGGGCAGCAGCGCCGGGTTGATCAGCGTCTGCGGCGATTCGGTCATTTCGAGGATGCTCTCGGGGAGTCCGGCAAGTCCCTCGCCGGCGTCGAGCGCGGTCGGATCCTTGTCGATCGATTCGTCGAGGTTGACCGCCGTGCCCGTCGGCTCACCGGGCGTGCAGCTGGTCGTACCAGCAGGCAGCAGGTCGTAGTTGTACGTGTCGTCGTAGTAGATGCCCGTCGTGCGTGGATTGCCGCCCGTCGCCTGCGCGACCATCCCCGGGAACGAATCGGACGGGACCGGGGTCTCGGCGCCGGTGTACTCGACGCCGCCGTTCGCGAGCTCGGCGAGCGCCGAGCCCGGGTGAGTGCTCACGTACCACTGCAGATCGGACTGGTGCATCCCGTCTATGGACAGGAGCAAAACGTGTTCGATCGCAGGCTTCGGAGGGCCCGAGGGTCCGCCGCCACCATGACCGTGGCCACCCCCGTGGTTGTGTCCGCCTCCGTGGTTGTGGCCGCCCCCGTGACCGTGGTCGTCGCCGTGGTGACGATGACCCCTGGATCCGTGCGGGCCCGATCGGCCGTGGCCTGAATGATCGCGGTCGCGGCGGAAATGATCTCGAGCCTGCTGGCCAGACCCACGCGGCCCTCGCGCCAGCGCCGTTGTCAACGGCAGTGCAAGCACCACCGCGGCGATCATCGAAATGAATAGAGCACCCAACCCGAAACGTCCACGCATCTCCGGCCTCCTGGTCGCGATTCCCGTGTGCTTTTGCGACTTATAGGCACGCCGTCGAGGGCTCGTGTTGCCCTGCGGTGAAACCCGTGATTACGTCACTTGTTGTTCACATCTACCTCCGTCCAGCGCTTCTGTGTGGGGTCCCAGCAACCAATGGCGACTCCGGTGAGCACCGGGTCGAGGAAGATCACGGCGTCGGTGTGCGCGGTGTCGAGGTTGGTGGGGAGACCCACTTCTTCTGCGGCGCGGACGTATGGGGTCGTCCATCCTGACGGCGGTGCGGGGAGCGTGGAGGGGAAGGGTTGGCGGGCGCGGTTGCGGAACGTCGCGTCGAGGCTGTCGCGTAGACCCTCAGCATGCGGAGTGCTGAGGTCGGCGATCAGGAGGATGTCGATCAGGTCCTTGATTCTGGTGCTCTGCTGTTGGTGTGGCCCGTAGGTGGCGGTGTATGCGTGGATCTTCTCCGCGATGTGCTGCTCCAGGGCGATCACGGGCATCTCGATCGGTTGAATATCCGCGAAGTCCAAGAGACTCGGGATTGGTAGCCGTTCGGACGGGACGGTTGGCTGCTCGCTGAGTGCCACGTCAACGGGGAACTGCTCGAAGCGACGTCCCGCGAGTTCGGCGGTCACGCCGTAGCGCACGGCGCGGAATGCCTCGGCGCGATCCAGCGCAGGGGTGCGTGTCACGTCGAAGCTGAAGTGGTCGTACAGGCCGATCGCCTGGGCCGCGATGAGATCGGCGGTCGCGGTCTG
Organism: uncultured Solirubrobacterales bacterium; assembly: GCA_963764905.1. Classification (GTDB taxonomy): domain Bacteria; phylum Actinomycetota; class Thermoleophilia; order Solirubrobacterales; family Solirubrobacteraceae; genus Palsa-744. Next base: position 295,657 of record CAVXUG010000009.1, read on the forward strand.
CTCGTCGTCGGCTCCTGCGAGGTCGACGTCCTTGGTTGTGCGTGTTCGCAGCCCGAGTCGTAGATCGAGCGCGAATGCTCCCTTGAGCATCCACCGCTGCGGGTCCACGATGGCGAGCCTGGCGAGGAAGCGCTCGAACGCGACGCGCTTGCGCAGCCGCATCACGGTTACGCCGCTGGCAGCTGCCTCATTGCGGATGCGCTGGTCCAGCGCGGCGCGGAACGCCTCGGGGGTGGCGTACTTCATGCGGCTTGGGCTTCTTGGATTGTGCGGCGCGCGAGGACGGCGATCTGGCCGCCGTGGCGTTCTGCCTGGCCGGCGAGCTGGCTGGGTGTCGTGCGTCCCTGCTCAAGGGCTTGACGGATCGCCATCTGAATCTGCTCGGGTGCGGTGCCTGAGCTGGCAGCGTCGATGATCGATCTCGATGGGGTGCTTACGCGGATGCCGTGGCGGGTCGTGATCTCGTCGTCCGGAATGGCCGTAGTGGCAGTGTGGAGGGTCACTCCGGAGAAAGGCCGGATTCCTCGATGCTCGCGGGAGACGAGCAGGTGCACGGTGTTGGGCAGCACATCGGATAGTTCGTGCAGTACGAGTGCGCTCTCGTGCGAGACGACGGCGCGGTCCATCCCGACGGCGAGCCATGCGGCGCGGATCTCCTCCTGCTCGCCTGACGGGTAGTCGCTGAGGCGATAGAGCCCGCGCCGCACGCGTGCGAACCGCCCCGTTCGTGCGTGGTGGGCGAGCAGCTGTGCGCTGTAGCCCCGTGCCTGAGCCTGCCGGGCCGTGAACAGGCCTTCCTGAGAGTAGGCGAGGCGGTGCAGCGCCGGACCGTCGGGATGTAGAACAACGTCAGCTATAGATAAAACATTACTATAGTAAAAGCTGACTTGTCCGCCAAGTCCCGTTACATTGTCCGGTGCAACCGCCCGATCGTCTCGATCGTCTCGCGGTTCAAATACCGTCCGGTTAGGGCGGCGAACAGCAGCTCCAGCGTTTCTTGAGGCCACCGCCCTGGGGGCCTCGATCTCGATGACGTCGAATGGCTAACCTTTCCCCCATGTGCAGAAACATCCGGACTCTCTACAACTTCGAGCCTCCCGCGACCGCGGACGAGGTGCAGACGCAGCCCTGCAGTACGTGCGCAAGATCAGCGGCTTCACCAAGCCCTCGCAGGCGAACGCCGCGGCCTTCGAGCGCGCCGTCGAGGAGGTCACCGAGATCTCCGCTCGGCTGCTGGGCGAACTGGTCACCTCGGCGGCGCCGAAGGATCGCGAGGTCGAGGCGGCAAAGCGCAGGGCTTTGAGCGCGCAGCGCTTCGCGGCGTAGCTCGGGTTGCCGAGCGCACCTCACCGCGCGCCCCTCGCCGCGAGTCCCTCGCCGCGCGCCCTGGCCGCGCCGGCTCGCCGCGCCCCTCGCATCGCGTCCTCCCGCCGAGCTCAGAGCTGCTCGCCGGCGAGCAGCTCCATCAGCAGGACGTCGTGCCAGCCGCCGCCGTCAGCGTCGCGCTCGGCCTGGTGCATGATGCCCACGGGCTTGAAGCCGACCTTCTCGTAGGCTCTGATCGCGGCGACGTTCGTCAACCGCCGGGTCGATCGTGATGCGGTGATGACCGCGCTCGTCGATCAGGATGCGAACCACGCGCCGCACCGCCTCGCTGCCGTAACCGCGTCCGTGCAGGGCGGGATCGAGGAACAGGTCGATCCCGGCGTGACGGTACTTCGGCTCGTGCTCCTCGACGTACTGGATCAGGCCCGCCACGACGCCGTCGACCTCGATCGTCAAACGGGTCGCCTCGGGCTCGTCCCATGGGAAACCGTGGTGCGGAGCATCCCACCAACGCATCACCTCGGGGGTCGCGTGGATGCGCAGCAGCTCAGCCTCATCACCTTTCACCAGCGGACGCAGAATCACGCCTGCAATCGTAAGGGCCGGATATGACCATCCTGCTCGCCCTGTTCGCCTCGCTCTTCATCGGCGTCTCTGACTTTCTCGGCGGCGTCGCCAGCCGCACGCGCAGCCCGCTCGAAACGAGCCTCGTGGTGTTTCTCGCCACGCTCGTGACGCTGGTTCCGATCGCCATCTTGCTCGGCGCTAGTGACCTCACGATCCACGACCTGGGCCTGGGCGCCGTCAGCGGCCTCACGACCAGCATCGCCTACGTCGGCTTCTTCGCCGCGATCGGCCACGGACGGATCAGCATCGTCGCGCCGATCTCGGCGGCCGTTACCGCTCTACTGCCCGCAATTGCCGGGATCGCCGAAGGCAACACCCTCTCGACGCTCGCGCGCTGGGGCGTCCTCTGCGCGCTGCTGGCGATTCCGCTCGTCGCCTATCAGACGGAGGACGATGGCGAAGACGAGGACGAAACCGAGACCGGGGGTAAAGCCGAGAGCGTGGGTGAGGCCGAGAGCGAGGACGGCGAGGCCAACGACGACTGGTCCCCGATGCGACAGGTGCTCGTGTCGATCCTCTGCGGGGTCGGCTTCGCGTTCTACTTCATCTGCATCGGACACACGCATCGCAGCTCCGGGCTGTGGCCGACGGTGGCCACTCTCGTCGTGGCGATCGCCGTCACCGTTCCGATCGCCGCTCGCGGTTCCGTGATGCCTTCGTTCAGCTCCCTGTCGCGCCCCGCCCTCGCGGCCGGCGTCGCACTGGGCATCGCCGACTCCGCGCTCACGACCGCGCTACAGCGCGGGCCGTTGACCGTCGCCTCGGTGCTCGGCAACCTCTACCCGCTCGTCACGATCGCGCTCGGCGTGACCGTGCTCGGGGAGCGGGTGCGGCTCTGGCACGCGGCGGGGATCGTGTTCGCGGTCGCCGGCGTGGCGATGATCGCGGGCGGGCAGTAAAAAGCGGCCGGCACCGGTGCAAGCGCCGAGCCGGTAGCCATGACCTACGCGCGTTGCGGGCCGAGCGCCGACCTACGCGCGGCCGGCTCGGGCTTTGGCGTTCGTACGCCCGGCCCCGGCTTTGGTGCTCGTGCGTCTGGCAGAGGCTTTGGCTTTTGTGGAGCCGGCTTTTGCTTTCGTCCGTGCGACGCCTTTCACGCTCGGCGCGGAGGAGGCGCGGCCGCGGCTCGCGGTTTTGCCGGCCGCCCGCGGGCGACTCGCACGCGTTTTCCCGGCCGGAGTCGAAGTCCTGCGCTGCGACGCCGGGACCTCGGCTTTGGCGACGGCCTTCGCCAGGCGTGGGATCTCACGCTCCAGGAAGGTGCTCATCCGGACCTCCTCGCGCAGGATCGCGCGGGCCAGGCGCTGGGTCTCTCTGTCGCCGAGCGCCTCGGCGAGCGTCGCGATCGCCGTGTAGGTGGCGATCTCCTCGGCCTCCGACGCGAACTCGGTCTTGGCGTTCTTCAGTTGCTTCTCGTCCTCGCCCGTTCCCCGCAGCGCGTGCAGCGGGCCCTGCGCGAGCGCCACCGCTTTCTGCGCGCCGCCGAGCACGGCCTGGGCGGCTTCCTCGACCCGGTCGGGGCCCGGCAGGGAGATCGTCTCGGCGGTGCCACCCAGCTGTTTGATCCGCCGCTGCACCTCGCGGGCATGGCGCTTGGTCTCGGTCAGATGCTCCTTCAGGCGCTTTCTGTAGGACGCCTTCGCGGTCATCGCGATGTGAGCCTCCAACGACGTCTCCAGGCGCTTCTCGGTGCCATAGGCCTCGTTCAGGTACTGGACCAGCTTCGCATCGCCGGCGGTTAGCTCTGCCATGACTTCCTCTCGATTGCGGACACGGCCTAGCGCTCTGCGACGAAGGAAAGCTCGCTCCATCGCCCGAGCGCGTTCAGGCTTCGGATAGGGAGTACCCGCAGGCGACCGACCTGAACCATCCCATGTCGAGGACGAGAGATCGACCCCAGGGATAAAGTGGCCCCATGCCCGACTACGCCGCATTTCTCCGCGGGATGAACGTCGGCGGTCATCGCATCACGAACGACGAGCTGCGCGCGCGCTTCGAGGAGCTCGGCTGCGACGACGTGCGGACGTTCCGGGCGAGCGGCAACGTGATCTTCACCGTCCCCGGGAAGGAGCCGGAGGCGGAGCTGAGCGCCCGAATCGAAACAGGACTGGCGGCGGCGCTCGGCTACGAGGTGCCCGTGTTCCTGCGCGACGCGAGCGAGATGCAGACGATCGCGGCCCATCAGCCTTTCGCCGAGCCTGTCGTCGCGGCCTCCAAGGGCAAGCTCCAGGTGATGATGCTCGACCACGCGTCCCGCGGCGCGGGCGCGCAAGGAGGTGCTGGCGCTGGCCGACGAGGAGGATCAGCTCGCGTTCGGCGAGCGCGAGCTGCACTGGCTGCCGAGCGGCGGCATCCTCGACTCGGCGCTCGACTTCAAGGCGATCGGCCGGCTGCTCGGCCCGACCACGACCCGCACGAAGGGCACGATCGACCAGCTCACAGCCAAGTACTTCGCGGACTGACCCGACGCTGATGAGCGGTCGACGAGATGGCTGATCTCGCACGCAGGCTCTGGCCCTGGACCGGCAGCGGGCACGGTCCGCTGCCGCCGCTGCTCGTGCTGCTGACGCTCGTCACCGGGCTCGTCGACGCGGTCAGCTATCTCACGTTCGGACACGTGTTCGTCGCGAACATGACCGGCAACGTCGTGTTCCTCGGCTTCGCCCTCGCCGGCGCACACGGGCTGTCGGCATCCGCCTCGCTGGTCGCGCTCTGCGCGTTCTTCCTCGGGGCGTTCCTCGGCGGGCTCGTCGGGACGCGCTGCGCCGCGCACCGCGGGAGACACCTGCGCACGGCGATGGGGTGCTCGGCCCTGCTCGTCGCGATCGCGGCGATCCTCGCGCTCGCCGTCGGCCGGCCGGTGTCCGAACCGGCGCGCTACACGCTGATCGTGATCCTCGGGCTGGCGATGGGCTCCCAGAACGCGGCGGCGCGACGGCTCGCGGTGCCGGACCTGACGACGACGGTCCTCACGCTCACGTTCACGGGCATCGCCGCGGACTCCCGCCTGGCGGGCGGACCCGGCGGGCGCCCCGGCCGGCGGTTCATCTCGGTCGCGGCGATGTTCCTCGGCGCGCTCGTCGGGGCGCTGCTCGTGCTCGACGGCGATCTCGTGCTGCCGCTGTCGATCGCCGCGGTGCTGATGGCGATCACGGCGCTCGCCGCGCACACGCTCTCGCGGGGGGATCCGTCGATGGACGAAGCCGCCGGGTTCCGGAGGGTGAGGTCTGCGGTTCCGGGGCAGGTCGTACGCTCACCGGCGCGGACCGGACGCGAGGCCCCGGTCTGGGGCTGCGATCTCGGAGCGAGGCGCATGCGGTCCCGGGCCCGGGAGCGTGGTTCCGGGGCCGAGGCGTATCGTGTTCGTCCGATGATCGGCTCGTCCCGCCCCCGCCCGCGCGGCTGGCTGCGCCACTACGCGGGCTTCCTCACGCCGGATACCGCGGCGGCGACGCCGGTGCTGCTCGAACGCGACCGCGTGCAGCGGCTGCGTCGGCTGGGCACGACGGTTGGCGACCGCGCCGGCCAGCGCGTGCGGCGCACCCGACCGCGGATGCGCACGCTGCAGGTCGCCCCCGGCGCACGCCTGCGCTGGCGCGACGTGCCGGCGCCCGCGCCGCCGGGGCCGGACGGGGCGGTCGTGCACCCGATCGCCTGCTCGACCTGCGACGTCGACTGCGGGATCGCGCTCGGGGCGAGCCCGTTCCCGCTGCCGCTGCACCTCGGCCACGAATGCGTAGCCGAGGTGCTCGCGGTCGGGGAGCGCGTGCGCACCGTCAAGCCCGGCGACCGCGTGATCGTCCCGTTCCAGATCAACTGCGGCGCCTGCCCGGACTGCCGCGCCGGGCGGACCGGCAGCTGCACCGGCGTGCCCCCGGCCTCGATGTACGGCATGAGCCTGGTCGGCGGGCTGTGGGGAGGCGCGTTCGCCGACCAGCTGGCCGGTGCCCTTCGCCGACGCGATGCTCGTCGCGCTGCCCGACGGGCATCGACCCGGTCGCCGCCGCGAGCGTCGCCGACAACGTCTGCGACGCCTACCGCCACATCGCGCCGCACCTGCCCGCGCTGCTCGAGGAGGACCCCGACGCCGAGGTCCTGATCGTCGCCGCGCTTGACCGGCGCACGCCGTTCGGCTCGAGCACGCCGCTCTACACCGGCCTGATCGCGCGCGCGTTCGGCGCGCGCAACGTCTCACTCGTCGACGCGCGGCCGGCCGTGCGCGCGCACGCCGAGCGGCTCGGCCTGAACGCCCTGACGCCGCGCGAGCTGCGCCGCCGCGGGCCGGCGCCGCTGGTCGTCGACGCGACCGTCGACGCTCTCGGCGTCTCGCTCGCGCACACCGCCGCCGACGGCATCTGCTCGAGCCTCGGCGGCTTTCACCGCAGCACCCGGGTCCCGCTCGTGCAGATGTACGTGCGCAACGCGACGCTCCACGTCGGGCGCACCCACACCCGGCAGCTGATTCCGCGGGTGCTCGAGCTGATGCTCGACGATCGCCTGCACCCGGAGAACGTGATCACCTCGGTCGGGGCGCTCGACGACGCACCGCGGGTGCTGCGCGAGCAGTTCCTCGGGGGCGGGGTCAAGACGGTGCTCACGGCGTAGGGCCGCACGTACAGGAGCGATGTCGGGACGGACCGAGGACCCGGAAGATCGGCGCCACCGCGACAGGGCCGGCCCCGCACGTAGTAGACATCCGTGGCCGTGTCCTGCACCTCACCGCCCACGCCGATTCGCTGCGACACCTCGGCCCACCCCAGCCAGACCCCGCGGGCGCGGCCTTGTGCCGGCCACGAGCGCACTTCCGCTCCTGCTGCGCGCTGGTCCTGCTCGCGCTTCCGGCGATCGCGGCAGCGGCGGAAGGGACAACGGCCGGCGCAGCGGCAAGTGGAGCCAGCCGGCGATCCTCGAGCGGCTGCCCGGGGACGGGCGCGCCGCACGTGGTGTTCCCGGAGGACTCCCCCACCCACGGCACCGGCCCGGGCGCGATCGTGTGGAGCGTCACCGCGCCCTGCCCCGCGCGGCGCCGGCGTGCTGCTCGCGCCGAATCTCCGCGACCGACCTCCCCGGCCAGCCCTCCACCCCGCGCACGGCAGCGGGCGCGACGATCGCGTTGCGCGGGCCGGTCGCCGCGACCGGCGGGCCGTCCGGGCGCGTCGTGATCGCGGCGGCGTCCGCGAGCGAATCGGAGTCCGGGCGGGGTCAGTAGAAGAGAACGCCGGCGGACGGACGAGGAACGTCGGCGGCTCGACGGGGAACCACATGGGGAAGAGCGTGCCGGTGGGCAGCCGGAGAACGCGGGAGGGAGAACTGCTCCTGACCGAGGGCCGGCCGGGGGACCGTTCACCGCGCCGCTCGCGCTCGGCGGCCCCGCAAGCACGTTCTCCTTCGCCACCGCCTACCTCGGCGACGCCGCGCTCGCCTCGCTCGCCGATCCCCACGGCCGGACGGAGGTGCAGTTGCGCGTCCAGCGCTACTACGCGTCCGCGTTCGCGCCTCCCGCCCAGGTCAGCGCCACGGAGCCGGGCGGAGATGCGGAGACTGACTCGATCGAAGCGCTCACGGTCGCGCTCGACTTTCGCTCCGACCGGCTCGTCGTCTTCTCGCGGGAAGGCTCGCTGTTCGCGCGCGAGCTGCCGGGCAAAGGCGCGCCGCACGCTGTCCAGCGGCTCGGGCCGAGCCCTCCCGCCGGCGCGCATGTCGCGGCCGTCCTCAGCGACGACGACCGCGCGATCGTCGCCTGGACCGTCCGTCACGGTGGGCAGACGAGCGTCTACGTCTCCCACTCCCAGCCCGGCGTTCGCTTCACCGAGCCGCAGCTGCTCGAAGAATTCGCCGACCCTCCCGGCCTGCCCGGCTACGTCTCCTCACCCCAGCTCGTGCGCCTCTCCTCGGAGAGCGTGATGCTCGCGTGGACGGGCGCCGTCGCCGGGCACTGGACGATCCGCGCCGCCGCGATCGACCAGAACGGCGTGCTCCCGCCGAGCACGATCTCGCCCGCGGGTCACGACTCGCTGCTCGCCGGTCTCGCGCCCGGTCCGAACGACGAGGCGCTCGCGCTGTGGAGCGAACCGCAGCCCTCGCCCGCGGGGCTGGACCTCGGCGCGCAGGCGATCTACGCCGCGCGCGGGTTCGACGGATACCCCGAACGGGTCAAGTTCGCCGTCCCCGAACTTGTCGCTCCGCCGGGGCCCAACAGCGACGCGACCGTCGCCTTCGACCCCGACAGTGACCGCGCGGTCACGGCCTGGCGCACGGGCGCCGGTGCGCTCGCGTATGCGGTACGCGCGCCCGGGGCTCCTTGAGGCCGGCTACTGCCAGTCGATCTGCTCGGCCAGCTCAGCCGGGCCGAGGTCGATCAGGCCGCTACGGTCGATCGGCTTGTATTTGCCCTCCAGCAGCGCAAACCACTGCACTGCGCGCTCTTTCGGGTCGACGATCAAGAGCTCGTCGATCTCATGGGCTGCATAGAACTCGAACTTCGCCCATGTCTCATCGTCAGGCGACAGCACCTCGATCGCCAGCGCCGCTGTTTCCTGCCACACCCCGTGCGGCCGGCTCCGAAACAGACCGCCATCCGGTACGCGGTAGTTGTCCCGGCCCTCACCCACCCCAAACACCTGGAAGAGAGGCACAAGACCGACGCGTCGTGCCAGCGGGCCGAGCAAGTCATAGAGTTGCTGGACGATGTACTGGTGCTCGACGGCTGGTGGCGGGTTCATGTGCAGCACACCCTCCCACACCTCGTCGTAGTGGTCGAGGCCGAGCCGTTCGCGACGCTCGCGCAACTGCTGAAGCTCGACGGGCTCGGGATCGCGGACAAACGTCGCCATGACGCGATGATAGCCCCTTCTTATCTCCCTTCAGAAGATCTGCTGGTAGATCAAAAAGACGTTCAGCGCGGTGATCAAGCCGACCAGGCCGAGCGCCGCGACGGTCGTCAGACGGCGGTTGACGTGCTCCCCCATCACGTCGCTGCGGCGCGTCAGCAGTACGAGCGGGATCAGCGCGAAGGGGATGCCGAACGACAGCACGACCTGGCTCAGCACGAGCACGTCGGTCGGGCCGACGCCGATCGCGAGCACGGCGATCGCCGGGATCATCGTCACCAGCCTGCGTACGAAGATCGGGATCTTGAAGCCGACGAAGCCCTGCATCACGACCTGGCCGGCATAGGTGCCGACGCTCGAGGAGGACGCGCCGGAGGCGAACAGCGCGACCGAGAAGGCGAGCGCCGCGCCGCCGCCGACCATCGTCTCGAGGCCGCTGTGGGCCTGTTCGATCGTGCTCACACCGATATCGCCGCCGAAGTGGAAGAGCTTTGCCGCGACCGCCAGCATCGCCATGTTCACGATCCCCGCCAGTCCCAGCGCGACGATCACGTCGGTCCGCGCGAAGCGCAGCACGCGCGAACGCTCGCGCTCGTTGCGCACCGGCATGCGCCCGTTCGTGAGCGCCGAGTGCAGGTAGATCACGTGCGGCATCACGGTCGCGCCGATGATCCCGACCGCCAGATACAGGCTGCCGCTGCCGGCGAAGTGCGGGACCAAGCCTTTGAGCGACTCGCGCGCCGAGGGGCCGATCTTCAGCGTCTCGTACAGGAAGCCGAGGAAGATGATCCCGAGCAGCGCCGTGATCGCCAGCTCGAAGCGGCGGTACCCGCGCGACTGCAGCCCGAGGATCGCGAATGCGATCACGCCCGTCATCAGCGCCGCCGGCAGCAGCGGGACGCCGAACAGCAGGTTCAGGCCGAGCGCGGCGCCGACGAACTCGGCCACGTCGGTCGCCATCGCCATCACCTCCGCCTGCACCCACATGCCCCACGACAGCGGGCGCGGGTACTGGGCGTGGAATAGGGCGGGCAGGCTGTGCTCGGTCACGATCCCGAGCTTCGCCGACAGGTACTGGACGAGCATCGCCATCAAATTCGCGACCAGCACGACCCACAGCAGCAGATAGCCGAAGCGCGCGCCGCCCTGGATGTTCGTGGCGAAGTTGCCCGGGTCGACGTACGCGACCGCCGCCACGAACGCCGGGCCCAGCATCGAGAGCGTCGCCCGCAGCCTGCCCTTCGCCAGCACCAGATCGAGCGGGCTGCGGCCGGGCGGAGCGGGGAACGCCTCGGGCAGCGCCCCGGCGCCCTCCAGCACCGGTGTCTGCGTTGCGGGCGGCGGTGGCGGCGTCACGCCGGTGCTCCCTCGCGATCGGACGGCGTTTCCTTGCCGGGCGAGGTCGCGCGGCCTTTGCCGGGCGAGGCCCCCTGGCCGGTGGAGATCCGGGCGGCCGTCGGCGCGTCGGTCGACGGCGCCGCGTCGAGCTCGACCCGCATCGCCCGTGCCAGCGCGCCGCCGAGCGCGTGCTCGCGCTGCTCGCCGCGCTCGAAGCTCACCGTCAGCGGGCCGCCGAACGGCTGGCGCTCCAGCACCTCGAAGCGCTCGCCCGGGGAGATGCCGCGCTCGGACAGGTACCTCAGCATCTCCGGGTCGGCGTCCGACACGCGCACGAACACGCCCGTCTCGCCCTCTTTCAGGCTGTCGAGCGGGACCGTCTCGCGCTCGCGCAACTCCAGCTCGGCGCTTGGGATCGGGTCGCCGTGCGGATCGAAGGCCGGGTCGCCGAGCTTCGCGGCGATCAGCTGCTCGAGGTCCTCTGAGATCACGTGCTCGAGCACCTCGGCCTCGGCGTGCACTCTGTCCCAGGGCATCTCGAGCGTCTCCGCGAGGAACAGCTCGAGCAGGCGGTGGTGGCGGATCACCTCGAGTGCGACCTTCCTGCCCTCGTCGGTCAAGCGCACGCCGCGATAAGGATGGTGCTCGATCAGACCGAGCTCGCCGAGCTTCTTCAGCATCGCCGACACCGATCCCGGCGTGATCTCCAAGCGCTCGGCCAGCGCGTTGGTCGAGACCGGCTCATCCGTGCGGGATTCGAGCGTGTAGATCGCCTTGCAGTAGTCCTCCACCGCCTGCGTCCGTGCCTGCTGCTGCTCCACTGTCGCCATTCAAATTATCTTATGGCATCCCAAATCTTTTTTCAAGGCACTCCCGGAGACGCGTCTCTGGGTGCTTTAGGAAAAGATGCCCTCGGGATGGATCGGGACTACGAGCTACAGACGCACCGCGCGGAGGATCGCCACTGGTGGTATCGGGGACGGCGCACGGTGCTCGAGGGCGTGATCGCGCAGCTACGTCTACCCGCGCGCGCGCGAATCCTCGACGCCGGCTGCGGCTCCGGCCGCAACATGGTCGAGTTCGCCCGCCACGGCACCGTCACCGGGATCGAGCTCTCTGAGACGAGTGTCGCGCTCGCGCGCGAGCGCGACGCGGGCGAGGTGGTCGAAGGCTCCGTTTTGGAGATGCCGTTCCCCGCCGACTCGTTCGAGCTGGCGGCCTCGCTCGATGTGGTCGAGCATCTCGAGGACGACCTCGCCGCGCTGCGCGAGCTGCGCCGCGTGGTCGCACCCGGCGGCGCGCTGCTCGTCACCGTCCCCGCCTACCAGTGGCTGTGGTCCGGACACGACGAGATCAACCACCACTTTCGCCGCTACACGCGTTCCTCGCTGCTGCGCGTCGCGCGCGAGGCCGGCTGGGAGCCCGTGCGCACTACCTACTTCAACTCGCTTTTGCTGCCCGTCGCGATCGCGCTGCGCGTGCTCGACCGCTTCTCGCGCAAGACGACCGAGTCGAGCCTCGACCTGTGGGTGCCACCGCCTTTGCTCAACTGGCTGCTCGAACGGCCGCTCGCGCTCGAGGCGGCGCTGATCCGGCGGGGCGGGCGGATTCCTGCGGGGCTCTCGTTGCTGGTTGTGCTGCGTTGAGTTAGGTCGCTCGAACTCGCCGGCTCCCGGGCTGACCGGCGATGCCCACCGTTCTGCGTGACCTTCGCGCGACGGTCTCCCACAGGTCTATCCCGTCGTGGTCTGGGGGTGCATCTTGAACGTCCATGCTCGGTTCACGAAGAAGGTCGTGACCGTCACCACCGCCGTCGCGCACACCTGCGCCACCAGCTTGTCCAGGTGCCCGTCGTGCACCAGCACGTACAGCAGGACCTCGTCGATGCCGAGGCCACAGGTCTGCACGATCCCCCACTTCACCGGCGTCGATCTGTCGCCCACGTGCTCCTTGAACGTCCATTTGCGGTTCAGCAGGAACCCGTTCGTCGCGCCCACGATGAAGCCGATCGCCGAGGCCGCCAGGTACCACACGCCGAACACCTTCAACAGCACCGTGTACACGACCAGCGTCAGCAGCGTGTTCGACACGCCGACGATCCCGAACTTCACGAACTGGATCACGACCGGTGCATTCAGCCGCCCAGCCAGCCCCGCCGGCGCCGGTAACCTTGGTTGCCCGCTTTCGGGCGCTGTCGGCTGCTGGGACATGCCTACACAGGATGAACGATAGATTCATCTCTGGCTTATCCGGTTCGTGAACACTGGTTCCACAGCCCAGCCCAGAGAGCCCAGACACCGAATCCAAATCATGCCGGCCACCCCCCCGAGCACACCCCGCACCTACACCCTCCTCTCGATCGTCGCCCCCGTCTACGACGAGGAGGATCTCGTCGAGGAGTTCGTCTCTCGTACCTGCGCGGCTGTGGCCGGGCTGCACTTCGAGCTCGTGCTCGTCAACGACGGGTCCTCGGACCGCACGCCTGCGCTGCTCGACCGGATCGCCGCCGCCGACCCGCGCGTGCGCGTCATTCATCTGTCTCGCAACTTCGGACACCAGGCCGCGCTCACCGCCGGGCTCGAGCACGCCGCCGGGGACATCGTCGCGATGATCGACGCCGATCTCCAGGACCCGCCTGAGCTGATCTTGGAGATGATCGAGCGCTGGCGCGAGGGCTCGGACGTCGTTTATGCCGTGCGCAAGGCGCGCGAGGGCGAGACCGCCTTCAAGCTCGCCACCGCCTCCTGGTTCTACAAGCTCTTCGACAAGCTCGCTCAAGTTGATTTGGAGCCCAACTCCGGAGACTTCCGGCTGCTCGACCGGCGGGCTCTGGACGCTTTGCTGGCGATGACCGAGCGCTCGCGGTTCCTGCGCGGGATGACCGTCTGGGTCGGCTTCACGCAAACGGCCGTCCCCTACGAGCGGGACGCGCGCCACGCGGGCGAGACCAAGTACACGCTGCGCAAGATGCTCCGCTTCTCATTGGATGCGATCGCCTCGTTCTCGCATCTTCCTCTGCAACTCGCGACGTACGTCGGGATTCTGTCGGCCGGCGTCGCCTTCATCGCGATTCCCGTCGTGATTCTTCTCCGGATCTTCGATTCCTACCTTCCCGGCTTCGGGTCGATCACGATCGCGATTCTTTTATTGGGCGGGATCCAGCTGATCGCGCTCGGCGTGATCGGCGAGTACGTCGGGCGCATCTACGACGAGGTCAAGCACCGGCCTCTGTACATCGTGCGCGAGGAGCGCAACCGGCCGGCGGACTCCGACTCTTTGCTCGTCCCGGCTCCCGCGGCGCGGGCCGGGCTCCCCGCGCGCACGCCTGAACGGATCGGCTGATCCCCGCCGGCCCGAGCGCCGCTGGCCGATCCCCTGCAGGTCTCTCCGCCTCATACGCGCCCGAACGCATCGGCCGCGTCACCGCTCCATCGACGGCGGTAGCGTGTTTCGATCGCTGTTCCCTCCCGATCGATCGAAAGGCCCTTCTTCATGCGCCGTCCCGCTCTTGCAGTCACCGCCACGACCGCCGTCGTCGGCGCGCTCGCCGTCGCCGTTCCCGCGCTCGCCTCCTCCGGCTCCGGCTCCGGCCCAGCGGCCCATTCCGCCCGCGCGCGTCGCTGCAACGTTGTGATCGTGATCTCGCACGGGCGGCGCGTCCGCGCGTGCCTGATCCAGGGGCCCCGCGGCTTCACCGGCCCAGCCGGCCAACGCGGGGCTACCGGCAAAACCGGTGCGCCCGGGGGCAAAACCGGTGCGACGGGCAAAACTGGGAAAACAGGCGCAACTGGAAAAACCGGCGCCACCGGCCCAACGGGACCCCAGGGGCCGATTGGGGCGACTGGCATACCCGCCTATGCAATCGTGCAGCCGACGAGTACACCGCCCGCAGCCAATCTGATCAATGCCTCCAATATTGCCAGCGTCACAGAGCCAAGCCCCGGGATCTACTGCGTCACCCCGACGGCCGGCGTCTCGCTGGCGGCCGGCGTAGCAGCAGTATCACCCGAGGTCAGCTACGGCACGCCTGCTGGAGTGCCGGGTGTGATTGCTGTCAACGCCCAACACACCAACTGCACAACCCCCTACGAGGTGGACACCTACACCCCCGGCACCACAACGCTCGCCACTGGCTATGCGTTCACGATCGTCGTTCCCTGAGCTGACCTGACGGCCTCGTTCCTGACACGCTCGTTCGTTTCTAAAGAGGCGGGAAGGCACGTAACACTTTGGAGAGTGCGTATAACGATGGTAACTCGCAGGAAGCCATAAGGCGCAGATTTGTGATGGGTCGGACACATATCTGTCACAAATGTGCGTCCCTGTGCACAATCATCGCGGTTTCTTCGCTTTCTCTGTAAGTCTCCGCCGATGCGTCGCCCGACCTCCCGACCAACCCTCCCCTCCACCCGATGAGCCGCCTCGCCGCCACCCTCGCCTGCGTGATCTCGCTGGCGGGTGGCAGTGCCGTGCTCGCGGCGGTGACGGCCGCCCGCGCGAGCGCCGCCTCGTGCCCGGGGTCGAATGGGGAATGCCCCTACTCCTCGGCCTCGATCATCGGGATGCGCGCCGAAGGGATCCTGCGCTTCCCCGAGGCGGTCGCGGTCGACGCGTTCGGCAACGTCTACGTGGCCGACCAGCTCTCGTTCGTCGTGCAAAAGTTCTCCGCCGCCGGCGCCTACCTCGGCGAGTGGGGCTCCTACGGCGGCGGGCACGGCCAGTTCGGGCCGATCGGCGGCCTCGCGACCGACGCCGCCGGGAACGTCTACGTCGTCGACTCCGAGCACAACCGGATCGAGAAGTTCTCGCCCTCCGGCGAATTCATCAAGGACTGGGGCCACTTCGGACAGGAACTCGGCCAGTTCAACTTCGGCTCCTCTCTGAACCCCACCGACCCGCCGGGCGGCGGGATCGCCGTCTACGGCTCTTACGTCTACGTCGTCGACTCCGGCAACGACCGGATCGAGCGCTTCAACCTCGAAGGCGGCGAAGCTTCCGAATGGGGCTCCTACGGGACCGGCGGCGGGCAGTTCTCCTACCCGCGCGGCGTCGCCGCGAACGCCTCCGAGGTGCTCGTCACCGACGACGACAACCACCGCATCGAGAAATTCACCCCCGACGGGCAGTTCGAAGGCGCCGACGGCTCCGAAGGCACCACCGGCGACCGCTTCGACTTCCCCTACGGGATCGCGCTCGACGCCGCGGGCAACGTCTACGTCGCCGACGACATCAACCACCGCGTCGTCAAGCTCAGCCCCACGCTCGGCTACCTCGCCGAATGGGGCGGCTTCGGCTCCAAACCGGGCCAGCTCGCGTTCCCGCGCGGGCTCGCCGCCGACCCCGCCGGCGAAACCTTCGTCGCCGACACCGCCAACGACCGCGTCCAGGTGTTCGACCCCGAAGGTCACTACCTGCGCACGATCGGCGCCTCCGCCCGCGAGCCCGGCCCACTGACCGGTCCGCGCGGGCTCGCCATCGACCCCACCGGCCGGCTGTTCGTCTCCGATACCGTCGACTCGCGCGTGGAGGAGTTCTCCCCTGGCAGCGACGCCTTCGCGGGGTTCCTCACCGCCCCGGGCGGCTACACGACCGGCTTCAACCGGCCCGCGGGGATCGCCGTCGACCCGCGCGGCTCCGTCTACGTAACCGACCCAGCCGACGGACGGATCTCGCGCTTCTGGGGCGAAGGCACCTACCTATCCGAAATCGGCGGGCCGGCAGACACCGGCGGCGCCGGGCTCTCCGAAGCCGGCTCGGTGGCCATCGCCTCCGGCACGAGCGACCTCTACGTCGCCGACACCGACCACAACCGGATCCTCGTCTACTCGCCCACAGGCACCACGCTGCTCGCGCGCTTCGGCGCCGGCGGCGGCAACGGCGCCTCCGGATCCGGTCCCGGCGAGTTCGACCACCCCGAGGCCGTCGCCGTCAACGGCGCGGGTGAGATCTACGTGGCCGACACCGGCAACGACCGGATCGTCGAGCTCTCCCCCACGGGCGCGGTTCTCAACGAATGGGGCTCGCGCGGGACCGGCGACGGGCGCTTCCACTCGCCGACCGGGATCGCGCTCGACGCCGCCGGCAACGTCTACGTCGTCGACTCCGAAAACAACCGCGTCGAGGTGTTCGACCCCAGCGGCCACTTCCTCGAGAAGTGGGGCGAGCGCGGGATCGGCCCCGGCGAATTCTCCTTTCCGACCGCGATCGCCGTCGACTGCGACGGGGACGTCTACGTCGCCGACACGAACAACAACCGCGTCGAGCGCTTCGACCTCGTCTCGCCGTTCGGCTCGGGCTGCCTCGCGCCCGGCCTGTGGCCGCCGCCGCTAAACGTCGCGCCCATCCTGCACGTCTCGCTCCCGCGACCCTCCGGGGTGCTCGCGCGGGGTGCGCTCACGCCGAGCGTCAGCTGCATCCGCGGCTGCAAGGTGCTCGTCTCGGCGACGCTCTCCAGCCTGCGCCCGCGACGCACCGTCAGGCTGATCTCCACCGTCGCCAAGCTCGCGCCCAAGCGCGTCGGCAAGCTGCGCGTGCGCCTCGGCCGGAGCGCGCTGCGCGCTCTGCAGCGCGCGCTCGGGCACCATCGCGGATTGCTCGCGCGCGTCACGATCGTCGCCGCCGGACCCACGGGGCTGCGCACGACCGTCTCGCGGACCTACGCCGTCACGCGATAATGACCCGATGAGCACCGCCGACCCGCTGTCCGACCCAGACGCAGATGCAGACGCCCCGAACACCGAACACCGCCAGGAGCGGATCCGGATCGAGACCGAGCGCCACCGGATCGAGGGCTCGCTGACGCTCGCCCGCGACGGCTACCGCAGCCGCGTCTCCGATGTGCTGAACGCCTCCGAGCGGGACTTCCTGACGCTGACCGAGGTCACCGTCGAACCGCTCGATGGCGGGCCGATCGAGCTGCACGCGTATCTGACTTTGGCGCGGCGGCACATCGTGTTTGCGGTCGCGGCGTCAGAGGAGGAAGGAGCAGCGGAGGGCAGGTAGCGGCTGGGGTTAGTTGGTAGGGGCTGGGGTTGCGGGACGTGGGCCAGGGTTTCAGCGAGCCCGGCGTCCCGTCAGGTGCCACCGTGCCCCAGGACCAGTGCCTGTGGAGATGATCTGCCCTTCGTCGCGCAGCTCGTTGAGCACGAGCCGTACGGTCGCCGGGCTTACACCCGGGAGGGCACGGTGGATATCGCGTGTGCGGAATTCCGTGGGGGCGTGCCCAAGGATGTGCTCGCGAACACGGTCCTGCTTCGAGCCGGTGCTGGTGGGAGCCGCGGCGACGCGCTGTTCGAAATCTTCGTAGGCGCCGTCGAGGATCCGGATCAGAAACGTCGTCCACGGCCAGATCGTGTGCTCGCCCGTGTGCCAATCACGCTGGGATTCGCGGAGGGTTTGGTAGTACGTGTTCTTCGCCTCGTAGATGCGCTGCTCGACGCTCACGTACCGCGCGACGCCGTAGCCGACCGCGAGCAGCTCGTACGTGGTGAGCAGCCGTGCGAGGCGTCCGTTGCCGTCGGCCACCGGGTGAATCGCAAGGAGGTCGACGATCAGCGCGCCGACCAGCACGAGCGGGTGCGTGCGACCCTCCTGCTTCGCTTCGTCGTAGCGGACGAGCAGCTCGGTCAGCAGAGTCGGGGTGTCGTGCTCGTCCGGTGGCGTGAAGACGATCTCGCGTCGCCCACTCTCGTAGGAGACGATCAGGTTCTGATCGCTCTTCAGATGTCCACCGCGGCCGTCTACGTATTGGAAGAGCAGGCGGTGCAGATGTAGCAGGAACGGGACCGTGAGCGGCTCGTATCGCTCGAGGCGCATGATCGCGTCGAGCGCGTCTCGATAGCCGGCGAACTCCTTCTCGTTGCGGTTGCGAAAGCGAGGACTGCCGTCGGCGATCCGCTCGGCCCGATCCGTCGCGACGATGACGTTCTCGATCGCGTTCGAGGCCGTGATCGAGGCGATGCGCGCGTTCTCGGAAAGCGCACGCAAGAGCTCGGGCACCTGGTCGGCGAAGAGGCGTTCCTGCCCCTTCCCCGTGTCTATTCGCGAGAGCTCTGCACCGAGCTCCCGCGGCTGACTTCCAAATGTTCTGTCCAGGTCGACAAAGCTCCGCATGGTGCTAATGGTCGCATAGTGGTGCTAAAGCATCGTTATATTAGCATCATTATCGCTGCTTTGGCGCTATTTTGACTGAGACCGGCCGCCTATCGAACCCACCCGCCTATCGAACCACAAGACGATTGTCACCCAAGATCTCGAGAACGAGACGATCTGGGTAAGGATCCCCGACATCGGACGCCTGCAAAGGAAAAACGGAGAGGGCGGGATTCGAACCCGCGATGGAGTTTAACCCCCATACTCGCTTAGCAGGCGAGTGCCTTCAGCCACTCGGCCACCTCTCCCTGGGATTGGCAGGCCAGTGTAGAGCCTTGCTCCTCGGCGCGTGCGCCGACGCTGAGCGCCCGGGCTCAGAGGCAGAACGCCCGAAACGAAAGGGGGGAGATTCGAACTCCCGAGACGGGGGTTGCCCGCCTGCTGGTTTTCAAGACTAACTCAACTCCGCGTGGTTGAGCCAAAACTGACTACTCGCGCCACAACTCGCGCCAGTCCGGGCAAAACACTACTTGAGGGTTGGCGAACGTCGCGGAATCGGCAGCCCCGAGATCGAGACTCGGCTTCTTGTCGTCAAGGTACTTCTGCATCGCTTTCTACACGTGAGCGGCTTGCCATCAAGCTCCGTCCGTTGGCGGTACGTCCCGGCCATAACCTCGCCATCCGAAGTGAGCACGCGGGGCGGCGTGAGCGCTTGATACGACGTGAACGCGTCCTTGCGCTGGCGAATGAGCTGCGCATCCACTTGGTTCGTGCGCACGATGTCGTGGAGCTCCTGAAACGTGAGGTAGAAGATGTCTTCCTTCTCACGAAGTACGTGGGCCTGCGCGAGGCGTTCGGCCTCTTCCAACAAGGCCTGCTTGTAAACGAAGTAGCGGCTGACCATGCCGTACTTCGGATACTCCCGGTACCCGATGAAGGTCCGCACCCGGTCGATCATCCGCTTGGCCTCTTCTACCTTTCGCTCCCCGTCCGGCAAGGCCCGCAAGCGCTCCAGCAGCTCCTGTTCCTTCTTCCAGGCCTCCTGGCGCCCTTGCTCAAAGCGCCGTTCGCCGGCGCCCGGCTCGAAGTTCTTGATGTTGGCGAGGATCATCGGCACGAGCGTTCTGGGGCGTTCGCTCCAACGTGGCCTCGTGATGTCGATCTCGCCGACGCAGCGCATGCCGTACTTCTCGAGGAAGGCTCGGATGGCGTCTCGCGCTTCCCGTCCGCCCGCGAGCTTCGCTAGCTCGTCCAGGAAGCCCTCGTCCTCGACGTTCTCCAGGAAAGCCACCACGTCGGGATGCGGGCGGATCACGTCCGCGACGTCCAGGAGCGCCAGCCCCATCTCCGACGTGACGTTGTGGGGAACCGACTGTGTGAGCGTGTCAGCGGCGCTCTTCTCACCCAGCCACGCCTCCAGCTTGTCGTTGAGCCACCGGCTGGCCTCCATCGCCGTCATGAACACCTGAAAGCTTCGCGGATCGAACACGAGCCGCTTCAGCTCCTGGATGTCCGCCAGGATGAAGTCAAGCAGCGCCGATCCGGACTTCGCCCGGATGTCGCGCTTCAAGGCGGCGACAGAGGCCTGGTTGCCTTCGATCAGCTCGGCGACGATGGCCGGATCGGTCTCGATCGGAGCGCGCGCCCCGCCAGCCGGCGCCCCGCCCGGGCCCTCATCCGGAACCATCGGGATGAAATCGCCGCGCTCCAGGATGGTCTGCAGCGCGTCCCCGATCAACGGATCGAATCCCCCCAGAACCTCCAGCAGACCTGCGCGACTCGTTGGCGACGCCAGGCCCTGGGTGACGTCGACGAACAGCCTCCCGCCGGCCTCGTACATCGGCCGCGGGGACGTCAGCTGCCACAGGGAGAGCCCCAGGGGCTTCATCGGGTCGGTCATCATCTGCTGATGACCGACGGACACGTAGACGTGGTTCTCTCGATCACTGGCCGCGGGGATCGGGAACAGCGTCGTGATCGGCCGGCTCTGGACGATCTCGAAGCCATCGTCGAGGAGACACCACTCGATGTCCTGGGGACGGCCGAAATGCTCTTCGATCCGCCGGCCCAGCTGCGCGACCTGCACGACCTGCGCATCCGTCAGCGCTGGCTGCTCCTGACGCTCCAGCTCGATCGCCAGTTCTTCCGTCCCGCCGGCCGGCGAGGCGTGGATGGCAAGCTGCTTGGTGCCGACCGTCTTGGCGACGACCTCGCCGTCCCGCACCTTGTAGACGTCCGCATTCACCAAGCCGGAGACCAGGGCCTCGCCGAGACCGAAGCTGGCCTCCACGTAAGCGACCTTCCGGTTTGACGTGACGGGGTCGGCCGTGAACAGGATGCCGGCCGCCTGCGGGAACACCATCCGCTGCACGACCACGGCCATCTGGACCTTCCGGTGGTCAAAGCCGTTTCGCAGACGGTAGGTCACGGCCCGCTCGGTGAACAACGAAGCCCAGCACCGGCTGACGTGCTGGAGGATCGCCGCCGACCCCACGACGTTCAGGTACGTGTCCTGCTGGCCCGCGAAGGAGGCCGTAGGCAAGTCCTCCGCCGTCGCGCTGGATCGAACGGCGTAGGCGGCTTGCTCGCCGAGGCGGGCAAGCGCGTCCGTGATCGCCGACGCCAGATCCTCAGGGATTGCGACCGCTTCGAGGGTCTGGCGGATGTCCGCGCTGAGCATGCGTATCGCGTCCCGGTCGGCCGGCTTCAGGCGCGACAGCCGATCGAGCTGATCGTCGATCGACGGCGCTTGCGCCAGGATCCGCTGGAAGGCGTCCGTCGTCACGCAATAGCCAGGCGGCACACTGATGCCTTCGATCCGGGAGAGCTCTCCCAGGTGCGCGCCCTTGCCGCCAGCGACCGCAACCTGGGTCTGGTCGATCTCCTGGAAATCCAACACGTAGCAGCCCATCTGCTTACCTCCTTGGAGTTGACGCGGTCAACTCCACTCTGTTCATTGGTCCAGCGTGCGGCGGGATTATGCGGCATGAATCAGCGCCTCATGAGAGCGGCCTGTCTGGTATAAATTGGAGGTGGAGATGCAGCCTGATCGAGGCTGGGCTTGCGTTGCTCCCGATGACCGCCGTGAACTTCGCGTTCGCGGCGGCAGACTGGGTCTGTTTATCGGATCAAGGAGTCGTGTCCACTAGTAGATATGCGCGGGCGAACGAACTCCGTGTCCGCAGCCCGACGGTAGCGGTCGCCTGGATCTTCCAGACCAAGCCGAATTGCACCCTTCGCTAGGCTCGCCTGCACATACATCCATCCGGGGGGTCCCAGGCAGGGGCTGAGATAGCGCTGGCACCGCGCTGACCCGATGACCTGATCCGGTTCATACCGGCGGAGGGAGCATCATGGAACGGTACGTCTTTACAGACGACGGCACCCCGCGAACGCAGCATCACGCGGCCCAGGGCAGCACGGTGACACCGGAGATGGCACGCGTCGCCCAACGCGAGGGCTTGACGACAGAGGTAGTCCGCGCGGAGCTCGCGCGGGGACGCATGGTGATCCCCGCCAACCGCCAGCACCACGCGCTCGACCCGATGGCGATCGGGTTGCGGGCGCGCGTGAAGATCAACGCGAACATCGGCTCCAGCCCGACGACGAGCTCGCTGGAGGAGGAGCTGGAGAAGCTCAAGCTCTCTCAGAGTTGGGGCGCGGACACGATCATGGACCTCTCGACCGGCAAGCGGATCCGTGAGACGCGCAGCGCAATCATCGAAGTGGCAACGGTACCGATCGGCACCGTTCCGATCTACGAAGCGCTCGAGCAGGTAAAGGCTCCAGAGGAGCTCACGATCGAGCTGCTGCTCGCAGTCATCGCCGAGCAGGCCGAGCAGGGCGTCGACTACATGACGATCCATGCCGGAGTCCTGCTCGAGCACCTGGCGCTCTGCCAGCACCGACTCACGGGGATCGTCTCGCGCGGCGGCGGGCTGTTGGGGCGCTGGATGGTCCACCACGAGCGCCAGAACCCGCTGTACGAGCACTTCGATGAGGTTCTCGCGATCTGCGCCGAGCACGACGTCACGATCTCCCTCGGCGACGGCCTGCGGCCCGGGTCGATCGCCGACGCATCCGACACCGCACAGTTCGCGGAGCTGGAGACCCTCGGCGAGCTCGTCGGCTGCTGCCGCGCGGCGGGCGTGCAGTGCATGGTCGAGGGCCCCGGACATGTGCCGCTCCATCAGCTGCAAGAAAACGTCGAACGTCAACAGCGCGTATGCGACGAGGCTCCCTTCTACACGCTCGGACCGCTCGTCACAGATGTCGCACCCGGCTACGACCACATCACGAGCGCAATCGGAGCGGCCATCGTAGGCTGGCACGGCACCTCGATGCTCTGCTACGTCACGCCGAAGGAGCACTTGGGGCTGCCGGGCGTGGAGGACGTCAAGCAGGGACTGATCGCCTATCGAATTGCCGCGCACGCAGCAGATCTGGCTCGTGGGGGCGCCCACGGCGCACGCGCGGCCCGCTGGGACCGCGAGCTTTCAAAGGCGCGCTTCGACTTCGATTGGAACCGCCAGTTCGCTCTTGCGATCGATCCCGACACGGCGCGGGCGATGCATGACGAGACGCTTGCCGACAACTACTTCAAGGCGGCCGAGTTCTGCTCGATGTGCGGGCCGAAGTACTGCCCAATGCACAACTTCCGCGACGTCGACTGGGGACGGCTGCAGGCGCTGAGCGCTGAGCGTGCCGTCGCTGAGAGGGCGAGATGACCCGGGTATGCGACGCCGGTGAGCATCGTGCTCCGCATCACTTCCTCTCCAGCCGGCGGGCCAAGCGGTCAAGTCCACCCGTGATAAGCCGTGCTTATCCGTCCGTGCCGAGCAGTCCACCAGGGCGCACCTGCCACGCATCCAAGCGCTCGCCGGGGTCCTCGAGCACGTCCTGCAGGGGCCTGGGCCGCAGTGATCAGGGCTGCGCCACCGCGACTGCGTCCTCCAGCGCGGCCTCGGTTGAGAGGAGGATCGCGCCCTCGCCCGTCGCGTAGGCCTCCTCGCCATGCTGCACGATGTCCATGCCGAGTGCCTCCTCGTGTTCTGTGGCCCGCAGCGGCGTGAACAAGCCGATCAGCCGTAGCAGCAGGAACGTGGCTGTGAACGCATACGCGGGTCCGGCGAGTGCTGCAAGGGCCTGGTGGCCGAGCTGGGCCGCGTTGCCGTAAAACAGGCCGTTTGACTTGCCGTTCCACGAGATCTGGGCGACGAGGCCGATGAACAGGATGCCGGTTAGGCCGGCCATGCCATGGGCGCCGAGCACGTCGAGTGTCTCATCGACGCGGGTCCGTGGGCGCCAGACGATGATCGCGTAGCTCGGCAGCGCGGCCACGGCGCCGAGCGCCAACGCCCATCCCGGGCTGATGTACCCGCCCGCGGGGGTGATCGCGACGCAGCCGACGATGATCGCGGTCGCCGCTCCGATCGCCGTCACCTTCCGGCCGCGCAGCGCGTCGAGCACGAACCAAACGGCGAGGGTGCACGCCGGAGTGAGCAGCGTGTTCGTGAACGCAAGCACGCTGGAGTGCCCGGTCGAGAAGCCGCTGCCGCCGTTGAAGCCAAACCAGCCGAACCACAAAAGGCCCGCGCCGAGCAGCACGTAGACCGCGTTGTGCGGCAAAAGGGCCTGGCGCCCGTAGTCCTTGCGTGCGCCGACGACGAGCGCGGCCGCCAGCGCGGAGAAACCGGAGCCCATCTCGACCGGCACGCCGCCGGCGAAGTCAAGCGTTCCGTGGGACTGCAGCCAGCCGCCGCCGAAGGACCAGTGGGCGAGCACTGCATAGACGAGCACTGACCACAGCGCAGCGAATAGGAGGAACGGGCCGAAGCGCATCCGCTCGACGACGGCGCCTGAGACGAGCGCGACGGTGACGATGCAGAACGTCGCCTGGAACGCGAAGAACAGCAGCTGCGGGATCGCCGTTCCGGCGCGCGGCGCGAAGGCGACCCCGTGCATGAATGCGTGGCCGAGCCCGCCGATGAAGCCGTTGCCCCTGGAGAATGCGAGCGAATAGCCGATCGTCGCCCAAGTGACCGTGGCGACCGCGATCGCGCCGATCGACATCATGAACGTGTTGAGTGTGTTCTTCGAACGCACGAGGCCCGCGTAGAACAGGCCGAGCGCGGGGGTCATCAGCAGCACCATCGCGGTCGCCACCAGCATCCATGCCGTGTCGCCCGCGTTCGCGTGCGGGGACGCCGTCAGAGCGGCCATCGTGATCACCTGATTGTCGGGTCGGCGGTCGCGATCATTTGCTCAGCGGCGTCACGGCGCCTTCGTCGGTCTCGCCGGTGCGGATCCGGACTGCCTGCTCCAGCGGGAGGACGAAGATCTTGCCGTCGCCGACCTCACCGGTCCGCGCGCCGTCGCAGAACGCGTCGATCGTCGGCTGCACGAACGCGTCGGAGACCGCGACCTCGAAGCGGACCTTCTCGGAGAGCCCCATCTTCACGGTCGTGCCGCGGTAGGTCTCGACCCGATCCAACTCGCCACCGTGCCCCTGGACGCGACTCATCGAGATGCCACCCACCTCGGCACGGTAGAGGGCCTCCAGCACGTCGTTGACCTTCTCCGGGCGCACGATGGCGATCACGAGCTTCACGAGCTCAGGAGATTAGGTCACCAAGGCTCACTTCGGAGTTCGCAAGGCGTCCGGCCTGCACCGTCTGCTCAGAGCGCACGAGTCGCTGAATGTCTTCGGCGACGTCCCGGACGTTGACGTTCATGCCCGCGAACACACGACCGTTCTTCAGCCAGAAGGCGCCGGGCGGGCGGCAGGAGATCCGTACGGAAGGGGGGAGATTCGAACTCCCGAGACGGGGGTTGCCCGCCTGCCGGTTTTCAAGACCGGTGCATTCAACCGCTCTGCCACCCTTCCACGCGCGGAAACAGGAAGGCTAGTCGATTCGCGGCTGGCTCAGTCGTCGTCGCTGGGGTCGCCGGCGAGGACGATCATCCAGTGGTCGGGCGCGGCGGAGGACTCCTTGATCAGGCCCTGGTCGGCTAGCGCTCGGAGCCGGTTCTGGATGCGGGGTTCGGGCTCGTTGAAGAAGGTGGCGAGGTTCGCTGCGCTCGCGGTCCGGTCCCCCGCTTGCTGGGCGCGGCGCTGTCGTAGCCGGCTCAGGATCAGCTCGTCGATTTCCTCGTCGTCCATGCGGGCCGGAACTGTAGCTGCCTCCCGGACGGTGCGCGGGTGTGGGCCGCTCGGCACGGAGCGCATACTTCCCGTCGCGGCGCTGGCGTTTCAGGCAGAGGGAGGCCACCCTCAAGGCGGCACGCTCCCACCTTTGTATGTGGGCGCGCTACAGCTGCGCCAGCACCGTCTTCACCTCCGTATACAGCTCCAGCCCCTCCGCGCCCAGCTCGCGGCCCCAGCCCGAGGCCTTGTAGCCGCCGAACGGCAGCGCGGAGTCGAGGACGTTGTAGGTGTTGATCCACACCGTCCCCGCCCGCAGGCGCTTGGCCGTGCGGTGAGCCTTGGAGATGTCGCGCGTCCACACCCCCGCCGCAAGGCCGTATTCGGTCTCGTTCGCGTCTGCGATTAGGTCCTCCTCGCTCTTGAACGGCCTCACCGTCACGACCGGGCCGAAGATCTCCTCCGCCTCTACGCGCATCCTCGGGTTCGTGTTCGCCAGCACCGTCGGCTCCACGAAGTAGCCGTGCCCGCCGTGGCGGCGCCCGCCCGTCACGGTCTCCGCGCCCTCCGACTCGCCTGCCTGCAGATAGCCGCACACGCGCTCGAGCTGCGTCTGCGAGACCAGCGGGCCCATTTGCGTCTGCGGGTCAGAGCCCGGCCCGAGCTTGATCGAGCGCGCCGCCTCCGCCACACCGCTCACCACATCGTCGTAGACCTTCTCCTGAGCGAACAGGCGCGAGCCTGCGCAGCACATCTGGCCCTGGTTGAAGAAGATGGCGTTCGCCGCGCCGGGGATCGCCGTCTTTAGGTCCGCATCCATGAACACCACGTTCGGCGACTTGCCGCCCAGCTCCAGTGAGACCTTCTTCAGGTTCTTCGCCGCTGCGCCCACGATCAGCCGCCCCACCTCCGTGGAGCCAGTGAACGCGATCTTGTCCACGTCGGGATGCGCCGCCAGCGGCGCGCCCGCCTCCTCGCCGAAGCCCGTCACCACGTTCAGCACGCCCGGCGGGAGGCCCGCCTCGAGCATCAGCTCGGCCAGGCGCAGCGCCGATAGCGGCGTCTCCTCCGCGGGCTTCAGCACCACCGTGCAGCCGCACGCGAGCGCCGGCGCGAGCTTCCACGCCGCCATCAGCAGCGGGGCGTTCCAGGGGATGATCTGCCCCGCCACGCCCACGGGCTCGCGCAGGGTGTACGCGTGCCAATCCGCGCCCGGCATGAACTCCACCGACGGCGTGATCGTCGAGCCCATGATCTTCGTCGCCCAGCCCGACATGTAGTGGAAGCTGTCCGCTGACAGCGGCACGTCCGCAAAGCGCGCCACCGTCAACGGCTTGCCGTTGTCGAGCGTCTCGAGCGTCGCCAGCTCGTCGCCGTGCTCCAGGATGAGGTCGCCGATGCGGTGCAGAAGGCGCCCGCGCGCTGCCGGCGTCATCCGCGGCCAGTCGCCATCCTCGAACGCCGCACGCGCCGTTTTCACGGCCCTGTCGATGTCCTCGGAGTCGCCCCGCGGCACCGTCGCCAGCGGCTCTCCCGTCGCCGGGTCCACGGTCTCGAACGTGTGCCCCGAGTGCGACTGCACCCAGTCGCCCCCTATCAGCATCGAGTGGCCTTCTGTAGCGAAGGACTTCCCCGACGGGTCGATGCCCAGATCAGTAGCCATCCGCGCTCCCTTTCGCTCTGCCGACCGCGTCGGACGTCGCGAGTGACGCCTCTGTGTAGCGCGAGCCAGCACCCTGGACACTACGCCTGTCGTGCGGGCGCGGCAGCGCGCCTGCGCGAAAGAGCAAGCGATTCGGCCGACCAACGTCACCGTCGCCGCTTCGATGCTGCCAGCGTGAGCCATCCTGTGTTTGGCGGAGACTTTGATCTGACCTGGGTTTGCCTGGCGGAGGGAGAAGTCTCGGCTCATGGCACATGCGAGGAAGTATTCAAAGGAGTTGCTGGACCGCGGGACGCGTCTGGTGTTTGAGTCTGGTCGTCCGGTCGCGCACGTCGCGAAGGATCTCAGCGCGGGGCAGTGAGCCAACGCGTCGCCCAACATCATCCCCGCCTGCACACCCTGAGCTTGGGCGGTGCCCGAGACTTCACCCACCCTGACCGGGCCGCTCCCGGATGGCGCGATTGCAAGCGCCTGCCCGCTCAAGGCCTGGGCCGCCGGCAGCGGCGACCAGCTCGAAGCGGGGGAGGTGGACGCAGACGATCATCGATCGACGCCTTGTTGCTCGGGTGGGGCTGCGAGCCGCTTGGCGAACTCGGCCGAACCGGATAGAAGGTGCTCGGGGTCCTTCCTCGAGATCAACTCGCAGACCGCGATTTCGAAGTCGGGGCCCATCGAGATCCGCCTCTCATTCTTGAGGAGCCACTCTAGGCGTTCGGCACGCAGGGCCGCCGAAGCGACAGGGAAAGCGATATGAGGCAAACCAGGACCCCACACGAACGTATGTTCCCATCCTTGTCAGGGGAGTTAGGGCCCCGTTCGGCCTTGCCTGGGAGGGCCGATGTAGGATTGCGGCCGTGGCGCTCTCGCTCAGGAACCTCGAGGTGGATCTGGAGGCAAGCAGCACATGGCCAGGCTAGTTTTGAGGATGTCCGTCTCGCTCGATGGCTATGTCGCATCGGCTGACGGGAGCTCGGACTGGGTCGCCGTGGGACGCTCTCCCGACGGAGGCGAGTGGGTCCTCGACACTGTGAGCAACGCTGGCACGCACCTCATTGGTGCCGCGACCTACGTAGAGTGGGCCGGCTTCTGGCCCGGTGCATCGGGGCCGTTCGCGGCGCCGATGAACGAGATCCCCAAGGTGGTGTTCTCGAATTCGCTCACGTCCACCGAGTGGGGCGAGACGGAGATCGCGACCGGAGACCTAGCCGACGCTGTCGCGCGTCTGAAGCAGGAGCGCTCGGGCGGGTACCTGCTGGCGCAGGGCGGCGTGCGGTTCGCCCGATCGCTCGTCGAGACGGGGCTGATCGACGAGTACCGCCTTGTCGTCCACCCGGTCGTCCTCGGTGCGGGCGAGCGGCTGTTCATCGCACCCCTCGCCATCGAGCCCGTGAGCACGACCGCCTTCAGCGGCGGAGGCGTCGCCCACGTCTTCGCGGCGCACCCGTGATCGAGCCCGATCGGCAACCGAGTATCTCGGGCGTGTACATGCGGGTGGGAGTTGTCGGTTGCTGAGGTCCGGGCCTTTGCTCGCCGGGCACTGACGCCGGACGGCCGCGCGGGTAAGGCGCTTACTGTTGCGCCAGACTGGGGTCGATGCTGACTGCATACGGCGTGGCGGCGCGCGCCGGCATGGACCGCAGCAACTACGGCGCGATCGAGCGCGGTTAGTTCAACGTGAGCCTCGACACGATCGTAAAGGTCGCCGCTGCGCTCGAGGTCTCCGCGGCGGCACTACTCGAGCGTGCGCGGTTGTAGACACGAGCTGCGTGCGAAGCCGCTTCCCGCTGAGAGACCCACGCTGGTCGCGCCAGCTCGCCCCCCCGGCCCGGCCTGTACCGCCTGCGGCGCTGAGTGGCAGAGAGCGGATCAGCCCACGTACCGTGCCATGAAACCGAGTCTCCCTGTGAATCGCACGCACGGCAAACCCTCAACCAACCCCGCCCGACTCGCGCCAAATCCGCGCCAGTCCGAGCGCGGATCGTGCGGTTTCAGGCGGTTAACTGCGGTCCCGCGGGTTGGACACCCGCAGCCGCCAACCGGCCGAATGCGGCTCAACCATGCGGAAAACCGCTCAGGAAAGCAAAAAAATTGGGGGCGGCTCGGGAAGCGCGACTTTTGGCGCTTAAGGATTTCAAGACCAGTGCATTCAACCGCTCTGCCACCCTTCCCAGCACGACTTGAGGAAAGGCTAGTCGATCCCCCAACCACCGAAGCGTATGCCTCGGGCGATCATCCAGAGGCCGGGAGCGGCGGCGAGCTCCATGATTCTGCCTTCGCTCGCGGCGCGGGTCCAACGAGGCTTATCGTGATCGCGGATATGTCGTCCGTTCCAACAACGGAGGTCATTATGAGCAACATTGACGAGCAGATGGTCGTGGCTCACTTCATCGTCTCCGATGATGTCGAACGTTCCCGCCGCTTCTACACCGAGGTACTGGGCGGCAAGACGGTCATCTCGGGCGAGGCGGGTGACGAGGTGACGTACGTCGCGCTGGCCAACAGCTGGATCATCATCAACGTCGGAGGAGGTCCTACGGACGACAAGCCGACCGTGACGAACCAGGATGCGAACTCCCTCTCGTTCCAGCGGCACGATCCATTCACGATCAAACTCATCGTCGAGCAGATTGGCTTACTGCCCGAATGTTGCTAACGGAGATCTAACTTGCGCGGCTCACCCCCGAGGTCGAGCACCGCGCTGCCGGTGAAGCGCCCCTCGCGCAGATCCTCCAGCGCGCCGCCGGCATCCTCGAGCGCGTAGGGATGAACCTCGGTGCGGACCCCGGCGCGCGGGGCGAGGTCGAGCATCTCGCGGGCGTCCGCGCGGGTGAGGTTGGCGACCGAGCGGATCGCGCGCTCGCCCCAGAGGATCTCGTAGGGGAAGCTCGGGATGTCGGACATGTGGATCCCCGCGCACACGACCGTGCCGCCCTTCGCGAGCGCGCGCAGCGCCGCCGGGACGAGCTCGCCGGCGGAGGCGAACACGATCGCCGCGTCCAGCTCCTCAGGCGGTGAGATCGTCGAGTCGCCCGCCCACTCGGCGCCGTTTTTCAGCGCGAATGCCTGCGTCGTCTCATCCCCGGGGCGCGTAAACGCGAACACGCGCCGGCCCTGAAAGCGCGCGACCTGAGCGATGATGTGCGCCGAGGAGCCGAACCCGTACAGCCCGAGCCGTTCGGCCTCGCCGGTCATCCCCAGCGCCCGGTAGCCGATCAGCCCGGCGCACAGCAGCGGCGCGAGCTGCAGGTCGGAGCCGTCCTCTCCCAGCGCGAAGCAGTAGCGCGCGTCGGCGACCGTCAGCTCCGCGTAGCCGCCGTCGATGTCGCGGCCGGTGAAGCGCGCCAACTCGCACAGGTTCTCGCGGCCGCTCAGGCAGTAGCGACAGCGGCCGCACGTCCACCCGAGCCAGGGAATGCCGACGCGCTTTCCGGGCTCCAGCGGCTCGGGCGCCGGCGCCGGCGTCGGGCTGCCACGCTCAAGCACCGTTCCCACGATCTGGTGGCCCGGGATGATCGGTGGATTGGGGATCTCGACCTCGCCGTCGAGCAGATGCAGATCGGTGCGACAGACGCCGCACGCATTCACCTGCACGAGCACCTGGCCGGGACCCGGACGAGGATCCTCGCGCTCGGCGGCGCGCAGCACACCCGGACGTTCAATCTGCATCGCCCTCATTCCCTGTGATGATCGCAGGGCGACGGCGAAGATCAGAGGCCTTGCGCCGCGACCGTCGTGGCGCCACCAAGCACCTGCCCCGTGGCGCCGAGCGCCTGCACCGAGAGATAGCGGCCGTGGATCCCCGCGGGTAGTGCGATCGCCGTCTCGAAGCCGCTCCGCCGGGCCTCGGCGACCGGCTTCAGGTCGTGCGCGTCGGCGCCCACGAGCACCCGCCAGCTCGCGACGAGCGTGGCGCCGTTCCAGCTCGCGTAGACGGTTCCCGCGCTGTGCGCCGCAGCCGCGCCGTGGGCGGCGTCCAGCGCGAGCGCCGGCCGGGTCGCAGGGACGCCGGTCCAGGCGAAGCGCAGGTCGCGGTATGACTGATCACCGGCGGGGAAGTGCGCGTCGAAGAGCAGCGAGCCGGTGGGGCTGAGCTCGGAGAAGTCTGGGACTTCGCCCCAGCCGACGAACCAATCGCCGTTGGCGAGTGCTTGCACGTTGCCCTGGCTCTTCGTCGAGATCGGCGGCGTGTGCGTGAGTTCGCTGAGCAGCGTCGCCGTTTTCGCCTGGGGTTCGAGCCCGACGACGATCCCGCGCGACTGGGTGTGGACGGTTGGGGAGGCGCCGTTGTCGAAGATCGAGAACGACCCGTTGGCGAGCTCGCGCGGATCGTGCTGCCAGGCGGTCGTCGTCCCCGGACCCATCGTGAAGCTCGGGTGCTTACCTCCCAGCTGCCAGGCGATCTGGCCGGTCTGGGGATTGAGGTCGTAGGCCGCCCACGTGTTGCGCGAAGAGATCAGCAAGCTCGAGTCCTGGTCGAGGTTGATCGAGTTGATGTGGAAGTAGTCGAATGGGAAGGCCGTGTCGCTGACGCTCGCGGGCGAGTAGGATTCGGCCAGCGCCACGTGATCGAGGCTCGTCCACTGGAACATCACGAGCCCCGTGCGCACGTCGATCTCCTGAAAGGTCCCGTCGGTCACCGCGCCGTCGGCCGGGCCGCCGACGCTCGCGAGGTCGCAGTGGATCGGGTCGTACGCGGTGATCAGCGCTGTGCCCTGGGGCGTCAGCTGGAACTCGTGCAGGTCGGCCTGCAGCCCGTTCCCCGCCCTGACGTGGGCAATCGGCGCGTAGGCGTCGTCGAGGATCACGTCTTCGCCCTGCCCGAACCCGTGGACCGAGATGTCCCCCTGCCACCACGTCAGCACCGGTTTGCCGGCGAATTCCTGGACGCGCAGGTTCGTCGCCGAGGTGTACTTCGGCAGCGCCTTGAACCACACCAGCCCGCCATCCGGTTCGAGGATCATCGGCCCGCTCTGCCCCGGCCCGTCATACGGCGCCGCGAAGATCTCGCCGGGCGCCGTCGCGGACGAGCTCGCGGTCACGGTGACCAACGGCGGGCGCAGGTCCGGGCGCGTGTGGAAGTATTGGATCTCGCTCGGGCCGCCTTCGTGGACGGTCTCGGGGGTCGTGCTGAGCGGGTCCTGGTAGGCGATCGTGAAGCTGTCGCTCAGCGGCTGGACGGCGCCGCCCGTTGCCACCTGCGCGGTGACCGTCACCGTCTCGCCTTCTGCAAACGGCTTGCTCGGGAGGAAGCTCGCGCCGTCGCCGTCGGAGTAGCCCTCGAGCCGTCCCGCGTGCGCGCCGCTGCGCGAGCCGACGACGCTGATTCGGCTAAGGTCGCCTTTAGGAGGACCCAGGAAGCTGATCTGCGTCTGCGGCGAGGCGTCGCGACTTCCCGGCAGCGGGGAAACCGTCACAGCTCCAGCAAGCGTCGCGGAGGTATTCAATGTCGTTGGTTCGCAATCCGGAGCGGTTCCGGCCGCATGGGCGTCTGGGGCCGCCGCCAGCACCATCCCCAGCAACACCGCCAAGCCAAGGATCCTCACGCGCACCGCAGGCATGAAACCAGATCGGAAGACCGACAGGCGCACCTTCCTGAAGCAGGGCGCGATCGCGGGCGGCCTGCTTACAGGCGCGGGCGCCGCGCTCGCCGGGTGCGGCGCA
Organism: uncultured Solirubrobacterales bacterium; assembly: GCA_963764905.1. GTDB lineage: Bacteria > Actinomycetota > Thermoleophilia > Solirubrobacterales > Solirubrobacteraceae > Palsa-744. Next base: position 328,337 of record CAVXUG010000009.1, read on the forward strand.
TCCAGCGATGGGGGACAGACACAGCCGAGCGCGAGCACCGCCGCCCAGCCGGCCCGGCGCATCGCACCGACGACCGTGCAGGAACGGCGGCCGAACATCCTCGTGATCATGGTCGACCAGCTGCGCTTCCCGCAGTGGTTCGGCCCGCTCCCGGGGCGCGGCGTGAGCCTGCCGCCGAACCTCCAGCGCCTGCGCGAAGGAGCCGTCTCCTTCGGCCGGCACTACACGGCCTCGAACGACTGCACGCCCTCGCGCTCGGCGATGCTGACCGGCCTCTACACCCACCAGACCGGCTGCATGATCACGGGCGGCAGCACGCTCGATCCGGGCTTTCCCACGTGGGGGACGATGCTGCGCGATCACGGCTACCACACGTGGTGGTACGGCAAGTGGCATCTCACCCACCACGACAACAAGTGGACGCAGGCGAAGGGCCGGCCGCTGCTCGAGGACTACGACTTCTCGGGAGGCACCTACCCCTCGCCCGACGGCGGCCCCGGTCAGGGCTTCCGGGTCGACCCCGGAATTGCGCACCAGTTCGAGGAGTGGTTCGCCCACGAGGGCGGCAGCGAACCGTGGTGCACGACGGTCTCGTTCGTGAACCCGCACGACATCGCCTGGTGGTACAAGTGGACCGATCGCGTCCCCGCCGAGGCGCAGGCGCCGAGCGTGATCGGGCGGATGCCGCCCAACTTCGAGACGCCGGAGCTGCTGATCGAGCGCAACAAGCCGCTGCTGCAGCGCACCTTCCAGGACACCTCGGCCGCCTCCTTCGGGCGGGTGCCCTTCACCGGCCCCGAAGCGCAAGAAAGATGGCCGGAATTCCTCGACCTCTACATGCAGATCCAGCTCGACGTCGATCGTCACATCGGCCGCGTCCTGCGGACGCTCCACAGCCGCCCGGAGGTCGCGGAGAACACCGTGATCGTGTTCACCTCCGACCACGGCGAGTACGGCGGCTCGCACGGGCTGCGCGGCAAGGGCGCCTGCGCCTACGAAGAGGGCATCCGCGTGCCGCTGCTCGTCAAGGATCCCCGCGGCGTGCTCACGAGCTCACCCGAACGCGTCCGCGAGCAGCTCACCTCGAGCGTCGACCTGGCGCCGCTGTTGCTCACGATCGGCAGCGGCTCGAACGACTGGCGGCGCGACCCGCACTACGCCCACATCGCCGGCCGGGCCGACCTCGCCGGGATCCTCGCCGACCCGGCCGCGCCGGGCCGTCCCTACGTCCTGCACGCGACCGACGAGATCGTGACCGAGTACGCGATCGAACCCTACGCGGCCAATGCGCCACTGCACGTGGTCGCGCTGCGCACGCCGCAGGCGAAGCTCGCGACGTACTCCAACTGGCCCTACCAGGGGATCGAACCGCTCGCGCGCGGGGAGGAACGCGAGCTCTACGACTACCGCACGCACAGCGGACGCCTGGAGCTCCACAACAGCGCCGGACAGAGCGCGCTGGAGGAGCCGCTGCAGGCGGAACTGGAGCGCGCCTTCCGCGAGGAACTGCGCGAGCCGCTGCCGCCGCGCCTGACCGAAGCGCACGCGCGCGGCTTCGCCGACTACTTCTCGACCGCCCGGCACGCCGTCGCGGAAGCCGCAGCGCGGCGCAAGCGCCGCTCCGAACGCGAAACCGGGCCGCTGGGGCCGCCGCCGGGACCGTTGGAGCGTCCGGGAGGACCGTTCGGCCATTCCGGCGGCGCCTCGGGAGGGCGCTCCGCCGCACGGGGCCCAGCCGGGCGGATGCCGCTCAGCGGCTCGGACCGGACGAGCAGAAGCTAGCCCTTGATCGTGCGCGACGTGCCGATCACCGCACCGGCGCCGTTCAGCGCCTGCACTGCGACGTAGCCCCCGGTCACCGAGGCGGGGGTCGCGATCGCCGTCTCGAAGCCGGCCTTCGGCGCGGTCGCGACCGGCGCCAGCGAGCTCGGGGAGGATCCGGCGAGCACCCGCCAGGAGGCGACTTCGGTCGCGCCGTTCCAGCTCGCGTAGACGACGGTCCCCTGGGTTCCTCCCCGACCGCCAGCGCCGGCGGTTCGGCCGGCTGTCCGCTCCAGGGCTGCGCGAAGGTCCGGTAGGACTCCCAGTCCGGCGGCAGGTGGGCATTGAAGAGGACCTGGCCGGCTGGGGGTGACCTCCGAGAGGTAGCCGGCCTGGCCCCAGCCGACCATCCAATCTCCGTTTGCCAGCGTCTGCACGTTGCCCTGGCTGCCGGCGACGAGCGGGTTCTCGTGTTCGTAGCTGCGCACGAGCTTCGCCGTCATGTTCGCCGTGTCGAGCGCCAGTTCGATCGCGCGCGACTGCGGGTGCACGACGGGGGTCGCGCCGTTGTCGAAGAACGTGATCGCACCGTCGGGCTGCTGGCGCGCGTCGTGCTGCCACGCCGGGGCGGCGCCGGGGCCCAGCTTGAAGCTCGAGTGCTTGCCGCCGAGCTCCCAGCCCACCTGGCCGGTTTTCGGATCGACGTCGTACGCCGCCCAGGTGTTGCGCGAGTCGACCAGCAGGTCGCCGTTCTGCTCGACGTCGATCGAGTTGATGTGGAAGTAGTCGAACGGTTCGGCCTTGCTCGTCGGCGCGGCCGAGGCGTAGGAGCTCGCGAGAGGCACGTGGTCGAGGGAGTGCCACTCGTACATCACGAGGCCCGTCTTCAGGTCGATCTCCTGCAGCAGCGTGTCCGCGACGGCGCCGTCGCGCGGGCCGCCGACCGAGGAGAGGTTGCAGTCGATCGCGTCGTAGACGGTGATCAGCGCGGTGCCCTGCGGGGTGATCTGGAATTCGTGCAGGTCCGGCTGGTAGCCGTTGCCGGCACGGACGATCGCGATCGTCTGGTAGGCGCTGTTCGCGATCACCTCGCCGGCCGTCTTCGATCCGTCGGCGACGAGCGGGTCCTGCCACCAGGTCAGCACGGGCTTGCCTTCGTATTCCTGCACGCGCAGGTTCGCGGCGCGCGTGCCGGCGGGCGAGAGCGACTTGAACCAGACCAGTTCCCCGTGTTCGTTCAGGATCATCGGCCCGTACTGGCCGATCCCGGAATAGGGCGCGAGGAACAGGTCGCCGCCGGTCGCGGTGTGCGCCGTCGAGGAGACCGTCACGTCGGGCGGGCGCAGTTCCGGGCGCGAGTGGAAGCTCTGGTATTCCTTCGGCGCGGGCGGCGTGGAGTCCAGGCGCGTGCTCTCGGTCACGTCCGCCGCCCCCGGGTTGTCGGGCACGGCGACGGTGAAGCTCCACGCGAACGGGGTGCTCCTGCCCGCTTCTGCGAGCACGGCATGGACCGTCACGAGCTCGCCGGGCGTGAACGGCTTCGCCGGCACGAAGCTCGCGCCGTCGCCCTCGGAGTAGGCGCGCAGGCTGCCGGCGTGCGCGCCGCTGTGCGAGCCCCTGACGACGATCTGCGACAGGTCGGCCGCCGGAACCCCGAGGAAGCTCAGCTGAGTGGTGGTCGATGCGTCGCGCACGCCGGGACCGGGCGAGACCGTCACGCGCCCACCCGCGAGCGCGGCGGAGACGTTCAGCGTCTGCGGCACGCAGCTCTGAGCGGGCGGGCCCGCGTCAGCCGCGGCGACCGCCTTGGCGGCGGCACTGTTCCCGCTCGCAGCGCTCCCGCTCCCACCCCCGCTCGCGCCGGCGCAGCCCGCGGCGAGCGCCGCGACCCCGAGCGCCGCGACGAAACCGGCCGACAGCGAGCGCACGATCAGACGGCGCCGGATGACAGACATGGGCGAGCGGGCACGGACGGCCGGCGGCTAATCCTTGACCGTGTGCGAGGTCGCGAGCACCGCTCCGCTGGAGTCGAGCGCCTGCACGGCGACGTAGGCGCTGCGGAGCCGGCACCGCGATCGACGTCTGGAAGCCGGCCTTCGCGGCCTTCGCGACCGGCGCGAGCGTCGTCGCCGAGGCGCCGCCGAGCACCTGCCAGGAGGCGACGTTCGTGGCCCCGTTCCAGCTGACCGCGACCGACGAGCCGCTGACCGCGACCGACGGCACGCCCGGCGCCTGGCCGCTCCAGGGCTGCAGGTAGGTGCGGAAGCTCTGCACGTTCTTGCCGAGCGTCCCGTCGAGCAGCACGTGACCGGAGGGGTCGTACTCGGTGAAGTTCGGCAGCCCGCCGTAGCCCATCAGCCAGTTGCCGGAGGTGCTTTCGCCGGAGGACAGGTTGAGGAGGTTGCCCTGGCTTTCGGCGAGCAGCGTTTTGTATGGGTTGGTGAACTGTTTGAGCAGCGTGACCGTGCGGCTGCCCGTGTTCGGATCCAGCAGCAGGCCGCGCGACTGCTTCTCCTTCGGCGGGTCCGAGCCGTTGTCGAACACCGAGATCAGCCCGCCGGGCTGCCATTCGGAGTCGTGCTGCCAGTAGAAGCGCGTGCCGGCGCCCAGCTTGAAGCTCGAGTGGCTGCCCCCCAGCCGCCAGTCGATCGACCCCGTGTGCATGTTCACGTCGTACAGCGTCCAGGTGTTGCGCGAAGACAGCAGCACCTGGCCGGGCTGATCGGCGCCCGTTCCCGCCGCGATTCGGACCCGCCCGCCCCGGGCGAGATCGAGTTGATGTGGACGTAGTCCCACGGGTAGCTGGCTTTCGGCGCCGGGTTGTTCGATTCGCTCAGGGATACGTGCCCGAGCGCGTGCCATTCCCACATCACCAATCCGGTCTTGATATCGATCTCCTCCACAACCGAATCAGTCAACACACCGTTTGACTCGCCGCCCGCGGAGGAGAGGTTCATGTGAATCGGGTCGAACACGTCGATCCAGGCCGTACCCTGGGGCGTGATTTTGATCACGTGCAAATCGGCGTGATAGCCGTTGCCCGCGTAGATCGTCGCGACGTGCTGGTAGGAGGTGTTGTAGATCACATCCTCCCCCTGGCCGAAGCCGACCTCGAGGATCCGTCCCTGCCACCACGTCAGCACCGGCTTGCCTTCGTACTGCTGGACCTGGAAGTTCGTCGCGGAATCGTCCTTCGGCACCGGGTGAAACCACACGAGGCTGCCGTTCTGTTCGGAGATCATCGGACCCGGCGTGCCCTTGCCCTGGTAGGGCGCCTGGAACAGGTAGCCGGGGCTCGCGCCGGTCTTCGCGGGCGTGGTGATGCTCACCGTCGAGGGCGTCAGCGACGGCGCGGAGCTGTAGTGCTGGATCGCGCGCGGGTTGCCCGGGTTGTTCGGGAACTGCTTCTGGCTGACCGTGTCCTGATTGGCGATCGTGAAGCTCGTGCTGACCGTCTGCGTGCTGCCGCCGGTTTCGACGCGCGCGTGGACGGTCACGTGCTCGCCTTCGGCGAAGCGGCTCTTCGGCACGAAGCTCTCGCCCGTCCCGGTCGAGTACGCGCGCAGGCTGCCGCCGTGACTGCCGCTGTGCGAGCCGACGACGTGCACGTCCGAGACCTTCGTGCCCGCGCCACCGAGGAAGCTGATCTGGGTCGCCGGGGAGGCGTCGGGGGTGCCGGGCAGCGGCGAGACGGTGACCGCGTTTGCAGAGGCGGCGCTCACGTCGGCCGTGGGCGCGAGCGCGCCGGAGCTCGCCGAGGAGGTGCCGCCGCACGCGCTCAGCGCGATTGCCATCGTCAGCGCGACCGAGATCGCACCAGTCGTTCGTCTCATTCCCACTCCAATGCTCCCGTTTCTCGCCGATTCGTCGCCCCGCGGCGACCTGAACGCCGCCTGTGGCGACCTGAATCCTCGTCGGCCATCGACCCTACCGCGCGAACGGGCGGGATGCTCCGATTACCCGGCCGGTCGCGTCGAGCGCCTGCACCTCGAAGCTCTGATACCCCGACGGCACCGGGATCGCGGTCTCGAACCCGGACCTGGTGGCGCTCGCCACGACGGTCATCCGGCCCGCGCTCGCACCGGCGAGGACCCGCCAGGAGGCGAGCTCGGTGGCGCCGTTCCAGCTCGCGTACACCGTCGTCGAGCCGCCGCCCGCTTCCCGGGCCGCGCCCGCGGGATCGGTGAGCGGCAGGCCGACCCACGGCTCCCGCATCGTGCGGTAGCTGAGGTCGTTGCCCGGGAAGCGCGCTTCCAGCAGACGCTTGCCCGTGGGCCCGTACTCGGAGAAGTAGGGCTCCGATCCCCAGCCGATCAACGTGTTGCCGTTCTGAAGCGGCTGCGTGTCGCCCATGTATTCCGATTCGAATTCGTCGCCGCCGGTGTACTGGTGCAGAAGCGTCGCGGTCTGCGTCTGCTGGTCGAGCTTGAGGATCAGCCCGCGCGAGGGTCCCGTGGCCGGCACCGAGGTGCCGCCGCCGGTCAGCTGGCAGCAGTGGTCGTCGAACATCGTCACCGTCGATTCGGAATCCCCACCCACCCCAAACGCCACGTCGTGCTGCCACTGGAAGTCGGCGCCCGGCCCGAACTTGAAGCTCGAGTGCCTGCCGCCGAGCGTCCACTCGATCTTGCCCGTCGCGATGTCCACGAGATAGGCGGCCCAGGTGTTGCGCATCGAGACGAGGAACGTGCCGTTGCCGGTGAGGTCGATCGCGTTGACGTGGTAGGCGTCCCAGGGGAACCCGTTCGTCGGCACGGTGGCACGCGAGTCTCCCAGCGGGATGTGTTCGAGCGCGTCCCAGCTGTGCAGCAGCTTGCCGCTCTTCAGGTTGTACTCCTGCACGGCCGAGTCGATCAGCGCGCCGTTGTAGGCGCCGCCGTAGTTGGAGAGGTTCTTGGCGACGTTCTTGTTCGCCGTCACCCACACGTCTTCGCCTGAGATCACGATCGCGTGCAGGGTCAGCTTCCAGCCGTCCACGCCGTGGATCCTGGCGACCGTCTGGTAGTGCTGGTTGACGACCACGTCTTCGCCGCTTTCGGTCGAGCCCGTGCTCGTCACCACCCCCTGCCACCAGGCGAGCGCCGGCTTGCCTTCATAGGTCTGCAGGCTGAGGTTGGAGGCGACGAGCTTTTCCGACACGGGATGGAACCAGACCGGCTGCAGGTCGTTGTCGAGGATCAGCGGCCCGCTCTGACCCACCAGCGGCGGATAGTTGAGGTTGTAGAAGTTGGTCGTGAAGATGTAGCCGGATTGCAGCTCGCTCGCGGGGGCGGCCGTGCCTTCCCGCTGGAGCTTCGGCGGGTGCAGCGTCGGCTCGGTGACGAAGCAGTAGGCGCCATCGGTGGTGTAGGCGCCGACCGGCGCGCCGTGCGAGCCCGCGAACGCTGTGTCGAGCGCGACGAAGCCGGCGAGCACCACGCCGACCACGATCGCCAGGCGCCGCGCCGAGGGCAGCGTCACGCCGGGGGGATTGGGCAGCGCGATGAACGTCACGATCGCCGCCGCGGCCGCCAGCCCGCCGCCGATCAGGTAGGCGAGTCGAAAGCCGTCGGTCAGCGACTGCGCCACCCCGTGGCCGGCGCCGATCAGGTGGCTACTGCGCGAGGTCGCGAGCGTCACGAGGATCGCCAGCCCGAGCCCGCCGCCGATCTGACGCGAGGTGTTGACGAGGCCCGAGGCGAGCCCCGCCTGCCCCTCCTTGGCGCCCTGGGTGGCGGCGATCGTCGAGGGCACGATCGACATCGCGATCCCCGCCGCGGTGAGCAACCCGGGGAGCATGATGTAGACGATCGGGCTGCCGCTCGAGCCGATTTTCGCGAGCAGCAGCATCCCGCCGGTCAGCATCACCAGGCCGCCGCCGAGCACCGCGCGGACCCCGAAGTGGCTCACGAGCTTGCCCGTGCGCGAGGCGACGAGCATGATCACGAGCGTCATCGGCAGGAAGATCAGGCCGGTGTGCAGCGGCGAGAGGTAGAGCACCTGCTGCAGGTACAGCGAGCTCACGAACCACATCGGGAACAGCGACGCGCTGAACAGCAGCACGATGTTGTTCGCGATCCGCAGCGGCTTGGTGAGCTCCTTGAAGGGGATCAGCGGTTCGGAGGCGAGGCGCACCTCGATCACGACGAACACGACGAGCAGCGCGATGCCGACGACGATCGGGCCGAGCGCGGCGAACGTGCCCAGGCCGGCGAGGCCCGCTTCGACGATCCCGAACACGAGCACCATCTGACCGATCGTCAGCGTCAGCGCGCCGGCGAGGTCGAAGCTGCGGCCGGGCGCGCGGCGGCGCTCGCTGACGACCGCGTAGGCGACGATCGCCGCGGCGATCCCGATCGGGGGGTTGATCAGCAGCACCCAGCGCCAGGTGAGCTCCTGGGTGATGATCCCCCCGAACAGCATCCCTGCGGCGCCGCCGAGGCCGTTCATCGCCGCCCACGTGCCGATCGCGCGGTTCAGCTGGGGACCGGGCGCGAACGAGGAGGTGATGATCGCCAGCGAGCACGCCGCCATCAGCGCGCCGCCGAGGCCCTGGACCGCGCGCGCGGCGACGAGCGTCACGCGGTCGGGCGCGAGGCCGCCGGCGAGCGAGGCGAGCGCGAACAGCAGCAGCGCCAGCACGAACATCCGCCGCTGGCCGAAGTGGTCGGCGGCGCGGCCGCCGAACATCAGGAAGCCCGCGAACGTGATCGCGTAGGCGTCGACGATCCACTGCAGTTCGGGCGCCGTGAAGCCGAGGCTCGACTGGATCGAGGGCAGCGCGACGTTGACGATCGAGAGGTCGAGGATCACCATGAACTGCGCCACGCAGCAGACGACCAGCAGCCACGTCATGCGCGATCCCAGGCCACGGCCGGCCGGCTCCGACTCCATCGCCTGCGCCCCCGGCTCGCCGGCGCGACGGCGCTCATGCGGGCCGCCCAACCGGCGAGTGGCGGTGGAGACGCCTGGTAGTGTGCGCCTCCAAGTTTGCGAGCGAGAACAGGAGGCTGGCCGATGAAGCGAACGTCACTGGCCGCCATGCTAACGCTGCTGGCCACGCTCTCGGCCACGCTGGCGGTGGCAGGGTGCGGCGGCAAATCGAGCACGACCAGCAGCTCCCAGACGACGCCCGCGACGACATCGACGTCGACGACGAGCACCACCACGAGCACGCCGACGACGACGGGCACGCACAAGAAGCCGGCGAAAACACCCGGCTACTGAGCGTCGAGCTCATCCCGAGCTCCCGAGCCGGGCATGGAGACGGCGCCGAGTGCGGGTTGCAGGCATGGGGATGGCTCCGGCTGCGGAGTCGGGTCATCATCAGCCGGCGCTCGGCAGCGCCGAGTCGTAGCTGCCTACCCGTACCGCCGGCGAGGTCCCCAGCACGCGACCGGCGGAGTCGAGCGCCTGGACCGCGGCGTAGGCGTACTTCTTCGTCAGGATCGTCGAGCTTTCGAAGCCGGCCGCCGCGATCGTCGTCTGCGGGGTGAGCGACTTCGGGTCCTTTCCCGCGAGCACGCGCCAGGAGGCGACTTCGGTCGCGCCGTTCCAGCTCATGTGCACGATCGTCTCTTCGCCGGTGTTGTTCAGATTGGCCGCGACCGCCGGCGGACTCGACGGGCGCCCGCTCCAGGGGAAGCGGAAGCCCCGGTAGAAGGCCTCCGTGTAAGGAAGGTGAGCGTCGAACAGCAGCGCGCCGCCCGCGGAGTACTCGCTGATCTGTGGCACGCCGCCGTACCCCACCACCACGTTCCCGTCCGGCAGCGTCTGCATGTTGCCCTGACTTGCCGAGAGCAGCGGCGGGTTGGGGTGCGTGTAGGTCTTCGTCAGCGTCGCCGTGTGCGTCTTCAGGTCGAGCCGGATTCGCAGCCCGCGCGACTGGGCGTGGACGGGCGGGTTGGAGCCGTCGTCGAACAGCGTGATTTCGCCGTCGGGCAGCACGCGGCCGTCGTGCTGCCAGGCGGTCTTCGTGCCCGGCCCCATCGCGAACGAGCTCTTCAGGCCGCCGAGGCGCCAGAGGATCTTGCCGCTGCCGCCTTCCAGCTGGTAGGCCGCCCACGTGCTGCGCGCCGAGATCAGGATGTCGCCGTCGGGCTCGAGATCGATCGAGTTGAGGTGGAACCAGTCCCACGGCACGCCCTTCGGCGGGGAGGTCTCGGACTCGGATACGGCGACGTGGTCGAGGCTGTGCCATTCCCAGCGCACGAGGCCGGTCTTGATGTCGATCTCCTGCATGGCCGTGTCGACGATCGCGCCCTTCGAGGATCCTTCCGCCGTGGAGAGGTCGCAGCGGATCGGGTTGTAGGCGGTGATGTAGGCGATGTCGCCGGGCTCGATCTGGAACTCGTGCAGGTCGGCCTTCAGGCCGTTGCCGCCTGTGACCGTCGCGACGTGCCGGTAGCTGGAGTCCAGCACGACGTCTTCGCCCTGGCCGAAGCCCAGCGAGAGCACCTTTCCCTGCCAGAAGGTCAGGTCGCGCCGGCCTTCGTAGCTCTGCACGTTCAGGTCCTCGGCGGTGACGCCCGCCGGAGAGCTGGTCGAACCAGACGAGCTTGCCCTGCGGCGTGTAGATCAGCGGCCCGTAGGCGCCGGGGCCGGGGCCGTTGGTCGTGAAGATGTCGCCCGCCGCGGGGTCGCGGTCGGGCGTGGTGACGGTCAGGATCGGGGCCTTCACGCCGGGCAGCGTGTCGAAGCTCTGGTAGTCGGCCGGCGACGCCGGCGGGTTCTTGTACGCGGGCACGTTCGTCGTCGGATAGGGGGTGTCGACTCGGAAGCCGAAGGTGACCTGCTTGCCGGCGCCGACCACGGCGTGTACGAGCACGCGCTCGCCCGCGTCAAACGGCTTGTCGGGCACGAAGCTCGCGCCGTCACCCTGCGAGTAGGCCTCGAGGCGACCGGCGTGGGAGCCGCTGTGCTCGCCCGACGACCGAGACCACTCTGATCCGCGCGGCCGGCACGCCGAGGAAGCTGATCTGCGTCGCCGGGTTCGCGGTGTCGGTTTCCGGCGCCGGCGAAACGTCGACCGGAACGCCCGCGAGCTTCGCGCTGTGGTCGAGCGTGGACGGCAGGCACGCCGGCGAGACGCCGCTCTGTGCCGAGCTCTGCGAGCCCGATCCGCCGCAGCCGGCCAGCACGACCGCGGTCGCGAGCAACGCGACGAAGGCGACCAGCGCGACGATGAGCCCGTTCCGTTTCATTCAGAGTCAACCCCGCGGCTCCGGTGCGGAGCAGACCATCGAGTCGAATATGCACGATACCGTCGCAAACCGCGCACTTCCTGCGCAGATGCGGCGGGCCGCGCGATCTTTACCAAGTTCTTCGCCCTAGACGACCTCGAGCACGAGCTTGCCGTCGTTTTCACCGGAGAACAGGCGCAGGAGCGCGTCGTTGAAGTTCTCCAGGCCGGTCGCGATGTCCTCGCGCGAGGAGAGCTTGCCTGCGGCGTACCAGCCCGCCATCTCGCGCAGGCCCGCGGCGTAGCGGTCGTAGTAGTCGATGATCACAAAGCCGGTCATCGACGCGCGGTTGACGAGCAGCGAGAGGTAGTTGGACGGGCCGGCGACGGGTTCGGTCGCGTTGTACTGCGAGATCGCGCCGCAGATCACCACGCGCGCGTGCCGCGCCAGGCGCGCGAGCGCGGCGTCGAGGATCTCGCCGCCGACGTTGTCGAAGTAGATGTCGATCCCCTTCGGGCAGTGCTCGCGCAACCCCGCGGCGACGTCCTCGGACTTGTAGTCGATCGCCGCGTCGAAGCCGAGCTCCTCGACGATGTAGGCGCACTTCTCGGCGCCGCCCGCGATCCCGACGGCGCGGCAGTCCTTCAGCTTCGCGAGCTGGCCGACGACCCCGCCGACCGCGCCGGCGGCCCCGGAGACGACGACGGTCTCCCCCGCGACCGGCTTGCCGATGTCGAGCAGGCCGAAGTAGGCGGTCATGCCGGTCATCCCGAGCGTGCTCAGGTAGACGGGCAGCGGCGCCAGCGTCGTGTCGATCTTCTGCAGCGCGGCGGCGGGCGCGACCGCATATCGCTGTACCCCGAGCAAGCCCGGTGACGAGGTCGCCGGGGGCGAGCGAGGGATCGTTGGAGGCGATGACTTCGCCCGCGGCGAGCGCGCGCATCACCTCGCCGACGCCGACCGGCGGGATGTAGGAACGGGCGTCGCTCATCCAGCCGCGCATCGCGGGGTCGAGCGAGATCAGAAGGGTCTTCACGAGCGCCTCGCCCGCGCCCGGCTCGGGGACGGGCTCCTCGGTGTAGCGCCAGTCGCTCTGCTTCGGCAGGCCGACGGGGCGGGCGGCGAGGCAGCACTGGTGGTTCACGAGGTCCATGGTCGTCGTCCTACCCTTCGTCTTGGAAAGCCCGAGCGGCGCCCGCGCGTGATGAACGGTACATACTCTCTCTCGACATGACGACCAAACTACGCCGGATCTCGATCCTCGTTGCACTGCTCGCCGTCGCAGTAACGCCGGGGCAGGCGCTCGCGGGGAAGAAGCACGTCGCCGCGCAGGCGGACGTCACCGCGACGCGGGCCTACATCGCGGCCGACTACGCGCTCGTGCACACGGCGCGGGTCAACCTGAAGACCGGCGAAGCGGCGCTCGAAAGCCTGCGCGCGACGCTCACGGCGGAATGTCCGAAGGCGGCCGCAGCCTCGCCTGAGAACGAAGCGGCCGAACACCTCAGCAACGAGGTGGTCGGCGCGATGGGGACCGTCTTCATCCGCTCCGACGCGCAGGCGGTCGCGAGCTTCGCCGAAGCGGTCTCGCAACTGCACTGGAGCAACGCACAGCTGACGCGCAAGGTCGACGTGTACGCGGCCAAGCTGAAGGCGATCGCCGCGCTGGCAGACGCCGGACGTGTGCGGCGACGTGCGCACGTGGGCCGCGAGCGGCTACCGGACGCTGCCCGCGACCACGACGCAGTTCGACCGCACATACAGCGCGAACGACGTCGGCATCGGCGAAGTGCCCGCTGCGCCTGCTCGCGCCGTATGAGAACGCGCGCGAGCGTGGGCAGCTGGCGCTGACGAAGCAGTCCGAAAACGAACTCGTCGACGCCGAAGCGCGCGCCGTCAAGCCCTGGTCGAAGATCCTCGACGCGCTCGATTTGCAGCCGTAGGGGCGGCAGCGGGCCGCAGAGCGCGAAGCGCAGAGCCGTAGGACGGTCGCCGGGGAGCGTCCGCCAGAGGGCTGCGACACCCACCACAACTTTCTGGTTGCAGAGCCTTCGGTTGCAGCCGTAGGCGTAAATTATTTTGCGGCGGGGCGGACCGTCTCGATCATTTGTCATTTGTGGGACCGCAACTCCTTGGGTCGAGAGATGTGTATTAACGGGCAATGTTCGTTGCTCGCCCACAAAAACTACTACAATATCTTCTTCGCCGCTTTGGTAGTCCTGGTGACAATAATTCTGCCCACAGCCATGGGGGCAATCCCCTCCCAGGCACTGGCCGATCACCAGCAGACCGTGTTCTTCGAGGCTCCCTCGCAATTACTCAATCCGGCACAACGAAGCGGGGCGATCAAACAGTTGCAGGCACTTGGTGTGAAAGCATTACGTGTGGAGCTTCACTGGTATGACGTCGCACCCGACCCCAGCAGCCCCCACCGTCCCAACTTCGATGCGGAGAATCCCGCAAGCTATGACTGGGGTCAATACGACGCCCTGATCTCCGAAGCACAGCGCTTGAAATGGAAAATCCTATTAACCGTCACATCACCCGTCCCGCGATGGGCGACGGCAAACCACAGGGACCTGATCACACGCCCCGGCGACCTCGCGTTCGAGGAATTCATGACCGCCGTCGGCCGGCACTACGGGTCGGAGGTGTCACTGTGGGCGATCTGGAACGAGCCCAACGTTCCCGGCTGGCTCGCACCTCAATTCAATTCCAACGGCACACCCGCCTCGCCGCGCATCTATCGCGGCCTGTTCGAGGCCGGCTACGCGGGGCTCACCGCCGCGGGGCTGCGTTCGCCGAAGGTGCTGTTCGGTGAAACCGCGCCGTTCGGCACGGATGCGGTGGATGCGGGTCGCGAAGGGGTCGAGCGCGAGGTCTCACCGCTCGCGTTCCTGCGCGGCGCGCTCTGTCTGAACGGCGCCTACCGCAGGAGCGCCACCTGCGGGATGCTGCCGGTCTACGGCTACGCCCATCACCCCTACACCTACCCCGCGGTCCCCGGACCGTACTACCGTCCCGCGAACCCCGACGAGGTGCCGATCGGCGCGCTCTCACGACTGTCCCGCGCGCTCTACCTCGCGTCCCGTGCTCGCGCGATCCCCGCGCACGTGCCGATCTACCTGACGGAGTACGGCGTCCAGACCACGCCGAACCCGCTCGGCGTCTCGCCGGCGGCGCAGGCCGAAGACGAGGCGATCTCGGAACGAATTGCGTGGGAAGACCCGGACGTCGCCGCGTTCTCTCAGTACCTGCTGCGCGACGAACGCGGATCCGGGCGATTCACCGGCTTCCGCACCGGCCTGGAGACCGCGAGCGGCGCCCCCAAGCCGCTGTACTACGGCTTCGCCATACCGCTCACGGTCACACGTGCGCGGATCGGAGGGCGCGCCGGCGGATTCTCGCTGTGGGGCCTCGTCCGCCCGGCGACGGGCGCGACCGACGTGCGGGTGCTCGTCGAGCCGGTCGGCGCCAGGCGCTACCGCACGCTGCGGGTGGTCAGGACCGACGCCTCCGGCTACTGGCGCCTGCGCTCACTCGTGCGGGGCAGCGCCTGGCGCGTGAGCTGGCGCAGTCCGAGCGGCGTGCTCTACACCGGCCCGCCGATCCGGGCCTTCTGAGCCGGCATTTCGAGGCGGTCTTCGAGCACGCTCCGATGCGGCCTTCTGAGCGGGCCGCGCCCGGGTTTGCCTAGCCGGCCGCGCGATCCGGGCTTTTTGAGTCGCTCGCTACCCTGGTGAGCTGACGCGCTTGCGGAGTCAACGATCTCGCCGCGGGCGTCTGGCTGCCGGGCACGCGCACGCATGACGACAACCGAAGACCGCACGCATCCCAACCTGATCCTCGCCGTGCTCGCGCTCGGCGGGCTGGCGTACGCGATGCTCAGCTCGGCGGTGCTGCCGGCGCTGCCGACGTTCCAGCACGCGCTGCACGCGTCAGAGACCGAAGTCACCTGGCTGCTGACGGCCTACCTGCTCGCCGCCTCGGTCGGGACCGCGATCCTCGGGCGGTTGGGCGACATGTACGGCAAGGAGAAGATCCTGCTGTGGACGCTCGTGATCCTCGCCGCGGGCACGCTGCTGTCGGCGGTGTCGAGCTCGCTCGCGGTGATCGTCGTCGGGCGCTTCATCCAGGGCGCCGCCGGCGGGATCTTTCCGCTTGCGTTCGGGATCGTCCGCGACGAGTTCCCGCGCGAGAAGGTCGCCGGGAGCATCGGCCTGCTGTCGGCGATCCTCGGGGTCGGCGGCGGCGTCGGGATCGTGCTCTCAGGCCTGATCATCGAGCACCTCGACTACCACTGGCTCTTTTGGCTTCCTTTGATCCCGACGGTGTTCGCCGCGCTGGCGACGTGGCGTTTCATCCCCGAGTCTCCCGTCAAGCAACCGGGGCGCGTGAACTGGCTCGCGGCGACGCTGATGACGATCGGCATGTCGATCGTGCTGATCGCGATCTCGGAGACGACGACCTGGGGCTGGGGCTCGGCGAAGACGCTCGGCCTGCTCGCCGTCGGGCTCGCCGTCACGGTCGCCTGGATCGCGGTCGAGGTCCGCAGCAGCGAACCGCTCGTCGACATGACGATGATGCGGATCAGGGGCGTGTGGACGACGAACGCGTCCGCGTTCCTGCTCGGCGCGGGCATGTACGCGTCGTTCATCGTGATCCCCCAGATCGCGCAGTTGCCGACGAGCACCGGCTTCGGCTTTGGCGCCTCCGTCGTCGTCTCCGGCCTCTACCTGCTGCCGACGACGATCGGGATGACGATCCTCGGCCTGTCCGCCGGGCGGATCTCGGCGCGCTTCGGCTCGCGCGCGGCGCTGCTCGCGGGGACCGCCTTCAGCACGGCGTCGTTCGCGCTGCTCGCGGTCGCGCACAGCCATCCCTACGACCTGCTGATCGCCGCCGGGCTGCTCGGGGTCGGCGTCGGGCTCGCCTTCGCGGCGCTCGGCAACCTGATCGTGCAGGCCGTCTCGCCCCACCAGACGGGCGTGGCGAGCGGCATGAACACGGTGATGCGGACACTCGGCGGCGCGCTCGGCGGCCAGCTGTCGGCGACGTTCATCGCCGGGAACGTCTCCTCCGACGGGCTGCCGACCGTGACGGGCTTCACCCAGACCTTCTGGATGGCGACCGGCTTCCTGCTGATCTGCCTGCTCGCGGGCCTGCTCGTGCCGAAGATGGGGACGGCGGCCGCGGCGACGGGAACGGGGGCGGGACAGTCATCCGGCGAGGGCGAGCAGGCCGAGGGGACGCTCGGGATCGCGGCAGCGGAGGGCGCGCAGGCCTGAGCAGCGAAGTGCCGCTCACTCCCAAAGCATTGCTTAGGCCGTTCTGCGGCCTAAAATAGGTCGCAATGCGTTATATCCGCGCATTGTTTCAAAATCCATTTTCAGGTCGTGCGCGTAGGTAGGCGCCCATCCCGGGGATCGTGAAGCGGAGCTCGTCGCCGTCAACGGTGAGCGTTCCCGCTTTGATCAGATCGTCGCGCACGCTCGAGAGCTGTTTCGGCGTGCGGTCGAGCTGCTCGGCGACGGCGCGGGCGGTCGGGGGAGTTGCGGTGGCGACGATGTCTGCGAGAGCGGTGAGGTAGCGCTTCTGGGCTGGGCTCGCCGCGCTCCAGCGGGCGGCGTAGAGTCCACTTTCGAGCTCCTGCTGGGCGCGGGGAAGTGCGGCCTGTGCGGCCGCGAGGTCGATCCTGTCGCTGCCGCCGGCGGCGGCGGCCCGCCAGGCGTAGTGACCGTAGAGCTGGATCGCGTAGGGGTAGCCACCCGAGGCCTCGGCGAGGAGGACCGCTGCGTCCTCGTCCATCGGTCTTCCCGCCTCCTCGGCGGGGAGACGCAGCGCCCGCACCGTCTGCTCGCCGTTGAGCAGGCCCAGCTCGTGCCAGGCGCCGCGCTCGAGGTAGGTGACGGAGTGCTCGGGGGCACGCATCAGCGGCAGGCCGGCGATCACCACGACCACCGGCCAGCGCTCGCCGGTGCCCTCCTGCAGCAGGGCGGCGAGCGCGGCAAGCTCACGGCGCGAGGCGAGGTGCGCCTCGTCCAGGGTCAGGACGAAGCCGCTCTCGCGCGCCAGCGCAAGCTCGACCAACCTGGTGAGCGCCGGGCGCAGAGTGGATGTCGGGTCCTGCGCGGAGTCGGCGGCGCGCGCGAAGCGAACCTCGCCGCCGACGCCCGGCACGCCTGCACGCAGGGTCACCGACTCCGCCTGCAGCGCGCGTTTTGACGGCGATTGCTCGAACAGCTCGCTCACGCGGCCGAGCACTTCGATCAGGTCCGGGACGAACGGCGTGTCCGGTCGCATCTCGGTGTGCGCTCGCGGCCAGCCAAACTGCGATCCGGCGAGTGCCGCCGCCTGCGCGAGCAACACCGTCTTGCCCACCCCGCGCGCGCCCGCGAGCATCGTCGGCCTCGGTGTGCGACCGTCGAGCGCCGCCACCTCGATCGCATCGCGCAGATCCGCAAGCACCGCCTCGCGGCCCGCCAGCTCCTTTGGCGGCTCGTTGAAACCGGGGCGATAAGGATTTTCTCTGCGCGTCTTCACCTCGCCAGTCTAGCGCCGTCTAGCCTGTCTAGCGTCGTCTAGCGCGTCTAGCGTCGTCTAGCGAGTTCCCACATCTGAAACTTGCTCGCTGCTCGTGACCTGCGATTCCCATGGGGTTGATCCGGCCTCCTTGGATCCCTGCCGCCCTCAGCGCGCGCGGGGGTCGGGGGCTTCGAGCGGCCAGTGGCGGACCACGCCGGGGCGCCAGTTGCCGTCTTGCTCGCGGGTGAGGACGAAGCGGCTGATCGTCGGCTGGCCGCCCTCGTGGTCGCCGTAGAGCAGGTCGACGGTCAGGACCTCGCCGGTCTCAAACGCCTCTTGCAGGCCGTCACGGAAGGGGTCGTCGGGGTCGCGGATCGCGCCCTGCCAGAAGCCGGTGTCGCCGGCGGGGACGTACAGGTCGCGCGTCTGGGGGCGGTGCTCGGCCGGCTCGGCATGCGGGGCGTCGAGCCGCGGTCGCTGCGCCAGCAGGCGCCAGGCCTGCAGCACCGCGAGGCCGTTGCCGACGTTGCGCAGGGGGATCACCAGGTAGTAGTTCTCGCCCTCGCGCTCGACCGCGGCCATGCCGCCCTCGACCCGCACCATCCGTCCCTCGCCGAAACGGACCGTCTCGGGCGGATCGACCACGCGCGCGGGGGCGAGCACGGGCCGCAGGCCGAGCAACAGCGCGCGCTCGGCGAGCGCGGTCGAGCGCTCCGCGATCAAGGTCGAGCGCTGCCCGAAGCGCACCGAGGAGAACGTCGCCACGGCGAGCACGAGCGTGCCGGCCGCGGTCGCCAGCGAGGCGATCGTCGGCCAGTCGACGGCGATCGGTATCGGCAGTGTCATCGACCGAGATGGTCTCGCTGGGGGCGGACGACCATCCCGAGAGCCGACGCGAGAGCAGGCTCTTCCGAGACCTCTCCCAGTGAGACCATGGTACGACCCATGATGCCTAGGGGATCGGCTGCCCGTTATTACCGGATCAGGTCGTCGAGGTCTACAAAATCACCGCACACCCCTCACGAGCCGCCCGCGCTCGCGACCGCGGTGCGCAGGCGACGGGCGGCGAGCTCGTCCGTTTGGAAGGGCAGCCGGTCGATCAGGCCCGCCCCCGCGAAGGCGCGCTGGATCTGCGGTGGCCCGGGAATCAGGACGATGCAGTTTCCCTGCCGCTGGCAGAGCCGGCAGCGGAACGCGATCACCGCCACCCCGATCGGGTCGATCTGCGTCAACCGGCGGAGGTCCAGCACGAGGCTCGTGACCCCCTCCTCGAAGAGGCGTTCGACCTCCACTTCGAGCGTGTGGGCCGAGCGGTGGGTCAGCTCGCCGGTCGGGATCAGCGTGTGCATCCGCACGCTCACGCTCTCCGCCAGCGGGTGGGGCTGGCTGCGCGCGGGCCATGCACGCCCGTTGCTGCTGGGAGAGACGGTATTGCCGTTGACGGCGGCGTCGGCTCGGATGACCCCGATTTCCGGCGTGCCCTCATCCTCGTTTCGTGTGGTGATGCTTTCTGTAGACATCTTCAGATGACGTTCCATCGTGTGCTGCTCCTTAAAGAGGTTTCGAATTGATTTCCTTGGGTCTGGATCGCTGGATCCAGACCGGGGTGAAGCGACCGGGAGGAGCTAGCCAGGTCGCTCTGGAATCAGAACGAAGAACGCCGTGAGCCACGGCTGAAACGAAAGTCTGAGGCGACTCACCGCGAGCGGGGCGCCCAGCAGCAGATGGCCCGCACCCGCCGGGAACCCCGCGAGAGCGATACCGGAGCCACCTCCCGCCGCGCCGCCGAAGGCGCCATTCGGCGTGGATCCGGGCGGCGGGGCGATCGGAGGGCTCTCACCCGTGGAGCCACCGGGGTCGTCATCCACGGGAGCGCCCGGCCTGCCCGCGGTCCCCGCGACCAGATCATCGACGATCGCCGCCGCGAGGAGCCTGCGACCGTCTGACCCGGTGGCCGTGTAGCCGTCCACCAAGGGCGCACCCAGGCCGCCGAGCTCGCGATTGAAGGCCGCGGCGCGCTGCGCGACGATCGTCCGCGCCAGCGCCGCGCTGGAGGCCGAGCTTTCTGCCGAGCTCGTCGGGAGCTCTTCGGAAACATCCGCCGGGAGGACCGCTGCGACCGGCCCGCCCTGAGCGCTCGAGGCTTCCGGCGCGCCCGCGGCTGTGGCCGACGACGAAGGCGATGAAGACGGGCTTCCCGCATCCTGTTCCGGCGTCGATTTGACGGTGGGGGCTTCCGTTGTTTCTTTGGTCGGGTCAGTGGTGGGGTCTTCTTTGCCTTCCTCGACCGGTTCGACGACCGGCGCCGACACCGGCGCTTCCGGTGTCGATTCGACGACCGGCGTCGGGGTCGGAGCCGGCGTTTCCACGATGGGCTCGATGATGGGATCGAGAGGAGCCGTAACTTCCTGCACCACTTCAACGATCGGCGCCACCGGGGACGATGCTTCCGGTGCTGGTTCAGGGGCTGTCGGGGGGGAGGCTTCCGGTGTGGGTTCAGCGGCCGGCGGCGTCGAAGAAGAGGCTTCCGGGGCGGGTTCGGCCACCGGCGCCGCCGGGGACGATGCTTCCGGAGTGGGTTCGGCAGCCGGCGGCGTCGAAGATGAGGCTTCCGGCGCCGGGGCAGCCTGGGTCGAAGAAGAGCTTTCCCGCTGGTTCGCCCGCACCCGCCGGTTCAACGGCCGGCGATGAAGACGAAGCTTCCGGCGCTGGTTCGGCGACGGGTTCGGCGGCAGACGCCGCCGCGTGGGCGCTCCCGGCGAGGAGCAGCGTCCCGAGCAGCACCAGCCAGGCCACGCTCATGCAGAGGCGCCCTTTGGCAAGCACCCGGCGCGAGGGGTGCGGAGCGATCGGGAGTATGTTTGCGCCGCCGATCATCGTCAGCCGGCCGCCCGAAATGCCTCGTCGCGAGGGTCGAAGAGGAACTGCTGGCCCGGGTGGCCCCCGGGGCCAACCCGGCGATCGCCGAAGTGGCCCGTCGCGAGCCACTCGGTGATCGCAACGGCCTGCTTGCGATCGCTGAGCGCGGCGGCACGACACATGCTCAATCCGAGCAGCACGACCACTACCACCAAGGCACCTGCGATCAGGATGAAGAGCATCACTACCTAAGGCTACGCAATCTGGACGGTTTGCGCTACACCTCGTGCGGGGCACGGACAGCCCCGGGGTGAGCGCGACGCGATTCTCACCCCCCGACCTGATGGGCATTCCCCATCAGCAGGGCGTGTATTCCCCATTAGTAGGTGGCCTAATCCCCATTAGCAAGGCATGTTATTCCCCATTAGCCGAGTCTTATTGTATGCTTAAGCGATGCCTGCATTGATCGAGCGGCATATGAAGCCACACGTCGTCGAGGCGTTGACGGACACTCGCGCGGTCTGCTTGCTGGGCGCGCGCCAGGTGGGCAAGAGCACGCTCGTCAAGGAGATCGCCCGCCGTGAGCATCCGGCTTCCTATGTGACGCTCGACGACGAAGGCACGAGACGCTCGGCGCTCGAGGACCCGACCGGCTTCATCGCCGCGATCTCCGGTCCGGCGGTGATCGACGAGATCCAGCGAGCACCAGAGCTGATGCTCGCGATCAAGATGCGCCTGGACACGAACAACGAGCGCGGACAGTTCCTATTGACAGGCTCAGCAAACGTGACAACGCTCACGACGATCGCCGACGCGCTGCCCGGGCGTGTCGAGTACATCCGCCTGTGGCCGTTCTCCCAGGGCGAGCTCGCGGGCGTACGTGAGGATTTCCTGGATCGGCTCCTCGCCGGAGAGCCGCCTCGTATCGAGGGCGCGGAGGTCGGGCGAGCGGCGTATGCGCAGCGAATCGCGCGAGGCGGGTTCCCGGATGCTCACAATCGCGGCGCGGATGGCCGCTCGCGGTTCTTCGCGAGCTACACGGAGACGATCCTGGGGCGGAGCGTCGAGGACGTAGCGCACGTGCGCGACACGGGTGCCGTGGCACGCGTGCTCGGCGTGGCGGCGGCGCGCTCGGCCGGCTTGATGAGCGCGCGCGGCATGAGCGCCGAACTGGGCCTCGACCACAAGACCGTCTCAGCCCACGTTCAAGATCCTCGAAGACCTCTTCCTCGTGCGACGCTTGCAGTCGTGGCACACGAACCTCACGAGCCGCCAGGTGAAGTCACCGAAGCTGTACGTGACGGATACCGGGCTGCTCAGCCACCTTCTGAACGTGGACGCGGATGGGCTCGCGCGCGACGCCCAGCTCGCCGGCCCGTTGTTCGAGACGTTCGTCGCAATGGAGCTGCAGCGCCAATGCGGTTGGTCGCGGTCAGAACCCTCCCTGTACCACTACCGCGACAGTCAGCAGCGCGAGGTGGACATCGTGCTGGAGCTGCGCAGCGGAGAGATCGCGGGTGTCGAGGTCAAGAGCGCCGCCACCGTCAGAGCGAGAGACTTCGCGGGTCTTCGCCACCTGCGCGACAAGCTGGGCGACAGATTCAAGGCCGGGGTGGTCCTCTACACGGGCGAGCGGTCACTCCCCTTCGGCGACCGTCTCACCGCGGTGCCGCTGTGCGGGCTGTGGGCCTAGCCTAAGGCTGTTAAAGGGCTGGTATTCAGGTATTCATGGGCTTTTTCGTGAGAGCCGATGCGGGGACTCGAACCCCGGACCCCCAATAAGGCATGGGGGGAGCAGGCTCCCCCCATGAGCCCCCCACCTGAACATTTCAAGGAGATGGGAGAGCCGGCGCGGGGACCCGAACCCCGGACCCCAACATTGAACCTCGGGGTGAGCAGGCTCCCCCCGAGAACCCCCCACGTAAAGCCGACGCGGGGACTCGAACCCCGGACCCCTTCATTACGAGTGAAGTGCTCTACCAGCTGAGCTACGTCGGCGCGGGGACTGATGCTAGCGACGCCGCCCCCGTTGGGGAGTCCTTACGAGACTCCCCGGCGATCACTCCGTTCAAAGTGGCCAGCGTCTCCAGCAGGGACTCGCCGTGCTTCTCGCAGAACGCCGGGCCGATGCCGCGGATCTCGATCAGCTCGTCGACGCTCCGCGGGCGCCTGCGCAGCACCTCCTCGAGCACCGCGTTCGCCGCGACCGTGTAGGCCGGCTTGCCTTCGGCGCGCTCCCAGCGCCACGCCTTCAGCTTTTCGAACTCCCCCTCGTCGACCGGCTCTGCGGGCTCCTCGGCGGCCGCGCCCGCCATATCCGCGGCGTCCGCGCCGGTGATTGAGCTCGTGCCAGCGCCACCCACACCGGCGCCGCGCCCGGCGCGGGCGCGGCCCTGGCGAGAGGCCTCCACGGGCCTCGCCTGCAACGCCCGCTCGAGCTCCGGATCCGGGTCGCAGACGTCGCAGCAGCGCCCCTCGGGCGCGCCCTCCTGGGGGTCGCCGAAGTGATCGAGGATCTGCCGCCGGCGGCAGCGCTCGCCGCTGGACATGTAGCGCTCGATCGAGCGGTAGGCCTCCCAGCTGCGGTCCTTCGCCGCCCTGATCGCCTGGTAGGCCTTGCGCGGCGAGCCCTGGCCGGTGAGCCGCACCCGCAGCCCGCCACCGGCGCCCGGCGCCAGCTCGACCGCGCCCGCGCGCTCGGCGATCGAGAGCAGGACCCGGTCGCGCTCGCCCAGCTCGCCCGGCCCGATCGCGACCACGTCGTCCTCCGCCCCGCTGCGCAGGCCGGCGACGTAGCGCTTGACGTCTTCGACGCTCGTCTCGCGCTCGTTGATGAACCTGATCAGCCGGCCCAGGTCCATCCTCGCCGCGAGCAGCAGCGCCCGCGCCGGGTGCCCATCGCGTCCACCGCGGCCGGCCTCCTGGTAGTAGGCCTCGAGGCTCGTCGGCAGCGCCCAGTGGGCGACCGTCCGCACGTCCGCCTTGTCGACGCCCATGCCGAACGCGTTCGTCGCCACCACCACCTCGGCGCGTCCCTTCCATGAACGCCTCCTGGCTGGCCCGGCGCGCGTCCGGGCTCATGCCCGCGTGGTAGCGCACGGTCTCGATCCCCGTCCGCTCGGCGATCAGGGCCGCCACCTCGTCGGTGTCCTTGCGCGTGCCGCAGTACACGATCGCCGGGAGGGCTGACGAGGCGGCGGACGGCAGTCGGTTCCCAAGCACATGCAGCAGCGCCGCCCGCTTGCGCGCGACCGCGCCCTTGCCTTCGACGCTCACGACGTCGAACGCGAGGCTCGGACGGTCGAACCCGGAGCGGATCGACAGCCACTCGCGCAGCCCCAGCCGCGCGGCGATCTCCTCGGCCACGCGCGGGGTCGCGGTCGCGGTCGCGGCCATCACCGGCGGGCGGCCGAGCGCCTCGATCGCGCTGTGCAGCCGCAGGTAGTCCGGCCGGAAGTCGTGGCCCCACTCCGCCACGCAGTGCGCCTCGTCGACCACGAACAGCGCGATCTTCCGCTGCGCCAGCGCCTCGCGGAAGGCGCGCGAGGCGAAGCGCTCCGGCGCCGCCAGCACGAGCTGCGTCTCGCCCGCGGCGATCTCGGCGAGCGCCTGGGAGTTGTGGCCCTCCTCCATCCCCGACGCGAGCATCGTCGCGTTCACGCCCGCCTCGCGCAGGCGGCGCCACTGGTCGGCCATCAACGCGATCAGCGGGCTCACGACCACGACCAGTCGGGCGGGTCGGGCAACCAATCGGCCGCCAGGGCCGGCAGCTGGTAGCACAGCGACTTGCCGCCGCCCGTCGGCATCACGACCAGGCTGTCGCGCCCGTCGAGCGCCGCCTGCACGGCCTCGCGCTGGCCGGGGCGGAAGGTGTCCAGCCCGAAGCGCTCGAGCAGCGCCTCGGGGCTTGGAAGGGGGGTTGTCTGGGTCGATGCCTCCATCTCCCAGAAGCTACCCCTCGCTCCGGCCGGTTCGCTCGCTCGTCGCGAAGGCCCCAATCGGGATAGGCATGACTATGGTTACACGCGACCGCAAAAGTCGGCTCTCCCCACGGCGTCTTTATCTTCGACCCGCCGCTCCGTCCTATCGCCGCTCTCCGCGATCGTCGCCCTCGTCGACCAAGTGGGGCCTCAGCCGAAGATGCGCGTCTTCGCCGCCTGCCAGCGGCGGTAGACGGGGCGCGTCGAGCGGTCCGTGCCCGGCGCCGCGGCGCGATGCGCGCGCAGCGCCTCCGCCACACACGCGCGCGCCCGATCGACCTCCGCCGGCGTGAGCGTCTGCGAGGTGGCGCTCCAGATACCCGGGCAGCATCCGCGCGGGCGTGACCCGCACGCCCTTGCGCCGCGCGAGCGGTTTGTCGACCCACGCGCGGCTGAAGACGATCAGCGGCTCCACCGGGACATCCGTCGCGCGTTCGATCGCCTTGCGCTGCGCCTGCGCCTGGCGCAGCGTGGCGCCGTGCACGCCCGCCACGCGGATCGGGCCGGGGTGGCTCTTCGTCTCGACCGTGAACACCCCCGCGGGCCCGATCAGGATGTGGTCGACGTTGCCCTGACCGAGGCTCGCGTCGTGGATCACGTGCCAATCCTCGCCCGCCATCTCGTCCAGCAGCCCGCCCACCTGCTCCTCGCCCGTGGCGCCGCGATCGTGGCGCTCGACGAGCGGCAGCACGTAGCGCAGGATCACGAACATGCCCACCAGCAGCCCGATCTCCGAGCCGAGGAAGCCCAGGTTGCGCAGCCCGAAGGTCCGGCCGAGGGCCGCGGTCGCCACGGCCAGGATCCCCAGCGCCACGAGCGTGCGCATGCGCAGCCGCCGCACGGTCGTGCGCTCGTGCTGGCCGGGCGCGCGGGCGGCCGGGTCGTAGCTCGGGTCGTAGCTCGCTAGCTGCATCTCTCCCCTTGCATCGGCCTATTCGAGGCTACCCCTTAAAAGGTTCCTCGCAAACTCGGGAGCGCCCTGTCGGTGGGCAGCGACATCCATTCGCAGGCGCGACCCAAAGGAGCGTTGAGCTTCGCTGAATGAGAGGTACCGATTCAAAGTAAACGAATGTCCACGCTCGACCCGGGAGAACCGGCGGTGACACGAAAGTTCTCCCAAGAAGCGTGGAAACTCTCCCGATCTCCTAAAGCCATCGTCGCGGCCAGTCGAAGCCAAGAGCAGGTCGCCGATCACGTCGATCCACGCCGAGCACGGATGCTTGCATGACCCAAGATCAGGAAATATCCCCTCCCTCCGACGTCTGCCTGCTGCTGCGGGCCCACGCCGAGCAACGCTGGCTGAGCCTCGAGGTCGGCCCCGTCCTGCGCCAGCTCCAGCAGCGCGACGAGCTGCCGGAAGAGCAGCTCGGGGCCGCGCTCGCCTACCTCGAGGTCCTCTGGATCGAGGCCTCCCAGCGCGCCGCCGAGACCGACGCGGCCTACGCCCAGCTCGAGGTCTGCGAACAGCCCGACGCCCCGCCCGACGACGGTGGCTGGACGCTGCCCAGCAAGGCGCGGCGCTTCCACGCCGCCGTCCAGACCCTGCGCGAGGTGCTCGGACGCCAGGTGGCGATGCTGATCGCCATCCCCGGCAACGGCTCCGCGCACGAGCACGCGAGCCCCTGAGCGCCCGACCGCCGCGGGGCGCCGACTGGCTCCCGCGGGCCGGCATCTCGGCGGGCGAGACATCGAACCATCGTCGCCACCGGCCACGCTCGAGCCCGCAACGACGGACGCACCGGGCAACCGACCACACCGGCTGCTGAGCCACGGCGACCCGAAGCCCGCTCGCTTCCTGAGAGCGACCCAAGCCCGCGCCCTGGGTGCGGCGACCGCCGCCGGTCGCGTACGCTCTCCTGCCGATGGCCAGCCCGATCCGCTTCGACCTGCAGTCGCACTCGACGCACTCCGACGGCGCGCTCGAGGCCGCCGAGGTCGTGGAGCGCGCCGCGCGCGCCGGCGTCGAGCTGCTGGCGCTGAGCGACCACGACACCGTCGCCGGCGTCGCCGAGGCGCTGCGCGCGGGCGAGCGCTACGGCGTGAAGGTGGTTCCCGCGGTCGAGATCTCCGCGATCGACGCCGACGGGGAGACGCCGCGCGAACTGCACATCCTCGGCTACAACATCGACCACACCGACCCGGCCCTCACCGCGCGACTCGCCGAGTTCCTCGCCGACCGCGAGCAGCGCACGCTGCGGATGGCCGCGGCGCTGGAGGAGCTCGGCTTCGAGCTCGACCGCGCGCAGCTCGAGGAGCGCGTCGCCGCCGGCAAGCCGATCGGGCGCCCGCACCTGGCCGAAGCGGTGCTCGCCGCGCCCGCGAACGCCGCGCGACTGCGGGACGAGCAGATCGACGACATCGGCTCGCTGATCCGCGGCTACCTGATCGAGGGCAAGCCCGCCTTCCGCCTGCGCGAGACCCCCACCGTCGCGCAGGCCGTCGGACGCGATCCACGAGGCCGGCGGCGTCGTCGTCTGGGCGCACCCGTTCTGGGACATCCCCGACCCCGACGAGGTGCTCGCGACGATCGACCGCTTCAGAGCGCTCGGGATCGACGGCGTCGAGGCCTTCTACGTGACCCACACGCAGGAGCAGACGACGCTCCTGGCCCAGCGCTGCGAGGAGCTCGGCCTGCTCAGCACCGGCTCGGCCGACTTCCACGGGCCCGACAACCGGCTGTTCTCGCGGTTCCTCGCCTTCGAGCTGTACGGCTTCGAACCGAACCTCGGTCCGATCGCCTGAGGCGATCGAGGAACGCGGATCAATGCCCGCCCACCTGCGTGGCGTGCTGGCCAATCCCGAATCAGCCGGCTCAGCGCGACCGCCGCTTCCAGCCGGTAGGCCAGCGCCTCCAGCGCGAGCTCCTCGGACACGTTCAGGGCCAGGCGCAGGCGCGTGTCCTGCACGAGCTCGACGCCCGCGCGCAGGGCGACGCCGTCGCGCCCCTCCGCGTCTGCCCTCAGCTCGTCCGCGCGGTCGACCGCGTAGACGCACTCGGGGGCGCCCTCGGCGACGCAGAGCACGTCGCGCAGCCACAGCTCGGCCAGGCGCAGCGTGAGATCGAGCGCCTGCGTGCGCGCGCGGCGCTCCGCCCGCCGGCGGGCGTCCGCGCCTTCGCGCTCGTAGCGTTTGCGCTCCTTGCTCGGCACCAGCTCGAGCTCCTCGCGCAGGCGCTCGTCCGCGGCCTCCCCCGCGGCCACGCCGGCCCCCTTCGCGACGTCGAGCAGCCCGGTCCAGCGCCGCTCGGCGGTCTGGCCGCTCAGAGCGGAGCGCACGAACTCCTCGGCGCCCGCCCGCAGCGCCTCGCCTTCGTCGCTCGCCAGGCGCGCGGCCAGGCGCGCGTCGCCCAGCGCCAGGCGCGCGCACGCCTGCGCGCGCTCGGGCTCGACGTCCTGCACGAGGTCCCGCAGGCGCTCCGCGATCCGCGCCGGGGGCAGCGGGTCGAAGCGCACCGCCTGACAGCGCGAGGCGATCGTCGGCAGCACGTCCTCGCGGCGGTCGGTCAGCAGCACGAGATGGACGAACGGGGGCGGCTCCTCGAGCGTCTTCAGCATCCTGTTCGCCGCCTGGTCGTTCATCGTGTCGGCGCCCTCGATCACGAACACGCGCCGCGCCGATTCGAACGGCGTGCGCGTCGCGGCGGCGACGACGGGCTCCTCGATGTCGCCGACGAGCATCTCCGCGGCGCCGCTCGGCGTGACCCAGGTCAGGTCGGGGTGCGTGCCGCGCGCGACCCGCTCGGCCACCGCGCCGGGGTCGCGCGCGCCCTCGGCGAGCAGCGCCGCCGCGAACGCGCGCGCGATCGCCCGCTTGCCGGTCCCGGCCGGCCCGTGGAAGAGGTAGGCGTGCGATGGGGCTGACGGACAGGCATCCCACCCAACCCGAGGGCGGGCGCGAGCACCGCGCGCGCGTGGGGGTGCGCGTCGATGCCGGGCAGCGCCGTCACCTGGGCGGAGGTGGTCACGCCGGTCATCCTAGAGACGCTACCGTCCCCGCCGTGGCCCGCGGCAAGCTGATCACGATCGAGGGCATCGACGGCGCCGGCAAGTCGACGCTCGCGCAGGCGCTCGCGCGCGAGCTCGCCGCGCGGGGGCATCGGGTGGAGCTGCTGCGCGAGCCCGGCGGGGTCGACGTGTCCGAGCGGATTCGCGCGCTCGTCAAGGACCCCGCGCTGGCGGTCGCGCCGCGCGCGGAGGCGCTCCTGTACGCGGCCGCGCGCGCGCAGCTCGTGCAGGAGCTGCTCGCGCCGCTGCTCGAGCAGGGCACGCTCGTGCTGCTCGACCGGTTCGTCGACTCCTCGCTCGCCTACCAGGGCGCCGGGCGCGAGCTGGGCGTCGAGGAGGTGCGGGCGATCAACCTGTTCGCCACCGGCGGACTGGTCCCCGACCGCACGCTGCTGCTGCGGATCGACCCGGCGCTCGGTCGCGCGCGCGCTCGCGAGCGGGCGCTCGAGCCCGACCGGCTGGAGCGCGAGGGCGAGCGGTTCTTCGCGCTCGATCGCCGCCGCCTACGACGAGCTCGCGCTCGAGGAGCCGGCGCGAATCCGCCCGATCGACGCCGGGCAGGCGCCCGCGGACGTGCTGCGCGACGCGCTCGCGGCGATCGAGGATCTGCTGTGAGCGGGCGGCATGACTCGAGTGGACGGTGCGACGCGCGGGCGATTAGCATTCGACGATGGCCCTCGGCACCGGCTCGACTCAACACGACCGCCTCAACACCGACCTTCCCGGTGCCGGCGTCGGCGAGAGTGCATCCCGCCACGACCGGCGCCTCGCCACGCGGCGGTCACAGCGCTGCTGCGACCACGACGCACCTCCACGCCGGTCACGCCCGCCCACAAGCGACCGCTCCCGACGACTGCGCGCACGCCTACGCTCGGCTCACCACAATGCGACACCGCCACGACTCGATCGACGTCGAGCCGGCCGGTCGGCGCACACCGCTCAAAGCACTCCGAATCGCTCTCGACGGCGGCGATCGCCGCCGTCATCGTCGCCGCCGTGCTCGTGCTCGCCTGCATCGCCTGGGCGCTCGCCCGGCGGCGCGCGTTCGAGCCCCACTGGCTGCTCTCCCTGCGCCACGCGATGGCCGAGGCCGGTTTCCGCGCCTCCGCCACCTGGGCCGAATTCGCCGACTGGGTGCGACTCGGCCACTGAGCGGCACCAGCCGATCCCGGACGATCGGTCGGCGTCCTCACCGATCGAAGATCGGCCAGCACACGCGTAGCACGCCACGCGGGTGGGCGGGTCTCTTCGACCTCGACCTGCTTGCCCAGCGACCGCCTCGACACAGAAATAGATGAATTTCGCGGACGTTGCGGGTCTTCTCGGGCGGCGGCTCTCGCCTTCTAAAATAATGGTTGGCATCGTCTCTTTTCCGTCCGACTCGCGCGGGACGATGCCCGGCCCAGACAACAGCTCCGAGTAGGCGTCGCGCGCGCCGGCACAGCGCAGAGGAGGCAGGCCGATGAACCCAATCACGCACCCCACGACCACCCAGGAGACGACGCCCGGAGCCGGGCTGTCAGATCAGACGCCTGCTCAGCACCGCAGAGGAGCATCCGTTCGACGCCGTCGAGTGGGAGACGCGCGACGCGCGCATCGGCCACGGCGACCGGATCGCGTTCGAGCAGACCGACGTCGAGTTCCCGAAGAGCTGGTCGCAGAACGCGACGAACATCGTCGCCCAGAAGTACTTCCGCGGGCAGATCGGCAACCCCGCGCGCGAGCGCTCGGTCAAGCAGATGATCTCCCGCGTGGCGGGCACGATCGCCGGCTGGGGGCAGGCGCGCGGCTACTTCGCCAGCGACGAGGACGCGCGCGCCTTCGAGGACGAGCTGACCCACATCCTGCTGCACCAGATGGCGGCGTTCAACTCGCCCGTCTGGTTCAACGTCGGCTTCGAGGAGAGCCCGCAGTGCAGCGCCTGCTTCATCCTCTCCGTCGAGGACACGATGGAGTCGATCCTCGACTGGAACACCAAGGAGGGGATGATCTTCCGCGGCGGCTCGGGCTCGGGGATCAACCTGTCGAACATCCGCGGCTCGATGGAGCCGCTGGCCAAGGGCGGCACCGCCTCGGGTCCCGTCTCCTTCATGCGCGGCGCCGACTCGTGGGCCGGCACGATCAAGTCCGGCGGCAAGACGCGCCGCGCGGCGAAGATGGTCGTGCTCGACGTCGACCATCCGGACATCCGCGAGTTCATCTGGTGCAAGGCCAAGGAGGAGGACAAGGCCGAGGCCCTGCGCGACGCGGGCTTCGACATGTCGATCGACGGCGAGGGCTTCAAGTCGATCCAGTACCAGAACGCGAACAACTCGGTGCGCGTCACCGACGAGTTCATGCGCGCCGTCGAGAACGGCGAGGACTGGCACCTGACCGCGCGCGCCACCGGCGAGCCGGTCGGCGAGCCGATCCCCGCGCGCGAGCTGATGCGCGAGATCGCCGAGGCCGCCTGGCGCTGCGCCGACCCGGGCGTGCAGTACGACACGACGATCAACCAGTGGCACACGTCGCCGAACAGCGGGCGGATCAACGCCTCGAACCCGTGCAGCGAGTACATGCACGTCGACAACTCGGCCTGCAACCTCGCGTCGATCAACCTGATGAAGTTCCGCCGCGCCGACGGCACGCTCGACACCGAGACCTTCGAGCACGTCGTCGACGTGATGCTGCTCGCGCAGGAGATCGTCGTCTCGCCCTCCTCCTACCCGACCGAGGAGATCGGCGTCAACGCGCGCGCCTTCCGCCAGCTGGGGCTCGGCTACGCGAACCTCGGCGCCTACCTGATGAGCGACGGGATGCCCTACGACTCCGACGCCGGGCGCGGCACCGCGGCGGCGATCACGGCGCTGATGACCGGTCGCGCCTACCGCCGCTCGGCCGAGGTCGCGGCGGCGCTCGGCCCGTACGAGCACTACGAGGTCAACCGCGAGGCGCACAACGGCGTGATGGCGATGCACCGCGACGCCTCCTACGCGATCCCCGACTCGACCTGCGCCGACGAGCAGTTGCTCGCGGCGGCGCGGCGCTCGTGGGAGGAGGCGGTGGAGCTGGGCGAGCGCCACGGCTACCGCAACGCGCAGGCGACGGTGCTCGCGCCGACGGGCACGATCTCGTTCCTGATGGACTGCGACACGACCGGCGTCGAGCCCGACTTCTCGCTCGTCAAGTTCAAGGAGCTGGTCGGCGGTGGGCAGATGACGATCGTCAACAAAACGGTGCCGCTGGCGCTGCAGACGCTCGGCTACTCCGAGCAGCTCCTCGAGCAGATCGAGGCGCACCTGGCCGAGCACGGCACGATCGTCGGCGCGCCCGGCCTGCTCGAGGAGCACCTGCCGGTGTTCGACGTGGCCGTCGGCGAGCGCGCGATCAGCCACATGGGACACCTGAAGATGATGGGCGCCGTCCAGCCGTTCATCTCGGGAGCGATCTCGAAGACGGTCAACATGCCCCAGGAGGTCACGGTCGAGGACATCGCCGACGCCTACACGCAGGCCTGGCACCTCGGCGTGAAGGCGCTCGCGATCTACCGCGACGGCTCGAAGACCGCGCAGGCGCTGCGCACCGATGCTCAGCAGGGCCAGGACGCGAAGGGCGGAGGCAGGCGGGACCCGATCAGAGGACGTCGACGCGATCGTCGAGGCGGCCGTGGGCAAGGCGCTGAAAGAGGCGGGTCCACGCCGCAAGCGGATGCCGCGCGAGCGCCAGTCGATCACGCACAAGTTCTCGATCGGCGGCCACGAGGGCTACATCACCGCGGGCATGTACGAGGACGGCACCGTCGGCGAGATCTTCCTGACCGACATCGGCAAGGAGGGCTCGACGCTGCGCGGGATGATGAACTCCTACGCCACGGCGATCTCGATCGCGCTCCAGTACGGGGTGCCGCTCGAGACCCTCGTGCAGAAGTTCTGCTACATGCGCTTCGACCCCGAGGGGATCACCTCCAACCCGGAGATCCCCTTCGCGAAGTCGATGCCCGACTACATCATGCGCTGGCTCGCCTCGCGCTTCCTCGACACCGACGTCCAGGAGGAGCTCGGCATCCTCACCCCCGCCGTGCGCGCCCGCGCGGCATCCCAGGACACGGCCCAGTCGGTGACCGCCTCCGACACCGCCGGGCCCAGCGGCGCCAGCGACGGCGCCGATGCGGCGGCCGCCGACGCCGCCCCCAACGGCTCGGGTTCGAGCGCACCCAAGGCAGCCGGCGGCAACGGCGGCGGCTCCAGCGCGCCGACGGCCGCGCTCACCGACACGCCCCCGGTCGTCCCGGCGCGCCTCCAGGGTCTCGACCTCGGGCCGGCTTGCAGCCAGTGCGGCGGGATGATGCAGCGCACGGGCTCCTGCTACACGTGCTTCATCTGCGGCAACAACACCGGCTGCGGCTGAGAAGCTCAAAGGATGAGAAAGCGTCACGAACGGCCTGGCAGAGATGTCAGGCCGCTGCTGGTTAACGGCGCTCCGTCAAGTCGAAGAGACCGCCCACTCGCGTGACGCGCGACCGATCTTCTGGATCGGCGAGCGGCGGGGCTCGCGCGCGAGGGCGCCACGCGGCGACGGGGACTACTACGGTCTCCAAGTGGCCGGGGCCTTCGCCGCCTCGAGGGGGCCGAAACGGCGGCTTGCTCAGATCGGGAGCTGCTCGCCGGCTGCGTACTCAGCCAACGTCACGCGCGATCGTCGTCGCGGCCGAGCATCGTGATGAAGACGGCGGCGAAGGCGATGCCGAAGACGAGGAACTCGGCGAAGCACATCGCCGCGCCGGCGAGGTGCTGGTCGTTGATCGCCGAGAGGCCGTAGGCGCGGGGGGCGCTCGCGTAGAGGGGGTACTCGGTCGCCGACAGCCAGGTCAGCGGCAGGCACACGCAGGCGCTGGCCAGGCGGGTGAAGCCGAGCAGCGCGAGGCGCTCGCCGTTGGGGCGCAGGCGCGCGCGCGGGAGCGGATCGATGATCAGCCACCACATCGCGAGGCCCGTGTAGAAGAGCGTGGCGTGCTCGAAGGCGTGGACGACGGGGTGCTGGGCGGTGTAGTCGAAGATGCTCGGGATCGCCCAGACCCAGGTGGCGAGCATCCACAGCGGGATCGCGACCCAGGGCGAGGTGAGCCGTGCGAGCCAGCGGCCGGAAGGGCGTCCCGGCGCGACCGCCGTCAGCGCGCGGCGCGAGAGGCCGAGCGGCAGGACGGGCGAGCGCAGGCCGAGGACGAGCAGCGCGGGCGCGATGTCGGAGAGGAGCACGTGCTGCATCATGTGCGCCGACAGCAGGTATTCGTCGCCGATCGGGTCCAGCGGCGAGAGCAGGGCGATCGCGATCGTCACCAGGCCGCACACGTAGGGCAGCCAATGGCCGATGCCGGGGCCCTTGTTCGAGCGGGTCGCGGCGCGCTTGTACATGCGCCAGTAGACGTAGCCCGCGCCGAGCAGCGCGAGGATCACGATCGGGTTGAGGCTCCAGGAGCCCCAGCCGGGGGCGTTGCTCATCGGGTTCCTCCGTCAGCTGTCTTGGTCGGGCGACGGTCTGTCTGCGGTGCGAGCATCATGCGTTGGCGGCATCCTATCGATCCTCCGTCGCGACCGCAGAGCCACGCCGGTCGCCACACCGTCGCGACCGCAGACCCACGCGGGTCGCAGCGCGGTCGCAACCGCTGGCCCAGTGCGCACCGGCCCGAGACGGGCCGGTGACACCGGGAACAACGCGCGGGTGCGATCTAGTTGAGGCGCTTCTTCAGCGCGCTCGCCGCCGAGAACTTCGCCGCCTTGCTGGCCGCGATGTTGATCGTCTCGCCGGTGGATGGGTTACGTCCCTGCCGTGCAGCACGCTGGCTGACGCTGAACTTTCCGAAGCCGGCAAGCGCAACCTCGCCCCCGGCCTCCAGCTCCTTGGCGATCGTCTCGATCGCCGCCTCCAGCGCCTCGCGGGCCTGGCTGGCAGCCAGTCCAGTACTCGATGCGACCTGCTCAGCTAGCTCGTTCTTGGTCATGGCACTCCCTTCTCGAGTGTCGTTCTTCCCGCAGGCTAACCGCTGGTTAGGACGATTGCCCGCCAAACGGGCCGATCTGGCGTCGATAGAAGCCCTAATTTCCGGGGAACTTCGGGCGCAGAGACCCGAGAGCTGCGTCCTGAGACCCGGCTCGCATCGAGACCCGACGCCGCCGCTGAGGGCCATTGCGCTTGGGGCCGCGCTCAGACCGAGACGCGCGCCGGGGGCGCCGCGCGCTGCTCGGTGGCAGGCGCCACGCGGGGCGCCAGGCGCCCTGCGGCGCAGGCCGCCCAGAGGATCGACAGCCACGTGAGCGACGCGAGCGCGACGTGCACCCAGACGAGCTCCGTCGGGAGGTGCGTCTCGTACTGGTCCAAGCCCACCACGCCCTGCAGGGCGAGCAGCACGCAGAGCACCGTCAGCGGACGCTGCACCGCCGGGCCCGCCTCGCGACGGCGCGCGAGAAACCACACGGCGACGGCCGCGAGGCTGAAGACGAAGGCGATCTCGGCGTGGCGATGGATCACGAAGTCCATCGTCCCGCGCCCGTCGAAGTCCAGGCGGTTGATCTTCTGCCCCGGCGAGCCGCCCGCGTGCGGGCCGGCGGCCGTCGCGGCGGTGCCCGCGAAGATCGTCAGCGCGCCGAGGCCCACCAGCGCGCGCACGTACAACACGAGCCTGCGGTCGAGCGGGCTCTCTCGCGGCATGCCGGGCTCGTGGGAAGCCCGCCAGACGAGCACGACCGCGGCGACGAGGATCAGCATCGACAGCGCGAAGTGGCCCATCACCCAGCCGTAGTCGAGCGCGCCTTTGACCGTGAAGCCGCCGAGCACCGCCTGCGCGACGACGCCCAGCGGCAGCAGCGCCCCCAGCCACATCAGGTCGCGGCGGTACGGCCGGCGGCGCAGCGCGCAGAGCCAGGCGAGACCCGCGGCGATCGACACCGGGACGGTGATCACCCGGTTGGAGAACTCGATCACCGCGTGCGTGTTCAGCGGCGGGTAGACGTTGCCGTAGCACTTCGGCCAGGTCGGGCAGCCGAGGCCCGAGCCGGTCAGGCGGACCGCGGCGCCGGTCAGCACGATCAGCGTCAGCGCGCCCAGCGCGACGTAGGCGACGCGCAGGTACTGCTCGGGGGTGACGGTGTAGCCGTTCGTGCGCTCGCGCAGTCGCTCCAGTCCGCTGCTCATCGCCCTAAGGATGCCAAGTCGGCCGCGGCCGGGGTGGAGGGCCGGATAATGGCGGGCGATGGACGCTTCGCTCCGATCTTGGGCGCCGGGCCCGACTCGCGTGTGTGCGCGCACGGGCGTGATCGACGTGTGGCGGGTCGATCTCGCGGCGACTCGAGGATCGACCTCGAGCGACTGCTCTGCGACGAGGAGCTCGCGCGGGCGACGCGGATCCTGCCTGCGCGCAAGCGGGTCCTCTGGGCGCGCTCGCGGGGCGTGCTGCGGGCGCTGCTCGGGCGCTACCTCGACCGCGATCCGCGCGCGCTGCGCTTCGTGCTCGGCCCGCACGGCAAGCCGGCACTGGCGCGCGAAGGGACGGACGCGGGGGAAGATCTGCGCTTCAACCTGTCCCACTCCGGCGAGCTCGCGCTCGTCGCGGTGACAGGCGGACGCGAGGTCGGAATCGACCTAGAGATCGCAGATCGGCGGGTCACAGATCGGCGGGTCGACGAGCTGGCGATCGCCGCACGCATGCTCGGCCGCGCGCAGGCCGAGCGCTTGGCTGAGCTCGATCCACGGACGCGCGAGCGCGCGTTTCTGCGCGCCTGGGTCGCACACGAGGCGGTCGTCAAGTGCCGCGGGCTCGGGCTCGGCATCGAGATCGCCACCGGCCGGAGGACTCGACGCGGACAGATCTGTGGACGGCCGAGCTGGATCGTCGGCCCCGACGGCTGCGGCCGTCGCGGTCGAGGGCGGGCCGTGCGAGCTGCGCTTCCGGGAGTGGCGCAGTTGAGTCCCTCGGCGTGAATCAATCGGTCGCGCGCGCACCTCGCGATCGGGCGAGAGCGGCGTCACTGCAGGGAGGCGCCACCGGTGAGCGTCGCCTGGGCGACGTTCGCCAGGAAGGCCTCGCCCGGCTCGCCCGGTTCGCCCGGCGCGCTCCCGTCGCCGTCGCCCCAGATGTAGGCCGCCGCCGGGCGCGGGCGGTCGGGCTCGGCGGGGTCGCCGCTCGGGACGTAGAGCGCGCTGTCGCTGCCTTCGGTTTCGCACGAGGGCTCGCGGCCTTCCCGCAGCAGGAGCTCGTAGTAGAAGACGTGCACCGGGCGCGCGTTTCTGATCAGCGTGTTCACCAGCCAGTCCGCGTGCCGCGCCTGGCCGGCTTCGCCGTTTTCGACGAGATCGCCGTCGAAGTCCGAGCACTTCCTCGCGGCGACCTCCGTGAACCAGATCCGCTGCGTCCGCGCCGCCGTTTGGGAGGTGTTCGCGGACGGTCTCCAACGGGGCTTCGCTTTCCTGTTCCACCGAGTAATAGGGGTGCACTCCCCAGTTCGTGGGAACGGGGTCGAGGTCCTTCACGTATTCCTCCTCGTACGCCGCCACGCCCGGCGAGTCCTCGAAGTCGCCCGCGATCACCGTGCAACCGAATTCCTCTCCGCAGGTCGCGGAGGCCGCGTTGGTGAAAGCGGCGGCGTTCGCCGCCGACTCGTCGCCCTGACCGTTCGGCTCGTTCCACGCCTCCAGCCAGTCGATCGGGTGGCCGAGCGCGCGCGCACGAGTCAGGATCTCCACCAGCTCGATCTCATATTCCCTCGGTGACGCTGGAAGTGAACCGTCGTAACTAGTCAACGCGATCTCCGGTTTAAGATTCAATACTCGCCACGTCATCGAGCCACGCTTCGAATTCGCGCAGATACCTCTGGTAATCGCCCGACATCACGTTCCACTGCACGACGTACCGCGCGAAGTCGACGTGCGCGCCGGGGCCGTGCACCCAGGTGTCGTCGAACAGGCCCGCGAACTAGCTCTCGTCGAAATTCGCCGTCCCACGCCGGGAGGCTCTGGTCGGAGATCCCGTCGACGTAGCTCGTCGCCGCCCCGGCGGAGGGGTGAGGGCCCCGTTGGCGGAGGTGAGAGCACCGGTGAGCGGTGAAGGGCGAGGCTGAGGCTGAGCGCCGCGAGGACGGCGACGAGGATCGGGCGGCGGATGCTCACCCGAGGATGGTAGGTCTACCTGTGGTGGCGAGCCTTCGGGCAGGTGCACGATCGAGACGTTCGTGCGCGAGACGTTTTTCAGTTTGTCGTACGCGAGGATCGTCAGCGTGTGATGGCCGAGGGAGATGTGCCGCGCGCCCGACCAGTGGATCTGCGCGAGCACCGTCTGCGGGTAGCCCTTCCCTTCCACGAACGGGTCGAAGTTGCGGATCGAATGGCCGTCGTACAGCAGGCGGATGCTCTCGATGCCCACGCTGTCCGTGGCCCTCACCCTGATCCACAGATGACCGCTGTAGCGGTCGCCGTTCGTCGGGGTCTCGACCCTGATCTTCGGACCGCTGAAGTCTCCGCAGGCGCCCTTCATGCGGTCGCCGTGCTTGATGTAGGCGCGCATCGCCGCGTAGGAGGGCTTGTGCGAGCGGTTCGCGCGCTCGAGGCCGGAGACGACCGCGCCTTCGTCGTCGATCGGGTACCACAGGCCGAGCTTCACGTACGGGGCCTGCGCGAGGCAGTGATAGGCCTCGGTCAGGTAACTCGCCTGCTGGGCTTCGCTCACGCCCTCGGGCTTCTGCCCGGCGAACGCGCCTTCGCCGCACTCCGCGCTGGTCGTCCGCCAGCTCATCTCGGTCATCCAGATCGGCACGTCGTCGCCGTTGGCGATCTCGGTCGCGTGCACTTCGCGGTAGCCGATGAACGAGTCTTCGTTGATCTGCCCGTCGTTGTTGCGCAGGAACGCGAACGGCGAGTTGACGTCGCAGGCGGTGTCGGTGTGCACGCCGATCGCGTCGAAGTAGCCCTTCCCGCCGGCCTTGTAGACGCCCTCGAGGAAGTCGTAGTCGTTGCCCGTCAGCCCGCCGAGCACGACCTTCGCGGCGGGGTCGGCCGACTTCACGGCCGGGTAGGCGGCCTGCAAGCAGGCGCGTGTAGGCCGCCGGGTCGGGGGCGCCGGCCCACCACAGCGGCGCGTCCTCCTCGTTCCAGATTTCATACGCGGCCACTTTCCCCTGCCACTGCCCGGCGAGGAAGTGCAGGATGCTCGCGTAGTCGGCGGGGTTGCTCGGCGGCGCGTTCGGCGCCGCTCGAGCCGCTCTCCCAGGAGGGCGTGTCGACGAAGTCGACGATCGCGTGGTCGCCCTTCGGCAGCGAGTCCGAGCAGGCGGTCGTACTGGCCGAGCCAGTAGGCGGAGTGCACGCCCGGGGAGGGTTCGAGGTCGGGCCAGGGCGCGAACACGCGCACCCAGTGCGCGCCCAGCGCCGTCGCCTGGGCGAGCGCCGCCGGTTCGAGGCTGTTCAGGTTCACGCCGGCTTCGGCGGCCTGCGCGGGCGCGGGGCGCGAGCAGCGCCGTCGTGCCGGCCGAGCCGGCGAGCAGGCAGGCCGCCAGCAGGGCGGCGAGCGGCAGGCGCGTCAGAGCACGAAAGGTGGAACGAAGGCGATCGAGCACGCTGGAGCGATCGAGCAGCAAGCACTCGCATCTATCGGCAGTAAAGCCCATCAGCGGCTGCCCTTAGGCCGTAGACCGACAAGCGGGCTCGTGCGGGGCCGCACTCCCAAGCGGCGAGACCGGCCGGCGTCAGTAGCGAAACGGCAGCTCGGCCGCGACCTCGGCCAGCCGCGGCGCCTCGCGGTCGCGCGCGGAGACGATCAGCTCCTCGCACGGGCAGCGGCCACTCGATCCCGATCTCGGGGTCGTCCCAGGCGATCCCGCGCTCGACCGCCGGGTCGTAGTAGGCGGTCTGCTTGTACAGCACGTCGGCGAGTCTCGCTCAGCACGCAGAAGCCGTGGGCGAAGCCGACCGGGACGTACAGCACGCGCATGTTCTCGTCGTCGAGCTCGACCGCCCTCCCACTTGCCGTACGTCGGCGAGCCCTTCGCGCAGGTCGACGTTCACGTCGACGATCCGCCCGCGCGCGCAGCGCACGAGCTTGGCGACGCCGGCGCCGATGTGGAAGTGCATGCCCCGCACGACGCCCCTGCTCGAGCGCGAGTGGTTGTCCTGGATGAACTCCTCCGCCGCCGGGATCCCCGCCTCGGCGTGCCACTCGCGGCGGTAGGTCTCGGTGAAGAAGCCGCGCTCGTCGGGGAATATCCGCGGCTCGAGGATCGTCAGGCCGGGGAGGGTCGTTTTGATCGGCTGCATCTGGCCGGGAGCCTACAAGGACGCGGGCCTCGAACCCGGATCCTGCTTGCTCAGCAGCACGATCTCACACCGTCGCCATCCATCGATCCATCTCAGGAGATTGAGCTCGAGCCTTCTCGGAATAGTGGACTCAGGCCCCTCGGAATAGTGGACTCAAGCCCCTCGGAATAGTGGACTCAATGCTACGGTTAGCTCATGGACGGGAACGGATCACCGATCTCAGGGGTTATCACACGCCGACTCCTGGAGGTGGCAGGCGAGCGTCTCGAGGATGAGCCGGTGATTGCACTGCAGGGACCGCGAACGGTGGGCAAGTCGACCTTATTGGGGGAGTTGGCGGGCTCTCGCGGGGTCGAGGTGGTGGATCTCGACGAGCCCGCCACGCGCGGCGCGGTGCTGGCCGATCCCGGAGCGTTCGTCGACGGGCCGTCGCCGGTGTGCATCGACGAGTACCAGCACGTGCCGGCTGTGCTGGAGGCCATCAAGGCGGAGCTGAACCGCGAGCTGCGTGCGGGACGGTTCGTGATCGCCGGATCCACGCGCTACGACGCGCTGCCCGTCACGGCGCAATCGCTCACGGGCCGCGTGCACCTGCTGACGGTTTGGCCACTCACCCAGGGCGAGATCGACGGCGTCAAAGAGAACCTGCTCGCGGCGCTCCTCGACGATCCGGTGGGTGCGCCTCCTCGCGGAATTGTCTCGGCGACAAGCAAGGAGGAGTACATAGCGCGCATCACCGCCGGGGGCCTGCCGATTCCCCTGGCAAGGCGCAGCCCCGCAGCCCGCAACCGCTGGTTCGACGACTACGTGGAGCTCGTCTTGGAGCGGGATGTGCGAGAGCTGTCGAGACTGCGCCAGCGCGAGCATCTGCCGGCGCTGCTTCGCCGCTTGGCGGCCCAGACCGCGGGCGTCCTGAACGTCACGACGGCTGCCCGCGAGGCGGAACTGGAGCGGACCACCGCGGCGGACTACGTGAAGCTGCTCGAGGCGGTGTTCCTGATCATGCGCCTGCCGGCGTGGGGAACTACCGTGAGGGCGCGAGCGACCAGCGCACCGAAGATGCACGTGGTCGACGCCGGCCTTGGTGCACGCGTGCTGGGACTCACCCCGGAGAAGCTCGCCCGGCGCGATCCTTCTTCCTTATCGCAGTTCGGCCATCTGCTCGAGACGTTTGTGGTGGGCGAGCTCGTGCGGCAGGCCTCGTGGCTCGATGGAATCGCGGCGCTGGGACACTGGCGCACCTACGACAGCGACGAGATCGATCTGGTGATCGAACGCGACGACGGAGGCGTCGTTGCCTTCGAGGTGAAGGCCGCAGGCCAGGTCTCCGGCCCCGATATGCGCCATCTGCGCAAGCTGAGAGAGGCGCTCGGCGAACGCTTCTTGGCAGGTGTCGCGCTCTACACCGGCCCGCGGGCGTACAACTTCGAAGACCGCCTGCATGTGATGCCGATCGACCGGATCTGGACCCGCGTATGACGGCCCTCAGGCGGTCGCGACCCAGCGCTCGGCGTTGCGGTCGTGGATCTCGCGGAGGATGCCCTCGACGTCGCGGGTCAGCTCCCACTCGGGGTAGTCGCTCCTGAACGGCTCGCAGGTCGCCGATCCACCAGCGGTGGTCGCCGATCCTGGGCTCCTCGCCGAGGCTCCAGCTGCAGCTCGCGCCCGGCGATCTGCTGGCAGAGCTCGATCGCCTCGAGCATCGAGCAGTTGCTCTCGCGCCCGCCGCCGATGTTGTAGACGGCCGCCGCCTGCGGCGCGGCGGTGGAAGGCCGCGAACGCGGCGACGAGGTCGGCGGAGTGGATGTTGTCGCGCACCTGCTTGCCGCCGTAGCCGAAGACCGTGTAGGGCTCGCCGGTCATCGTGCAGCGCATCAGGTAGGAGAGGAACCCGTGCAGCTGCGTCCCGGCGTGGTTGGGGCCGGTCAGGCAGCCGCCGCGGAAGCAGACCGTCGGCAGCTCGAAGTAGCGGCCGTACTCCTGCACGAGCAGGTCGGCGGAGGCCTTCGAGACCCCGAACAGCGAGTGCGTGCTCTGGTCGATCGACATCGTCGTGTCGATGCCCTTGTAGTAAGCGGTGATCCTCGGGCAGCTCCAGGCGCTGCGGCAGCTCCACGAGCGGCAGCTGGTTGGGCAGGTCGCCGTAGACCTTGTTCGTCGAGCAGAAGATGAACGTCGCGTCCGGGCGCGTGGTTGCGCGTGGCCTCGAGCAGGTTCAGCGTGCCGCCGGCGTTCACCGCGAAGTCCGTCTGCGGGTCCCGCGCCGCCCAGTCGTGCGAGGGCTGCGCCGCGGTGTGGATCACGAGCTCGATCGCGCTCTCCGTGCTCGGCGAAGACCTTCGCCACGCCGTCCGCGTCGCGGATGTCGAGCTCGAGCGAGCGGAACTCGTCGGGGTAGCGCTCGGAGCAGCGCCCGCGTGGTGTGCGCGGTCGAGGCGTCGGGGCCGAAGAACTCGGCGCGCATGTCGTTCTCCAGGCCGATCACGTCGTAGCCGTCCTGCACGAAGTGGCGGACCGACTCCGAGCCGACCAGTCCTCCCGATCCGGTGACTATCGCTACGGGCATTCGTTCCTGTCTTTTTGGCGCCTTCGCGCGCTGAGATCGGCGGACACGAGGCTGGAGAGCGGCGGACGCGGGCTGATTGGCGGATTATGGCAGCGCCGGGGCGCGCCGACACCGTCGCATAGGATGCCGCGCTCGATGGAAATCACCTTCCTCATCCCCGCCTACAACGAGGCGCGGACGATCGCCGAGGTGCTCGATCGGATCGCCTCGCTCGGCCTCGACTACGAGGCGATCGTCGTCGACGACGGCTCGACCGACGCGACCGCGGAGATCGTCGCCGCGCGCGCGGCAGAGGACAGCGAGCACGTGCGCCTGCTGAGCAAGCCCAACGGCGGCAAGGGCTCGGCGCTGCGCCACGGGATCCCCCACTGCCAGGGCGAGATCGTGGTGATCCAGGACGCCGACATGGAGTACGACCCGGGCGACGTGCCGGCGCTGATCGAGCCGATCCAGCGGCAGATCGCCGACGTCGTCTACGGCTCGCGCCTGTCGGGGGGCCGGCCGCAGCGCGCCTACCTGTTCTGGCACCTCGTCGGCAATCGCTTCCTGTCGCTGCTCACCGGGCTGCTCTTCAACACCACGATCACGGACATGGAGACGGGCTACAAGGCCTTCCGCCGCGATGCCCTCAAGCAGCTGCACCTGACGGAGAACCACTTCGGGATCGAGCCGGAGATCACCGGCGAGATCTGCCGCCGCCAGCTGCGGATCTACGAGATGCCGATCGCCTACTACGGCCGGACCTACGAGGAGGGCAAGAACATCACCTGGCGGGACGGGTTCCGGGCGGTGTTCGTGCTGGTGCGCACGCGGGTGCGGGGGCTGCGGTAGGGCAGGGCGCGCAGAAGCTCAGGCAGGTATCGGTCACCACATCAGGAGCAGCGGCTACCCGGCCTACACCTCAGCGAGGGGAACAACCCCGAAAGCCAGATGATGAGCCGGTGCGTAGAGCACCACGACACGAAGCGCCCGGAACGGGGCTAGGCGATACCAACAAGCGCTTTCAGAACAAGCTCATCCCCAAGATTGCAAAGTCATAACTTTGCAAATCATAGATTTGCCGGTACGCGGACTAGAAATTGGTGTGCAGTCGGCGATATCGGGCATATCGTCCTCTTTGCACCACTTCGATTGCACCGCCGGTTCGCAGTTCTTGTAATACCTTCTTGATCAGAGGGTCACTGGCGGGTGTTGCCGAGCGGATGTCGTCGAGCGAGAACTCGTCCACGATTCGCGAGCGAATGAAGTCCCTGACCGCGGGTTGCTTGGTCCCGTATCCCGCCGTCATCTCGAGCCTCTGCTCGAACTCTTTGTAAGCGGCGAGCAGCGTTCCCATCAGGTACTCCATCCATGGCCAGATGGTGTGCTGGCCATCGTGCCATCCGAGCGTCGATCGTTGGAGCGCTTCGTAGTAGGTCTCACGCGTATCGTTGATGATGCGCTCCAGGCTGATATAGCGACCGACCTCGTGACCGGACTGGTAGAGCAGCAAGAGGGTGATAAGGCGCGCTGTCCGTCCGTTGCCGTCCTGGAACGGGTGAATCATCAGGAAGTCAAAGACGTAGGCCCCGAGCAACAGGAGCGGGTGATGCGCCTGGGCGCGTTGCAACTCGTCAAAGCGGCGATGCAACTCGGGCATCGCCACCGTCCGGGTCTGGAGCGGTGACACGGGCCGGAAGCGGACGACGACTGTGCCGTCCGGGAGGGTTTCGGTGACATCGTTCGGCCCGGTCTTGTAATCGCCGGCGTGCCGTACGTTCGTCAGGCTGTAAATGGTTTGGTGAAGTTGCTTGACGACGTTCTCGCTGAACGGCATCGCGTCGGCGCTCGAGTGAATCAGATCCAATGCCGATCGATAGCCGGCGATCTGCGCCTCGCTCCTGTTCGCCGGCGCCGTCATCTCGTTCATCAGGGCACGCAGACGAGCGGGCGGCGCGGTGATGTCCTCGATCGCGTTCGATGCCTCGGTACTCTGGATGCGAGCAACCTCGACGAGGGTCTTCAGCGTCGCGCGGTGCTGGCCCCGCTGGGCCGCAGCCTTTCCAGAGGCGTGCTCGAGCTCCCCAAGGGCCTGAACGATGCCGCCCGGCACGGGATCGAGGATGCGCTCGTGGTTCCTGAACGTCTGCATTCCAACGGCTACTCTATCAACCCAACGGTATAAATGTGGGTAGCTTTATGTCGTTAGCTCTACGCCCGACCCGCCGGAGCGATGCGCCGCCGGCCGGCGCGCCCGCCTGGACGGGTCGCGAACGCGACGCGCCAGGGAGCAGCGGCCACCCGACTCCCACACTATTGGGGCGAAGGGAACAACC
Organism: uncultured Solirubrobacterales bacterium; assembly: GCA_963764905.1. GTDB lineage: Bacteria > Actinomycetota > Thermoleophilia > Solirubrobacterales > Solirubrobacteraceae > Palsa-744. The sequence goes on from CAVXUG010000009.1 coordinate 372,785, forward strand.
CCGGAAAGCCATAACGATGCGTCTCCGTCGTTAGCAAGAAACGCGAAGGCTTACCACCCTTCACCAGTCCCAGCGTTGAAGGCTTCCCATTTTCCGCTAGTCGAGTTGTAGAACCGCGCCCAGATATTCCCATCCGCGCCCAGATAGTAAATCCACTGTTCATCCGTTTTTTCTTCACGGACGACCGGAGCTCGTCCGGGGACTCCAGCCGCCGGACGTAGGGCCCCGCGCATAGACATTTCTGACTTGCGCCTAATCGCTCACCGGCCCCAGCGCGAGCGCAAGATCCGCAGCCTGCGTAGAGCAAGCCGGTTCTCATTTCGCCGACAAAGAACGCAATGGCGGTCGGTGACCCCTACAACGTCACTCCTCGCAATAGGCCCATTCGTGTGAGCTTCACCGAGACGCCCAGACGGACATCCATCTTCTCGCGAACACGCGCCGCGCCGGCCTCGGCGATCTTGCGCATAGTTTGCGGATCCTTGACGAGGCCGCGCAGGACATCTCTCAGCGCCGTGGCGTCGGGCGGACACTCGATGTAGTGCACACCCGGCTGGAACACTCGATGATCGCCGAGGGGGTTGGCCGAGACGAGCAGACACCCGCTGCTCATGGCATCGGCCGCCGCCTGGGTGGGAAAGCCGTCGGTCATGCCCTGCCCACTACCCGGCGCACCGGGCGGCTCGGCCGACACGGGCGAGAGGAAGACATGCACGTGATCGTGTAGATCGCGAAGCTTCGACGGGTCAAGCCACCCGTGGAAGGTCGCGATGGTGGCGGACAACTCTGAGCGGCGGTGCTCGTGAGGGCCGACGACATGAAGATGAAAGCCGTCCCCCAGATTCGAGAAAGCCCCCAGAGCGACATCGACTCCCTTGCGTGGCGGGGCGTCGGCGGCGAACAGGCAGACAAGCGGCTCGAGCTCGCGCCAGCGAGTACTCGAGACCGCATAGAAGCGGGTCTCGGTAAATGCGGCGGGAACCGGCACCACCGACGGGAAGCGGCCCAGAACATCGTCCATGAAAGAGAAGGTGGTGTCGAGTCGCTCGATCACCTCCGACGCCCACCGGTAGCCATCCTCCGTCGCCAGAAACCCACCCCCCGGCAGCAGCGAGCCATGCAACCGGATCCGCTGAGAGGCGAGTACCCGCGAAATGTCAATGCCCTCCATCGGGTGTGGCGAGGATCCATCCCGGCTGGGTCCCAGGCCGACCAGTCCGGCGAGGAACCACAGGAACACGCCGTAGGCGTCCGTGATGCCAGCTCGAAGCGCGATCTCGGGAAAGGCCGCCAGTGGATGCACCGGCGCGGGGAAGGGATCGGTCATCTCGTACGTGGAGAAGAACAGCGTGTCGGGCCGCGCCTCGAGGATCGCCACTGCCTCGTGATATCGAAACCCGCTCATCTTCCAGGGAAACGTGCCGTCGAGAACGGCGAGCCGATGGCTGCGGCTCCGGCGTGCGGTCCGGCGCAGCCGAGACGACAGCGAGGCTGCCCGACCCGGAGGGCGCAGGTGGGGCCTGGGCTGGCTCGGGTCGCGGAGCGGCATCCGGTAGTGGTCTGCCATCTGCTGCAGCATCGCCTGGTGGGGATCGACCACCGGCCAAATCTAATGCCTGCGGCGTCGATAACCTGCGCCCATGCTCGAGCCGATCCGCTTCCAACGACCCCAGCTTCCCGCGGGGGCTGAGATCGAGCGCTATCTCGCCGCGGCGCGGGAGCAGCGCTGGTTCTCCAACCAGGGACCCTGTCATCGACTGCTCACCGAGCGACTGGCCCAATTCCTCGGCGGTGATGTCTCCATCGTGCTGATGGCCAACGCGACGCTGGGCCTGGTGCTTGCGCTGCGCACGCTGCTCGGCGAGAGCCCCCGGGGGTCCCTTGTGATCGTCCCGTCGTTCACGTTCCCGGCCACCGCACAGGCGATCACGTGGAACGGCCTGCAGCCGTTCTGGGTGGACGTCGAGCCAGGCGGATGGCATCTCGATCCGCATGCGCTCGGCGAGACGCTCGCCGCGCACGGGGCCGACGTGGCCGGCGTCCTCGCCTGCTCGACGTTTGGCACCGCTCCCGCCGCATCGCAGTCGGAGGCCTGGCGTGAGGCATGCGCCGAGGCGGGCGTGCCCCTGATCGTCGATTCGGCGCCCGGGTTTGGCTCGAGCGACGAATGTGGGCACCTGCTTGGCGCCCAGGGGGACGCCGAGGTCTTTTCGTTTCATGCCACCAAGCCGTTCGCAATCGGTGAGGGCGGCGCGGTGACGACAAGCGACCGTGAATTCGCCGACCGTCTCACGGCGATGACCAACTTCTCCTTCGGCCCCGATCGCGAAGTACACAGCCCGTTCGGCCTGAACGCCAAGCTGAGCGAGATCCATGCCGCCATCGGCTTGGCCGTGCTCGACCACTTCGACGAAGTGCTCGATGCTCGTCGTATCCGCGCCGAGCAGATGCAGGATGAGCTCGAGCGGGCTGGATACCGCTTTCAAACCGGCGCGCGCAGCTCAACCTGGCAGTTCGTCCCCGTCATCGCCCCCAGTGCAGAGGTACGTGACGCCGTGCTGCTGCTTGCCGAGGAGCGCCGTATCGAGATCCGCAGCTATCACGCGCCTCTGCACATGCTGCCCACCTTCGCGACGTATCCCTCTCAAACTGCACTACCGGTCACCGAGGACCTTGCGCGGCGGGCACTGTCGCTGCCACTCGCCAACGACCTATCCGAAGCAGAGATCCGGCGCATTGTCGCCGTCCTGCTGGAGGGCGCCGCCTCTCGCTCCCAACCAGCGGAGGTCGAGGCGTGAGTCAGCGGGCGATCGTACGCGCGCGCCACCTGCGATGGCGGCTGCTGCAAGCATTCGAGGACGTGCGCGGCGCCCGCCTTGCAGCGGAGGCTACGCGCGAGCAGATCCCGGCGCTGCACGGCGCGCTGCAGCGGTCCCACGAGCAGGCCGTGGCACTCGAGACAGCCCTTGCGCAGATCGAGACAGAGCTGCGGGCCAGTCGACTCCAGCAGCAGGAGATACACGTCGCACTTGAGGAGACCCGGCGCGAACTGCAGCGCCATGGCCGCGTACTCGAGCTCATCTACGAGGAAGAGGGCGAGAACCTCAGGAGGCTCAACGAGCTACGAAGGTCATCCTCTTATGAGGGGGCCTTCACCGACCCGGACCCGCTCGTGTCCGTGATCATCCCAACCTACCTCCAGCACGAACTGCTCGTCACGAGGGCGATCCCCTCAGCGCTCGCCCAGACGCATCGCAACATCGAGATAGTCGTCGTCGGCGACGGCGCGCCCGAGGCGACCGCGCGAGCGATTGAGGACTTGAACGACCCTCGTGTTCGCTACGAGAACCTCACCGTGCGCGCGCCTTATCCCGAGGACCCAACCGAGCTCTGGAGGGTGGCCGGGACCCCGCCGTGGAACGCAGCCTGGGAGCTCGCGCGAGGCAGATGGATCGCGCCACTGAACGATGACGACTCGTTCCGACCCAAGCACGTCGAGCTATTGCTCGCCCTAGCGCGTACCCAACGGAGTGAGGTCGCCTACGGAGCGATCGCGCAGCAACACCCCAACGGCGCAACAGAGATCCTAAACAGCTGGCCGCCCGAACTGGGCAGCTTCGGTTGGCAGGCGGCGCTGGTGCATGCAGGGTTGGGTTTCATGCCCATGCAACTTGGGTCAGGAGTCCTCGGTGTCCCAGGAGACTGGTCACTGTGCAGACGCATGCGGCGTGCCGGAGTGCGCTTCGCAAACACCGACGATGTCGTCGTGGACTACTATCCGTCGCTGCTTTGGAGTCAAGCGCAGACGTCGGGCGGAACGTAGCACTCGACTGTCATCGTTCTCGGACATGGGATTCATCGACATCAGCGCCGCCGGACTCTTTCGAGTGGGAGAGAACGTCCGGATCTTCGACCTCACCCGGCTCACGGACGCGCAGCAGATCAGCGTGGGCGACAACGTACTGATCGACGACTTCGTGTTTCTCCAGGGCGGGACAGGGTTACGTATCGGCAGCTACGTACACATCGCCGCCTTCGCGAGCATCACGGGAGGCGGCTCGGCGATGGTCGGTGACTTCTGCGGCATCGCCTCCGGAGCAAGGATCCTCACCGGTACCGATCGCTTCGATGGATCAGGCCTGATTGGACCGACAGTGCCCGCCGAGCGCCGGTCGGTCGAACGCTCGAACACGATACTGGGAGATCATGCATTCGTCGGTGCAAATGCAGTCGTCCATCCAGGTATCCAGATCGGTGAGGGAGCAGTGATTGGCAGCTGCTCGGTCGTCCGCCAAGATATCGAGCCCTGGACGATCAACGTCGGGGCACCGACACGAGTGGTTGGCACTCGCCCGTCCGACGTGATCCTCGCCCACGTCCTCGAGCTCGGATTCCCACAATAAGGCCGAGTCTTACTGGCCCGACTCCCACCCTACAGGCCTGGATGTACCACGTAGCAGCGAGGAACCCAGCGTCCCAGCGTCATCCGAAATGAAAATGGCTGCTAGCACCGCTGACCACGTGCCAGATCACGGCCATAAACACCAGATAGGCGAGGATTATCAAGGCGGGGGTGCGAAAGCGACGGATGCCGGTATCATCTGCACCGATCGGGTTCGGCCAGCCCGGCGCAAGGACCAGGATATAGCTCAGTAGGTAAATGGGCAGCAGGAATCGTGTCTCCATCGCTGAGGGTATAGACGTAGCGCAACAGAGCAACAGCGCCACGAGATAACGCCATCTGGCGGAGCCCAGACCACGCCTAGCCGCGGGCCACACCACGCGCAGAAGCGCGAGAAATACGAGCAGAAAGCCAGCCAGCCGCAGCCATCGGTGCGATCCGGTATCCAGATGTTCAACATACGGAGTACTGTAGCGCTGGTCCAGACCATTGATCAGATGCCTACCAAAGATACCTCCCATCGTCACGGGATGATCTACGATCAGATGAAAATACTGTCCGAGACCCGTGATGGTATGACCCGCTTGCTCGTTGAGAAGAGCTGCGCCGGCAGGATCTGCGTATAGCATCAGTGGCGGGTGCCCCGCTCCCACATAGCCCCCTACTCGTTGAATACCAAGGCCTTCTGTCAACTGGAAACTCTCGAGGTGCGCAGCCGTGCCAGGTACAAAGCTCCACGTGTCGTAGTAGCGATGAGCGGAAAGCGACTGAGGCAGCGAAACGGCTAGAAACCCTGTCACGAGCAACACTAAGCAGAGTACCTGCCGTCGTACGCTCGTATCATTACGCAGCTCGACATATCGCCAGACGGCAAGGGCCGCCACGATCGGCACGAGAAGCACATATGCTGGCCGCATATCTATGGCCGCGCCTGTCGCGAGGCCCGCGAGGAGTACCCAGCCGGGCTTGGGATAACGGGCTATCGAGACGAGCGCTATCAAGACCATTGCCAGTGCTGGGAAATCGCTCAGTGGAAAAATGAGGAAGCCGCTCCAGAAGACAACCAGAAGCAGAACGAGCGCCATTCGCCTCCACATATTCCAATGCTTCTCAGGCCAAGATATCTCAGCAAGCTTCGGAGCCAGCCCCGCTCCGATCAGCGCGAACACAAATACATTGAAGATCTTGGCAGAGGTCGATGCTTTCCATCCGAAAGCCACCGCGATTCCCTGCAGGCCGTGATCAATCAGAGGCAGCAGGTAACCTCTCAGTGGGTCTGCTAAAATTCAGAAACGAGAAACTTCCGTGTACGGTGAACATTTCACCCAACATCCAGTAGTTGAGCGAGTCGTAGTAGAAAGGCTTGGCTCCCTGGAGGAGTGCTACGGCCAATACCGCGACGAAGGCGGCGACAAACGCCATGACCGTACCGCCTTGGCGTGGCGGCAGAACAGGCCCCCTCCGTCTCGGCATTGCGGACTCGCCGACGGCTTTGTCGTGTGCGGACATGGACGCGCAGCCTAGCCTAGTCGGCAGATGTGATCTGGTCCACCCGGCCACGCCATGGATTGCGTAGTCGAGTCGCCCCATCGGCATATCCGGCCGATACGGCCCGCTACCTACGAATATGCGAGTATCTCCCGATGGCAATCAGCACTCCGACTTTGACGGCGCCAGAGACTCCTGAGCCTTCAAAGACTCCCCCTAGACTTCCCGCCCTCACGGGCCTGCGCATCCTAGCCGCTCTCGCCGTATATGCCAGCCACCTTGGCCCACCTCACGGGTCTCCAAAGCTGCTGAGCACCTTTATGGAATCAGGCTACATGGGCGTCACGCTATTTTTCACTTTGTCAGGGTTCGTGCTGGCGATCAATTACTTTGAGTCCTTTCGCCATATCAGCGGGCGCAAATTGTGGCAGTACTCCGTCGCACGCGTCGCGAGGATCTATCCTCTATATATCCTCATAGTCGTCTATATGATCGATCGGCAGCACGCCTTTGGCGAACCGATCAGTGGATGGTGGGAGCATGTTCTTGCGATTCAAGCATGGGATCCCAACATTTATCACGCATACAGCTTTGACGCGCCGTCCTGGTCCGTCAGCGTCGAGCTCTTTTTGTATGCCTGCTTTCCGCTCTTAGTTCTTGCGCTCGCCCGGCTGCGTACGCCGCGCTGCCACCCTGATTGCGGCAGGATTCGTCACGCTCGCGATGACAGCCCTTACCACGTGGTTCGTCGTTACAAGCCGAGGAAACCTGAGTTGGGCCGATCCCGAATCTGCCCACCGCTGGCTGTATGTCACACCGTTGACGCGCCTGGGTGACTTCACGCTTGGCATCCTTGCCGCACGCTTGTATGCACAGACACGAGGGCATGTCCATGTAGCGCGAGTCGGTGGCCTACTTGCCGCAATTGCCGGTCTTGTCATCTTGGCGCTGATGGCATGGCCGTCAAACCTCTTTAGCGCGTGGAGCTGGGACTTGGCCTACGCGCTTCCGGCCGCCGTACTCATCTTCGGTCTGGCCGCGGCACCGCTCAGCCTACCCGCACGGATGCTGTCAATTCCGATTGTCGTTCTGCTCGGCGAGGCATCTTACGCCTTCTATCTCGTACATATGCCTGCATTGAGCTACTTTGGCGCCGGTCGTTGGGCCGTTGCGACGTCCCCTACCACTGTTCTCTATGAGGCCCTCACGCTTGGGGCGATCCTCTGCCTCGCGGTCGGACTGCACGTCATGGTCGAGCGACCCGCACGACTCTATATACGCCGTCTGTCTGGCTCCTATAGCGGCCGAGTCTCAAACCCGGCCGCGATCGCGGAGCCGGATGCGGCAGTCGCCACCCAGACGCGACCGCCGATCATCTGAGCGGTCTTGCCGGGCATCGGCGTGCGCCTCTGTGCGCAGTAGGCTAGCCCGGTGCCGAACAGCTCACCGACGAGGGTCGTTGCGAACGATTTCGCACGCCAGTGGGAGGACATTGGCAGCGATGCGCTCGAAGCGGTCGATCGCGTCGGCCATAGCGGCTGGCTCGTCCTCGGCGAGGAGGTACGCGCATTCGAGCTGGAGCTCGCCGCCTGGTGGGGAGTCCCGCATGCCGTCGGGGTGGCGAGCGGACTGGATGCGCTCGAGATCGCGCTACGGTGCGCGGACATTCCGCAGGGCGCCCGTGTGCTCACGACGCCGCTGACGGCTTTCGCGACGACGCTGGCGATCGTTCGTGCCGGCGCCGAGCCGGTGTGGTGCGACGTCGACGAGTCCGGTGGCTTGGACCTCGACCAGGTCGACGCGGCCCTGCGTGCCGATCGCTCGATTCGGGCCGTGATGCCGGTCCATCTCTACGGTCATCCGCTCGATCCGGCCGCGCTCGAACGTCTCGCGGCCGAGCACGACGTGATCGTGATCGAGGACTGTGCGCAGTCGGCGGGCGCTGAGCGCGACGGCAAGCCGACGGGACTTACCGGGATCGCCGCCGGCACGAGCCTCTACCCGACGAAGAACCTCGGCGCGATGGGCGATGGCGGCGTGCTGCTGACATCCGACGAGGCAATCGCCGAGCGGGCAAGGAGGCTGCGCAACTATGGACAGGGCGCACAGTACGAGCACGTCGAGCTGGGGCTAAACAGCAGGCTGGACGAGCTCCACGCTGCGGTTCTGCGCTCGGCGATGCTGCCACGGCTCGATCGATGGCTGGCGCGGCGGGCCGAGATCGCCTCGCGCTACACAGAGGCGCTGCGCGAGAGCCGCTTGCGTCCGGTCGTCGCCGCGGACGGGCACTCAGCCCATCACCTGTTCCCGGTCCAGGTGCTCGACCTCGACCCCGGAGCCGTCAGGGAGCAGATCGTCCAACGCGGAGTGGCCGTAGGCCGCCACTACCCGATCGTATGTCCCGACCAGCCGGCCGTACGAGGCATCGGAACGATCGTCGGCGATCTCTCGATCGCTCGTCGACTGGCCGAGCGCGAGTTGTCCCTGCCGATCCATCCATACCTGGAGGATCACGAGGTCGAAGCCGTGATCGAGGCCTGTCTGGAGGCCTGCGCATGAGTCCTCCACTCAACTCGCTCGTCGTTCCGGTCTACGGCAACGCCGGCACGATCACGGCGCTGATCGGAGCGATCGAGCACATAGCCGATCAGGTCGACGGAGGCTTGGAGACGGTCTTCGTAGTCGACGGAAGCCCAGACGATTCGCGGGAGCTGTTGCTGACCGCCTTGGCGACAAGCAAGCTCCGTGCTCGGGTTGTCGATCATTCGCGGAACTTCGGGTCCTTCGCGGCGATCCGCACCGGCATGAGCCTCGCCCAGGGAGATCGCATCGCGGTCATGGCCGCCGATCTGCAGGAGCCTCCCGAGCTCGTGATCGAGTTCCTCCGTCGGCTGGCGAGCGGGGACGTCGATGTCGTCGCCGGTGAGCGCAGAAGCCGCGACGACGACGGAGATACCGCATCCAAGATCTACTGGCGCCTGTATCGCCGGTTCGTGGTCAGCGACATGCCACTCTGCGGGCGTTGATGTGTTCGCATGTACAGCGGCCGTTCGCGACGTCGTCTGCTCGCTGGAGAGCGTGCATACATCGCTCGTAGCTCAGCTTTTCTGGGTGGGCTTCCGCAGAGAGCTCGTTCCCTACGACAGGCTGCCCGTCGGGTAAGAGCGGATGGACGTTGCGTCGCAAGCTTCGCTACCTCTCCGACAGCGTCTTCGCCTTCACCGACCTGCCGGTCAGGATCCTCTGGATCGTGGGCCTCTTGGGGATGGCGCTCGGGGTGCTCGTCGGAGCGATCGTGCTGGTCGCGCGGGCCGCCGGGGCGATCACCGTTCCGGGCTACGCCGCGACGGTCTTGATCCTGCTGATCTTCATGAGCCTCAACTCGCTCGGGCTGGGGATCATCGGCTCGTATGTGTGGAGAGCCTACGAAACCACCAAGGGACGACCGGGTGCGATAGTACGAGAGACCACGGAGATCGTCGGGAGCGCCGTTGATGAATGATGTCTTTGTACACGAGCAGGCACTATGCGAGAGCGACGCGATCGGCGCGCGTACGCGCATCTGGGCCTTTGCCCACGTGCTCGAGGGAGCACGTATCGGCGAGGACTGCAATATCTGCGACGGCGTTTTTATCGAGGGTGAGGTGGTCGTCGGCGATCGAGTGACCGTCAAGTGCGGAGTCCAGCTCTGGAATGGAGTCGTGCTCGAGGACGACGTGTTCGTAGGACCGAACGCGACCTTCACAAACGATCGCTTTCCTCGCAGCAGGCAGTGGCTCAAGGCCAACGAGGAGACCGTCGTCCGAGCCGGAGCATCGATCGGCGCCAATGCGACGATCCTCCCGGGCCTCGAAATCGGCCTTGGGGCGATGGTCGGTGCGGGTGCGGTCGTCACGCGGTCGGTTCCACCCCATGCCGTGGTGACGGGCAATCCCGCCCGCATCACCGGCTACGCCCAGACGTCAACCACCGAGGCCCCGACGATACCGCCGGCGACAAACGAGCCGGGGAGGACCGAGCTCGGTGTCGGAGCGGTACACGTGCAGCGATTCGCCGAGTTCTCCGACCTGCGCGGTCGACTCACCGCGGGCGAGTTTCCGGCCGAGGCCATACCTTTTACTCCGCAGCGATGGTTCCTGGTCTACGACGTGCCCAGCCGCGAGATACGCGGAGAGCATGCTCATCGCGTATGCCATCAGTTCTTGCTCTGCGTATCCGGCCGGGTAACCGTCGCCGTCGACGATGGCCGGAATCGCGGCGAGGTATTGCTCGATGACCCGACGCTCGGGATATATATACCGCCGCTCGTGTGGGGCAGCCAGTACCGTTACGACGCCGATGCGGTGTTGCTGGTGCTGGCCTCCCATCCCTACGACCCGGACGACTACATCCGCGAGTACGACCAGTTTCTGCTCGAGACGGGCACGGCCGCACAGCGAACCTGATCGGCCGATTATGAAACCTCGACTCGATGGGACCGAAAGGACCAGAGTCGGTTGAGCAGGAACGTGACCGGCGCAGCGATCAGGATCGCCAGACGCTGTGAGGTACTCGCGCCGAGGCCGATCGCCGAGTAGAGGATGGCAAAGCTAGCGTAGTTGAAGACGAACGATACGGCTGCGACGATTGCAAAACGGCTCAGATCGCTCTTAACGGCCCGCCCGCTGGGGGGAAAGGCCCAGATGCGGATGAGCGCGAAGTTGAAGAGGCCGTTGAGCACAAATGCGATGCCGAGCGCCGGGTAGGGGGCGATGCCAACCGCCAACTCACCGGAGTAGAAGGCGATCGCCAGCAGGTAGCCACAGCCAGCAACGATGCCATAGCGAACGAGCTGATGAGCGGGATGATGGCTTGCCGGCGAACGTACCAGGCTGAGGATTCGCTGCACCGCCATCGTCAGGCGGGTTGCTGTGGCAAATTAGCAATCGGCTTTCTTCTCATTACGACAGCGCAGCCAAGCCATGCCAACAGTGCCGCTATAACTGCCAGATACTGTAGGGCGCGATCTGATTCTCGGTATGTCGCGGTGAACCGGTAGTGACCCGATGATAGTCGCCAGGCGCGCAGTGGGACTCTCGCATTCACCAGATGAACCCGCGAGGTATTCGCATGCCAGCCGTGTATCGCAAGCTCGTTCTCGATCATCAGCATAGGCTTAGGAATATTTACTTCATACACAATGCTTTCGGTACCGTAGGAGAGCGTATGCACACCAGAGCTTGGCTTCCACGTAGTCGGCGCCGGCAGATGCACTGTACCGCTGCCACATCCGGTGGTGGCACATGGAAATGTGTACGCGTGCCAGGGTGCAAGCAGTAGAGCCAGCCAGGCGGGGTTGTGCTCAGCTTCCCACAGGGCACGCTCGATTGTGCCGCCATAATCTACTAAATAGTACCCAGCGGCCACCCAGCCAGAGGAGTCGAGATTGCTTCCAGTGGGCGCTGTCTTGATGGGTATTGCAGGCGGCACACGAGCAGGGCGCGTTGCTGGCGCCTGCCGCAGATGGGCCGCGAGCTCGCGCACGTCACCGTCACGGCCGAGATAAGCCGTTGTTTCGCTCGTTGGCACTCGCCACGGAGAGGTGCGTCCGAGCAGGCGGTAGTCATAGATCTCTCGTACACCGTCAGCCACCACGAGCACCACGAGCACACAGGCCAATATTCGCGGCCTTGGCGGTAGCGTCACAAGCACGACGCACGCCAGGATAACTACCACCACCAGCCACAGAGCTCGCGTGGGCTGCGCATAGGTCGACGGCGCGAGCAGCGCTCCCGCGAGCAGTACGCATCCGACGAACATGGCCCGCCAAGGAAGGCTGCTCGCAAATGCGGCCCGCCAAGCGCGACTGTGGCGATCGGCAGCGAGCCGACTCCACGACTCGGCAGCAAGAACCACTAGCGCCACACCCACTACTGCCTTGTATTCGGCCGCCGGAAACCGACTTGGAAACAACGGTTGCATCGACGCCATCGCTCGGCCGACCACACCGATATTCGGCGCCATCGCGAGAATAAGCCCCACGACTCCACATACGGCCAACGGCGCGTGCCTGCGTAGGGCATTCCACCCGATGCAGGCTATGCCGATCAGAACAGGGGTGCCGACCGCCCACGAGGTGACGGTGCCATCGGGTGTCCATGCGAAGTTGTTGAGATATAGCCCCAGGAGATCACGCAGGCCGAGGGACTCGCCGGCGCGTACTGCGGCCGTCGGTTCGAATACCCGGTGAAGTTCTTGCATATGTTCAGCCCGCAAGTAGGGCAGCAAAGCAGCTATGCATGTAGCACCGGCAGCGACCATGGCAAGTAGAAGCGCAACTTTATAGTTGTGCCATATCAACTGGCCCCCGATTCGCAATGCAACCGTCACATAGACCAAGCCCGTGATGGCAAACGCCGTCAGTTGCCCGGGGTAGGCACCGGATACGATCAGCCACGCGAGGGGGGGCAGTGCGGCTAACCGTACCCAACGGCCATCGTCCTCCGACGGTGGAGTCAGACACCACAGCAACCAGGGCATGTAGGCAAAGCCCCTGACGATATCCGCGTGCTCCGCCTCTCCGTAGAAGCCGCCAAAGAACAAATATGCCACAGCCGCAACCGTCGCCCACAGCCAGCTCATTCGCCGGGCACGCGCCAGCATCAACACACCGATGGACCCAAACAGTACGTGCGCGACCTGCACGACGGTCAGGACCCGAAGCGTGAGAGGTATTCTCAAAAGTCCAGCCAGCCACCACCCCGGGAAATAGAGACCGGCCTGAGGATTGATGTCTACCGGAAACCCGCTGGCTACAAAGGGCGACCACGACAGTAGGTGTCCGTTTTCAATCGAGGCGCCGACAAATGCCGGGGTCGTTGTGTAATCCCCCAGGAAGTCCCATGGAAAGGTCCAGTGGTCAAACAGCTGCTGCCTGAACACCAGCAAGGTGAGCGCCACGAGGACCCCGATCGCCAGTATCCGACCGAGCGCGGGGCTCTCAATCCGGCCGATGCCGAGACGGCTAGCCGTAGCGCCGCGCCAACGAGCGACGGATCGTGATCGAGCCGTGGTCATGCTGACGCCGTTAGGAAGCGGGCAACGAGAGCTCGTGAAGATGCAAGCAAGGTCGGTAGCCTATCGCGGGTGCCGACGGGCAGGCGCTCGCCAGCTATGCTTACCCACTGCAATGAACGTCGGTGATCTTGTAGACCATCTCCCAGCCCAGGCGGAGCGCCTTCGCGATGCACGCCTGCAAATCGGTGGTGATATCCCTTGGTACCAGTACGACATCCTCGCCAACCTCGTGCACGTGAACGCGATGCTCTCGGGAGAGAACCGCGATTTGGATCGTCTTGCGCAAGACCTGCCGGTGGCGGACATTGGCGCCGCAGATGGCGATCTCGCCTTTGCCCTTGAGGATCTCGCTGGTTGGCAGATAGATATTCTCGACACTGCCGCCACCAATATGAATGGACTGCGAGGTGCTCGCGCTTTACGTGATCACTTTGGCTCACGTGTCGCGATCCATGACATCGACCTGGACCGACAGTTCCAGCTCCCCCGGAAGCGGTATGGGCTGATTCTCTTGCTTGGGATTCTCTATCATCTCCAGAATCCCTATTACGCACTGAGAGAACTTGCCTCACACTCTACTTACTGCCTACTCAGCACTCGAGTGGCGCGCTTCGCGGGCCCGGCACGCACCCTGATCTCGGATCTTCCTGTGGGCTACCTGGTGGCTCCAAATGAGACTAATAACGACGCGACCAATTACTGGATCTTCTCGCCTGCCGGGCTCGAACGGTTGGCACAGAGAGCCGGGTGGACAATCATGGAGAAGTTAAACGTAGGGAATACAGATGCATCCGATCCATCTGCGCCCGAGAATGACGAGCGCATGTTCATGCTATTGCGTAGCACTCACAGCCATCCCGATTCCTGAGCTAAAGGAACTAGTGTTATTGAGTAAGTGCCCATGCGTCAAGCATGGGCTGGAGCCCTCCGCTCAAGACGACTGCTCGTCAGCGTCTCGCGTAATCTCTCATCGAGCACCTCGCGCGAGCATTTGGCCGTGATCAACTCCTGACCCTGCCGAGAGATCGATTGCCATAGCGCATCATCCTCGATGACCCGCAAGATCCGCTCGGCCAGTGCCTCGGCTGTATCTCCGATGAGCATCTGCTCGCCGTCTCTCGCGTCGAGACCTTCCGCCCCGACCGGGGTCGTCACGATCGGCAGCCCCGCGGCCAGACCCTGGGTCACCTTCCCCTTCATGCCCGCTCCGAAGCGCACGGGCGCCACCAACACGCGTGCCGAATCGAGCAGTGGCTCGAGCTCCGCCACCCAGCCCCGCACATCGACCCGTGAGGTCGCGAGCGCCTCAACCTCATGGGGAGCGTGCGAGCCGACGATCGTGACCTTGACGTCGGCCCTCACGGCCCAGACCAAGGGCATCACCTCACGCACAAGGTAGGTCGCGGCGTCAACGTTCGGCGGATGCTCGAAGCCGCCGACGAACAGCACGCCGCTGCGACCGTCACAGGGCGGGACATCAGGCGCGATCTCGTGGATCGTGGGGACGATCGTCACGCGCGCACCTGGGACCTCGGCGAGTACGTGCCCGCGCTCCTCCTCGGTGACGGTGACGGTGACATCGCTTGCCCTGACCATCGCGAGCTCGAGCTCGCGCAGCGCCATCGCCTTCGCGCCCTGAGCGGATATCGCCCCGTTCTGCCCAGCCCGACCGACCGCATCGAGGGCGACGCGGCGTGTCTCGCGCATCCAGTGCAGATCCACGGTGTCGTATATCGCCAGCGCCGAGGGCGCCAGCTCGCAGAACGGTGTCCAACCAGTGGGCAGCGGTATGGGGTCGCGACATGATCACCGCGGTGAGCAGGGTGCCCATGTCGGCGAGCTCCGCGCGGATGTCGACCTGGCCGTAGATCACCTCGACGCCGAGCTGTTGCAATTCCTCCGTGTAGGGCTCGACGGGGGTGAAGTTGTTGGGTAGGAAGTTCACGCCGTAGCCGAGGCGCAGCAGCGAGCGCATGATCTCCAACATGCGCAGCGAGCCCGCGTCGCGATCCCACATCGGCATCCGGTGGTCGACGATCAACACCTGCTCGCGCCGGTAGCGATCGGCGGCACGACGGACCCGCACCTCCCCCGAGCGCAGATGCTCGGTCTCGAGCCGCGCGCGCCACTTCTCCACGAACTTGGGGCGGTTGGCCTCTTGGTAACGCTTGTGCCCCTCCTCGAGATCCGTTCCCGCAGTCCCGCCCTCGACATGCATGACGACAGCCCGTGGCTCGTAGAGCACCCGCCAGCCGCGCTCGTGCGCCTCGAAGCAGAGGTCGGCGTCCTCGTAGTACATCGGCAGGTAGCGCTCATCGAATCCGCCGACCTCCGTCCACAGCTCGCCCCTGACCATCAGCGCGGCCGCCGAGCCATAGTCGACCTCCCGCCGATACTCGTACTGGAACCTGCCCGGCTCGTCGCCACGGCCAAAATTGGCTCCCGTCCCGTCCCTCCAGATGATGCCGCCGGCCTCGCTCAGCCATCCGTCTGGCGAGACGAACTTGGGCGCCACCACGCCCACGGACTCGTCGGACTCGGCGCACTCGAGCATCGCCTCCAGCCAACCGGGCTGCACCTCGATGTCGTTGTTGCACAGGACGAGCCACTCCCCGCGCGCAAGCGCCGCCCCACGGTTCATGCTGCGCAGATAGCCCTCGTTCCGCTCGTTGACGAGCACACGTGCCCCATGCACCTGCTCCAGCAGCCGTTTGGTCTCGGCGTCGGCGGTGTCGTCGACGAGAATCACCTCGTAGCCGATCGCCATCGTGTTGTCGCGGATCGTCTCCAAACAGCGACGCGTGAGATCGGCCGCGGCGAACAGCGGGATCACCAGCGATACCCGCGGCTGATCGAAAGTTGGGAGCTCGATGCTCTGAGCGAGAGCGTCCAGCGCCTCCTGCTCCCGTACCTGCTCCAACGATGGGGGTGCCGGTCGTTTGCTGATGACGCGTCCGGCGAGGCGCAGCGAGAACCGCAGCCCCCGCGCAAACAATGAGGTCTCGCCGCCGATGGAGGAGAAGACACGACCGCGCACACGCTGAAAGGTCTGCCAGGTCACCGACTCTTCGACCCGGCGATTGAAACGCTGCGCCTGCTCGAAGCTCTCCCCCAGATCGGCGAGCTCAGAGGTGGTGTGCTCGACACGGGCGCGGAGCGAGTCGATCTCAGCCTGGCGATGACGGACGTACTCGTCACGCTGCGCCAAGGCAACGCTGTTCCGCTCTTGCTCCGCCACGGCTTCACTGCGTTCGCGCTCCATCGTGATTCGAGCATTCCGCTCGCGCTCCTGACCCTCGTCTCGTTCGACGGCGATTGCTTTCGCTACGTCTCCCGCCTTCCTCTCCGCCGCTCGCACGAGTTCGATATCGCAATCGCCGAGCACCGACGAGGACGAAACGTCCGGCAGCTCGCTCTTCGACGCCAGCGCCACCAGATAAAGGGCCGCCGGCTCGCTCGCCATCCGCCATTCATCACCGGCGCGCTCGATGAAGAACTCGGTGGCTGAGAGCTCCTCGGCGGAGGAGGCGAGCGCCCCCAGGTGCGAGCCCGTGATCGTTCGCTGACCCCAGAAGGCCACGTGTGGAAACGGCCCCTCGAGCAGCGCGGAGAACTCTTCGTAGGTCAGCTCGTGCTGATGGAACGGGTTGACCTGCCCGGTGGCGTCGCTGTAGAGCCGGCGGTCGGGCGTGGAGATGATCAACACGCCGTCGTCGGCCAGCACGCGTGCCACCTCGGCGAGCACCCGCTCCTGCTCGTTCACGTGCTCGATCACCTCGAAGGCGACGACCGCGCCGAACGAGCCGTCCTCGAACGCGGAGAGATCGAGCGCGTCGCCCACCCTGAACGAAGTCCGCGGACCGCCCCAGTTCAGCTGGGCGTGCTCGACGGTGCGCGCGTCGATGTCGATACCGACGACCTCGGTCTCCTCGCCAGCGGCCAGGATCGACGCTCCGAAACCCTCGCCACTGCCCAGGTCCAGCACGCGACGGCCCGCAACGACCGTGGCCGCCCACAGATAGCGGTGCATGTGCTCGTAGACGACTTGCACGTCGGGCGTCCAGGGGACGCACCGCTCTCCGGTCCAATCGATCAGACGAGGAGCCCCCGCACGACGCCGCAAGCTCAAGCCCGCACCCCGCATGCGGTCGGCGAAAGCGGAAACCGATGAATGAAAGCTCGCTCGAACATGGGGCTATCAATATCGCAGGGTATCTGGATGGTCGCCACTGATAGCTTCACGCGCCGTGACTGAACCGAGCCACCAACGCTCACTGCGGTCGCTGACCGAGCGAGCGGCGCTGCGCGTGCTGGCCGCTGTCCAAACCCCCGTGCCGCCGGTCGAGGAGCCCGTCGAGGTCCCCGAGCCCGAGCCACCGCCACCACCGTCGGACCCGGCACGCTTCGTGCGGGAGCTCACGCCGGGGCTGCTGGCCTGCGAGCAGGGTTTGGCGACGGAGCTCCTCTACCGCCGGCTGAGCGACACGGACATCGCCGCCGTCGAGCAGTTGATCAGGGACACCCCCGGAGCCTGGGAGCACTATGCCGCTGCGCCCGAGGGTGCGGCCAGGCGACACGTGCTGCTTGCCTTCGGCATCTGGCTCGGCGCCCAGAACCTGGTCGAGAAGACTGGCCTGACCGACGCCCAGCCCCCGGAGGGCATCCACGTGATGGCCCGTGGACCGCTCTCCGCCGCGGGCGGACTCTACGAGGCCGACATCGTGGTCGATGCGCTCGCCGGCGCCGGTGTCGACATGCAGGACGTGCGCGACGGCCTCGACTTCGGGTGTTCCTCCGGCCGTGTCACCCGGACCCTTCAAGCCGCCTATCCCGATGCTCGCTGGCACGGCTGCGATCCCAATGCTCCGGCGATCGAGTGGGCCACCGAGAACCTCCCGGGGATCGAGTTCTTCGTCAACGACAACGCACCGCCAGTGCCGCTCGCCGACGGCTCGCTCGACATGGTCTACGCGATCTCGATCTGGTCGCATTTTGCACCTGACCTCGGCTTGGGTTGGTTCGAGGAGATGCACCGTCTGATCCGGCCCGGGGGCCATCTCCTCTGCACAACGCACGGGCTGACCTCGGTCGCCCACAGCGCCGCCCATGGCCGCTCTGAGGAGCAGGTCGAGGAGATCCTCGGCGCCCTCTATCGCCAGGGCTCCTGGTACGCACCCGAGTTCGGCGAGGAGGGCGACTGGGGCGTCGTCAACCCCGATTGGGGCACCGCGTTCCTCTCGCCCGAGTGGATGCTCACACAACTCTGTCCCCGCTGGCGCGTTCTGGAGTTCGCCCCTGGCCGCAACCAGGACAACCAGGACGTCTACGTACTGCAGCGAGTCTGAGCTGGCCCGACTCCCGTCTGAACGTTGAGCGACTAGCGATAAAGTGAGCCGATGACACCGAATGAGGTTGAACGTCGAGCGATCATCGCGAACCTCCGGGGCGCTCTTGCGGGAGGCCTGAGCCTAACTGCAGCACTCGAGCTGGAGCGTCGTCTGGAGCGAGAGCGCGAGGATCGCAAAGAAGAATGATGCGCTGATCGTGGCCAACTCGCGCGCAACTGCACGTTGACCAGCTTGTTCTAAGGGAAGGTCGATGCAGACCCGCTATCCCCGCGGGCAGGTAACGCAGGAGGTAGCGCGAAGGGATTCATCTGCGTCCTGCCCCAATTGCTAGCGTTCTCTGACCCTTGCCGACCACCACCACACGACCGGCAGCGATGCCGCCAGCCACCGTGCCCGCATCTCCGGCCGCCATCTCGGTCGAGAACGTCAGCAAGACCTTCCGCCTGCCCCATCAGCAGTACTCGACGCTGAAGGAGCGAGCGCTGCACCCGTTCCGGAGCACCGACTACGACGAGCTGCACGCTGTCAAGGACATCTCGTTGGAGATCGCAAACGGTGAGTTCTTCGGAATCGTCGGACGCAACGGCAGCGGCAAGAGCACGCTGCTGAAGTGCCTGGCAGGGATCTACGGCGTAGATCGCGGGCGCATCACGGTCGCCGGGCGCCTGTCGCCGTTCATCGAGCTGGGCGTCGGCTTCAACATGGACCTGACCGCGCGCGACAACGTGATCATCAACGCGATCATGCTCGGGCTCAGCCGCCGCGAGGCAAACGCCCGCTTCGACGCCGTGATCGCGTTCGCCGAACTCGAGGAGTTCATCGACCTCAAGCTCAAGAACTACTCCTCGGGAATGCTCGTGCGCCTGGCCTTTGCCACCTCGATCCAGGTCGAAGCGGAGATCCTGCTGATCGACGAGGTGCTCGCGGTCGGCGATGCGGCCTTCCAGCAGAAGTGCTTCGAGGAGTTCTTCCGGCTCAAGCGCGAGGGCCGCACGATCGTGTTCGTCTCCCATGACATGCACTCCGTCGAGCGCTTCTGCGACCGCGCGATGCTGATGGAGCGCGGCGACATGGTGCAGCTCGGCGAACCGCGAGCGATCGGTCGCGCCTACCAGAAGCTGAACTTCGGCCACCTTCCACACGAGGCACCCGCAGAGGCCGAGCTCAGCAGCGGCACGACGATCGCGGAGGCGTGGTTCGAGGGCACCGGCGCCACCAAGGTCACCAGCGTAAGTCAGGAGGAGAAGCTGACGATGTGCTTCGAGGTTCGCTTCGCGGAGGACATCTTCGAACCGGTGTTCACGTCGACGCTCAGAACGGAGCTCGGACATACGATCGTGGTCGCCCGCAGCGACCAGCACGGCCGGGAAACCGGCACCTTCAAGGCGGGAGAAACAGTAATCGCCCGTTTTGAGCTGCCCAGCTGGCTGACACCGAGCCGCTATGCGATGACTCCTTCGGTCGCACGCGAGGGCACGGGCGCCAACGCCCTCGCGCTGGTCGAGGACATGGCCTCGGTCGTGATCCACGGCGACTCCAGCGGCGGCATCCTCGAGCTCCCGATCGACGTCAGGATCGATCGCGCATGAGCTCAAGCCAGGGCATCGGCATCCCCATTCCCGGCCGGCCGGCACGCCACCGCGTACACGGACCGTCAGCGCTGAGCGGCGATTTTCGCCGCTTCTGGTCGCTGACCTTCACGCTCGCGCGCACCGAATTCAAGCTGCGCTTCTTCGGGTCGATGCTGGGCTACCTGTGGACGCTGATGCGCCCGCTGCTGCTGTTTGGCGTGCTGTACGTCTTCTTCACCAAGGTCGCCCACGTCAATGACAACAAGTCGCCGGGGGAAGCACACTACGGCGCCCAGCTACTCGCGTCGATCGTGTTGTTCACCTTCTTCGCCGAAGCCACCGCCGGCGCCGTGCGCAGCGTCGTCGACCGCGAGAACCTCGTCCGCAAGATCCACTTCCCGCGGCTGGTGATTCCGACCTCGGTCGTACTGCTGTCGCTGTTCAACCTCGGTATGAACCTGATCGTCGTGTTCCTGTTCGCGGTCGGCGAAGGCGTGACGCCGATGCTCAGCTGGCTCGAGCTCCCGCTGATCATCACGATGATCGTGATCTTCAGCCTCGGCCTGGCGATGCTGCTGTCGGCGATGTTCGTCCACTTCCGCGACATCCAGCCGATCTGGGAAGTGATCTCGCAGATCCTCTTCTACGCCTCGCCGGTGATCATCTCGATCGAGACGATCAAAAAGGACCTCGACCCCACATGGCTGCACGTCTACATGCTCAATCCACTGGCGGTGATCCTGCAGCAGTTTCGCCACGCGATGATCACAAATGCGACTCCGAGCGCCGGGGCGGTGCTCGGAAGCTGGGCCGACCTCCTGGGTGCGCTTGCGATCGTCGCGGCGATCTTTGTCGTCGGCTTCACCGTGTTCCACCGTGCGGCCGAGAAAATCGCCGAGAATCTGTAGATGGACGCCAGTGGCGTGGGAGGCCTCGAGATGACCGAGCAGGAGCAATCCGAAGTGCAGCAGCTGCGCGCGCAGGTAGCTGCGCTGGAAGCAGAGCTCGTGGAGGTGCAGGCCCGGACGAACGTCGTGGTCGCCCAGACCCAGGAGCGCGTCTACTGGCTCGACCGCTGGCACCTCGACCTGAACGCGCTGATGCGCCGCCCCGGCGCCGCGGAGCTGCGTGGTGCGCTACGCGGGGGGCGTGCGGTCTCCCGTGCGCTGCGACGGGCCAAGCGCCGGCTGCTCCCGTGAGCGAGACTTCAGCCGTGCCCAGCATGTCGGTCGTGATCCCCGTCAAGGACGGCGAGCGCTACCTGGAGGAGCTACTCGACGCGCTCGCGCGAGAGGGCGTCGACGAGATGCTCGTGATCGACTCGGACTCGCGGGACCGCTCGCTCGAGATCGCCCGTGCGGCCGGGGTCGAGCTGCTGGAGATCGATCCCACGGAGTTCGGCCATGGGCGCACCCGCAACCTGGGCGCCGAACGCACGAGCGGCGAGCTGATCTGCTTCCTCACCCAGGACGCCACGCCGGTGCCCGGCTGGGCCGCGGCGTATCGCGAGGCGTTCGCACTCGACGCGCACGTCGGGGCCGCGTACGGACCGCATCTGCCGCGGCCGGACACCAGCCCGATGATCGCCCGCGAGCTGACCGAGTTCTTCGGCTCCTTCGAGGTTGGCGGGGGTCCTATTCCCGGTCCGACGCTCCAGCACGCGAGTGAGTCGACGTTCCTGTCGAACGTCAACGCCTGCTACGCACGGGCCTGTTGGGAGGAGATCCGCTTCCGCGAGATCGCCTACTCCGAGGACCAAGCCTTCGGCACGGACATGCTGGCGGCGGGCTGGATCAAGGTCTACCAGCCGAGCGCGGCGGTCCTACACGCGCACGACTACGGGGCGCTGGAGTTCATGCGCCGCTACTTCGACGAGTACCGCGGCCTGCAGGAGAGCACCGGGCACGTCGAGCCGTTCGGCGTGCTCGACACCGCTCGCTACGTACGCGGCGCCGTGGCCGGCGATCGGCGCTGGGCGGCAGAGCAGGGTCTCAGCGGCGCCGAGCAGGCGCGCTGGACGGCGCGCTCCGCCGTGCACCACGGCGGTCGGCGCGTGTTCTCGGCGCTCGGCTCCCGCGCCGGGCGGCTGCCCGCCCCCGTGCGCGGACGGCTGTCGCTGGAGGGCCGCGACGATCGCGACGTAGCGGCGAGCGAGCCAGATACGACGTCGTCGGGCGTTTCGCCGGTGCCGCCGACCACGCACATGCCGCCGAAGCGCGACCACGACGACTACGAGGACGTCGCACGCTTCTGGCGCGAGGGCGCCGCGCCGCTGCTCGACCCGGTGCCCGGGATGGCCGAGCGCGAGCGCCTGCGTCTGGCGCTCGTGATCCCCTCCTTCCGGCGCGGCAGCGGCGGGCACAACACGCTGCTGCAGATCTTCTCCCGGCTGGAGCAGCGTGGGCACCTGTGCAGCGTCTGGCTGTATGACTTCACCGGCCAGCACAACGCCGAGTGGCCGGCGGTGATCCGCGCGGACATCCGCGAGTTCTTCGCGCCGATCGACGGCCCCGTCTACAAGGGCTTCGATCAATGGCAAGGCGCCGACGTCGCGATCGCCACCGGCTGGCAGACCGTCCATCCGACGCTGATGCTCGACCAGTGCCGCGCGCGCGCCTACATCGTCAACGACCACGAGCCCGAGTTCTACGCCGCCTCGACCGAGCGCGAAATGGCCGAGGACACCTACCGCCACGAGCTGCACTGCATCGCCGCGAGCCCCTGGCTGCGCGACCTGTTGATCGATCGCTACGCCACGAGCGCCGACGCCTTCCAACTCGGCGTCGACCACTCGCTCTACCAACCCCAGCCCGTCCCGCGCCTAAAGGACACCGTGATCTACTACGCCCGCCACGTCACTCCCCGGCGCGCAGTGCCGGTCGGGCTGATGGCGCTCTCGGAGCTGCACCGCCGCCGCCCCGAGTTGCGGATCGTGCTGTTCGGCGACGAGGGCCGGCTCGAGAGCCCGTTCCCCTACGAGCATCTCGGCGTGCTCACCCCGCCCCAGCTCGCCACGCTCTACTCCGAAGCCACCGTCGGGCTGTGCCTGTCGCTGACGAACTTCTCGCTGATGCCCAAGGAGATGCTCGCCTGCGGGCTGCCCTGCGTGGAGCTCGCGGGCGTCAGCGCCGAGTCGATCTTCGGCTCCGACGGCCCGCTCGAGCTCGCCGCGCTCGACCCGCGCGCGATCGCCGACGCGCTCGAGCGGCTGCTCGACGACCCCGAGCATCGAGAGCGGCGCTCGAGGGAGGGCATCGAATTCGTCGCCTCCCACACCTGGGAGCACGCTACCGACGAGGTCGAAGCGGGGCTGCGGCATGCACTGAGAGAACGCGAAGGAGCGACTTCTTGACGACGCTCCGCGAGCGCGCGAGGACGGGCATCGCAGGAGCCAAGAAGACGATGCGAGCCTGGCCGCAACGCATCCGCACCGCGACGCGGCGGCCAGAGACGATCGCGCTCGCGGTGATCGTTCTTGCCGGCCTCGCGCTGCGCCTGTACTTCATCGAGCAGTGGCGGCCGGCGCTGGTGGGCTTCCCGGACAGCTCCATCTACATCCAGGACGCGCAGACGGGTGTCTTCAACGACCCGCTGCGAGTCGGGGGCTACTCCATGTTCCTGCAGTGGATGCATGCGCTGCGACCGCATCTGTCGTTTGTGATCTTCGTACAGCACCTACTGGGGCTGGCCAGCGGACTGTTGCTGTTCGGCGCCGTCCGCAGAGCCGGATTCCCCCGCGGGCTCGGGCTCATACCAGCGGCGGTGGTGATCCTCGGCGGCTCGGAGCTGTTCGTCGAGCACGCGCCGCTCACCGAGGCCCTCTTCATCTTCCTTGTCGACCTTTCGCTGTACTCGATCGTGCGCATGTGGCGAAGTGGGTGGGGATGGGCGTTGCTCGCCGGCCTAGCGCTCGGCGCCGCGACCGACATCCGCAGCGTTGGCTTGCTGCTACTGCCGGCGCTGGCACTCGTCGCGCTGCTCGTCGCCCCCGGCGCGTGGCGACGACGACTACTGCACTGCGTCCTTGTCCTCCTTGCGGCAGCCCTGCCGATCGGCCTGTACCTGAGAGCGCACGAACAATCCCAGGGCTACGGCGGTTTCACCGGAGCCGGGTACTTCGACCTCTACGCACGCGTCGCACCCTTCGCGGACTGCTCGAAGTTCTATCCACCCACCGGGACGGCGAAACTCTGCATACACATTCCCCGCTCACAGCGGCCAGGCCACGATGCCTGGGAGTTCACGGGGATCTCGCCGGCCGTCCAGGCGTTCGGGGAGCCCGACGTCACCGTGCCGAAGCCGGGGGAGAACGCGAAGCTGCGCGCCTTCGCCGAGGCCGCGATCCTCGGACAACCGCTGGAATATCTCGAATACGTCGGGCGGGACCTGGTGCGGATCGTCGATCCCTCGTTCCCGAGCTCGCCCTATGGCAACACGGGTCCGGCAGCGGTCGGGTACGGCAACACGCCGCAGTCGCTCACCGCCTACTACTTCAATACGAGCCACAACTACTCGCTCGACCCGCTCCTGGCCGCCTACTACCCGGGCGACGGCGAAGTCCACAAGAGCCTCGCGTTCCTGCTCGACTACGAGCGCGACACTCGCATCGAGGGGCCGTTCATGGCCCTGCTGCTACTGCTGGCGCTGCTCGCACCGATCCTCACGAAGGCCGAGGAGCGCCGCGCGGCGCTGTTCTTCCTGTCGGCAAGCGTGGTCCTGCTCGTGGCACCGATCTTGACCTCCGAGTACGACTACCGCTTCACGATCCCCGCCTTCGGACCACTTGCGGCCACCGCCGCAATCGGAGCGTGGGCCGCGGCCGTACGCGTGCGGCCGCTCCTTGCTCGCACGCATCAACCGCTCAGCGACTCGGATGGTGGATCTACGTAAAGAAGCTGCCGAGCGTCAGCAGCTGAGAGGCGTAGCACAGGCCCATCATGCCGACCACCAGCACGGTGGCCAGCGGTACCTGCCAGCGACGTCCGAGACCGAAGGTCCCCGCGACGACGATCGCGGCGAGCGCGGCGATCGCCGGGAAGATATAGCGACCCTGTTCGGCCACGACGGTGCGACCGCCGGTGGGGTCGAAGAAGGCCGCCTCGACGGCCACCAAGACGGAGACGGGGAACAGCGCGATGACCGCCAGCTCGAAGAGGCGCACACGCACGGCCAGCCGGTTGCGGATCGCGGAGGACACCGCCAGGAGCCCCACGATCGCCATCGCAGCCACGATCACGTAGTAGACCCAGTGCGGGAACTCGAACGTGTACCAACCGAACGAAGCCCACCCGCGGACCACGTAGATCTGGTAGAACGGCCATCCAGGGGGGAACAGCTCCCCCATGAACGACAGCTTGGGCAGGAACAGCTCCCACAGGTAGACCAGGAAGCGCCCCGGCATCTGCTCGGCGAGGCTCAGCGAGCCGGAGACCGACCGGAGCCCGCGCCCGAAGCGGCAGGGTGACCTCCCACGATGCTCGGGTAGAAGATCGGCTCGAGGATCAGCGCCCAGCCCGCCTGCACCGCCACGAACGCTCCGACGAGCGCCGCCCAGGCGCGGGTGTCTCGCAGGCGGTGGTTGCGCCACAAGAGGCCGAGCACGCCGACCGCGGCCGCGGGATAGATCTCATAGCCGGTCTTCTTCATCAGCGGCGCCATCGCCAGCGTGGCGCCCAGACCGAGCGCCAGCCGCCAGCTCAGACCGCGTCGCAGACCCCGGATCAGCAGGTAGAGCGACAGCGCGGCGGCCGCGTTGATGCCGTTGTCGTTGTTCACGGCGCCCGCCATGAAGCTGAACATCGGATGAAACGCGACCAGCAGGCCGGCGGCGACGGCGGCGAAGCGCTGACGGGGCAGCAGCTCGCGAATGATCCCGAAGGCACACGCGGCCACCAGCGCCCCCAGCAGGCTCGATACCAGCCGCATCACGGTCAGCTGGGAGAACACCGACTGCGAGCGCACGAGCTCGTAGGCCAGCGCGGTCAGACCGTAGTAGCCCGGTGGATGTGGAGAGGCCGACGGGGTGGCGCCACCACCGTTGTCGCTGGGATGAGGCACCGAGGCGCGCAGGCGTTCGGCGGCGCGCTGCTGCGTCATGAGCCAGGGCGGCCGGCCGACGAGCGAACTCGACTGCCCGTACAGATCCACCGCGTTCAGCGCGAGCGTCTCATCGGTCGAGAAGGCCGGGCGCGCATCGGGCGTGCGCGCGGGAGCGTGCCCGGTCGTGGCCAGGTACTGACCGTAGGCGAAATGGTCGGGTTCGTCGGGGGCGTTGAAGGCAGGCGTGATCAGCGCCCACGCGCCCGCGTTAGCGAACGCAATCAGTGCGATCAGCGCCACCGGGCGCAACACGCGGCCGCGCAACCGCAACGGACGCCCGGCCACGCTGCGTGCCAGCAACAGCAGCGCGATCAGCCAGGTGAGTGGCAGGACGACGAGCAGCAGCACCGGGTAGGTCCACGCACCGATGATCCCCGGCCGGAACAGCGCGGCCCTGGAGAAGATGGCGCCGGCCGAAGAGAACAGCGAGCGCTCCTTGCCCGCCGGCGGCAGAAACCAGACCGCAATGCGCTGTTCGACCGGCGCACCGTCGAGCCTAGCCGGCAGGTAGCCGAACGGCAGGCCGACCACGCCGCCGACGCCCACTGGCCCGTCGAGCGGGCGCACGCAGACGGTCGCCGGCACATAGGCCGGCGATGCCGGCCCGCACCGGGATCGGCGCCTGGATGAACGCCAGATTCCCGCTAATCGCCGCCGCGGCGCGCGAGACCATCGTCTTACCACCGGCGATAACGCTCACGGCCGCCTGCACACGCGGTCGATAGGCGAACAGGACCAACTGGACCTGCCCGGTTCCGCCCGGCAGATAGAGCCCGGGAACGCAGAGCGTCTGCCCGACGTTGACATCTGCCACCAAGCCCGAGACATCGACGCTGTCGGTACCCGTGTAGTAGGGCCGTGGTATCGCCAGCTGCCACACGATCAACCCGAGCATCAGCAGGCCGACGATCCCCGCCGGCCACCACACGGCCCGCTCGCCATCCCACCGCCCCGTGAGGGCTCTCCGCCGGCTCGGATGTCCCGCCCGCGCACCTGGCGCTGACGCGAGCTCCGGCTCAGCCGCGCTCACTGCCGCCGTAGCCCGAGGATGCTCAGCAGGAACGACGAGAAGAAGATCTGGATACCGACGATCAAAAACGACGCGGACACCACCGCGAGCCACTCCTTCGAGAGCGAGCCGAAGCCGTGGGCGATCCAGGTCGCGACGATCACCGCGCCCATCACCAGCCCGATCAACATGAACAATCCACCGAGCATCAGCCCGTGCTCGAGCCGGAAGCGTGCCCGCATGCGGTCGAACCAGGGGTCCTTCTCGCCCATGAAGTACGTGCCGTAGGCGTGCGCGCAGAGGCCGAGCGCGAGTACCTGGGTGCCGACTACCATCAGCAGCGAGCCGAGGATCAGCGCGTGGATGCCCCACGCCCGTCCGAAGAGCTCCAGGCCCGAGCCGGCGATACCCGCGATCAGCACGCCCAGCACCGCGAGCACGGCGCCGGGGATGATGAACAGGTGCGTGGGGCTGTGGACGAGCAGGAAGCGCAGATGCCGCCAGCCGTCGCGGAAGCTCGACAGCTTCGACTCGCCCCCGCGCGGGTGGTATTCGATCGGGAACTCCGCGATCTTCAGGTGCTCCTTCGAGGCGCGGATCACCATCTCCGAGGCGAACTCCATGCCGGTCGTGCGCAGGTCCAGGCGGGGCAGCACGTCGCGGCGCAGCGCGCGCATGCCGCAGTGGGCGTCTTTGACGCCGGTCCGGAAGAACAGGTTGAGGATGCCCGAGAGCAGCGGGTTGCCGATGTAGCGGTGCAGCCACGGCATCGCGCCGGGCTGGATGTTGTCCATCCGGTCGCCCATCACGAGCTCGGCGCCGCCGTCGAGCTCGGAGACGAAGCGCGGGATCTCGTTGAAGTCGTACGTCAGGTCGGCGTCGGCCATCACGATGTACTTGCCCTTCGCGGCCGCGAAGCCGGCGAGGTAGGCGCTGCCGTAGCCGCGACGGGGCTCGGAGATCACGCGCGCGCCGGCGGCGGCGGCCAGCGCGGCCGAGTCGTCCTCGGAGGCGTTGTCCACGACGAGCACCTCGCCGGCGATCGCACCGTCCTTCAGCGCGCCGAGCGCCGCGACGACGCAGACCTCGATGTTCTCGGCCTCGTTCAGACAGGGGATCACGACCGACACCAGCGGTGCGGCGCGCTCGGCGTCCGTGGATATCGGGGGCTTTGTCTGGACGGCTGTGCTCATGGGCGGTTGCTCGGCGTCCCAAGTCTCCCGGGTGGGACGTGGAGCCGTGCTCCTATAACGCGTGAGCCAACGGAAAGTGGCGATCTTCGTGGCGTGTTTTCCGAGGACCGATCCTATCGAACGCCTCGGAACCTACGCGACGCCTGTAAAGATGAGCGCCGCCGGTGAGACCGGACGCTCTGCACAGCGGGCCCCGGGAGGGGCCTCTTTAAAAGTAAAACCCGCCCATGCGCATCTGCGTCATCTACGACTGCCTCTTCCCGTTCACGGTCGGCGGCGCCGAGCGCTGGTATCGCAACCTCGCCGAGCGCCTCGCGGCCGACGGGCACGAGGTCACCTACCTGACGCTGCGCCAGTGGGACCGCGGCGCGGCGCCGGCGCTGGATGGGTCCGTGCGGGTCATAGCGGTCGGCCCGCGGATGGCGCTCTACACCGAGAGCGGCCGGCGGCGGATCCTGCCGCCGCTCGTGTTCGGGCTCGGCGTGCTCCTGGCATCTGCTGCGCCACGGCCGCCGCTACGACGTCGTGCATACCTGCGCCTTCCCGTACTTCTCGCTGCTCGCGGCGGCCGTGCTGCGCCCGTTGCGCCGCTACGGGCTCGTCGTCGACTGGTTCGAGGTCTGGAGCCGCTCCTACTGGCACGACTACCTCGGCGGCCTCCAGGGGCGGATCGGCGCGCTCGTCCAGCGCGCCTGCGCGGCGGTCCCGCAGCGCGCGTTCTGCTTCTCCGCGCTGCACGCAGCGCGCCTGCGCGCCGAGGGTCTGCGCGGCGAGGTCACCGTGCTGCGCGGGCTCTACGCCGGGTCGCTGCAGCCCGCGCCGGCGCGCGCGGCGGATCCGCTCGTGCTGTTCGCGGGCAGGCTGATCCCCGAGAAGCGCGTCACGCTCGGCGTCGCTGCGGTGGCGCTCGCCGCCGAGCGGATCGAGGGCCTGCGAGGCGTGTTCTACGGCGACGGGCCCGAGCGCGATGCATTGCGCGAGGCGATCGCCGCGCACGGGGCCGAGACGATCATTCGACGCCCCCGGCTTCGCCGACGCCGAACTGGTCGAGGCCGACATGCGCCGCGCGCTCTGCATGCTCCTGCCCTCGCGGCGCGAGGGCTACGGGATGGTCGTCGTCGAGGCCTCGGCCTACGCCACCCCGAGCATCGTCGTCGCCAGCGAGGACAACGCCGCGACCGAGCTCGTCGAGGACGGGATCAACGGGGTGGTCGTGCCCAGCGCCGAGCCCGAGGCGGTCGCGGATGCGATCGTGCGCGTGCACGAGGCGGGGCTGGCACTGCGCGAGAGCACGGCTCGCTGGTTTGCCGAGCACGCCGAGGAGCTCTCGCTGGAGGCATCGTTGGAGCAGGTGCTGGCGAGCTACGCAGACTGATTGAGATCCGCCACCACCATCTTCCCGGGCTACAACTCGGAGATCGACCCCGAATAGCTCAGCGCTCGTACACGCCGACGACATTTGACGCTCCCGCCAAGAATGGGAAGTCCGCTTCGTGGGGAACGTACACGCGGAAGCGGTAGTTCGCGGGGCCGGGGAACTTGAAGCGGTAGGTCGCGTGATAGCGGCCTACCGCATTGGTTGTGATCGTGTTGAACTGGATCCATTCACCACCGGAACTTGCCTCCAACACGAGTTGCTTGCCGCCCGGTGGGATCGGCGTACCGTGCAGCACGCCCGTGAAGACGATCCTGTGGCCGACGCTCGTGACGTGGGGGGTGATGCTCAGCGCGATGCCGGCATGCACGCGCAATGTCAAGGCGGCTGTGGCTACCGGGATCGTGTCGTTCACGTGGCTGCGGTAGGCGAAGCGAAGCGCGCTCGATGAGATGCCCTTGGGCAGGGTCAAGGTCCACGCACCCGTGGGTCCAGTGCGCACGCCCGCAAGGGGTGTAATCTTTGCGCCCTGATCGGCAGGGACCTCTGTGACATCGAGCATCGCGCCAGAGATCGGCTGCCCGGTGGAAGTCATCAAACGCCCAGTAATACGGTCGGCTTGTCCATAACTGCTCGTGCGTGTCAGCTTCGCCGTGCTGTTCCAGCGCGCGGTCAGCTTGGCCTGATCGGAGGCGTTCATGCCGTTCGCCGCGCCGCGCTCAACGGTAGGGCTGCCGGGACCGATCGGCGTGCCCGTGGGGGAACTTGGGTTCGCGACCGTGATCGCGCCGGCGTAGACGGTCGAGGAGTTGCCTGCAGCGTCCTGCACGGTGACCTTCAGCTGATGAGATCCGTTGGAGAGCTTGGTTGTATTGACGGGAACGTCGACTGCCACCGAGCGCTTGCAAGGCTGGGGGTAGAGGAACTCGCTGACACCGTTGGAATCGACGCCGATACTCGCGCACCTGCCACCGTTGGGTTCAGGCATGCCTTGATAGACGGCGGTTCCGTCAACATCCACGATCGCCCGGTATACGCCAGGCCCTTCCGGGTCCTGCGCGTTGAACGTCAGATCGGCGGTCCCGCTCGTATTGGGCTTGAGCAGCGAGCCGGCGAAGTCCGTCCCGGTGGGTGTTGAGCTGTTGGCTAGCTCGACGTCGGCGGCATAGACGATGGTCTGCGCGTTCAGGCCGCTGGCTCCATCCCCCGCCGCGCAATTTCCCGTGCTTTCACCCGGTTGGCCCGGGCCAACGCACATCGCGGCTGCATACAGTCTCGTGCCGCCGAGATGATCGATCGGCACAACCGCCGAGTAGGGGCCAAAGAAGGAACTGCTACTTCCGCAGTGTTCGTTGAACTGGCAGTTGGCGAGAACATCAGCGCCATAGATGTTGTTTGGAGTAGCGACATACGCCGTGCCCTGCGGAGCGGTGAGCGAAACCGCGATCGAGCCTCCCGCGATCATGGAACCAGGAGGTGCGGCGTATTCCCACATCGGACCAGTCGAGCGCGGAACCGTGAACTGCGAGCTGTTTGTCGCGACCAGATAGCCGCCCCGCTGGCCACAGTCGTTGTTGACGCTGCTGTAGGGCGACAGTCCACCCACTGATGTTCCAGTCCAGCTCTCTTCGGTCGCTTCGTTCGGAGCGGGCTGCCCGTCTGGCTGGGTACACGTGACCTGTGTCCACTCGCCGGCACGCGACGTCGGCGCCCACGCGAGGCAAACGCCCAGGAGCAGCGACATCACGACTATTGACAAGCTGCGCATCCACACCTCGCTTTCCAGAATTGTGCCTGCTTCTTATACCGACGATTCCCGGCTAACGGGACACTTACACTCGCCCCGCAAGCCTCCGCCCCACCCTCAACCTTCTCGGCGGGGACAACGCCATCAGCGAGCTTGTCCAATCTCATGGGGCTGGTCGGACCCAGCTCAGCGCTCGTACACGCCAACCACATTCGACCTTCCCTCCAAGAATGGGAAGTCTGCTTCATGTGGCGAGTACACGCGAAAGCGGTAGCTTGCGGGGCCGGGGAACTTAAAGCGGTAGGACGCACGGTAGCGGCCTTTCGCGTCAGTGGTAATCGTGCGAAATTCGATCCATTCTCCGCCTGAGGAGGCCTCAAGCACGAGCTGCTTGCCACCCGGGGGGATCGGGGTGCCGTGCAAGGTGCCGCTGAAGACGATTGTATGGTCCACGCTCGTGACGCGCGGCGCGATCCTCAGCGCGATACCGACGTGGACCCGCAGCGTGAGGGCGGTCGTGGCGACGGGGATCGTGTCGTTCTGGTGGCTGCGGTATTCGAAGCGCAGCGCGCTGGAGGACGTGTCCCGGGGCAGGGTTAGGGTCCACGCACCCGTGGGTCCAGTGTGCACCTCGGCGAGCGGTACTGTCCGCGCGCCCTCATATGCGGACGTCTGGTACACGTTGAGCACCGCGCCGGAGATCGGTACGCCGCCAGGGGCCGCCAAACGCCCGGTGATGCGGTCAGCCGCCCTGTAGCTGCTCGTGCATACCTCCTTCGCCGTGCTCTTCCAGCGCGCGATGAGTATCGCCTGGTCGGAGGCGTTCGTGCCGTTGAGCGCGCCGCGCAGCACGAGGGGGCTACCCGGGCCGATGCTGGCGCCTGCGGGTAAGCTCGCGGTGTGGTTGGCGAACGTCACCTGGCGGTTGATGATCGTCGTCGCGTTTCCAGCCGCGTCGAGCAGCTGCACGGTCAACAGGTGCGATCCGTCCGAGGCCAGCGCGGTATCGAAGGAGAGGTCATCGCTCAAAGCCAGCGGACAGGGCTCGACTTCGAAGAAAGCATTGCTCCCATCGCTCGTGCCGCCGACGTTCCGGCACGGCCCGCTACCGCTTTCCAAGAGCTGCTTAGAAACTGCGTGCCCGTCGATCGAGAACACAGCCTCATACAGCCCGGAGCCCGCATCCGCCGCCGAGAAGGAGATATCCTCGACACCGCCCAACGTCCCTCCGGCCGCTAGGCTCCCGCCCACGCTCGAGACCGTTGGCGGTGTGTCGTCGGCGAGCGTGATATCGGCGGCGTACAGGCTGATCGACGCCGCGGAGCCCGCACCGACCGCCGGGCAGGAGCTGCCATCGCCCCCGCCACACGAGGCGTTTACGTAGAGATGAGTTGCTTCGGTCAAGTTGTCCGATGGCGCCACGACGAGGTTTGCTTGCGACATCGGGACGCTGGAGCTCCCCACCGATTCACAGCCTTCGAAGCGCACACACTGACTGAAGACATCAGCCGTGGTTGTGTCTCCCGGCGCCTCGAGCTGAGTCTCCGTCGAGTTGTTACCCGCTTCCCACGAGCTGACGTAGGTCGAACGCCACAGCTTCGCCGCCGCGATCCGGGTGCCCGCCGGGGCGTTGAAGGTCCAGGTCGCGGCCGACGTATTGGCCGGATGCGAGACATTCCCGTCCAGCGCCGCTGTCAGCGACCCTCCGCTTTCGCAGTTGTTGGTGACCTCCATCCACGGACCATTGGTCGACGGACCCCAACCGCTGGTGGGAGCAGCCGCCCCAGTCGGCGTCCGGCAGGAGTAGACGTGGTACTCGCCCGCATTGGCGGAGCTCGCCACGAGGCCTGCGACGGCAAGCGCTACCCATAGGGCGAGGACCGCCCGAACCGCCTCACGTCTTCCAACCACCTCCTCCACCGACAATCCTCGCATCTCCACCTCGCTCTCATGAGCCTTCTACATTCGATCCTTCTCCTTATACCGACCATCACCGCCCAACGGGACAGTCGAGTCGGTCCCGAGCGCCACTACTGCCTGCTGTGCCGCTTACAGCGCGCGGCGGTAGCTCTCGAGCGTCAGCCGCGCGGTGCACTGCCATGTGAACTCGCCCACGCGCGCCAGGCCACGGGTGCGCAGCTGCTCGCGCAGCGGCCCGTCGTCCAGCAGCCGGCGCAGCGCACCGGCGATCGCGGCCTCGTCGTGCGGGTCGAACAGCAGCGCCGCGTCGCCCGCGACCTCGGGCAGCGAGGAGGCGTTCGAGCACGCGACCGGCACACCGCGCGCCATCGCCTCGAGCACGGGCAGCCCGAAGCCCTCGTACAGCGACGGAAACACGAACGCGCGCGCGATCGCCCACAGGCCCTCTAGATCCTCGGCCGAGAGCCACTCAGGGAAGCAAACGTCGGCGGCGAGACCCTCGCTCTGGACGCGCGCGCGCAGCTCAGCCTCGTGAGCGGTCGGATAGCCGGCGAGCACGAGCACAGGACGCTCCTCCACGGGGATCTGTGCGAGCGCGCCGATCAGCGCGAGTAGATTCTTGTGGGGGCGCTTCGCCGACAGACTCAGCAGCACGCGGCGCTCGCCGAGCTCAAAGCGTGCGCGCGTCTCGCGCTCGTCGATCGGTACCGCGCGTCGGACGCTGCCGAGCCCGAGCGGCACCACGTCGATCAGCTCGGCGCGGATTCCAAGCATCTCGACGAGATCGTCGCGCGTGCTCTGCGAATCGGCGATCACCCGGTCGGAGCGGCGCGCCGCCTGGGGCACGAGCACCTTCATGCCCTTGTCGCGGATGCCTGCGTGCGCCTCGGGAAAGCGCGCGTAGATCAGGTCGTGCACGGTCACGACCCTGCGGAAACGACCCCACAGCGGCGCGGTGCTCGCAAGGCTGTGCACGAGATCGACGCGCGCCCGCATCGCGGCGGGCGGCAGCAAGGCCTGCTCGCCAAACACCCACTGCACGCGGTTGCGCGCGCTCACGGGCACGGTCACGGCAGGCAGCAGCTCGCCCCAGGGGCCGTCCTTGGCAGCGGCGGCCTCGCGGTTGATGAAAGCGGTGAAGCGCATCCCGGGGGGCGCCTCGTCGAGCAGCGCCGGGATCAGCTCGCGCGCGGCGACCTCCATGCCGCCGGTCTCGCCGGGAACGAGGAAGATCAGGTTCAGGCCGATGTGGGGTTGGGCCATGCGCAAAAGTCCCGCAAGGCTAGCTCCACAACCGCGCGGCACGAGCCCCGCTCACTAGCATGAGCCGCCGTGAGCGCCTCGATCGACGTCGTCGTCCCTGCCTACAACCGCTTCGATCTCACGTCGAGCTGTCTGCGACATCTGGCCGCCCAGACGGTGGACCACCATGTGATCGTGGTGGACAACGGCTCGACCGACGAGACGCGGACTGCGCTGCGTCGGGACTGGCCCGACGTGACCGTGGTCGAGCTCGACCACAATCACCCGTTCACCCAGGCGGTAAACCTCGGCGTTGCCGCGGGCAAGGGCGGGCACGTCGTCCTCTTGAACAACGACGTCGATCTACGCCCTGACTGCCTTGAGCATCTGCTCGCGCCGTTGCACCGCAATCCGCGGCTGGGCTCGGTCGCGGCCGTGCTGTTGACGGTGGGCGAACAGTCGATCGACAGCGTCGGCGTCACCACCGATGTGACACTCGCAGGATTTCCTCGGCTTCAGGGTCTCGCCCCCGAGCGCGCCCGGGAGGAGTGGCCAGTGCTCACCGGCCCCGAGGGCACCGCCGCCGCCTATCGGCGCACCGCCTGGGAGCAGGTGAAAGGGCTCGACGAGTCGATCGAGGCCTATATGGAGATCCTCGACCTCGCCTGGCGGCTACGCGTGGCGGGATGGACAACCACGTGTGCCACCGAAGCGATCGGCGTGCACTTGGGCTCGGAGACTTTCGGTCGGGGATCTGCCGACCAGCGCCGTTTGGCGGGCTTCAGCCGGGGCTATCTGTTGCGGCGCTATGGCGTGCTGCGCGGGCGCCACGCGCCCCGAGCGCTGCTCACCGAGACGCTCGTGGTCTGCGGCGATGCCGTCCTCGCACATGATCTGACGGCACTGCGCGGGCGCATCGCCGGCTGGCGAGCCGCGCGCGGACTGGCGCAACGGCCCATGCCACCGGCGGAGGCGATCGACGCGACGATCTCGCTACGCGACTCGCTGGCGCTGCGCCGAGTGTCGAAATAGATCGGATAGCGAGCTCGCCACCTGGGGGTTGACCGGATGGCCGCCGCGATTGGTCGGTCTGGTGGTAGGTCTGGGTAGAACGCATGGACGCCGGCGGTCTACAGCCCGGCGAGTAGGTCGCCGGCGGGGACGTCGAGTGCTTTGGCAAGCTTGACGATCGTGAGCAGACCGGGGTTTCGTCGGCCGCGCTTGATGCGGTTGACCTCAGTGGGATGGAAGTCGAGGTTGTCTCGTTTGCCGTGGAAGTTCGTGGTGGCGACCGGGGTGTGATCGTTACACGCTGGCGGGTGTGAGTGCCTCCTCGCGGGGTGTCGTGTGGATGGTGGCGTGCTGTGCTGCGATGTCGCGTTCGGCGACGAGGGCGAGCTTCGCGAGGTCTGAGTAGCTGACGACCTTGCGGAACTGGCTCTCGGCCTCGAGCATCCCCGCGGCGGTCAAATGTCCAGAATTGCTCCTAACATCTTGACTTCGTCGCCTTCGTCTGTATAGACTTGTTCTATGTACCTGTCGCGGAAGCGATTGAACTTCGCGAGGCAACAGGTGCCGATTGGCCTCAAGCTGAACGAACCGCGAGCACTATGGCAAATCAGAGAGACGAGGAGGTAGGGGGATGAGAAGGTGCTGTCAAGGTTCGGCGTGGCGATGGTTCGCTCCGCTAGGCATCCTCGTTGCGCTTGTGCTGGCCTCGCCTGCGGCGGCCTCTTGGGGCAAAGGGGAATGCTACGAGGGAGAAGGAGGGCATTGCTATGCCCTGACCGAATGGAGGATGGAACATGCGGGCGAAAGCGTAAAGGGTGCAGTCGACATTCCGGACACCACTGCGATGGATGTGTCGGAATATGCCGGTGGTGCGTTCGTGAACGATGAGATGTGGCTGTCGTTCCAGTCCTCCGGCGGCTGGCTAGAGATCGGACAGACCGCTGGCAACGGGGAAAGTTGCTGCACCCTGCACCCGTTCATAGCACATGCAGAATACGTCAACGGAAAAGGCCAAATTATTGGCTATCAGGAATATATTTGGAAAACTGTCGACGCCGAACCGAGGAATGTCTACGAAATCGAAGATCCATCCGCCAATGGTACGTGGTGTGAGTACATTTGGGGAAACGAGGTCGACTGCCACTCCAAGCCCGGTTACTGGTCTACCTACTCCAATACGCTGGAAGCCGGCATAGAGGCGTACTCAAACAGCCACCCCTCCAATGCGGGCTCACAGGAAGTCGCCTACGTTGCGCATGGTGGAGAACATCGCGCCTGGGGCGGATCGTCGAAAGTATATGGCTACATCAGCCCTGGACCCGAACTTGCCGGTGAACTGTGCGAGACGCCAAACTATTCCAGCAACTATCCCGGCAACGCCGACTGGAGCACGTGCTGATGAGAAAGCTAGGAACCCAAATAGGCAGGACAAGGCGCAGGTCGATGATGGTGGTGACGCTCGTGGGCTTGGCGCTCCTTGGAGCTACGCAGGCACTCAGTGCGTCGGCCGGCACGGCCCCGGCGACGCCTGCGCACGAACCGTTCGCAGGCTATGTGACTCCAAGTGGGCCTGAACTCTCGACGGAAACGATCGAGGGGATAGCCAGAGAGAACGCGAAAGACGCGGGAGAACCCAACCCCTCTGCGATGAGCGTGGGCAAAGGCTCCCTCGAAGAAGCGATGCGCACTGTTGATCCATCAACGGTCATACCCGAATCGCCTAGCGCCGGGTATCGCGCGATGCTCGCAACCCCAGTCGATCTCGTGGTGATGCATGGACAATTCACACTAAGCGATGCTTCCGTTCCGCGAGGTGATCGGGCTCCGACAGGCTCGGTGCTCGACCTCACAATCGATTCGCACTCCGGTGCTGTGATCGGTCGCGCGCTACCGGCCTCGCAGCCAGAAGGAGGCATCCCACTAGCCACCATCGCCTCTCGGAAAGTCGCCACAGGCATCATAACTGGGATTCTGCGTGGGAGCGGCGGGCCGCCTTCTTTGCAAGATAAATCTCCACGTGGGTTTGGGTTTGGGGACGCAGGCATCGTGGTCACTAACGACTCACACAAAGTCCTGGCAAAGACCGCCACGACAGAAGACGGAACCTTCAGCATTCGTATCAGACCCGGCAGCTACCTCGTCGCAGGTACGGTTTCGGCCTCCTGCACCGCAGAGAAGGTTGTCGTCCGGGCCAGAAAGAAGACACATACGAAGCTCTTTTGCGCCATAAAGTAGTAGCGTGCTTAACCCCTAGCCGACAGAGCGGCCGCCCGCGTCCCGCGCGGGCGGCTTCCAATTGTAAAGGATGATAATGTTCGCTATAGGAAGGAGGAATCGGCGCCGAGGTGGTCACCTATCCCTGTTCTTAGCAGTAGGACTGGTAATGGTCCTAAACAGCGCTTCCGTTGCGAGCGGGTCCACGGGCTCCGTGCCCCGCAGTGCGCAGACCCCTCGCAGCTACGCGAGGGCGTACGGATATGTGGTAGGAAGAGCGATCCCGCGAGTTCTTCCTGCAATTGTGCAATGTACCCAGCGGAGAGGGAAGCGTCCACTTTGCAAGCATGTATATCCACAGTCTCCTAATTACAACATAGTCGAAGGGTCGCCGATTCCAGATAGTCCCCAAGGGATCTACTGCTTTAGAACTAAGCGTGGAGTTTCGCCTGGGGTCAATGCGGTTGTCCTTGTAAGTGTGGTAGGACCAATATTATCTACCCCCGCGACGCAAAATGGATCGACTTATCTTGGACTAAGGGGTGTTCCATACTCGATGTGGATACCTGGAGGATCGAACTGCCCAAACGGTCAATTCGAGATTCAAACGGGGGAAACCGCTACAGGCCCGACTGGCCTTGTCGTGACTCCCTCGGGCTATGTTAGTTTCAGCTTTGTGATCCCCTGACTCGCTTGGGCGCTCCGGTCGGCGATGGCAGCCAGTGTGTGCCTTACGACGTTTTATTGCGTAGGGAACGGCCGGGGGACGGAACCAGAGCTGGTTGGAGAAGGATAGCTGGACCGGATCTACTCGGCGCGTGGTGAGACGCCATTGTGTTGGGTATCTGTAGTGCTGCTCTCTGAGGTCCATAGAAGCGTGGACACCACACTCACTCGTTTTGCTCTCCCGCACGCAGCCCTCACGCTGTACCCCAGCTGTCAAGCGACAAGCGGCAACGACGACGTGAAGGGGCCGTCTGATAGTCCTGCGTCTGGTTGTCAGCGACCAGCAGGTTCTCCTGCTCGCCGCTGCGGAACGTACGGCTGGCAGGCCACTCCTCGACGTCGTAGATCCGGCCATCGCGACCCACGACCGTTGCGCGCAGGCCCCGCTCCTGAACCCTCCGAGTGATGCTCTGCCGGCCGCTCTCGAGTAAATAGGTAGCGCGCTTGTCAGTGGCGTGCTCGAGACCCATCTCCACGAGAGCAAGCCTGTCGAGCATGAACGTGCTGGTGCGGATGTGGGGATTGGGAAAGCGCGGATAGTCGCGCCGGGAGCGGGGCAACCCGGCGAGCTGCTGTGGCCAATGTCTGACGCGCCCACGGATCCACTCGGCCTGGCTCTCCCAGCTGGCACTGGCCCCCACCAGCCCTACGTCCGGCTCCTGCAGCGCATCTGCCAGCCGCCCCAGCCAGCCGTCCGCGAGGATCACGCTGTAGGAGTTCAGGAAGCACAGTTTCTCGTGAGCCAATCGACGGGCGGCCTGACCGTAGGCCACGAGGTCGAGCGCGGGTTGCTTCAGCTCGATCAGCCTGTGCTCTGTCCCATCCAGCTCGGCAAGCAGGGCTGCGCGGGATGAGCCATCCAGGGCCTTGTGGGAAGTGCCATGCGCCGGCCCCTCGGGTCCGGCTCCGTTGAGCACGATCGCCAGCTCGTGCTCAGCCCCGGCGGGATGGGCGTGATAGGAGCTCAGGAAGTCGCGCAAGACCGCCGGTCCGAGCGGTGCCCAGACGAGGTGAACCAGGCCGATCATCGGCGCGCCGCGGGGGTTGCGCCGTGCTGCTCCCACCAGTGAACCGTCTGCGCGAGCCCGTCGGCGAGGTCCCAACGTGCTCGGAAACCAACCTCGTCGCGCAGACGAGTGACGTCAGCAACGAGCAACGGCGGCTCCTCGGGCCGATCTGGCAGCGCCCCGCGGCGGACGAGCTCGAGGCGAGCGA
Organism: uncultured Solirubrobacterales bacterium; assembly: GCA_963764905.1. Classification (GTDB taxonomy): domain Bacteria; phylum Actinomycetota; class Thermoleophilia; order Solirubrobacterales; family Solirubrobacteraceae; genus Palsa-744. The sequence goes on from CAVXUG010000009.1 coordinate 412,401, forward strand.
TCTGCTGCGCGATCCGATCGACTATCTCGCGCACGGCCGTCGCGTGGCCCGAGGCGATGTTGACTGGCCCGCAGACGACGCTGTCGAGCAAGGCGACCGCCGCGCCCGCCACGTCGTCGACGTGCAGGAAGTCCCGTTCCTGCAAGCCACTGCTGGTCTTCACCGCTTCTCCGGCAAGCAACGAACGGATGACGGCGGCCACCAGGCGGCCGGGGGCTTCGCGGGGTCCATAGAGGAAGAACACGCGGCCCCACGCCAGCTCGAACCCTGCTTGCTCGGAATAGGCCTGGGCCACGCGGCGCAGCCCATCCTTGGCGACCCCGTACAAAATCGTGGGTCCGAGTGCCGAGGTCATCTCCCCCAGCGGGCGGTCGGCATCGGACCAGTCGTACTCCGCACAGGTGCCGAGCATCACCGCGCGCCGCCCGCCGCCTCGCGCGAAGGCTCGCAACAGACGCAGGCTGCGCTCGACCCAGAGCACGTTCTCGGGGGCACTCCAAAAGCGGCCGTGCTCCACATACCAGGCCAGGTGCATGAGCCGCTCGGGCGCGATCTCATCGATCAGGGCATCGGCCCCATACTCACCGCCCAGATCTCCTGGGTGCCAATGCACACCGGGCGTCACCGGCAGCGGCAAGCGCGTCGAAAGCGCATGCACCTCCTCGCCGCGACGCGCCAACTCGGCGATCACGGGCAACCCGATAAAGCCGCTCGCTCCCGTGACAAGAACACGTGTCACGAGCTGACGCCTCCACAGGCGCCCACGCGCGCCACAGCGCGCCATAAGTCTCTTAGCGGCTGTAAATCGCGAGGATCTGGGATGATCGGCTCCCTTGCAATTCCGTCGAGCACAGCACTGATGATGCCTAAGCGATGAAGATCTCCGTGCTGCTTCCCACCCGTGACCGGCTGGGGTTGCTGAAGCTCGCGGTCGAGAGCGTCCTGCGTCTCGAAGACGAGGATTGGGAGCTCGTGATCTCGGACAACGACTCCACCGAGGACGTCGAGGGCTACGTCGCTTCCCTGAGCGATCCGCGCGTCGTGTACGTACGGACGTCGCGTCTGCTGGCAGTCACAGAGAACTGGAACAACGCCCTTCAGCACAGCAGCGGCGACTACGTGATCATGCTTGGCGACGACGATGCCCTCCTGAGCAGCTATTTCAAAAGAACCAGGCAACTGATTGCCGACTTTGATCGGCCGCAAGTCATTTATCACAACGCACTCGTCTACGCCTACCCAGGCGTGATTCCAGACGAGCCGGCGGGCTACCTGCGCTCAGAGGGCTACGCCGAGTTCCTGCAGGGAGCTGACCGTCCGTTTCTCCTCGACCGCAAGCGCGCCCAATCGGTCGTACGTGCGGCGATGGACCTGCGGCTGCGCTATGGCTTCAACATGCAGTTCGCCACCATCAGCCGGAGCATCGTGGAGCAGCTTTCCCGCGACGGTCCATTCTTCCGATCGCCCTTCCCGGACTACTACGCCATGAACCATCTGTTCGCGCGCGCCCGTTCGATCGTCGTGGAGCCCCAACCGCAAGTGGTGATCGGCGTTTCTCCCAGCTCCTACGGCTTCTTCCACAACAATACGCGCGAGGCCGAGGGTCGATCATTCCTGGAAGGTGATAAAGAGCGAAATGCGTCGAAGGATGGCGCGCCGCTGTTACCTGGCACCAACATCAACGATGGATGGCTACGCGCGATGGAGGCGCTTCATCGTGAGCTCGGGGCGCCGACGGATCCGCGACCCAATCATCGCCGCTATCGGCAGCTGCAAATCCTCTACGGATACGAGGGGCGCTTTCTACGGGATACCACCAGCGCCGATGACCTAGCCGCCACCCGCCGCAACCTCGGGCCTATCGAGCGCATGCTCTACGACACGATCTTCTCGGTGCTAGGATCGATCAACCGCGTGGCGTCGCCACGCGTGCGCGGCCATATCCGCAATGCGCTGGCGCTTGCCGGACGGCAGTTTCCCCGATGGGATCCGGGCCTTGATCCAACCCACTACCGCGACATCATCGACGTGGTCGAACGAGTCGAACCTGCCCGGTATCCGCCTCGCTGGAAGCACTCACGCTCCTCGCGCCTGCAAAGCGCATTACGGCTGTAGAGCTGGACGTCGTCTTCACCAACGCCTGGCGTCCGCTAGCCAGATGCTCAGTCGCTCACTCTCGCCCCCTCTGGCAGGAGCGGATCTGCACTCCGGCCCCAGGCAAAGGATGACAGCAGCCGCCGGCGACTCGCATCGCCGGCTATGTAAGAGCGTGTCTGGTTGTCGGCCACCAGCAGGCCCTCCTGAATACCCTGCCACAAGGTGTTGCTGCGGTGCCAGTCGTCGTGGTCATACGTATCCCCCGCACGGTCCACCACCAACGTTCGCAGGCCGAGATCCTGCACCTGGCGGGTGATGCTGCGACGCCCGTTCTCGAGCAGATAGGCGTCGAACTTCCCCCGAACAGGATGCAAGTGCAAGCCGGCAAGCGTCGCATGAGAGACCATGAACGCATTGGTGCGAATGTGATAAGCAGGGAACGGCCTGAAGGCAAGAATCTGCTCGGGCATCCGTGAGAGCACGCTCAGCTTGACCCACAGCGAGTCGACCCCTGAACGAGTCTCGACGCCCTCTCGTTCCAGGTCGATCGATCTAAACCCTTCGCGGGCCACCCGCCGTTGCGGCAACACAGCGCGGTAGGCGCTCGGTAGACGCAGCGAGTAGGCCACCCATGAACGCGTGCTGGCCCATGAGCCCGTCGCGCCCACCAATCCAACATCCGACTGAGATAGAGCTTGGTCCAGCTTCGTAAGCCAGGACTCTACAAGCGGCTCGCTATAGGAGTTCAGAAAGCAATAGCGATCTCGCTTCAGTTGCGCGGCGACGGCGAAGTACACCCCGAGATCCAGGCCCTCGTCGCTAAAGAACAGCGCCTCGGGTGAAAGATGGCGCGCTCGCTCGAGATAGGGATCAGCGTCCCGCGCTCGCTCGAATCCCTTCATCGCCAGCACGACGTCGCACTCGATCCCGGGCGGATGACGATCGACCGCATCGAGGAAGGCATCGAAAGGCACCGGGCCATTGGCCGCACGCACCAGATGGACGACGCAGGGCCGAGACGGGCGGGCTTGGTCAACAAGCGCCGTCGCGAGCCTCAGAGGCTCACGACGATCCAGCCACCGGTCGATCACGCCCATCTCAGCGCCGCCATGGAAGCTTTTGACGGATCTCCTCGGGCACCACACCGAGCGCGTACACAGCAGTCACGTACACGATGGCCGCCAGCGCAACACTCGCCAGCACGGGGATCTCGAGGAGCGTCGAGGCGACGGCCAGGACCAACGCAAGCCCGACAGGCGGAAAGATCCGCAGCGGAGGAGAGAGCGAGCGTGAGGCGTGGGCAAGCGCGACACCATTCAACGCAGCGAGCCCGATCTCATCGATCGTCGTCGCGATCGCGGCTCCGCGCGCGCCATCGAGCGAGACAAGCATGGCAACCAGAACCCCGCCGACAAGCAGCGCCAGCAGGTTGATCGCGAGTATGTCGCGGTATCGGCCGAGACTTAGTAGGCCGTAAGACCAGACGGCGCCCACGAAGCTGGCGCCCAGGCCCACGCCCTGGATCGCCAGCACCGGGGCCGCAGGCGCGAACTTTGGACCGCCTACCACTTCGATCACCAGCGGTGCGCCGACCGCCAGACAGAGTGAGACGAGCACCCCAACCAGGAGACTGACCTCGAACACGCGCCCCAACGCGTAGGCAAGTCGAACATGGTCATCCCGCGCCGCGCGCGAGAAGATCGGAAACGCGGCTCCGACGGCGAGACCCGGCATCAGGAGCAACACCTGAATGACCCGCGAGGAAACGCTGAAGTAGCCGAGCGTGGTCGAGCTCGCCAGCAGCGAGACGAGGATCACGGCCAGATAGAAGTACAGAGTCGCCGCCGCGACGGCCGCCGAATAGGGCAGCACATCACGGACCAGGCGCCACCATCTGGAGGAATGAAAGGCGGGCATCAGTGGAGTCCGGCCGCGCACCACCAACACGTTCGACGCGAGCACGACGATGCCGACGGGGATCGTCACCGCCAGGAAAGCAAGCAGGTGAGCCCCGGCGAAGACGAGCCCGATGACAAGCGCGGCGGTCAGCGCCGCGCGCACAAATTCGAACGTCGCCACCCAGCCGAGCTTCAGGTCGCTGATCAGCGACATCGCGAGCGTCGACTGGGCACTCTGCAGGACGAGACCCACGCTGGCCAGCGCGACACCGATCGTGATCGTCGTCCCATACCCGGCAACCGCGGCAAACGCGACAATGAGGATCCCTCCCACGGCACTCAACACGAGGCGCAGCCCCAGCAGGTTACGAGCGATCGAGTCGCGCTCTGTGCCCGTCTTGACGGAGAGCTCGCGCACCCCGATCGCGGTTAGCCCGAGGTCGGAAAGTCCGGAGATGATCGCCACCAGCGAGATGACCAGCGAGTAGTGACCGGTGTTGACGACGCCGAGATGACGGAACAGCAGCGCCGTCGACAGGACGCCTAGCGCGGTGCCGCCGATATACGCGCCGATACGCAGCGCACCGCCCCGGATCGCCGCCGGACCCGCCGCCGATGTGTCAAGGATTTCCGGTGCCGGAGCTGGCGGCGTACTGTCGCCGTCGGCAGGAATCATTGGCACCGACGCCATCGCCGCCATCCTAGGGACCCCATCGGCTCTCAGCGCTTGACGAAGACGGACGTGTAGGTGGCACCGGCGAGGCCACGCGTCTCGAACGGGCGCACGGCCGTCGTAAGCAGCAATGCAAGAGCCCGGGTCAGCGATGTCGATGGGTTCCTGGCCGGATGGCGACGCAGGGCGTATTCCCAACCAAACAGGTTCCAATGCCGCCCAGCGGGGTCAGAGGTCGTGGTCATGACATGTTGCAGGCCGAGCTCCGTAGCCTTGTGCTGAAGAGCCGACGCGGGGATCAGGAACAGATGACGCGGCGCGTCCACGTGAGCCCAGTAGCGTCCCAGAAGCCTGAACTGCATCGAATCCGGGTTGGGGGTCCCCACGATGATCGCTCCTCCCGGTTCGAGGTGTGCAACGGCGGCCTCGAACACGGCCCATGGGTCGGGTAGATGCTCGATCACGTGCCACATCGCCACCGCTTGAAAGCTCCCCAGAGCATTCAGGGCCAGCTCAGGACGATCGCTGTGAATCGCGCGCGCTCCCACCACCTCGTCGATGTACTCGCAGCAGCTCTTATCCATCTCGATCACCGTCACCTCGAAACCAGCCAACACCGCAGCACGGGAAAAGAGACCGGTGCCGGGACCAATCTCCAGCAGGCGCCCCGACACGACAGCACGACGGAGCAGGTCGAGCTTCGACTCCTCCGCACCGACGTAGCGGTCGAGCTCCACCCGATCGGGGTGCGTGTGGTAGTCCGCCGGGTAGTGTCGAGCCAGGTCCTGCGGGACTGGGCGAAGGAAGTAGGAGCCACAATTCGCGCACCTCTGATAGTCGAACCGACCTGCTGGGATTCCCCGGTTGCGATCGGTCGAGGAGAAGGCATGGCCTGCTGGACCGGCGCACAGCGGACAGCGCGAGACACCGCCCGCGACACTTGCGTCCGAGCGGCTCACGGCCGGAGGTCCGGATAGCCGGCATCGCGCTCGGAGATGATCCGCCCGCCCTCCGCTGCCGGCCACTCGATCGCGAAGGCCGGGTCGTCCCAGCGAACTCCCATGGCCGCCTCGGGCACGTATGTGTTGCCCATCTGGTAGAGCACTTCGGAGTTATCTGTCAACGTCTGAAAGCCGTGTGCGAGCCCGGCGGGGATGTAGAACGCGAGGCGGTTATCGGCGCTCAGCTCGACGCCGTGCCAGTCGCGACAGGTCGGAGAGTCGACACGCAGGTCGACGGCCACGTCGAAGATCGCGCCCCGCACGCAACGCACGAGCTTCGACTCGCCGTGGGGCGCGGCCTGGTAATGCATGCCGCGCAGAGTCCCGGGGCGGTGATTGAACGAGGCATTGCATTGCACAACCACGGGATTCAAACCCCGCGCCCGGAACTCCTGCGCGTCGAACGTGCGAGCAAACCAACCGCGCTCGTCGCCGAGCTCCTCCAGCTCGATCACCCAGGCTCCGGGTAGCGGCGTCTCGACGAACCTCACGAGAGCAGCGTCAGCTCCGGCGTGCGCGCCGCGAAGCGGCCACCCCACTCACGGATGAAGCCCAGCTGCTCGACGATCTCGTCCTTGAGGTTCCACGGCAGGATCAGCACGATGTCGGGCCTGTCCTCGCGCAGAGTCTCCGGCGAGCGAATCGGGATGTGGCTGCCCGGCAGCAGATGTCCCTGCTTGTGCGGGTTGAGGTCGTACGTGTAGTCGAGAAAGTCACAACCCACACCGCAGTAGTTCAGCAGCGTGTTGCCCTTCGCCGGCGCCCCGTAGCCAGCGATGCTCAAGCCCTGTTCCTTCAGGTCGCTCAGGAAGCTCAGGATCTGGCGCTTGTCCCGCTCGACCAGCCGGCCATAGCCGAGGTAGGTCTCGAGCTGCTCGTAGCCGGCGTTGCGCTCGCGCTCGCGCAGCTCGCGGGCCGCGTCGGTGTCGGGCTTCTCCAGATCGTCCGCATGGCAGCCATAGATCCGCAACGACCCCCCGTGCGTGGGCAGCTCGTCGACGTCGAACAGGCGCAGGCCATGAGCCTCGAACACCCTGTTGACCGTCAAAAACGAGAAGTAAGAGAAGTGCTCGTGATAGATCGTGTCCCACTGCTTGTCGTCGATCAGGCTCATCAGATGGGGGAACTCCATCGTGATCACACCCCCCTGCTTCAGCAGGATCTTCATACCCGCGACGAAGTCGTTGAGGTCGGGGACGTGGGCGAGCACGTTGTTGCCGAGCAGCAGGTCGGCGGCCGATTCGCCCGCCAGCGAGCGGGCGGTCTCCTGGCCGAAGAACTCGACGAGCGTCGGGATCCCCTTCTGCAGCGCTACCTTCGCGACGTTCGCCGCCGGCTCGATCCCGAGCACGGGGATCTGGCGCTCGTGGAAGAACTGCAGCAGGTAGCCGTCGTTGGAGGCGATCTCGACGACATGACTGTCCTCGCCCAGGCCGAGACGCTCGATCATCAGCTCGGAGTAGCGGCGGCTGTGCTCCAGCCAGCTCGAGGAGTAGGACGAGAAGTAGGCGTAGTCGGAGAAGATCTGCTCGGGCGTCTCGAACTCCTCCAGCTGCACGAGGAAGCACTTCCCACAGACGAGCGCGCGCAGTGGGTAGAACGGCTCCATGCTGTTGGCCCGCTCGGGCGGCAGGTAGGAGTTCGCCAGCGGCGACATGCCGAGGTCCGCGAAGACGGCCTCGACGGGCGCACGGCAGAATCGACAGAGGGTCTCGCTCATGATGGGGTGGCAGCGTATTGGAACGTCTCGATCTGCTCCTGCGTCACCGCGCGCATATCCGCTCCGTCGCGCAGCCGGCGGTACCAGTCCACGATGCTATCGAGCGTCGCCGCCAGGTCGAGCCCCGGGCGCCAGCCCAGTTGCGCGCGCGCCTTGGAGGAGTCGAGCTTCAGGTAGCGCGCCTCATGCGGATGCGGACCATCGTCCTGCGTCCAATGCAGATCGTGCGGCCACTGCGCGGCGATTCGCTCGACGATCCAACCGACCGGGCGGGCGTCCTCGTCAGTCGGGCCGAAGTTCCAGCCCTCTGCCAGCTCGGGCTGCTTCCACAGCGACTGAGCGAGCAAGAGGTAGCCGCTCAGCGGATTCAGCACATGCTGCCAGGGGCGGATCGAGTTCGGGTTGCGCACGCGCACCGGCTCGCCGGCGAGCGCCGCGCGCATGATGTCCGGGACCAGTCGATCCTCGCCCCAGTCACCGCCACCGATCACGTTGCCGGCGCGGGCGGACGCCAGACGCGGCCCCGCGGGGTCTGAGAAGAACGAACGACGGAAGGCGTCCGTCACGAGCTCGGAGCAGCCCTTCGAGCTCGAGTAGGGGTCAAAGCCACCCATCGGCTCGTGCTCGCGGTAGCCCCACTCCCACTCGCGGTTCTCGTAGCACTTGTCGGAGGTGACGTTCACGATCGCGCGAACATCACCTCCGTGCAGACGTATGGCGTCGAGCACGTTGACCGTACCCATCACGTTGGTCTCGTAGGTCTGTCTGGGTTCAGTAAAGGACGGGCGCACGAGTGCCTGCGCCGCCATGTGGATTACGACCTCCGGGCTGGCTGTCGCAACCGCCGCCGCGACCGCCTCGGGGTCGCGCACGTCGCCCTCGAGGCTCTCGAGGCCTTCACCGACCTTCGCCAGCTCATAGAGCGAGGGCTCCGTCGGGATGCCCTCTGCGAAGCCGGTCACTTGGGCGCCAAGCGACTGCAACCACAGCGACAGCCACGAACCCTTGAAGCCGGTATGACCGGTCAGCAACACCCGACGGTCGCGCCAGAAGCCCGGATCGATGACACTCATGCGTGCTCCCACCGTTCCAAACTCCGCTGCCATGGTGCTCATGGCCACGTCCGTACGCACACGAGCGACCGAGGACGCCGATCCAGCGCCGCCATGCGTGCTCATGGCCACGTCCGCCACGGGGCGGTGCCCGAGTCCCACAACTCCTCGAGCTCGCGACGGTCGCGCAGAGTATCCATCGGCTGCCAGAAGCCCTCGTGTCGGAAGGCCGAGAGCTGGCCGTCGGCCGCCAGCGCGCGCATCGGCTGTTGCTCCCATACGAGGTCCTCACCCCCATCCAGATATTGCGTCACACCAGGCGAGAGCACGAAAAAGCCCCCATTGGTCCAGGCACGATCGCCGCGCGGCTTCTCCTCGAAGCCGCTCACCCGCTCGCCGTCGACGTCGATCGCCCCGAAGCGCCCCGCGGGCTGCACCGCGGTGACGGTCGCCGTCGTCCCCTGCTCACGATGGAACGCGATCGCCGCGCCGATGTCCACGTCGGAGAGTCCATCGCCGTAGGTGAAGCAGAAGTCCTGATCCTCCACGTAGCTCAACACGCGCTTCAAGCGCCCTCCCGTCATCGTCCCCTCCCCGGTATCCACGAGCGTGACCTTCCACGGCTCGGTCGCCGAGCGGTGGACCTCCATGTCGCCGCCGGCCAGGTCGAAGGAGACGTCACATGTGTGCAGGTAGTAGTTGGCGAAGTACTCCTTGATCAGGTAGCCCTTGTAGCCGAGGCAGATCACGAACTCCTCGATCCCATGCGCCGCGTAGATCTTCATGATGTGCCACAGGATCGGCTTGCCACCAATCTCGACCATCGGCTTCGGGCGCACGGCGGTCTCCTCGCTCAGTCGCGAGCCGAAGCCACCTGCCAAGATCACCGCCTTCATGGGGGGGCAGACTATCGACCTACCCGCGGAGCAGGACCACCCTACCGCTCGTCGTCCCGCCGGTACCCCAGCCGCGCCGAGATCCGATCGGCCGTCGACACCAGATGCGGCCCGAGCGCATCAACAAGCTCGCCGAGCGAGATCATCGAGCTGTGGGCGGCCATGTTCACGGCGGCGACCACCTCGCGGGCCTCGTTGCGGACCGGCGCGGCGATCGAATACAGGTCTGCCTCGAGCTCTTGGTCGTTGACGGCGAAGCCCTCGTCCTGGACCTGCTCGAGCTCCTCGCGCAGCGCCTTCTTGCTCGTGATCGTGTTCGGGCCCTTCTTCGTCAGCGTCATCTCGCCGATCAGCTCGCTCTGCTCGGACTCGGGCAGGTAGGCCAGCAGAATCTTGCCCATCGAGGTGCAGTACGCCGGTAGCCGCGAGCCGGGGTGCAGGCCGAGGTCGATTTTGTCCTGGCCGCGGCGCCAGCTGCGCGCGCGCTCCACGTACAGCACGTCGGTGCCGTCGAGCACGCCGAGGTTCACGGTGTAGGAGCTGCGTACACGCAGCTCCTCGAGGTCCTCGCGCGCATGCTCGCGCAGGCCGGTCGCGTTCAGCGCCGACATCCCCAGGTCCGTGACCTTCAGGCCGAGGCGGTACTTGCGCGACGCGCCCTGCTCCAGGTAGCCCAACGCCACGAGCGTGATCACGTACCTGTGTGTCGTCGAGCGGCTCATGCCGAGCTCGTCCGCGATATCGGCGATCCCGAGCACCGGGCGCTCGGGGGAGAAGCACCCCAGGATCGCCAGGCCACGCTCGAGCGACTGCGAATAACGCGGCTCGCGCAACGACGGCACCGACCAGGCCGGATTCTCGATTGCGTTGGGACTTCTCCTAGGCATCAAACCTCCTCATCGCACAACAAATATAGATGAGCAGAACTGCTCATCCCTTACGTTCAGCTTGCGCCGGCACGCCGATACCGGCGCGAGACCGGATCACGCTCCAACAGTCCAACCTCGACGAACGTCGCGGCATAGCGGTGCGTCGTTGAGACGCCCATGCCGAGCTGTTTCGCCACATCTGTGACCGCGCGATCGCTCCCGTCGGCCGGGAAAGCCGCGAGCACCATCAAGCCCCGCAGCAGCGACCGCGAGAACCGCACATCGTCGAGCCGTGTATTGAAGGCGTCAATGTCGAGTTGCTCGAGCATTCGCGAGTCCGCGATGCTGGCGTCGTGCGCAGCTTCGCGAATCACGCGATTGATCTGCGCCTTCGACAGCTCGATTGAGACCCCGTTCTCGGACATTGTTGCCACGGTAGCGATACTGACGCCACCGCCGCCCCCTGCATAGTGACGCGTCGCCATAGATTCCGAGCACTCTCGCGATTCCGGCAGTTCTCGGCGGTTCTCAGGCAGATCGCCTCTCCTTGCAGTCTCCCACCGCCTCGCTTCTCGGCCTCAGCGGTTCCCGCTGTCCCAGTTCGTGGGCAGATCGTATCCGACCGTCCTCCAGTTCTCAGCGACATGTCATCTGCGACGACGCTCGAGCACGACGCGCGACCCCGCGTGGGGGGTGACGATCACGCTGCGCCAGCGCGGATGCTCGATCTTGCGGGCCGCCGGCATGATCGTCATCGTCTCCAGCACCGTACGCAGCACCGTCTTCATCTCGAGCATCGCCAGGTGCAGGCCGGGGCAACGCTTGCGACCGCCGCCCCACGGCAGCCACGTGTAGGTGCTCGGCGAGGATTCTAGGAAACGCTCGGGGCGGAACTCGTCAGGCTCAGGATAGAGCTCTGGATCGTGGTGCACGAGGTAGATGCACCCCAGCAGTTGCGCCGGCGGCCGGTAGGTCCAGCCGCCCACCTCGATCGGCTGCTTGACCGCCCGCGGGATCGTGAACAGGAACACTGGTCGATGACGCAGCACCTCGTGCACGGTCGCGGTCAGGTACTCCTCGCCGCCGTCGGCGTCGATCTCCTCGATCAACCGCGCGAGCACCCGCGGGTTGTGCGCCAGCAACTGGAATGCCCACGCGAGCTCCGAGGCGGTGGTCTCGTGCCCGGCGAGCACGAGCGACATCAGGTTGTCGCGCACCTGCCTCGGCGTCATCTGCGAGCCATCGGCGTTGCGCGTCCCGAGCAGCATGTCGAGCATGTTCCCGCAGCTATCTCGCGCACGGACGCGATCGTCGATGATCGCGTAGAGCAGCTCGTCGACCTCGGCCCGATCGCGCAGGAAACGCGTCCAGATCCGGCGTCCCGGACCGTGACGCAGCAGCGGCTCCGGGAAGACCGCGCTGGCCGTAACCGACAGCATCTGCAGCAGACGATCGCGTAGCGTATAGAGACGGTCATCAGCTCGACTTCCCGCAGTCCCAAAAATCGTTCGCAGGATGATCTCCAGCGTCATTGCACGCAGACGCGGGTGTAGCGCAAAGGGAATGTCCAGCGACCATGAGGCAACCTCACGACGTGTGACTTCGGCAACCAATTCTGCGTGCTGTTGCACCACCCTGGAATGGAATGATGGCAACATGACCTTGCGACCATCGAGATGGTCACCCTCGTCGGCGATCATGAACGAGCTCTCACCGACTATCGGCGTGACTGTCGCACCACCCTCTCCCGGATGAAGTACCTCGGCGGGCGCTGTAAACATTGCCTTTATTTCATCCGGGGCAGACAAAAATATAAGAGGGGGACGACTTGTAGCACGAATCGTGAAGTTACTGCCATAACTGCGGCGACATTGCTCGAGATATGCAAATGGTGACTTCCAGAGCGCGAGAGTTTGCCCAGCAGCAGGTAGATGAGAACCTGGTGGAAGTTCATTTCTCGCAGGCGGTCGCATCTGTCGCTATCCGATCTATGCGGAGCGTAGGCCGTAGGCGATACGCCACGCTCGCAGGACGGGCAGCAACAGTTTTGTGAGAGATCCCCCTGCATCGATGAGCGTACGGGTCGTTGCACGCATGTCGACCGTAACCACACTGTCGTTGGACAGGTACATCGCAACCATGCAGGCGACGATGACCGCATGGCGATGACCGTTTCGCAAGGCTCGCGCCTCACGTCCAGCACGCTCTACGATCTCGCCTAGGCGCCGTACGGCAAGATCGCGACTTGCATAGTGGGCGATATAACTGTGATCGCCGTTTACAGCGTCATCGAACTGATCGACGTAACTGTCCAGCATGGTGCTCGCCAGCGACAACCATGGGAAATAGACAGCGCAAGCGCGATTAACATTATGCTCGTCAAACGTAGGCTCGGCGGCCAGTGCCAAGAGGAGATGGACAGCCAATGATGACGTTGCCGCCCCACTCAGCTCGAACCAATTTGCCTCCCCATAATCGTTAAACTCTTGTGTGACCCACTGCCCGAGCGCAGCGTCGCGATGATGTGGATTTGGATCGTGATTGATTGCGAGAACCTGAGCACGGGTGGCTTCCCGAACTGCCAACTCGCGCACCTGCGGATAGGACGGCAGAGATAAACATTGCTCACGACACCCCTCCACGAGCGCTCGCAGATAGCCACCATCGTCATCCCAAGGATGCAAGCGATAGTAGTCGGAGATCTGTGCCTCGGGATTCAGCGCCTCGATGAGCGCGAGGTGCAGTTGACGCCCGTTTTCCTGGCCGGCATGAGCGGCACGCTCGTTCATGTTGTCGAGGAACTCCAGGGTGATCTCGTATGCGACGAGGGCTCGCAATAGATGCACGTTCCGGCGGCGCGGCAAGATCCAGAGCAGCGCGGCACCATCGAGGTGGGTGCGCTTGCGAGTCAGCGCATCGAGCGCGTCTTGACGGATCTGCGGATCCGGGATCATCAACGCTCGTCGTCTCCACATATGGACCTCGCGGGAGACCGCCCGCAATCCCCACAGCAGCTCACGGCTCGCCGCGCCCAGTAGAGCCCACACCTGCCTGGGGCTCAGTGGTAACGCGTCAGACTTTCGGTTTATCTTTCCGGGAGGCGGGATATTTCCCGATCCTAGGAGATCGGGTGGATCGCAAACCTCCAACGCTTGAGAGTTGAGCCAGAGGGCTCGACATCTCGTCTATCCAGGCGTCCAAATGCAGCGAGAGACTGGCGAAGCTACACGTACGGCGCCACGCGAGCGGCGCGATAGCCTGGTATCGCGATGATCACGGCCGCGACAGCAGTGACGAGCACGAAGCTTCCGATCGCAGCCAGTACTCCAGCGGAGAAGACAACCGGAAAGCCCGTTACGCTCAACAGGGCATGGCTCAACAGAAGCTGTCCGTAGATCCCAAAGATCGCTCCGGTCAAGCACCCGGTGCCGAGCAGCAGCGCGCTCTCACAGAAGAGCGCGTACCACAACACGCTCGTGAAATACCCCTGCACCTTCATGCGCGCAAACCGGCGGCGACGCTGCCAGATCATGGTGCCCATCGCCGTCGACATCGCCAGGCTCCAGCGATCAGCACGAGCGAGCGAATCTGCGTGAGGCGCCAAGGCCCTGACGACTGGCTGCTCGCTGGAGCGCATCACGCTGCTGAGCGCTCTGCACCACGAGCGCCGATCCCACTCCCAACGCCTGCTGAGCTTCCCGGCGTCCCTGCTGTATCGAGACTCCGGGTCGCAGCGTGAGGTTGTAGGCACTCGGATCGGCGCTACCCCAGGCTCGTACGTAGTCCTCGGAGTTGAGGATGATCGCGCCGGGCGGCCAACCGAGATTGGTGCTCAACGCCGCAACGCGGAACCTCCTTGGGTACGGAGCAGGGCAGCGTGAAACGCTGTCCGATATGTAGATGGTGCTGGGTAGCGATGGCCTGTGAGACCACCGCCCAGCCCCCCACTCGAAGCCTCGCGGTTGCCAGCGTGAGGTTGCCTGTGACCAGCTGACTCGGGGGAATCGGATGCGCGGCGGACGACGGCGGCGCGAGGACCCATATGCGACGATCGCCGTAGTCGAGAAAGCCTGCGCGATACAGACCGACGGCCCGCACTACCGGGGAGCCGCCCCAAGCTTCGAGGCGCTCGGTGTCGGAAATGGGGTCGTCGCCAGCAGGTTCTGCGTGCCGGGCGGAACGCACCCACAGGTCGGTAGACGCCGATAACGTCGATGGACGAGACGATCGAGACCGTGCTGCAGGTTCGCGTGCGCTCCCTGGATCGTGACGCTGCCGAACACGGCGATCGCCCCGGTTGCGGCGATCGCGAGCGAGCGCGTCCGCGTCTCGCGGCGAGCGCAGTTCGATCGACGGCAATCCGGGTCGAGGCCGTATCCGAAAGAGACCTGCAGGCGATCGAAGACCACAACAACCACGTCGAGCAGAAGCGGCAAGAGCAACAGCAGCGCGAGCACCAGGATCACGCTGCCGAGGACCGCCGACTGCGGCGCCGCGAGCAGGATCGCCGTCGTCGCCCCGAGACAGGCCAGCCCACCGGTCAGGGCCACGATCGTCCAGCGGCGGATCGGACGCTGGAGCAGCCGGAGATGCGACGGCGGAGGGAGCGACAAATCTCCCGAAGCGGGATCAGCACGCCGACGCAGGCCGCCAGCAGGCCTGCGCCCACGGCGATCGCGATGTTCTGCCAGGTCACGATCCGCTGCGAGCCGACCGGGAAGGCAAACGACAGATAGCCGGGATTCGCATGGAAGACGATGATCGAGAGCAGCTCGCCGAGCGCCAGCCCCACGAGCGACGCCAGGCCGCCGAGCACGAGCGCGTCGAACAGCAGCGTCTCGATCGTCTCCAGGCGCGTGGCGCCGTTGGAGCGCAGGCCGCCGATCAGCCCCCGGCGCAGCGGGAGGGTCAGCAGCATCGCGCAGTAGGCGAACAGGAAGCCGACGAGCGCGCTGATCGCCGCGAACAGGCTCTCCGTGGACTGGTTGATCGGCGCGGCGGCCACGCCGAAGAGCGTCACGTCGAAGTTGGCCGGCTCGACGTTCAGGCGGCCCGCGGCCAGCCGCAGCAGGCCCGCCCGCACCTCGGGCTCGCGGCCCGGCTCGCGCCCGCACGAAGATGCGCGTGATCCGCCCCCGCATACCGGTCAGCTTCTGCGCGTAGGCCAGCGGCGCGACCGCGACCGGGCTGTTCGCGAGCCCCCCGATATCCGGCCCTGCAGCGTGGCGGCGAGGAAGCGCCGGACGATGCTCGCGCCGATCTGCAGCTCGATCGGCTGCAGCGGCTGGCGCCGATCGCTCGGCGATCGGCGCGGGCAGCGCGAGCGCCTGCAGATCGGGCGAGCTGCGCGTAGCGGAAGTGCCGCAGCAGCGAACCGGCGGCGTTCACAAGCGCGGATCGGCGCCGATCAGTTCGACGGCCTGCTGACCGGCCGGGCCGATCACGCTCACGCCGCTCCTCGAGCACCGGCACCGCGGCGCTGACCCCGGGCAGCCGCTGCACCTCCGCCAGCAGGCGTTCGTCGAAGCCCCGCGGATCGCGCGACTCGAGCTGGTACTGCGATTGACCGACGATCCCTCCGTCAGCTGCTTCACCGAGCCGTTGAGGCTCGCGCTCGCGACCTGGGAGGCGAACAGCAGCGCCACGCCGACCGACAGCCCGAGCACCGCGAGCAGCTCCTGCACGAGCACGAGCCTCACTTTCAGCCGCACGCGGTACAGATGGGCGATGCTCGACAGCCGCATCCGCCGGCCTACGACCCGCTGAGCGGAGCAAACACCTCGTCGGGCTCGTAGTCGACGAGCCGGCCGTCGCGCAGCGCGTGCACCCGGTCGGCGAACGCCGTCGCCTGGGGATCGTGGGTGACGAGCAGCACCGCGGCGCCGCGCTCGCGGCAGGCCTCGCTCAGCAGCGTCAGCACCTCACGGCCGCGGCGCGTGTCGAGGCTCCCCGTCGGCTCGTCCGCGAGCACGAGCTTCGGGTCGGTCGAGAGCGCCCGCGCGATCATCACGCGCTGGCGCTCGCCCATCGAGAGCTCCTCGGGGCGGTGACCCAGGCGCTCGCCCAGCCCGAGGCGCACCAGCAGCGGCTCGACGATCCGCTCGGCCCGGCGCGCGCCGCCGGTCAGCCACAGCTTCATCGCGGCGTTCTCGACGCACCGTCCCGCCCGGCAGCAGATCGAAGGCCTGGTCGACGTAGCCCAGCTCGCGCAGGCGGTAGCGCGCGCGCTCGTCCTCGGACAGCGCGGAGATCTCGCGGCCGTCGACGATCACCGCGCCGCTGTCGGGCTCCAGCAGCGCCGCGACCAGCATCAGCAGCGTCGTCTTGCCCGAGCCGCTCGGGCCGTACAGCGCCACCAGCTCGCCGGCGGCGACCCGCAGCGAGACGCCGTCGACGGCGCGGACCGGCTCCCCGTCGCCGACGGGATAGTGCTTTGTCAGCTCGCGCAGCTCGAGCACTGACGGATCGCCTCGGCGGTCGTGGGCGCTGCCCGGCGGGTGGGAGTCATCTAGGAGATCCCGCGCCCCGGCTCACTGCCCACCCTGCGCGGCGCCCGGGAAGTCGATGATGTTGCCCAGCCGCGCGGGCGGCCGCGCGGTCTCCAGCAGCTCGCCGCCGGCCAGCGTCGCGACGCGCCGCGACCAGCTCGTGGCGGCGGCGTCGGAGACGCTCATCAGCACGGCGAAGCCCTGTTCGACGGCCAGCGTGTCCAGCAGGCGCGTGATCTCATCGACCTCCGCCAGCCCGAGCGACAGCGTCAGGTCGTCGACGAGCAGCAGCCGCGGCTCGCGGGCGATCCCCTGCGCGACCGCGACGAGCGCGCGCTCCCAGTCGGCCAGGCTCCCCCAGACTGCTCGGCGCACTCCTCCGCGCCCACCCGCTCGAGCGCCGTCCGCGCCCGCGCGTAGGCCTCGCTCTTCCCGTGCGTCGCGAACAGCGGCAGCGCGACGTTGGCGAGCATCGGCACGTCGAGATCCGGAACCGCCGGACCGACCCAGCCGATCTGCCCGCCGAGCAGCCGCGAGCGCCGCCGCTCGGAGAAACTCCCAGATGTCCTCGCCCTCGAAGCGCACGCTCCCCGGTCCGGGCCGCTCGATCCCGGCCGCGACCCGCAGCAGCGAGGTCTTGCCCTGCGCGCGCTGCGCCAGCACCGCGACGGTTTCCCCCGCGTCGAGCTCGAGCGACACATCCTCGAGCACCTCGATCACGTGCCGCCGTCCCCGCGGGAAGCTCAGGCAGACCCCCGTGAGCGACAGCACGGACATCGCTCAAGCCCTGGGCGGCGAGGAGGCCGGCCCGCGTTCGGCCGCGTAGCGCTGCCCTTCGCTCTGCAGGTACTGCCGCAGCGCCTGCAGCCACTTGATCCGCGAGTCCCACCAGGCGACGTCCCCGGCCGTGACGATCATCCCCATCAGCCGCCGCCAGGGGTCGTCGCCCTCCAGGCGCCGCTGGCGGCGCATGCGCTCGTTGAGATCCTCCAGCTGCGCCGCGCAGGCCAGCTCGGCCTCGCGCACGATCTCGACCATCCGCGGCAGGTCCTCGGGGCCGCAGAAGGCGATCTTCGCCTGCAGCTCCTCGCGCACCGGCGGCGTCGCCGATGAGGCCCGCAGCCAGTGTTTGAAGTACGCGACCCCCTCCGGGGTCGCCTCGTAGGTCGTCCCCGGAAGCTCCGCGGCCTCCGTGCCGGACGCCGGCGGCAGGACTCCGCGGGCGGGCTCGAATCCTCGACCGGACGGATCAGGCCCTGCTTCGTGAGCCGCTTCAGCGCGTGATAGGCGGTGGCGTGGCCGAACTGCGCCGAGCCGAAGCGTCCCTCCAGGCGCCGCTCCAGCTGGTAGCTGTTCCCGGGCAGCTCGATCACCAGCCCGAGGACGGCCTCACCGGCCGACAGTGGCTGCGCGGTCGTGCGTCCCATATCACGAACCGTAGCCGAAACTACCTGGATGGGACTTTTCTAGCTGCATGATCAGCGCTCCAGCACGCCGACGACGTTCGAGCTCGCTTCCAGGAACGGGAAGTCCGCCTCCTGCTTGGAGAGGACCCGGAACTGGTAGCGCTCGGGGCCGGGGAACTTGAAGCGGTAGCTCGCGCGGTAGCGGCCGTGCGCCACCGTGTGGATCACGTCGAACTCGATCCATTCGTCGCCCGGGGGAGCGCGCCTCGAGCACCAGCTGCTTGCCGCCCGCGGGCAGCGGCGCGCCCTGCAGCACGCCTTTGAAGAAGATGCTCCGCCCGACGCTCGTCACGCGCGGGGCGATGCTCAGGCTCACGCCGGCCCTCACGCCCAGCGTCAGCGTGCGCGTCGCGACCGGCGCCGCGCCGATGTAGGCGCTGTAGGCGAGGCGCAGCGTGCGCGAGGACTCGCCGCGGCGGCAGGCTCACCGTGAAGCGCCCGTCCTGCGCCGGTCCGCGGGCTCGCCATCGTCAGCGGCTTCGCGCCGGTGTACGCGGGTGTGGCCGTCAGGTCGATCTACGCGCCCGCGATCGGCACGCCCGCCGGGGGCCGTCAGCCTGCCCGTGATCGTCTCCTGCTTGCCCCAGGGGCGCGTCAGGCGCGGCTTCGTCGTGCTCGCCCAGCGGGCCGTCAGGGTCGCCTGCGTGGAGGCGTTCGTGCCGTTCGGCTGCGGCGGGGTCGGCGGCACGTGGAGTTGTCGACGTCGATCTCGCGGTCGATCACCGGCGCCGAGTTGCCGGCCGGGTCGACGACGCTCACGACGAGGTGGTGTTGGCCGTTGCTCACCGCGGTCGTGTCGAACGGCACGTCGACGCTCTCCGTCTGCGGGCACGGCTGCAGGTACAGGAACGCCGGCAGGCCGTCGGTCGTCTGGCCGACGTTCCTGCAGCGCCCGCCGGCTTCGTTCGGGACCGTGCTCTGCACGACCTTCCCGTCGATGCTGAAGGTCGTCTCCCACACGCCCGCGCCGGGGTCGGTGGCGTCGAACGTCACGTCGCTCATCCCGCTCACCGCCGGCGCGCTCGCCAGTTCGCCGCCGACGTCGCTCGCTGTCGGGCCGGCGGTCTGTTCGAGGATCAGGTCGGCGGCGTAGAGGTAGACGACGGCGGCGTATCCGTGTGCGTCGCCTTTCGCGCTTTCACATTCGCCTGTGGAAGGCCCTCCACACCCAGCATTCAAATAGAGATGTGGGCCTAGATTGGCCGTCGGGATAATCAATCTGTTAGCTACAGACAAGGGCTGCGTAGGTTCACCCAGACCAGCCAGGCATCCCGCCTGGTAAACGCAAGAATTGAAGACCTCCAAGGGATTCGTTGTCTGGTCCCGCTAGCCAGAACTCATACGACGCATTCGTGACCTCGCCCCCATCAGCATCTCCAGCACGCCACAGAGTGGCACCCGCCAGCGTCTCCCCAGCCGGCACGCTCCAAGTCCAGGTCGCTATGTCCAGATTGGTGACATGGGTCGTCAGATCACCGAGCGCCGCCGTCAGCGCCCCGCCCGTGCCGCAGGTGTCGATCGCGTAATCGTCGTAGGCGCCCGTGACCGACCCCGTCCACCCGTCCGTCGGCGCGCTTTCCCCCGATGGCGTCCTGCACGAGTACACGTCGTACTCGCCCGCATGCGCCGTCCCCGCCGCCGGCCCGACACCCGCAAGCCCTGCGAGACCCGCCGCCACAAGGATCGCCCTCAGAACTCTTCCTCTGCTGTCCATCTCTCCATGTCGCTCCGAACCCTCTCGCGACCCCCCTCTCAATGCCCTCTCGGCACCGGCCGCTGCCGGATAATCGCAGCTTTCCATCCACGGGGAGGCAGTCAGACCCCGCTGCCGCTGCGACGCTCGGGCCCGGCATCCGTGCCGCTCCCCCAGCGGGCATCAATCCGCGCCCGCGCCGGCTCTCCTCATCATTCAATGCTCGCTCGTCACCAGCGTCCGTACCACCGACGGCGTCCTCCGCCCTCGGGCAGTCCGCCCACGAAGAACCCGATCAGCCAGAGGATCACCGCGATCACCAGCACGTACCAGAGCACGTGCACGGCAAAGCCGAGCCCTCCGAGAATCGCCAGCAACAGCACAATCACAACCAGAGCGACCATGTTTCCTCCTTCGTCCCATCACCGCCGGCGCTTGATTGCGCCGGCCAGTATCGGAGGCATACCCGCCCTGATCGTCCGCGAACCCCGCGGTGTTGTTCGCTCCTATTTCTTCTTGCCGCTCACCGCCTGCTTCAGCGTCGCGCCGGCGCTGAACTTCGGCGCCTTCGAGGCTTTGATTTTCACGCGCTCGCCCGTGCGCGGGTTGACGCCCTGGCGCGCGGCGCGTTTGACGACGGAGAACTTGCCGAAGCCGGTGATGATCACGTCATCGCCTTTCTTCAGCGTCTTCGTCACGGACCCCAGCACGGACTCGAGCACCAGCGCCGAGTCGGCTTTCGTCAGACCGGTGTCGGCGGCGACCGCCTCGATCAGCTCGGACTTGTTCATGTGCTTCCTTCCCTTTCGTTTTGTTTTGCATCCATCCACACAGACGCGCGCAGGCTACCGTGCCGGGCGGAAAGACCGCTTCCCTGCATGAGATCGGGGCTACTCGGGTCCTCCTTCGACGAGCTTCATCCGGCACGATCCAACACGCGGCGCAGCTGCTCGCTCATCAGCCCCAGGCCCGTCTCGACATCGGTCGCGGGGTGACCCAACCGCGCACGGGCGCGCTCGTCGTCGAGCACCGTGTTCGGCGGCAGCGGCAGGCTCGCCTCTTCGCCGCAGGCCTCCAGGTAAGCGGCGATCTCGCCCGCGCGCACCAGACCCGGGTCGCAGCCGAAGGCGCGCGCGAGCAGCCGCAGGTACTCGCGCCGGTGCATCGCATCCGGCCCCGCCGTGTGCAGCACGCCGTCGCGCCACTCCGCGATCAGCTCGCACGCACGCTGCGCGTAGTCCCACACGTACGTCGGCGAGCGGTACACGTCCGCCGGGGCCGGCAGCGCCACCCCCTCCCGCAGGCGCTCGACCGCCCGTAGAGGACTCCCCGAGCGCTCCCATACGTGACGCGCCGTGCTCTGCTCGAGCGCCCGCGCGAGGTTCACCCCGTACACGTCGGCGACGCGCGTGATCTGCCAGTCCACGCCCGCCTCCCGCACGAGCTCCTCCGCGGCCAGCTGCGCGCGGCCGTACTCGTTCACCGGCTCCGCTCGCTCCCCCTCCGCCCAGCGCTCGCCGATCTCGCGCACCCCGCTGAACACCCAGTCGCAGGAGACGAGCACGTACCGCGCGTGCGCCGCCTGCGCCGCCGCGAGCGTGTTCTCGGCGGCCTGCTTCGCGTGCCACGCCAGGCGCGGGTCGCGCTCGTATCTACCCGGCCCGCCCACCCCGCCCGGCGCCCCCGCGTGCACGATCACGTCCGGCTCGAAGTTCATCGCCGTCATCACGACAGCCGGCCTGTCGGTCAGGTCCAGGCCGGTCGTGCTCGCCCCGTCGATCTCGACCGGCGTCCTGCCCCAGGTGCCGAGCACGCTCCAGCTCTGCTGCACCGCGGCAGCCGCAAGGTTGGAGCCCACCAGGCCACTTGCGCCGGTGACGAGGATCCGCATGCTCTTCCAGGGTTCCGCCGCGCGGGCCGCTTGTCAAGCGAAGATTCCGCGGACGGGAACGATTTGCCCCGCGCGGAAGCCCCGCGCGGGAGGGATGGTGGGCGAGAGACCTACCTGGCTGGAAGGAACCGGTTCGTCCCATAGCGCACCGGCGAGATCGGCGCGTGGATCAGGCGGTTCTGCAGCATCCATTCGCTCATCGCGGCGACGTTCTTGCTCTGCAGCGTCCCGAACGGCACGCCCCCGCCGCCTGACCCGCCAGCGCCTGCGCCGCCTCCGCCGGCGAACAACGGCAGGTACACCTGCAGCGAGGCCGCCGTCAACCCACGCGGGAGCGAGGGGTTCAAGCGCAGCAGGTCGTCGAGGCTGCGCGCCGGTTCCCGCAGCGTGTCTTCGTAGCCCTCGACGGTCGCCTTCACGAAGTCCCGCACGAGCGCCGGGTCCGCCGCGATCAGCCGGCGAGTCGTAAACGCGACCAGGCCCGGGTACGCGGGGCCACCGTTCTCGTCGAGCGCGAAGGCGGTGATCGGATGCCCGCTCTTCTGCAGCGTGACGCCTTCGTCGGGGATGAAGCCCGTGAACGCCGCGATCCTGCCCGCCACAAGCGCCTGCGGGCCGTTGAAGCCGACCGTCACGACGTGCACCTTCGCCGGATCGCCGCCGGCGTGGCGCACCTCCGTGTCGAGCACCGCCGTGTCCGAGGGCACGCCCGTGATGCCGACCGTCTTCCCCTGCAGCTGCGCGGGGGAGCTGAGGTGCTCGGAGGCCAGTGCGATCAGCCCGCCGAGCGGGCGTTGCACGAGCGCCATCACCGCCTGCGCGTCGCCGTCCGCGTCGATCAGATCCGCCACGTCACTCCCGTCAGCCAGCCCGAACTGCGCCCTGCCCGCGTCGATCAACTTCAGCGTTTCCTGCGTGCTCGTCGGTTCGACCACCTGCAGGTCGATGTTCTCGCGCCGGTACAGCCCCGCCGCCAGCGCGCGGTAGATACCCGCGTGCACCGCATTCGGCACGAAGTCGAGGATCAAGGTCACCTTCGTCGGCTTCGCTGCATTCGTCGTCTTCGCCGGCGCGGCCGGTTCCGCCGAGCCGCATGCGGAGATACCAAGCCCCAGCCCGAGTATCAGACCTAAACAGCTCACGTTCGCAATCAGCCTTCGCAACTTCTTACCCTCTTTCTGAAGCTTTCCGCCCAGGTCCGTGTTATCTGGACGTTACGATCTCCAAGCCTCGCGGGTCCCGAGCTCGGTCGCGACGGCCCCCGCTCGGTCGCGATGCCCGGTAACCACACCATCGGCAAACACCCGCCCACCACATACCGCCTGCGCCGGCTGCTGCTCTGCGTCGGCGTGCTGGTGCTGTGCTGCAGCGCGACCGCGCTCGCCGTCGCCGCCAAACGGATCGTCGTCGCGCAGGCCGCCTCCGCGCCCGCAGCCGCCCCGCGCTGCGTGCCGAGCACGCTCAACCGCTCGGCAGTGTTGCCCGGCACCACGCTCGCCGTCTCGCCGCTGCCCGACTCCTTCGACGCCGCGCCCCGCACGCAGATCAGCCTGCTCGGCGTGCCCCCGGCGGACCTCACCAAGATCAGCGTCAGCGGCTCCCGTAGCGGCCACCACAGCGGGCACCTGAAGGCCTACTCGCAGGGCGACGGCGCGAGCTTCGTGTCGTCCAAGCCGTTCGAAGCGGGCGAGACGGTCACCGTCCGCGGGCGGCTCGCGGTCGCCGGCAGGGCGCAGAGGTTCGCCTACCACTTCGTCGTCGCGACGCCGGATGACCTGCGCTACGTACCCTCCGGACACGCTCCCGCCGATCCCGCCGAGACGCAGCACTTCCACTCGCGCCCGGAACTGGAACCGCCGGAGCTCGTGATCACGGCAAGCTCGCCCCAGGCGGCGCCGGGAGATCTGTTCTCGGCTCCCTACTCGGGACCGGGTCAGAACGGGCCAATGATCTTTGACCAGGCGGGCAACGTGGTCTGGTTCAACCCGGTGCCGGCCGGCGATGCGGCGACCAACCTGCAGGTGCAGCAGCTGAACGGCAAGCCGGTGCTGACCTACTGGCAGGGCTACATCCCGCCGCAGGGCTTCGGCGAGGGCGAAGAGGTGATCCTCAACAGCGACTATCAGCTCGTCGGCCGCGTCTACGCCGGCAACGGCCTGAAGGCCGATCTGCACGACTTCCACATCACGCCCGCGGGCACCGCCGTGCTGACGGTCTTCGAGCCGATCGACTGCAACCTCTCCAGCGATGGTGGCCCCACCAGCGCCGCCGTCACCGACAGCATCTTCCAGGAAATCGACCTGCGCACCGGGCTCGTCCGCCGCGAATGGACGAGCCTCGACCACGTCCCCCTGAGCGACTCCTACAGCGCCGCGAACACGGCGAGCGACGAATGGCCGTTCGACTACTTCCACATGAACTCGATCGACCAGCTCGCCACGGGCAGGACCCTGATCTCGGCGCGCAACACCTGGGGGCTGTACGAACTGAGCTCGATGACCGGACAGATCCTGCTGCGGATCGGCGGCAAGCACTCCGAAGTCAAGCTCACCGGCAACGCCGCCCCCGCCTTCCAGCACGACGCGACGATGCTCGAAAACGGCACGATCAGCGTGTTCGACAACGGCGCCGTCCCAAAGGTCCATCCGCAGTCGCGCGGACTTGTGCTCGCGGTCAACCCGCAGACGAAGACCGCCACGATCGTCGCCGAGTACGAGCACGCTCCGGCGGTGTCCTCCGGCAGCCAGGGCAACATCCAGCAGCTGCCGGGCGGCGACATGTTCGTCGGCTGGGGCGCCGAGCCCTACTTCTCCGAATACAGCGCCGCCGGGCAGCTGCTCTACGACGGCCACATGCACGGCTCCTACGAGTCCTACCGCACCTATCGCTTCCCCTGGGTCGGCACGCCGGCGACCGCGCCCGCGATTGCGGCTGTCACAGAGCATGCCGGCACGGCGACCGTCTACGCGAGCTGGAACGGCGCGACCCAGGTCACGAGCTGGCGCCTACTCGCGGGCGCCTCGCCGGCGCAGCTCGCGCCGGTGGCCACGGCCGCCGACAGCGGCTTCGAGACCGCGATCGCCACGCCCGGCGCGGCGCCCTATGTCGAGGTGCAGGCGCTGGAAGCCTCGGGCGCGGTGATCGGCACGTCGAAGACGATCAAGGGCTGAGACGCTCACTCGAATCGCACTTCGCGCAACTGGGCCGGATCACGTTTACTTGACTGCGAGCGGCAGTTTCGATACCCTATTTTGGCTCGATGTCAAATAGAGGTTTCTGAGGGGACTCGTCTGTGCCGGAAGCCAAGTCAAGATCTTCATCGCCGCAGGCCGGCAAGTCCGGAGGGGAGCGCTACCGGCGCCTGCCGACGGGCGCGCACGGGATCGACCCCGAGGAGGTCAAGCGCGATCAGCGCGAGCGCCTGCAGAGCGCGATCGTCGAGCTGATCGCCGAGCGCGGCTATCAGGCCGTGCGGATCCTCGACCTGACGAAGCTCGCGCGCGTCTCGCGGCCGACCTTCTACAGCCTTTACGACGACAAGGAAGAGCTGTTCCTCGCCGCCTACGACGAGATCGCGCAGCGCACCGCGAAGACGGTGATCGAAGCCTACGAGGTCAGGGACGTGGGAGACGTCCCGAACGGACGCCTGCAGGCGGCGATCCGCGCCTTCGCCGAGCTGGCGGCGGCCGCGCCGGAGGCGATGTCGCTGATGGTGCTCGGCGCCTTCGGCGCGGGACCGAAGGCGATCGAACGTCGCAACCACACGCTCGAGGCGCTCGAGCAGAGCATCCGCGTGAGCCGCGACAGCCCGGCCGGCCACGGTGCGCGCGCACGGGGGAGCCGGAAGGCCGGTTCGGGATCGAAGGCCGCGCAGGCGGGGAAGGAGAGCGGAGAGGATCTCACGGTCAAGGTGATCCTCGGCGGCATCCGCGAGGTGACCGCCGCGCGCCTGCGCCAGGGCCGCGTCGAGGAGCTGCCCGGGCTCGCCGGCGAGCTCGCGACCTGGGCGGCCTCCTACCCGGTGAAGCTGCCCGCCGGCCTGCTCGCGCCACCCCGTCGCTCCCATGAGCCGGGAGGATCGGACGATCCGGCGCATGAGGGGGACACGGCGGCTAGGGCGGACGCGGGGGCCGGGACCGGGGCGGGGGCCGGAGCGGTCTCTCTATCCGAGCGGGCGCTGCGCGCCGAAGGCCGTCTGCCGAGCGGGCGTCACGACCTGCCTCGTCAGTTCATCGTCAAAAACCAGCGCGAGCGGATCGTCGACGCGACCGCCGCGATCGTCGCCGAGAAGGGCCTCGCCAACCTCACGATCCCGGAGATCGCGCGCCGCGCGAACGTCTCGCACCAGACCTTCTACGAGATGTACCCGACCAAGCACGACGCCTTCCTCGGCACCCAGAAGGTCGGCCTGCACCAGGCGCTGCGCGTGACGGTCGCGGCCTACGAAGAGAACAAGGAGGACTGGCCGCGGGGCGTCGCGGCCGGCCTGCGCGCGCTGCTCGGCTACCTCGCCTCCGAGCCGGCCCACGCGCACCTGATCCTCGTCGACACGTTCGCCGCCAGCCCCGAGGCGATCGAGATCCGCGACACGAGCATCCACGCCTTCGCCGCCTACCTCCAGCCGGGCTACCACTACGCGTCGTCGTCATCGTCGTCAGCGAGCAACGGCTCCGGGACGCCGCGAGCGGGCGCCGGCGGCACCGGCGTTCCGGGCGTCGCTCCGGAGGCGATCGCCGGCGGCATCTGGCAGGTGCTCAACTACTACATCGAGGACGAGCGCACCGAGGAGCTCCCCGAGGTCGCCCCGCTGCTGATCTACGCCGCGCTCACGCCGTTCATCGGGCCCAAGGACGCGGCCAAGGCCGCGCGGCGGGCACCGGCGCGGCGCTAGCGGTGGGCGCTAGCGGTGGGCAGCGCCGGCGCGGCGGTAGAGGTGGGCGCTAGCGGTGGGCGGCGCCGGCGCGGCGGTAGGTAGGCAAATCCAGGCGGAGAGACGACAAGGGGGCCCGGGGGGACTGGATCGGTCGAGTGGGCCTTACGCGCGCGCCGGGATTTTATAAAGACGTCGTGAGCGTTATTGCACTTTGAAAGGTGCGTGTAACTATAGTTGTACGCAGTCTTAAAAGTACAGCGACACATCTCCTCTCTTTATCTTTCTCCGCGCGCTCAGCCCGACCACTTCCCGTACCCGTGCCGCGCCAACTCCAGCCGCGCGATCACGCCGCGGTGCACCTCGTCGGGGCCGTCAGCCAGCCGCAGCGCACGGGCCGTCATCCAGGCCGCCCCGAGCGGCAGATCGTCGCTGAGGCCCGCACCGCCGTGCAGCTGGATCGCCATATCGACGACCGCCTGGGCCATGTTCGGCACCACGACCTTGATCTGCGAGACCGCGCCGAGCGCCTCGGGAGCCTGCCTGTCGACCAACCACGCCGCGTGCAGCACCCGCAGCCGCGCCTGATCGATCGCGATCCTTGCATCCGCGATCCGCTCGCGGTTGCCGCCGAGGTTCGCCAGCGGCTTGCCGAACGCGACGCGCTCTGACGCGCGGCGGCAGGCGAGCTCGAGTGCCAGCTCGGCGAGTCCGATCAGGCGCATGCAGTGGTGCACACGTCCCGGGCCGAGGCGCGCCTGGGCGATCGCGAACGCCTGTCCGGGACCGCCGATGATCGCGCTGGCAGGCAGGCGCACGTCGGTAAACGACACCTCGCCGTGACCGCCGGGCGCGTCGAAGAAACCCATCGTCGGCAGCATCCGCTCGACCTTCACGCCCGGCGTGGCACGCGGGACGAGCACCATCGAGTGCTGGTGGTAGCGATCGGCGTCGGGATCGGTCAGCCCCATGAAGATGATCGCCTCGCAGCTGGGATGCCCGATGCCGGTGCTCCACCACTTGCGGCCGCTCACGACGACCTCATCGCCGTCGAGCGTCGCGGTCGCCTGCATGTTCGTCGCGTCCGAGGAGGCGACCTCGGGCTCGGTCATGCAGAACGCCGAGCGGATCTCGCCGGCGAGTAGCGGCGCCAGCCAGCGCGCGCGCTGCTCGTCCGAGCCGAAGTGCAGCAGCACCTCCATGTTGCCGGTGTCGGGCGCGTTGCAGTTGAACACCTCGCTCGCGATCAGCGAGCGGCCCATGCGCTCGGCCAGTGGTGCGTACTCGACGTTGGCGAGACCGGCGCCGACAGCCTCGCCCGCGAGCTCCGCGCCCGGAGGCAGGAACAGGTTCCACAGGCCCTCCACGCGCGCTTTGACCTTCAGCTCCTCGATCACGGGCAGCACCACCCAGGGGTCCGCGCGCGCGAGCAGATCTCGGTGATATGCCTCCTCGCGCGGCTCGATCTCGCGCTCCTGGAACGCAGTCAGGCGCTCCAAGAGCTCCCGCGCGCGTGGTGAATGCTCAAAGTCCATCGGCTCTGCTCTCGTTCGCTTGGCTCAGTTCGCTTGGGCTCAGTTCGCTTCGCCTGGTTCGCTTCGCTTGGTTCGCTCGGCCCACTCCGCTCGGCCCGACATAACTCGGCGTGGCACGACTCGGCATGGCTTGCTCGCCGCAGCCGGACGCGCGCTCGCGCTCAGCTCCGCACGTCGAGCACGACCTTGCCGGTCGCGCGGCGCTCATCGAGGAAGCGCAGCGCGTCCGCGGCGCGCTCCAGCGGGAAGCGCTCGCCGACGATCGGTGCCACGTTGCCCTGCTCGATCAGGCGGTTGACGGCGGCGCCGATCTCGAGGTTGACCTCGGGCCGGCCCATCACGTAGCCGCCCCAGCCGGCGCCGATCACCTCGGTGTTGCCGAGCAGCAGGCGGTTGACCTTGACCTCGGGGATCGAGCCGCCGGCGAAGCCGACGACGAGCAGGCGGCCGCCCTCGCGCAGGGAGCGCAGGCTGTCGGTGAAGCGCGAGCCGCCGACCGGGTCGAACACGATCTCGACGCCGCCGCCGGAGAGCTCCTTCACCTCGTCCTTCCACGGGCCGTCGGAGCGCACGACGTGATCGGCGCCGGCCTCCAGCGCGACCTTTTCCTTGCCAACGCTTGAGACTACCGCGATCGTACGCGCGCCGAGGCCCTTCGCGACCTGCAGCGCGGCCGTGCCGACACCGCCCGCGGCCCCGTGGACGAGCACTGTCTCGCCCTCGCGCAGGCGCCCGCGCAGGACGAGCGAGAAGTAGGCGGTGTGGTAGTTGAGGATCAGGCCCGCGCCTTGCGCGAAGTCGAGCGCCGCGGGCAGCGCGAACGTGAGGAACGGAGGCGCGACCGCCGTCTCGGCGAAGCCGCCGAGCGCGCAGAACGCCGCCACGCGGTCGCCCACCGCGAAGCTCTGATCGGATGCCCGCCCACCCACGCTGCGCACGATGCCGGCGACCTCGCTGCCGGGGACGAACGGGAGCGGCGGTTTGATCTGGTACTCGCCGCGGGTCTGCAGCAGCTCGGGGAACGCCACGCCGGCGCAGTGCACGTCGACGAGCACGCCCGCCCCCGGACTGAGCATGTGCGTCGGCTCGGGCTCAGGTAGATCGACCAGTTCCAAAGCGCTGTCCGGACCGGTGAGCTGGACGATTTGCAGGGCTTTCATGCAGGGGGATCCTACAGTGCGAATTGCGAGTTAGCGGGTCCAGTTTTGGCGGTCAACTGCCGATTAGGGGGCCATGGCGAGCATCTCCCCACCTCCCACACAGCTCCTCCAACCGCTCGAGGCAGATCGACCGGAGCGACGCACGGCGCGCCACATGACCCCATTCTTCGGCGCCTCGCTGCTGGCGTGGATCGCCGTGCCAATCGGGTCGTCGATGCATTGGGGCATCTACGCAGCATCGGTGGGAATGGCGACGCTGGCCGGAGTCTTGGGCATCGTGCCGCTGGGGAGAGTCCTGGCGAGGGCGCGAGAGGCAATTCCCTCGCTGGTCTTCCTGCTGGCGATCGCGCTACTGCGCGACTCGGCCGGCGGTATCAACTCGGCCGTCGGCACGCTGGCGCTGCTGCCGGTCTTCTACACCGCCCTCTACAGCAACCGTGCTCAGCTGTGCACGGTCCTCGTCGGGATGACGGCCGTGCTGCTCGCGCAGAATCTGCTGATCGGGCCGCCCGCCTACCCGAACAGCCAGTACCGCGCCGGCGTGATCTTCATCGCGGTCAGCGCGATCATCGGCCTGGTCACCCAACGCCTGGTCGCACAGGCTCAGCTGCAGGCCGCCGACGCACGCCACCGCGAGCGCATGCTCGAGCAGATCGCCGAGGTCGTGCGCAACCTCTCGCACAGCTCGCGCGCCCGCGACGAGGTGTGTGAAGCGGCGAAGACGATCAGCAACGCGAGCATGGCGATCCTGTATGAGCCCGCGAACGCCTCCGGCCTGTTGCGCTCGACCTCGATGGCCGGGCTGAAGGCCGAGCCGATCGAGATCCCGCTCGACGAGCGCTCGGGCGTGCGCGAGGCGTTCCGCTCGGGACGCTCGCTGTTCTTCGACGAGGACAGCGAGTCGCAGTTCTTCAACAGCGACGTCTGGCGGCTCTCCGGCGAACCTGCCTCGGTGCTGTTCGAGCCCCTGCTCCGCGGCGGCACGCCCGTCGGCGTGCTCGTCGTCGGCTGGCCGCAGGCGATCACGGTCGGCGGCACGCGCGCGACCGCGATCGCGCTGCTGGCGCACGAGGTCGCGGCCGTGATCGAACGGGCCGACATGCTCACCCAGCTGACCGACATGGCGAGCACCGATGCGTTGACCGGCCTACCGAACCGCCGCGCCTGGGAGACCAGCCTGCAACAGGCGCTCGCCGAGGGACAGGAGGTCGCGCTCGCGATGCTCGACTTCGACCACTTCAAGGAGTTCAACGACAGCCAGGGACACCCTGCGGGTGACCGCCTGCTGCGCGAGACAGCCGCCGCCTGGCGCGAGGAGCTGCGCGCCGGCGACTTCGTCGCGCGGCTCGGAGGCGACGAGTTCGCGCTGCTGTTGCCGGACTGCACGGCGGCCAACGCGCTCGAGGTGGTCGAGCGCCTGCGCCTGCGGATCCCCAGCGAACAGACCTGCTCGGCCGGGATCGCCACGCACGTGCCCGGCTCGCCGCCCGAGGCGCTGATGGCCCAGGCCGACACCGCGCTGTACGAGGCAAAGACCGCGGGGCGCAACCGCACCTGCGTGACCGCCTGAACCTGCGTGACCGCTTCGAGGGACGCGCGCGAGCGCGGGCGTCCGCGCTCGCTGGGGATGAGCTCAGCGGAGGGAGGAGCTCAGCGGGCGACGCGCCGGGCGAACCACGCAGGCGACGCTCAGCGGGAGGCGAAGCGCAGGTAGGCGAGCACCGCGAGCACGCGCCTGTGGTCCTCGTCACAGGCAGGCAATTCGAGCTTCGTGAAGATGTTCGTGATGTGCTTCTCGATCGCGCCGAGGCTGACGACGAGGCTCTCTGCGATCGCACCGTTCGAGCGTCCTTCGGCCATCAGCTCGAGCACCTCACGCTCGCGGGTCGTCAGGCGCGCGAGGACGTCCGGCGGGCCGCCGGCCTGACCGAGACGATCCAGGAGATCATGCGAGCCTGCTGTCAAGCCAAGCGAGACATCTCCCCCTTGTGACCCCGGCGCAAGCAGCCTGGTTACCGCCTCGCGGTCCAGCACCACACCATCGCCGGCGAGACGGCGCTGCGCACTCATGAACGCACGGAGAGCGCCGACGCGGGCCTTGCCGGCTGCCGTGCGCCGGCGCAGCTCCCGTCCCCCGTTCGCGATCAGCACGCGGTCGTGCAACGCGATCAGCGAGTAGGTGCTGCCGGCGGTGGCGAGACCGAGCAGCGCCCACGCCGGCCAGAACGTGTGCGCGCCCGCCAGCAGCCACGTGAGCAGCCAGGTCATCACCAGGATCACTGCCGCGACACCGATCACAGCCCACAGGAACGCGACCCGGCGCGGCGCGCCGGGCTGACGACGCCACACCCAGCCGGCCGAGTAGTCGCACAGCACGATCACGATCAGCCCCAGCCAGGCCCACGCCGGCCAGAAGTAGCCCTGTCCGGTGAGCGCCCAGATCGCGAGCAACAGGACCGCCGCGAGGGCGGCCAGACGGCGCACCAGCGAGCGGGCGTACTGTCCCCATGACAGCCCGGCGGCCGGGCGCGGCATCCAGCGTCGCCGTGCGGCACTCGACGTTGCGGCGGGTGGGGCCGGATCACGCGGGTAGGACGCCGGTGGAGCTGGCTGCTGGCTCACCCGACAATGGTCCCACTTCGGACCGGCGGTAGAGACGGACGCGGTAGACAGCGCCAGACGCGCCGCAGACGCCGCCTCGGCGACCGGAGCCCCGCGCGTCCCCGCAGCCCAAGCGGATCGGAGCCCGCAGACCCCGAGTTCAGTCGATCAGGGCCTTCGCGGCTTGCCGGTCGGGACTGATCCGCTGCACGTCCCAGACCAGGCCGAGGCGCTCGAGAGCGGAGATCGTCAGGCCCGACAGGTCGACCTCGCGTTTTGTCATCCCGTGGAAGGCCGAGGTCGGGAACGCGTGGTGGTTGTTGTGCCAGGCCTCACCGAATGAAAAGGGCGCAAGCCACGTGAGGTTGTGCGACTCGTCTTCGGTGGCGAAGCGGCGGTAGCCGAAGAAGTGGCAGAGCGAGTTGATCGAGTAGGTGACGTGGTGGAGGATGAAGATCCGCACCGCGCCCGCCCACAGCATCGCCTCCAGGCCGGCGGCGACGGTCCCGGCGATCAACCAGCCGAGGCCGAACGGGATCGCGAGGCCGAGCAGCGACCAGAAGATGAATGTTTTGTCGACGAAGTTCACGACCGGATCGGCGATCAGGTCCGGTGCGAAGCGCTCGCGCGCGCCGCGCTGCTGGTGGTCAAACAGCCAGCCGACGTGGGCGTGGCCGAGACCGCGCAGCGAGCCCTTCCAGCCGCCGCCGTTATCGACGTGGGGACTGTGCGGGTCGCCGAGGCGGTCGGAGTAGGCGTGGTGCTTGCGGTGGTCGGCAACCCACGAGATCACCGGCCCCTCGATCGACATCGTGCCGAGCACCGCGAACAGCCCACGCATCGCCGGCGAGGTCTTGAAGCTGCGGTGCGTCAGCAGCCGGTGAAACCCGACTGTCACGCCGAGGCCGATCGGGACGTAGAGGATGACCAAGAGCACCAGGTCGCGCAGGTGTAGCTCCCTGTTCCACAACTGCCATCCGGCGAGCAAGACGAGCGCGGGGGGCACCACCGTGATCAGGCCGGTGATGAAACGGTCGAGGTTCTCGAGGACCGGCTCCTGGATCTCCTCGGGGGTGGGGCCCTGATGCCCCGGGGTGGGAAGGTGATCCTCGGGCGAGGCAGGGGGCTCGTGTGGCCCAACGGGGATCTCGGGAGCCTCGATTGGGCCGGCGGTTGCGCTCATATGCAGATTTTGACGGTCTGAGAGGTCATTGTCGCTGCGGCCGACCACCCGACTTGCCCCTGCCTGCCCCCTAATCTGGACCCAACCACCCGGGGGATATCCCCCGGTAGGCGTCTGGAGGGCCGATAGATGCTGGGAAACCTAGACCTGCTCGGGCCGGTAGGGCCCAGGCTTCGGGCGGACCTTCCCGCCCGGGAACGCAAGCCTCAAGATCGTACGGTGAACCGTGCCGAGCTGCTTGTGCAGGGGTCCGGTGTTGTACGGCAGCCCGTAGCGGCGGCAGATCTCGCGCACGCGCGGAGCGATCTCGGCGTAGCGGCTGGAGGGCATGTCGGGATAGAGATGATGCTCAACCTGAAAGCTCAGGTTGCCCGCCATCAGGTGAAACAGCGGGCCGCCGTCGATGTTCGCCGATCCGAGCAACTGCCTGACATACCAGCCACCACGGGTCTCGTTCTCGACCTCGGCCTGGCTGAACGTATAGGTCTGGTCGGGGAAGTGCCCGCAGAAGATGATCGAATAGGCCCACACGTTCCTGACGATGTTCGCCGTGAAGTTCGCGGCGAGCGTCGCCTTGAAGTTGCGCTCCGCCGATGACCTCCGCCCCGCGGAGGCCTTCCGCTCGGCAAGCGATGATCCGCCCCGTCCGGAGGTGACCGCCGCGACAGCGGCGGATAGCAGCGGGAAGGCGATGTAGTCCTTCACGACCTGCTTGCGCGCCTTCACGCCGATCGCCTTCAGCTCCCTGTTGACCTTCCCCTTCGACTTCTCGCCGGCACGGATCGCGTCGAAGTTGAGGTCGTGCACGGCCACACCCCACTCGAAGAAGCCCATCAGAATCAGGTTGTACAGCGGCTGCAGCAGATACACCGGGTTCCACGGCTGGTGCGGGTCGATGCGCATGATCTCGTAGCCGAGGTCGCGGTCCTTGCCTCTGATGTTCGTGAACGTGTGGTGCTCGTAGTTGTGCGAGTGCCGCCACGCGTCCGCCGGGGAGGCCGTGTCCCAGTCCCAGTTCTGAGAGTTGATGTCGGGGTCGTTCATCCAGTCCCACTGCCCGTGCATCACGTTGTGGCCGATCTCCATGTTCTCGAGGATCTTCGCGATCGACAGCGCGGCGGTGCCGCCAAGCCACAGCGGCCGGTAGCGCGCGCCCGCGAGCATCGCGCGGGCGGCCAGCACGAGCTCGCGGTGGAGCTTGATCGTCGAGCGGATGTAGCGCGCGTCGCGGTCGCCGAGCTCGGCGTAGACGTCGTCGTGGATCGCGTCGAACTCGCGGCCGAGCTGCTCGATCTGCTCGGGGGTGAGGCGCGCGAGGGGGTTCTCGGGCTCGTTCTCGAAGCTCACCTGGGGTCGCCTGGCAGGTTCGGCGGCCTCGACCAGCGGTACAGCGGTGGAGACGCCGGGGGCGCCCCCGCGCGGGGGCGGACCCTCAACCTCGTTCAGTCGCTTTGCAGCCGGTGGGGTCTCGATCTGGTTCGTTGCCATTTTTGGTCCTCGCGGTTTTTGTGTGGGGGGAGTTTTGGGGCCGGGTTCGGGAATTGCTCTTGGGGCTCGTGGTTGTGTCTGGAGGTGGGGTGGTTTTTGGGGTGCTCTGAGTGTTTGGGGTGTGACGCGGGTTTCTCTAAAGCTCGATCTCGACCGCGCCCTCGGGCGCATTGATGCACGTGCGCATCATCTCGCCCGCCTGTCCGTGCACTTGACCGGTGCGCAGGTCGCGGACCCGGCCCGAGCGCAACCGCCCGACGCAGGTGTGGCAGATCCCCATGCGACAGCCGTACGGCAGCTTCGCGCCGGCCTGCTCGCCGGCGGCGAGGATCGGCTGCTCGCCGTCGCTGCTCGCCTCGATGTCGCTCATGCAGAAGTGGATCGTGCCGCCCTCTCCCCGTTCGCCATCGCCGACTTGCTCGTCGGGCTGGAAGTGCTCGACGTGCAGCTTCTCCGGGTCGCCTTCATCGCGCCAGCGCTCACTCAACATTTGCAGCAAACCCGCGGGTCCACACAGGAACGTCTCCCGCGCGCACCAATCGGGACACAACCCAAACAACCCCTCCGCGGTCAGCCGGCCCTCCGCGCCGGTCAGGCGCTCGTGCAGGCGATATCCGGGATTGGCGGCGGCGAGTTCGCGCAGCTCGCTCCCGAAGATCACTTCCTCCGCCGTACGCGCGCAGTGCACGTGCACGACATCTTCGAGCTTCCCCTCGCGCGCGATTGCGCGGAGCATGCTCATGATCGGTGTGATCCCGCTGCCGGCGCTGATGAACAGCAGTTGCCGCGGCAGTGGGTCGGGCAGCACGAACGTGCCTTCAACGCCGCCGAGCCTCACGATCGTCCCCGGGCGCACGCCGGAGAAGAGGAACGGCGAGACCTTCCCGTCCGCGACGAGCTTCGGGGTGATCGAGATGCAGCCGTCCGCGCGCTCGGGGTCGGAGGTGAGCGAGTAGGCGCGCCAGTGGTGCACGCCATCGACCTCGATCCCCAGCCGCAGGTACTGCCCGGGCCGGTGGCGCGGCCATTCCCAGCCGGGCTTGATCAGGACGGTCGCCGCGTTCGGCGCCTCGCGCTCGATCCGCTCGATCCGCCCACGCAGCTCGCGCGTCGACCACAGCGGATTGACGAGCTCGAGGTAGTCGTCGGGCAGGAGCGGGGAGGTGAACGAGCGGATCATGCCCAGCACTCGGCGCCGACCCTCGGAGACCTGTGGGACAGCGCCTCGTTCAGCCATCGCCGGCTCGCCGGTTGAGATGTTTGGGGTGGTTTGGGTTGCTCATCCGTTCATGCTCATTTGACGACCTGAACCTATGCTACCTCAAATGAGGTTACATGGATAGTGGTACCCTTGTCCTGAGATGGCGGCGACGAAGACCGACAAGACCTCCCTACCCGATCGAGGTGCGGGCGACACCTCACCGGACCTGACGATCGAGCAGCTCGCGGCCGAGGTCGGGATGTCGGTGCGGAACATCCGCAACCACCATTCCCGCGGCCTGCTGCCCGCACCCGAGGTGCGCGCGCGCGTCGGCTACTACGGCGCCGACCACGTTGCGCGCCTGCGCCTGATCCTCGACCTGCAGGCCGACGGCTTCAACCTCGCCGCGATCGAGCGGCTGCTGTCCGGCTCCGACGGCCTCGCCGAGCGGCTGCTCGGGTTGCGCCACGCCGTCACCACGCCGTTCGAGGCCGAGACCCCCGAAGTCGTCACGGCCGAGGACCTCGCGAGGAGCTTCGGCGAGGTCAGCTCAAAGGACATCGAGCGTGTGCGCAAGCTGCGGCTGCTCGTGCCGCTCGGCGGCGATCGCTTCGAAGTCCCCAGCCCGGCGCTCCTGCGCGCCGCCGAAGAGGTCGTCGCGCTCGGCATCTCCCTGCACGCCGCGCTGGCGCTGATGGAGCGCATCAGCCGCGACTGTGAGTCGATCTCGCGGGCGTTCTCGAAGCTGTTTCTAAAGGAGCTGTGGGATCCCTTCGAGCAGGCCGGTCAGCCGGATGAGCGCTGGGACGAGGTGATCGAGGCGGTCGGCGCACTGCGGCCGCTCGCCTCCGAGGCTCTGCTGGCGGTGTTCAAGCAGCGGATGACCACGCAGCTGGAGGGCGCCTTTGGCAAGGTGCTGGAGCACCAGGCCAAGCGGCACTCCTGAAGCGCCACTCATGAGGGCCGCTATGCGAAGGTGCGTGACTGGACAGCAACGATAGTGATGAATCGTCTCCCGCGCGGGAGACGGGCTACGCGAGGAGAAATCGGTCAGCGATCGGGCGCGGGAGCTGTTTGATGCCTACGCGACGAGCGCGGGCTCAGACAGGACAGCCGGCACGGGGGCT
This sequence comes from uncultured Solirubrobacterales bacterium, assembly GCA_963764905.1. Lineage (GTDB taxonomy): Bacteria > Actinomycetota > Thermoleophilia > Solirubrobacterales > Solirubrobacteraceae > Palsa-744. The sequence continues at coordinate 449,310 of CAVXUG010000009.1, forward strand.
TTGCGTGGCCTGCTGCGCACCTGCGTCCCGTGGCGCGGCGAGAACGTCACGTTGCGGCGCGTCACCCGCTCGGCCCTGCCGTTCGCGGGGCTCAGCGAGCAACGTTGCAGGATCGCCTCCAGCACGACCCGCATCTCCATTTCGGCGAACGCTGCGCCGAGGCAACGGCGGATGCCGCCGCCGAACGGGATCCAGCCGTACGTCGTCGGCGGGTCCTCGAAGAAGCGCTCGGGGCGGAACGCGTAGGGCTCGGGGTAGAGATCGGGGCGCGTGTGCGTCAGCCAGATCGCCGGCGTCACGTCGGTCCCGGCCGGGAGGCTCAACCCACCGACGTTCAGCTCCGACGCCAGCCGCCGCCCCGCGAGCGGGACGACCGGGCGCAGGCGCAGCGACTCCGCGATCACCGCCCTCAGGTAGGCATCGTCGTCCCCCGCATCGACCTCGGCGGTCAGCCGGGCGAGCGTCGCGGGGTTGCGCAACAGCAGGTCGAAGGTCCAAGCCAGCGCCGTCGCGGTCGTCTCGTGGCCGGCGAGCAGCAGCGTTACCAGCTGGTCGCGCACCTCCCTGTCGCTCATCTCCTCGCCATCCTCAAAGTGGGCCGCAACGAGCAGGGAAAGGATGTCCTCGCGCTCCCCGTGCGCCGGATCGGCGCGGCGCTCGGCGATCTCCGCGAGCAGCAGCTCGTCGATTTCCCCGACCAACGCTCCCAGGCTCTCCAGCGGGTCACCCCGGCGAAAGCGCCGTGAGAGCAGCACCTTGAACTGCAGGGCGACCGAGGAAGTTTCGCCCAGCAACAGTGGCAGCCGCTCGCGCAGGCGCGCGCTGCGGGCCGGGTCGGTGACGCCGAACACCGCCTGCAGGATCACCTCGAGCGTGATCGCCTGCATCCGCGGATGCAGCGCGAAGGGCCGCTCGCCTGAGCTCGACCAGCTGTCGAGCTCGCGCTCGGTCACCTCCCTGACCGTCGTCTCATACGAGCGCATCCGCTCGCCGTGAAACGGCGGCAGCATCAGCTTGCGCCGCGCGAGGTGCTCCTTGCCTTCGAGCAGCAGCACCGAGCCCGGACCCATCACCGGCAGCAGCGCGATGCTGCGCCCCGGCGGCAGCCCGTGCTCGTGCGCGGTGTACAGGGCGCGGATCGCCTCGGGGTCGGAGAGCATAACCATCGGCCGCTCGAAGCCGAGGAACTGCACGCCGAACGCGTCACCGTAGCGCCGCCGATTGGACTCCATGAACGCGATCGGCCGCAGCAGCCAGCGCGCGGTCTGGATCGCTGGAGCCTCGGTGGGGCCCGATGGGAATGCGCTCACACGCACAGCGTGACACACGCGGGTGCCCGGCGGGAGCCGATGTGATGTCCAAGGCCGGCCGTCGGATGTCAGAACCCCGGATGCCCAGGGACCCGACGCGCTGCTCGCTCAGCGCAGGACCGCGCGCGAGCTCCCCAGCACCTGGCCCGCGGAACCCAGCGCCTGAACCGCGAGATAGTGCAGCGTGCCGGGCACGGTCATCTCGGTCTCGAAGCCGGCGCGCGGGAACTGCCCGACGGCGGTCAGCGCCATCGGCGAGCGTCCGGCAAACACGCGCCAACCAGTGACACCCGTAGCGCCGTTCCAGCTCGCGTATACGACCGTCGTCGCACCCGCACCCGCCGAGGCGGCGAGGATCGGAGCGTGCGCCGGAGTCGCGCTCCACGGCATCCGGTAGGCGCGATAGCTGCTCCCGCCCGGCGGCAGGTGCATGTCGAAGCTGAGCGCGCCGGCGGCGGAGAACTCGGAGGCGTAGCCGACTTCGCCCCAGCCGACGAACTCTTCGTCTTCCGGCAGCGCCTCGGCGTTACCCTGGCTCTGGGTGAGGATGCGCGTCCCCGGATGGATCAGCTGGCGCGCGAGCGTCGCGGTGTGCGTGGCCTGGTTGAGCGCGATCACGATCGCGCGCGATTGGTTGCTCTCCGGCGGTGAGGCCTCGTCGTCGAAGATGCTCACGTTGCCTTCCGGCAGCACTTCGGCGTCGTGCTCCCAGGCGAAGCGCACGCCCGGGCCGAGCGTGAAGCTCGAGTGCTTGCCCCCCAGCGTCCAGACCGTTCCACCGCCCGCGGTGCTGATCATGTACGCGGCCCACGTGTTGCGCGCGCCGATCAGCAGGTCCCCGTCGGCCTGGGGCTGGATCGAGTTGAGGTGGAAGTAGTCGTAGACGTTGCTGCTCAGGTGCGGCACGGGCGCGTAGGAGTAGCTCAGCGGGACGTGCCCGAGGGCGTGCCATTCGAACATCACCAGGCCGGTCCGCACGTCGATCTCCTGCACCACGCAGTCGTTCAGCAGACCTTCACCTGGCCCCCCAATCGAGGACAGGTTCGCGTGGATCGGCTCATACGCGCTGATCAGCGCCGTGCCCTGCGGCGTGAGGTCGAATTCGTGCAGGTCCGCCTGCAGGCCGTTGCCGGCGTGCACGGTCGCGACGGGCTCGTAGGCGCTGTTGTAGATGTAGTCGTCGCCGCGGCCGTGGCCGTCGATGATCTGTCCCTCCCACCAGGTCAGGACGGGCTTGCCTTCGAACTGCTGCACGCGCAGGTCGGTCGTGCTGACGCCGGTCGGGACGGGTTTGAACCACACGAGCGCCCCATTCGGTTCGAGGATCATCGGGCCGTCCTGACCCGGACCGGTCGCCGAGGTGATGAAGATGTCCCCCGCCGAGGGATTGCTCGCCGGCACCGTCACGTCCACGACCGGCGGGCTCAGATCGTGGCGCGAATGAAAGCCCTGCACGTCCGAGGGGCTGTCCGCCGGTCGTTTCGGAAGCGGTTCACTCGGCAGCGCGTACAGGTGGGCGATCGTGAAGCTCGTGCCGATGCGCCGCTTCGAGGTGCCCGACCCGACCACCGCCGTAACGGTCACGCGCTCGCCTTCGTCGAAGCCGCGCGACAGTAGGAAGCTCGCGCCGGCCGCGGTCTTGTAAGCGACGAGCCTGCCGGAGTGCGCTCCGCTGCGCGAGCCGACCACCGTGATGTCGTGCAGATCGGATGCGGGCGCGCCGAGGAAGCTGATCTGCGTGCTCGGCGTCGCGTCGGGCGTGCCCGGCAGCGGGGAGATCGTGACCGCGGGCGCGGGCGCGGGGGCCGCGGCGATCGCGGGCGCCACCCCGTCGAGCAGCCCCGCGACGATCCCGAGCAGTGCAACGGCCAAAGTCAGTGCCGGGAGGCGCGCGATGAGAGCGGCTCGTCCGACAAGAGCGGCTCGTCCAAGCCTTGACAGGTATCCGGGCATCGTCATGCGAGCCTATGTCGGCAGGTGAGCATTTTGTGAAGAACGCCTACCCACCGGCGGGCAGCGCGCAGACATCGGGTACCCACGCCCGGCGAGGCCGCCCGGCAGTCCGGGCATCTGACATCTGGCATCCTGCGCGCCCAGTCCGACAGCCGGCGTCGGGCGCGCCTCAGTCCGGCGTCGGTTCGATCGGCGCCGCCACGTGCAGGTGGGAGGCGGCGGCCCTTTCGCCCTCGTTCTCGTCGACATCGTAGTAATTGCCCAGCCCCTTCCCCTGCGCCTTCTCCAGATAAGCCGGCAGCGGCTCGTGCAGCTCGTTCGGGATCGCGTCCGCTTCGAGCGTCGCCCGCAGCTCCTCCTCGAGCGCACTCGAGCCGGCCACGTTCGCGAGCTCCGCCTGCCCTTCCCCTGTCGCGTATTCGTAGCACTCGACTTCCTGGCCGGTCGACTCGGCCTCGATGCTTTCCTGGCCCCAGTTCGAATACAACCCCAGCTTCCCCTGCGCGGTGCGCAGCGCGACCACGTGGCGGGGCGCTTCGGCGTCGTGCAGATCGCTCGCGAACTCGGTCACGTCCTCGTCGGTGGCGTGCAGCACCCAGGGCCGGCCGGGCGCCCCCGCGTCGGCGCAGATCGCGGCGAGGTCGGCGCGCCCGGCGAGGTGGCGCAGCGAGCTCTCCGCACGCCACGCGTCCGAGCCGGTCGCGAGGCTCAGCAGCAGCGGGACGACGTCGACGCTCGAGCTGAGCTGGTTGCGGGGCACGCCCGTGGCGGCGGTCGCGACGCCGCGCCGGTCGCTCACGTAGAGGGGGACGTGGATCGCCTCCTCGTAGGCGGAGGCGCCCTTGCCGCGCATGCCGTGCGCGCCGCCGTACTCGCCGTGGTCGGAGGTGAACACGATCACCGTGTTGGCGCTCACCGCGGGCTGCGCCGCGAGCTTCGCGAGCACACGCCCGATCTGGCGGTCGACGTAGGTCTGCAGGAGCAGATACGTGTTCATCAGGCCGCTCCACGCCGCGACCACTTCGGGACCGTCGAACGGCACGGCGCCGAACGAGCGCGCAGCGGTCTCCTGCAGCGAGCGGTGCAGCAGCGGCTTACCGCCCGCCAGCAGCTGTTCCGGTGTCTCGAAGTTCGGCGGGATTTCACCGACCCACCCCGGCGGTTCGCTCTCCCCCGGGATTTCGCTCGTGAAGCGATACCACCAGGCGACGTCGTGGGGATTGACGAGCGAGACCGTCGTGCACCATGGGCCATTGCCCGACTCCTGGTCGAACCAGTCCTCGAACTGGTCGACGATCGTCGGGTCGATCTCGGTGCCCTGACCGGGGGCGCCGTTCGGGGAGGGATAGGTCCCTCCGGAGAAGCCATAGGGCTCGAGCGACGCCCGCGCGTTGGGGTTCAGGTGCCACTTGCCCCACCACGTCGTCTCGTAGTCCAGCTCCCGCAACAGCGTCCCCCACGTCGGGAAGCCGCTGTTCAGCTTGCTGCGGCCGGTGATCATGCAGCCGGTCTGATGCGAGTACAGGCCGGTCAGCAACGCCCCGCGCGAGGGCGAGCAATCGTTCGACGCGGTGTAGTGGCCTTCGAAGCTGACCGACTCGCTGCGCAGCGCCGCGATGTTCGGCAGCAGCGCGTCGAGCGCCGGCGACGCCGGCACCCAGGCCGGGGCGCGCAGCTGGTCGACGAGGATCACGAGGATGTTCGGCTCCCTCCGCGAGCTACCCGCGCCGTGCACCCGGCCGCGCCGCTGGTGCCGCGGGCGCCTGGCCTGCGCCGCTGCGGGAACGCCGGCCCCGGACAGCGCCAGCGCACCACCCGCGAGCAGCCCTCGCTTGAGAAACGTGCGGCGGTCGCTATCCACGTCGATGAACCTGTCGGGCATGCCTATAGAGACTCTCAACAACCGAGCACGGCCGATGGAGCGGTGTCTGGGCAGATTATGCGCGCCAGGCGCTTCCTTCCGGACTCCCGCGAATGCTCGTACGTGCCGCGAGCGCCGATCCGCGCCATTCCTCGACGAGCGCGGGCCCGGGCACGCGAGCTACGAGGGACGCTGAGACGAGGGACGCTGGGCATCGAGCGGAGCATTCTTCGGTAAAAGCGGGGTCGAGCCCGGGAATCCCCACCGAACATCCGGTATGTGGGCTAGCTTCTCTACCGTGGCCCCACGCACGCGCCCAGCCCCTCTCGAGGCGGATGCCCAGCCGCAAGCTTCTGGAACTGGAGATCAGCTGAATCAGTTAGCTCCGGCATGCAGCTGAGAGCTCACACGATCACACAAGCGACCGCCCGCTTCGACCTCGGTAAGCCGCTGCAAGTCGATCCACTCCACGGCGGATACCTGAACAATAATTACCGCCTGGTCACCGACAGAGGCACATGGATGCTCAAGCATCGCCAAACCGCGGGGCGTGCACGCGTGCGCTCCGAGCACGAGATGCTGCGCCAGCTTGCTGCACACGGCGTTCCCGTAGCCTCAGTTCGGGCCTCGCTAGATGGCGACAGCTTCGCCACGAGCGCACGACGTCCCTTGGAGATCTATAACTGGGTCAATGGAGAGCACCTCGCCGGTAGGCAATTGTCGCTCACTCAATGCAGAGACCTCGGCCGCGCCCTGGCTTCAATACACGAGCAGCTCAGCCATATTCATCCCTACGTACAGCAATCGTTCTGGGCTCCGTCAACGTCACCGCGACGCACTCTTCACAGGATCAGGGAGCTCCTCGAGGTCGTTCTATCCAGGCCGGGAGTCGACCAATTCGATGAATTCGCCCTTGATTACCTGCGTCGTTTGCGCGGTCTGCTGCAGTGGACCAGCGGACGTCAACAGCCGCCGCATTTTGCATCCCTCTCGTTAGGCTATGTACATGGCGATTTCAATCCGAACAACGTCATGTTCCGCGACGGCAAGATCGTGGCGATACTCGACTGGGAGCGGACCGGCGTTCGACCCAGAGCGTGGGAGCTCGTTCGCTCAATCGCCCTGTGGTTCGCGGACCGTGAGAGTGGCGCAATCGACCTGACACGCGCCGCAACCTTCGTTGAGGCATACGTCGACCTTCACAAGGTTGAAGCGTGGGAAATCGAGGATATGATCTACAGACTGTGGTGGGACAAGCTCAATGACTTGTGGGTCTTTGATAAACACTATTTTGAGCACGATCGTTCTGCTGATCACATCGTTAGGGACAGCGCCAGATGGGTAAGCTGGTGGGGCGAGAATCGCCCCGACCTGATAAAGGCACTGATGCGCGTCGTTCGCTAACGAGTACACCAAGGCTCGCTGCCCTCGCACAGGTTCTCAATACCCTCGAACCTGGTCCCATCAGCTCGGGTTTCATCGCGGTCGAGGGTGGAGTCTGCACAGGCAAGACAACCGTCGTCAGCGAGCTCGCCACGAAAGGCGTCGGCGTACTGGTCGAGTACACCGAGCTTGCTGAGTACGTCGGCCCCCCAGACCACTGGCCTCGCACCGCATCGCAACTAACGAGCCGGCTCGATCACTTTCTATCGCTTGAGCAGGTGAGGCATAGCCGTTCCCCGCACTCGGCACAGCCGATGGTCGCCGACCGTTCGCTTCTAAGCCTAGTCGCCTTCGAATATGGATTGCGAGCGGCAGGATGGCCTGCTCTCCCTGACGCTTGCATCGAGTACCTGACATCGGCCATCGCTGACATGCCCGAGCTGGCCCCAAAACTAGTAATGGTCCTCGAGACGCCGATCGCGATCCGCCGAGCACGAGCGAAGGCTGCGGACATGGCGATCAGGGCGCCGCTCCTCGATCTGAATTTTATTAATGGGGAGCGGCTATTCTTTGAATCTCTGCAAAAGCTCTCGCCAGCGCTAATCACTTTTGTTGAGCAGCAGCGAGCAGTCTCCACGATTCTTGGAGCCTGGCAGGGTTTTACTAAGACTCCCGCCGAAGGAACTCGCTAAAAAATCTCGCATGGGCAAGACGAAAAAGCCTGTCTCGCTCGGTGGCTGACAAGGCAACTCCATCCACGTAGGCATGCACCGCCGGTGGGCCATCGACAGGAATGACGAATGCCTCGTGTATGGCAACCAGCTTGGCGGCGAGGGTAGTCTCCACGAATCCATACGCGCCAATCAGAGCCTCACATCCACCAACTTCCACAGCCAGCGCACGGTCGACGCCAAACAGACCGCCCAGCACGAGGTTGACTATCGTCCACGGCCCCAACCAGCCACCCGAAGGCCAGCTTCGCCAGCCCATAGTTTCCTCGAGTGTCCGAAAGCGCCGTCCGACGAACCGCAGGTCGTCATCACATCCAACCCATGCCGCATCGTAAACACAGTCGACACGGAAATCACACGTTCCCAGATTGCCTATATCCGGCCAATCAGTGAAGCACATCAGCCCAGCCGTAATCGCACTGCGGCCGATGCTTCGAGCACCCGCGTGAATCATGACATGGCGTGCAATGGCCTCTGGAGGGACGAAAACGTCGGCGTCGCAGAACAGCGCAATCTCGTGACGGCTGGCAGCCAATCCGGCGTTTCGCGCAGCGGCACGACCCATATTAGTCGCCAGAGAAATCAACTCGCAACGCTTCGAGAGAACTTCTGAGATAGCCTCTATAGCCGGTGCCGTTGGAGAGCCATCGTCAACCACAACAATCTGGGCCTGCCACAACGGCCCGCACTCTACCTCAGCCACAGCTATGGCCTCAGTTATACATCGAAGGCAGCGATCGATCGTCGCCACGGCCTCGTAGTAAGGGACAATGATCGAGACCGCCGGGACGGATTCGACCGGACCGGCCGTCAAGTCGCCGTAGTCGTTGTCGTGTGCCAAGACTGCGGCACCGAGCGTGTCCGCTTCGTAGGTCTCAGCCATCGGTGCGGAAGTGAGCGATCTTCCCGCCGATCAGAGCGGTCCCAAGTCGCCATGCAATTGCCAAAAACGGCGCTGCACAGTGAAGCACCACAACGAACGGACTCGCGAGCATAGCCACGAAGGTCTGCAAATGCGTCGGGCGGGGTGTTCGTGGTGGGAGCACCGACGTCAACCTACGGGCAGCCGTCGCCCCGACGAGGGTATCCAGCGGCCCACCCACAGCCAACAACCCGAGGATAAAGAGCGTACGACGATGGCTATCTGTCTGTCTGGCTCGCCATGCGGTAACCACCAGCAGCGGGCCATGTGCCATCCAGGCAACCGCAGATCCTGCCGTCTGGATGGCCAGCACGAGCGATCGCAGCTTTCCTACGCTGCCAATGCCACGCCACGCGCGCGCAAGATAGACCGGTGCCGCCAATGGCCCGAAAGCCCAAACTATCCGCTGACGACACATCCCCCGAATGGTCTCCGGGCTATTGGCCGCTTCGAGCGTCGTGACTGGGGCGATAGCTATCCCCACCTGACGCATTCGGAAGCCCAGATGCGTGTCCTCGACAACTGTGTCTATTGGAAAGCCGCCTAGACGTTGCAGGATGTCTGGCCGGACAATTAATCCGTGACCAACGACATGTGTGTTGGATGCACGCCTGACAAACGAAGGACACCCGTCCCACTGACGACGGAGTCGGGGTATCTCATGCGCGAGCGTCCAGCGCGATTGAAGAAGCGCAAGCGCTCCCAGCAGTGCACGACTACCGCGTTTCCCAGGTGGCCAGTTGCCGATAAACAGGGAAGACTGCTGCACGACCTTAGGCCGACCGACTGTATCCGTAAGAGCCACAAACGTCTGAGGATGCGGTCTCGAATCGGCATTGTAGATAGCAACCCATTCGACATCGGGTGCTAATGACTTCAACGCGAAATTTAGCTGGCTGGCTATTCTGCGACCCGGTCCGTTATAATCCAAGCATTCGACCAATTCTTGCGAACCCGTCGACTCCACCCAGTCTGCTACGACCTGCTTGGTTGACCCCATCGGCGAGCCGGCCTCCCGTGCGGTTGTCACCACCACCAACTGCGTCTGAGCATTGAGGAAATGCTCGGCAAAATAATCAAGTGTGGGCAAAATGCGATTCTGCTCATCTAGCGCTGGAATGACGATTGCGATTCGTGGCAGCCCCGACGAACCAGGAGGAGAGACATCAGGCTGCGACTTTCGTAGCCAATAAACACTGCGCAAGGCGGCAAACCCGGTGATGATTGTTCGGGCGAGAATGAGAGCCACCATCAGCTCGTCGGCCCTAGACCCCCTCACCTGCCTATCCGGCATTCCAGCGCTCAAAGTCGGAGATCTCGAAATCTCGCTCGTCGATGGCTTCTCGCAGTCTTACATCACACAGGATTTCGCGTTGCAATACCCGCTCCATACGATATTTGCTAGGGAGATCTGGATCATAGTTACCCGGATGCGATACGAGCTCGATACTCGTACCATCTGTAGCGTCGATAAGTTCCATCAGGGCGCTGGTGCTCAAGTTGTTCTTATCGTAAAAGCCCCATATTGTCTGCGCAGGCGCCATGACTTTCGCATCCACCAGCTCAGGGATGCGTCGGCTCGGTATGCAGGTTGCTTCAACCCATTTCGCGAAGGGGCTACTAAAATCTGGAATGCGGTAAAGGGGATGGTGGACATTGATGTGCGCGGGCGGGCAGCCCGCGAGCTGACCAAACATATCGAGCTGCTGATCGAAGAAGCTCAGTAGCATCTCCAACCCCTGCGCTCCAAGACGGATGCCTGCTCGCATACAGTGGCTTACCATCCTCGTAAAAGGCTGGAGCCTGCACGCAACGATCTCTGATTGACTGGCATTGAGATGTAGGCCAACCGAAAGACCAGCCACGTGAGCGGCTTGCAGGGCTGCCGGCGCACGTGGCGATGTGACCAGCAGGCTGGCCGAGCGGACGATGCCCTGATTTGCAGCGACGAGAATGCCATCGTCCACCGCATTAGAAAAGCCGAGGTCGTCAGCGTTGGCGATCAGCACTCGTCCTCGCACGGACAACACCCCACCTGGATTGCGAATCTGGTCTCATAGCACTTGGGCGACTCGTCAGATCGCCACAAACAAGCTTACTTACTCGGACATCGCACTACCAATCCTGTCCGAATAGACTGGCACCCGTTTGGCACGTTGGCCAGAGGCTGGACGGTGCTCAACTTGCGATTCCCATTGAATCTGCCCTACGATCCAGGGATGGCGACATCTGCTTATCGCGGCTCAGTGTCGGCTGGGCATGGCCTGAAACGCGTGCTGCTCGGCGCGGCGCTCGTGATCGTCGTGATCCTCGCGCTCGTGCTCGTAGCGGTATTCGCCTTCTCCGGCGTGACGCTCGCGAGCGATTCGACGGCGCTCGCGCACGTGACGGTGCAGCCGTTCGGCGGGACGATCGAGCACGTCAGCGCCTTCGGGCCGGACGGCCGGCGCGTGCCGATCGCGGTGCAGGGCGGGCGCCTGACGCCGCTGCAGAAGCTCGCTCCGGGCGAGCAGGTCTCGGTCGACGTCGAGGTCCGCCGGCCGGGCTTGCTCAGCTGGGCGCTGGGCAGCCGGCGCAGCGAGCACCTCACGCTGACCGCCCCGGCCGCGCAGGTGACCGAACCCTGGATGACCGTCCGCTCGGGCTCGGAGGTGCACGTCGACTTCGACCAGCCGGTCAGCACGGTCGTCTACGGGAGCAAGGGACACACCACCACCCATACGCTCGGCACGGGCCAGCGCACGATCTCACTCGGGGGGCAGCCCGAGACGGGCGCGACCGAGATCGCCGCCGCCGCGCGACCCTGGGAGACCGTCGGCGTGCCCACGCAGGTGAGCTGGTTCCCGCCTTCGAAGGAGCCGGTGATGGTCAGCCTGCCCGCCGCGGGCACGCACATCTCCCCGGCGACGCCGATCCACCTGACGTTCTCCAAGCCGGTCTCCGCGGTGCTCGGCTCGAGCCGCCCACGTCTTTCGCCCAGCACGCCGGGCAGCTGGCGCGAAACCAACAGCCACACGCTCGTCTTCACCCCTACGGGTCTCGGTGCGGCGCTCGGTTCGCAGCTGCACGTCCTGCTCCCTCACGCGGTCGCGGTGACGGCCGGGTCCGGTTCGGGGTCCGGCGGCTCCGGCACCTCCGGTTCCGCCGGCTCGGGCACCTCCGGCTCAGGCGGCTCCGGCGGCTCCGGCGGCGGGCTGCGCACGACCAGCCAGATCGAATGGACGGTGCCGCCCGGCTCGACGCTGCGCCTGCAGCAGCTGCTCGCCGAGACCGGCTACCTGCCGGTCTCCTGGCAGCCGGCAGCGGGCACCGCGGCGGTGGCGCGCACGCCCAGCGCCGAGGCGCAGGCGGCGGTCGAACCGCCCAGCGGCAGCTTCAGCTGGCGCTACCCGAACACGCCGCATCAGCTGCAGGCGATGTGGAGCCCCGGGCAGTGGAGCGAGATCACGAAAGGCGCGGTGATGAAGTTCGAGAACGAAAACGAAATGACCGTCGATGGCCTCGCCGGGCCGTCCGTGTGGCACGCGCTGCTCGACTACGTGATCGCCGGCAAGCACCTGAGCAGCGGCTACTCCTACGTCTACGTCCACCGCGAAGTCCCGGAGACGATGACGCTCTGGCACAACGGCCAGACGGTCATCACCTCGCCCGCGAACACCGGCATCTCCGGCGCCGAAACCGAACTCGGGTCCTTCGCGGTGTTCGAGCACCTGCCCGAAACGACGATGTCCGGTACCAACCCCGACGGCTCGCACTACGAAGACCCCGGGATCAAGTGGGTCAGCTACTTCAACGGCGGCGACGCGCTGCACAACTTCGACCGCTCCTCCTTCGGCACGCCCCAGAGCCTCGGCTGCGTCGAGCTGCCGCTCGCGGCCTCCGCGGAGATCTGGCCCTACACGCCGATCGGCACGCTGGTCACGATCGAAACCTGAGGGCGACGGCCGGCCAGCGGCCTGGACGAAGGCGTCTGGCCGGACGCTCATCTGGTCGTGTGCCCCGGCGGCGCTCTACTTCAAGCTCGACTGGTCTGCACCGCGTGCACCGCCCTGGGCATTCTGCATGTTCTCAGGCCTCGATGTGTCCCGTTTGCCGTCCGCCGTCGGAGTAGGGAGGGGGAACACCCGTGGTCGTCATCGGGCCGCAGGTGTCCACCGACCCCATAGGTACGACGACAGAGGAGCAGAAGAACATGTTTGGAGCATCACGAACAGCGGGTGCGCTCGCACTTTTCATCGCCGGATCATTCCGGCCCAACAAGTGTCTGCGCCGTTGGCCACTGGCCGGCACCTTGCTAACGGCGCTCGCGCTCACGCTACCGGGCACGGCGCTTGCCGACACGATGACCCTCTCGATCTCTCCGGAAGCAACGGAGGAAGTCACATCGGAGGTCACCTACACAGCCAGCAGCGTCGAAAAGACGCTCGCGACGGTAGACGTGAACAATCCCGGCGTTCCCTGTGCGCCCGATCCCGAAGCCGACAACGGGTACACAATCGTCGAACCCGGGATCTTAACGCCTTTCAACATCGGAGAATTCAGCGGCGCCGGGAACTACGAGTTTCCCTCCGCGGGCGCATACACCGTTTGCGGCTGGCTGAGCATCCCCGGCAGCCTCGCGTATCCCGACGACGGCCCCGTGACGGCAGCGGCATCGCTACCACTCAATGTGCGCCTGCCCACGATCTCACTGTCGCTGCGCTTCCCGCGACCCGTCCACGCCGACCAGCGGTTCGCGCTGGAGCTCGTCGCGACCAGCGAGGTCAAGCGCGAGGTCGTCGTCGAGGCGATGCCCTACACCAAATACGGCTGCCCGGTGAACTACGCGGCCAGCAACGAACCCCACATCATCGACACCGAAGTCAATGGCGGACCGACAACCACCACCGTTGATGTAAACGCACTACGAGATGGTGAATACATCTTCTGCGCGTGGGCGGACCCCTATGAAGACAACGGCCTCCACCCCGAGGCCACCACCTCGGTCGTCCTTGACCTATCCGGACATCAAGCCAAGAAGATCCACAAACACAAAACAAGGAAAAAGCAGCAGCGCCGCCACAGGAAGTGAAGCATTCCTTGGAACTCTCGAATCGAGGCCGTGACCGCCTGCATCAGACGTGGGGACACGTGAGGGGTGACAAAAGCGGGAACGACTGAACTCGAACCCGCGATTGACACCCCGCGGATCGAGATCCGAATCTAGGGCCAGAGCCGCTTGATGTAACCGTCGTAGACCCCGTAGATGTAGGGGCCAGGCTTCTCGGCCTGACGCTGGATACGCGCGACGTTGCTCACGAAGCGGGCCGACTGCTCGGCGGCCCGCAGCTGGGCGTTGGTCAGGCAGAAGCTCGCACCTTGGCCTCTGCCAGCGCGTCGCGCTCGGCGGGTCGGCGACGGATCGCGTCGTCCTTCATGACCGGGCGATGGTCCTCGCCCGGCTTTCCCGCGCCATCCGGGCGTGCGTCAGGCCGCTGCTCGGGTGGCGACACGAACGACATCCTCGACTTCGGGCTCGGAAACCCCGAAGTCCTCGGCAATGTCCGCCAGCGTGTCACCCGCCACGAAGCGATCGACGAGATCCTCGACCCGCGCTCCGCCATGAACGACCAGTGGCATCCCAAACGCCCGCCGCGGATCGACGACGACATCCGCATGCCGGTAGGCCGGCAGACGCACTCGGGAGGCCCAGCCATCCTCACCGTAGGTAATGCGCTGTACCCCCAGCCACTACCTCCACCTTCCACCCTCTGTCAGCGGGCCCAAGCAAAAGCAGACCGGAAACGGGTGACAAAAGTGGGGCCGGTGGCGACAGGGTGGTGCCGAAAGCGGGAACGACGGGCTTCGAACCTCCGGGACGTGGGAATATGAATGGAGCGTGCACGTGAGCCCTGGGAGTCCGGGAAGCGACGTGGCGGCGCGGCCCTCGTTGTGGCCTCGTATCGCCGCCGTCCTCGCGCTGATCGCGCCGGTGCTCATGGTTGTGGTGGCCGCGGTCGCGCTGGCGGGCGATGTGCCCGTCGCGGTGCTGGCGGTCGGGCTCGTGCTGGTCTGCAGCGCGGCGATCTGGCTCGCCTTGACCCGTCGCGGCCCGCGGCGAGCGGCCGGTGTGGCGCTCGCCGCGGGCAGTGGAATCGGGCTGGTCGTGGTGCTGGCGACTCACTGGCAGGGGGTGGTGGTGCTGGTTGTGTTGCTGTTGCTGCTGGCCGTGTTCGGGCTCGCCGCGCGCTACGCGCTCGAGCGGACCGGGCAGGGGGCCGCCGGCGGCGTGGCCCGTGCGGCAGCGCCGGTGGGCGCTGCGGGACGCGCAGTGCTGATCATCAACCTGAAGTCGGGCGGTGGTAAGGCGGAGCGCTTTGACCTCGCTGCTCATGCTCGGCGACGGGGCATCGAGCCGGTTGTTCTGCAGCCCGGCGATGATCTGCTCGAGCTCGCCGAGAGCGCGGTCGCGCGTGGGGCGCGGGTGATCGGGATGGCCGGCGGCGATGGCTCGCAGGCCCTTGTTGCGACGGTTGCCGCGCGACACGACATCGCCCACGTCTGCGTTCCCGCGGGGACTCGAAACCACTTCGCGCTGGACCTCGGCCTCGACCGCGATGACGTGGTGGGCGCGCTGGATGCGTTCACGGACGGCGTCGAGCGGCGTATCGATCTCGCGCGGGTGAATGACCAGGTGTTCGTCAACAACGCATCGCTCGGCGTCTATGCCAAGGTCGTGCAGTCCGATGCCTACCGCGATGGGAAGCTCGAGACCTGGACCGGCATGCTGCCCGACCTGCTTGGCCCCGACGCCGAGCCGATCGATCTCGAGTTCACCGCCCCGGACGGCAGCCGCTGCGACGATGCGCCGCTCGTGCTCGTGTCGAACAATCCGTATCGGTTGGCGAGCCTCGCCGGTGCGGGCACACGCGAGCGGATCGACACGGGCCGGCTCGGTGTCCTGGCCGCACGGGTGCGCAGCGCCGCCGACGTGTCGAGGCTCGTCGCGCTCGAGCTGGTCGGTCAGGTGGGCCGCTTTCCGGGCCTGCTGTCGTGGTCGACCGAGGAGTTCGAGGTCCGCTCCACGGGCCCGGTGGAGGTTGGGCTCGACGGCGAGGCGCTCGTGCTCGATCCACCCCTGCGCTTCGCGTCGCTGCCAGGCGCCCTGCGCGTGCGGCTGCCCAGCGGAGCCGGCCTGCCACCGGCCGTCAGAGCCGCGGCGCTGACCACAGACAATCTGGGTGCGCTGCTACGGGTGGCGGCCGGCCGGTGAGTCACCCGGCCACGCTCGAGCTCGAATGACGATCTGGCGTCGCATGCAGCGTCTCGACCGCCGGCTGATGAGACGCTCGTTCGGGGCTCGCTCACCCGCACTGGACCGCACCCTGATCGCCACCACCCGTGCGGCGAACTACGCCCGACTCTGGCTCCTGGTCGCGGGCGGGCTCGCGGTGTTCGGAGGGCAACAGGGGCGCAGGGCGGCCGGTCGCGGCCTGATCGCGATCGCGATCGCGGCGGCGGCGGCAAACGGCCCGGCAAAGCTGCTCGTGCGCCGGCGACGACCATCCTCTCGCTGGCAGCCGACGCTGATCCGCACGCCGCGATCGACGTCATTCCCATCCGGCCACACCGCCGCAGCGTTCGCGTTCGTCACCGCTGCGAGCACAGAGCTTCCGGTCCTCGCACCGGTCCTCGTTCCGCTTGCGGGCGCCGTTGCCTACTCGCGCGTGCACACCGGGGTTCACTACCCAAGCGACGTCGCCGCCGGCGTGGGAATCGGGATCGCCTCGGGTCTGCTGGCCGCGCACGCAGCGCGGACGGACCCGCCCCGCCCGGCCAATTAGATCGGGCCGCCCGCACAGGTGCTTCGCGCGGGCGGCCCGGGTGTCGATGCATGCAGCACGTATAGGTTGGTTTGCGCCTTCAACCGCTGCGACGTCTTGACCGTTCTGATTGGGCGCAAGCGCGCCCGTCGCGACGAAATACACATACGAGCCGTCCGTGCTCGTACCGATTATGCCCTCGACACCCGCGTTGGGGACGGTCAGCGGGGTTCGCGACCCGGTGGGTGCATCAAACCGATACAACTCGCTCGCTTCGCCTTCGCCTTCGGGTGTAGAGCGCATACCTGCCGTCTTCCACCGACGTCCAATACCGTGCCGGGCCAGCCGAAGCAGGCACGGTGCACGCGTCGGCCGGTATCGTGCAGTCACCGTTTTCAACCGGGCTCTGCGGCTGACTGGGGTTCTCTCGCAGGAAGACATAATTTTCGAAGGTACCCGGCGCCAGATCCGTCCAGTAGATACGCGACCCATCCGCGGAGATAACATTCTGAAAATCAGGTTGATCATCTTCACGATTGCCGACCGGCGGGGCGCCGAACGTCGCCGGGCGCTTCCGGCGAGAGCTTGCTCGTTTCTTCATAGCCTGCGTTTAGGAAACCTACCGAGAGATCGCTCGAGAACGCCTGGTAAAACGCATTTATATGCCCACTCGGCTGCAACACAGTCTGTGACCAGCCACCCGGCGAACCGCGCCTCGCGATGCACCCATTACCCAAACCACCACCGACCTCGCCGTCGCCACCCACAGTCGAGGCTCCCACGTACGCTATCGCTTCGCCACCCAAAGCCACCTGAAACGGCAGCTCCGTTTCCGTTCCCCCAGTCCCAGCGTTTAAGCGCCCTTCCATCGCCGAGGGCACGTAGACATCAGCCTCGTGATTTTCCGGTGAGCTGACCATTTCATACACACGCCCATCCGGCAGGGTTTCCCCCAAGGCAGTGGTAGCCCCATAGGACAACAGACCAACAGTTGCGCAGAGAACCCCCAGCGCAGGTTTGGAGAATCTCATCACGCCTTCTTTCGCTTCGAGGGACCGTAGTTTTTACGCGCGGCCTTTTCACACTTCGATGACGCTCGCCGAATTGGACATCCAAGCGTTCCAAGGGGCTGACACCGCCCGGGGCATTGTGCTACTATTGTAATACAAGATTTGGGTTGTCGAGCGCCAAATATCTAGCCCTAAGACCGACCCCGATACCCCGTTTGAGCATCGCTCCCGGAAAAACTTTGGCGGGCGCTGTCCCGTTTGCGAGCTCTCGTCGGAGACGAGATTGGAGATGTCCACACAAACCAGATCACGGCTCGCCGACAGGCTCTGCTCACTGGCCGAAAGCCAGCTGCAGACACAGGCCGAGCGATCTGTCGCGCTCGACGCCAGCGCGCTCGGCGTGATGGCACTCGACACTGCGCTCGCCGTGATCGTGATCGACAACCGCGGCACGTACGGCCTCTGGATCGCCGCGCTGGCGATGCTCGGGCTATCGCTCGGCATCGCGGTACGAACCCTGCGCCTGCCCGCAGCCGGGAAAACCGGCCCCTCCGTCGCAGCGATCCGCAAGGCCCGCAAGAACACAGACGACGACGAGCTCGAAGAATCGCTACTCGACGACCTCGAAACAGACATCGAAATCAACGAACAGGCCCTCACCCACAAAGGCCCACTATTCGACCGCGCCCTGACACTCCTGCTACTCGCAATCGCGATCGAGCTCGTAGGGGCACTATCATGAGCGCAATGGAGCACCCGACCACCAGCCAAACCGAGGCCGCGAACACCACCGAGACCAAGAAGGTCAAGGCCCATGGCGACTTCCACTTCGAGCAGACGACCGTACCCGGCCTCGTCGGAACGGGCCCGATCCTCCCTGAATGGCTGCGCAGGCCCTTCCGCCGCATACGAACCAAACACAGCTAGCCCCTCCCCCGCCGCTTCGCCGGCGGCTTCTTTGGTTTCTTCGCGGTCTTCTTCTTTGCCGCGGCCTTCTTCTTCGCGCGGGTGGGTGGGCATCCAATAACCCTGATCGCGGTGGACTGGTGGATCATCGCACCGTTCTGCGCGGTGAACGCGGTCGGCATCGCGAGTTTCTGCCCGCAGAAGCTGTACTTGTCCTTCACCGGCAGGTTCGACGTCAGCGCCGAGTAGGGTCCCCTCGGGGAGCGAGAGGTCGAACGAGCTGATCGGGACGTCCGGGACCTGCTTGAACGTGCTGCTCGTGATGCCCGCATGACTGATGAACGTCGTACCCACCAGGTCCACCGTCACCCCATAACCCTGCAGCACCACGATCAGGCTCGGGAAGCTTCACCACACGCGACCGGGGGCAGCTCGGTGCGCGAGACGACGAGCTGCGTCACGCCGCCGGGAGCCTCATCGCACGTCACGCCGATGCACGGTTTGTGCAGGAGTTCCTCGGACACTCGCGGATCACGACGATCGGGCGCTACATGCATGCCAAGGCCCAACCGGAGGATGTCGAGCGGGTCAGAGCGCAGCTGAGCAGTGAGAGGTCGGCGTGTGCCGTGATGGTCTGGGATACAGCCCCAGCTGTCGGGGCTGTCCGGCGGCGGCTTCATGCATCATCGCCTGCCACCAGGATCATCGAACGCATGGCACAGCCACCGGCCGTCGATAGCACCCCAGTCCAGATCGGTGGGCTCGAAGTAGGTCGTGACGAAGCGGTTGAACGTAACGGCGAGGACCCGGTGCTCGTCGTGTTCGTAGGCTTGCTCTGAACCGTCAGGCACGATGTCGCGGTCGTCGCTGATGAGGTAATCGGCAGGGCCCAGCAGAGCGGTATAGACGATCGGGTCGTCTTTTCAGTCGCGCGTAAACGACGGGGAGTCCTCCCGGTCAAAGGACGGTGACCCCGCGACGCAGACCGCCCCGAGCCGGCGGCGCAGCGGATGGATGCGCACGTTCGGGTTCAGGCGCCGGCCGATCTCACGGACCTTGCGCTCATACTCGTCGAAGATCGCCGCACCACCGACCGCCACCCAGTGCTCAGGAGTGTCGTGGGGCAGGAGCTCGCGCAGAGCCGTACGTCGTCGCTCGGCGGCGTGCGCTTCGGCCTCGATGCTATCCAGGCCGCCGGGCAGCGCGCCCGTGGCCTCGCCCTCTGCCCGCAACTCCTCGAGCGTGAAGCAGTGGTGCTCTATCTGGGAGGCAATGGCACCGAGGGCGAGCAGCACCCAGAGCTTGCGCGCCATCCCGCCCAGGCTCAGTGTCGCCAGCAGCGAGACGCTCGTATCCATGACCACGTATGGCATGGGCCGCAGCGTATGGGCGACTCCCGACGGCTCAGGCGGATTTACTCGCTGGCCGCCATCGCGGCGCGGACCTGCTCCTCAGTGACGTCCGCGAAGCGCTCGTCAAACGCGGCGCTCTCTGCAGCCAGGTCGTAGGTTCCGCTCAGCGAGGCCAGGAGCGATGCTTGGGGTATGCGATAGCCGCCACTCGGCAGCTTGAGGTAGGGCACCTTCTTCGCCTCGATCCAGCGGCGGATCGTGCGATCGCTGACATTCAACAGGGCCGCGGCCTGCGCGACGGTCAAGAGTTGGAGGCGAGGGGCGGTGAGCGTCATAGCAACCTAGAAGCAGTGGACACCAATTAGCATAGCGGACATTCCAGCCATAACGGACAGGGTGATACAGACGACACCCCGCCTCATCACGCCGGAGTTCGTGGTTGCCTGCCTTGATCCCACCTGCGTCTCCAGCCGACACCTCCACCTCCACCTCTTCAGCGCCCCCAAGCAAAAGCAGACCAAAGGGTGACAAGGCGGGAACGACGGGACTCGAACCCGCGACCTCCGACGTGACAGGCCGGCGCTCTAACCAACTGAGCTACGTCCCCGCGTGTGCGCCGAGGAACCCAATCAGGCTCCCAACGCCTCCCCAGTATGCCAAGGCGCCGCGCGCGCCGGGAGCCTGACCTCGATCCGGTCCATCGCAGCACCCGGGGGAGACACATGGGTAGATGGCCACCGAGCCGTAGAGAGGCGCATAACGAGAGACGATTCGTCTGCTTTGCGCTGGTCAGTCGGTTCCTCGATTGGCGCCGGCGTGGTCCCCCGGGGCTGAGCGGAACGTCGCTGTTGCAACGACCGGGGAGTCTTCGTCTACTGCAGGGCTTCGTCTGCGTTTGTGGGTGTGTGTGGTCGTAGTCCTTCGAGCAGGGCTGTGAGTACGTTGCCGGTGTCCTCGCGGGCTTGGGCGGGGTCGTCGCTGTCGGCGATCGCCATGCATCCTTCGAGGATCGCGCCGGTCAGCATCAACGCGAGCGTCTTCAAGGGGAGCGCTTGCACGATGCCGGCGCGGATCGCGCGCCTGAGTGCGCCGCGCAGGACAACCGCGCCGTAGCGCGCATCGACGCGGCGGATCGTGTCCGCGTCGAGCACCGCTTGGGCGTCCTGGAGCACGATGCGCTGCACGGAGGGGTCGAGGTGGGCGTCGAGCATCGCCTGGCACCCCGCGCACAGGTCCTTCCAGGGGTCTGGTTCTATGAACGCCACGGCGAAGCGGTCTGAGACCTCGAGCTTGACCTGTTCGTAGACGGCGGCGAACAGGTCCTGCTTGCCGTTGTAGTGGTGGTAGAACGCGCCCTTCGTCACCTTGGCGCCGGCGACGATCTCGTCGAGTGATGTCGCGGCGTAGCCCTTCTCGCCGAACAGCTTGCGGGCGGCGTCGATCAGCGCGCGGCGGGTCGCCTCGCCTTGTTGAGCCTTCTTGTTCTTGACATCCATACTCTTAGTATGCATAATGGATACCGCCAGTATGTTAGCGAAGGCCGGTCAATCATCGACAGAAGGGGACGACAATGCCCAAGTATGTGATCGAGCGCGAGCTTCCCGGGGCGGGGAACCTCAGCGCGCAGGAGCTGCAGGGAATATCGGCGACGTCGAACAAGGTGATCGGCGAGCTCGGCCCGGACATTCGCTGGCTCACGAGCTATGTCACGGACGACAAGATCTACTGCGTCTACGTCGCTCCTGATGAGGACATCTTGTTCGAGCACGCCCGCTGTGGTGGGTTCCCCGCGGATCGCGTCTCCAAGGTCTCGACGGTTATCGATCCCTCGACCGGAGAGTGAATGGCGATGTCCGATTCTGAGCTGAAGGCGCGTCATCGTGCGATGTGGGCGTCGGGTGATTACCCGGATATGGTCGAGACGTTCCTGCTGCCGTTGGGGCCGCGTCTCGTGGAGGCATGCGGTATTGGATCCGGCGATGTGGTCTTGGATGTCGCCGCTGGGACGGGCAACTCGTCGATACCGGCGGCGAAGGCCGGCGCAAAGGTCACTGCCAGCGACCTGACACCGGAGCTGCTGCAGGCCGGCCGCGTCCGGGCGGAGAGTGAAGGACTGGCTCTCGAGTGGGTGGCGGCCGACGCCGAGGACCTGCCGTTCGAGGACGAGTCGTTTGACGTTGTGATCTCCTCGATCGGCGCGATGTTCGCTCCGCACCACCAACAGGTCGCCGATGAGCTCATTCGCGTGTGTCGCCCCGGTGGCAAGATTGGCTTGCTGAGCTGGACCCCCGAGGGGCTGGTCGGCGCGCTGTTCAGGACGATGGGGCCATTCGCTCCCACGCCGCCGCCCGGCGCACAACCGCCACCGCTCTGGGGCAGCGAGCAACACATCGCCGAGCTGTTCGGTGAGCGCGTCGACTTTGGTTTGCTGGGGCGCGATGTCTTGGAGGTCACCGCCTTCGAGCACCCACGCGACTTCGGTGAGCACTTCAAGGCGCGGTACGGTCCGACGATCGCGGCGCGTACGAACGCGGCGAAGACCGGACGCGAGGCAGAGCTCGACGCCGCCCTGGACGAGCTCTGCGATGAGTTGAACCTCGGCACACCCGACAACGCGCGTTTTGAGATGGAGTACCTACTCACCGTCGGCACACGCGCGTGACGCAATGGCGAGTGAGATGGCAAATCGCGCGACCCTGCATTACGAGGAGCGAGGGAGCGGGCCGCCGCTGTTGCTCGTGCACGACGCACCCGCAATAGTGGTCTGACGACTGCTCCCACGCAATGGGTAACTTTCGTTGGGGCCGCCGTTCGGGGTGGGGATCGAGTGGCGGATCGTGATCTTGTCGTCCTCGCCGCCGACGAGGACTTCGCGGACGATGAGTCGCAGGATGCGTTGTTGCTCTTCGGTGGTGAGTTGGTCCAGGCCGTCGCTGAGGCGGGTGAGGAATCCTTCGAGGGTGTCGGCGAGCTTGAGGTAGCTCTCGGCGTCGTGCAGCTCAGCGTCGAGCGCGTCGAACTGTGCTTGGAGGGTGCTCTGGCGCTTGCGCAGGACGGGCATCCGGGCGCGCAGCTCATCGAGGGAGATCAGCTGCTCTTGGTATGCCTCGATCAGCCTCTCGATCGCGCCGCTGGCGCGGGTCAGGTCCCGCTCGAGTGTCTCGCGGCGGCGCGCGGCGGGGTGCTCGGTTCGCAGGGCCTTCAGGCGGCGGTCGATCTCGGCGCGTACCAACGCGGGGTTCTCGAGCAGCCGGCGGATCTCGCCCCAGACGAGTGGCTCCAGCTCGTCGGCGCGGATCGGGCGGCTCTGGCACACGCGTCCGCCGGGGTGCCGCCAGTTGTCCTGGCCGGTGCAGCGGTAGTAGACGATCTTGCGCTTGGTCGTGCGGGTGGAGGTGCGATAGCAGGAGTAGCCACACTCGCGGCAGACGACCAGGCCCTGCAGCGGCCCGGGCTCGCGGGTGTTGCGTTTGGAGAAGTGCGCGTTGCGCGCAAGACGCTCCTGCGCGAGCGCGAAGGTCTCCTCGCTGACGAGTGCGGGGACGGGGATGAACATCCACTGCTCGACCGGCTCGTCCACACGGACCTGCCGGCGCCCGCGGCGCTCACCGCGGGCACGGGTCGTGCGCGTCGGCTTGCCGTGCCGGTCGGCGACCTTCGTCTTGCCGTAGGCGGCCTGTCCGCGGTAGGCCGGGTTGCGCAGCATTCCCCATACCGTCGAGCGATCCCACACCGTCTTGCCCGTGCGAGTCGTGATCCCCTGCGCTGTCAGCGATCTCGCGAGCTCGCCGATCGAGCAGTCGTCCTCGACATAGCGGCAGAAGACCTCGCGCACGACCTCGGCCTGTGTCTCATCGATCTCCCAGTAGCCCTCGGTGAGATCTGTCTTCTTGATGAACCGGTAGCCGTAGGGCGCGCCGGCCATCACCGCCTGGTGACCGGTGCGGGCGCGGTGCAGCTTCCCGCGCCGCGTGCGCTCCCGGATCTGTGCGCGCTCGTACTCGGCGATCATCCCCTGGAACTGGCGCAACAGCTCATCCTCAGGCGAGCCCGAGTGCTCACCGCCGCGCGCGAAGATCACCTCGACCCCAGCGCGGTGCAGCTCCTCCAACAGCAGCACTTGGTAGGCGTAGCGGCGCGCGAGCCTGTCCGGGGCGTGGCAGAGCAGCACCTCGAACGCTCCCTCCGCGGCGCGGTCACGCAACCGCTCGAGCGCCGGCCGGATCAGCGTCGCGCCGGAGAATCCCTCATCGCAGAACTCCAGTTCCTCAGCGACGATCAGGCCGCGCTCGCCAGCAAGCTCACGCAGCCCGGCGAGCTGGCTTTGAACTGTCCCCTCCTCGCGCTGGCGCTCCGAGGACACCCGCGCGTAGATCGCTGCCACTCTGCCCATCACGTTCGACACCGTCTCGCTCATCGTCCCTCCGCTCGTTGCTCCTCACTCGCCGACGATCAGGCACCGCGACCTGATACGCCTGCGCGAGCCGCGCGCCGGCGAGCCTGTCAGACACAAACTCGATCTCAACTCGTCCTGCCACCGTGCCGCTCGTGAGCCCGATCGAGATACAACCGCACCGCGTCCGCGACCGTCGTGCTCAGCGACTGGCCACGCGACCGCGCAACAGCACGCAGCCCCGCAATCAGCGACGGCGCCAGCCGGACGGTGAACACCGCTGTGCGCTCCGGCACCGTCACACCACCCGGCCGCTCGATCGCCGCGTTCACATACCGGCGCGCTTGGCGCTCCGAGAGCGCGTACTCGGTCTGGAGCACCCGCACCGCATCCGCTGGCGATCGGTCGACCAACAACTCGACCGCACGGTTCACCCGAACCGCGTACTCGTCCGCGAACGCCCGACGACTGGCCATCAGCCACTTGAATACCACGCCTCACGGCCGACTCCTTCCCGATGGCCGCCAAATCGACCGCTCGAACTCGAAGTTCGCTATTGCGTGGGAGCAGTCACCTGCGCTCCGCGCGGCACTCAGGAGACCCCGGCGAACCTCCCTCCCCAAAGAAAGTTGGCCAGCCAGCCAGCTTTGTTGTAGGGTGCCGATCATGGCGCTCGTCGGTCCAGAACCCCTCCTCGACGCCAACCCGCTCGCCGCGGTGCTCGGGGACCTGCGCGAGGAGCGCGCGGCGAGCGTGCCGTTCCCGCCCGGGGACACGCGCTTCTCGCTCGTGCGCACGCGGCGCTTCGCCAACGATCCGCTGCCGCTGCTGCTCGAGTCCTACGAGCGCTACGGGCCGGTCTTCACGCTGCGGCTGTTCCACGTCAACGCCGTCTTCATGCTCGGGCCGGAGGCCAACCACCACATCACCGTCTCGCACGCCGCCAACTTCACCTGGCGGGAATCGCACTTTCGCGACCTGATCGGGCTGATGGGCGACGGGCTGCTGACGATCGACGGCGACTTCCACCGGCGCTCGCGGCTGATCATGCTCCCGGGCTTCCACCGCGAGCGGATCGCGGCCTCGGTCGATGTGATGGTCGGAGAGACCAACGCGGCGCTCGACCAGCTCGTCGCGGGCGAGCGCATCGACCTGTACGCGTGGACGCGCCGGCTCGCGCTGCGGATCGCGATGCGCGCGCTGTTCGGCCTCGACCCCGACGGGCAGACCGCGCGCTCCGTTGACGCCGCCGGCCTGTTCGAGCGGGCGCTGTCCTTCTACTCGATCGACTTCGCGCTGCGCCTGCTGCGCGGTCCGCGCACGCCGTGGGCGCGCCTGCAGCAGGCCGCACGCTCGCTCGACCAACTGATCTACGCGGAGATCTCCTCGCGCCGCGCCTCCGGCGAGCGCGGCGAGGACATCCTCTCGCTGCTGCTCGACGCGCAGGACGAGGACGGCAACACGCTCACCGACCTGCAGGTACGCGACGAGGTGATGACGCTGATGTTCGCGGGCCACGACACGACGACCTCGACGGTCGCGTTCATGTTCTACGAGCTCGCCCACCATCCCGAGATCGTCGCGCGCCTGCTCGCCGAGCAGGACTCCCAACTTGGCGGCGGTCAGGCCGGAGGACGGGCGAACGGACAGCGGGTGGACGGACAGCAGGCAAAGGAACAGCAGGCGAACGGACACGTGAACAGGAACCAGGCAAATGGACGGCACACGAACGGGCACGCAGGCGCACCGACAGGTGTGGGCCCGTTGCCAAGCGCCTCCCAGCTGATGTCGGGCGAGCTGGCCGAGCTCGAGCTGGTCCTCGACGAGACGCTCCGCATGTACCCACCCGCCTGGATCGGGCCGCGGCGCTCGGTCGAGACGTTCGAGTTCGCCGGCCACACGATCCCCGGTCGCGCGTTCGTCAACTACTCATCGTGGGCCTCGCACCACCTGCCTGAGGTCTTCCCCGAACCCGACCGGTTCCGCCCCGAGCGCTTCGCGCCCGACGCCAAGGCCGCACTGCCGAAGGGCGCCTACGTTCCCTTCGGCGGCGGCTCGCGCACATGCATCGGGATGCGCTTCGGCCAGCTCGAGATCCGCACGATCGCCACGCTGCTGCTCTCGCGCTTCACGCTCTCGCTGCCGGATGACTTCGAGCTCGAGATCCGCCAGATGCCGACGATCAGCCCGAAGAGCGGCCTGCCGATGATCGTCCACCCGCGCAGCTCAGCGCAGGCTCGCCCAGATCGACAGCCTGTAGCCCACCACTCCGCCTGACGGCCCCGCCACGGCACTCGCACCGACGCCTTCGACATACACGCGTGGATTGTCGATCAGGGTCAGCTTCAGCCCTTCCAGCAGAAAGCCCAACGGGTGCACGACCAGCTTGCCTTCCTGTGCACGGGCGACCGCGTTGCATCGACGCCTGCACGCCGAACAGGCCACCGCTCGCGCTCACCTGCACCTGACCGTCGTGGCTGCTCTGCAGCCGCACTTCGATCCCTTCGCCGAGCGCCTTCCCCACGTCCGCGCGTGAGGTTTGCGCCTGTCCCAGCAGCGCGTCGCCGTGCTTGGAGAAGCTCGCTTCGTGCAGTTGCAGTGGGCCCTCCTTCAGGCTTTCGGCCGTCAGGTTCATGCGCTTGACCCCGCGTGCTTCTCCCAACAGCTCGACCGTCTGCGCCGGGTTCAGGCTCAGGCTGCCCGCTCTCACATCGACCGAATCCGCCTTCCCCCACAGCAGCTCCACCGCCGGCCAGGCCGTCACGGCGACGCTCCTCACGGTCCCGTAGCGCCCCACGCGCGAGCGGATCCTGCTCGCCGCGATCCCGGGCAGGAAGATCTGCGCCAGCACGAGCACCAATACGATCGCCCCCGCGAGCAGCGCTCCGATTCGGCCGGCTCTCCCCACCCGCACAGCTTCGCAGCCTCGCTAGCCTTAGGGTCCTCGGCCCCGGGGGCGCGTAGCTCAGTTGGTCAGAGCACCTCGTTTACACCGAGGGGGTCGCCCGTTCGAGTCGGGCCGCGCCCATCGATCCCCATCCCATCCGTCCATCGTCCATGCCCGAGCAACATTCACCCGACCCGAGACTCCGATTCATCGCGCGCCCGCGCGCGATCTGAGGGCGCTCGCGGATGGACACCGATAGAGACACCGGCACCGGCGCTCCGATCCGCATCGCCGTGATCGGTTCCGGACCGGCCGGCTTCTACGCGGCCGGGCACCTGCTCAAGGACGGGGCGGGCGGGCATCGCGAGGATGGGCATTCGATCGATTTCGAGGTCGACATGCTCGAGCGGCTGCCCACGCCCTGGGGACTCGTGCGCTCCGGCGTCGCTCCCGACCACCCGAAGATCAAGTCGGTCACGCGCATCTACGAGAAGACCGCCGCGCACCCGCGCTTTCGCTTCTTCGGCAACGTCGCCTTCGGCGAGCACGTCTCGCGCGAGGAGCTGCTCGCGCACTACCACGCGATCGTCTACGCGACCGGCACGCCTGTGGACCGGCCGCTCGGGATCCCCGGCGAAGAGCTCCCCGGCTCGCATGCGGCGACCGAGTTCGTCGGCTGGTACAACGGCCACCCCGACCACACCGACCTCGAGGTCGACCTGCGCGCGGCCGAGCGGGCGGTCGTGATCGGCAACGGCAACGTCGCGATCGACGTCGCCCGGATGCTCGTGCTCGCGCCCTCCGAGCTCGCGCCGACCGACACCGCGGACCATGCCTTGGAGGTGCTGGCCGACAGTCGTGTGAAGGAGGTCGTGATCGTCGGACGCCGCGGACCGGCGCAGGCGGCCTTCACGAACCCCGAGCTCCTGGAGCTCGGCGAGCTGGCCGATGCCGATGTGATCGTCGATCCGGCTGAGCTCGAGCGCGCGCTCGCCATCCACGATGCCGGCGCCGAGGCCAACATCACCGCGCGGCGCAACGTCGAGATCCTGCGCTCCTACTCCGAACGCCCGCCCGCAGGGCGCACCAAGCGGATCGTGCTGCGCTTCCTGCTCTCGCCCGTGGCGCTGCTTGCTGGGGACTCCGGCCACCTCGGCGCCGTCGAACTGGCCCGCAACGAGCTCGTCACCGATCAAACGGATCCCGCCCACCCACAGCTGCGCGCTCGCGCCACCGGCGAGCGGGAGACGATCGCAGCCGGCCTCGTCTTCCGCGCGATCGGCTACCGCGGCGTCGCCCTTCCCGGCGTCCCGCTCGACGAGCGCCGCGGCGTGATCCCCAACGAGGGCGGGCGCGTGCTCGGCGCTGCCGAGGGTAGAGGCAAGGGCGACGGCGGGGACAGAGGCAGAGGCGAGGGTAAGGGCGGCCACGGCGCGGGCAATGGCGACGGCGCTGGTGGCCGCGGCAAGGGTGAGGGCAATGGCGAGGGTGGCCGCGCCAAGAGTGAGGGCGGCGGCGACAGTGATGGTGGCCACGGGGGCAACGACGGCAAGCGTTCGCGGCCCGGTGAGCGCATGCGCGGCGAGTACGTCGTCGGCTGGATCAAGCGCGGGCCCTCCGGCGTGATCGGCACGAACAAGAAGGACGCCCAGGAGACGGTCGACGCAATCCTCGCCGATGCCGCGCCCGGAGGAGACGGCCTGAACGTGCCCGCCAGGCCCGACGCCGACGCGGTCGAGCGGCTCCTGCGCGGGCGCCAGCCCGAGCTCGTCACCTACGAGGGCTGGACCTCGATCGACCGCCACGAGCGTTCGCTCGGCGAATCGTCGGGTCGTCCGCGCGTCAAGCTCACCCGGATCGAGCAGATGCTCCGCGTAGCCGGCGAAGACTCGCCCGCGGGCGAGTAACAAAGCAAGCAAAGCAAGCGTCCGGCTCGCGGCGAAAACGGACTCGCGCCTCCATACGCCTGGGTTGGCGTCGTACACGCTCGGTCGCGGGCAAACCACCCAACCAAACAAGGCACCCGGGTTTGTCCAAGCCACTTCAGACCCTGGCGGTCGCTTTCGCAGTCAGTCCTGCCGACAAACGTGTTCAGCTATATGGGCATCTACTACTGCCCTCAGAGTAGCGCGAATCTTTGCATTCCGAGGGATCTGTCCATCTATATGGACTTCCATCCCGGATCCCAGGGCCAAAAGGGCTACTCCATGCTGACAAACGTATTCAGATTAATGGACTAGACGTTTGTACGAAAGAATATTAATAACTGAACCAGGGCTCATGGGGCGTCGGTAGTACGTGCATCAGTAAATCCCTAGGAGGAAAATCTGTCATGCATGTACAACCTCATTGGGGTCGTGTCGCTAACGCTCGCGGCCTCCGCCCGGCGATTATCGCGGCGTTTGTCGCCTCGTTCCTCGCTCTCCTCGCGGCGATCCCAACCGGGTCGGCCGTTGCCAGTCCGGTAACGCCTGCAAATATCACGATTCCGGTGGTGAAAGTACTTTCCACCACTGAACTGGAACAGGTACTTGCAAAGCTGCCCGTCAGCGACCTCGGTTCGTCTTCGAGCGTCAGCAAAGAGCTCACGACGCTGCTCTCCGGTCTCCCGGCACTCAAAAACCTGAGCACCGGTCAACTGGAAAACACGCTCAAAGAAATTCTCAAAAGCCTTCCAGCGGGAACCTCCCTCGAAGGGTTAATCAACCCCTCACTCGTACCAGGGCTGGTGACGACGCTGAATGGGCTACTCAATGAAGGGGTCCTGGGCACCCTGCTCAAAACCCTGCTCGGCAGCAACCCGGCCAGCACCGTGATCACCTCGCTCGGCGAGCTGAACCCAGGGGAAGTGGTCAAACCACTGCTGAGCTCCAACCCATCCCAGCTGCTCAGTGAACTCGCCAGCAAGCTGAGTCCAGCAACGCTCCAGACGCTCCTCGAAAGCCTGCTCGGCACCAAGATGACAAGCGGGTTCACCCTCGCAACCATCGAACAAGTCGCGAAAACCCTCGGCACGACGGTCGAATCGCTGACCAACAGCCTCGAACCGACGGTCGGCGCGCTGACGCCCACAACCGAAGTGCTGACGGCTCCGCTCGAAAACGGCAAGTTGCTCAGCCTGCTCGACGGCATTGCCGGCCTCAAACTCACGCTCCTCGGCTCGACCACCGAAAGTGGCAGCGGCGGGTCGGGTGGTTCAGGCGGTTCGGGTGGCACCGGAGGCTCGGGCGCGGGCGGTAGCGGCGGTTCCGGCAGCGAAGGCTCGGGCTCAAATGGCTCCGGGTCGGGCAGCTCCAGCTCGGGCGGCAGCGGGACGGGTAGTGGATCGACCACCCCCGGCACCACCTCGGTCCTCATGACCGTGCCCGGCGCCCCGGCTGCGGCCGGCACTCCGGCGTCCACCCGGGCGGTCGCGAAGATCAAGATCCTCAGCCACAGGGTCAAGGGTCACATCGCGACGCTCGTCCTGCAGATCCCCGCTGCAGGGAAGGTCGTCGTCAGCGGCGGCGGCGTCAGGGCGGTCGGCAAGGGCGCCACCAAGTCCGAGCGCCTCACGGTGAGGATCCCGCTCTCGAAGGCCGGCACGGCGTCGCTGCGCAAGCGCCACAACCGGCTGATCGTCGCGCTGAAGGCGTCGTTCAAGCCGACCAGCGGGTCGAGCTCCTCGGCCGGCGTGACGGTGCACTTCGCCTGAGCGCTGCGTTACACGACCGACGTAGGCAGGCCGTGGCCGTCCACTGGGGCGGCCACGGCCTTTGCGGCCTCCCATCCTCACGCTCCGGCCGACCCCATCTGGCAGACTGTCCGCCGCGAGCCCCGTTAGCTCATCTGGTAGAGCGCCGGACTTTTAATCCGGTGGGGCGGGTTCGAGTCCCGCACGGGGCATCTCGTAGTGGCATACCCGGTACAACTAACGAAGAGGCCCTGACCACATGAGCCGCAAACACACCGCCCCATTCGACGTCAACGGCCGCACCGTCTTCATCACCGGCGCCGCGCGCGGGATCGGCGCCGAGACCGCCCGGCGGCTCCACGGCAAGGGCGCGAACGTCGCCCTCGTCGGCCTCGAGCCCGAGCGCCTGGAGGAGCTCGCCGCCCAGCTCGGCTCCGAGCGCGCCGTCAGCTTCGAGGTCGACGTCACCGACTACGACGCCCTGCAGCGCGCGGTGCGCGCGACGATCGAGCGCTTCGGCGCGCTCGATGTCGCGATCGCCAACGCCGGCGTCCAGTTCAACGGTGCTTTGGCGACGGCGCCGGTCGAGCACGTCGAGCGCGTCCTCTCGGTCAATCTGCTCGGCGTGTGGCGCACCGACCGCGCGGTGATCGAGCACATCTCCGCGCGGCGCGGCTATCTGCTGAACATCTCCTCGCTGTCGGCGATCACGCACGCTCCACTACTCGGCGCCTACTCGACCGCCAAGGCCGGCGTCGAGGCGTTGAGCGACGCGCTGCGCTTGGAGACGCTGCCCTCGGGTGCCCGCGTCGGCTGCGCCTACTTCGGCTTCATCGACACCGACCTCGTTCGCGGCGGCTTCGCCGGGCCCTCCGGCCAGGCCGCCCGCAGCCAGATGCCGGGGTTCATCGGCAAGCCTGCACCTTTGGCGAAGGCGATCGACGCGATCGAGGACGGGATCGAACGGCGCGCCGCGCGGGTTTGGGCGCCGCGCTGGGTCGGGCCGATGCTGGCGTTGCGGGGCTTGGTACAGCCGCTGATCGAGCTCGGTGTCGAACGCGATACCGCGCCGCTGGCCGAGAGCCTGCGCCTCGCCGATCCGAGCTCCGGCTCGGGCGAAGTCACGGAGCAGGACCCGGTGCTCGGCGTCTCGGCCCGATCGCACACGCCCTGAGCGATCTCTACTTGCCGGAAGGCCGTCCTGACGGCCGAAGAGCAAGCGGGGCAAGGACGCAGGGAGCGTGGTGTGCTTTGCACACGAGCGACCGAGGACCGCATCCGCGCCGCTATTCGGTCGTCAGGGCTTACTCCGCCTGGGAGAACTCCCAAATCGCGATCGAGAGCATCACCAGGCCGAGGATCGCGATCACCGCGACCTCGAGCGGGGTGGGCACACGCCAGCCGAACCAGGTGATGCCGGGGTCGAGCGCCTTGCGTGCGGCAGCGGAGACGTTCAGGTGCGAGAAGATCGCGCTACGCATCGGTTCGACCGCGTACGTGAGTGGATCCAGACGGTTGAGCACCGCCAGCCACTGCGGCAGGGCGGCGACCGAGAACATCGCGCCGGAGAGGAAGAACATCGGCATCACGACCATCTGCATCAGCGCCATAAACGACTGCATCTGGTTGATCCGCGCGGCGAACATCACGCCGAAGGCGGTGATCGCAAACGCCACCAGCAGCGACAGCCCAAACAGCTCGAGGATCAGGCCGAGGTTGTAGGGGATGTCGACCAGGCCCGCGATCGCAATCACGATCAGGCCCTGGAAGGCGGCGACGGTGGCGCCGCCCGCGACCTTGCCGAGCACGATCGAGCTGCGGCGCACGGGCGCAACCATCATCTCGCGCAGGAACCCGAACTCGCGGTCCCACACGATCGAGGCGGCGGAGAACATCGCGGTGAACATCACCGCCATGCACAGCACGCCCGGGTAGATGAAAGTTTTGAAGTTGACCCCGTGCGTTCCCGCCGAGGCCAGCGTCCCGATGCCCGTCCCGAGCACGAACAGGAACAGGAACGGCTGGATCAGCGAGGTCAGGATCCGCAGGCGGTCGCGGCTGAAGCGGATCAGCTCACGCTTCCACACGACGCGGATCGCGCGCAGCTCGCTGCGCAGGCTGCGCGCGGGAACGTGCACGCGGGCGATGTGGTGCGCGGGCGGCCCGGACGTGGCCGGTGGGGCCGGTGGGGCGATGGCAGTCGTGGGAGAAGTCGTCTCGGTGGCCATATCAGCGGCTCATCATCCGCGCCATGTTGCGACGCATGTCGCTCTGGCCCGACTCCTCGGCGTCGCGGATCGTCTTGCCCGTATATGACATGAACACGTCGTCCAGCGAGGGCCTGGACAGATTGACCGACCTGATCGGCTGATCGAGCTCAGCGAACAGGCGCGGCACGAACTGCTCGCCCGCCTCCACGCCGAACGTGACCGCCCCTTCGGCGATCGTCGCCTCGATCTCAAACTTCTCGAGCAGCGCCGCGATCGCGGTCTCGTCGTCCTCGGTCTGGATCTGCACGCGATCCTTGCCGACGCTCGCCTTCAACGCCTCGGGTGTGTCCAGCGCGACGATCTCGCCACGGTCCATGATCGCGATCCGGTCGCAATACTCAGCCTCGTCCATGTAGTGGGTGGTCATGAAGATCGTGATGTCCTCGTCGCGCTTGAGCTCCGATATATAGCTCCAGATCGAGCTTCTCGTCTGCGGGTCCAATCCGACCGTCGGCTCGTCCAGAAACAGCACCCGCGGCGAGTGCAGCAATCCCCGTCCAATCTCCAGCCGGCGCTTCATCCCGCCGCTGAACGTCATCACGAGGCTCGCGCGGCGCTCCCACAACCCGACCATCTCCATCACCTGCTCCAGCCGCTCGGACACCGCGCTGCGCGGCATCCCGTACAGCTCGGCGTGCAATCTCAGGTTCTGCTCAGCCGTCAGATATCCGTCGAGGGTGGTGTCCTGGAACACCAGCCCGATGTTGCGCCGCACCTCGTCGCGTTCATGCTCAACGTCGTGCCCGGCCACACGCGCCGAGCCGCCGCTGGGCTTGACCAGCGTGCACAGCATGCTGATCGTCGTCGACTTGCCCGCTCCGTTCGGGCCGAGGAACCCGAACGTCTCGCCGGGCGCGACCGCGAAGTCGATGCCCTTCACGGCTTCCAGCTCGCCGTAGCGCTTGACTAGGCCTTCCACCGCCACGGCGGGGGGCGCCGCGCCATTAGGGGACGCGGCGCCGTTGGATGGCCCGCTGCCAGCAGGTGTCACCATGCCAGCGGGTGTCGCGGCGCCGTTGGGCGTCGCGACAGTGTTGGGCGAGCCGGCGTCGCCGGGTGGCGCGCCGCCGTTTGAGTGGGTGTCGGGAGTCACTTGGCTGAGGGCGTCGGGCATCTCGAGGGCTCGGGCTCAGGCGTCCTCGCCCACGATACCGGCCTCGGAATCGCCCTCGCCGGGGTCGCCGTCGGCGAGGATCCTGTACAGGTCTTTCCTCGTCGTCGTGAGCACCTTGCGGGCCTCGCCCATCTGCGCCTCGCTGCCAGTCTTCACCACCTGCGTGAAGGCGGACGCAACCTCGCGGATCAGCCTGCCCAGCTCGTGCGCCTGGTCTGAGACGTCGCCACTCATCTGCTCCCACGGTGCCGGCTTGTCCTCGCCGCGCTCCTTCACATACTCGCGGCCCGCGTCGGTCAGCTCGAACAGCTTGCGGCCGTCCTGCTCCCGCGCGCGGATCAGCCCCTCGTCCTCCAGCTGCTGCAGGGCCGGGTATGTCGAGCCGGGGCTCGGGCGCCACACGCCGTCGCTGCGCTCCTCCACCTCCTGCATGATCTGGTAGCCGTTGCGCGGCTCCTCATTCAGCAGCAGCAGCGCGGCCGTACGGATGTCGCCGCGGCGCGCCTTGCGACCACGGCCTCGCGGGCCGCCCGGACCGAAACCCGGACCAAAGCCGCCGAACGGGCCGCCGCCGAAGCCACCGCCGCGCGGGCCGTGGCGATGACGATGTCCGCCGTGGTGACCGGGGTGATGATGACCCGGGTGGTGGCCGGGATGATCAGGATCTGTTGTGTGAATCCTATTTCCAAACATGTCTTTCTCCTATCGTGAACTGTCTTTGTAAGCTCACGATATATCTCTATCTAACTTCTGTCAAGTGCTGTCTGGATATGCGGCGTCGAGGTCGCGAACATAAAGAAGCCGTCGGGCTTGTTGCACTTTAGAGAGTGCGTGACACTATGGTAATACGCATTCTCTAAAGTTGATGCTCTCCCGCGTGCTCTTTATCTGCTTGTCACATCCCCGCCACTCTTGTCGCACTAGTGCCACGCTTCGTCGCACCCGTGTCACAAATGCGACCCCGAACGACCTAGATGCCGCATCATCGTCCGGGGGCGACCAGCCGCCATGCGGCCGTCAGTGGCGGAAGTGGCGGCGGTCTGTCGCCACCATCGCAATGCCCGCCGCGTCGGCGGCGGCCACCACGTCCGCGTCGCGCACCGAGCCGCCGGGCTGGATGATCGACGTCACGCCCGCCGCGATCGCCAGCTCGGGACCGTCGGCGAAGGGGAAGAATGCATCGGAGGCCAGCGCCGCGCCGGCCAGGAGATCCGGCTGGTTGGCCCGGGCCTTCTCGACCGCGATCCGCACCGAGTCGACCCGGCTCATCTGCCCCGCGCCGATCCCAATCGTCGCGCCGCCGGCGGCGAGCACGATCGCGTTCGAGCGCACACGCCGGCAGACCCGCCACGCGAACAGCAAATCCTCCCACTGGGCCTTGCTCGGCTCCCGCTCGGTCATCGCGCGCATCTGCTCGCGTGTCTCGGTGACCGCATCTCGTTGCTGCACGAGCAGCCCGCCGAGCACGGGCTTGGAGTCGTAATCGTCGCTGGGCGGCGGCCAGTCCGCCAGCTCCAGCAGCCGCACGTTCTTTTTCCCCCTCAGCAGCTCCAGCGCATCCTCGTCGTAGCCCGGCGCGAGCAGCACCTCGATGAACTGTCCGTTCATGCGCTCGGCACAGCCCCGGTCGACCCGGCGGTTGACGGCGATCACGCCGCCGTAAGCGCTTTCCGGATCGCACGCGAAGGCGCGCTCGTAGGCGGCCTGAGCGCTCTCGCCGAGCGCGCAACCGCACGGGTTGTTGTGCTTGACGATCACGCACGCCGGCCCCGCGAAGTCCTCGACCAGTTCACGCGCCGAGCTCAGGTCGAGCAGGTTGTTGAACGACAGCTCCTTGCCGTGCAGCTGTTCCACGCCCTCGAGCAGGTGCGCCGGCGCGGCCACGTTCGCGTAGAAGGCGGCGCTCTGGTGGGGGTTCTCGCCGTAGCGCAGCTCGCTCACCAGCTCGTAGGACTCGTGCCACGTCGGCGGGAAGCCGTCGTACGTGCGCGCAGCGAACCACGTTGAGATCGCCGCGTCGTAGCGGGCGGTGCACGCGAACGCCTTCGCCGCGAGCTCTTTGCGGCGCTCGAGCGTCAGACGTCCCTGGGACTCCTGCAGCTCGCCCAGTACATCGTCGTAGTCCTCAGGATCGACGACGACCGCGGCGAACGCCTGGTTCTTCGCCGCGGCCCTGATCATCGTCGGGCCGCCGATGTCGATGTTCTCGATCGCCTCCGCCTCGCTCGCTTCGCCGCTCGCGATCGTGCGCTCGAACGGGTAGAGGTTCACGCACACGAGGTCGACCTGCTCAATCCCCTGCTCGCTCGCCGCCTGCAGGTGGGCCTCGTCGTCGCGCCGCGCAAGCAGTCCCGCGTACAACCGCGGATGCAGCGTCTTCACGCGGCCGTCCATCATCTCCGGAAAGCCCGTGAAGTCCTCGATCGCGCGGGTCGCGATCCCCGCGTCCGCGAGCGCGCGTGCGGTTCCACCGGTGGAAACGAGCTCGACCCCGAGCTCTGCCAGCCCGCGGGCGAAGTCGACGATCCCCGTCTTGTCCGAGACTGACAGCAGCGCCCGCTTGACGTGGACCTCGCCGGGCTCTGCTCGCTCGACTCCCTTGCTCCCCGAAGCACCTGTCCCCGCCACCTTGATCTCGCCGTCCGCGTTCATGGCCCGCAGCCTACCCCTCGACGACGATCCGCCGCTGGTTCTCCGGATCGACGCTCAGCGCACCGCGCGCGAACATGCGCACCGCCTCCGGCAGCAGCGCATGCTCCAACGGCCGCAACGCCTCGAGCACCTGTCCCGGATCGCGTGCGTCGCGCAGCTCGACCGCACGCTGCAGGATCACCGGCCCGCTGTCGACCCCCGCGTCGACGAAGTGCACGGTCACCCCGAACACCTTCACGCCGTAGGCCAGGGCCTGCTCGATCGCTGCGAGTCCCGGGAACGCCGGCAGCAACGAAGGGTGCACGTTGATCACCGCGGCCGGGAACCGCTCAAGGAAGGCCTCACCGAGCAGCTCCATGTAGCCCGCGAGCACGACCAGGCGCACGCCTCGCTCCTGGAGCCAGTCCGCCATCGCGCGGTCCCGCGCCTTGCGGTCCTCGTACTCCGCCCTGGGGAAGACAGCGGCCAGCACGTCGTGCGCGGCGGCGCGCTCCAGCGCGGGCACGTCGGCGACACTCGACGCCACCGCCACGACCTCTGCCTCGTGTCCGTGAACTGTGTCGAGCAGGGCCCCCAGGTTCGTGCCCGTGCCCGACACGAGCACCGCAATCGGCAATTTCCCTTGCACGCACGGGACCATACCGAGCGGGCGCTTGATTGCGATTGGGCGCTGTGACCCACATCACAGAGCTACGCGCAAATCAGATCTTCAATGACGGCGAGGGTGGAGAACAAAACAACGAATCGAGGTTCTCCCATGTTGTCAGCCTTAATTATCGCCGTCATCATCATCGCCGCCCTGGCAAACGCCGCGCGGCCGGGACGCGGGGACATCATCACCAGTCGCCCCTACAACAACCGTTACAACGCCGCCGCCGGCGCCCGCGACGAGTCCCTGCCGACCGAATAGCGGCGCCTGGCGGCGTCCTCAGTCGCTCATGTGCAGAGCACACTTCGCTCCCTGCGTCCTGGCCATGCTTGCTCTTCGGCCGGCAGGGGGCTAGGGAAATCTAGGCGCGTACGAGTGGCAAGGATGGCCCGGTCGGGTCATCCTCCAGCGCGTACTTCCCGTCAGCCTCATCGCCGCCCTTCAGCGGATACTCGCCGGTGAAGCAGCCATCGCAGTGGGTCTCCCGCGTGCCGCGGATCGCCTCGTAGACGCCCGCCAGCGAGAGGTAGTGCAGCGAGTCGCAGCCGAGCTCGGCCGCGACCTCGGCGGTACTGCGGCCATGGGCGATCATCTCCTCGCGCGTGGACATGTCGATCCCGTAGTGGCACGGGTGCTTGATCGGCGGAGCGCTGATCCGCATGTGCACCTCGGCGGCTCCCGAGTCGCGGAGCATCTGCACGATCTGCCTGGTCGTGTTGCCGCGCACGATCGAATCGTCGACGACCACCAGGCGCTTGCCCTTGACCACCTCCGGCAGCGGGTTGAACTTCAGGCGTAGCCCATGCTTGCGCAACTCCTGTCCGGGCTGGATGAAGGTGCGCGCTACGTAGCGGTTCTTCACGAAGCCGTCATCCTGGGGGATCCCGCTCGCGCGCGCCAGTCCCCGCGCGGCCGGGTTGCCTGAGTCCGGCACCGCGATCACTACGTCCGCCTCGACGGGCGCCTCACGCCAGAGGATCTCGCCCATCCGCCCGCGCGCCACCTGCAGCACCTGGTCGTTCATCCGCGAGTCGGGGCGCGCGAAGTAGATGTACTCGAACACGCACAGCGCCGGGCGCACGTCCGAGGAGACTTGTTTGCTCGCGCAACCCTCCTCGCTCAGCGTCACGACCTCGCCCGGCGCAACGTCGCGCAGGAACTTCGCGCCGATGATGTCAAACGCGCATGACTCGCTCGCCACGCAGTAGCGCTGACCGAAACGGGAATTCGCGCCGTCGGCGCGTGTCGTCACCCGGCCTCGGTCGACATCGGTGTCCCGAGGGTGAGCGGAGTCGGACGCGCCGGGGTCGGAACCAGCAGGGTCGGAGTCGAGCGTCCCCAGCGCCAGCGGGCGCAGCCCGTGCGGGTCGCGGAAGGCCACGACGCGGTCCTTCGTCATCACGACCGTCGAGAACGCGCCCTTCAGCCTCGGCAGCACCGCCGCGATCGCGTCCTCGACGTGCTCGGCCGGGTGTGTCGCGATCAGCGCCGCGATGATCTCCGAATCGGAGGTCGAGCTGAACGTGACCCCCTGCGCCAGCAGCTCATTGTGCAGCTCGACCGCGTTCGTCAGGTTGCCGTTGTGAGCCAGCGCCACCTCGCGCTGGGAGCCGCGCGTACCCACCGAGCGCTGCACCGGCTGCGAGTTCTCCCACGCGTTCGAGCCGGTCGTCGAGTAGCGCACGTGCCCGATCGCCAGCTCGCCGGCGAGCGTGCTCAGGTCGTTCTCGGTGAACACCTGGTTGACCAGCCCCAGCTCACGGCGCGTGATGATGTGCCCGCCGCGGTCGGCCGCCGCGATCCCCGCCGACTCCTGCCCGCGGTGCTGGAGCGCGTACAGCGCGAAGTACGACAGCCGCGAGACCTCGTGCCCGGGTGCATATAGGCCGAACACACCGCACTCGTCGCGCGGTCCGTCGCGGTCCTCCAACTCGGGCCCCGGGGCCCTTCCGTCAGCCATCGCTGTTTTCACGCTAGCAGGCCCCCTCTCATCCAAACAGCTCCGCGAACGCACCGTGCGCGTCTTTCAACTCTGCGAGCGTCGTACTCAGCGTCGCCTCTGCGGGAAGTGAGATCCGCAGCGCATCCCCGCCGACCGTGCCGATCGTTCGCACCGGCGTCCGCTCTTCCAGCGCCCGTAGCGCATCCTCACCGCCGCTCACGACGAAGCCTCCGGGGCCCTCGCCAAACAACAGGGCGCCGATCTCCGTTGCGGCCCCATTCAGCGTTACCCGCGCGCCGAGCTCCCCGGCCAAGCAACACTCCGCCAGCGCGACCGCCGCACCGCCCTCGGCGATGTCGTGGGCGCTTGTCAGCTCCCCGGCGCGAACCGCTTCGCGCACGGCGATCTGGCTGCTGCGGACCGCGTTGATGTCGATCGCCACGAGCCCGTCGGGCAGCGGCTCGCCCCGCAGCTTTGCCAGCTCGCTCGCGGCGAGCGACGGAGCGAACGGCCCCACGAGCGCGATCTTCTCCCCAGCCCGCACAAAGCCGAGCTGCCCTGCGTTGCGCGCGTCCGGCAGGCGCCCAACCATTCCAATCACCGGCGTCGGGTAGATCGGGCCGCTCGTCGCGCCCTCGTTGTATAACGAAACGTTCCCGCCTACGACCGGTGCCTCGAGCGCCCGGCAGGCATCACCCAGGCCGCGTACCGACTCCGTCAGCTGCCAGGCGATGTGCGCCTTCTCTGGGTTGCCGAAGTTGAGGTTGTTCGTCGTTCCCAGCGGCTCCGCCCCCACGCACGCGAGGTTTGCCGCGCACTCCAATACCGCCTCGACCGTGCCCGTGTAAGGGTCAGCGGCGACCCTTCTGCCGTTGCAGTCGATGCTCACCGCAAGCGCGGGGATCGGCCGGCCCTGGCCGGCCGCGGTGGGATCCGAATCAATCGCCAGCACCGCGGCGTCGGCCTGCTCGGGCCGGCGCACCGTCCGCGACTGCACGATCGCGTCGTACTGCTCGAACAGCGGCCGGCGCGAGGCGATGTTCGGGGATCGGAGCAGCGCCAGCAGCGCCTCGCGCGGCCCGGCATCCTCGGCGAGCGTCGCCTCTGGCGGCGCATAGATCGGCGCCACCGGCTTCTCCGGTCGCAAGTCATATAGCGGGCAGTCGTCGACGAGCGCTCTGACGGGCATGTCCCCGACGAGCTCCGCTCCGTCGAAGACCCGCATCCGGCCAGTCTCGGTGACCGTGCCGATCGCTGAGCTGTTCACCTCCCACTTCTCGCACAGCGCGATCACGGCGCCGACGTTTGCCGGCTCGACCACGCACAGCATCCGCTCCTGCGACTCGCTCACCATCACCTCGAACGGCTCCATGTCGGGCTCGCGGAGAGGGATCTTCGCGACGTCGAGGTCGATCCCGACCTCGCCTTTGGAGGCCATCTCCGCGGCCGAGGAGGTCAGGCCCGCCGCGCCGAGGTCCTGCAGCGCGACGATCAGCCTCCGCTCCAGCAGCTCCAGCGAGCACTCGAGCAGCTTCTTCTCCTCGAACGGGTCGCCGACCTGCACCGTCGGGCGCTTGTCTTCGTCACTGCCCTCCTCGCCGAGCTCGGCCGAGGCCAGCACCGACGCCCCTCCGATCCCGTCGCGGCCGGTGCGCGCGCCGAACAGCACGAGCGTGTTGCCGAGGCCAGCGGCCGCGCTGCGCACCAGCCTCTCGCGCTCGCCCAGCCCCAGCGCCATCGCGTTGACCAGGCAGTTCTGCTCGTACGGACCCTCGAAGTACACCTCGCCGCCGATCGTCGGCACGCCGATCGAGTTGCCGTAGTGGCCGATCCCCCGCACGGCTCCGTCGAGCAAGTAACGCGCGCGCGTTCCGGTCGGCTCCCCAAAGCGCAGCGAGTCGAGCACCGCGATCGGGCGCGCGCCGATCGCGAAGATGTCGCGCAGGATGCCGCCCACGCCCGTCGCGGCGCCCTGGAAGGGCTCGACCGCGCTCGGGTGGTTGTGGGACTCGACCTTAAACGCGCACACCTGCCCATTGCCGACGTCGACTGCGCCCGCGTTCTCGCCGGGACCCATCACCACGTAGGAGCCCTCGGTCGGCAGCGTCCTCAGCAGCTTCTTCGAGTGCTTGTACGCGCAGTGCTCGCTCCACAACAGCGAGTACATCGCGAGCTCGACCTGGTTCGGCGCGCCCCCTTGCTTCTCGCACACGAGCCTGTACTCCGCGCGTGTAAGGCCCAGCGCGAGCGCGTCCTCGAGCGTCGGCTGCTGAGCGCTCGCGATTCCCGAGGCGGCTGCGGATCCGGCCGTCGCGACGCCGGGATCCTCAGACATGCGCGCCCTCCACCGTCAGGCGCATCGACTCGAAGATCTTCAACCCGTCGGTCGACCCTCCCATCAGCTCGTCGACCGCGTGCTCGGGGTGGGGCATCAACCCGAACACGTTCCCCCGCTCGTTGCTCACGCCCGCGATCTCGTGCATCGAGCCGTTGAAGTTCTCGCCGTCGGCGTAGCGCAACACGATCTGGCCGGCGTTGTCCATCGCTGCGAGCGTCTCCTCGTCGGCGTAGTAGCGCCCCCACGAGTGCTTCGCGGGGATGTTCAACCTTTCGCCCAGCGCACATCCCTGCGTGAACGAACTGCCGCTGTTCAGAATCTCCAGCTCGACCTGCCTGAAGGTGAAGCGCCGGTTCGCGTTCACGAGCAGCGCGCCCGGCAAGAGGTGCGCCTCGCAGAGCACCTGAAAGCCGTTGCAGATTCCCAGCACGAGACCACCGTCATTCGCGAATTCGATCACCGACTCCATCACCGGCGCGAACCGCGCGATCGCGCCCGCGCGCAGGTAGTCGCCATAGGAGAAGCCACCCGGCACGACGATCGCGTCGGCTCCTTTTAGGTCGCGGTCGCCGTGCCACAGCAGCTCCGCGTCGGCCACCTTCCTGGCGGCGTTTAGCGCGTCTACCTCGTCACAGCTGCCGGGAAACTGGAGGACACCGAACTTCATCGAGCCGTCAACGAAGCGACCGCGGTCGTGTCGGCGGGGTCGATCCGCTCCAATCCGGCGATCCCGTTGAAGCCCCGGTCGGGGCTGAGGATCGCGTCGATACCGCGATTCAGCGCCTGCGCCGCGAAGATCGCGTCACGCATGTCCAGGCGTTCATGCTCGCACCACAACTCGAGGGCGCGCTCGATATCACTCGACTCGACCACGTGCAACCGGGACGTGCCGGCGATGTCGCGCGCATCTGCAGCGGCCGCGCGACGGTTCATGCCTTTCCGCTGTCTCACATACGCAAACTCATGAATCAGCTCCACGCTTGCCTCCGCGGCGAGGAGTCCTTGTTCGCCGGCGGTCATGATGGCTCGACAGGGATCGCGATATGGGTGCTCGCCCCCGAGCGCGTAGACGAACACGCTCGTGTCAAAGAAGAAGCGACGCACCCGCTGGTCAGTCGTCCTCGTAGAGCTTCATCACACTGGCATATCTGTCTTCCAGCATCTGCTTCTTCATGACCGGCCAGTCCTCGACGGGCATCGGCTCGGCGGCAAGTAGTTTTGCGAACGCTTTGGCGCGCGCATTCTGGACGCGCGAGAGCTTCTCGTCGATCGCCTCGCGGATCAAAGCACCCATCGAGATTCCGCGCTCGGCGGCGGTCTCGCGCAAGCGCCGGTGTAGCTCATCGTCAAGCAACAGCTGCGTCCGGCGCGTCAGCGACTGAGAAGCCATAACCCCTATATTAGCACATGCACAA
The DNA here is from genome assembly GCA_963764905.1 of uncultured Solirubrobacterales bacterium. Lineage (GTDB taxonomy): Bacteria > Actinomycetota > Thermoleophilia > Solirubrobacterales > Solirubrobacteraceae > Palsa-744. Next base: position 491,873 of record CAVXUG010000009.1, read on the forward strand.
CTACACCTGCACATATGAGCCTATAAGCCGGTGGCGGTCAACATCTGGACCTCGTAATCCTCGACCAGCGGGTTCGCGAGCAGCCGCTCGCACATCGACTCCAGCTGTGCCGGATCCTCGACGTCGAGCTCGACCAGTCGCCCGACGTGCACGTTTGCCACGCCCGCAAAGCCGAGCGCCGGCAGCGCGCGCTCGACGGCCTCTCCCTGGGGGTCGAGGATGCCCGCCTTCGGGCGGATCAGCACGCGGGCCCTCATCGCGAATGGGACGCCGCGGCCGGGATGATCGAGGCGCCGTGTACCGTCATGCGTCCGCCCGCGATCGGTGGCCTCGAGACGCCGCGCACGCTCATACGTCCGCGCCGGTCCGCTCCAGCCACGCATCGAACGGCTCGCCCGTGATCAGCTCGTAGGCCTCCACGTAGCGCGCGCGCGTGCCCGCGACGATCTCCTGCGGGATCTCCGGTGCGGGCGGGCGCTTGTCCCAGCCACTCTGGGAGGCCCAATCCCTCACGTACTGCTTGTCGAAGCTGGGCTGGCCGCGTCCGACCTCGTAGGAGTCGACAGGCCAGTAGCGCGAGGAGTCTGGCGTCAGCACCTCGTCGCCGACGACCAGCTCATCGTGCTCGCCCAGGCCGAACTCGAACTTCGTATCGGCGAGGATCACGCCGCGCTCGCGCGCGTGCTCGGCGGCGAACGCGTACAGCTCGATCGACTTCTCGCGCACCCGCTCCATCAGCGCGCCGTCTCCGACCAGCTCCGTGGCTTGGGCGAAATCAATCGTCTCGTCGTGACCGACGTCGGCCTTCGTGCTCGGCGTGAAGATCGGCTCCGGCAGCCGCTCGGACTCGCGCAGGCCCTGAGGAAGCTCGATCCCCGAGACGGCGCCCGTGGCCTGGTAGTCCTTCCATCCCGAGCCCGTGATGTAGCCGCGCACGACGCACTCGACCGGCAGCATTTTTAGCTTGCACACCACGAGCGCCCGACCGCGTACTTCCTCGGGCACGTCCTCCGTTGCGGAGATCAGATGGTTGGCGACGATCTCCCTCGTCTTCTCGAACCAGAACACCGACAGGCCCGTCAGCACCTTGCCCTTGTCGGGGATCGGCGTCGGGTGAACGGCGTCGTACGTCGAGATCCGGTCGCTGGCGACCATCAGCAGACGCTGCTCGTCCAGCGCGTACATCTCGCGGACCTTTCCTTTGGCGAGCAGCTTCAGGTCGACGAGCGCGGTCATGAGACGGAAGATATCCCGTCCAGACGCCGGACGATCTCCTCGGCGTAGCGCGTGTAGTGGTCGTAGGTGAAGATCTTCTCCAGGTTCAGACCGGCCGCACGATCGTCCTGCGCGAGCAGGCCCTGTAGTGGCGTGCCCTCGTCCCAGGCGCGCTGCGCCAGCTCCTGCACGATCCGGTAGGCATCGTCGCGGCTGTTGCCGTCCTCGACGAGCGCGAGCAGGACCCGCTGGGAGAAGAGGGCTCCGTGCGTCAGCTCGAGGTTCTCGAGCATCCGCTGCTCGTTCACCTTCATGCCCTCCACAAGCGCGATCGCGCGGTGTTGGAGGTAGTCGAGCAGGATCGTCGAGTCGGGCAGGATCACGCGCTCGACCGAGGAGTGGGAGATGTCGCGCTCGTGCCACAGCGCGACATCCTCCAATCCCGCCTGGGCGTTGCCGCGCAGGACGCGCGCGAGGCCGGAGATCTGCTCGCTCTTGATCGGGTTGCGCTTGTGGGGCATCGCGCTCGAGCCCTTCTGCCCGGCGCGGAACGGCTCTTCGACCTCGCGCACCTCCGTGCGCTGCAGGTGCCTGATCTCGGTCGCCAGGCGCTCTAGTCCGGCGCCGGCGAGCGCGATCGCGCTCAGCAGCTCGGCGTGGCGGTCGCGTGCGACGACCTGCGTGGAGACGTCCTCGCGCCTGATGTCCAGACGCTCCAGCACGCGCATCTCGAACTCGGGGCTCGCCGCGGCGTAGGTCCCGACGGCGCCGGAGATCGCGCCGACCACCACCTGCACGAACGCGCGCTCCAGACGCAGCGCGTTGCGGTGTGCCTCGAACGCGAACCCCGCGAGCTTTACGCCGAAGGTCGTCGGCTCGGCGTGAACCCCATGCGTGCGCCCAACGCACAGCGTGCCCACGTGCGCACGCGCGCGTCTGACTAATCCATCGGCGAGCTCGCGTGCACCTGGCACGATCACCTCGCCGACGGCGCGCAGCTGCAACGCGAGCGCGGTGTCGAGCACGTCCGAAGAGGTCAGCCCGAAATGGATCCAGCGTCCCGCGTCGCCCGCCGATCCGGCGAGCACGTCGACGAACGCCGCCATGTCGTGGTCGGTCGTCCGCTCGCGCTCGTTCACGGCCTCGACGGTGAACGTCGCCCCACGGATCGCCTCCAGGTCGGCGGGCGTCGGTCCGTCCCCGTCACCGAGCAGCCCCGGCAACTCCTCGCAGGCCGCGACCTCGACCCGGCGCCAGGTCTCCATCCGCGCCTCGTCCGTCCACAGACGGCCCAACTCGGGGCGGGTGTAACGGGGGATCATGTCTGGGATTATCGCCGGCCGGCCGCGCCGCCGTGTCGACCCCGAGGCGATCTCATCCCGCGGCCGGCCGGCGCATGCTTACGCCCCAAGTATCTGCGCGGCCAGGATCGCCGCGTTGCGCGCGTTGTCGAGGCCCACGCAGGCGACGGGCACGCCCGGGGGCATCTGCACGATCGAGAGGATCGCGTCGAGGCCGCCGGCGGCGGTCAGGCGGCCGGAGAGGGGGACGCCGATCACGGGCAGGTCGGTGTGCGCGGCGACGGCACCCGGCAGCGCGGCGGAGATTCCGGCGCCGGCGATGATCACGCGCAGGCCGCGCATGTGCGCGTTCTTCGCGTAGTCAGCCACCACATCCGGTTCGCGATGCGCGGACATCACGCGGATCTCGTGCAGGATCTCGCGCGCTTCGAGCTCCTTTGCAGCCTTCTCCATCGCCTCCATGTCGCTCTTCGAGCCCATCACGATGCCCACGCGCGGCGCGTCGACGTCGATGTCGTCGAGCTGTGCCTGCACTTCCGCCTCCTGCATCGGCTCGGGCGCCAACGAGAGTCCCGGTGCCTCGCGCTCGCTCATCGGGCCGTCCCGGTCGCCGGCGCAGCGGCTGATCGGCCGGCATGCGCGGCAATGTCGCGCCTCAGTTGCATTCCCTCGAAGGAGATCATCTCGGCGGCAGCATACGCCGCATCGCGGGCGGAGTCAGGATCGCCGCCAAGCGCGGTCACGTTCAGCACGCGCCCGCCCGCGGTGACCACGCCCGCGGAGGTGCGCGCGGTGCCGGCGTGCGTCAGCTCGACCGCCATCCCGCTGTCGGGCGCGCGCTCGGCGCCGGCATCTCCGTAGCGTTCGCGAAACTGCTCGAGGCCGGCGATCGCGTCGCCCGTCGAGGAGGACTGCGGGTAGCCGGCGCTCGCCAGCACGACCGTCACCGCCCAGGCGGGCGACCACTCCAGGCGCACGCCCTGCAGGCCCCCGGGGCGCGCCGCGCGCAGCAGCACCTCGAGCAGATCCGAGCGCAGCCGCGGCAGCACCGCCTGGGTCTCGGGATCGCCGAAGCGCACGTTGAACTCGAGCACGCGCAGGCCGTCGGGCGTGAGCATCAGCCCGGCGTAGAGGATCCCGTGGAAGGGCGTGCCGCGCTCGCGCATCAGATCGACGATCGGCTGGTGGACGGTGGCGACGATCTCCTCGATGCGCGCGTCGTCGAATCCGGCCACGGGCGAGTAGGAGCCCATGCCGCCGGTGTTCGGCCCCGCGTCGCCCTCGCCGATGCGCTTGAAGTCGCGCGCCGGCGCCAGCGCCACGGCGCGCTCGCCGTCGCAGACCGCGAGCAGCGAGAGCTCCTCGCCCGTCAAACGCTCCTCGACCACGGCGCTCACACCGCCGTCGCCGAAGCGGCCCTCGAGGAAGATCTCCCTGAGCGCCGTCTCGGCCTGCGCGGAGGTGTCGGCGACGGTCACGCCCTTGCCGGCGGCGAGGCCGTCGGCCTTGATCACCACGCCCGCCCCCGGCGACCCCGGCTCGTTCGCCAGCTCACGCACCGCATCCAGACCCTCCTGCAGCGAGCGCACGCGCGACCAGCGCGCGGTCGGCACCCCGGCCTGCGCCATCGCGTCCTTCGCGAACGCCTTCGAGCCCTCCAGCCAGGCCGCGGCCTGGCTGGGGCCGAAGGCGAGCCGACCGCGCGCGGCGAGGGCGTCGACGAGTCCACCCACGAGCGGCGCCTCCGGCCCGACGACCGTGAAATCGACGTTCTCGCGCTCGACCGCGGCCAGCAACCACTGAACGTCGTCGGCGGGGATCTCCAGCAGGCGCGCGTCTTCGGCGATGCCCGCGTTACCCGGCGCGCACAACAGCTCCGGCTGCTGCGGCGAGCGCGCAAGCGCGCGCACGATCGCGTGCTCGCGCCCGCCCGCGCCGACGACGAGGACCTTCACGTCAGAGGGAAGCGATGAACTCGTCTACGGGGATCGCCGAGAGCGTCTCGTAGCGGCCGGTGCCGCGCGAGCCAAGCTCCAGCGAGACGCGCGCCATCGTGCCCTCGTCGGGCGCCTCGATGATCGAGATGAAGTCGACGTGCCCGAGCGTCGCCCACTGCGCCTTCACGGTGGCGCCGAGCTGCTCGACCTCTTTGTTGACCTCGTTGATCCGCTGCGGGTTGTTCTTGACCGTCTGCACGCCCTCCGGTGTGAGGGTCGAGAGCATGATGTAGGTGGGCATTGGCTTCTCCTCCGTCCGATTGGGCGTATCGCGCGCGTATGGTGCGCTCAACGTCCGTTGTACCGGATCGCGGGACCTGAGCGCTGCTCATACGCCCGAGAAGGATCTCCACGGGATGGGTTCCGTATCCCTCATTCATTTGTCCAGTACTCGGAATATCCGCCGCTGGGGCACGTAGGGTGGTCGCTTCTTTCTTTATATACCCAAAATCTATGGGGGTACAGATGCGCAAACGTCTCAGCTACGCCAATGTCACCGCCACGCTCGCGCTCGTGTTCGCGATGAGCGGCGGGGCGATGGCCGCCAACAGCTACCTGATCAACTCGACGAAGCAGATCAATCCAAAGGTGCTCAAGAAGCTCACGGGCAAGCCGGGGAAGACCGGCGCCTCTGGAGCGAATGGCGCTAATGGCACGGCTGGTGCCACCGGCCCGCAGGGACCAAAAGGGGCCGAAGGCCCCAAAGGCAGCGAAGGTCCTAAAGGCAATGAAGGTAAAGAAGGGCCGAAAGGTGAAACCGGCTCCTCCGGTATCAGCGGCTATCAGATCGTTAAGGGTAACGTCGCATCCGGAAGCGGCTCTGGTTTCAACTTTGCGTATTCCAAAGCGCAATGTCCGTCGGGGAAGAAAGTCCTCGGCGGAGGCTTCCTCACGCCCACGGGCTCTAACGGGCAAATATATGTCGCCGAAGACGGACCCAACAGTTCCGGAGAATGGGAAGTCATTACGGGAAGCGCCAGTACCGGGGGGTACACGATGGCTTCTTATGCGATTTGTGCGACGGTGAGCAGCTAACGCTAGCGCAGCGGAAACGACGCAAGGCCGCGCGATGTCAACAGGCATTGCGCGGCTTGCGCTGTTCCTATGCCACCTTTGCCGCAGCCGTCTCCAACAGCAGCTCCCCATCGACCGCATCCACACGCACCGAGTCCCCTTCGCGCAGCTCCCCCTTCAGCAACGCCAGCGCAAGCCGGTCCGTGAGCTGCTTCTGAATCACCCGGCGCAACGGGCGCGCGCCGTAGGTCGGGTCATATCCGAGGTCCCCCAGCAACGTGCGTGCCTCGGGTGTGAGCGTGACCTGGACGCCGCGCTCGGCAACCCTCTCGATCACACGAGCGACCTGTAGATCGACGATCTCCGAGATCTGCTCTCTGGTCAAAGGCTTGAAGCGGACGATGTCGTCCAGGCGGTTGATGAACTCGGGCTTGAAATAATCCAACAGACCCGCTCTCAATTGGGCATCCGCGTGGGCTGAATCGGAACCCACGGGACCATCCGGTGTGTTACCCGCACCATCTGCACCACCCACGGGAATGTTCGAAGTCATGATCAGGACGGTGTTCTTGAAGTCCACCGTCCTACCCTGACCGTCGGTCAAACGCCCGTCGTCCATCACCTGCAGCAGCGTGTTGAAGACGTCGGAGTGCGCCTTCTCGATCTCGTCCAACAGGACGACCGCGTAGGGCCGGCGGCGCACGGCCTCGGTGAGCTGACCACCCTCTTCGTAGCCGACGTACCCGGGGGGCGCGCCGACAAGCCGCGAGACGGAGTGTTTCTCCATGTACTCGCTCATGTCGATCCGGATCATCGCCTCCTGAGAGTCGAACATGAACTCGGCGAGCGCGCGGGCGAGCTCGGTCTTGCCGACGCCCGTCGGGCCGAGGAACAGGAAGCTGCCGATCGGGCGATCGGGGTCCTGCAGACCGGCACGCGAGCGCCGCAGCGCGGAGGCGACCGCCTCGATCGCCTCGTCCTGGCCGACGACGCGTTCGTGCAGGCGGGCCTCCATGTGGACGAGCTTCTCGGTTTCGCCCTCCATCAGGCGACTGACGGGGATACCGGTCCAGCGCGCGACGACCTCGGCGATGTCGTCGGCGTCGACCTCCTCTTTGAGGTATTGAACCCCGCCCACCCCGCCGGATCCATCGACCCGCGCCGATTCGCCTTCGTTCTCGCGCTCGGCCGACTCGTATTCGGCGATCTTGCGCTCGAGCTCGGGGATCTCGCCGTAGCGCAGCTCGGCGGCGCGCTGCAGGTCGGCCTCGCGTTCGGCTCGCTCCATCTCGATCCGTGCGGCGTCGAGCTGCTCGCGGGCCTGACTGATCCCGGCGATCGCCTGCTTCTCGCTTTCCCACTGCGCGGTCATCTCGCGCTCGCGGGTCTCGAGCTCGGAGACCTCCTCCTCGAGCGCCTTGCGCCGCTCCTTGGCGGCCGCGTCCTTCTCCTTGCGCAGCGACTCGAGCTCGATCTTCAGCTGCATCACGCGCCGTTTGACCTCGTCGATCTCAGTCGGCAGCGAGTCGATCTCGATGCGGATCTTCGAGGCCGCCTCATCGACCAGGTCGATCGCCTTGTCGGGGAGGAAGCGGTCGGCGATGTACCTGTTCGAGAGCGTTGCGGCGGCGACGAGCGCGTTGTCCTGGATCGTGACGTGATGGTGCAGCTCGTAGCGCTCCTTCAGCCCGCGCAGGATCGCGATCGTGTCCTGCACGGTGGGCTCGCCGACGGTGACCGGCTGGAAGCGGCGCTCCAGGGCGGCGTCCTTCTCGATGTACTTCGCGTACTCGTCGAGCGTCGTCGCGCCGACCGCGCGCAGTTCCCCGCGCGCGAGCATCGGCTTGAGCAGGTTCGAGGCGTCGACGGAGCCCTGCGCCGCGCCGGCGCCGACGATCGTGTGGAGCTCATCGAGGAACAGGATCACCGTGCCCTGCGCGTCGGAGACCTCTTTGAGGACGCCCTTCAGCCGTTCCTCGAACTCGCCGCGGTAGGCGGCGCCGGCGATTAGCGCGCCCATGTCGAGCGCGATCACGCGCCGGTCGCGCAGCGACTCGGGCACGTCGCCGGAGACGATCCGCTGGGCGAGGCCCTCGACGATCGCGGTCTTGCCGACGCCCGGCTCGCCGATCAGCACGGGGTTGTTCTTCGTGCGGCGGCTCAGCACCTGGATCACGCGGCGGATCTCCTCGTCGCGGCCGATCACCGGGTCGAGCTTGCCCTGCTCGGCGATCTCGGTCAGGTCGCGGCCGAAGCGCTCGAGCGGGCTCTGCTCCTCCTCGGCCTGGGCCTGAGGCGCGGATCTGGACCCCACCCCCCCGGCTCCGTTAGGCGACATCGGGCCTCCTCCACAGAAGACGTATTACCCGCATATTTATAGGCCACTCCCGGTTGGTGTGACACCCCCATCGGCCGCTCTGCGGTCGATGGGCCTACCAAACGGCGAGCGCGCGTCGGCCGCGCGCACGATCTCGGTGCCCCCACGGTAGGGCACGGCGAGCTCCGCGCGGAACGAGCGGCGCACCTCCTCGAGCTCTTCGGCGAGCTTCACCTGCGCGTGCAACGCCTCCAGCTCGAGCTCCTCGATCCGCGCGTGCATCTTTTCCAACTCTGCCTCCTGCTCGAGCACACGCTCGACCCCGGCGAGGTTCAACCCCAGATCCGCCGTCAGCTCCTGGATGCGGCGCAGCTGCTCTACATCGTCTTGGGAGTACAACCGCGTGCCCTTCGGCGAGCGCTGTGGCTCGATCAGGCCCCGCGCCTCGTACACGCGCAGCGTCTGCGGGTGCATGTTCGCGAGCTCGGCGGCGACCGAGATCATGAACACCCCGCGGCTGGTCTCGACCTCGACGCGGCCGGCGTGGCCGGAGAGCTCGACCCGTTTGATCGCGCGCTTGGCGGTCATCTCGACGCCGCCAGGCTCGATGTTTCTCTCGAGACGTCGAACCGTGTGTGTGTGCGCGCGCACGTATACGCGCGCGCGTTCTGAACGAAAACGAAAGGACTGTTCACGCTCACGAGCTCGGCCCCTCGGGACGCTCGGCCCCCGCGGCCCCGGCCCCGGTCCCGGCGCCCTCGAACAGCCGCGCGCGCGGGTCGGCGCCGTCGAGCGTCTTCGCGAACGCGTCGACCGCCTGGACCTGCTCCTCGCTCAGCTCCTTCGGGACGTCGATCAGGAAGCGGTAGTGGATGTCGCCCTTCTTCGGCGGTTTTCCACTTCCCGGCGTCGGTGGGCCCTCGCCGCGCAGACGCTGGACGGTGCCGTGTTTGGTCCCCGGCGCCACGCGCAGGGTCTTCGCCCCGTTCAGCGTCGGCACCTGCACCTCGGCGCCACGCAGCGCCTCGGGGATCGTGAGCGGCACCTCGACCTCGAGGTTGTTGCCCTTGCGCGCGAACACGGGGGAGGGGGAGACGTGAACCACCAGGTACAGATCTCCAGGCGGCCCGCCCCCCGGACCGGGCTCGCCCTTGCCGGCGAGCTTGATACGCCCGCCATCGCGCACGCCGGCGGGGATGTTCACACGCAGCTTCTTGACGGTGCGCACGGCGCCCGAGCCGTGACAGGTCGGGCAGGGGTCTTCGATGATCGTCCCCGAGCCGCCGCAGCGCGAGCACGGCCGGGAGATCGAGAACATGCCCTGGCCCTGGGGCTCGACGCCGCGGCCTTCGCAGCGGGGGCAGACGATCGGTGTGGTGCCGGGCTTCGCGCCGGTGCCGTGGCAGGTGGGGCAGGTCGTTTTCATCGGCACCTGCAGCGGGATCTGCGCGCCGGCGATCGCCTGGTCAAAGGAGATCGAGACCTGCGCCTCGAGATCGTTGCCGCGCTCCACACGCGCGCGCCGGCCCCCGGCGCCGGCAGAGCCGGGCCTGCCTGCCCTGCCACCTGCCCCGCCTGGACCACCGGCCCCACCGAACAGGTTCGAGAGGATGTCTCCCATCGAGGAGGCGTCAAAGTCGAAGTTGCCGAAGCCGCCGAAGCCCCCACCCGGCCCGCCGCCGGAGGCGAAGGCGCCCGAGCCGCTGTCGTACTGCTTGCGCTTGTCGGGATCGCCGAGCACGTCGTGCGCCTGGGAGATCTCCTTGAATTTCGCCTCCGCGTCCTTGTCGCCCGGGTTGGTGTCGGGGTGATATTTCCGCGCGAGCTTGCGGTAGGCCTTCTTGATCTCCTCGGGGGTCGCCTTCTTGTCGACCCCGAGCGTCTTGTAGTAGTCGGGACGCGATGCCATCTCGGGAGCCTCCGTTATGCGGCGACGAGCACCCGCGCCGGGCGGATGATACTCGTGCCCAGTCGGTAGCCGGGCTGGTAGACCTCGACCACGCTGCCGCTCACGGCGCCCTCGACCGGCTGCTGGGCGACGGCCTCGTGCTCGACCGGGTCGAACGTGTCGCCGACCGCGCCGAAGGACTCGATCCCCACGCGCGCGAGGCCGGAGCTCAGTTCCCCGCGCACGAGGCGTACGCCGTCGAGCAGCGGATCGTCCTGCGCGGCGGCGTCGAGCGCGCGGTCGAGGTTGTCGAGCGCCGGCAGGAGCTCCTTCGCGAGCTTCGCCACGCCCCGCTCGGCAGCGGCGGCGGCGTCGCGCGCAACGCGCTTGCGGTAGTTCTCGAAGTCGGCCTGCGTGCGCTGGGCGAGCGCGAGGTACTCGTCGCGCTTGGCGGCAAGGACCTCCAGCTCGTCGAGATCGCCCTCAATCTCGACCGCGTCCTCCTCGGCCTCGTCCTGGACGACCTCGCCGTCGAGCACCTCGCCCTCCACGACCTCGTTTTGGATGTCGGCATCTGCGGAGGACACCCCACCCCCCGGCGCCTGTGCGGCGCCGGTGGCCAGTGGGGCCTCGTCCTGCTCCTCGACCGTCTGTCCGGTATCGGTATCGGTATCGGTCATCGCGATCAGCCCTGGGGCTCGTCAACGACCTCGGCATCGACGACGTCCTCCTCATCGGAGGACGCGCCGCCGGCCCCGTCCGCGCCGCCGCCGTTGGCCGCAGCACCGCCATCGCCGGCAGCCGCCGCGGACTCCTGCGCGCGCTGGTACATCGCCTCGGAGACGGCGTGGAAGGCGGTCTGGAGCGTCTCGGTCTTGGCGTTGATCGCGGCCGGGTCCTCGGACTCGAGCGCCTCGCGGACCTCCTTGATCGACTCCTCGATCCGCCCCTTGGAGTCGGCGTCTACCTGGTCGCCCAGCTCGGAGAGCTGTTTCTCGGCCTGGTAGGCGGCGTTCTCGCCGTTGTTGCGGGCCTCGGCGAGCTCGCGTGCGCGGGCGTCCTCCTCGGCGTGGGACTCGGCGTCGGAGACCATGTTCTTGATCTCCTCGTCCGACAGGCCCGAGCCGGCCTTGATCTCGATCTTCTGCTCCTTGCCCGTGCCGAGATCCTTGGCGGAGACGTTGAGGATGCCGTTCGCGTCGATGTCGAACGCGACCTCGATCTGCGGGATGCCGCGGGGCGCCGGCGGGATGCCGGTGAGCTGGAACTTGCCGAGCGACTTGTTGTACTGGGCCATCTCGCGCTCGCCCTGCAGGACGTGGATTTCAACCGAGGGCTGGTTGTCCTCGGCGGTCGAAAAGACCTCGCCCTTGCGCGTCGGGATCGTGGTGTTGCGCTCGATCAGCTTCGTCATCACGCCGCCCTTGGTCTCGATGCCGAGCGTCAGCGGGGTGACATCCAGCAGCAGCACATCCTTCACGTCGCCCGCGAGAACACCTGCCTGGATCGCGGCCCCAACGGCAACCACCTCGTCGGGGTTGACGCCGCGGTGGGGCTCCTTGCCGGTCAGATCCTTGACCTTCTCCTGAACGGCCGGCATACGGGTCATGCCGCCGACCAAAACCACGTGCTCGATCTCCTTGACACCCTTGTCTTTGGCGTCGTCGATCGCCTGGCGCACGGGCGCGACGATCTTCTCGAGCAGATCTGAGGTCAGCTCGGAGAGCTTCGCGCGCGTCAAACGGGTATCGAGATGCTTCGGCCCTGACGAATCGGCGGTGATGAAAGGCAGGTTGATCTGCGTCTCCTGCGTGGTCGAGAGCTCGATCTTGGCCTTCTCCGCGGCCTCGTACAGACGCTGCAGCGCCATCGGGTCGGTGCTCAGGTCGATCCCCTGCGACTTCTTGAAGTCGGAGACGAGCCAGTCGACGATCGCCTTGTCGAAGTTGTCGCCGCCGAGATGGTTGTCACCGGCCGTCGACTTGACCTCGAACACGCCGTCCCCGATCTCCAGCACGGACACGTCGAACGTGCCGCCGCCGAGGTCGAAGACGAGGATCGTCTGGTCGGACTCCTTGTCGAGGCCGTACGCCAGCGAGGCGGCGGTCGGCTCGTTGATGATGCGCTTGACGTCGAGCCCGGCGATCTTGCCGGCGTCCTTCGTGGCCTGGCGCTGGTCGTCGTTGAAGTACGCGGGGACGGTGATCACCGCGCCGTCGACGGTCTCGCCCAAATACGCTTCGGCGTCGGTCTTGAGCTTCTGCAGGATCATCGCGCTGATCTCGGGGGGGGAGTGCTGCTCGCCGCCGGCCTCGACGCGGGCGTCGCCGTTGGGGCCGGAGACGACCTTGTAGGGGACGATCGACTCCTCCTCCTTGACTTCGGCCTCCTTGCGGCCCATGAAGCGCTTGATCGAGAAGATCGTGTTCTGCGGGTTGGTGACGGCCTGGCGCTTGGCGACGGTGCCGACGAGGCGCTCACCTGAGGCCGTGAAGGCGACGACGGAGGGGGTCGTGCGACCGCCCTCGGAGTTCTCGATCACGGTGGGCTCGCCGCCCTCTAGCACGGCCATGCACGAGTTCGTCGTGCCGAGGTCGATGCCGATTGTCTTAGCCATGTCTGTTGTGCTCCTTTTGATGAAGAAAGATGGGATGGAGTTCGCCCGACGCGCGCCCAGCTCGATCGCCCGAGCGGCGTGTGTGGGAAGGACGCCGGTTTGCGTCCTTAAGAAATCTAAGCGGCAGTGTGGCAGATTTTCTGTGGGGTGTCAAGTGGCGCGGGATGTCGAGCGCGCGTATGTCAGGCAAATGGGTAGTGGCAATACATCTGTGAATTCATACCCAGCCCGGACATACGCGCATCTCGCACCCGCTTGGCTGATGTGGTCCTGCGATTCGGTGGGCTGATGGTGGGACGCCTGGAGCTGTCGCCGCTCTACCCTGCAGGCGGTACCGTGTGGGACATGGAGTTGGCGTCGCTCACGCCTGTCAAGCCGCGCCTGCGGGGTGTGTCACATCAGTACGCGTTCTTCGTGTCGCTGCTCTGCGGCGTGGGCCTGATCCTCGCGGCCTCCGACGGGCGCGCGCGCCTGGCGGCGTCGATCTACGCCGCGGCCGTCTCGGGCCTGCTCGGCACGAGCGCGCTTTACCACCGCGTGACCTGGCGCCCGGGGCCGCGGCGCTGGATGCGGCGGCTCGACCACTCGATGATCTTCGTGCTGATCGCCGGTACGTACACGCCCGTGGCGCTGCTCGCGCTGAGGGGCACGCTCGCGAACGTGGTCCTGATCGTGCTGTGGGCCGGCGCGCTCGGGGGCGTGATCTTCAAGCTCGCCTGGATCGACGCGCCGAAGTGGCTCCTCGCGACCGTGTACGTCCTGCTCGGCCTGGTCTCGGCGGCGGTCTTCGGCGAGCTGCCCGCAGCGATCGGCTGGCTCGGGGTCGCGGGCCTGGCGCTCGGCGGAGCCCTGTATGTCGCCGGCGCGGCGATCTACGCGAGCGGCAAACCGAACCCGTGGCCGAAGGTCTTCGGCTACCACGAGGTCTTCCACGCGCTCGTGCTCGCGGCGGCGGCGCTGCAGTACGCGGTGATCGCATTCGCCGTGCTTCCGCGGGGGTAACAGGATGTTCAGCTTGGGGAGGCCAAGCCGAGGAACACGACGATCGCCCGGTTGAGTCGAATCATGTCGATGCCGGCGAGCACGCCGATCTGCTCGCCGAGCTTGGATCTGGGGATCGTGGTGAGCTTGTCGACCATCAGCCTGCAGGCTTCGCGCAGTCCATTCTCAGGCGAGGGTTCGATCTCCACACGAAACAGGGGCGCGTCGGTCGGATCGGTCGTAAATGGACAGACGGTGACCGAGTCGGTATCGAAATGGTCGTCCTGGACGACCAGAGCCGGGCGGGGCTTGCCGGCGTAGTCGGGGCCGCCCGCGACCGTCCAGATCTCGGCACGCTTCACCGTACGGGCCACGTGGAGATCGAGTCCACGAACGCCTGGTCCTCAGCGGCGAACGGGCTGGCAGCCACCGCACGTGACTGCAGATGCGCCTCCTCGACGAAGCGCGGAGCGCGCACGTCAGGTACCCAGATCTGGATCGGCCGCAGACCCTGTTTGCGCAGCCGTGCCCGGTACTCGCGCACCCGCACCTTTGAATTGGAATGTATACGTGACATGACGAGATTGGATTGTTACATGTAACGGAGAAGAGTGTAGCGCCATCCGGGCGCTCGGCGGGGTCGCGAGGATGAGGCGATCGTCACACCGCGCCGGCGCGCTCCAGCCGCGCGGCCAGCCGCGCGTACTGCTCGGAGCCCTCGCCGAGGATCTCCCCGATCCAGCCGAGTGTCTCCACAGCGTCGATCGCAGTGCCCCAGGCGATCATCTCTTCGACGTCGAGCCAGTCCTTGGGCCGGTCAAACACGACCTTGCACACGATCAGGTGCTCGGGGCTGAGGATCGGGATCTGCACCGGTCCGAAGTCGACCAGGCGCGAACGCTCGGCCATCTCCTGGTGAAGCTCGAACGTGGCGAAGAACAGGTCGAGGTAGGACCCGTCCCAGTCCAGCCGCGCCTGACCGTCTCGCTCGATCAGCGCTCGATCGGCGGGGGTGGCGGTCACGCCGAGATGGGCGAGGGCGCCCAGCACGGGGTCTGCGTCCTTGGGCGCGACGGTCACGTTGAGGTCGACGTCGGTCGTGGCGCGCGGGTTGCGGTACCACGCCAGCGCCACGGCCCCGCCGAACTGGTGGGGGAGGCCTATAGCGTCGAGCATCTCATGCGCTGCCACGATCCTCCCGGCGAGACCGCCCAGGCCACCCACGGCGCTCATCCTCAGGCGGGGCTTGCGGAGCCGCGGCGGCGCTCGACGAGCCGCGACAGCACCGGAAACTCGAGCGGCGCCGGCGGTCGGGGAGGCTGGCTGCGAGTAACGGCGTCGGCGAAGCCCAGTAGTTCGATCAACGCCGCCCCCTGGTCGGCCGGCCGGCGGACCGGCGGTCGCTGCAGAGATCGCGCCATCCGGCGTGAAGCCTCCACGAAGCGCCTGCGCAAATCCTCGGCCTCACCCCCGGCGCTGTCGGCCTCCACTCCAGCGCCAACCGTCGCCGGCGCCCCGGCCCGGCGCCCCGACGCAAGCACCGCCGCCACGTCGAAGGGCCGCTGCGCCCGCCCCGCGGCCTTGGCGAGAACCTCGTCGCTCAACACATCGAACCCGACGAGACTGCGCGCCCGCGAACCGTCCGGCGTATGCAACGACTCACGAATCTCAAAGCGCCCCCCGGGACGCGCGACGACATAGGCCATACCCACTAGCGTACCACTAGATCATACCCACTAGCGCAGGACCAGAACACTCATTGACCTGCTTGGCAGAGGGAGAGCCTTCGAGGGCTCTTCGTGTCCTCGGCGGGAGCGAGGTCCGTGCGGCCAAGGCCGCGCCCTACAGAAACGACCGCACCCTGGTCCACACCAAGGAGATCGATCACGCCGAGGGCCCGCCGCCCGCGCTCAGGCGAAGTCGCCGCGGCTCGGGCACATCCGCGCGAGCGCGCATTCGCCACAGGCCGGTTTGCGCGCGTGGCAGGTTCGCCGGCCGTGCCGCAGCAGGTTCACGTGCAGCTCCAGATCCTCGCCGGGCGGGGTGAGCGCGAGCATCTGGTCGTGGAGCTGCTCGAACGACGCCCCCGGCTGGAGCAGTTCTAGGCGCATGCCAACGCGCGAGACGTGCGTGTCTACGGGGACGTCGTGGAGGCCGTAGGCGAACAGCAACACGCACGCCGCGGTCTTGCGGCCGACGCCGGGGAGAGCGATCAGGTAGTCGCGCGCCTGCTCGATCGGGACGTCCGGGAGCCAGTCCAGCGACAGCGCGGATTCGACCCGGGCATCGGCCTCATCACCCCCGGGTCGCTCGGCGATCGCCGCGAGGATCGCCTTGATCCGGGCTGACTTCACCTTCGAGATCCCACCCGGGCGGATCGCCTCCTCGACCTCCGCTACCGGGGCGCGCATCACCTCCTCCCATGTCGCGAAGCGCTCACGCAGACGCAGGTACGCGACATCGCGGTTGCGGTCGTTCGTGCTCTGCGAGAGCACCGTCAGGACCAGCTCGGCGATCGGATCGCCATGCGGCGCCATCAGCGGGATGCCGTAGACCTCGCGCAGGCGATCGCGAATCCGGCGCACCCGAGCGCGGGTGGGAGGCGTCCAAGTCAACGAGCGCATCGGCCCACGGTATATATCCTCGCGCGGTGAACTCCCTGAGCACGCGTGGTGAGCTCCGCGGGTCCCCACCGGCGCCACGCGCGAGCGAGCGTGAGCCCGGCACACTTCTGGAGCGGGTTCCCACATGGGTGCTGGCGACTGCCCTGACAGCGGTTCTCGGCCTCGCCTACGTGATCGCCGCGCCGCCCTCCACCGACCTGGCGGCGGCCGCCTACCGCAGCACGCTCTTCTCGCATGTCGGCTTCACGCTGTGGGACAACTCCTGGTACGGCGGCCACCACCTGCCCGCCTACTCGCTGCTCGCCCCGGCGCTCGGCGCGTGGCTCGGACCGCAGCTCTTGAACGCGCTCGCGATGGTCGCCGCCACGGCCCTGTTCGCGTTGCTGATCGACGGCTGCTTCCCGTCGCGAGCGACGCGGATCGCGGCAGTCTGGTTCGCGATCGGGGCCTCCTTTGCGCTGCTTGCCAACCGCGTCCCCTACGACCTCGGCCTCGCGCTCGGGCTGGGCGCGCTGGTCGTCCTGCGCGGCGCGCACGACTCGCGCGATGCGGACGAGCATCCCGAGCGCAATGAATTGCGCGCGGGTCTCGGCCGGCATGTGGCGGCACTCGCCCTGGCGGTGCTCTGCGCGGTTGCGAGCCCCGTGGCGGGAGCGTTCCTCGCGATCGCCGGACTCGCCTGGACGCTCACCAGCCGCGCCGCGAATGGATGGCCGCGCGCGTGGCCGATCGTCTTCACGTTCGCCGCGCTTGCTCCGATCGGGCTGTTGACGCTCGCCTTCCCCGAAGGAGGAACACAACCGTTCGTCGCCTCGGCGTTCTACCCGGACATCGCCGCGATCCTCTTGATCGCCGCGCTGGTCCTGCGCGAGGAGCGCGAGCGTGGCGGAGGCCCCAACGAGGTCGGCGGCCATAACAGACCTGCTGGCCCAGGCGAGGCCGGCGATCCTGGCGACCCGGCCGCAGCCATCGATCCGGACGGCGGCGTCAGTTCGAGCGGGACCGACTCTCCCGGAGAGGCGGTCAACCGCCTGCTGCTGACCGGCACACTGCTGTACGCGCTCGCGCTGCTCGGCAGCTACGCGATCCCTTCGGCCGTCGGCGGCAATGTCGACCGCCTCGGGGCACTGCTGGCCGGGCCCGTCCTCGCCTGCGTGCTCGCGCCGCGCCACCCGCGCCTGCTGCTCGTGCTCGCGCCGCTGTTCCTCTACTGGCAACTCACCGCCCCGCTCACAGATTTCGCCTCGGCCGCCTCCGATCCGGCCGTGAACGCCTCCTACTACACGCCGCTGCTGGGCGAGCTGCGAACGCTCGGGGTCGGGTATGGAAGCCCACCCACCCGGCCCGCCCGGATCGAGGTCGTCCCCACCGTCGATCACGGGGAGGCCCGCTGGATGGCGCCACACGCGATGCTCGCACGCGGCTGGGAGCGCCAGCTCGACCAGAAGGACGGGGCGCTGTTCTACGACGAAGCGCAGCACGCCGCTGACGCCCGCGCGCTACCGCGCGTGGCTCTCCGAGGAGGCCGTCTCCTATGTGGCGCTGCCCGACGCGCCGCTGGACTACTCGGCGAAGGGCGAGGCGCGGCTGCTGGACCGCCCACCGGCCTACCTGCGGGAGATCTGGCGCTCGGCGCACTGGCGGCTGTTCGCGGTGCTCGGGGCTACGCCCCTGGCGCAGGCGCCCGCGACGCTGACGAGCACCACCACCGACTCGTTCACGCTCTCCGAGCCCCGCCCCGCGAGCACGACCGTGCGGATCCGCTTCACCCCCTACTGGGCGATCCTCGGCGGACGCGGCTGCGTGCGCGAAGCGCCGGGGGGCTGGACCGAGGTGCAGGCGCGCAGCGCCGGCGAAGTGCGCGTCGGGATCGACTTCTCGCTGGGGCGTGTCTTCAACCACGGCCCCCGCTGCACCCCTGGATGACCGGCCGGGAAGGTTCTTAGATAGGCCCTCTTTACATCGTCTAGGCTTCTCGTAGTGGTCGCTCGTGCTCGTCTCCTGCAGGCACGCGTCCTGCCCCGTGGATGGCTGGACGTGCTGCGCCAAGTCGCGCTGTTCGGCGCGGCCTACATCGCCTACCGGCTGGTGCGCGGCCTGGTCGAGGGCGACGCCAACGCCGCCTTCGCGCACGCGCGCGACGTGATCTCGCTCGAGCTCTCGCTGCACGTGTTCGTCGAGCCCTCAATCCAGGCGTGGGCGTCGGGCAGCCGCACGCTGATGGACTTCCTCAGCTGGCTGTACGTGAACGCGCAGACGACGGTCACGGTCAGCACGCTCGTCTACCTGTACCTGCGCCACAACCGCAGCTTCTACTTTGTGCGCAACATGTTCGTGATCGCGATGTTCGTCGCGCTGGTCGGCTACACCGTGTTCCCGACGGCGCCACCACGGTTCATGCCCGAATGGGGCTTCATCGACTCCGTCGCGAACGTCACCGGCGTGCACGTCTCGCACGCGAGCGCATCGCTGAACGCGCTCGTCAACCCCTACGCGGCCGTCCCCTCGATGCACGTCTGCTTCGCGCTGATGATCGGCTGGCCGCTCGCGCGCCTGGCGCAGCATCGGGTCGTGAAGGTGATGTGGTTCCTCTATCCGTTCCTGATGGCCTTCGTGATCATCGCCACCGCCAACCACTTCATCTTCGACGCGATCCTCGGAGCGCTCACCGCCGGCCTCGCCGCCTACGGCGCGAGCTGGCTGGCGCGTGCACGCCCCGCCGTGTGGCGCTTCTCGGGCACGACATCCACCAATCTGCAGGCGGGCTGACGCCGATGGCCCAGCGACATCAGGCTCCGCCCCGACGCGCGCGGCGGGGAGCACCTCGGGCGCGTGCCAACGGGAGAGCGCCGATCGGAGCGGGCGAGCGACGCGAGCTCGTGCGCAACCGCCTGATCGAATCGCGCCTGACGCCAAACGCGATCTCGCTCACGGGCTTCGCCTTGAACCTCGTGGCAGCAGTGCTCGTGTGGGAACAGCTGTACTTCCTCGGCGGCGTCGCGTTCATCGTCGGCTCGGTGATGGACACGCTCGACGGGCGCTACTCGCGAATGTCGGGCAAGGGCACCCCCTTCGGCGCGTTCCTGGACTCGACGCTCGACCGGATCGAGGAGGGCATCGTGCTGACCGCCGTCGCGGGTGACTTCGCGCTCAAAGGCGACCGCGTCGCGGCCGCCGCGGTCGTCGTCGCCGTGCTCAGCTCGCTGATGGTCAGCTACACGCGCGCCCGCGCCGAGGCGCTGGGCGTGGAGTGCAAGGTCGGGATCGCCACGCGGCCGGTGCGCGTCGTGATCCTCGCGATCGGCCTGCTGTTCGCCGACGTCGCCGGAGGCGGGCAGCTCGCGCCGCTGAAGGGCGCCGTGTACGTGCTCGCGGCGCTCAGCCTCATCACGGTCGCGCAGCGCATCGCCCACGTGCGGCGTGAGCTGTCCAAGCCCGCGGTGTGACCTAGCGCGCCCCGCGGAGTAGTTACCCCGAACCTTCAGGAAGGACATACGACTTGACTCCCACCCAACACTCAAACGGCAACGGCGCAGCCTCCAAGAACGGCGCCTCCAGCAACGGCCTTGCGCGCTACCAGTCCGACAAGGTCCGCGTCGCGATCGTCGGCGTCGGCAACTGCGCCTCGGCGTTCGTGCAGGGCGTCAACTACTACCGTGACGCCGACCCGACCCAGGAAGTCCCCGGCCTGATGCACGTCGACCTCGGCGGCTATCACGTGCGCGACATCGAGTTCACGGCGGCCTTCGACATCGACAAGACGAAGGTCGGCAAGGACCTCGGCCAGGCGATCTGGGCCGGTCAGAACAACACGATGAAGTTCGCGAAGGTCCCGAAGAATCTGGGTGTGCCCGTGTACCGCGGGATGACCCACGACGGGCTCGGTAAATACCTCAAAGAGAAGATCGTCAAGGCCCCCGGCGAGACCGCGGACATCGTGAAGATCCTCAAGGACACCCACACCGACGTGGTCGTCTCCTACCTCCCTGTCGGCTCCGAGCAGGCGACCAAGTGGTACGTCGAGCAGGTGCTCGAGGCCGGCTGCGGCTTCGTCAACTGCATCCCCGTGTTCATCGCCCGCGAGGACTACTGGGACAAGCGCTTCAAAAAGGCGCGCTTGCCGATCGTCGGCGACGACATCAAGTCGCAGGTCGGCGCCACGATCGTGCACCGCACGCTCGCGCGCCTGTTCGAGGAGCGCGGCGTGCGCATCCAGCGCACCTCCCAGCTGAACGTCGGCGGCAACATGGACTTCTACAACATGCTCGAGCGCGAGCGGTTGGAGTCAAAGAAGATCTCCAAGACCAACGCCGTCACCTCGATCATCGACCACGAGCTCGCCCCCGAGAACGTGCACGTCGGCCCCTCCGACTACGTGCCGTGGCTGACCGATCGCAAGTGGGCACACATCCGCGTCGAGGGCCAGGCCTTCGGCGACGTGCCGCTGAACCTCGAGATGAAGCTCGAGGTGTGGGACTCCCCGAACTCGGCCGGGATCGTGATCGACGCCGTGCGCTGCTGCAAGCTCGCGCTCAACCACGGGATCGGCGGCCAGCTCGACGGGCCCTCCTCCTATCTGATGAAGTCGCCCCACAACCAGCGCCCCGACAACCAGGCACGGCTGGACACGGAGAAGTTCATCGCCAAATATGAACGGAAACGGGTGGGCAGCGCGGCCGTGGCTGGATCTCCGGCAGGCAAGCCCCGGCCCGCGAGCAGGCCGCGTAAGGTGACGCAGAAGGTGTGATCATGGCGGGCCAGATGGCCTCGTCGGAACGGTTCTCGATCGCCCATGTGACCCCGTACCCGTGGGAGGCGCGGGAGCACGAGGTCAACGCCTATGTCGAGCGCGTCACGCGCGAGCTCTCGGCGCGCGGTCATCGCGTGCTGGTGCTCGCCCCGTCGCGCTCGCAGGAGCGCGTGCGCGCCTCGCGGCGGGCGTTGCGCGAGAGCAAAGGCAGGACGACGGCGGGCGCCCGAGCAGGGGCGGAGGACCTGCTGACGGGGACCGACGAGGGTACGCCGCGCGTGATCGCCGTCGGCGAGGTGCTCGACCTGCAGACCGCCGAGCGCCCGGCCGGGACCCCCTCGACCAGGCGCCGGGCGCCCGCCCTGCCGATCGACGTCGCGCGCACGATCGAGGAGCTCTTGAGCGCCGTCCCGCTCGACTTCGTGCACGTGCACGAGCCGTTCGCGCCGAGCACCTCGAACGCGGCGCTGCGCCATTCGCGCTCGCTCAACGTCGGCTCCTTCCACGCGCCCACCGAGCGGCTGCTCTCGACGCTCGTCGCACGACGCTTCGTCGAGACCTTCTTCGGGCGCCTCGACGCGCGCACCGCGAGCCTGCCGGCGACCGCCGAGCTGATGTCGCGGCACTTCCCCGGCGACTACCGGCTGCTCGACGACGAGCTCGACGGCACGGACGCGGCCGCCGAGCTCGAGGCGATCTACCGCGAGCTCGCCGCCCGGCGTCACGGCACGGAAGGCAACCCGGCCCTGAAGCGGCGCCTGGAGAAGCGACCGCTGATCGACGTCGATCTGCACATGCACACCGACCACTCGGGCGACTGCGCGACGCCCGTCGAGGTGCTGCTGGCGAGGGCGCACGAGCAGGGGCTGGGCGCGATCGCGGTGACCGACCACAACGAGATCTCCGGCGCGATCGAGGCGCGCAGGCAGGCCGCGGCCCCAGACCCGGCCGACCCCTCGGGGGGGGCGAAGGTCCCGATCAAAGTGATCGTCGCCGAGGAGGTCAAGACGGCCGAGCAGGGCGAGGTGATCGGACTGTTCATCGAGGAGAAGATCCCGCGCGGCCTCTCGCTGGAGGAAACGGTCGCGGAGATCAAGCGCCAGGGGGGGCTCGTGTATGTGCCGCACCCGTTCGACCGGATGCACTCGGTCCCCGACTACGAGCACCTGCTGAAGATCCTCGACGACGTCGACGCGATCGAGGTCTTCAACCCGCGCGTCGCAATCGGGGCGTTCAACGAGGAGGCCGCGCGCTTCGCCGCCAAGTACCGGATCGTCGCGGGCGCCGGCTCGGACTCACACGTCGCCCAGGGTCTCGGCTCGGTGCGGATCCGGATGCGCGACTTCGACGGACCGGCCGAGTTCCTGCAGTCGCTGCGCGACGCCGACATCCTCACGCGCCCCACCAGTCTGCTGTACGTGCAGGCGCTGAAGTTCCTGCAGACGAAGGCCACTCCCGCCTCCGCCCAGCGCGCCCGCAAGGCCCGGCGGGTGAAGCGCGCGAGGCGAGGCGGGGGCCGGGGCGGATGACGAGCGACGCCGGAAAGGCGCAAGTCTCGGTGCACCGCCAAGGACAAGTCCCGCGGCCGTCAAATCTCTCGGGGTCGATGCCCGTAACCGATGACGAGATCCGTGAGAAGTACCTCGAGCGCGCCATTCGCGAGCTGAACTCGCTCACGCGCGAGCTCCAATCCTGCCCGCACTGTCCGCGCGGGAACCTGATGCCGGTGCTCGGCTCGGGCCATCCCCAGGCGGACATCATGCTGCTCAAGCACGCGCCGCTGCCGTCGGAGATCGAGGAGGGCGTCGCCTTCTACGGGCGCGCCGGCGGCGCGCTGATGAAGTCGCTCAAGCGGCTGTCGATCGACCCCCTCGCGGTCTACGGCACGCTCTGCGTCAAGTGCCCGCTGAGCGATTCGTCGCTCGCGGACTTCGCGTGCGTGGCGCGCGTGGTCGAGGAGCTCGCGATCGTGCAGCCGAAGATCGTCGTCGTGATGGGCCCCGAGGCGCTCGCCGCGCTCGCCGAGATGGAGATTCCGCTCGCGCGGCCGTTGGAGCCCCGGCTGGGCGAGATCCAGCGGCTGACGCCGACGATCGACGCGCTGTACGTGCCGAACATCGACGAGTCGCTGGACGAACAGGACGCCAAGCGCGCCTTCTGGGCGGCATTCCGGACGCTCGGCGATTGGTACGCGGCACAGCCGCCGTACTGAGCCGGGCCTGGCTGCTGACCTGAAGATAAAGAGGCCGGGAGGGACATAAGACTTTGGAGATTGCGTATAACTATGGTGTCACGGAGTCTTCAAAGTCCCTGCTCACTTCCACGCGGACACAACTTGGACACAACTCGGGCACAGCTTCGTATGAGCTCTGTCACAAAGTGAGCACGATCTTGCCTAGCTTGCCGCCGGCCGCAAAGCGCTCATAAGCATCGGCGGCACGCTCGAGCGGGAAGATCTCAGCGATCGGCACGCGCAAGGCACCGGAGTCGAACAGCGGCAGTACCTCGTGCTCGACGCGCCGCGCGTTCAGGGCTTTCTCCTCCAGCGAGCGCGCGCGCAGGGTAGAGCCGTGGATGCGGGCGCGCTTGCCCATCAGCGCCAGCAGGTTCAACTCAGTCTTCGCCCCGGCGGGGACGCCGATCACGGCGATCCGCCCGCCGGTCGCAAGCGCCTGCAGGTTCTCGGCGAGGTTCGGCGCGCCGACGAGCTCGAGGATCACGTCGAACGGCCCGTGCTCGGCGAAGCCCTCGGGGGCGATCGCCTCGGCGCCGAGCGCCGCGACCTGCTCACGCAACCCCTCATGGCGGACCGTCGCGGTCACTCGCGCGCCGGCCGCCCGCGCGAGCTGGATCGCGGCCGTGCCGACGCCGCCAGCGCCACCGTGCACGAGCAACCGCTCGCCGGGGCGCAGCTCGGCCTGCACGAACACGGCGTCGTGTGCGGTCGTGAAGACCTCCGGCAGTCCACCTGCCGCAGGCCAGTCCAGCTCCTGCGGGATCGGCATCAGCAGACGCTCGTGCACCGTCATCAACTCCGCCTGCGCGCCACCGCCGACGATCGCCATCACGCGATCCCCCACCGCGAAGCGCTCGGTCCCGGGAGCGTGCGCACCGAGCGCGATCACCTCACCGGCGAGCTCCATACCGGGGATGTCCTGCGGATAACCGGGAGGCGCCGGGTACAACCCGCGCAGTTGCATCATGTCGCCACCGTTCAGCCCGGCCGCGAGGACACGCACGAGCACCTCGCCGGCGGCAGGCTCCGGATCGGGGTACTCCTCGATCACGATCTGCTGGTCGCGAATGGTTACGGCGCGCATCGTCCTGAACCCTACCTGCGCTCCAGAACAGCCACCGACTCGATGTGATGTGTCTGGGGAAACATGTCAACCGGGCGGACCTTCTTCAAGACCCAGCCCGCCTCGACGAGCTGGGCAGCGTTCGGCGCCAACGTGGTTGGGTTGCAGGACACGTAGACGATCCGCTTTGGTGAGGCCTCGATGATCCGGCGCACGACTTTCTGGGAGAGCCCGGCGCGCGGCGGATCGACGACGACGACGTCCGGGCGCCCGGCGCGCTCGACCAGCTCGGGCAGAGCGAGACGGATGTCACCGGCGAAGAACTGCACGCCTCCGATCTCGTTACGCCGCGCAGCGGCGATCGCGTCGGCGACGGCCTGCTCGATCAGCTCGATCCCCCACAGCTCGCCGGCGCGCGGGGCGAGCGTCAGCGCGATCGTGCCGATCCCCGAGTAGAGGTCATAGACGCGCTCCCAGCCCTCCAGCGCCGCGTACTCGACGACCACCCCGTAGAGCAACTCGGCCATCTCGGTGTTCGTCTGGAAGAACGCCTCGGGAGAGATGCGCAGGTCGAGCTCGCCGAGTCGCTCGGGCAGCTCGGCCTCACCCCACACCAGCTCCGTGTCGCCGCCCGCGGTCGTCTCCGCGAGGCTGCGCGAGCGCGTCCAGAGCACGCCTGAGAGACTCTCGCCCAGCGCCTCGCTCAACGCCTGCGCGAGCGCTCCCGCCTCGAGCTCGCCGTCGGTCGTGACGATGCGAATCTGCAGCTGCCCGGTACGCCGGCCTTCGCGCACGACCAGGTTGCGCAGCCGCACGCGCCCGTCCGGAGCGGCCCCCACTCGCTCCGCTCGCTCCCCGTCAACGCTTCCACGACCGCCGCGTTCGGAGCGACCTCCGCTGCGCTCCCAGGCGGTGAGGCCCTGCGCACGACACCAGGCCAGTGCCACCTCGCGTGCGAGGTTGCCCCGCTCTGACGCCAGCAGGCAATCCTCGATCGCAACCACGCTGTTGCCCCCCGCCGGGGCGTGGAAGCCGCACACCAGGCCATCGCCGCCCGCGACGCCGGGAGGAGCGGCAAGACCGCCGCCGAAGGAGTACTCGAGCTTGTTCCGGTAGCGCCACTGCTCCAGCGCGGGCACGATCTCCTCCAACTCAAACCCGTCGAGGCGACCGATACGGCGCAGCGCGTCGTCGACCTGCGCACGCTTGACCAGAAGCTGGCGCTCGTAGGGAAGCACCTGCCATGGGACGCCGGGATGGTCCGCGCGCGGCGCGATCCGCTCGGGGCTGGGCTCGAGGATCTCCACGGCGCGCGCGTGCGCGTAGCTGCGCTTGCGCTTGTGCACGACCGCTCGTACACGATCGCCTGGAACGGCGCCGGCGACGAACACGACATAGCCGCCATTGCCCAAGCGCGCGACGCCCTCGCCGCCGAAGGCGAGCGAATCGATGCTCAACTCGAGCTCGTCCCCCCGCTGGGGGCGCTGCGTGGGCGCGGCGGAGGTATCGACCGCCACGGCTGCGTCTGACCGGCCGGCCGAGTCATCGGCGTCGGGAACCACCCGTGGATCGACGGTCATGCCCGTGGCGGACCGTCGGCGGGAGCCGCCAAATGCTCCAGGAGCGCCTTCTGGGCATGGCGGCGGTTCTCGGCCTGGTCCCAGACGCGCTGGCGTGAGCCGTAGAGGACCTCCTCGGTGATCTCCTCGCCGGGATGCGCGGGCAGGTCGTGCATCGCGAAGGCGCCCGGCGCGGCAGCGTCGAGCAGCGCGTCGTCGATTCGATAGGCGCCCAGTGCGGCGCGGCGCTCCTCGGCGGTCGCCTCGTCGCCCATGCTCACCCATACGTCGGTGTAGACCGCCTGCGCGCCGGCGACGGCCTCGCGCGGGTCGGTGTGCAGCGTCAGCGAGCCGGTGGCGCCGTCGAGCAGCGCCAGGTCCTCCTCCAGCACGTAGCCGGGAGGGGAGGCCACCGCGACGTCCAGCCCCGCGAGCGTGCCGAGCAGGGCGAGCGAACGAGCGACGTTGTTGCCGTCGCCGACGTAGGCCAGCCGCGGGCGGGTGGGACCCTCAAAGGTGCCGAGCGCCTCGCGCAGTGTCAGCAGGTCGGCCAGTGCCTGGCAGGGATGGTGCATGGCCGTGAGCATGTTGAAGATCGGCACGTCGCTGTACGCGGCCAGCTCGACGAGCATCGCGTCGGGACCCGTGCGCACGCCCACGGCGCAGACGTGGCGGGAGAGCACGAGTGCGGTGTCGCGCAGCGACTCCCCCCGCGAGAGCTGCAGCTCGTCTGAGCGCAGCACGACGGGATGACCACCGAGCTCGTCGATGCCGACCTCGAACGACAGCCTCGTCCTGGTCGAGGGCTTCTGGAAGATCAGCGCGACGCTGCGTCCGTCGAGCGCGCGTGAGGAGAGCGGTGCAGCCTTCAGCTCGGCGGCGCGGCCGAGCAGTGCGTCGAGCTCCGCGGCCGACAGCTCCGCGCCGGTGAGGAAATTGCGTGGCATGGACCGGCCAGTCTAGGTGCATCGCCGATACCCGGCCGTGGTGCGGGCCCGAGTCCGTCATCCGGCTGGCCGGTCCGGGCCGGCCGGTCCGGACAACTGCGCGGTCCTGACTGCGAGGTCCTTTAGGGTTCGGAACGTGCTCACAGAAAGGATTGCCCCGATGCGCAAAGGCCTCTCCGCGGTCGCGCTGGCCTGCTCCGTGCTGCTGTTTGCGGCGGGCTGCGGGTCCAGCTCTAGTTCCACCTCGACCACCACAACGACGACGACCTCGACAACGTCAACGTCCGGCGGGTTGAAAACCAACACGACGCCGAAGTTCGCCTCGCCATCCTCATCCGAACCCGTACAGAGCGGGCTCGTGCAGATCGCCTATAGCAACATCGCGATCGACCCCGACACCGTCCGGGCGAAGGTCGGAAGCACGGTCAAGTGGACGAACAACGATCCCGAGAAGTGCAACGTCACGAGCGAGGGTGGGCCCTACAAGTTCTCCTCCGGCGACTTCGGCGAAGGTGCCACGTTCGAACTGAAGCTCGACAAGCCGGGAACGATCCACTACGAGTGCACCCACTACCCGGCAACAATGAATGGCACGATCGAAGTCGTCGAATAGGTAGATGACGGTGCATGCGCGCCCCTGAACAGCATCAACGAAAGTCCGGAAGTCCCTCGGAGGGCGTCGAGGCGGTGGCGTAGCGGCGGCGGGGGATACGTCCGGCGGTACGCGCCAGACGCCCGGCCTGCACCGCGTGGCGCATCGCGCTCGCCATCCGCAGGGGGTCCTCCGCGCGGGCGATCGCGCTGGCGGCCATCACCGCGTCGCAGCCGAGCTCCATCGCCAGCGCCGCATCGGAGGCGGTACCGATGCCGGCGTCGAGCACGACCGGGACCCGCACCGCTTCGCGGATCAGGGAGATGTTGTAGGGGTTGCGGATGCCCATGCCGCTGCCGATCGGGGAGCCCAGCGGCATCACCGCCGCGCAGCCGACGTCGACTAGGCGCCGGGCGAGGATCGGATCGTCGGTCGTGTAGGGCAGCACGGTGAAGCCCTCGTCGACGAGCTCCTCGGCGGCGCGCAGCAGCTCCGGAGCGTCGGGCAGCAGCGTGTCCTCGTCGCCGATCACCTCGAGCTTCACCAGGTCGGTCTGAAAGGCCTCGCGCGCGAGCTTCGCGGTGAGGACGGCGTCGCGCGCGGTGTAGCAGCCGGCGGTGTTCGGCAGCAGCTCGACACCGGCGGCTGAGAGCACGTCCACGAGCGAGCCGCGGGCGACCGGATCGATCCGGCGCAAGGCGACGGTCACGAGCTGCGAGCCGCTGCGCGCGATCGCCTCGGCGAGCAGCTCCAGCGAGGGAAAGCCGCCGGTGCCGAGCAGCAGGCGCGAGTAGAACGTGCGGCCGGCGATCCTCAGGGCGTCCTCGACAGGCGTCGTGCCGTCGTGAGCGGATGCTGAATCCGCGCGACCGTTCGAGGAGCTCTCCACAGCGCCGTTGCCGCTCGAGCGCGTTGGACAACGCTGCTGCGCTCTTGGGGAATCCGTCATCGCCGGATCATCCTCCCTGCATCGCCGTCAGCACCTCGACGCACGCACCTTCCGCGAGCCTGAACGTCTCCCATTCGGCCCGCGGCACTACCTCGCGATCGACGGCGACCGCGACGCCCGGGGAGGTGGCCGTCAAGCCCAGGCTCGCCAGCACCGCCCCCAGCCCCTCGCCCGCCACGAACGGGGCGCTCTCGCCGTTGAGGACGATCACGCGGTCACCGCCACGAAGCGATCCGCCCCGCAGGACGCAGGGAACGACTCCGGCGACTCACCAGCGAGCGCCCCGGCCACCAGGTCGGCGGTGAGCGGCGCGAGCAGGATCCCGTTGCGATAGTGCCCAGTCGCCCATGTCAACCCATCGATCGCGGCGGGGCCTATAACGGGCAAGTTGTCGGGCGTGCCCGGCCGCAGCCCGACGCACAGCTCCTCGATCTGCAGCTCGCTCACCCCCGGGACGAGCTCGTGGGCGTCGCGCAGCAACTCGTACACGCCGCCCGCGGTCGCATGCCGCTCAAAGCCGCGCTCCTCGACGGTGGCGCCCAGCACATAGCGGCCGTCCGCGCGCGGGACCAGATAGCCGCCCTCGAACCTGACAACACGTTCCAGCAGCCCCGGACCGGCGGGATCGCACAGCCGCAGCAGCTGACCCTTGACCGGCCGCACGGGCACGCGCACCTCAGGCGGTAATCCCGGGATGGAACCGCTCCACGGACCGGCGGCGATCACCACGTGGCGCGCGGACACGAGCTCGTCTTCCACACCTGCATCCGCTGAGTCGGCCGTCCCGTTTCCCACGTGCTCGGCGTTCGGCGACGGCCTCTCATCTACTTTGCCGAGAACCACCCCCGTCACCCGCGCGCCGGCGTCATCCAGCTCAACTCGAACCACGGGCGCGTGTTCGCGCATCCTTACCCCGGCCACCTCACACGCTTGGCGCAACGCCACGAGTACGCGACGTGGATCGACGGAGTGATCCTCCGGCGCTTCCAGCGCCAACCGTACGGTCGGCGCCAGGGCAGGCTCGCGCTCGCGCGCATCGCTCCCGCGCAGGCGGATCGTGCGCAGCCCGAGCGATTCGCGGAAGGCGATCTGGCGTTCGAGCTCGCGCGCCTCGTCCTCGTCGCGGGCAAGCACGAGCGTGCCGGTCCGCCGCAGGCCGACCTGCGCGCCGCTGCACCGCTCCAGCTCGGCCGCGAACCCCGGCCACAGCTCCGCCGAGCGTAGCCCCAGCTCGAGCGCCGCCTGCCCGGCCTCGCCGAACTCGACCTCGGCCACGGGCGCGAGCATCCCCGCGGCCACATACGAGGTTCCGCGCCCGATCTCCCCACGCTCGAGCACCGTCACCGACAGCCCTTGCGCGCGTGTTCGCCAGGCGACGGCCAGGCCGATCACGCCGCCGCCGACGATCGCCACGTCCGCCCGAGGATCGATGCGATTGGGCATGGCGTTGATGCTAGCCCGGGATCGAAGCGCACAGCCCGCTGTCAGACTGGAGATCCATGTCCGTCCATCTCTCAGGTGCCGAGCGCCGCGCTCGGCTCGCCGCCGCGCGGCTGTACCTCGTCTGTGATCCGAGCCCCGATGCCCCTTCCGCCGAAGCCGCGCTTCCCGGCCTGCTGCGCGGCGCGATCGCCGGCGGCGTGGACATCGTGCAGCTGCGCGAGAAGCACCTGCCCGACGAGGAGCTCATGGCGGTCGCCCGCGCCGCGCGGTCGCTCTGCGAGCGGCTCGGCGCGCTGCTGATCGTCAACGACCATCCCCACGTCGCGCGCGAGGTGGGGGCTGACGGAGTGCACGTGGGGCAGGAAGACATGCCGGTCGCGGAGGTACGGGAGCTGGTCGGCCCCGAGCTGCTGATCGGGCTCTCCACCCATGCCTCGTCAGAGATCGACGCGGCCGGCGCCGACACGGCCGCGGGGCTCGTCGACTACATCGGCGTCGGCCCCGTCCACGCCACACCCACCAAGCCGGGGCGGCCCGCGGTGGGACTCGAGCTCGTCCGCTACGCCGCCGCCCACGCGTCCGTGCCGTTCTTCGCGATCGGCGGGATCGACGCCGCGAACGCACCCGACGCGATCGCTGCCGGCGCCCAGCGGCTGTGCGTGCTGCGGGCGGTCGCCGCCGCCGCTGATCCCGAGCGCGCGGCGCGCGAGCTGCGCGCGTTGCTCGACGCGCACCCGTTGGTGAGCTCGGATGGAGCCTGAGCTGGAGCGCGTCGGCACGCCCGGACGAGCCGTCGCTCGCAGACGCCGCCGCTCGCAGGGACGACACCGGCAACCCACGCCCTGCCCGCGCGGAGCGCGCTCAACGCGAAGCATTGCTCCGTGCCGAGCTGACGCCGCTGGGCGAGCACGAGCGCCCTCCGGCGCTGCTCGTCGGGATCGTCGTCTGCGGCCTGCTTGCGCTGGCGGTGATCTTCGGCGTCGCAACCGACCACGATCTGCGCACCCACGGCGGCTCGATCCCCGGAGGGGTCTTCCTGGCGCTCGTCTTCGTCTCGCTGGCCGCTGGCATGTACCGAAAGCGCTACTGGGCGGTGCTCGGCTTCGAGGCGCTGCTCGCCTTCCAGATCCTCGTCACCTCGCTCGCGCTCGTGGTCGCCTCCACGATTCTCGCGGCGACGATCTGCGTCGTGAGCGTCGGCCTCGGCGGGTGGCTGTTCTGGAAGTTGATCCGGGTGATGGGCCGAATTCAGGCCGGCGAAGTGCGTTCGCGAAGACGTCATGCGCGACGAGGAGGCCCCTGGAAGCGCAGTGACGTTCGATAGGCTCAGCCCCCAATGGCAGAGACCAGCTACGACTGCATCGTGATCGGCTCCGGTCCGGGCGGCTATGTCGCCGCGATCCGCGCTGCCCAGCTCGGGAAAAAGACCGTGGTGATCGAGCAGGACAAGGTCGGGGGGCGCTGTCTGAACTACGCGTGCATCCCCGCCAAGGCGGTACTGCGCTCGGCCGATCTGCTCACGGAGATCAACGAGGCCGACGAGTATGGCCTGAAGGTCGCGAGCGTCGAGGTCGACTACGTCGGCGTGCAGGCGCGGCGCGAGAAGGTCGTCGCGACCCTCACCGGCGGGGTGAGCGGGCTGTTCAAGAAAAACAAGATCGATCTGATCGAGGGCTCGGGCGCGCTCGACGCGGACGGCAACGTGCTCGTCGAGGCTGACGGTGGCAAGCAGACGCTCGCCGCGGAGACCGTGATCCTCGCCACCGGCTCGGTCCCACGCGCGATCCCCGGCGTCGAGTTCGGTGGACGCGTGATCGGCACCGAGCAGGCGTGGGCGCTGCAGGAGCTGCCCGCACGCCTCGCGGTCGTCGGCGCCGGCGCGTCGGGGTCGGAGATCGCCTCCGGCTTTGCTCGGCTCGGCAGCGAGGTGCTGCTGCTGGAGGCGCTCGAGCGCGTGCTGCCGACCGAGGACGCGGACATCTCGCGACTGGTCGAGCGGGGACTGAAGCGTCAGGGCATCCAGGTCCACACCGGCACCCCGGTCAAAGACGTGCAGGGAACCGAGGAGAGCGTGAGCTTCTCCTACGGCGATCAGACCGCCGAGGTCGACTACCTCGTGATCGCCGCCGGGCGCGGCGCGGACATCGACGGGCTCGGCCTCGCCGAGGCCGGCGTCGAGCTGGACGAGCGCGGCTTGGTGAAGGTCGACGGCGCACTGCGCACCTCGCGCAAGGGCGTCTACGCGATCGGCGACCTCGTCGCCGGGCCGGCGCTCGCGCACAAGGCCTCCGACGAGGGCGTGATCGCCGCCGAGGACTCGGTGGGCATGGCGACCCACCCGATCGCCTACGTCGACATCCCGCGCGCGACCTTCTGCACCCCGAACGTCGGCTCCTTCGGGCTGACCGAGGCGCAGGCGAAGGAGCAGGGCTACGACGTGATCGTCGGCAAGGTGCCCTACGGCGCCGTCGGCGGCGGCATCGTCTACGGCGACCGCTCGGGCATGGTGAAGCTCGTCGGCGAGTCGAAGTACGGCGAGCTGCTCGGCGGCCACATCGTCGGCGCCCGCGCGACCGAGCTGATCCAGGAGCTCGTCAACGTGCGCGCGCTCGAGGGCGGCTTCGCCGAGGTGGCGCGCACGATCCACGGCCACCCGACGCTCTCGGAGGCCGTCATGGAGGCAGGCCGCGCAGCCGACGGCTGGCTGATCCACGGTTGAGGCAAGCGCACTAGTCTCGGCGGGAATGCCCGACCCGGACGCAGCTTTCTACTTCGATCTCGCAAGTCCGCTGGCCTATCTTGCGGCCGAGCGTGTACTGCACGTGTTGGCCTGCCCCGCCGAGTGGCAGCCCGTGCTCGCCCGGGAGCTGTCGGGCGCAGAGACATTCGAGGCCTACCGCTGTCGCACAGAGGAGGATGTCTTTCGCGAGGAGATCGAGCGGAGCGCCAACGAGCAGGGACTGCAACCGCTGAAGTGGCCGACCCCGTTCCCATTCGACAGCAGCCTGGCGATGCGTGTCGCCACCTACGCCAAGTCGATCGGGCGCACGGTGCCGTTCGCGCAGGCCGCCTTCCGTCAGGCATACGCCGGCGGACGCTCGCTCGAGGACCCCGACTTCGTCGTGATCGCGGCGGCGGCCTGCGAGATGCACCCGGCCGCGGTACTCAAGGGGGCGGAGCTTCGCTCGGTCAGAGACCAGCTGTCGAGCACGACCGCGCGTGCGGCAGATGAAGGTGTGACGGACGTGCCGGCGGTGCGAATCGGAGCGAGGATGTTCGTCGGGGAGCGCGCGGTCGAGGAAGCGGCGAGTCACGCGAGCGGCGAGGGAGCACGATGAAGGCCAACCGCGCCTACCGGCTGATCGTCACGCGCGGCGGTCTGATGCCCGCGCTGCTGGCGGACACCAGCCGCGTCGACCATCTCGAGATCGTCGAGGTCGACACCGGCGAAGTGATCCTCTTCTGGGATCGTCCTCCCCAGGCAGCCTCGAAGCTCGCACGGGCGCTCCGCGCGGACCTCTCACAGCTTCAGGACGAGGAGTTCATCGCGCGCTGGGCTACCGTTGAGCACTGATGGCACAGTCGGAGCCAGAGGTCACGCCCAGCGCACCGGAGCAGACCCGCGCGCCTGCCACGCCGGCAGAGCTCCGCTCCAGCCCTGGCCAGTCCGAGCCTGACCTGCCCGAGCCAGAGGCCGCGATCGAGTGGCTCGAGACAATGACGCTAATCCGTCGCTTCGAGGAGCGCGCGGGGGAGATGTACGCGCGGGCGAAGATCGGCGGCTTCCTGCATCTGTCGATCGGCGAGGAGGCGACGATCGTCGGCAGTACGCGTGCGCTGCGGGAGACCGACTACCTCGTTTCGACTTACCGCTCGCATGGCTACGCACTCGCGCGCGGCACTGAGCCCGAGCGGGTGATGGCGGAGCTGTTCGGGCGCGTCGGTGGCTGCTGCGGCG
Source organism: uncultured Solirubrobacterales bacterium (assembly GCA_963764905.1). Classification (GTDB taxonomy): domain Bacteria; phylum Actinomycetota; class Thermoleophilia; order Solirubrobacterales; family Solirubrobacteraceae; genus Palsa-744. The sequence goes on from CAVXUG010000009.1 coordinate 525,324, forward strand.
GGCACGGCGGCTCGATGCACATGTTCGACCTGGAGCGGCGCTTTATGGGCGGCTACGGGATCGTCGGTGGCAACCTGCCGATCGCCTCCGGGATCGCGCTGAGCAGCGACTACACCGAGACCGACGACGTGACCCTTTGCACGTTCGGCGACGGCGCCTCCAACCAGGGCACGTTCGGCGAAACGCTCAACCTGGCCGCGCTGTGGCGGCTGCCGGTCGTGTTCGTCGTGATCAACAACCAGTTCGGTATGGGCACCTCGCTCGAGCGACACTCCGCGGTGACCGACCTGCAGCGCAAGGGCGAGTCGCTCGGCGTTCACGGGACGCGCTGTGACGGGATGGACGTGCTCGACACCCACGCGGTCATCGCCGCGGCGGTCGAGCGCGTGCGAGAGGATCGCCGGCCGGTGCTCGTCGAGGCGGTCACCTACCGTTTCCGGGGCCATTCGATGGCCGATCCGGAGGAGTACCGCTCTAAGGAGGAGGTCGCCCACTGGCGCGAGCGCGATCCGATCCCCGCCTTCGGCGAGCTGCTCGAACGCAAGGGGATCCTCGACGCGCAGGGGCGGCAGGAGCTCGACCGGGAGGCTGTTGCACGGGTCGATGCGGCGGTCGAGTTCGCGGACGCGTCGCCGTTTCCCGCGTCGGAGTCGCTCTATGAAGATGTCTACGTGCTCGATCAGAGCTCACGCGGCGATTACTCGGCCAGGACCACCGGCGTGCACGAGCCCACGCCCCAGGCCGCCGCGGCGCGCACGAGCGACAACGACGAGATCACGCAGCAGCTCTCGAGAGCTCTGGAGCTCGGCGAGGACGGGGCGGGTGGGCTTCGATGAGTGAGCTGCGCTACCGCGAGGCGCTGAACGCGGCGCTGCGCGAGGAGCTCGCGCGCGACGAGCGCGTGCTGCTGATGGGCGAGGACATCGGCGTGTTCGGCGGCGCTTTCAAGGTCACCGCCGGCCTGCTCGAGGAGTTCGGCGAGCGGCGCGTACGCGATACGCCGATCTCGGAGAACACGATCGTCGGGGTCGGCGTCGGCGCCGCGATGTCCGGACTACGCCCGGTCGTCGAGCTGATGACGGTCAACTTCGCGCTACTCGCCTTCGACCAGATCGTCAACAGCGCCGCGCACATCCGCTACATGTTCGGCGGCCAGGTGACGGTCCCGCTGGTGATCCGCATGCCCCAGGGTGCCGGCCATCAGCTCGGGCCGACCCATTCCCATTGCCTGGAGGCGATGTTCCTGCACGTGCCCGGCCTGCTCGTCGCCGTGCCCGCGACGCCGGCCGACGCGAAGGGCCTCTTGAAGACGGCGATCCGCGATGAGAACCCGGTGATATTCATCGAGCACGAGTCGCTCTACGGCATCCGCGGCGAGGTTCCCGACGGCGAGGACGTGACGGTCGACTTCGGCCGCGCGCGGATCGCCCGTGCAGGCTCCGACGTGACGATCGTCGGCGTCTCGCGGATGGCGCTCACGGCCGAACGGGCCGCGGAGATGCTCGCGCGCGAGCACGGCGTCGAGGCCGAGGTGATCGACCCGCGGACGCTGCGCCCGCTCGACCTCGACACAATCCTCGCCTCGGTCAAGAAGACGAACCGCTGCGTCGTCGTCGAGGAGGGCTGGCCGCACGGGGGCGTCGGCGCGAACCTCGCGGCGCTGATCGCCGAGCACTCCTTCGACGATCTCGACGCGCCGATCGCGCGCGTATCGGGCGCCGACGTGCCGATGCCGTATTCGAAGCCGCTCGAGGAGATCGCCTTCCCGCACGAGCCGCAGATCGTGCAGGCGGCACTCGCGAGCCTCGGCCAGCGGCCGGCGAGCCCCGCTACACGGGGCGCGGCGGATCCTCAAGGGATCGCGACCGCGACGGCTCGGGCGGGCCGATAGATGGCCGAGATCGTGATGCCGAGGCTGTCGGACACGATGGAGGAGGGCACGATCCTCAGCTGGCTCGTCGCCGACGGCGAGACCGTCAGCCGCGGACAGGAGCTCGTCGAGATCGAGACCGACAAGGCGAACATGACCTATCAGTCCGACCAGGAGGGGGTCCTGCGGACGCTCGCCGCCGAGGGCGACACGCTGCCAGTCGGCGCGCCGATCGCACTGGTCGGCGGGGACGAGCCGGGCACGTCTGGAGCGACTGCGGCGCAGACAACAACCAAAAACGATGATGATGAGCCGACCCTCCGGCCGGCCGGTGCGCACGCGGTTGGTGAGAGCACTGACGGCAACCTATCTCCGGTTGATCAGGCTTCGCCCGAGGTGGCTGGGACGGTGGAGACAGGAGGGAGTGAACGCCTGAGGGCATCCCCGGTCGCACGTCGAATCGCACAGGAGAAGGAGATCGATTTGAGCACGCTTACCGGTAGCGGCCCTGGCGGGAGGATCGTGAAGGCGGACGTCGAGAGCGCAGGCGACGGCGCGACAATTGCCGGGCGACCCTCCGCCGCGACACCCGCTATCGCAGACGCGGGCGCCGGTGCTGCGCCCGCCACCGCGGGGGCATCATCGCCCGATGCGCAGGTGACGCCGCCCGCCAACGGTGGGCCGGCGGCCGTGAGCACCGCGAAGGGCGAGACGACGATCGTCGAGCTCAGCCGCACCCAGCAGACGATCGCACGGCGGATGGCCGAGGCGAAGGCGACGATCCCCGAGTTCACGCTGCAGACGGAGATCGACATGGAGGCGTGCGTCGCGCTGCGCTCCGAGCTGAAGTCACTGGGCCAGGCCGATGCGCCGACGTACAACGACATGGTCGTGAAGGCGTGCGCCCTGGCGCTGCGTGAGTCCCCGCGCGCGAACAGCGGCTACCGCGACGGTCGGCTGCAACTGCACTCGCGCGTGAACGTCGGCGTGGCGGTCGCAGGCGAGAGCGACGGCCCCGCAGGCGCCACGCTCGTCGTGCCGACGGTGTTCGACGCCGATCAGAAGTCGCTCGGCGAGATCGCCCGCGAGACGCGGTCGCTGGCGGGGCGCGTGCGCGACGGCTCGATCACTCCGCCGGAGCTGGGCGGCGGCACGTTCACGGTCTCGAACCTCGGGATGTTCGGCGTGAGCGCCTTCACCGCGATCGTCAACCCAACCCAGGCGGCGATCCTGTCGGTCGGCTCGCTCGGGCCGCGCGCCGTGGTCCGCGATGGCGAAGTGCAGGCACGGGACACGATGACGGTCACGCTCGCCTGTGACCATCGCATCCTCTACGGCGCCGACGCGGCGAGGTTCCTCGCGCGGATCCGCGAATTGCTCGAAGCGCCGGCCGCGCTCACGCTGTAGTCGCCGTACGTAGCCGCCTGTAGCTTTTTCGGCAGGGTCATCACCAACAGCCCGATCATGCCGACCCGAGGCCGATCGGCCCGGAAAAGGGGGTGATTGGATGAGTGAGTCGGTCACGCTCATCTTGGCGATAGCGATCCTGGTCGCGGTTATCCGCAACCAGACGTAGAGCCACCCAGCTCCGGCGGGAGTCGGCCTCGATGCCCGCCGGAGCGAACTTTAAACAAAAACGGGGCCCGGCGAACCGGACCCCGCGAGGTGATCAAATAAGCAATCCAATCACGCTCATCTTGGCGAGTCCATTGTATCGGACGTATGACGGGATGAGTCAAGCGCGCCATATCTTGCCAATTCGCCCCGGCGCTAACCTGAGCGTATGACCCGCGACGAGCTATGGGTGTGCCACCTCGGCACGATTCCCTACCCCGACTCGGTCAGCCTCCAAGAGCAGGTTCGTAAGCGCAGGCAGGCGGAGGAGCTGCCCGACACGCTGCTGCTGCTCGAGCACCCCCCCGTCTACACCCACGGGCGGCGCACGGGCGCGGGCGAGCTGCCGTTCGGTGAGGGCTTCTACCGCACGAAAGGGATCGACGTGGTGCAGACCGACCGCGGCGGGCGCGTCACCTACCACGGCCCCGGCCAACTCGTCGGCTATCCGATCATGGGCGTCGCCGACATCGGCTCGCACCTGCGCACGATGGAAGCGGCGATCGTCAACGCGCTCGGCGCGGAAGGAATCGATGCCCGCTCACGCTCGGACGAGGGCCCCGACTACACCGGGGTGTGGGTCGGCCCGCGCAAGATCGCCTCGATCGGCGTGCACGTCTCCCGCGGCATCTCCACCCATGGCTTTGCCGTCAACGTCGACAACGACCTCGACCCCTTCTCCTGGGTCGTCGCCTGCGGACTGCCCGATGTCGCGATGACGTCTGTCGCCCGCGAGGCGCCATCCGGCGCGACGGTCGGCCTGCCCTGTTTCCGCCGCCGCATCGCTCACGCGTTCTGCGAGGCCCACTCGCGCCGCCAGCGGCTCGTCTCGCCGCGACGTCTTGGTATCGAGGCGCCGCTCGCGCACTCCCCTTCGCGGCGGCTGGCGGTGCCCGCGTGAGCCCCCTCCGGATAGCACACAGAGCTTTGACGCGGGGCTGGATGCCCCGCGCCCACCTACCCCGGGCCCTCGTTCCCTGCGCGGATGCGGCCCTACATAACCCGACCCAGACAACCCCGCACCTCATGACCTTCTACGGAACCCGGGAATGAGCGCCACGGAGGAGGCTGCACCCGAGCGCGAGCACATCACGCGCTCACGCGCGAACCCCGGCGGGATGGACGTATTGGAGATCCTCGGCCCGGACGTGCGCCCGCTGCGCGAGCGCAAGCCGCCGTGGTTCAAAGTCCCGCCGCCCGGCGGCGAGCGCTACCGCGCGCTGACCGCGTTGATCAAGTCGGAGAACCTGCACACCGTCTGCCAGGAGGCGGCCTGCCCGAACGTCGGCGAGTGCTGGGAGCGGGGCACCGCGACGTTCATGATCCTCGGCGACACCTGCACACGGCGCTGCGGGTTCTGCAACGTGCAGACCGGCAAGCCGACCTGGAACGACCCACTCGAGCCCGCGCGGGTGGCGCGCTCGATCGCGCGCATGGGCCTGCGCCACGCGGTGATCACCTCGGTCGACCGCGACGACCTGCCCGACAAGGGCGCCTCCGCGTTCGTCGGGGTCATCCGCCAGGTCCGCCGCCAGGCGCCCGAGTGCCAGATCGAGGTGCTGACCCCAGACTTCCAGGGCCAGGAGATGCCGCTCGCGAAGGTGATCGCCGAGCGCCCCGACGTCTTCAACCACAACGTCGAGGTCGTCCCGCGCCTGTACCCGATCGCGCGGCGCGGCTCCGAGTTCCAGCGCTCCTGCCGCGTGCTGCGCCTCGCCGGGGAGATGGGTGAGGGCGAGGTCGTCACGAAGTCCGGTCTGATGGTCGGCCTCGGCGAGACCCACGATGAGCTCGTCGACGCGTTCGCCGTGCTGCGCGAGCACGGCGTGCGGGTGCTGACCGTCGGTCAGTACCTGCGACCCTCCGAGCGCCACCTCCCGGTCGTGCGCTACTGGCATCCCGACGAGTTCGCCGCGCTCGAGCGCGCCGCCTACGAGCTCGGCTTCGACCACGTCGCGGCCGGACCGCTGGTGCGCTCCAGCTACCACGCCGACCAGCACGTCCCGCAGGCCCGACCGGGTAGCGGGCCACTCGCCAGCGCGAGCGGCGTACCTGAGGGCCTTACATCGGCCCCCGGCACCAGCTGACCGGTGGGCCTATCGGCGGACCTCGCCCGCTCGTCGGCGTGGATTCGCCGAGCCGCGGATAGTCTGCGTCGATCCTCGCGTCGAGCAACGACATCCGATCGCGGCAGCCATGACGCGCACCCTCGTGCTCGCTGTGGCGCTCGCCTTCATCCTCGGCTTCGCCTTTCTCACGGTCAGCTCCGCCCTCGAACAGGGATTGACGATCGGCAGCCTGCTGGCGGCGTTCATCATCCTGCTGCTGCTCGTCGGGATCGTCGGCGCGCTGTTCAATCCTCCCCGCCGGTAAGACTCTCTTCACCCGACACTTCCACACCGCAGCCGAGCTAGTCTCCTCTCCACCCGGGTAGTAGGCCACGCGGGTCTCCCGGTGGGGGCGGTGGTCGAAGTCGAAGGAGAGCTATGAGCACCTCACCGTTCATGACCCCCAGCCATCGTCGCCGCCGGCGCGAGATTGCCTCTCGGCGGCGCCGGCGCAGGCGCGGGCTGTTCGCGATGGTTGTCGTGCTGGTGCTCGTGGCGGCCGGCGGCGTGATGGCCCTGGCCGGGCCGGGCACCGCACACGAATCGACCGCGGCGGCGCATCGCCGGTTGCAGACGCACGGAACGACGAGAACGACGGCCGCCGCGACAGTCCCCGCGACGGCGCGCTCTCCGATCGGGTTGCCGCTCGGCAAGCCCGCGCTCGCCCTCGCCGGGATCGACGATCCGGCGAAGAACCCCGTGCACGCCGCCTTCCCCGAACCTCCGCACGCGGGCATCCTCTTCAACCTCTCCACCGGCCAGGTCCTGTGGCAGCACAACGCCTACACGCGCCTACGGATCGCGAGCCTGACGAAGATGATGACCGCGCTGCTCACGGTCACCTCGGCCCCGCCCGACGCGCCCGTACTGATCACCAAGGAAGCGGTCGACATGGCCGGCTCGAAGGTCGGGGTGCTGCCGCTCGGCAAACACGTGAAGCTCGAGACGCTCCTCTACGGGCTGCTCCTGCCCTCGGGCAACGACGCCGCGGTCGCGCTCGCGCAGCACGCCGCCGGATCTGTCAATCAGTTCGTCGCGCAGATGAACGTCGAGGCGGCGAAGCTGGGGATGGGCTGCACGCACTACTCCTCCCCGTCGGGCTACTACAACCAGTACAACTTCTCCTGCGCCGCCGACCTCGCGCTGCTCGCGCACGTCGACCTCGAGCAGCCGCGGATCGCGAGCGTCGTGCGCACCTACTCTGCCGTCCTGCCCTTCCCGATCAAGGGCGGCAAGCTCTACCTCTACAACAACAACCCGCTGCTGATCTACAAATACCCGGGCGTGACCGGGATGAAGACCGGTGAAACCGACGCCGCCGGGCGCTGCCTGGTCGCGACCGCCGAACGCCACGGCGTGCGCCTCGGGGTCGTGCTGCTGCACTCGCCCGACCCGGGCACGCAGGCGGCCTACCTGCTCAATCGGGGATTCGAAGGCGTCTATCACCAGGCGCCCGTGCCCCAGGTGCCGCCGATCCCCCCGGACGCCTGAGACAAACGCCCTGAGCATCTGAGAGGGACACGCCCGCGGCCCCAAGGGAGTACCGTTCCCTTATCGATTGACTGGTCAGTCAGCCAAAGGAGGATGCAGCCGTGGATCTCGACGACACCCCAGAGCAGGCCGCCTATCGCGCGCAGGCGCAGACATGGCTCTCCGAGCACAAGTCCCAAGCGCCGGTCCTCACCGGCCCCGGCGCGCTGAAGGACGAGGACGAGATCGTCGCGGCGCGGCGCGCGTGGCAGGGCAAGCTCGCGGAGGCCGGGCTCGCGGGCGTGACCTGGCCGAAGGAGTACGGCGGGCAGGGGCTCGGCCCGATCGAGCAGCTGATCTGCAACCAGGAGATCGCCCAGGCGAAAGTGCCCGGGATCCTCGATGCGATCGGCGTCGGGATGCTCGGGCCTACCATCATCGCCCACGGCGCCGAGGAGCAGAAGGCACGCTATCTGGGGCCGATGCTCCACGGCGACGAGGTCTGGTGCCAGCTGTTCTCCGAGCCCGCCGCCGGCTCCGACCTCGCGGCCGTGCAGACCCGCGCGCGCCTGCAGGACGACGGCAGCTGGCGCATCTCCGGGCAGAAGGTGTGGACGACAAACGCCCAGTTCGCCTCCTATGGACTGCTGCTCGCGCGTACCGACGCCGACGTGCCCAAGCACAAGGGCATGACGATGTTCATCGTGCCGATGGACGGCGCGGGCGTGACGGTCAGAGGCCTGCGCCAGATCTCCGGTGAGGCCGAGTTCAACGAGGTGTTCTTCGACGACGTCGCGCTCGATGCCGACGCGGTCGTCGGCGGTGTCGGCAACGGCTGGGGCACTGCGCTGACGACGCTGATGTTCGAGCGCGTCACGATCGGCCTCGGCGGCGAGGGCCTCGGCTACAACTCGACCCGCTTCGCGAAGGCGATCGCCGACGACGAGCACGCCCGCCGCGACCCCGAGGTGCGCCACCAGCTCGGGGAGATCGTCTCCGAACTGCTCGCCGTGCGCTTCACCGGCTATCGCACGCTGACTGCGCTGCAGAAAGGCCAGATCCCCGGCCCGGAGGCGGGCCTTGCGAAGGTCACGATCGTCAACGGCGCGATCAAGGCCGGCGATCTGATCACCGACGTCGTCGGACCCGACGCGCTCGCCGAGGACAGCGAGTGGGCGTACATGATCTCCTTCCTTCCGGGCCTCAAGTCCGCGGGTGGGACCGAAGAGATCCTCCGCAACACGATCGGCGAGCGCGTGCTCGGGTTGCCGCCCGAGCCACGGCTGGACAAGGGCATTCCGTTCTCGGAGCTGCGCTCCAAGGAAGGAGCGGCGGCATGAATCTCGCACTCTCAGACGAGCAGGTGTTCCTGCGCGAGGCCGCGCACGGCGCGCTCTCGCGGTTCAAGACGTTGCAGGCCGCACGCGAGGCGCTCGACGGCGACGAGTCCGCGCTGCCCGACCTGTGGCCGACCGCCTGCGAGGCCGGCTGGCCGGGCCTCTTGTTCGACGAAGCTCACGGCGGCGCCGGACTGGATGTGTTCGACGCGATGCTCGTGCTCGGCGAGTGCGGCCGCGTGCTGGCCGGCGTGCCGCTGCTCGGCCACCTGCCCGCGAGTGCGATCCTGAACGACTCGCCCAACGCGGCCTCGTGGCTGCCCGAGGTCTCGAGCGGCGAGCGACGAGCGGCCTACCTGCCCGCCCAGCCGCCCACCGACCTGAGCGACCGCTGGAGCACGGATCCGGCCAGTGGCTTCGAGCGCGGGGCTCTACCCACCGCCGGGGCGCCCGACGGGGACGGTCACGTGCTCGTCAACGGCAGCTTCGCGTTCGTGCCCGATGCCCCCGGGGCGAGCGGCATGATCGGGGTCGCGCTGCAGGACGGCCGGCCGATCGGAATCGCGGTCCTGAGCGAGTCCCCCGGCGTAGAGGTGCAGCCGGTGAGCCGCTACGACGCGACCAGATCGCTGGGGCATGTCTCGTTCACCGACACACCCGCCGTGGTCCTGGACGCCCCCGAGGAGTCCCTCGCTGCGGCCTGGCACATCGCCCAAGCCCTGATCGCGGCCGAGTCGCTCGGCAGCGTCGAGACCGCGCTCGACGTGTCGGTCGCCTACGCGAAGGAGCGCCACACGTTCGGCCGCGCGATCGGCTCCTACCAGGCGGTCAAGCACTCCCTCACCGAGGTTCTCCGCCAGCTCGAGAACGGCCGCTCGCTGCTCTACTACGCCGGTTGGTCGCGCCATGGCGCGCCGCAGGAGTTCCCACTCGCAGCGGCCGCCGCGCGCTCGGTGGCCGGGCGTGCGCTCGACCAGGCCGCGCGCACGATGATCTCCGTGCACGGCGGCATCGGCGCCACCTGGGAGCACGACGCGCCGCTCTATTTCCGCCGCGCCCAGCTCTCCCGGCGGCTGCTCGGCGGAACCGCGGGCGCCACGGATCGCGTCGCGGGTGAGCTGATCCTCCAGGCAAGCGCCGCCTGACCTGAGTGATCAGCACCGCTATCTGCTGCGTCTGCCGGCGCGCGCGGTGACCGCCTTCGGCTTCGCTTCGGCTTCGAGTGCCGCCAGCACCGGTGCGCCGTAGGCGGCCTGTACCGCTTCGACCATCTTTGCTTCGACGCCGCAGTTGATGCAGAAGCCGTGCTGGGACCAGGCGATCGCGCGCGCGAGCACCTCGTCGGCATAGCTCACGCCCGTGGCGTCGTGCCCGTAGTAGTCATAGGCCGCGTCCCAGGCCGCGCCGTTCAGCGAGTATTCGGCGCCGTCGGCCGAGAGCAGGTGCGCGGCGGCCATGATCGCGTCGAAGTCGTCGTAGATCGAGGGGTGGCTCGCCGTCATGTGGTCGTAGACCGCCGGGCGCTTGCCGTACTTGTAGGAGTCGCTCACTAGTTCCCAGGTCGATCCAGCGCCCGTGCGGGACCCATTCGTCACGTTGAACTGCATCGGCCCGCCGCAGCACCCGGCGAAGTTCAGCCCGTGGTAGGTGGTGGGGGCGGTCGAGAACGCCGACTCCTGCTTGTGGATCGAGGCGATCAGCAGCCAGTTGACCCCGAATGTCCTCTGTGCGCTGGCGTAGATCGGGTAGAAGCCTTCCATCCAGCGCTGCGAGATCTCCGTTTGGGTCTCGTCGACGAGGCGCGTCGACTCCGCGGCCTGCTGTGCGCTCGACGGCCGCGCGACGATCGCGGTGTGGGACACACCTCCTACGCCGCTGCCGGACCGTGCGACCCGCACCCCGTCGGCGGAAGCCCTACCGGCGGACTGCGCCGCCGCGCTCGGTGCCGGAGTGACGGCCGCCACGATCACGGCGGGGGGCGCCGCGTGGGGGACGGCGGTGCGCGTACGTCCGACCACGCCGCTGAGCACCGCCACCAGCACGGCCACGCCGAGGGCGCCGAGGGCGAGCGCCACCAGCCACGCAGCTCGTTCGGATGGCGGTGTCGGCAGGTGCAGATGCCCGCTGGATGCTTGGGCGTCGAGCGCCCACGGTGCGGGAACCTCTGCGCCGGGCGCCCGTGATTCAGGCGCGAATGTGTCAGACCCGAGCGCATCGGGCCTTGGCGCGTTACGCGCCGGTGCGCCAGATCCGAATGTGCCAGACGCGCCGGGCGCCGCAGATGTCGTGGAGTCGTCTGTCATCGTTCTATCTCTGCGCTGCACGTACACCGTATCCAGCTCAACCCCAGCGGGTAGCCGGTTGCGAGCGCGTCGATCGCCCCGCACTCGGGTTGTGATCGGCATGAACCGCCTTCTCCTCGCCCTGATTCTCTCAACGATCGCGCTCGCCGGCTTGAAGACCCCAGCCGCGCGCGCTACCACCCCAGCGCCGCTGTCCGACGCTCAGCAGCACTACCTCGCCCTCGCCCAGGCCGGTGTCACGCGCGCCGAGCAGCGCTGGGGCGATCGCCGCCTCGGCTGGTATGACGCACAGCTGAACGACCACGAACGCTATCCGCTGGCGACGATCTGGGACATCGTGCCGCTATTCGAGTCGCTCGACGCAATTGCGATCGCCGAGCCGAGCAGAGCGAACCGACGGGCCGTCGCGCGCTTCGCCGCGGGCGCCGAGCGCTATCTGAACCGGGGCCTGCGCCCGCTGCCCGGCTACTCGCCCTACCCGGGCGATCGCGAAGCGGACACCGAGACGTGGTTCGACGACAACGGCTGGTGGGGTCTCGCGTTTATGAACGCTTACCGCGCGACCGGCACGCGCCGCTGGCTGAAGGACGCCGAACGGGCGCTCGCCTACGTCGCCGCCGCCGGCTGGGATCCGCAGGGCGGGGGGATCTGGTGGAACACCGAGCACCCCTACAAGGCCGGGGAGGCGCTCGCCGCCGACACGCTGCTGGCGACGCTGCTCTACGGACAGACACACTCCTCCTTCGCCCTTGGACAAGCGGAAAAGTTCCTGCTCTGGGGCAACACGCTCGGCTTCAGCTCTGCCAACGGCCTATACGCCGCCAGCAACATCAACCCAACCCCGATCGACTACATCGAGTCGCCTCTGATCTATGCACAGGCGCTGCTCTGCGAAGAGACGAGGAACCCGGAAGACTGCGAACGGGTCGAACCGCTCACGACAACCGCTCTGAAGCGCTTCGGACAGATCCTCGACTTCTCACCGCAGTACGACGCGATCTATCTGCAGTGGATGCTCGCGCTGTACTCGCTCGACCGCAGCCCCACCCTCTACGCGCTCGCCGCCACCAATGCCCGTGAAGCCCAAGCACATGCGCAGAACGGCGAAGGCCTCTACCTGCTCTCCTGGAGCGGCGCGACCCTGCCGACGGCCGATGCCCTGCCAGGGAGCCTGCAGACACAGGCCGCGACGACCAGCCTGTTCGCCTGGCTGGCGGTGTACCCGCCGCCAGCCTCTTCGCCGTCGTGACTTGCCGCCACCCCTGGCCGCGCCGGCATCTTCGCCATGTCCTCGCCACCGCCCGACCGCGCCGACTCTTCGCCGTCGGTACTCACCGCCGACTCGCCCGCTTCGGCTCTTCGCCGTTGCAGCTCGCCACCGCCCCAACCACACCGACATTCTCACCGTCGCGACGGCCGCTCAGACCCCGAGCGCGCGCCGTGCCACGCGGTCGAACACGTGGTCCGGTAACAGCCGCTTCGCGAGCAGCATCGCCTTCGCGTCACGGCCGATCAGATAGCGCGCCCGCATCCGTCGCGCCGTGAGTGCCCGTTCGATCGTCGCCGCCACCAGCTCCGGCGGGACACCGCGGCGCTCGGTGCTCTCCAGCACCTTGTTCATCGCCGCCGGCACGTGCCCGTACTGATCGGCCAGCTCCACGGGAACGCGCAGGCCCTCGCCCTGCGCGCGGCTCTTGTTCCAGATCGGCGTCGCAACCGAACCGGGCTCGATCAGCGCCACCTGCACGTGCGAGCTGCGCAGCTCCACGCGCAGGGCGTCGCCGATCGCCTCGATCGCGTGCTTGGAGGCGGCATATGGTGCGGTGAAGGCCATCGCCACGCGCCCGCCTACGGAGGAGATGAACAGAACCCGCCCGCGGGCGCGGCGCAGCGCGGGCAGCAACGCCTGGGTGAGAGCCACGGGCCCGAGCACGTTGACCTCGAGTTGGCTGCGAAGGTCGTCGATCGGGACGAGCTCCAAGGGCCCGCCAAACCCGATCCCGGCGTTGTTCACGAGCGCGTCGAGCCCACCCCGCTCGTCCACTTCCGCCGCCGCCGCGGCGATCTGCGCTGTGTCGGTCACGTCCAGCTCGATCGGGACGATGCGCTCGCCGCCGTCGGCCTTCAGCGCCTCGCCGTCGGCGGCCTTGCGCACTCCCGCGAGCACCGTCCAGCCGCAGCCGGCCAGCCGCAGCGCGGTGGCGCGGCCAATGCCCGTCGAGGCCCCGGTGATGAGCACGGTGGGCACCTGCTGAGTATGACCCGATTGCGGCCCTGTCGATGTTCGGCCCCGTAGGATGTCCTGGGGATGATCTCGCGGATGGCCACACATCTGAGCGCCAAGCGCGCGGCGGTCGCGCTCGCGCTGGTCGTCGTACTGGCGGTCGGCTACCTGGCGAGCGCGGCGGGCAGCTCCAACGACCCCCAGCTGGGCGGTACCCCCAGCGCCTGCGGCACGACCGTGCTCGAAGCGCTCAGCCAGGTCACGCAGCGCGTCTACGACGAGGGCGTCTCCAGCGAACGCACCGAAATCGCGGTGAGCTTCGTCAAGAGCTCGCGCGCTTTGCGCGAAGCCGTCGAACACGACGATCCCGGAGCCGCCCACTCCGCCACCCAGGCGCTGCTGGCGGGCGGCCACCTGACGAACCTGACCGTGATCCGCGACGGCAAGACGCTGGCAAGCGTCGGCGCCGAAGGCGCGCTGGCGCCGCTGCACGGGACGATCCTCGGCGCCACCGGTGCCCCGATCGCAAGCTTCGTGACGAGCGTGTGGGCAGATCGCGGCTTCCTCTCCGAGCTGAAGGGCGTCGTCGAGGGCGACGTCGCCCTGCGCGAGAGCAACAACCACAGCCTCGACGGCTCGTTCGAGATGCCGGCGGGCACGATCCCGCCGGCCGGCACACTGACCGAGCATGGCACCGTCTTCCAGTACGCCTCGTTCCCCGCCTCCGTCTACCCCTCCGGCTCGCTGCGCGTCTACCTGCTGAGGACCGCCGACTCGACCGCCCACTTCTGCGGGGCGACGCCGCAGGACACGCTCGTCAACACACTCAGCCGCGTGGCGGCGCTGATCTATGCGGGCGAGGGCGGTCCACATGCGCTGACCCAGGTGCACAACGCGCAGCAGAACAGCGCCCTGCTGCAGGCGGTCGCCGAACGCAACCCCGTCGCCGCGCGCAAGGCCGTCGTCGGCCTGGTCTACGACCACAGCCACATCGTGCGTCTGCGCGTGAGCGCCGGCGGACACCTGCTCGCGGACGTCGGCGGCCCGTACGTGCTCGCTCCCGTCAGCGCCCCGCTGCGCCTGCACGGCAAGCAGATCGGCGAACTGACGCTCTCGATCCAGGACGACGAAGGCTACCTACGCCTCGCCCGGCGCCTGGTCGGCCTCGACGTGCTCATGTACATGAACCCCACCAGCGCGCACCCCGAACTGGTGAAGAACAGCCTCGGTCCCGGGGTGGGCGGGTACTCGTCCGTCCCCGCGAGCGGCACCTACCAGTACCGCGGGCACACCTACCGCGTGTTCACGCTCGACGCCCGCGCGTTCCCCGCGGGAACGCTGCGGATTCGGGTGCTGATCCCGATTCCCTACACCTGAGGAGCTCCCTACACCTGAACACTTGTCGGGTCGTGGAGAGGACCACCGACCTGCGACTCACCCGCCAGCGCACATCGCTAATCCCGTCGCCCCGAGGACGACCTCTGCCTTGGGACGGCACCTCTTGGTCCCTCCCCGGACCCTTTCCCCTCCCCCGAGGGGCCACTCAGGAGGAGGAAGAAGAGGCGAGCGCGGCCTGCTTCTCGCCGAGCGCCTGTTGCAGCTCGTCGAACGAAGCGGAGAATTTCTCGACGCCCTCGCGCTCGAGCGTGTCCGTCAGATCGTCGTAGTCGACGCCGGCCGCGGCAAGCTCCTCGAGCAGCCGGCGTGCCTCGGCGAGCCCCAGCTGCAGGCGCGGCGCCGGCTTGCCGTGGTCCTGGAAGTCGCGGATCGTCTCCTCGGGCATCGTGTTCACGGTGTCGGCCCCGATCAGCTCCTCGACGTAGAGCGTGTCGCGATAGTCCGGGTTCTTCGTCGAGGTGCTCGCCCACAGCACCCGCTGCGGCGTGGCGCCCTTGCCGGCGAGGTACTCCCAGCGCTCACCGGCAAACGCGCGCTTGTAATGCTGGTAGGCGAGCTTCGCGTTCGCGATCGCGAGCTTGCCCTTGAGCTCGTCGTGGCCACCGATCTCATCCAGCCTGCGGTCGGCCTCGGTGTCGATCCGCGAGACGAAGAAGCTCGCCACCGATGCCACCGTGCTCGGGTCGCCGCCCGCGGCGACCAGTCGCTCGATCCCGCGTGTATAGGACTCGGCGACGTCGGCGTAGCGTTGCAGCGAGAAGATCAGCGTCACGTTGATCGAGTGCCCCTGCGCGATCACGTCCTCGATCGCGGCCAGCCCCGGCTTGGTCGCGGGGATCTTCACCATCAGGTTCGGTCGGTCGACGGCCTTGTGCAGGCGGATCGCTTCGCGGTAGGTCGCGAGCGTGTCGTAGGCCAAGCCCGGGTCGACCTCCAGCGAGACGTAGCCGTCGCGGCCGGAGCCTCCGTCCCAGACCGAACGGAATAGATCACAGGCGTCTTCGATGTCGCGCTGGGCCAGCGCCCAGAACGTCTCCCTGACGTTGCTCCCCCGCCCGGCCTCTTTGCGCAGCTGCTCGTCGTAGGCGTTCCCGGCCGTCATCGCCTTCTGGAAGATCGTCGGGTTCGAGGTCGCTCCGACCACGGAGTCCTCGTCGATCAGCCTCTGCAGGTGACCCTCGCGGATCGATTCGCGCGAGAGGAAGTCGATCCACACGCTCTGGCCGAGCGCGGAGAGGTGACCGAGGGGTGAGAGTCCCATCAGCAGATCAGCCCTTTCGCTCCAGCAGCGCGGCGGCGCGCGCGGCGATGTTCTCGACGCTGAAGCCGAGCTCCTCGAGCACCTTCGTCCCCGGCGCCGAAGCGCCGAAGCGGTCGAGCCCGAGCACGTCTCCGTCGGTGCCGACCCACTTCCACCAGCTCATGCTCGCGCCCGGCTCGACCGCCAGCCGTGCCGTCGTGGCGGGAGGAAGCACGCCGTCGCGGTACTCCTGCGTCTGGGCTTCGAACAGCTCGATGCAGGGCATCGAGACCACGCGCACGTTCGCCTTCGTCTCCTCGGCCAGTTTCCGTGCGGCCGCGAGCGTCGGCGGCACCTCGGCGCCGGTCGAGATCAGGATCAGCTCGGGCGCGGCCGAGGAACCGCCCGCCTCTTGATCAGTGGGCCCGGTGGCGCCGGCGGAATCCCACAGCACGTACCCGCCGCGCTCGAGCTCCTCCGCGGCCCCGAGCTCAGAGCGGTCGAGCGTCTCGACGCCCTGGCGCGAGAGCAGCAGCGCCACCGGACCGTCGTCGCGCTCCAGCGCAACGCGCCACGCCTGGCTCGTCTCGTTCGCGTCGCCCGGGCGGATCACCCATAGCTCGGGGATCGCGCGCAGCGAGGCGTAGTGCTCGACCGGCTGGTGCGTCGGCCCGTCCTCGCCGAGGCCGATCGAGTCGTGCGTCCAGACCCAGACGACCGGCAGCCCCATCAACGCCGACAGCCGCACCGACCCGCGCATGTAGTCGGAGAACATCAGGAACGTCGAGCCGTACGGCGAGACGATCCCGCCGTGGGCGGCGGCGCCGTTGACGATCGCGCCCATCGCGTGCTCGCGGATGCCGAACGGCACGTTGCGCCCGGCGTGGACCTTCGAGAACTCGCCGGCGCCCTCGAACAGCGTCTTCGTCGACTCGACCAGATCGGCCGCGCCGCCGATCATCGTCGGGGCGTGCGCGCTGAAGGCCGCCATCGCCTGCTGTCCGGCCGCGCGCGTGGCGAGCTTCTCGCCGGCCTCGAAGCTCGGCAGCGTCTCGCGCCAGCCCTCGCGCAGGCGCCCCGCCCAGGCGAGGTCCCAGTCCGCGGCCAGCTCGGGGGAGGCCTCGCGCCAGGCCGCGAAGCGCTCCTGCCACTCGCCGCGCGCCTTCGCGCCGGAGTCGCGCAGGCTCATGTGCTCGTACACGCGCTCGTCCACCCAGAAGTGCTTGTCGGGATCGAAGCCCATCACCTCCTTCGTCGCGCGGACCTCCTCCTCGCCCAGCGCCGACCCGTGCGAGGCGGCGGTATCGACCGCGTTCGGCGCCGGGTAGGCGATGTGCGAGCGGATCGCGATGAACGAGGGACGCTCGGCTTCGTCGCGCCCCGCCGCCAGTGCCGCCTCGAGCGCGTCGAGATCCTCGGAGTCCTCGACCCGCTGCACGTGCCAGCCGTCGGCTTCCAGGCGCGCCGCGTGGTTCTCGCCGTCGAAGCTGATCGTCGTCGAGCCGTCGATCGTGATGCGGTTGTCGTCGTAGCAGACGACGAGCTTGCCGAGGCCGAAGTGCCCGGCAATCGAGGCGGCCTCCTGGCTGATGCCCTCCATCAGATCCCCGTCGGAGCAGATCACGTAGGTGTGGTGGTCGACGACTTTCTGCCCCGGGCGATTGAAGCGCTCGCCCAGGAAGCGCTCGGCGATCGCCATGCCGACGGCATTGGCAAAGCCCTGTCCGAGCGGGCCGGTCGTGATCTCGATCCCGGGTGTGTGCCCACGCTCGGGATGACCGGGCGTGCGCGAGCCCCACTGGCGGAACTGCTTCAGGTCCTCGAGGCCCAGCTCATAGCCGGTGAGGTGCAGCAACGCGTACTGCAGCATGCACGCGTGGCCGGAGCTCAGCACGAAGCGATCGCGGTCGGGCCAGTCCGTCGCCGCCGGGTCGGCATGGAGGAAGCGCTTGAAGATCGTGTACGCCAGCGGCGCGAGCGCCATCGCGGTGCCGGGGTGACCCGCGTTGGCCTTCTGCACCGCGTCCATCGCGAGACCGCGAATCGTGTCGATCGACAGCTTGCTGATCTCGGGCTGCTCCATCGAACCGATCCTAGCGATGTACAGTCGATGGATCATGTCCGAGAAGTTCTGCGATGTCGGCGGCGGGATCACCCTCTGCTACGAGACCTTCGGCGACCCCGCCGATCCGGCGGCGCTGCTGATCATGGGCCTCGGCACGCAGATGATCGCCTGGCAGGAGGACTTCTGCGAAGAGCTCGCGGAGCGCGGCCTATACGTGGTCCGCTTCGACAATCGCGACATCGGCCGCTCGACCCACCTGCAGGGTCCGCCGCCGTCGCTCCTGCAGCTCCTGCGCTACTCGGTCCCCGCGCGCTACACGCTCGCGGACATGGCCGCGGATACGGTCGGCCTGATGGACGAGCTGGAAATCGAGCGAGCGCACGTGATCGGAGCCTCGATGGGCGGGATGATCGCGCAGACGCTCGCGGCCAGACACCCGGCGCGAGTGCGTTCGCTGGTGTCGATGATGTCCAGCACCGGCGGGCGCTGGGTCGGGCGGCCGGCGCTCTCCAGCTACGCGATCTTCCTGCGCAAGGCGCCCACCGAGCGCGAGGCGTTCATCGAGCACGCCACCCGACTGTTCGCGAAGATCGGCTCGCGCGGGCTCCCCCAGGACACCGAGGGACTGCGCCGGATCGCCGCGTGCTCCTTCGATCGTGAGCTCGACCGCACCGGGGCCGGGCGCCAGCTCGCCGCGATCATCGCCTCCGGCGATCGCACCTCCGAGCTCAGGCGGATCACCGCACCGACACTCGTGATCCACGGCAGCGTCGATCCGCTCATCTCGCCCTCGGGCGGGCGCGCGATCGCGCGCGCGATCCCCGGCGCCGAGCTGACGATGATCGAGGGCATGGGCCACGACCTGCCACGCGTGCTCTGGCCGCGGCTGATCGACGCGCTCGCCGGCCACGCCGCCGCGGCCGACCGGCTCGTCGAGCGCCGCCCGGCAGTTGGGCAGCGGGCCTAGCGAGCCGGAGCCCGGCAGGCTCAGGCTCAATCCGGATACGGCCGCCGGCGGCAGGGCGGCAGGGCCGCCATCGAATGCGCGCGTCCCTTCCCGCACCACGCCCGTCGCGGCCCCACGCGCACCAGCCAGTGCAGATCGTGACGGCAGTGCGAGCGCCGGTACGGCCAGCGCCCGTGCAGCGCACGGAGCATCCGTTGCTCCTCGCAGTTGAGCAGTCGCATCGCTAGTCGCCCTCCCCCGTCTTCGTAACGTTCCAGCTAATAGTCTGCTTCCTACAGAACCTCGTGAGACTGGCCCTACAGGCTCCGCTTCCCACAGAGCCCCCACCCGATCCCGATCCAATGTTGCGTCTTAGACACATCTCCCAAGCCCCTCCATCGTCTTCGACCTCTGTGCCACCCGACCAAAACCACCTCTGGGTGGGCGAGGATCCGTCCCCGCCACAGACATATAAATCAGGTTTTACGCAATCTGTCAAATTGTTGCGGCCATGGACGGGGGCGCGCCGATCGTGAGCGCCGCACGGGAGCAGAAACCCCAGCCACCGGGCGCAACCCAGCCGGGGTTGCCGCGGGGCCCACAGGCGCTGCCACGAGAGGTCGTTGCCGCGCATCAGCGCGAACGCCTGTTCAAGGCGATGGTCGAGGCCGTGAACGAGCGCGGCTTCGTCGCAACGACGATCTCCGACCTGGTCGGGCGCGCGGGCATCTCGCGGCGCAGCTTCTACGAGCACTTCGAGAACAAGGAGGACTGCCTGCTGGCGAGTTACGACACGATCGTCGAGCATCTGCAGCGCCGGTTGATCGGGGCAGCCGCCTCGGCCGAGAGCTGGCCCGAGCAACTCGAGGCGTTTCTGCGCGAGCTGTTCGGAGCCGCCGGCGACCGTCCCGACCGGGCGCGGCTGGTGTGCGTGGAGATGGGCGCCGCGGGCGCCGTCGGCGTACAGCGCTGGGCGCAGGGCGCTCAGGCGATGCAGCGCTTTCTCATCGACGGCTTCGAGCGGGCGCCCGGGGACGGGACGATTCCCGAACCGGTGGCTCGCGCGATCGTGGGCGCGATACGCAGGATCCTGTATTCGCGCGTGCGCAGCGAGCGCTCGAGCAGAGCGCTGAAGGGCGAGCTGCTGAAATTGCTGCCGGATCTGCTCAGCTGGATTGCGCTCTACTACCCATCACCGCAAGGAATTCCCGCCCGCCCCGTCCGCCCTGGGGTTCCCACGGGTCCCCGGCGCGGTTCCAGGGCCGCCCCGCAACGGCCGATCGGCGGGCGCGCGCCCGGCACGCTCTCGCCGCGGCCGCTCGTCGGCGCGCGTGGTCTGCCGCGCGGCGAGCACAACCTGCCGCGGGCGTTCGTGATCTACAACCAGCGCGAGCGGATCTTCGACGCGATCGCCAACCTGACCGCGAGCAAGGGGTACTCCGCGCTGAGCCTCGACGAGATCGCGGCCGAGGCGGCGGTCTCGCTGCAGACCTTTTACACGCACTTCGCAAACAAGGAGGAGGCGTTCCTGGCGACCTACGAGGTCGGGCACGCGAAGTCGATGGCGTTCATCACGCAGACGCTCGCCGCCCAGTCCGGCTGGATCGAGGCGGTGCGCGCCGGCGCGCGGGCGCTGCTGGAGTTCCTCGCGTCCGAGCCCTCCTACGCACATCTGGCGTGCGTCGACGTGCTGATCGCCTACCCCCAAGTGGCTGATCGACTGGAGGAGGCGAACGCCTTCTACACGCAACTGCTCGGTCTCAGAATCGGCAAGGACGCCCCCTCGCTGCCGGCGGCGCCGATCGTCGGCGAGGCGACCGTCGGCGGCGTGTTCGAGCTGCTGCACGACTACATCCTGCGCGGCGACACCTGCGAGCTGGGCGAGCTCACAGAGCACATCGTCTACATCGCGCTCACTCCATTGCTGGGCGCCGAGGACGCCTGGGCCGCCGCAAGTGGCGCCTGAGCGCGCTCGCGACGGAGAAAAATGCGCCCGGCGGTGTGTGGTTTCAGTACATAGTGGATTGATGTCTCGGGAGATACTGGACGCCGATGAAAGGTGGCTGGTATGGGGACGGGGTTGGGACGCTATGTCGTTGACGCTGTGCTGCTGGAGGGAAGGAGTGCTCGGGAGGTGGCCGAGGCTCACGGGATCTCCAAGACCTGGATCTATGAGCTGATCGCCAGGTATCGAAGTGGTGGCTATGGGGCGCTTGAGCCGCGTTCTCGCCGGCCACGCTCGTGCCGGCATGGAACCTCGCCGGAGATGGTCCAAGCGATCGTGGCGCTGCGCTGCCAGCTGCAGGCAGAAGGCCACGACTCAGGGGCGAGCACGATCGCCTACCACCTCGCCCAGCGCCTGGAGGGCGTTCCCTCGCGCACCACGATCTGGCGGATCCTGCGGCGCGAGGGGCTGATCGTCCCGCAGCCGCAGAAGCGACCACGCAGCTCACTGATCCGCTTCCAAGCTGAGCTCCCAAACGAGACCTGGCAGACCGACATCACCCACTGGCAGCTCGCCCGTGGCGAGCACACGGAGATCCTCAACTTCATCGATGATCACTCACGACTGTTCCTGGCCTCCACGGTATTCTCGACGGTCAAAGCCAGGGACGTCGTAGATGTCTTTCACAGCGCAGCGCAGCTGCACGGGCTACCCGCATCGCTGCTTGGTCTTCCCCCGCTTTCGTGGGGTGTTTGATCTGCCCCCGGTAGCGTGGACTCGGGGTTTTGGAATCCTTCGGCGACAGCGAGGAGGATTCAATGCCCAGGAAGTACTCACCGGAGGTTCGTCGCCAGGTCGTGGAGCTGGCTCGTGCTGGCACGAAGGTGCCGCAGTTGGCGGCTACGTTCGGGATGACTGACGCGACGATCTATAACTGGCTCAAGCAGGAGAAGATTGATCGCGGCGAGCTCGCCGGCACGAGTACTGATCAGGCGCTGGAGCTTGCTGCGGCGAGACGCAGGATCAAGGAGCTCGAGACCGAGCTCGCGGTCTCGAGGAAGGTGAACGAAGTCTTTCTCGACCAGGATCTGGCCCCAAAAGCCTCTTCCCGGTGATTGACTCTCTGACCGGGCAGGGAATCGACGTGGGTCACGCCTGCCGCATGCTGGGAGTCTCAAGCTCTGGCTTCTACGCCTGGAAGGATCGGCCCGCCTCAGCGCGGGCGCTGCGTCATCTGTGGCTTGCTGGCGAGATCACCGATGTGCACCGCGAGTCCGGCGGGATCTACGGCGAGCGGCGGGTCGCAGCGGAGCTGCGGCACGGGAGAGGCATCGTCGTCGGCCGCAAGACCGTGACACTGCTGATGCGTCGTATCGGCCTATACGGGCTCCCGAAGAAGCGCTTGCCCAAGGGCGCGAAGGTCGGCAAGTATGCCGCCAGCGATCTCGTCAGGCGCGAGTTCACGGTCACAGCACCCAACCGACTGTGGATGACTGACATCACCGAGCACCCGACCAGGGAGGGCAAGGTCTACTGCTGCGTCGTCCTCGATGCATTCTCCCGCAAGGTCGTCGGCTGGTCGATCGACACCCAACAGAACACGTTGCTCGTCACGAGCGCCTTGACGATGGCCACAAGCGAGCGCAACCCGGGCAGCGACCTCGTGATCCATTCCGATCGCGGAACGCAGTTCACTTCCTGGGCCTTCAGCCAAAAGGTCCGCGACGCCGGACTCGCACCATCGATGGGAGCCATCGGCACACCACACGATAATGCGATGGTCGAGTCGTTCTGGGGCCGCATGCAAGTCGAGCTACTCAACCGCAAACGATGGCAAACCCGCGTCGAACTCGCCGCAGCGATCCAACACTACATCGAGGACTTCCACAACCACAGACGCCGCCACAGCGCCCTGAACATGCTCACCCCAACCGAATACGAGAACCACTACCAATCAACGATCGCCGCCTGATTCCAGCATCCCAACTCCACCAAACCGGGGGCAGATCAGTTTTGCGCTTGAGTGGTTTGCCTAGTTGTTGTTGTTTGTGTGTGTGATCTTCTCGTAGTCGGCGGGGGAGAGCATCCCGAGGGTGGAATGCCTTCTTTGGCGGTTGTAGAAGCCCTCGATGTAGTCGAAGACTTCGCTGGTTAGCTCGCGGCGGGTGGGCCAGGAGCGGCGGTGCACGAGCTCCTTCTTCAACGTGGCGAAGAAGCTCTCGGCGACGGCGTTGTCGTAGCAGTCGCCGCGGGATCCCATCGACCGGGCGATCCCGGCGTCACGTGCTGTCTGCCCGAACGCCAGGGATACGTATTGAGATCCCTGGTCGGAATGGTGGATCAGGCCGGGTGGTGGGCGTCGGCGGTTGATCGCCATCTTCAGCGCGTCGACGACGAGTTCGGCCTGCATGTGGTCAGCCATTTGCCAGCCGACGATCCTGCGGCTGTAGGCGTCCTGCACGGCGGCGAGGTAGAGCCAGCCCTCCCACGTCCGCAGATAAGTCACGTCGGCGATCCAGAGGACGTTCGGTGCGGGCGGTGTGAACTGCCGCTCGACCAAGTCGTCAGCGACCCGCACGCCGGGCACCCTGATCGTCGTTTTGCCGCGCTTCTTGGCCACGAGCCCTGAGATCTCGGCTTGGCGCATGAGGCGCTCCACGCGCTTTCGTCCGACGCGAACGCCGTGCGCGAGACGCAGCTCCGCGTGAATCCGCGGGGAGCCGTAGACCTGTCGGTTATCGGCGTGGATCTGCTTGATCTTCTCCAGCAGCCACGCGTCAGTGAGCGCCCGGTCGCTCGGTGCTCTCCTCACCCAGGCGTGATAGCCGGATTCAGAGACGCCGAGCAGCCGGCACATGAGGGAGACCTTCGCGCCGTGGGCCCTCTCCGCCGAGATGTGCCGGTAAACACTCACCGGGTCTCGGGCTCCCTCACGAAAAGGGCCGTGGCGCGCTTGAGGATCTCCTTCTCCTCTTCCAGACGCCGGACCTTCCGCCGCAGCAACCGGAGCTCCTCCCGCTCTGCGCTCGTCAGCCCGTCATCGCGCTCATGCAGATCGAGCTGACGCCGTTTGACCCACGTATGCAATGCCTGCTCGCTGCAACCCAAGCTCGCCGCGACATCTTTGACCGACCGGCCACCACGGACCAACTCGACCGCCTCACGGCGAAACTCCTCGGGATACGGCGGACGCGACCTCGGCACGATAAGCACCATCCTTTCGCAGGCAGGCACTCAAGCGCTCACAACACCACCAAACCGGGGGAAGACCAGAGATGATCGCCGCATAACATCCCACTCAAGCGGAGCTACCCCCGAACGAATTTACCCGGGAAATGAGACGCGACCAGCCGCGACTACCAGCCACTCAACCAACCCTAAACTGTCCAGGAACACCCGAGACACATGTCCGGAATCTCCTGAGACACAACAAAATGCGCCCGGCGGGAATCGAACCCGCGGCCTGCGGCTTGAAAGACCGCTGGTGAGACGCCGGGGCGCGTAGATACGGGCGATTTGATGTCCTGAATATGGCTTTGATAAGGGCGATCAGGCTGATTTGGTACCCAAAGTGGTACCCACCGTATTAGTGGTACCCACGTGGTACCCACGGTGTAGACTGGTGTCAAGTACCCGAGAAAGACCCTCGCACGGCCCACGCTCACTGGGGGCATGGACACCAGGGAAGACTGATGCCAACACGCAGTCCCAGCGCCGCGGTCGTCGTCCGCGAGCACGACGATCAGCCGTTCTACGAGGCGAAGTTCATCTACCGATGGGTCGAACAGGACCCTGGAACGGGCAAGCAGGTCAAGCGCCACAAGCAGGTCAAACGCCGGATCGGTCCCGCGTGGCTCGATCGGAACCCCGGCACGGGCAAGTGGGACCTCCGCCGCAAAGGGCGCGTGCCGGACGACCACTACGACCAGCGGGGGGCCACCGTGCGCGCCGCCGCGATCGTGGCCGACTACGTGGCCGATGCCGGCAACCTGGAGCGAGTCGACCGCGAACGTCGCTCTCGTGGCGTGACATTCCGAGAAGTCGCAGCCGGCTATCTGCGCTGGCTCGCCGACGTGGCCGGCGCCAAGCCCACGACGTTGCGCGACCACGGTTACGTGCTCGGCGAGCCGGGCGTCCCCTACAAGCGCGGCACCGGCGTGACCGCAGGACACGTGATGGCCGCCTTCGGCGATCGTCCTGCCACAAAGATCACCACACGAGAGATAGACGAGCTGCTGGCGACGATCAGCGCCACGAGCGCAGCGCCGCGTACCGTGAACAAGTACCGCTGCGTCATCGCCGCCGCCTTCAGCTACGGCTGCAAGCCGTCTACGTTCGCGCTGCCGACGAACCCCGCCAGGGACGCCGACAAGCACCGGGAGCCGCACCCCGGAGCGCTCGTGTTCTACACGCCCGAGGAGGTCGAGGCTGTTGCCCGCGCGCTGGAGCAGGTCGTCACCGCGACCCCTCCCGCCCGGCCATCAGCGAGCAGGAGCGAGAGGCGCGCCGCGCCGAGGATCACCAGGACGCCGAGCTGGTCAGGCTCGCCGCCTACACCGGTCTGCGACAGGGTGAGCTGCTTGCGCTGCACTGGCGCGACGTGGACTTCGCCGGCTCGGCGCTTACCGTCGCCCACGCGATGAGCGCGGGCGTGGAAGCCTCTACAAAGTCCGGACGAGTGCGACGCGTGCCGCTGTCCGATCAAGCTGCCGCAGCACTGGATCGCGTCAGTCGCCGCGAGAACTTCGTCAGCCGTGACGACTTGGTGTTCGCAAACACGCTCGGACGGACACTCGACGACTCGGCGCTGCGCCGCCGCTACCGTCGCGCTCAGGCTGCAGCTGGCGTCCGCCCGTTGCGCTTCCACGACCTGCGCCACACGTTCGGCTCGCTGCTGGCTGTTGCCGGCGTGGACGTAGTGACGATCAAGGCGGCGATGGGCCACAGCGCGCTCGCCACCACCGGGCGCTACCTGCACGCCCGGCCCGCGAGTGAGCAGGCGCAGGTGTTCACCCGGGCGTTCGCTCCCGTCACGCCAGTCGATGCCGGAACTGCCAGCCCGCAGGACGCCCCCAAGCTGAGGCCGCGTGAAGCCTGCTCGCTCGCAGGGATCAGGTGGCACACGCCATAACCCCCTGGACACGGAACCCCACCAGCCATTCCGTCTGAGTTCTGTTTTGCTTCCGTTTCTTGCTACAGTAGGAGCATGAGCTTGGCTTACGCAGACGAGGCAATCCGAATCAGGCAGCTCGCGCCGCTGACCGAGCGCGACATCGCCCGCGCGACCGGAGCGGGCGTCTCGACGGTCAGCGCGTGGCTTCACCGCACCCGCGCGCCCACCGGCCGCCGGGCCGAACGACTGGTGGAGCTCTCGGCGATCATCGACCGGCTCGCAGCGGTACTGGAGGCCGACTACGTGCCGGTGTGGCTGAACCGCCCACTCACAGCGCTCGGACATCGCAAGCCGATCGACGTGCTCGCCGGCGGCGGCTACGAGGAACTCTCGCGCATGGTCGCCGCACTCGAATCCCCGACCTTCACGTAGCCCGCCGTGGACGCGCCGCGTGCGACGCGCATGCCGGTGACAGGCACGTGGCTGCGCCATATTCCCGCCGGCAGCGACCCACTGCACCGTCCGCCCACACCCGCCGACGGGCGCTGGCAACGCGGCGAGACCGTTGAGGGCATCTACCTCGCGGCCGAGGAGGCGACCGTGTGGGCCGAGTGGTACCGGTGGCTCGCAGAGCTCGAGATCGAGCCACTGCGCGGACTGCCGCGCGAGCTCTGGCGCTACCGAGCAAGCCTGCCCTCGGTCGCAGACCTGACCAGCGCCGAGACGCTCACCAGCCTTGGACTGCCGACCGCCGAGCCGAGCAGAGACCAGTGGCCGCTGTTCCAGGATGTCGGCGAGCAATTGCACGCGGCCGGCTGCGACGGCCTGCTGTATCACTCCGCCGCGCGGCCGGGCGGGTTGTGCCTGTGCGTGTTCCGCGCCAACGCGACCGCGGCATCGGGACGACTTGAGCCGCTCGCGCGGGCACGACGGGTGAACAGGCCGCCGGCACCACCTCGGGGACTGCGGACCTGATCCTCAGCCGACTCGGAGAAGAGAAATCAGCCTTTACCCCGTGCGATGTCCGGCGATCCTCAGCACCAGGTCTCACCCACAGCGCGCCCGATAGCGAAAGCTTGCGCAGCGCTGCGCTGCCGCGACCGATCAGCAGTCGTCACCCCTGAGTCTCAGCCCCTGCGCCAGCAACGCTTCCACTGGGCCTCCCGACAGCGCAAAAGGAAGGACAGACTAGATGCACAAAATCGAGCGGGTCCTTTAAGGGCCCAAATTTGTTGGATGCTTCTATGTTGTCAAGGGCGTTTTTGTGAGTTGGTTGTAGAGGTGGCGGGAGAGGTATCGCTTTAGCGAGCGCATGGCCTCTCGCTTGGTCTTTCCTTCGTCGATTCGGCGCTGCATGTAGGCACGGCTCGGGGCGTGGTGGACGGAGCGTGAGAGCGCGATCGTGTAGATCGCGGTGTTGATTTGCCGGTCGCCTCCGCGGCTGAGGCGGTGACGGACTGTTTTGCCGGATGACGCTGGCTGCGGGGCGGTGCCGTTAGCTCGCGCGAACGCCGCCTCGCTCTTGAAGCGTGCTGGGTTGAACGCGATCAGCTTCGCCGCGCAGATCGGCCCGACGCCGGGTTCGTCCATCAGCGCGGGTGCAAGCTCGCGCGTGAGCGCGTCGATCTGACGGGTGTAGTCCTGGGCTTGCTGGTCGAGCGCGCGGGTGCGGTTGGCGAGGTCGCGGAGCACTTGGAGGGTGGTGTTCTCTTGCAGGCTCGCGTTCGGGCGAGTTCGCATCCCGGTGAGTCGCTGTGCGAGTTTCGCGCCGTTCTTCGCGGGCCCGACCCTTTCCCTGAGCGTCGCCGGTGCTCCGACGTGGAGGGCCTGCAGCCGGTTATAGAGCCGTGAGCGCTCACTGATGACAGAGCGGTAAGCGACGAGCAGCATCTGCAGCGCCAAGCGCTTGCCGTGCCCCCTTGGCGTGGAGAGCCCATCATCGGCAAGCACCTTCTTTGCGGCCAGCAGCGCATCGAGCCGGTCGGACTTCCCGGTGCGTCGCTCGCGGCGCCGTGGCCGTTCGACCTCGAACACGGTGATGCTGTTCTCCTGGAGGTATTCGCATAGGCCGGCTCCGTAGCTGCCGGCGCCCTCGATCCCGACACGGATCTCTCCCTCGAGTGTGGCGAGCCATGCGAGTAGCTCGCGGTAGCCGGCGAGAGTCGCGGTGATCGTGATCTCGGCGAGGAGCTGTCCGAGAGCGTCCACGGCGACGGCGAGGTGCTGGTGCTTGTGGGTGTCCACGCCCACTGCGATCATCATTTTCCGGTCTCCTTTGTTGCTGGTTGGCGCTGGTGATGTGGAGGCCGCCAGACAAAGCCATGTCGAGCAAGCAGCACGCTTCTATGAAGTCATGGCGGCGTCCGTGGCAGGCGACGGGAGACAAATCCAACGTAGGGCACCCGCAAGGGGCCAGCCGTTTTAATCGAGTCATCCCGCCGTCTGCCACACCCTCAATGGGGCACCGGACGCCACAGCATCGCCACCGCTTCGCTACGCCCTACGGGCTTCACTCCGTGGCGGCGAGCCCGCAACCGCAGGGCCCCTACAGGCCCTGAAGAAACTACATGGCCGGTTCTGCAAGCTCGCGGTCATTAACCACATGACAACCACCCGACCCACCAACACAAACACGGCCGGCGAGCACACCCCGGGGTACGCCCGATGAGCCGCCGCCTGAAGATCACATTGCCCGACGCGCTCGCAACGAAACTGGACAAGCTGGCAGCGAACACCGGCGAGCCGGTCGCGCGACTCGCGGGCCAAATGGTCCGCAAGGTATCGCTGAAGCGGCTCCTATCGGGGACGTCCGCCAGCCGCGCGCCGAGCTGGCCCCCGTCGTACCCGACGCGCCCAATGAGGACGAGCCCGACCAGCGGGCGCCGTGGCTTGAGCCCTACGGCGGGGACCGGGAATGGCGCTCGTGGATGTGGGGCGGAATCGTCGCGCTCCACGGCCGCTATCCCACAGCGCTCGCCGAGTTGAAGTACGGCTGGTGGGAGTGCGAGGCGCAC
The DNA here is from genome assembly GCA_963764905.1 of uncultured Solirubrobacterales bacterium. Taxonomy (GTDB): domain Bacteria; phylum Actinomycetota; class Thermoleophilia; order Solirubrobacterales; family Solirubrobacteraceae; genus Palsa-744. Next base: position 553,971 of record CAVXUG010000009.1, read on the forward strand.
GTCGAGACCCTGTGCGCCATCGTCGTATGGCGCCAGTGGATCGACGATGCCTGCCGAGACCCGCGCGAAGAGCTGGCCTTCCAGGTCAACCTCTCCGACTACGGCCACACCCTCCGCCAGGAAGGCGGCAGTGTCACCCGCGCCTGGAAACCCGGTGCTCCGCCAGACGGGTGGGTCCGTTGACCCTGGAACGAGGACAACCATTCCACACGGATGCGGACCCAATCCCGTGGCCGGTCAGGACCGGTCGCGGTCTGTAACCGCGATGGCCCTACCGACCTCACCACTGCGAGACCCGCGGCCAATGAGCTCGACCGTCCGTCGCCCACTCACCGCCGCCGACGTGATGACCGCGGCCGAGGTCGCCGCTCTGCTGCGAGTGCCGAGATCGACCGTAGAGGACTGGGCTCGGCGAGGCATAATCCCATCGAGGAAGGTCGGCCGGCGACGGCTCTACGTCCGATCGAGAATCGAGGCCCTGCTGCTCGGTGAATGCGGCGAACCCAGCCCTTGAGAGGTCGGCGAATCACCGTCTGCTCATTTGGAGTTGCGCCGCGGCCAGCGCACGATCCGGAAGTCGGAAGATTGTCGCAGCTCGTCCCTTGCGGTAGCAGAAGCCTGATCGCTTCGAGCTAAAGGTGCATCAGGCCGGTGACGAACAGCGAGCGCGGATGTGTGGACGTCCACCAGTTGCTGAGCTCGACGTCAATGAGCGGAACCGGCTGCGGGAGAAAGCCGTAAACATCTGCCCATTCGTCCCCCGCCAGCTTCTGGAGCACGAGCTCAGAGCCGTCCTCGACGACGCGAAAGCTCCAGCCCGACTGCTCCTGCGTAGAGCCAGGCCCGAATGGGATCGGCTCGAGGATGCCACGGGCGAACCCCACGTCGGCGTGCCAGCTTGCGCCGTTCTCGCTGACGCGCAGCACAAGGTGACTACGAGGCCGCACCACGCCCGGCTTCGCGCCCAGGCGCATGCGTGCCAGGAACATGTCCACCTCCGCGCCGAGCGCCTCCAGGGCTGCCTTCAACAGCAGGTTCTGCTCGAAGCAGTAGCCACCGCGGCGTTCCGTCACGAGCTTGCGCTCAAGGTCCTCCACCTCCAGCGACACCGCCAAACCCTGGTGCGGGTCGAGGTTCTCAAACGGGATCGAGGTCAGGTGCGCCCTGTGCACCTGCGCGATGCTCGGGCGGCCGTTCAGACCGATCCGCTCCAGGTAGGCGTCCAGGTCGAGCATTGCGGCACCACGTCCTGAATTAGCGACGCGCTTCCTCAATCAGGTTTCCGAGTGACCGTCTCTGCCGGCCCTCGTCGTCCATGTTTTCGGGAGCAAGCCACGCCTCAAACCCGCGCTGGATCGCTGGCCACTCGTCGTCGGTGATCGCATACCAGGCGGTGTCGCGGTTGCGGCCCTTGACCACTTGGTGCTTGCGGAAGACGCCCTCGAAGGTGAAGCCGAAGCGCTCCGCGGCTCGCCGAGAGGCGGCGTTGAGCGCGTTGCACTTCCACTCAAGACGACGATACCCGAGGTCGTCGAACGCGTGGTGCGCCATGAGGTAGATGGCCTCGGTAGCGGCCGTCGTCCGCTGCAAGGGCACACCGAACCAGATGTGGCCGATCTCGATGACGCCGAGCTCCGGAGTGATACGCAGGTAGGAGGCGAGACCGAGGGGCCGCTCGTCGGCGAGACGTACGAGCGTGAAATAAAGCGGGTCCTCAGATGTCTCGGCCCATGTCAACGTCTGGCGCAGGTGATCCGAGCTTTCGTAGGGGCCGTCAGGCAGATATGTCCAGATCCCCGGGTCACCGTCGGGCGGGTGGGAGACGGAGAACAGCGGCACGGTGTCGTCCTCGGCGTCGACCGGGCGAACCACGACGTGGGAGCCGCGCAGCGACGTGGATGTCGGTCGTTGGACCGGCTTCCAGTCCAGCTTCTCGCCGAGCGGAAGGTCAACAGGCACACTCATCGAGACGCTCGCGGGTGGCGTTGCTGCGTAGCCGTCAGCCGCCGCTTCAGGTTGTCACGAACCACTGGCCACTCATTGTCGATCACACTGTAGTAGGCGGAATCACGAACGCCCACATCCTCGATGATCATATGCCTGCGAAAGATTCCCTCGAAGCGAGCCGGAAGCGCGGCAAGCGCGGCGCGGGAGCGCTCGTTGCGACTGTCGGTCTTGAACTCCACGCGCATACAACCGAGGCGCTCGAAGGCGTGCTCCAGCATCAAGAGCTTCGCCTCGATGTTCACCCCGGTTCGCCAAACCGACGGCTCCAGCCATGTGCCCCCGATCTCAAGGCCCCGATGGCTTTCGCGTAGCTCGTGGTAGCCGGTACTGCCGAGTGGCAGCCCGCTGGCGCGATCCAGAATTGCGAACACGCAAACAGTGCCAGCCTCACCCGCGGCGAGAGTGTCCTGAAACCAACTCTCGAAGTGCTCCGGGCTCTTGCCTCTTGGGATCGTCCAAGTCCAGATATCCGGGTGCTGCGACGCGGCGAACAGATCCTCCCGGTGACGGGCGTCAAGTGGCTCCAGCACGACCAACTGGCCCTCAAGACGCGCTGTCAGCCCATTCCACATTCAGCCTGTCAGCGCATGCGGCGAACACAAGATGCTCGCGTTCGAGTGGAGAAATCAGACGGCACGCTCGATACCCTAATTCAGAATTGGCCCGCCAGACAGGGCCAAGTAGACATGGAAATCTAAGGCCAATGGACCTCCACCTCGATCTTGCTAACGCAGCCGGGCGGTCGCTGCGAGCCCGTCTAGAGGACGCGCTGCGCGATGCCATGCGCAGTGGACGCCTCCCTTCGGGCACGAGGCTACCCCCCACGCGCTCGCTTTGCGTTGAACTCGGTGTGTCGCGTGGCGTGGTCGTGGACGCATACGCTCAGCTGGCAGCCGAAGGCTACCTGCACACCCGTCGCGGCGGGGGAACGACGGTCGCCGCGACGGTCGCACTGGACCGCGCACCGCTGGCCGATGCCACACTAACGCCGCGGATTCGCCACGACATGAGCCCGTTCCGCCCGGCGCTGAGCCGCTTTCCCCGGACGGCGTGGTCTTCCGCATTGACACGGGTGCTTCGCACTGTGCCGGACGAGCGCCTTGCCTACCCAGATCCCGCTGGCGTCCCTGAGCTGCGGATCGCGCTCGCCGCCTATCTCGGGCGAGTCCGCGGTGTACGCACCGACCCCGAGCAGATCATGGTGACAAACGGTTTGCGTCAGGGCATCGACCTCTTGTGGGCCGCTCTCGCCGCAAATGGCGCTCGACGTATCGCCGCCGAGGACCCCGGATGGCGAGGAATAAGCGAGACCGCAAGCGCCGCCGGCCTAGAGGTCGTGGCGCTCCCGGTCGACGGGGATGGGTTGATCGCCGAGCGTTTGGAGCATGAGGACGTCGACGCGGTAGCCATCGCGCCTGCCCACCAGTATCCCACCGGCGCAGTGCTCTCCCCACCTCGTCGGGCAACGCTGCTCGCGTGGGCGCAACAGCGGGATGCGCTGATCGTGGAGGATGACTACGACGCCGAGTACCGCTACGACCGCCAGCCGATTGGCTCGCTACAGGGTCTCGCGCCCGAGCGCGTCGTGTACGGCGGCTCGGCGAGTAAGACACTGGCTCCAGCGGTTCGCCTCGGCTGGCTGGCCCTCCCACGACACCTCGTGCAACCAATCGCCGACCGCCAGCGAGTGCGTGGGGGAATGCCAGCGCCGCTCGGACAGCTCGCGCTGGTTGATCTGATCGAGCGCGGAGAACTCGACCGTCATCTGCGCCGCCAGCGCCGCCGCTACCACCGCCAGCGTGACGAACTGCTGGCCGCGATCACCGCCAAGCTGCCGGAGGTTACTGTCCACGGCGCCGCCGCAGGTCTTTACGTCGTGCTGCACCTCCCTGACGATCTCAGTGAGAGGGCGGTGCTCAACGCGGCGCGCTCGCGGGGCATCGCCTTGGAGGGCCTCGGCACCGATGCCCCAGCGGTCGTCGTCGGTTACGCCAACCTCACTGACGCCGCCGTCGAGCCAGCAGTGGCCGCGCTTGCGGCAAGCATCAAACAGGCCGAGGCTGCGCGGCGCCCATCCGGGCAATAGCCCTTCGAAATACGCCAAGGCTTCAAGCACGCTGGCCGCGTCCCGCTCTATCATTCCAGCTAGCCGGGAGCCCTACAGTTGTATCTCAATGGGCTAGGTGACAAACGTGGGTTTGACCCCCGTCGCTCCCGCTTTCCGCAACGAGCAGGCGCAGCCAGCCTCGCGATCGAAACACCCGAGTTGGACGAAACGCAGTCGTAGGCACCGGCATCCACCCCCTGCTGCGAGCAGTTATCGGGTGCTCATGCGCCGCTCTCGTCGCTTGTCGAGACGCGCCTGCATCCACCACGGGTTGCGTCCAGCCAAGACGAAGCCGATCTCTACGAGGAGCAGTACGACCAACACTGCCCAGAAAGCTGGCCAGGTGCCAAAGACCGCAAAGGTCACGCCGATAACCGTCATGACGAGCAGCGATGGAAGCTTCCATCGCTTATTCGGAGGCTCAGGCTCGTGACGTCTCGGAAAGGACTGCGAGAGCCCGACGGCTGCCATGACTGAACCGATGACGACGCCGATCAGCATGTTCGGATTTTAGACCAAGGTGCCGCTTGCGGCTCTCTGAGGTACCTGCGCGGGCGGCGACATCAGGCCGCACCGCTCGCGCCGCCCCTCTGATCTATCTCTACCGCGCAGCGGAGGCATCGGTGGGCACGTAGCTCGAAGACGAGACCGGCCGGCCCTGTCCTGCTACGACCCGCACTGGGCCAGAACGGCCCCAGAATCAGCCCCAACCACGCCCGCCATATGGGCGGCTGACACCGCCAGTTTGGTACCCACGAGTGGTACCCACGGGACCCTGAAGGCCACGTCAGCCGTCGACCAACTCCCAAATCCCGCGTACTAGAGCCCCTTCGAAAATGCGCCCGGCGGGAATCGAACCCGCGGCCTGCGGCTTGAAAGACCGCTGCTCTTTGGCTCCCCGAAGAGAACCGTTGACCACTGAGCTACGGGCGCGCGCTGCGGGTATCTAAGCACGCGGCCGTCGTGGTCGCTGCGAGGCGCGGGACGAGGGCGCGCGACGGAGGGGTCGCTCGCTAACGCCCCAGCGTGCGCACGAACTGGCGGGCGCGGCCCGGGACCTCGCCGAGGAGGCCTCGCACCTCCTCCAGGCCGGCCCGCAGCTCGGGGTCGCCGACCTCGACCGGGAGCATCGAGTCCTGCAGCGTCGCGAGCGCGCCATCCGCCCTGACAGCACCGTCGACGGCGCTGTCGAGGAAGCCCTTCACGCCGTGCGAGGGAGCGCCCGAGGGAGCAGGCCCGAACTGCTGGTCGGGGAGCTCGTGGCGGGCGGCGAAACCGTTGTAGGTGCGCTGCGCGCGGCCGTAGGCGGCCTGCACGGGCTTGAACAGCTCCTGCTCGAGCCTGTCCGCGCTCTGTTCGTCGAGCTGCTCGTAGGCCTCGCCCAGCGCGGCGAGCGCGAAGGCGATCTCGTCGATCGCCTGGGCGACGCTCTGCAGCAGCTGTTCGCGCGCCTGGGCGTTGGTGTAGGTCATCACCGCAGAGTACGCATAGATCCGCGCCGGGCGTGGGCTGCAAGCGAAGAACCGCGCACGAACTCGCTCGCTCGTCGAAGGCGAACCGTTGCCCCGGAACGGACGAATCTAAATCTTGGGATGATCTGCCTTGCGCGACGCGACTTAATGGGCTATAGATACTGTGGATTACGTGGCACGATCGGGATCCAATCCCGGTGTTTGCCCGCCACGCGTGAAGGGAAGAGAACCGATTATGTGCCTGGCCATCCCCGGTCAGATTGTGGAGATCGTCGACGAGACCAATCGTCTCGCCAAGGTCGATGTCGCCGGGGTGCGGCGCAACGTGAACATCGGACTGCTCGACGTGGACGGTGTCGGAGTCGGTCCGGGCGACTGGGTGCTGATCCATGTCGGCTTCGCGATGTCGAAGGTCGACGAGGACGAGGCTCTCGCCACCCGTCTGATGCTCGAAGGCATGGGCTCCGACTACGAGCGCGAGCTCGAGGAGCTGAAGGCGAGCGTGATCGAGTGAGGGCGACGTGATCTAGGTGAGCGCGCGCGACTCCCTCTCCGACTGCGACAGCGCAGGCCACTGCATCACCTGCAGTGACGAGGGAGTGACGATGCGAGTGCTGCGGGTGGACGCCGAGCGCAGCCTGGCCGTGTGCCTGCCGGCGGACCGCGACGAGACCGCGGCCGGGGAGGACGGCGAGGAGGAGGTGGCGATCGATCTCGTCGCGCTGGTGGCGGTCGGGGACACGCTGCTCGTGCACGCAGGGGTCGCTCTGGCCAACCTCGGCCCCGCACCGCTCGCGCCAACCGAGGACGCTCGCGAGCGCGCATGGAGCAGGCTCACGATCGCGAGTGGAGGCGGCCCATGACCGAGCACGCAGGCAGGCGAAGGCGGCCCATGACCGGAGCATGCAGACAGCGAGGGCAGCCCATGACCGGAATGTGGAGACGGCAAAGGCAGTCCATCACCGAGCGCGCAGATGGTGGAGGCAGCTCGTGAAGTACGTCGACGAGTTCCGCGACGCAGCCCTCGGCCGTGCCGTCGCCGGCGAAATCCTCGCGGCCGTCGAGCCCGGGCGCCACTACAAGCTGATGGAGGTGTGCGGCGGGCACACCCACTCGATCTACAAGTACGGGATCGACGACCTGCTCCCGTCCAACGTCGAGCTCGTGCACGGCCCGGGCTGCCCGGTCTGCGTGATCCCGATGGGCCGCGTGGATGATGGGATCGCCGTCGCACACGAGCCGGGCGTGATCTTCACGTGCTTCGGCGACATGCTGCGCGTTCCCGGCTCGCAGGGCACGCTGCTGGACGCGAAGGCGCAGGGGGCCGACGTGCGGATGGTCTACTCGCCGCTCGATGCGCTACGGATCGCGCGCGAGAATCCCGAGCGCGAGGTCGTGTTCTTCGCGATCGGCTTCGAGACCACCGCGCCCTCGACCGCGCTGACGCTCAAACGCGCGCGGGCCGAGGGGGTCGGCAACTTCAGCTGCATGTGCAGCCACGTGACGATCGTGCCGCCGCTGCGCGCGCTGCTCGACTCGCCCGATCTGCGCCTCGACGGCTTCATCGGGCCCGGCCACGTCTGCACTGTCGTCGGCGCGCGGCCGTTCGAGTTCATTCCCGCCGATTATTCGAAGCCGCTGGTCGTCGCCGGCTTCGAGCCGCTCGATGTGCTCTACGCGGTGCTGATGATCCTGCGCCAGCTCGGCGAGGGCCGCTGCGAGGTCGAGAACCAGTACACGCGCGTGGTCCCCTACGAAGGCAACCCCCAGGCCCTGGAGGCGATCGCCGAGGTGTTCGAGCTGCGCCCCCACTTCGAGTGGCGCGGGCTCGGCTTCATCTCCCAGAGCGGGCTGCGCCTGTCGGACGCGTATGCCGAACACGACGCCGAGCTGCGCTTCCAGGTTCCCGGCGTGCGCGTCGCCGACCCCAAGGCCTGTCAGTGCGGGGAGGTTTTGAAGGGCGTGATCAAGCCCTACGAGTGCAAGGTGTTCGGCACCGCCTGCACCCCCGAGCGGCCGATCGGGACGTGCATGGTCTCCTCCGAGGGGGCCTGTGCGGCCTACTACAACTACGGGCGCTTCGCCCGCGAGCGCGAGGCGGTCTGAGCATGGCGACCCGCCCGCCTGGCATCTCCGAGGAGGCGGGCGCGCGCGAGGCCGTGTCCGCGCGCGAGCAGCGCATCCTCGGCATCATCGAGACGGCCCGTTCAAAGCCGATCAAGTTCCGCGACGAGCAGATCACGATGGCCCACGGCGCGGGCGGCAAGGCCACGCAGGCGCTGGTCGAGGGGCTGTTCGTGCCGGCCTTCACGGCCGGCCGCGACGGGGACGACTTCGATCGTGATCGCGACGCCAACGGGGATGGGGATGGCCGCGATCGGGACGGCGATGGGGTTGGCCGCAACAGGAACGCGAACGGCGCCGGGGACGGCGGCGGCCACGGCGCGCTGGCGGAGCTGGCCGACGCCGGCAGGGTCACCACCGCCGGCGGGACCGCGCTTGCGCTCACGACCGACAGCTTCGTCGTCAAGCCGATCCGCTTTCCCGGCGGGTCGATCGGCGAGCTCGCGGTCAACGGCACCGTCAACGACCTTGCGATGGCCGGCGCGCGGCCGCTGGCGCTGTCGCTTTCGCTGATCCTCGAGGAGGGGCTCCCGGCCGCGGATTTGCGCGCCGAGGTCGAGGCGATCGCGCGTGCGGCGCGCGGCGCCGGAGTGCAGATCGTCGCCGGCGACACGAAGGTCGTCGAACGCGGGCACGCGGACGCGATGTACATCTGCACGACCGGCATCGGCGAGACGGACGGGCGCGCCGCGCTCGCGCCGACGTCGCTGCGGCCCGGCGATCAGATCCTCGTGTCCGGCTCGATCGGCGAGCACGGCACCGCGATCATGCTCGCGCGCGACGAGTTCTCGCTCGACGCTGAGATCGTCTCCGACACACGTTCTCTGTGGCCAACCGTCGACGCGCTGCTCGACGCTGCCGGACCGTCGCTGCGCTGCCTGCGCGACGCGACCCGCGGGGGCGTCGCCTCGGTGCTCAACGAGCTCGCGCGCGCCTCCGGGGTGAGCATCGCGGTGCGCGAGGCCGATGTGCCCGTGCGACCCGAGGTCGTGGGCGCGGCGGAGATCCTCGGGATCGACCCGATGTATGTCGCCAACGAGGGGCGGCTGGTCGCGATCGTCGCGCCCGAGCAGGCCGAGGCGGCGCTCCGGGCGCTGTGCTCGATTCCCGATGGAGAGTCGGCGGCGGCGATCGGGGAGGTCAGAACCGAACCGCCGGGGATGGTTTTGGTGGAGACGGCCTTTGGCGGCAGGCGTGTGATGGATCTTTTGGTGGGCGACCCATTGCCACGGATCTGTTGAACGTGGTGAGCGTAGACACATTTGGCACTGTGGGGAGATTTGATTTAGAAGTCCTTGAAATCGATAGAGAATTGGCCGGAGGCTGAATGGACGTCGAGAAAAACCTCTAGAAAAGAAGGGGAAATAAATCTGGATAGTCGAGAGATTGGTCGTGAGTGAAACAAAGAGTTCAGTTTGGTTGCAGGCGTTCAGGGTCAGGTGTTCTGGTTGGTCAGGAATTGAGCGCTGGTTGGTCGAGAATTGAGCGCTGGTTGATCGGGAAATTGAGCGGGATTTGTACGGGTTGAATGACAAAGGAGCGATTGAATGAGCACGGTCGAGTTCACACCGAAACAGCACGAGACCGAGGAGATCACCGCGCATGTGATCTGGATGACCACAGGGCTGGGCTGCGACGGCGACTCGGTGGCGATGACCTCGGCCACCAGTCCGTCGCTCGAGGACATCATCACGGGGGCGATTCCGGGGATGCCGAAAGTGGTGGTGCATACACCTGTGCTCTCGCTCGAGAACGGCGCCGAGTTCATGCAGGCGTGGTTTGACGCCGAGGCCGGCAAGCTCGATCCCTTTGTTTTGATCCTCGAGGGTTCGATCCCCAACGAGCAGCTCAGCGGCGAGGGGCACTGGGCGGGGATGGGCGTCAACCCGTCGAACGGACAGCCGATCACGACGAACGAGTGGGTCGATCGGCTCGCGCCGAAGGCCGCCGCGGTCGTCGCGGTCGGGACCTGCGCGACCTACGGCGGGATCCCGGCGATGAAGAACAACCCGACCGGCGCGATGGGGCTGCCCGACTACCTCGGCTGGAACTGGAAATCGAAAGCCGGCCTGCCGATCGTCTGCATCCCCGGCTGTCCGGCCCAACCCGATAACACGACCGAGACGTTGATGTACCTGGCTTTGCACCTCGCGGGCAAGGCGCCCGCCCCCGAACTCGATGAGCAGCTGCGGCCGAAGTGGCTGTTCGGGCGCAGCGTGCGCGAGAGTTGCAACCGCGCGGGGTTCTCCGAGCAGGGGGACTTCGCGACCGAATACGGCTCCGACCATCGCTGCCTGGTCAAGCTCGGCTGCAAGGGGCCCGTCGTCAAGTGCAACGTTCCCCTACGCGGCTGGCAGAGCGGGATCGGCGGCTGTCCGAACGTCGGCGGGATCTGCATGGCCTGCACGATGCCCGGCTTCCCCGACAAGTTCATGCCGTTCATGGACCCCGACTCGGCCGGAGAGTGGGCGGCGAACATCATGCGGTTCAGCTACGGGCCGATCGTACGTCACTTCCGCCGGCGCAACATCGCTAGCAAATACGACGTCGAGCCTGAGTGGCGCAGGCCCGGGCCGACGCTGACGAGCGGCTACGCGCGGCGCTGGTGAGGGTTAACAACGTGCCCCTTAAACACCCACCACCCCGACCTTGCACACACCTCTTAGTTCTTTCCCATATATCAATCCCAAAATCTGAGCACCCCCAAATCGAGATCGTCCACCCCAATTCTGAGCATTCGAGCGACCTGGCCCCCGTGGGTCGAAGGTGAGGAGAAGACATGGCGACAGTAGAGACACCCACGCAGCGCAAGGTGATGGTCAAGGAGATGTCATGGGATCCGATCACGCGGATCGTCGGCAGCCTCGGCATTCACACCGAGATCGACTTCACCAACCGGCAGGTGCTCAAGTGTTACAGCACCTCGATGATCTTCCGCGGCTTCGACATCTTCATGAAGGGGATCGACCCGCGCGACTCACACTTCATCACGAGCCGCATCTGCGGTATCTGTGGTGACAATCACTGCACCTGTTCGTGCCTGAACCAGAACATGGCCTATGGGGTCAAGCCGCCCAAGCTCGGCGACTACGCCTTCAACATGGCCGAGTCCGCCGACTACATGTTCGACCACGCGATCTTCAACGACTGCATGTGCAACGTCGACTTCTGCGAGGCGATCGTCAAGGACACCAACCCGTCGGTGCTGGCTAAGGCAGAGAACACCTCCTCCCCCCACGCTCAGGTCCACGGTTACAAAACGATCGCCGACATCATGCGCGCGCTCAATCCCTTCACCGGGCAATTTTATTTGGAGACTTTGCAGGTGGCCCGTTACACGCGTGAGATGTACTGCCTGTTCGGCGGCCGCCACACGCACCCCTCGACGATCATGCCCGGCGGCTGCAGCGCCGACATCACCCACCAAACCTGCACCGACTATTACGTACGCCTAATGCGCTACATCGACTATGTGAAGCGCACGGTGCCGATGCACGATGATTTATACGACTTCTTCTATGAGGCGCTGCCGGGTTACGAGCAGGTCGGCTACCGCGACACCAACATCATCTGCTGGGGGGCGTTCGACGACCCCAACTACGTCGATTACCGCTACAACACGATGACCGACTGGGGCCGGCGGCGCTTCATCACGCCCGGCCTCGTCTTCAAAGGCGAGCTGATCACGACCGACCTCGTCGAGATCAACCTCGCGATGCGAATTCTCCTCGGCAGCTCCTACTTCGACGACTGGGCCGGCGAGCAGACGTTCGTGACCAAAGATCCTTTGGGGAACCCGGTCGACAAGAACCACCCCTGGAACAAGACCACCCTCCCCAAGCCCCAAAAGCGCGACTTCGCCGACAAGTACAGCTGGGTCACCTCGCCGCGCATGTACGACGCGCGCAACGACACCCACGTCGCCACCGACACCGGCGGCGGCCCGTTCGCGCGCCAGTGGGTCACGGCCAAGGCCGGGCTCGTCGATTTAGGGTATTTGAAGGCGACGGGCGAGTCAATCCAGATGGTTTTACCGAAGACCGCGAACCTGCCGGAGACCGAAATGGAGTGGAAGATCCCACAGTGGTCGAACGCGATCGAGCGCGACCGTGCGCGCTCCTACCACCAGGCCTATTCGGCTTTGGTCGGCCTCTACAACCTCGAGAAGGCTTTGGTCGAGGTGCGCGCCGGGCGGACGAAAAGCTGGAACAGCTTCGCCGTCCCCGAGCAGGCCGTCAGCGTCGGCTTTCACGAGGCCGCGCGCGGGGTGATCTCCCACCACATGGTGATCGAGGACGGCAAGATCGCCAACTACCAGCCCTATCCCCCCACCCCCTGGAACGCCAACCCGCGCGACGTCTATGGGACGCCCGGCCCCTATGAGGACGCGGTGCAGAACACGCCGATCTTCGAGGAGAACGGGCCGGACAAGTTCAAAGGCATCGACATCATGCGCGCGGTGCGCTCGTTCGACCCGTGCCTGCCGTGCGGGGTGCACATGTACGACCATCGCGGCGGGCCCGTCCGCAAGGTTCAGCACACGCCGACGGGGATGTGCTGAGGGGTGGGGTTCGGGGTCGGGAGGCGTTGACATGGGCACGATCGAGACATCGAGCGCGCGGCAGCAGGCGCTGGTCGAGCGCGTCGAGCGGCTGATCGAGCTCTCGGAGCAGATCCCCGATCCGGGGGCGCGCGAGCTGGTGGGCGACCTCACGAGCGCGATCATGGACCTCTACGGCGAGGGTCTCGCACGGATCGGCGGGGTCCTGAGAGATGCCGGACCGGCCGGTGAGGAGCTGCGCGAGCGCCTGCTCGCCGACGGGATCGTCGCGAGCCTGCTGTTGATGCATGACCTCTACCCCGTGCCCTTGGAGGAGCGCGTGCTGGCGGCGTTGGACAGCGTGCGTCCGTACATGGAATCGCACGAGGGCGGCGTCGAGCTGCTGGGGATCGAGGGCGGCGTCGCGAGGCTGCGGCTGCAGGGCAGCTGTCACGGCTGCGCGGCCTCACAGGCGACGATCGAGCTGGCGATTCGCGAGGCGCTCGATGAGCATGCTCCAGACCTGTTGGGGATGGAGGTCGAGGGCGTCGCGGAGAGCAATCCCCACCCGGCGCCCGGTCCCTGCGAGGCACCGGGCGCGGTCGCACTGCCGATGGCCACACCCGCACCCGAGCCTGCGTTCTCGCTGCCGATGGTTCCGCCGTCCACATCTACCGAACCCGCGCCTGCATTCTCGCTCTCCGTGGTGCCGCCGCCACCCGTATCCGAGCCCGACACCCTGACATTTCCGATGACCCCACCGCCGGAGTTGGTGGGCCTGTCCAACCGTGAGTTGCCCCCGGACCCCTCCTCCGATGAGCATTGCGAGCTGTGCGGGGTGGACGTGCCCGCGGAGCACCGGCACCTGCTGCACCTCGAAGAGCGCCGGATCCTCTGCGTCTGCCACTCCTGCCTGGCGCTGCGCTCCGGCGACCCCACCTACCGCCCGACCGGCACGCGGACGCTGTGGCTGGAGGACTTCGATCTCGACGACGAGACGTGGAGCGCGTTCGGGATTCCGATCGGGCTCGCCTTCTTCCTACACAGCGGCTCCGTCGGGGGCATCGCGGCGCTGTACCCGAGCCCCGCGGGCGCGACCGAAAGCGAGCTGCCGCTCGATGCCTGGGAGCGTTTGGCGGCGGCGAATCCGATTCTGGGCGAGCTGGAGCCCGACGCGGAGGCGCTGATCGTCAATCGTATGGCCGACCCGCCCCAGTACGCGATCGTGCCGATCGACGAGTGCTACCGGCTGATCGGGCTGATCAAGTCTCGCTGGTCTGGCATCTCCGGCGGGGCGGCGATCGAGTCCGCGGTGCCGGAGTTCTTCGCCGAGCTGCGGCTGCAGGCGGTGATGTCGTGACGGTGCCGTCTTCGAGCAACGGCACGTCTGCCGTACCCACGCTCGTCTCGCCTGACGCTGACGCGCCGCCCGCGCCGGAGTTCACCGTGCTCGGCGTGCGTGCCGTCGAGCACGCGGCCGCACCAACGCTGAGCCTCGCGCTCGGCGTGAGCGAGCCCTTCGGCCGCGAGGTGTTCGCGATCGCGCTGCGCGCGCAGATCCAGTTCGAGCCGGCGCAGCGCTCCTACACGCCCGAGACGAAGACCCTTTTGAGCGAGCTGTTCGGCGCGCCCGAGCGTTGGGCGGCGACCACGCACAGCCTCGTCTGGGCGGTGGCGGACGTGATGGTGCCGAGCTTCACGGGCACGGGCACGTTCGAGATCCCGGTGCCCTGCAGCTACGACCTCGAGCTGGCGGCGACGAAGTACCTGTACGCGCTGCCCGATGGCGAGGCGCCGCTGAGCCTGCACTTCAGCGGCTCCGTCTTCTACCCCGCCGCGCAGGGACGGATGCAGATGACGCAGATCCCGTGGAGCACGACTGCGCGGTTCGAGCTGCCGGTGGAGACGTGGAAGCGGATGATCGCCGGGCACTACCCCGATCGGGGCTGGGTCGCGCTGAGCTCGCATACGCTCGAGCGGCTCTATCGGCGCAAGGTGGAGCAGGGGACGACGACGTTCGACGCTTGTGTAAGCGACCTGTTGGATGGGGCCGGGGGCTGAGATGGACGGGGAGCAGACGACCGCCGAGACTCACGCCTCCGCGCTCGAGACGGACGGCGAGCACGAGCTCGACGGCGAGCTGGAGCGCTTGGTCGACTCGCTTTTGTACGAGGGCTACGCCCTCTATCCATACACCCCCGGCGCGCAGAAGAACGCGACGCCGACGCCGTTCGGGATCGTCTATCCGCCGGCCTACGCCGAGCGCAACCCGGCAACGTTCGACCGCGCGCGCCTGCAGTGCCTGGCACTCCCCGCGGCCGGAGCGAAGCTGAGCGCGACGGTGTTGTTCCTCAGCCCGAGCGGTGAGCGCCACGAAGCGCAGCGGCACTCCGTCGAGGTGCCCGAGGCGCAACTCGGCGAGCGCGTCTCGGTGCCCTTTGCCCAGGGGCGCGTGACGCTCCGCTCCGAGCCGACCAGAGAGGATGGCGTCTGGAAGGTGTCCTCGTGCGTGCACAACACCTCCACTGTCGATCCCGGACCCGAGCGGGCTGCCGCGCTCGGGGAGTCGCTGATCTCGACCCACATCGTCGTGCAGATCTCCGCCGGGAGCTTCGTCTCGCCGCTGGAGAGCGAGGGCTGCGAGAGCGTGAACACCTGGCCGGTGCTCGCGACTCCGGCCGACGACGCGATCCTGGGCGCGGCGATCGTGCTGCCCGACCATCCCCAGCTCGCGCCGGAGAGCCTCGGCAACCTGTTCGACAACACCGAGATCGAGGAGGCGCTGCTCTTGCACGTGCACGCGCTGAGCGACTCCGAGCGCGATCAGATCTCCGCGCAGGACCCGGCGGTGCGGGCGATGATCGAGCGCGCGGCCGCGGCGACGCCGCAGGAGATACTGACGTTGCACGGGCGGATGACGCTGAACGACCCGGCGCCTGAGGATCCGTTTGCGAGCGCAGCCAATGTTCCCCTGATGGCCTCAGAATCCCGTCGGGCCGCGCGCGGGAACAGCCAGACCAGTCCTCCGACACCACCGCCCGACGCCACCGACGACCTGCCGGGCGAGCGGACGCGGATCGCGGTGGACGGGGTCGAGTACAGCCGCGGCGAGCAGGTGGTGCTGCGGCTCGGGGCGCGCGAAGACCCCTACGACCGGATGCTCGACGGGCGCATCGCCACGATCCGGCGGATCAGGGTCGACATGGACGACCGCGTGCACTTCGCCGTCAGCCTCGACGACGACCCGATGCACCAGGTGCTCGGCGAGACCGGGCGCTTCCTCACGTTCTTCGCCGGCGAGCTCGAACGGATCGGGGCGTGAGCGGCATGAGCGACGAGCAACCACCCGTGGACCTGCGTTCGATCGGGGGTACAACTCCTCCCGTTCCGCGCGCCGCCGAGGACGACTCGCTGCGCCCGCCCGAGAAGCAGATCCTGATCGCGGGGATCGGCAACGCGTGGATGCGCGACGACGGCTTCGGCGGTGAGGTGATCCGCCGGCTGGAGCAGGTCGAGCTGCTGAGCGGCGTGCGCGCGCTCGACTTCGGGACCGGCGGCCTCGACCTCGCCTACGAGGTGATGCGGGGCTACGACGCGCTGGTGCTCGTCGATGTCAGCCACCAGGACGGGCCGGCCGGCAGCCTGTACGTGATGGAGCCGGAGCAGGAGTCGCTCGCGGGCCAGATCGAGGACGGCGAGATCATCGACCCGCACGGGATGGACCCGCAGAACGTGCTGCGCTTCGTCAACATGATCGGCGCCTGGCCCGGGCGCGTCGTGGTCGTGGCCTGCGAGCCCTCGGATTTGGAAGCGGCGGGTTTCGGCCTCAGCGACGCCGTCGCCGCCGCGGTTGACCCGGCGGTGGAGCTGGTGCTGAGCACCGTCCGGGAACTGCGCACCGACGCCGCCTACCAGGCATGAGCGCCCCATGCACGAGCTGGCGCTGAGCACCGCGATCGTGAACACCGTCGTCAAGCACGCCGAGGACCGGCGGGTCAGCCTCGTCAGCCTGCGCGTCGGCGCGCTACGCCAGGTCGTGCCGGGCTCGCTTGCCTTCTACTTCGAGATCGTCGCGCGCGACTCCGTCTGCGAGGGCGCGCGCCTGGAGCAGGAGCTGATCCCCGCGCGCCTGCGCTGCCGTGCGTGCGCGCACGAGTGGCAGGTGGAGTGGGCGGCGTTCCGCTGCCCGGCCTGCGAGTCGGCCGATGTCGAAGTGCAGAGCGGCGAGGAGTTCGAGGTCGAGTCCATCGAGATCGAGGAGGAGCAATGCATCGCACAAAGGTGAAGGTCCAGGAGGACGCGCTCGACGCGAATACCACGATCGCCAATGCCAATCGCGCCGACTTCGACCGCGTGGGCGTGCGCGTGCTCAACCTGATGAGCGCGCCCGGCGCCGGCAAGACGACGCTGCTCGAACGCGTCGTCGATAGCCTCGACGGCGTCCGTGTCGGCGTGCTCGAGGGCGACGTCCAGGGCAGCTTCGACGCCGACCGCCTCGCGCGGCCGGACGTGCCGGTCGTCCAGCTCAATACCGGCAAGGGCTTCGGCGGCGAGTGTCATCTCGACGCGAACATGGTGCGCGCGGCGATGCCCGAGCTGCCGCTCGATGAGATCGACCTGCTGATCGTCGAGAACGTCGGCAACCTCGTCTGCCCGGCCGAGTTCCGGATCGGTGAGGACGCGCGCGCGATGGTCTGCTCGGTCACCGAGGGCGAGGACAAGCCCGCGAAGTACCCGCTGATGTTCCGCACGTGCGATCTCGTGCTCGTCAACAAGGTCGACCTGCTGCCACACCTCGACTACGAGATCGACCGCTTCCTCTACCACCTCGACGCGGTTCACCCCGACGTGCCCCGGATCCTCACGAGCGCACGCACCGGCGCGGGGGTGGAGGAGTGGAAGGCGTGGCTGGGGGAGGTCGCCGCCGGCGGTGGCCAAGCACCCGGACATCACCACGCGGAGGATCACGACCACGCGGAGGAGGTCCACGCGGCGTGAGTCAGGCATCGGCCACCGATCCGCTCACCGCACAGGTCGAGGATCTGCGCGCGCGACGTCTGGCGGCGGGCGACGGCTTCTTCGCGGCCGAGGCCGAGCGGATCGCGCGCCTGTGCCATCGCATGGCCGAGCGGTTTGCCCGCGGCGGGCGACTGTTCGCGCTCGGCGCCGACCCTGCCGCCCGCTCGGACGCCCGGCACGTGGCGGTCGAGTTCGTCCACCCGGTGATCGTCGGCAAGCGCGCGCTGCCTGCGCTTGCGCTGACCGCCGAGGGCGGCCCGGTGGACAGGCAACTGGAGCTGCTGGCCGAGGGCGAGGACATGGTGATCGCGTTCGGCGCCGAGCGGGACCGAGCGACGCTGCGCGCGCTCGGCTTGGCCCACGAGCGGGGAGCGCTCACGATCGCCTTCCCGACGGCTGTCGAGGACAACCAGAGCGCCGGGAACGGCGCAGACGCCAAGGACCTCGTGGGAGCGGGCATGCTCACCGGCGAACGAGCCGCCACCGAGTGGACATTCAACCTCCCCGGCGAGGACCCGGACATCGATCAGGAGCTCGTCGAGACGCTCTACCACGTGCTGTGGGAGCTCGTGCACGTGTTCTTCGAGCACCGCGGCCTGCTCGCCGGGCGCACCGAGCGGCGGGTGCACGACAGCGGCGCCTCGAGCTTTCTGTACCCGTTCCTCGGCGAGCAGGAGGACGACCTCGAGGCGGTGGTCGCGGACGTGCTCGAGTCGGTGCTGATGAAGGCCCGCGAGGCATCGGAGCTGCGTGCGCAAACGCTGGCCGAGGCCAGGGAGACGCTGGTTGTCGCGGCACATGAGCTGCGGTCCTGCTTCGACGCCGGCGGACGGTTGCTGGCGCTGGGCAACGGGGGCTCGGCCACCGACGCGATGGATGTCGTGGCGGACCTGAGCGCCGATATGGCAGCCCACCCCACCCGGCGCCCGCGCCCGGCGCTTGACCTGACCGAGGACACCGGCATCCTCACGGCGATCGGGAACGACGTCGGCGTCGAGGCGATCTTCTCGCGGCAGGTGATCGCCCACGGGCGCGCCGGCGACGCGCTGCTCGCGCTCTCGACGAGCGGCGGTTCGGCGAACGTGATCCAAGCGCTCGTCGAGGCCCGGCGACGCGGCCTGGTCACGATCGCACTCGTCGGCTACGACGGCGGACGGATCGCATCCGAAGGGCTGGCCGACCACGTGATGGTCGTCCGCTCGGAGCACATCCCCCGCATCCAGGAGGCCCAGGCGTCCGCGTATCACGTGCTCTGCGAGCTGGTGGAGATGGCGGGGGAGGCCCGCGCGTGAGCATCCTCGGCGAGCATTCCACCCCGCGCGAGATCGTCCACGCCGGCCTGCGTGGAGCGGTCGCCGCGATGGCGATGAGCGGGATGCGGACGCTCACCACCAACCTCGGCCTCGTCGAGGAGCCGCCGCCGCATGCGATCCTCAAACAGAAGGCCGCGGGCCTGTTGCGGCGTGTCCCCCGCAAGCGCCGGCGCTCGGCGATCGAGCTCGCTCACTGGGGCTACGGCGCCGCGGGAGGCGTCCAGTTCGCGCTGCTGCCCGAGACGGTACGCCGGCAGCCGTGGGCCGGGCCGATATACGGATCGGTCCTGTGGTTGGGCTTCGAAGCCGTGTTGGCGCCCGCGCTCGGGCTGAAGCAGGCCGGCAAGCCACGTCCGGCCGAGCGTCTCGCGCTCGCCGCCGACCACCTCCTCTACGGCCTCGTGCTCTCAGAGATCCGGCGCCGTCCCCAGGCGTAGGAGGAAGCGGAGTGGCCCCGCAGGTGGCTCCATGAGCAGCAGCGACACGCGCTCCCCGCCGCACTCCGACGGTCGACGCCGCGTATGCGTGCGCGTGCGCGGGGTCGTGCAGGGCGTCGGCTTTCGCCCCCACGTCTACCGCCTCGCCAAGGAGCTCACGCTCGACGGCTACGTGCTGAACGACGCGCGTGGCGTGCTGCTCGAGGTCGAGGGCCGTCCGGCGACGGTCGAGCGCTTCCTCGAGCGTCTCGTGGCCGAGCCTCCGCCCCTAGCCACGGTCGAGAGCGTCGAGCCCCGCGAGCTCGCGCCCAACGGCCGGCCGGGCTTCCGGATCGCGCCCAGCCGCGACGCGAGCGAGCAAGCGGGCGTCGTCACCACGCGCCAGGCGCTCGTCTCCCCTGACACGGCCCCCTGCGCGGAGTGCCTGGCGGAAATGCGCGACCCGCGCGACCGCCGTCATCGCTACCCGTTCATCAACTGCACCAACTGCGGGCCGCGCTTCACGATCGCGCTCGACGTCCCCTACGACCGGGCCTCGACGACGATGGCGGGCTTCGTCATGTGCGAGCGCTGCCGCGCGGAGTACGAGGACCCCGGCGACCGGCGTTTTCACGCCCAGCCGAACGCGTGTCCGGTGTGCGGGCCGCGGGCGCGGCTGCTGCAGCCGGACGCGAATGTGGGCGCGGGATCTGATGCGATCGAGGGCTCGAATGGCGATCGCGACGGTGGGAGCCGGAGCGCCGTGCCGACCGGATCCGGCGCCTTGCGGAACGCCGAGCAGGACGCGATGGATGTCGACGAGCACGCCGTGCGGCACGCCGCCGAGCTGCTCGCCAAAGGCCTGATCGTCGCGGTCAAGGGTCTCGGCGGCTATCACCTCGCCTGCCGCGCCGACTTCCAGGTCGCGGTCGCGGTCCTGCGCGCGCGCAAGCAGCGCGAGGAGCGGCCGTTCGCGCTGATGGTCGCCGACCTCACCGCCGCCGAGGCGCTGATCGAGCTCGACGCGCCGGCGCGGGAACTGCTGGAGGATCGCGCGCGGCCGATCGTGATCGCCCGCCGTCGCACCAACACCGCTGGCGCTCGCGACACCGACGCTGGCCCACCGTCGGCGTGGCCGAGGCCGTCGCCCCCGGCTGTCCGGACCTCGGCGTGATGCTGCCATACACGCCGCTTCACCACCTGCTGCTCGCCGACTTCGCGGATCTCTCGCGCGAGACCGGGCCGCCCCCGCTCGTGATGACCAGCGGCAACCGCTCCGACGAGCCGATCGCCTACGACGACGAGGACGCGCTCGCGCGGCTGGCCGGCATCGCCGACGCGTTCCTCGTGCACGACCGGCCGATCCACATGCGCACCGACGACTCCGTCGTGCGCCACACGGCGATCGGGCCGCTGACGATGCGCCGCTCGCGCGGCTACGTGCCGGGCGCGATCCACCTGCCCGTGCCCACGCCTCGGCCGCTGCTCGCGTGCGGGGCGGAGCTGAAGAGCACGTTCTGCGTGGCCAAGGGCGAGCACGCGTGGGTCGGCCATCACATCGGCGATCTGAAGAACTTCGAGACGCTGCTCTCCTTCCGTCAGGGCGTCGAGCACTTCCAGCGCCTGTTCGCCGTCGATCCCGAGGTCGTCGTCCACGACCTGCACCCCGACTATCTCTCGACGGGCTACGCGCTCGAACGCGCGAGCGAGCGCACAGCGGACGACGAAGGGGAGACGCAAGCGAACGATGAGCCGACGCGAGGAAACGAGACCAGCAGGCCGGTAGAGACCCTCGGGCGATGCAGCGGCCGCCGGGCTGGAGACGATCGCCGTCCAGCACCACCACGCCCACCTCGCCGCCTGCCTGGCCGAGCACGGGGAGACCGGACCGGCCATCGGCGCGATCTTCGACGGCAGCGGCTACGGCCCCGACGGGACGGTCTGGGGAGGCGAGTTGCTCGTGGGCGACCTGCGCGACTTCACGCGCGCCGGTCACCTGCGGCCCGTGCGCCTACCCGGGGGCGACCGGGCCGTGGACGAGCCATGGCGGATGGCCTGCGCCTGGTTGACCGCCGCCGAGCCGGACGGCGGGCTCCCGCCGCTCCCGGACACGCTGTCCGGGCAGGTGAGCACCGAGCGCTGGGAGACGATCGCGCGGCTCTCACGCAGCGAGCTGGCGCCGCTCACGACGAGCGCCGGACGGCTGTTCGACGCGGTCGCCGCACTCTGCGGGTTGCGCGCCGCCGTCACCTACGAGGGGCAGGCCGCGATCGAACTGGAGGGCCTGGTCGATCCGGCCGCGCGCGGCGCCTACCCGATCGCACTGGACCGTCCGCTCGCGCGAGGAGAAGATCGCACGGGCGCGCTCGAGCTCGACCCGCGGCCGGCGGTGCTCGCCGTCGCGCGCGAGTGCGCAGCGGGCGTGCCGCGAGGGACGATCGCCACGCGCTTTCACGCCGGGCTCGCGCGCGCCACCGCCGATGCGTGCGCGCGGATCGCCGGCGGACGCGATCTCGACACTGTCGTGCTGTCCGGCGGCGTCTTCCAGAACCGGGTTCTGCTCGAGAGGACCGCCGAGCGCTTGCACGAGATCGGACTGCGCGTGCTCTTCCCCCGGCGGCTGCCGCCCAATGACGGCGGGATCAGCTACGGGCAGGCTGCGGTGGCGGCCGCACGCCTCGCCGGCTCCTAGAAACGCGCTCCGGGTGCCGGCCTCGCTCGCGCACCGGGCATACGTGCGGTATCGAAGTGATCGCCTGACCGAGAGGGCGCTCAGAGCCGCTCGCGCACGTCCGCGCTCCAGCGCTCCTCGATGTGCCCGAAGCCGCCAGACCGCCAGCGCGATCGCCCAGGTCGCGACGAACATGCCGACGATCACGAAGCCGAGGAGGTTGATGTCGATGCCCTCGAACCATGCCCAGAAGGCGCCTGTCAGGTTGAGGTTTTCCGCGATCAGGCCGCCGAGCTCGATCGTGCCGATCACCAGCGCGACGGCCACCGACAGGCCGGTGATCGTGATGTTGTAATAGACCTTGCGCACGGGCTTCGAGAAGGCCCAGCCGTAGGCGAAGTTCATGAACGATCCGTCGATCGAGTCCATCAGGCTCATGCCCGCGGCGAACAGGATCGGCAGGCACAGGATCGCGTACCACGGCAGGTCCCGCCCCGGCGGCGCCGCCGGCGAGCACCAGCAGCGCGACCTCGGTCGCGGTGTCGAAGCCGAGACCGAACAGCACGCCGACCGGATACATCTGCTGTGCGGAGCGTGATCCGCTCCGTCACGCTCCCGAAGAAGCGGTTCATCAAGCCGCGGCGCTCCAGCTGTGCTTCGAGCGCCGCTTCGTCGTAGGCGCCGGTTGCGCATCTCCCGGAACACCTTCATGATTCCCAGCAGGATCACGACGTTCAGCGCGGCGATCACGTAGAGAAAGCTGCCCGACACCAGCGTGCCGACCCAACCCGTCACCTGGTGCAGGCTGGAGTCGTCGTTCTCGACCGGGCCCGCCAGCGACCTGCACGCCGATCGCCAGCAGAAACGCGAGCAGGAAGACGATCGTCGAGTGTCCCGAGCGAGAACCAGAATCCGACGCTCAGCGGCCGCTTGCCTTCGGACATCAGCTTGCGCGTCGTGTTGTCGATCGCGGAGATGTGGTCGGCGTCGAAGGCGTGGCGCAGGCCGAGCGTGTAGGCGGTCACGCCGATCCCGATCGTGAAGGCCCCGCCGCTGCCGAGGTGGTAGTGCCGCGGCGCCACGAGCGCGATCAGACGTCAGCAGACCGACCACGTGCAGCGCGACCACGACCAGCGCCATCAGCGCCAGCGTTCTTCGTTGACCCCGGTCGAGTGCGCGCAGTGCTTGGCGCAGGCTCACCTTCTCGACGCTCCTCGCGGCTGTGGATGCGGCGCTCAACTCGCCTCCGTTCTCCTCGCCTGCGCGTCCCCAAAGGACGACTTCGCGCCGAGCCTAGCACCACCGTGTCGCTATTGCAACTCCCTCGCAGTTAGCTTTTGGGGAGCTTGAAATTCGCTTTCAGAGCGCACCTCCGGGGCCTCCGCGGACCGGCAGCCCGGGCACAACCCGACGATCGGGAAGTGGGTGAAGCGGACCTCGTAGCCGAACCCCTTGCGCACCGCCTCGCGCACCGCGTCGAGCTCCTCAGGCGCTACCGCCTGGGCGCGGCCGCACCCCTCGCAGAACAGGTACTCCCGCTCGCCGCCACCCACCAGCATGTACAGACCCGGGCCGTGCCCGAGATGCACGTGGCGCACGATTCCACTGCGCTCGAAGGCCTCGAGGTTGCGGTAGACCGAGGCCACATCGAGCTCTGCCTCGGACCCCTCCAGGCCACCGGCGATGCGCTCGGCCGACACCGGCCCGTCCGCGGCGAACAGCGCTTGCAGGACGAGTCGCCGCGAGATCGACACGCGCAGCCCCTGCTCGCGCAGCGCTCCCAGCGCGCTGTCGAGATCGTCGAAGTGCACTCTCGGCGCCGACGGTGAAAGCGTCACGACGTTCATCGTAGTTACCTCGGCGTCCACGGAAGATGCGGCTACGCTGTGGCCGCTCGGACAGGTAGAGTCCCGCGGCACGTCCGATTCGCCTGCATCCGCGCCCCCCGGCGAGTACGAGCACTGGACGGGCCACGTGATCGTGTGCGGCCTGGAGGGCGTCGGCCTGCGTACGGTCGAGCAGTTGCGGGTCGCGGAGGTGCCGGTGGTCGTGCTCGACGACGACCCCTCGGCGCGGATGGCGGCACTCGTGGAGAGCTGGGGCTGCCCGCACATGAAGAGCGACGGCGATCCCGGCGCGCAGCTGCGGGCCGCCGGCGTGGCCGGCGCCCGCGCGGTCGTGTGCACGCAGGTGAGTGATCTGCGCAACGTCGAGACCGCGCTGCTCGTGCGCGACATGCGCGAGGACATCTCCGTCGTGGTGCACCTCGACAACCCGACCGTCGGGCGCGCGGTCGAAGACGCCACCGGCGCCGGCAGCGCGCTGGACGTCGCCGGCCTGTTCGCGCCGTCGGTCGTGGACGCGTGCATGGGACGCACGAGCTACGACGTGATGCTCGGCGAGGAGCTGTTCGTCGCCGCGGAGGTGACAGCGACCGAGGAGGGGACGTTGCGGAGCCTGTTCGGCGACCTCGCGCCGGTCGGGATCATCACCGCCGCGGGCGAGCTCGTCGTCTGCCCGGGCCGCGACCACCCCGTCGGGATCGGCGACCGCGTGACCGTGCTCGGCAAGCCCGAGGATCTGGCCGAAGTCGGCGTCCGGGTCGGGAGCGGCGCCGGAGTCGCGCGGGGAAAGAGCGCCCGGCAGGCGCGCGGCGGCCGCTCGGTACGACGTGTCGCGCGCCGGGTCTCGCGCACGCTCGCCGAGGAGGCCGACCGTGCGCTGATCATCACGCTGCTGCTCGGCCTGCTGCTGCTGCTCGTATCGACCGTGGTCCTGCGGCTCGGCTACCACACGCCAGTCACCCACCATCACCTGTCGGTCGAGGACGCCGTGTACTTCACGGTGGAGACGGTTGCGACCGTCGGCTTCGGCGACTTCTCCTTTGCGACCCAGCCGGTCTGGCTCGAGGGCTTCGGCATCCTCCTGATCGTCGCGGGGACGACGCTCGTGACGACGATCTTCGCGCTGCTCACGAACGTGCTCGTCAGCCGCCGGATCGAGCAGTCGCTCGGCCAGGGCTCGATCCATGGGATGGAGGACCACGTCGTGCTCGTCGGCCTCGGCGCGGTCGGGCTGCGCGTGCTCGAAGGCCTGCGCGCGCTTGGCCGGGAGGTGGTCGTGGTCGAGTACGACGAGCGCAACCGCTACGTCCAGCACGCGCGCTCGCTCGGCGTGCCGATCGTGCACGGCGACGCGACGCTCGGCCAGACGCTGCGCCAGGTGAACATCGCCGACGCGGGCGCGGTCGCGATCCTCACGAGCGACGACCTCGTCAACCTCGAGACGGGCCTGGCGGTGCGCGACTCGCTCGGCGAGCGCTGGAGCGAGGTGCCGGTCGTGCTGCGCGTGTTCGACCGCGCGCTCGGCAACCGCCTGGAGAAGACGTTCAAGTTCCATCACGTCTGGTCGACCTCGGCGCTCGCGGCGCCGTGGTTCGTCGGGGCGGTGCTTGGGCTGGAGGTGCTGGCGACGTTCTACGTGCGCAACCAGCCGTTCCTCGTCGCGCGCCTGACGGTCCGCCCCGACGGCGGGCTCGTCGGCCTGGCGATGCGCGAGCTGTCCGCGCGGATCCGCGTCGTGGCGATCGTGCGCGCCGATTCCGGCGGCGCGATGGAGCACCCGCCGCGGCGCGACACGCGCTTCGCCGCCGGCGACCAGGCCTACCTCGTCGGCCCCTACGAGGAGCTGCTGCGCGTGCTCGGCCGCGAACGCGAGACCGAGGCCGCGAGCTCCTCCGGGGGCTAGATACGGTCCACCGGTGACACTGGAGCAGCGTCAGGCGGCCGCGGGGCGTGAGTTTCTTTTTCACTACACGGACGACGTGCGTGCCGATGCGATCATTGAGGAGCGCGCTGGAAGATCATCGACACAGATTAACAACCACTTGTAAGTTGCCGTGCTAGGATCAAGACGTGGCCAGAGGTGGACAGACCGGTGTTGTGAAGCAGGCGGCAGCTCGCGGCGCGAGCATGCGCCCGGCGGAGGTCTCGCCGGAGCTTGGGGAGCGCCTGGATCAGGCTCGTTTGCTGCGCGACCCGCGCGTGCGTGCGCTGTGGCCGCGGCTGAAGCGCCGCCAGCAGCGGGTGGTCCTCGATCCGAGCGCAGCGATCGGCCACCGCTACCCGTTGAGTAGCGGCGAGCTCGCCGGGCTGACGGGGCTGTCGGGGCGGCAGGTCAGATACTGGGCTGACCACAGGCTGATCGCGCACTGGCGCAAGGGCAGCCGGCGCCTGTTCGAGGCGGCCGGGCTGATCATGGCGTTCTCGATCACGAACGCGAGCCAGAACGAGCTCCAGTTCTACCGCGGTGTCATCGACGACCCGGTCGCCAAGCTAGCGGGGAAGGTTGGGATCCTGACGAGCCTGCTCGCGTCTCGGCTCGAGGGCATCGCGCCGAGCGAAGCGGAAGAACTGACCGCGCCGCTCGACGAGCTGACGCACCGCTGATCCTCCGGCCACGCGATTGCGTCTCCGGGCCACCCGCCCGCAGGGTGGCCACGCTAGGAGACCCCTTCCCCGGGCGCGCACGGCTGTTCGCCCGCCTTCAACCCGAGCAGGTCCGAGAGCACGGGGTCGGGCGCGATCCCACAGCCGACCTCGGCGGTGCCGGCGTCGACCACTACCCATGTGCTCGTGCCGCCGGGCTTGACGGCGACGACCTCGATGCCCTGGAGCGTCGCCTGGAAGCGCTTGGTCGGCTCGACCCAGCCCGAGGCCCAGGACGTGCTGACGGTCGAGATCTTCGCGCGCGTGACGCGGTAGCGATTCGTGGGGATCTTGTTGATGCCGGCGACGGGGGTTGCGTGGATCGCGCGGGTGAGCGCCTTCACCTGCGCCGGGGTGGCGTTCCTGCTCGCGAGCGCCGTGCCGCTCAGGGCGAACATTGCGAAGATGGCGAGCGCGGCAAGGCGAGCGATCGCGGCGGGGCCGGGGCCGGGGCCGGTACGGCGCTGGGGAAGACGCATGCTTGATCCCTTTCTCGATTGAGGCCATTGTACGGGCGCGCTACGCCTCCAGAGATCCGCACGGCGAGATCGGGACCGCGCAGACCTCGGCCCCAGGGGACCTCGCCCGCCGGGGAGATACCGCCGCTCAGTCGCGCTCGAACCGGACCCGCTCGCCGCCGCCGCGTCCGTTCCGGGCGCTCAGTCCCGCTCGAACCGCAGCAGCTCGTCCGCGTCGCCGGGGTCCTCGCGACCGCCGGAGCCACCCTTGCCTGGGTGGACCTGCAGCTCGACGCCGGGCGGGAGCTCGACTTCGATCTCGGCCTCGTGATCGACGTGCACGACGCACTCGGCGGGGCGGCAGGAGAGCACGTGGCCGCCGCGGGTGCGGTCGGAGGAGAGGAAGTGCAGGTGGCGGCCAGGAATGTTGAGCCGGCCCTCGTGCGCGGGGAAGCAGAAGCCGACGACGACGCCCTCGATCTCGTCTTCGTCGAAGACCTGCTGCTCGGCGAGCACGTCGGTGAGCGGCGGGTAGGGCTTGCGCTGGGGGCCGACGGAGCGTAGCCGCACGTGCTCGAAGCGCCCTTCGATCCGCACCGCGGTGCAGCGCGGCGACTGCGGCGCGACCTGGGAGAGCAGCGCATCGACGTCCTGGGCGACGCCGAGGTAGATCTCGACGCCGGGCTGGAAGGTCGTGACGAGCGCGAACGGGCTGCGGCGCTCGGGCTCGGCGGGGTGCACGGAGCCGTCCTGCGCGGCGCGGTAGAGCACCCCGTCGGTGAGCACGAGCTCGCCGTCGAGCGCGTTGAACGTGCCGAGCCCGAGATCGCCGCGGCCGGCGAGCTCGGCGACGGTCACGTCGCCGTCGTAGGCGCCGTGCAGCAGCGCCTCGATCGTCGAGACCTGGAACAGCTCGTGCGGCTCACAGCCGGGGGCCAGCTCGGCGTGGCGTACGGCCTGCACGTGGAGCGCATGGAGCAGGTGAGGGTCGAGCATCGCGGCATAAGCCTATTAGCGTCTCAAGCAGAACTGTTCCGCCAGACGGCCAACCGGACCTCCTGGTCCATCCGTTCCCAGTCCTCACCGCAACAGTTGCACACCTCCAGGGACCGCCGTCCGGCGTCGCGCGCGCGTGATCATCAACGCCTGCGCGGCCAGCGCCGCGACCGTCGCGAGCGCAAACGCCGCCGCGACGTGTGTGCCTTTGAGCAAGACGGCCAGCGTGAAGCAGAACAGCGCGAACGCGACGAAGCCGGTCAGCATCCCGCGCAACAGGCGGACCGCTTCCTCTGATCCTCGCTGGCTGTGGGTGAACGTCGCGAGCACCGTCGTGATCACCGGGAACGGCGCGAGCAGCCCGCTGAGCTGCGGCCCGAGCCAGCCCGCGGCCGTCGTCAGCGCGAGCACCAGCGCCAGCGCGCAAGCGGCGCGCAGCGGCAGATCCCATGCCGGCGGGGCGGCGGGCGCAGCGGCGATGTCGTCGTCGGTGAGTATTGGGGACTGGCCGGGGAGCAGCAGCAGGCCGACGGCGAAGCCGGCGCACACCAGGCCCAGCGCGACGCCGTCCGGCGGCGTGAGACCGTCGAGCGCGACCGTCACGAGCGCGAACGCGACCCAGCCACAGAGCATGCACACGAACCATGGCGCGCGTTGCGAGAGACGCGCGTAGACGACCACGAACGCCGTCAGCGAGAGCAGCCCGAGCAGTGTCCCCGCGGCCGCCTGCCCGGCGAACGCGCGGCCGTGCTCGAGCGCATAGGCGAGCAGGATCGGGCCGGCCACGACCGGCAAGCCGCCGAGGACACCGCCGACCCACGGGCCGAAACGGCGCGTTGCGATCGACGCGCCGACGACGAACATCGGCGCCAGCAAAGCCTTCACCGCCAGCACTAGCACCGGGCGATTATGACTGGCGACCGTGGGCGTGCGCATATTTGTTCGGTGCAATTAGTTTGGACCTGACCGCACAGATTAGAAAATGTTCGGTACAATTAGAAAGTGCCTCAACCGAACAAACCCAGGGGAGCCAACCGTGGGCGGCCTACGCGAGCTGCTGTCTATGAGCGTCTGCGTGTGCAGATCGGCGAGCTGCGCGGCCGGCTCGGTGGCCTGCCCGCGCCCGGTGAAGCGGACGGGATCTGGCGCGGGATCTGGCTCGAGGAGGCTCACCACTCGACCGCGATCGAGGGCAACACGCTGGTGCTCAAGCAGGTCGAGCAGCTGCTCGAGGAGGGCCGCGCGGTGGGGAACAAGGAGCTCAGGGAGTACATGGAGGTGCGTGGGTACGCCGACGCCGCCAGCTGGGTCTACGGCCAGGCGCTCGACCCCGACGCGTGGTCGAGCGGCGAGCTGCTCTCGCTGACCGAGCTGCGGCACATCCACCGCCTCGCGCTCACACCCGCGTGGGACGTGGCGCCTCACCCGAGCGCCGGCGACAGCGAGCGTCCAGGCTCATTCCGCGAACACGACATCCGCCCGTTCGCGGGCGGGATGCGACCGCCGCCGTGGCCCGAGGTCCCGGCGATGGTCACCGACTGGATCGGCGAGGTGCAAGCACTGGGCCAGAGGGGTGAGGGCGTCGAGCCCGAAGCGCTGGCCAAGGTCCATGCGCGCTTCGAGCAGATCCACCCGTTTCTCGACGGCAACGGGCGCACCGGCCGGCTCGTCCTCAACCTGCTCCTCGTCAGGCTCGGCTATCCGCCCGCGATCATCTTCAAGAGCGATCGCCGACGCTACCTCGCCGCACTCCAGAACGCCGACCAGGGCGACAACGGCCCCCTCGCAGAGCTACTCGCGCGCGCGATCCTCGACAACCTCCACAAGTTCGTGGTGCCCGCCGTCGCCGGTCCATCACGCCTGGTCCCGCTGCCCGCTCTGGCCTCCGAGGAGATCTCCGCAAACGCACTCCGCGTAGCCGCAACACGGGGACGCCTCGAGGCCTCCAAGGCCGCCGACGGCACCTGGCGCAGCACACGCGCCTGGGTCGACGAATACCTGGCCGGCCGATACGAGCGCGAGCCTCGCGACAGAGGCCCGTTTCTCGGGTCGTCCGAAGGGGGCTAAATAGAGGCCGATTTGTGCCCATTCGGGGCCTTTTGGGCACAAAAACGGGTTTGTGCCCAAACCTTCGTGTAGATGCGCAGCGCGAGCTTGGGGTCGGTGTGGCCCATTTCGTGCATGACGTAGACGGGGTTCTCGCCTCGCAGATAGAGCAGGGAGGCGAAGGTGCGACGCAGCGAGTGGAGGGACAGCTCGACGGGGATCGGCGGGATCTCCGTGTTCTGTTTGGCGAGCTGCTCGCCGACTTCAACGAGCGCGAGTTGGAGCACTTCGGCGAGTACCTGCAAAGACTGCAGAACGCGTTCGCGCCGGCGAAAGCCCCGGCAACTGCTCTCGTGCGGTAAACACAGGGCCGCCCGCACAGTGCTTCGCGCGGGCGACCCTGCCACCTAGCTGTGTGACGCTCGGTCGGCGTCAAACGGTGCTGGTGCTGACTAGTGCAGGCTCCAGATCGAGCCTGAGGTCAGTTTCAGCTTGACCTTGCCCGTCAGGTAGACCGGGTTTGCTTCGTTGTAGTTGTACAGGCCTGCGGCTTTTTCGAATACGAGTTCCTGTTCGGTAGAGGAGGTCTGCCCATGTGGCAGTTTCACCGGTACCTTGCCCTTGATCCTGAACTGGTAGCCTTCGATTCCGCATCCGCCCACTTCGAATTCCGTCCAGATGATGCTTTCGCCTTCTTTTGCGTTTCTGGTCAATTCGCCGTGGTCTTCCAGTCCGGTGCCCAGGCCGAGCGTCGAGATCAGCGCCGTCGTGCCGATTTCTTCGCCACTGCCCCCTCCGAGCCCGCATTTCTGGGTTCCGACATTGGCCACGCATCCCTTGAGCAGGAGGTCTCCGATCTGGAGGCCGGCGGGAGCCACGATTTCAAATGGCCTGCCGGCAATGCCCGTCAGCGTCGAGCACGTTATTTCGACGCCCTCGCTCGTTATGTGGATTTTTTCTTCGACTTTGGTCGTTTGTGAAACCGCCGCCGCGCCGGTCAGCGCTTTACCGCCGACGTACCACTGTGCGGCCGACGCCGACGCGGATGCGACGACGCACAGCGCCAGCACCGCCACCAGCGTGGCGGAAACCTTCTTGCATATGGATCTCATCTGTGTTATGCTCCTCTTGTCTCATTCGGTGCCGGGCATCTTCTGTGGAAAGGGCGATGCCCGGCACCGGGCTTTTTCTTTGTAGCACGCGCGGGTTGTGACCCCGAAGGGCCTCATAGCACGCACACCTGGGAGCCCGGAAACGTACTCACGGGCACAAGATCCGAGGGTTACTGCAACTACTTCTTCTTGGCCCTGCTCCTCGCTCGGCCGAACTGCCGGCGGGCCGTTGCTTCGCAGGACGCGCGTTTGGCCTTGGGCTGCTTGTGGCAAGCCTTCAGGGCCCGGACAAGCTTCTGGGGCCCGGTCAGCGGCCTGACCTTTGGCTTGGGCTTTGCCCCCGCAGGCTTGGCCGCTGCGGCGGGCGCGGGGAAGTTGCCGGGGCCTTCGAAGGTGACGCTGGAGGGGGTCGCGAACGTCGGCGGGGCGCCGGGGACACCCTGACAACCCGTACCGGTACACGCCGGCGACGAAACCGGAACGACACCACCAACCTGCACATCATAAAGATCATAAGCATCATTCTGATCTTCCCCCACGAGCTGCGCACGCGTCGCGATGAACACCGAATCGCCACTCCCACTCGCACCAATAAACCACGAGAACGCAGGACTCGTACCACCCGAGAGGAGATAGATACAGCCACCGTTCACGGCTGTCGCGGAGGTACAGCCACCCGTACCTTCACGCTCCCACTCATACACATCCTGAGCCCCGTTCGTATCCTGTGGCACAAGCGCCAGCGCCGTATCAAAGAACACCCGGTCACCACCACCAGAAACCCATTCCGGTAGATACGTATCACTCCAACTCACAGGCAAAAACCCTGCAGCGCCCTGCTCGTCGCTAGCCGGCGGTTCCCCACTCGAACTGCACGACACACAGAACAACTGGTTACTCGCGGCCTGATACAGATACACCTCATCAAGCCCACCATTCGGAAACCCATCAGGGAACCCCACAACCGGCAGCCGCCGGTCAGACATAAACACCACACTACCCCCACCAGAAGCCACCCGCGCCGTCCGCTGCCCCAACCCAGGCTGCCAATCACCAAATTCACCACGCCCAATATTCAATGACGTGATAAACGGCTCCACAGCACTACCATCCTCGCTAGAGAGCGTCGCGATGAACACAGGTGTCCCACCATCAGCACGCGAAAGATACAAGTTATCCAGCCCCGGGACAGGGTTTCCACCCTCGCCGCTGCCACCAGACCCAAGCGCATCAAGCGAGACGAAATACACACTCCCGCCGTCTTCACCCGCGCCGATCACACCAACCACACCACTAGCGCCAAACACAACACGCGACCCACCTTCGATATCGAACCGGTAAAGCGTGCCGCCTTCGGTATAGAAAGCGTACCGGCCATCATCAGCCGACGTCCAATACTGCGCCGCATGCGCAGAAACCTGGACCGTTTCCATACCATCCACACGCACATACACAACCCCAGCGCCATCACTCCAATACACACGCCGCCCATCACCAGAAACCACACCACTAAACGCCGGCGGATTCACCCCAGGTTTAGTAAACGGCTGCGAGCCGAACGTCGCGCCACGTGCAATTTCACCACCCGGCAACACATCCACCAGCTCCAACTGGCCACCAACCGACTCATACAAATAATTATTGTTTTCGCCCTGTCTGATTTCAAGGCTAACAACCCGATCGAGTTCGCCACCAAGCACCCCACCCCCACCAAGCAACGCATCATTAGCCTCAAACGCCATATCACTAAACCCAGCCGACCCACCCGCAAGCACCGCAATCGGATTATTATCATTCCCGCCCGTATAGACATCATTCGTACCGAATTCCCCAGGGGTACGATTCTCCGGCTTACCAAACAACGCCCGATACGGATTCACCGGCGCCGGCTCCCCAGCCACACCCACACCACAAGCACTCACACGCACAGCACACGAATACAACACCTGATATTTTTCAAACCCGGGGGGGCCCACCGTCAGCCCACCGGACGCAACTACACCGACTGAGAGGTCGCTCGCGAAGCCACCGTAAAGGCTCCCGCTGACTGCGGGTGGCTGGATCACTTCCTGGGACCAGCTGCCCGCCCCGTTGCGTTGGGCGATGTATTGGTTGCCGAGCCCGTTGCCGGCTGCGCCGTACCCGCCGTTGGTTGGGTCCGCCTGGTAGGTCACCGCTGAACCATCCACCGCTACCTGAAACGGAAACCGCGTCTCCGTGCCCTGGCTCGGGGCCACTCCACCATTGAATGCGTGTGGTACGTAGACGTCCGCGTCCTTGTTTTCTGTCGGCGTGACTTTTTCATACACGCGGCCGTCGGGGAGGCCTTCGGCAGAGGCGAGTTGAGCCGACGCGCCGACGAGGATCGAGGTACACAGGGCCAGGGTGGCGATCCTGGTGGTGGGGAATCTACTCAGCATGGCGGTGCCTGCGCTTCTGCTTCACGCAGCGGCCGTGGACGAGCTTCTTGTGCTTGGCGCACTTGACCGTCTTCTTCACAGCAGCCTTGGGCCCTGCCGCAGGCTTGGCCGCTGCGGCGGGCGCGGGGAAGTTGCCGGGGCCTTCGAACGTGACGCTGGAGGGGGTCGCGAACGTCGGCGGGGCGCCGGGGACACCCTGACAACCCGTACCGGTACACGCCGGCGACGAAACCGGAACGACACCACCAACCTGCACATCATAAAGATCATAAGCATCATTCTGATCTTCCCCCACGAGCTGCGCGCGCGTCGCGATGAACGCCGAATCGCCACTCCCACTCGCCCCGATAAACCACGAGAACGCAGGACTCGTACCACCCGAGAGGAGATAGATACAGCCACCATTCACGGCTGTCGCGGAGGTACAACTACCCGTACCTTCACGCTCCCACTCATACACATCCTGAGCCCCGTTCGTATCCTGTGGCACAAGCGCCAGCGCCGTATCAAAGAACACCCGGTCACCATCACCAGAAACCCATTCCGGCAAATACGTATCACTCCAGCTAATCGGCAAAAACGCCGCAGCACCTTCCTCGCCGCCCGCCGGGGGTTCCCCACTCGAGCTGCACGAGGTACAGAACAACTGGTTACTCGCGGCCTGATACAGATACACCTCATCAAGCCCATTATTCGGAAAACCAGCAGGGAAGCCCACGACCGGCAGCCGCTGGTCAGACATGAACACCACACTACCCCCACCAGACGACACCCGCGCCGTCCGCTGCCCCAACCCAGGCTGCCAATCACCAAATTCACCACGCCCAATATTCAATGACGTGATAAACGGCTCCACAGCACTACCATCCTCACTGGAAAGCGTCGCGATGAATACCGGTGTCCCACCGACACGCGAGAGATACAAGTTATCCGATCCCGGGACAGGGTTTCCACCCTCGCCGCTGCCACCAGACCCAAGCGCATCAAGCGAGACGAAATACACACTCCCGCCGTCTTCACCCGCGCCGATCACACCAACCACACCGCTAGCGCCAAACACAACACGCGACCCACCTTCGATATCGAACCGGTAAAGCGTGCCGCCTTCGGTATAGAAAGCGTACCGGCCATCATCAGCCGACGTCCAATACTGCGCCGCATGCGCAGAAACCTGGACCGTTTCCATACCATCCACACGAACGTACACAACCCCAGCGCCATCACTCCAATACACACGCCGCCCATCACCAGAAACCACACCACTAAACGCCGGCGGATTCACCCCAGGTTTAGTAAACGGCTGCGAGCCGAACGTCGCGCCACGTGCAATTTCACCACCCGGCAACACATCCACCAGCTCCAACTGGCCACCAACCGACTCATACAAATAATTATTGTTTTCGCCCTGTCTGATTTCAAGGCTAACAACCCGATCGAGTTCGCCACCAAGCACCCCACCCCCACCAAGCAACGCATCATTAGCCTCAAACGCCATATCACTAAACCCAGCCGACCCACCCGCAAGCACCGCAATCGGATTATTATCATTCCCGCCCGTATAGACATCATTCGTACCGAATTCCCCAGGGGTACGATTCTCCGGCTTACCAAACAACGCCCGATACGGATTCACCGGCGCCGGCTCCCCAGCCACACCCACACCACAAGCACTCACACGCACAGCACACGAATACAACACCTGATATTTTTCAAACCCGGGGGGGCCCACCGTCAGCCCACCGGACGCAACTACACCGACTGAGAGGTCGCTCGCGAAGCCACCGTAAAGGCTCCCGCTGACTGCGGGTGGCTGGATCACTTCCTGGGACCAGCTGCCCGCCCCGTTGCGTTGGGCGATGTATTGGTTGCCGAGCCCGTTGCCGGCTGCGCCGTACCCGCCGTTGGTTGGGTCCGCCTGGTAGGTCACCGCTGAACCATCCACCGCTACCTGAAACGGAAACCGCGTCTCCGTGCCCTGGCTCGGGGCCACTCCACCATTGAATGCGTGTGGTACGTAGACGTCCGCGTCCTTGTTTTCTGTCGGCGTGACTTTTTCATACACGCGGCCATCGGGGAGACCTTCTTCAGCGAAGGCGACCTGAGCCGGGAACAGGGCAAGCGCGAGGACGGCCAGCGTGGCAGTGAGCGCGGTGATGCGCGGCGCGTGTCGCGCATCGTCGTGAGGATCGATGGATCCGGTGGCCGGATTCGAACCGGCACCCGACGAGCGAAAATCGCCGATGCTTCCTTTACACCACACCGGAAAAAGTGAGCGCGTCATTAGTTCTTCCCCCGCTTACCCTTGCTGGTTTTAGGACCATATTTGCCGCGAGCACGCTTTTCACAGCTCACGCGGTTGCTCTTCCTGTGGTCCCGCTTGCATTGCTTCAATGCTTTGGATAGCTTCTGCGCCCTGGTCAGGGACTTGGGTTCACTTGGCGTCGTTTCGCCGGGTTCCTTTGTGGCCGGTACGGGCACGATCGCGGTGAGGTTCGGAAACGCGCCCGGGGTCGGGGTCGGGGCCTGGGCGCTGCTCGACGGGGTGATGTTGGGACCGCCTGTCAGCGGGGGTGGTGGGCTGCCCGCGGTCGTGAACTGCTCGTCTTGGCCGTAGGCGAGCTGTGGTGTGGCGTTGTTGTTGTTGCTCGCGACGATCCGGTAGTGGTAGGTCCGGCCGGGTATCAGACCGTCGAGGCTGGCTGTCTCTTCAACGGGGCTCATGCCTTCGCCGATCGCTTCGGTAGCGGGTAACGTCCGTTTGCCGTAGCTGGTGTCCTGGCCGTATTCGAAGTGGTACTTCGTGTCGTCCTGTTCGGCCTGGTCGCTGTTGTTCGGGTTCACCGTCCCCGTGATGCTCGCGCTGTTGGTCGTGATCGCCGTCGCGGCGCCGGTGCTCGCGACCGGGAGAGCGGGGAGCGTTGTGAAGGCTTCTTCAGGGGCTTCGCCGGCCCCGATTTTGTTTTCCGCTAGGACCTTGTAGTGGTAGGTCGTGTTCGGTAGCAGACCCGTGAGGTTCACCCCCGTGGCGACGCCCGCACCGCCTTCGCCGAGTTCCGCCGCACCCGGCGTGCAGGGGGCGCTGAGAGACGCGCTCGCCGTGTACACGAATTCGCACTTCAACACGGGTTGGAACTCGGGGTTGACGATCGCAGACAGCGACGCGGTGCTCTGCCCGACCGCCGTGGGGAACTCCGCTTCGACCGCGGGGACCACGAACGCCGAGGTCGTGAAGGATTCGGTTTTACCGTCAGTGGTGCCCGTGCCGTTTGTCGCCACGAGGCGGTAGTAGTAGGTCGTAGCTGGTGTCAGAGCACCGCCGATGTCAGCCCCGATGTCCGCGGGGTTGGCCGTCTGGACTTCGGAGGTACCCGGCAGCGACCCCGCACCGATGCTCGCGGCTTCCACGGTCCCGAGCTTGGCTTCTTCGTCTGCGTATTCGTAACTATAGGTCGTTTCCTGCTTCTCGGGATTGACCTGCGCATTGAGGACACCATCAAACGGCGTTATGCCGGAGATACTCTCGTTGGGGATGACGGGCTCAGCCGCAGACGTTTTGAACGTCACCGGCGCTCCCATCGCTGATTCCGCCGGTTCTGCTTTATTGATCGCAACGACACAGAACGCGTATTCGGTGCTGCCCTCAAGGCCCGTCACGGGCGCCGATACAGCTTCTTTGGCACCACCCAACGCCACGCCGGGCGGTTCGGGCGCAACGCTACCGGCCGTGCATTCTTTGGTCTTCGACGGCTGATACGTAAACTCATACGTGCCCGCTTCACCCGCTTTGACGGGGTTCAGCACACCCTTCAGCGTCGCGGTCGTACCCGTGACCACACTCGCCGCTTCGGTTTTGGGAGTTTCCGGCGGTAGCGCGGTCTTGAACGTGACCGCCGGGCTGACCGCTTCTTCATGGCTCACAGCGTTTTCGACGCGTAGACAGACCGCGTATTCGGTGTCAGCGGTCAGGTTTTCCACCGGCTGAGAAACCACTTCCGCGGGCGAACCCGCAAACGCAACCGCAGGTTGGGGCGCCTTCAGACCACCCGTGCATTGCCCTGTTTTGGACGCTTTATAGAGGAATTCATACGTGCCACCTTCGCCCGCGACCAACGCATTCGGGCTCAACACACCATTCAACGTCGCCGTCGTCGCAGCAATCGTGGTCACGGCTTCGGCTTTCGGCACTTCCGGAGCTGCCGCAAACACCACCGGGGCCCCGAACAGCAAACCACCCACCAGCACAGCAAACGTCGAGAGGCCCGTCCTTGTCAGCCTTCTGATACTCATGATCACTTGCCCCCCTTGCCGCCGTTACGCCGACTGGACTTCTTCGACTGCTTCTTGGGTTTCTTCGCCGTCTTCTTCTTTGCACAGCCCGTCACCGAGATCGGCGTGGACTGATGAATCACCGCACCGTCCTGCGCGGTAAACATCGTCGGCATCGTGAGCTTCTGCCCGCAGAGGCTGTAGTTCGCCTTCGCCGGGACATTCGCCGTCAGCGCTGAGTACTTCCCCCTGGGCAGCGTCAGTTCGAACGAGCTGAAGGGCACATCGGGCGTTGACTTGAACGTGCTGCTCGTGATCCCCGCTTTGCTGATGAACGTGCTGCCGACGAGCTCGACGGTTACACCGTAGCCCTGCAGCATCACCTCGAGGCTCGGGAACGCTTCCCCACCATGCGAAACGAAGAACGCAGGGCCTTCCAGCGGGACCGGCAGGATCGGCGTGATCACCTTCGCGTGCCCGACAACCGACGCCGCCGGGCAACCTGCCGGGTTGGCTTCGAACTGCGCCGCGGTGCACGCCTTCTGCAACGTCGTCAACCTGGAAGGCAACTGCTTGGGTAGATCGACCTTCACCGAGGCGATGTTCGACTGCGAGCTGGCCTGGTTGGCCCCCAGCGCTCCCGTGGGGTAGACGATATCCGCGGTCAGGCTCGCGCCCTGCGCTTTGCTCGCCTTACCAGCGGTCGAGACTTTGAAGTTCGGCGCGAACTTCAACGACTGGCACGACCCCATCTGGAAATGACTGGAGATCGCCGCGCTCGCACCTTCCGCGCTATGCGCCGTTCCCGCGAACACCTGCGGGCTGCAATTGGTCGGGTTGAACATGAACCCGGGACGGTCGATCACCGTATTGATCGAACGAACATCGGTCGGGATCCCATCCAGGATCGTCGGGATCGAATGCGGACCCGACGCGTCGGTCGTAACCGTGATCTGCGCCGTGTGCGGATCGATTTCGATTCGCGCGCGTACAACGTTCGTACCGAGATTGAAGGGACCAGCGACGACCGGCGTCACGATCGACAGGCCAAACGGGGCGCCCTGATACGGCCCAGTCAGGTAGACCGCCGCCGGCGGCGCACCCTGCTGCGGGATATAGAACGGATACGGACCAGGGCCGGCACCCACGACCGCGTGCCCGATCTGCGACGCGGACGAACACGTACCTTCGTTGGCCTGCTGTTCACCACACAGCGGTACCTTGGCGATCATCCCCGACAGACCCTCCGGCGCCTTGAACGATAGGCTCGAGAACCGCTGCTGCCCATCACCGCGCTGTAACAACAGCGAGAAATCGGTGTAGCCACCAGCCTGGTCGGTCGTCGACCCAGCCGTCAACGTCGGCGCGAACGGCAGCGGCGAACC
The DNA here is from genome assembly GCA_963764905.1 of uncultured Solirubrobacterales bacterium. Taxonomy (GTDB): domain Bacteria; phylum Actinomycetota; class Thermoleophilia; order Solirubrobacterales; family Solirubrobacteraceae; genus Palsa-744. Next base: position 592,810 of record CAVXUG010000009.1, read on the forward strand.
ATACGGAGTGCACGCGCTACCACCCGGACCGCTGTCGATCGTGAAGTTCCCTTCCGCGAGCTCATTGGCGATGAACGGGCTCGCCCATGGCGTGAATTCCGTGTTTGTCCTATACACCCGACACGTGGGCGGGGTTACGAGCGCCGCCTGCGCGCCACCGCTGAACGCGAGCTTGAATTCGTTGAACGGCGCATCGGGCGTGTTCTCGAACGTCGTCACGAGCTGACCCGTCGCTTCGTTGAGATGGACCGTGCCGACGAGCTTCAGGTTCACGCCGTCGCCCGAGGCCGCGACCAGGAGCTGCAGGTTCGGCGGGTTCGACTGCAGCACGTAAACGCTGCCCTTCAACCGGTCCGGCAACAGCGGCGTTTGGATTTCGTCTTCGCCAACTTTTGAGGCCGCGGGACACGACGGCGGCCCGTCCTCGACTTCCTTTTCGGCATCGGGTCCACCGACGTTCTCTTCGGAGGGCTGGCACGCCACCAGGCCCGTCGCCTGACCCGGGTTGATCGCGATGCCTTCCGGGAGCACAACCGTCGTGTTCTGCAGGCTCGACGTCGCCAGGCCTTCCGGGTTCAAACCCTGCGGAACCCGGACCGTCGCGGAAAGCCCAGCCGGGGTATCGGCCTGCGCGGTATCCGGGGCGATGCCGATCGAGGGAGTGAAGTGTGCGAGGCGTTCACAGCCGGTGATCCCGACCGGGGCGCCTTCGCTGTTACTCCACGGAGCGCCGGCTCGTGCGAAAGCGCCCGGTTCCTGCCACGTACTGAGCGTTTCGATACTGAACGCCGGAGGAACCCCACACGACGTCGGCAACGTCAACAGCGGCTTCGGCGGATTGCGTTCGAGTTCTGCCGCTGACTCCGTATGTTCCGCTGGGACACCCCAAATCGTCGTGCTGTTGAACACAATTCTACGCTCTGGTGTGGGGTCGACCTGCTCGGTGATCCCATCATCCCCGCCGCTACGCACACGCGCGTCCAGGAACGTGCTCGTGCCATTGAAATTAAACCCGAACTGCGCCGCGATACCGGGCGGGGGAACCATGTTATACACAAGCGTTTTGAAATTTCCAACACCTGATATGCTCGCATGATCTTCGCCGATCAAGCTCGACGACGGGCATCCTTCGCCATCGAACTGTTCGCGCGTGCACTCCGGTACCGCGCTCGGTTCACCGATCAGCCCCGGCGGTAGATTTACATCCAAATCCTGCGGTTCGCCAACGGTCGGGGCTTCACTACCAGGGCCAAGGCCTTCACTGTTGAGGGCAAACGCCACCGTGATCGCATACGGGTGCGAGCCGGCCTGCGTGGCGACCGTCCCATCGGCATTCGTCAGCCACGCGTCGAAGTTCGCGAACCCCAACCCCGCCGGCTTGGAGCCAAACACCACCGGCACCCGCGCATCCGCCGGACCCAACGCACCACCACCACTGACCGACACCAGGTCAACCGGATCAGTGTCATTCGACGCGCTCGCTGCGACACGCACCGGGATCTCCACTTCTTCATAGTTCCCGCCCGGTTCGGGTAAAGCCAGCTTGCACGTAACTTCCGTCGTACCCGAGCACCCCGGCGTCTCTTCTATTTCTTGTCCTTGGCTTCCAGACACACTGCCGACAGCTTCCAGCCCAGCCGGCAACCTATCGACAAGCGTTGGGCCTTCGGCTCCCATCGCAGCACCGGTGTTGTACACATACAAGTGGAGCACACCATCGCCGCCCGGGTGCAGAGCCGTCGGCGCGAACCGCCCAAACACCCTCCACCCCGGCGCCGGCGGCCCACCGGCCGCCGATGCCGAGGACACACCACACAACATGGCCGTCAACGAGCAAGCAACCACCAGCACGGCGAGGGCGTACGTACGGAAGGACCTGGACGAAATCGGCGCACCAATCCCTGCGCTGTGAACGCGGCCACAGAGCCTCGCGAAGATACCCGTCCTCGGCGTATTGACAGACTTCGCGATGTTCTCTGCTGGTCTCACCTTAACTCCTTGGTTGGTGGTGTTGCGGACTGGGAAGATTTGTTGGAGCCGGGTCATCACGCAGCCTGCATTTCGTTACTGTGGGCGCGGCCTTTGATGCTCTGCTCGAGCTCCTGACCCGCGGGCGTCAGGCGCCATTCGTTCGGTGCGCCACGGGCCTGCCCGCGGCCGGTGTTCTGAACCAGCCCGTGGCGCTCCAGGCGCGAGAGGAGCTTTGAGACCTGGCCCTGGTCGTTGATCTGCGCGCGGCGCGCCACGTCGAGGTTCGAGACCCCGGGCTCCCGCGCGATCGCCTCCAACACGAGCGCCGTGCGATAGGTGATACGCAGCGAGGAAACGCGCGGCTGCTCCGGGTCGGGCGAGAGGTATTTGCCGCCCTCTTTGCTGCCCGCCGCTGCGACCGGGAGTCGCGCCGGCGCGGGGTCCACGGGCGCAGGGCGGACGCGTTCCTCCCGCGCAAGCTCGGGCCCAAAGTACGTCAGCACGATCAACCACATCAACTCCCCAAGCAAATCCCCGAGGAACCCGCTGACTGGCGTGTCGTTGCGCGGGTTACCTGTCGCTCGCCACCCCGTACGCGCCAGGCGCGTGTTCAGGATCGAGACGACCGCACCCGCCAACCCCTCCGCCACCAGCGGCGAACGCTCCCCCCTGAGAACACTCTCCCGCTCCTCACCACCCGCGGCAAACACACCCACAATCCGCGCGAGCAACCCCGCACGGTACGCGGCCATGCGATCGTCCCCACGCGCGGACTCAACAAACACAAACCGTGCCAGCACCGGCTCGCGATCAAAGAACCGCAACACCATCCACAGGCCCTGACGCACACGCTCACGCCACTCCAGCACATCCAGCGCCGCCGCCCGCAGCTCCGCGGTGACCTGCGCGTCGATGTCCGCCAGCACCGCGAGCAGACACTGCTCGCGGTCACCGAACAGCTCATAGAACGTGCGCCGCGAAACCCTCGCACGCGCGGCGATATGCCCAACCGTGAGGCTCGTATAACCGTGCTCATCGGCCTCGACGACCGCGGCACGCAACACCCGCGCACGCCGCCGCTCAGTCGTATCGCTGCTCGTACGGCGCACCAGCTTGCCGCCCCGCTTCAGCTCCAGCGCCCCATTCGCACGCCGCAGCGGCCGCACACGGCCCACCCCCGCCACACCGTCCGCACCCGCGCGCAGGAACTCCTCGCCACGCGCCGTCAGCCACCACGCTTTTGCGCGGCCCGCCGTCCGGCCGCCGCGATTCTCGACCAGCCCGTGCTCCCGCAGGCGCGACAGCATCTTCGAGACCTGCGCCGGATCGGAAATCCCGGCACCCTCCCCGATCACACGGTTACTCCCACCCGCGCGCTCAGCAATCGATGCGAGGACCATGTACGTGCGTCTGGTGGGACGGAGCTCCGCCGCATCCAGCGGAGGTGCATCGGTAGAGCGATTCTCACCGGCATCCTCGAGAGACCCCACAGACTCGGGCAGCTCAGGAAGCTCGGGAACGGGCCGCTCCAGCTCCCGCGCCGAAACCTCACGACCCCGGTAAGGCAACACAACCGTCGCCATCACCGGACCTACCAAATCCATTAACGACAACCCCGGCTCCTGCGACCCCTGTGCACCCCGTGCCAGCCGCGAATGAATCACACTGAACGCCGCACCCGTAACACCCGCCGCCGTCAATGACGGCAACACCTCCGCCAACGGCGACCCGGCACGACCCTCATCGATGAACCCCGCCACCTGGTCCAGCACCTCCGCGCGCCGCGCCAGCACCCGCGGCCCCGCACCCAACGCCTCCAAAAACGCAACCTTCCCCAACGCCGGCTCACGCTCCAACGCCGCCAGCAACACGGTCAGAGCAGCACGGACGCGCTCAACCCACTCACTCCCGTCACCCTCCGCACTCCCGGCACCCCTGGCCTCCCACACCGGGCCGGCAGCCGCCGCCAACTCCTCGACCGCGCGATCGAAGACCGCCAGAAAACAATCTTCGCGGTTCGCGAACAGGTCATAAAACGTCTTCGTCGACATCCCCGCCCGCCCAGACACGCTGGTGGCCGAGATCCCCTTGAAACCCTCCTCCGCGACGACCGCCAGCGCCGCATCGAGTAGCCGCGTGTACTGCACCCGCGACAGGAACGCACCGCCACCCTGCGGACCCGGCACACCCGCACGCCGCACCGGCACACGCTCACCATCGGGAGGCGGCAAGCTCATCAGCGCCCACCCCCCGGCTGCGGACGCTCACAAACGGTACGGCCAAAGCCGCGGGAATTACCGCGGCGAGGAACTCCTAGAAGATGATGGCGGGCGCCGTTTCTGGCGCCAAAACGCGGTTTTAGACCGCTACTAGATTCGCGGCAGAGAGAGAGAGAGAGAGAGAGATGTGGCAGCGCTGCTGCCGCATCTAACAACGCCCCTCAAAGAAGCGCAGCGACCCCTCATCACGTCAATCTCAAACGACTCCACGTGTACTCCATTCCCCAACATTCGACTCGACCCGGCTCCCTCTCCAAAAGAACCCGCTTGCGCTGAACGCCGGCAACGAGACTCCGACCCCAACCCGATCCTATGTTTTGCTCCCCTCAGCCCCCTTGGCTGACGAGCGCACATAAAGTAGTACCAGATACCAAGCCCGATTGGAAGGGAGAACCAACACAACCACGCCACTCGGCCAAAAAATGGCTCTATAAAGCCAAAAACCCGGGGGTCACCAGCACGTGGCACGCGGTCTAAAAACGAAAATGTTTACCCCGGGTCATCAAAACGCGGTCCCCGAGCACAGCCGCGAGCGACCCTCAAAACGAGCTCGACCCGTCCGACCGCTCGCCCCAGCCCGGGCCAACGACAAGAAGGCTGGCGAGCATTCCAAACCCGCCCCCTCGCGGGCCGCTATGCGGCGGATCTCAACCTGGCGCGGGAGAACCCTCATGCCTGTTCAATGGGCACAAATGGGCACAAACTGAGATTTTGGGGGTGCCACGGCCCCCATCCCGCTTGGCGGGGCCGACACAAAACCCGCGATTTAGCAGGCACTTCACGGAGTGGAGCTAGGGGGACTCGAACCCCCGACCTCCTGGGTGCGATCCAGGCGCTCTCCCAACTGAGCTATAGCCCCGCGCTCGCGCCGCGGGGGCGGTGCGAGGTCTGAGAAGTGTAGACGCCGAGCGCCGGTGGCGAGTCCGGCGGCGGGTGGAGCAGGCAGTATCGTTTGGCGGGGAGATGGGACTGCTCGACGACGCCATCCGCGAACACATGGACCTCAAGCGCCGGCGCGGCGCCGATCCGGGCGAGGTCGCACGGATCGAGCACGACGCGCTGGGGCCTGTCGTGCGCGCGCACGAGGACCCCGAGGAGGCGGAGGCGTTCGCGGATGGGGAGGATGAAGAGGTGGCGCTGCAGGACGATGAGCACGGCGCCCACGTGGTCGAGGAGGACCACCCCGCGCGGGGCCCGGACTTCGCGCACGTCGGCCAGGAGACCGCGGAGCTCGACATGCGCACCGTGCTCGACGCGCAGCCGCCGGACGGCTCGCTCGAGGCCTCGCCGGAGACCCCCGGCGTGATACCCGGGCAGGAGCGGCTGTGGTTCGACCAGGAGCAGGGGTCGCGTGACTTCGACTTCGATCCGTAGACGGAGGACTTCGTGACCGACGTGGAGAACGCCACGGAGGCGCACCCGAGGGGCGTCGCATGATGACGATCGTCATCACCGCGTTTGAGCGGTCGCCCGATGGCGGCAAGGGCCTGGCGCGCGACACGCGCGTTCGCTGGGCGCTCGAGGAGGTGGGCCAGCCCTACGAGGTTCGCCTCGTCTCGTTCCGCGCGAAGCAGGAACCCGCGCATCTGCGCCTTCACCCTTTCGGCCTGATCCCGACCTATGAAGAAGGCGATCTCGTCCTGTTCGAGACAGGCGCGATCGTCCTGCATATCGCCGAGCGCCATGCGGGACTGTTCCCGGACGATGCCAATGCGCGGGCGCGGGCAATCACCTGGATGTTCGCTGCGCTCAACACCGTGGAGCCGCCGATCCTCGAACTCGTGACCGCCAAGTTCGGGGAGAGCGACAGGCCCTGGGCCGAAGAGCGCCTGCCGCTGGTCAAGGACCGCATTCGCGATCGGCTGGTCCAGCTCTCTGCCCGCTTGGGCGATGCCGACTGGCTCGACGGGGACTTCAGCGCGGGCGACCTGATGATGGTGTCGGTGCTGCTCAGGCTCAGAGCTTCGGGCCTGCTGGACGAGTTTCCGACACTGGCTGCCTATGTTGCCCGGGGCGAGGCGCGGCCTGCATACGAACGGGCCTTTGCCGCCCAATGGGCGATCAACGCCGGTCATTCGCAACCTGGGTGACGGAGTTCTGCATTGCGTCGTCGTCGCCCCGGGACGCGGGGGTGCCCGCACTGAGCGCGAGAGTCCCCGTGAGACGCGCCCATGATGTCTCTGGCATTCTCTGACAGCAGGTGCGACCCAAGACCGAGCGGAAATGAGCAAGCTGAGACTGAGCATCACGATGTCGCTGGACGGCTACGTCGCCGGCCCGGGTCAAGATCAGGAGAACCCGCTCGGTTCCGGCGGGCAGGATCTGCACGAGTGGTTCTTCCCGCTGAAGGCGTTTCGGGAGACGCACGGCGAGGAGGGCGGCGTTGTGAACGCCAGCTCTGCGGTGGTCGAGGAGCGCTTGACGAACGTGGGCGCCACGATCATGGGCCGCAACATGTTCGGGCCGGTCCGGGGTCCGTGGATGGATGAGTCCTGGCGGGGCTGGTGGGGCGAGAATCCCCCGTTCCACCATCCTGTGTTCGTGCTCACCCACCACCCGCGCGCGCCACTCCAGATGCAGGGCGCCACCACCTTCCATTTCGTCAGCGACGGGATCGAGTCAGCGCTGAGGCAGGCAAAGGACGCCGCACAGGGACGCGTCATCTCGCTGTCCGGGGGCGCGTCGGTGGCCAACCAATATCTGGCCGCAGGGCTGGTTGACGAGATCGACATCTCGATCGCGCCACTGATCCTGGGCAGCGGTGAGCGCCTATTCGCGGGGCTCGACCGTGGGACATTCGAGCTCGAGCAGATCCGGGCAGTCGACGCGCCCGGCGTCACACACATCAAGTACAAAGTCAACTGACCCGCTGCCGGACCGGGGTGGGCGCCGTGCTCGATCAGCCAGGCAGCGTCGTGTTGCTTCTTGGTCTCCACGACGGGGCGGGGAGCCCTAAACCTGGATCCACCGCGCGATTGTCTGATGGGGGCTGGTTGATGTCGTTGGCGTGGTTTTCGGTGTTTTGTTGGTGTTGGTCGGCGTGAGGGGCGGCGGGTGTCTTCTCGGGGTCCTTGGTGGGCGTGTTTTTGGGCAGCGGTGAGCGTGTCGTGTTGACGGGTGGCTTGGCTGGTCCCTTGGTCGTGGTGGTTTGCGATCAGGTGAGTTCTGGTAGGGCGCGGATGCGGGCGAGCGCGCTGGTGAAGTCATGTCGCCACGGCCAGCGGGCTGGGAGGTGAAGCGTCCACTGACGTCCAGTGCGGGTCAGGCGGCCGGGGATCTGGAGTAGCCGGCGGCGCATGGTGCGCGCAGCGCGGACGGTCTCGTCTGACAGCCCGATTGTGCTGGTCCAGCGCTGTAGGTTGTGTGCGATCGTGGCGATCACTGTCCAGGCGCTGTTCGCGTTGAACTGGCCGGAGGGGAAGTGCGCGAGCGCCTGGTCTTTCAGGTCGCGGATTGTGAGCTCGACAACGGCGTGCTGGCGGTGCTCAGCCTCCACGACCCCGAGGGAGTCGGTGCGGTTGGTAATAAACGGGAAATACCGCCAGTCCGGCCACAGCTCTGCTTGCGGGCCGATGAGCCGGGTGCGACGCACGATCAGCCGTCGTCCGTGAGCGGTCACCTCAGCGATCTGTGCTTCGCCGTCTTGGGAGTAGTCCTCCAAGGGCTGCCACGCCTGCTCGGGGATTTGCCTGATCGCGGCGGGAACCCAGAACTGCAGGCGCACACTGATTGAATAGCACCACCCAGCGCTCTCGAGCCGTGCGATCAGCTTCGCGTTCCAGAACCCCGAGTCGGCCCTGAAGAGCTTCTCGCCAGCCGCGCCTGCCCGCGCCACACGGGCGATCAGCTCCTCCGCGAAGCGCACGACACCGCGCTGGGTGTTCGCCTGTCCCTTGCGCAGCCGAACGTGCAGAACCTCACCTGTCCCGGCCCTGGAAGCGAGCAGCGGATGGTACCCCCGCTGTTTGGTGTACCCAAAACCGACACCCTGCTTCTGATAGCCGTAGGCCTGGCCGATGAAGCTGTCCACATCAACGATCAGCCGCTCGGCGCCCGGGCCGACGCCCGCCCGCCACGCGCGCGTCAACGTCTCTGCGAGTACCCGGTCGAGCTGGCGCACATGCCCAAAAGTGAAGGCCCGCAGAAACGTCCCGAGTGTCGAGGGCGCCGGCAGCCAGCCACCCAAAAGACGACGCGAGCGCCCCACCCGCAACACATCACAATCATCGATGCAATCAGCACCGAGCAACATCGCGTAGACCAACGCCATCACCTTCCGGCCCGCGTTCGCGGACCCCGGCCGATCGTGTCGAAGCGTCAGGAACTGGCCCACGAGCGCCTCGATCCCGAGCCGCCCCACGAGCGTCGCGACGAGCGCTATCCCGGCATCCGAGACGACCCTCTCATCGTCAAAGACGACCTCAACACCATCCAGTCCGACCGCCGCGTCATCATGCACCATCTGAGTGACCTCCTGATCCCGGGCCGCGACAGCCGCAATCTGTCGCTACCAAACCCGATCAGGAGGTCATTCTTCGCTCACAACCGGACAACACCGGTGGATCCAGGCTAAACGCCTAACGACGCGCCCGGCCTCCTGCGCTCTCAGCACGTGCTTGTCAGCGTCACCGAGTCTCGCTTCGCGGGGTTTCGCTATCCGGCGAACGTCGCGAAGGTCCAGTGGTTTCCGTCGGGGTCCGCCACGGTGAAATCGCGCGATGGATAGTCGGTTTGATTCACCAGTGGATGCACGACGGTGGCGCCGAGCGTGAGCGCTCGCTCCATCACAGCGTCAGGATCGGAGGTGACGACATGCAGCGAGCTGGTGCCTGCCCGACAGGGCGTGCTGCGCTCGCCGGTGCTGGACAGCAACACGCGACCGCCCTCAGGCCAATCCAATTGGCAGTGATGGACCAGCCCGTCCTCCTCTCCGGGGATCATCAGATCCTCGGTGAAGCCGAGACTGAGCAACCAGTCGCGCAACACCAACGCGTGGTCGCTGACAACGCTCGCCCAGATGCTCGGCTGCCGGATTCCGCTGGTTCGCACTGTCATCGTGAACATCGAAGCCTAGCGTGACCGCCAGCTCCGCGGCGATACCCGCTGCCAGACAATCCCCGGGCCAGCGCTCCAAACTGGAACGCGTTCGCGTTCGCATCGTTCAGAGGGGGTCTCGTGGGGGGTTACCAGCCGGGCTTGCGCTTGGCCTGCTGGCGGATCACGGGCACCGCCCTGGTGATGATCACTGCTGCGCGATCCACCCATACGGTCGGGTCGCCAGCGTAGATCGCGGCATCTAGCGGCAGCTTCGCCACGGCCGGTGTCGTCCGGCCGGGCTGTTAGGAAACGCATGGATGCCCTACCGGAATCGATCGAGTTGTAGGGAGCCTGGGAGTGCCGCGGGTCGCGGGGACTCCCGCGGGGATCGGATCCCGGCGCGTGGGTGATCGGCCGCTGCGCTTGGTCCTTACCGACGACCTTCGCCGGGGTCGTGGCAGCGTCTTCTTTCGCTGGTGGTTTGCGGTGCCGTTCTTTCTGTGGCTTTTGCTGTGGTCGATCGTGGCGTGCTTCGCGGCGCTGTTGAACTGGCTGGCAACGCTGCTGCTCGGACACTCGCCGGGACCGCTGCACCGGTTCCTCGCGCGCTACGTCCGGTTCGCCACGCACGTCTACGCCTACACCAATCTCGCCACCGAGCAGCTCCCGAAATTCGACGGGGGGCAGGGCTACGCGCTCGATCTGGAAATCGATCCACCAGGCCGCCAGCGGCGTCTGACCGTCCTGTTTCGCCTGCCGCTGGCGCTGCCGGCGATCGTGCTGATCGCGATGCTCGCGGGCGGCGGGTTCAGCCTCTTCACCACCGCGTGGTCTGGGGGCCTCTCGAGCAGCGGACTGCTCGGCACCGCCGCGTTGCTCGGCTGGTTCGCCTCGATCGCCTGGACGCGCATGCCGCGCGGCCTCCGCGACGCCATCGTCTACGTGGTCTTCTACGGCGCCCAGCTGTGGGCATATCTGTTGCTGCTTACCGACAGCTACCCGTGCGCTGACCCGGGCCTCGCGATCCGGCCACTGCCGGTGCGGGAGGACCCGGTCAGCATGCGCGTGGAGGAGGAGCCGCGGCGTAGCCGTCTGACCGTGCTGTTTCGCCTGCCGCTGTGCTTCGTGCACCTGGTGTGGCTGATTACCTGGACGATCCTCGCCTGGCTGGCGGCGGTGCTCAACTGGCTGGTGACCCTGTTTGGGAGCAAGAGCCCGAGCGGCATCCACGAGTTCATCGCCGCCTACCAGCGCTACCAGTGTCATGTGCTGGCCTACCTGTATCTGATCGCAAATCCGTTCCCCGGCTTCGTCGGAAAGCCAGACAGCTATCCGGTCGAACTGCAGATCGCGGCGCCTGAAAAGCAGAATCGACTGACGGTGTTGTTTCGCCTGGTGCTGGTGATCCCCGCTGTGCTGATCGCCAGCGCCTACAGCGGGCTGCTGCTGACCGTCGCGGTGCTCGGTTGGTTTGCGAGCCTCGTCACCGGCAGGATGCCGGTGGGCTTGGCCCGCGCTGGCGCGCTGGCGCTCCGCTACTGCGTGCAGACGAGCGCTTACTGGCTGATACTCACCGACTCCTACCCCTACAGCGGACCTTGCCGTCAAGAGCCAGCGGACACGTCCGTGGCGACGGAGCCGGCGTTCGGCTAGCGGCGACTATGGCCACGGAGACGTCAGCCGCGCCCGGCGCCGGACGGGGCAGCGAGAGCCCTACCCGTCCATGGGCGCGGGCGTTGGCGGTGCTCGCCGCGCTGCTGGCGGCGGGCGTATGGGTGTGGTGCGCGCACGAGCTGTGGGGCACGATCGTGCCCGCCGGCCTGCAGCTGCCGCATGTTGACGTCCATCGCTTCTTCAGCGCGTCGCTGCTGCGCCGCACCTCATCCTTCGATCGCTTCCTCGACGTGGACGGCCTGCTGGAGATGCTCGCGCCGGTCGCGGTGCTGGCCGTGTATGCGCGCCGCGGACATCGACTGATGCGGGAGTCCGCTGCGGGCCGCATCGGGACCGGCATCATGCTCGCGCTGCTGGGCTTTGCGCTGGTGTGGCTGGCGCAGGTACCGTTTGAGATCGCGGCGCTGTGGTGGGAGCGCAGCCACCACGTCGTGCACGGGGGATACATCGCCGGGCTCCTCGGCAGCTTCCTCGGGCTCGGAGGGCGCTTCGTGTGGATCGCGCTCGCGGTTGCGCTGGCGATGGCGCTGGCGGGGAGGGTGCGCCGCTGGTGGTGGGTTGCGGCGGCGCCGTTGTTCGCGGCGCTGGCACTGCTGTCAGCTTTCCTCACTCCCTATCTGATCACGAAAACCCATCCTCTACGCGCTCCGCCGCTCGTTGCCGAGGCGAGGACGCTCGAGGCGCGCGAGGGCGTCGCCGAGACCCCGGTACTGGTGCAGAACCGCTCAGGCACGGGGCCCGAAGTGAATGCAGAGACGGCCGGCATTGGTCCGAGTCAGCGTGTGGTGCTGTGGAGCACGCTGCTCGACGGCCGCTTCAACCGCGCAGAGATAGGAGTCGTCATGTCGCACGAGTTCGGTCACGTGGCGGGTGCTCACGTGCTCAAGCAGGTGGGCTGGCTCGCGCTCTTTCTCATCCCCGCCACGGCGCTGGTCGCTCTCGCCACGCGACGGCGTGGCGGCCTGGGGCGGCCCGAGGCGGTCCCGGTGGCGCTCTTCGTGTGGGTCGTTCTGGGGCTGGTGACGCTGCCGTTCTTCACGCTGGTGACGCGCCGCTATGAGACGGAGTCAGACTGGTCCTCGCTTCAGGCGACGCACGACCCGGCCGCGACCCGGCAGGTGTTCGAGCAGCTCGCCAGCACGAACCTCAGCGATCCCGACCCGCCGACCTGGGAGTATCTGCTGTACGCGCGGACGCCTACGCTCGCACAGCGGATCGCGATGACCGAAGCCTGGGAAGCGCGCACGTCGCGCTAGGGCTGGCGAAGCAGAAATCTGCCGAGCGGGCGCCGGGACTGCTACGGCTCGTCCGTTGGGGCAGCGTGAGCGGGCCCGAAATGCACTCGCATCCATACAAAAGCAGCAGCGGCTCAAAGTCTTACCAGGCGTGCGTCGCCTGCACTAGGTCCAAGGTTGTTGCAGCTCAAGGAAGCTATTGACGCTCGCAAACCGTCGGTTCGGCATCTCGCCGAGGATCTGTGCGTAACGCCGCGCCGCCTCGGGCGCGGGATCTATCAGGCCGACCCATGGCAATCCGCGATTGGCCGCGATGCTGCGCTGGAACAGCTTCTCCGCCTCGACGTCGATCTGCGGCAACGAGTAGCCACAGAACAGAACTCTGTCTGCCGCTTCCAGGGCGCTCCGTGCATCGCTCCACACCGACGGCATGAATGCTCTGATCAACGGCTGCTTGGCGTAGACGGGTGGCACGATCACCGGCCACGTGTAGCCGTTTGTGCGTCGGCCGCTGGGGCCGGTCGACGTAATCCTAAGAGCGCCGGGTATTGCACGACGTTGCGATACCCGCACATCGTAGCCCGGGCTCTGACCGGTAAGCATCGAATGCGTGGGCTCACGGCCGCGGATGCGTACAATCCAATTCAGCGATCCGTGAAGCTTGTGAATCTGGATCGGTCGGGAATGATCACATTGCGGGGAGTGCAACGGAAAGACTCTCCCGGAGGGCGGGCGGAGGAGTTTTCTGTCGGTGCTAAAGCTTCCGTAACCCCGCTCCAGACACCACCGTGCTCGCAGGCGATGGCGCTTGTAGATCTCGTTCTCGATCAGGAGGTCGTGGTTGAAGGTTACGATATCGACACGATCGGCAACGTCGGCGGCGAGGGCGATAACCCGACCAACCGGACCGCCGGTATAGCCGTCGGGCAGCATCCAATTTGTGGTCTCGCGGATCACGCCGGTGTAGACGTCGACGAGCTGCAGATAGGCCCTACTCACCAGCTTGTTTGATTCGCCGATTTCCAGATAATCGTAGAACACATCCCTAAAGAACTCCTCCATCCGACTATCACCGGCGCCCGGATCGAATGGACTGCCGGAGGGCAGCCGCTCCGCGTAGCGTTCGAGGGCAGCCGGCACGTAGACGTTGTTGAGCTGACGGAGCTTCTGGAAGAACGTGTAGTCGAGCGGAGGGTGGGACCACTGACGCTTGGTCGGGCGGAAGTGTTGAGCGTTTGCAAGACTCGCGCCCGCACCAAAGACAATTGCGATTCGCACCGACTTAGATTAGGTCAAGTAGCGATCGACGGACCCAACGGCCGCGATGGGTTTGCACAAGGGACTCATCTGCCACCCGCAAACGACGCCACGGCCCGGGAGATGACCGGGGCTGCGGTGCTACGGAGGCCGGGACCGACCTCACGGATCCATTCATCGGTCCGTGTGCAGTCAAGCAATCGTCGGTAGGCTCCGTTGCTATGAACGCAATAATCCGCGACGGGCCGGCAGGCGGCGCAGTAGTAGATGTACCTCAACTGTCGCCCAAGACACTCAGTATCGAAGTGCGGCCGGAAATTCCCGCAGGACCGATCCAGCCGGGCGATGCGTTCCCGACCGTGAGCGGCCCAACCTACGCATACCGACTGGACCAGCCGATCGGCATGGTGGCCACCCAGGTAGCAAACGATCCGGCAACGATGATGTGGACGGCGTTCTACGCATATGAGGAGGACGCCAACGCCGAACTTGCGGAGCACGACGTGAGCGTCCATGAATTAGAGCTAGACACCAACCGCGATTGGGACATCATCGAGGGGCCGATCGAAGTTGGATCTGAGGGTCAGGACTCGTCCGTGTTCCGGTACCGTTACAGGCGCGGCGACGTGAAGAAGAGCGCAACGGTGAAGCTCTCGGGCACCGCGATGGCTTCGGCCGAGGGCTTGCCCTTTCTGCCAATGTCGTGTGAGACGCTCGTGACCTTGTTATTACTGAGTCCTGAGGGCGAGAATGGAGCACGACACGATGTTGGAGACGGAGAACGATGGTGCCGGCGGGCGCGTAGTGGAGCGAGCCGTAGGCGAGCGGAACGGAGGGGCCGCCGGGCGCTCCGCGCCGGAGGGGGTTCCGGACCCGGAGTTGGTCGACCGGCCGGTGCGGCGGCGGTTTTCGGCTGAGTACAAGCTTCAGGTCTTGCGCGAGGCTGACGGGTGCTCGGCGCCGGGGGAGGTCGGGGCGTTGTTGCGCCGTGAGGGCCTGTATTCGTCGTTGTTGAGCGAGTGGCGTAAGCAGCGCGATGCGGGGTCGCTGCAGGCGCTCTCTCGTCCGCGGGGCCGCAAGGCGCCGAACCCGTTGGAGGCGGAGAACGCGAGGCTGCGCAGGCGTGCCGAGCGCGCCGAGGGGGAGCTGGCGAAGGCGCGTAAGGTGATCGAGGTGCAGGGAAACGTCTCCGCGCTTCTGGGCGAGTTGCTCGAGCCCAGGGGCGCGACCGAGCACGGGAGCACCGAGCGATGATCGAGCAGACCGTGCAGGAACTCACGCCGCTCGTCGGGACCCGCCCAGCGTGCCGTGCGCTGGGCGCCGCGCCGGCGACGATCTACCGCCGCAGGCGTCCACCGGAGCCCCGGCCCCGCCGGCCACGGTCCGTGCCGGCCAGGGCGCTCTCAGAGCCCGAGCGCCAAACCGTTCTGGCTGAATTGCACTCGGAGCGGTTCGTGGACTGCTCGCCCGCGCAGGTCTGGGCGACACTGCTCGACGAGGGCCGTTATCTCGCGTCTGAGCGCACGTTCTACCGGCTGCTCGCGGCCCGTCACGGTGGCGTGCGTGAGCGCCGCAAGCAGCTCACGCACCCGGCCTATGCCAAGCCGGAACTGCTCTCCGAGCGCCCGAACGAGCTGTGGTCGTGGGATATCTCGAAGTTGAAGGGTCCGGTGAAGTGGACGTACTTCTACCTCTATGTGATCCTCGACGTGTTCAGCCGCTACGCCGTCGGCTGGACCGTCCAGCACCGCGAGAACGCACTACTCGCGAAGGCGCTGATCGGCCAAGCCGCCGAGCAACAGAGGATCACGCGCGAGCAGCTGACCGTGCACGCCGATCGTGGCCCAGCGATGACCAGCAAGCCCGTCGCGTTCCTCCTCGCCGACCTCGGCGTGCTCAAGTCGCATAACCGGCCCTACACCTCGACGGATAACCCCTACTCCGAGGCGCACTTCAAGACGCTGAAGTACCGTCCCGAGTTCCCCGACCGCTTCCAAAATATCGAACACGCCCGCGCGTTCTGCCGCACGTTTTTCGACTGGTACAACCACCAGCACCGCCACTCCGGGATCGGGCTGATGACTCCCGCCGCCGTCCACCACGGCCACGCGAAGGCGCTCCACGCCGAACGCCAGCGCGTCCTCACCGCCGCCTACGCTCAGACGCCCGAGCGATTCGTCCGCCGTCCACCCAGACCACCAGCGCTACCAACCGCCGTCTGGATCAACAAACCCCCCACAGAGGAGGCTGCACACTAAATTCAACAACCAAGTGCCTCAATCGACTTGACAGGCTCCGTTGGACGACCATATTGCTGAGATGGTCTGGAGCTTCGGAGCATCGGCTCTGATCGCGACGCTGCGAAAAGGATGCACACCCGAGACGATCACGGTCTACTCAGATGGCCGCATCATCGAAGAGCCTCGAGTGCCGATCTCTCGCCCTTCCGGGAAGGCAGGCGTATGTGGCTAGCGCCCAGGCCCTCTCCCTTGGACGAGGAGCGAGCATTGCCGTCAACGCGGAATGCCCCTTTCGGCATCGGGTTACTGAGCCAGTACCACGCCGAGCATGTCTGCCGCCGTGTGCAGCGCCGGGGTGTCGAAGGTCACATCCTCGATCTGAGCGCCAGCCCGGTCGAGTGGTGGCGGCTCCCACAGCGCCCAGCACTCCCACGCGGGCGGTAGCCGACTGGTGAACCGCAACCCCGACGCCAGCAGCTCGCCGTGCTCGTCGGTGGCGTCAACGCGATAGACGCCGGCCAGCGTGCGTGTGATGTAGCGACGCTCATCGAGCAGCGTGTGACGGTCGAAGCGTTTGATGCCGTAGCGGCCGAGCGCGGGTAGAGCGCGTGGCGCAGCAGCGAGGTGGGTACGCCAGTGTTCGACGTCGATCAAGCCTGCATCGCGCGCGGGGGCGTGGCCAAGCTTCCAGCCGAAGGCTTTGATGTCGTCCGGGCTGAGCGGGTGATGGTAGTCCTCATCGAAGCCAGGCTCTGGTTCTGACTCCAAGAACGCCTCGATGCGCACCATCGCGGTGGTGTTGAAGACGAAATCGCCCAGGCACTCGCCCAGCGCACCCTCGGGTTCGGTGGCGCAGTACAGGGTGCGGAATCTGCCATCCGGGTCGTCATAGCGATGACCATCGTCCTCCTCGGGCGACGCACTCAGTGGTGGCGGCGCAGGCGGCGGGTCAAACACCTGCGGCCACGACGAAACCCGCCAGAAGCCGTCGCGTGGCGGGGGTACGGTGACATAGCCGCCAAAGCCAATCATCGACCGCACGGTATCCGCGAGGCCGGCGAGTGCGCTTCAGCGGCGCGTCACGAACGCCCTGGCGGCGCCCATCACCTCGTAAGCGCGACCGTCATGGATCGCCTCGATTGGGGCTTTGCCTTTCAGACGCGGGTTACTGCCCATCATCCACGACTTGATCGACGACTCGCGCATACCCTCGCCCAGGATTCGCACGATGGTGTAGATGTCCACCAGCCGGCCCAGAGCCCGTGACTCCGGCAGACGCTCGCCACGCGCATAGCGGCCAATCGTCCTCGGGTGACGATCGCCGACCGCGAAGGCGACCAACTTCTGACCCAGCAACTCCTGCAACTCGCCCGCCAGCCGCCCCGGCTCCAGGTCGGTCGCGGCCCGATGTGCGTCCTCGATGAGTTGATCTACCGCCACTGCTCCGTTCCTTTTGAGTTGAGGCCTGCTCAGCAGCATAGCACTACGGTCACCCTTTGGACACCTATCGGCATCCTTTCGGTCACCATTTAGTGCACGCCGCGCAGAACTCCAACGAAGCGACAGCAAGCCCCCGACCCAAGCCCCGTAGGCGCCCTCAACGGGGGGACTTCGCCAGGCAAAAGTTTAGGCCCATGCGCTTCTCCGTGGGCCTAAATCCGGCAGAAATGAGCCCAAATCAGCGGAAATGCAATGTTGAGCTCATATACCCCGAAACGCCGTTTGCCCTGTATTCTTGGGCCTCCTGGGGCCTTAGCTCAGCTGGGAGAGCGCCTGCTTTGCAAGCAGGAGGTCACCGGTTCGATCCCGGTAGGCTCCATCACCGCTGATTTGTGGCGGATTCTCGGAGGCAATCGTGACGGTGGTCGAACCGCCCGTCGATATTGGGGAGCGTCCGTGCGACAATCAGGGGATGACCAAGGCTGAGCTGCACGAGTTGGTGGACCGTCTGCCGGACGGCGCCGTTGATGGCGCTGCGGTGCTGCTGGGCGAGATCAGCGCCGGGCGTATAGATCCTGGGCAGGCGTGGTTCTGGACGCGGGAGTGGCAGGAGAAGGAGCGCGAGGCGGACGACGATCTAGTAGCTGGTCGCGTTACGTCCTACGACACCGACGCCGAGTTCCTAGCGGCTCTGGACGAGCGGGCGAAGCCGCTCGATGCCGACGCGTGAGGTCCTCGCGTCGTTCTGGCGCGATTGGGACCGACTCACCCCTCAACAGCAGCGAGCCTTCCGCGAGGCAGTCGTACTGTTTATCGCCAACCTCGCCGAAGGAGGCCAGCGCTTCCATCCGCGCCTGCGCGTCAAGCGAGTGCGAGGCCATCCCGGCGTGTGGGAGATAACCTGGGCACCGGACGGCCGCGCGACTTTCGAGTACGGCGCAGAGGTCCGGCCGGGCGAGGCCCACGTCATCTGGCGGCGAATCGGCACACACTCGGTATTCCGCCAGCCCTGACTGGGATCGGCAACAGTGCGTCTCAAGGGCGTCTGGCTGCAAGGCGGGGACTCGCTGGGCTTGCATGTGAATGACTGACGGTAGTTGAACACGTCACCTCCACCGTTGACTGCTCAGCCACCCCCAGATACACGTCGGAAGGCCCTACACCCGAGGCGCGCCCAGCTCCTCCGGCGCTCGAAGAATCGGCCAAACCAGAAGATGAGGATTCCTAGGGGAACAAGCCCAAACAATGCCGTCATGAGAATCTGGACAAGGAGGCTTGCACTGGTCTGCCAGATGGTTATCAGAGCGGCGACAGCACAGAACGCCCCATTCGCGAAGTGCCCGCATATGCGCTGGTTATGTGGACGAAGGATCGCTGGGCATTGGCGATGATCAATAGGGTGGTGTTGTGGTTGGCCACTATGAGAGTTTCTTCAGTGCAAGCGCGGGCGCGTCCGCTGCGATCTTGGGGTTGCTCGTCGTCGCCGTATCGGTCGTCAACGCGGACGACGCGGACCCCACAACTCGGGAGTTGCGAACCGTGTTGGCCGGGAGCGCGTTTGTCGTCCTGGTGGATATCTTCTTCGTCTCGATCGTGGCGCTGACCGGGGGCGCAGTCGTCTTCGGGCTAGCAAGCATCGCAATGGCGACCGTCGGTCTCCTGGCCACCAGAGCGCTGATACCGAGGGCAAAGCGGGCTGGGAACTTCTCCTCCAGCTCTCGAAATAGAAATCTGAATATTGCCTTCGCGTCAATTTCGGTTGTGGGCTACTCAGTGCAGCTCGGCCTCGCCGCAGCGCTCCTGGCGAACATCCAGAGTGCCGGACTGCAATGTGCTTTGGTCCTCGTCATTGTGGTGTTCTATGGCAGCGCCCTTGGCCGGGCATGGGAGGTCACCGGGATAACCCGGAGGGGATGAGAGGTTCGATCCCGGTGGGCTCCCACTGACAACTGGCCCAATGCGTCCTACTCGAACTTCGCTGTTGGGACTCAAACGCTGCGGCCGGCGAAGGTAGTCGTGATCCGAACGAAGTGCTCCCTGCGCACCCGCTCCCGGATGCGCTAGTCGAAAGCCGACGGGCGCAATCCCCATCAGCCTTCTCCCGGGGCTGTGGGCGTCCGGCCGTGGCGGGTCTTACGCTCTTGTGATGGCCAAGTCCGTTGCCGACCTACTGTCCGAGCGCGAGGGAACTCGTCTCGACTTCAAGCAAGACCTGTCGAGCATGAAGCGGGTGCTGGAGACCGTCTGCTCGTTTCTGAACACCGCCGGCGGAACTCTCGTCGTCGGCGTCGAGGACCAGACGAGGGTCGCCCTCGGGCTCGATGACGTGGAGAAGCAGGAAGAGAAGCTGGCGAACTCCGTGGCGAGCGCGATCGAGCCGCAACCCACGGTCCAGCTGGAGATCGTGACCCACGAGGATCGCGACTTGCTTCTCCTGCGTGCCGCTTATGCCGCAGGACCTTTCTTCATCAAGGACAAGGGCAAGGAGAAAGGCACGTTCGTCCGCATCGGCAGCAACTCGCTCCCCGCGAGCCCAGAGAAGGTCGCCGAGCTCGAGCGGGCACGACGAATGGGCGCCTGGGACCAGGAGCCGATGCCGGGACAGACGCGCGACGACCTCGACCGGCAGGCGATCAAGCGGTGGCTTGATGTGGTCGGAGAGCGCCCGACGGACGCCAAGTTACGAGGTCTCGGTGTCCTGACCGAGTACGGCGGCCAGGTTGTCCCCACCCGCGCCGGGATCATCCTGTTCGGGCGAGAGCAGGCCATCCATTTCCCTGACGCGCAGATCAGGTGCGTCGTGTTTCGGGGAGTCGACAAGAGCCGGCCGGTTGTCAGGGGCGAAGACAACGATGCGACGGTGCTCGACGGGATCGAGGAGACGATCAGATTCATCGAGCGCAACACCGACACGATCGTGCAGATCACAGGCCGCGCACGCCGCGACGAGCTGGACCTCTACCCAAACGTCGCCGTCCGTGAGGTTCTGAACAACGCGGTCGCTCACACGGACTACGCGGTGGAAGGCGCTTCGATCTTCGTCGCCCTCTTCTCCGACCGCCTGGAGATCTCGAGTCCGGGAACCTGGCCTCCGGGTTTCTCCCGCGAGGATTTCGAATCCGGTGTGAGCCTTCGCCGCAACAAGGCGATCTCGCGTGTGCTGATGCGCCTGGGCGTGATCGAGGGCTACGGGAGCGGGTACGACCGTGTGATTGCCGCTTGCCGCGATGAGGGCTACCCCGAGCCCGAGTGGATCGAGAACGGGCCGCAGATCAAGGTCGTCCTGCGGCCGCGGCCGAGTGGCGATTTGTCAGCCCAGCCGATGAGCGATGGTCAACGTAGAGGGCGGGAACGGTCACGTCTTACGGTGGAGGAGCGAGACGCTGCTGTTCTGGCCGCAATCGACAGTCTGGAGCGGCCAAATACGGCTGACATCCAGCAACAGACCGGTCTCTCGACCCGGAGCTTGGGACGCGATCTTCGTCGCCTTCGAGACGCAGGAGTCATCGAGTTTGTCGGCTCTCCAAAGACAGGCTTCTATCGTCGCGCGTGAAGTTACTCTGCCAATCTCTGCCGTACTCTGCCAATCTCTGCCGTACTCTGCCAATCTCTGCCCGGCGCGCCGGCGGTCAGTGCGCTGACAGCAGCCACTCCGCGCGTGACAGCACCAGCTCCCGAACGGCCACGTGAAAACCCGGGGCTTCGGCGGCCGCAGCTACACGCTCGATCACGCCGGTGGCCAGTTGATGCGCCCGGTCGCGCGGGTACTGCCAGCCGGCGGCCTCGGTGGCGAGGTCGTCCACGGTGATCTGCTCCAGGCTGCTGACACCGGCCACGCTCATCGCGCTGTCCGGCCGGAGCTTGGGCCAGAGCATCGTCGGCACCGTGTCGTACAGCGGCGCGAGCGCCACGTTGCCGAGCGGGTCGTGCAGCAGGGCGAGGTTCTTGCCGTGGGCGTCGGCGTTGCC
The DNA here is from genome assembly GCA_963764905.1 of uncultured Solirubrobacterales bacterium. Classification (GTDB taxonomy): domain Bacteria; phylum Actinomycetota; class Thermoleophilia; order Solirubrobacterales; family Solirubrobacteraceae; genus Palsa-744. The sequence continues at coordinate 613,911 of CAVXUG010000009.1, forward strand.
GATCAGGACGTTGAAGGTCATGACCTCGACGAGCCTGTCGAGGTCACCGCCGGCGTCTGCGGCATGTTCGCTCAGAAGCTCTGCGAGCGCCTTGAACCCTAGCCAGCGCCGGGGCTATTGCTCTCCCATCTTTCCAGCGCCAATTCCGAGTAGCGGCAGGTGATCTGATACGGCCGGGGCTGCTCCAACGTGGCGATCAGCTCGTCGCCCAGCCACACTCCGCGAGTCGCCTGACCTTACGAGGCATCCTCGGGAGCCTCCACCGTCACGGTGATGTCCGCCCCGAGCCGCCTGAACGCAAGTATCAGCCGTTTTAGCTCCAGGGTGTCAGAGCTCGACTCGAGCTGAGACAGGTAGTCGCGACGCATCCCGGTTCTTTCGGCAAGCTGCTCCTGGGTGAGGTGGCGCAGCTTGCGCACGTCGCCCAAGGTCCTCCCCAAGTCCTGAGATGACCGGATCGTCCAGACTCGCTCCTTGAGATCAGATGTTGCAATATCGCAACAATAGCATGCGTGGGATCCAAAGATGGAATATCCCATCATTAGATCCATCGGGGTTATTGTTGGAATATTCCAGCAGCAAACGACCGGGAGCTTAGACAAGCAAGCTCTCGAACGATGCCCCACGGGAGCGGGACACGCAACATCTGGTTGCTATTCTGGTGACATCCTGCAACCATCGGTTGCACATTAACGGAAGGAGCCCGCATGGCCGCTGATAGCGTCGAACGAGAGATCCTGATCGAGGCGAGCCCGGAGGTCGTCTGGGGCGTGATCACCGAACCCGAGCAGATCAGTCGCTGGTTCAGTGACGAGGCGGATCTCGAGGGGCGCGTCGGTGCCGACGGAACGCTCACGTGGAAGCCCGGGGGTCGCAGCGGTGACAAGGAATCCGACCTGAGCGTTCCGATTCGGGTCGTCGAGGCCGAGCCGTTCCACCGGTTCTCCTTTCGCTGGAACCATCCGCAGGGCGCGGGACCGGATCAGAACAACTCTGCGCTGGTCGAGTTCAGCCTCAGCGAGGAGGCCGGCGGGACACGGTTGCGGGTGCTCGAGAGCGGCATCGGCGCCGTGACACATGACGAGCAGGGCAAGGCCAAGTACATCGAACAGCACGAATACGGCTGGGGGAAACATCTCGGCGAACTGCGCGACTACGTGGCTGCGAAGTCACGCGGGGAGACGCGTTGACGGCCACCGCGGTCGCCGAAGACGACGCGCTGTGGACGGCGGTCGCCGACCCGACGCGCCGGCGTGTGCTCGACGCGCTGCTCGAGCACGGCGAGGCGACGACCACGACGCTCGCGACGGAACTGCCCGTCACGCGGCAGGCCATCGCCAAGCATCTCGTGGTGCTGGACCGCGTCGGCCTGGTCGCGGGCCGGCGGCACGGGCGGGAGGTGCGCTACGCGATCCGGCCCGAGCGGCTGGACGACGCCGCCGAGGCGCTGGCTCGCGTCGCCGCGCAGTGGGACAGGCGCCTGGCACGGATCAAGCAGCTTGCCGAGTCCGCACAGGCCGAGGCGGGTATCAATTTTCAACACCGACAAGGAGAACCCAATGACCGATCACAAGACCGGAACTCGTGAGGAGTGGCTGTCGGCGCGCCTGGAGCTGCTCGACGCCGAGAAGGAGCACACACGGCGCGGCGATGAGCTGGCGCGGCTGCGACAGGACCTGCCCTGGGTGCCCGTCGAGAAGGAGTACCGCTTCGAGACCGACGACGGACCGGCATCCCTCGCAGACCTCTTCGGTGGTAGATCGCAGCTGCTGGTCTACCACTTCATGTTCGGGCCCGACTTCGCCGCCGGGTGTCCGTCCTGCTCGGCGATCGCCGACGGCTTCTCCGGTTCAGTCGTGCACCTGCTCAATCACGACGTCGCGTTCACGGCGGTCTCGCGCGCGCCGCTGGAGAAGCTGCAGGACTACAAGCACCGGATGGGCTGGAGCTTTCCGTGGGCGTCCTCGTTCGAGAGCGACTTCAATCACGACTTCCACGTGATGCACACCGAGCAGGAATGGCAGTCGGGCGCCGTCGAGTACAACTTCCGCACCGACGATTTCCGGCCCTCCGAGCAGAGCCCCGGGCTGATCGAGATCGCGTCCAGCGCCGGCACCGATCCCGTGACGTTCAGAAAAGAGGGGCCGGGCATGAGCGCGTTCGTGCTCGAGGACGGCGTCGTGTACCACACCTACTCGGCCTACGGACGCGGCCTCGACGGCATCTGGGGCATGTACTCGTGGCTCGACCGCGCCCCGCTCGGGCGCAACGAGCCCGGCATCTGGTGGCGCCGCCACGACGAATACGAAGGAGGCTGAGCCGTGGCGGCGTCGCGCGACGGGATGACCATCAGCAGATCTTCCGGCGTAACTAAAGCTGTGCCTCCCACCGCGGGCGGCATATTCAGCGGCGTCGGAGTGAGCGGGGTCAACGGGGTCAGCTTCTCCCCGTTGGCGGCGATGCGAACTGAGCTCGGGATCGTCGCGGTGCTGCTCGCCGCGGCGGGGTTGGCGTGGTGGTCCACAGTCGACCGGATGGCGGGGATGGACGCAGGGCCGGGGATCCGCACTCGGCTCCGTCGGCTGGTTCACGGGCGTGTGGGCGACGATGATGGCGGCGATGATGCTGCCCTCGCTCGCGCCGACGGCAGCCGTCTTTGCGGCGCTGGTCCGGCGCGAGCTCAGCCGGGTGCTCCTGTTCGCCGGCGGCTACCTGCTCGTGTGGAGCGTCGCCGGCATCGGCGCCTACGGCCTGTTCGAGCTTGGCAAGAGCCTGTTCGCCGGCTCGCTGGCCTGGCACAGCGGCGGGCGCCTGCTCGCGGTGGGTGTTCTGGGCCTCGCCGCGCTCTACCAGCTGACGCCGCCCAAGCGCGCGTTCCTCTCGCGGTGCCGCAGCCCGCTGCAGTTCCTCGACAGTTCCTGGCAGAACACGCGGCGCGGAGCGCTGGCGATGGGCCTGCGCAACGGCGGATGGTGTCTCGGCTGCTCGTGGGCGCTGATGGCCGCGCTGTTTGCGCTCGGCGTGATGAGCCTCACGTGGATGGGGCTGATCGCCGTGCTCGTGGCGCTCGAGAAGATCGGCCCCTGGGGCCGCGGCGCGAGGCTGGCGACCGCGAGCGTCCTGGTCGTGCTCGCGGCCGCGATTCTCGCCATTCCGCACGACGTGCCGGGGTTCGTTGTTCCGGGCTCAGCGTCCGGTTCGATGCACGCCATGAAAGCGATGATGGGGCCAGGGGGCGGCTGATCCTGGCCGAGGCCGAGGGGACGCAACGTCCGCCGCGCCCCGTGGATCCGCCGCGCCCCGTGGATCCGCCGCGCCCCGTGGAGATACAAAAGCCCGAATCGTCGATGAGCTCAGGTCGAAGTTAGACCCGCCCACAGCGTGCCCCCGCTCACCGTGGCGTCTCGGAACCATCGGACAGGACCTCGCCCGTCTCCAGCAGGGTCTTCAGGCTCGCGAGGATCATCGGCCAGCCGCCGCTGACGCTCTCCAGCACCTTGCTGCCCGGGTCGAAGTCGTCATGAACCACGGTCAGCTCGACCAGCTCGCCGTGCGGCTCGAGCTCGAAGCTGACCTTCGAGCGGCGCTCGGCGGCGACCTCGGCGAGGTACTCGTCGCTGAACCCGACCGTCGCGGCGAACTCGGGGGTGACGGTCTGCCAGGTGTATGACAACCTGCGGTACGGCTCTGACTCGAGCACGACCTGAGCCGGATCGGTGATCGTCACGCCGCCGTACTCCCAGGTCATCGGCGAGCCGGCCTGCCAGTCCGAGACGAAGGTCGCGCCCCAGTAGCGTCGCGTGAACGACGGGTCGGTCAGCGCCTGCCAGAGCCGTTCGGGGGTGGTCTTGATGTAGGTCTTGTAGACGAACTCGGGGTTCTCGGGGTTCTCGGGGTTCTTCACGTCGGTGTCTTGCATGGTGGTGTCCTCCAGTGCTCGCTTGAGGTCGGCAAGCGCCTGCGCTCGCCCACGGTCGTACTGCTTGATCCAGCGCTCGGCGATCGCGTTGATCGGCTCGGCGTTGAGGTAGTGCAGCTTCTCCCGGCCACGCCAGACGACGGTCACGAGGTTCGCGGCTTCCAGCACCGCCAGGTGCTTGCTGACCGACTGCCTCGTCATCTCCATCCCGCCGCATAGCTCGCGCAGGCTCTGTCCGTTGCTCTCGTTCAGGCTGTCCAGCAGTTGGCGACGACCTGGATCGGCCAGCGCTCTGAATACGTCGCGCGTCTCCTCTTCTGCTCGGGGAAGTTCTTCTCGGTCTCGGTCAAGTGCAGCCATTTGGTTGCCTAGAGTATATGCAGCCACACAGCTGCATGTTGAGGCTCGACCCACCCACATAGTCACGAGCTCCAAAGAATGCGGACACCCGTGGTGCGAATCTCGCTTGGGCCGTAGAGCGACGGAGTCTCCGCAAACCTTCCGAGGCCCCAGGTCGCCGTGATACATTCCGAGCGTCTGAATACATGGGTCAGTTGCGCGATTGGCTGGGCGGTGCGCAACCGGCAGCAAGCCTCTTCTTATATCGATGGATACCGCGTGAGATACGCATTTAGGACTTCGGCCCGGGCCGCCCGACCGCAGCGGACGTTCGCGTGCTTGCTGGTGACGATCACGGCGGCCATCGGCTGGCTCGGGCTTGCGACATCACAGGCAGCCGCCGACGAAGCGCCGCAGGCGGAATTCACGGGTGCCGTCGGCTACGGAATCTCGACGGCGATAAGCGCCGACGGGAGCACCGCTGTGATCGGGCAGCTTGGGCTCACGGGTGCGCCCGGCGTCGTGCACGTTTATACGTCCGGCGGGGCCAACTGGGCGCAGCAGGCGGAGCTCACAGCCAGCGATCCAAGTTACGACACGCTGTTTGGCAACGCCGTCGCAACGAGTGCCAGCGGCAACACCGTGATCGTCGGCGATCCAGGCGAATGCGGATACGGCCTGAAAAATTGTGAACAAGGTGCCGCCTACGTCTTCACTCGCAGCGGCTCGATCTGGACGCAACAGGCAGAGCTCCGCGGAGGCCCGGGATTCGGCGGCGCCGTAGCGCTCAGCAGCGACGGCAACACGGCACTGGTGGGCGCCGGTCTATCCGGGTACTACGGGCGCTTCCACGACCCCGCCGGCAACGCCCCACCCACGCTGTTCAGCCGCAGCGGCACCGACTGGACGCAGGAGGCAACGCTGAGCGCCAGCGACGCCTCAGGCCCATTCGACGATTTCGGTTACGCCGTGGCCCTGAGCGCCGACGGCAGCACCGTCCTGATCGGTGACCCCACACAGGACGAAGACACCGGCGCTGCCTATGTTTTTACCGGCAGTGGTGCGAACTGGACGCAACAGTCAGAGCTCATGAGCAACGACGTGTCGAAGGGGTCGGAATTCGGCGCCTCGGTGGCGCTGAGCGCCGACGGGCACACTTCGCTTGTCGGCGCTCCTGCTCCGGACGGCGGCTCTGCGTACCTGTTCAGCAATAGCGGCTCGAATTGGATCCAGCAGGCAGAACTGACGCCAGACGACGCCGAAGTCACCTCTTTTGACGGCTGGTTTGGCGCGAGCGTGGCGCTCGATGGCGCAGGGAACGTAGCGTTGGTAGGTGCTCCCTGGGCCGACGAAGATTTCGGTGTCACCTACGCCTTCGCCGGCGAAGGGCCGAGCTGGACCCAGCAGGGAGAATTCATTCTCGACAACGCGACACCATACGATTACTTCGGTGACGCGGTTGCGCTGAATGGGGAAGGTACCACCGCGCTGATCGGCCGTTATGACCCCGGCGCCGACTTCTTCCGGATGCCTGCGCCCCACTTCCCGGCGCCACCCGTCGGCAGCAATCCACCCGGAACGACTTCGGGTTCTGGACAGACATCAACCACGTCTGCGTCGGGTGACTCCACGACCGACTCAAATGGAGCCACTCCAGTCCCAGACCGCACCGCAACGACCCCCAGCCATGGCCCCAGCGCTGTGCCGGCGAAGGTAGACAGCGAGACCCTCTCGCCGACGACGTTCCCTGCGGCGGTTCAGGGAGCGAGCGCGCTGGCCGCAACGAATCGCTACGGAGCAAACGTCGCCTACACACTCGACGCAGGAGACGAAGTGCGCTTCACCATTGCCGAGGTTCAGCAAGGCCTTCAGAGCTCCGCAGGGCACTGCATCAAACCCGCAAGGGCAAACAGCGGAGCACGCAGATGCACGCGCCTTGTGAAACTTCCAGGCAGCTTTACGCTAGCCGGCGAGGCAGGCGTCAATCACTTCCGCTTCACAGGTCGCCTGGCGGGACACAAGCTCGCAGTTGGCACTTACCAGATGACCGCAACCCCGATCGCCGACGACGGCGCGCGACACTCCGCCACAGCCTCATTCCGCATCATCGAGTAACAGTTGTCTGGCGGGTGGCCCGGTTACCCTGTACGAGACATGGCCCGCCAACTTGCCGTCACGTGGCTGTTCAACACCATCGCCCTGTTCGTCGCCACCTGGCTGCTGTCCGGCTTGAGCTATGGCAGCGACTGGTGGGCGCTGCTGATCGCTGGGCTCGTGTTCACGGTCGTGAACTTCTTCATCAAGCCCGTGCTCGCGATCCTCTCGATCCCGTTCATCATCGTCACGTTCGGGATCTTCTATTTCCTGATCAACGTTCTGATGCTCTACCTGACCCACTGGATCGTCCCGCAGTTCACGATCGCAACCTTCTGGTGGGCGGCGCTCGCGGCGATCATCATCAGCGTGGTCAACGGGATCCTGCACATGCTCTTCGGCAACCCGCGCGAGGAGCTCAGGCGCACGCCCGCCCACTGATCCGGCACCCGGTAGGACACAAGCGTCGCCACCCAGACAGAGCGTGGCTAGCATCGGAAGGGTGCCTGCGCCGACCTACAGCGCCCCGGTCACACCCGCCGACCTGAGCGAGCCGGACGAGCTCTCACACCCGGCGCTGCGGATCGCCGCCGAGCGGACGCGCACCGGCAGCCGGCCACGCGAGCGCACGGACCCCCATGTGCTCGCGCTCGCGATCGAGGGCGGTGGGATGGGCGGGGCCGTTACCGCCGGCATGTGCGTGATGCTCGACGCGCTCGGCCTGATCCCCTCCTTCGACCTCGTTCTACGGCTGCTCCTCCGGCGCTTTGAACGGCCTCTGGACGGCGGCCGGCCAGGCGCCGCTCGGCGCGACGAACTACGAGGATGCGGCCTCGCGCGAGTTCATCTCGGCCCTGCGCGTGCTGCGCGGCAAGCCGATCGTCGACCTCACGTTCCTGTTCGACGAGCTCGCCGCGCACGTCAAGCCGTACTCGCCGCAGGGGCTCGCCGCCGGCCCCGAGCTGTGCGTGATCGCGACCGCCGTGCAGCGCCGCGAAGAGGTCGTGCTGCGCGATTTCGCCTCGCCGGCGCAGACGCTCGCGGCCGTCCGCGCGAGCTGTGCATTGCCGCTGCTCGGCGGCCCGCTCCCGCGCCTGCACGGCGAGCTGATGGCTGACGGCGGCCTCGTCGAGACGGTGCCCTTCCGCTCGGCGCTGCGCGATGGCGCGACGCATGTGCTCGTGTTGCGCTCGCGCGCGGTCGAGCACCGCAAGCACCCCGCCAACATGGCCGCGCTCGCGGCGGTCGCACACCAGCACCCGGCGCTGCGCGAGCTGCTGCACGAGCAGCCGCAGCTCTACAACGAAGCCGCGGCCACACTCGCCGGGCTCGAACGCGACCCCTCGCTGCGCGACCGCGTGGTGCAGATCGCGGTCGCGCAGGAGGACGTCGTCGGCCGGCTCGAGCGCGACCGCGCGCAGATCGTCGCGGGGCAGCAGGCCGGTGCGCGGGCGATCGCCGCGGCGCTCAGTCGCGAGCCCGCGGAGCTGCTGTGGCAGCCGCAGGCCTATCGCATCGCGGGTCCGGTCACAACTTCTGAGCCCGCGTCCGCCGCGCTCGCCGCGTCCGCGCCCGGGTGGGTTACGAGGTCGGGGTCGCGGCGGCGTGGGCGTCGGCTGCTACCGCAACCGGCTCGTGCGTTGCTCGAGCGACGACCACTGCCGGGGCCGGTGTCGTGGTCGAAGTCGAGGTCGTCCCGCCGTCGAGCGAGTCCTTGAAGCCACGCATCCCGGAGCCCAGCGAGCGACCCATCTCGGGCAGGCGCTTCGCGCCGAACACGAGCAGCAAGATGACTACAAGGAAGGCGATGTGGATTGGATTGTCGAGTCCCATGCGCTGATCAGCTCCCAAAGAAGAGTTGCGATCCCATGCCTTGTGGCGCGGGCTGTTGGGTATGTGTACGCGGTGTGCCCGCGCGGAGATCACTCAGCGCTCGACGCTCGACCTGCAGCGAGCTGCCGCTCGCGGGCTATTCAGCGCTCGACGTGCAGCGGCGGCAGCCGCTCGGGGCCGATCCCCCGCTCGATGCACGCGAGGTAGGCGATGCCGCGATGGATCCCGTCGATCGCGAGCGTCGTGCCGTCGAACACGCCGATCCGCATGACGACGCTCGAGCTCCAGCGGTTGCTCGCCATGTCCTCGATGAAGCGCTCGACGCGCAGGTCGTCGGCCCCGTCTTCGGCGGCGGGGAGCACCCTGCTGCGCTCGCGATAGATCGCGCGTAGCTGGCCGAGCGTCTTGTAGCTCGTGCCCACATGGCCCATGAAGCTCGCGAACAGCGTCGGCGTCTCGGCCAGTTCCTCCGCTGATAGGGGCACCAGAGACATGCCGATATCGTCCTCGCGGACGGCGCCAATCCATATGGTCCACCGGCCAAAGATGCCTTTCCGCAATTGCTACTCCGGTCCAGAACGTGCCGATCAGTACAAGCAGGTGGAGGCCGGTTCGGTGGGCGTGGGTCGGCTGGGCCGCAAGCCCTGGGAGCCCTCCTCTTCATGAACTCATCCAACTACGGCACCACATGAAACGCCTCGGCCCCGCCCTCGCGGTGCGCGACTTCCGCCTCTGGTGGCTGGCGCTGCTGGGGATGGACATCAGCCTGCAGATGCTCGAGGTGGCGATCGGCTGGGAGGTCTACACCCAGCACCGTAACGTGCTCTATCTGGGCCTGATCGGCCTGGCCGAGTTCATCCCGATGTTCGTGCTCGCACTCCCCGCCGGACATCTCGCCGACCGCTTCCCCCGGCGGCTCGTGTTCGCCGCCTCGCTCGTTGTGGGCGTCGGCGTCGGCGTCGGGCTCGCCGTGCTCAGCGGCGCCGGCGACACTACGCTCGCCCCCTACCTCGCGCTCGCCGTCGGCGCCGGCATCACGATGGCGCTCGGCACGCCCGCCGCGCGGGCGATGCCACCGACGCTCGTCTCGGCCGAGCTCTTGCCGAGCGCGATGACGCTGCGCTCGATCGCCACGCAGATGGGCATGGTGGTGGGGCCGGCGCTGGGCGGCCTGATCTACGCGAGCTCGCCCGTGGCCGTCTATCTGCTCGCCGGGGGCACCTGCCTGCTGGCAGCCGGGTGCGTGCTCGCGATCCGCCCCCAGCCGGCCGCCGAGGCGATGGGCCGCGACGCGCGCGCGCCGGACCTCGAGAGCGTGCTCGAGGGGCTGCGCTTCGTCGGGCGCACGCAGATCCTGCTCGGGGCGATCCTGCTCGACCTGCTCGCCGTGCTGTTCGGCGGCGCGGTCGCACTGCTGCCCGTGTTCGCGAGCACGATCCTGCACGTCGGGCCCACCGGGCTGGGCATCCTGCGCGCCGCCCCGGCCGTCGGCGCACTGCTCGCCGCGGCGGTCCTCACCCGCCGCCCGCTACTGCGCCACGCCGGGCGCACGCTGCTGATCGTCGTCGCGCTGTTCGGCGCGAGCATGGTCGTCTTCGGCCTCTCGCGCTCCTACCCGCTCTCGCTGCTCGCACTCGGCGTCAGCGGCTTCGTCGACCTGTTCAGCATGAACATCCGCGCGACGATCGTGGCGCTCGCCACCCCCGACCGCCTGCGCGGGCGCGTGGGCGCGGTCGAGATGGTGTTCATCAGCGCCTCCAACCAGCTCGGCGCGTTCGAGTCGGGGCTCGCCGCCTCACTGATCGGCGTCGTGCCCGCGGTCGTCGGCGGCGGCGCGATCACGATCCTGCTTGCGCTCGGCTGGAGCCGCGCGTTTCCCGACCTCGCGCACGTCGACCGCATGCAGGACATCGAACCCGCGACGACGGCCATCCTCGAAGGCGCCGGCGCGCCGGCCGCTCTGTGAACCGGCGGACTGGCCGGACGCACATGTCGCGCGCCGGCCGCGCCTTGCCGGCCACAGAAAGTCCTTTGCCGGCTACAGAAAATCGTTTCCCGTGAGGACGAACAGGAACGGGATGAACGGGACGATCACGGCGATGCCCCAAGCGAGCTTCGCGATGAAGCCCAGGTCGCGACGGCCGATCAGGCTGATCCAGATCAGGATCACCGCGATCGGGTGCAGGATGCAGAGCACGAGCTCAAAGATTTTCTTCATCGCCGCTCCTCGCTAGTTGAAACTTTGAGGTAACGGTACTCCTGCGGGTGGGCCGTTTACCACGGCTGGCGCTCGTGGCCGGCGATTCGATGCCTCTACCAGACCTCTTCCAATCGCCGTCGCGGTTGCCGTCGTGGGCCGCGGTCGTGGCCTGCCGCCGTGGCTGCCGCCTCAGACTGCACCGGCGCGTGGGGTCAACACGTGGGTCGACCCCGCGCTTCAGACCGCGCCGACGCCGACCGCGCGCGCATCGGCCTGCGTCCAGGTCACCGCCGCGACGACGGCGGAGACGACCAGCACCGAGGGCCAGGCGCCGATCGCAAGCGCGAGCACGTGCGAGAGCACGAACGCGGCGAAGCCGACACAGCCGAGGATCGTCGCCGTCCTGCGGCCGTAGCGCGTGAGCCACGCCCAGATGCACCAGAGCCCGCCGATCGCAAGCACGACACCGCCCAGCGGGCGCGAGCCGGTGCCGACCGCGACCGCGTAGGCGACGATCAGCGTGCCGGCGGCGATCGGCGCTGTGGGCGGGCGGCGCACGCAGCGCAGCGTAGCGCGCGTCCCGCGACGCTCGCGCGGCTGAGCTCGGCCCCTGCGTGCATGGGCAAATTCCAACTGAGGAGCGCTCAGCCCGTACTCTTCACGGGGGCCAGCCGGGAATGCCCGCCCTCGTCCGCGAGCACGAGTGCGCGTGCCGAGGCGGGTGAAGAGCAGGAGGACATAGACAGGGGAGCGGAATGGGATTCATCGCGCCGGCGCCGCCGCCGGTCGAGCTGGAGGAGTGGAAGCGGCTGAGCCACCTGGAGCGGATCGAGCCGCTCGCACAGGACTGGGCGATCAACGGCTTCGGCACGCCCTACGCGGTGTTCCTGCTGTACATCGCAAAGATCGTCGTCTACGCGCTCGGCGGCCTGCTCGTGATCTCCGCGACGACGCGCGGGCTCGGCGGGCTCAGCGACCTGAGCAAATGGTGGACGGAACCGATCGTGTTCGAGAAGGCGGTCGTGTGGACGATGCTCTGGGAGGTGCTCGGCCTGGGCGCCGGTTCGATGCCGCTGACGCTGCGCTTCTCGCCGATGATCGGCGGCGTGCTCTACTGGCTGCGGCCGGGGACGATCCGCCTGCCGCCCTGGCCGGGCAAGGTGCCCTTGACGCGCGGCACGCGGCGCACATGGATCGACGTCGCGCTGTACGCGGGACTGCTCGCCGCGGCGATCTATCTACTCGTGGCCGGCACCGCGCCGACCGTAGGCACGGCCGCCGGGCGACTGCAACCGGTTGCAGTAGGGGTGTTGCTTGGGATCGGGATCCTGCTCGGGTTGCGCGACAAGGTCCCATTCCTCGCGGCCCGCGCCGAGGTCTACGGGAACCTGATGATCCTCTTTCTGTTCCCCTCCTCCGACCTGCTCGCCGCCGCGCAGATCGTGTTCGTGTGCATCTGGTGGGGCGCCGCATCGTCGAAGCTGAACCGGCACTTCCCGTTCGTGGTGACGGTGATGATCAGCAATACCCCGTGGAACCGCTCGCGCGCGTTCAAGCGCCGACTCTGGCGTGGTCATCCCGACGACCTACTTCCGTCCGCGACCGGCGCGCTGGCCGCGCACATGGGGACGGTGACGGAGTTCACGCTGCCGTTGTTGTTGCTCGTCGCGCCGAGCGGGCCGCTGCTGACGATTGCAGTCGTCGGGATGGTGCTGTTCCACGTGCACATCTTCTCGACGTTCCCGCTGGCGGTGCCGCTGGAGTGGAACGTGTTCATGATCTTCGGGATCCTCTTCCTGTTCGGCCACTACGGCGGCGTGCCGCTGTCGCAGCTCGACGATCCGCTGCTGATCGCGATCCTCGCCGTGAGTTGCGTCGGGATCCCGGTGCTCGGCAACCTGCGCCCCGACCTCGTCTCGTTCCTGCCCTCGATGCGCTACTACGCCGGCAACTGGGCGACGAGCCAGTGGCTATTCGAGAAGCAGTCGGGTGCCGAGGCTCGTCTCGACAGCGCGATCGTGAAGGCCGCCCCGGTCGCCGTCGAGCAGTTGGTGAAACTCTACGACCGCGACCTCGCCGAGCTGTTGATGTGCAAGGGCCTCGCGTTCCGCTCGATGCACGCGCACGGCCGCGCGCTGAACGGACTGCTCCCGCGCGCCGTCGGGAACGACACCGCAAACGTCGAGCGCTACCACGTGCGCGAGGGCGAGATCGTCGCCGGCGTCGTGCTCGGATACAACTTCGGCGATGGCCACTTCCACAATGAGCAACTGCTGGAGGCGGTGCAGGAGCGCTGCAAATACGCACCCGGTGAACTGCGCGTGGTGATGATCGAGTCGCAACCGATACAGGTGCAAAGACAGCGCTACCGCATCCACGACGCGGCGACCGGGCTGATCGAGGAGGGCTACGTCGAGGTCGGCGAGATGGTCGGACGGCAGCCGTGGCTCGGCGGGAGCGACGCGTTCCCGGTCGAGGTGATCCGGCCGTGCGGCGGCGCGTCCCGGCCGACGGTTGCGGCACCCACACCGTGATCGAGCATCCACCCGCAAGATGAGCGAGGCAATCGTCGTCGGCTCCGGCCCAAATGGCCTGACGTGCGCCGCGTGGCTCGCACGCGCGGGCGTGCGGGTGACGGTGCTCGAGGCGCGCGAGCGGATCGGCGGCGGCACGACGACGAGCGAGCTGACGCTGCCCGGCCTGCTGCACGACGACTGCTCGGCCGTGCACGCGATGGCGGTCGGCGCGCCCTCGCTGAACGAGCTCGGCCTGGCGCGGCACGGGCTCGAGTGGTGCTGGCCCGAGGTCGACCTCGCACACCCGCTCGATGGCGACCGCGACGACGACGGGGGTGGGGCGGTCATGCTGCGCTCGCTGGCGGATACCAGCGCGGCGCTCGGTGCGGACGGGGCGGCATGGGAGCGTGTCTTCGGCGCCCCGTCGCGGGGCTTCGCCGAGCTCAGCGAGGACATCATGCGACCGGTCCTCCACGTGCCGCGCCACCCGCTGCGGCTGGCACGCTTCGGCGTGGGAGCCGCGCTGCCGGCGACCGCGATCGCGCGCGGGTTCTCCGGCGAGCAGGCGAAGGCGCTGTGGGGTGGCTGTGCCGCGCACGCGTTCGCGCCGCTGACGCGACCGCTGAGCGCGTCGGTCGGGATGGCGCTCGTGTGCGCCGGGCACCGCTACGGCTGGCCGGTCGCGCGCGGCGGCTCGCGCGCGATCAGCGATGCACTCGCCGCGGTCGTGCTCGAGCACGACGGGAGGATCGAGACGGGCCGGCGCGTCGCCTCGCTCACGGAGCTGCCCCGCGCCAACGCGGTCGTGCTCGACCTCGCGCCCGGCGCGGTTGCCGATGTCGCGGGCGAGCAGCTGCCGGCGCGCATCGCGCGGGCATACCGTCGCTACCGCCACGGCCCGGGCGCGTTCAAGGTCGACCTCGCCGTCGAGGGCGGCGTGCCGTGGACGAACGCCGCCGCGCGCCGGGCGGGCACCGTGCACGCCGCCGGATCGTTCGCGGAGATCGTCGCCGGCGAGCGCGCGATCGACCGCGGGCGCATGCCCGAGCGCCCGTTCGTGCTTGTCTGCCAGCAGTCGCTCGCCGACCCCTCGCGCGCGCGCAAAGACGTCCACCCCGTGTGGGCCTACGCGCACGTGCCGCGCGGCTATACCGGCGACGCGACCGAGGCGCTGCTCGACCAGATCGAACGCTTCGCCCCGGGCTTGCGCGAGCGGATCCTGGCACGGGCCGTGCGCTCAACCGGGCAGATCGAGCGCGACAACGCCAACTTCCTCGGCGGCGACATCCTCACCGGCGCGAACACGCCGCTGCAGACGGTGATCCGCCCGCGGCTCGCGCGCGACCCCTACGCGACCGGGATCGCGGGCGTGTACATCTGCTCCGCGGCCACCCCTCCGGGCGCGGGCGCGCACGGGATGAACGGCTACAACGCTGCGCGGTCGGTGCTGCGAAGCCTCGCCTCGGCATGAGCTCGCGCGGGGCAGGCAGCGGGGGAAGCGGCGCGCTGGTCCCGCGCTTTCGCCGCGCGCGGCGCGACCCCGAGCTGGCCGTGCTCGAAGGCTTCCACGCGCTCAAGCACGCGCTGCGCTTCGACGCTCCGCTGCTGGAGGTCGTCGTCTCCACGGAGGCTCCCCTGGAGCGCCTGTCGAGCGCGCTCGCTCCGGATCTCTCCGCGCGTCTGCACGAGCTCGCACGGCCGGTCGAACCGGCGGTCTTCGCCCAGCTCGCGCCGCTGCCGCCGCCGACGGGCGTGATCGCACTGGCGCGGCGGCGCGCGGGCGAGCCCGCAGCGGTGCTCGCCGATGAGCGCGCGGCGCCGGTGGTCCTGCTCGAGGATCCGCGCGACCTCGGCAACATGGGCGCCTGCGTGCGTGTTGCCGCCGCGGCCGACGCCGCCGGCGTGCTCAGCACCGGCAGCCACGACCCCTGGCATCCCGATGCGCTGCGCGGCGCGGCGGGGCTGCACTACGCGCTGCCGGTCGCCCGCTTGGAGCGACTGTCGCTACTGGATCGGGGACCCGTGGAGGGCGCGGAAGAGCGTCGCGCGGACGACCGTCGTATAGCCGACACGCCGGCACTCGATCGGCCGGCACTACATGAGCCGCCGCCCGACCGGCCCACGTTCGACCGACCCGCCCACGACAAGCCGCTCCACGACCGGTTTACACATGACCGGCCGCTGCTCGCGATCGACCCGGAGGGCGAGCGGCTGCAGCCTGGCGAGCTGCCACCGCGCGCGGTGCTCGCGTTCGGCACCGAGCGCTACGGCCTCTCGGACGAGCTGCGCGCCCATGCGGACGCGAGCATCAGCATCCCGATGCGCCCCGGAGTATCGAGCCTCAACCTCGCGACATCGGTCGCAGCGGTGCTGTTCGCCTGGCGACTGTCGGCACCTGGCGATGCATATCCCTGATCTCTCTCATCGCACCGCGCGTGTCGTGGAATCCGCCCCGAATACTTGCCTGTTGAGCCCACGACACGCGGATGCATGGACGTTTTATGCGTGACTGGTGGCAAGCGCGGCCGCTTCGACGCCGCTGAGCAGGTCCCAGTTCCCCTGCAGCGCCGCGCGCGCTCGCGCGAACATCCGCTCGGTCTGCGCCTCGGGCTCCTCGCAAGTGGCGAGCAGCTCTTCGATCAGTGCGCCCGCCTCGCGCGCGTGCTCGAGGTCGCGCAGCTCGTGGACCTTGAAGTACTCGAGCGCCGGGCCTTCCTCGCTGTAGCCGTAGTGCTCGATGAGCCCCTCCAGCTTCGTCGTCGAGATCTGCGGCTGGCCGGCCTCGATTGCGTAGAGCACCGCGAGGTGCTCGAGCAGGTCCTCACCCGCCGTCCACGCTTGCGCGCAGGACTGCGTCTCCGTCAACGCCTGTGTTTGCGCCGGCGCAGGCACCGCTACCGGGCCGTCATCCCCATCCACAGTCTCCTGGGACTGGGCTCCGGTCGCGCGGGCGAAGTCGTCCCACAGCTCCACGTGCGCGGTCTCCTCCGCGGCGTGGCGGCGCAGCCCGTTCGCGTGCGCCGGGCCGGCCTTCGCGGCCGCTGCCCGCGAGGCCTCCGCGAGCGCGATGACCGCGTGGCGGTACTCGCCCGCGTAGCACGCGAGCTCTGCGCCGCTCAGCTCGCCGGCGCTCCAGCGCTCGTAGAAGGGGTGCTCCAGCACATTGCATTCGCTGCGGGCCTGGTCGAGTCTCACAAGAACATCCGTCATCTGGGGCTCCCTCTATGTCTTTTCGTTTTGCGCTGCATTTCCGTCCGTCTCACGTCCGTATCTCTCGCCCTCGAAGCTTGCCTGATCACCAGGCGGACCCGATCGACCTGGGCTCCTCTACTGCGTAACCGTCAACGTGCCTTCCATGCCCGCCGCGCGATGGCCGGGGACCGAGCAGTAGAACGAGTAGGTCCCGGGCTTCAGGTTCAGCGTGAGCGATTTCGAGCCACCCTGGAACGTCGGGGTCGCGCCCAGCACCTTCGAGCCCTGAGCGAGCGTCACGTTGTGTTCGAGCGGCGACATGTTCGTCATCGTGATCGTCACCCTGCCGGCCTTCGCGGTCAGCTGCTTGGTGTTGTAGCCGAGTTCCCCGTTGGAGTCCGCCGCGAGCTTCAACGACGTCGCCGGCCCGGCCGCGGGAGAGGATGCCGGCGCCGGGCTCCCGGTGGTCGCCGTGGACTCGGCGCCCGACGAGCCGCCGGAGGTGGATTTGGCGGAGGGCGTGGATTGCGCCTGCGTGGAGGACCCCGCGGTGTTCGTCGCGCGCGCGGTGCTCGCCGTGTTCGAGCTCCCACACGCGGCGAGCGCCACGGCGCTCACGATCGCCGCGCTCGGCACAGCAAGCCCCCTGCCGAGCTCGAGCTTTCGGTCGGTCGCCGCGCGCATCCGGCCCGAGATTACCGATCGTTCCCGGCGCGGCACCTGACCTCGGCACCCAACCGCGGCGCCGACGCGGGCCGAGCAGCTAACAGACCCGCGAACCAACTCGTGGCGAAAACCGATGGCGAGGCCCCCCGACGGACGAGCGTCGCCCGACGAATAGGATGCACCGGATGACCGACGCGGTGCGCACCCCCGACGAGCTGCTGGAAGGGCTTCCCGACTTCCCGTTCGAGTCCCACTACCGCGAAGTGGACGGCCTGCGGCTGGCCCATCTCGACGAGGGCGACGGAGCACCGGTGATCTTCCTGCACGGCGAGCCGACTTGGTCGTTCCTCTGGCGACACGTGCTCCCGCCCGTGCGCGACGCGGGCTTTCGCTGCATCGCCCCCGACCTCGCGGGCTTCGGCCGCTCGGACAAGCCGATCGAGCTCGACTGGTACTCCTACGACCGCCACGTCGCATACACCGCGAGCCTGCTCGAGCAGCTCGACCTGCGCGACGCGACGATCGTGGTGCACGACTGGGGCGGCCCGATCGGGCTGCGCCTCGCGGTCGAGCACCCGCAGCGGATCGCGCGGATCGTGATTCTCGACACCGGCCTGTTCACCGGTCGCCAACGCATGACCGACGCCTGGATCGCATTCCGCGACTTCGTCGCCCGCACCGAGGACCTGCCGGTCGGGATGCTCGTGCGCGGCGCCTGCAAGAACGACCCGGGCGAGGAGGTGATCGCCGCCTACGACGCGCCCTTCCCGAGCGTCGAGTCCAAGGCGGGCGCCCGGGCCTTCCCGCTGCTGATCCCGCAGACGCCCGACGCGCCCGGCGCCGCGGACGGGACGCGCGTGCTGGAGGCGCTGCGCGAGGACCGTCCGCCGACGCTGATGCTGTGGGCCGACTCCGATCCGGTGCTGCCGCTCGCGGTGGGCGAGAGCTTCGCGGCCTCGATCGGCCAACCGCCCCCGCGCGTGATCGAGAACGCCTCGCACTTCCTCCAGGAGGACCAGGGACCGCTGATCGGACGCACGATCGCGGAGTGGCTCACGCAAGGCTGAGCCGCTCCCACTCCCAGTGCGGATCATCGCAGAACGAAACGGCGCCACGGCGCGACCACCCAGAATCCAGCGGCCCGCGCGGCGCCTTCAAATTGCCGCTCGGGCCGGGCGTGGTGGCCGGACGGCTGCAGGGCGCTACGGGGCCGTCGTGCGCTCGGAAATCTGCGCCTGCTCGCTCGCCGGCGGCAACCCCGGCTCCGACTGCGCGGCGCGCAACTCGTACTCGCGACGCGCCGTCACGTCGGCGTCGGCCAGCAGGCGGTCGGCCTTCATCACCCGCCCGAGGCCCTCGGACAGGCGCCGCGGCAACAGCGTGCCGAGCTGATAGGTCCGCTTCGTCGACTTCGGCACCCACACTTCGACGAGCCCGTGCTGGAGGGCCTCGACGATCGCGTCGGCCACTTCCTCGGGCTCGAGGTTGTGCTGGCCCCGGACCTCCGCCAGGCCCGAGCCCAATTCCGTGTTCACGGCGTAAGGCATCACGTAGCTCAGATCGACGTGGGCGCCCATCAGGTGCAGCTCACCGCGCACCGCCTCGGACAGGCCGACGACCGCGTGCTTGGTCGCCGAGTAGGTCGCGCCGCCCGGCGCGCCGAACTTGCCGGCCTGCGAGGCGATGTTGACGACGTGACCGCGATCGCGCGGGACCATCCGTGCGAGCGCCAGCTTCGTGCCGAGGATCACCCCGTGGAGGTTGATGTCGATCATGCGCCGTGTCGTCAGGTCGTCCTCGTCGATGAAGCGCCCGAGTGGCATGATCCCGGCGTTGTTGATCAGCACGTCGACCGGGCCGAGCTGCTCTTCGGTGACATCGAGGAACGTTTCAAACGACCCGCGCTCGGTGACGTCGAGCCCCAGCGCGATCGCGCTCGGGTGGGGAGCGTCGCCGGAGCCTGCAAGCTCCCTCACCGTCTGTTCGGCGGCCTGCTCGTCGACATCGCCGATCGCCACCCTCATACCCTGACGCAGCAGCGCCCGGGCGGTCGCGCGGCCGATGCCGCGTGCGCCGCCGGTGATCGCGACGGTCTGTCCGGCGAGGATGCGGGGCTGCTTGGCCATGAATCTCCTCCTGAGGATGCCCGGCGAATAGAAGTCTCCCTCCAAACCTACCGTCCCTCACGGCCATCCGCCAGTCCATTTTCAGAGACACCGCATCTTTTGTGTAGTGGGTGGGTTTATAGAGGAGATCATCCAATGACGGTTACCTGCCAACCGGTCGGCGGAAGATCGCAGGAGGGGATAGGGAGGGACACCATCGAGCCCGGGCGATCCACGGAAACCGCCCGGGCTCGGGTGTAAACGGGGGCAGGAGGGATGCGGGAATCACGCTGTTCTCAACACATGCCATCGCATTGGTCTGACACACCCATGACCCAATGGTGGACAGGTACACCTCCCCGCACACGCGTGGTCATCAGACAGGCGCGGGTTACGCGGGTAGAGTAGGAGCCCGATGTCCTCCTTCCGTTTCAAGGGCCAGCGCATCGCCTACACCGAATATGGTGGCGGCCCCGCAGCCGTTACCCGAGGCGGCACGCGTGGGCGAACCGCGAAGAGCGCGCCGGCGGCGAGCCGCCCGGTGATCCTCGTCCACGGACTGCTGCTCTCTCAGGAGATGCACCGGCCGCTCGCCGAAGACCTCGCCGCACGCGGTAATCGCGTGATCACGGTCGACCTGCTCGGCCACGGCCAGTCCGATCGCCCGCGCGACATGTGGCGCTACTCGATGAGCATCTTCGGTGAGCAGGTCGTCGGCCTGATGGATCACCTCGGGCTCGAGCAGGCGGTCGTGATGGGCACCTCGCTCGGTGCGAACACGGCGCTGGAGATCGCCTCGGCGGCGCCGGAGCGGTTGCGCGGGATGGTGATCGAGATGCCCGTGCTCGACAACGGCCTGCTCGGCAGCGCGCTGTCCTTCACCCCGCTGCTCGTCGCGCTGACGTTCGGCGAGCCGGTGATGAAGCTGCTCGCGCGGGGCACGCGCGCGGTGCCGCGACGGTTGCTGCCCCATTACGGCAACGTCGTGCTCGATCTCGTGCGCCAGGAACCAGGCCCCAGCGGCGCGGTGATCCAGGGCCTGTTCTTCGGGCGCATCGCCCCGCACCGCAGCGAGCGTCATACCTTCCAGACACCCGCGCTCGTGCTCGGACACCACCGCGATCCCGTACACCCCTTCTCCGACGCGGGGATGCTCGCGAAAGAGCTGCCGAACGGGCGCCTGCTGGAAGCTGACTCGCTCGTCGAGCTGCGCCTGCAGCCCGAGCGCCTGACGGACGAGATCGCCGCGTTCCTCGATGAGGTCTGGGGCGCGCCGCGGGCCGGCTCGAAACGACCAGCGGTGAAACGCACTGGCACAAGCGGTACCTCTGCGAAAGTAGCCGCCGCGACAAAAAGCGCTGCAGCCAAAAGCGCACCCGCGAAAAGCAAGGTCGTCAAAGACGCGACGAAAAGAGCCTCAGCGAAGAAACGCCAGGCGCCGAAACGCGCCACCGCTCGACGAGCGGGCTGAGGCCCCTGCAGGACGTCCCTAAATGGCCGCTGTAGCCACTGCTACCCGAGCTATTTAGCCGGAAACAGTTCCAGTTCGTTCACGCTGACGTGGGTGGGCGGGACTTGATCTGAAGGGGTTCCCACAGACGAGGCGGGGGCTTTGCTGATCCACAGTGTGATGAAGCGAAACCCTTTCCCGGAGTTCTGCAGCTTGATGCGCTCGTGGCGCTTCTTCACGGTCAGGTAGGGCGTCAGCTGGACCCACGCGGGGTCGGTGATCGAGGTGGGCAGGCTGTTGGTCTTGGCGCCGTACACCTGCACGCTCATGCCGGGGGTCGAGGTGACCAGCTCGATCGCGGACACGCGCTGGGGGCTGTTCAGATCGATCGCCAACCCCTCCGCCATCTTCGGGGCCACCGCCGGGTTGACCCGGGCGGTCCATTCGGTCGAGGTGTCACCGTCGATCGCGAGGCTGGGATCGCCGAATTCGCTCGCCGGGTAGCCGTAGGGGTTGTATGTGGTGGCCGCGTCGGGATCGAGCACGATCGCGGTGGGCTGCGGTTCGGTCGCGGCTTCGCCGCCGGATTCCTTGCCCGCCGCCGGCGTGGTCGTCGTGGGGGTCGATTCTTTGGTGGTGCTCGGGGGCGTGGTGATCGTGCCCGAGGAAGATTTCGGCGGCGGCGCCGTGAGCGGGATTTTCTGCGGTTTGGTGGTGCCCGGCGAGATCAGCGGGTTGGCGGCAGCCGGCGTTTCGGAGGCTTTCGGGGTGGGCGTCACCGCCCCCGGGGTCGTCGGTGTGGGGGTGACCGGTGTGGTCGTGGGCGCGGGAGTCGCCGCAGTGGGAGTCGTGGCAACGGCGATGACCGTCGGGGTTTTGTGGGCGCCTTCCTTGTTCAGCGCGGCGTAGGCCGCCGCGGCAGCGCCGAGCACCAGCACTGCCGTAGCGGTGAGGATCGCCGCCGCCGAGCGCCAGCTCGGGCCGCCGCCGCCGAGGCTGCCCGGCGCGCCGGCGCCGCACTGCAGGCACCAGTCCTGACCGGGATCCATCGACGCGCCGCATTTCGTGCAGGTCGGCCCCGTCGCGACATGGGTCGTGGGGTCAGGCCCTGCGGGTGAGGAGGACGACGCACCCGGCGGTGTGGCACCTGGGACCTGGGTGGAGGGCTGCTCGGGGTCTGCAACAGCCGGCGGATCGGCGAGCACTGGGTTCACAGGCTCTTGATTCTAGCTGTGCGGGGATCTACCGCGGGGATCTACCTTGGCGCAGGTGGACCGCCGGGGACGATCTCCCGGCCGGTGGGGTGCAACTGCGCGTCGAGCTCCAACTGCCAGTAGTAGCGAGTGAACGTGAGCCCGTGGTTGAACTGCCCGACGTGCGGCTCGATCTGCTCGCCGGCGGCCATGCGCACGATCAGCTCGGGGTAGGTGCGTCCAGGAAGCGCGGCATAGATCGGCGCGGGGAAGGCGCCGCCGAAGCGCGTGTTGACGTCGGTGATGCCCAGGCCCACGTCGGGGTCGCGAAAGACCTGGATCGTCGCCGGCCCGGCCACCTCCAGCGCCTCCATCGCGGCGCGTCCCAAATCGATCAGCTCCTCGTCATGCACCACTTCGCCCTTGATCGACTCGCCGCCGCGCGACTCGAGCATCGTGCGCGGGATCGCGTTGAGGCAGCGCCCGTCGCGATCGCCGAGGCAGTCGATCGAGATCTCGGGGCCGTTCATGGCGCGCTGCACCATCGTGGGCTCGTCGACGTAGTCGATGAAGAAGCGCGCCTGGGCGGGGTTGTGGGCGAGGTGGATCGAGCGGGCGCCGGAGCCGCGCCGGGGCTTGATCATGACGGGATATTCGAGCGAGTCGAGGTCGTGCTCGGGCAGCGCCGTCGGCGGCGAGGGCAGACCGAGGCGGCCGAGCAGCAGGTGTGTCTCGTACTTGTCGAACGTCGCGCGAGCGACCTCGGCCGAGGGCCCGAGCGTGGGCAGCCGGCCCGCCTCGCGGGCGAGCGCCAGCACATCGAGGTCGAGGTCGGTGAGCGGCAGCACCACGCCGACGTTGTGATCGGCGCACAACCGCTCCAGCGCCGGCACGTAGCCGGGATCGGAGATCAGCGGCACGGACGCGCGCACGTGCGCGGCGTACTGCGCGGGAGACAGCGGCGCGGGGTCGGCGACGACGGTCGTGGCGAGCTGCGCGAAACACGACACGATGTCGTAGCGCTTGCCGGCGCCCGTGAGCAGCACACCGGGACGGGACGCGTTCACAGCTTGCCCTCCCAGCCGCCGGCCGCGCCCTTGTAGAGATCGTCGCCGCCCAGCACCATCGCCACGGTGCGCCTCAAGATCTGCAGGTCGAGCGCGAGCGAGCGGTGTTCGATGTAGTACAGGTCGAGCTCGATCCGCTCCGGCCACGGCAGCGTGGCACGGCCGTTAACCTGCGCCCAGCCGGTGATGCCCGGCTTGATCGCCAGCCGTCCGCGCTGACGGGGTGTGTACTGCGCCACCTGCACCGGCAGCGTCGGCCGCGGGCCGATCAGCGACATCTCCCCGCGCAGCACGTTCAGCAGGTTCGGCAGCTCGTCGATCGAGGTGCGCCGCAGAAAGGCGCCCACGCGGGTGATGCGGGAATCGTTCGCGTTGATCCCCAGGCCCGCGCCGATGTGCTCCGCGCCGTCCACCATCGTGCGCAGCTTCAGCACCTCGAACTCGTGCCCGTTCAGCCCCGAGCGCGCCTGGCGGTAGATGATCGGGCCGGGGCTCTCCAGGCGGACGGCCAGCGCCGCCACGGCAAGGACGGGCGCGGCGAGGAGCAGAGCCAGCGAGGAGACCACGATGTCGAGGGCCCGACGGATCACTTGGCGGACGATACGGCCATCGCGACGCTGACGGTCGAGGGGCGGGCGGAGCACGGGCGCAGAGAGCGTGGCGGGCTGGCCGATCCGGGACGATCGATCACGCGTGCTGGCCATTCGGAGATCCCGTCGATTTCCGAACGGTAAGACAAAGCACCGATCGAAGATCGGCCAGCGACGGCCAGCGGCCGTCAGCGCGTACCCTCGGCGACTTCCCACGACGCCTCCGTGCCGTGGCGTAGCCAATCCCACAGCCCGAACGCGGCGGAGGCGGTGGTGAGGACGTAGTAGCGGGCGATTAGCAGGGGCCGCAAGGGGATCACGCCGCCGATGCCGGCGCAGACGAGCAGCGCCCACTGCAGGAAGAGGGTGACCGTGTAGAGCGTCCCGGCGCCGTCGGCGTAGAGCGCGATGTTGCAGCCGAGCGCAAGCAGATGCAAGAACGGGCTGGTGTAGCGCAGCAGCCGATGGGAGACGATCATCAGCGCATAGCCGGGGGTGTAGCCGCGCGGTGAGAGCATGCCGCCGCGCAGCAGGATCGGCCAGGTGTGGCTCATCATGCGCCGCTTGCGGGCGAACTCGCCGGCAAGCGTCGGGACCATCTTCTCGTCGGCGCGGGCGCTGGGCACGTAGACGGCACGCTGATCGCGCTTGACGATGTTGAAGGGCAGCGACAAATCGTGGCCCATGATCGGATCGACGACGATATAGGAGCTGCGGCGGGTGGCGTAGATCGCGCCGTTGCCGGCGGTGATCGAGCTGAGCTGCGACTCCAGCGTGCGCACGGCCATCTCGTAGCGCCAGTAGACGCCCTCCTGGTTCGAAGCGCCAGCCGGCCCGAAGCCGTGGGCTGGGTGGGGGCCCTGGTAGAAGCGCACCTGGCCGCAGGCGTAGCCCACACGCGGGTCGGCGGCGAAGGCGCCCACGAGTGCGCGCGCCGCCCCGGGCTCCCACAGCGCGTTGGCGTCGGAGAACGCGACGATCTCCCCGCGCGCCTCGCGCACGGCGGCGTCCTGCGCGCGGATCTTGCCGCCGCGCGGAAGCTCCAGGACGAGATCCGCGCCGGCTTCTCTCGCCCGCTGCGCCGTCGCGTCCGAACAGCCGTCGCACGCGACGATCAACTCCAGCAGCTCGCGCGGGTAGTCGAGCGCGAGCGCGTTCTCGACCTTGGCGGCGATCACAGACTGCTCGTCGTGGGCGGCGACGATCAGGGACAGGGACGGAAGCCCTCCGGTGTTGATGCCTGCAGACGATTGGTCTACCGCCGGGGGCGACGATGCAGCCGGCACGAACAGGCGCACCAGCACCGCGAGTACAGCGGCGTAGCCAACCTGGGTCCACACGATCAATGCGGCGGACAGCCAGAAGAGGATTTCGAGGACGAGCATGGCGCGATTCTCGCAGCGAAGAGAAGCGATCCTTGTACTTCGCTGTAAGCGCCGCTAACCTTCAGTACGGCTAATACGTTTACTGTGCTTGTCAGCAGTGTCCTCAGGGGGGTCCGGGCAACCGGGCTCCCCTTTTTCTAAATAAGCCCCTGGCGGCCGCCGGGACCGTCTGAACTGCGACCACCAGGGCGCCCTTCTATCTCGTCAGCCGGTCGATGACCAGCATGGCAATCAGTAGGGCGATGGCTAATACGTCCATACCACTTGTCATACAGTTCCTCCTTCTCCGAGGCGTACGGCCCCGGAACGACCCGGAGAGAAGGACCACAGGCGCAGGATGATCAGCCACGCCGGGAGACCTTACGGTCGCTCTGCGACGGGAGAGCAGATCAGGCGAGCAGCGAGCGGTAGAGATCCAGTGTCTGCCTGGCGATCGCGCCCCATGAAAACTTTCCCTCCGCCGCCTCCCATGCGCGGGAGGACATATCTGCCAACGTGGCCGGGTCGTCCAGCAGCTCCGTGAGCGCCTCTCGCAACGTGCCTGCATCTCCCGCCGGAACGATCCGCGCAGCGCCGGTGGAAGCGAGCTCGGGAAACCCGCCGACATCGCTCAACAGCAACGGCTTGCCAAACGCAAGCGCCGTGAACAGCACACCCGATTGATCGATCTCGCGGTAGGGCAGCACGACCAGGTCGGCACGCTGGAAATAGGCGGGCAGCTCCGAGTCAGTGATGAAGCGGGGCACGAAACGGACATTCGCCGGAGCGCTAGCGCGCAGCGACGCGATGTCCATGCGCGGCATCCCGGCGATCCACAGCTCCGCGTCTTCGATCCCGCCCCAAGCGTCGAGCAACACATCGATCCCCTTGTAGGGGCGCATCAACCCGAAGCACAGCACGACCGGCTTCTCGGTCTCGAACGGAGGCGCCTGCGGGGGAACGTCGGCGAGGTGCGCGAACACGCCGTGAGGAATCACGTGGACCCGATCGACGCCCAGCCCCAGCTCGTGCGTGAGGCGCGCGCGGCCGTGCTCGGAGTGGACGACGATCGCGTCGAAGCGGCCGTACAGACGCCGCTGCGCCGCGAGCTGACCCCGGCGGGGCTCGCGCGGGAGCACGTCGTGGGCGGTCAGCACGAGCGGCCGCCGTGCACCGGACGCGGTACGGCGCCGCGGCAGCAGATGCCCGTCGACGTGCTGGACCGGCAGCCACTGGAAGTGCACGACGTCCGCCGCGCGCGCGGCGCGGCGGTAGGCGAGCATGTCGGGGACGTGCTCGGCGAGCTTCATCGCGCGCTGCACGCGGGAGCTAGGCGCGAAGCGCGCCGCACGGTAGAACAGCTCGCGCCGCTCGTACGCCTCGGGGATCGCCACGGGCCCGTAGGCGAAGCGGCTCGTGAACAGCTCGACCTCGACCCCGGCGAGACCCAGCGCGCGGCAGAGCGCGTGGTCATAAGGGGGCGTGTAGGCGGATGGATCGACGACGTGGACGCGCACCGCAAGGACAATAGGCGCGCCTGCGGAGACAATGCCCGGATGACGCACGACGAGGCGAGCGCGGAAACCCCGGCAGCGGACCGTGAGACAGCGGTGCCCGGAGAGGTCCGCGATGCGGCGCCGGCACAGGACGGCTCCGTCGAGCTGACGGAGAGCCGTGCCATGGATCCGGCGGGTGGGAGTCCGATCGAGCTGAGCTACTGCGTCGTGAACACCTCCCAGCGGGAGCTGCTGTTGCGTGGCCTGGATGCAATCGCTCGCGAGCGTGCAAGCGTCCCGTTCGCGACCGAGGTGCTCGTGCTCGACAACGGCTCGCGCGACGGATCCGCGCAGGCCGCGCAAGCGCACCCCGCGGTGGATGAGCTGATCGCGCTGGACGAGCGCCGCGGCAAGGCGCTGAACGACTCCGAGCTGCTGCGTCGCGCGCGCGGGCGCTACGCGCTGCTGTTGAACGAGGACTCCGAGCTGCAGCCGGGCGCGACGCTCGCCCTCTACGAGGCGCTGCGGGAACATCCCGACAGCGCCTGTGCGGGCGCGGCGCTGCGACGCCCCGACGGCAGCGGCCAGCCCTCCGCCTGGGCCTTTCCGACGGTCGCGACCGCGCTTGCCGGAGCCCTGTTCCTGCACAACCGCGTCACCGTGCAGAGCAAGGGCAATCGGGTCCGCGAAGTCGACTGGTGCCAGTCGGCCGCGCTGCTCGTCCGGCGCGCGGCCGCCGAGCAGGTCGGCTATCTCGACCCCGACTTCTTCGTCTACTCCGACGAGGTCGACTTCGCGCGGCGGCTGCGCGACGTCAGCTGGTACAGCCTCTATGTGCCGGGCGCCGTCGCGATCCATCACGAGCAGCTCTCGACCGACGCCGTGCCCGAGCGGCGAATCGTCGAGCTCTCGCGCAATCGCGACCTCTACATGCGCAAGCACCACTCCCCGGGCGCGGCGCGCGCCGTGCGCTGGCTGACCGCCTGGACCTATGCCCTGCGCGCGCTCGCCGCGCTCGTGCTGCCCGGCCACTCGCCGCGGCGCTACTGGCGACACGTGACCGCGACGCTGCGGCCGGAGCGCGGGGAGGGTCTGCGCGAGGCCGCGGCGGAGTACAACCGGCGGGCGGCGTAGATGCGGCAGGGGCACGAGGCAGGGGCACGAGGCAGGCGTGCGACGACATGGGACGCCTTCAGCGTGAGGCGCCATCGGCACGCCGGGCATCGGGTAGCTGCGGCGTGAGGCACTGCGATGCGAGGCTGCCTGAGATGAGCTGAAGCGAGGCGAGGACGCGACGTGCGACAGGTGCGGCGTGCCGAGGTGCGCGACAAGCGATGCAGGCGAAGTGGCCCTCCGTGAACCAGGCGTGAGGGAGGCCTGCTGGGGATCTACCCCTCCGTGAGCTCCCGCGCGAGCGCCGCGACGGCGCGCTCATCGAGCTGCGTGCCCGCGACGCGCTCGAGCTCCGCGAGCGCCTCCCCCGGAGTACGCCCCGGCCGGTATGGGCGATCGGTGACGATCGCGTCATAGGTGTCGCAGGCCGCGATGATCCGCGCCGCGAGTGGGATCTCCTCGCCCGCGAGGCCGTCCGGGTAGCCGGCGCCGTCCCAGCGCTCGTGGCTCGCGCGCACGGCCGGGGCGAGGTGGGCGAAGGCGTCGATCCGGCTGACGAGCTCGCCGCCGACCGCGGCGTGGCTGCGCATCAGCACCCACTCCTCCTCGCTCAGCGGAGCGGGCTTCAGCAGGATCTCGCTGGGCACCGCGATCTTGCCGACGTCGTGGAGCATCGCCGCGTAGCGCACGTCGCGCACCTCGGCGGCGGACAATCCCATCCGCGCGGCCACGCGCTCCGCCAGCCCCGCGACGTCCTCGCCGTGGGCGGAGGTGTAGTCGTCCTTCGCCTCGACCGTGCTCGTCAGCGCCGCGAGCGTGGTCGTGAAGGCGCGCTCGAGGTCGGCGATCAGCCCGGCGCGGTGCACGGCGCTGCCGAGGCTCGCGACGATCGTCTCGACGAGCACCGCATCTGCCTCGCGGAAGGCCTGCGGCTCGACCGCCTCGATGTTCAGCACGCCCCACACGCGGCCATCGACGACGATCGCGACGCTCAGCTCCGAACGCGGATCGGTCTGCGGGTCGCGCGCGATGTAGTCGCCGTCCTCGCGCGTGTCCTGCACGAGCGCTGTGGTTCCCGTGCGCGCGACGCGCCCGTTGACGCCCTCGCCGACCGACTGCTCGACCAACAGGAACTCGGTCATCACATCCGCCAGCGGGCCGCGGCCGGCGAGAAGGCGCAGCACGCCGTCCCCGTCCAGCCGCTGGATCGCGGCGAGGTAGAACGCGAACGTGTCGTGCAGCTCGTCGACGACCAGCCCGGCCATCTCCTCGACGTCGCGCATCGCCGCCAGCCGTGCGGTGAGCCGCCCCGCGACGCGCAGCTGTGCCCGCAGGTAGGCGAGCTCGCCGACGGCGGCCATCTTCTGTGCGCGCTTGTCGGAGCGGTGTAGGCGCAGTGCCTCGGCGCGGCGCGCGCGCTCACGACTGCCGGCGGGGCGGGCGGGCTTGACGGACAGCTCTGGCATCTCCCGGGCGTAATCGGCGGACGCGGCCGCATGCTTGAGCCATATTTGCGGGATTCGACACCCTGTGATCAGGGGTGTTGGGGTCGCATGCGACCCCAACCTGGGAGGTGCATGCACCTCCCAGCCGGCCGGCACATGTGCCGGCCGGAATGACGCGCCACATGTGGCGCGTCACGGGGGCGTGCATGCACGCCCCCGCCAGGTGGCGCATGCGCCACCTGGAACAGCAATCAGCTTCATCAAAGACGCACGTGGCCCAGCCGATTCGTCGCATGCGCGCCAGGAACACCATCAGCTTTTTATAAGCATGTGCGAGCCCAACATCTTTCGTCGCATGCACCACCCGGAACAGCACCGGCTTTTTCAAAGCATGTTGCCCCGGCGAATCTGTCACGTGCGGCGCCTGGAATGGCATCAACTCTTCAAAGCATGTGCTCCGGCCGTTTCGTTCACACGCGCGGCTCCGAACCCCCTCAGAGATCTTTGAGCGGGTCCTCCGCATACTCCTCGGCCTCGCCGCCGCGCGCGCGGAAGGCGGCCACGCGACGGCGGCCGTCGGCGAGCAGCGCGCGCGCCTGCTCGGACTCGTGGGGCGCGAAGAAGCGGGTGCCCAGCAGCAGTGCCGGCACCAAGCAGAGCCAGGCCGCGCGCGTCGCCAGGCCGGCGAACCCGGCGCTCGGCAACAGCAGCTCGCCAGAGACCGCGACGGCGACGAGGATCGCCGCCAGCTGTGCCAGGCGACGCCACTGGAAGCCCACGCGGAAGAGGCTGCGCGTGAGCGTGTACATCACGACGAGCATCACCGCGTAGGCGCCGCACAGCGCCAGGCCCGCGCCCGCGATCCCGAGGTTTGCGCCGCTGTGGGGGACGAGCAGTACCAGCAGCGCCACGTTCGCCGCGAGGCCGGCGGCGGCGGCGGGGAAGTTGCGCGAGGTCACGCGCGCGCGGCCGGCGATCACGATGAACACGAGGTACAGGCCGTACAGCGCCCAGCCGAGCGCCAGCCACGGGAGCGCTCGGTAGGCGCCGAAGAATTCCGGTCCGGCGAGCAGCCGCACCATCCAGCGGCCGAGCAGCGCGACGCCGCACACGACCACGCCGGTCGCGAGCGCGTAGTAGGTCGTCACCAGCGAGTACAGCCTGGCCGCCTCCTCGTCGCTCTCGATCGAGTACGCCAGCGGCGGCCACGCGTACTGGAAGCCTCTGACCGCGACGAACACGACCGTCGCGAGCTTCAGCGCGACCGCGTACAGCCCCGCGGAGCTGCCGCTGTAGAAGCGCAGCAGGTAGAAGCGGTCGGCGACCTGCAGCGCGTACACGCTCGCGTCCGCCGGCACGGTCGGCAGGCCGAAGCTCAGCATCGCTTTCAGGTCGTTGCTTCTGACGCGCAGTGAGAAGCGCCGGCGCAGCACCCACCACAGCCCCAGTACGACCAGCGCCGAGGCGCCGAAGTTGCCGAGCAGCAGGCCGCGCGCCCCCTGGCCGGCGAACACGACGAGCGCGACCGTGAACGTGACCGTCATCACCACGTTCGCGCCGGACGCGTACACGTATGTGCGCGTGCGTTCGTCTACGCGCAGCTGGGCGTAGACCATCTCCAGGTTCGTGAACGCCCACAGGCCGAGGATTGCGCAGTCGATCAGGTCCGGGTCGTCGTAGCCGAGCAGTAGTTTCGAGAGAGGGCCGGCGCACGCGACCGCGACCAGCGAGGCGAGGGTGGTCGTCCAGATCACGGCGGCGATCGCGGTGCGCGTCATGCGGTCGCGCCTGTCTTCGTCCTCGTCGTCGAAGTAGAAGCGGATGAACGCCTCGCCGACGCCGGCGCGCAGCACGATGCTCGCCAGGATCACGGCCGTCAGCAGCGATTCGGCCGCGCCGTATGACTTCGGATCGACGTGGCGCGTGTACAGCGGCAGCGTGATCAGGGCCAGGCCCTTCGCGAGGATGTCCCCGAACTGATACGCCGCGCCGGTCGTGACGAGGCGCTTCAGGTAGTCGCGCACGTCTCAGAACCTACCTTTCTGCGTTTTCGCGGATCGGACGGCCGGCTGGGGGATGGGGGTTTATAAAGGGGGCGCGAGGCTCGTTGCACTTTGGAGAGTGCGTGCCACAATAGTGCTACGCACTCTCTTCTGTGGATGCTCCTCCGTCCCGTCTTTATCTTCCTGGCGCATTCTCGGTGCACTTCTGACGCATCTCTGGCGCATGCTCGTCACATGCTTGGCACGCTTTCGCCAAACGCGGGGCCGTCCTCCTTCGAGGCCGCCGACGCCGACGCCTGCTCAGCGCTGCCCTCGCCTCCGTCCTCGTCCCTGTCTCCTTCCCCGCGCCCACGGGCGAGCGCCACGCCGATCCCGAGCAGCGTCCACGTGATCGGGTCCTCTAGGAAATCGGCATACGTCCACGTGTGCAACACCAACGCCGCGAAGCAGGCCGCCAGCGCTAGCCGAAACGGGGATGCTGGCCGAAACGGGGACACGCCAGTGTCACCCGGCTTCGGTCGAAGGCGAGTGTCTCCCGGCTTTCGGTGGGGCGGAGACCCGCCGGCACCCCGGAACAGCGTCGCGAAGGCCGCGACCAGCAGCGCCGCGTAGACGGCGAGACCGATGATCCCCTGCTCGGCGGCGACCGTGATCGGGATCGTGTGCGAGGCCGAGACCGCGTTCGCGGCGCTCGCGTCCCCGTGACGGCGGTACTCGGTTTCGAACGAGCCCGAGCCGTACCCGTACAGCGGCCGGTCGGCGAACAGTTCGAGGCCGCCGTCGATCAGCTTTGTGCGCCCGCTCGTCGCGTTGCTGGTCGAGCCGCCCGAGCCCTTCAGGCCGAAGTGCAGGCTCGTGGGCGCCGCCACGACGACCACCAGGACGATCGCCAGCAGCGCTCCCGCGACGTACACGGTCGCGCGCACGTCCCAGCGGTATGCCGCGAGCACCGTCATCCCCAGCAAGAGCGCCGCGATGCTCGATTGCGAGAAGCTCGTGATCAACCCCACCAGCAGCCACGCGAGCACGCCCGCGCCGATCAGCACCGCGCGGCGATGACGCGCCCACAGCACGACCGTCGTGACGGCGATCATCACGATCGCGAGAAACCGGCCGTAGATATTCGGATCGAAGAACAGCGAGTTGACGCGGAAATAATTTCCGTACTGATCCGCCGCGATCACCTTCGGGTTCAGGAACAGCGTCTTGCGGTAATACTCGACGAACCCGATCCCCGCAAACACGACCGCCAGCCCGACCGCGATCCCCAGACACTTCAATAGCAGCTCGCGCGTCCAGCGCACGTCGCGCAGCAGCATGAACAGCAGGCCGAAGGGTATGTAGAAGAAGGCGATGTTCTCCGCCGCCTTCCCGTGGTCGGTCGAGTAGCTCGCCTGCAGCGCATAAAGCACGACCGCGCCCAGCAGTAGCCATTCCAGTGCAATCGGACGACGCTGCGGGGTTTCTTGAGAACGCCGGTTCAACCACCGGGGCACGAGTCGAACCAGCGTTCCGGCAGCGATTACCAGATAGAGAGGTATCAGCAGATTAACCGTCCTGCCGTCCGTCGAGATCGGCAACCGGAAGGGGAGCGCAAATATCGCAAGCAGCGGAAATGCATCCTCCCAGCCGCGCATCACAAGCACGAGCACGCCGATGACCACCGCGGCGGCGAGCGCTCCCAGTACGTAGATCATGGCCTGACCAACTTGAATCCGACAGGTGAAAGCACCGTGCGATGCTGTTCACGCAGGTACACCCGCACGTGGTATTCACCCGCGGGCGACGCCCCCCCGGTGTTGATCGGTGTCACGATCGTCGTGCCGTCCGGCCCGGCAGCGACCGTTTTGATCTGCGCCGTTCCCTCGCGGCCGTTCCAGCGCAGCGAGAACTGTTTGTACCTCGCCACCGGCCAATCGCGCACGAGCGTGGCAACGGCGTGTTCGTCTGCGTCGAGGATCGTGACCGTCACCCGTTCGGCGTTCGCGAGCTTGAACGAGATCCGCTCCGATTTGATGTGCCCCGCCGGCACCGGCGCGAAGATCGGTGTCAACTTGAAGCTCTGCACCGCCGTCGGCGTGTGCTTCAACCGCTGCGTGATCACAAACGCGGCGAGGCAGGCGAGCACGAGCGCCGCGAACACCCACTTGGCCAGCGGGTCCGCGGGGACAGCCCGTGCGGCCGATGCGTCGCGCGGGCGGTTCGCGCCGCCTGTCTCGCCGCCGCCACCCGCCAAGCCGCCGCCGATCGAGCCGCCGCCCGCGGCAGCGTCGCCCGCGCCGGTCAATCTCGTCCGGCCGGCGGTCGGGAATCGCCCAGCGCGAAACGCTCGACCGTGTCCGAGCGCAGACCGAGCCGCAGCGTCTCCAGCGAGAGCACGTCGGCGGGCACGATGTTGCCGAGATTGCACTCCGTGCCGAATTTGTGCAGCAGCCACACCTGCTGCTCGCGACGGGGCGCCTCGAAGATCAGCTCGTCGGGGTCGACCGCGTGAACGATCTCATCGATCAACCCGGTCCGCACCTCCCCGTCGGCGCGGTAGATGCCGGCGGTACCCGACTCGCGCGCCTCGGCGATCACCTTCCACGCGCCCGCCTGCAGGTCGCGTTCGATCTGTTCCACCCACACGTACGGCGCCATGATGAAGTCAGTGTCCTTGCTGCCGACCTCCGACAGCACGACGAACCCGTTCGCGACGAGCGAGCGGATCAGGTGGCTCTTGACCTCCGGATCCAGCGCGATCGTGCCGTCGGAGACCTCGACGTGGCGCAGGCCGAGGTCTTTCAGCCACGCGATCAGCCCCTCGACGCGGCCCTGGCGCACCGCCAGCTCGGTCAGCGTGCCCCCCAGCACGACGGGAATCCCGTGCGCCGCATAGCGCTCCAGCTTGGGCTCGAGATTCTCGCTCACGAGCGCGGTGCCCCAGCCGAGCTTGACGATATCCACCGCCGCGCCCGAGACCTCGAGCAGGCCGTCGACCTCGGCGACCGACAGCCCGCGGTCGATCACGTGCGTCAGACCCCGCTCGCGCGGCTTCTGCGAGCGCTCCGGCAGATCGAGAAAGGGAGCAGCTACCGCAGGGGGAGCCATCTCGCGATCACTGGCCCGCAGCGCCGTTCGCGCCGGCGGCTTCCGAGTTGTTTTCGCCGCTCGCGCCGGCGGCCCCCGACGCCCCCGACGTTTCGCCGGCCGCCGTGGACTTGTCTTCGCCGGCCACAACCACCACCGTCGCGGTGCCGGCGAGCGAGGAGATCGCCGCTTCGATCGGCTGCACGCGCGTGACGCTGAGCGCGCTCGCCACGCCCTGCGCGTCGGCGCGGTGCCCGCTCGTGTACTCGACAACCGTCGTCGCGTGCGACCCCGACGGCGTCCCGTTCATCGCTTCCGCGTGCGTGTAGCCACCCTGCTGCAGATCGTTCGCGAGGCTGTGGGCGAGGCCGTTGGTGCTCGTACCGTTCAGCACCACGACCGTCGTGCTCGCGGGACTCCCCGCCACGGAGCTTTCGCCCTGGTGCGAGCTCGTCTTCTGCTTGGGGGCCTTCTTCGTTGTGGTCGAGCCGGTGTTGTTCGTGACGCCACCACCGGCGTTTGGCGAGCCCTGGCCGCTGGGTTTGCCGCCCCCGTGCAGGCTGAGCACGAGCACGATCGCCACGACCACGACGACCACCCCGCCGAGGATCAGCAGCGTCGCGCGGGCCGGCGAGCGTCGCGCGCGGTGGATGCTCGTGCCCGGCGAGGCCGATCGTCGCGCGCGCGACTCGGCGTTCAAGCGCTCCGCCTGGCGGGCCGCCGCGGCGGTGCGTGCGGGAGCGGCGGCGCCCGCCGCGGCGGCGCCCGCGGCCGGGCTTCGCCGCGGATCCGTCGGCGCGGGCGGCCGAGAGGTGGAGGGCGCCGGCCGCGCTGCGGCGGCAGCCTGGCTCGCCGGGGCAGCGGGTGAGGCCGGCGAGGGGGTTGGGGCGGAGGAGGAGGGATCGCTCGCGGCGGGAGGGATCGGAGCGCGCGGAGTCGCGGTCGCCGGACCGGCCGCGCGCGCGGCTGCCGCGGCCGCCGCGGTGGCGGGGACCCCCGAGGTCGGAGGCGACGTCTCGCCCAGCGGGGGCGTACCAACCGTTCCCGGAGTGGAACCGGCCGGCTGCGCCTGGGCTGGGACACCATCGCGAGCTGGTGACGTCAGCGCCGGCGACGCCGTACCTGGAGCGGTCGGCGGCGCGGTTGCTCCAGCCGTCCCAGTCATCGCGTTGGCAGCGGCGGGCGCGGGAGCCGCAGGCGCCCCTGCCGAGGGGCTCGCGGGCGAGGTTCCCGCTGCCGTCGCCGGCGCGAGCGCGCCGGCCGCTCCGCTCGGTGGCGTCTGACCGGGGACGGCGGCCGACGGCGTGGACCCGCCGGAAGCCGCCGGAATCGCCGGGCCGGGAGCCTGCGACGCGCTCGAGCCGGCGGCGGAACCGGCAAGGGCCGCGCCCGGAGCGGCCGGCGCTGACACGCTCTGCTCGCCAGAGACCGAGGCAGCAGCGGCAGCGGCTCCAAGGGCCGCCTGCCCCGGGGGGCTGCCCGCAGCGACTTGGCCCGGGCTTCCCGGCACGGCCGCTGTGCTCCCCGCTGCTCCTGCACTACCCGCGGCCGCGGGTGCGGGCGCACCGGTCGGGCTCGCCGCCACCTGCGTCGCCGGTCCCGCGGCGGTTGCGGACACAGGACGGGCGACAACCGGCGTCGTGCGCGGCACCTGGCGCACCGGCGGCACGGGCGGGGCGGCCTGCTGCACGCGCGCGGCAGCGCCGGCGGTGACACGCTGCTCCAGTTCGGCGGCGCGCTCCGGCGCGCGGCCGGCCCACTCGCGCAGGCGCTTGAGCTCGCGCGCCTGCGAGAAGACCAGCAGTGCGAGGATCGCGATTCCTGCCAGTGCGGCAAACGCCGCAATCGCGCCGATCTTCGTGAACGTGTTCGAAAGCGATAGCGCTACAGGCAGAGCCGTCATGAATCCGGGGAGTGTATGAGGGGCGCAGGCGCACCGCGTCGCTCGCGGTCGATCGGATCCCCGCCCACCCCGTTCAGGGCCTCGACGGTGGACTCCTCCTCCGGGTCTTCGGGCGCGCCGCGGGCGGCGGACAGCTCGGACACCTTCGCCGCCAGACCCGCCGCATCGCCCTCCAGCACGAGCAGGCCGATCTCCGCGAACATCGTCTCGACCGCCTCCGCCGCCAGTGGCTCGCGCTCAGCGAGCAGGATCTTCTCGGCGGCGGTCGGCCGCGAGCGCTCGTAGGAGTTGAACAGCTGCTCGTGCAGCTTCTCGCCGCCGCGGGCGCCGACGATCTCGATGTCGATGTCGCGGTCGGGATCCAGCCCGGACAGCTCGATCATCGCGCGTGCGAGCTCAACGATCCGCACCGGCTCGCCCATGTCGAGCACGAACACCTCGGCGGGGGGGGGTTGGAGCCCCGCCCGGCGCCCTCCCCGGCCCTCTCCCTGACGATCGCCGAGCGCACCCGAGCGGATGATCAGGTGCACCGCCTCGGGGATCGTCATGAAGTAGCGCGTCATCCGCTCGTCGGTCACCGTCACCGGCCCACCGCGCGCGATCTGGCGGCGGAAGATCGGGACGACGCTGCCCGAGGAGCCGAGCACATTGCCGAAGCGCACGGCGTTGTAGTGCGTTCCCGGCCAGCGCGCCGACGCCGCCTCCAGCGCGAACTCGGCGAGCGCCTTCGAGGCCCCCATCACGGTCGCCGGGGCGACCGCCTTGTCGGTCGAGACGAGCACGAATCGCCGCACCTCGAGCTCGCCAGCGACATGGGCCACGACGCGCGTGGCGAGCGCGTTGTTGCGCACCGCCTCCACCGGGTTGGACTCCATCAGGCCGACGTGCTTGTAGGCCGCGGCGTGGAACACGATCGTCGGGCGATGCTCGGCGAAGACCTCACGCATGCGCTCCTCTTCCTTGCAATCCGCCAGCACCGCGGCGAGCATCGTGCCCGGCACGTGGCGCTCATCCTCGAGCTCGCGCTGGATCTGGAAGAGGTTGTCCTCGGCGTGGTCCACGAGCACGATCTTGTGCGGCTCCACGCGCGCGATCTGGCGGCACAGCTCGGCCCCGATCGAGCCGCCGGCGCCCGTCACGAGCACCGTCTCCCTTGCCAGGTAGGCGCCGACCCGCTCGAGCTCCATCTGCACCGGCTCGCGGCCAAGCACATCCTCTACGCGCACCTCGCGCATCTGCCGCGCGAGCGTTCCGGAGCCACTGCTGGTCTGCAGCAGCTCGAACACGGTCGGCAGCGTCCGCACCGGGATGCCGCGCGTACGGCACTCGCGCACGACGCGCGCGCGCGTAGAGCCGGGGGCGGAGGGAATCGCGATGATCACTTCGTCGGGCTCGGTCTCGGCCAGCACGCGCGGCAGCTCCTGTTCGGTGTTGCCGCGCACCTTCACCCCTTCAATCCGCAGGCCGCGCTTGCGCGGGTCGTCGTCGAGAAAGCCCACCGGCTGCAGGCCGAGCCCGCGGTTGCGCACGATCTCGCGCAGCACCAGGCGCCCGCCGTCGCCAGCACCGACGATCAGCACGCTGCGCTCGCCCTTTCCGCCGCCGCGGAACGCGGCCAGCGGGCGACGCTCGTAGATCCCGCGCGCGAGCATCCGCACGCCGCACAGGAACAGCAGGCACAGCAAGCCGAACAGCACGACAACGCCGATCGGCAACACCACCGCCACGGTGATCCCATGGGGATAGCGGTGTACCGGGCGCGCGACCTCGATGCCGACCACGCTCAGCAGCACGATCAGCACGACCGCACGCAGGATCGCCTCGTAGTCCCGCTGCCCCGCGTAGCGCCAGCGGCGCTGGTAGACCCGCGCCAGCACGAGCACAACTAAGCTGCCCGCCAGCACCCACCAGATCGTCCGTTCGAGCAGCAGCTCGTAGTCGTGCGGCAGACGCGAGCCGCCGCTGCCGCCGTTGTCGAAGCGCAGCGCGAACGCGAGATAGTAGGCGAGCGCGACCAGCGCCCCGTCCACCGCGAGCTGGGGCAGGGAGTGCCGGTGAATGGGAAGGGCCGCCGCGCGGATCCGTCGGCGCATTGGCTCGATTGTACGGGCTGCTCAGTCGCTCAGGGGGCTCAGCAACAGCTCCACCAGCACCCGCGGGTCACGACGCACGCGTTGCGTGTCGGCGGCGGGGAGGCGGCGCTCCAAGTCGAGCTCGTCCGAATCCTCCAGCTTGCGCAGACGACCTTCCCCGATCAGGCGCTCGTCGACCGCGCCCAGCCGCCCCTCGAACGTCGTGTACACCGGCGTGCCGAGCGCGACCGCCTCGCGGTTCATTGTGCCGCCGGCCGAGATCACTAGGTCCGCATGGGCGATCAGCGACTGCGCGTCGATCGCGCGATCGGGCACCACGAAACCGGGCACTCCGGCCAGCTCGCGGCGCTGGGAGTCGACGCGCGGCAGCACCACCGGCTGCAGGCCGTCCGCGGCGGCGGCCTCGCGCAGGCGTTGCAGGACGCGCGCGAACAGGTCGTTCTCGAAGCGGTGGTAGAGCGAGACCTCCGGCGGCGTACGCACGACGACGATCGGGCGTGCCGCGTCGAGTCCGAGCTCGCCGAGCACACTCGTGTCGGGCTCGAAATCGGCCAGGTAGTACTCCTCCTTGAGGCCTTCGTACGCACGGATCTTGCCGCGCGCGCCGTAACGGTCCAGCCGCGCCGGAGGGATCGCGTCGGGCACCACGACAGTACGCGCCAGGCGGCAGTTGACGTTGTGCTGCACGGTCGCCCACTCGTAGTCGAACATCGTCACGCTCGGGATCCGCAGCAGCGCGGCCGCGACGCTCACGTCGTTGGAGCCGTGGCCGAGCGCGATGTCGAAGTGGCGGCGCCGGCGCCGGCGCCCGCAGGGGCCAGCCGGATCAGCGGCAGCGGCGGGGGATGAGGCGGATGGGGCGCGGGAGGCGGCTGGATGCGCGTCGGAGCTCCGCGCCCACCGCACGAGCGCGGCCGAGCGCGATGCGAGACCCGTCGCCTTCGCGCCCAGGCGCTCGCCGCGGTGATGGCCGATCGCCGTGTGCGCGATCCCGAAGCGCTCGCACAGCGCGAGCGTCTGCGCGAAGTCGCGCGCGGTCACCTCGACCTCGTGGCCCTCCGCCTGCAGGTGCTCGATCACTGGGCGCATCACGAGCACGTGCGGGCTGTTCGTCAGGTCGATCCAAACGCGCATCTCCCGCACGGTAACGCCCTGCCCCGCGCCTCGGACCGATCGCATGCGTGCGCTGTCCGGTCATCGGACCGAATCCGCCTGGTTCGTGACCCCTTGAACGCCGGTATCGTTGCCCCGCATGCTGATCCTCGCATCGATCTCCGAGACGCTCGTCAACGAAACCTCGCACTTCGTGCGCGACGCGGGCCTGCCCGGGGTGTTTGCGCTGATGGCGATCGGCTCGGCCTGCATCCCGATCCCCTCCGAGGTGGTGATGCTGTTCGCGGGCTTCGCGGTCGCCGACCCCGGCCAGAGCGCCTCCCATCACCACATGACGATGGTCGGGATCGTGCTTGCCGGGCTGCTCGGCACGATGGTCGGCTCCTGGATCACGTACGCGATCGGACGCGGCGGTCGCCTGGAGCTGCTCGAACGCCACGGCTCGAAGCTCCACATCGGCCCAGCTCAGATAACCCGCGCCGAACGCTGGTTCGAACGCTTCGGGGAACCGGTTGTCTTCTTCGGACGCATGGTCCCGCTGGTCCGCGCCTTCGTCTCGCTGCCCGCCGGTGTCGCGCGGATGCCGTTCTGGCGCTTCAGCGTGCTCTCCTTCCTCGGCTCGATCCCCTGGGTGCTCGCGCTCGCGTTCGCCGGGCATGCGCTCGGGAGCGATTGGACGACCGTGCGCAAGGGCTTCCAGTACGTCGACTACCTGGTCCTGCTGCTGATCGTCGCCGCGATCGCCTACGCGATCGTGCGCCGGCGCGGTGGCGCACCGTCGCGGGCCGGCTCGCCGGCCGAGGGCACAGGAGCGCCGGCGGCGGGACCGGCGGCAGGCGCAATGTCGAGCCCGGGCGCCGGGCCGGCAGCACCGGACGCAGGCCCGGCGGCAACGGCAGCCGCGGAAGCGTCGGCGGGCTCCAGCTCCAACGCGGCGACCGACGCGAGCTGAAAGCAAGCGCTATGGGATCGCCGGCGCGGCTCTCCCTCCGTCACGCCCTCGCACTCGGCCTGGCCCACGGCCCGACCGAGCTGTTACCGATCTCCTCCTCGGCCCACACGATCGTGATCCCACTCCTCGCCGGCTGGCCCTACGCCGAGCTCGATCCGGAGCTGCGCAAGTCCTTCGAGGTCGCGCTCCACGCGGGGACCGCCGCGGCGCTGCTCGTCGACCTGCGCTCGCTCGAGTCACACCCCATCCTGCGCCGTATCATCGAACGGCTCACGGCGGCGGCGCGCTCCCACTCGACCGCTCGCGGACAGCCGCATGCCGGCTCGCCCCCGAGCGCTGCGGCGGCGCCCAGGGCGACGACTGACCCTGCGGAGCTTCCCGCCCGCCGGGCGCTGCTGATCGTCGCGCTCTCCTTCATCCCACCGGCAATCGTCGGCTACACCTTCGAGCAGCCTCTCCAACGCCGTCTCAGCGGGCCCTCCACGATCGTCGCAGGCCTCCTGCTCGGGGGCGCGGCGATGGCGCTCGCCGATGCCCGTGCCGCGGATGGCGCACGCCCGCTCGCGCAGGCAAGCGCGTTCGACGGGTTGTTGCTCGGCCTGGCCCAGACGTGTGCGCTCGTGCCGGGGGTCTCGCGCAGCGGCGCCGTGCTCACCGCGGCGCGCGCGCGTGGGTTCGGGCGCCCCGCCGCGAGCACGCTCGCGCGACGCACAGGGCTGCCGGTGATCGTCGGCGCGGGCGTGCTCAAGACCGGCCGCCTGCTCCAGCGCGGCGCGGCGAGTGGGACGCCGCTCCCCGGCGGCCGGTCGCTGCTGCTGGGCGGCGGCGCTTCGTTCCTCTCGACGCTGGCGGCCACCCGAGTCTTACGACGAGGCCGTGGTGGCGAGCAGGCCGGGGGCGCGCTCTGGCCCTATGCGCTCTATCGCGGTCTGCTCGCGGCGCTCGTGGCTCTCCGTCGCTCGCCGGGGGCCAAAGACGAACGCCCCACCCCCTCGTTGTGAGGGCGCCCGCAGCACAGCCATGCGTGTGGTGACCAACCTGCGCGCGGCGAGGTCATCTCTGAGAACGGCCTCCGCCAACATGCATCGATCGGCGGCGCGTGCAGGCCGCCTGCCCCCGGCGCACAATAGGAGTGCATGACGATGCTCGGGACCCTGCTCGGCGGGCGCTATCGCCTCGATGCCCAGATCGGGCGTGGCGGGATGTCGACGGTATACCGCGCCTTCGACACGGTGCTCGAGCGGCCGGTCGCGATCAAGCTGATGCATCGTGAGATCGCCTCGGACTCGGCCCAGCTGGAGCGCTTTCGCCGCGAGGCGCGGTCGGTCGCGCGGCTCAACCATCCTCACATCGTCACGGTGATCGATGCGGGCGAGGAGCCCTCGCCCGATGGCGCGCTCGGCGATCCGGACGGGACGGGGGACGAGATCGCAGGCGTGGGGATGGGGCACCCACCCGCCCGGGCGGGGACACCATTCATCGTGCTCGAGTACGTCGAAGGCGAGACGCTCAAGGCCCTGATCCGGCGCGACGGGCCGCTCGAGATACCCAGGGCGATCGCCTACGCGATCGAGCTCGCGCGCGCGCTCGGCGCCGCCCACGAGCGCCTGATCGTGCACCGCGACGTCAAGCCCCAGAACGTTCTGATCGGCGTCGAAGGCAGCGCCAAGATCACCGACTTCGGGATCGCCCGCACGCTCACCGAGGAGGGTCTGACGATGGACGGGCGCGTGCTCGGCACGACCGACTACGTCTCCCCCGAGCAGGCGCTCGGACAATCGGTCACGGGCCAATCCGACCTCTACTCGCTAGGCATCGTCCTCTACGAGATGCTCACCGGGACCGTTCCGTTCACCGGCGAGAGCCCCGTCGCCGTGGCGATGAGGCACGTGCGCGAGGATGTCCCCGACGTGCAGCTCGCGCGGCCGGAGGTCTCCGCCGCGACCGCCGCGGTCGTCGATCGCTCGACTGCCAAGGACCTGTCGCTGCGCTACCCCGACGCCGCGAGCATGGTCGCCGAGCTCGAGGAGGCGCTCGCGATCGAGGCCTCCCGCACGGGCCAGGCCACGGGGGAGGTCACGACCGTGCTGCGCACGCTGCCCGGGAGCACCCGCCGGCGCCTGCCCTGGCGCATGCGCCATCCCGTGCGCTGGATCGTCTCGCTCGCGCTGCTCGCGGCGATCGTCGCGCTGGCGTTGATCCTCGCCGCGAACGGCGCGCACCGCGGCGTCACGCCGGACGTCGTCGCGCAACCGGGGCTGACCGCGGTTCCGCTCGCGCAGACGGCGGCCCACGATTACAACCCGTTTGGCACCGGCCCCGAAAATCGCGAAGACGACCAGAACGCCGTCGATGGCGACCCGAACACCAGCTGGAGCACCGAGCACTACTACGACGGCACGCTCAAGAAGGCCGGCGGCACCGGGGTCGGGCTGTATATCGACGCGGCGCCCAACGTCGCCGGCAAGCAGATCGAAATCCAGACGCCCACACCCGGCTTCGCGGCCCAGGTTTATGTCGCCAACCAGATCAACCTCTCGCTGCCCTACGGCGACTCGACGCCGCTGACCGCGCGGGGCTGGCGCGGGCCGGTCGGAGCCGACCACGATGTCCGTGACAATGCCCACATCGCACTCGCTCTCAATGGAGGGCGCTACCGCTACTACCTCGTCTGGATCACAACGCTGCCGCCGGGCATGGAGTTCGCGTCGATCTCTGAACTCACGCTGTTTCGTTGAGCTGTTGACCCACGCCCGTGCCGGGCCGGCGGCGAGCTGTCACGACACGTGGCGAGATGACCCAGACACATGATCAGCCTGCCCCGGAAGCGCCAGCGACAGCCCTGCGAGTGGTCTCCTGGATCGGTCAGGGACGTCCGCGCTGGCGCGCGTGACGCTCGATCCCCAGCCGGCAGAGGCGATCCACCAACTCCGGGTAGGCGATCCCGGAGGCCTCCATCAGCTTCGCGTAAACGCTCGTCGGCGTGAAGCCCGGCATCGTGTTCAACTCGTTCACCAGCACGCGCTCGCCATCGACGAAGAAGTCCACCCGGGCGAGCCCCTCGCAGCCGGCGTATGCGAACGTCTCCAGAGCGAGCTCCATCACCCGCGTGCGTGCGTGCGTACTGATGCGCGCGGGAATCTTCAGCTCCATGCCCCCCTGCGTGTACTTCGCGCCGTAGTCGTACCAGTCGCCTTCGAAGATGATCTCCCCCGGCTCGCTCGCGAGCGCCACCACGCCCGCTTCGGCACCATCGACAGCTCCGTCGCTGGCTCCAGTCGTGGCGCCGGCGGTCGTCGCAGCGGCAGTCGCGCCGGCGGCGGCGAGCGGGGTACGGACATCGCCCTCCAGCGGCCGGCCTGAAGCAGACGCATCCGCATCGGGCAGGCCGAGCACCCCGCACTCGACCTCGACTCCCTCGGCCTGCGCCTCGACGATCACCAGCGCGTCGTGCGCGAATGCCGCCTCGATCGCCTCCACCAGTTCCCTCGCGGCGCTCACCTTCGCGATCCCGACCGACGAGCCAAGGTGTGCCGGCTTTACGAACACCGGTAGCCCCAGCGCGTCCACCTCGGCGAGAACCTGCGCCCGGTCCGTGCGCCAGCGCGACTCGTGGACGCCCACGTACTCGACCTGTCCCACGCCGGCCGCCCCCATCAGCCGCTTGAACAGAACCTTGTCCATGCATACCGCCGAGGCCGCCACCCCGGCCCCGACATACGGCACGTCGAGGCTCTCGAGCATTCCCTGCAGCGTGCCGTCCTCGCCAAACGGCCCGTGCAGTGCCGCGAACGCTACGTCAGCGCCGAGCAGGCCCGCGCCGGGGCACACGCTCAACATCCTGCCCTCGTGGCGCCACGCGCCGTCGCGTCCGATTTGCACCCACAGCACCTCGTGCCCGGCCGCCTCGAGACCCTCGCACACCGCACGCCCAGAGGACAGCGACACCTCGTGCTCGGCCGAGCGCCCCCCGGCGAGCACCGCCACCCGTAGCGGCGCCTGCGCACTCACTGGCCAGGGGCTGGAGTCGGCGTGGCAGCAGGCGGCGTGGTGGTGGTCGTCGTCGCCGGCGTGGTAGGGGTGGTCGTCGGCGTGGTCGGCGCCGTTTCGGTGGCCATGCCGATCCAGATCGTCACCGTGGCGCCCTTGCGCGCGTGCGCGCCGGCGGAGGGGCTCTGCTTGAGCACGTGCCCGACGCGCGCCGGTTCGCTCGTCGGTTCTGTGACGGTCTTGACCGTGAAACCCGCCTTTTCGAGTGATTCCGTCGCGGCCACTTCGGTCTTGTTCGCGACCCCGGGAACGGCGACTTCCTTCGGCGCCTGCGCCACGACCAGGTTCACCGTCCCCCCCGTGGGCAGTGTCGCGGGCGCGGCCGGCGACTGCGAGAGGACAGTTTCCGGAGTCTGGCTCGCGGAGACCTGGGGGGTGATCGCGCCGACCGTCAGGCCCGCGGACGTGAGGTTCGCTTCGGCGGCCTTCTGGGTCTGGCCGGTCACGTCGGGGACATGTACCTGCGCGGGACCGCTGGAGACGAATACGGTGACCGGACTGCCGACTTGCACGACGATCCCCGCCGAGGGATCGGTCGCGGCCACGTGGCCCTGCGCCACCTT
Organism: uncultured Solirubrobacterales bacterium; assembly: GCA_963764905.1. Taxonomy (GTDB): domain Bacteria; phylum Actinomycetota; class Thermoleophilia; order Solirubrobacterales; family Solirubrobacteraceae; genus Palsa-744. The sequence continues at coordinate 658,239 of CAVXUG010000009.1, forward strand.
CGAGCTCGACTGTTCTTGCGTCGTCGGCTTGAAGCCCGCCCTGCGCAGCTTGCTCTCGGCCGCTGATGTGGTGAGTCCCACGACCGCCGGCAGCGCGGCGGTGCCGGGACCTGCGGAGACGAGGATGCTCACGCGCGACCCCTTCCCCACTTCGCTGCCACTCGACGGCGTCGTGCTGACCACGACGCCACTGGGGACCGTGGAGCTCGCGGTGGTCGAGGCGACCGGGTCGAGGTTCGCGGCGCGCAGGCGCGTGAGCGCCACTGCTTCGGTCTGGCCGACGACGCTCGGCACGGTGACCTTCCCCCCGGAGGAGGCGAGCAGCAGGCCGAGCACGACCAGCGCGGCGACGAGCAGCAGGCCGCTCCCCCACAGCAGCCAGCGACGGCGCCCGTCCCCATCCTCGGGCGGGCGACCGTTCTCATCGCCGCGCCTGTCGGCGGGCGGCAACAGCAGCGCGCCGGACTCCGGGAACGGCGCAGCCGCACCCGGTCCCACACCCGGCGGCGCGGCATAGGGCTCGCCGGTGGCGAGAGCGGTGCCGGCGATCGCGCCGGCGAACGCGGTGCCCGCACTGATCGGCAGCGCCGCGCGTGCCTGCTGGAGCGCCGCGATGAACTCGTCGGCGTCGGCGAAGCGCTGCGCCGGATCCTTGGCCAGCGCACGCAGCACGACCGCGTCGAGCGCCGGCGTGACGCCCGGTTGCAGCTCGCTCGGCGGGCGCGGATCGGCCGAGACCTGCTTGAACGCGATCGCGACCGCGGTCTCGCCGTCGAACGGGACCGAACCGGTGAGCAGCTCGTAGAGGATGATCCCGACCGCGTACAGGTCGGAGCGGCCGCTGACCGTGTGTCCCTGGGCCTGCTCGGGGGAGAGGTACTGGGCGGTGCCCATGATCGACCCCGTGAGCGTCATGTCCGAAGCGCCCGCCTTCGCGATCCCGAAGTCCGTGACCCGCGCGCGGCCCTCCTCGTCGAGGATCACGTTGTGGGGCTTCAGATCGCGGTGGATGACCCCACGCTTGTGGGCAAAGCGCGCGGCGCGCAGGACCTGGATGACGATGTCGATCGCCGCGGCGGGGTTGAGCGCCCCCTGCTCGCGCACGACGGTCTTCAGCGTGCGTCCGGCGACGTACTCCATCGCGATGTAGTAGGTCCCGTTCCACTCGCCGCGGTCGAAGATCGCGACGATGTTCGGGTGCGACAGCGCGGCCGCGCTCGAGGCCTCTCGGCGGAAGCGCTCGACGAACTCCTGGTCTTCGGCGAAGTGGTGGTGCAGCAGCTTCACCGCCAGCTGGCGTCCGAGCAACTGGTCTTCGGCGAGATACACGTCGGCCATCCCCCCCGAGCCCAATCGCGAGATCACCCGGTAGCGCCCGTCGATGATCGTCTCCGGCTCAACCATGCGTCATCGACCTCCTCCTGAGGCGCTTTGTCGGTGCGGCCGGCCGGGGCGAGCATCCGATCGGGTATGAGCGGCATGCGATCACGCGGACATCTGCGCGGAGCTCAGTCATGGAGCAGCACTTCCATGACCTGCCGGGCGACCGGCGCCGCGTAGGTGGCCCCGAAGCCGGGCACGCCCTTGATCGTCACGGCGATCGCGACGGTTGGATTCGCCGCCGGGGCGAAGGCTATGAACCAGACGTTGTTGTCTTCGTTGCCCACCTGGGTTTCGGCGGTGCCGGTCTTGCCGGCCACCTGCACCCCCGGAATCTGGGCGGGCGTGCCGGTGCCTTCGTTTACGACCGCTTCCATCATCGAGGTGACGGCCGCGGCGGTCGTCGGCTTCATCACGACCGACTGCACACGCGGTGAGATCTGCTCCACGGTGCGACCTTCGGGGTCGACGATCCGTTCGGTCAGGTGCGGTGTCATCAGCCTGCCGTGGTTGGCGACGGCTGCCGCCACCTCGGCCATCTGCAGCGGCGTGACCTGCAGTTTGTCCTGGCCGATGCCCATCCGCCCAACGTCGATCAGTGGGCTGGTGGGCGCGAGCAGACGTTCGCCCTCGTAGGAGCCGCTGGCGGACATCTCGTCGGCGGGATAGTCGAGCCGGGGCTTTGAGTCGAAGCCGAAGCGGTTCATGTAGCGGGCCAGCGTCCGCTTGCCGAGGTGTTCGGCCACCTGCGCCCAAACGGTGTTGACCGATTTGGCGAGTGCCGCCGTGAGGGTCAGCTCGCCAAAGCTTTCGTCGTAGTCGTTCGCCAACGGCACGCCGGAGACGAGTAGGTCGTTGCGCCCACTTAGCGTCGAGGACGGCGTGAACTGACCCGTGTCGATCGCCGCGGTCGCCGTGACGATCTTGAAGGTCGAGCCGGGAGCGTAGCCGTATTGCAGGGCGCGGTTCAACAGCGGCGCGCTCGACTCGTGCGCGAGCCGTTCGTAGCTGCTCGGCGAGCTCAGCGTGTTGGGGTCATAGCTCGGCATCGAGGCCATCACCTTCACCGCCCCGTCGCGCGGGTCGAGCGCGACCACCGCGCCACTGTGTTCGCCCAGCGCCGCAATCGCAGTGCGCTGCGCGCTCGGGTCGAGCGTGGTCAGGACTTCGTCGCCCTGGCGGCGCTTGCCCTGCAGCTGGTCGAGAATCGCCTGCAGATTGGAAGCGCTCGTTTCCCCGTTCAGCGCCGTGTTGCGATAGCGCTCGATGCCGGTCTGCGTGAGGTCCGTGTAGGCGTAGCCGACGGTCTGCGCGAACAGCGACCCGCTCGGATAGGTCCGCCGATAGGTGCCTTCCGCGCCGCGCACGCTGCGCGCGAGCACTATGCCGTTGGACGCGAGGATCGGGCCGCGGGCGATGCGTTCCTGCTCGAGCAGCGCGCGCGCGTTGAGCGGGCTGCTGCGCAGTGACGAGGCTTCGAAGATCGTCCAGCGCGAGGTGAACGCGATCAGGAGCGCGAACAGCAGCACGACGAGCCCGTACAGGCGAACGATCGGCCTGTTCACCGCCGCGATCCTCTCATTTGAGCTCTCCCAGTTCGAGGCTGCGCACCAGTTCCCCCGCGTCGGCTTCCGAGCGCAGCGAATGGTCGAGCAGCGTCCTGCGCCGCTGAGCGCTCAGCGTCGAGGCGCTGACCCCGGAGACGTAGTTTTTGGCGTAGAGCTTCAGGCCCCCGGGCAGTTCGTAGGGAAAGCCGCTGTACAGCGTAACCAGGCCGCGACTGTTCGTGCCGATGAAGTAGACCGACTGCGCGGTCACGTACACCCCCGCGGCGATCAGGGCCAGCACCCCGAGCACGACTCCGGCCGCGATCGCGCGGCGCAGCCGTCGCCTGCGCCGCGTACGTGGCGCCGTGTTCGGCGAGGGATGACGTGGCCGGCGCTGGCCGGCACGGTGCTCACCCTCCGCAGCACGCGCGATCGGGGGCACGAGCATTGCCGGCGCCGCGCCGGCGCTGGCACGCTGGCTCTGCTGCTCATCGCCCGCAGCGGGCAGCGACTTGACCGAGCCATTGGCCGGCAACGCCGGAATGCCCGTCAACGTCGCGTGGTCCTCGGCGAGCGCGGGGGTTGCGATCGCGACCTCCTCGACCCGCAGCAACACGACCGTGATGTTGTCGCGCCCGCCCGCCTCATTCGCCGCCACGATCAGCGCCTCGCCCGCGTCGCGCAGCCGTCCGTGAGCGAGCAGGATCCCGGCGAGCAGCGCGTCAGAGACCATCGTCGTGAGGCCATCGCTGCAGAGCAGGTACACGTCGCCGTCGCGGGCACGGTAGGAGCGGGTGTCGATCTCGACCTCCGGCTCCGGGCCGAGCGCACGCGTGATCACCGAGCGCTGCGGATGCTCGGCAGCCTCCTCGGGCGTGAGCTTGCCCTGGCGGATCAGCTCGTCGACGAGCGAGTGGTCATCGGTCAGGCGCAGAAGCTCACCGTCGCGCAGGCAGTAGGCGCGGCTGTCGCCGACGTGCGCGATCGCCACCTCCTCGGCGCCGACATACACGGCGGTGAGCGTCGTGCCCATGCCCGCGTGCGCCGCATCCGCCTGGGAGCGCTCGTGGATGCTGACGTTTGCCGCGCGTGCGTAGGCGGCAAGGCTGCTCTCGGCGTCGGTCGTGTCGTCGAGGCCGTGCTGGAAGGGCTCGATCGCCAGGCGCGAGGCGACCTCCCCCGCCTGGGCGCCGCCCATGCCGTCCGCCACCACGAACAGCGGCGGGCGAGCGAGCATCGAGTCCTCGTTCGCGCGGCGCTGGCGCCCGGTGTCGGTTCCCACATATTGCTCGGCGACTCGCAGCATCTCGATCAATCCACCTCGAACGCGAATTCGCTGTCGCCGATGCGCACGCGGTCCCCCGGATGCAGCGGCCTGGGTGTCTCCAGCAACTCCTCGTTGAGGTAGGTGCCGTTGGTTGAGCCGAGGTCCTCGATGACCACTATGTTGCCCTGCTCGTACACGCGCGCGTGCCGCGAGGAGGCAAACGGGTCCTCGAGACGGATCTCCGCGCGGTCGCCGCGGCCGAGCACGATGTCGCCGTCGAGGTCGTAGATCATCCCCGGGTCGTGCCCGGGCGCGCGCTCCACGACCAGCTTGGGGGCGCGGTGGGCGACGTCGGCACTGCCGAGTGTCGAGGCCGAGTACAGGCCGGTCGCGTCGGGCGGGATCGCTTCGCCTTGGACGGGGATCCCGCCCGCGCCGCCGCCCGGCCCTCCGCGCCCGCCGCCGCGCAGGTCCTTGAGCGCGCTGCGCGCCACCCACAACAGGAACAGGTAGAGGACGGCGAGGAAACCGAACTTCAGTGCCACCGATACGGGTGCGAGCGTGGTCATCCGAGTTCGAAGACGATCTCGGTCGAGCCGATCTCGACGCGGTCTCCCTGACGTAGCGGCTGCGTGCCGTGGACCGCGCGGCCGTTCACACGCACTCCATTGGTCGAGCCGAGGTCACGCAGCGCCCAGCCTGTGGGGTCGGGGCGGAGCTCGGCGTGGCGGCGGGACGCGCCGGCGTCGTCGAGGACGATGTCGCAGTCACGGCTGCGCCCGATCGTGCCGCCCCCGGGCGGGACGATCAATCGTCGACCGGCGACCGCGAGCAGCGCACGGGTGGCGCGGCGCGTCTGGGCTTCCTCGAGCGGCTGCCTGGTGCGCGCCGAGGTGCTGTAGATCATCGTCTGGCCGTGTTCGTCGGGCTCCTGGGAATCGAGCGGAGCTGCCGGAGTCGAGGCGGCCTGTTCGCGCGGGTCCGGCTCCTCCCGCGGCTCGGGCGGGCGCACCAGCCGCGCCTGAATGCCGAATTCGCCGAGCGCCAGGTCCTCGTCGGTGTGGAAGCTGATCGCCGGCGGCGAGGCGAGGATCAGCTCCTCGCGGCGGGCGTGCTCGAGCAGATAGGCGCACAGCTCGTCGATCACCTCGTGCTCGACTCCGTCGTAGCGCGCGCGGTCCTGCGGCGACAGCCACACCGAGTACTCGTTTGGTGCATAGACCCGCGAGACCGAGGCGGTGCGGTGCTCGTCCATCTCACGGGCGAGCTTGCGCGCGAGCTCCATCGGCCGCACCTCGGTGCGGAACAGGCGTCCGAAGCCGCCTTCGACGAGGCTGGCGATCGTGGTCTCGAGGCTCTTCAGCGGGTTCATCGGAGGGGTGGACTGGGTTCGTCCGCGGGCAGGCACTGCCCACTTTAAGGACCCACCTCGATGGGAGCGTACGGTGCCGGGGAGATCGCGGCGCGGAGCGTGTCTCCAAACCGTCCTCAGACAGGGCCGCGCAACGCGCGGGCGGCGACCGCGAATGCGCCGCCGAGGATCGCGCCGACGACCACTCCGCGCGGGGTCGCCGACACGACGGACACCGTGTAGCCGGCGTAGTGGGGTGCGCAGGCGAGCAGCAGAGTCAGCGACCAGGCGCTCGCGGCGAGCACGTCGAGTATGGCGCTGCGCCCGCGCACCACCCACGGCAGTAGAGCCGCGGCCAGGGCCCAGACAGCCACGCCGTACAGCACAACGAGGCTCAGGTTGGGGCCGACCACGTGCGTGGCGGCGCTGCCGAGCGACCCCTCCCACACCGCCCGCGCGGGCGTACCGGCGGGGACGCCCAGCCACAGGCGCCGGTCCAGCAGCGGCTCGGCGAGGCTCAGCCACCAGTAGCCAAGCGCACCGAGCGCGGCCCGCTCGGCCAGACGCGCGCGCTGGCCGGCCAGCGCGGGGAACGCGACCGCCAGGCCAACCGCGCCGAGCGCCGGGGCCAGCGCGGCCATGAGCCAGCCGAGCCCGGAGCGGCGCGGCAGCAGGACTAGGGGAGCGGCGGCGGCAAACAGCAGCAGCGCCGCACCGGGACGACTCGTCGCGAGCAGCCAGACGATCGCCGCGAGGGTGCCACCCAGCCACACCGCGCGCGGCAACGCGAGGCGACGCGAGGGGGCCGATGAAGACTCCTCCTCTTCTCCATACGCCAGGTCCTGATCGCCCTCAGCCGGGATACGCTGGCCAAAGCTTTGCGGGTGGGCGCTGCGCCGGACCGGGCCGCGATCGAGCTCGCCTTCTCCGTGCAGACCCGCGCCGGGGTGAGGGGCCGCTTCGCGCGGCGGCGCCGTTGCAAGGAACCCGCGGCGGCGCTCGCCACGACGCGTGCGCTTCAAGCCTCGCACGAGCGCCTCCTCGAGCGCCGCATGCAGGTCCTCGAGCTCGCCCCGCTGGGCGGGCTCGGGCAGGAGCGCGAGGTCGATCGCGCACGTGAGCGAGCGTGGCAGGTCCCCACGGCCACGCTCCAGCGGCTCGAGCCGGCTGCCGATACGCCGTGCCGTCGCGGCCGGGGTCGCGCCGCGTACGGGGTTCACGCCGGAGAGGCCCTCGTAGAGGACGAGTGCCAGCGCGTATAGATCGGCGGGCTCGGCGGCCTCGTGCCCCTCGCTCTGCTCGGGCGCCATGTACGCGAGCGTGCCAAGCACGTCGCCGGTGCGCGTGAGCGCGTCTTCGCCCGTCAGCCGTGCGCCCCCGAAGTCGGCGAGCTTGGCCACGCCGCCGCGCTCATCCGGCTGGTGGGGAACGAGCACGTTCTGAGGCTTGACGTCGCGGTGGATCACACCGCGGGCGTGCGCGTGGGCGAGCGCATCGGCGAGCGCGAGGCCGATCTCCAGTAGTTCCTCATCGGTAAGCGCATCAGCGGCGATCAGCTCCGCGAGGGTGTCGCCGTGGATCAGCTCGGAGATCAGGTAGTAGGCGTCCTCTGCTGCGCACGCCTCGTGCAGGACGACGATCGCCGGGTGCGCCAGACGCGCTCCGGCGAGCGCCTCGCGGCTGGCGCGCTCGCTGTCGATCGGATCCCCGCCCGCCCCGAGCGAGATCCGCTTGACCGCGACCTCGCGTTGCAGCAGCTCGTCGTGGGCGCGCCACACCACCCCGAAGCCGCCGGCGCCGAGCCGTTCGAGCAGCCGGTAGCGACCGAGTACCAACGCCTCCTCCACCACCCCGTCGCGTTCGGCGCGTTCGCTCTCACCGCCCTGCTCGGCGGCGCCGCGGGGACGTAGGCGCGCGATGCCCTGCCCAGCGGTGTGTCTGGGGACGAGCCGCGCGAATCTCGATGTGGGCGCATCGGCGGACGGACACGTCTCGAGATCGCCTGGATCCGGATGCCCACCGCGGGCGTGGACGAGGGTGTCGAGCGAGTCCACCGCCTCCCGTCTTCGCCGTCCGTAGGCCCGCAACCTGCCTCGCCGGGCAGGAAAAAGGGCCGTGAGCGAGAAGTTGCAGGATTACGAGCCGGGTGCCCGCCAGTCATACTGGGCCACCTCGACAGCCCCTGGGAAGGAGTGATTGGCTTTTGTCGTTCTTCGACGATGGCGAGGAGACAGAGACAGCATCCCGGCCGCAGGCTCGAGCGCCACGCTCGCCGCGGCGTCCACAGCCGCGCCGCGCACAGCATGGTTCAGAGCCGCACGGGCTCGACCAGCACACGCTGATGGTGCGCCGCCGCGTGGCGGCCGGTGTCGGTGTGGTGCTGCTGATCGTGATCGTGCTGGTGATCAACGGCTGCCTGAAAAGCCAGCAGAAGCAGTCGCTGGAAACCTACAACCGCGACGTGAGCCGGATCGCCCAGGAATCCGAACAGCAGGTCTCCAAGCCGTTCTTTGCGGAACTCGCCGATGCCAACTCGAAGTCGGCGCTCGACGTCGAGAACCAGCTCGACCAGCTGCACATCCAGGCCCAGAGCCAGGCGTCCGCCGCCAAGGGCCTGAGCGTGCCGGGCGCGATGAGCGGTGCCCAGCGCGACCTGCTGCTGGCGCTCGACTTTCGCGCCGAAGGCGTCGCCAAGGTCGCGGGCCTCGTACGCACAGCGCTCGGTGGGAAGGCCAAGCAGGCGAGCACGCTGATCGCGGGGGACATGGAGATCTTCCTCGCCTCCGACGTGATCTACTCCCAGCGCGTCGCGCCGCTGATCCAGCAGACGCTCGCATCCAACGGCATCCAGGGGCAGAGCACCGCGACCAGCAGCTTCCTGCCCAACATCGGCTGGCTCGAACCGACGACCGTCTACACGCGCCTCACCGGCCAGCCGGCCGGCAGCACCGCTTCTGGCGGGGTCACTCCGGGCCACCACGGCAGTGTGCTCAAGGGGGTGAGCGTGGGGACCAAGGCGCTCGAAGCGGAACCGGCGCTCAACCACATCAGTGGCGGGAGCAGCCCGACCTTCACCGTGATGGTCGAAAACGACGGCGAATTTCCCGAGACCGACGTGAAGGTCAACCTCAACGTGACGGCCGGAGGTAAACAGCTGAAGGCCTCCCACGTGATCGACTCGACCGAACCGAAAAAGACCGTCAACGCCGAAATCCCCGTCTCCGGGATTCCGCCCAACGTGGCCTCGAAGATCGAAGTCCAGATCGAACCGGTGCCCGGCGAAACCAACCACGAAGGAACGAAGGGCACCTTCTTGGGGATCTTCGAATAGACCTGCACCATTGTCGGCCCCCGCGAAAAAGCGGATGCGGGGGGCGAGCGCATCCGCACCGCCAGCGGCTAAGTTGTGCCGATGGCGAGCACGCTGACCGACACCCAGGGGATCGTCGCCCTCGCCGCCGGCGCGGTGGCGATCGTGGCGCTGCTCGCGTGCCTCGCGCTGGCCCTCGGGATGCGGCGCATGCGGCGCGCCCAGCGGGTGGTCATCGGCGAGCATGACCAGCGCGACCTCGTGGATCACGCCGCCGCGATGCAGGAGGCGTTCGAGGGATTGCACGGGTACGTCGAGGATGTCGCCGCGCGCCTGGACGGACGTCTCGCCGGGACCGAGCTCGCGCTGCGAGGAGCGATCGCCCACCGCGCGCTGGTGCGCTACGACGCCTACAACGAGCTCTCCGGTCAGCAGTCGATGTCGATCGCGCTGCTCGACGACGAGCGGTCGGGGATCGTGCTCTCCTGTATCCATCACCGCGACCAGGCGCGCGTCTACGCCAAGCAGATCTACGGCGGCGAGGGCGAGCTGGAGCTCTCGCCAGAGGAGGCCGAGGCGGTGCGTCTGGCGCTTGTCCCGCCGGTGCGCGACGATGGGGTCTGAGGGACCGTCCGGCGACCCTACGAGGGCGCACCTCCCACGAGTCGTGGAGGGGGAATCTCAGGACTTCCAGCCGGTGCTGCCCAGGATCGGCTACCTCGGTCCCGAGGGCACCTTCAGCGAGGAGGCACTGCTCGCCGGCGCCTCCCTGGATTCCGTGCAGCCCGTCCCGCAGTCGAGCATCTACGAGACGGTCGTGGCGCTCCGCGAGGGATCCCTGGAGGGGGCGGTCGTGCCGATCGAGAACTCGCTCGACGGGTCGATCAGCGTCACGCTCGACCTGCTTGCCGACGAGCCCGGCAACGTCCGGATCGTGGGCGAGACGCTGCTCACCGTCAGGCATTCGCTGATCGCCGAGCGCTCGGTCGAGCTGAACGAGATCGACACGGTCCTCACCCATCCCCAGGTCCCCGGGCAATGCACACGGTTCCTGCGCGGCGAGCTAGCCCACGCACGGGTGCTACCCGCCAGCTCGACCGCCGAGGCCGTACGGGAGGTGGTCGAGGATGGCCGGCCCGGGCACGCGGCGCTGGGCACAAGGCTCGCGGCGGAGATCTACGGCGGGACAGTCCTGCGCGAGGGGGTGCAGGACCGCGACGACAACGAGACGCGCTTCGTGTGGCTGGCCCATGCGGGGACCGGGGAGGGAACACCGGCCTCGCCTGTGACACCGCAAGGAGCCCACGACGGAGCCAGGGGCGGTAACAACGCCGGGGATGGGGACGACGAGCGAAGGTGGAAGACCTCCCTGGTGTTCTGGGGTCCCGGCGCTGACAGGCCCGGCTGGCTGGTGCGCTGCCTGGACGAGTTCGCGCGGCGCGAGATCAATCTCACCAAGATCGAGTCCCGGCCGCGACGCGAACGGCTTGGGCACTACATGTTCTTCGTCGACCTCGAAGGCGGCGTGGAGACCCAGCGGAGCGTGAGCGAGGCCGTCGCCGGCGTACGCGAGATGTGCGAGGAGCTGCGCGTGCTCGGGTCCTATCCTCCGGCCGCCTAGCTACGACGGCCGGCCTCGATCCCGAGGAGCGCGAATTGGGTGCCCCGCCCGCCCCCGCTCCACCCGCGTTGCCCCACTGACCACTCACTGACCAAAGCGGGCCGGTCGGTCGATACACTCGCGGCGCAGTGGATACCAGCGTTCCACCTGTACCAATCCGGTCCGTGTCGCTTTCCGAGCATCGGCGACGCGGGCCTGACAGTGGCCGGGTGCTCGTTCTGAACGCGACGTACGAGCCGATCAACGTGTGCTCGGTCCGGCGCGCCGTCGTGCTGCTGCTGAAGGACAAGGCCGAGCTGCTGGAGCGGGGCGGCTGGGAGCTGCACTCCGAGAACGCGACGCTCGCGCGGCCGGTCGTGATCCGCTTGGTCAGCTACGTCCACGTCCCCCGTGACGCTCACCGGCGCAAGATCACTCGCCGGGCGGTGTTCGCGCGCGACGGCTGGACCTGCCAGTACTGCGGGTCGCACTCAAACCTCACGGTCGACCACGTGATCCCGCGCTCGAAGGGCGGCACGTCCAGCTGGGAGAACATCGTCGCCTCCTGCGCGCCCTGCAACCGCCGCAAGGGCGACCGTCTGCCCAAGCAGGCGGACATGCACCCCCGCCAAGCCCCCCACATCCCGCGGGCGGAGATCTTCATCCACGTCGCCTCGCCGACGATCCCGGCGGCCTGGCTGCAGTACCTCCCCCAAGCGGCCTGACGGCTCGCTGGCGCTGCGCCATCCTGCGTCCTCGCTCGCTCGTGTGTGAAACACACTTCGCTTCCTGCGTCCTTGGCTGGCTTGGCCATCGAACCGTCAGGGGCGCAGTGCCAAAAACACGCGGGGCGCCCCTCGATGATGGGACGCCCCGCGCGAATGCTGCTCTGACTGGAAATCCGAGACGGCTTGAAAGTAAGGCTGCCGGAGGGACCAGGACCGGCGGTCGTCTCGGGGTGTCCCGGGTTGGATTCCGCCAAGCGGTCCAGCCTCCGACCTAGCGGCCGGTCACCTCCAGGGTCCCGCAAAGACTGTCAACTAACGTACGGACCACCTCCTTTCTCTGGTCTCGCCAGAGTAGCGGACAGAGGTGACACCGGGCAAGTCGCTGCCGTCGCTATTGGTCCTCTGGGGCGCCGGCGGTCTCGTCGTCGGCGCCGTCTGGGCTGTCGGCCTGCGCGGCAGCCTCATCGCCACCGGCCGCATCGGGCGTGATGCCGTTCGCGGACGCCTCGCCACTCGCGGCGGGCAGCTCTCCCGGCTCGACGGCCTCGTCGTCCACAACGAGTGCGATCGCGGAGACCACATCATCCTCCTTCAGGTTCATCACGCGTACCCCGGTCGCCGAACGCCCCTGCTGGGAGATGCCGCCTGCCGCGGTGCGCTGGACCATCCCGCCGACCGAGATGAACACCAGCTCCTGGTGCTCGCGCACGACCAGCGCGCCGGCGAGGCCGCCCTTCTGCTCGGTCAGCTTGATCGTCTTCACGCCTTTGGCGCCGCGTTGGGTTTTGCGGTACTGGCTGACCTGGGTGCGCTTGCCGTAGCCGTTCTCGGTGACGACCAGCAGATCCATATCGTCGCGAGCGACATCCATCGCGATCACCTTCCCGTCCTTGCCGACGTCCATGCCGCGCACGCCGGTCGTGTCGCGACCCATCGAGCGGGCGTCGGCCTCGGCGAAGCGCACGGTCAGACCGGCGCGCGAGGTCATGATCACCTCGTCCTCGGGGTCGACCGCGCGAACTGCCAGCAGTTCGTCGTCGTCACGGATCTTGATCGCGATGATGCCGTCGGCTTTCATCGGCGTGTTGTAGGCGGCGAGCTCGGTCTTCTTGACGGTGCCGTTACGGGTCGCGAACACGAGGTACTTCGTCTCTGAGAAGTCGCGCGTAGAGAGCACGGCCTGGATCCGCTCGCCCTCGCGCAACGGCAGGATGTTGACGAGCGCGCGCCCCTTCGCGGTGCGCTGGGCCTCGGGCAACTCGTAGACCTTCGAGCGGTAGACCTTGCCGCGGTTGGAGAAGAACAGCAGATAATCATGGGACGAGCAGACGAACAGGTGCTCGATGAAGTCGCCGTCCTTCATGTCCATCCCGGTCACGCCGCGTCCGCCGCGGGCCTGTTGACGGTAGGTGGCCAGCGGCAGCGACTTGATGTAGCCGGTCTGCGTGATCGTGATCACCATCTGCTGGTCGGCGATCAGATCCTCGATGTCGATCTCGTCCTCGGAGTGGCTGATCTCGGTGCGGCGCTCGTCGCCGAAGCGCTCGCGGATCTCGGAGAGCTCCTCCTTGATCACCGCCAGCACGCGCGACTCGTCACCGAGGATCGCACGCAGCTCGGCGATTCGCTCGGTCACGTCGGCGTGCTCCTGTTTGATCCCGTCGGCCTCGAGCGCGGTCAGCTGGGAGAGGCGCAGGTCGAGGATCGCGGTCGCCTGGATCGTACTCAGCTCGAACCGTGCGACCAACTGCTCGCGGGCGGCCTCGCGGTCGCGCGAGGCGCGGATCAGCTCGATGATCGCGTCGAGGTTGGCGAGCGCGATCAGCAGCCCCTCGAGGATGTGCGCGCGCGCCTCCTTCTCTGAGAGCTCGTGCTTGGTGCGGCGTACGATCACCTCGCGCTGGTGCGCGACGTAGTTGTGGATCACCGCGCGCAGGTTGAGCGTGCGGGGGACGTTGTCGACGAGCGCGACCATGTTCACGCCGAACGTGGTCTGCATCTGCGTGTGCTTGTAGAGCTTGTTCAGCGCGACCTTCGGGATCACGTCGCGCTTGAGCTCGATCACGAGTCGCATCCCGCGCTTGTCGGACTCGTCGCGCAGGTCGGAGATCTCGGCGATGCGTTTGTCGCGCACGAGCTCGGCGATCTTCTCGATCAGGTTCCCAGGTCCACCCTTCTTGACCATGAACGGCAGCTCGGTGACGACGATCGCCTCCTTGCCCTGCTTCAGCGGCTCGATGTGCGCCCTGGCCTGCACGCGCACGCGCCCGCGGCCGGTCTCGTAGGCGTCGCGGATGCCCTGGTGGCCGAGGATGATGCCGCCGGTCGGGAAGTCGGGGCCCTTGATATGCCGCATCAGCCCGTCGACGTCGATCTCCGGGTCGTCGATGTAGGCGACCGTCGCGTCGATCACCTCGCGCAGGTTGTGTGGCGGGATGTTCGTCGCCATGCCGACGGCGATCCCCGAGGAGCCGTTGACGAGCAGGTTCGGGAAGCGTGCCGGCAACACCAGCGGTTCGCGGCGCGAGCCGTCGTAGTTGGGCGCGAAGTCGACCGTGTCCATGTCGAGGTCGCGCAGCATCTCCGTCGCGATCCGCGCCAGCCTTGCCTCCGTGTAGCGCATCGCGGCGGCGGGGTCGTCATCGACCGAGCCAAAGTTGCCCTGGCCGTCGACGAGCTCGTTGCGCATCGAGAACTCCTGCGCCATCCTTACGAGCGTGTCGTAGATCGCCGAATCCCCATGTGGGTGGTACTTGCCCATCACCTCGCCGACGATCAGCGCGCACTTGGAGTAGGAGCGCGTCGGGCTGAGGCCGAGCTCGTTCATCGCGTACAGCACGCGGCGGTGCACGGGCTTCAGTCCGTCGCGCACGTCGGGCAGCGCGCGGCCGACGATCACCGACATCGCGTAGTCGAGGTACGCCGAGCGCATCTCCTCCTCGAGGGCGCGCGGTTCGATGTTGCCGCCGCTCAATGTCTCAGGAGTCGCCACTATGGCTCCTATGACCTGCGCATCTCAGCGTCCTCGATCGCTCGTGTGCAAAGCACACTTCGCTCACTGCGTCCTTGATCTGCTTGATCCTAGAAGCCGTAGACGCGTAGTTCCTCATACCCTCATACGTCCAAGTTCGCGACCATACGGGCGTTCTCTTCGATGAATTCCCGCCGGGGCTCGACCTGATCGCCCATCAGGCGGGAGAAGACACGGTCGGCCGCGGCGGCGTCCTCGAGCGTCACCTGCGCGAGCATCCGCGTCGCCGGGGACATCGTCGTTTCGCCGAGCTGGTCGGCGTTCATCTCGCCGAGGCCCTTGAAGCGCTGCAGTTTGATGCCCTTCTGGGCGACCGTCATCACGGCCTCGCGCAGCGCCTCGAACGAGGCCGCGGTCTCGTGCGCGTCGCCAAGGCGCACCGTGAACGCGGGCGCGCCGGCGAGCTCGGTCAGCTCGGCGTGGACGCGCGCGAGCTGGCGGTACTCCTGGGAGTCGAATAGCTCACGCTCGATCCGGTGGGTCAACGCGAAGCCCGTGTTCGCTTCGATCGCCTTCACATGGATCTCGCCATTGACCTCGCCGACCATCTCCGTCGAATGCGTATCCCCATCGAGCCCCGCGCGGCGCAGCAGCTCGATCGCGGCGTCCGCGCTCATCACCTGCTCGCCGAGCAGCGAGGACTCCTCGAGGAACTGGACGACGTCGTGGCCGTGGCGTCCGCGCAGCGTCAGCGACCAGCCTTCGTACTGCTTGAGCAGGCGGGAGAAGCGCTGCCAGCGCGTCTCGGTCAGCTTGAACTGGGTGCCGTGGCGGTCGAAGACCTCGATCTTCTCCCATTTGTCCGCGAGCAGGATCTCCTCGAGCTCGGAGTCCTTCTCGATGTAGCGCTCGCGCGAGCCCTGCTTGAGCTTGTACAGCGGCGGCTTGGCGATGTACACGTAGCCGGCCTCGATCAGCTCCTGCATCTCTCTGAACAGCAGAGTTAGCGCGAGCGTGCGGATGTGGGCGCCGTCGACGTCGGCGTCGGTCATCAGGATCACCTTGTGGTAGCGGGCGTTCTCGATGTTGAACTCGTCGCGCACGCCGGTCCCGATCGCCGTGATCAACGCCTGGATCTCGACGTTCTGCAGAACCTTGTCGATCCGCGACTTCTCGACGTTGAGGATCTTCCCCCTCAGGGGCAGCACCGCCTGCGTGTTGCGGTCGCGGCCCTGCTTGGCCGAGCCGCCGGCGGAGTCACCCTCGACCACGAACAGCTCCGCCAGAGACGGGTCTTTGACCGAGCAGTCGGCGAGCTTCCCGGGCAGCGTCGAGTTCTCCAGCGCCGACTTGCGCCGGGTCAAATCGCGCGCCTTGCGCGCCGCCTCGCGAGCGCGTTGCGCCTGGACGGACTTCATGATCACCGCGCGCGCCTCCGAGGGGTTCTCCTCGAGGAACTCGCCGAGCCCGGTGTTGACGATCGACTCGACGAAGCCCGCCATGCCGGGGTTGCCGAGCTTGGTCTTCGTCTGACCCTCGAACTGGGGGTCGCGCAGCTTGACCGAGATGACCGCCGTCAGTCCCTCGCGCACGTCCTCGCCCGAGAGGTTGTCCTCTTTCTCCTTCAGCAACCCCTTCTCGCGCGCGTACCTGTTCAACGTGCGCGTGAGGGCGGAGCGAAAGCCCGACATGTGCGAGCCGCCCTCGCGCGTTGAGATGTTGTTGGCGAACGAGTGGATCGACTCCTGGTAGGAGGAGTTCCACTGCATCGCGACCTCGGCGGCGCCTTCCTCGCCCTCGCCGGCGAAGAACACGACCTTGCGGTGGACTGTCTCCTTGTTCTCGTTTAGGTAGGTGACGAAGTCCTCGATCCCGCCCTCGTACTGGAACTCGGCGGAGTGGCCCTCGCCGCGCTCGTCGACGATCGAGATCTTCAGCCCGCGCGTGAGAAAGGCAGTCTCGCGCAGGCGCTCCTCGAGTGTGCGGAAGTCGAACTCGAGCGACTCGAAGATGTCCGCGTCGGGGAGGAACGTGACGGTGGTTCCCGTGACACCGTCACCGGGCAGCTTCTTGCCCTTCTGCAGCTCGTTCTGGGGCGCGCCGCGCGAGTACTCCTGCGACCATTCGTAGCCATCGCGACGGATCTCCACGAGCAGGCGCTCGGACAGCGCGTTGACGACCGACACGCCGACGCCGTGCAGGCCGCCGGAGACCTTGTAGCCGCCGCCGTCGCCGAACTTGCCGCCGGAGTGCAGCACGGTCAGCACGACCTCGACCGCGGGGCGACCCTCCTTCTCGTGCATCGCGACGGGGATCCCGCGGCCGTTGTCGACGACCGTCACCGAGTTGTCGGGGTGGATCGTGACCGCGACCTCGGTGCAGTAGCCGGCGAGTGCCTCATCGACGGAGTTGTCGACGACCTCGTAGACGAGGTGGTGCAGGCCCATCACGCCGGTCGAGCCGATGTACATGCCCGGGCGCTTGCGCACGGCCTCGAGGCCTTCGAGGACCGTGATGTCCTGCGCGTCGTAGCCGGCGGAGCCGTCGGTCATCGACGGATCGTTGACGCCACCCTTCGTGGCGCCGCCCTTGTCAGAGTTGTCGCTGCCTGCTGCGGTCAATGGTCCCTCGATGACGTGAGAACGCCCCGGAATCCCGGGTCCAAAGACCGCGGTCCGGGGCGAGGAAAGTGTTTGCAGAACTATAGCACATAGGGGTCTCTGACTTGGGTCGGTCAGTGGCTAGAAATCCCTGCAAATAAGCCAAAAACTGAGGTTACAGGCACCCTCGACGGATCGGGGCGGCGGCGCGCGGGCCGAGGGACGATGGGACGCTGGTCCGGACCCACCCGTGGTGGACGCCGACGAGTGCCCGAGCGGGGGTGGAGATTGGGTGGTTCGCGGGCGCGGAAACGCTCACCGAGCAGTGCTCAGCCGGTTCTGCAGCGCAGCTCGCGAATCGCGTCCTCGCCGAGCGCGGAGTTCAGCTTCTCGATCAATCCAGAGGCCATCAGGTCGAGCTCCTGGGCCCACACCGCCGCGGCGCAGGTGATGGTGAGCACGCCGCCGCGCTCGGCCGTGGGCCTCGCCGAGGACGCGATCGCCGGGCCGGCCGTCTCCTCCCAGATCTCCTGCACCCGCGCGAGCGTCGTGGCCGGCGCGAGCGTGGCGGTCAGCGCCTCGAGCGCCGTGGAGAGGGGGCGCGGGGCGATCCTCACGCAGCCAGCGCCTCCTGCAGGACGGCGCCCGGAGAGACACGCAGCCGCGTGACCCCAGACGCACTGGCGCCGGGGACGTGGCTGAGGTCGGTGGTCGCGATCACGCTCTGCCCACCGCTCGAGAGCTCGCACGCGAGCAGTTCGCGGCGCTCGGCGTCGAGCTCGCTCATCACGTCGTCGAGCAACATCAGCGGTGTGCGCGCACGCTCGCGGGCGAGCACGGTGCGCTCGGCCAGCAGCATCGCCAGCAGGGCCAAGCGCTGCTCGCCCTGGGAGCCGTACAGACGCAGCTCGCGCCGATCGCGTAGAAGGGCCAGCTCATCGCGGTGGGGTCCATGGGTGGAGAATCCGCGGTCGAGATCGCTCTGCAGGCGAGCCTCGAGCTCGGCGACGAACGCATCCTCGTCCGGCGCACGTGAGCGGGGCCGGTACTCGAGGCTCGGCTCGCCGACAAGGCCGAGTTGGGATGCGCGCTGGGCGAACGGCTCGGCCAGCAGGGCCACGGCGGCGGCGCGGTGCTCGCACAACGCGATCGCCTGGCGGGCCAGCTGCCTGTCCCACGTGGAGATCGTCGCACGCGAGGCGCGGCCGGCGCGGATGCCGCCGAGCAGCGCGTTGCGCTGGGCGAGCACCCGCGAGTAGGCGAGGCGGTCGGCGGCGCGGGCCGGCCAGACGGCGGCGACGAACTGGTCGAGGTGCGAGCGGCGCACGGAGGGGGCGCCCTTCAAGAGCTCCAGGCGATCGGGCACGAAGACGCTCAGCAGCGGTCGGGTCTCGACGTCGAGCAGGCGCTCGACGTGGGCTCCGTCTGAGCTCATGCGCTTGGGCTGGCCCGGTTCGAAGCCGACGCTCAGCTCGTGCCGGCGATCGCCGTCGGTGAGCTGCACGACGACGCGGGTGGCCTGCGCGCCGAAGCGCACCAGCTCGCGCTCGTTCCTGGTCCGGGGAGAACGCCCGGCGCAGCCGAAGTAGAGCGCCTCGAGCAGGTTCGACTTGCCCGCGCCGTTAGGTCCGTACACCACCGTGAGTCCTTCGCCGAAGTGCGCTTCAGCGCGGGCGTAGGTGCGGAAATCGCGCAGCTGCACGTTGACCACACGCATCGTTCACGTATTCATTGTGGGGGTCCTCGCCACATGTGGCGAGGCCAGCAGGGGCGCATGCGCCCCTGCTCTTGGGCCGCACATGTGCGGCCCAACCGGCAGGTGCATGCACCTGCCGGCACAGCTCATGCGTTCAACCGGATCGGCATGATCAGGTACACGAAGTCGCCCGAGTCGGGGGACTCGATCAGGCCGGGGCGCAGGGGACTGATCAGCTTCAGCACGAGCTCGTCGGACTCGACGCTCTCCAGGCCATCGCGCAGGAACTCGGGGTTGAAGCCGATCTCGAAGGCCTCGCCGTGGAAGCCGACGGGAATCGTCTCCGAGGCCTCGCCGACGTCGGGGGTCTGGGCCGAGATCGTCAGCTCGCCCTCGTTGAAGGCGAGGCGCAGCGGCGCGTTCTTCTGCGCGAGCAGGCTGATGCGGCGCGCCACCCCGGTGATCTCCGCGCTCGCGAGGCGCAGCTCGTGCTC
This sequence comes from uncultured Solirubrobacterales bacterium, assembly GCA_963764905.1. Classification (GTDB taxonomy): domain Bacteria; phylum Actinomycetota; class Thermoleophilia; order Solirubrobacterales; family Solirubrobacteraceae; genus Palsa-744. The sequence goes on from CAVXUG010000009.1 coordinate 677,183, forward strand.
GACCGACTCCGGGAGCAGCTGGCGATAGTTGGGGAACTGGCCGTCGATCAGGCGCGAGGAGAGCACGACGTCGCCGAGCTCGAAGACGACCTGGTTTTGCCCGACGCTGACGGCGAGCGAATCGTTGTCGTTCTCGCCCTGCTGCTGCGCGATTCGCGCCAGCTCCTGCAGGGCCCGGGCCGGCACGTTCGCCTCGAGGCTGCCCTGCAGCGGCGTCTCGAGCGCGGTCTGCTTGACACTGAGGCGGTAGGAGTCGGTCGCGACCATCCGCAGCTCCTGGCCGGAGGCCGACATCAGGATGCCGGTGAGGACGGGGCGCGTCTCATCGCGGGAAGCCGAGCGTGCAACGCGGGTGACGGTCTGCACGAACGCCTCGGCCGGCAGCGCGATCCGCGTCTCAGGCGTTGGCGACGGCAGCGTTGGGAAGTCCTCGGCGCGGAGCGTGCGCAGATGGAACGTGGCCGGTCCGGAGATCAGCTCGACGTCCTGCTCGGTGGCGCGCAGCTCCAGAGTCAGCTGATCAGCCGGGAGCGAACGGGCGACATCGAGGAGGAGTCGAGCAGGCAGCACGGCGCTGCCGGGGACGAGCATCTCTGCATCGAGGGGGACGCGCAGGCCGATCTCCATGTCGGTGGCAAGCAGCTCCGGCGGGGATCCCTCCTGGGCTGAGATCATCACGCCGGAAAGCGCCTGCACCGCGCTGCGCGTCGAGGCGACGCGAGTGACGGTCTGTAGTTGAGTCAACAGCTCCGCTGCTGAAATGGACAGCTTCATGGATACACCTTCTGGAAAGGGTAGGGAGTAGTAGGGGCTGTGAAGTTGTGTGTTCGGCTTAGGGGCTGGGAAATCTGGCGGACCGGCTGTGGGTTGGCTGGGGACAGATCAGGGGAAGTCTCTCAGGCGCGTCGGTCGGGGGGTATCGGCTGTGGTTGTGTTGCCTCTGCGCCGAGCTGGCCGCACAGCTTCTCCACAGCCTCACGGGAAGTGTTGTCGGCGAGGATGCGTGCGCTCGTACGCCGCCAGGCGTGGAGCACGGTCGTGTGATCGCGTCCGCCGAAATGCCGTCCGATCGCGGGCAGGGACTCGCCGGTGAGCTCGCGCGCGAGGTACATCGCGACCTGTCGTGGCCAGGCGATCCGGGCGGTGCGGGCGGTCGAGAGGAGCTCCTCGGGGCTGAGGCCGAAGTGCTCGCCAACCGCTGCCTGGATCTCGCTTACGGACTTCGGCCGACGTCGCTCGAAGCCGTCGCTGGCGGGGTAGAGGCCGTCGAGCACCTCGCGTGCGAGGTCAATTGTCAGCTCACGGCCGGTGAGCGAGCTGAAGGCGACGACCCGGATCAGCGCCCCCTCGAGCGCGCGGACGTTCATCGTGATGCGTTCGGCGATCACTTCCAGGACTTGGGGGTTGGAGAGCTCGATGCCGTCGTGGTGGGCGCGCTTGCGCAGGATCGCGAGGCGGGTTGCGAGCTCGGGGGGCTTGATGTCGGCGACGAGGCCGGCCTCGAAGCGCTCGCGCAGGCGGTCCTCGAGCGCCTGCAGATCACGGGGGGGACGGTCGGAGCTGAGCACGATCTGCCGGCCGGCGTCGTAGAGGGCGTTGAACGTGTGGAAGAACTCCTCCTCGGTCTTCGCCTTGCGCTCGAGGAACTGCACATCGTCGACGAGCAGCACGTCGAGGTCGCGAAAGCTCGCCTTGAAGCCGTCGGCGTGCCCGCCGGAGAGCGCACCGAGGAACTCGTTCGTGAACTCCTCGCCGGTCGTGCAGCGCACGATCAGCCCAGGGTTGTGGGCGGTGAGCAGGGTCGCGATCGAGCTCAGCAGGTGGGTCTTGCCGACCCCGGGCGGGCCGCAGATGAACAGCGGGTTGTAGGCCTGCGCGGGTAGCTCGGCGACGGTCAGCGCGGCGGCGTGTGCCAGGCGGTTGCTGTCGCCGATCACGAACTGGTCGAAGCTCAGCTTCGGGTTGCCGAGCGGCCCGGAGCGTGGTGGGTCGGTGCTGTTCCGGTCTGGGTCGATCCGTTCATCACCGACTTCGTCGTGACGTCCGCGCGAACGCGAGCCGGCCCCTGACCGCTGCCCGGCGGGGATCCGGTGAGATGAAAGGTGGGCCTGGTTGCCTCTGCGTGTGTCGGTGCCGCCGATCAGTTCGAGCGTCACCCCCGGGCCGATGACGGTCGCGGCGCACGACTGGATCACGCGCGCGAAGCGTGCTTCGATCCACCCCCGGGCCTGTGGTGGGGCCTCGACTTGCAGGCGATCCCCGACGAGCTCGGCCGCGCGGAGGTCCTCCAACCAGATGCGGTAGGTCGGCTCGCCGACGGCGCGTGCAAGCTCCGCCTGTACGCGTAACCATATGTGCTCCAGCTCGTCGTCGCTCACGGCAGCGTCAACCCGCTCCTCCCAAGGAGAAAGTGATGGCAGCTATTCAAGGAGGACCGCGAACGGCCCGGTCCGGCGACTATAACCAACGCGCGTTCGCCGATCGGGCCTGCTGGTCGCAAATGGCGAGAAAAACCAGCTCGCCGCCAACCGGCAGCGGCCGGCCTATACTTTGACGCCGACGGCCCGTGCGGTGGTGGCAGGAATGCGGCCGAGAGTGGAGAAACCAGACGATGAAGCGCACCTACCAGCCGAAGAAGCGCAAGCGCGCCCGTGCCCACGGGTTTCGTGGACGTATGCGCACGCGCGCTGGACGGCTTCTGCTCAAGCGCCGCCGCGACAAGGGCCGCAAGCGCCTCTCCACCTGAGGTCGGCCCGCGCGATGGAGCCGCGATCGACGAGCCGTGGCCGACTTTCGCGCAGCGCCGAGTTCGAGCGTGTCTACCGGCAGGGCCGCGCGACCGCCAATCGGCATTTGGTCCTCTACGCGTTTCCCAACCCCCAGGCGCAGCGGCCGCGGCTGGGGCTGTCGGTCTCGCGCAAGGTCGGCGGGGCGGTCGAGCGCAACCGCGTCAAGCGTCTGCTGCGCGAGGCATTTGCGAGCGCCGAGTCGGGACTTGCCCAGGGCCAGGACATCGTGCTTGTTGCCCGCCCGCAGGCACGCGAGCTGGCCGAGCGCGAGGGGCTGGCCGGGATCGATGCGTCGCTGACGGAGCTGATCGCGCGCGCCGGGTTGCGTGGCGCCTCCGCTGCAACCGCCGCGCCGCCTGAGGCCCCCGCGGCTACGGGTATAGGGGAGTCGTCGTGAGTTCGGCCCGGCGGAGTGCGAGCTCACCGCAGGTCCCGTCGGCCGCGAGCAGGATCGCCCGTGCCGTGGCCGCGTCCACCCGGTCTGGCATGTCCGAGGAGCGGTCGTGAGCTCTACTGCTCAGCCCGGCGTTCGTTGCGAGCTTTCCCCGAACGTTGCATCCAAAATGGGGATCGAGTGCCCGCTCTGGCGCGGTGATTCAGGGACCCATGTCCGCCCGAACGGTCCTGCGCCGTCCGCTACGTCAGTGCGGCGCTGATGGGGTCCACGGCGAGCAGGATCGCCCGCGCCGTGGCCGTCGCGCCGATCATCGTCTACCAGTGGGTGCTCTCGCCGTTGTTGCCGCGGCGCTGCAAGTACGAGCCGACATGCTCCCACTATGCGGTTGACGCGATCGGGGAGTACGGCATACTTCGCGGCGCGGTGCTCGCCCTGTGGAGGTTGCTCAGGTGCAACCCGTGGAGCTACGGCGGATACGATCCCGTGGAGGATCAACGTCTGTTCGAGGCTGGGGCGGGCGGGTCCCGATCTGGCCGGGCGCACGGCTCGTCCTAGGGACCAGCGTTCGCATCGCAGCTTCAACTTGAACCACCGCCGCACTTAGACCTACCGCAGCCACCACCTAGTACAGAGAGCCTGACCCGCAAAGCCCATGCCCATCTCCGCGAACATCATCGAGCAGGCGTTCTCGCCGCTGATCAGCCTGTTCGAGTCGATCATGGTGTTCATTCATGCCCACCTCGTGGGCGGCAGCTGGGGCCTCGCGATCGTCGGGTTGACCGTGCTGGTGCGCGCGATCCTCGTGCCCGTGACCTTCAGGCAGCTGAAGTCGATGCAGGAAATGCAGCGACTGGCCCCGGAGATGAAGGCGATCAAAGACAAGTACGCCGAGGACAAACAGCGCCAGCAGCAGGAGATCATGAAGTTCTACAAGGACAACAAGATCAACCCGCTTGCGTCCTGCCTGCCCTTCGCCCTGCAGTTGCCGGTGTTCATCTCGCTCTTCTACATGCTTAGGACCGACTTGAAGTTCGACATCTGTGGCCCACAGCTGCGCGAGCACTACACGCGGGAACTGCACCGCCCGATCACGTCGAACAGTCAGATCCCCGAACACGCCGTCAAAGTCATGGGCCACACGGTCGCGGGGCTGACCGAAACCGGCTGCAACGTCGTCTACCCGGGCTCGGCGAAGTTCCTGTTCATCCCGGATATCACCGCGAAGGCGACCGGCGCTGTCCTGATCGTCCTGATCGCCGTCTACATCGCCTCGCAGATCGTCTCGACGCTGATGGCGACCGCCTCGGCCGACCCGAACCAGCGCCGCATGATGCTGGTGCTGCCGCTGGTGATCGTCGCGTTCCTGTTCCGCTACCCGGCCGGTCTGCTGGTGTACTGGATCACGACGAACGTGTGGACGATCCTCCAGCAGTACTTCATCCGCCGCCGCATCGGGCCCGCGCCGCCGAAAGCGGCGAAGGTGGAGTCCTCCAACGGACGCGCAGGCGCCACTGCGGCCGAGCCAGCCCTCGCGATCGCGGGAGCCGGGAGCGGTCCGGGCGCAGTGCCGCCACCGCGATCTCCGCGCAAGAAGAAGAAGCGCTCGGGGCGGCGCAGATGAGTGACGAGGAGCCCATGACGGGGGATTCCCGCCCCGATTCCAACCCCAGCTCCGATCCCGGCTCTGGTCCTGATCCGGACCACGCCGAGGAGTTGGAGCCGGCGGAGGCGCTCGAGGAGCTGCTCGAGGAGGTCATCGACGGCTTGGGGCTGAACGCTGAGATCGAGGTGCAGGAGGCCGCCGGGGTGCTGAAGGGCTCTCTGCGCGGGGATGATGTGGGCCTGTTCATCGGTCGACGCGGCCAGACGATCGACGCCGTTCAACACCTGGCCCAGCGGATCGTGTTTCGCGAAGGGCCTTCGCCGGTGCGCGTGGTCGTCGACGCCGACGGCTATCGCCAGCGCCGCGCCGAGTCGCTGCAGGCCGATGCCGAGGAGGCCGCCGAGGAGGCGATCCGCACGGGACGCCCGGTCGAGCTCGAGCCGATGCCGGCGGCGGAGCGCCGGATCGTCCACGAGTTTCTGCGCGAGCTCGGCGGGGTGGAGACGCACAGCGAGGGCGACGAGCCCGAGCGGCGGTTGGTGGTCTCGCCGCTGGGGGACTGACCCCGGAAGGCTGGGTGTTTCATGTAAAACGGGCCGACTGGGATGGTGGCGTCTGTCCCAAGCCCAAGAAACGGGACCCAAACGGTATTGGTGAGCGTTTCACGTGAAATCTATGCGCCTTGACCAACTCGCCGAGCTTTATGAGCTGGACAGTGATCAGATCGCCCAGCTTCAGGCGATTCTGCTGGAGCTGCAGAGGGACGAGCAAGCTCCGACGACCGTCACCGAGATCGACGATGCGATCGACGTCCACCTCGCCGATTCGCTGACGGCGCTGGAGATCGGGGAGGTGGCCGCCGCGGGCCGGATCGCGGACATCGGCAGCGGGGCTGGATTTCCCGGCCTGGCGCTCGCCGTGGCACTGCCAGAGGCCCAGGTCAGCCTGATCGAGAGCCAGGGCCGCAAGTGCGAGTTTCTCGCGCGGGCGTGCGCCGCGGCGCGGGTCGGGAACGCGAGCGTCGTGGCGGCGAGAGTTGAGGAGTGGAGCGAGGGGATCGCTGACAACGACGTGGTGTTGGCCAGGGCGCTGGCGCCGCAGCCGGTGGTGCTGGAGTACGCCGCGCCGCTGTTGAGCCCCGGCGGGCTGCTGGTCGATTGGCGGGGACGGCGCAATCCGGACGGAGAGTCGGCCGCCCGCCATGCCGCGGGGCTGCTGGGCCTGCGTCTACGCGAGATCCGCCACACCGAGCCGTACGAGGGCGCCCTGCACCATCACCTGCACGTCTACGAAAAAGTCGCCGAGACGCCCGGTCGGTTCCCGCGCCGTGCGGGCGTTGCGCGCAAGCGTCCTCTCGGGAGTTAGAGGAGACTGTCGTCGTCGGCGAGGCGGTTCTGGCGGCAATCTCGACCAAGATGGTCCCATCCGGTCCCGCGCTGCTAGCGTCCCGGGCGTGGGCACCGTGTACGCGATCGCCAACCAGAAGGGCGGAGTTGGCAAGACGACAACCGCGGTGAACGTCGCCGCGTGCATCGCTGAGGCCGGGCGGGGGACGCTGCTCGTCGACGTCGATCCGCAGGCGAACGCCACCGTCGGGCTGGGTCTCTCGCGCTCGCAAGTGCCGGGCCTGTACGAGGTGCTGACTGGGGATGTGGCGGCGACCGAGGCTCTGGTGGACACCGCGATCCCCGGCCTGCAGGTGCTCCCGGCGGGACCGGGCCTGGCGGGTGCGAACGTGGAGCTGCCGAGGATCGAGGGCTTCGAGCGGCGCCTGGGCGAGTCCCTGGAGCCGCTGCGGAGCATGTTCGAGTTCATCCTGCTCGACTGCCCGCCCTCGCTCGGGCCGCTGACGGTCAGCGCGCTGGTGGCGGCCGACCGGGTGATCGTGCCGGTGCAGACCGAGTACTTCGCGCTGGAGGGGCTCGCGGGGCTGCTGGAGACGCTCGCGCTCGTGCAGCGCGAGCTGAACCCGCGCCTGACGGTCGCCGGGATGCTGTTGACGATGCACGACTCGCGGACTCGTCTGGGCCGGGACGTCGAGCGCGAGGTGCGCGAACACTTCCCGGAGCTCGTGTTCGACACGGTGATCCCGCGCAATGTGCGGGTTGGCGAGGCGCCCAGCTACGGGCTGCCGGTCACGCACCACGATCCTCATAGTGCTGGTGCTGCCGCATATTTTGAGTTGGCGAAGGAGGTAGCTGCGCGTGGCTAAACCGAAGCGCGGGATGGGTCGAGGCCTGGACGCGATCCTGTCGGTGTCGGGTGGCGCTGGAGCGGACGCGGCGACGGACGAATTGCGCGAGCTACCCGTCGAGCTGATCGTCGCGAACCCGAAGCAGCCGCGGCGGCACTTCGACGAGGAGGCGCTACAGGCGCTCGCTGGGTCGCTCGGGGAGCGCGGGGTGCTGCAGCCGGTGCTCGTGCGCGCGAAGCCCGGCGGGACATACGAGCTCGTCGCCGGCGAGCGGCGCTGGCGCGCGGCGCAGATCGCGGGCCTGGAGAAGATCCCGGCGCTCGTGCGCCCGCGCGGCGACGCCGAGTCGCTGGAGCTGGCGCTGATCGAGAACATGGCGCGCGAGGACCTCAACCCGGTCGAGGAGGCCCGCGCCTGCGCGGCGCTGGTCGAGGAGCTCGGGTTGACGCGCGAGGATGTGGGTCGGCGAGTGGGGCGCGGCCGCGTTGCTGTCAGCAACCTGATGCGACTGCTCGACCTGCCGGACGAGGTGCTCGAGCAGCTGGAGCAGGGCAGTCTCAGCGAGGGCCACGGCAGGGCGCTGCTGCTGGCCGAGGACCACGGGGCGCGCAGGAGCCTCGCGCGGACGGCTGCCGCGGAGGGGTGGTCGGTGAGGACGGTGGAAGCTCGCGCGCGTGTGAGTAACGCAGGCACGGGCGCAGGTGATGATGGCGGCGTCGGTGGTAACAACGTACGGAAGGACGGCGCCAAAGGGGGGCGGCGCGGCGAGCAGGCGCCGCACCCCGACCAGGAGGATGCCGCCCGGGAGATCGCCGAGGCGCTCGGCGCTGCGCTCGGCGCGGATGTGCGGGTGAAGCCGACGCACTCTGGTGGTTACATTGCGGAGCTCGAGTTCGATGGGCCCGAGGAGGCGCTCAAGTTGGCGCGCCGTCTGCGCCCGCGCGCCGTCGCCTGAGCCCCGGTGAAAGCCGGTCAGGGGCCGCTCGCTAGAATCGGCCGCCGCGGGCGATTAGCTCAGATGGTTAGAGCGCTTCTCTGATAAGGAAGAGGTCCCAGGTTCGAGTCCTGGATCGCCCATGTGGCACGACCGACAGACATAGCCGATGGTCCCTTCCACGAGGGTCAGCCCGTATGGGTGATCCAGGCTGATGGCTCACAGCGCGCCGGGGAGTACGTCGGCGGCGCCGAGACAAGCGCGTGGTTTGGCGGTGCTCCGACTGTGTTCGTCGCCTATCCGGATACGCAATCGGGCGAGGCGGTCGAGGTCGATCGCGTGATTCCGCGGGAGGCGTAGGGGCCACGCGAGAAGTAGCGCCCGCTGTAACCATCGGCGCCCTGGCGGGGAAAGCTTGGCGGCGTGAGCCGGCGTTCGCCCGGGGCCACGACCCGGCTGCCGGCGCCTCCTGGGGTTCTATTTGGGCTCGGTGGTGGACCTATTGCAGGCCAGGTGCGCTGGGCTAAGGCATCCGCGGAGGCCTGCCGATGATTGGTCCGTGCCTATTACTACTCGCTCGTTCTCCCAGCTGGCCGGCCTACGCTCGGCCCTCACGCGCCGGATGGCGCTCGCCCTCGCCTCCGTAGCAACCCTGTCAGCTGCGCTCCTGCTGGCTGCCGCGCCGGCCGGCGCGGTCGTGAAGAAGGTGCCGACCGGCGTGGGCTCAGAAGAAGTAACCGTCGGGTTGCAGCCGCACAGCGTCACGCTGCAAGTGGGAACCAGCTCTGAAGCAAAACAGTTCGCGAACTCGACCGGCGCGCCGGTGCTACCAACCAACAAGACCTATGCCATCTACTGGGACCCGACGGATAATTATCACGGCGACTGGCAGGGCGTGATCGATGGGTTCTTTCACAGCTTGGGCGCTGGCAGCGGTTCGCTGGACAGCGTCTATGCGGTCGATGCCCAATACACCGACTCCGCCAATCAGCACGCCGATTACGCGTCCGCCTTCCAGGGCGCGTACACCGACACCGATCCGTACCCGACGAGCGGGAAATGCACGGATCCGCATCCGCTGCTGGGCAACAACTATCCCTGGGGCGAACCCGCCGAGATCACGTGTCTCACCAACGCGCAGATCGAAACAGAGCTCAAGCTGTTTATCTCCGATCACAAACTTCCCACGGGCATGGGCACGATCTTTTATCTGCTCACCCCGCCCGGCGTCACCGTCTGCCTGGACAAAGGCGGCCCCGAAGGTCACTGCTCTGACTTCAGCGGGACCCTCACCGAAATTGGGGTCTATGAAGAAGCGAAGAACACCTACCCGGAACGTCTTGCCAAGTACGACAAAGAAGACGAGAAGTATAAAAAAGAAGTGCTGCCAAAGTACGAAAAAGAATTAAGTAAATATAAAGCCGAAAAAGAACTGTACGAAGAGACAAAAGAAAAAGACGAAAAAGCAGTTCCACCGGTGCCCGACACTGAAGCGGAACCCGTCGCTCCGACAGAACCTGCCAAACCAGTCGAACCGACTATTCCTGTAGAACCAGCGGGTTACAAAGATTACCAGAACAGCTTCTGCAGTTATCACTCCGACATCAACCCGGGCAACCCCGTCAACGGCGGTCCCGGCACGATTCTCTATGCTTCGATTCCCTGGATCGCCGGCGGTCTTGCCGACGGACACATCAACGATGAGGTGTCTGGGTACGATTGCCAGGATGGAGGCTTCGATCCGAGCAGTAAACCGATCGAGGAAAAGGAGAAGGTGAAGGAAAAGACCGCGAAGGAAGAGGAAGAATTCAGCGAAAAGAGTGGTGAAGAAAAAATCAAGCAGGAAGAAGCCGAAATAGCCGCGGGTCCCCACCAGCAGGAGCCCAACCAGGTGTCCTGCCCGACGGCGGACGGTTACTGCGACACGGGCTTGGCCGACCTGATCATCAGCCAGATCGGGTCTGAGCAGCAGAACATCGTCACCGATCCGCTGCTCGACTCGTGGAAAGACCCGAGCGGCGATGAGGTGACCGACGAGTGCCGCAACTTCTTCGCCGGTGGGGAAATGGGCGGGAGCGTCGGCGCCAACCCCGAAACATTTGCCGGAACGCTGTCCAACCAGTCACTGGGGGGCGGCAGCTATTACCTGAACGATGCCTTCAACCTCGCGGCGCTGAAGCTGCCCTATCCGGGAATCCCCTGCCACGCCGGCATCAGCCTCGAACCAAAGTTCACGGCCCCTAACACGGTCAATTCCAGACGAAGTCGTCGGCTTCGACGGTATAGAGTCCTACTTGACCCTCAACGAGGGCACTGCGTACACCGGGACTACGCCCAAAGTAACGTACGCCACTTATAAATGGAACTTCGGCGACGGCTCCCCCGAAGTCACCGGCTTTGCTCCGGGTGCTCCCACGCAGAACTCTCCCGAAGCGACACCCTGCCCCACATGGCTGACTCCCTGCGCCGCGAGTGTGTTTCACTCTTACCAATACGGCGGGACCTATGATGTCACGCTAACCATCACCGACACAGGTGGCAACGTAGCGAGCGTGACCGAACCAATCACGGTCGATGGTCCGGCTAACCCCGCGGAAAAAGGCTCCGGATCCGAACCGGGCGGTGGGTCGGGTGGCTCAGGTGGCTCGGGCACAACCCCCGGCACAACGTCCCCCGCCACGAGCACCACTGGTTCCACAACAGCCGGCACAGGCACAACCACAACCTCCGGCACCGGCTCATCCCCCGCCAAACCGATCCCCGGCCCCGTGGCCAGCGCCGCCGTGGTCTCCCGCTCCCTCGCAACCGCCCTGAAGAAGGGCCTCGTGATCAGCTACTCCGTCAACGAGCAGGTCGCCGGCCAATTCCAGGTCCTGCTCGCGAGCAGCCTGGCGAAGCGCATCGGCCTGCACGGCCCCGCCGCGACCGGCCTGGCCCCAGGCTCGGCCCCGTCGATCGTGATCGGGAAAGCGATCCTCGTCACGACGAAGGGCGGCCGCAACACGGTGAAGATCACGTTCGGCAAGAAGACCGCCGCGAAACTGCGCAAGCTCGGCACGGTGCCGCTGACGATCAGGCTGATCGTCCGCAACGCCGCCTCACACAACCCGCAGACGACGACGGTGATCAGCGCCGTGACGCTCTCGCGCTGAGAGGTCTTTCCCCCTAACGTCGCTCAACGGCGTATAGCCGCTTCGCGGACGTGCTCGCCGCAAACTCCACTTCGGTGAACGCTTCGCTCCGATCGCTCCGCTACTGGCGCCGTCCGCGCGAGCGCGGCTCTGGTGCTGGAGCGGGCCCGCAACCCCCTGCCGTGGTGGCGCCCGTCCCGGTGAGATAACTGCAGTCCCGCCTGCAGTCCCGCCCGTGAGCCCATGACCCCTACAGCCCCGGCGGATGCCGCACGGCATAGCCTTCCAGCGGCGGCGTGGCCACCAGCCAGCGCGACGCGTACGGCCCGGACCGCCCGGCGGTGTCGAACCACATGCCGTCGACGTCCATGAACGTGTGCCCGGCGTTGGCGTAGATCGTGATCCAGCGCCCCGGCCCCGGTTCGCCCCAGCTCGCGAGATCGCCCGAGACGAGCGGCGCGCTGAGCAGCCCGCCCGCAGCCAGCGCATAGCTGACGGAGCCCGAGCAGTCGTAGCCGTTGGCGACGAACGACGCGTGCCCGCCGCCCCAGATGTAGGGGAAGTCGGCGATCGCGTTGCCCCCGGCGATCACGCGCTGCACCGCTTCGGGCACACCCGACGGGATCGGGATCGTGCCGTTCCCACCGACCGACTCGCCGCCGGCGACGGGCGTGAGCTCGCGCCGCTGCGTCTGCGCCGCCGCGCGTTCGACCGCATGCATCTCGTTCAGCTCCCGCTTGATTTCGGCATCCGAGGGCGCGCCCGCCGCGACCGCGGCTTCGCCAGCGACGCTCGGGGTGCTGGCGGAGCGGTGCTGGGTCGTCGCCGGTAGGGGGAAGCTCTTGGCTTCTTCCGGGTCGCGGACCTCGGCGACCTCTACCTTGCCGTTGGGGGTGCTAACGGTCGCCGTCTTCACGCCGGTGCTGGCGCCGGAGGCACCAGAACCCCCGGAGGCGCCCGTCTTCCCAGCGCCGCCGCCTGCCTTCGCGCCGCCCGCCGGGTCGGTCTTCGCCGCGGGCGGATCCGTCTTCCCACCCGTTGAGGGGTCGGCCTTTGTGCCCGGCGATGGATCCGTCCCGGCGCCAGTCGCCCCAGCCGCGCCCGCGCCCGTGGCCCTCGTGCCAGCCCCAGCCGGGCCCGCCGCCGAGCTCGTAGTGGCGCCGTGCCCACCGCCGCCGGAGCCACCACAGCCGGCGAGCGCCGCCACGGCCAGCAGCAGACAGCCGCATCCGGCGATCGGCTTCTTCGTCGGCCACGAGCTCACGAGGGATAAGGCTAGCGGGAGCATCCGCCCAGCCGTGCCGCTACCCTGGAGGGAATGCGCGACGAGGCGACCGCCGTGGAGATTCGCACGCACATTCGCCTATTGCACGGGATGCGCAAGCCGGCGAACTGGCTGCAGCTCGTCAGGTTCGGCCTGGTGGGCGGTGTGGGCTTTGCGGTCAACCTGATCGTGTACGCCCTGTGCGTGCACTACGCGAAGATCGACTACCGCGCGGCGAACATCGTCGCGTGGCTGGTCGCGGTGGTCAACAACTTCGTGCTGAATCGCCACTGGACGTTCGACGCGCGCGCGGGACGGGCGCACTTCCAGGCGATGCGCTTCTTCGTCGTGAGCCTCGCGGCCGAGGGCTTCAGCCTGCTGCTACTGACCGGGCTCGTCGAGGGTGTGGGCGTCGCCAAGCTCCCCGCCCAGGCGCTCGCGGTCGCCGCGTCGATGCCGCTGAACTTCTTAGGCAACAAGCTCTGGAGCTTCCGCTGAGCCGGCCGATGGGCGGCGCGAATGCTGCGTCCTCGCTCGCTCGTGTGCTGGCCGGTTCGGGGATGCGAGCGAAGCGAGTGTCTCCCGGTTCGGTCGCACACTTCGCTCACTGCGTCCTCGCCTCGCTTGCCCCTCGCCCGGCTCAGAACCGAGAACCGTAGACTTCGCCCCGCACCTGCGTGCCCAGCACACGTCGCGGGGTGGGTGGGCATCGGATCGCTTGCCTCGCTTGCCCCTCGACCGGCTCAGTAGCGTAGGCCCATCCGATCGTGCCGCGTATGGCGGAGGGTTCGCGGCTGGTACTTATACTCTGGACTTCCCCCACTTGGAGGATTCCCCGTTGCAGGAGATGGTCATCTACGGTGTCAGTTTCGACATGGTTGGCAAGCAGCCGATCGTGCTCTTGAAGACCGCCGACGGCAACAAGTTCCTGCCGATCTGGATCGGCCACCCCGAGGCCGCCTCGATCCTGATGAAGCTGCAGGGCGCCGGCACCCCCCGGCCGATGACCCACGACCTGCTCTGCGACATCCTCGGCGAGCTCGACGTGAAGTGCACGCAGGTCAGCGTGACGGAGCTGCGCGAGAACACGTTCTTCGCCTCGATCACGCTGAACGTGGCCGGCCGCGAGCTCGAGATCGACTCCCGCCCGAGCGACGCGATCGCGCTCGCGGTCCGCTCCGGCGCCCCGATCTACGCCGCCGACGAGGTCCTCGCCGAGTCCGCGATCGAGTTCGAGCACAACGTCGACGAGTCGGAGGACGTCGTCGAGAAGTTCAAGGAGTTTCTGGACCACGTATCCCCCGAGGACTTCGCCGCAGGGGATTCCTGAAGGGGTAGGACTTGGGGCCGCATCCTCGCAGGCGTGTTCTCCGACCGAGGTGATGGGCGTGGGGCCTCCATGCCCCACGATTCCGAGCACGTGCTGGTAACTTGAACCTGCTGGACGCGTTGATCAGCAAGTGAGACCAGGATGCAAGGAGCGTGGCGTGCTCATACGCACGCGAGCAACATGAGCAAGCCGCATCCTGCCGTTCAGCGGCGCTTGAAGGCGCTGTCGAGGATCCGCCCAACGAGTAGATCCAGCCAGATCTCGGCCGCGTCCGCGGCCAGTGGCAGGAGGCTTGTTTCGGTCAGGCCCGGGACGACGTTCGTCTCGAGCACCGTGAGCTCGCCGGTCTCCTCCTCGAGCATCAGGTCGACTCGCGCGACGCCGTGGCAGCCGAGCAGCTTGTACGTCTGAAGCGCCAGCTCTTGGGCGCGCTCGGCGACCCCGGCCGGCAGCTCGGCCGGGCAGACGAACGTCGTCATCCCGATCTCGTAGCGCGACTCGTAGTTGTAGAACTCCTCTTCGCGGGGGATCGCCTCGACGACCGGCAGCGCCACGGGCCCTGCGCCGGATCCATCGTCGCCGGACACTCCCTCAGCCGGCGCGTCGAGCACCGACACGGCCAGATCGCGCCCGCGTATGTAGCGCTCGAGCACGACCTTGCGGTCGTAGGAGAGCGCCCCCACGATCGCCCCCGGCAGCTCCTCCGCCGAGCTCGCGAACTTGACGCCCAGCGCCGATCCCTGGCTGGCGGGCTTGGCGACGAGCGGAAAGCCGATGCTCTGCTCCAGGCCCGGCAGCGCCGCGGCGACGCCGAGCTCTTTGATCGCGCTCTCCTTGAACGCCACGAACTCAGGCGTGGGAATGCCAGCCTCGCGCATCAGGTACTTCGCGAGCGCCTTGTCCGTGCAGCGCATGCACGCCGCCGGACCGGAACCGGTGTAGGGAATGCCGATCGCCTCCAAAAGCCCCTGCACCGTCCCGTCCTCGCCGTCGCTGCCGTGCAGCGCCACAAACGCCACGTCGGGCTGGACCTCCAACAATTGCGCTACGAGGTCCGGTCCGACGTCGATCGCCACGACCTCGTGGCCGAGCTGGCGCAGCGCGCTCTGCACGCGCGCGCCCGAGCGCAGCGAGACGGTTCGCTCCAGCGAACCCCCGCCCTTGAGGACCGCGACCTTCTTGACGCCGCTGCTCATCGATCCTGGCGCCGCCGCGACGGCGATGGGCGGGCTGGGTCCGCTACCTCGCGCCGTGGCAGCTCGACTACGTCAGCCAGCCCCGGATCTCGCTCCGCGTCGCCACTCGAGTCCGCCTCCCCGCGACGCGTCTCACCGGCTGCACTGGGAGTCCTCTCCGCCGCACCTCCCTCTACCGTCGCCTGCTCCACCGCGCGTGCGCCACCTGGCGCCGTCCGTGCGGATGAGCCGGTCAACGCCCCCATCAACCCCGCCGTATCCGGCCCGACGATCGCGCTGATCCGGCGAATCCCCTCGCGGATCTCATCGTCCGGCACCCCCGCGAAGTTCAGCCGCATCGAGCTCGCGCCGCGGTGGCCGTCCACGTCCATGTACGCCGAGCGGCCGGGGACGAAGGCGACCCCTTTGCTGCGCCCCATCAGGTCGGTCGTGTCGACGCCGTCGAGCGTCGCCCAGATGAACAGCCCGCCCTCGGGCCTTGTCCACGACGCGCGTCCGTCGAAGTGCTCGGCCAGGGATTCGAGCATCACGTCGCGCCGGCGCCGGTAGAGGTCGCGCAGGCGCTCGACGTACTCGATCCAGGCGGGCCGGGGTGGGTCGGATGCGGATCCCCGCTCGGCGAAGTAGGCGGAGACGAACAGCTGGGTCATCGGCGAGCTGCACAGGT
This sequence comes from uncultured Solirubrobacterales bacterium, assembly GCA_963764905.1. Lineage (GTDB taxonomy): Bacteria > Actinomycetota > Thermoleophilia > Solirubrobacterales > Solirubrobacteraceae > Palsa-744. Next base: position 692,688 of record CAVXUG010000009.1, read on the forward strand.
CGGCGCCCTGTTTGCCGAGGTTCAGCTTCTCGAGCACCGCGTGCGGGGCGACCGCCCAGCCGAGGCGCAGGCCCGGGGAGAGGATCTTCGAGAACGTGCCCAGGTAGATCACGAGGTCCGAGGCGGCGCCATCGTGGGCGGGGGAGCCTCCACCGCGAGTGCTGAGCGAGGCGTCGAGCGAGTAGAGCGTCGGCAGCGGCTCGCCTTCGTAGCGCAGCAGCCCGTAGGGATTGTCCTCGAGCACCAGCAGCTCGCGCTCGCGCGCGACCTCGATCAGCCGCCGCCGGCGCGGCAGCGACATGGTCACGCCGCCGGGGTTCTGGAAGTTGGGGATCGTGTAGATGAACTTCGGCCGCCGCCCTTCGCCCGCGAGCCGGTCGAGCACCGCCTCGAGCTCATCGATCGGCATCCCGTCGGAGTCGATCTCGATCTGCACGACGTCGGCCTGATAGGCGCCGAACGTCGGTATCGCCCCCGGGTAGGTGGGCGCCTCGGCGACGATCACATCGCCCGGGTCGATCAGCGCCTTGCAGACGAGGTCGATCACCTGCTGGCCGCCGGTTGTGACGATCACGTTCGCGGGGTCGATCGACGTCCCCTCGGCGGCCATCACCTCGACGATGCAGTCGACCGTCGTCGCCATCCCCTCGGTCGGGCCGTACTGCAGCGCGCGCGCTGTCGAGGTGGCCGCGACCTGCGACATCAGCTTCGCGTAGAGCTCGGGCGCGAACGTGCTCGTGTCCGGCAGCCCGCCCGCGAGCGAGATCACGTCGGGGCGTTCGGTCAGCGCCATCATCTCGCGCATCGCCGAGCTTTTCATCCCGCGCGTGCGCGCGGCGAACAGCGCCTCGTAGCGCGCGAGCTCGTGCGCGGTCTCGCGACCCCGCCGCCCGCCGTGAGATCCGCCGCTCGATCGGTTCATTTCTCATCGCCCCTATTCGGCGTTGCGCTTGCGGAACCTTGCGCCGCAAACGACCGCCCGAACCCGTGGGTGCGTGGCTGTCGTCATGGCGCCTCGCAACGGTAGCGCACACCCGATCCGGCCATTCGCGGTCTCGAATACCAATAGACCCGGATGACGATCATGGCGGGCTCCGCGAGACACCTCTATTCTGGCGCGGACCCGGGTGCACGGCCTCTTCTCTCAGCGGAAGGGGGCGGGCCCCCTCTCGAACTCCCCTAAATCAATGAACGGCCTCTTCTTCTACATCGGACTCGGCCTCGGTCTCGCCGCCGCCTGCGGGCTGCGCCCCTACCTGCCGGCCCTGCTCGCAGGCGTGCTCGGCTCGGCCGGGGTGCTGGGGGTCTCCTTCACCGGCCACTTCCACTTCCTGCAGGCGGGCTGGTGGCTGGTAGCGGTAGCGCTCGTGTTCGTGATCTCCTACGCGCTCCAGCTGCGCATCGACCAGGAGCGCTTTCAGGCGGTCGTCGCCCCGGCGATCGTCGCGCAGGCGGTCGCGGTCGGCGCGCTGCTGTTTGCGGGCACGCTCGCCGCTCACGGAGACGCGTGGTGGCCGGGGCTGATCGGCGGCGCCGTTGCGGCCGCGCTCGCCCTCCGAGCCTCGGCGCCGATCGTCCTCGGCGCGCGCTCGCGTCTGCCCGACCGCGCGGCGCGGGAAGCGCTGACGGTCTACCTCGACGGCGTCGCGCTGCTGTGCGCGGCGCTCGTCTGCCTGCTGCACCCGCTCGGCTATGTGCTGCTCGCCCTGCTCGCCGTGCTGCTCGTGCGCACCCGACAGCGCGCTGGCGAGAAGTACGCCGGTCTGCGCATCCTCGGCCGGTGAGTCCCCCACAATCCCATGCCCCGCTCGGCCACTCGCCGTGGAACCGATCGCCGGGGCCCCCGTCGGGCGGTGTGCGAAGCGGTCCTTCTAAAAAAGTATTTCTCCACCGGCCTCGCGTGAAGTTGGGTGGCCTGTGACGCCACCGAAGCTCGTCCTCTGCGTGATCGACGCGATGGCGCCCGCGATGCTCGAGCGCGCCGTCGATGCCGGCGTAGCGCCGATGCTCGCGACGCTGATGCAGCGCGGCCACTACATCCCCGACTGCGTCGCCGCGTTCCCCTCGGTCACCCCCGTTTGCGCCGCCTCGATCGTCACCGGCACGGCGCAGGACGAGCACCTGATTCCGGGCATGAACTGGTTTCACCGCGACGAGCACCGCTACATCGAGTACGGCTCGAGCTTCCGCGCGGCCCAGCGCTTCGGGATCGTGCGCCAGCTGACTGACACGGTCTACAACATGAACCGCGCGCACCTCTCGCCCGACACGCCGACGGTGTTCGAGTCGCTCGATGACGTCAATATCCGAACTGCCGGCACGACCTACCTGATGTATCGCGGCCGCCATCGCCACGAGCCCCAGAAAGACACCGCGCTGACGCGCTTCGCCTCGCGGCTGATGCGCCACCCGGTGATGGGTCCGCGCGAGCTGTTCTACGCCGACATCTTCGCCTCGCGTGCGACCGGCTGCCGTTCGGGCCTCGGCATGCCGGGCGTGCGCGACCGCCACACCGGCTGTGTCAGTAGCTACCTGGTCGAGCACGACCTGTTCGACTTCCTGCTGCTGTCGCTGCCCGACAACGATTGGTACTCCCACAAGCACGGACCCGAGGGCCAGCTGCACTCGATCGCCCAGGCCGACCTGCAGCTCGCGCGCGTCTTCAACGCCGCCGGCGGCATCGACCGGTTCCTCGAGGAGCACGCGGTGATCGCGATGGCCGACCACTCCCAGGCACCCGTCGAGCAGACGATCTCGCTCCAGCACGAGCTCGCCGAGCTCGGGGTGCTCGCCCCCAAGGGCGGCCTCCTCGATGGGGTCTCAGGTGCTGCGGACGTCACAGCCGGAGTGGATGGCCCACGGATCGCCGTCTGCCCCTCCCAGCGCGGCGCGATGGTCTATGCGCTGCGCGAGGCCGAGCGCGACGCGATGCGCGCCTCGGTCGTCGCCCGCGCGCTCACGATCGAGGGCGTCGACCTCGTGGTCTGGCTGGAGCGCGACGCGCACGATCGCCCCCGCGAGGCGGTGATCGCTAACCCTGACCGCGGCGAGCTGCGCTTTGCTCCCGAGGGAGGTGGGCGGCACCGATGGGGTGGGTGGAACCGGAGCCGTTACAGACGCGCGTGGGCGCGGGTGGAGCGTCGAGGGCAGCCTCGAGCCGCTCGCGGCGGAGGTTCTAGACGGCGTGTTTATATCTCCCGACTATCCCGACGCGCTCGCCCGCGTGTGGTCTGCGCTCACCTGCCCGACCTCGGGCGAGGTGCTGCTCAGCGCGGCCCCCGGCTACGAGTTCCTCGACTGGGGCGGCGCCGCCCACGTCGGCGGCGGCAGTCACGGCTCGCTGCACGCCTCGGACTCGCTCGGCGCGCTCGTCCTCTGCGGGGTGGAGCTCCCGGCCGAGTCGCCGGGACAGTGGGCGATCCGCGATGTCGCGCCGCTTGTGCGCGCGCATTTCGGCCTCGGCGCAGCCTGACGGTCTGAGCGACGAAGGTCGCCAAGCGACCCGAGCTCCCTCCGGCGGCGCAAGCCCCCGTTACCCTCGCCAGATGCGCATTCGGGTACTCTCCGCGACTGCCGCCTCGCTCGCGCTGCTCGCCCTCGGCGCGTCTCCGCGCTGCCGGTGCTGTCAAGACGGCAACGATCCTCCCCACCGCCACGGCGACGGTGGGGACAGCTACGGCGGGGGTCCACGCGCCGCTGCCCCGCGGCCGGTCTCTCCTGCGCACGGCAGTCACTGGGGAACGTCGCCTCACTGCCGCAGGTCGCAAAGACCGCGACGACGGCCTCGACCTCTCAGGCGACGATCGCCGAAGCGCCCGTCCCCGTCCCCGCCTCCGAGATTCCGCCCGCCGGCCGTCACCTGTCCGCCGATCGCGTGCTCGAAATCGCCGAAGCGCTGCCGAAGATGCGCGCCGTCCGCAGGAAATACCCCGGCTCCTACGGCGGCGCCTATTTGAAGGGCCCGCTGCGCTGGCAGGTGAGCTTCTTCTCGGCGAAGGGCGCGAAGGAGATCGGCCAGGTGATCATCGCCGACTCCTCCGGTCGCGTGCTCGAACAGTGGACCGGCTTCCAGGTCGCCTGGACGATGGCGCGCGGCTACCCGGGCGCGTTCGGGGAGCACGTCAACGCGCTCTACGTGTGGATACCCCTGTGCCTGCTGTTCTTCATTCCCTTCTTCGACTGGCGCCGGCCCTTCTCGCTGCTGCACCTCGACCTGCTCGTGCTGCTCTCGTTCTCGGTCTCGCTCGCGTTCTTCAACCACGCGCACATCTACGCCTCGGTGCCGCTCGCCTATCCGCCGCTGCTCTACCTGCTCGCGCGGATGCTCGCGCTGCTGCGCCGCCGCCGGCCGGGAGCCCGACCGGCCCTCGGGCAAACGGCGGGCTCGACCGGTGGCCGACCCACCGCCAGCCCGCGGAAGCGCCAGCGCCACCCCTGCGCCTACTGATCCCGGCCCCCTGGCTGGCGCTCGGCGTCGTCTCGCTGCTCGGCTTCCGGATCGCGCTGAATGTGACCGACGCGAACGTGATCGACGTCGGCTACGCGGGCGTGATCGGCGCCAGCAAGGTCGTCCACGGCGAAGCTCTCTACGGCCACTGGCCGGCCGACAACGAACACGGCGACACGTACGGTCCCGTCAACTACGAGGCGTACGTGCCGTTCGAGCAGCTCTTCGGCTGGAGCGGCACCTGGGACGACCTGCCGGCGGCGCACGCCGCCTCGGTCTTCTTCGACCTGCTCGCGGTCGTGCTGCTGTTCCTGATCGGCCGGCGCATGCGCGGCCCGACGCTCGGCATCGCGCTCGCCTACGCGTGGGTCTCCTTTCCCTTCACGCTGTTCGCGCTCGAGAGCGACTCCAACGACACGCTCGTCGCCGTGATGATCCTCGCGGCGCTCTACTTCGCCGGCTCGCCGCCCGTGCGCGGCGCGTTCGCGGCGCTCGCGGGCCTGACGAAGTTCGCTCCGCTCGCGCTCGCGCCGCTGCTCGCGACCCACGGCCTGCGCGAGGAGCGCGACGGATGGGTCGGCGTCCGCGCGCTGCGCTCGCGTGCGCTCGTGCTGTTCCTGCTGGCATTTGTCATTACAGCCGCGCTCGTCTCGATCCCCGCGCTCACGCACGACTCGCTCAGCACGATCTTCCAACGCACGCTCGTCTACCAGTCGAACCGTGGTTCGCCGTTCTCGGTCTGGGGCCTCTACGGTCTGCCCGGCCCCCAGCTGGTCGTGCAGCTCGCCGCGCTGGCGCTTGCGGTGGCGCTGGCGGTGGTGCCCCGCCGCGACGACATGGTCGGCCTCGCGGCGGCCTGCGCAGCAGTGATCATCGCCGTGCAGCTCGGGATCGACCACTGGTTCTACCTCTACATACCCTGGTTCTTCCCGCTCGTGATGATCGCCTTGCTGGGGCGCTTCGTCGCGCCCGTGGCGCGCTACCCGTGGGACGGCGAGCGCGGCGGCGAGGAAAACTCGCTCGACCGCATCCCGGTGTCCGCGCGGGAGCCCCAGCGCCTGCGGATCGCGTCTCAGTAGCCTTTTCGTCTCAGCCGCCTTCGACGGATAGCCCGGGCTTCGATCATCGGAGCGGAGGGCTATCCGGGCTGCCCGGATCGGGACCCGCCCGTCCGGGGCATCAGCACCTGCTCGATCGCCTCCGCTCGCAGTCGCTCGGTGGCCGAGCAGCGGATCAGCACGCCCATCAGCCACGGATCCTCCTCGGAGGTCTCGAAGCGCACCGGCATCTGCGTCAGCAGCGACTCGATCGCCTGCTCGCGCTTGACCCCGATCACGCCGCCGCGCGGCCCGGTCATGCCGACGTCGGTGATGTAGGCGGTCCCCTGCGGCAGCACGCGCGCGTCGGCGGTGGGCACGTGCGTGTGGGTGCCGACGACGGCCGTCACGCGCCCGTCCAGGTGCCAGCCCATCGCGACCTTTTCCGAGGTCGCCTCGGCGTGCATGTCGACGAGGATGTGCTCGACGTCGCCCAGTTCGCCGAGCGCGGTCTCGATCTCGGTGAACGCGCTGCGGCCCGCACGCAGGTAGAGATTCCCGCTGAGGTTGACCACACCGAGGCGCTCGCCGCCCGCGGCGGTCACGACGCAGGCGCCGTGGCCGGGCTGGCTGCGCAGGAAGTTCGCCGGACGCAGGATTCGCGGCTCGGAATCGAGATACGGGTAGATCTCGCGACGGTGGTAGGTGTGGTTGCCGAGTGTGATCGCGTCGACCCCGCCCGCGAACAGTTGATCGGCGGCCTTCGGCGTGATCCCCAGGCCGCCGGCGACGTTCTCGCCGTTGACGACGACGAACGTCGGCTGCAGGCGCTCGCGCAGGAGCGGCAGGCACTCGAGCAGCGTGCGCCGTCCGATGCCGCCGACGAGATCGCCGACGAACAGGATCCTCATTCCCCGGCCGATTGCCCCATCTGGCGGTTCACTCCTTCGCTCATCCATCGATCGGCTCGATCCGTCCTCCCCGGCGAGCGCCTCCCGCTCAGCCATACTTGGCCGATGTCGGCGGGAGGATGCAGATGAGGGTGTGGGCCCACCGAGGGCGCGGAGCGAACCGACGACCCCCCGCGCTCCGAGCGCCCGACCGAGCTCGAGCGCGAGGTCGTGCCCGACTCGCCGGCGCTGCCCCCACAAGCGGAGCCGCCCCGCGCGATCGTGCCGAGATGGGTACAGCTCGTGCTGCTGCCGGTGGCGCTTTTTGCGCTGTGGGCGCTCGCGAAAGCGGCGGGGAAAGTGCTCTTGATCTTTGTCATCGCCGCTGTCATCGCGCTGATCCTCAATCCCGTCGTCGCTTTCGTGCAGCGTCCGCGGGTGCCTCGCGGGCTGGCGGTGCTGATCGTGTACGTCGCATTCTTCCTCACGCTCGTCGGGATCGGCTTTCTGCTGGCCAACCCGATCTCCGACCAGGTACGCACGTTCACGAACAACCTCCCACACATCGCGAGAGAAGCCAACAAGACGATCGCGAATCTCCAGAGCGAACTCAATCGCCGCGGGCTGCATCTGGAAATCGTCAAACAGGGCAAAACAGCGCTGCAGAGCATCCAGGACAAAGTCGCCAAGAGCGCCAGCAAGTTCGTCTCGTTCGGCGGCGCTCTCCTGACAGAAGCCGCGAGCGCGATCTTCGACCTCGTGCTCGTGTTCGTGCTCTCTGTGTATATGCTCGTCTACGGCGATCGGATCGGCAAGCTCGTACGTCGCGCGATGCCCGACGGCGACGGCACCCCCGCCGACGACTACCCGATCCTGGTCCAGCACGCGGTCTCGCGCTACGTCGGCGGCCAGTTGCTGTTCAGCGTGCTGATGGGCGCGTCCGCCGGCGTGTCGCTGTATGTGTTCGGGTTGATCGGGATCTTCCCCGACGGGCGCAAGTACGCGCTCGCGTTCGGGATGTTCTACGGGGTGATGGAGCTCGTCCCCTACATCGGCCCGATCCTCGGCGCGCTCCCTCCTGTGATCGTGGCGCTGTTCACGGACCCGATCGTCGGGCTGTGGGTCGCGCTGCTGTTCGTCGGGCTGCAGCAGCTCGAGGGCCACGTCGTGGCGCCGCAGGTCTTTGGGCACACGCTCCGGATCAACCCACTGCTCGTGATCTTCGCGCTGCTGCTCGGACTGCAGCTGCACGGGATCGTCGGCGCCCTGATCGCGCTGCCGATCCTCGCGATCCTGCGCGAGACGGTCGTCTATCTCAGCCGCCACATCGAGCTCGAACCGTGGGATCGCACGCCGCGCGGGCTGCTGTGAGGCTCATCGCACCGTGATCCGCCGCGTCCCGCCAGTCCCGCCTGTGAGCAGGGCGCTGTGAGCCCAACCACCCCTGCTCTCAGCGTCAGCGGCCTCGCGATGCGCTACGGCGAGCGCGAGGCGCTGCGCGACGTCAGCTTCGAGGCGGATGCCGGCGAGCTGGTGGCGGTCGTCGGGCCGAACGGCGCCGGCAAGACGACGCTGCTCTCGATCCTCGCCGGCCTCCAGCGCCCCAGCGCGGGCAGCGTCAGCCGGCCCCCCGACGAAGTCGGTTGGGTGCCCCAGCAGCCGGCGCTCTACGCGAAGCTCACGGTCGCCGAGAACCTCGCCCTGTTCGCCCGCCTGGAGCGCGTCGCCGATCCGGAAGCGGCGGTCGATCGGATGCTCGAGCAGACCGGCCTGCGCGAGCGCGCCTCCGATCAGCTCGCGCGCCTGTCCGGCGGCAACCGCCAGCGCGTGAACGTCGCGATCGGCCTGCTCTCCCGGCCCCCGGTGCTCGCGCTCGACGAGCCCTCGACGGCGCTCGACCCCGGTCAGCGCGAGCGGCTGTGGAGCTTCATCCGGGGTCTCGCCGCCGAAGGCACGAGCGTCGTGTTCTCCACGCACGACGTCGCCGAGGTGCAGCGCTACGCCGCGCGCGCGCTCGTGCTCGCCGACGGCCGGCTGCTGTTCGACGGCACCCCCGCGGAGTTCCTCGAAGAGGCCGGCCGCGATCTCGGCGGGGACTTCGAGGACGCGTTCGTCTCGTTCCTGCGCGCGCGAGGCGAGCGATGACGAGGAGTCGCCGCTGCGATCGGATCCTTGTTTTGGGTGACCCGCCCACCCCGCCGTCGTCATCCACGCCGCGCTCGAGCGCGCTGTTCCCAGAGCGCGCGCGATGATCGCGCTGCTGCGCAAGGACATCCTGATCCTGCGCCGCTCGCGCCTGACGGTCGCCCTGCTCGTGCTTTACCCCGTCGCGATCGCGCTCCTGATCGGGCTGGCGCTCTCGCGCGGCCCGTCCAAGCCACGCGTCGCGATCGTCAACGAAACCACCCCCGGCGCCCGCGTCGAAGTCGGCGGCCGCAGCGTCGACGTCAGCGAGTACGCGTCGCAGCTGTTCGACCAGGTCGAAGCCGTGCCGACCGCCACGCGCGCGCAGGCCGTCGCGAAGATCCAGTCCGGCGACGTGCTCGCTGCCGTCGTGATCCCCCACGACATCGCCGCACGGCTCTCCTCCGGCATTTCCCAGGCGCATCTGGAAGTGCTCTACAACGGCAACGCGCTCGAGCAGTCGCTCGTGCAGTCCTCGCTCAACTCCGCGCTCGCACAGGCGAACCTCGGCTTCTCCGAACAGATCCAGCACGCCGCCGCGCAGGCGATCGGCCTGCTGCTCAAGGGTGGCAACCTCGGCGTGCTCGGCGCGCCGCCGAACCTCGTTGGGCTCAGCGAAATCCCGTCGCTGCTGCGCCGCGTGATCGCCCACCAGCCTCCCGGGCCGGACCGCGAGGCGCTGGAACGGACGCTCGCCTTCGCGACCTTCGCCGCCGAGAACCTCACGCTCTCGAAGACAGTTCTGCAGACGATCAGCCAGCCGATCGCCGTCGAAACCAAGCTCCTGCACGGTCGCCGCACGCCGCTCGACACGTTCGCCGTCGTGGTCGCCGTGGCCGTCTCGGAGATGTTCATCGGCCTGCTGCTCGCCGCCGGCGCGGTCGCGCTCGAGCGCGAAGAGCACGTGCTCGGCCGCCTGCTCCGCGGGGCGGGGTCAGCCACTACCCGCGCGCGGGGGGTACTGGTTTCGCGTAACGCGCTGCTCGCCGAGAAGTCGCTGCTCGCCGCCGTCTGTTCGTTCGTGGTCGCGTTCGCGATGCTCGCCGGGATCGGCGCGTTCGTCAGCCTCGACTGGTCTCGCCTGCCGCTGTGGCTTGCCGCGCTCGCCCTCGCCGCGCTTGCGTTCGGTGCGCTCGGCGTCTCGATCGGCGCGCTCGCGCGCGAGGTGCGCGCCGCCTCGCTGCTGGCCTTCCTGCTCTCGCTTCCGCTCGCCTTCCTCGCGCTCGTCCCCTCGGGCTCGGTCGGCCGTGGCCTCTACGATGCGATCTCCGCGGTCTCGTTCGTGTTCCCCTTCAAGGCCGCCCTGGAGGCGCTCGACGCCGCCGTCAACCAGTCATCGCCGGGCCTGCCGATCTCGCTAGTGCACCTCGCTGCGCTCGTCGTGCTGTTCGGCGCGCTCGCGCGAGTGGGCCTGCGGCGCCTGGATTGAAGAAAGACATCCGGATCGATCACGCACGGCGCATCGGAGATCGACAAGCCGGAGAAGTTCCGCCTCCCAGACCACCAGATTCTCGTGTGTGTGGCTCCGGTAGAGCGCGCGCGTGGCTCGATTGACGGCAGTGAAGGGCGAGTATCCTGATAGGTGATGGCCTTTCCCCAGACGCGTATGCGCCGTATGCGTGCTTCCGCTTCTCTGCGCGGGCTGGTGCGCGAGACCGAGCTGCGCGCCGGCCAGCTCGTGCTGCCTCTGTTCGTGACAGAGGGGGCGCCCGGTGATGGGAATCCCGCTCACCCCGCCCGCGAGCCGATCGCGACGCTGCCCGGCGTCGAGCGCCTGTCGATCGCGGCCCTGCTCGACGAGGCCCACGAGCTGGCCACGCTGAGGATCGCGGGCGTGATGCTGTTCGGGATCCCCGCTGCCAAGGACGCCGAAGGGTCGGGCGCGTGGGACGAGGAGGGCGTGATCCAGACCGCCGTGCGCGCGCTGAAGCAGGCCGTCCCGGAGCTGCTTGTGCTCACCGACGTGTGCCTCTGCGAGTACACCGACCACGGCCACTGCGGCGTTCTGCGCGAAGGCATCGATGGATCGCCTGCTGCGGGTGGGTGGGACCCCGAATCCCCGCCGGTCGTCGACAACGACGCGACGCTCGAGCTGCTCGCCCGCGTCGCGGTCAGCCACGCCCGCGCTGGCGCCGACCTCGTGGCGCCCTCGGACATGATGGACGGCCGCGTCGGCGCGATCCGCGGCGCCCTCGACGCCGAGGGCTTCGCCGACACCCCGATCCTCGCCTACTCCGCCAAGTTCGCCTCTGCCTTCTACGGCCCGTTCCGCGACGCCGCCGGCTCGGCGCCGGCGCGCGGCGATCGCCGCGGCTACCAGATGGATCCCGCCAACGGTCGCGAGGCGGTGCGCGAGGCGCTGCTCGACGTGCAGGAGGGCGCGGACATGGTGATGGTCAAGCCCGCGCTCGCCTACGGCGACTTGATTCGCGCGGTCAAGCGCGCCACGCGCCTGCCGGTGGCGGCCTACAACGTCAGCGGCGAGTATGCGATGGTCAAGGCCGCCGCCGCCGCCGGCTACCTCGACGAGCGCGCCGCGGTCTTGGAGATACTCACCTCTCTCCGCCGCGCCGGCGCCGACACGATCATCTCCTACCACTCCAAGGACGCCGCCCAATGGCTAGCCGAGCAGAGCTGACAGATCAAGAGCACACCACCGAGCGCCAGGCGGCGCCCGTGCCCGCCAACGGTGGCGAGCTGGACGGAGACGCGAGCACGAAGACCCTTGATCGCCCGAGCGCTGCGATCCCGAAGACGCGATCGCGCAAGGACGGCGCGGCGATCGCGCTCGACGATCTCGACCGCAAGCTGCTGAACCTCATGCAGGGCTCCTTTCCGCTCGAGCCCCGTCCCTTCGCGGCGGTCGCGTCCGCCGCTGAGGTCTCCGAGCTGCAGGTGCTCACGCGCGTCCAGCGCCTGCTCGACGAGCGCATCATCCGCCAGGTCACCCCGATCTACGACACGCGCTCGCTGGGCTACGGGTCGATGCTCGTGGCGGCCAAGGTCGACCCCGAGAACCCGTGGCAGGCGGCGAAGATCGTCAACTCCCATCCTGGGGTATCGCACAACTACCTGCGCAACCACGACTTCAACATGTGGTTCACGCTCGCCGTCGAGCCGGACTCGCGCCTCGGTCTGGACGGCACGCTCGATGTGCTCAAAAAGCTCACCGGCGCCGAGTCGATCCGTCAGCTGCCGACGCTCAAACTGTTCAAGATCCGCATGGACCTCGAAATGGAGGGCGGCACCAAGGCGCTCACCAGCGAGGGTGTCGCGGTCGAGCCGGTCGACCTCGAGCCCGTCGCTTACGACGAGCTCGACAGGGATGTGATCCGCGCCACGCAGGGGGACATGCCGGTGATCTCCGAGCCCTACGCGCCCGCCGCCGAGCGCCTGGGGATGGACACGGAGGCGCTGCTCGAGCACATGCAGGGCATGCGCGAGCGCGGGCTGCTGCGCCGCGTCGCCGCGATCCTCTACCACCGCCGCGCCGGGTTCTCCGCGAACGGGATGGGCGTCTGGAAGGTCTCCCCCGATCGGATCGGCGACCTCGGCCCGCGGATGGCGTCCTTCCGCGGGATCTCCCACTGCTACGAGCGCCCCATCTACGAGGACTGGCCCTACTCCGTCTTCACGATGGCCCACGGCCGCTCGAAGGAGGAGTGCGACGCGGTGCTCGATGCGATCGCCGAGCAGACCGGCATCCACGAGCGCGCGACGCTCTATTCCTCGACCGAGTTCAAGAAGATTCGCCTGCTCTACTTCACTGACGAATTCAAGAACTGGGAGTCCGAGCACGCGTGAGGCGCCCCGCAGGACTCGCCGGGGGTCGCGCCCGGTTCGTGCTCTGGATGCGGACGGCGCACACGCATGGCTGCCCGGACGGGCCTGCCGCCGGCTCTGATACCTCGTCTTCGCCCGGCGCATCGCAGGTACTCCCACCCCGCACTCCGGAGCTCGACTCCCGCGGCCGTGAGCACCTCGCTCGCTGACGCGCGCTCGGCGGAGCTCTACCGCCGCGCGCTGGAGGTGCTGCCCGGCGGCGTCAACTCGCCCGTGCGCGCGATGGCGGCGATCGGCCGCTCTCCGATCTTCGTCGAGCGCGGCGAGGGCGCCGAGCTGATCGATGTCGACGGCAACCGCTTCGTCGACTACGTCTGCTCGTGGGGTCCCCTGATCCACGGGCACGCCCATCCCGAGGTGCTCGACGCAGTTGCCAAGGCGGCGGCGAAGGGCACGAGCTTCGGCGCTCCGACCGCTGCCGAGGTCGAGCTCGCGGCGGAGGTCGCACGCCGGTTCGACGGCGTCGAGATGTTGCGCATGACCTCCTCGGGGACCGAGGCGACGATGACGGCCGTACGGCTCGCGCGCGCGGCGACCGGGCGCGAGCGGCTGCTCAAGTTCGCCGGCGCCTACCACGGGCACCTCGATCCGCTGCTCGCGCAGGCCGGCTCCGGGCTCGCCACCCAGGCGCTCCCCGCGAGCCCGGGCGTGCCGGCGAGCGCGGCCGCCGACACGATTGTGGTGCCCTGGAACGATCCGGACGCGCTGCGCGCCGCCGTCGAGCAGTCGACCGGTCAGGATGAGCTCGCGCTGGCGGCGATCATCGCCGAGCCGTTCCCCGCCAACATGGGCCTCGTCCCGCCCCGCGAAGGCTTCCTCGAGCTCCTGCGCGCGCTGGCAGACGCCTGTGGGGCGCTGCTCGTCCTCGACGAGGTGATATCCGGCTTTCGCGTCGCGCGCGGCGGCGCGCAGGAGCTCACGGGCGTGCGTGGCGACCTCACGATCCTCGGCAAGGTGCTCGGCGGCGGCCTCCCCGCCGCCGCGGTCGGCGGCAGAGCCGAGCTGATGCGCCAGCTCGCGCCCGCCGGCGAGGTCTACCAGGCCGGCACGCTATCCGGCAATCCCCTCGCGGTCGCGGCGGGTCTCGCGACGCTGTCCCTGCTCGACGAGTCGGCCTACCTGCGCCTCGCCTCGATCACCGATCAGCTCGCCGCCGGCCTGCGCGAGGCCGCAGCCACGGCGGGACGTCCCGTCCAGGTCGCGAGCGTCCCCGGGCTCTTGACCGTCTTCTTCTCCGAGCGCCCCATCCTCAGCTTCGACGACGCGCGCGCCTGCGACCTCGACGCCCATGCCGCCTGGTGTCGCGAGCTGCTCTCGCGCGGGGTCTACCCGCCGCCCTCTCAGTTCGAGGCGTGGTTCCCCTCGCTGGCGCACAGCCCGGAGCAGGTCGAACGCACCCTTGCCGCCGCCGCCGCGGCCTTTGCGGAGCTCCCGTGAGCCCGCTGCCCGACCAGCTCGGCCCAGACACTCCTGTGCCCTCCGCCCCCGCGCTGGACACATCCACGCCGGACCAGCCGACCTCCATGCCCGCCCCTCCCCGATCGCCGACACCGCCGGCCGTGTGTGCCTCGCTGGAGCGACTGCGTGCGCTCCTGCTCGCCGAGGGCGGCCTGATGGCGACGCTCGTCGCTCAGGACACCGATCTGACCGCCGATCCAGCCGTCGATCGGGACGCTGGCCGGGGGGCTGGTCCGGGTGTTCCCCAGGGCTCCGAGCAGGGCGCCAAACCAAACGACGCGCTCCCGGCCGTCGACGGCCCCGCGCAGCTCGCCGCCGCAGGCCCGCGCGCCGAGGGCGCCCGCGAGGACTACGAGCTGCTGATCGAGGCGATCTACGAGGGCTACCTACTCCACTATGGAACGCCGCGCGTGGCACGCGCGTCCGACCGCGACCTCGGCCTGCTGGCGGGCGACCGGCTGTACGCGCTCGGGCTGACGCGCCTGGTCGCTCTCGGCGACGTCGCGGCCGTGTCCGAGCTGGCCGACACGATCACGCTCAGCGCGCTCGCACAGGGCGCCGATGTGCCGGAGCTGGCCGACGCGGTCTGGACGGCCGGCGCCCGGGCGCTCGGCTGGGGGTCGAGCACGGCCCATCGCCGCGCCAAGAACCTCGTGCTCGCGGGCTCCCACGAAGCGGTCGAGGCGATGCGCACAATATCTAACAGGCCCCCACCCACCCTCGCCACGCCGCGCTGAATCGCGCCTCGATATTGTTTGCGGCCCGTGCCAGACAAGCACACCCAGCACAAGTCCAAGTACACCGTCGACCGGAGGATTCCCGGCGCCTTCGAGGGCGAGACGGTGACGCGCCGCCGGTTCATGACCGTCAGCTCTCAGGCGATGGGCGGGATCGCCGCGGCCTCGTTCGCGCTGCCCGCGCTCGGCTTCGCGCTCGGTCCGATCTTCAAACAACCGCCGCATTCCTGGCAGGAGGTCGGCTCGACCGAAGACTTCGTCAACAACAACTACCTGCCGGTGGTGATCACGCTCACCGAGGGGATCGGCGAGGCTGGCAAGTCGACCGCATACGTGCGCCAGTACAACCCGGCGGTCGACACCGATCCGTATGACCGCAACACGCCGTACATCGCGATCTCGACGCGCTGTGCCCATCTCGGCTGTCCGGTGCGCTGGGTCGACGCCGCGGAGCGCTTCATCTGCCCGTGTCACGGCGGTGTCTACGATCTGCTCGGGCGCCCCGTCAGCGGTCCCCCGGTGCGCCCACTCGACCGCTTCCCCACGCGCGTCACGGGGAACACGGTCGAACTGTACAGCCAGCGTTTCAGCGTCAACAGCGAGCTGAAACGCTTCTCCCCGCGCGACCCGGGTGAGACGCTCGACGGAATCGGCCAGTACCTCTACCCATCGCGCCCCGATGCGCGCAAGACCTACTAGCCCAGCAAGACCTAGCGACTACCGTTGCCCAAGCTTCCCGCACCCCCCGTACCCGCCCCGCTGAAGGCGCCCCCCCCGCGCCCGGGAGAAGAGAACGGCAAGGGCGGCGTGGCCGAGGGCGCGAAGGCGGCCGGGATCAACGTCGTCGACTGGGTCGACGAGCGCACATCGCTGAGCGGCGGCGCCCGCTGGATGATGTTCCGCAAGGTGCCAAAGGGCACCAACTGGTTCTACACGCTCGGCTCGGCGACGATGTTCGCCTTCCTCTCGCAGGCGGTCACGGGCGTGTTCCTGGCGATGTACTACCGCCCGGAACCGGCGGGCGGGGCGTACGAATCGATCCGCTACATCACCAACGACGTGTTTCTCGGCCAGTTCGTGCGCGGGATGCACAAGTGGGGCGCGAGCGTGATGGTGGTGCTCGTGTTCCTGCACATGGGCCGCACGTTCTTCTTCGGCGCCTACAAGTACCCGCGCGAGCTCAACTGGGTGATCGGCGTGGTGCTGTTGATCCTGACGATGGCGATGGGCTTCACCGGCTATCTGTTGCCGTTCGACGAGCGCGCGTACTGGGCGACGACCGTCGGCGTGAACATCAACGGCACCGGTCCACTGATCGGCCCCTACCTGAGCGACTTCCTGCGCGGCGGTCCCGAATTCGGCGCGACCACGCTGTCGCGCTTCTATGCAATCCACATGCTGCTGATCCCGGGCCTGATCGCCGCGCTGATCGGCGCGCACCTCTACCTGGTCGCCAAGCTCGGCACCACGGCGCCGCCCTGGAGCAGGGCCGAGAAGCCCACCGAGCTGCGCAAGGCGGAGGCATAATGGCTGCCCATCTCCACACGCGGGCGAGCTCGCGCGCGCACCGCTGCTCTCCCCAACCCCGCACCCTCGCGCGATGAACCAGCGCGAGAAGGAGGAGTATCTCCGCGGGTACGGCGTCCTGAAGTCACAGGGCAAGCCGTTCTTCCCCTACGCGGTGGCGAAGGACTCCGCGATGGCGTGCGTGGTGATGGCGATCATCATCGCGCTGTCGCTGATCTTCGGCGCCGAGCTCGGCCCGAAGGCCAACCCGGCGTCGACGAGCTACGACGCGCGCCCGGATTGGTATTTCTTCTTCCTGTTCGACATCCTGCGCATAATCAGGACGCCGAGCATCGTGCCGCTGGCGACGATCGGCGTCCCGACGATCGCGATGATCCTGCTGTTCCTGCTGCCCTTCTACGATCGCCGCGCGGAGCGCCGGCCGGAGTACCGCCCAATCGCCACCGTCGCCGGCATCTTCGTGATCGGGGCGATGGCCTTCCTCACCTACCAGGGCGCTAACGCCGGGACTCCGGACGCCTTGGAAATAGCCACGCCGGCGGCGGTGATCGCGAATGGGCCGACGGCCGTCGCGAAATGGAATGAAGGCCGGCTCGTGGTCGCCCAGTCCGGCTGCGAGGCGTGCCACACGATCGGTGACAACGGCAACCCCGGTCCAGGTCCCAACCTCACGCACATCGCCTCGCGGATACCGAGAGAAGGGATCGCCCGCACGCTCGTGAACCCGACGGCGCCGATGCCCTCGTTCAAGAACCTGCCACCGCAGAAGTTCCAGGCGGTCCTCAACTTCCTCTCGCAGATGAAGTAGCCGGCGAGCTGCCCCGCCCATGGTTCCTGACGGATCATCACCAGGCGCCGGGGCCGGCGGTGCTCCCGTAGAGATACCCGAGGACGCCTCGAACAATGGGTTCTCCGCTGAGGGTCAGGCGGCCGAGGAGCGGGGCTCCAACTCATCGCCCGGGACCCTCGAGGCGGGTGAGGTGCGGGCGATGTTTGACCGCGTCGCGCGGTTCTATGACCTGCTGAACACCGTGATGACGGCCGGGTTGCACCATCGCTGGCGTGAGCGCGCGGCGGACTTCGCCCGTGTCGGCCCGGGCTCGCGCGTGCTCGACGTCGCGACCGGCACGGGCGATCTGGCGCTCGAGCTGGCGCGCCGTATCGCGCCCGGCGGCGAGGTGGTGGGCAGCGACTTCTCCGAGGAGATGCTCGCGCTGGCGCGACGCAAGCGCAAGCCGGCAGACACCGAGATGAGCTTCCAGTGGGGAGATGCGCTCGAGCTGCCGTTCGACGACGACAGCTTCGACGCCGCCACGGTGGGCTTCGGCGCCCGCAACTTCTCGGATCTCTCACTGGGTCTAAAGGAGATGGTCCGCGTCGTGCGTCCCGGTGGGCGCGTGGTGGTGCTCGAGTTCACCTCCCCCACACGACGGCCGCTATCGATCTTCTACGCGCTGTGGTTCGATCGCATCGTGCCGCAGCTGGGACGCCTCGCGGGAGAACCCGACGCCTACTCCTATCTCCCCAACTCGGTCAAGCGCTTCCCCGCCCCCACAGGACTGGCGGCGGAGCTCGAGCGCGCCGGGCTGCGCGAGATCGGCTACCTGCTCACCGCCGGGGGCATCGTCGTGATCCATCACGGCACGGTCTCCCCGCGGGAGAGTTGAGCGTCGCGGTGGGCCGGCCCGCCGCAGAAAGCCCGCCCGGGGGTGAGGACGCCACCACTGTGGGCGCCGCCGGAGAAAGCCCCTCAGGCGAGGACGCCGCCGCTGCGGGCGCCAGGGGGAAGATGGCGACGGATATCGGGGCGGTACACGGCCGGGATCGCGACGCGGTCGAGGCGCTCTTCCAGGAAGGTGGCGAGCGCCTGCGCGAGCGGATGGCCCGCATCGAGCAGCACCTGGAACAGGTGACAGCCACCGCGGGGGTGCCTCTCGCGGAGCATGCCAGTGGGACGATCATGGCCGGTGGCAAGCGGCTGCGGCCGCTGCTCGTCGTGCTCGCCGCCGAAGCCGCCGAGCCTGAGTCCGGTGGCGCCGCTCCCGCGTCGGATGACGTCCTTGCAGACGCAGAGGAACGCCTGACCCGCGCCGCGGTCGCCGTCGAGCTCGTGCACTCCGCGACGCTCGTGCACGACGACGTGATCGACGCCGCCCCGCTGCGGCGTGGCCGTCCTACCATAGCCGCCGCGGCTGGGTCTAGGACCGCGATCGCGACCGGCGACCTGCTGTTCTCACGGGCGTTTGCGGAGCTCGCGCGCAACGAGGATCCCGCCCAGCTGCGCGCGCTCTCCGACGCCAGCTCGGCGCTGGCCGCGGGCGAGCTGCTCCAGCGCGAGGACGCCTACGCGGCGGAGGTTGCGCTCGAGCGCTACCTGCGCCGCTGCGAGCTGAAGACGGCTGCGTTGTTCGAGGCCGCCTGCCGACTGGGTGCGCTCGTCGCCGCGGATGCCACGGATGCCACGGATGCCGCGGGTGCCGGAGGTTCGGTGGGTGCTGCGGGTTCGGGGGGAGCGCCGGGTTTCGATCCGGCCGATCTCGCCGATGCACTTGGCCTCTTCGCCCGGCGGATCGGGTTGGCTTTCCAGATCCTCGATGACGTGCTCGACGTCTCCGGCCCCGTCGAGCGCACCGGCAAGGCGCGTGGCACCGACCTGCGTGACGGCACCGTCACGCTGCCGCTGATCCTCGCGCGTGAGCGCGACACCACGCTCGCCGGGATCGACCTACGCGGCCTGCACGGCGCCGGTGCCGGTGCCGCAGCGCGAGCGGAGGAGCTCTGCGATCGGATCGCCGCCACCGGCGCGCTGGAAGCGGCGCGGGAGCGGGCGCTGGCCGCCGTCGCCGAGGCCAAGACGGCGCTACCGGCGAGCCTGCCCCGGGACCGCGCGGCTTCGCTG
This sequence comes from uncultured Solirubrobacterales bacterium, assembly GCA_963764905.1. Taxonomy (GTDB): domain Bacteria; phylum Actinomycetota; class Thermoleophilia; order Solirubrobacterales; family Solirubrobacteraceae; genus Palsa-744. The sequence continues at coordinate 711,710 of CAVXUG010000009.1, forward strand.
GAGCGGGTGGCAGATGCGGTGGTCGAGCGCTACTCCTGAGGGTGCGGCTGTACTGAGAACGGCAGCTGCGCTGAAACCGTGGTTGACGGCTCCACCGAGATAGCTCCCTTCGGAAAGCCCGACGGGAAAGGAGCTAGAGAAAGTCCGACGGGACGATCAGATCGGCGTCGAGCGCGCGGATGAAGAACTCGACCTCGTCCTCCATGTTCGCCTGCGTGAGCTGCTTCAGGTCGCTCAACAACGCGCTTGTCGCGCCGTCCAGCTCCTCGTCCAGCTCCTCGACCACGGCTTGCTCGAAGACCCCCTCGCGGCGCGCCTCGCACTCCGGGCAACGCAGCACGATCCGCCAGTGGCGCGGGCCTTCCTCGGCCCAGTCGAGCGGATATGCGAGCTCGCCGGCGCAGTGGAAGCAGATGTGCAGCGGATCGGGCGCATGACCGCCGTCGGGGACGCCCGCCGGAGCCGGCTGCTGGTCGCGGTAGACGACGTCGATCTGCTTGCCGCTGGGCAGCTGCACGCGATGGCGGGTGTGATTGCTGCGGTCGGGGTCCATGGTCTGATCACGAACTCATCGACCTCCGCACCCGTCGCCTTTAGCACGCGCGCCCTCGCTAGGAGGTTTGCGTAGCGCCGAGCGTAGCGGTCACGTCCGGCGCGCCCGAGCTACCGGCCGATCGGGGCGTACGTAGGCTCCCTGGCGAGTCGCGCTGCCCCCGATTCAGCCCTCCCAGTCAAAAGCTCTTTGGTCGTCTGGTGGAAGGTGGCGGTGGTAGGTTCATATGGGCTATGGCCACCACGATCCGTGGGATCGGCCACGAGGACAGGCTCAGCCTCGTGGACCATCTCGATGAGTTGCGCAATCGCCTGATCGTCAGCGCGATCGCGCTCGCGATCGCGTTCGGCTTCTGCCTGTGGCAGAACCACGCGCTGCTGCATCTGATCAACGCGCCACTGAGCAAGCAGACCGAGAAACAGGTCGCCAAAGGCAACGGTCCGCTGGGCCAGACCGCGCTCGCCCAGCAGGCGGTGTTGAAAATCGCTCACAGCACCGAGGGGGTCGTGCTCGCGTTGAGCGCCCCGAGCAGCGGCCTGCCGGCTGCCACGCGCGCCGCGCTCGCGGCCGAGATTCCCAGCCTGCGCGCGGCTGTCGCAAAGGTCCCCCATACCCCGGAAGGCAACAAGCCGGTGACGCTGGGGATCGGCGAGCCGTTCACGACGACGATCACGGTGACGCTGCTGTTCGCGCTCGTGATCTCGCTGCCGGTGATCCTGTTCGAGCTCTATGGCTTCGTGCTGCCGGCGTTCAGCCCACGGGAGAGGCGAATCGCGATGCCGTTGCTGATCTCGATCCCGTTCCTGTTCGTGATCGGGGTCGCGTTTGGCTACTTCGTCGTGCTGCCCGCCGCCCTACGGTTTTTCCAGAACTTCAACAGCAGCGAGTTCAACGTGCTCGTCCAGGCCGCGCCCTATTACAAATTCGTCGCGACGATCCTGCTGGCGATGGGGCTGGTCTTCCAGGTGCCGGTCGCGATCCTCGCCGCCACGCGCGTGGGGATCGTCACGCCCAAGCAGCTCCGTCACAATCGCCGTTACGCGGTGCTCGCGTGCGCCGCGATGGCGGCCTTCCTGCCGGGCGACGCTGTGACGCTGGTCCTCGAGACGGTGCCGCTGTACATCCTCTACGAGCTCAGCATCCTCGTCGCTTCGATCGTCGCGCGCCGCGACGCCAAGCGGGAGCGCGCGCAGGCGGCACGGGCGTCGGCCGCGGGCGGTGGGGCCGCGCCCGGAGATTCGCACGGCCCCGGCCCCAGTCCGGGTGGCGCCCCCGGTGGCGGTGGAGGAGTTGCCCCGACTCCCACCCCATCGGCGCCGGTACCCCCCTCGCCGCGGGGTCCCGGGGCGGCTGCAGCGACGTCTACGTCTTCCCCTGTGGATTCGAGCGGGGACTCCGGGAATGCCGGGGGCGCCACGGGTATCGCCGGCAGCGGCGCTGCAGCCGCGCCGGGCACGGAGGTCGCTGGCACCGATGACGGGGTGGAGCCGGACGTGAAGCAGATCATCGATCACATCGACCGCGAGCTGTCCTGATGCAGGCACGGCGAGCAGTTCGCAGCGTAGGTCCGCGGAGGTCGATCGGGAACCTCCGACACCCACACCCTCGCTGCCCATAGAATCAGCCGCAATGCTCTTCGACCTCAGAGGACGCGGCCGGCGCCGCACAGTCCAAGTGATCTACGTGGGCCTCGCGCTGCTGTTCGGCATCGGCTTCATCGGCTTCGGCGTCGGCGTGGGGAGCGGCGGCGGCGGGATCCTGAATGCCCTGACCGGGGAAAGCGGCGCGCCCAAGGCGAGCTTCGCCGGGCAGGTGAAGAAGTACCAGAAGCTCGTCGCCGAGCAACCCAAGAGCCTGAGCGCGTGGGAAGGCCTGATCAACGCCCAGCTGCACGAAGCCGGCGGCGAATCCTCGGTCAGCAACGGGAAACTGACGAGCCAGGGCAAAGAACTGTTCTCCGACGTGGCCCAATCCTGGAACAGCTACCTCGCGCTGAACCCGCCGAAGCCCAACGTCAAACTGGCCAAGGAAATGCTGCGCGTGTTCGACGAAGAAGGCCTCAACCAGCCGGCCTCCGAGGTCCAGGTGCTGCAGCTCGTCGTCGCCAACGAGCCCCAGAGCGCCGCGCTGTTCGGCGAGCTCGCGGAGTATTCCTACAAAGCCCACAACGAACGCCAGGGCGACCTCGCCGCCGAAAAGGCGGTCGGCCTCGCTCCGGCCTCCCAGCGGGCGCGGCTGAAGAAAGAGCTGGCGGAACTGAAGAAGAGCTCAGCGAGCAGTAGTAGTAGTACGTCGAGTACGAGCACAGCATCGAGCACGGGCGCTGCGAGCACCGGCAGCTCGGTCAGCACGAGCGGCTCTACGAGTGGCTCCGGGAGCACAGTCACGATCGGCGGCAAGACCTACACGCTCCCCAGCAGCGTGAGCAAGGCGGTCAAGTCCAAGCTGGAAGCGAGCAAATCGTCGAGCACGAGCAGCAAATAGGCACCCGGTCCGATTGGTAGATCCTGGCGATGGCTGGGGGATCCGGCGACGATCAGCGGCCGCCGATAGCAGTGCATCCCTGCTGAGATCGGGCGCGACTTCTCGAAGCCCGCAGCTCTCGGCTAGAATCACAGTCCGAGCCGGCGCTGATCCCGCCGGTGCCCTCACGGGCCGTTAGCTCAACCGGCAGAGCAGGGGCCTCTTAAGCCCAAGGTTGCAGGTTCGATTCCTGCACGGCCCATTTTCAGAGTTCACAATGCCCATCACGCGGCGGCGGTAAGTGGGTGGACGGTCGAGCTGATAGCTGTGTTCGATGGCTGAGCGTTCAGCTATCGGTAGGATTTTCCAACCGTAGCTATGGAACCGGGTGCGCACAGCCCGTCGACCCGTATTTTTGAGACTCCTGTGCCGTGTTGGCTGTTGACCAGCACGCTCCACCCGTGCGTCCCGCGGGGTCTGTCGAGGGTCACATAAGCTCCGGGCGCTAGTTCCGCGATGTAGCCACCCGTAACGATGTGATCCCCCGTCGGGCAGTCAGCACGCGTGCTGCCGATCGTCCCCTGCTTGATACTCACTTCTGGACTAGCGATTTCCACATCGGGACCGGGTGCTACCAGAGCGCTGCGTACACTCGGCATGATCTGGCTTGTGCTCGTGATTACGTAGCGACCCGTCGCTATTGCCGTGCCGCCGAGCGCGACAAACAGCGCCAGGCAGGCGATTACAATGGCTGGTGATGGTTTTTTAGGTAGACGCATGTCGTTCCTCCCCAAAGCTAATAACTAGAGATACGAGCAATAAACATAGAACTGATTTCGCTGTGCTTTATAGAGCCACATAGGCCACACAAAATCAGCCGTATTTAGGCGCAGCGGCCGCCACATGTCGGCCCCCTGAACCCAAGGTTGCATGCAAATTCGATTCCTGCACGGCTTATACCCATAAAGCGCACGGCCCAGCCCAGGTCCGCAATCAGGATTCCGCGCTGCGCTCCTGCGCTTCGCTGCCCAGCATGTGTTCGACGGCGGCGATGTAGTCCGCGGCGCCCGCCACGATTCTCTCCGCTTCGCCACGGTCCGGCGTGATCGCTTCGTAGTCGCCCTCCTCGCGCGTGCGTTGGGCGTCGTGAGCCATCGCATGGAGGTGCTGGTCGAAGACGCCCGTGGTCACGTAGCGCTCATGGAATAGATGCCACGTACCCTTGTGCGTGCGGGCGTACTCGTCGCGCTCGGACAGCGCCGCCCGTGCGGCGTAGAGCATCGCGTAGTAGGCCGTACTGACGGCGGCCTCGAGGTGTCCCGAGGCAAGGATCTCTCGCGCGGTCGCGGCGCGACCGCGCGCCTGCTCCATGAACTCCACCGAACGCGGGCTCATTCCAAACCGCTCCCGTAAAGCACGAGCTTGTCGCGGTCGACCTCGGCGATGAAAAACGAGCGGATCTCGCGCCGGCCGCGCAGCCATTCGGGGGTTCGTACAGAGAACGAGTACCAGACAGGGCTGACGCCCTCGGCGGGGGCGATCTCGTGGGCCAGTTCGGTCGCCATCAGCCCGATTTGCCACCGACTGCCGTCGGCGAGCACCATCAGGTCGATGTCCGACTCCGGGTGGGGTGTCTCCCCGCGGGCGCGCGAGCCATAGAGCCAGATCGCGTGCAGGCTGGGGCCAAGCCCCTCGCGCAGGCCCTCCACGACACGCTCCACGACACGGCGCTCTGCGGGGGTCAGCGAGGCGGGAGCTAGTACATCGGTGAGCTGGGTCGCCATTGCCTCAGAGCATAGGCTGTCAACGGCCATCGGGTTCTCCCCATGGGCGGCCATCGGTTCTCCCCGGTGGCGGCCATCTTTTCTCCCCACTGGTGGCCATCGGTTCTCCCCGGCCTTGTGGGTTAGCGATCTCGACGTAGCGGAGGCCCTTGGGCCGGAGCGGAGTCGTGATCGCTGCGGTCGTTCTCAGGCCTCCAGGGGCCCCACCCCCTCTCCCGCGGTCGCCTGCGCCAGCCGGTAGCTCTCCGAGCCGTCTGTGATCAGCACGTGTGCGTGGTGCAGGAGCCGGTCGACGGTCGCGGCGGCGAGTGTCTTGGGCATCAGCTCGTCGAAGCCGGCGGGGTGAATGTTTGAGGTGAGCGCGATCGAGCGCTTCTCATAGGCAGCGTCGACGAGCCGGAATAGCGCCTCGGCGGCGTCGGGGAAAACCGGGAGCAGCCCGACATCGTCGATGATGATCAGGTCCGCCCTGGTGAGCTTTCCGATCGCCTTCGCGGTGCTGTCATCGGCGCGGTGACGGCGCAGCAGGCCGGCGAGACTCTCCAGGGTGTGCCAGACCACGGTGTGGCCTTGGTCGATCGCGTGGTGGCCGAGCGCCTCGACCCAGTGACTCTTCCCGGTCCCTGATGGGCCGCAGACGCAGAGGTTCTCCGCGCGCCCGACCCACTCCAGTGTTCGTAGTGCTTGCTGGGTTTGCTTGGGGATCGGTGAGCGGTCATCCTCCCATGCGTCGAGTGTCTTGCCGGTGGGTAGCCCGGACGCTTTGCGACGAGACTGGATCGTCGCTTGGTCACGGCCGGTCGCCTCCTCGCTGAGTAGGACCCGCAGGATGTCAGCGGGCTCCCATCGCTGCGAGCGCGCGGTCGCGATCACGTGCGGCGCCGCGCCGCGGATATAGGGCAGCCGCAGCCGGCGCAGCAGCTCGTCGAGATCGTCGGGGAGTGGTGGCGGGGCTGGTGCTTGGACGCTCATCGTGGGTTCTCCTCGTATTGCTCGGCGACGTGCGCGAGGACGAGTAGCTCGAACGCGAGCTCGCGTGCGCGTCTGGCGTCGATCCGGCAGACGGCCGGTGGCGCTGCGCGCCAGGACGGGATATCGGGGTCCTCGGTGATCGTCAGGTCGATCTCTTGGACGCGGATCCCGTTCGGGTATTCCTCGAACTGGTCAGGATCGATGAGGGCGTGAATCTCGCAGTAGTCGCTCATCGTCCCAGTCCCTCCCATGCCTGGGTGGATCGCTGCAGCGTCTGCTCCTCCGAGACCCTGGCGGGGAACGGGATCACCGTCCCGTTCTGCTGGTGGTGAGCGAGGATCGCGTGCAGGTCACCGTCCGCGAAGCGCCCGGCGGCCGCGGCCGTGGCGAGCGCCTCGTCGACCTCGACCTGGCCGTGGAGCTTGGCGAGATCGACGGCCTCGGCGATCTTGCGGCGCACCCTGCTCGCGCCGGCCGCCGCTGCGCGGGTCAGCCACGCCTCTGCGCCCTGACCGAGCGCGAGGAACGCCGCTTCCTCTGCTGCCTTGCGCTCGGGGTTTGCGCTCGAGCGCGCCGGGTGGCCGCGGCGGATAGTGCTCGTCCTGGATGCTCGGCTGCCCGGGTGTCGTCAGCTCGTGACGAGCGACCTCACGCGGCCCCTGCGGATCATCGGCGTGAACGACGACGAGCTGGCAGCCGTCCACGCGCGCCCACACCCGCTCGTCCACCAGCGCTGAGGGGACCGAGTAGAGCGCCCCACCGACAGAGATCGTCGACTGCCTGGAGACCCTGCGTGTCTCCCCGAAGCACAACGTGTGCGCCACCGCGGGCAGCGGGTGCAGCCGCTCGCGCTCCTGGGCAAGCATCACCACCGGCGCCTGGCGCGTCACGCGGTGCTCGCGCGTGTTCACCCGCTCGCAGAACTCCACGCACGAGCGCTCGAGCTCCGCGAAGGACCCATACGCCCCGCGGAGGTTGTGGTCGGTCGGCACGATGTCGGCCTTCGCGATCCTGACCGTCGCCTCCGAGCCGCCTTTGGACTGCGGGTCAGCACGGCACGCACGTCGCGATCGACAGCCCGTAGTGACGGCCGACCGCGACGATCTGCGGGTTGCGGACCGCGATCCCGCACACATGGTCGATCGAGACCGTCTTCTCGTTGTCCGTCAGCGCGTAGGTCGGCGCGCCGCCGAACGCGCCGCAGCGACCGGTCCAGCGCCATCACGACGCTCGCCAGCGTGCGATCCCACAACGGCAGCACCACCCGGAAACGCGACCACGCAAGCCACGCGCAGAACAACACCGTCGCGCGCCCGTCGACCTTCGGCCCGTCACCGTAATCCCACTGCATCCACAGCCCCGGCTCCGTCACCCACGGCCGCGTGACGCCGCCCATGCTCTGAGCGCCAGCGCCGCTTCGCCCGCGCGACCGCGCGCCGCGTCGTGCGCTCCGAACCCATATAGCCCATCGCAACGAGCCGCTCGTGCGCCTTATCAGCGCGCATCTTCCCGCGCGAGCGCTCCACCCACTCATCGATCTTCCCCGCGAACCGATCGACCCGCGGCCGCGCACGCACTCGGCACCGGCAACCCGCCACCGGCCTCTTCCCGCGCACGAACCCAGTGCGCGACCGTCTTGTGATCACAACCCGCGAGCGCCGCAGCGCCGCGCAGGCTGCCCGTCACATCAAACGCCTCAAGAATCTCCATCACTTCCTCCGATCTCTTCATCCAGCCCGCCTCCCGGACGTGCCTCGACTTAACAAGGCGCCCGGGACTACAGGCCGCTCAGGACAGAACGGTGGGGAGATCCGATGGCCACCCATGGGGAGAATCCGGTGGCCGCCAGTGGGGAGAATCAACGGCCGCCTACGGGGAGAATCCCATGGCCGCCGTCATAGGCCGCGCCCCGGAGACCCGGGCTGCCGAACTACCCGTCCGATACCTGCCCGACGCGTGTCGGGGACTCTGGAGATTCCCTGTGTCTTTTGAAGTACAGCCGCTGCCACTCCGGGGGCCTACTTGCGCCTCTACTCGCTCGAAGGCGAGGTCCTCGGTCCCGGGCGAGGGGTCAATCCGCGAGCAGGTCCGCGACCGGCGCCTCGTCCCCCAATTGCGTGCGCTCGCCGGCCTCGGTCCAGATCACCTGCTCGCGCCCGGGGCCCACGCCGAGCAGCGTCACGGGCGCGCCGATCTGCTCGGCGATGAACTCGAGGTACTCCCGCGCGGCCTCGGGCAGGTCGGAGTAGCTGCGGCACTCGCCGAGGTCCTCCTGCCAGCCGCGCAGCTCGGTGAGCTCGGCGGTCGTGTGGTGCAGGACCGTCTGGTGGTAGGGGAAGTCCTCGAACTCCGCGCCCTCGGCGCCGCGGTAGCTCGTGCACACCTGGATCCGGTCGAGGCCCGAGAGCACGTCGAGCTTGGTGATCACGAGCGCCGTCAACGTATTCAGGCGCGCGGCGTAGCGCAGCGCAACGAGGTCCAGCCAGCCGGTCCTGCGCGGGCGTCCGGTGGTCGTGCCGAACTCGCCGCCGCGCTTGCGGATCAGCTCGCCCATCTCGTCGTGCAGCTCACTCGGGAACGGGCCCGCGCCGACGCGTGTGGTGTAGGCCTTCGACACGCCCCACACCTCGTCGATGTCCTTCGGTCCCACTCCGGTCCCCACGGTCGCGGCGCCCGAAAGGGGGTTGGAGGAGGTGACGAACGGATAGGTGCCGTGGTCGATGTCGAGCATCGCGCCCTGGGCGCCCTCGAAGATCACCTTCTCGCCGTTGTCGAGCAGCTCCCACATCAGTTTCGCGGTGTCTGCGATGTGCTGCTCGAGGCGATGGCCGTAGGTCAGGTACTCCTCGGTCATCGCGTGCAGGTCGAGCGTCGGGTCCTTCTCGAATGGCCTGAGCGACAGCCGCTTGGGCTCCATCGCGGCGACGATCTTCTTCTTCAGGATCTTCTCGTCGAGCAGGTCCTGCACGCGGATCCCTAGGCGCGCGGCCTTGTCGGCGTAGCAGGGGCCGATCCCGCGGCGGGTCGTGCCGATCTGGCGGCTGCCGAGTTTCGTCTCGCCGGCCGAGTCGAGCAGTAGGTGGTAGGGCATGATCAGGTGGGCGTTCGAGGAGATCCGCAGGCCGCTGACGTCGACCCGGCGCGCGCGCAGGCCGTCGAGCTCCTCGATCAGGACCTTCGGGTCGATCACGACGCCGTTGCCGATCACGCAGCGCTTGCCGGGGTAGAGGATGCCGGAGGGGATCAGGTGCAGCTTCCACTCGACGTCCCCGCGCACGATCGTGTGCCCGGCGTTGTTGCCGCCCTGGAAGCGCACGACCGCGCCCGCGCGCTCGGCGAGCAGATCGGTGATCTTGCCCTTTCCCTCATCGCCCCACTGGGCGCCGACGACGACTATTCCTGGCATGCCGAGTGGAGTTTACGAGGGTCGAGGCCGGTTCCGATAAATGAGGCGCGGGTAGAGACCCTTTTTAGAGACTGCGTGTAACTATAGTATCACGAAGTCTCCAAACTGCATAACAACACCTCGTCTCTTATCTTCCCGTCACACAGTCGTCACACATCTGTCCCACTCTCGTCACGGTCACGCAAGTGCCTCACCAAATGCCTGCTGCCCCACCCTCACTGCGCGTAGCGCTCGCCGGCGTAGTTCAGGAACTTCGGGTACTCCTTCTGGAACGTCAGCGTGACTTTGCCGACGGCGCCGTTGCGGTGCTTGGCGATGATCAGGTCGGCCTCGCCGGGGCGCTCGGAGTCCTCGTCGTAGTACTCGTCGCGGTAGATGAACATCACCAGGTCGGAGTCCTGCTCGAGGTTCCCCGACTCGCGCAGGTCCGAGAGCTGCGGTTTCTTGTCCGGGCGCGACTCGACCGCGCGGCTCAGTTGCGAGAGCGCGATCACGGGCACGCCGAGCTCGCGCGCGAGGATCTTCAGGCCGCGGCTGAGCTCGCCGACGGCGGTCACGCGCGAGTCGTAGCGGCTGTCGGTGCGCATCAGCTGCAGGTAGTCGATGATGATCAGACCAAGCCCGTTCTCGCACTGCGAGTGCAGCCGCCGCGCCTTCGCGCGGATCTCGAGCATCCCCACATCCGAGGAGTCGTCCACCCACAGCGGCGCCGCCGCCAGACGCTGGGAGGCCTTGAGGATCTTCGGCCAGCGCTGCTCGGCGACGCGTCCCTTGCGCAGCTCCTCGCCCTTGATCCGCGCCTGCGAGGCGACGAAGCGCTGGGCCAGCTCGGCCTCTGCCATCTCCAGCGAGAACAGCGCGACGGGCTTGCCGTGTTCGACGGCGGCATTCTCGGCGATGTTGCACACCAGCGCGCTCTTACCCATCGCCGGACGGGCGGCGACGATGATCAGGTTCCCCGGCTGGAAGCCACCGGTGATCTCGTCCAGATCCTTGAACCCCGAGGGCGTGCCGGTCAGCGAGGTGCCTTCGATCGACAGGCGGTGGAGCTTGTCGAGCTCCTCGTGCAGCACCTCTTCGATCGCGCGGAAGTCCTGCTGGCGGTCGTCGCGCCCGACCTCGAGCATCGCCTTCTCGGCCTGCTCGACGAGCTCGCGCGGCGCTGCGCGATGGTCGAGCACGCTCTCCTGGATCTCGTACGATGCCCCCAGCAGCCGCCGCAGCAACGCGTTCTCGCGCACGATCTGCGCGTAGCGGCGCGCGTGCCCGGCGGCCGGTACGACCCCGGTCAGCCCGTCGACCGTCGCGACCCCGCCGATCGCCTCGAGCTTGCCGCTGGAGCGCAGGCGGTCGGTGACCGTGAGCACGTCGACCGGCTCGGACTCGTTGTAGAGCGCGAGCATCGCCTCGTAGATCAGGCCGTGACGCTCGCGGTAGAAGTCCTCGGCGCGCAGCCCCTCTTCGATCACGAGCGCGTATAGCGAGCGATCGGACAGCAGGATCGAGCCCAGCACCGACTGCTCGGCCTCGAGGTTGTGCGGAGGCGCGACCACGCCCGCCGGGGGGGCGGTGGCCGTGCCGTTACTGCCGTTGGTTACCGAGACCGCGCACATAGCTTCGGCGAGTCTAAGTTGGCGCCGCCCTGAGCCTCGGCGCTTACCCCGCTATCTCGGACTAAATTGCTCCCCACGAACACATGTTCTCAGAGGGGGAAGACGGGCTCGTGGGCTTCTCCCGGAACGCAAGATGGGAGGTGCGCAGTCGCTTTAGGAGCGGTGGTCAGACATGCTCGTTCCTCTGGGAACCGTGGGCACAACATCCCTTCCGATTCAGGAGAGGTGGTCGGGGGAGGGTAGGGCGGGTTTACAAATCCTGACTATTTCTTCGCCACGACCATCACTCAGCACGGGGAGGGCAGGGCGGGTTTACAAATCCCTGACTATTTCTTCGCCACAACCATCGTCTTGATCGTCGCTGTGACTCCCTCGACGACCTCGACCACGATCATGTAGGTGCCGACGCTCTTGATCGGCTCGGGCATGTGAACGCCCCGTTTGTCGATTTTCAACCCGCGTGCTTCGCGGATCGCGGTGGCGATGTCCTGGGCGGTCACCGACCCGAACAGGCGGCCGTCGGCGCCGGCCTGCTGGGGGATCGTGAGCACCGTGCGGTTGAGGAGGTTGACGTTCTCCTGGGCCTTTTCGATCGCGTTGCGCTCGGCCCGCTCGGCCGCCGCCTTGCGCTCGCGGATCGCTTCGATCGCGCCTTTCGTGGCCGGCTGGGCGAGCTTGCGGGGGATCAGGTAGTTGCGCAGGTAGCCCTTCGAGACGTCGATCGCCGTACCTTGCTCACCGAGGTTCTCGACGTCCTCTAAAAGAATCGCTTCAGGCATCTTAATAACCTGACGCGGTCGAGAGTCGAGTGGGGCTAGGAGGATCCGAGCCCACCCACCCAGGCATGGTGGTGCCATGTCGAGCCCGAGGACAACGCCCCGCGAAGGCTATCGACCGCATCAGCGTTCCCGGTCGCGGTCGCGATCGCCCCGGCCGCCGCGGGGCGAGTCCTCGCGGCCGCCCTCGTTCACGTACGGCAGCAGTGCCAGCTCGCGGGCGCGCTTGACCGCCTGGGCGATCTGGTTCTGATGGCGCCGGCAGGAGCCGGTGATCCGACGCGAGCGGATCTTGCCCTTCTCGGAGATGAACTTCGACAGCGAGGAGATGTCCTTGTAGTCGACCTGCTCGATCTTGTCACGGCAATGCTGGCATGGCTTGCGCCGGCCGCTTCCGGGCCCGCCCTTCTTGTCTCGGCGGCGAACAGGCTTGCCGCGACCGCGCGCTTTTGCCACTGGTTACTCCCTTGCTTGCTGAAAACTAGAACGGAATGTCGTCGTCGCCGGATCCGCCGGCGACAGGTGCGGGCTGGAAGTCCCGCTGGTCGACCGGGACGTCACTGCCCTGTGGAGCTCCGTTGCCCGCCGTGAATCCGCCACCTGAGGCCTCATCGCGTGAGCCGAGGAACTGCACCGAATCGGCAATGATATCGGTTGCCTGGCGCTTTGTCCCGTCCTGGCTCTCCCACTCGCGCCACTCGAGCCGTCCGTCGATCGCGACGGGGCGTCCCTTCGAGAGGTACTTGGCGGCGTTTTCGCCCTGCGCGCCCCACACGGTGACGTTGAAGTAGTTGGGCTTGTCGACCCATTCCCCGGAGGCTCCGTCCTTGCGACGCGTGTTGCACGCGATCCGCAGGCTGCACACGGACATGCCGCTCGGCAGCGAGCGCAACTCGGGGTCGGCGGTCAGGTTGCCGGTCATCACGACGCGGTTGATGTTGGTTGCGGCCATGGTGGGACTTCCTTTCGGGCTGGTTCTCCCGCTCGCGGGAGCTCGTCGGTTTGCTCTCGGTCTCTCCGCTCCCGCGGGAGCGGAGGCCGACCGCCGAGTCTAGACCCGCCTCCGGGCGCGATCCTCGATTTGGGCCTGGATCGCCCCGTCGAAGCCGCTAGTTGCGAGGTTTGAAAGGGGGCACGCGCGCGCAGCAGAGGGGTTCGGGCTTGCTCTGCCCCGGGCGCGACCGATGATTGAGGTGTCCGTCGCACGCTGCTCGATTGCAGGGCTGCGCTCCCCCTGCGTGGCGGTGCGACCGGCCCGCCGGCGCGCGATGCGCTCTCTCAGGTCTTGCCCTGCTCGGGCGCGGCGGTGGCGGGATCGGCGGTGATGGCGGTCGCAGCTGTATCCGGGATGGCGGTGGCGGTCGTGGGTGCCGGACGCGCCGATCGCAGGCCGCGCGATGAGGTCCGGAAGATCTCGTCCCAGTAGGGCGCGCTGATCCCAAAGCCGCGCGTGTCGTCCTGGAAGTGGTGGCGCATGTGCCGCTCGCGCAGCATCCGCCCGAGCGGCCCGCGCGCGCGGAAGTGGTGGATGTAGTAGTGGATCATGTCGTACGCGAGGTAGCCCGCGAAGAACCCGGCGCCGATCCCGGGCGCGTAGCCGGAGCCGAACAGCAGGTAGAGGATCGCGAACACGATCGCCCCCAGCGGCACGCTCACGGCGGGCGGCATCACCAGGCGCAGGGGGTCGTTCGGGTGGTCGTGGTGGACGCCGTGGATGATCCAGTGCATCCGCGCGCCGAGGCCGTCCTCGGGCTCGAAGTGGAACACGATCCGGTGCAGCCAGTACTCGAACAGCGTCCACAGCGCGTAGCCGCCGATGAACAGCGCGACGGTCGTCGCGAAGCTCGCGCTCGCGAGCTCCCACGCGGCCAGCAGCACGATCGCGGGCGTGAAGATCAGTACCGGCACCGCGGGATGCACGCGCGAGAGCACGTCGAGCACGCGCGAGTCGAACATCGGCGGGGAGGCCCGCAGCACGTCGGTGCGGCTCGCCGACGTCCCCGTCCCGTCGCTCATGTCCTCGACCCAGGCCATCGTGATGATTTTATTACCCGATCGGGGATCGCGTAACCGTTGCGCAGCGAATTATCTCCCCCGCGCGGCAAACCCGCCAACCGACGGGAGCGCTGGGCGGCGGCCGCGAGGACTGCCGCTACGCCGGCTCGCCGACCGCGAACTCGGCCTCTGCGGCAACGGCCTCTGCGCCCGCGGCGGGCTCGGACTCGCGCCGGGGCGTTCCGCCGACCGTGCCGATCGTGGCGAGCGTCTCCGGAGCGTCCGGCGTGCCGGGCGCGAGCTTGATGATCCGGAAGCGCACCACCTCGTCGGCGATCCGCAGCGTGCGGTTGAGCGTCTCGAGCAGCTCCGGCGTCGAGTGGAACTGCAGCAGGTGGTACTCGGCGCTCGTCTTGTGGTCGATCGGGTACGTCAGCGCGCGCACGCCCCACGCGTCGTGGCGCAGGAACTCGCCCTGGGCCTCGATCGCCGCGCGCGCGTCGGCGACGATCTTCACGCGGACGGGCTCCTCGACCTGGGGGTCGAGCAGGATCACGAGATCGTATGTCGGTGCGGGGAGAGTCATGGGATCAGCGTGGAAGGGTAGCGGGTCCATCCAACCGTCGGGTCCAGCCACCCATGTGCCTCGGGGACGAGCTCCCGGCGAAAGCGCTCCGGCGCGAAACCCAGCCCGGACCGGCAGGCCCGTATAGGCCCCCCGCCCGGGCCCCCCCGGGCTCGATCGATTGTTCGGAGCTTGCCCTACCCGGTCTTGCCGGGCCTGGCAGGTCTGCGGCCCTACCCGGCCCGGCCGGCCTGCCCCTTCGCGCGGATGTCCGCGAGCTGCTCGTCGATCCAATCTCCAGGGTCACGCGAGGTGACGATCTCGACCAGCCCCTCCGCTCGGCGGCGGCGCTCGGCGCCCGACATCGTCAGCGCCGCGTGGATCGAGTCGGCGAGCTCCTGGATATCGAAGGGGTTGACCGATAGCGCAAACTCGCCGAGCTCCTCGTGCGCGCCCGTGTTCTCGGAGAGGATCGAGACCCCCTCGCGCTCGTTCACGAGCGGGCCCTCCTTGGCCACCAAATTCATGCCGTCGAACATCGCGTTGACGAGCAGCACGTCGTAGTGCTTGTAGGCGGCGACGGCCTCCTCGAGGTCGTCGCGCAGCTTCAGCTGGATCGGCATCCAGTCGGTCGTGCCGTGGCGGTGGTTGACGACCGCCACCAGCGCCTCGATCCGCTCGAGGTACTCCGCGTACTCGGGCACGTCCGTCCGCGAGGGCATCAGCTGCGCGATGAACGTCACGCGCTCGATGAACTCGGGGTGTTGCTCGAAGAACAGGTCGAACGCGGAAAACCCGCGCAGCACGTTCTTCGACAGGTCGGCGCGGTCGACACGCAGGATCAGGAAGTCGCGGCGGCGGCGCAGGAGCTCGTCCTCGAACTCGCCGACCCGCTCACCCGCGGCCACCTGTCGCGTCGCGCGATGGTCGATCGGGAGGGGATAGGCCCTGACCCAGACCTCGCGCTCACCAAACAGGACGAGGCCGCGGTCGAAGTCGACCTCGAGGTCCATCAGGTCGCGGCAGCACTGCAGGAAGTTGCGCCGGTAGGAGCGCGTGTGGAAGCCGATGATGTCGTTCGCGAGCAGGCCCGTGAAGATCTCCTCGCGGATCCGCGCGGGCAGCACCCGCCAGGCGTCGGATTGCGTCCAGGGGATGTGGATGAAGTGGTGCAGGAACACGTCCGGACGGGCTTTTCGCACGAGGTCCGGGAGCGTGTAGAGGTGATAGTCGTGGACCATCACGACGGGCTCGGAGACGCCATCGAGCTCCTCGACGACGGCGCGGGCGAGGTCCTCGTTGACGACGTTGTAGCCGAACTCGAAGGCCTCGATCTCCTCGCGGCGGATGTCCGGCGCGTTCGAGAGATCCCAGAGGTAGTGCTGGATGAACCACAGCATCGGGTTGGCGAAGACGTTGTAGAAGCGGTCGTAGGCCTCGGCGTCGGAGACGACCAGCCTGACCTGGAACTCGCCGCCCGCGGGCGAGCGCACCGGGAAGGCGCGGCCGGCGTGCTCGCGCGAGACCTCGGCGTCGTACTCGTTCATCGCCGAGGCGATCCAGATCGCTTCGCGGTGCGAGGCCAGGCCCGTCAGCGCCGTCACCAGCCCGCCCGAGCCGCGCTGGACCTCCCCGTCGGCATGGAACGTGACCGGTCCCCGGTTGCTGACGAGCACCAGTGGTGGCGGCCGGGTCGCCTGCGCCTGCGTCGGCGGAGCCGTCTGCACCGGGGGCTCGCTCATGAGCGTCCGCCACCGAAAGATAAAGCTCGGGAGGGTGAAGATACCCAAAAGAGAGTGCGTGCCACCATCGTTGTACGCCCTCCAAAAAGTATATGTAGACATCCCCGCCCCTTAGGTTCCGCGGAAGCGCGACCACCTGATGGGAGGAATGCCGTCATCGGCGCGTGTTCATGATTCCCGCAGCTCGTTGAAGATCTTCAAATAATCCCGCAGGTAACGCGGCGTGAGGAAGTGGGCGCGCACGTGCTCCTTGCCGCGCCGCCCGAGGAACTTGCCCAGGGCCGGGTCACGCAAGATCTCCAAGGTCCGCTCCGCGCACTGCTCGGCGGAGGAGACGAGATAGCCGGTGACCCCATCCTCGATCTGCAGGGGAATCCCGCCGACGTCGCCGCCGATGAAGGGCCGCGCCTTCCAGATCGCCTCGGAGACGGTCAGCCCGAAGCCCTCGCGAGTGGACTTCTGGATCAAAACATCGGCGTGGGATTGGAACGCGTTGACCTCGATCGCGCCGACGTTGTTGAAGTTGTTGAGGATGTGCACGTCGGGGTCGCCGTCGGCGTGGGCGATCGTGGCGTTGAAGAAATCCCAGCCCTCGGGGTCGTCGGAGGCCATCGAGCCGACCAAAGCTAGCTGCATGTTGGGGATCTCGGCCTTGACAACGCGGTACGCGTCGATCACGCCGAGCGGGTCCTTCCACGGATCGAAGCGCGACACCTGGCACATCAAAGGCCGGTCGATGTCGATCCCGAACTGCTCGCAGACATAGGAGGCATCCTCGGGCAGCAGAGCCATGTTCTTCGGCGTCAACGGATCGATCGCGGGCGGCACGACGTTGACTTTGCCGCGCATCCCCTCGGGTACGTAGCCGGCCATGTGAAAGAGCGACTGCGGGTACTCGGAGATGTAGGGCAAGAGCTGGGCGATCGTCGCGGGATTCGGTGTAGAGAGGTCGATGTGGCAGCGCCAGACCCAGCCGGCGGCCTTCTCCGGGACGAGCGTGTGCAAAGCCGCGGGCTGGGGGTCGTGCACGAGGCACACGTCCCAGCCGCCGGAGAGCTCGCGCGCGTTCATCTCGTTGTAGCGCCGCCAGGTCTCCCACTGCTCGGAATCGAGGTCCTGGGGCGCGCCCTGGAGCGCGTTGTGCATCAGCTTGGTCGCGTTGAAGAACTCCTCGCGGCCGTAGATCACCTGCCACTCGCAGTCGAGGCCGACGTCGCGCATCAGCCCGACGAGCGTGTACAGGATCTCCGACACGCCGCCGCCGAACGCAGTCGCGGAGATATGGACCACGCGCTGGCCCTTCAAAGGCTCAGCGAGCTCGTGGATCTCCTCGATCAGCTCCTTGCCGCAGATGTGCGTGTAGTCGGAAAGGGTCTTGTTGCCGACGGCGACGGGTTGCAGCACGCGGCAGGACGATACCTAAAGGGGTGAGGGATATGGCGATCCGTTGCGAGTGTCTCCCAAAAGCGTCGTGCATAGCTGCGGCTGGGAGCAGGAACGGAGCGTTTTCAATTCTGGCTTCTCCCCGATCTACAGGGGTCGGTTGAGTCCGATCCCGTCCCTCGGGCGACCCTGATTCCATCCCCGGCAACACCTTCGGCCGCCCTCCGAGCCCGCTCTACCAGACCCGTTTCCGCCCCTGACGACCCCATGGCCGCAGACGGGACTAAGGTCCAGGAATGCTCAACGGACGCCTGTACAGGGTGGCCTTCGCGCCGTTCGCGCTGGCGCTCGCGGTGGCGGCGTTCTCGCTGACGGCGCGCCCGGGGCCGCTGACCTCGACGCTCGCGCCGGACGCGTTCGAAGGCGCGCCGGCGCTCGCCGAACTGCAGAGCCTGGCGGCCGAGTTCCCCCAGCGCCGGCCGGGCAGCCCCGGCGATCGGGGGCTCGCGAAGAAGATCGCGCAGACGCTGGAAGGGCTCGGCGCGCCCGGCCACGGGGGCTTCGAGGTGACCACGCACGAATTCCAGGCGCAGACGAGCGAAGGAGAACGGACGCTGAGCACGGTGATCGCGCGGCGCGCGGGCTCGAGCGGGGGCGCGCCACTCGTGATCCTCGCCCACCGCGACGCGCGCGGGGCGGGTGGGTCCCAATCTATGGCCGAACTGTCGGGGACCGCGGCGCTGCTCGAGCTCGCGCGTGTGTTTGCCGCGCGCGAGACGCAGCGGACGATCGTGCTCGTCTCGACCAGCGGCGGCAGCGGCGGCGACGCGGGGGCGCTCGACTTCGCCACGAACGGCCTGGACGCCGTGAGCCCGTCGAGCTCGCCGAACCAGTCGAGCGCGGCGGGCCCGTCGGGCGGGATCGACGCGGCGATCGTGCTCGGGGACGTCGCCGGCACGAGTCGGCACGGCCCGTTCGTGGTCCCTTATTCGGACGCCTTCGGCAGCGCCCCCGAAGCGCTCCAGCGCACGGTCGCGGGGGCGATCGCGCAGAACGGCGGCGGCAACCCCGGCGCGCCGAGCACGATCGGCCAGCTCGCCCACCTGGCGTTTCCGCTCGCGACGGGCGAGCAGGGGGCGCTGAACGCGAACGGGCTGCCGGCGGTGCTCGTGCAGGTGACCGGCGAAGCGACCCCGCCCGCGAGCGAAGCGGTGAGCGCGGAACGACTGGAAGCCTTCGGCCGCGCGGCGCTGAGCGCCGTCGACGCGCTGGACACGGCGCCCGACATCGAACCCACCCCGCAGACGGGCCTCGTGATCGGCCGACAGGTGCTGCCCGAATGGGTGTTGCGCCTGCTGCTCGCGACGCTGCTGATCCCCCCGCTGCTGCTGCTCGCCGACGGCTACGCGCGCCTGCGCCGCCGCCAGGGCGCGCGCGGGGATCGGGCGATGCTTCGGGGTCTGGGCTGGACCGCGGCCTGCGCGCTGCCGTTCCTCGCGGCGGCCCTGTTCGCGAAGGCGCTGGGCCGGCTCGGCGCGCTGCCCGCGCCGCCGCTGCCCGTGCAGGCGAGCGCGCTGGGGCTCGGAGGCTCCGCCGTGCGGGCGTTGCTGGCTGTGGTCCTGGCGCTGGGCCTCGCCTGGTTGGCGTGGCCGTGGGGAGTGCGGCGGCTGGGGCTGAGGACCAGGCCCGACGACGACGGCGCGGGCTTAGCGTTGTTGACGGTGCTGCTCGCGGTGACGATCGTGGTGTGGCTGAGCAACCCGTACGCCGCGCTGCTGTTGATCGGGGCGCTGCACCTCTGGCTGCTGCTCGTCTCCCCGCGGACCCGCCCGCCGCGCCCGGCGGCGCTCGCGCTGGTCGTGGTCGCGCTCGTGCCGCTGGTGCTGCTGATCGCCTTCTACGCGCGCGAGCTCGGCGTAGGGCCCGGCGGGGTCGCATGGGACGCGGTGCTGCTGCTCGCGGGCGGGCACGTCGGGATCGCGGCGACGGTCTTGTGGAGCCTCGGCTTTGGCTGCGTGGTGGCCGCGGTGCTGCTCGCGACGGCGCCCGAAGCGGAGCTGGGAGATGACGGGATCGACGACGGCACGCCGCTGCGGATTCGCGGGCCGCTGTCCTATGCGGGTCCGGGATCGCTCGGGGGAACGGAGTCGGCGCTGCGGCGCTGAGATGAGTAGTGCCACGGTCGTGGTCTTGAAGGAGAGATAAGCAGGCAGCCCGAAGTCGGCGTTGTTCAATTGCCAACGCCGACCCAGGGGAGGGTCTCGATGGAAGCCGACCTCGAGCTGCTGCTCACCGTTGTTTACTGCATCGCGGATGATTTCCTGCCCAAGAAGCGAGGAAACGCGCGTCGGAGGGTTACCGATGCGGAGATCGTCGCCCTGTGCGTCGCTCAGGCGATCATGGGGATCCCATCCGATTATCGGTTCGTCGCAGTCGCCGGCAAGCGTCTGGGGCACCTGTTCCCGACGCTTCCCACTCGCGACGCCTTCCACAAGCGCCGGCTGCGACTCTCAGGGCAGATCGAGGCGCTGATCGCACACTTCGCCAGGCAGAGCCCCGGGTTCTTCGACGATCTGCTGTTGGTCGACTCCACCCCGGTCGAGTGCGCCCGCTCGCGGGAGACCGTCAAGCGCGGCGGGTCCTCCAGCCTCGCTGAAGCGCTCACCGACGCCGCCGACTACGGCTACTGCGCCAGCCACAGCCGCTACTTCTTCGGGTTCCGCCTGCACGCCCTGTTCGCGCCGGACGGCACGCCAAGAGCGCTCGCGCTGACCTCGCCGAAGATCGACGAGAAGCTGGTGTGCTTGCAGATGCTCACCCGCTGCGAACGGCAACCCGGGCAGATGCTGACCCTGATCGGCGACAAGAATTTCCGCGGCAAGGACTTCGAGACCGAGCTGACGGCGCTGGACGCCACGATCATGCGACCACGGCGCAAGGACGAGGCGGGCCGCCGACCACACCTCGCACCGATCCGCCAACGCATCGAGTCGATCTTCTGGACCTGCAAGGACATCCTCACACTCGAGCGACACGGCGCGCGCACCCTTAGAAACCTCCGTGTGCGACTGGCCGCCCGCTTCGCCGCGCTCGCAGCCGCCGTCGCACTCAACCACCAACTCAACCGCCCCAGCCGATCACTCGCCTGCTACACCACCTAACACCGTGGCACTACTCATCTGAGGGTTGCGCCGGTCGTCCTGCGTCGCTGGGCGTCGG
Organism: uncultured Solirubrobacterales bacterium; assembly: GCA_963764905.1. Taxonomy (GTDB): domain Bacteria; phylum Actinomycetota; class Thermoleophilia; order Solirubrobacterales; family Solirubrobacteraceae; genus Palsa-744. Next base: position 732,181 of record CAVXUG010000009.1, read on the forward strand.
CGGTATCTCAGTCTGCCCGGCGTGTGTACCGCCGGGCTCGCCAAGCAATCGTCGCGAGGTTGGCGGATGTGAGGGAGAGTCCAACCGCGAGTCCCTTCCACCAGCCAGTGCACAGCAATCCAGTCGCCAAGCCGAGCGTGGAGACTACGGCAAGCAGTCAGATAGTTACGACCCTCGGAGGTTTCTCGCGCCACTTTTCCTCAGCAGTCGTCATGCCCATACCGTATTACTCCAAAGTGGAGGCTTCTACCCGACAGGGCGCGATTTCGATCGAGGCTAGGAGGGGTGGTGCGACGGACGGGGAATCGAACCCCGAGCCGCCATAATCGAGCGCGAGGCCATGTCCGAAGTCCTCTTCACCACCAGATCCCCCCGTCGCCGGGGCCGTGCCTCGCACCGCGCCTGGCGCGTGCTGTCGCTCGCGCTGATCGCGGTGGGCGCGCTGGCGTTGATCGACGCCGGCGTGACGCTCGTGTGGCAGGAGCCGTTCTCGGCGCTGTACGCGAAATTCAGACAGGACCATCTCAATGGCACGTTGCGCGCGGCCGAACGGGCGACCCGGAACGCGGTCGAACGCCGCGCGCTGGCGAGCCTGCCCGACGAGCGCCGCCGGGTCGCGTTCCTGGCGAGCGAGCTGCAGCGCCACGCGGGCGACGGCAGCGCGGTCGGCCGGATCGTGATCCCGAAGATCGACGCGAGCTACGTGATGGTCAAGGGCACCGATACCTCCGACCTCGAGAGCGGTCCGGGGATCTACTCGGAAACGAGCTTCCCGGGGATCGCCGGCACGACCGCGATCGCCGGGCACAGGACCACCTACCTGGCGCCGTTCCGTGACATCAACGAACTGAGCCCGGGCAACCACATCCTGCTCGAGATGCCCTACGCGCACTTCACCTACACGGTGATCGGCCAGCGCGTGGTGCTGCCGAGCGACGTGTCCGCGGCGGTCGCGAACGTCGGCTACACGCGCCTGGTGCTGTCCGCCTGCACGCCTCTGTTCAGCGCTGAAAAACGGCTGCTCGTATATGCGCGTCTGACGAAGACCGTGCCCGTCGGCGCCGCCCGCGTGCTGCCCGGGAATCCCGTGATCCAGCCGATCGTCTCCACGTCGAGCACCCGGCCGCACGGTGGGGCGGGCGGGATCGAATCCTCCGCGCGCCTGCCGACGGTGCTCAGGCCGGCGCAGCCGCAGATCCCGGCTGCTCTTTAGGCCGGCCACCAGCCCTTCACAGCCACCAGCCCTTCACAGAGTCACCGCACGCAGCCCATGCCGCCGGGTCGCCACGGCCGATCGTCGCGTTCACTTACTCGCGCACGCCTCGGCCGAGCGAGGCGATGACCAAACCAGCGGGCTCGTTGATCTGAGCCACAGCTGGCCACGGCCACGCCTCGCTGGGGCAGACGGGCTCAGTCATCCACGGGCACGTCCCGTCTGGAGTGGCTCCGTCGCGCGGAGCGGGCGACGGCCGATACAGCCGGTGCTCACCAGCGGTGCTCGTAGCCCTCCAGGCGGCGCTCCTCGCCGCGCTCATCGAGAAATCTCGCCCCCGGCGACCCGTCCTCGACGCGGCCGATCCAGGTGGCCCGCGCGCCGCCGGCCTCGCGCAGGGCCTCCTCCACACGGGCGCGCGCGGCGGCGGGGGCGGTGAAGCACAGCTCGTAGTCTTCCCCGGCGCTCGCCGCCCACTCGTGGCCGGTTACGCCCTGCTCGCTGCCGGACACGTCCTGCCTCCAGCCTGGCGCACCCTCGTCGAGCGGCAGCCGCCCCAGCTCGATCTCCAGTGAAACCCCGCTGCTCTCGCCGACGTGCCGCGCGTCGACGGCGAGGCCGTCGGAGATGTCGATCATCGCGCTCGCGCCGGCCTGTGCGAGCGCTCGGCCCTCACGTAGGCGCGGGATGGGCCGTGCCGGCCTGCCGCCCAGATGGCCCGTAACCCCGACGAGATCTCCGGCCTGTGCGCCGTCGCGCCCCACCAGCTCGCGGGCGGAGTCGGCCCAGCCGACGACCGTCACGCAGACCGTGAGCACCGGCGCAGTAACGACATCGCCGCCCGCAAGCACCGTTCCAGTCGCGGCGGCTATCTCCAGCGCGCCGTGCACGAGCTCGAGCGCGCGCTGCTCACCGATCGCGGCCGAGACGCCGAGCGCGATGTACGCCTCGCCCGCGCATGCGCCCATCGCGGCGAGATCCGAGAGCGCCACGGCGAGCGCGCGCCAGCCGACATCGCGCGGGCTGGAGGAGCCATCGCCGGAGAGCCGGAAGTGCACATCCTCGACGATCGCGTCGACGGAGGTCACGCACAACTCTCCCCCGGCGCGCACGACCGCGGCGTCGTCGCCGACCCCGCGCACGATCCGCGATCCGCCGCCGTCCCCCGGGAGCGCGGCCGCGATCGAGTCGATCAAAGAGCGCTCCATGTTCGTCTCGGGGCCTTTCTCCGCCCCCACCTACTTCGAGCTAGCGGTGGCGGTAGACGATGCGCGCGCGGTCGAGATCGTACGGCGAGAGCTCGCAGCGGACGCGATCGCCCGGGAGGATGCGGATCCTGAAGCGCCGCATCTTGCCCGCGACGTGACCGAGCACGACGTGGTCGTTGTCGAGCTTCACGCGGAACATCGCGTTCGGCAACGCCTCGATTACCTCGCCCTCGAATTCGACCTTGTCTTCCTTTGCCACGGGTCCCTGTCCCATCTGGCCGCTCGCACGATGCGTGCGCGCGGGCCTAGTCTCGGATTTCCTGATTCAAACTACCAGCGTGGGAGCTCCGAGGCCGCCCGCGCTACTGGCCGGCGCCGGCTCCACCCGTGTTTCCGCCGTTGCCGTTCGCCGCGCCGCCGCCACCACCAGGTGCGGGCGTGGCCGGTTCCGCCGGCGCGTTCGCATGCGGTTCGGGCGTCGTCGGATTGGCGCCGCCGCCCGCACCCCCGCCGCCACCGGCTCCCGTGCCCGCACCACCGCCGCCCGCACCATTACCCCCGCCTGTGCCCGCGCCGCCGCCCCCGCCGTGCCCGGGACTGTTGGTGTTCGGAAGCTTGACCTTTTCGCCGAGCTTCTTTTCCGGCGTGCCGAGTTCTTCCTGGCTGTATTCGTTGCCCTGCGTCGAGCGGCCGGTGCTCGCGTAGTGCCCGAAGAACGGCTGGTAGGAGATCGGTTCCTTGGGCTGGGGGAATTCGATACACGGCTGGCCTTCGGTGACGCTCGCCATGTAGGCGTGCCAGATTTCCGCGGGCAGGTAGCCGCCCTGCTGGGGCTCGCCGTGGACGTCGGTCATCGAGACGCGTTTGTTCGGATAGCCCATCCACACGACCGTCGCGTAGCGGGGCGTGTAGCCGTCCAGCCAGGCGTCGACGAGTTCGCTGGTCGTGCCCGTCTTGGCGGCGGTCGGGCAGTTGATCGCCGAGCGCGTCGCGGTGCCGCTCTCGACGTTCTCGTGGAGGATCGTCGTCTCCTCCGCGGTGACCCCTTCGGAGAGCACCTTCGTGCGGTGGGGGACACCCCAGCTCGAGTCGACGTGGCCGTCGGGGAATACGACCTTGGAGATCGCGATCGGCTTGTTGCGGTAGCCGCCGTCGGCGAGCGTCGCGTAGACGTCGGCCATTTCCAGTGGCGTGACCCCGAGCGTGAGCCCGCCGAGCGCTTCCGCGGGGTAGCTGGAGAGGTGGGTTTTGACGCCCATCTTGTAGGCCATTTCGGTGACCGTGTTCTCGCCGAGGTCGGCCGCGAGCTGTGCGTAGACGGTGTTGTCGGAGGTGAGGGTGGCGTTGACGAGGTTGATCGACTTGTTCAGCGAGGTGCCCTCGAACGTCTTGACTTCGTAGGTCGGATACGTGGGCAGCCAGCCAGGCGCGAGCGTGTGCGAGAGGTAGTAGGTGCTGTTCGGGTCGATCCCGCGGGAGAGCGCGTCGGCGAGGTCGATCGCCTTGAACGTCGAGCCGGGCTGGCGATGGCCGTCGGCGGCGAGGTTGAATTGAGATCGCTCGTATGACTCGGACTCGGCCATCGCTTCGATGTCGCCGTTGTGGGGGTCGATCGTGACGATCGCCGAGGCGGGGTCTTCGGGCTCGTCGAGCACTTCGGCGATCGCTTTGCGCGCGAGGCTCTGCTTGTGCAGGTCGATCGTCGTGTACACCTTCAGCCCGCCCTGTTCGACGGTCCGCGCGCCGTAGCGGTGGATCAGCTGTTCGCGGACGTATTCGAAGAAGAACGGTTCGCTGCGTTGGGAGTAGAACGTGCCGAGGTGCGTCTCCAGCGGCGCCCGCTCGGTCGCGCGCGCCTGCGCGGCGGTGATGTAGTGCAGTTCAGCCATCTTCGCGAGCACCTCGTTGCGCCGTTCCCGCGCCGCGGCCGGGTACAGGAACGGGTTGTATTCCGAGGGCGCCTGCGGCAGCCCGGCGAGCAGCGCCGACTGCTCGAGGTTGAGCTGCGAGGCGGGCTTGTCGAAGAAGATCCGCGCCGCCGCCTGCACGCCGGTCGCGGTCTGCCCGCCGACGGTCCCGTAGGGGACGCTGTTGAGGTAGCTGGTGAGGATCGAGCGCTTGGAGTGGTGTTCGGTGTAGTCGATCGCGAGCTTCGCCTCGATGATCTTCTGTTTGAGCGTGTGCTGGTCGCCGCCGAGGTAGAGGTTGCGCATCAGCTGCATCGTGATCGTCGAGCCGCCCTGCAGGGCGGCGCCGTTGGTGATGTCCTTGACGGCCGAGCGGAAGATCCCGGTCAGATCGACGCCGTCGTTCTTGTAGAAGCGCTGGTCCTCGATCGCGATCGTCGCGTTCTTCAGATCGGTGGGGGTTTCACCCCAGCCGACGGGACTGCGCAGGTCATCGGACTGGATGAAGCCAAGCCGCGTGCCGTCGGCGGCGAACACCTGCGAGGAGCCGTCGGAGAGGATCGGGTGCAGCGACGCGAGCGCCGGCGCGGTGCCGGCGACGTGCAGCACGTAGCCGACCGCCGCGATCACGCCGAGTACGAGCGTCGTCGCGAGCACGCCGCCCCCGATCAGGAATATCCGCGCGGGCCCCGCACGGTGGTGGCGGCGCCGGCGCTGGCGAGCTTGGCGAGACATACACCGCCGAGATTACCGCTCGGATTGTGATTTCCTGCCACTTCCCGCTGTCTGCGACCGCGCGTGCATCCGCGCGGTGCCCGTCGCTCCAACGATATGACCCCCGACACCGCCGACCCCGCGATCCAGGCCGCGCGCCCGTCGCTCGCGACGGTTACGGGCGAGCTGGTCCCCGCCTTCGCGCCCGCGGGCGCTGACGTTGCGCTCGAGCCGCCGCTGCCCCACGCTGGGATTGCACCGCTCACCGCCGCGCCTTTGTCTTCCTCGCCTTCCGTCTTCGGCCCGCTGCGACGATGGCCGGTGCATCCGTCCGTCGCGCTCGGAGCGCTCGACCCCGCCAAGGCGCTCGCGATCCGCGAGGTCTGGCGCGCGCTCTGGGCTTCACGGCTGCTCGTCTGGCTCGCCGGGGTCGGCGCGATGCTCGTGTTCGGCTTCGGCCCGGTACGTAACGCGTTCGACCCCCGCGGCGTGACGCGCGGGCTCGGCTCGCTCGGTGGCCTGCTCGCAGCGCCGGCCGCGCGCTGGGACGCGGCCTGGTATCTGGTGATCGCCCACTACGGCTACCGCCCCGACCTCGGCGCGTTCACATCCTCGCGCACCGCCTTCTTCCCGCTCTACCCGCTCGGCCTCGGCGCGATCGCGCGCCTGGGCCTGCCGCCGATCGCCGCCGGAGTGCTGCTGTCAGTGGCGGCGCTTGCGCTCGCGCTGTACTGCCTCCACCGCCTGACCACGCTCGAGCTGGCGCGGGCGGGGGCGGCGAGCAGCGCCGATGTCGCGCGCCTGACGGTACTGGTGACGGCGTTTGCGCCGATGGCGTTCTTCTTCTCCGCGGTCTACTCCGAGTCGCTCTACCTGGCGCTGTCCGTCGGGCTCTTCCTGTGCGCCCGGCGGGGGCGCTGGGTGTGGGTCGGCGTGCTCGGCGCGCTGGCCACCGCCACGAACGGCGCGGGCATCGTGTTGCTGGCGCCGGCGGCGATGCTCTACCTATACGGGCCACGCGAGGATCGTGCGCCGGATTTTCGACCGCCGCGCGAGCGCTCCACGCCACTACCCGCAACGCCGCCGAGGATCGTGCCTCGTTACATCGAAGCTGTGCGATCGCGGGTGGGTGGGCCTCGATACAAATTGCGCAGAGATTTCCTGTGGCTGGGCCTCGTGCCCGCGGGCGTGGGGCTGTACATGGCCTACCTGGCGCTCTCAGGCGGCGAAGCGCTGATGCCGTTTCACGCGCAGGACGTGTGGGGGAGGCGCTTCGCGGGTCCTTATCTGGGCGTGTGGGACGGGGTGAAGGCGGCCTTCGCCGGCGTGCGGCAGCTGCTGTCGGGTCAGCGCGCGCACGTCTACTTCACTGCCGCCGGCGGCAGCCCGGATATCGTCGCCGGCCACAACCTGATGCTGCTTGCGTTCCTGGGCGCGGCCGTGCCGATGGTTGTGGGCGTGTGGCGGATGCTGCCGCGCGCGTATGGCGTGTACGTGATCGCGGCGCTCGCGCTGCCGCTGTCCTACCCGGTCGCCTCGCAGCCGCTGATGTCGCTGCCGCGGTTTCTCGTCGTGCTGTTCCCGCTGAGCATCTGGCTGGGGGCGTGGCTGGCGGCGCACCCCCGCGCGCGGGTACCCGTGCTCGTGGGGTCGGGAGTATTGATGGCGTTCTTCGTTGCCCAGTTCGCGACCTGGCACTGGGTGGCGTGAGCGCAGGCGCGGGCGCGATCGTCGCGGCGGATCGCGTGCTCGGCCGTCCAGTTCGCGACCTGACCTCGGGTAGCTGTGAGCTGCGCTGTGATTGCCGTGCCGAGCGCCGGCCGATCGCGATCTTCGCATCCGGTGAGCCGCGCGCCCCGGCCACGTAAGCTGAGCGGAGTCAGATGTCGAGCCTCCAGACTCCCTCCGCACCCGGCGAGCCGACTCCGCCCGGCAGATCCACTCTGCCCGGCGCGTCGACCCCGCCCGCGGAGGTCGACTCGTTCGAGCACGCGCTCGCGGCGGAGCGGCGCTCGCGCGCGGACCAGACGCCCGACTGGCGGCCGTGGATGGCGCCGGCGGCGCTGCTAGGCGCGCTGGTACTGGCCGCGGTCGGGGGGCTGATCGTCGACCTCCCCGCGGCCGCGTTCGGGGTGAACATCACCTCCTCGCACATCCCCGGGGGCTTGGAGATCGCGGATACGGTCGTGCAGGATCTGATCTTCGTCCTCACTGCCGTCCTGTTCGCGCGGATGGGCGGACGCAAGGTCCGCGCCTGGCAGTTCGGGTTGCGCCCGCCGCGGCTGAAAATGCGGTGGGTGGTGCTGCTGCCGATCGGGCTGTTCATCGTGTTCCTGATCTTCAGCGTGATCTGGGCCGGGATCCTGGAAGAGAGCACGAAAGAGAAAATCCTCGAACAGCTCGGCGCCAATGAAGGCACGTCGCTGCTGCTGTTGAGTGCCGCGTTGACGTGTGTGGTGGCGCCGATCTGCGAGGAGTTCCTGTTCAGGGGCTTCATCTTCACGGCGCTGCGTAATTGGAAGGGGACGTGGCCGGCGGCGATCATCACCGGCCTCCTCTTCGGGGGCGTGCACGTCGGTTCGGCACCGGTGGTCGACCTCGTGCCGCTTGCCTTCCTCGGGTTCGGGCTATGCGTGCTCTACCGGATCACCGGCTCGCTGTACCCGTGTATCGCCGCGCATTCGCTGAACAACTCGATCGCCTACGGCAGCCTCGAGAGCTGGACGTTCCTGCAGGTGATCGCGCTGATCGGGGGCTCGCTGCTGCTGATCGGCGCGCTCGCGCTGGCGGGGAAACGCGTCGGCCTGATCACTGCCCCGCCCACGCTCGCCTCGTCCTCGTCGTTGCCGCCCGCTGTCGCGAGCGTGTAGAAGATCCTCCGCCGGGAACCGGGACCGTCGCCGCGGGTAAATAGGATCGTGTGATGCGCAAATATCGCTTCCTGCCCACTCCCGCGCTGCCTGTCACCGCGCTCGCCACCGCCGCGCTGTTGGGCGGCGCCGTCGCTGCGCAGGGCGCAAACGCCGCCACCGTGCCATCCGTGCAGGGGTCACCGCCCACGTCGACCCCTGCTGCATCGGCGCCAACGCCCACACCGACGCCAACGCCTGCGCCCGGCGCGACCCCCGTCCCCGGGCAGGTGCGGCTCGCGCTTGACAAGATCGGCGGCAGCCCACCGTTCGCGCTCGTCGGCAGTCGGATCGTCGTGCGCGGGACGGTCACGCCGTACGTCGCCGGGCAGACGGTGCAGGTGAGCTTCGCGCTCGACGGGCGCCAAGTGGGGGCGGAGAGCGTGACCGTGCTCCCTGGCAGCGGCGGCGCCGGCCGGTTCCAGGTCGGCTTCTCCAGCCGCACGGCCGGGCTCCTGCAGGCGCGCGTCGCGCACGCGGCCACGCCCCAACAGGGGGCGTTCGCGGGGAACGCGCCGGGCGTGCGCTTCGTCAACCCGGACGTGACGCCCGGCGCGCGCGGGCAGTCGGTCAGGCTGTTGCAGTCCGAGCTCGACGTGCTCCACTACGCGGTCCCGTTGAGCGGGACCTTCGAAGAAGGGACGGGCCGCGCGCTGATCGCCTACCGCAAGATGACCGGACTGGAACGCGTCCCCGCCGCGGGCCGGAAGGTCTTCGAGCTGCTGCAGCGCGGCGCGGGCAAGTTCCACGTTCGCTACCGGGGCGACGGCCGCCACGTCGAGGCTGACTTGACCAAGCAGGTGCTCGCCGAGATCGAACCGGGCGGGCGCGTGAGAACGATCTACACGATCAGCTCGGGCAAGCCCTCGACGCCGACCGTGCTGGGCCGTTTCCGCGTTTACGAGAAGACCCCGGGGGAAAACAGCGAGGGTATGGTCGACTCGAATTACTTCATCCGCGGCTACGCGATCCACGGCTACGCCGAAGTGCCGACGTATGCCGCCAGCCACGGTTGCCTGCGCGTGCCGATTCCGGATGCGCCGGCGATCTACAGCTGGGTTCAGATAGGCACCCCGATCGACGTCTACAACTAGCCGTGGCGCGTGGACACGGCGCGCCTCGGCGTCCTCGGTCGCTCGTGTACCGATCGTCGATTAGATGCGCTCGACTGATCGGCCAGCACACGTCGCGGGTGGGAGGGGTTGTCAATCTGATCCGCTTGATCCACGCGCCACGGAGGCGAACGGCTAAACGCGGACTCGAATTACACGGGCGAGGTAGCTGAGCACAAACCCGTAGACGAACAGAGCGAGCGCCGTCTTGACGAGGTGGATCACCCACTGGCTGGAGGAGCCGGAGACGATGCCGGCGAACGGCGAGGTGAAGAAGTCGGAGGCTTCGTCGATCTTCTTGTGGACGGTGCTTTCGTGCTTGGGCGCAGGCGCGCCGGTGGAGGAGGGGTGCTCGTTGACCTCTTCCTGCTGGTGGGTAGAGGCCGAGGAGGTCTGTTCGACGACAAAGATCGCAAACGACGCGAGCACGATCAGGCAGATCACCCACGATGCGATACGCAGCAGCGAGGCGAGCGAGGAGGATACGCCGGAGCTCGCCATCGGCGAAGATTAGCCAGACCGGTGGATGCGAGGAACGAAACATGAGCGAGCTGGAGCGCGCCCGCGCGCTGCTGGTGCAGGAGCTAAACGAGCACGCGCTCGTGATCGGCACGGTGACGCTGACGAGCGGCGCGCAGGCCGAGTACTACGTCGACGCCAAGCGCGCGATCCTCCGCCCGCCCGGCTTCAAGGCGCTCGGCAAGCTCGTGGCGGCGCAGGTGGAGACGTGGGAGGGCACGGCGGTCGGCGGCATGACGATGGGCGCCGATCCGGTCGCCTGCGCGGCGCTGGCGGGCGGCGCCGAAGCGAAGGCGTTCTTCGTCAGAAAGGACGCCAAGTCGCACGGCCTGCAGCGCCGCATCGAGGGCCCGCCGCTCGGCCCCGAGGACCGCTGCGTGGTGGTCGAGGACGTGGTCACGACCGGCGGCTCGACGCTGGCAGCGATCGCGGCCCTGCAGGAGGCGGGCAATGAGATCTGCGGCGTGATCAGCGTGCTCGACCGGCTCGCGGGCGGCGGCGCCGCGATCGAGCGCGAGGCCGGCGCGCCATACGTGGCGCTGAGCACGATCGACGAGGTTTATCCGGATCGCCCCGACCGAGCGACCGCTTGATCGCCAGCGCCCCCCGCTGATGGCAGTGCTGACGGTCCGCCCTGCCCACCCGCAGGACGCCGCCCTGCTGCTGGAGCTGTTCGGTGGACTCGCCGAGTACGAGCACCTCGAGCACGAGCTGCAGGCAACCGAGGCGCAGTTACGAGAGGCGCTGTTCGGCGAGCACCCGGTGGCGGAGGCGTTGATCGCCGAGCGCCCGGCGCCCGCCGGCGAGCACCGGGCCGGCGATCCCAGTGCCCGCGAACCCACTGCCACAGGCGACCTCACGGCCACCGATGCCGAGCCGCTCGGCTACGCCCTGTTCTTTCCGACTTTCTCGAGCTTCCTCGCGAGCACGGGCGTGTGGCTCGAGGACCTGTTCGTGCGCGAGGAGCACCGCGGCGAGGGCGTCGGCAAGGCGCTGCTCGAGGCGGTCGCCGCGCTCACGCAAGAGCGCGGCGGCGAGCGCCTGGAATGGGCGGCGCTCGACTGGAACGAGCCGGCGCTCGGCTTCTACAGAAAGCTCGGCGCGAGCACGATGACCGAGTGGATCACCCACCGCCTCGACGGCGAGGCGCTCGCGCGCGTCGCGGCCGGCGCCGAGGGCCGCCGGTAGCCTTCTCGATGGCCCGCGCCGCGAACAGCGGGTCGCGCCCTCGTAGTCCAATGGATAAGACGACCGCCTCCTAAGCGGTAGATCCAGGTTCGACTCCTGGCGGGGGCATCTCCGCGGAAGCCCTGTTATTGGGCGGGTTTTGGGACTGATTGGCCACTCGTTTCGAGCCCGCCTCTGAACGACCGGCGGGTGCGAGTACATTCACCTCGAGTGGGCAGTGTGCAGAAATGAGAGGCTGCGACGCGCTTGCGGCTGGATTCAACGAGCGGTGCTGATCTGGCCGCTGGCGTCCAGCCGGCGGCCTATGCCAACTGGCCGATGAAGACGGCAGGATCGACGACCGTTATGTCGTCCAGCTCGGCATCGAGCAGATCGCGATCGAGCGACACCAGGACGTCGGCCTGCGTCGCGCGCATCAGCGCGACGAGATAGTCGTCGTCGGGATCGCGTACCGCTGGGATTGGTGGTTGAGACGGGTCCGGCTGGTGCTCGCTGCGAGCGGCAAGCCCAGCGACGTAGGCGGCGCCCCTCCCGTCCTTCGCCCAGCGGGCGAACTTCGGCCGCGACAGCACCTCTCCAAGCTCGGCCAGTAGCAGCGGCGAGACGATGAGGACGAACCGACGATCGCGCCAGGCGTCAACGAGACGGCCCGGGCCAGCGTCTGGGTTGCCGATAAAGGCCGAGACGAAGACGCTCGGGTCTACGACCGCGCGGATCACGCAGCCTGGCTGCGTGCCCGTCGCACTGCACGAACCTCCTGCACCGCGAGCCGGTCGGCCTCGTCGGCCTCGAGGGTGCCCTGCGCTCGGGCATCCTCGAGCGCTCGCAAGCCGAGGAATACGGCGAGCGCATCTTCGACGACCTGCACGTCGCTCTTATCGGCCCCGCCAGTGTCCTGCTGACGTGCGCGACGGATCAGCTCCTCATCGAGCGTCAGATTGATCTTGCGCGTAGCCATCGTCGATTCAGGATATCGCGCAATCGACGCACCGACTATGGCTGAGTTCGGGGTGCCGGTGCCTCGCCTGCTTCGGTCGACCGAGATGGGCAGTGGCGTCTGCTGCGGGAGCGCCGCTCCGCGATCCGCGCCCGCGCCCGCCGTGCGCACCGCCGTCAGATGGCCGGTGTGAGTCGCGCGATCGAAGAGCTGATCTTCAGGTGAGCAAGGGCTCACCGGGAAGCTGTTACGTCGAGTCGGCATCTGATTGTTTGCTCGGACGAGCGAGTAAATCATGTTGTCTAGCTGTTGTGCCCGGTGACGTCCCGAACGCGGGCTCGGGGTGGCCGGTTGCCGAGCGCTGAGTGGGTGCGGCGCTCGTTGTAGTGGTTGATCCAGTGTGGCAGTGCTTGCTGGCGGGCGTCGGATGAGGCGTATTGGAGCGCGTAGGCCCACTCCCGCATGAGTGTCTGGTGAAAGCGCTCGACCTTGCCGTTGGTGCGTGGTGTGTAGGGGCGGGTGCGGATGTGGTGGATCGCTCGTTGCCAGAGCAGCTGTTTGAAGGATCGGCTCTTGGTGTAGGCGAACGCGTTGTCGGTCATTATTCGCTCGCAGACGATTCCTTGTTCCAGGAACCAGTCGAGCGCGCGACGGGTAAACGCGGTGACGGTCGCGGCCGTCTCGTCGTCGTGGATCTCAGAGTAGGCCAGCCGCGAGCAGTCATCGATAATTGAGTGCACGTACTCCCAGCCCGCTCCGGGGGAACGCCTGGTGCGGTCCGATGTCAGGGCGTGCCCGGGCGCCTGGAAGCGACCGAACTTCTTGACGTCCATGTGCAAAAGGTTGCCGGGGCACGGCCACTCGTAGCGGACCACCGCAGGAGCCTCGGGTTGTGGCTGGCGTGAACAGCCGCCACGTCGCAGCACCTGGTGGATCGTCGAATGGGGCCTTGCGATGTCCTCCTCGCCCGCCAGTCGCCGCGGGCTCCAGCCAGTGCGCTCACGGCGCTCGCAGATCCGCGCAGCCTCCGCAGCTGGCACCTGGCTTGGGCTGCGATGCGGCCGCGAGCTGCGGTCCTCCAGACATGAGAGCGTGACGCGATCGGGCTCGCTCGCCTTCCGCCAGCGACGCACCCACTCCCAGCACGTCGACTTGGCCACGTTGCAGGCATTCGCTGCTGCCTGCAACGTGAATCCCTCCTCCTCGACCAGCAGCACCATGCGGAGCCTGCCAATCGGGGTCAATGGAGCGTTAGCGTGTTGCATTCCGGGCCTCCGAGACGGTCGTGAGCTTTGACACCCACAGCCTCTCGGCAGGCCCGGACCTACCTCACCACGTTCGCAACGTCCCCGGGCACGACATCTAGCGCCGAGCGCCAGTTGTAGAACACGTCACCGAGGATCACGCCAAGGCGGAGAGGCGGCCACTCTCGAATCGTGAGCCCCGGGCCGGACGACGACCAGCCCGAGCCCGTGGGCCGGAACCTCGGTCGCGATTGAGAATTTACCTCGGGGGCGTTGGGGAGGCATCGGGTGCCGCTCGGCGCCTGCTACAGCAGGTGTGAGTGCTCGCTGATGCGCTTGAGTACCTGACCGAAGCTTGGCCACTGGCCGGTGGTCTTGGCGGGCATAAGCGTGGCGGCGTCGCCGTAGCGCGCCTGCAGCCACGCGCGTAGCTCCGAGTCGATGGGCGGCTCGAACGCGGGGCTACTTGCATAGCCGCCGGAGGGTCGCTCGGTCCAGCCGGCGTAGTGGATGGCGGAGATGACCTGCATCTCGGAGAGGACGCGCTCGAATTGCCCGCGGTCCTCGAGCGCGGCACGTGTCGGTGTGTGGTCGAGCAGGCGGTAGATGTCGTAGTAGTGGCGTCCGCAGCGTTCCTCGGCGACCGTGGCGTCCTGTACGTAGTGCGTGGCGACGTGATGCAGGAGAGAGACCTTCTCCAGCAGCGTTCGCATCGGCAAGAGCGCCCGCACGTCGAACGGCATGGTGTCCTCGTAGTCGCTGGGGTCGAGGCCGAGTGGCTCGCAGAGCATCGGTGTCAGGGTCGCCATCTCTGAGGGCCACTCGCCGCCGGCATACCCGGTCTCCAGCAGCACCCCCCGGTCCTCCACGGGGATCGCGACGGCGGAGCGAACGACGCGGGGGTAGCTCAGCACGTCGGCGCGGTGTGGCGTCTTGCCGCGTCCGGGCTCGCGCGCTGGGAGCCAGTCGATGTTGAGCGTGTGGGCGACGTGCTCGGTGATGGTCTTCAGCAGGCGCTCCCGGCTTTTGGCGGAGTCGCCCTTCGCGGGCTGTATGAGGATGTCGACGTCCTCCGAGAAGCGCTCGATCAGCTCATAGCCCTTGGATAGGCTGGTGCCGCCCTTCAAGACGAACGCGCCGGCGTGCTGCTGGTGCAGGGCGCGCAGCACCTGGGTCACCCAGTAGTCCTTCTCCACGAACAATGGCGCGAGACCAAGGCGCTCAGCGGCGCTGACGACGGCGCCCTCGAAGTCGGCTTCGTTATCGCGCAGGCTACTCATGCCGCGGTGCCGAGCACGCGCAGGGCACGGGCGCGGGTCCGGGGGTCCCGAGCGGCCGGGACGCGCTCGGCTTGTTCCTCGTAGCCTCCGTGGCGCAGCACGGCGCGCAGGCGTTCGCGGACGACCGGCGGCTCGGTGCGGCTCGCCCTCACCAGGCGCTCGACGCGCACGTCCTCGCGATCGAGCAGCTCACCGAAGCGCTCCAGGGCGGTGGCGCTGTCGGTCTCCACGTAGCGATCCCAGCCCTCCAGCGCCTCCAGAAAGGTCACCTCGATGCCGTTGAGCTTGGCTTCCCGGCGTCCTGAGCGCGCCGCCCGGCTCGAGACCTTGACGTTGTGCAGGCCCTCCGGCCGGCGATGAGTTACCGCCAGCGCTTCGACAGGCGACACCTGGGTTGACAGGCCAAGGAGATTGGTGGCATGCCAGCCCGTGGCCCCAACGGCCTCCCGCGCTCCCAGCACCTTCTGCACAGCCTCGCCCTGGGAGGCGCCGATCATGCCGAAGCGGCTCTTCTTGCCGCGCCAATACACACCTCGACGGACGCGCATCAGCTCCCCCCGCGCGATCAGGCGACGAAGCTCATTGTTCACGGCCGACGGCGATCCTGCGAAATCCTCGACTTGCCACAGGCGCTCGCCAGAGCGCAGCACCCGACGGCGCACCTGTTGCGCAACACTGCCCTTGCGATCAAGAACATGATTCATAGCACGATTGTAACGCGATACGAGAAATCATCAAGAGGGTTCGGGCGGCCTCTTGGCTAAGGCCGGGTACAATCGAGCCTTGGCATCTCTGCGTTGGCCGACGTTGAACGAGGAGGATCAGTGGCTTATCGGCGCCATGGAGCGGCAGTTGCGCGACAGCGAAGCTGGGCCATCATGCACCCAATCGCAGTGCTACTGCCGCGTGGTTTGCCCCACAACCCAGTCTAAATACGGCGCATACCCGTCCGTTACCTCGGTGACCAATATCTCAGGTACGTCATATGAGTGAACCTCAGCGAGACGCGCGACCAGATCGTCTACAACGCCGCTGCTCGTCTTCAGCAAGGCCAGCCACTCGTCTGCCCTTTGCACCGTGCCTTCCCAGAAAAATGTGCTGCTGATCGGCCCCACAACCTGCCCACAGGCGATCAGCCGCTCTTCGACCAGTTCTGTGATCATGCCGTCGAGGGCATCTCGATTTGAGTGCACGACCTGTATTTGCACCACACATGTGTCTGTCATGTAATTACCTCCATTTATCGTCTCCAATGGCTCGTTGACTATTAACCACGTCTGCCTTTTCTAGCGCCCCACCGAACAACGCCCTTGATTCGAGCGGCGGGCGTCAACCGGCGATCCCCGCCCCGCCTCGAAGTCACCATCAAAAGTCCGCCCAGCACTGGCGATGACCAGGGAATCATGCGTGATGATCCCGAGCTCGCGGTTGTAAATCAGGCTTTGGCGGGAGAGGTTTTGCGAGCCGATGAACGCGGTGTCCCCATCGATCAGAATCAGCTTGGCGTGAATGTAAAGCGCGGCCCCAGGAGCGTAGGTGCGCACCTGCGCACCGCACCCATCCAGGTAGGTGAGCGAGCCCCGTGCGGCGGGCTGGTAGGTCATCAGCACCTGCACGCGCACCCCGCGCCGGGCGGCCCGGCAGAGCGTGCCGGTGATCGCGGGGTCCTCCAGCTCCTCGCTCTCCACCTGCACGCTGTGCCGGGCGTGCGCGATCAGCGCGTCGAGCGGCGCTTGCGCGCCGGGGCTCCACACGAGATCGCCGCTGCCGCCGCCGGGAGTGATCTGCCGGTGGCGCACGTCGGCCTCGAAGGTCTGCGCGATCTCCTCGATGTCGGCGGCCCGGTAGTCGAGGACCGCGAAGTCGCGTGAGCTGGAGTAGTAGGTGGGCGTCAGGTTGAGCGTCATGATCGCCGCGACGCGCTTGTCGATCACGATCGACTTCTGGTGGGTGAGCGCGAAGTACGCCGGCGCCCAGGCGACGCGCACGCCGTGCGTGGCGAGGTAGCGGTGGGCCGTGTCGTTGAGCGCCCGCCCGCTGCCGTACCGGCCGTGATCGAGCAGCACCGCCACGTATACGCCCCGGGCCGCGGCGGCGGCCAGCGCCTGCTCGACGCGCCGGTCGCTCAGCTCGTAGATCGTGACCTGGACGCTGCGGCGGGCGCCGTCGATCAGCGCGATGAACGGCCCGTCGCCCGGCCCGGGCTCGGTGATCAGCGCGAGCCCTTCGCTGCGGGCGGTCGTGCCGGCGCTGCGGGCGGTCGTGCCGGCGCTGCGGGCGGTCGTGCCGGCCCCCGTGTTCGTGGCAGCGGGTATCGAGCATCCGCACAGGGCGAGCGCGACGATCGACGGGGTGCTCCAGACACGGGTTCTCACCTCCTCCTAATCCGACGGTAGGCGTCAAACGGGACACGCTGTTGCCTATTGCGCGTATCCGCCTCAGAGCCGGCGCAGTGTCACGCGTACTGCGCGGTGCCCGCCGCACGACAGCCGCTCGAACCGCGGGGCCTCATCGGAGGCGATCCCGGCCACCTGCCGAGCCGACTTCACCCAAGCGCCCAAAGCAACTGCCCCGCCGGAACGAGGCTGTAGTCGTTGGCGAACAGCAGCTGGTCCTGGGTTGCGATCACGGCCGGGCGTCCGGGGTGGGCCTTGGCTACGGAGCTTGCGCCGCGGAGGTCGATCTGGCGCCGGTACTTGACCTCTACGACGTCGAGCTCGCGGTGTGGGCCGGCGACGAAGTCGACCTCGCCGGCGCGGGCGGTGCGCCACACGTGCAGCCGGTCGGGCGAGGGGAAGGACTCGATCAGCCGGCCGGGGGGCTCGTAGTTGCGGTAGAGCGCCAGGCCGACCGCGTTCTCGATCAGCGCGGGGACGTTGGCGGCGAGCCCGGGCGCGTGCTCGAGCGCGATCGTGTGCAGGAGCGGGTCGGCGAAGTACACCTTCTTCTCGTTGGAGAGGCTGTTCGTCTGAGATCCCGAGCGCCAGAAGTAGAGGATGAACAGGAAGTAGCCGCCCGCGAGCAGCTCGATGTAGTCGCGCAACGTGTGATGGCTCGGGCCGCCACGCCGATTTCCGAGCGGGACGTCCATCTCGCGCGCCATCCGGCTCCAGTCGGTCCGCGAGCCGAGCGAGCGGAGCACACGCTCCAGCAGCGCGTGGGCCGCGGGGATGCTCGCGCCCCTGCGCTGGACCTCCTTGACGAGCGAGTCATACAGCACTCGCTTGACTTGCTCAGACGGTTCGGCGGCGCCCGTGGCGGCCTCGGCGACCGCGGCCGGCAGGCCGCCGAACTGCAGGTATAGCGAGAGCGCGTGCTCGAGCGCCGGTGCGTGCAGGCGGCTCTCGTGTAGCGCGTCCTGCCCGTCGGGCGTGTCGATCGCGGCGATCCTCAGGCGCGGCGAGGGGGGTATCGAGCTGTCGATCGCTCGCGCGAACGCGGCGAAGGTCTGCGGCAGCGCGAGGTGGTCGCGGCCCGCGCCCCGGCGCCCGGGGAGCCGCTCGGCCGCTCCCTTGTACAGGTCGATCGCCGAGGAGCCCGTGCACAGGACCACGTCCTCGCCGATCGTCCCGTCGTCCCACAGGGCCTTGACCGCGGTCTGCCAGCGGGGGACGCCGGTGACCTCATCGAGCAGCACGATGCTCGACCCCGGATGATTCGCCAGTGCCTTGGCGCGCGCGATCGTCTCCGCCAGCGCGGCGTGTGGCTGGCCTTCGATCAGATCGAGCGTCAGGTACACGATCGAGCGCGCGCCGTGATCCTCGGCGAGCGCGCGCGCCACCAGCAGCTTGAGGTCGGTGCTCTTGCCGACCTGGCGCGGCCCACGCAACACGTGGATCCCCGCCCTGCTCAGATCGATCGCGTCAACGAGCTCCGTGGGTAGGCGCACGGGCGCGCGCGCGAGCAGCGCCAGCTGCCGGTCGCCCGCCGCCCAGCTCCCCTCGCCCCACCAGGGGTTCTGAGCAAGGATCTGCTCGTCGCTGAGCGCCATACCCCTCTAAGATAGCGCCCTTTTCCAAAGTATGCTGCATATCATGGAAATTCGCTTCCAAGGTATGCTGCATACATCGGGTGGCGTTGAGCACCCCGGAATCCCTTTGGTTGGATTCGGACTGAGGGTTATGATCTGAGCGCACGTGGCCGGCTTCAGCGCAACCCCCACGCTTGGTGATCGCCGGCTCACGGCCCGGGCCGGCGCGGCGCTCGTGCTCGCGAACGTCCGCTACTGGAGCACGGTCGCGCCGCTCGTCGGCGCGCAGCTGAGACGCTGGGAGCGGCGTGCCGAAGCGATTCCCGACCGGACGCTGCGGGAGGTGGCGATCGCGAACCTCCACGAGGAGGGCTTCAACGCGCAGGCCGGGGCGACGCTGGCGACGCTCGCGCCCTGCGAGTACCGCAAGCCGGTGGTGGAGGCGATCGTCGGCTCGCAGGTCATCTACGACTACCTGGACAGCCTGCTCGAGCGGACGCTGCCCGACCCGCTCGGCGATGGCAACAGGCTGCTGCGCGCCCTGACGGAGGCGATCGTCCTCGCTGACGAGCCCGCGGGCGACTACTACGCCGACGGCTTTGCGGCCGGCGATGGTGGCTATCTGGACGAGCTCGTCGGCGCCGTGCGCGGCGCGCTGGCACGGCTGCCGCGCACGGCAGCGGTCGCGGAGGTTGCAGAGCGCGTCGTCGTGCGCTGCGGGCAGGCCCAGGTCCGCGCGCATGCGGTCCGCGCGCACGCGGCCCCCGCGTTCGGCCGCGCGCAGCTCGAGCAGTGGGCGAGCGCCGGCGCGGCCGGCACGGGGCTCGGCTGGCGGGAGTTCCTGGCCGGCGCGGCGTCCTCGGGGCTTGCGCTGCACGCGCTGATCGCCGCGGCCGCCGATTCGCGCACGACGGGCGCTCGGGCGCGTGCGATCGATGTGGTCTACCTCCCCCTCTCCGCCGTGCCCACGTTGATGGACGGCCTCGTCGATCACGCGCAGGACCTCGACAGCGGCCGGCTCGGGTACATCGACTACTACGAGAGCCGCGAGGCCCTCGCCGGCGGGCTCAAAAGCGTGGTCCGCCAGGCCGCGAGCGGCGCGCGCGACGCGCCCAACACGGCATATCACGTGATGACGCTCGTCGGCGCCGTCGCCTACTACCTCTCCGCGCCGACCGCGTACAGCGAGTTCGCGCGGCCCGTGACCGAGCCGCTGCGCGAGGAGCTGCGGCCGCTGATCACCCCGACGCTCGCGGTGATGCACGCGTGGCGAGCCGCGAAGCGCCTGCGCGCGGCGATCCCGACAGCGCGCGCAGCGTGATGCCCGACGCGCCGTCCAACGTGCTACCCAGCGTGCCCGTCCAACGCGCGGTCCAACGTGCCGCCTAACACGCCGTCCAACGCGCGGTCCAACGTGCCGCCCAACGTGCCGCCCAGCGCGCCGGGGGATGGCAGGGCGCGTCCGCCGCGGGCGCGCCACGTCGCGATCATCACCGACGGCAACGGCCGCTGGGCGCAGGCGCGGGGGTTGCCGGTGCGCGCCGGCCACGAGGCGGGCGCCGACACGCTGAGGGCGCGCCTGCACGACGCCGTGGAGCTCGGCATCGAGGAGCTGACCGTGTACTCGTTCTCGACCGAGAACTGGGTGCGCCCGCTCGCGGAGGTCCGCGGCCTGATCGAGATGCTCGCCGAGCGGATCGCCGGGGAAACCCCCGAGCTCCACCGCCAGGGCGTGCGCATGCGCTACCTCGGACGCCGCGAGGGCGTGCCGGACAGGCTGATCGAGCAGATGAATGCTTCGGAATCGCTGACCGCCGCCAACCGGCGCCTGGTCCTGTACATAGCCTTCAACTACGGCGGCCGCGCCGAGATCCTCGACGCCGCCAGGCGCTTCCAGGGTGGCACCGAAGCGGAGTTCCGCCGCTGCCTCTACGCGCCGGAGATGCACGAACCGGACGTGCTCATCAGAACGGGCAACGAGCAGCGCCTCTCGAACTACCTGCTCTGGCAGGCCGCCCACTCCGAGCTGGTGTTCCGCAGCGAGCTCTGGCCAGATTTCACCCGGGAGTCGCTCGAGGACTCACTGGCCGAGTTCGCCACCCGCCGCGCCCCGCGGTGATGGAGCCCCCGCCCGCCCCTACGGGCAGGGAACCCCAGCGCTCACTTCCTGCGAGGACCCGTCCGCGTAGCTGAAGTCGGCCGCCCACGGAAACCCCCCAACCGGGCAGCTGCGCGGTACGAACAGTTCCATTTCCCCCCACCGCCGCGCCGCCGCGCCACCCCCACGGACCGCGGCGGCCCGGCTCGCCGGCCCCACGGTGACCGAGAAGCTGACGACGGACGCGTCGGGTAGCCCGGGGCGCGTCGGCAACGGTGGGACGATCGCTTCCATGCCGCCTGAGTACGGTCCGGTGACGCCGAACAGGATCAGGCTGATTACGACGCGCCGGCGTAGCGGCTGCTGCCCTTCCGCGAGCAGCTGCAGCGTGTAGACGCCTTCGGTCGGGCCGACGAACAGCTGCAGGTTCGCCTGCTCGCTGACCGTGCTCGACCCTTCCTGCCACTGCACGAGTGCTCTGCCAACCCCGATCTGCGAGTGCGGCGGGCAGCCCTGCGCGCCGTGGGCCTGCAGCTGCGCGCGCGAGCAGCCGCGCGTCGTCGGCCACTCCAGCGTCTTCGCGAGATCCGCGGGCAGCAGGATCACCGTCTTGCGCAACGGTGCGGGCAGCGCGCCCGCAGCGCCCGTGAAGCTCGCCGCGAACGTGACCGAGGTCCGCGCGCCGGACAGATCGGGCGCGAACGACGGCGCGATCGTCGCCACCGTCTGCGCCGACGCGGCGGGCGGCGACGCGATCGACGACAGCGCCACCGCGAAACCCGCCGCGGCAGCGAGCGCACCGACCCTGGGCGGGCGAAAGGCCATCGCCGGAATGGTACTCCGGCTCAGGCGCCTCGCACCCCGTCGCAACCCGGCCCCTCGCGCGCTGCCATCCGCATGACTTCTACACGTCCCTCGCGCTCCCCCGCGGGCCGCCCCGGAACGCGGACGATCGCGTACCGGCACGCCGGATACCCCCCGTACCAGTGACTTTTTGGCTCTAGCAAGCCAAGTTTTTCCGGTTTGCAGTTCCCGTTTGCATTCCATCCCGGTTTCTGCTTAGGTTTGTCGGTAGAGGTGCTCCTCGAGGGAGGGGCATGAAATAGGTCAGGTTTGGGTTGATCTTCTGGATCGATCGCAAGCGCTTGTCAGGGGATGTAAGGGGAGAGGGCCGGATCGCATGAAGAGGGGTTGTTTTGGCATGAGTCCTGTGGGGACAGATGTGATGGGGATCGTTGCGTGCCCTGAGGGGTCTGTAACAAGATGCGGCAGCAGCGCTGCCACATCTCTCTCTCTCTCTCTCTCTCTTGCTCCTATGTCAACCCCGGAGTGCGTGGGCTGATTCTGGGTTAGGTTTTGTAGGGAGTTTTGCGGGGCCGGGGTCTGAGGGCTTTTGGTCTTGTGCGGCTTGTTGTAGGGTGCGCCAGACGACGCGTGCGAGGTGTCGCTTAAGCGCGCGTAGCGCTTCGCGGCGTGTCTTTCCTTCGGTTTCCTTCTTCGCGAGGAATGTGCGTGCTGGGTCGTGTGTTTGTCCTTGGACGACGGCGATTCGGTGTAGTGCGCAGTTGAGTTGGCGGTTGCCGCCGCGGTCCAGGCGGTGGCGTGTGTTTTTCCCCGAGGATGCGGGTATCGGTGCGACGCCGGCGAGGCGTGCGAGCTTCGCGTCGGAGCTGAAGCGCTCCACGCCCGCTGTCTCGGCGAGGATCTTCGCGGCGGTCAGCGCTCCGCAACCGGCGAGCTCCAGCAACTGCGGTGCCTTTGTTTCGACGAGCGTCTGTATCTCGCGTGCTAGTTCGCGTGCGCGGCGGGTGTGTCCTTTGAGCGAGCGCACGAGGTCCCGTGCGATCCGCACCCGCGCTGAGTGCTCGGCGCGCGAGAGCTTGCGCGCGATCCGCTCGAGCCAGACCGCGCGGTCGAGCGCCCCGGCGGGGATCTTGAAGTCGGGCCAGAGGTCGTGCAGGTGCCAGCGCAGTCGTTGCTGGTCTTGGGAGCAGGCTTTGGTGAGGTCCTCGCGATGATCGAGCAGCAGCTTGATCTCAAGGGACCCCTGGTCCAGGTGCGCGGTGGGGAGGGTGTCGATTCCCTCGCGGAGTGCGGCTCTGGCTACTGCGCGTGCGTCGATTGGGTCGGACTTTCCGCGGGTTCGCTCCGTGCCGCGTTCTCTGGCGGTCAGGTTCGGCGGGACCCTGACGACGCGCTCTCCGGTAGCTATCAGGAATCGCTCGAGGGGGCCGGTGAGGTGCCGGCAATCCTCCAGCGCCCACACCCGCTCGGGGTCGCCGAGGTCACGGGCCCAGTCGAGCAGCTCGAGGAACCCGTTCTTGCTCGCAGCTGTGGTCTTGTCATCGAGGAGCTGCCCGCCAGGGGCGTCGACGGCGGCGAGGGTGTGGGTGTGCTTGTGTGTGTCCGCTCCGATCAGGATCATGCATACCGTCCATTCATTGATTGGGCTGTTGGTTGGGCGGATCGCTGGCTGACACGAGTCATTTGGGGCGATGCCACGCTCCTATTAGGTCAAGCCAGCGGTCCTTCTTGGGCGGCGGCGAGCGACACAACAGAGACAGGTCAGGCCCCTCAGGGGGGTCGACAATCTCTCTGGGAGTCAGCTCGCCGCCAACCCGAGACACCCAACAACCCCCGTCGGACAGCACCATCGCCACCAGCCGGGGAGACCAAGGATGACAATGACTCTCTCTGCCACAAATCTAGTAGCGGTCTAAAACCGCATTTTGGCGCCGGAAACGGTGCCCACCATCATCTTCTAAAGCTCCGGCGCCGCGGTAATTCCCGCGGCCTTTCGCATGCCGCTCGCGCGCGTGTATACGTAGGGGGCGAGCGCTGATGGCCGCAGCCTCTTCGGGTCGTCCTAATTCCCTTTCCCCCCAGGGTGGCGAGGGCCAAGCTGGCCTAAACGGGGATTCGAGCCGAGGGCGAGTGTCTCCCGGCTTCGGTACGCGAGCGAGCGAGGACGTAGACCGATCGTCCGGGATCGGCCAGCGCCGGCCCTCGTCGCCCTGGCAGCGGGGGAGGCTCCTGAGCGCGATGTTCACGCTTGTGGGTGAGCAGGGCTATGGGGGCGTGACCGCGCGCAGTGTCTCCGAGTGCGCGGGGGTCTCGAACCGCACGTTTTATGAGTGTTTCAGCGATCGCGAAGATTGTTTTCTCGCGGCGTTCAACTACGCGGTCGCCGGGCTGGAGCTCGAGCTGCGGGCGGGTTGGGAGTCGGAGCTCGGTTGGACGGCGCGCGTTCGTGCGGCGTTGGCGGGGTTGTTGCGGGCGCTCGATGGGGAGCCGGCGGTGGCGAGACTGGTGTTTGTGGAGGCGCTCGCGGCGGGTCCGCGGGTGCTCGCGCGTCGCGCGCGTGTATTGGAGAGCCTGGCTGGGGTCGTCGATGGGGGTCGTGCGAATGCGCCGGTGCCCGCGTTGCTGCCGGTGCTGGTCGCGGAGGGTGCCGTCGGTGCGACGTTTGGCGTGATCCATGCGCGTTTGTTGGAGTTGCGGCCCGAGCCGTTGGTCGAGTTGCTTGGTCAGTTGATGGCGGCGATCGTGTTGCCGTACCGGGGTATGGGAGCTGCGGCGCGTGAGCTGGAGCGTCCCGTTCCGCGCTCGCCGATTCGCCGGCGTGATCGTGAGGATCTGTCATACCGCGGGCTGGGTGTGGTCGTACCGGTGGATTATCGCTTGACGGTGCGTACGCAGATGGCGCTGGCGGCGGTCGCGGGCCGTCCCGGTTTGAACAATCGTGAAGTGTCAGAGGCGATCGGTTTGGCGGATAAGAGCCAGATCTCGCGGATGATGAAGCGCCTGTCCGAGCAGGGTCTGGTCGAGAACACGCAGGCGCGCAGCAAACGCCAGGTGATGGCCTGGCGCCTGACCTCCGACGGTGAAGCGGTGATCGATGCGCACCGCGGTGGACGCGACTTGGTCAGGGCGCAGCGCAAGCTGAGCAAAGGCGGCAAGCAGCGCGGGATCCGGACTTTCGCCCCGGCCGGCCCGGAGATCGAGTCCCTCGGCCGGGAGGGTGCGCGTGATGCTCGAGTCCCCTGGCCGGCAGGGGTGCCGAACCCGCTCAGCCGGGAGGGTGGACAACGGGCCTTTCGCATGACCGCGCTTACCCGTGAGGTTCTGGGCGCCGTCGCGAACCTCAGCTCGAGGGACGGTAACCCGAGCAATCGCGAGCTCGCACGGGCTGCGGGTGTCAAGGACGAGGGTCAGATTTCAAAGCTGTTGCGGCGTCTGGAGGACCACGGGCTGCTGGAGAACATCGGCCCCGTGACCGCCGGGGCTCCCAAAGCCTGGCAGCTCACGCCCCGTGGCGAGGGGGTCCTCGCCGTCGGTAGCCCACCGCAATCCGCGACGCGTCCTTCAGACGGGGGCGCGAGGCGATGACAGACGATCTCAGCAAGGCGGGTCCGAATTTCCTCACGGCCGATGAGCCCGCTTCAGCGGGCCGGCCGGGAGGGAAACCTCCGGGCCCTGCGCCGGCCACCCGCAGTGCAAATAACCCAGGCCCAAACGAGGAGGGGTCACATATGTCATTTATGAACAGGCTGTCCAGGTCGATCCCCGCCTCCGTGAGCCTCCTGCGTGTTGTGGTGGGGCTGGTGGCGTGTATGGGTGTATTGGGTGTTGGTGTCGCTTCCGCCGCGGCGGCTGGTGAAGCTCCGGGTTGGGAGGTGTTTGGGCATACGGGCCCGGCGATTCTGGCTCCGGGTAGCGAAGGTTTGGTGATTTTGGATGTGTATAACACTGGTGCGGTTCAGGGTAGTGAAGGGACGTTGGTCGATATTTTGCCGCCTGGTTTGAAGTCGACGGGCGGGTTGAATTGCACGGGTGTCACGGTAGTAAAATGTGGTGTGACGTCCCCTCAGCCTGGTTCTGGCGAACCGTATATTGTGGCTATTCATGTTGTTGTCGCGGCGGATGCGACTGGTGAAGGTGTGGATCGGGTGACGGTTTCTGGGGGTGGCGCGACGAATGTGGCGAGCTCGTCGATCCCTGTGAAATTCGGTTTGGGGCCGATCGCGGCGGGGATCTCTAGTTTTGATGGGTGGTTTTCTAATGCGGATGGGTCGGTTGATACGGAGGCTGGTTCGCATCCTTACGAGTTTACTTTGGCTTTTTCGGTGAATAGTGTGCCGAAGAATGGTAGGGAAGTGCCTGCGGGTGAAGTGCGGGATATCGACGTGAAGTTCCCGCCGGGGTTCGTCGGGAACCCGAATGCCGTGCCGGAGTGCCCGCGCTGGCAGTTCGACGAAGGCGAAATAGGCGAAAAGGTTCCGCCGCCGCTTGGGCCTAAAGGGTGTCCGGGGTCGACGAGGATTGGCTATGATTACTCGGAAATCGGCGAACTGGGTACTCTCGGGTTTCCTGTGTATAACCTAGTTCCGCCGCCTGGTGTAGCGGCGGAGTTCGGGTTGACGATCAACGGGGTGACTACGTTGTTGGATGCGCGGGTGCGCAGCGGTGGTAACTATGGGATTACTGTCCATGTGAATAATGTCGCTCGCCGTAAAATCTTGTTCAATACGACGACGATTTGGGGTGAGCCGGCTGAAGTCGGTCATGATGCGTTGAGGCAGGGCCCGGGGTGCCTGGAAGACGGTAAAGGTGGGTGTGGTTATCGTGGGCCTAAGGAACCGTTTTTGACTTTGCCGACGTCGTGTGGTGCGCCGTTGGCGTTTGGTGTGGAAATGATCGGTACGTGGTCAGAACCGGATGCCAGGTCGAGCATGGGGTTCTTGTCGCACGACTCCAGTGATACGCCTCTCGGTGTGACTGAATGTGGGCGGCTTGTGCATTTCGACCCGTCGGCGTCGATTGCGCCGGATACGAGTGAGGCTGATACTCCTGCTGGTCTAACGACCGACCTGAAAATCCCTCAGGGTGTGAACCCTGAAGGGCTGGCTACGCCTGGTTTGAAGAGTACGACGGTGACGTTGCACGAAGGGCTGGTCATCAACCCTGGTCAGGCGACAGGCCTTGCCGCGTGCCAGCCTGAACAGGAGAACATTGGTGGTCCTGAAGCTGAAGAGGAATCTAAAGATGGTCCGCCGTCGTGTCCGGCGGCGTCGAAAGTCGGGACTGATGAAATCTCGACGCCGTTGTTGCCGGATAAGTTGCAGGGCAGTGTTTATGTGCTGCAGCAGAATCCCCCGAACTTGCAGGTGCTGGTAGCGGCCTCGGGTGATGGGGTGAATGTGAAGCTTGTCGGGAATGTGAATTTGAATGAAGCGACGGGGCAGGTGACAGCAACGTTTGAAAATACCCCGGATTTCCCGGTTACGGATTTCAAATTGTCTTTTAGTGGTGGTGCGCAGGCGGCGTTGGCGACTCCGACTGGGTGCGGTACGTATGGGTCCACGGCGGTCTTTACGCCGTGGACTATCCCGCTCGGCGAAGAAGTGTTGTCTTCGACGCTTGATGCGGTTTCTTTGAGTAGGTTCGCGATTACGGGTGGGCCTGGTGGGTCTTCGTGTGCGGGGCCGTTGCCGTTCGCGCCGTCGATGACGGCGGGGTCGACGACTGATCAGGCGGCGGGCTATACGGATTTCACGATGTTGTTGCAGCGGGCTGATGGGCAGCAGCGGATCTCAAGTCTTCAGTTCAAGGCACCTGAGGGTCTTGCGGGGATGATCTCAAGGATCCCTCTTTGTGGGGAACCGCAGGCTGCTGAAGGGACGTGCTCCCCGGCGTCGCAGATTGGGCATACGGTCGTGACGGCGGGTCCTGGCCCTTACCCGTTTGAGGTTCCTCAGGCCGGTGAGGCACCGGCTCCGATCTATCTCACTGGCCCTTATGAAGGGGCACCGTTTGGCCTGTCGATCGTGGTGCCTGTGTTGGCGGGCCCGTTTGATCTCGGGACGGTAAAGGTCCGCGCGAAGATCGAAGTGGATCCCCGTACTGCGCAGGTCACGATCAAGACGGGGACGCTGCCGGAGATCCTTGCTGGTGTGCCTACCGATTTGCGTACGATCGATGCTGTGATCGACCGCGCCGGGTTTATGTTCAACCCGTCGAATTGCAATCCGATGTCGTTCTCGGGTACGGCGTCTAGCTATGAAGGGCAGACGGCTGTGTTGTCGAGCCCGTTCCGTGTCGGGTCGTGCCAGAGCTTGAAATTCAAACCCGATTTCAAAGTCTCAACATCGGGGAAACCCTCGCGGGCTAACGGGGCGAGCCTTACCGTGAAGATCGTCTACCCGACGATCACACCGGAAAATAACCAGGCTAGCTCCCAGGCGAATCTCCAGACGGCCAAGGTCGACCTCCCCAAACAACTCCCCTCGCGGCTGACGACCCTGCAGAAGGCGTGCACCGCCGCGCAGTTCGAAGCGAACCCCGCGGGCTGCCCCAAGGCATCCGTCGTCGGGCACGCGCAGGTGATCACCCCGATCCTGCCGGTCCCCCTCGAAGGCCCGGCATACTTCGTCTCCCACGGCGGCGAAGCATTCCCCAGCCTGATCATCGTACTCCAGGGCGACGGCGTGACGGTGGACCTGGTCGGTACGACGTTCATCAGCAAGGCGGGGATCACCTCGAGCACGTTCAAGGCAACACCCGACGTGCCGTTCTCCACCTTCGAACTGACGCTGCCCGAAGGTAGGTACTCGGCGCTGACGTCGAACCTGCCCGTAAAGGATCACTACAGCTTCTGTGGGCAGAAGCTCACGATGCCGACCGCGTTCATCGGCCAGAACGGGACCGTGATCCACCAGTCAACCCCGATCGGTGTCACGGGTTGCGCGAAGGTGAAGAAGGCGAAGGTGAAGCACAAAAAGAAGGCCAAGCAGGCGGGTAGCGCCAGGCATAGCAGCGGCAACGGGAGGAACCAGTGATGCGTACTCAAAGGCTGTGCTTGACTGTCCTGGTAGCGCTCTGTGCGCTGGGCATTGGTGCTGGGTCTGCCAGCGCTGGAACAGGGTATGGGCCGTTCAGCACATTTGGTGAATTCAGTGCGCCCGCGGGTGTGGCGGTAGATGGTTCCGGGAGCGTCTCCAAAGAAGACGTGTATGTGGTGGACATCGGCAATCAGCGTGTGGTGAAGTTCCACCCAAATGCGCTGGAACCGGGCAAACTCGAACAGGTCGGTGAACTGACGGGATTTGCGGAGCCGGTCTACGTGGCCGTTGATCCTAACAATGGTGATGTCTTTGTCGCGGACCTCGGGGCGCACGTGGTAGACGAGTTCAGCGCCGCAGGCGTCGCTCTCGCTTCGATTGCACCAGAAGGTGAATTCTTTCCTACGGGCGTGGCGATCAACCCGATCACGGGTCATTTGTACGTCGGCGAACAGGGCGCAGGGCACAGTCAGATCGATGAGTTCGAAGAAGAATCGCCGGGGAAATGGAAGCTCGGGAACCAGTTCGGCACGGGGGAGGTCTCCGTCGTCGATAGCATCGCGATCGATGGTGAAGGGCATGTGTTTGTCACGAGCCAGAGTCGGGCTATCGAAGAGTTCAGTGCCTCCGGCGTACCGGTGGTCTGTCCCTCCGGGAAGCCCTTTGCCGGCACGAACGTGGTTGACAACTCAACCCCCCAGTCGGTCGCGATTGATCCATCGAACAACGAGATCTTCGTGGGTGAGGGTTTCAGCAGCCCGGGCTTCAAAATAGCCGCCTACAGTTCGCCGTGCAGCTCACCGGTCCTCACCTTCGGTGGAGGTGATTTCGGCGAAGGAGGCTCGTACGGGCTTGCGGTGAGTGGGGTGACGCATGCTCTATACGGCTCGCTGATCGGCTCGACAGTTGCGGATGCCTTCCTCCCCGGTCCGACCGCTACAGAACCTAAGACGACGGGGAGCAAACCCGAACCGAATCTCACGGCTACCCTCGAAGGAGAACTGCTCGGTGGCGAGACCGGCTACTACTTTGCATACAACACCGACGGGAGCTGCAGCGGTGGCGGCACCACCCCCGTGGAATCGGCGGCAGGCACGGCGAATGTCTCGGCTCAGATAAGCGGCCTTGAACCCAGCACGATCTACACCTTCTGCATAGTCGCGACAAGTGAATTCGGGTCGACTCCCGGAGCTGCTCTGACGCTCGAAACGGAAGGAGGTCCACCGCAGGAAGTCAGTACCGGACCTGCGACTGAAGTAACGGAAACGAGCGCGAAGCTCAATGGGTCGCTGAATCCTAACCATAAGGCGGTCTATTATTTTGAATACGGGACTGCGCCGTGTACCACCACACCGACCCCCAGCTGCGGGACGAAGACAGCGACACAAGGGCCGCTGAAGGGCGAAACGCTGCAGTCGGTCACGGGGCAGGAAGTATCTGGACTCACGCCCGGGGTGACCTACCACTACTGGGTCGTGGCCAGCAACAGCAAGGGCACTGTCTACGGGCAAGAAGAAACGTTTAAAACCTTCAAGACGGGGCCCCCCACGGGGATCGAGACGAACCCGGCGAGCGCTGTGAAAGCGACCAGTGCCCAGCTCAACGGCCAGTTCAATCCGGGAGGCAGCGCCAACTACTACTTCGAATACGGCGCTTCGCCCTGCGAAGCATCCAAATCCTGCGCAAAGACCGCTGAACAAGGTCCCCTGGCTGGATTTACGACACAGCCCGGAGCGACAGTCATCACCGGGTTGACATCCGAACAAAAATATTACTACCGGATGGTTGCGACCAATGTCGAAGGCACCATCTACGGCCAGGAAGAAACGGTCATTCCAGGTCTACCCAGCGAAGCCAGGACCGAACCGGCCTTTGAAGTAACGACTTCGAGCGCTGAACTCAACGGTGAGTTCAACTCAAATGGCAGCGCGAAATACTACTTCGAATACGGGACTTCGCCATGCGGGGACTCGACTTGCGGGACCAAGACGGCCGAAGGATCAAAACCCGTAGTGGGTGGAGTCCGAAAAGTGGTGGAATCGATCGAGGTCGAATCACTGCTCCCAGAAACCACTTACTACTACTGGGTCGTGGCTTTCAATCACGGTGGATCCGTCCACGGAGAACAGCAAACGTTCACAACCGCCGCCGCGACCACACAGGGCTCGCCGGCCACGAACACCCCCACCACCGGCAACATCACAACACCGATCGCGACCCTCCTCCCAACGATCGCCACCCCCCCCCAAGCCGGGACCGCCGAAACAGACCACCAAACCAAAGACGCTAACCAGAGCACAAAAAATCGCGAAGGCGCTACGGGAATGCGCCACAAAGCCCAAGCGCCGGCGCGCGATCTGCAAGAAGCAGGTCGGCGACCGCTACGCCCCACACAAGAAAACCCCCACACCCGCAACAAAGCCCGGAAACAACAAAAAGAAGAAACTGGTCTAGACAACGATGACTGCCAACAAACCACAACTAGCCGGGCTGGCCACCTGCTGCATCTCGATGCTGCTTCTGACCCTGCCCCCACACGCGTCCGCCTCTGGTTTGCCTGATGGGCGTGTCTACGAAATGGTTACGCCTATCGAGAATCACGATGCCGATGTTGACGTTCCTAGGATTCTTCCACCTAATTTTGTGGAGAACTCCGGGGAAGTAGAGACAAGATTGCCGTTTCAAGTTGCAGCAAATGGTGAATCTGTGGCATATGTGGCTGGCTCTACTGTAGGGGGCACTGGCAATACGGCTAATGGTGAGGGTAATGAGTATCTCGCGAGGCGGTCATCAGGGAGCGGCTGGGAACAGTCAGTCAATCTCCAGCCTGTGGGGGTCGATAGTGCATTTTATCAAGCCTTTTCGCCTGATTTGACGGTTGGAATCTTGGAGTCGGGTTCAGCTGAAGAACCGGATGTCTTGCCGTTGTCGCCCGACGCGCCTGGAGACGGCTATGCGGTTCTCTATGCGCGCTCTCTGAGTGGGGGTAGCTATCAGCCGCTCTTCACTATTAGGCCCCCCAACCGGGGGTCGGGAGATTTTCAAGCCTTTGATTTGCCTGAACTTTATCCCGTGGCCGCGAATGAGCTTGCTTATGCGGGTGCGTCGGCTGATGATAGCCGGTTGTTGTTCGAGGCAAATGATGCGCTTACGAGCGACGCGGTTGATGGTGGTCTGGAAGAGAACAATCTCTATGAGTCTGTGGGTGGCAGGCTGAGTTTGGTAAATGTGCTACCGGATGGGTCCACGGAACCAGGTGCGACATTCGGCGCAGGGCCTCTAGGAGAGTCTAAAATTAATCCGCCTGATTTTAGCAATGTGATTTCTGGTGATGGTTCGCGGGTGTTTTGGTCAGATTTGAATCCGGGTAGGGAAGCTTTGTATGTGAGTGAGGGTGTTGGGTCGGGTGTGGAGCAGACGGTTCAGGTCGATGCTTCTCATGCTGGTGGTACCGGTGGTGGTGGCCGGTTTTGGACGGCGAGTAAGGATGGGTCGAGGGTTTTCTTCACGGATTCAGACTCAGCGAAATTGACGGCAGATACAAAGCCTGGTAGCGGCGAAAACCTCTACGTATACGAAGTACCCACAGGTCATCTCACGGATTTGACGGCTATGGCTGATGTCGAAGTGGAAGGTGTGCTGGGGGAGGGCGAAGGCGAAACGGAGGGATATACAGTGTATTTCGCCGCTAAGGGTGTACTCGCCGACAACCAAAACAGTGACGGGGCGGCCGCGGTTCCTGGTTCAGATAATCTGTATATGTTGCGTGAGGGCGCTCAACCCGTCTTTGTAGCGGCCCTGTCCCCCGAAGACGGCAAAAAGGCAATACGACCTCTGGCCCCGTCTGGTCTAGAAGAATTTGGTGATTGGCAGCCGGGTCTTGGTCAACGTACGGCGGAGGTGACGCCGGATGGGGGGAGCCTGGTGTTCATGTCTAATAACCAAAGCGTTGACGGTCATACTGAAGAGGTCAACGGTGTGAGCCTGCAAGAGGTTTATGTGTATGACGCTGAATATAATGGGTTGTTGTGTGCGTCGTGCGCACGGGAAGGGATAGTGCCACTGGTCAACCCGTCGGCTAACTATGGTGTGGGTGGTTTGTTGTCGGTGAGTTCGAGTGCGACGTATTTGCCTAAGTGGATGTCGGATGATGGTTCACGGGTGTTTTTTGATAGTAGTGAGCCGCTTGTCGGGTTGGATACGAATAGTGAATTGGATGTGTATGAGTGGGAGCGTGATGGTTCGGGTAGTTGTGGGGAAGCGGGGGGTTGTGTGTATTTGTTGTCGGGTGGTACGAGTGAAGCGTCTTCTTGGTTGATTGGTGGTAGTGCGAGTGGGGATGATGTGTTTTTTGTTTCGCGTGCTGAGCTGGTGGCGGGTGGTAATGAAGCTTATAATTTGTTTGATGCGCGGGTGGATGGTGTGCAGCCTGTTTCTCCGCCGGCTTGTACGGAGACTGGCTGCCAGGGTTTGCCCGCGGGACCACCGGTGTTCGCGACTCCTGCGAGCGCGACGTTCAACGGTGCTGGTAACTTTGCTCCCCCGCCACCAGGCCCAGAACCGGCCAAGTCCGCGACGAAACCCAAGGCCAAGGCCCCAACTCGTGCGCAGCTGCTGACAAAGGCATTGAAGGCCTGCCACGCCAAGCAGGGCGCGGCCAAGCGCCGTTCCTGCGAAACGGCAGCCAGGAAACGCTACGCGGCGGGATCACAAGCGAAGCAGAACAATCGAAAGGGCATCTGATGCTTCTCGATCACGATCGCCGGGCCGTCATTGCCGCTGTCGCCGTAATCGCCCTGGCCGTCGTGGGCGCGGGACAAGCAAGCGCTCTCGCCTCTAGCTCCCCGATGACTCTGCCGGATGGTCGTGTGTATGAAATGGTAACACCGGTTGAAAATCATGATACTGATGTTTATGTACCAAGGGGGTTTGCAGCATATTTTGTAGAGAATGCTGGAGAAGTTGAGACAAAGCTACCATTCCAAGTTGCGGAAGACGGTAATTCTATTGCCTACCTAGGTGCCCCGACCATTGGGGGAACCGGTGATACTGGAAATGGAGAGGGTAATGAGTATCTCGCTAGGCGCCTACCGGCAGGCAATTGGGACTCTTCCGTTAAATCTTCAGCCCCCTGGTATCGATAGTGCGTTTTACCAGGCGTTTTCACCTAATTTGACGGTAGGGGTTCTGGAGTCAGGGTCGACAAAGACGCCGGAAGTTCCGCCATTGTCGCCGCAAGCGCCGGGAAATGGTTACTCGGTTCTCTATACACATTTGATAGACGGCGAAAGCTATAAACCCCTCTTTACTGCACAGCCCCCTAATCGAACATCAGGAAGCTTTGAAACATACCATATACCGGCACTTTCTCCTATAGCTACCCAGGAGATTGCCTATGCGGGGGCGTCAGAGGATTATGATCACTCGTTGTTTGAGGCAAATGATGCTTTGACGAGTAATGCCGTAGATGGCGGCGCAAAAGAGAATAATCTCTATGAGTCGATAGGCGGCAGGTTGAGTTTGGTGAATGTGCTGCCAAATGGTTCTCCGGAACCAAATGCAACGTTTGGTGCGCCACCACTACCGCTAAATGTGCCCACACTGAATCCCCCCGATTTTAGCGGCGTTATTTCTAGTGATGGTTCGCGGGTATTTTGGTCGGATTTGAATCCGGGTAGGGAAGCTTTGTATGTGAGTGAGGATGTCGGGTCAGGCGCTGAGCATACAGTTCAGGTTGATGCTTCACAGGTGTCTGGTGGTAGTGGTGGTAGTGGCCGATTTTGGACGGCGAGTAAGGACGGTTCGAAGGTTTTCTTTACGGATTCGGATTCAGCAAAGTTGACGGCAGATACGGAGCCTGGCAGCGGTCAGAATCTCTACATGTATGAGGTGCCTACGGGTCACCTCACGGATCTAACGGCCACGGCCGATGCTGAAGTAGAAGGCGTGTTGGGAGAGGGCGAAAGCGAAGCCGGAGGATACACCTTGTATTTCGTGGCCAAAGGTGTTCTTGCTGGGAATCAAAACAGTAACAGCGCAAAGGCAAGCTCTGGGGCAGATAATCTTTATGCGCTACAAAAAGGCGCCCCTCCCATATTTGTGGCAACACTCTCTCTTGAAGATGGTGAAAAAGCTATAAGTCCGTTGTTCCCGTCTGGACAGGAAGCTTTTGGTGATTGGCAGCCGGGTTTGGGTCATCGTACGGCTGAGGTGACGCCGGATGGGGGGAGTCTGGTGTTTATGTCTAATGATCAGAGTGTCGGTGGTCATAGTGAAGTGGTTGATGGTGTGAGTTTGCAGGAGGTTTATGTATATGACGCTGGGGATGATAGTTTGGTTTGTGCTTCGTGTGCGCGGGAAGGCATCGCGCCGGTAGTAAATCTATCCGCCAGCGAAGGTGTGGGTGGGTTTTTGCCGGTGAGTTCGAGTGCGACGTATTTGCCTCGGTGGATGTCGGATGATGGTTCGCGGGTGTTTTTTGATAGTAGTGAGCCGCTTGTCGGGTTGGATACGAATAGTGAAGTGGATGTGTATGAGTGGGAGCGTGATGGTTCGGGTAGTTGTGGGGAAGCGGGTGGTTGTGTGTTTTTGTTGTCGGGTGGTACGAGTGCAGCTTCTTCTTGGTTGATTGGTGGTAGTGCGAGTGGGGATGATGTGTTTTTTGTTTCGCGTGCTGAGCTTGTGGCGGGTGGTAATGAAGCTTATAATTTGTTTGATGCGCGGGTGGATGGTGTGCAGCCTGTTTCTCCGCCGGCTTGTACAGCGACTGGCTGTCAGGGTTTGCCCGCTGGGCCACCGGTGTTCGCGACTCCTGCAAGCGCGACGTTTAACGGTGTTGGTAACTTTGCTCCCCCCCACCAGGCCCAGAACCCGCCAAGCCCGCGACAAACCCCAAGGCCAAGGCCCCAACTCGTGCGCAGCTGCTGACAAAGGCATTGAAGGCCTGCCACGCCAGGCGGGGACACGCGGGTGCGCAACATACGTGTGAAGCAGTGGCCAGAAAGCGCTACGCGCCGGCCGCGAAGAGGAAAAGTAGGCCTGAAAAGTAGATGATCGCAGCGGCAGGACATCGCGGGCGCTGCGAAGCGACCGCCAGGAGACGCTACACGCCCGAAGATAAGGAGTAAATCTCTGGGTTCGGGATCTGTTTAAATGATCCTTGACAACTCGCGATGTTCTGCGGCGTGACGGCCCGCCCATTCAGAGCTCGTGTTTCACAACGGGCTCTAGCCAGATTTCACCGTCAGTCACTGCTTGACTCGCTGGTCCAGTTCACCACCCACCGGCGGCTGGAGGAGGGCCGGCCGACGTAGACGGCTGTCTGTGCTGTCAGCGACGCGTCACTAGCAGATCGCGAGGCCGGCTGTCAGCATTGCAGTCTAAAGCGATGGCAGACCGATGCCGGGGCGTCCCTTTTGGTAGGGGCGGCGCCCCGGCACCGAATGATACGGACCTACGGGAAAGATTTTAGCAAATGGTTAGTGAGTTAGGGGCGGGCTCACGCACGCGCACGATCGAAGCCCAGCGAGCACGAATTATCGAGGCGATGGCTGAAGTGGTCGCCGAGCGCGGGTTCGCGTGTACCTCGGTGGTGCTGGTGACGGCGCGTGCGAAGGTCTCCACTCGCACTTTCTACGAGTGCTTCGATGGTTTGGAGGACTGCTTCAGAGCGATCCTCCGGTTGGGGTTTGAGCGCTCCGGCGCCGTGATCTTGGAGGCGTTTGTGGGGGAGGACGGCTGGCGGGACGGAGTGCTCGCCGCGCTGGCCTCACTGCTGCTGTTCTATGACTCTGAACCGCAGCTGACGCGGGTCTGGTTCGTGGAGGTGATGGCGACGGGCTCGTGGGCGCTGGAACTGCGCGAACGTAACGTCGGGTTGATCCGGGCGATGATCGTCGAGCACCTGTCGATCCCGGGCTACGAGCCACCCGAGCCGGTGCTCGTCGCGGGCGTGATGGCCTCGGTCCTCGGGTTGATAAATACTCACCTCGTCACCAGAGAGCCAGAACCGCTGATCACACTGCTGGGCTCGCTGATGGCGCTTGTCACGACGCCCTATCTGGATGCGCAGACCGTGGCGCTGGAAGTCGAGCGCGGAGAGGAGCTCGCGCGCGCGATCCAGGCCGGCGATCCTCGGTGGCAACCCCCGCGAGCGACGGAGTCCGATCGGGCGACGCCGGAGGTGGTTCATGGTGCGACGCTCCCCTCGGTGCTCGCTAACCCGAGTGCCCGCCGCGCGCGAGAATGCCTGCTGTTCGTCGCCGCTCACCCGGACTCGAGCAATCGCGAGATCGCGGCCGGGATCGGTGTGACCCACCAGTCGCAGATCTCGAGGCTGCTGTCGTATCTCGTCAAAGAGGATCTGGTCGCCAAGCGCTCTGAGGGTGCAGGCAAGCGCAACACCTGGCGACTGACCCCACACGGCGAAGAAATAGCCCGGAGGCTGTAGTGAAGCTGTAGCAGCAACGGGTCCCTGTAGCGGCAACGGGTCCCCGTAGCGGCAACGGATCACGAGTTTCTGTGAATGGAACCAGAGACCATTAACAGCCTGGAAGAATGCATTTTCTGACTGGTTAACTCTTGACGGGCGCATATTCGCGGTCTTAGAGTCGAGCGCAATGTAAGAGGCGGATAAACCCTCGGGGTGCACTGCTCCGGCGGGCTATCGCGTTCGCAGGACCATAGATAAAGACCGGCATCGAAGCGTCCCTTTTGGTAGGGGCGGCGCTTTGGTGTGGGATTGATACGGAGGGGGTGCTGGGGATGAGACGCATGGGCAGGGCAGGACGTCGTGTATGCGGGGCTATGCCGGCCGGCCGGCCGGTGGCTGGCCGACCATCGATACGCGCTCGCGTTGCTCGCGGGCTCCCGGGGCCCTGTTTTGTGGTTCTCGCAACATTCTCATTGTGCATCGTTGCGCCGGTTCCGCCGGCCTCTGCGCTGCCGCCGCAAACGGTGACCGTAGAAGGTGAAACCTATAATTGCGCGGACCGCACACCGGCGCAAGCGGCTCCGGTGCCCCGGCCGCCGGTCGGTGCCGGCGACCCTGCCGCTCTCGTCGCTCCCGAGACGTACGAGCGCACCATCTGCCCCGCCGGACAAGTGCCCGCGCCCCGTAGCGTCGATGCCCTACCGCCCACGCCGCCTCCCACCCATGGAGCCATGAGGGTCGCGGGCCGGCGTCCCGGTCGTAGGATCAGTGGTGGCCCGATTCTCCCGCCGGAAGGCCCTGTGGAACAGGACGGGGCGGACTATTTCTACGGGACCCGTGCCAAGCAGCCAAAACTCGTCTCGTCCATGCTCGAAGGTAATATGACTTACCAGAAGGACTTCATACTTTCAACTGAAGGCGGTGAGCACAGCATTTCGCAGATGTGGGCGTCGGACGACAGTGAAGGAAGCTACAGCGACGTCGAGTTCGGCTGGATCAACTCCCCGCATTTCAACGGCAGTGAACCTACACTGTTCGTCTTTCGCTTCGATCACGGCACCGCTGGTGAATGTTACAACGCTTGCGGCTTCGTACAGACATCAAATACCACCGGTCACATCGCCGGCTACCCGATCAGCGGTCCCGCGTCCCTATTCAACATCGGCGCCACACACCATCTCCAGATCTACGCCGGCGCGGAAGGATCGAAAACGAGATGGTACGTAGCGATCGATGGGGAAGTCGTGGGCTACTATCCCGCGTCAGCATGGACGCGGCAGGTCATGTCCGGGATAAACCGCGAGGAAGCCGGCGGTGAGGTCGCATCCTCCCCGACGAATGCAAAGCCCCAGACGACCATGGGCGACGGCTACCCCGGTACCTCCGAAGCGTCCGCGTACTGGTCTGACGTATCCGACAGTGAAGGTGCGGCGAACTTGCAGACCAATGGCGAAAACGCGCCCGCCGCCTACAGCGTCGGCACCAGCGGCAGCTTCGCTGGCGCCGGCCCTGCCGGCAGCAACTTCCGCTTCGGCGGGCCCGGCTGGTGTGATCATGGCAGCCCGGGCTACTGTGGTGCACCTTCAGTCACCACAGAAGCGGCGACGAGCATCCAGGAAACCCAGGTCACGCTCCACGGCAGCGTGAACCCAGACGAGTCTGAAACCAATTATTACTTCCAGTACGGGGAGACGGCCGCGTATGGCTCATCGACATCTGAAGGCGCTGCAGGCTCGGGCACGAGCTCTGTGCCGGAGCAGGCCAGTCTTTCGCATCTGGAACCAAATGAGGTTTATCACTATCGTCTTGTGGCATCCAGCCCTGCCGGCACCAGCTACGGTACGGATCGAACCTTTACCACGCTGGAAACAGAGGCCAATTCTAATTGGGTGGCGCACTATCCATTGACAAATGAAACGTCGGCATTCTTTGTCGGCGCCGCGGGTGGTCGTAGGGTTTGTTACTGGAGATATAATCGTGAATGGAACGACAATTGCTTGACCGGAGAAACAGTGAGCAAAGGGTCGACGCCCACCGTTCTAACGGAGCCTCTCACAAGTGAAACGACGGCGTTCTTTGTTGGTTCTGCAGGCGGTCGCAGGGTCTGCTATTGGGGGTATAATCGTGAATGGAACGATAACTGCCTGACCGGGGAAACGGTCGCTGAAGGGTCGCCTTTGTCTGTGGTCAACTATCCGTCTACGAGCGAACAGAAGGCGTTTTTTATCGGCAGCAGTGGCCGGGTATGTTACTGGTCATATAATCGTGGGTGGAATGATAATTGTCTTACGGGCGAAGCGGTGGCTAAAGGTTCTGGTCTGGCCGCTGTGACGGAGCCCGCCACAAATGAAACGACCACGTTCTTTGTTGGCGCTGCGGGTGGTCGTAGGGTCTGCTATTGGGGGTATAACCGTGAATGGAATGATAATTGTTTGACTGGGGAAACGGTCGCCGAAGGCTCGGCTTTGTCTGTGGTCAACTATCCGTCTACGAATGAACAGAAGGTGTTCTTTATCGGTAGTAGTGGCCGGGTATGTTACTGGTCGTATAATCGTGGGTGGAATGATAATTGTCTTACGGGCGAAACGGTGGCCAAAGGTTCTAGTCTGGCTGCTGTGACGGAGCCCGCCACAAATGAAACGACGGTGTTCTTTGTTGGCGCGGCGGGTGGTCGTAGGGTTTGTTACTGGGGGTATAATCGTGAATGGAACGATAACTGCCTGACTGGAGAAACGGTCGCCGAAGGCTCGGGCTTGGCTGCTCTCAACTACCCATCCACAAGCGAACAGAAGGCGTTCTTTATCGGCAGTACTAACAGGGTTTGCTACTGGTCATATAACCGTCAATGGAACGACAACTGCCTGGTTGGCGAAACCTTGGCTGAAGGTTCGAGCTGACATCCTGGCGATGCGCTCGCCTAGTCTCGACTGATCGCAAGATCGCCACTCGCACTCCGGTTGAGAGATGCCCGCCGCAGGTGAGTGGGGCCATCGGGTCACCCGCACGCAGGAATTGTGCGGGTGGCCCACCGGCGGGCTTGCCGGCGGCGAAGGAGGCGTTGCACGCGAGGTGTCCCCAGGCGTTGCACGCGAGGGCAGGCGTTGCACGCGAGGGGTCCCAGCGCGCACCCCGCGGTCACGTTAGGCTACATAGGGTGTCCCGCCCACGATTGACACCCAGATGGCCCACAGATGTCGCTTGAACAGTCGACAGAGCACGTCGACGTCCTGATCGTCGGCGCCGGCCTGTCCGGGATCGGCGCCGGCTACCACCTCCAGGCCAACTGCCCGGGCAAGACGTACGCGATCCTCGAGAGCCGCGACTGCATCGGGGGGACTTGGGATCTGTTTCGGTATCCCGGGATCAGATCGGACTCGGACATGTACACGCTCGGGTATTCGTTCAAGCCGTGGGAGCAGGCCGCGGCGATCGCTGATGGGCCTTCGATCCTCGAGTACGTGCGCCAGACCGCGCGCGAGCACGGCATCGACGAGCGGATCCGCTTCCACCACCGCGTCGTCCGCGCCGAGTACTCCAGCGCGAACGGGCGCTGGACGGTCGCGGCCGAGCGCTCGGATACGCGGGAGACAGTCCAGCTGAGCTGCAACTTCTTGCTGATGTGCAGCGGTTATTATCGCTACGACGAGGGCTACACGCCAGAGTTCGCCGGCACCGAGCGCTTTGGGGGGGAGATCGTCCACCCGCAGCACTGGCCCGAGCAGCTCGACTACGCAGGCAAGCGCGTCGTCGTGATCGGCAGCGGCGCGACCGCGATCACGCTCGTCCCCGCGATGGCGCGGGACGCCGCGCACGTGACGATGCTGCAGCGCTCGCCCAGTTACATCTTCTCGCTGCCCGAGGAAGACGCGATCGCCAACCGCCTGCGCGAGCTGCTGCCGGCGAAGCTCGCGTACGCGCTCGTGCGCTGGAAGAACGTGCTGCGCACGATGCTCAGCTTCGAAATCAGCCGCCGCTGGCCGCGCGTGATGAAGGCCGTGATCCGCAAGCAGGTCGCCGCGCAGCTGCCGCCCGGGTACGACGTCGACACGCACTTCAAGCCCGATTACGGCCCCTGGGACCAGCGCCTCTGCCTCGTACCCGACGGCGACCTCTTCAAGGCGATCCGCTCCGGCGACGCGGCGGTCGTGACCGACCGGATCGAGACGTTCACCGAGCGCGGCCTGCGCCTTGCCTCCGGCGCCGAGCTCGAGGCCGACGTGATCGTCACCGCGACCGGCCTGAACCTGCTCGCGCTCGGCGGCATGACGCTCGCCGTCGACGGCCGCGAGGTCGAGCTCCCCGAGACGATGGGCTACAAGGGCATGATGCTCAGCGGCGTCCCCAACATGGCATTGGCGCTCGGCTACACGAACGCCTCCTGGACGCTGAAGTGCGACCTCACGTGCGAGTACGTCTGCCGGTTGCTCAACCACATGGACGCGCATGGGTATCGACAGTGCGTGCCGGAAAACAGGGACCCCTCCGTCACCGAGCTGCCGTTCATCGACTTCTCCTCGGGTTATGTGCTGCGCTCGATCGACAAGTTCCCTAAGCAGGGCTCGAAGGCCCCCTGGCGGTTGCACCAGAACTACGCGCGGGACATCTTTGCGCTGAAGTTCGGTTCGCTGGAGGACGGGGCGATGGAGTTCTCGCGGGGCGGGGCGGCGGCGAACGGCAGCGGGCTCGCCGAGGCGCCCGACGATCACCGGTTCACCGACACGGCCGCGGCGGCGCTGCTCGCCGGCGATCGGGGTTGACGGCCCTGAATTCAGACGGGGAGAATACCGGCCGGTAACAGCCGCTCGAACGACTCGTTCGTGTGGAAGTAGCTGGAGTGGGTGTGCTTGATCGTCTCCAGCGAATCGGAGCTCAGCAGGACAACCTCCACGTCGGAGCGGTTGCGCGTGTCCTGCTCGGCCTGCTCATATGCCTCCAACGCGGCGTCGTAATCCGTCCCGTAGGGCCGAACATCGGCGTGAGCCGAGGGTATGTCATAAACGATCAGGAAGTGCTTGATTTCGTCTGGGCTCATGGTGTGGCCTGCTTCTCGCGGGATAGGGTCTCTCTGATCTTTGCATAACGCTCATAGAGCGCCGCGCGCAGCTCGTCGGGAACCGTCTCGCCTCGATCCAGGAACGCGAAGGCGTCGGAGACGGCGACGTAGTACGCATGGATCTCGGCCACTCCTGCCCCGAACTTGAGCCCGACGCCGATCCGCCACCATCTCACCGCTCCGGCTGCCCCTACGACCTCCTCGGCGTCATATTTCTCGAGTACTTGATCAGAGCCGGGGCGCGCCACTGCCTCCGTGACATCCAGCAGGAGCCTGCCGGCCCGGTTGACCTGGCCCTTGGAGAAGGACGGTTCACCAACAAGTTGCGACTGCTTGGCTCGCGCTGGGCTCACTGCAGCTCGCGCGGCGGCCCCGGCTCGCCCGGACGGAGGTCCAACTGCCACCACTGCACGTCGTGCCACGACCCCGCCTTCCAGCCGATGCGGCGGTAGGTCCCGACGGGGACGAACCCCATCGCGCGGTGCAGCCCGTTGCTCGCCGCGTTCGGCTGGGTGATCCCGGCACAGAGCGTCCACAGGCCGAGCGCTCGCAGCCGCTCGAATAGCTGTGCGTAGAGCGCGCGCCCGACACC
The DNA here is from genome assembly GCA_963764905.1 of uncultured Solirubrobacterales bacterium. Taxonomy (GTDB): domain Bacteria; phylum Actinomycetota; class Thermoleophilia; order Solirubrobacterales; family Solirubrobacteraceae; genus Palsa-744. The sequence goes on from CAVXUG010000009.1 coordinate 774,397, forward strand.
CGAGCGATGGTTTCCCGGGTTGACATACACGGTCACATCCGCCGCCCAGCGATAGGCGGCGCGCTCGCGATGGGGTGAGCCGTACGCATAGCCGAGCGTGACACCGGCGCGCTCGGCCACGAGCCAGCAGTACGCAGCGGCGATACGTTCTGCCATCTCCTCCACGCTCGGCGGCCGTGTCTCGAAGGACACGGCCGTGTCGGAGACATACGGTCCGTAGATCGCCGCGCAGGCGTTTGCGTCGCGCAGTGGGTCGGCGTCCCTGATGAGCATCCCCGCAGACCATAAACCGCAGGCGAGCGTCACCTCTCCAGCCGCGCGTGGCCTGCTTCTAGCCGGATGTCTGGAGGGCTGTTCACTGCGCGCTGCGTGCCTGTGCTTGGGTGCACAGCTCGGCCAGCCCGATCGCCTCGATCGGCTGCGTCAGACGGTAGCCCTCTGTTCCGGGGTAGACGATCAGGGCGCGTTGGGGGGCGAGGTCGGCGAGGGCTGTGTGGAAGCCGCGCTCGGGTGTCGGCGCGAGGCTGCGCTTGATCTCGATCGCCCACTCCTCGCCGTCGGGCCAGCTGAGGACGAGGTCGATCTCCACGCCGTGGCTGGTGCGGTAGAAGCTCCCCTCTACTCGATGCTCGCCCGCCCCGGCTGCTGCGAGCAGGTTCTCGATCACCATGCCCTCCCAGCTCGGGCCGGCGATGGGGTGTCCGAGCAGGGCCTCTTTGTCGGCCAGGCCGAGTAGGGCGTGCACGAGTCCGCTGTCGCGGATGTACACCTTCGGTGAGCGCACCAGCCGCTTGCCGGCGTTTGGCAGCCGAGGGGCCAGGCGCCGCACGAGCAGCAGGTCGACGAGCAGGTCGAGGTAGTGGGCGATCGTCGTCCCGCTGACGCCGAGTCCGCGCGCGAGCTGCGCGGCATTGAGCAGGCCACCTTGATGGTGCGCGAACATCGTCCACAGGCGCCGCAGCGTCTCGGCCGGGATACGCGGGCCGAGTTGCGGGATCTCGCGCTCGAGGTAGGTGCGGATGAAGTCCTGGCGCCAGCGCAGGCTGATCGCGTCGCTGCCCGCGAGGAAGCTGTCGGGGAAGCCTCCGCGGATCCAGAGCTGGTCCAGCTCGGTCGCGCCAACCTCGGTGAGGTCGAACGGCGCGAGCTCGACGAACGCGATCCGCCCCGCGAGGCTCTCGCCCGACTGGGCCAGCAGGTCGATCGCGGCGGAGCCGAGCAGCAGGAATCGACCGGTGCCAGAGCCTTCGCGCCTGCCCTGGTCGATCACGCCGCGCAACGTTTCGAACAGGCCGGGCGCGCGGTGGATCTCATCGAGGATCACGAGTTCGTGCGCGTGATCGGCGAAGTACAGCTCAGGCTCGGCGAGGCGCGCCCGGTCGGCGGCGGACTCGAGGTCCAGGTAGACCGATGGCCGCCCCTCGGCGATCTCGAGCGCCAGTGTCGTCTTGCCGGACTGCCGCGGCCCCAGCAGGGCGACGGCCGGCGCCTGGTCCAGCAGCGCGGTGACTTCAGCGGCTACCCGTCGCTCTATCATCCGTGCAATCATAAACCTCTACTGGAGATTTGCACGAAAATGTTACGGTAGGGTACAGTCTTGGACCGCATGCATGGAACACCGGTAGACGACGTACAGCGCCTCGCGCTCGCCCCCCGCGGCGCCCTCAATGCGTACCTGATCGGCGACGTCCTGGTCGACGCCGGGCTACCGGGACAGGGCGCCGCGATCCTCCGCATGCTCGGCGCACGGCCAATCAGCCGTCACGTGCTCACGCATCCCCACCTCGACCACGCCGGCGGTAGCGCCCGCGTGTGCCGGGCGCTCGGGCTCGAGGGCGCGGCCTGCGCAGGCGCGGACCTCGCGGACCTGCGCGCGGGCCGCTCGCCGGACCTCGCGTTGCGACCGCGGCTGCAGTCGCTGAGCCGTGCCCTGGGGCGCTTCACCCCGGTCGCTGCCACCGAGCTCGCCGACGGGGAGACGGTGGGCCCGGGCTTCGTCGTCGTGCCCACCCCCGGGCACACGCCCGGCCACGTATCCCTGTGGCGCGCGGCCAACCGCGTCCTGATCGCCGGCGACGCGGTGATGGGCCTGCACCCGCTCAGCGGTCGGCCAGATCTACGGTTGCCCCCGCGCTTCGACCAGCCCGACCCGGCCGCCGTGCGTGCCTCGGCGCGACATCTCGCAGCGCTCGAACCGCGGGTCGTGTTCTTCGGTCACGGGCTGCCGCTGACCGACGCCGCAGAGAAGTTTCACGCCTTCGCGGCGACGCTGGACTGAGCTCACAAGGGGATCGCTTCGCTGTTTCTGGCTCGCCAGGGACCTACAGCTGGCTCCACATTACTTCTCGCTCGGTGCGGATCGTCATCGCCTCCTCGGCCCGCAACCCCTCGGAGAACTCGTCGAGCTTGCGTCTCGGCCCGGTGACCGTGAAGCCGACCTGTGTCGTGAGCAGGTGCGGATGTTCGATGACACTGCACTGAACGCCGAGCTTGCCGGCCCATTCGAGCATCGACTGCTCGAATCCGTCGCGGATCATCTTGCCGGAGCTCGCAACCAGCGTGCGCGTCTCGACCGTCTCGGCGTCGCGTTCCCGCGCCTCTTCGGATTGTCTTTCCGCGGCCGTGGGCGGCGGATCGGTTTGGCGCCACGCATCGAGCCTGTCGTCCCAGTGGCTGATGAAGATGCTCGCCTCGATTTTCTCACGGGCGAGCACGCCCTCGATCGCGTGACGCGTCGTCGTGAGGGTCGCCTCGTCCGCCGCGTAGGCGAACAGCAGCTTGCCGTCGTGCGTGAGCACGACATCGTGAGGGATGGCTGCCCCCAGGTCGTGGACGAGATTCGGTCCTGTGCCTCCACGAAGGTGCCGGAGCAGATGGTCGAGCGTGCCGCCGGGGTCCACCACCTCGGCGAGCTGAGCCTTCAGGCGCCAGTCCCGTTCGTCTGACATGGCTACGCAACCGGTCCGCTGGAGGGCGCGCCTGAGCTCGAAGGGCCCGGCGGGACGCCGCCGGGGGCACTACCGAGCGTCGTCCCCGGCGGGGCGATTTCGTCGAGGCGGTCGAGGATCGCCTTCAGGCCGCCCTGGGTGTGCAGGTCGAGACGGTCGAGGATCGTCTCCGCGTCTTTGTAGGTGTTCGCCGAGCGGGCGTCGGCGGCGAGGCTCTGGACGTTCTGCCCGACCATGATCACCGACAGCAGCACGAGCTGCAGGAAGGTCTGCGCGATCCAGGCGATGATTCCCTCGCCGCCCGGTTTCAGGGCCGGGCCGAGACCGATCAGGGCGATCAGGGCGAACAGGTAGGCACACCACATCGTGCCGACCAGCCGTGTGATCAGCACGGCGAACTTCGCGTTGAAGCCGTCGACCTCGCCCATCGCCTCTTTGATCACGTGCGGGCTCGGGTGCAGCGCCTTCGCGAGATGATTCTGGGTCCTGACCGGCCCGTGCTCTGTCATCGGTCCTCCTCGCCTACGTCGATGGTCGCGTCGTTCTATTCGTCCTGTGTGTCGCCGGCGTTATGCGTCCCCTGCGCCGGCGCCCGCGTCGTTCTCTCCGTCTGGGTCGTTCCTGCTGTCTGCGTCCTCATCCTCGCCTGCGTTCTCCCTGCGCCTTCCGGTGTGCTCGCCCGGCTCGTCCTCCTCACCCGGCTCGTCCCCTTCGTCCTCGTCCCCCGCATACATCGACTCGCACGCCAGCTCCTCGCCGCGCGCCGCGAACAGCTTGATCTCGAGCAGGTCGTGGCGATAGTCGTCGGGCGCGATCAGCGTGAAGCGCTCCTCGTGCAGCTCGCACTGGTCGACGGCGAGGGCGGCCAGCTCGGCGGTCACGATCGCCCCGCCGGAGACCAGCGGTCGCCCCCAGATCAGCGTCATCGCGGCGACCGCCCCGTTGTGCCCGCGCCAGGACCCGATCACCTCGTCGCAGAGGTCGAGCTTCCAGTCGGGGTTGCGTTCGGCCGTCTCCTCGGTGAAGTCCACCTGCGCGGTGAAGTCGCTCGGGTCGCCGCCCTCCGTCGCGGGAACGAAGCTGACGTGCCCGAACAGCTCGTACCCGTTCGCCGTGATCGACGTCCCCGGCACGTACGTCCGCCCGTTCCACGTGCGGTCGGGATACCACCTGATCTCCCCGGGCTCGCCCAGCTCAGCGTCCTCGGCGTCGAGCGCCAGGCAGGCGCCGAGGAACTCCGCGCTCAACCGCTCGGCCCAGCGCCCGTACGGCAACTCCTCGAGCGGCGGCTCGGCGGCGAAGCGCGGGACGAAGCGTTCCTCGGGGGGCATCTGTTGGGGAGCCTATCTGGGGAAGGCTTGCTGCATGCGGTAGCAGACTCCCAGGGCGGTGAGCATGGCGATCGTGATTCCCCGCGTCTGGGGGAGCCAACGCCTGGGACGCTCACTGGTTGGGGCAGCAGGATCCAGCAAGCCCTGGCCCATGTGACCCGTACATCAGGTCAGGTCAGGTCAGGTCTGATATGGTCTGAGCATGGCGAAAGCCGTCACTGTCACCGAGGCCAAAACACAGCTTTCGAGCCTGATCGATCGAGCCGGCGATGGCGAGGAGATCGTGATCCGCCGGGGATCGCGCCCGGTGGCGAAGCTGATCCGCTACGACGATCCCCCTGTCCGTCGCAAAATGGGTGACCTCAAAGGGAAGATCTGGATCAGTGAGGATTTCGACGAGCCGGACGAGGAGCTCGAGCGTCTGTTCGGCACGCGCGGTTGACCCCGCTGCTGCTCGACACGCACGCGCTGCTGTGGAGCGTCGGCGATGAGGACCGTCTGTCGCTCGCTGCGCATGAGGTGTTGAGTACCGGTGCCGTGCCCGCGTATCTAAGCGCAGCAAGTATTTGGGAGATCGCGATCAAGCGAGCTTCCGGCAAGCTCGATGTTCCCGAGAATCTTCTGGATGAGGTCGCAGAGGCGAGGTTCATAGAATTGAGCATCAGCTTTGAGCACGCGATTCGCGCCGGCGCGCTACCCCCGCACCACGGCGATCCGTTCGACCGGATGCTCGTCGCACAAGCCCAGAGCGAGGGCCTCACGATCGTCACCAACGACGAGCGGATCGCCGCCTACGACGTGCCGGTGCTCTGGTAGGTGAGCTAGAGACTGGTCAGCTCACTGCGACAAGATCTGCAACACCCGTGTCGATGCCGGAGCCCACGCCAAGCTCATCGACGAATCCGACGACGAGATGAGTACCAAGCGCCTCGGCGAGCCTGCGGAGCGTCTGCACGGTCGTCGGGTGCTGCCCGCTCTCGATCCGCGAGATCGCGGAGTGGCTGGTCCCCATGCGTAACGCCAGCTCGGCCTGGCTCAGCCCCAGCTGGCCACGGCGCCGTATAACGATCCGCGCCAGCGCCTCATAGGGCGCAAGCCGCCGTAGCTCAGCGCGATACTCCGGGTCGAGAGCACGCCTACGCATGGACTCCCGATGAGTGGTGCCGGTCGGGGAGATTGTCTTGTTCTGTCGAGTCATTGCTTGGTCTATCGCTGTGTAATTCTGCCCTAGCTTACCAAATTTGGTAAAGGATGGTTAGTGTCTACGGGGCGTCGTCGCCGATGGCTCGCGGAGGCTGCCGCGGCTTCGCATCCATCCTGGTCTTGAAGTCCGCCCAGCGCGAATGTGCGATCTCGACGTCCGACATCGGGAGCTTCCCGGTGGTTTTGCGCAACATATGCAGGAGAACAAACAGGTTCTTGGAGCGCCGGTAGAGCAATCGGTAGAGCACCGGACCGTAATGACAACGCAGCTCCCGCAATTCGCCATCCACCCGCGAAGTCGCCGGGAATGGCAGTGGCGGCTCATTCGGAGGCAGACCGTTGAGGCGATCGATCGCTAGATCGACAACCGCCTGATGTCTCGGCGGTAGCCCATCGATGAACTCATCGACAGGCTGCCATCCGTGCTGGTCTCGGTAATAGATCGCCTGTGTGCTTGGCATCGGGTTAGAAGGGAGGAGAAAGCTCCGTTCTCTTCTCCGACCGCCGGCAGCAAACGGGACATCCCTGGAAGACCTTCGGGGGAAATGCCCAGTCATTCCCCAGCGCTAATCCCTCCGCAGGGATGTTCGTGCCCTCGGCGGGGCGAGGTCCGCGCGGCCAAGGCCGCGCCCTGCGCAACATTTGAGCCCTGAACCGCGCCATGCCGGCCGCGCGGAGATCGATCCCGACGAGGGCCTGCCGACAGGGCCCGTCTCTATCAGCTGTGATCACCAAAATCCAATTGGGATCGTGACCAGCACAGGATCAAAGATCGCCCAGCGCCGATGAGCCCACCTGGTTTCTTTACGTGTCCCGCAGCAAAGCCGCCGCGTGCTCCGGTGCGACGATGTTCAGATTGACCCCAGTCGAGAGCTCGAGTCCCGCCAGGTGGGTCAGCCGCGGAAGGATGTCGATCCGCCAGCAGAAATGCTCGGCGCCGAGCGGGGCGGTTCTTACGAACAGGTTCAGCGGTGGGCTCGACCCCAGCAGCCGCGCCAGCCGCCGCAGGCCGTCGTGCAGCAGCGCCGCCCCTGACGGCCCCTCGTCCTCGAAGCGCGCCCGCGGGCGCCGCGGGACGAGCATCAGCTGGAACGGCAGCTGCGACGCGAACGGCGCGAGCAGTACCGCCTCCTCGTCGACGGCGACGACCCGCTCGCGCAGCCGCACCTCTTCGGCGAGCAGATCGCCTAGCAGGCTCCCGCCCATCGTCCGCGTGGTGTACGCGTTCGCCCGCTCGCGCTCGCGCGCCACGACCGCCGGGACGAAGTCCAGCCCGTACAGCTGCGCGTGCGTGTGCGGCAGCGACGCCCCCGCCTCGCGGCGCTCGTTGACGATCAGCTGCAGGTAGGCGCTCTCCGCGTGCGCCCGCATCCGCGCGCGCCACACCTCGACCGCGGCGCTCACCTGCTCGACCGGCAGCTCGGCCAGCGAGAGCACCGACTGTGGGCCGTTCACGATCACCTCGTGCGCGCCCGTCGCTGGCAGCGACGTGAACAGCTCTGGCTTGCCGCGCGCCGGTTCCGCGCCGCTCTCGCTCTGGCCGGTCCCGGCCTCGGCCACGGTCCCAATCCCGGTTTCAATTCCTTTCCTGACCCCCGTCGCATCGTTCGCGTCCGCCGGCGTGAGCGCCGGGTAGAGGTTCGGCACCACCCGCACCGTCCATCCCGGCGAGTCCGGCGGTCCCCCGCCGGGCCGCACCGCGTAGAGCTCCGGCGGAGTCCGGTCCTCGTGGCCCTCGGCGAACGGGTCGCGCTCGGCGTCGATCGGCTCCGGCGGCGAGCAGGTCGGCTGCCCCCCGGGGCGCTTCGAGCGCTCGCCGGCGACGATCGTCTTGTGCCCGCTCAGCGGGTCGATCCTCACTTCGGGCATTGTTCGATCCTCGCCTCGGGCATCGTCTGTTCAGGCCTCCAGCGCGTAGTGCCGCACGTCGGCTTCGAGCTTCGCGACGCTCAGGTAGGGCCCCTGGTGAATGTAGCGTCCACCCGCGCGGTCGTAGAAGACGGTCACAGGCGTGAACGAGGAGTCGGTGACCGCCACCCCGAGCTGCCCGCTCTGGTCGTAGTAGCTCGGGTAGCTCTGCGGGAAGGTGCGCAGAAACGACTCCGCTTCGCCGCGCGTGGGGTCGGCGGAGTCCAGGCCGATGAACGCGACCTCGCGTCCCAGGTTCACGGCGACGCGCTGGAACACGCCGGACTCAGCGCGACACGGTTCGCAGGTCGAGGCCCACTTGTTGATCACCACCGGGTACCCGCGCAGCGCCGCCAGACGCGCGTCTAGGGCGCGCGCGTCGCCGGGCAGCAGCTCGCTGGCCTGCGCGTGCAGCGCGGCCAGCGGCGCCGGCGAGCGGTCCAGCTGCGCCTGCATCTGCGTGACGGTCAGCCCCGACGGCGGCAGCGGCGTTTGCGCAGAGCGCGTCAGCTGGACGATGCCGATCGCCAAAAGCGCCACCAGGACGAGCCCGCCCAGCGCTATCAGCACGCGTTGTGGGCGACGGTTTGTGGGCATGGCGGTAAGGGTTGCAGATGTCGGGTGGGCGGGATTTCCTTCTATCCCACCGCGACCTGCTATATCCTGAAGGGCACCAGGAGCCGGGTTGCGTTCAGCACCCGGCAAATCTCGCCGGTTGAGTGCCGGCCTTTTCCGAGCCACGTCGAAGCTCCTTCTACGGCGGCTCGTCTCGTTGTCCAGAGCCTTTATGGCCGAGCCCACTTCAGTGGCCCTCGCGGCCGCGTCCATTCCCTCCTCCGCCGACATCGCTCGCGCGGGTAAGTTCGTGCGCGAGCGCTTCCTCCACGACGGCGAGGATCCCGCGGTCGCGCTCGCGGCCGGCACGCCGCGCCGCCGCGCGCTCGATCAGGCGCTCACGGAGCTCGACGCGAAGGCCAAGCACCCCTCGACCGCCTGGCGCCGCGAGTTCTCGCTGCTGCTCGGCCTCGAACGCGTGCTCTCCGAGGAGGAGCCGAAGCTCGTCGACGGCACCGTGCTCTCCGCGCACCAGGTCGACGCGCTCTCGGGCACGCTCACCGCGCTGCTCGCCGAGGCGCTGCGCAGCACCGCGGCGGAGAACGGCGGTAACGGCCGCGCCGCGGCCTCGCCCGAGCTGCTCGCCTCGGCCGAGATCTTCGGACCCGACGAGGTCTCGCCCGCGGAGGATCCCGCCGCGGGGTCCCAGGCTGAGGACTCCGCGCGCGCCGCCGCCGGCGGCGAGGATGAGGATGAGCCGGACGACGAGCCCGAGGATGAGGACGACGAGGACGACGACGAGCTCGGCCCCGTGCAGCGCGCCGCGCCCGATGAGGACGACGACGAAGAGGACGACGAGCTCGAGGACGAGCTCGATCCGCTCGCCGACGAGGAGCAGGAGGAGTCCGAGCTACAGGCTGACTCCGACGAGGAGCCCCGCGACTGGGTCGAAGAGGACGAGGAGGAGTCGCTCGCCGAGCAGCCCGAGGATCCCAACGCGGCCAAGCGCTTCTGGTTCGAGCACGCGACCGGCGCCGGCAAGACGGTCGCGGCGCTCGGCTTCGTCGAGGCCTCGCAGACCGGCGGCGTGCTGATCCTCACCCACCGGCGCAACCTCGTCGACCAGTTCCACGGCGAGCTGCGCGACCGCGGCTACTCCAAGCGCATCTCCCGCCCGCTGCTCGCCGGCGAGGACTCGACCAAGGGCCCGGTGACGGTCGAGACCTACCAGTGGTTCGTGCGCAACGCCGGCAAGATCTCCAGCGCCTACACGATCGTGATCTGCGACGAGGCGCATACCGCGCTCGGCGAGAAGACGAGCGGCGCGATCCGCGCGTGGACGGGCCCGATCTTCATCGGCATGACCGCCACCGGCGCGCTGATCGCACGCCATGTCACCGACCTGTTCCCGACGCAGACCTCGCGCTTCGATCTCGCCCAGGCGGCCCGCCGCGGCGTGATCTCGCCGCTGCGCTGCATCCGGATCTCCCCGGGGACGGGGGTGCGCACGATCGCCAAGGTGCCGCTGCGCCGCGGCGAGGTCGATACCGAGTTCGACCAGGATCTGCTCGCCGAGCTGCTCGACCAGCAGCCGTTCAACATGGCCGCCGCGAACCTCTACAAGACGCGCTTCAACGGCGTCCCCGGCGTCGTCTACGCGGCCGGCGTGCGCCACGCCTACAACCTCGCCGAGGCGTTCCGCGCCGAAGGGCCTGAAGGCGCAGGCGGTCTCCGGCGAGACGCCCAAGCGCGAGCTCGGCGGGAATCCTCGCGCGCTACGAGCGCGGCGACATCGATGTCCTGATCAACGCGCAGCTGCTCGCCGAGGGCTGGAACAGCCCGCGCGCGACCGTCTGCGTGCACCTCGCGCCGACAGCGTCCAAGCGCATCTATCAGCAGCGCGTCGGCCGCGTCACCCGCCGCCACCCCGGCAAGGAGGCGGGCCTGGTCGTCGACTTCGTGCACCCCGCGACCAAGCACGACGATCCTGTCGTGACTTTGCATTCGCTGCTCGACCGCGACGTCTACCGTGGCGGCGCGATCGTCGTCGGGCCGGTCAAGCGCGGGCGCGGGCGGCGGATGCGCGTCGAGCGGCGCGTGCTGCCGGTGTGCGCGGAGGAGGAGCGGCGCTTCGAGGTCTTCGAGCGCGAGCTGTGGCGGATCGCGGTCGAGCACCTCGACTACGGCGAGCAGCACGTGTGGGCGGCTTTGGCCGGCGCGCGTGTCGCGCCCAACGGCTGGCGCCGGGCGCGGGCGATGCTCCACTTCGACCGCACGGGCGAGCTCAAGAGCCGCTTCCTGATCACCGCCGTGCAGCGCAACAAGAATGCGCAGTTGCGCCTGCGCGCTTTGACCGACATCCCCGCGCTGGGCGACCCCGACACGTTCGACACGGCGATCGACATCATCGGCGGCTGGCCGCGCGACGAGCGCCGCGAAGCGTCGAAGATCATGCTGCGCGCGATGGTCGAGCGGCGCATCGGCCGGCGCGACCAGGCCAACGCGTGGATCTGGCGCTTGGCCGAGTACACGCGCGACGTGCACGAGGAGTACGCGGTGCAGCGCTGGCCGGAGACCAAGCGGCTGCTCGGCCTGCTCGTCAACTCGGCCGGCGGCGCGCACGCGCGCAACGCGCGGCGGCTGATCCACGCCGCCCGCAAGCAGGACCGGCGGCTCTCAGCGGCGCTGCTGGCCGCCGCGCTCGCGCACACGCCCGAGGCCGAGGAGGCGCTGCGCGGCGCGCGCACGCGGATGGCGCGCAAGCCCCCGGCGCTCGCCCGCGAGCTGCTGCGCAACTTCCCCAAGCGCCGCGCGCGCAACGCGCGGCGGCGGCGCAAGGGGGCCAAGGGTGGCGGCGGCTCGAACGGCGCCACCGGGCAGAACCACGCGCGGGGTGGCGCCGGGCAGAACCACATGCAGGGAGGCGCCGGCAGCCCCAACGCTTCGCAAGCGCGGAGCGATGCGCGGGGTGCCGCGAACGGGAAGAACGACGCGCGGGCTGCCGCTGCGAATGGTGTTGGCGGAGGCGGAGGCGGTGGTGGCAAAGACACGGGCGCGAGCACGGAGATGGGCACGAGTACGAACGCGGGCGCGGGCGGGGGCGCCAGTGCGGGCGCGAGCAGAGGCATGGGCACGGGCGCCAATGCGCGCGCGAGCTCTGGGCGCTCGCCAAGGGGCGGCAAGGGCAAGAGGGGCGCCGCCGGCAAGTCCCAGCAGACGCCGAGTGACGCGGTGCTCACGGAGGCACTCTCGAGCGCGTCGGCGTCAGCGTCGGCGGCGGTCAACGACGGCGGGGGCGGCGAGCTGGCGCCGGCTGCGGGTGAGAAACTGCAGCGCAACGTCGACGAGGCGCTCGACCACGCCGAGGAGTAGTGAGCACGACGCGCGCTTGTGCGTGGATCGATCACATAAAGAGGGGACGGAGGCTGCTGCACTTTAGAGAGTGCGTATAACTATAGTGTCACGCACTCTCCAGTTTGTATGCGTCTCCCCGCCCTCTTTATCTTTCGGTAGAAGCAATAGCTATACGCACTCTCTCTCCCTGCGCTGCAGTCCCCACCACCTCTCCGCCTGACGCGCTCTAGCCGACGGACTCCAAGTGCACCTCCCCCGCATCTAGCGCGACCTGCCCACCACCGTCGAGCGCCACCAGCAGGTGGCCCGTCGCGTCGATCCCCTGCGCGCGCCCACGACCGGAGCCCCACGCGATCTCACGCCCGTGCAGCGCGTCGCGCGCGCGCCAGGCATCGAGGGTCCGCTCCGTGGGCTCGGCCAGCCGCCGTTCGAGCGCGGCGAGCAACCGTTCGAGCATGGGCTCGATCGCGTCTAGGCCATAGCCGAGCGTGGCGGCGCCCGCCCGCAGCTCGGACGGCAGCTCCTCGAGGCGCACGGCGACGTTCAGGCCGATGCCCAGCACCGCCCAGCCCGCCTGCGGCCGTCCCTCGGCGAGGATGCCCGCGAGCTTGGCCAGCGGAGGGCGGTCCGGGTCCGGATCGGGGTCCGGGCGCGCGAGCACGATGTCGTTCGGCCACTTGATCAGGGCGTCCTCCCCCGCGACGTCGCAGACCGCCACCGCGGCGATCAACGGCAGGAGACCCGGCAGCGGCGGGGGTGGCACGGGGCGCGACTCCCCGTCCGCCACGCCGTCCTCCGAAGCGCCGGATCGCAGGAGCAGCGACATCAGCAGCGCGCTGTGCGCGGGCGCCGACCAGCTGCGGCCCTGGCGCCCGCGGCCGGCGCTCTGCGAAGAGGCGGTGACGAGCATGCCGTGCGGCGCGCCCGCGTCCGCCAGCTCGCGCGCGCGGTCGTTCGTCGAGCCGGTCTCGCGCAGGTGCACGCGCGGGCGGCCCAGGATCGCCCGCGGCTCGCGGTCGAGGACCTGCGGGCGGGTGGGGACCGCATCCCCGCCGCCATCCTGCGCCGGAGTCGGGCGGTCGCCCCGTGCCGCCGGAGCCTGACCCTCCCGCGGCGGAGTCGGACCCGCCGTTAAGGGAGGATCTCCTCGGGGGAGGCGACGATCTTCAGATGCTCGTCGACGCCGGTCATGTTCATCAGCCGCTGCACCTGTTCGGAGCCGCGGACGAGCGCAAACGCCTGCCCGCGCTCGGCCGAACGCTTGTCCTGCAGGAGGATTGCGCGCAGGCCGGTCGAGTCGATGAACTCCAACCCGCGCAGATCGAGCACGAGCTCCGCCGCACGGTCGAGCGTCGCGCTCTCGACCGCGTTCTCCAGCGTCGGCACGCTGGCCAGATCGAGCTCGCCGTCGAGCCTGAGCACGATCCGCTCCCCCTCGCTGCGCACGTCGATCAGGAGATTCCCCGCGTCCGTCATCAGTCAGACAGTATCGCACGGGTTTGGCGCCGGATCATCGTGCGGGGCGGTGCTCTCACGCAGCGATACGGAGCGCCAGCAAGGCGATGTCGTCACGCAGGAGACCCTGTGCGCGCGCGAGTGCCGCATGCTCTATGTGCTCCAGAAATCCCGCGAGCGCGAGCTCCGGGGCGCTCGCACACAGCTCCAGCAGACCATCCTCGCCGAGCATCCGATCCGGCCTGCCGGCCTCGGTCACGCCGTCCGTATACAGCAGCAGGGTCTCCCCGGCCCGCAGCGCGATCTCGCTCTCGTTGATGTTGAGCGGGTCGACGACGCCGAGGATCGTGCCGCTGCGGCCGACTTCCGTGACCCTCCCCTCGGGGGAGATCAGCAGCGGTGGTGGATGCCCCGCGAGCGCGATCGTCAGGCGAACCTCATGCCGTTCCGCGCGCGTGAGCACGATCAGGCAGACGGTGCACATGTCCGCCCCCGGCGGCTGGCGCAGGAGCGCCTGATGGAGGGTCGTGAGCATCTCGGCCGGCGAGCGGCCATCGATCGCCGACGCGCGCAGGGTGTGGCGGGCCAGCGCCGTGACTCCGGCTGCGCGGGGGCCTTTGCCGCAGACGTCGCCGATCACGAGCACCGTGCGGTTCTCGTCGTAGTCGAACACGTCGTAGAAGTCGCCGCCGACCTCGTTCAGCTCACCGGCGGCCGAGTAGAGCGTCTGGACCTCGACGCCGGGGATCTCCGCCAGGGACTCCGGCAGCAGCGCCCGCTGCAACGTATGCGCGATCCGGGTTCGCTCGGTGTAGAGGCGCGCGTTCTCCACGGCGGTGCCGGCGCGCCGGCCGAGCCTGACAGCGAGTCCCAGATCGGCCTCCGTCAAGCGCCGGCTCGACTCCGAGGAGACGAGCGTGATCGCGCCCAGCGTCCGTGTCGGCGCGGCCAGCGGCACGATGATCACAGCGGTCGCCTGGACCTCGCGCAGCAGCTCCAGATGCGCGTTGTCGCGCGCGTAGGCGGCGAGGGCATCCGGCTCGATGTCCGTGTAGATCCGCGCCTGCGCGCTGCGGATCACCTCCGGCACCCCCGCGGGATCGTCCGGGGCCGGGTGATAGCTGCGGTCGAGTCTTTCCGCCAGCTCGAGCTTGCGCGGGTCGGAGTGATGCACGGCCACGCGTTCGATCTCCCCGCTCTCGCCCAGTACGTCGACGGCACACCAATCGGCGATCTGCGGGACAGCCAGGCGTGCGACCTCTTGCAGCGTCTCGGTGTAATCCATCGAGGAGGCGAGTACGCGGCTGGCCTCGGCCATGAAGCTTTCCGCCAGCTGTATGCGCTTGACCTCGGTGATGTTCTCGAAGACGTTGACGGCGTAGTCGATGCGCTCGGTCTCCGGGTCGACGATCGGCGAGGCGCGGACGATCAGCCAGCGCTCCTCTCCCGTCGCGCGGACGACGTTCTGCACCAGCAACGGCTCTGGATGCTCACCTCTGAAAAGCCGTCTCGTCGGCATCGACTCGAGGTCGAGCTCGTCCCCCTGCTCGGTCAGGACGCGAAAGCGAGACATGATCGCTCCCGGGGGCGAACCCGTCAGCTCGGTGGGTGTGGGGAACCCCAACAGGTCCGCGGCGGCCTGATTGGCGAAGATCGTCCGGCCGTCGCGATCGATTACCGTGATCGCCTCCGCGACGCTGGTGAGGATCGTCTCCAGCCGCTGCTCGAGACGACGCAGGGCCGAGAACAGGCGGGCGTTGTCGATTGCCAGCGCGGCTCGCCGCGCGAGCTCACCGGCGAGCTCGAGGTCGGCCTGGCCGTAGGGGCGCTCCGACTGGCCAAACGGCTTGCTCGGCTCGAGCCGCAGGATCGAGATCGCGCCGAGCGTCCGGCCCCGTGCCTGTAGCGGCACGACGACCGCCGAGCGATAGTGGTTGGCGATCATGAACTCCGCGTGGCTCGTGTCCTCCGCGAACGTTCTCAGAGAGCTATGGGCCATCTCCGCGTGCAGCTCCGGCGCTCCGCTGCGGATCACTCGGGCGACGGGGTGCTCGCCGTTCGGGTCCAGCGGCGAGCGCGCACGCAGCGCTTCGAGCCCGCGGGCGATCTCCGCATCCGCCGCGACGACGGCGACGTCGTTGATCGCACCCTGCTCGTCGAGCAGGTCGATCACGCAGAGATCGGCCAGCCGCGGCACGGTCAGCCGCGCGACCTCGCGCATCGTGGTCTGGGGATCCAGCGAGCCCGCCAGCGCCGCGCCGGCCTCGACCAGTAGCTCGGCCGCGTCGACTCGTCTCGACTGTCCGGCGGTGGCGCCGGCGTCCGACTCCATGGGATTCTCTAGCGTTGGTCGATCAGCTGCAGGGCGAGCACCGCCGCTGAGCCTACCGGCGCGATGCTGTGATCGTCAATCAGTCGCTCCACCACTGCACCCAGCTCGCCGAGTGCCGCAGCGGCGGCCGTCTCGCGCTCGCGATCGATCGGTAGCGGGCCGACGCGCAGCTCGACGTGGCGCGGCTCGACCGCGATCCCGACGCCGAGATGACTGCCGATGATCGCCCGGAAGGCCTCGGCGGCGATCACGTCCGCCACCAACTGCGCATCGGCGAGGCGCTCGGTCGAGAAGTTGGCGCGTGCCGCCAGCGCGCACACGAGGCGGGGCAGGACCGTGCGCGCCAGACGATCGGGCGCGATCGCGATCGTGGCGGCGGCGATCAGCTCCGGGCGCTCGCCCGCGAGACCGAGCGCCGGGAGCAGCTCGATCGACGGAGCGGCTCCGGCCTGGGCCTCTTCCCCGCGATCGGGCAGCCGGCTTCCGGGGGTGGCGAACTCCATGCGCACCTCGGTCCCGCCACCGTCCGGCCGCCGCAGCTCGACCTCGGCGGCCAGCGCCTGGATCACGGGGAGCCCGAGTTTCAGGCTCGCCTCGCCCGGCATCCCACCAGATCCTCGTTGGATGATGTCCCCGCCCAGCTCTGCGGGTCCCGGCGCACCTGCGGCGGGCTCGTTTGCGGTGGGCGCGCCGTCTCGAGGCTCGACGCCGATCCCCGCGTCCCGCACCGCGATCGCGACGCGACCCTCGGCGGGAAGGCGAATGTCGACCTCGAGCGGGCCCTCGTCACCCTCGTAGGCGTGCAGCACCGCGTTGTTGCAGGCCTCAGTTGCGGCCGTTCTGATGTCGTCGAGCTGCTCGGCGTCGAGGTCGATCGCCTCGGCGACACCGGCGAGCATGGCTCGTACGAGTGACACGTTCTCGGGACGGTTGCTCAGCTTCAGGCGGACATTTGGCTCGTCGTTGGTCGACATCTGATCAATTGCCACGAGCGAGCTCGATCCGGGCGTTTTTGCTTTTGCGCTGCCCCGGTGCCCCGTGGCCTGTGATCCTACGGTGACTCGGCCCGTGCGTGGGTGATGACGCGCAACTCTTCGAGCGAGCTCCGCAGCAGACGCGAGACCTGCATCTGGGAGATGCCGATACGCCGGCCGATCTCGGCCTGGCTGAGCTCCTCGATAAAGCGCAGGCGCACGATCGCCCGCTCGCGCGGCGGCAGTTTCTTCAGTGCGGTGGCGACGGTCGCGTCGAGCTCGACCAGCTCATAGCGCTCGTCCTCGGATCCCAGGGAATCGAGATAGGTGATGCCCTGATCGCCGTCCGCGGAGCCGGCCGGCGCATCCAGCGGCAGCGCTTCGTAGGCCTGCGCCGCCTGCAGCGCCTCGAGCACCTGCTCCGTGTCGAGCTCGAGATACACCGCGAGCTCGTTCACGGTGGGTGCATGCCCGTACTCCTTGGTGAGCTCCTCCTGGGCTGAGCCAACCTTCAGCGTCCGTTCTTGCAGGTCGCGGGGGACGTGAATCCCCCAGCTGGAGTCGCGGAAATAGCGTCTGAGCTCTCCCAGGATCGTCGGCACCGCGAACGAGGCGAACGCCGCTCCCTGCTCCGGGTCAAAGCGCTCCAGCGCCTTCAGCAGGCCGAGCGAGGCGACCTGCATCAGATCCTCGAACGGCTCGGAGGTATGGGCGTAGCGGCGCGCGAGGCTGCGCGCCAGTGGCGTGAAGCGCCGCACCAGCAGCTCGCGCGCCCGCGGGTCGCGATCTCTTCGCCAGCGCAGGAGCAGCTCCTGAGGATCGTCGTGCTCGGCTTGGACATTGCGCTGCGGAGGGGCAATAGAGGTGATGGTCACGTCGACTTCCTCCTTCCCATCTGGGCTTTGTGTGGTTCTGCGAGAGATCTACTCAGTGCTGGTCCGAGGAGCCTCAATCCATATCGCCTACCTGCCTACTTCCTCTCCTGCCTGCCTTTCTTCCCGAGGCGAACCAAACATCGAGCGCCTGGGGTCTCATCTCTACCCACGGGCTCAACCACGCAAACCGTCGATCTGTCCTCATGTGGCCTCGATCGTCCTACGTGTCGACATCTGATCGCCACCCTCGGGCTCTCGGAAGCGCGGGAGCACCTCGTTGGAGTAGACCTCGAAGAAGCGCTCCTGCTCGTCGCCGATCTGCTGGATGTAGAGCTCGTCGAAGCCGGCCTCCGCGTAGGCTTCGATCGCCTCGGCGTGACGCTCGAGATCCGGACCGCAGGTGACGGCCTCGGCGACGAGATCCTCGCTGACCAGTTCGGAGGCCTGCTCGAAGTGCGCCGGCGTGGGGAGAATCTGCGCCAGCTCGCCCGGGAGCTGCTCGGTGGGCCACAGCCGGTGCGCGGTCGCCCGCGCGCGGTCCTCGTCCTCGCCCCAGCAGACCTTCATCCCGCCGGCGACCGGCTTCTCCCCGCCGCCCTGCCCGCGAAATTTCTCGACCGCGTCGCGATCGGGAGTGACCGCGCAGAAACCGTCGCCGATACGGGCCGCCAGACGAATCGACTTCGGTCCGAAGCCCGAGACGAGGATCGGTGGGTTGCGCTCGGGAAGGTCGTAGACGCGGGCGTTCTCGACCACGTAGTGACGCCCATGATGGCTCTGCATCCCGCCCTGCCACAGCGTGCGGATCACCTCGACCGCCTCCTCGAGCATCTCCAGGCGCTCGATCCACCGCCGGCCAGCGGTCGCCGAGGATGTGCTCGTTCAGCGCCTCGCCGCTGCCGACGCCCAGCGCGAAACGACCTTCGAGCAGCACGGCACAGGTTGCGGCCGCCTGCGCCACGAGCGCCGGGTGGATACGGACGGTGGGACAGGTCACCGCGGTGGTCACCCGCATCCGCGAGGTCGCCTGCGCGATCGCGCCGATCGTCGTCCACACGAACCCGCTGTGGCCCTGCTCATCGTTCCAGGGGTGGAAGTGATCGGAGATCCACAGGTCCTCGAAACCCGCCTCCTCTGCCAGGCGCGCTTGCCGCACGAGCTCGACGGGGCTGAACTCCTCGCTCGAAAGGAAATACCCGATCTTCATCGCTTGATCGATCACCTCTGTCCTCGACGGGAAGCAACACCCGAGGCACCGGCGCGCCTCGCTGGCTGAACTACCCGGTGAGGCGAGAATCAATCAGGCTTGTCGGCACTGTCCAGCAGCCGCTTGCGCGCCTCCTCGATCTCCTGCTCGGCCTCCGCGCGCGAGTGCCAACCGTCGATCGTCACGGACTTGCCCTCGAGGTCCTTGTAGATCGAGAAGAACTGCTCGATCTCCTGGCGCAGCAGCATCGGCAGATCCTCGAGCTCGTGGTACTCGTTCCAGTAGGGGTCGGCGAGGGGGACGCAGATGATCTTGTCGTCGATCCCCTTCTCGTCGCGCATCATGAACATCCCGACCGGCTTGACGGGAATCAGGCAGCCGGGGAACGTGGGCTCGTACAGGCACACGAGCGCGTCGAGGGGATCGCCGTCCTGGCCGAGCGTGCCGCGCAGGTAGCCGTAGTCGGTGGGGTAGGTCGCGGCGCTCATCAGCAGCCGGTCGAACTTGATCCCACCGAGTTCGGGGTCGTACTCGTACTTGTTGCGCACGCCCTTTGGGATCTCGACGACGCAGACGAGCGCGTCGGGTGGTGTTTTCTGGGACATGGAGCCGGGTAACTTACATGCTTGTCAGATGACACCGACAGCCAGAGCGCGGTGGCGGCGATGAGGGGCGGCGCCAGGGCCAGCGCCGAAGCGGGGGCGGGCGACGGCCGCGAGGAGACTGCGAAGGAGCGTCTGGACCGCAACTTCGAGGAATTGACCGGCGAGCTGCGCGTTGTGATCACGGGGGTGCAGGTGCTGTTGTGCGGCTGCCTGTTGCTGGTCGCGACGACATTGTTTGGAGTGTTCGCGGGCCTGCTCACGGTGGTCTTGGCGGTCCTGCCGTTTGCGGCCCTCTGGTTTGCTGCACCCCTGCTGAGAAGGCGGAAATTGGATAGCGAGAGCTAACCGGCGAAGCTCGAACCGGCGACAACGTTCCGGCGACAACCCTCTTCGGCATTGGATGCCGCTCGCCCGGTCGCGTAGACGCTCAAAGTTATTGCCACCTTCCGGTTATTGCCACCTCCGCCCGGGGGTATCCCCATCCCGCTAGGAGTATCGCCACCCGCTGTGAGGTTGGATTACCGCGGTGGCGTGCCTCTTCCTCCCTTCCTCCCGGATCACTTGCGAGCGTCGACCGCGCGCTGGAGCTGTGCCTTGTTCATCCCCGAGCGTCCGTCGATGTTGAGCTTGCGGGCCTCCTGATAGAGCTGCTCGCGGGTACGCCCCCGCGGTCCTGGCCGGCCCGAGCGCAGGCCGCCGCGGCGCCCGGAGGAGATGTCCTCGGTCGAGGAGCGCGACTTCGTTTTCGACTCGCCGCTGCGCGCGCGCTCCTTGTTGACCGTCCGCGCCGCGACCTCCTCGGCGCGTTTGGTCGAGGCGCCCTGTTCTTTCTCGCTCTGCACGATGTGTTTGTACTGACGCTCTCGCTTGCTGCCTTTCTTCACTCCCCGTGGCGGCATCGCCGCACCTCCTCTGCTCGGTTGCTTCTTCGCGCCCGCGTGCTTCTTTGCATCCGCGCGCTTCTCGTTGGCCGCGTTTGCTTTCGGCGCTCTCGCCGCGGCCTTGGCCGAGGTTCTACCCGCCGCCGGCGGGGATCCAAACTCCTCCGCGGCCCGCGTCGATCCCGCGAGGTCCGGCAGCTCCTGCGTGAGCGTGAGTAGCGGCGCGAACAGGTCGCCGTCGCGCTCGACGCGCTGCAGCAGCTCCCGCGGCTCAGCGCTGAGGCTGGGCTCGCCGCGCCTGCCGCGCAGGGCGCCTTCAACCTCCTCCCAGGCGAGCGGAGTCGAGATCGTGGGGCGCTCGCGCGCACGTAGCGAGTAGACGCAGACGGTCGTCTTGTGCTCGTCGTTCTGGCTCCAGTCGACCAGTACCCGTCCCGGCCGCAAATCCTTGGCCATGCGCGAGACGACCTGCCGTGGATGGCGCTTCTCGAGCAGCTCGGCGACCGCGCGCGCGAAGGGCTTGGTCTGCTCATAGTCGACGGGGGTGTTGAGCGGCGCGTACACCTGCAAGCCCTTTGAGCCGGAGGTCTTGACGAACGTGTCCAACCCAAGGGAGTCGAATATCTCCCTGATCCAGAGCGCCACGCGGCAGCAGGCTCGCAGGGCCGCCGGCGCGCCGGGGTCGAGGTCGAACACGATCGCCGTCGGGCGGTCCATCCGCTGCGCCCGGGAGAGGCTCGTGTGCAGCTCGATGTCGGCGAGGTTGGCGGCCCAGATCAACGTCGGCAGGTCTTCGGCCAAGCAATAGTCGATCGTGCCCCGCCCGCGCTCGCTCGCGATCGACGCCGTTCGCACCCAATCCGGTCGATGCGGCGGGCAACGCTTCTCGTAGAAGTACTCCCCCTCGACGCCGTTGGGATAGCGCTTGAGCGTCAGCGGCCGGCCGGTGAGATGGGGCAGGAGCACGGGTGCGACCGCGGCGTAGTAGTCGATCAGCTCGCCCTTCGTGAAGCCGCTGCACGGGTACATGACCTTCTCGCGGTTGGTCAGCTTCAGGGTGCGTCCCTCAACCTCGATCTCGACCGCGCGCTTGGTCTCCTTCACGATCTCATAGGGGTGCTCGGGCGGGCGATGCTTCTCAACCTCTTCCATGGACCCTCCTCGTGACCCGCGTTCCTTTGTGAGCTCCCTCCGTCTCTCTGCGCCGTACCCCTGCGCCTCACCCTCCTGCCGGGCATCGGCGTCACCGATCGGAAGCGGAGTCTCCAGTCGTACCTCCTCCGCCGGCTTGTCCTCGCGCAGGCCCTTGTAGACGGAGTGGCGCAGGATGCGATCGTGGGTCCACTGGCGGAACTCGATCTCCGCCACGAGCTCCGGCTCGACGAAACGCGCCTCCCGCGGCGGCTGGGTTCCGGAGAAGGGGCTCGAGTCTCGCGCGCGTGCAGCCAGCTCTCTGCCCAGATGCTCGAGCTCCGCCTCGTCGAAGCCGGTGCCGACGCGGCCGGCGTAGCGCAGGAGCAGCGACTTGGTAGTCGAACGGCGACGCCCGCTCTTGCCGTCCTTCTTGCCGGCCCGGGCGTTTCTGACGTCCTCGCCATCCCGCTCCTCTCCGTCCTCCCCGCCGGGCTCGTAGTACCCCACGAGCAGCGCCCCGAGCCGCCCCGCGCGAGCGCCCTTGCCCGGCAGCCAGCCCCCGATCACGAGCTCCTGGCGGTTGACGTGCTTGACCTTCAGCCACTCATCCGTGCGCCGGCCGGGGCGGTAGGGGGAGTCCAGGCGCTTGGCGACAACGCCCTCCAGCCGCTGCTCCGCGGCCGCCGCCAGCAGCTCGCGACCCTCGCCGGCGTGGTAGGCGGGGGTCTGCCACGCGGGTCCCTTCAGCTCCAGTCCCTCCAGCAGCGCGCGCCGCTCGCGATAGGGCAGTCCGATCGTGGTGTGGCCATCGAGATACAGCAGATCGAAGATCAAATAGCTGACGGGCTCCTCCTCGGCCAGCCGGCGGATCGCGCTCGGCGAGACGACGTGCATCCGCCGCTGCAGACGCTCGAAGCTTGGGCGCCCCTGCTCGTCGAAGGCGACGATCTCCCCGTCGAGTACCGCCTCGCGGGAGCCGAGCTGCGGGCCGAGCGCGCGCAGCTCGGGGTAGCGAACGCTGACGTCGTTTAGGTTGCGGCTCTCGATCCGCAGCTCTCCCGGCTGCCAGTAGGTGACCGCGCGTACGCCGTCCCACTTGATCTCAAACGCCCACTCCGCGTCGTTGGCGGGCAGGTGACCAGGGCGCGCGAGCATCGGCACGAGCTGCTCGGGCATCCGCTCGCGTTCGTCTTCGAGCGGAGGATCCATGCGGTGGATCATCCAGTTCTTGCCGTTCGTCTGAAACAGAGCGTACTTTCCCTGCACGCGCTCGCCGTGGAAGGTGACGATCACCTCGTCGTCGCGGAACTTGTGGCAGTCATAGGTGCCCGCGTCCCAGATCTGCACCTCGCCAGCGCCGTAGCTGCCGGCGGGGATCTCGCCGGCGAAGTCGATGTAGCTGAGCGGATGATCCTCGACGTGGACTGCGAGACGGTTGCGCTTCGGATCGTCGGGGATTCCCTTCGGGACCGCCCAAGAGACGAGCACACCGTCGCGTTCGAGGCGCAGATCCCAGTGCAGGCTGCGGGCGTGGTGCTCCTGAATGACGAAGCGGGATCCTCGCGCCGCGTCGCCTGCTCGGCCCGACGCCTCGCGCTTGCCGGCCGCTGAGTCCCGCTTCCCCTTACTCTGGCCCGCGGGCTCGGGAGTATCGGCGAAGTTTCGTTTGGCGTCGTACTCGTCGAGCGCGCGTTTTGCGGGCATCGTCTACTCCAGGCCGGGCCTTAGCGAAGTGGGTGTGCTGAAGCTCGGAGCGTAGCTCGCCGCTCGATTCAAATACCGCCTTGGCTCCCGAGGTTGACCTCGAGGATCGCGACGCTCACTCGTCCGCGCTGAGCTCGCTGCTGCGCTCGTGATCAGACTCCGAGTCCTCGCGTGTGCCGTCGGCCTCCTCGGGTAGGCCCTGATCGTGGAGGATCGTGTGGGCGGACTGCTGGTCGCCGTGGGAGGCGTGTTCGATCAGCGCACGCTCGGATTCCTCGAATCCCTCGGAGACGCCACCGCCGGCCTCCGTCACGGGAAGCTGGGCCGGGTCGAGATCCTCCTCGCCGGTCACTCCCCCGATTCCGGCGGCTTCCGCCGCAGCGGCGTCGGCCTCTTCCTGCTCATATCTCGGGGTGCTCGGCATTACTCTGCGCTCCTTACTCGGTCGTCCAACCGGCTTATGCGTTCTCTCGGGTTGCTCTCGTTTGTCTTCGCCCTTGCACTCCTACCCAGCGGTCTCGTTGAGTAATCGGCTGCAACGCCGGTCATCTTGCGCTTCTGAGGCGGAAATCGTGGATTCGGCTGGCCGTCTGCCGGCAGCCCAGGCGAGTCACCGCGCGGCCGCTGCGATTACATCGGGCTCCTCCTCACACCAGCCGCGCCCCCCAGCGCGTCGTCAGCGACTGCCCCGGCGCGAGCGTGACCACGCCCTCGCCGCTCTGAAAGGCGTTCGGCGGGCACGTCATCGGCTCGACGCCGAGGCCCCGGCGGCGGCGCTGCGGAGCGAGCGTGTCACCCGTGTAGAGCTCCAGGTAGGAGTAATGCTCGTCGGCCCACAGCTCCGCGCGCGCTCCGTCCGGCCGTCCGAGCCTCGTGACGGCCCTGCCCGAGTCGTCGCGGACCAGGTCGGTGAAGGGATAGTCCAAGCGCTCCTCGCCCAGTCGCCGCGCGCTGCGGAAATCGAACCGGGTGCCCTCGACCGGCCCCTCGCCGCTCGGGAGCTGGCGCTCGTTGTCCGTCAATACGCGCGTCCCGGCCGGCAGCTCGAGCGTGCACTCGTCCACCAGGCCGCCGCCGGCGGACAGGTACGGATGCTGCCCGGCGCCGTACGGGCACGGGCGCTCGCCGATGTTGAGCGCCGTCGTGGAGACCTCGAGGCCCGCCTCGCCCAACTCGTAGGCGATGCGCATCTCCAGCGCGAACGGATAGCCCTCGAGCGGATACAGGCGCGTGCCCATCACCACCCGGTCCTCCTCGCGTTCGATGGCCACCCAGGGCCGCCAGCGCAGGAAGCCGTGGATCGCGTTCTGCTTCGTCGGCTCGTTCAGCGCGACCTGCAGGTCTTCTTCGCCGAAGCTGTAGCGCCCGTCGGCCAGCCGGTTGGGCCAGGGTATGAGCGGTGCGCCGTGCGCGCCGTCGCAGATCTCTCCCGGCGGGTACGGGTCGAGCACCGCTCGGGCGCCGACCGAGTACTCGCGCACGCCGCCGCCGACCTCGACGATCGTCGCGCGCTGCTGAGCACTCGCGATCTCGAACTGTTTGCCCGACGGCGTAAAGCCCATCACGATCCTCCTCGCGTTCGACTCTCGAATCTGTGGGACATGTTGCGGACGTCCCGCGTTTGCCGGACGCGACGTGCGCCCTTTCAGCTGCTCTTCTTTCGTCTCTTGCGCCCAGCTGCCTGCTTCTGCGCGCGATTTTCGCCGCTACTCGAGCCTTCAGGTGTTCTGAGCGGCCGGCTCCCGGGCAAGAAACTCGCCGAGGAGCGCGCGACCCCCGTCCGAGACGGGCTCGGCGTGCGCGAACAGCAGTGCGTCGAAGTCCTCCTCCTCGAGCATCCGCCGCAGGCTTCTGGCAAGACCCGCTCGTACTTCCTCGGGATTGTCACCGAGAAGCTGGTCGGGCATGAAGGCCAGCGCTCCGTCCTCGGCACGGGTGAGGCCGTCGCCGAAGGCCAGCGCACCGCCGCCGGCATCGAGCAGCAGCGTCGTCTCCTCGGCGCAGATCGACCCGAGCTCGAGCGCCCGCACATCGTCCGCGAGCTGCTCCGCGAACGAGAAACCCTGCACGGGCCGCTCGTCGGCAAAGTGGGAGAGCCCCGCTTGGTGGCAGAGCACGGGGCAACCGAAGCGCTTGGCATAGAGAGCGCTGTCCCGATAGTGAAGGCGGTTGCTCAGCACGATCCGCCGCGGCGTCGTGAGCTCGGCGACCGCGTCCAGTCCAGCATCCTCATCCGGTGCCATCGGGTCGATCAGCGTGCCCGAGGACAGCACAAAGGTGCTGTGGACCTTGCGGCCGATGGTCTCGCGAAAGGCGTCCCATTGCACGACCCCCGGCACGATCTCCTCGATCATGGGCTCTTTATGCCCTCCATCAGGACCCGCTAATCATGAGAGTGTGGAAAGGATTCACATGAGGTGTCGAATTGGGCTGGGTGGGGTAGCTGCATCTCATGGCCGATATCGAGCAGCGACAGATCGAATGGGCAATCGCCGAAACCGAGGAGGGGAGGCTTACCGTCGCGCTCTCCGGCGCTGCCAGCAAGGCTTGGAGCCGGCGCTTCGATGGCGTGCTCACGCTGCTGGGGCAGGGCGAGCGCTCGTGGGGTGAGATCGAGCTCGCGAAGAAGGACGCGATCAGGGCCGACGCTGTGAACGGGGGCGTGGAGGGCGACCTACGCCATTTCCTGGAGAGCGTCGTGTTGGAGGTGAACTCGCATTTCGCGTCCGACGACCCCTCCCAGCCAGACCGGCTCGAGGATGCAGACCGGCCCGAGGAGAGGACGATGAGCGGCGCGCGGCCGAGGCGAGGGATGAACAGATGACCGCTAAGTTTCAAGCGTTTGCCGACGGAAAAGAAGAGGCCGCGGAGGAGACCTGACGACCTAACCGATAGCTGCCGTCCCGTACGGGAGCTCGGCCCAGACGACTTTCTTCTCGCTGGCTTCTTCGCTTTCGCCGGTTCCCTCTTCGACTCCCCAGCGGGTGCAGAGAACGTCGATCAGGCTCAGGCCGTGACCCGCTCGCGCGGTCAGCCCTTGCTCTCGAGCACTCGTGCTCAACGGTTGTTCATCCCCGACCGCGATACGCAGACCCGAGCGCTGTTTGCGAACGACGACCGAAAAGGGCGATCTGGCATGGAGGACTGCGTTGGTGGCCAGCTCGCTGAGGACGAGCGCGGCATCGTCCACAAGTGATTCGTGACCCCACTGGTGCAGCGCCGCGACGACCAGGCGACGAGCACGCCCCGGGGAGTCGAGCTCGGTGGCGAACTCGGCAATCATCTCGCGTTCCGCTCCTCTCTCCCTGTCGCGCGTGAGTGGGATTTCTTGCATCTCCACCGCCATCCGTGCCTCCACTGGTGAATCTCTTACCGTGCTCTTACCCTGTTAACCCAAGAAGTACACGTTCCTACCGGGTGTGCTGGGTGCAGAACGTTGCCCTCATGGACCTCTACCTGATCTCGCGATCTCGCGCGCGCCGTCGCGCTAGGAGGTTCAGGCCTGACGAGTGGGCGTCTTCTTGTTCGTGGAGCGAGAACCGGCGCGCGGTTTTTTCACCTTATCGGCGATGCCGGAATCCGCTTTTGCCTGTGGTTTGGCGCTGGCCGCAGCGGCGGCGCCCGAGCCGGCCGCGGAGCGGGCTCGCGACTTGCCTCCCCGATCCTTCCCCTGCGCCCGAATCCGCGCGAGGCTCTCCTCGAGCGCGCCCATCAGATCGGGAGCCGTCGTGGTGACGGGTTCCTTCGCAGGTGCCGGCGCGGCGATCTTCTTGCCCTGCTGCTTGCGTTTGATGATCCGCTTGAGATGCGCGCGGTGCTCGTCGCGGTAGAGCGTCGGATCGAACTCGACGCTGAGCTCCTCGATCACCGCCACGGCGGAGTCGACCTGCTCGCGTGTCGGCGCGGCGCCCTCGATCTCTTCCGCGATTTCCTTGGTTGAGCGAACTTCGTCTCCGAACAGCATCGTCGTCAGCGTCAGCGCGCCGTCGCGCACGCGAATGCAGACCAGGCGCTCCTTGGCGCGCAGCACGAAGCGCCCGAGCGCCGCCCTGCCCGAGTTGGTCATCGTCTCGCTCAGCAGTGCATATGCGCGCGCGGCGCCCTCGTCGGGGGGCACGAGCAGGTAGGAGCGGTCGAAGTAGACCGGATCGATTTCCCCGACCTCGACGAAGCGCTCGATGTCGATCGTGCGGCTCTGGCGGGGGGCGGCCGCCCGCAGGTCATCGTCAGAGAGCAGCACCCACTCGTCGTTCTCGAGCTCGTAGCCGCGGGCGATCTCCGGCCACGGCACCGGTTGCTCCTCCGCGGCGCAGACCCTGCGCGTCTCGATCGGCGAGCAGTCGGGCGCGTGCAGCAGTTGGAAGTGGATGTCGCGATCGCGCGTGGCGCTGAACAGCGCGACGGGCACGTTGACGAGGCCGAAGCTGAGCGAGCCGGTCCACAGGGGTTTGTTGGCCATCAGCGACCCTCCCGCTCCTGTCCACGCCCGGGCATCAACGAGAGCTCCTGGCAGGTTTCGTCGCTCGACCGGAGCCAGGGGCGGAAGTGCGCGAGCCGCCGACGGGACGTTTGCCTGTGCTCGAAGATCCGGCCTTTGACTTTGCTTTCTTCGCCTTCGTCTTCGACGAGGAGTCCTGGCGCTCGAGGCTTGCCTGGAGCGCTCCGAGCAGGTCGTCCTCGGGCGCGATCTCGACGGGCTCGGGTGCGTCGATCGCCTCGCCGCGCGCCTTGCGCTCGATCAGCTCGAGGAGCGCCGCGCGATAGGTGTCCTCGTAATCGTCCGGCTGGAAGGCCGCGCTGAGCTGTTCGACCAGCGCCCCGGCGGCGGAGACCTCGAGCTTCGAGGGCTTGCGCTGTGGCGCGGGGATCTCGAGGTCCCCGACCGGGACCAGCTCGTCGGCGAAGCGCATCGTGTGCAGGGCGATCACATCCTCGAGCGCGCGCAGCGCCACGAGATGGGCCTTGTTGTGGAAGATGAAGCGTCCGATCCCGACCCGCTTCGAGCGCTTCAGCGCCGCGTGCAACAGCAGGTAGGACTCGTCGCCAAGCTTGCCCGGGCCGAGGTTGTAGGCGCGGTCGTAGTAGACCGGGTCGATCTCCTCACGTCCGGCGAAGTGCTCGATCTCGATCATGTGCGCGCCGGGCCCGTCCGCCGTCGCGATCTCCTCCTTGGAGAGCGTCACGTAGGAGCCAGAGCTGACTTCGAAGCCTTTCACGGTCTCGCCGTAGGGAATCTCCTTGCCCTCCTGCACGCACAGACGGCGGTGTTCGATCGCGGCGCCGTCCGTGCTGTGGCGCTCGCGGAAGCGCACGGCCTTCGACTCGGTGGCCGAGTACAGCTTGACGGGCACCCGTACCATCCCGAAGGCGATCGTGCCGTTCCACAGCGAGCGTGGCATCCAGTCAAGGCTACTCCCCGCGCGGTGGTGTGATCAAACCTTGAAGGCGCTCCTGCAAGCCTCTCGGCCACGTCACTCAGGGCGCGTTGCGTACCGCCGGCGCATCCGCGAGCAACTCGAGCACGGCCGCCTCGATCCGGGCGCGCGTGCGCGGGTTGGCAAGTTCCGGACCGCCGGGCAGTCGCTCCAGCGCGGACGCGATCGTGACCGACGCCTGGTAGCGATCGATCGCGTGCGGATCGATGTAGGAGGCGCGGCAGACGGCGGGGGTGTTGCCGAGATAGGCGGCGACCGTCTTCACGGCGGCGTTGACCACGCGCCGGCGGGAGGTCGCGGTGGGGCGCTTCGGCCTGGCCTTGGCCTTGTACCGCGCCTCTGTGCCGTTGCCCACCTCCGCGCCCGCGAGCGCGACCGCGGCGAGCACCGTGGCATTCCAGGTGCTGAAGTCCTTCGCGGTGAAGCCGCCGCCGCTGATCAGCTTGATGTAGGCGTTGACGTCCTCGGCGTGGACCTCGACCCAGCGACGGCTCTCGCGGTAGGCGAGCAGCTGCCCCGCGCCGCGGCGGCGCTTGAGCGCGGCGACCACCTCGAGCACGTCCGGGTCGGCGATCGCCTGCACGCGGCGGACGCCGGACTTGGCGACGTAGTCGAAGATCACCTCGTCCTCGGCGATCGAGACGTGGCGTTTGAGCATCGTGGTGAGGCCGTAGGACTCGTTGCGCTCGGCGTAGTCCTCGGAGCCGATCCGGAAGAAGCCGAGGTCGAGCAGCCGCACCGAGCAGGCGAGCACACGCTCGCGAGGGAGCTCCGCGGCGGACCCGGACTTCGCGGAGGGTGTGGCCCGCGCAGCGGGCTTGGCGGCGGCGATCCTTGCCGAGCCGCCGGCGTAGGCGTGGAAGCGCCTCGCCGAAGGCGATCATCGAGTCGAACTTCAGACGGTCGCGATGAGAGCGCCAGCGCGGGTGGTAGAGGTACTGCTTGCGCCCGGCGGCATCGAGCCCGTCGCCTGGAGATGGCCAAGCGAGTCCATGCAGATCCACACCTCGCGCCACGCCGGCGGGATCGCGAGCTGGGAGATCCGCCCGAGCGTCTCGGGGTCGTCGATCCGATCGCCCGCGGGGTCTCTGTATTCAAAGCCGCGACCGCGGCGGCGCCGCGCGATCCCGAGGGCTGCGCAGTCGGATCGTCGCAGCCGCGGCACCGTCCTATCCATAGCAGCGCCCCTGTGGCCGGACGGTTTGACGGCGACGAGTCGGGGTACACCCCGAGTGGAGCGCCGATCCCCCAGCCGTGACGTGAGGGGATCAACCCAAACCACTGCGAACAAACCACTGCGAAGCAACACGCAACCGCGGGGGCTCACGAGTAGGCGCTCCCCACAACGATCTATAGGAGGATTCGATGGCTGAGTTGAGCGGAAAGAGAATCGCGTTTCTCGTCGCGCAGGAGGGCGTCGAGGAAGTCGAGCTGACGAAGCCCTGGGAGGCGGTCGAGGAGGCTGGCGGAACCCCTGTCCTGCTCGCCCCGGAGAGCGGCGAGGTGCAGGCCTTCAACCACCTCGACAAGGGCTCGACGTTCTCGGTCGACGAGACACTTGCCGATGCGCGGCCGGGCGACTACGACGGCGTGGTGCTGCCGGGGGGCGTCGCCAACCCCGATCAGCTGCGCACCAAGCAGGAGGCAGTGCGCTTCCTGCAGGCGTTCTTCTCCGAAGGCAAGCCCGTGGGCGTGATCTGTCACGGGCCGTGGACGCTCGTGGAGGCGGATCTGGTGCGCGATCGCAAGCTCACCTCCTGGCCCTCGCTGCAGACTGACATCCGCAATGCCGGCGGGGAGTGGGTCGACGAGGAGGTCGTGACCGACGAGGGCTTGGTCTCCAGCCGCAAGCCGGACGATCTGCCGGCCTTCTGCGCGAAGATCGTCGAGGAGTTCGCCGAGGGCGTCCACGACGTCGCACGCGCCGGGGCCACGGCCAACGGCGGCTAGGCGAGCGGACGGAGAGCCATGGACACCGAGCAAGCCCCGCGCGGCGCCGGCCGCGTGGGGGGCGTTTGCACCTTCACGTTCGACGACGGACCGGATCCGATCTGGACGCCGCGCGTGCTGGCAGAGCTTGATCGTTGCGGCGTGCAGGCCACGTTCTTCGTGGTGGGCGAGCGCGTGGTGGATGATCCCGGGCCAGCGCGAGCGGCGCTCGCGGCGGGGCACGATGTCGAGCTGCATTGCCATCGCCACTTCCGGCATACGGAGCTGAGCGAGGCCGAGCTGGAAGCCGACACGACCGCCGCGCTGGCAGAGTTCGAGCGAGCGGGGTTGGGTCGGCCGCGGTATTGGCGGACGCCGTGGGGTGTGCGCACGCACGCGACCGAGCGTGTGGCGGCGAGGCATGGGCTGCGGCTGGTCGATTGGACGATCGATACGCACGATTGGCGCGGTGACAGCAGCGCGGCGATGCTGGAGAAGGTAGGTGCGATGCTCGAGAACGAGGCGAGCTTCCAGGACGATGCGCCGTATGCAGGTGGAACGTCGTTCCAGGATGGGCCGTCACCCGAGGACGAGACGTCATTACGAGACCACGCGATCGGAGCGGCCGGCGCAATCGTTTTGATGCACGACGCTCTCGGTCCCGGAGCATTGCGTGCGGGCGCCGGTGAGACGGTCGGTCTGATCGCGCCGCTCGCGGCGCTCGCGCGAGGCCGGGGTCTGCGGCTGGCCGCGCTTTCTCGGGCTGGCGCTGCGGGCGCGACTGAGAGCGACACGCCAGAGGCGAGCGGTATGGCAGCGAAGAGCATCGAGGGCCTCGCCCCGGAGGAGGCATTGGCGTGAGTGCGATCCCCTCTTCTATCCCGAACGCTCCCACCGCCGAGCCCGAACGCCTGAGCCTCGACGAGGCGCTCACGCGGATCGCCTCGCGCGCACATGAGCTCGACGCAGCGCCGCGCCTGCCGAGGGAGAACCTCGACGATCTGCGCGCCGCCGGCTTGTTGCAGCTCCCAGCCGACCGGGTGGGGGCCGGAGCGGGGGCGGGGGCGACGCTGCGCGAGGAGATCGCGCTCGTGCGCGCGGTCGCGCGCGCCGACGCCTCGACCGCGCGGATCTTCGATGGCCACCTGAACGGCGTCGAGCGGCTGGCGCTGGGCGCTCCCGCGGGGCTGCGCGAGGCGGAGCTCGCGCGTATCGCCGCCGGGAAGCTGCTGCTGGGGGTCTGGGGCGCCGACCCGGCGCCCGGCGAGGGTGAGCCGGCGCATTTGGTTCGCGGCGAGAACGGCTCGCTCGTGTTGCGAGGCGTGAAGACGTTCTGCTCGGGCGCTGGCGGTGTGCAGCGCGCGTTGGTCGTAGTGTGGGAAGGCGGCGAGCAGGCTCCCTCTGCGCCGGCGTCGGTCACGGATGGCGGTGAGCAACGCCTAACCCCGTCGGGGATGTCGAGTCTGGGCGAGCGACGATCGGCCCCGGCGGGGGTGGCGCCGCCGCGCGGCCGACGCCTGGCCTACGTCGACACGAGCGAGGGCGTGGAGATCGACCGCGACTGGTACCGCGCCTCGGGCCTGCGTTCCTCGGAGAGCCATCGCGTCGAGTTCGTCGACACGCCGGTGCTGGCGCTGCTCGGCGGCGAGAACGAGCTGGCGCGCCAGCCGTTCTTCGCGCGCGACGGGGTGCGCACTGCGGCCACCTGGGCCGGGATCGCCGACGGCATCTTCGTCGCGGCGGCGAGCGCGTTGGGTGAACGCGAGCCCGATGCGCATCAGCTGAGCGCGCTCGGGAGGATGCGGGTGGCGCGCGGGACGATCAACCGCTGGCTGGAGCACGCGGGAGCACGATTGGAAGACGAGGAGGTGGCCGATCCCGCAGGGTTGGCGACCGCATGTCGCGCCGCGATCGTCGAGGCGAGCCGCACGATCGCCGAGCAGGCGGCGCAGGCCTGTGGGTCGCGGTCGTTGATCGCCGGCGGGGAGCTCGACCGCGGCAGGCGCGATCTCGACCTGTTCATCCTCCAGCACCGCCTCGAGCCACAGCTGGCGAAGCTGGGGCGCTCCACGCTCGACGCGGCTTCAGGCTCACAATGAATCCGCTCGCCGAGACTGAGACCGCCT
This sequence comes from uncultured Solirubrobacterales bacterium, assembly GCA_963764905.1. Taxonomy (GTDB): domain Bacteria; phylum Actinomycetota; class Thermoleophilia; order Solirubrobacterales; family Solirubrobacteraceae; genus Palsa-744. The sequence continues at coordinate 806,353 of CAVXUG010000009.1, forward strand.
CCGACGTCCCGGAGGGCACGAGCTCCTCCTCGGCGCAAACGCCGGGCAGGCGACCCCCGCGGGCGAGTGCCGAGAGCTTCGAGCGCCTGTACGCGGCGAGCCCCGATCCCTGGGATTACGACTCGAGCGAGTACGAGCGCGGGAAGTACGCCGCGACGCTCGCCGCGCTCGACGGACGCTCCTACCGGCGCGCGCTCGAGGTTGGCTGCTCGATTGGCGCCTTCACCGAGCTGCTCGCTGACCGCTGTGCGGCGCTGACGGCGCTCGACTTCTCCGCGCGGGCACTCGGCCTGGCGCGCAGGCGCTTGCGCGGGCGCGCGAACGTGACGATCGTGGAGGCTGCCTTCCCTGAGCAGGCGCCCGCGGGCGAATGGGATCTGGTCGTGTGCTCGGAGATCCTCTACTACCTCGACCGACCCGCGCTCGAGCAGGCCACGGAATGGCTGCGCGAACGGCTGCTGAAAGGCGCGACGGTGCTCGCCGTCGACTGGCGCGGCCCCACCTCGACCGAGCCCCACGACGGCGACGAAGTCCACGACCTGCTGCGCGAGCGGCTGGCGGCCTGGCACGCCCTCGAGAATCGCCAGCCCGGATACCGACTCGACCGCTTCGACGGCGATGGCAGCTGAGCGGATCGTGATCGTCGGCGCCGGGCCGGCCGGGTTCGCGACGGCGCGTTCCTATCGCGAGAGCGGCGGCCGCGGTGCCGTGACGCTGGTGGGCGAGGAGCCGCTGCTGCCTTACGAACGTCCGCCGCTGACGAAGGAGTTCCTGCGCGGCGAACTCGAGCAGGACGAGCTGCCGATCGAGCGCGCGGAGTGGTTCGAGCGCCACGGTGTCGACCTGCACCTCGGCGTTCCCGTCGTGGCGATCGAGTCTCCGCGTGGAGCGTCCACATCGAGAACGGTCGTGCTCGAGGACGGGCGGGAGCTGGCGGCCGACGCGATCGTGCTGGCGACCGGCTCGGAGCCGATCCGCCCGCCGGTGCCCGGCGCCGAGCACGAGGACGCGCTGACGATGCGCCGGCTGTCGGACTCGCGCGCGATCGCCGCCAGGGTGCGCGACGGCGGGGAGGCGATCGTGATCGGCTCGGGCTTCATCGGCTGTGAGGTCGCCGGCTCGCTGGCCGCGCTCGGTGTGCCGAGTACGCTCGTAAGCGTTGAGGGCCTGCCCCAGGAGGACCGCCTCGGCGCCGAGGCGGCCGAGCGCATCGCCGGTTGGCTGCGTGACGCCGGCGTCACGTTGATCGGCGAGGCGCCCGTCTCCTCGATCGAGGACGCCCGCGCCGTCGTGCTGGACGATGGCCGCCGGTTGCAGGGCGCCAGTGTGGTGCTGGCGACCGGCGTGCGCCCGCGCAGCGAGCTGGCCGATCCAGCTGGACTCGACCGGGAGAACGGTGCGATCGCGGTCGCCTCCACGATGCGCAGCTCCGATCCGGCGATCCTCGCCGTCGGTGACGTCGCGCTGGCTCACAACGTCGCCGCGGGCCGCGCGATCCGGGTCGAACACTGGGGCGACGCGCTCGGCCACGGCGAGGTCGCGGGGCGCACGCTGGCGGGCGTGCAGGTCCACTGGGACGAGGTCCCGGGTTTCTGGTCGACGATCGGCAGGCGCACGCTGAAGTACGCCGCGTGGGGAGACGGGTATGACGAGTCGCGGCTGATCGAGCACGGCGACGGCGCGTTCACCGTTTGGTATGCCCGCGACGGCGCAACGGTCGGCGTGCTCACGCACAAGCGCGACGAGGACTACGAACGCGGCCGCGAGCGCGTCGCCGCGGGAGTTCCGCTGCGATGAGGAGCGAGCGCTTCGACCTCCCGGCCTCGCCAGCGAGGCGTGACGCCCAGTGCGAGGAGTCCGCGCCGAAAGAGGTGGAGGCGGCCATCCCCACAGGGACACCCCGCTTTGCCTCGGCGGCGGTGGGCCCCGCGGGGAGCGCGGCCACGCCGGAGCCGGCCGGTCCTGCCCTGCCCGCGCCCAACCCCCGCCTAGAGGCAGTTGTCGTCGTGCCGGCGCGCGACGAGGCCGAGCGCATCGGCGCCTGCCTGCGGGCGCTCGCCGAGCAGCGCGGCGTGAGTCACGAGGCCTACGAGGTCGTGGTCGTGCTCGACGGCTGCCGCGACGCCACGCGCGAGCGAGCGCTCGATGTCACCGCGAGCCACCCGCAGCTGCGATTGCATCTGGTCGAGCTCAGCATCCCGAGCGGCGTGGGACGCGCCAGGCGCGTGGGCATGGACCTCGCGTGCGAGCGCCTGCTCGCGGTCGACCGTCCGCTTGGCCTAATCGCGAGCACGGACGCCGACAGCGTCGTCGCCGAGGATTGGCTGGCTGCTCAGCGGGCGCTGGCGGCCGCGGGTGCGTCGGCGATCGGGGGTTCGATCGAGCTCGATCCGGCCGAGGCGAGCGAGCTTTCCCGGGAGGCGCTGCAGCGCCGAGGTGCCGAGGCCCTCAGGCGCCTGCGGGATGTACGCGAGCGGGGTATACCTTGGAACGATCAGATCGCCGAGCACCACCAGTTCAGCGGCGCCTCGCTGGCGCTCACCGCCGCCGCCTATCTGCAATGCGGGGGGCTGCCGGTGTCGGCGGCGCTCGAGGATGAGGCGCTGGAGCGAGAGCTCTCCAACCGCGGCATCCCGATCCACCGCAGTCGCTCGGTTCGCGTGAGCACCTCCGCGCGCACCGAGGGCCGCACCCCGCGCGGCCTCGCTCACGATCTGACCGTGACCGACTGGCGCGCGCGGCGCTCCTTCCGCGCCGACCAGTTCCCGCTCGAGCGGCTGCTCGCGGCCAAGCGCGAGTCGATCGCCGTCGTGCTGCCGGCGCGCGAGGTCGCGGCGTCGATTGGCCCGATCGCAGAGTGTGTCGCCGAGCTGCGGTCGGTCGGGTTGATCGACGAGGCGCTCGTGATCGACTCCGCCTCGGTCGACGGGACGGCCGAGATCGCCACCGCCGCCGGTCTGACGGTCCTGCAGGAGGATGCGCTTGCGCGCGAGCACGGGCCGGCGCAGGGCAAGGGCGATGCGATGTGGCGTGCACTCGGAGTCGTGCAGAGCGAGATCGTCGCCTACCTCGATGCCGACACCGAGAACTTCCATGCCGGCTTTGTTCTCGGTCTGCTGGGACCGTTGATCTGCGAGCCGGAGATCCAGTTCGTGAAGGGCTGCTTTCAGCGCCCGTTTCGCGACGGATCAGGATCGGGATCGATTGCCCGCGCGGGTCAGGGCGGACGGGTAACCGAGCTGCTGGCGCGCCCGCTGCTGAACCTGCACGCGCCCGAGCTCGCGGTCTTCGACCAGCCGCTCGCGGGCGAGATGGCCGCGCGCCGCGAACTGCTCGTGCGGCTGCCGTTCAGCGTCGGCTACGGCGTCGAGATCGCGATGCTGATCGACGCCTGGCGCGCCGTCGGCCTCGACGGCCTCGCCCAGGTCGATCTCGGCGAGCGCCAGAACGCCCACCAGTCGCTGCGCGAGCTCTCCGCGATGGCCTACGCGGTGCTCGTCGCCGCCTCCGCGCGCTTCCTCGGTCCGGAGTTCGCCGACACCCACGCTTCGGGCTCGATCGCACTGCCTCCGCAGGGTCTAGGCGAGCCGATGGATATGCGCCGGGTGCCAATCGAGGAGCGTCCGCCGCTCGGGAGCCTCGTCAGCTGCTGACGCCGTTTGCCGAACTCTGCCCGTCCGCGTGCGGGGGGGCCGGCCCAAACGGGTCGACGGCGACGTCGGGTTCGAGCCGAAGCGCGGGAAGGCCTACTTGGACTCGGGCCGGGCCTCCCGCTTGCCCGGCCAGGCCCCGGTGACCGAGGCGAAGCCACGTCGCGAGCCGTGATTGACGAGGCCCTTGACGACGCGAAACAGGGCGCCCTCCAGCGCGAGCGAGAGCGCGAGCTTGCCAAAGCCGGCTCGCTGGTTTTGTGGCTCCGGAGGCTCGCGATCGTCGATCCTGGACCAGATCGCCGCGAAGGCCTTCTTGCTGATCAGGCCCGCGAGCAGGCTGGTCGCGATGCTGAAGGGCATGAAGAGCAGCTTGGCCATGAGCTCGCCTTTCGTTTCCGGTCAGGAGATCCGCCGATACGAGGACAGGCTATTTGTCATCCCCGTCGAGCGCACCCTTGACCTTGTCGGCGGCCCGATCGACTTTGTCCTTGAGCGAGGCCTTGGCCTGGTCGGCTTTGCCCTCGTGCTTGAGGTCGTCGTCGCCGGTGAGGCTGCCGGCGGCCTCCTTCAGGCGCCCCTTGCCCTCGTCTGCGTACTTGTCGCTCATTGTGGCTCCCTTCGATTGAGATCTGCGCCTCGCCGGCTGAGTGAGTCCCTTCGCGTGCGAGGCTCCTTGAAGAGGGTTACCCGCTCTCGCGTACGTAACCCTCACGGCAGCAGGTGACCACCGAGATTTTGCGCTCCCTGGCAATCGCGCGCGTTCGAGCGGTGTCAGGCGACGGGTGGTGTCGCCGGCGCGTCACTCTAGGACGGCGGAGTCCAGACGCCCTCGGCGCAGGGGGTCGCGGCTGCGCCGATTCCGGCGCCGGTCAGCCGCGACAGCTCGCGCAGCAGCCCGTCCATGCCCGCGATCTCGTACGCCGCGAACGCTGGCAGTCCCGGCCCCGCCGCCTCGCGCGAGCAGGGCGGGGAGCCCGTCGAGCTCAGCCACGCAGTCCAGCTCTGCCGCGTGACCCCGCGCGATCCCGAGCGCCGCGTCGAGCAACTCCTCGACGGGCCGCAGCCGCCCCTCGGCGTCCGGCAGCCGCGCGTGGACACCGAAGCGCGCCGCCCGGAACGAGCCCTCCTCGAGCACCTCGGCCGGCGGGTCGGGCTCGGGATCGGCCTCGGCGGCGTGGCGGGCGAGGCAGTGCACGAGCGCGACGAGCCCGGCGGTGTCGCGCAGCGAGACCTGGGCGTCGAGCGCGCGAATCTCGACGGTGCCGAGGCGCGGGTGCGGGCGCAGCTTCCACCAGAACCACGTGTAGTCGGGCACATCCGCGGCGCGCGCGAGCAGCCGCGCCATCGCGCAGAAGTCGGAGAAGTCGCGCATCGCGCGTGGCACGCCCGAGCGTGGCCAGCCGCGGATTGTCACCTCGCGCGCGGAGGCGAGGCCGGTGTCGCGGCCGTGGCGGAACGGCGAGTTCGCGGCGAGCGCCTGCAGCAGCGGCAGATGACGGCGCAGGCCGTTGAAGGCTCTGATCGCCGTCTCCGAGTCGGGCATCCCGACGTGGATGTGCAGCCCGCCGACCGGCGTGGCGACCGCGTCGCCGAGCAGGTCGCGGATTCGCTCGTAGCGCTCCTTGTCGGTGATCTCGGCCTCGCCCTCGCGTCGCCGATGGATGCGTCCCCGAGCCGAGCAGGCCTGCGCCGGTCGCGACGACCGCGTGGCGAAGGCTGTCGAGCGCGCCGATCGCCTCGCCGGCGCTGGTGCAGATGTCGGTGATCAGCTCGACCTGGCAGGCGTGCAGCTCCCGCTCGACCCTCCCCTCGATCGGTCCGAGCCGCTCGAGAACGGCCGTTGAGGAGTTGACCTGTCGTCCGGTGACAGGATCGACGAGGAACAGCTCCTCCTCGACGCCGACGGAGAAGGGCTTCTCCGAGCCGAAGACGTCCTCCATCTCCTCGTCGGAGTCCATCCTGAGAGTCTTCCCGGCCCAACTCGCGACGAAACCTGGCGTCTCCACCCCAACAGGCTGGGTACGGAGGCTGGAATACACTGGGCCTTTACCAGTCCAGCCCGGTTTGAAAGATCGCACTTCTGAGCATCAATGATCCATGAGCAATCCGATTCACACCATCTTCCTGCTCGGTGTTCTGGCTCTCTTCGTGCTGCCTGCGGTCTTGGTCGCACGGATGGCCGATCGGCGGGGACGCAGCTTCGCCGTCTATCTAATCGCAGGTTTAATCGTAGGCTGGATCATCCCGCTGCTGGCCGTCCTGATTTTGCCTGCCCGGCACGAGGATCAATCAACCGCCTCGGGATCTTGAGCTCACAGAACGTGACCGCAGAACATGTTCAGAGGCCGTCGATAGGTCGCTTGCGCCAACCCTCGGATCGGGCGTGCAGGTCACTCTGCTTGCTTCTTTGCCATCTGCAAAGTTTGCGGATCCGGTTCTGGTGGGGTTTGCCGTAGGCGTTGTATTGGTAGCTGTTGCTAGTTGGATGCGGCTTGGTTGGCGACACCGGTGAGCATGGCGTTAACCCAGAGGGACCCAGCATATAGGTACTGTGCCTTGCTTAATCTCTCGCTGAGGTTTACGCCTAGTCAGCTACACCGACAAGTTCAGTTCGATGGCGATCGAAGCCGCTGCAAAGATGCTCGTCATTAGACCAGTACCTCTCACTGTTCACGGTAACTATCGGTATATATCGCCACCCAAAAGCAGGTCCGCCACGGAAGTATCTCTTCGCAAGCTTGTACTCCAGACGATTTGCTGTGCCCATTAAGTTAAAGCGATAGTGGGCCTCAGCTGCGAGATCGTTCACGACATTATGCTAGTGAAATACTATACTTTTTTTGCGACGGTTACATCAAAATGCTATGGATTTTTGAGGACGCAAGGCGCCGAATAGGGGCTCTCTGCGCCTCTTATCGACGGCTGGCATCCGTCAAGAGTGCCCGGATGACACCCTCGACATCGTGGTCTTCCGCCTCGAGATGCGGCTCGAGCCCGTGCGCGCGAAGGGTCTCGCTCGTGACCGGTCCGATCGAGACGATGCGCGTCTCGGGCGAGAGGCCGCCGGAATCGCCGGCCGCGTCGAGGAAGAAGCGCACGGTGGAGGAGGAGGTGAAGGTGATGTAGTCGGCCGCGCGCGCCTGTTCCAGCGCTCGCGGGGAGAGCGGCTCGGCGATGGTTTCGTACAATGCCAGCACGTCCACCTCGGCGCCCCGCGCTTGCAGGGCGTCCGGGAGCACATCTCGCGCCTCCCTGGCGCGCGCGACGAGGGCGCGCTGCACCGGCACGTCGGCGAGCGCCTCCACGAGCGACTCCGCGACCGAGCGCTCCGGCACGATGTCCGCGATCAGACCGTGCTCGGCCAGCGCGCGCGCGGTGCCGGGGCCGATCGCCGCCAGCTCGCGCGCCCGCGAACGCGCGCGCGTCCTGGGGATGGCCAGTCGATCGGGCGCTCGGCGGAGCCGCGTGGGCGCTGGCATTGGCCGAGGAGGGCGCGGCCGTGGGGTTGGAGGGGAAGCCGGCGGGTCGGTCAGTGGGAGTGAGCCGGCCGGTTGGTCGGAAGCCTGCGCGAGGCGCGAGAACAGCGCGCTGACGGCGTTCGGGCTGGTGAAGCAGATGAGGTCGTATCGCGCGAGCTCGGGCGCCGGTTGGGCGGGATCGAATATTGGCCGGGTGCGGATCACCGGCGCCTGCACGACGCTCGCGCCCAGCTCCTCCAAACGCAGCGCGAGGCCGCTGGCCTGCGCGCGCGCGCGGGTCACGGCCACGGTGCGCCCGCGGAGCGGATACCGGCTCCCATCCTCGCGCCACTCCAGCTGTCCCGCGAGCCCGGCGACGGCGCCGACCACGGTGATGGCTGGAGTTCGCACCTGCTCGCGCTGGGCAGTCTCGGCGATCGTCTCGAGCGTTCCCGTGACCGTGCGCTGCTCGGCGAGCGTGCCGCGTTCGACGATCGCGACCGGCTCGTCGGCGGGGCGTCCAGCGGCGATCAGCGACTCGGTGATCTGGGGGAGTTGACGCACGCCCATGTAGAACACGAGCGTCCCCGGGAACGCCGCGAGCGCAGGCCAGCCGAGCGCCGACTCCTCGGCTCCCTCCTCCTCGCGGGTGTGCCCGGTGACGAACGCCACCGCGGTCGACAGACCGCGGTGGGTCACGGGGATGCCCGCGTAGGCCGCCGCGGCCACGCCGGAGGTGATGCCGGGGACGATCTCGTAGGCGATCCCGGCGTCGCGCAGCGCGAGCGCCTCCTCGCCGCCGCGCCCGAACACGAATGGGTCGCCGCCCTTGAGGCGCACGACCGTCCTGCCCGCCCGGGCGCGGTCGAGGATCAGCGCCTCGGTCTGCTCCTGCGGGACCGACGGTCCGCCGCCCTCCTTGCCCACGAACAGCACCTCGGCCTCGGGGCGCGCACCGTCGAGCGCGGCTGATGGGATCAGGCGGTCGTAAAGGATCACGTCAGCGGCGGCGATCAGCTCCAGCGCGCGCGCGGTCAGCAGCCCGGGGTCGCCCGGTCCTGCGCCCACGAGATAGACGCGCCCAACCTCAGGCGTGCTCAACGGCCATCATCTCCTCTGCCTGGCGCAGCATCTCCTCGGCGCCCGCCGCCTTCATGCGTTCCGCTACGCGGCGTCCGAGCTCCTCGGGGTCGTAGAAACCGCCGAGCAGCTCGTCGCTCACCCAGGCTGAGCCATCGGGGAGGCCGACCCAGGCGCGCAGGTTCAGACAGCCACAGCCGGCGGGCACGGCATGGGCCCCGAGCGGCGTATGGCAGCTTGCCTCCAGCGCTCGCGCGACGGCGCGCTCGGCGCGCAGGCAGGCGAAGGCGTCTGCGTCGGCGATCGCGCGCACCGCTGCCTCGGCTCGTGCGTTGCCGGCGCGTCCCTCGAGCGCGAGCACGCCCTGCCCGGGGGCGGGCACGAAGCGCACGGGGTCGAGCACGGCGCCGAGCTCCGCCGCGCGATCCAGCCGCAGCAGCCCGGCGCGGGCGAGCAAGATCGCGTCCAGGTCCTCCTCCTCGCCGAGCCGTCGCAGGCGCGTGTCGACGTTGCCGCCGATCGCAACCACCCGCAGGTCCTGGCGCGCGGCCCGCAGCTGCGCGCTGCGGCGCGGGCTGCTCGTCCCCACGCGCGCGCCCGCGGGAAGTGACTCCAGATCGTCCGCCCCACAGAGCACATCCTCGGCGGCCACCCGCGCGGGCGCGCCCAGCAGCGTCAGCCCCTCGGCCAGCTCGCCCGGCACGTCCTTCGCCGAGTGCACCGCGAGGTCGATCTCGCCGGCGAGCAGCGCGGCCTCGATCGTGTCGACCCAGCGCGACTTGTCGGCCGGCGTGCCCCCGGGAAGCGACGTTTGCGGGGCCGCCCTGCCGGGGCTGTCGTTGCTGTTCTCGCGACTCGCAAGATCGCCGGAGGTCGTGATCGTGACGAGCTCGATCGCATCCCGATCGCCGGTCGCGGGTGGGTGGGCTTCCAATAATTCGGCGACGTGCCCGCTGCGCGAGCGCGAGCGCACTCCCGCGGGTTCCGATCCGCATCAGCCCTGGCGGCGGCGCTGGAGGTCGTGGACCTCGGCGAGCTGGGCGGGTGCGATTCGATCTAGCTCTCCGGCCTGGCCGGCGCTCTCGGCGGACTCGTCGTCGCGCAGGCCGAACAGCTCGCGCACGAGCTCGAGGCTCGCGTGGCCGCGCTCCTCGGAGAGGCTGCGCAGGCGGATCGTCGGCTCGTGCAGCAGCCGGCTCATGACCGCGCGCGCGACCGCCTCGATGCGGGCGAGGTCGCGCGGGGAGGCCGCCTCCCAGCGCCCGGCGTTCTCGGCGAGGACCTGCTCGACGAGCGCGTTGCCGTGCTCGCGCAGCGCGCTCACGGTGGGCAGCACCTCGAGCTGGCCGAGCCAGCGCGCGAAGCGCTGAATCTCCTCCTCGACGATCTCCTCCGCGCGCGGGATCTCGCTCGCGCGCGTGCCGAGGTTGCGCGCGACGACGGCCTGTAGGTCGTCGATGTCGTAGAGCGTCACCCCCTCGAGCTCGCCGCAGCCGGCGTCGATGTCGCGCGGCACCGCGATGTCGATCAACAGCAGCGGCCGGGCGGGCGGGCTTTGTTCACGCCTTTGGCGCATCACCAGCTCGAGCTCCTCGCGGCCGACGATCGGATGCGGCGAGGCGGTGGAGGAGAGCACGATGTCGGCGTGGAGCAGCTGCTCGGGCAGCCCGTCGAGCCCCACGACCGAGCCGCCGAAGCGCTGGGCCATGCTGAGCGCGCGGTCGGCGTGGCGGTTGGCGACGAAGATCGTACCCGCGCCCTGCTCGGCGAGCGCGCGCGCGGTCAGCTCGCTGGTCTCGCCCGCGCCGAGGATCACCACGTGGCGCTCCTCCAGGCCGCCGAGGAGGCTCAGCGCGAGATCGACCGCCACCGAGGGCACGCTCACGCGGCTGGATCCGATCCCGGTCTCGGTGCGCACGCGCTTGCCGGTTGTGAGCGCCGCGGCGAACAGGCGGTTGGTGAGCGCGCCCGTGCTCCCGGCCCGCATCGCCGCCTCGTGCGCGCGGCGGACCTGGCCCTGGATCTCCGCCTCGCCGACGATCATCGACTCGAGGCCCGCGGTCACGCGATAGAGCTGGCGCGCGGCGCCGCAGTTGCGCGGCGAGTAGATCTCCTGCGCGAGCTCCGTCGGGCGGATCCCCGCGCGGCGGGCGAGCAGGCCAAGCACGTCGCCCTCGGCTTGCACGGCGTCGCCGACGACGAGGTAGACCTCGGTGCGGTTGCAGGTCGAGATCACGACCGCCTCGCGCACCTCGGCGCTAGCCGTGGCCTGTAGTGCGAACTCGCTTGCCTCGCGCTCGGTGAACGCCAGGCGCTCGCGCAGCGCCACGGGCGCCGTCTTGTGGGAGATGCCGAGCGCCAGCAGTTCGCTCATACCCGCTCGCGCTCCAGTGGCGGGTTGTGCGTCTCGGTCGAAGCGATCCCGGCAGTGGTCTCCGCGCGCTCGTTCAGCTCGCGCAGGCCGCGCTCCACGCGAGTCAGGCGCAGCGCCATGATCGCCACGTAGATCAGGACGATCGCGAAGAACACGATGTAGGCAGCCGCGACGTAGCCGTTGTTGGAGCTCCCCGGAATGGTTGTCGCGAGCGGGGTCATCTGGGCGGGGTGCTCGCGAGCGAGGCCGGGGCGGGGGCGGGGGCGGGAGTGGCAATCGAAGCGGACCTGTCGCGCGCGGGGACGGAGCGTGCCGTCGCGCTCGATCCCGGGAACCCTAGCGTCCGGCTACGCGATTTCAGCAGCATGCGCGTGCGCTTGGCCAGCAGCTCATACGAGCAGAGCGTCGCGAACAGCAGCGACATCGCGACGAGCGAGATGAGGAACGTGAACGCCATCTTCGGCGGCAGGTTCGAGGAGCTGCCGAGCACCCGCGGGTGCAGGTAGGAGGTCGAGAGGCGCACCGCGAGGAAGTTCATCGGCACGAACGCGCCCGCGACGATCGCGAACACCGACGCGTAGCGCGCCTGACGCTCGGGATCCTCGATCGCGAAGCGCAGCGGCTGATAGGTCGCATAGAGCAGCATCACGATCAGGAACGAGACGAGCGTCGGCTCGCTCCACACCCACCAGTGACCCCACGAGCCGCGCGCCCAGATCGAGCCGGTGATCAGCGTGCCGACGCCGAAGATCAGGCTCATGTGGATCGCGACGTAGGAGCGCAGGTCCCACTGCCGATCGCGCGTGCGCAGGTGCATGATCGCGAGCAGCCCGCCGATCACGAATCCGCAGAGGGTGACGATCGCCAAGGGCACGTGCAGGTAGAAGATCTTCTGCAGGAACCCTTCTTCGGCTTCGATCGGCGCATAGAAGAACACGAGCACGAGCGCGATCGGCAGCGCGGCGATCGTGGCGAGGCTCAGCGGACGCAGGCCCCGTCCGGGTGTGCGGGGAGATGTTCGGGACGACACTTAGTCCTCCAGGAGGAAGTCGAAGACGGCGTAGGCGATCAGCCCGAACACCAGATCATAGAGCGCGAGCGTCGCCAGCCAACGCACCTGCGACGGATCAACGTGCCCCCCCGCCCGGGTGAGAACCAGCAGCGGAGAGCTCGCGCGGGCAGCGCCGATCACGACGGGGACGAGCAGCGGCAGCGCGAGCAGCGGCCCGAGCAGGTCGCGCGCGCGGGTCTGCACGGCCAGCGCCGCGACGAGCGTGCCGATCGCCGCGATCCCGATGTCGGCGAGCACGAGCACGATCAGCAGGTCGGGCAGCGTTTGAGAGAGCGGCGGCGCGAGCAGCAGCAGGCCGAAGGCCGGGACCGCGATCAGCTCGAGCACCGCGAGGTAGGCCAGCAGCGCCAGGGCCTTCGCCAGCAGCATCGCCGTGCGGTCGACGGGAGCGAGGAGGAAGGCGTCGAAGCCGCCCTGATCCTGGTCGGCGACGAACAGGCGGTTGACGCCGAGCATCGCGGCGAACAGCAGCGTCACCCACAGAATCCCCGCGGCCTCGTCGCCAGAGACGGTGTTCTGGTTGAGCGCGAAGTGGAACACGACAAACGTGGTTACCGCGAACAGCGACATGCCGGGCACGGACTCGAGCGTGCGCAGCTCGACGAGCAGCTCCTTGCGCAGCAGCGCGCCGACGGTCGCCCACATGCCCGGCGCGCGTGTTCGGAGCGCCCGCGGCGCTCGCTCGGGCGAAGCGGCCGGCCGCAGCGGCTCGTCCGTGCTCGCGGTGCTCACCTGTACAACTCCACGATCTCGTCGCGATCGACGTCGCCGGCCGCGCGCAGCAGCGCCACGCGCCCGTCGCGCAGGCCCAACACGAGATCGGCCTCGCGCAGGCCCCCGTCGGGGTCGTGGCTGGAGATCACGCGCGTCCTGCGATCGGTGGGATCGGTTCCGCCGCCGGCGCCGATCAGGGGCTCGACCAGTTCGCCGGCCGCGGGGTCGAGGTTTGCGCGCGGCTCGTCGAGCAGCAGCAGCTCGGGGTTGTGCAGCGTCGCTCGCGCGACGGCTGCGCGCTGCACCATGCCCCGCGAGAGGTGCTTGAGCGGCTCGTCGGCGCGGTCCTCCAGCGCGACGGCGGCGAGCTGCTGCTCGACGCGCTCCGCGGTGACGCCGTGCAGGCGCGCGTGGAAGCGCAGGTTCTCGCGCGCGGTCAGCTCGCGGTAGAGCAGCGGCTCGTGCCCGAGCAGCCCTACGCGGCCGCGTAGGGCCCACGCCTGCTCGGGAAGGCTCGCGCCGAGCACGCGCACCTCGCCGTCGTGTGGCCGCAGCAGCGTCGCGAGCACCCGCAGCAGCGTCGTCTTGCCGGCGCCGTTCGGCCCGAATACGACGAGCGTTTGCCCGGCCGGGAGCGACAGCGAGACATCGCCGAGCGCCTCGCGTTCGCCGTAGCGGCGCACGAGCCCGTCCAGCCGGACGGCCGGCTCCTCGATGCCGCCGCCGACGTCGTCGTCGCCCGCGCCCGCTGGAGCGGTACCGGCCACGGTCGGGGTGGTGCCGCGATCGGCCATCTACGCGGCGGTGTCGCTCAGACGCCGGCCGAGGCGGGCGCGTACGTGCTCTGCGCAGCCGCGATCAGCTCGCGCACCGCACTCTCGCCGCCGTCGTAACCGCCGCCGCCTCGCAACAACTCCACCGGGTCGGGGTCGCCATTGACGATCCCCTCGAAGAACTCCTTGCGGTCCTGGTAGGTCGGCAGCGTCCCCTTCGCCCAGCCGCGGACCTCGTTGAGGAGCACCGCCAGGCGCGCGTAGGGCTCGCCGTAATCCTCGGCGATCTGGCGCTTGATCCGCTTCGCCAGCGCCGGCGAGGCGCCCGCGGTGGAGATCGCGATCGCCAGCGGCCCGGTGCGCACGATCGCGGGCAGGATGAAGTTGCACAGCGGTGGCACGTCGACCACGTTCACGAGCATCGCGCGGCGCTCGGCGTCGTCGTAGACGGCGATGTTCACGTCGGTGTCGTCCGTCGCGGCGATCGCCATGAACACACCCTCGAGGTCCTCCGGCCCGGCGTACTCGCGCTGCTCCCAGTGGATCGAACCCTCGCGCGCGTACTCCACCAGCGCCGGCTCGGCGTCGGGCGCGATCAGCGTCACCTCGCCGTCGCACGCGAGCAGGCCCTCGACCTTCTCCAGCCCGATCTCGCCGGCGCCGACGACCACGCAGCGCCGTCCCGTCAGCTTCAGGCAAGCGATGTAGAACGGCGTGTCGAGCATCCCCTGCACGCATGACTGATCGCAGATTCCTCTGTGCAGCTGGCAGACGCACTTCTTGCCTGCATAGGCCTGGGCGGGCATGGGTTAAGAGTAGTGGAGCCGGCAAGAGCGATTCGCTGCCGGCTTCTCAGTCAGACGGTTCGGCGATCCACGGTGTGCCAATACCGAGCAACTCGCCGAGGCGCTCGAAATGACGGTCGTAGTGCAGTACGTCCAAGCCTGCGCGCTGCGCCGCCACCGCAACCGTCAGGTCGGTCAGCGGCAGCCGGTGTGCTCCATGAGAGCCTGCATCCGCCAGTTCGCGCATCGTCGATAGGACACCCCGTTGGACGGTGCTGTCGACTGCGATCTCGCGTAAGCCCTCGAGGGTACGGTCGACGGCCCCGATCCCCTCCGGGTCACGCGCGTCGGTCAGCAGCTCGTAGCGGACCGGCCAACACCACGCGACCTCGCCGCGCTCGATCGCAGCGAGCAGCAGCTCATGCGCCCGCGATTCCCGACGCGCGTGCATCCAGGCCGAGGTATCGGCGAGCACCGCGCCCCGGCCATCCCATAGGTCGATGTTCACACGCTGCTCGAAGGCGAATTGAGACGATCGATCGCATCGAGATCGAGGTCGAACCCACCGCTGTCCATCAAGGCAAACAGCGCCTCAGCAGCCGCACGACGCTCGCGGCCCGCCCGCAGCTCAACGCTTGCGCCCGCGACCGCGAGCCGGCGCACCAAGGTGGCATTGCCCTCGCGAGTACCGGTCGCCACGCGCACGCGCTCGAGCGCCCGCCCCAGCTCGGCGTTGGTCGTCACGGCGATCCTTGGATGTTTGCTCGGCACGACACAAAGTGTAGCTCCTCGGAGTAACTCCGGCGCTTTGTCCGAGCAAATCTATGCTCAGTAGCTATTGCAAAATCCGGATCCTTCTACCTTCTACCGCGGCACCCCGCGCCCCAGCGCCCGCGCCCCCACCCGCGCCACCGCCACCGCCCCATGGCGCCACGCGCGCTCGCGGTCGGAGTCGCGCCCCGAGCGCAGCTGCGCGACCGCCCGCGCGCACCCCTCGAGCACACCGTCGTACGGCCCCCACCACAGCCCCCGTATCCCCGGCTGGCTCCACACGATCAGCTTCTCCTGCGCGCACGCCCGCAGCCCGGCCTCGCCGAGCACGCGGCCGAGGCCGCCGCCGGCCGCCGCGCCCCACGGCCCGCGCGAGACCGCGGGGCTCGGGAGGTGGTCGTTGAGCCACACCATCCCCGCGCGGAGCTCGCGCGCGATTCGCAGGCCGCGGTAGCGGTCGCGTGTCCACACCGACGCGCCGAGGCCGTAGTCGCTGTCGTTGGCGGCGGCGATCGCTTGATCGATCGAGTCCACCGTCGCGACCGCCAGCACGGGACCGTCGATCGGCTCCTGCATCAACCGCATCGCCGGCGTCACACCCGTGAGCACGGCGGGTGCGTAGAACGCGCCGTCGCAGCCCTCCGGGGAGACGGGCCCGCCGCAGTGCAGCGTCGCGCCCTGCGCCACCGCCTCCTCGACGAGCTCGCTGACATGCTCCAGCCTACGCGTGGAGGCGAGCGGGCCGACCATGATCGGGTACCCGCCCACCCGCTCGGGGTCGCCGACGGCGAGCGCCCGCGCGCCCGCGACGAGCCGCTGGGTGAAGCGCTCGGAGACCTCGCGCGCGACGTACACGCGCTCGACCGCCCCGCGCGCCTGCCCGGCGCCGGCGCACCCCGCCCACAGCGCGCCTTCAGCCGCCCGGCCGATGTTGCAGTCACCGAGCACGAGCATTGCGTCCTTGCCGCCGAGCTCGACCGTCACCTCCTTCTCGCGGCCCACACACGCGCGCGCGACCTCGCGGCCGACCTCGGGCGAGCCCGTGAACAGGATCTTCGCAACCGGCGCACCGGCGAGCGCGACCCCCACGCGCGCGTCGCCGTGTGCGAGCGCGACCAGCCCCTCCGGCAGGTCGGCGCGGGCGAGCACGCGAGCGATTCGCTCCGCCGTCAGGCAGGCGCGCGCGGCCGGCTTGAAGACGACGCCGTTGCCCGCCAGCAAGGCCCCCGCGATCTGGCCGAGCGGCTGGGCGAAGGGCGCGCTGCCAGCGCCGATCACGCCGATCACGCCGTAGGGCTCATAGGCGATCCGCGCGCGTCGCGCGAGCGACATCGAGCGATGGATCCCCACGCGGCGGCCGCCGAGTACCTTCGCGCCGTCGTCGGCGATCCAGATCAGCGCGTCGATCGCCGGCAGCAGCTCGAGCGCTGCGACCTCCGCGCGTGGCCGGCCCTGCTCGCGGCCGATCTCCCGTGCGAGCGCGTCGAACTCGTCGATGATCGCCTGGGCCATTCGGCGCATGTACCGCGCGCGGTCCTCCACCCGTAACAGCGCCCATAGCGGCTGCACCTGCGCGACCGCCGCCGCGAGCTCGTCGATCCGCTCCGGCGGGGTGGTCTGCACGCTGCCGAGCACCGCCCCCGTCGCCGGGTTGCGCGACTCGATCGTCTGCGGCGTCTGCACTGCCGGGGGGTCTGCCTCACGGGGGGCTCGGCTCATCTCGGCCGATTATCGCTCCTGCCCCCGTCAGCTCGCCGGCTCCGTCAAGGTCGCTCCTCCACGGGCACGCCCGCGATCGTGCTCGGGCGCATCCTCGCCGTCCTCGCGCGTCAGCGGAGCATCGCGTGCCGACGGGGCATCACGTGCCGGTGGGACATCACGTGCCGGTGGGACATCGTGTGCCTGGCGGGCAACCTGCGACGGCACGGCATCGTGTGCCGGAAGACGGGCATCGTGTGAGATGGCAGGGGCGGGGCGCCGTACGGCGGGCACGATCGCGAGCGCGGCGGCGGTCAGCGCGGCGGCGATCCAGAACGCGAGGTGATAACCGCCGGTGAGCGCGGCGGCGCTCGAATGGCCCTGTGCCTCCAGATGTCGGGTGTGGGAGCTCGACAGCGTTGCGAGCACCGCCAGCCCGAGCGCTCCTCCGATCTGCGCGGTCGTGTTCACCAGCCCGGAGGCCAGCCCGGCGTCGCGCGGCTCGATGCCCGACATCGCGAGGTTCATCAGCGCGGGAAAGCAGATCCCGGCGCCGATCCCGAGCAGCAGCATCGAGGGCATCACGTGGACGAAGTAGCTGCCCTGGACGGGCACCTGCGCGAACAGGACAAGTGCGATCGCGATCAGCACCAGCCCGGGCACGACCGTGGCGCGGGCCCCGAAGCGGGTCACCAGGCGCTCGGAGTAGCGGATCGAAAGGGTGCCCATCGTGAGCGTCACGGGCAGGAACGCGAGCCCGATCTGCAGCGCGTCGTAGCCGAGCACGCCGCGCATGTACAGCGCGCCGAGGAAGAACATTCCGAACATCCCGGCCACCGACAGGATCTGGATCGCGTTGGCCGCGACGACGTTGCGCACGCGGAAGATCCGCAGCGGCACCAGCGGGTTTCGTGCGGTGGCCTCGCGCGCGAAGAAGCAGGCGAGCAGCGCCAGCGAGATGCCGCCGAGCGCGAGCGTGCGCCCCGCTCCCCAGCCGTCTTCGGCGGCGGGCTTGACGATCGTGTAGACGCCCAGCATCAGCGCGGAGGTGATCAGCGCCCCGCCCGGGACGTCCGCGCCCGCGCCGAGGCCGATGCCCGCGTCGCGCTCGAGCAGGCGCGCGGCGAACACGGCCGTCGCGATCCCGATCGGGATGTTGACGAAGAAGATCCAGTGCCAGTCGATCGACTGCGTGATCACGCCGCCGGCCAGCAGGCCAACCGAGCCGCCGGCGGAGGCGACGAACGCGTACACGCCGATCGCCTTCGCCTGCTCGCGTGGCTCGGGGAACATCGTCACGATCATGCCGAGGATCACCGCGGAGGTCATCGCGCCGCCGACGCCCTGGACGAAGCGCGCGGCGATCAGCAGCGTCTGGCTGTTCGCCAGGCCGCACAGCAGCGAGGCGGCGGTGAACAGGCCGATCCCCGCCAGGAAGACGCTGCGGCGGCCGACCAGGTCGCCGAGGCGCCCGGCCAGCAGGAGCAGTCCGCCGAAGGCGATCAGGTAGGCGTTGATCACCCACGCGAGGCTCGAGGTCGAGAAGTGCAGGTCGTCCTGGATCGAGGGCAGCGCGACGTTCACAACGGTCACGTCGAGCACGATCATCAGCATCCCCACGCACAGCACATACAGCGCCACCCAGCGCTCGTCGCGCGGCGCGGGGGCGTCCGCCGCGTGACGCGGCTTCTCGGCGATCGCGTTCATGTCCTGTCTCCCGTCATGTCGATCTCCGGTCGCGTTTACGCCCGGTCGTCTTTCGCGAGGTCCGTCCGCTGTTCGCGTTCACCGTTCACGCCTCCTCGCCCGTGCTCTGGAGGTGAGTAACCAGCGTATCCAGCATCTCGCCCGTGCCGTGCTCGCGCGCCGCGGGGGTGTCGAGCTCGTCGAGGAACACGCCCTGCTCGGTCATCGTCAGCTTCGTCCCCTCGTCCACCGCCTCCAGCACGATGGTCGCCACCGACACGGAGATGCGCGCGTCGTCCAGGTACATCTCATACGTGTGCACGAACCGCTCGCCCTCGACGATGTCCTGAAAGCGCGCGATGAACTTGTAGGCGCCGACGGGCGACTGCACGGTCATGCGCTCGAGGCCGCCCACGCGGAACTCGAGCTCGTGCTCGGCCTTCGCCGGCTCCGGCGGGCCGAACCAGCGGCGCTTCTCCGCGGGGTCCGCCCATGTCTGCCACACCCGCGCGGGCGTGGCCGCGTAGGTGCGCTCGAGTGTGAAGGTCGAATGGACGGTCGAACGCTCGCCTGCGGTCTCGTCTGTCTGGCTCATCTGTGTGCTCCTCTGCGCTGGTTGATTTCGCTGCCGTATCTGTTTGTCGCCGTCGTCTCTGCGTTGGTCGAGGCGTGCTCGGTCATGGTCGATCGGGGTGCTCGGCGAGGTACTCGCCGAGACGGTCCAGGCGCTGCTCCCAGGTGGTGCGCCGCTCGGCGATCCAGCCCTCCGCGGTTCGCAGCGCGGTGGGCTCCACGGTGCACGTTCGAACCCGTCCCACCTTTTCCGAGCGCACGAGCCCGCTGCGTTCGAGCACGTGCAGATGCTGGACGACCGCCGGCATCGACATCGCCAGAGGCCGGGCGAGTTCGCTGACGGACGCCGGTCCGCGGGTCAGTCGTTCGACCATCGCCCGCCGGCTTTGGTCCGCGAGTGCGTGAAAGAGCAGGTCGACATCTTTCCCGGCTGTTGCTGTGCTTTGGTTAAGCATTCACTTTAAGTATAGCACGGGCGGTCGGTCTCGCCGGCACCAAAGGAGGGCCGCTCAGCGCCCGCGCAGCCGGCGAATCTCCTCCAGCCGCCGCGCGAGCTCCGCCTCGGCCTCGTCGGGCTCATAGAAACGCTCCCCGGCGACGCCCTCGGGTAGGAGCTCCTGCTCGGCGAGGTGCCCGGGATGGCTGTGCGGGTTGTCATAGCCGCCGACCTCCTGCCCCGGCCTCGGGCCCGACCGCAGCCAGCCAGGCACCGGCGCGGCGCCATGTTCGCGCACGTGCCTGCGCGCCGCGCCGAGCGCCCTGCCGGCTGCGTTCGACTTCGGGGCGAGCGCGAGGTAGATAGCGGCCTGCGCGAGCGCGAACGTGGCCTCCGGCAGCCCGACGTGCTCGACCGCCTGGGCCGCGGCGACGGCGACGCCAAGCGCGGCGGGGTCGGCGTTGCCGACGTCCTCGGAGGCGAGGATCACCATCCGCCGTACGATGAACCGTGGGTCCTCGCCGCCCTCCAGCATCACCGCGAGGTAGTACAGCGAGGCGTCGGGGTCCGAGCCGCGCGTGGCCTTGATCCAGGCGGAGATGTAGTCGTAGTGGCGGTCGCCGCCTTTGTCGTACAGCACCGCCCGCTGCTGCAGCGCGTCCTCGGCCCGCGCGATCGTGACGCTGCTCTCGCCGAGCTCGGCGGCCGTCGCGAGCGCCAGCTCGAGCGCGTTCAGCGCGGTGCGCGCGTCGCCGTCGCTGCGCGCGGCGAGGAAGTCGAGCGCCCCGTCGTCCACCTCGATCTCCGCGCCGTCCTGCCGCTCGCCGCCGCGTGCCGCCGCCACCGCCCGCCGCAGCACCGTCCCGACCTCCTCGTCGCTCAAGGCCTTTAACGCATACACGCGCGTGCGCGAGAGCAAGGCCCCGTTGACCTCGAACGCCGGGTTCTCGGTCGTCGCGCCGATCAACGTGACGAGCCCGTCCTCGACCGCCGGCAGCAGCGCGTCCTGCTGGGCCTTGTTGAAGCGGTGGATCTCGTCGAGGAAAAAGACGGTTGGCGGGCCTCCGGTCGCGCGACGGTGTGCCGCCCGCTCGAGCACCGCTCGCACCTCGGCGCGGCCGGCCTGCACCGCGCTCAGCTCCTCGAAGGCGGCGCTCGCGTGCTCGGCAACCATCCGCGCGAGCGTCGTCTTGCCGGTGCCGGGCGGTCCGTAGAGGATCATCGAGTGGGGTCGACCCTGCTCGATCGCCGTCCGCAGCCCCGAGTCCGCGCCGAGGAGATGCGCTTGGCCGACGAAGTCCGCAAGCGTCGCCGGGCGCATCCGCGCTGCCAGTGGGCGGTCGTCGTTCCCGTTCCCGGCCGGGCCGCGTCCAGGGCCGCGCCCGGGATCGGGATCCGGCGCGGCGTCGTCGGACTCGAACAGCGTGTCCATCAGCCCAGTATCGCGCGCCTGGGCCGTTCTTCCGACGAGTCGCACTCGACCTTCTCTGGGTCCAGTTGTCGTCTCGTTCCGCCACTTCGCCCCACTGCGCCGAGCTGGTCCGATCACGCTCGCCCCGCCCCGGCGGGACCACTGGACAAACCACGTAGCCACCGCGCGCGGATTTATGTTCCGGAGAAGGTTGTCGAAGAGGCCGTGTCGAACAGATAGGGCCCGTGTTTGCCATGTGTTTGCAATCGAATCCCGTCAACGAGGGAGAGGGCTCGGCGAAATGAGCACCGGCGCCGCCGAGCTGTGGGGTGGGCCGGGGACGGCCGCAGGCCCGGGCGGGACGCCCGGCGAGTTCCAGTTCCCGCTCTCCGAGAGCGGCGTCGCGGCGCTGTCCCCCCTGCAGCTGTTCTGGCGCCGCTTCCGTCAAGACAAGGTTGCGCTCTGCTCGCTCGCGTTCGTCGTCCTGCTGTTCGTCGTCGCGCTCGCGGCGCCGCTGATCGTGAAACTGCTCGGCCTGCCGGGGCCTAACGTGCAGAACCCGAACCTGACGGACTCCTTCGGCAGCCCGCTCGGCCCGAGCCTCGCCCACCCGTTCGGCGTCGACCAGCTCGGCCAGGACGTGATGTCGCGCGTGATCTACGGCACGCGCGTGGCGCTCGAGGTGGGGATCCTCGGCACGGCCGTGGCGACGCTGATCGGCGTTGTGATCGGGACGCTCGCGGGCTTCTACCGCGGTTGGGTCGACACGCTGCTGTCGCGCCTGATCGACGTCGTGCTGTCGATCCCGATCCTGCTGCTCGGCCTCGGCATCGGCGCGGCCTGCGCCGTCAGGGGCTGCGTCGGGGGCACGGTACAGCCGGGTCTCGGCCTGGTGATCTTCCTGATCGCGCTCGCGAACTGGACGTACATCGCGCGGATCGTCCGCGGGCTGGTCTTGAGCCTGCGCGAGCGCGAGTTCGTGCAGGCCTCGCGCGCGCTCGGGGCATCGAACACGAGGATCATGTTCAGGGAGATCTTCCCGAACCTGCTCGCGCCGATCATCGTTTACTCGA
The DNA here is from genome assembly GCA_963764905.1 of uncultured Solirubrobacterales bacterium. GTDB lineage: Bacteria > Actinomycetota > Thermoleophilia > Solirubrobacterales > Solirubrobacteraceae > Palsa-744. The sequence goes on from CAVXUG010000009.1 coordinate 827,910, forward strand.
CGCTCTTGATCCCGCTCAACATCCTGCTCGAGGCGGGCCTTTCCTACCTCGGCGTCGGGATCCGCCCGCCGACCGCGAGCTGGGGCCAGATGATCGCCTCCGCGACGCCGATCTTCAACACCGCCTGGTGGTACATGACCTTCCCGGGGCTGGCGCTGCTGTTGACGGTGCTGGCGTTCAACCTGCTCGGCGACGGCCTGCAGGATGCGCTCAACCCGAGGGCCGCGCGGTGAACCCGATATTCCAACGACCAGAGGAGAAGCACTGATGAGCCCAACCAGACAGCTGGCAGCAGCGGCGCTCGCCGGAGCGTTCGCGCTGGGGCTCGCCGCGTGCGGCTCCAGCGAATCGGTCTCCGGCGGCAGTGGGATCGGGGTCGCGAAGGGAATCCAGACGCCGCGGACGCAAGCGCAGTCGGGCGGCAAACGCGGCGGCACGCTGACCGTGCTGAACCACACCGACTTCGAACAGCTCGATCCCGGGCTCGCGTATTACAACATCGACTACGAGGTCGTCGACGTGACCCAGCGCCCGCTGTTCTCCTACAAGCCGAATACGTTCTCGGAAACGACCCCGGACATGGCCTCCGAACCGGCGCAGATCTCGGGCGATGGCAAGACGATTACCGTGCACATTCGCAAAGGCGTGCATTTTAGCCCGCCCGTGAATCGCGAAGTGACCTCCGCCGATGTCGCCTATGGGATCGAGCGTGGCGCCAACCAGAACGTCGGGAATCCTTATTTCGAAGCCTATTTCAAGTCGCTGGCCGGCTTTGAACAGGCAAAGGGCGGCCCCTTCCCGGGGATCACGACGCCGAACCCGACGACGATCGTCTTTCACCTGACCGAACCGAAGGCGCCGATCGTGCTCGCCGCGCTGGTGCTGCCGCTGAGCGCACCCGTGCCCGAGGAATACGCCAAGAAATACGACGCGATGAAACCTACGGAATACGGTAACTATCAGGTCGCGACGGGCCCGTATATGTTGAAGAACAACAGCGCCGGGAAAGTGCTCGGCATCGGCTACGTTCCGGGTAAATCGGCGACGCTCGTGCGCAACCCGAATTGGAATCCCGCGACTGACTTCCGCCCCGCTTATTTGAACCAGATCGACATCAAGCTCGGCGGTGACACGACCGTGATCGGGCGACAGGTGCTGGAAGGGTCGGACATGGTTCAGAACGAAACGCCTGCGCAGCCGATCGTCAAGCTCGCGTATGAAAAATTCCGCAGCCAGCTGGAGATCTCACCGGGCGCCGGTGACCACTACATCGCCGTCAACAACAAGCAGGGACCGTTTTCGAATGTGAACCTGCGCAAGGCGTTCTGGGCGGCGCTCGACCGCACCGCGATGAACAAGGCGCGCGGCGGCGAACTGGTGACGAACGTGATGACGCACTTCATCTATCCCGAAATCCCCGGCTTCGAACAGGCGGGTGGATTGAAGGGGCCGCAGGTCGACTACAACGATTACCCTGAGGGCAACGCGGCGGTCGCCGCAAAGTACATGAAGCTTGCGGGTTACCCGAGCGGTAAATACACGGGTGGGAAGACGCTCCAGGTCGTCGGCGCGAACGAAAGCCCCTCGGCCGAAGACGCGGAAATCGTCAACCAGACGCTGAAGAACCTCGGTTTCCAGACGAAGCTGACGCTCGTCGAAGACTCGGTGATGTACTCGAAGTACTGCGGCACGCCCGCCGAAGAGATCGACGTCTGCCCGAACGTCGGCTGGGTCGCTGACTTTGGCGACCCCCAGGCGGTGCTGAACGTGGCGTTCAACGGCAAGAACATCGTCTCGACCGGGAACAACAACTGGGGTCAGGTGAACGACCCCGAAATCAACAAGGCGATGGACGCCGCCGAACTGGTAGTTGGTACGCAGGCGCGCGCGAACGCATGGGCGGCAATCGACCGAAAATTGGTCGCCCAGGCCGCGGCGATTCCGTTCGACTGGGACAAGCAGCCGAACATCGAGTCCAAGGACGTCGCCGGCGTCGGCGATCTGTGGAACACCGGTCAGTGGGACTACAGCTTCACGTCGTTGAAGTGATTCCAAGCCGCCGCCGCATAACCGACCAAAGCGCGACGCAGGGGTGCCCTAATTGTGACGGAAGTGTGCCAGGAAGATAAAGACCGCGGGAGGGAGTGCTCACCAAAGAGACTATGTGTCACCATCGTTACACGCAGTCTTCAAGTACAACACTCCCCCCACGGCCCTTTATGTTCCAACCAGACCCATCTCTGCACCACAAATCACCCAATTGCGACGATAATGTGCCCTGATCGTGACCAAAGTGTGACGGGCACATGACCCGTTACATCATCAGACGCGTCCTCTGGGGAATTCTGCTGCTGATCCTCGTGACCGCGCTGATGTTCGTGCTGTTCCGGATCCTCCCCACGGGCGACCCCGCGCGCCTGCGCGCCGGGCGCAACGCGAGCCCGAAGATAATCGCCGACCTCCGTGTCGACCTCGGCCTGAACAAGTCGCTGCCCGAGCAGTTCTGGATTTACATGAAGGGTGTTTTCCTGCACTTCAACCTCGGCTACAGCTATTACTCAAACGCCCCCGTGCGCGGCCTGATCGCCGAACGCCTCGGCGCGACGCTGTCGCTGATGTTCGGGGGTGCTGTGATCTGGCTCGCGGTTGGACTGCCGGTGGGAATTCTCTCAGCGCTGCGCCGCGGCTCGCGACTCGACCGCGTGAGCATGGGTACCGCGCTCGTGTTCGTTTCAGCCCCGGAATATTGGCTTGGGTTGATTGCCCTTTACCTGTTTGCGGCCGACATCGGCCAGGTGAAGATCTTCCCGGGGTCCGGCAGCTACGTCGGATTGACGAGCGACCCGTGGAAATGGTTCACCTCGCTGATCCTCCCATGGCTCGTGCTCGCGGCGGGCTCCGCGGCGATCTATGCGCGCCTGATGCGCGGCAGCCTGAGTGAGACGATGCAGGAGGACTACATCCGCACCGCGCGTGCGAAGGGCCTGAGCGAGCGCCGCGTGGTTCTGCGCCACGGTGTACGTGCGGCGATCAATCCAATTCTCACGATCCTCGCGCTCGACATCGCGACGCTGCTCGGCGGTGCGATCCTCGTCGAAGTCGTCTTCAACATTCCCGGGATCGGATCGCTCGCCTACACCGCGATCCGTCACTCGGACCTGCTCGTCGTGCAGGGTGCGGTGCTGCTCGGTGCGCTGTTCATTGTTGTCGCGAACATCGTTGTGGACATTGCCTATGCATACCTGGATCCACGTGTCAGGTTTTCGTGATCATCTCGACGCCCCTGGCTGTGTCCTCAGTCGCTCGCGTGACCGATCGTCCGGGATCGGCCAGCACGCCACGCGGGTGGGCGGGCCTTTTAATTCTTGCCAGGAACGACGATATGACCGCCGAAAACGGCTCCATGAAAGAACAGCGGAATCATGAATCCCATCAATGATCCCCTCCTGCGTGTGGAGAACCTAAAAGTCGAGTTTCCGACCGAAGACGGGGTGGTGAAAGCGGTCGACGGGATCACATATGAAGTGGGAAGGGGACGCACGCTCGGGATCGTCGGCGAGTCGGGCTCGGGCAAGACCGTCGCGGCGATGACGGTGCTGGGTTTGACCCGCGTGCAGGGGGCGAGGATCAGTGGGCGGGTTGTGTTTGAGGGAGTTGATCTTTTGGGACTCGATGAGGTCGCGCTGCGGCGAATCAGGGGCAACGAGATCGCGATGATCTTTCAGGACCCATCCACGGCACTGCATCCTCTGTACAAGGTCGGCGCGCAGATCATGGAGGCGGTGAGAGCCCATCAGGATGTGTCAAAGGCGCAGGCGCGCGCGCGCGCGATCGAGCTGTTGGGCCTTGTCGGAATCCCCGATCCGGGCAACCGCGTGGACGACTACCCGCACGAGTTCTCCGGAGGAATGCGCCAGCGCGCGATGATCGCGATGGCGCTAGCAAACGAGCCGAAGCTGCTGATCGCCGACGAGCCGACGACCGCCCTCGATGTGACCGTGCAGGCGCAGATCCTCGCGCTGCTGGAACGGTTGCGAGAGGAGCTGGGGATGGCGGTAATGATCGTCACGCACGACCTCGGCGTGGTCGCGGAGATGGCCGATGAGATCGCCGTGATGTACGCGGGCCGGATCGTCGAGACGGCCGCGACGGATACGTTGCTGAACCGCCCCGAACACCCATATACATGGGGCCTGTTGCGCTCGATCCCGAAATTGGACGGCCCGCGCGTGGAGCGCCTGGAGCCGATCAAAGGCAGCCCCCCGAGCCTGATCGCCCCCCCGTCGGGCTGTCACTTCCACCCGCGCTGTGCGTACGCCCAGCCCGACCACGCGCGGATCGACCCGGAGCTGCGCCTGATTCCCGGTCCCACAACCCACCCCGACGACCCTGCCCACCCCGGCGACACGGACCACCGGGTTGCCTGCCTGCTCGAGCCGGAGGTGCGCCGACGGCTGTGGTCAGAGCTGCAGGCCGGGCGCACCTCTACGCAGGCGCTCACCGCAGTGGGACTTCCCGCCAGAGGCGCCGAGCCGGGGGCGTCTGAGCCACACCCCGCCGCGGCCGGATCGGAGCCCGAGCGATGATGAGCCCGGCGGAATCACTGATGGAGGTACAGAATCTCGAGAAGCACTTCCCGCTAACGCGCGGGATCGTGCGCACGCGCAGGGCAGGCGCGGTGAAGGCGGTCGACGGCGTGAGCTTCGACGTGCTGCGCGGCGAGACGCTCGGCATCGTCGGTGAGACCGGCTGTGGCAAGAGCACGACCGCGCGGATGATGATGCGCCTGCTCGAGCCCACCGCCGGCAGTGTGCGCTTCGAGGGCGAGGACATCACGCACCTGAAGGGTGGAAAGCTGAAGGCGGTCAGGCGCGAGCTGCAGATGGTCTTCCAGGACCCGTATTCCTCGCTGAACCCGCGCAAGACGGTCGGCTCGATCGTCGCTGAGCCGTTCGCGATCCACGGCCTGCACACCGATCGCGGTGAGCGCCGCGAGCGGGTGAAGGAGCTGATGGACCGGGTCGGCTTGAACCCCGAGCACTACAACCGCTACCCGCACGAGTTCTCCGGCGGTCAGCGCCAGCGGATCGGCGTCGCCCGCGCGCTCGCGCTCGGCCCGAAGCTCTTGATCGCCGACGAGCCCGTGAGCGCGCTCGACGTCTCGATCCAGGCGCAGGTGTTGAACCTGCTGCGCGAGCTCCAGCGCGAGATGGGCCTGACGCTCGTGCTGATCTCCCACGACCTGTCGGTCGTGCGGCACATGTGCGACCGGGTGGCGGTGATGAACGCGGGCAAGATCGTCGAGCTCGCCGAGAACGAGGCGTTGTACGGCGAACCGAAACACCCGTATACGAAGGAACTGCTCGCGGCGGTGCCCGGTGCACGACGCCGGCACGGCGATCGCGCCGCGTGAGGCCTCCTCTTCTCCTCTTGCGCGCCGGGCCCTTGCGCGCCGGGCCGAGTCAGCCGCACCGCCGTGGGCCGGGTCTGTTCGCCTGTGCGCTCGTGTGAAGTCCCCCGCGCCCGCATGAGATGAGGTCTACTCACGAGGTCCTCCCGCGGCGTACGATCACGGGGTGAGCGACCCCGATCCGGCGGCAGAGGCGACCGAGCTCCTTCAGAAGCTGATCCGTTTCGACACGGTGAACCCGCCGGGGAACGAGCGCGCAGCGCAGGAGTACCTGAGCGCCTACCTGACCGAGGCCGGCTTCGAGTGCGAGCTGCTCGGCGCCGAGCCCGAGCGGCCGAACCTCGTCGCGCGACTGCGCGCGGACGGAAGTACCGCATCCTCCGGCCCCGATGCGACGAACGACGGTCCGACGCTCTGCTACCTCAGCCACGTCGACACGGTGCTCGCAAACCCCGACGAGTGGTCGGCGCACGGCCCCTGGTCGGGCGACCTGGCCGAGGGCTTCGTCTGGGGACGCGGCGCGCTCGACATGAAGTCGCAGACGGCCGCCGAGATCGCCGCCGCCGCAGGCCTTGCGCGCTCGGGCTGGCGCCCGGCGAAGGGCGAGCTGTTGATCGTGGTGGTCGTCGACGAGGAGACCGGCGGCGAGCTGGGCGCGCAATGGATTACGAAAGAACACCCCGAGAAGGTCCGCTGCGACCTGCTCGTGAATGAGGGCGGCGGCGCGGTCTTCGAATATGGAGGCCGCCGGCACTACGGCGTGTGCTGCGCGGAGAAGGGCGTGTTCCGCTTCACGGTCACGACCTCGGGCGTAGCGGGCCACGCGTCGATGCCGAAGATCGGCGAGAACGCGCTGCTGAAGATGGCGCCGGTGCTGGAGCGGCTGGCGGCCAAGCAGCCGGCGTACGAGCTGACGGCCGAGCCGCAGGCGTTCTTGGCAGCGCTCGGCGAGGACCCGGACGAGCCGGCACGCGCGGTCGCGAACCTGGGTGCGGCCGACGAGCGCCTGGTGACGATGTTCGAGCCAATGCTCGGCGTCACGTTCACGCCGACGCGGATCAGGGCGTCGGAGAAGATCAACGTGATCCCGTCCAGCGCCGAGCTGAAAGTCGACTGCCGCGTGCCGCCGGGTCTCGGCGAGGAGGAGGTGCGGCGCGGGATCGCTGAAGTCCTCGGGTCCCCCCATCTGGAGCCCCCCGGCCCAGGACGCCCCAGCCCAACACCCACCAGCCCAGGACTCGGCGGCTCGGAGGCCGGGGGGAGCGATCGCGAGGGAGCGAGCGAGAGCGAAGGCGACGGCTTGGCCTGGCGGATCGACTTCACCGAGCGGATCGAGGGTAACCGCTCGCCGATCTCCTCACAGCTGATGGAGGCGATCGCGGATTGGGTGAACGAGCACGACGCGGACGCCGACGTGGTGCCCGTGATCCTCCCGGGCTTCACCGACTCGCGCCACTTCCGCGAGGCGTTCCCGGAGTGCGTCGCGTACGGGTTCTTCCCGCAGAAGCATCAGACCCTGTTCGAGGCTGCGCCGCTGATCCACGCGGCAAACGAGCGGATCGACGCGCGCGACCTCGCGTTCGCGACCGAGTTCTTCAGAGACCTGGCGCGGCGCGTGCTTGAGTAGAGATCTGCATAATGGACGGATAGGCCAACCAAGGATGGTGGTGAGAAGACAATGGAGTCAGGGACGACGACGGTGGCGAGCACGACGGACAAGGTGACTATGGCGCCGGCCGCGAGCGGGACGGCCCCGTCCGGCAGTGGCACGTCGAGCGCGCCAGCCTCCTCTTCGGGCGCCCCGGCCTCCTCTGCTACCGGGAGCACCTCGGCCACGCCGCACACCGCCGGCACGGCCGCCACGCACACGTCGGCCGCCGCCGCGGCGCACGCTCACCCCCTCACGGCCCACGCCCTCGCCGCGCACGCCGCGCTCGTCCAGGCCCACGCGCACGCCGTCACGAAAGTGGCGCCGGTCGCGGCGCCGCCGGCGCCGCACGTCTCGTTCGTGCAGAACCTGCAGAACTGGGCGCTGAACTGGGAGCCGGTCGTCGCGATCCTGTTCTTCGTCGTGATCATCGCCGTGATGTGGCGGATGCTCAAAGTGATGCCGAAAGTGAAGCCGCAGCAGATCAAGCCGGCCTCACATCAGGCGGTCGGCTGGCACGACATCGCGGGCGTCGACGACGCGCGCGGCGAGCTCGAGGAGATCGTCGAGTTCCTGCGCGACCCGAAGCAGTTCGAAGAGCTCGGCGCGAAGGTGCCGAAGGGGATCCTCCTGCACGGTCCGCCGGGGACGGGCAAGACGCTGCTCGCGAAGGCGGTCGCGCACGAGTCCGGCGCGCAGTTCTTCGCGCAGTCGGCGGCTGCGTTCGTGGAGATGTTCGCCGGCCTCGGCGCCGCCCGCATCCGCCGGCTGTTCGCGATCGCCCGCAAGCACGAACCGGCGATCATCTTCATCGACGAGCTCAACGCGGTCGGTGGCCGCCGCGGGATGGACATCTCCGGCGAGAAGGACCAGACGCTCAACCAGCTGCTCGTCGAGATGGACGGCTTCGCCGCGAGCGGGCGGGTGGTCGTGATCGCCGCATCGAACCTGCTCGACAAGCTCGACCCGGCGCTGCTGCGACCGGGCCGCTTCGATCGCCAGGTGTTCGTCGCGCCGCCGGATGTGCGCGGGCGCGAAGGCGTGCTCGGCGTGCACACCCGCGAGAAGCCCCTCGGGAAAGTGGATCTGTCCCTCGTCGCCCAGCAGACGAGCGGCCTGACCGGCGCCGACCTCGCGAACATCTGCAACGAGGCGGCGATCTTCGCCACGCGCCGCGGCGCCAAGCGGATCGACGACCAGGACTTCGACAGCGCGCTGGAGCGCGTGATCGCCGGCGTGCAGTCGCGCCGGGTGTTGAACGAGCACGAGAAGCGCGTGGTCGCCTACCACGAGGCGGGGCACGCGCTGTGCGGCGAGCTGCTGCCGTCGGTCGACCGCGTGCACAAGATCTCGATCGTCCCGCGCGGGCGCGCGCTCGGCTACACGCTGAACCTGCCCGCCGAGGACCGCTACCTGAAGACGCGCGAGGAGCTGCTCGACTACATGACGGTCCTGCTGGGCGGCCGCGCGGCCGAGCAGGTCGTGTTCGGCGCGATCACGACGGGAGCCTCCGACGATCTCAAGCGCGTGGCGGAGATCTCGCACTCGATGGTGCACGACTACGCGATGGGCACCGCCGGCCTCGGCCGCGCGCCCGACGGCGACGTGCGCCTGTCGGAGACGACGCTGCGGATCCGCGACGAGGAGCGCCAGGACCTGATCGAGGAAGCGCGGCGCGCGGCGCAGCGCACGCTCGTCACCCACCGTGCCCAGCTCGACGCGCTCGCCGCGGAGCTGCTCGAGCACGAGGTGCTCGACCGCGAGGCGATCGACCGGATCATGAAGGGCGTCCCGCGCTTGGAGCGCGCTCCGGGATCCGGACTACGCGTGGTAGCGGCGGCCACGGCAGTGGACGCCACCACGGGCGAGGGGGGCGTCGGCGCGGGGTGAGGGCGGCGCTGGCACGGGTGGGGGCCCGTCGCCACAGGGGATACGCCGCCCTCGCCTCGTCCTCGCGCTTGCACGGCCTGCGTCCGGTCCGAGCTCGCGTCCGTCCACAGCCTGCGTCCCAGACCGCCCGGCTCCAGAGACTCCGCCCAGCTTTAGTTCCCAGCCCGGCTCTCGCGCAGTCCGCTGTCTCGCCGCACCCGGCCGCAGGCGTTTCGCCTACACATACCCCGTCCCACCCGGTCGCCGGCGCGGCGTCCGACCGCACCCAGCCTGCCCGCGCGCCGTCGATAGACTGGCGGCTGTGTTCAGGCGGATCGACCATATCGGCGTGGCGGTGGCGGAGATCGAGGCCTCGCTCGCGCTGTGGCGCGACGGCTTCCAGATGGAGGTGGCCCACCGCGAGGTCGTCGAGGAGCAGGGCGTCGAGGCCGTGCTGCTGGACGTAGGCGAGAACCACGTCGAGCTGCTCGCACCGCTCGGTGAGGAGACCCCCGTGGGCAAGTTCCTCGCGAAAAAGGGCCCGGGCCTGCACCACGTCGCCTACCAGGTCGGCGACATCGACGCGACGCTCGCGACGCTCAAGCAGTCCGGCATGGAGCTGATCGACGAGCAGCCCCGTGTCGGCATCCGCGGCTCGCGCGTCGCCTTCCTGCACCCGCGCGCGACCGCGGGCGTGCTGACCGAGATCGTCGAACCGGCCGCCGGACTGGGAGCGCACTGATGGCCTCCTCCAACGCACGCCGGATCAGCGTCGGCTTCCAGGGCGGCCAGGTGCTCGCGCTGCGCGTCAGCGATGACCAGTTGAAGGGCCTCTACAAGTCCCTCGGCGACGGCGGCTGGCACGAGCTCGAGACCGAGGACGGCCCGGTGCGGCTGTATCTGGGGCAGGTCGTCTACATCCGCGCGGAGGACGAGGATTCCCGCGTCGGCTTTGGTGCCTAGAGCGCCGCTGAGCGGCGCTAGCCGATCTCTCGATCGGTGGCGTCCTCGGTCGCTCGCGGCCGAAGCCGGGAGACACTCGCTCCGCTCGCATCCCCGTTTCGCCCAGCACGCCACGCGGGTGGGTGGGCCTCTTCATCCTTGTATCGCTTGCTCATCGACACTCTAGGGGGCGGGTTGGACTTCGATGTAGACGAGCAGCTCCTACGGGTGCTGCGAACCCGGTGGCACGGGCCGCGGGCCGACCGTGCGGTGGAGCGCTTCTCGAAGGTCGGCGAGCGCGGCGCGGTGTGGATCGCGATCGGTGCGGCGGGGTACGCGCTCGATGCGCCCAGGCGTCCGCAGTGGCGCCGGGCGGTGGGTACCGTGCTGGGGACATACGCGCTGAACACGGCGGTCAAGCTGGTCGTCCGCCGCCGCCGTCCGCAGCTGCCAGGCCTGCCGCCGTTGACGAGCACGCCGACGCAGCTGAGCTTTCCGAGCGCGCACGCCTCGACTTCGTTCGCCGGCGCGCTCGCGTACGCGCGGCTGGGTCTCCCGGCGGTGCCGCTATACGCCCTCGCCAAGGGACTGGCCGTCTCGCGCCTGTACCTGGGAGTGCACTACCCGTCCGACGTGCTCGCCGGCGCGCTGCTGGGGACGGCCGTCGCCGCCTGGCGGTGAGGTGAGCTGCCGATCAGGCGGCTACGTCATGCGGCTTGCGAGGTCCGGGTAGCGCATCCAGGACGGCTTGCGGCAAGCGTTTGCTCGAGGCGGCGGCGATCTTCGTCGCGGTGTAGCCGTCGCGGCCTGGTGTTGAGCTGCCGATCAGGCGACTTCGCTCGAGCCAGGCGCTGACGATCAAAAGCAGACTAAAGATCGCCCCAGCGTTGGATGTAGTCGGTGTGCTGGTTGGGCTTTTCTAATACCAGGCCGACACGATCGCAGAAGCGTAGGCCGATCTCGTGTCTTGGATCGACTCGTGCAAAAACGTATGGGTCTCGCTTTGGGTGCTGTTGAATATCGGTGATCACAACGTCGAACATGAACTCACCATCGTGATCGCAGGTCCGTCGTCGGTCGTGACGGTAGTGCGCCGCGCTGACAGTGTGACGGCGATCGCTTCGATGTAGGTGGGGCGCAGGTCGACGATCTTGGCGGCGCGGAGGACCGGGACCGTCTCGACGTGATGAGCCGCTACGGCGAGGATCTGCTCATCGGGGTTCGTGCAGATGAGCAGCCGAGAGTCGAGGTCCGGGTTGCTCTTGGTGAGGTGGCGGCGGGGCAGTGGGTCCCGAATCTGTTCCTCGACCTCCTGCTCCCAGCCTGGTCCAGTGGAGCACGTGAACGACGCGAGCGTCTGCAGGTCCGAGTTTCGGGCGGTGCGAACAGTCAGGAACTTCGGGTCCCAGACCTTCACTCGCCGATGGCGACCTTGGTGCGGGGACGACGTACCGTATGCCGGGGCGGTGAGCCGAGGATGCTCTGTACAAAGGGCGCGTCTACATCGCTCAGCACCTCTCCCCAGGGAGTTCCGTAGAGATCGGCAAGCTGCTCGTCGGGGCAGCTCGTTGCGGGCAGGTCGATAACCGGCTCGACCGCGAGCAGCGACATGCCGTTGCCCATGAGCTCCCAACGCGCGGCGAGTACGGCCCCCTCCTCGTCGAGATCCTCCTCGCGCAAGAGCTCACGGGGAATTGCCAGGGGGGCGAGATCGTCATCGAGGGTGATGGTTGCGCTGAAGCCCTTCAGCGCAGTGACGTAGCCCGACGCGACCGTCATCCGCGACGCAGACGGCAGCCCGCGGCGCTCAGCCATGATCGCGCGGTCCACTTCGCGTAGCGCTGTCGTCAATGCCGGGCGCGCAAGCAGTGCAGCGAGCAGGCGCGGTGATGGATCGGTGCTCTGCTGCTCGATGGCATCGGTCAGGACTCTGGTGGCCTTCAGGTCTCGACCCGTGTGGCAGCTCGAGCCAGCTGCTGAGCCAGATCCTTCTCCTTGTGGCGGAGCGCGCGAGCGGCGTCGCGGTTCAGCGCGCAGTACAGGTGCATGGTCCCGTCGAGGCGTCCCGCCTGTGAGCGTCGCTTCCCGCTCAAGCCCTTGGAGAGGGCCTTGTTGGTACGCAGGGTACGGAGCACAGCGTCGTCGGTGCGTAGCACGCCAAGGCGCATTTCCCGCACGATCTCTCGCTTGGTGACCAAAGGGAGCAGTGTTCGCATACGGAAATCATAACCGACACTGCGTTTCACGTCGGCGGCAGGTCAGGGTCCAGCGTCAATGCTGGCCGACGCCATCGCGTGAACGAACTCCGCCGCCTCCGTCGGCCCAATAAACGGCGCCAGCGCCACGTAGGCAAACTGCGGCGTCAGCTCAGGCAGCCGGTCCAATAGATCATGCGTCGCGTGGTGGTAGAGCAGCTCGAACAGGGCGCCGGTGATTGCGTCTGAGCTGATGCGGGGGAGCGTTTCGGCTGGGGGTTCTGGCGGTAGCCCTCCTCGAGGAAGATCGTGAAGGCCTTCAGCGTGTCGATCACGCGTTGCAGGGAGGTCTTGAGCGCCGCTCCGCGCCCCCTCGCGGACGGCGCTCGAGGGGAACCGAACAAGACGGCGGTGGTAGTCCCCTCCCACTAGGTTCCCTCGCATCACAAGGGGTGCCGCGACCCCGATCCGGCCGCGGCGCCCTTTTATCTCGGGGGTTTATGAGCCGAGCGCGGAGCACGAAGCGCTCGCCGCTCGGTGGGTAGCCGGGGAGATCGATAGCGAGGAACTCGAGCAACTCGGCTTGGAGCTCGTGCGCCGGCGTCTGGCTAGGCCAAAGGTCTCCCGCAAGCGCGCCGCGGCGAACGCGTTGGCTTCGGTTCGCGCCGAGGGGCTTGATCCTCATATCGCTGAGCCGCTGCTTGATCGCTGGGCGCGCGGCGAGCTCTCGGATGAGCAGCTCGAGGTCGGGGTACTGCGGATCGCCGCCGGCGAGTCGCTGGCCGTCTGCTCGGGCCAGTTCCCGTGTAAGAGCCGTCCCCGGCGGCATGAGCTCGACGCGGGTTGAACTCAGCGCTGGCTGGTGGGGGGGTGCTGCATCGGTCCTGCCCCAGCGTCATCCGACGGCCACATGATTTCGTCGAAGTGGTGGATGAAGCTGGCGAGGCAGGTGACGAAGATGATCACCACTGCCACCCACAGGGGCGCGCCGAGGGCGAGCGCGCCCACCATCAGGACGCCCATCAGCAGGGACATGGCGAAGTCGTAGCGATCGTACATGTCGAAGCTGTTCATGAAACGATCCTAGCAACGAAGGCGAAGCACGCCAAGGCGCCGAGTGACACTCCCACAAGAAAGCCCTGTCCCACCCCTTGGTTGATGCGCCGTGCTAGGGAGTCAGGTCTGCTCGGGATGAACACGGCCACTGCTGCCGGCAGCCCTGAGAAGAGCACCGTGCAGCCACCGAGGACGCCCGCCCACGCGAGCAGGCCGTTGACGATGGCGGTTCCCAGCGAGGAATTAGTCTCGCAAAGGACGCGGATGGTGGCGATGACGGACATTCCTACTCCCTTATCCGACGCCACCCCGCAAACGGGACAGACCGGATCGTCAGGCCGGAAGAACACCCTGTACGGGAATCCCGTACATTGATGTACGGTGAATCCGTTCAAAGGTGTCGAGCGGATCGTGCTGATGGCGCTCGCCGACGAACGGCATGTCCAGCGCGACGGGGAGGGCACACCGTTGCTGCTCGACCCCCTCCTCGCCGAGTGGCTCAGACGGAGATAATCGGGGCGATGAGCACCAGAATCGGCATCGTCGGCATGCCCAACGCGGGGAAGTCGTCGCTGTTCAACGCGCTGACCAAGGCGGGCGCGGAGGCGGCGAACTACCCGTTCACGACGATCGAGCCGAACGTCGCGGTCGTGCCCGTGCGCGACGAGCGTTTGGAACAGGTGGCGGAGATCGTCGGCGCGTCGGAGATCGTGTGGGATACGGTCGACTTCCACGACATCGCCGGTCTGGTGGCGGGCGCCCACCAGGGCGAGGGCCTCGGCAACCGCTTCTTGGCGAACATTCGCGAGACGCACGCGATCGTGCACGTCGTGCGCGCGCACAACGACGAAAACGTGATCCATCCCGAGGGGCGCGTCGACCCGCTGGCGGATATCGAGACGATCGAGACCGAGCTCGTGATGGCTGACCTCGAGGCGGCCGAACGGCGCGTGGACAAAGTCGGCAAACAGGCGCGCGGAGGCGACCGCGTGGCGATCGCCGAGGAGGCGTGGCTGCGCGAGGTGATCGCGGCGCTGCAGTCCGGCCGTCCGGCGCGCACCGTGCCCGTACCCGTGCAGGCGCCAAACGCCGCCCGCGACCTGGGCTCCTTGACGAGCAAGCCGGTGCTGTTCGTGGCCAACGTCGACGAGGGCACCGAGGAGATCCCCGCGGCCGTCGCCGAGCACGCCGCCGCGCAGGGCGCGCGCGCGGTCGCCGTGTCCTCGCGGATCGAGGCCGAGCTCGCGGAGCTCGACGACGAGGACGCTGCCGCGATGAGAGAGGAGCTCGGCGTGAGCGAGTCGGGCCTACAGCGCGTCGTGCGCGAGGCGTTCGCGCTGCTCGAGCTGATCGCGTTCTTCACCGCCGGCGAGGCCACGATCGCCCAGTCCTGGCACCTGCGCCGCGGCTTGACGGCCTGGCATGCGGCAGGCCAGATCCACACGGACATCCAGAAGGGCTTCGTCCGCGCCGAGGTGATCGGCTGGCAGCAGCTCGTGGACGCCGGCGGCTACGCGAGCGCGCGCGAGCGCGGGACGCTGCGGGTGGAGGGGCGGGACTATGTGATGGTCGACGGGGATGTGCTGACCGTCAAGTTCAGCCCCTGAGCTGGCTGTCTGTACGTCCCCAGGGGGAGGTCGGAGGGGGACCTGTGTCCCCCTCCCATTGCCGGTTGGTGGGCTGTGGTATGACGCTTTGGACGCACGGGCACAGATGTTGGACACACAGAGGCAAAATCTTGGACACACGGAGTGGTACCCTGGACGCATGGGATTGGTCCTCGGTCGATCGGCGAACAGGGTCGGCTGCAGCGAGCGCACGCTGCGCCGCTACATCAACGGTGGCCTGCTGCGCGGTCGCCGGATCGCCGGCGGCCAGCTCGAACTGTCGCACGCGGAGGAGGCCTACCTGCGCGGCCACCGTGCCCTGCTCGGCAAGCTGATGGCAGCGCTGCGCACCGAGCGCGACGTGCGCTTGGCCGTGCTGTTCGGCTCGACCGCGACCGGTGAGGACACCCCGATATCGGATGTCGATCTGCTGATCGTCCACCGCCGGGCCGGAGGGATGGTGCAGGCAGGTCTGTGTATACGCCTGCGGCGCGCGCTCGGCACACCCGTCGATGTCGTGATGCTGGAGCAGGCCGAGGCACAGCCCTCGCTGCTCGCCGACGTCATACGCGAGGGACGCGTGCTGGTCGACCGCGACGGTCTCTGGGGCGCCCTGCAGGAGCGCCGCGATCGGATCCTGGCGGCAGGCGCCCGCGAAGATGAGCAGATCATGATCGAAGCGCGCGCGACGTTCGCTGCCGCCAGGGAACGATTGGCGCAACGCGAAAGAGGGACGGGGGCGCCCGGGATCATGGCGCGCGCGTGACGGAGGAGCAGCGCGCATCCAAGGGGCAGCGCCGGATCGGAGCGATCCTGCAGAAGATCCCCGCCGTGCACGAGCAGCTGCTCGAGACGATGCAGGGTTTCGGGCTGGACTTCGCGGAGGAGCGGTTCGTCATTGCCGCGCAGTCGCCGGACGTGCCCGAGCGCAACCGGGTGACGGTCGTCGAGCGCCTGTACGAGGTGCTGCTCAACTGGCTGCACGAGCTCGCGGCACGCGCCCTCGCCGAGGGCCAGCGCCTCGGCGTGGTGGACAAGTCCCCAGGCCGGCCCTGGGAGCGGCTCGCCGTGCTCGGCGTCATCTCGCATGAATCGGCTGCGCGTCTACAAAAGGCCATGAAGCTGCGCGACATCCTCGCTCACGCCTACCCACTTGACAGCTGGAAAACGCTGCACGAGGGCGTCCTGGTCCTCGTGGACGAGCTCGATCCCTATCTCATCAGTATCGAGCGGTGGGTCTATGAGGAAGAAATCCTCCCGCCCGCCTGAGCCGTTATCAGCTGCTCGCGGCAGCCATCCGCTCCAGTCGCGTTGCCAGCTGCCTCATCCCCAGATCCTCGGCCGCAAGCGCGCCGCCGGCGAAGTCGGTCGTACGGTCCGGCGGCCGGACGATGCCGTCGATCGGCACGAGCGTCGCGATCTGCTTGAAGTTGAGCAGCAGCTCCTCGTTCTCGCTCAGGGCAAGCGCCGTCCGCAGGCGCATGTCGCTGTCGTCCGCGCGCGCGACCTTCAACATCTCCTCCAGCGGGCCATAGCGATTCAGCAGCTCGGCGGCGGTCTTCGCGCCGATCCCCGGCGCGCCGGGCAGGCCGTCGGAGGGATCGCCACGCAGGGCGATGAAGTCAGTCACAAGCGTTGGGTCGATCCCGTAGCGCTCGCGCACCTGCGCCGGGCCGATCTCCTCGGGGGCCGCGCCGCCCTTGCCCGGCAGCACCACCGCGACCCGCTCGTTTACCGCCTGGTAGAGGTCGCGGTCGCCGGTCAGGAGCAGCGCGCTGTGATCTTCGCCCTCCCCGTTCCGATCCCTATCCTCTCCGCCGGTCGTGTGCTCATCACCGCGGCGGCTCGCTTTGGTCGCTCCGTTCCCATCCCCCGCAACCTCGGCGAGCGCAAACGAGAACATCACGTCGTCGGCCTCCAGCTCGGCGTCGGTCGCGAACGTCCACCCGAGGCTCTCGAGCAGCGCCGGCGCTTTGTCCCATTGCGTCGCGAGCTCCGGCGGCATCGACTCGCGCTGCGCGTGATAGCCGGGGTAGAGCTGCACGCGATAGACCGCCTCCTCCGCCCCCATACAGGCGGCGACGGCCCGTGCGGGGCGTGCTTCGAGCACTGCCAGGATCGCGTTCACCGTTCCCAGCAGCGCGTTCACCGGCTGCCCGTCCGCGCCGACGATCGATTTGGGCAGCGAGAAGAACGCGCGGTAGAGCAGCCACGGCACGTCGGCGATCAGGAGCGGGGCGGGCATCTGTCGGTGACACCGTAGCTCTCTGCATCGGGATGAGTAGGCATCTAAAACGCTTCCACTCCGAACCCCGTCCTATCGCGATTCCGCGCTCTGTCCTGCCTCCGCCAAGGGCTCGGCGCAAGTGGTCGTGCTCGTATCGTCCTACCCCGCCAGCGCGCCGCCCGCAGCGGTTGATTCCGGCGCACCCGCCGGTCCCTGCGCGCCCCCGCCAGGGCCGGAGGGGACGGTGGTCGGTGTACTCGTCGTGGGCGATGGGCTCGCCGGCGCGGACGAGCCGCTGCGGTCGGGCTCTGACACGACGCTCGTGCCGCGCTTCACCGAGAAGTACTCCCAGGTGTCGTCGAGCCCCAGCCGCGCAGCCAGTTCGTCGCCGCTTGTCAATGTCCGCCCGCCCGAACCGAGCACGTAGGCGGTGAGGATCCGCGGCGAGGACCCGCGCGTGAGCACTTCGATCCCCTCGAAGGCGCCCTTCACGAGACCGTTCAATCGCTTGCTCGCCGCGGCAAAGCTGAGGCTCTCCGTCCAGCTGTGCTCCGGGCCCTGGTCGTAGGGATCGGCGACGCCCACCAGCCACGGCTGCGCGGCCGCGCCGGGGAAGGCGTCCTGGACGTTTTCGGTGTGGCCGCCGCTGGAGGCGAAGTAGTAGGTGATCGCGGGCTTGCCGGCGTAGGTCACGACCTGGCCTGCGGTCGCGGCGATCGCGCCGTTGGTGGCGGCGGTTTCGGCGGCCTTGCCGAGGTACATCTGCGAGCGCGTGTCGGAGTAGACATCGAACCGCGTGCCGCCCGCGTCGGCGGTGATCGCGTAGGTGCGGCTCGCGACCGCCTGCGCCTCCAGCGCGGCGAGCGGCCAGCTGGCGGGCATCTCGGCGGCGACCACGCCGCGCACGTAGCTTTCCAGCGGCAGCGTCTTGACCCTGCTGCCGACGAGCACTTTCACCTTCGTCCCCGCCGGCGCCTGGCCGAGCGCGGTGCCGGTGTAGTAGTGGGCGAGGATCGCGCTGTAGGTCCAGGCGTGCTCGGCGTAGCCGAAGGCCCCCTCCTGGCTCATCCCGACGCCGTGCCCGTCGCCGGCGCCGTCGATCAGGAGCATTGCCCCGCCCGTGCCGCCTGCCGTGGTCGCCACGCTCGCTCTACTCGCCGTGCCTGCCGCGAGCGCCGCGTTCGCCGAGGCGCACAACAGCAGCAGACCCAGCGTGAGGGCCGCCACGACCACCCCGGCCAGCACTGCCCTCAGGTCGGCCGATGCCCGCGAGTCGCCCGAGTCGCGGTGGTAGGTTGAGCTGGTGGTGCCGGGCATCCCTGTTCGGAAGAACACGGTCGATCAGCCAGAGACGCGCTCTTGGGAAAGGGATTGCATGAGATATGGGTCGGGTAGATGCGGTGTGTGGGTGAGCGCTGCACGATGATTGGCAGGTCTACTAATCCAGACAACCGTCCCCCGGTCCGGGTCGTTCCGCGAGCGCCGTTTTCGGAAGCCGGCGCCGGCTGGCCGCGAGCGTGGCAGGCCGGTCACGGGGAGCGATGGGGAGAGATATGAGCGTGGATGAAGATGGCCGGTAGCGAGCGCGAACAGGCTGTGTTGGAGCAAGCCCCGAAGAACCTCTACATCGGCGGCGAGTGGCGCGCGGCGTCCGGCGGCGGGACGCTGCCGGTCGAGGACCCCGCCACCGGCGAGACGCTGTGCGAGGTCGCCGATGCCCAGGTCGACGATGCGCTCGCCGCGCTCACGGCCGCCGCCGACAAGCAGGCCGAGTGGGGCGCGAGCGCGCCGCGCGACCGCGGCGAGATCCTGCGCGGGGCCTACGAGGCGATCGTCGCGCAGACCGACGAGCTGGCGTTGCTGATGACGCTCGAGATGGGCAAGGCGCTCGCGGAGTCGCGGGCCGAGATCGGCTACGCCGCCGAGTTCTTCCGCTGGTTCTCCGAGGAGGCCGTCCGCATTCACGGCCGCTACATGGTGAACACGACCGGCAAGGGCCGGATCCTGACGATGCGCCAGCCGGTCGGACCGTGCGTGTTCGTGACGCCGTGGAACTTCCCGATGGCGATGGGCACGCGCAAGCTCGCCCCGGCGATCGCCGCCGGCTGCACCGTCGTCGTCAAGCCGGCCCAGCAGACGCCGCTGTCGATGCTCGCGCTCGCACAGATCCTCGAGCACGCCGGCCTGCCCGGAGGAGTGCTGAACGTGATCACCGGGCGGCACTCGGGCGAGCTGGTCGAACCGTTGCTGAAGGACTCGCGCACGCGCAAGCTGTCGTTCACCGGCTCGACCGAGGTCGGCCGCACGCTGATTGAACAGTCGGCCGAGCAGGTGCTGCGCGTCTCGATGGAGCTCGGCGGCAACGCCCCGTTCCTCGTGTTCGAGGACGCCGACCTCGACGCCGCCGTCGAGGGCGCGATGCTCGCGAAGATGCGCAACGTCGGCGAGGCCTGCACGGCGGCCAACCGCTTCCACGTGCACGAGTCGATCGCCGATGAGTTCGCACGGCGGCTGAGCGAGCGGATGGGCGCGCTGAAGGTCGGCCGCGGCACCGAGCCCGGCACCGACGTCGGGCCGCTGATCGACGAAGCCCAGCGCGAGAAGGTCGAGGAGCTCGTCAGCGACGCGCTGCAGCGCGGCGCCCGCGCGCTGGTCGGCGGCGGGCGGTTGTCGGGTCCCTCCCATCCGGGCTACTTCTACGAGCCGACCGTGCTCGCGGATGTGCCCGACGACGCGCGCCTGCTGCGCGAGGAGATCTTCGGCCCCGTCGCCCCGATCGCGACGTTCGCCACCGAGGAGCA
The DNA here is from genome assembly GCA_963764905.1 of uncultured Solirubrobacterales bacterium. Classification (GTDB taxonomy): domain Bacteria; phylum Actinomycetota; class Thermoleophilia; order Solirubrobacterales; family Solirubrobacteraceae; genus Palsa-744. The sequence goes on from CAVXUG010000009.1 coordinate 847,665, forward strand.
GGCACTGGCGGCGGCCAACCTCACCGAGTACGGCCTCGTCGCCTACGTCTACACGCGCGACCTCGCCCGCGCGTTCCGCGTCTGCGAGGGGATCGAAACGGGGATGGTCGGCCTCAACCAGGGCGTCGTCTCGAACGCCGCCGCCCCCTTCGGCGGCGTCAAGCAGTCTGGGTTCGGGCGCGAGGGCGGCTTCGAGGGGATCGCGGAGTACCTCGAGACTAAGTACGTGGCGATCAGCCTGTAGCTCCGGAGGGGAGAGGCCGAGGGGCAAGCGCAGCCGATTCTGCGCGTGGGGGTCGTTCACGGCGTGGGGCCGAAACGGCGCCGATTTATGTGTAGGCCCGATCCATTTGTAGGCCGGGTTCACCGGTAGGCCGGTTCAGTGCACGTTCCCGTGCGCCCTTCACCCCCGCCATTCCTGGAGCCGAGGAGAACCTCGCCGCCGGCGATTCCCGGCGGGCACGACCGGTTGAACCGGCCACAGATCAGGAGCAGAAAAGTGCTGCGAAGAGTCACCCTCACATTCGTCCTCGCGCTCGCGGGGGCGCTCCTCGGCGTGGCCTCGGCCCCGGCGCAGTCGCTGCTGAAACTCTCCTCCGGACAGCAAATTCTGCAGAACGCGCAGCCGACGCTCACGCCATCGCCGGCAGGTCTGGAATTCGGTGCGGTCAACGTCGACTCCGGCGGCAGCCCGCGGCTGAGCGTTCAGTTCGCGAGCGGCTCCCCGTCGCCCGTGACGATCAGCTCGGTCTCGATCGCCGAGCAGGGAGGCTCGAGCTTTCAGGTCGCGAAGGACTATTGCTCCGGCCAGACGCTCCAGATGTCCCCGGAAAGCTGCTCGGTCGAAGTGTCCTTCACGCCGGGTGCGCTCGTCGCACGAAGCGCGACCCTGGTGGTTCTGACCGAAGCGGAAGAAACTTTTGAAGTCCCGCTCTCCGGCGAAGGCGTCGTCGGCACGCTCTCCCCTAACCAGAGCACGCTGGCCTTCGCCGCGATCCCCTATACGGGATCGGGCGCGCACGAAGAAGGCGGCGACAACGAGACCGAGGAAATCTCGATCGAGAACAGCGGCGACGCCAGCGCACACATCGAATCGGTGAGCATCGCCGGCTCCGGCGCATCGTCCTACTCGATCCAGTGGGGTAACTGCGAACACGACTACATGCAGACGGGCAACAACTGCACGATGGGTATCCGTTTCGAACCGGTCGCGCTGGGCGCCAACGAAGCGCAGCTCGTGATCTCGAGCGACGCGTCGGACAGCCCGCTGACGATCCCGCTCGAAGGCGAAGGCCTGCACGGCCCGAAGATCAGCCTCAGCTCGACGCAGGCGCTGCTCGGTGAAGTCGCGCTTGGCGCCTCGGCGTCGCACACGTTCACGCTGACGAACACCGGCGACTACCGGCTCGGCGTTCAGCAGGCGTTCCTCGTCTCGGGCACGCCGCTGATGTTCCCCGTGCTCTCCGACACGTGCAGTGGCCACGTGATCGCGCCAGGCGCCTCCTGCGAACTGACGGTCGGCTTCCAGCCGACGACGCTCGGCGAGAAGGACGCCTCGGTGATCATCATCACGAGCTCCGCGCTGCCCGTCAGCGTCGTCGGGATCGATGGCGTCGGTGTGCAGCCAGCCGCTGCCACGCAGGCGGCCGTGCCTCAGGTGATTGTGCCCGCGGTCACGCCCCCGAGCACCTCGCCGGCGCCGACGACGGCACCAACAGCACCGACTGGCCGTACCCCGTCGTCTGTGATCACACCGGCGAGCGGCGACGCACCGCAGTGGCTCACGCTGCCGCGGTCCGCTCGTGTCCTGGACGCGTATGGAGGCGCCGGCGAAGCGGCGCTCGAAACGGGCGCCGACGCGCTGTGCCCGGCGGCCGACACCGCGTGCGAAGTGCAGGGCTTCGTGACGGCGATCGTCCCCGCGCGCACATCGGGCAGAGCCGCGGGGAACGCGGGTGAGACGGTGCTGCTCGGCGCGAGCACGACCGAGCTGGCGGGCGGCTCGAGCGCGAAGTTGCGGATCCCGCTGCTGGGGCGCGCGATCGACCTGCTCAGAGACCACGGCCAGGTGAAGGCGACGATCGGGTTCGTCGTCCGCTCCGGTGGCACGACGGTCGCCGCGCGCACGCGCCTCGTGACCCTGACCGGTCTCTCCGCCATGGCCGCGCGTGCGGCACGGCACAGGTCGACGCATTAGGCGGGAACGTAGCTCTCCGAGTTGCAGTTACCAGGACCAACTCTCCACAGGACCAACTCTCCGAGTTACCAGGCCTCCCAACCTTCCGAGTTACAGTCCTCAGCCTCGGAGTTGGCGGACCTTCTCGGCGCAGCGGCCAAGCGCCGTCAGACCCTACGGGCGCCCCTCAACAGCTCTTTGAGGAACCCCTTGCCCAGCACGCTGAGGCTGAGCAACGACCCGAACAGGACCACCGCGTCGATCGACTCGCGGCCCTGCTTGGTCCAGTAGTCGTCTTCGAGGTTCAGCCAGAGGGCGAACTCGTCGAGCGTGAGCGCGGCGCCGGCGCCGTAGATGAGCGAAGTGACGCGCGAGGAGCGCCGGTCCTCCGCGATCCCGATCTCGAGCAGCCACAGGTAGCCGACGCTCAGCAGGCCGGTGATCCCGAAGGTCATGTGGTGGATGTGGCGCCCGCCGGGGGTGATGTTCTTGAAGGGGCCGCGTTCGGCCCGGATTGCGTGGGTGATGCCGCGCACGGCCGCGAAGGTCGTGAAGAACGCGCCGGTCGAGAACAGCTGGCGCTCCTTGCGCCGGTCGCCGAAGTGCTTGTAGTAGAGGGCGTGCAGGTCGCGCACGTCACGCTCGGGCGAGAACCCGTTGTGTGCGTGCGTGTGCGTGTGCGGCTCGCCGGGGTGCGCTTCGGGTTGCGCGGGCTGTCGGGGATCGGAGGCCATCGTCGCCTCATACCCTAACCGCGATCGGATCGATCGCCCCGATCGACTGCCCGCGCGACCCTAACCGCGATTCGCCCGGTCGCCCGCGCGATTCGCCCGTGCGACCCCGACCGCGATCGGGTCGATCGCCCACGCGAAGCCGGTGCCGCGGCTCGCGCGGACCAGATAAATCAGCCGTGGGACTCGAGCTGGGAGAGGTCGATCGCGTTCTTCGGCGCTGCCAGCGTGACGGGGGCGTTCCAGCGGTCGAAGCTGATCTTGCCGCCGGTCTTGCCGGTCTTGTAGATCTCGATCGGGTAGGGCTTGCCGGTCGTGGCGACGTAGAGGGTGCCGCCGCGCGAGGCGTCGGTGACGCTGAGTACCTGCTGTCCGGCGATCGTCGAGGTCGGGCCCTTCGTCAGCGCGCCGTGGTCGGAGAGAGCGGTGCCGAGCAGCTGGTCGAGGTCGGTGAGCGAGCCGAGCGAGGAGAAGCTGCCGCTCGTGGCCGGCGCCTTCAGCCATTTGCCCGCGAGCAGTTTTTCCGCGGTGGGGCCGCCGAAGTGGCTGTAGAAGGCGGGGCTGCCGCTGATGTAGGCGGTGTCGTCGACCTGGATCAGGTTGAAGGAGAGGCCGTCCTCGGAGATCTGCCCGCGACCGCCCTTGCCGGCGACGAGTTCGAGGTCGAGCGTGATCGGCGAGCCGCCGCTGACGATCGAGCCCGAGACGTGCACGGAGCTCGCGCTGTTGGCGGCGGCGGTGGCGGCCGCGAGGATCTCGGTGGGCGTCTTCGATGCGATCCCGTTCGAGGATGGGTCGCTGGAGCTGCCGCAGCCGGCGAGCGCGAGCGCCACGAGCGCAACGGCGATCGCGACGATCGCCGCGAGCAGGGGCCGGGGACGCAACGGGAGGGAGAGCCGAGGGCGCAAAGCTGGCGCAGATCCTAGCCGAGCTTCGAGTCGGCTCCCCGAATCGGCTCCCGGATTTGGCTGCTTGCCTGAGTTCGGTGATGCGCTGATCGACTCGGGGGGCGCTCAAGCGAATGGCGCGATCGGCCGAAATGAGAAAAGAAGCAGGGAAAAACATGAGATGCGCCAGTGAGCGAAGCCAACCAAGCAGGCTTGCGGCTGCCCGTCAGGCATGGGATGGGCCGGTCGTGGCTGAAGCCGCGCGACCGCGCGGAGACGAAGGGCGTACGAATGTTTGAAACCGAGGGCAGGGCGGGTAGTCTCGGGAGCGTGGGGAGCAACGGGGAGCAGCCATCTGCCCGCACCGGGCGATCGGGGAGCGGCGCCGAGGGTCCGGGCTCGTCCCTGTCGCCGACGCCAGGCCGCGGGCCGGATCGGCCCGACGGGCCGGGGCCGCGCGGGGCGCTCGCGTGGGCGCCGTGGCTGGTGCTGGGCATCGCCGCGGCCGCCGGTGCAATTGCGGTTTCTTCCGCTGCGCTCGCGATCGTCTGCGTGCTCGTGTTGGCGGGCGCGGCGACGGCGCTCGGCTGGCGTTTGGGCGGGCAGCGGCGCAGGGCGCTCGAGCAGGAGCTGGAGAGCCACTCCGGCGAGCTGACGCGGGCCTTCTCCGAGCTCGAGATCGCGCAGGCCGAGACGGTGCGCAGGCTGTCGATGGCGGTCGAGTTCCGCGACGAGGACACCGGCGCGCACATCGAGCGGATCGGGCGCTTCTCGACGCTGCTGGCCGAGCACGTGGGGATGGACCAGGATTTCTGCGCGACACTCACGCACGCCGCGCCGCTGCACGACGTCGGCAAGGTCGCGATCCCCGACGCAATCCTGCTCAAGCCGGGCAAGCTGACCGCCGAGGAGCGCGCGATCGTGGAGACCCACGCCGAGGAGGGCCACCGCCTGCTGCGGGGCTCCTCCTCCTCAATCCTCGACCTCGCCGCGACGATCGCGCTGAGCCACCACGAGAAGTGGGACGGCTCGGGCTACCCGCGCGGCGCGAAAGGCGAGGCGATCCCGATCGAGGGGCGGATCGTGGCGGTCGCGGATGTGTTCGACGCGCTCACGAGCGACCGCGTGTATCGCCGCGCGTTCACCGTCGAGGAAGCCGTCGAGATGATGCTCGAGCAGCGCGGCGGGCACTTCGACCCTGTGCTGCTGGACGCGTTCATGGAAGTGCTAGGCCGCTCTGGTCCGGACGCGCGCGAGCAGTTGCGTGGCGACCCCGGGGCGCTGACGGAGGGCATCCTCGAAACCTTCGCGACGGCGCTGCAGCGCGGCGACGCCGAGACTGCCGAGGGCGCGATCGCCCAGGCGATCGAGGACGGCGTGCCGGCGGCGATGGTCCACGACGAGGTGATCGAACCGGCGCTGCGGCGGCTGGCCGCGCTGAGAGGACGCGGCGAGCTCGACGCGAGCGGCGAGCGGTCGGCGATGGGGATCGCCAGGCGCGTGCTGGCGACACTGCGCCGCTACATGCTGAGCGGCGAGGCGCAGGACGCGGACGTACTGGAGCGGATCGACCGCTCGGTGCAGACGGTCGAAGCGCAGCTCGCCACGCGCGAGCACGCCATCGGGTGAAACGGATCCATCCGCCCCACCCACCCACGGCCGGCCGCAACTGCGCCTGCGGCGCTCGTCTATTCGAGAGCTCGGCGGCAATCCCGGCCACGAAACGGCGCTGCCGAGTCCCTCTGGACATCGCCCTATGCGGCGGTCCACATCAGACCCGGGCGTACTACCCACAACACACTCGATAGATTCCCGCGCATGACACAGCAGGCAATCGTGACCGGTGGGGCCGGCTTCATCGGCTCGCACCTCGTCGACGCGCTGCTCGCGCAGGGCTACGGCGTGACGGTGATCGACGACCTCTCCTCCGGCGATCGCCGCCGCGTGGCGCAGGCGGCACGGCTCCTCGAGCTGAACATCGTCGACCGCGAGGGGGTCGCGGCGCTCGTCGAGGAGACGCAGCCCGCGACGGTCTTCCACCTCGCGGCGCAGTCGAGCGTGGTTGTCTCCGTCGAGAACCCGGGGCGCGACTGCGAGGTGAACGTGGGCGGCACGCTGAACGTCGTCGACGCGGCCAACAAGCGCGGGATCCCCGTCGTGTTCACCTCGACCGGGGGCGCGCTGTACGGCGACGAGGCGCCGCGGCCGACCGGCGAGCAGCAGATCCCCAAACCGCTCTCGCCGTACGGCGCGTCGAAGCTCGCGGGCGAGTCCTACGTCGGCACCTGGTCGCGTGCGGAGGGCGTGCCGAACGCGGTCTGCCGGCTGGGGAACGTGTACGGGCCAAGGCAGAGCCCGCACGGGGAGGCGGGCGTCGTCTCGATCTTCACGCATCGCCTGCACACCGGCCAGGCGCCGAAGCTGTTCGGGCACGGCAAGCCGACGCGCGACTACGTGTACGTGGGGGATGTGGTCAGCGCGCTGCTGGCGGCGGCGGGCAAGGCGGGCACGTTCAACATCGCGACGGGCGTGGAAACGGACGTGATCACGATCTGGAGCGAGCTGCGAGCGGTCGCCGGCTTGGATCTGGAGCCAGAGCTCGCGGACCTGCGCCCCGGTGAGCTGCAGCACAGTCGCCTCGACGCGAGCCTCGCCGAGCGCGAGCTCGGCTGGCGTCCGCAGGTGCCGATCGCCGAGGGCCTGCGGAAAACGTATGAGGCGTTGATCGAGGAGTTCGAGAGCCGGTAGCATCGACGGCCGCGGCGAGATAGCTCAGCTGGTAGAGCACTCGACTGAAAATCGAGGTGTCGGCGGTTCGAGTCCGCCTCTCGCCATCCCTCTTTCCCGGCCTCGAGGCTCTCGAACGGGGGCCTTCTTGGCTGTTTTGGAGGTGACTGCCTGATGAGCAACGGCGCTGAGCGTTTGACGTGGTCCCGTATTCGTGCTCTGGCGTTGGCGGGCTTGGAGGAGACGTTGGAGCGCCTGATACGGGAGGGCAAGGGCGAGTTGTTGGCGCGGACCCCCGTGTCGTGGCCGCGTGCGGGTGAGGATTTGGAGGTGTGGGTCGATGCGATCAGACGGTGGACGGATCAGGAGTTCTATGTCGTGGACACGGATCTCGGGGAGGGGGCGCGTGCGGAGGATCGGCATGTTGTGAAGCTCAAGCGCTTTGCGGGTCGACGTGTGTGGTTGCGTGTGCCGCGAGAGACCCGCGGTGCGCTGGGAGATGTAGTGAGCGTCCGTGTGTTCTGTGTCTCGGATATCGAGATCATGTTGGCGCGAGCGCTACTGGCGGCGTTGCGGAGCGCCACGCGGGGCCCATTGGTGGAGCAATTGCTGGACGCCACCGTCGACGGGATGCCATCGTGGTCTGCTGGAAGCGTGCGGGCTGAGGGGCGGTTGAACGGGGGTCAACGGCGTGCGCTGACGGCGATGACGAGTCCCGGTGGGTGTTTTGTGTGGGGTCCGCCGGGTACGGGCAAGACGACGGTGATCCTCGAGGCGGTAAAGGATGCGCTGACGCACGGACGTTCGGTGCTCGTCGCGTCGCACACGCATGTGGCGGTTGACAACGTGCTAGAGGGTCTGATCGGGTCGGCTGCGCAGGAGGATGCGGGCTGGTCGTGTGGGGATGTGATCCGGATCGCAAGCCCGAGCACACTGGATAAGGTCTCTACGAAGGTAGCCGCGCATCCCTGTCTCCTGCTGGACCAGGCCGTGGTGGAGTTGACTGGGAGTAAGGCGCGGCAGGCCGATCTGGATCAGCGTCGGAAGGCGAACCGGGAGGCCGAGGTAAGGACAGCGCTGGCCGTGGCGGTCGAGGATCTGGCGGGCGTGGACGTGAGTGGGCTGGCGGACGCTCAGCGCGCCCTCGCCGCACAAGCGGAGATCGCGCAACTGCAAGCTGAGATCGATGGGATCGACGAGCGATTGCTAGACCTGGGGAAGCGCGAGGCAAAGCACAGGACCGCCGCCGCGGAGAGCGACACAGGTCCTGAGGAGCTGGATAACGCGCAAGCGCGCTTGGTGCGCGCTCGCCACTCGCAGGATGACGCGGCGCGTACCGCGCAAGCGGCAATCGTCACGGTGCGCACCCGCGAACGCGATCGCAACGGGCTGCAGGAACGTTTGGATCGAGCTCACCATGGCGTGGGACAGGGCGTGGCGCGTGTGTTGGCGTTCGTGCGCGAGCGGCGGGAGCGATCGCTCGTGGGGCTCGAAGCCCAGTTCGCAGAGGCGCAGGCCGTGGTCGAGGATGCCAAGGCCTTGTACGAGTCGTGTACTGAGGAGCGCCGCGAGCGGGGCGCCGAGACCGCTGAGGTGAAGGCAGCGGTCCAACAGCTGATCGAGCGCCGGGAGCGCGCGCTGCGCGAAACACGCCGGGCGGATGAGCTCGCAAAGGATGCTGAGGTGGAGCGTTTCGAGCGCGAGGATCTGCACGAGAGCTTGGGGAAGCTTCGGGAGATCGCGGCGAGCGTTCCAGACCCCGATGCGCTGCTCGCGACAGCACAGCGTGAAGGTTGGCTCGCGCAGATCGCCGAGCGGGACCGTCTGAATGAGCAGGTCGTCGTGTTGGAGGAGGAGCTCGAGGAGATTGAGCATGAGCAGGCGCGTTTGCGTGACGATCTCGCGCGCGAACGCGCACGTTTGCTCGCGGAGGCCCCGGTCATAGCGTGCACGCTGGCGGCGCTGTCGATGGGATCCGCGCTGCTCGAGCGGCGTTTTGATGTGGTGATTCTGGATGAGGTCGCGAGCATTGAGCCGGCGTACGTCGCGTATGCCGGCTCGCGCGCGAACCGCACGCTCGCGCTCGTCGGCGATTTCCTGCAGAACGCGCCGATCGCGGACGCGCAGGACACGCCGACCGAGCAGGACCGCCCGATCGCGGACTGGCAAAAGCGCGACGTGTTCTACCTGGCCGGCATCCACGACCGCGAGAGCGCCGAGCGCCATCCGCGCTGCGTCGCGCTGAGCACCCAGTACCGCTACCCGCCGCTGATCGCAAAGACCGTAAACGCGTTCTGTTATGACGGGCTGCTGGAGAGCCATCGCGGCACTTCGACGGCCGAGGGGCCGGTTGTGACGCTGATCGACACCTCCCGGCACCCAGGCAAGCGCCTTGTCCCCGAAGCAGGCTCGTGGTGGTATCAGCTCGGCCTCGATCTGCTTGCCGTCGTTGCCCTGGACCCGGACACGCCCGCAAATGACACCGGCATGGTCTGTCCCTACCGTGCGCAGGCCAATCGTGCCGCGAGGCTGTCCGCCCGGGACGGGCTCAGGGTGGCCTGTGGCACCGCGCACCGCTTCCAGGGACGCGAGTTCGACACGGTGATCGTCGATCTGATGCAGGACGATCAGCCACGCTGGGCGGGGGTCGCAGACCTCCACGGCACAGAACGCCAGGTAGCCGCCGCAAAGTTGCTCAACGTCGCTCTGACCCGTACCAAGCGCCACCTCTACCTGATCGGCGACTGGGGCTTCGTCCAGCGCTATGACTCCCCCGGAATGCGCGCGCTCGCCGCGCTGGATGGCGAGCCCGGATTCCGCGTGATCGACGCAGCCGACATGCTCTGAGCGGCGGCTTCGGCAAGACAACGCTCCTGGGCCTGTACGGAACCATCTTCCTGCGCCGCCGTTCGATCGAGAGTCCTACGTCACGCCTGAGTCGGCACAACCTTCGTTGTCCTGAGCGCCCGCACCGAGGGCCGTATGCGCTGGCAATGGCCACTCGTGATCGGCCCCTTCCACGACGCCCTGCTCGAAGACTCCCTCGACCATGCCGCAGCGATCGTCACCGGCACGTCCTACCAGCCCCGCCGCTGGTCCGCAAACGTACGCGCGCTGCGCTGGCTCCTCAAGGGCCTGATGTAGGCGAGTATCGAGCGCGAGGTCGAGCGGGCGGGCCGTGGTAGGGGCTGAGTAGCGTTCAGAACCCTGGCTTTGCCTGCGGGTAGCAGGTCACCCGTCGTCGGGGATCGGCTTCCAGACGGCTGCATAGGCGGTGTAGGGGCGCCAGCTCGGCCACACCCCCGGATCGCCGTCAAACGCGCCGAGGCGCACGCTCATCTGCGTGGGGTCCTCCGGGTTGCGGGCGCGCCACAACGCCCGCAGAAGCACTTCTCAAAACCCCCATCGGAATGCCGCCAGCCCGCAGGAGCTCCTGCCCCCGCACCACCCGCAGCGTGCGACCATCGATCCGCGCCTGTGCCGCGCCCGCCCGCCCGTGCGACGCTGACAGCGCATGCAGTGACAGTAACCGGCAGCCCGCGCCGGCTCAGAGAGCTCGAAACGCACCCCACCACACAAACAGCCGCCGGTCAGCGACGGGTCAGCCATCCGAAAGTCTGACATGCAGATCCTCAGGTTCCCTTCCAACTACAGCGATTACAGCGAACACGACGATCACTCCGAGGATGGTCATACCGAGCCTTGTGATGTGCGGCTGCTTGCAGCCGTAAGGTTTACCCCCTGCCGGGGGAAGTCCGGTGGCTGTGTCTGGACGCACTAAGGGCCTATCCCGGTTGGGTGGCGGCGATGGTGGCGAGGTTGGCCTTCTTGAATGCGATGAGGCCGCTTGAGAGTTGTAGGAGGGCGAGGTGGTTCTCGTCCTTCTTTGACCAGCGGATGAGTATCCCGCGGTTGCGGTTCAGCCAGGAGTGGCATGCCTCGACGACCCAGCGGCGTGCTTTCCACTCGGGGTTGTGGGCCTTCAGGTCGATCTCCTCGCCGCGTGCGCGGATGTGCGGCGTGAGCTCGTAATCAATGACGAGCTCGCGGACCTCGGCGTTGTCATACGCCTTGTCCAGACAGATGCCCTGCGGCTGCTCCGGGGTCGGTTCGGGCCGCTCGATCGGGATCGAGTCGAGCGTCCCCTTCAGCAGCTTGTGGTCGTTGCGGTTCGCGCCGTCGTGATCGAGCCCGACCGGGACCCCCGCACCCTCCGCGAGGACCGAACGCTTCGCCCCCCCTTGGCCCGGTCAGTGTGGTTCGGGCCGGTCTTGGCTCCTCCCAGCGGGGCTTTGGTCATCGCCCCATCGGCCGACAGGAACGACCAGTCGATGCCCACAGCCCTGTCGTACTCCAAAAGCCCTTGGCGCCAGATCTCATGGAACACACCGGCCTGCTCCCACTCCTGAAAACGCCGATGCGCCGAGGATGAAGAGCACACGCCCGTCGCGTTCAGCGCGTTCCATTGCATCCCGGTCCGCAGCACCAGCATGATCGCGTCCATCGCGTCACGATCGGGCACCCGCGGCGCGTGACAGCCCAACGGGTGAAACGGCGGTGCTGGAAGCAGCGGCTCGATCCGCTCCCACAACCAATCCGGCATCCGCCAACCATCATCCTGACTGACCATGTAGCCCATCACAGACCTCCTGATCGAATGGCACGACAGCCCTCAGATCAAGTTCAACGCCGAGCTACACAACCCTTCCGGGATAAGCCCTAAGTAAGGTCCCGGGAATGACCTACGTCCCTCCCCAAAAAACCCTGGAACGCTACGCCTCCGTCCTCATCGACTTCGCCCTCGGCGGCGGCGAGGGCGTACACCCAGGCCAGGTCGTGCGCGTCGTGGCGCCGGAGAGCGCCAAGCCGCTGTACGTCGAGCTGCAGAAGGCCGTGTGGCGCGCGGGCGGCCATGTGATCGGCTCATACCAGCCCGACGACGATCCCAGCTCAAACCTCTCGCGCGACTTCTACGAACTCGCGAGCGACGCGCAGCTCGATCGCTTCCCCGCGAAGTACATGCGCGGCCTGATCGACGAGATCGATCATCAGGTCTCGGTGATCGCGGCGGCCGATCCGCACGCGCTGGACTCGGTCGACCCGGCGAAGATCATGCGCCGGGGCGAGGCGCTGCGGCCGCTGCTGGACTGGCGCGGCGAGAAGGAGAACGCGGGGCACTTCACGTGGACGCTCGGCCTTTACGGCACGGCGGCGATGGCGGCGGAGGCGGGCATGGCGGAGGACGAGTACTGGGAGCAGATCGTGCACGCGTGCTTCCTCGACGAGCAGGACCCGATCGCCCGCTGGCGCGAGGTGGCGGCGCGTCAGGAGCAGACGCGTGCGCGGCTCGATGCACTGCAGATCGAGCGTCTGCACGTCGAGGGAGAGGACGCCGACCTGTGGATCACCGTCGGCGAGCAGCGCCGCTGGCTCGGCGGGAGCGGCCGCAACATTCCGAGCTTCGAGATCTTCACGAGCCCCGACTGGCGCGGGACGGAGGGCTGGATCTATTGCAACCAGCCGCTCTATCGCTACGGGAACATCGTCAGGGGCATCCGCCTGGCGTTCGCCGACGGGCGTGTGACGGAGGCGAGCGCCGAAGAGAACGAGCGCGTGCTGACCGAGATGATCGCCACCGAGGGAGCCGACCGCCTGGGCGAGTTCTCGCTCACGGACAGGCGCTTCTCGCGGATCACCCGCTTCATGGCGCAGACGCTCTACGACGAGAACACGGGCGGCGAGTTCGGCAACACGCACGTCGCCCTCGGGCGCTCCTACCAGGACGCCTACGACGGCGACCCCAGCGCGGTGGCCGACGAGCGCTGGCAGGAGCTCGGCTTCAACGACTCGAGCGTGCACACCGATGTCGTCTCCACGAGCGATCGTGTGGTCACGGCTCAGCTGCGGGATGGCGGCGAGCGCGTGATCTATCGCGACGGAGAGTTCCAGCTCGACTAGATCGACCGGGGCCGCGGGAAGACCCTGGGTCCCCGGGAAGACCCCCATTGATCCCACCCTCGACGGCTCGAAATTCTAAGTTTTAGTCTTCCGGCTGCCGATACAGACGGGAGGATGCCGCCCCCGACTCCTCCCCTGCCCACCGGGCGCTCGCTCGCCGCTCGCGCGCGCGAGGAGGATCTCTCCGCGCCCGAGGTCAGGACGCTGCTCGACCAGCTGCCGGCGATTCTCTACATCTCCGAGGTCGGCGTTGAGGGTCGCTGGCTCTACGTCTCCGCGGGGGTGCAAGCGGTCCTCGGCTTCTCGCCGGCGGAGTGGATCGGGGACCCCGGCCTGTGGGCGCGCCAGATGCACCCCGACGATCGCGCGCGCATGTTCGCGCGCGAGGAGAGCCTCGCCGAGCCCTCCACGCCCGACGAATACCGCCTGCGCCACCGCGACGGGCGGACCGTCTGGGTGCGCGACGAAGCCGCGCTGGCAACCGACGCCGCGGGCCGGCTGCGCTGGCACGGGGTGATTTCCGACGTCACCGACCGCAAGCTCGCCGAGGCCGAGCTCGAGCGCCGCGCCGAGGTGATTCGCTACCAGGCCGTCCACGATCCGCTCACGAGCCTGCCGAACCGCGCGCTTTTCCAGGACCGGCTCGTGCAGACGCTCGCGCGCCCGGGCGCGCAGGTCGCCGTCGTGCTGCTCGACATCGACAATTTCAAGCTCGTCAACGACTCGCTCGGGCACGCTGCCGGCGACGAGCTGCTGATGAAGATCGCGCCGCGTCTGCAGATCGCGCTGCGGCCCGGCGACACGATCGCGCGGCTCGGCGGCGACGAGTTCGTCGTGCTGCTCCAGGAGATCCCCGACGAGCGTTCGGCCGCGCGCGTGGCCGAGCGGATCGTCGCCGCCTTCGAGGCGCCGTTCGAGCTGTCCGCCGGCGAGCACTTCGCGAAGGCCTCGCTCGGGGTCGCGATCGCCGGCGCGGAGAGCGCCGAGGGCGCGGAGGGCGCCGAGGGCGCGGAGGGCGCCGAGGGCTCGGAGGGCGCGCAGCCGGCGAGCCTGATCCGTGACGCCGACGCGGCGATGTATCAGGCCAAGGCGCGCGGGCGCGCGCGCTTCGAGATCTTCGACCGCGCGATGCGCGCGCGCTCCGTCGAGCGCCTCTCGGTCGAGAACGATCTGCGCCGTGCGCTCTCCCGCGAGGAGCTCCATGTCGTCTACCAGCCGATCGTCTCCCTGCGGGACGGGTCGATCGCGTCGGTCGAGGCGCTACTGCGCTGGGAGCACCCGACGCGCGGGCTGCTGCTCCCCGCCGACTTCATCCACGTCGTCGAGGAGTCCGGCCTGATCGAGCCGATCGGGCGCTTCGTGCTCGACTCCGCCTGCGCGCAGGCCGCGCGCTGGCACGCGCTGCGCCCCGATTCGCGCCCGCTCGGGATCGCCGTCAACCTCTCGGTGCGTCAGTTCACCCAGCGCGACCTGCTGGCGACGGTCGCCGCCGCGCTCGCCGACTCCGGGATCGAGCCCTCCAGCCTCTGCCTCGAGATCACCGAGTCGGTGCTGCTCGAAGAGCCGCAGGGCGTCGCCGACACGATCCGCCGCCTGTCCCGCCTCGGCGTGTGCTTCGTGCTGGACGACTTCGGCACCGGCTACTCCTCGCTGGCCTACCTCGCTGGTCTGCCGATCGATGGCCTCAAGGTCGACCAGTCGTTCGTCCGCGCGCTCGGCACCGACGAGCGTTCGACCGCGATCACGACCGCGATCGTGCGCATGGCCCAGGCGCTTTCACTGGAGGTGATCGCCGAGGGGGTCGAGGCGGCGCACCAGCTGCGGGCGCTGCGGGCGCTGCGCTGCGAGCTCGGGCAGGGTTATCTGTTCCATCGGCCGCTCGCTGCCGCGGCGATCGCGGAGTTGCTGGTGGCGCAGGACGGCGCTACTGCTCGACGTCTTGGACGATCCTGAACAGCGACTCTGTGGACGGCGCCGGCGGCACCTTCTCCAGCGCGACCTTGAGGTCGTCTTCCTCCTCGATCCTCAGCATCCTGATGTCGCGGACCGACGCCGAGAACCATGGCAGCTGACGGGCCAGATCCTGAACGGCGATCACGCAGGAAACGGCCGTCACCCGCTCGCGGTCGCCGAAGTAGACCGACCCCTGCTTGTGATCGTCAAATCCATGCCCGAGCAGGATCTCCCCGATTTCGGAATAGCCCTTCCGCCAGTTCGGATTACCGTACGCCCGCTCCATCTCCTCGGTGTCCATGTCAAATGCGATCGCGTACATGCGCTCAGAATAGACCGCCACATCCTCGTACGGGCGCTCAACCTCTACCGACTGGAGCCCGACCATTGCGGATGCCATCGTTGCCTCTCTTTCCAGGCGATACCTCTACGTACGTGCCAGGACAACGCTACCGCCGCGCGCGGTCGAAGTCATGTGAGTGAGGGGTGCCGGGTAACCCTGGGCGGAGCTCCCCTTGACAAGTGACCAAAAGGTCACCTATACTCAGGAGGCATGGACGAAGTCTTCAGAGCCCTCGCCGACCCCACCCGCCGCAGCCTGCTCGACGAGCTCTATGAGCACGACGGGCAGACGCTCTCTGCGCTCGAGCAGCGGTTGCCGATGTCGCGCTTCGGCGTGATGAAGCACCTGAAGGTGCTCGAGGCGGCGGGGCTCGTGAAGACGAAACGCAGGGGCCGGGAGAAGCTGCATTTCCTCAACCCGGTCCCGATCAGGCTCGTCCACGACCGCTGGGTGAGCAAGTACGCAGAACCCTGGGCCAAGGGGCTCAGCGACCTCAAGACACAAATCGAGATGGAGGAACCGACGATGAGCACGGACACGAAGACGGACACGAGCACAGACACAGGCATCGACACGGGGATCGACGCAGGCAGCACGCAGCAGAGCGGCAAGCGGCCCTGGACGGCCGAGCCGACGGAGAAGGTGTTTGAGATCTTCATCAAAACGACGCCCGAGCGCCTCTGGGAGGCGATCACCGACCCGGAGCTCAGGCGCAAGTACAACTTCGGCGCGAGCGCCAGCTCCGACTGGACGCCAGGCTCCCACTACGAGCTCGCGAGCGGCCCGATGAAGCTCGCCGAGGGCGAGAACCTGGAGGTCGATCCCCCGCGCCGGCTGGTCCAGAGCTTCACCGCCGTGTGGAGCGAGGAGGTCCGGGCCGAAGGGACCTCGCGTGTCACCTGGGAGATCGAACAGGTCGAGGATTCGTGCCGGCTGACCGTCACCCACGACCAGCTGCGCGAGCACGCCAACGGTGAGCTCTACGGCGGCTGGCCGATGATCCTCTCCGGGCTGAAGACATTGCTCGAGAGCGGCGAGTCGCTGACGACGCCGGGGTCGCTGCGGTATTCGAGGTAGGCGACGTAAAACCGCGCTGGCTTCACTGGCTGGTGGACACGGATATAACGACAGCCGGTCATATGAATGAATGGCCGGCTGTCGCCGTATATGCTTCGCGGACCCGGATGCAAACGATGAACCGCGCTCGCCTGATTACCCTTTTCGCAGCCCTGCTCGTGCTGGCAAGCAGCCCGGTTCTCGCTGTGGCCGCAAGCGGCGGGGCGGCAAAGAGCGGGCGCTATTCCGGGTTGGTCGGGCCCGGGTATCCGATCAGCTTCAAGGTTTCTGCAAACGGCACGACGATTACCGATCTCGTGGTGGGGTTCGACGAGTCATGCAACGGAGCCCCGGCCGAAACGGCGCCGCTGTTTCACTTCAAGGCACTCGCGATCAGAGCGGGTAAGTTCGCGGGAGCTTCGACTGATCACTTCGGCTCAACGGCGTCGGACGCGCTGCGCATCAGCGGCAGTTTCAGCGGTGGTGAGGCCACCGGGAAGCTGACCGATACATCGAAGATCAAGAGCCTCGGAAGCTGCACGGAATCGGAGCCGTTCACGGCGAAGGTGAAGTAGCGCAGGATCCGGAGGTTTCGTCCAGACCAGCCCACTGAAACGGGCTTATAGTTCGCGACGAAATCCGGATCTACTTGGCCCACCACTGGGTGGTAACTGGGCTTGGTTTGTTCAGCGTGCCCGCTTCGTGCCCGGGTTCAGCAGGCCCTTCGGGTCGAACAGGCGCTTGACGCCCTCGTGTAGTTCCAGTGTTCTCTCGACCCACTGAACCCCGAGATGCCCGCTCTTGACGGTGCCGAGGCCGTGCTCTCCCGAGATCGAGCCGCCGAGGCCGACGGCGAGCTCGAACAGGTCCGTCGCGGCGTCTTCGGCGCGACCCACCTCCGCGCGGTCGGACGGGTTCACCAGCATCGTCGAGTGCAGGTTCCCGTCACCAGCGTGGCCCCAGCTGCACGCTTCGAGGCCGTGGTGTGCGCCGATCTGGAGCGTGCCCTCAATTGCCTCATCCAGCCGGTCGAGCGGCACGACGATGTCCTCGCTCAGCTTCCCGCCCCGCTTCGCCTGTACCGCGTAGGGAACGCCCGCGCGCCAGCGCCACAGCGCCCTGACTTGCTCAGACACCGCCTCTTCGCCGGCTCTCTTCTGTGCCTCTGCGCCCTTCCCTGTTACTGCTCTCGCCTCTGTTTTTGTCCCCGCCTCCGCGGCGCCCGGGGCGTAGATCTCGCGCGCGTCGCTCAGTGCCCCGAGCAGCTCGCCGCGGGCGCGCAGCGCCGTGGCCTCGTCGCCGTCGACCTCAGCCAGCACCGCGAACGAATCGGTCGCTTCGATATCTACTGGGCAGCCGCCGCCGGCGAGCGCCATCGTCGCGTTGTCGAGGTACTCGATCGCGGACGCCTCGATCCCCGCAGCGAGGATCGCCCGCACGGCGTCCGCGCCCGCGTGCGCGTCGGGATACAGCGCGAGCACTGGGTAGCGGCGCGCGGGCGCCGGGATCAGCCGCAGCCACGCGGCCGTGACGATCCCGAGCGTGCCCTCTGAGCCGACGAGCAGGCTGCGCAGGTCGTACCCGGCGACGTCCTTGCGCACGGCGCCGCCGAGCCGCACGATCTCACCCGGCGCGAGCACCGCCTCCAGGCCGGTGACCCAGGCGCCGGTCGCGCCGTACTTGAACGTGTGCGGCCCGCCCGCGTTCGTCGCGATGTTGCCGCCGATCTGCGACTGCTCCGCCGCGCCCGGATCGGGCGGAAACAACAGCCCGCTCTCGCGCGCGCGGCGCTGCAGCGTCGCCGTCGTCACGCCGGCCTCGACCTCCACACGCCACAGCGCGGGGTCGAGCGAGCGCACGCGGTTCATGTGCCGCAGGTCGAGCACTACGCCGCCTTCGAGCGGGACCGCGCCCCCGGCGAACCCTGTTCCGCCGCCACGCGGAGTCAGGGCAACCTCGTGGTCATAGCACCACGCGAGCACTGCCGCGACCTCCTCTGCGCTGCGCGGCAGTGCGAGCGCGTCGGCGTGGCCCTGTAGGCCGTGTGCCTCCGTCGCGTCGCTCAGCTCCGCGCGGCCCGGCGCGGCGATCTCGATCGCCGGGAGCGCCTTTGCCAGCGCCGCGCGCAATGCGTCTGGTGAAGAGTTCGGCATCGGTTTCGAATATAGGCTCGTTGGTCTCTCCCCGAATAGAAATCGGGGCACGTTCATCCGATCGCGCGAGCTCATCGCCGCTCGTGTTCATGTGCGCGATCATGCGAGCGCGGGCGCCAAGCCTGTGATACTCAGATGATCGTGTGTTCCACCCTCGTCCCACGCACCCGATGAGCGCCACGAGCGACTCGCCGGCTGGCATTCTGACCTCGCCTGCGGCCGGCACCCCGACCTCCTACGCCGAGTGGCTCGACGCCTACGGCGTCACCCCCGAGCGCGACGCCGAGTTCAAGACGCTCTCCGACGAGCCGGTGCGCCCGCTCTACACCGAGGCTGACCTACCCGATGGAATCGGTGCCCACCCACCGACCGACGACCCGATCGGTCTGCCCGGCGGCTACCCCTTCACGCGCGGGATCTACCCCTCGATGTATCGCTCGCGTCTGTGGACGATGCGCCAGTTCGCCGGCTTTGGCACCGCCGAGGATACGAACGAGCGCTTCCACTACCTGCTCGACCACGGCCAGACCGGGCTTTCGACCGCGTTCGACATGCCGTCGCTGATGGGCCACGACTCCGACTCGCCGCTGTCGCACGGCGAGGTCGGTCGTGAGGGCGTGGCGATCGACACCGTAGAGGACATGCGCACGCTGTTCGGCGGGATCGACCTCGGCGAGGTGAGCGTCTCGATGACGATCAACGCGCCCGCGGCGATCATGCTCGCCTACTACGTCGTTGCCGCGGAATCGGAAGGGCCGGACTCCACCCACCCCGAGCCGATCCCCGCCGAGCGCCTGAGCGGCACGATCCAGGCCGACATCCTCAAGGAGTACATCGCCCAGAAGGAGTGGTGCTTCCCGATCGACCCGGCGATGCGCCTGCTCGGCGACATGATCGAGTGGTGCTCGCAGAAGATGCCGCGCTGGCACCCGGTCTCGATCTCCGGCTACCACATCCGCGAGGCCGGCTCGACCGCCGCCCAGGAGCTCGCGTTCACGCTCAAGGACGGCCTCACCTACGTCGAGCAGGCGCTCGAACGCGGCCTCGACGTCGATGATTTCGCGCCGCGGCTGAGTTTCTTCTTCAACGCGCAGATCGACTTCTTCGAGGAGATCGCGAAGTACCGCGCCGCGCGCCGGATCTGGGCGCGCGAGCTGCGCGACACGTTCGGCGCGAAGAACCCGAAGTCGTGGCTGATGCGCTTCCACACCCAGACCGCCGGCGTCTCGCTGACCGCGCAGCAGCCGCTGAACAACATCACGCGCACGGCGATCGAGGCGCTCGCGGGCGTGCTCGGCGGCACGCAGTCGCTGCACACGAACTCCTACGACGAGGCGCTTGCATTGCCGACCGAGGATGCGGTGCGGATTGCGCTGCGCACGCAGCAGATCATCGCCCACGAGACCGGCGTCGCGAACACGATCGACCCGCTCGGCGGCTCGTACTTCGTCGAGGCGCTGACCGACGAGATCGAGGCCAAGGCGTATGAGTACTTCGCGAAGATCGACGAGCTCGGCGGGATGGTCCAGGCCGTCAAGCAGAGCTACCCCCAGCGCGAGATCGCCGACGCCTCCTTCGCGCTGCAGTGCGAGATCGACGCCGGCCGGCGGATCGTCGTCGGCGTCAACTCCTTCACCGAGGGCGGCGACGACGAGACCCCGCTGCTGCGAATCGACCCTGCGTTCGAACGCCGCCAGATCGACCGCCTCAGCGGCGTCCGCGCGCGCCGCGACGGGGCCGCGGTGCAGGCGACGCTCGCCGCGCTCAAGCAGGCCGCGGCCGCGGAGCGTGCGAACCTGATGGAGCCGCTGCTCGACTGCGCCCGCGCCTGCGCGTCCGAGGGCGAGATCGTGCAGGCGCTGCAGGTGGTCTGGGGCGACTACCGCGATGTCCCGGTCTTCTGATGGCGGGCGTCCCGATCGCATGATCTTGCCGATGCCCGGTGCCTCTACTCGCGTGGCCCTTCTGATAGACCCATTGTCATGACACCTTCCGGCCAGGTCCAATCCCCCGCGGCGCCCGCCCGCAACAAACCCACGCCGAAGATGATCACCGCCGTCGTGCTCGTGGTGCTGATCGCCGTGTTCGCGCTGGTCAACAGCCAGGATGTGACGATCCACTGGATCGTCACGACCAGCCAGACCCCGCTGATCGTCGTGATCGCCGGCTGCGGTCTCGTCGGCTTCGCCGCCGGCTGGATGTTCGCCCGCCGCCGCGCCTCACGCGAAGCCGCGCGGTAGCGCTCAGCACTCAATAACGAGGAGCCGCCGCGACCGCCGCGACGAGCGATCCGGGGATCGCCGCGCCGCGGTGGGGCCGGACGGGCAGTGCTACGCCGAGGCGAGCGCCTTTGCCTTGATGCTGTCGAACTCGGCCTGCGTGATCGTGCCGCTGTCGAGCAGCGTCTTCGCCTTGGCGATCTGCTCGGCCGGGTCGGTCTTCGCGGCGACCGACTGCACGTACTGGTCCATCTGGGACTTCGCCGCTTCCTGCTGCTTGATCGCGCGTTCGGTCATCCCCGTGTGCTCGGCGATCAGGTAGACGAACACGCCGAGGTAGGGCAGCACGATGATGAAGATGATCCACAGGACCTTCACAAAACCCGAGGTGTCGTGGCGGCGGAAGAGATCGGCGATCACCGTGAACAGGATCCAGATCCAGACGATGAACGCGAAGAAGATCAGCATCGTCCAGAAGACTTCGAGGAACGGATAGTTGTCGGTTGCGAGCAGCATGTCGTCCTTAATCGATCGAAAGGGGAGCTCGCCCCATCTCGCGTCCAAACGAGGTGAGGGTCGAGCTAGTGCGAAACAGCATATGCGCCGGCTCGACCGGCCGTCAAGCCGGTGAAACCATCTCTTCACCGGATCGAGCCCGCTTTTTCGCCAGATCGGCGTAGACTCGACGGAAATATTCGCGACGCTCGTGCTTCGGGCATCGCAGCCAGGGGGGACGCGCTCCCCGCGCCTTCCCACAAATCGAGGACAACACGACGGGAGCGAAGCGATGAGCGACAGACCGGTTTTCATCTACGCCGCGACCTACGCTGACCGCGAGGATGCCTTCGCCGACTACGAGGGCCTGCTCGAACTGCACGCGGCAAAGCTCGTCGGCACCTATGACGTCGCGCTGATCGCCAAGGACGCGGACGGCAAGGTCCACGTCCACAAGCACGAGAAGCCGACCCAGCACGGCGCCTGGGGCGGGATCGCCGTCGGCGCGGTCGCCGGGATCCTGTTCCCGCCCTCGATCCTCGGCGCGGCGCTCGTCGGCGGTGTCGTCGGCGGCGTCGGCGGGCACCTGCGCAAGGGCCTCTCGCGCGGCGACGCGAAGGAGCTGGGGGATCTGCTGGAGGGCGGCGAGGCGGCGCTGATCGTGATCGGCGAGTCGCGCGTCGAAGAGCAGCTCGACAAGCTGCTCACGCGCGCGGAAAAGACGCTCGAGAAGGAGATCGACGCCGACAACAGGGAGTTCAAGCGAGAGCTCGAGCAGGCCGAGAAGGAAGCTGCGGCGGGTTAGCGCGCGATGGCCGCCAAACCCGCAGAGAAAGCCGGCCGCAAGCCCGCCTCTGCGGGGGCGGCCGCCGGGAAGTCGACGTCCGCGGGCAAGGCCGCCGGAAGGCCCCCAGCCGCCAAGCGCCCAGCGCGCAAGGCCACGACCAAAGCCGGCGGGGCGGCGGGCGCGGGGCCGCTGGCCGCGCTGACCGAATCACAGCTCACGCGCGAGCAGCGGATCGCGGCGGGCAAAGCGGCGCGCAAGGACGTGCCCCGCTCGAGCCACGCCGAGTGGGAGCCGTTCAAGGGTCGCCCCGATCCGGTGAAGCTGCTGGAAGAGCAGGCGGTGACGCGCATCCCCGAACTGGTGCCGATTCGCTACGGCCGGATGAGCGTCTCGCCGTTCACGTTCTATCGCGGGGCGGCGCTGCTGATGGCCTCCGACCTCTCCCATACACCCCACTCGGGGTTGACCGTGCAGGCCTGCGGCGACGCGCACCTGTCGAACTTCGGCGGCTTCGCCTCGCCCGAGCGCGAGCTGATCTTCGACCTCAACGACTTCGACGAGACGCTCCCCGGTCCGTGGGAGTGGGACCTCAAGCGCCTGATGGCGAGCGTCGCGGTCGCGGGCCGCGCGCGCGGCTTCAAGCGCGCCGAGCGCCGCGATCTGCTGCTCGGCGGCGTGCGCCGCTACCGCCAGGCGATCGGCCGCTTCGCCGACATGGGCAACCTCGCGGTGTGGTATTCGATGCTGAGCCGCGACATGCTCGCGGCTCAGATGTCGGGTCTGAAGGCAGGGCGTCGCAAAGAGTTCCAGTCGCGTGTCGAGAAGGCCTCGGCGAAGGCGACGACAAAGGACAGCATGAAGGCCTTCAACAAGCTGACGACGCGCGTCGAAGGGCACCTGCAGATCATCAGCGACCCGCCGGTGGTCGTCCGCGCCGTCGATCTGCTTCCAGGAGATGAAGCGCAGGACCTGCAGGACGCGATGCAGGGTCTGTACGACGAGTACCGGGTCACGCTCCAGGACGATCGCCGCCGGCTGCTCGAGGGCTATCGCTTCGTGGACATCGCCCGCAAGATCGTCGGCGTCGGCTCGGTCGGCACGCGCTGCTGGATCCTGCTGCTGGAGGGGCTGACCGCCGAGCAGGATCCCCTGTTCCTGCAGTTCAAGGAGGCGCAGCCCTCGGTGCTCGAAGGCTTCACCGGCGAGAGCGAGTTCGAGAACCACGGTCGCCGTGTGGTCGAGGGCCAGCGGTTGATGCAGTCGGCGAGCGACATCATGCTCGGCTGGTTGCACACCGACGAGGGTCTCGACGGGCGCCCGCGCGACTTCTATGGACGCCAGCTGTGGGACTGGAAGTTCTCCGCCGACGTCGACACGATGACCCCGCGGATCATGGGGCCCTACGTCGAGATGTGCGCCTGGACGCTGGCCCGCGCCCACGCCCGCTCCGGCGACCGCCTCGCGATCGCCTCCTACCTGGGCCAGAGCGACGTCTTCGACCGCGCAATCGCCGACTTCGCCGAGGCCTACGCCGACCAGAGCGAGCGCGATTACGCGGCGCTGCTCGAGGCGATCGAGAGCGGGCGCGTGGTGGCCGAGACGGGGATCTGACCGCGCCTTTCGCGTCGAGCGCCGTGGCCGGATCTAGCCTCGTCGAGAGCGTTTTCGCGCCAAGTTTTTGGCGCGATGCCCCGTGTTTGTTGGGGTTGTGGTGTCTGGGGAGCATTGGCTGACAGGTTTTCTCGCAAACCCTGCGTATGTTCGGCGTATGGGTATGCATACGCCTTCGCTTGCACATGGCGGCGACCGGGATGTCGCTCGCGCAGCGCTGGATGTCGCGCGCGCGGCGCTGGATGAGCAGCATGTCGCTGTTCGCGACCTACGTGCTCACACCGGGGCGTTGCTGACGGCGACGTCCGTGGTGGTGTCGTTCCTCGGCACGCGGGCTCTGAGCACAGGCCATCTTCGTGTCTTGGCGTTTATCGGTCTCGGCGCGTTCGTCGTGTCGCTCATGTTGTGTCTGTATGTGCTGTTGCCAACGGCGAAGATCGAGTCGCTCAGGCAGGGCGGGAGTCTGCTCGGTATGGACCTCGACGCAACGGACCGGGCCACCGACGCATACGAACGACTGGTCGACACATACGACGACCTTGGGGCGGTGAACCGGCCGCATGTGCAGAGGTTGGGCAGTGTGTTCCGGATGGCCTCGGCTGCAATTCTGCTGGAGGTCGTGTTGTGGGCTCTGCAGCTGGCGCTAACATGAGGATCATGTTCATCAAGTGGCTGAAGCGCAAGCAGAAGTCGGAGCTGAAGCAGGAGCCGGAGCCCGTGCTGGAGTCAAAACCGAAGCGCACACCCCGGCCGATCACCTCGATGATGGGACCAGAGCCCGGGGCGATCATCGGCGGCAAACGGCGGAAGTAACAGGGTCCCACGGCTCTTTGTCCGGGATCAGCAGTCCGGCACAAACGCCATCTGATAACGGCAGCTCAGTCGCGCTGCTCCGTAGCTGGAGCGCCCGCCACCCAGTTGCGTAGCGCCACGTGCATCGCCTCGACACCCACGATCGGCGCGGCCGGCTCGGGCCACTCCGACGGTACGACCGCGAAGGGGTGCATCTGCGGACCGCCGAGCCCGCCGTGCGAGCCCATGAACTCCTCGAACGGCGCCACCTCGTCGGCGGCGGGGTCGTACGTGCTGTTGACGAGAATGTCCGGGCAGTGGGGGAAGGAGTCGTGACGGCGCAGGTGGTCGGCCACGTGCGGGCCGAAGAACGCGAGCGGATCCTCGCCTTCGACCGTGTCGTCCGCGAGCCACCGCCGACCCGCGGCGCCGATCGCGATCGCGCCCCGCTCGTGTGAGCGCACCATCGCGAAGCCGATCCCGGGATGCGCGGTGAGCGTGTCGAGCAGCTTGGGGTGAGCCTGCGAGATCTGCTCGAGCGTGAGCCGCTCGGGGCTGCGCGGCAGGTAGATCAGGCCGAGCGGCCCGGAGACCATCACGATCGCCTCCTGCTCTGAGTCGGGGGTCGACGCACCGGTCGGGGGCGCAGTGGTGGCGCCTGGCTCAGTGGGCCGGCCGGACTCGCCTGGCTCGCTGGCGGCACCCGGCGCCCCGTTGGGCGTCGACCGACCTCCATCGCCGGCATCGGCCCGGTCGCTCTCCAGCGCATCGCGTTCTGTCAACGCCTCGCGGTTCGGCCCCAGCGCGACCGTGCCCTCGACTGCCCGGCCACGCGTCGCCCGCGCGAGCGCGCGCCCACCGAGACCGGGATCCTGCCGAGCGTCGGCGAGCACCGCGCCGACGTCGCCCCAGGCCTCGTCGACCGCGGCGGGGGCGTGCGCCTCGCCGACCGCCAGCGCGCCGCCGACGAGTTGCTCGAGCGTGACGCCGTAGCGCGCGCGAAACGGCGCACCCTGCGTCTGGCCGTGGTCGGAGAGCACGACCAGGTGGTACGGGCGCGGCGCCTGCACGACGGCGCGCTCCAGACGCTCGAGCTGGCGATCGTGGCGCTTCAGCACCGCGAGCGCGTCGGGCTCGCGGATGCCGGAGTGGTGGGCGACCTCGTCGTAGCCGACGAAGGTCGCGTAGCTGACGGGCACGCCCTCAACGATGTCGGCCATCAACAGCGCGACGTTGAGGTCGCGCATCACCACCGCGATCGCGGCGCGGATCAGGGGATAGGCGCCGCCGCGCTCGACATGCGCCGCGCCGCTGCGTCGCTGGCGGCGGGCCGCCCGCCGCTCGTAGGCGATGTCGGCGAGCGACAGGAAGATCGTGCGCAGGAAGCCGTAGGGGTCGGAGAAGTAGGCGAAGAAGTCCCCCGATTTCGAGCGCGAGCGGTCGCGGATCACGCTCATCGTGGCCGTGCAGCGCGGGGCGTCGCCGGAGAACATGTTGCCGCGGCTCGTGCCCTGGGCGGCGAGCAGGCCCGCGCCGCTGGAGCGTCGGCGCTCGATCTCGGCGGCGTCGGCGGGGTGGTTGGAGACCAAAGTGCGGCCCGACTCCTTCTCATACCAGCGGAACGCGGGCATGTCCCAGTTGCTGCCGAGCAGCAGGCCGGCCTGGCTCGCGCCGGTCTGGGAGGAGAGGTCGCACTCCCAGCCGAGCACCCTGTGTGTCCCGTCGGCGAGCCAGCGCGCGATCGTCGGCACGTGCCCGTCGCGCACGGCTTCGCGCAGGATCGTCTCGCCGAGGCCGTCGATCTCGAACAGGATCACGCCGGGAACGTCGCTGCGGTTTGCCTTGCGCCCACGTCGTACGCGCCGGCGCACGACGCGCAGGTGCTGGGCGTCGCCGTCGACGTCGAGCAGCGGCGCGATCAGCATCGAGACGAGCGCCATCGCGAACGCGATCGCCAGGTCGCCGCCGATCGGGATCCGCGTGCCGTCGACCACGTAGAAGCCGAGTGCGACCGTGCCGGCGCTGAACACGAGCGACCCGAGCCCGAACGTGAGCACCGTCAGCGGCAGCGCGACGCGGATCACGAGCGGCCACAGCAGCGCGTTGATCAGCGCCATCGCGGCGGCGACGAGCACCGCGGCCGCGAAGGAGGGCGTCTTCACGCCGGGCAGGAGCGCCGCCAGCGCGAGGATCACGAGGCCCTGGATGACCAGCAGGAGGACGAACCGGAAGGTTAATCCAAGCAGCCGCCGTCCACTTCTCACACGCGCCCGTCCGTTCATCGCGTTGCTACCTTCTCATTTATGGCCGATGGCGTGCGTCTCGACGATCGCGCAGACTCGGCAAATCGCATCGTCTTTCTCGGCCACGCAACGGTCCTGATCGAGCTCAACGGTGTCCGTCTGCTCACCGATCCGCTCCTGCGCGATCGTGTCGCGCACCTGCGCCGTCAGGGTCAGTCTCTCGACCCAGCCGTCTATACGGACATCGACGCCGTGCTGATCTCACATCTGCACCACGATCATCTCGATCTGGCGTCGCTGCGACTGCTCGGGCTCGAGATCCCGCTGCTCGTGCCTGCCGGGGCGGGAGAGTTGCTGCGGCGAAATGGGTTCACGGATGTGAGCGAATTGAAGATGGGCGAGACGGCAAGTGTCGGCGCGATCGAGGTGACCGCGGTCGAAGCTCGTCACGATGGCCGTCGTCATCCCGGTGGTCTGCGCGCCGAGACGATCGGTTACTTCATACGTGGGCGGCGTGCTGTGTACTTCGCCGGCGACACGGAGCTGTTTGACGGCATGTCGGCATTGGCGGCGCCGCGTCTCGACGTCGCGCTGCTGCCGGTCGCGGGCTGGGGCCCGACGCTCGGAGCGGGCCACATGGATCCACTCGACGCCGCACGCGCGGCGCGTTTGATCCGGCCGCGGATCGCGATCCCGATGCATTGGGGGACGTTGCTGCCGATCGGTCTCGCCGGACGCCACGGGGGTCGGCTCGGCGATCCGCCGCGAATCTTCGCCGAGCACGTAGCGTCGCTTGCCCCGAGTGTCGAGGTCCGGATCCTGCAGCCGGGACAGGAAACGACGTTGTGAATTGCCTATCCTAGAGACTGCGTGTCACCATAGATATACGCAGTCTCTAAAGTGCAATAAGCTCCCCGAGCTCTTTATATATGTGCCCAAACCAACATGTTTGTGCGCGGGATGTGACCAAACTGCGCAAAAAGTGTGACAGGAAGATAAAGACGGCTGGGGCTTTGCTGCACTTCAAAGACCGCGTGACACCATAGCTACACGCAGTCTCTGTTTTCTCGATCAAACCCCGGCCTCTTTAGGTTTCGCTCGCCAAAAGGCTCAGGCGCCGTGTCGGAGGAGCGCCGTCTTCTGCGCGCGGAACTCCTCGTCGGTGAGGACTCCGCGGTCGCGCAGGTTGGCCAGCCGCTCAAGGTCCGCGATCTGCGCGTTGCCGCTACCACCGCTACCACCGCTACCACCACTGCCAACACCACTACCGCCGCCAACACCGCCGCCGCCACCACCACCAGACCCAGACCCAGCCACCGCGCCGGCCGGAACGCTCGAGCGCAGCGAGGAGACCGCGACGGCCGTCGCGTGTCGACGCGTGAGATACCACGCGCGCAGCGCGTGCGTGGCGTCCCCGAGCTGCGCGTCGGGGAACTCCCGCGCGGTCTTTCGCCGCAGCGCCTCGATGCCGAACGCGATCAGGATCGCAAAGCCGATCACAGGGAATACCTCGCGGGTCGAGGGGAACGGTCCCCAGAGCACGACGAGCAGCAGCAGCAATGCCGCGGTGGCGTAGACGTACTGCACGTGCTCGCGCAGCGACGGCGCCAGCGCGCGGCGCAGTGCGACCGCGGGCCGCGTGTTGCCGGCGATCCAGGCGGCGACCACGACGATCAGGCCATAGGTGATCAGGGCGATCGCTGCGTCATACAGCAAAGATGTGCCGATCGCGAAGGCGTGTTCGACGGCGGGCTTGTTCGAGGGGACCTTGACGAGCGAGTTGACGACGTAGCTGCTGAGCAGGCGCCGCGCGAGCACGGCGAGCAGCCCGATCCCGACGAGGCACCAGCCGCTCGTGCGCAGCGCCACGCGCCGCCAGCCGTCGGCCAGCCAGACCGCGAGCACGAACAGCAAGAGCGCGATCAGCGGCAGCACGATCGCGAGGCCTTTGATTGCTTTGACGATGTCCTGGGCGGTCTTCAGCTGCGAGGAGCGCAGCAAAACGATGCCGCCGCTCGTGGGCGGCAGTTTCACGCCGAGCTTTTCTTCCGCCGTGCTCCGCGCTGTTTCGCCGGTCGAGCCCTGGAGTTTCGACTGCACGCTTTCGAACTGCTGCTTGAGGCCGAGCTGCGCGGCGAGCTGCACGAGCAGCGAGTGCAGCTGCAGTGTCACCTCGCCGTTGTTCGTCGAGATCGTCTTGTTGCCGCCTTTGAGGATTTCGAGCAACTGCAGCTGGGCGGTGCGGTTGGCTGTGCGCCACGCCTTCTGGACCTCCGAGGTCGCGAGCACCTGCGGCGCGATCTGCGTGGCGAGCGTGCGCAGTCCATCGGCCGCGGGCGCGGCGAGCCCTTCGACTTCGGAGGGCAGCACGCTCTTCAGTTCTTTGGCGACGTCGACCTGGGTGAACAGTTCGTTGACGAGCAGATCGCCGACGGCGGTCTGGATCTTCGGGTCGGCGAGCAGCCGCGAGCTCGTGTTCGTCCAGTTGTCCGTGTTCAGCACCTGCCGATTCACCCACACGGCGAGCACCGCGAACACGCCGACGATGACCGCGAGCACGAAGATCGTGTTGATCGTCCAGCGTCGTCTGTGCGGTGCCTTGCCGGGTGTGGCCGCGGGCGCGGTCGCAAGCGGCTCGGTCGGAGGCTCCGAAGATGCTTGGGCTGAGCTGGTGGGAGCTTTCCCGGGAATGTCTGCCGGTTGCTCAGGCATGGGTAGATCCACAGCTTTCGAAAACCGTGGCCCTCGAAGCGATGCCCCCCATGCTGAGGTGATCCACCCAGACCATGCTTATGCATCATGTCACGTCGAGTCTTGGAAATGTTGCCGGACACGGGTGTAGACTCCGCAACGTGCGTGGGACATCCATGATCGTCGCTTCGTTGCTCGGTGTCCTGGTGCTAACGGGCTGCGGCGAATCCTCGCAGGAAAAGGCCAAGGCCCAGGTCTGCTCGGCAAGGTCGGATATTCAGAAGCAGGTGAAGACGCTCAGCGAACTGACGCTCTCCACCAGCGTTCTCAGCCAGGCCAAAGAAGGTCTGGATGCGATCGGGAGCGACCTGAAGAAGATCAAGGAAGCGCAGCCGAACCTCGAACCGGCGCGCAGGCAGCAGATCGAAACGGCGACGCACACGCTCGAAGGCCAGGTCAGCTCGATCATCACCGGGTTCGTTTCCAACCCGTCCCTGAGCAACGTCGAAAAACAGCTCAAATCATCTTTGACGCAGTACGCGAAGAGCTTCGAACAGGCGCTCACCCCGATCAACTGCTCCTAGCCGATGGCCACCCATCGCGAGCGCTACGGGTTGCTGCTCGGCGCGATCATCGTCGCGTTCGCGATCCAGGGAATCGCCGAACCCGGCAAAGTCGAGCAGATCGTCGTCGCCGTGCTGCTGGGCGCGACACTGCTGCTGGCGCTCTGGGTGGCCGACTCGAAGCCGCGAATCATGTGGGTGGCCGTCGCGATCGTCGTCGCCTTGATCCTCACCAGCATCGTCGAAGCCGCCAACGGCACTGTCGGCGGCGGAGCCACGCGGGTTGCGAACGCGCTGCTCGTGGGGCTCGCCCCGCCCGCGATCATCGTCGGGGTCATTCGCAGCCTCCGCGCGCGACAGGCGGTCACGCTCGAAGCGGTTTTCGGGGTGCTGTGCGTGTACATCCTGCTCGGCATGTTCTTCGCTTCCGTGTATGGCACGATCGACCGTCTCGGTGGCGCCCCGTTCTTCGCCGGCGGCCAGTCGGCGACCGTCGCACGGTGCATCTACTTCAGCTTCACGAACCTCACGACCCTCGGCTATGGCGATTTCACCGCGCGCACGAACCTCGGCCACACGCTGTCGGTGTCGGAGGCGCTGCTCGGGCAGATCTACCTCGTCACGATCGTCTCGCTGATCGTCGCGAACCTCGGCCGCAGCCGGCCGGCACCCAAAGCTCAGTAGGAGCATCCAAAGCCCAGTAGGAAGTTAAGTCGCAAAGCACAGCGGGAAATTGTGCAATATGGATAAGACATGCGCCGGGAGTCCAGAGACCCGCGTGGGTAACACTTCTGTGGCGGGCCTGGCGGTACAGTGACCCTACGGTCGGCGACCGCTTCGCCTTCGGAGGACCAATCCATATCTCGATTCGCGTGTGCCGCGCGGGGAGATGAAAGGAACGCTAATGGCTGATGTTGCGCAGGACACTCAAGCGACGCTGCTGGGGATTTCGGTGGGCGACGCGAACATCCTCGACACGGCGATCGGACTGCGCGATCTCGGTCGTGAGGGCTCAGGCCTCGACGCGCGCACGTACGCGCTGGTGAAAATCGCGGCGCTGATCGCGCTCGACGCGCCGCCGACCTCCTACGCCTGGCAGATCGCCAACGCGCTCGATGAGGGCGTCACCCCCGAGGACGTCCTCGGCGTGCTGCGCGCCGTCGCCTTCCAGGTCGGTGCTCCGAAGGTCGTCGCCGCCGCTCCCGAGATCATGCTCGCGCTCGGGCTGTCGCTTCCCGAGGAGGCGTGATCCGCTATGCCGATGATGAGACGTCGTCCACTCCTGCGTGCCGCCGCCGTCGGAACCGTCGCCTACCAGGGTTCCAAGCGCGGCGCGATGGCCGGGCAGAATCAGGCCGCGCAGGCCGAACAACAGGCGCCCCCACCGCCGCCTCCTCCCGCACCCGTGGCGGCAGCACCCGCACCGGCGGCGCCGGTGGACCCGACCGTGGAGAAGATCAGCCAGCTCGCCCAGCTGCACGCCTCGGGCGCGCTGACCGACGAGGAGTTCGCCGCCGCGAAGGCGCAGGCGCTCGGCATCGGCTGAGCGCCGGCTCGCGGGAGCCCCCTGCGGTACCGGGCTCCCGCGAGACTGGCAGACGGTCAAGCGATCAAACGCTCAGACGGTCGCCCGATCCGTCGGCTCGCCGAGCACGACGAGGCCGTGGATGCAGATCACGCAGATCGCAAACACGCCGAGCGCCCACCACGGGTGCTGCGCCGCCGACGTCCAGCAGCGCGCCGATCGCGCCGAGGCTGGCCGCGATGATTCCGACAACCCGTCCGTAGGCGTTGCCGCCGAACAGCGACAGGGAGGCGGTCAGCTGGATGATGCCGAGGATGATCGTGATCCATCCCCACGTGTGCAGGGTCGAGAACACGAACTGCGTGTCGTTCGACCCAGAAATGCGCGTTGCCGACGGCAGCGATGCCGTAGACGATGTTGAGAATGCCCGCAATCATCAGCAGGATCCCCACAAACAGAGCACTGCCCACACCTCGCATGTACTTCCCCCTTGCTCACGGATGTCTTATGACACCGTAGGGTCATCGTACAACCTGAATTTCGGATGTCCAGACCGCGAGATCGAAGGGAATGGGCTCTCCCGCGGCGCCCGCGCTCACACCTGCGCCGCGGAGCCGCCGGGCGCGCGGCTATTTTTTCCACATGAACGCGCCTCCACCCCCCGATGCCGGCGATGAGGAGATCGTCGATGCGGAGACGGCGGAAGTCAAGCGGCGCACCTGGCTCGCGGCCGAGCGGACGTGGCTTGCCTGGTGGCGCACCGGCCTCGGCGCCGCCGCGGTGTCGATCGGGGTCGGCCGGCTGCTACCCGGTCTCGCCGGCGGCGCGCGCTGGCCGCTGAAGTTGCTGGGGCTCGGTTATGGGGTGGTCGCGATCGCCGTGTTGGTGATCGGCGCGGTACGTCAGAAAAGCCTCGCCTCGGCGTTGCGCCGGGGTTCTTACGAGGAGCTTTCCACGCCGCTGGTCGCGTGGTTGACGGCGGCGGCGGTGGCGCTTTCACTCGTCACGCTCGTGGTGATCGCGGTCGCCGATTAGAACCCCGTATTCGTCTTCACGCGCTTGCGGTCTTCGGGGTGCAGGCTGCCCTTGACCTTGAGCGTGTTGCACGCTTCGACGATGTCGTTGCCGAGCGTCTGCACAAGCGAGTGTCCGAGCGTCTGCTTGACCAGTGCGCGCATGATCTTGACGTGTTCGGCGTTCGGCGGAAGCGTGTAGGCGGGAACCATCCAGCCGCGCTCGGCCGCGAGCTGCGAGGCGACGTCGAACTCGTCGAAGTCGTGGCCGTCGGTGAGTTTGAACGCGACGAGCGGCAGTTGCTCCTCGTCCTCGCGCCCGATCAGTTCGAATTCGCCGCAACCGGCGACCTCTTTGACGAGCGCCCGCGCGTTGTACTGCATCGTCTCCATCACGTAGCGGTAGCCGTCGTGGCCATAGCGCACGAAGTTGTAGTACTGCGCGAGCACCATCGCCGAGCCGGTCGAGAAGTTCAGCGTGAACGTAGCGTCGCGCTTGCCGAGGTAGTTCTCGTAGAACACGAGGTCCTCGGGAAGATCGGCCTTTTCTCTGAACACGAGCCAGCCGATGCCGGGGTAGACGAGACCGAACTTGTGGCCGGAGACGTTGATCGAGCGGACCTGCTCGAGGCGGAAATCCCACTCTGAATGGGGGTAGAGGAACGGCCACACGAACCCGCCGCTGGCGGCGTCAACGTGCAGCGGCACGTCGAGTCCCTGCTCGTTCTTCAGCTTCACGAGGTAGTCGTTGATCCCGCTGATGTCGTCGGCGTGCCCGGTGAACGTCGTGCCGAGCACGGCCGCCACGCCGATCGTGTTCTCGTCGATGTGCGGCTCCACGTCCTCGGGGCCGATCGTGTACTTCTCGGGCGCCAACGGAACGATCCGCGGTTCGACGTCGAAGTAGCGGCAGAACTTCTCCCAGACCACATGGACGTCTCCGCCGAACACGAGGTTCGGTCGGTCGGTTCCCTTGCCGGCGGCTTCGCGGCGCGCACGCCACTTCCACTTCAGTGACAGCGCGCCGAGCATGATCGCCTCGGAGGATCCCTGTGTGCGCGCGCCGGTCGTCTCGCCGGGGGCGTTGAACAGGTCGGCGAGCATCCGGATGCAGCGCTGCTCGATCTCGGCCGTCTGCGGGTACTCGGCGTGATCGATGAAGTTGGTGTGCAGCGCGTCGGTGATTAGGCGCGTGGCCTCGGGCTCCATCCAGGTCGTCACGAACGTTGCGAGGTTGCGCATCGGCAGGCCGTCCAGCAGGATCTCCTCGCCGACGAGGCGCATCGCGTCCTGTGGAGGCATGCCGGTCTTCGGCAGCGCGTTGTCGGGAGCAGGCTCGAGCAGGAAGCGATTTCCGAACGAGCTGCCCTCGCGCTCGATCTGCTCGCTCGTCAACTCGGGCTTGGCCATGCCGGAGCGCTGGTCATCAGGGGTCATGCTGCTACCTCCTCGGTGGTGCGGAGCGGCGCCGCGATGACTGGTCTCGACCGTTACTCAAACGAGATCAGGGTGTGGCGATTATATGTCGCGGGGTACGTATGCCGCGGGGTGCGTATGTCCCGGGGTGCGCGTTGGCTTCATCGCGAAGGGGTGAGGGCGCGCAGCTCGACCGGTGCGGCGTGTTCCTCATTTGCAGCCTCGGGCATCAGCGCCAGCGCGGCCACGAGAAAACACAGCCCGCCGACGGCGGTGCCCGTGTTTGCGAGGTGGGCACTGAGCGGCTCGCCGCTGGCCGGCTCGATCAGCGAGGCGATCGCCGCCGCGCCGAAGGCGATCGAGCCGAGCAGGTTGAGGGAGACGATCCGCCACGACAGCGAGCGGTGTTTGAAGCAGATCCAGCGGTGGCAGACCTCGGCATAGGCGAGCTCGCTGGAGAGCAGAAAGCAGATCGACCCGAGCGCATCCGGTCCCCACACGCGCGCGTTGGTTTGGCGCGTGTCGAAGCCGTGTTTCATCGCCGCGAACGTGCTCAGGTTGAAGAAGATCGTTCCGATCAACTGGATCGACGCGGCGAGCCAGTCGATCCGCCGAGGTTCCCACGAGGCCGGCCGCCAGCGCGTGTGCCGCGCCTGGGATGAGATGCCGCGCTCGACGTTGACCGTCTCCGAGTACTGCAGGTAGGAGGCGCAGGTGAAGAAGATCGAGCCGACGAAGAACGTCACGCCGATGCCCGGCCGTGAGGTGCTGGCCCACTGCGCCGCGAGCGCCGCGACCGTGAAGCACAGCGACCCGAGCGCGAACAGCACGCTCATCCACCAGCTTCGCCGGCGTGGGCGCCACCACGTTGGTTCGCCGCTGTCATCACCGTTGCTGCATCGTTGCCCCTGCCATCACCGCCGCCACCTCTTACCGATGTGGCCTCGGGAGACGCGGGCGAGAAGGGGCGCCCTACGGAGCGTCCCTTGCGGTGCGAGCGCGAGCGCCAGTGCACCTCGGTGCCATCAGGGCGGCGTAGAACTTCGCTCGTGACAAACGGGCCCGGGCCGTCCGTGGAGACGCGTTCCCAGCCGTCGGGGATCTCGACATAGCCGCCCCTCATGCCCGGCCGTAGTTCTCGTGTCTGCGGTTCTTATACCCGCGGCTCTCGTACTCATGGCCCTTATCCCTGCGGCTCTCATACCCACGGTTCTCATAGCTGCGGTTCTCATATCCACGGGCCTCATATTCGCGGGCCTCGTATCCATGGCTCTCGCGTCTCTTGATTTCGGCGGTCATGGACATCACGAGCAGAGCGCACGAGTCTATGGACCACAGGTCTCGATCACCGATCTCACCCGCCGGTGGATGAAGCGATACTCTGAAACATCTGCTCACCGGTGTGTGAAGCGAAAGGAGCCTGGGATGAACGACGGTTATGAGGAGCCCGGAGGCGATGTACCGGTGCCTCCCCCACCCTCCTCGGGTCCCTCAGGTTCCCCAGGTCCCGGCTACCCGCCGCCACCATCATCTGGTGGGACCGCCTCATATGGCACAGGACCAGGTGGTCAGGGCACGGGACCAGGTGGTCAGCCACCCCCAGGTGGGACGCCGCCGCCCCAGGAGGATGGCAGTGGTAGTGGTGGTAACAACTGGGCGATCGCGCTCGGCGCGGCGCTGGTGATCCTGCTGATCGTGGTCGTGATCCTGCTGGTGTCGGACAAAGGCTCGAAAAACACGCCGTCGGTCACCAATCAGTCGGTCAGCATCGCCCATACGACGACCGCGAATCCGACGACGATCACTCAGAAGACGGTCGTTACGGAACCGACGAAGACGGTTACCACCCCACCCAAGACGGTCACGACGCCCACGGTGACGGCGACGACGGCGACAACCCCAAAAACCCCGACGGCCACGACAGGCGCGGCGACCGGCAAGCCCGCGACCACGGCCACCGGCCAAGCCCCGGCGAGCCCCAACCCGTAGAAGTCGATCATCGAGGGACGGGCCCGGTGGGTCGGCGGGCTGGGCGATCCGTAAGATCAGCCCGGTGGCGAGCCAGCAGGCGATAGGAGGTGCAATCGGCGCACCGGAGCCGAGCCCCGCGCGTGGCCTGCACGAGCGGCTGCACCTGCACAGGCTTCTGATCATCGCGCTCGTCGTGATCGTGATCGGCGCCGCCGCGACGCTGTTCGGCTGGGACATCAGCGGCTGGTTCAAACACCTGTGGAACGCGGTCACCGCGATCTCGATCGGGTACCTGCTCGCCGGGATCGTGCTGATCACCGTGCAGACGACCACGACCGCGTACGCGTGGTACTCGATCCTGCGTTACGGATATCCCGACTCGGGGGTGCGCTGGATTCAGATCCTCGCCTGCTACGCGGCGGCGGTCGCGCTCAACTCGGTGCTGCCCGCGAACCTCGGCACGCTGGCGATGCTGCTGATGTTCACGACGATCATCGTGGCCGCGAACTTCGCCGGGATCCTCGGTGGGTTGGCGGTGCAGAAGATCTTCTACACGCTGATCGGGACGTTCGTCTACCTCTATCTGTTCCTGACGATCGGCGGCGCGTTCGACCTGCAGCTCGGGTTCATCTCGGCTCACCCGTGGGCGACGGCGATCCTCGTCGGGGGCGGCGCGGCGCTGATCTACCTGGTCGCGCGCGTGTTGCGCGAGCGGATCAGGGAGTGGTGGCAAGAGGCGAAGGTCGGGGGCCAGATCCTCACGAAACCGCGGGTCTACCTCGGCCGGGTGTTGCTGCCGGAGGTGATCAGCTACGCGGCGATGCTCGGGATCATCGCGGTGTTCCTCGCCGCCTACAAGATCCCCGTGAGCTTCCACACGCTGATGCGCGTCGTCGCCGGCAACTCGATCGCGAACGCGACCTCGGTGACGCCGGGCGGGGCGGGGGTCGTGCAGGGGTTCAACGTGCTCTCGCTGAAAGGCATCACGAGCGCGGCCAACGCGAACGCCTACTCGGTCGCCCAGCAGCTGGTGACGACCGCGTGGGGGATCCTGTTCGCGATCGTGGTGCTGGTCCGCGCGTTCGGCTGGTCCGACGGGAGGACGCTCGTCACGCAGTCGTATGGACAGGCGAAGGAGAAGAGCGCCGAGCAGTCGGCCGCGCGCAAGGCCAAGCGGCAGGCGAAGCGGGAGACGCGGCACCACCACGGGGACGCGCCCGGCGAGGTGCAGGACGGCGCTGGGGAGGCGGACGCGACACAACCGAAGGGTGCCCAGCCGGAGGATGCCCAGCCAGCCGACACACGAACGAGCGACGCGGCGTCCGGCGAAGTCGGGGTGTAGTTGCGCTTGCTCGGTCAGCCGAGCAGTCCGGCGAGGCCCTTGACGACCAGGTAGAGGCCGACCCCGGCTGAGATCGCCACGCCGAGCTGGCGGCGGTGTTCGGTGAACCACTGGTTGGTGCGCTCGAGCAGGCCGGCCGCGCGATCGGGGAAGGCGAGCAGCATCAGCATCGGCAGCTCGATCAGCCACAGCATCACCGCGACGGTCAGAAGCAGCGACAGCAGTTCGGTGCTTTTCGCGAGATGCGCGTCGGCGAGCGTCTTGACCGCGGCGATGTAGATCGGCGAGGGGAGCACGTAGAGCGTGACGCCGAGCACGAACGCGAGCCGGCGGCTCTCGAGGTAGCGCGCGATTTTCGAAGGTTCGCCCTGCTTCTCCGGGTCCGAAGGACTCAGTGGTTTGCGGCGCAGGTGGATGGCCAGGCCGAGCAACGCCACGCCGAGCACGAGGTCGAGCGCGGCGCTCGGCGCCCAGTGGTGAGGACCGGTCGCGCCGAGTTCGTCGAGCACGACGAGCATCAGCACGCCGAGCGCGTAGGTGACGAGCAAAGCCCCGAGCACGAATACGAACACGCGCGACTTGAGCTGCTCGCCGCGACCGAGCGCGATCACCGCGAGCACCGCGGGCGGGTAGATCGAGGCGGCAAGCGCCAGCTCGAGGGCCTGGGCGGGCATCTCAGGGACCCTGGCGAGGCTCGTCGGTCGGATCGGTGCGCGCCACGGGCGGCACTCTGTCAGATCGATGGGACCGTGGGCGAATTGTGTGAGACTGCGACGATGCGGGCGAGCCGGCCGAGGGTCGCGGTGGTGGGCCATGTCGAGTGGGTGCAGTTCGCGCGCGTGCCACATGTCCCGCGCGCCGGCGAGGTGGTTCACGCGCACGAGCCGTTCGAGGAGCCGGCGGGCGGCGGTGCGGTGGCGGCCGTGCAGCTGGCGCGCCTGGCCGGCGGGGCGACGCTGCTCACGGCGCTCGGCGATGACGAGCTCGCTCGCCGCTCGATCGCGCGTCTGGGTGAGCTTGGCGTGGAGACGTTCTCGACGCAAACGTTTTCAACCCAAACCGCTGCCACTCGCCGGGCGGCGACGCTCGTGGATGGGGCCGGCGAGCGCACGATCATCACGTACGGACCGCGTTTGGAGCCGCGGGGGGAGGACGGGGAGCTGCCGTGGGCGGAGCTCGCGCAGATGGACGCCGTGTACTTCACCGCCGGCGATCTCGCCGCGCTGCGGGCCGCGCGCGCGGCGCAGGTGCTAGTCGCCAGCCCGCGCGCGGGGGAGGTGCTCGGGCACGGGGTCGAGCTGGACGCGTTGGTGCTGAGCGGGGAGGACGAGATCGAGCGCCGCGAGGCCGAGCGCGCGGGGGCCGAGGCGCGGCTGGTCGTGTCGACGGAGGGCGCTCGCGGTGGCGCCTACCGCGAGCGCGGTGGCACGTCGGGTACGTGGGCTGCGGCGCAGCTGCCGGCCGCGCCGGTCGACGCTTACGGCTGCGGTGACTCGTTTGCCGCGGGTCTCACGTACGCGCTCGGCGCGGGTCTCGAGGTGCCGGCCGCGCTGGCGCTGGCGGCACGTTGCGGCGCGATGTGCCTGACCGGCCGTGGCCCCTACGAGCATCAGCTACATGGGGCGGAAGTGTGACGGCGACGTCACAAACATAAAGGAGCGAGACCTTTGCATGCACTTTGAAGAGCGCGTGACACTATCGATATACACACTCTTCAAAGTGTAAAGACCGCCCGCTGCCCTTTATCTTTGTGTCAAAAGTGCGACGACGTGTGTCAAGAATGTGATGATGTGTGTCAAAGATGTGATGACGTGTGCCAAGAATGCGACTTGTGCCAAGGATGTGACGGCTGTGCCAAAAACGCTACGACTGTGTCAGAAGTGTGACGACCTTTTGACGCTGGCGTGCCCAAATTGTGCCCGCGGTGTGACAGCAAGATAAAGGCCGGCCAGGATGGAGTGCACTTTAGAGACTGCGTAACACCTTAGTTGTACGCAGTCTTAAAAGTCCAACAACTCCTCCGCCCTCTTTAGGTAAATAATGTGTGCCGAAATTGTGACGGTGGTGTGCATAAAGATTTAGAGATATAGCCGGATCAGTAGTGGAAAAACAGATGGATGTGCCAGCGATTTTGTGCGCAGCTAGTAACCGTGCTCGACGACGTTGGCAAGTGGCTCGCCACGGAGATAGCACCCAACCTGCTCGCCGACGAGCGCGAACGCACGCCGCTGCGCGGCCAGCGTGTCACCCGCGATGTGGGGAGTGATCAAAGTGCCCGGTGCCTCCCACAGCGGGTGATCGGCCGGCAGCGGCTCGGGGTCGGTCACGTCGAGCGCGGCCCGCACCCGCCCCGCCTGCAGCAGCGAAAGCAGCGCCTCGGTGTCGACGATCGGCCCGCGCGCGGCGTTTACGAGCAGCGCCCCCGGGCGCAGGCGCCCCAATAACCCAGCATCGAGCAGCCCGGTGGTCTCGGGCGTGAGCGGCAGCAGCACGACGACGATCTCCGCGCGCGGCAGCAGCGCGGGCAGGTCCTCGACCGCGTGTACCCCCGGGCGGGCGTGCCGCGCGACGCGGATCGGCTCGACCCCGAACGGCTCCAGGCGAGCCTCGACCGCGCCTCCGATTGAGCCGTCGCCGAGGATCATCACGGCGCTGCCGGCCAGCTCGCTCGGCTGGCGCCGCTCCCAGCGGTGCTCGCGCTGGCGGTCGCGCAGCTCGTCGAGTCCCATCGTCGAGGCGAGGATCACCGCCACCACCCACTCGGCGACCGCGATATCGCGGGTGCCGCCCGCATCGCAGATCCGCACGCCGGGCGGGGCGGACGGCAGCAGCCAGTCGACGCCCGCCGAGAGCGTTTGCAGCACCCGCAGCCCCGGCATCTGTCCGAGTCGCTCGAGCACGCGCGCATCGCCCGAGGGCGGGACGAGAAACTCCGCGTCGAGGATCTCCGGCGGCAGCTCGCCCTCGCCCGGAATCAGGCCGAGCGAGACGTCACCGGGGAGCTCGCCGAGCGCGTCGCGACCCTCCCGATCAGGTATCCATAGATTCATGTCCGTGGACGAGTCTATGGCGATCCGCATTCAAGCCGGCCACCTTCGACGCCGCTCGGCCGGGCCTTGCGCGAGCCGCTGCGTGAGTCCCGCCGACTGTCGCGTTCGACCCAGCCCGTCCGGGGCTCGCGGGAGCCTCGCCAACTGCGACGCGGTCGCGCCGGGCTGATGTTGCAGCTGCGCGTCTTCGGCGACGCCGCGGTGATGGCCGGCGTCGCC
The DNA here is from genome assembly GCA_963764905.1 of uncultured Solirubrobacterales bacterium. Classification (GTDB taxonomy): domain Bacteria; phylum Actinomycetota; class Thermoleophilia; order Solirubrobacterales; family Solirubrobacteraceae; genus Palsa-744. Next base: position 887,586 of record CAVXUG010000009.1, read on the forward strand.
CAGCGCCTGGACGGGTTGGAGGGCGCTAGGCACGTGAGCGTCGCCGCCGGGGTGCACGACGGCGAGGCGCTCGTGTCGGCCGACGTCCGCGCGACCGCGGCCGACACGGCGCTCGAGTTGATCGGCGAGCTCGGGATCCCGCCCGAGGACGTCGCGCTGCTGCGGCTGGACACGATCGACCCCACGGCGGCCTCCGAGGAAACGGTCGCGCTCGTGTGGGCCGACCTGCTGGGCCGTGCGCGTCTGAACGCCCGCACGGCCGCGCGCTACCTAGTGTTCATGGCGGTCGCCGGCGTGATCGCGGCGTTTGGCGTGATCGAACAGGATCAGGTCCTGATCATCGGCGCGATGGCCGTGGCCCCCGACCTGCTGCCGATCACCGCGACCTGCACGGGCCTCGTGCTGCGCCGCCCGCGGCTGATCCGCCGCGGCCTGAGCTCGCTGTTGCTGGGACTCGCCGTGGCATGCCTCTTCGCCGCGCTGATCACCGGCCTGCTGAACCTGCTCGACCTGCTGCCGGCGAACTTCGACGTCCACCAGATCGGCCTCACCTCCCAGCAGCACGTCAGCGCCGAGACGTTCTTCGTCGCGCTCGCCGCGGGCGTCGCCGGGATGCTCGCGGTCGAGACGCGCGCGAGCATGGGCGTCGGCGTCGCGATCTCCGTCACGACGATCCCGGCCGCCGCCTTCCTCGGCGTCGCCGCCGGCGTCGGGCAGTTCTCGAAGTCGCTCGGCGCGCTCGGCGTGCTCGGCACGAACATCGCGATGATGCTCCTCGGCGGCTCGATCGCGCTCGCGGTACAGCGTCGGCTCAACTCCGCTTCGAGCCGATGACCCCCGGAGGGATTTCACATGCGGGGGTGACGCGGGCGTAGACTCGTCGGTGGATGACCAACGATCTTGCGCGCTGGCAGTTCGCGACGACGAGCATCTACCACTTCCTGTTCGTCCCCGTGACGATCGGGCTGGCGTTTCTCGTGGCGCTCCTGCAGACCGCCTGGTATCGCAACGAGGGGGTGGGCGGGCCCGAATTAAAGCGCCTGACGCGCTTCTTCGGGACGCTGTTGTTGATCAACGTCGCAGTCGGGGTCGTCACCGGGCTCGTGCAGGAGTTCGAGTTCGGGATGAACTGGTCGGCCTACTCGCGCTTCGTCGGCGATGTCTTCGGCGCGCCGCTGGCGATGGAGGGCCTGGCCGCGTTCTTCCTCGAGTCGACGTTCCTCGGGCTGTGGATCTTCGGCTGGGATCGGCTGCCCAAGCGCGTGCACCTCGCGTGCATCTGGCTGGTGGCGGCCGGCGCGATGCTCTCGGCGCTGTTCATCCTCGCCGCCAACTCGTGGATGCAGCACCCCGTCGGCTACGTCATGAACAGCCACGGCCAGCCCGAACTGAACAACATCGCGGCGCTCTTCACGAACCCGACGTTCCTGTGGGGCTACGTCCACGTGATCCTCGCCTCGCTCGTCACGGGCGCGCTCGTGATGCTCGCGATCGCCGCCTGGCAGATCCGCAAGGGACACGAGGTCGAGTCCTTCGCCTTCGCCGCGCGGATCGCGGTGATCGTGCTGCTGCCGGTGATCGTGCTGCAGCTGTTCGTCGGTAACAAGCTCGGCGAAGTCGAGACGAAATACCAGCCCGTCAAGATCGCCGCGGCCGAGGCGCAGTGGGAAAACTGCCAGCCCTGCTCGTTCTCCGCGTTTCAGATCGGCGGTGGCAAGAACGATCAAGACCCCGTCGCAGATCATCCCGATTCCGCACCTCCTGTCGGTGCTCGCGACCGGCACCTTCAACGGAGCCGTCGTCGGGTTGAACCAGCTGCAGAAGGAAGATGAAAAGAAATACGGGCCCGGCAACTACATTCCCGACGTCTTTATCCAGTACTGGTCGATGCGTGTCATGGCCTACATCGCCACCCTTGTCCTGCTGCTCGCGGCGTGGGGCGGCTGGTTGATTCACCGCGGCCGCCTCGCCGAGTCGAAGTGGTTCCTGCGCCTGTCGATGTGGGCGGTCGTGACGCCGTTCATCATGAACACCGCGGGTTGGATGCTGACCGAGAACGGGCGCCAGCCGTGGATCGTGCAGGGACTGATGAAGACGATCAATGCCAACTCGCCATCGGTCACCTCGACCGACATCTGGATCAGCCTCGTCGCGTTCGTCCTGATCTACATCGCGCTCGGCGCCGCCGACCTCCTGCTGATGTTGCGCTACTCACGCAAGGGTCTCCCCGACGAGGACGGCGGCGAGTCGGGCGCCTCTTCGGGCGCCGCCGCGACCACGACCCCGGCGCTCTCCTACTGATGGCCGCGCTCCCGCGATCCCACGTGCTGCCCGCCCCGACAAGCGACCTGCCCTCCGCTCCGGCCGTGGGATCGATGCGGGGCCCCCGCGCCGAGCTCGGCCCGCGTGCGCCTGAGGCGGAGGGCTAGGAGCGCCGTGCTGCACCTCAACACGCTCTGGTCGGTAATCATCGCGATCCTCTGGGTCGGCTTCTTCGTGCTGGAGGGCTTCGACTTCGGGGTCGGCGTGCTGCACACGATCATCGGCCGCACCGACGCCGAGCGCGCGACGGTGCTGAGCACGATCGGACCCTGGTGGGACGGCAACGAGGTGTGGCTCGTCGTCGCCGGCGCGGGCACGTTCGCCGCCTTCCCTGGCTGGTACGCGACGATGTTCTCGGCGCTCTACCTCGCTCTGTTACTGGTGCTCGCGGCGCTGATGGCGCGCGGCGTCGCGCTCGAGTTCGCGCGCAAACACGAGGACGAGCGCTGGCTGCGAGCGTGGACGTGGTGCACGACGCTCGGCAGCCTCCTGATTCCTTTGTTGCTGGGAATTGGCCTCGGTGATCTACTGAATGGCCTGCCGATCGACTCCTCCCACGAGTTCACCGGCAACTTCTTCGACCTGCTCACCCCCTACGGCGTGTGGACCGGCGTGACGCTGCTCGGGCTCTGCCTGCTACACGGCGCGACGTTCATCAAGCTGCGCACGACCGGCGAGCTGCGCGAGCGCGCCCGCGCCATCGCGCGGCCCCTGGGCTGCGTGGCGATCGCGCTGGTCGTCGGCTTCGTGATCTGGACGCGCTCGGTCGCCGGCGGCCCCACGATCCCCGACCCCGTCGAGGTCCTCGCGGTGATCGCGGTCGTCTTCGCCGCGCTGCTCTCAGCGACCGACCACGACGGCTGGGCCTTCTCCGCCTCGGCGGTCGCGATCGCCGCCTGCGTTGGCTCGATCTTTATCGACCTCTATCCCCGCGTGATGGTCTCGAGCACCGATGCCGCCTACAACCTCACGGTCTCCAACACCGCCTCCGGTCACTACGCGCTCGTCGTGATGACGATCGTCACCGTGATCTTCTTCCCGCTCGTGCTCGTCTACCAGGGCTGGTCGTTCCACGTCTTCCGTGCGCGCGTGAAAGGTGGGCCGGAGACGCCCAATTCGCGGCCTCCCGTCCCGCCTTCTGCGCCACCAGCATCCGGGTCTGCCGTGCGTGCAGCCGTGCCACCGGCGTCGTCTTTGTAGTCAGGCGAGCAGGCCGGTCTCCCGCTCGCGCTGCCACAGCGCGGCGTAGCGTCCGCCCAGCTCGATCAACTCCGTGTGCGTGCCCCGTTCGAGCACGCGGCCGTGGTCGAGCACGAGTACCTCGTCCACCTCCTCCAGCCCCGTCAGCCGATGCGTGATCAGCAACGTCGTTCGCCCCTCGGTGACCGCGAGCAGGTCGGCGACGATTGCATCGGCGGTCTGCGTGTCGAGGTGCTCGCCGGGCTCGTCGAGGATCAACACGGGAAAGTCGGCGAGCAGCGCGCGGGCGATCGCCAGGCGTTGGCGCTGGCCGCCGGACATGCGCGCGCCGCGCTCACCGACCTCGGTCAGCAGGCCCACCGGCAGCTCGCGCGTCCAGTCGAGTAGCCGCGCCGCGGCGAGGGCGTCGTCGAGCTCCTCCGCCGTCGCCCCGCGCCGTGCCAGGCGGAGGTTCTCCTCGAGCGTGTTGTCGAACACGTGGGCATCCTGTGAGACGAGGCCGACCGCGCGCCGGACCTCATCTCCATCGAGCTCAGCGAGCTCGATGCCGTCGAGCGTGACCGAGCCGTCCGGGTAGGGCAGGAAGCGCAGCAGCACCCCCGCGAGGGTTGACTTGCCGGCGCCGCTCGGGCCGACGACCGCCATACGCCGGCCCGGGCGCAGGTCGAGGTCGATGCCGTCGAGCGCCCAGTTTCTCTGGCCTGGGTAGCGGTAGCGCAGGTCGCGTGTCTGTAGCGTCGGGGCCCGTGTCGCGGGTGTAGATGAGGGTGATGCCGAGGGGAGCAGTGGCGTGGAGTGCGTCTGTGAGGTTGCGGGCGAGAGAGATGTCGGGAGTGTCAGCGGTTGGGTGGGCTCTTGCACCGGCGGCGGCGTGTCCATCACCTCGAGCACGCGCGCGGCCGCGCGCCGTACGCGCTGCAGGGTCTGCGTCGCGGCCGGCAGGCCGGAGACGAGCTCGAAGGCGATCAGCGGGATCAGCGCAATCCCGGCAAGCAGCACGCCATGCATCCGTCCCGCGGTGACCGCGGATACGCCGACGAGCAGCGCGCCCCACATCGCCAGGCCCGTGCACAGGCTCGTCAGCCCCTGGCCGATGCCCGCGGTGCGTGCGACTTGCCGCGGCGAGCCCTGTCAGCTCCGCGTCTGCGGCAAGGGCGACGCTGAGTTGCTCCGCGGTGGCGCCGTTCACGGCCAGCTCGGGGGCACCTTCGATCAGGTCCACCACCGCGTCGGTCAGCTCCCCCCGCGCCGCCGCCTGCCGCGCCTCCGCGCGCGCGGCGAGCGCGCCGGTCAACCACGGCACGAGCGTTCCGGCGATCAGCAGCGCAGCGAGCAGGATCAGGCCCGCGGCCGGCAGCATCCACCAATCGAGCACGACCGTCGCCGTCCCGACGATCAGCGCGATCGCGAACGGTGGCACCACCCTGACGAGCAGGTCCTGTAGCGAATCGACATCGCCGATCAGGCGCGCCAGCAGATCGCCGCTGCCGAACGCGGGCAGGCCCAGCGGGGCGAGACGCTCGAGGCGTTCGTACACGCGCACCCGCGTGTCCGCCAGCACGCGCAGCGCGGCGTCGTGGCCGACGATCCGCTCCCCATACCGGCACAGCCCGCGCGCGAGCGCGAAGAACTGCACGCCGACGATCGCGATCGCCACGGCCGACTCCTGCGGGCGCTGCGACGAGCGCGAGATCAGCCAGGCCGAGGTCGCGATCAGGCCGATCGCGGCGGCCACCGCGCCGGCGCCGAGCAGCGTCGCGAGTGCCAGCCGCCCGCCAGCTGGACGTGCGATCGCAAGCGTACGTAACAGCGGCGCCTGCGGTCCGTGGTCCGGCGCGAGCGCGTCCTCCCGCGCGAGCACATCCTGGGGGCCGGTGGCGGACGGAGGCGTCACGCGGGACCCCGGTTGCCGGGTGTGTCGTGGACGCGGCTCGTCGCTGCGGGGCGGTGGTGTCATGCCGCTGCGACCTCCATCGCGGGACCGATCGTCACGACCCGGTCGGCCACCGCGATCAGGGCGGGGCGGTGAGCGACGAGGACCACCGTGCGTCCGCGGGCTAGGCGCGCGATCGTCCGCACGATCTCACGCTCGGTCTCGCCGTCGAGGTTGGCGGTCGGCTCGTCGAGCAAGAGCAGCGGCGCGTCGCGCAGGAACGCGCGTGCGAGCGCGACCCGCTGGCGCTCTCCGGCGGATAGGCCGGCGCCGCGTTCGCCGAGCACGGTGTCGAGGCCGTCGGACAGGCTGTTCACCACCTTGGTGAGACCGGCGGCGTCGATCGCGGCGCTGATCTCCTCGTGCGTTGCATCGGCGCGGCCGAGGCGCACGTTCTGGGCGATCGACGCTTTGAACAGATGCGGTCGCTGGGGCACCCACGCCAGGCGCTCGCGCCAGGCGTCGAGGTCGAGCTCGGCCAGATCGAGCTCACCGCCGACGCGGACGATCCCGCGCTCGGGTGCGACGAGCCCCAGGAGCACGCCGAGCAGCGTCGACTTGCCGCAGCCGCTGGGGCCAACGAGCGCGAGCACCTCGCCCGCATGGATCGTCAGCGAGACACCGTCGAGCGCGGGCTCGGAACGCCCCGGGTAGCTGACCCGAAGGTCCTCGACGGTGAGGTTCGCGCGCTCTGGATCGAGACGGACGGAATCGTTCGTCGACACTCCCGCGGTCGTCTGTCCCGCGAACGGTGGATCGGACTGCGCTGGGTCGCTCGCCCGCAGCCCCGCGAGGGCCCATTCGGCGAGCGCCGGACCGGGAAAGTCAGTGCGCGTGCCATGGGCCGGTGCGGGCTCCTCCAGCACGGCGAACACCTGCTCGGCGGCGGCGATCCCCTCGGCGCTCGCGTGGTAGTTGGCGCCCAGCTGGCGCAGCGGCAGGTAGGCCTCGGGCGCGAGCACGAGCGCGAACAGCGCGGTGCGCAGATCGAGCTCGCCGCCCAGCAGCCGCAGTCCGATCGCGACCGCCACGAGCGCGACCGAGATCGTCGCGACGAGCTCGAGGATCAGCGAGGAGAGGAACGTGATCCGCAGCGTTCCGAGCGCCGCCCGGCGGTAGCGTTCGGTGATCTCGCCGATCGCCTGCGCCTGCGCCTTCGCGCGGCCGAAGACCTTCAGCGTCGGTAGCCCCGCGACGACGTCGAGGAAGTGGCCGGCGAGACGCTCGAGGATGCGGAACTGGCTGTCCATTCGTTCCTTCGTGGCGGCGCCGACGAGCGCCATGAACAGTGGGATCAGGGGGATCGTGAACGCGATGATCGCCGCCGAGATCCAGTCGTTCCAGACGACGGCGGCGACGATCACGACCGGCACGATCACCGCGAGCAGGAGCTGCGGCAGATACAGCGAGAAGTAGCCGTCGAGCGCGTCGATCCCGCGCGTGGCGAGGATCGCCAGCTCGCCCGTGCGCTGCTCGCGCGAATTGTTCAGGCCGAGCGTCGCGACGCGCTGCAGTAGGGCGGCCCGCAGCTGCGACTTGGCACGCGCCGAGGAGCGACTCGCGGCCAGCTCGGCCGCCCACGCGACGGTCGCGCGCGCGAGGACGACCAGCAGCAGCGCGATCAGCGGTGTTTTCAGTTGTGCGAGGTCCCTCCCATCGCGGAACGCGCGCGCGACTATGTCCGCGAGCAGCCATGCCTGGGTGACGATCAGCAGAGCGCTGAATACTCCGATCGCGACCGAGGCGAACAGGAAGGTGCGGGTCGCGCGCGCGTACGCGAGCAGTCTCTCGTCGAGCGCTCTCATGTCTCAATCATGGCCGACTCTCGCACTTTGGCCCAGGTGTGCCGGGGTTGTGACGGAGGTGTGCCCAGAGTGTGTCGGGCAGATAAAGAGGGGGAGATGTACGACAGTACTTTTAAGACTCCGTGACACCATAGTTACACGCAATCTATAAAGTAAACGTTCCCGCCGCCGAGCTTTATCTTCCTGTCACATCGCTGTCACACTTTGGGCACAGACGTGTCACACGGTCACCGTCTAACCGGCCCGGCCGGCCCGATCAGGAGGAGTCCGCGAGCCCGCCGTCGATCACCTGGTTCTGGGGGTCGCCGACGCGCGCGCTGATCCAGTCGATCAACACCTTCAGGCGGTGCCCGGGCCCGCCGCCGGAGAGGTAGTACATGTGCACCGTCAGGTAGGTGAAGAACGCCGGGCGCCCGGAGAGCCTGTGGCCGCGGATTTCGCACACGGCTTTGCCGCGCCCGACGACGGCCAGCGCGCCCTTGTCCAGGTATTTGAAGGGCGTGCTCGCGCCCGCGGCGCCGCCCCGGATCGCCTTGGCCACGTGACGCGCCTGCTGGATCGAGACGGTCGCGAGGCCCGGCAGCGGCCGGTCTTCGGGGCCCGGAACCTGTGTCGCGTCGCCGATCGCCGAGATCTCGGGATGGCCGGGCACCGTCAGGTCCGCTCCGATCTGCACGCGCCCCGCGCGGTCGGTCTGCGCCCCCGTCGCCTCGGCGAGCGTCTTGGCGAAGCCGACGGCCTGTACGCCGGCGGCCCAGATCACCGTCTGCGCGTCGATCCGCTCCTCGATGCCGTCGATCTGGAACTTCACCCCCTGCGCGTCGATTCCGGTCACCCGCGCGCCCTGGCGAACGGTCACCCCGAGCTCGGCCAGGTACTTCGCGACCTTCGCCGAGAGCTTCTCGCTGAAGGCCGCGGTTACGCGCTCGCCGGCGTCGAGCAGGATCACCCGCGCCGTCGCCGGGTCGCTGCGCGTGAAGTAGCCCTTCATCGTGTCGTGCGCGATGATCGCGAGCTCGCCCGCGAGCTCGACCCCCGTCGGCGCCGCCGCCGATCACGACAAACGTCAGCCACTGCTCCCGCTCGGCGGGGTCCTCGGCGCGCTCGGCCTGCTCGAAAGCGGAGTACAGGCGGTTGCGTAACTCGACCGCGTCGGTGAGCGTCTTCAGGCCGCACGTGTGTTCGCGCCACTCGTCTTTGCCGAAGTAGGAGGTCTCCGCGCCGCAGGCGACGATCAGGCTGTCGTAGTCGAGTTGCTCACCACGATCCAAAGTGAGCTGGCGGCGCTCGGCGTCGAGGCCCGTGGCCCTTGCCATTAGCACCGTCGTGTTCGAGCTGCGCTTGACCGCCGCGCGGATCGGCGCGGCGCACTCGCCGGTGGACAGGCCACCGCAGGCCATCTGGTAGAGCAGCGGCTGGAACAGGTGGTGGCTCGTCGGGTCCACCAGCGTCACCTCGACATCGGCGCCCCGCAGCTCGCGCGCGGCCGTCAGGCCTCCGAACCCGCCACCGACGATCACGACCTTGCGCAGGCGTCCGGCTGGCACCTCGGCCTGTGTCTCTGCCGGCGTTGGCGTCTCAGCCCCCATTGGCACCCAGGCGCTCGAGCAGATGGTCGCCGACGCGGACCGCGTTGGCCATCGCTGTGAGCGCGGGGTTGACCGCTGCGATGCTCGGGAAGAAGCTCGTGTCGACGACGTACAGGTTGTCGAGCTCGTGCGCGCGGCAGTCGGTGTTCAGGGCCGAGCTCGCGGGGTCCGAACCAAAGCGGCAGGTGCCCGCCTGGTGGGCGACGCCAGCGACCGGGATCTTGTTCTCCAGATAGGCCCAGCGCGGGATCAGATGGTGCTCGTGCATGCCGAGATGGCCGAGCAGCGAGCGCAGCTGCTGGAACAGCCGGTCGCGGGCGCCGTCGTTGGTGGCTCTGTAGTTCAGCGTCACGTTGCCGTCGCGGTCGAGCGTCACGCGGTTATCCGCCAGCGGCAGGTCCTCGGTCGAGAGCCAGAAGTCGATCGCGTGCTCGGCGACGTCCTGCAGCGAGAAGGTCGGCGCGAGCTTGGTCATCAACGGCTGCTCGCCGCGGTACATGTCGGCGACCGACTTGCCGACCATCTGGATGTTCCCCATCGGGAACTCCCACGCCTCGCCGGCGAAGTAGAAGTCGTTGACGCCGAGCGTCTTCTGGAAGACCGTCGGGTTGGGCTCCTTGGAGAGCGCGAGCACCGCCTGACTGTCGTGGAACATGTAGTTGCGCCCGACCTGGTCGGAGCCGTTGGCGAGGCCGTCCGGGTGCTTGTCGCTCGCCGAGGTGAGCAGCAGCTTGGCCGTGTTCGCCGCGCCGGCGGAGACGACGACGATGTCGGCGGAGTAGGTCTCCGTCTGTGTCTCGGTCTCCGTCTTCGCCTCTGCATCGGTCGCGCTCGCGCCTGTGCGGCTGCGCCCGTCGCTGCGCTCGACCACGACCTCGGTGACCGCCGTCCCGGCCGGATTCGTGTTCAGCTTCACCACCCTCGGCGTGCGTCAGCAGCGTCACGTTCGCGTGCTCGAGCGCCGGGCGCACGCCGAGCACCTCGGCGTCGGACTTGGCGTGCACGAGGCAGGGGAAGCCGTCGCAGGTCGAGCAGCGCACGCAGTTGCTGTAGGGCATGTCCGCCTCGTTCAGCATCACCCCGCAGGGCGCGTGAAACGGGTGCAGGCCGGCGGCGGCGAAGTCGTCGGAGAGCTGCTGGATGCGCGGCTCGTGCGAGACCGCGGGGTGGGGGTAGGGCGCGCTGGCCGGCGGTTCGGTCGGGTCCTCGCCGCGCGCGCCGTGCACCTCGTAGAGCTGCTCGGCCTTTGTGTAGTAGGGCTCCATCTCCTCGTAGGAGATCGGCCAGGCGGGGGAGACCCCGCCGTGGTGCTGGAGCTCGCCGAAGTCCTCTTTGCGCATCCGGTACAGCGCCGCGCCGTAGAGCTTCGTCGCGCCGCCGACGTAGTAGTGCACCTGCGGCTGGAACGGCTTGCCGTCCCCGTCGTACCAGGTGTCCGGGGAGACGTAGCGGTTCTCGACGAACACATCCCCGGCGGACCAGTTCCGCGGCTCGCGCGCCAGCCAGCCGCCGCGCTCGAGCAGCAGGATCTTCTTGCCCGACGGCGCCAGGTGCCGCGCGAGCGTGCCGCCGCCCGCGCCGCTGCCGATGATGATCACGTCGTAATCGCTCATCAGGTGATCTCCTCGATCAGCTCGGCGAGGATGATCCGGCTCGCCGCCTCGATCAGCGCGAGATGCGAGAAGGCCTGGGGGAAGTTCCCCAGGTGCCGGCCGGTGCTCGTGTCGAACTCCTCGGCGTACAGACCGAGCGGCGAGGCGACGCTGAGCAGCCGTTCCATCAGGTCGCGCGCGCGCTGCTCCTCGCCGACGACCGCCAGGCCGGAGACCAGCCAGAAGGAGCAGATCAGGAAGCTGCCCTCCTTGCCGGACATGCCGTCGTCGGTCTCGCCCGTGCGGTAGCGCAGCACGAAGCCGTCCTCGGTCAGGTCATCCGCGATCGCGAGCACGCTCGCGCGCAGGCGCTCGTCGCCCGCGGGCAGGAAGCCGAAGATCGCCGCCAGCAGGTTGGAGGCGTCGAGCGCGTCGGTCTCGTAGTGCTGGCGCAGGACGCCGTCCTTCGTCAGCCCGTGGGCGAGGATGTCCGCCCTGATCTCCTCGGCCGTCGCGTGCCATGTGGCCTGCAGCTTCGAGTCGCCGCGGATCGCCGCGAGCTTGCTCGCGCTGTCCATCGCGACCCAGCACATCAGCTTCGAGGAGACGTAGTGCTGCGGTGCGCCGCGCGCCTCCCAGATGCCCTGGTCGGGCTCGCGCCAGATCTTCGTCGCGCACTCGGCCTGCGCCTGCACGAGCGGCCACAGCCGCCGGGGCAGCCGTTTGGAGCGGCGCGTGTGCAGCAGGATCGAGGCCAGCGCCGCGCCGAACACGTCGTTCTGGCGCTGGTCGAAGGCGCCGTTGCCGACGCGCACGGGGCTCGCGCCGGCGTAACCGGAGAGATCGTCGCGCGAAGACTCCGTCAGATCGCGGCGCCCGTCGATCCCGTACATGATCTGCAGCGCGCCGTCGGCGTTGGGCTCCAGGTCGGCGACGAACTGCATGAACTCCTCGGCCTCCCAGTCGAGGTTCAGGAAGTGCAGCGCCTGCAGCGTGAAGGTCGAGTCGCGCAGCCACGTGTAGCGGTAGTCCCAGTTGCGTTCGCCGCCGGGCGTCTCCGGCAGCGAGGTCGTCAGCGCCGCGACGGTCGCGCCGGTCGGCATGTACGTGAGGCCCTTGATCGCGAGCGCCGAGCGCTGGATCGGATCGCGCCAGCGATGGTCGGGGATCCGGGCGCGGCTCAGCCAGTCGCGCCAGAAGCGGGCGGTGGTGGCCAGACGCTCGTTGGCTTCGTCGAGGCTCTGCGGGGATGCCAGCTCCTCGGCCCAGGAGAGCGAGCAGAAGATCTGCTCGCCCTGCTTGAGCACGTGCCTGGCCCTGACGCGGTCGCCCTCGGTGCCGACCGCCATGTCGGTCTGCAGCCTGATCGTCAGCTCCGCGCCGCTCGCGTCGGCGGTGTGCCCATCCTCGCTGAGCGTCCACTCCGCCGGGACGCGCCCGTAGTCGAAGGCCGGCTCGCAGGTCAGCTCCATCTCGACCTCGCCGCTCGAGGCACATCGCGACGCGCACGAGCAGGTGTTCGGCGTCTTCGTCGGTCGGCGGGCGCGTGTGCGGCGTGATCTTGTCGACGCCGCGACGGGGGCCGATGATCAGCGCGTCGCGCACGATCGCCCAGCCGGTCGGCGTGCGCCAGGTGGTCAGCAGGATGTTCGTCCCCGGCTCGTAGATCCGCGCCGAGGGCACGTTCACGCCGAACGGCCCGAAGCGGAAGTCCCCCGCCTGGCGGTCGAGCAGCGTGCCGAACACGCTCGGCGCGTCAAAGCGCGGCACGCACAGCCAGTTGACGCTCCCGTCCGGCGCCATCAGCGCGCCGGTGTGGCAGTCGGAGAGAAATGCGTAGTCGGCGATCGGCGGGAACGGCGAGGGCATCGCCGCGCTCTGCGGCATCGCTTCGTCGCGGCTGTCGGTGGCGCCGGGGCGGCGTTGCTCGAGCTGGTCTTGTTCGCGGGACTGTCTTTCGGTGTCTCTTTTTTTGACGCTGTCGTGCTCATGACTGCACCTGTGGGTCGCTCGGGTTTGGGTTGTCCTTCTCTGTCTTTGCGGGCTCATGCTTGCACCCGTGGATCGCTCGAGCTCGGGCTGTCCCCATGTGAACCGGCGTCGTTCACGACTGCACCCACGGTCCGCGCCACTTGCCGAAGCCCCGCACCAGACCGTCCGCCTCCACGGGACCCCACGAGCCCGGGGCGTAGGGGTGGACCGGCGGCGGTTGCTCGAGCAGCGGTTGGAAGATCCGCCACGTCTCTTCGACCGCGTCCTGGCGGGTGAAGCGGGTGGCGTCGCCGCGCATCGCGTCGAGCAGCAGCACCTCGTACGGCGTCGGCGCCTCGCCGCCCTGGTCGGCGAACTCGACGTCGAGCGTGACCGCCTCGGGCCCGTCGGCGTCGGCGCGGTGGGCGTCGATGATCGTGCGCACGCCGGTCGAGGGGTCGAGCTTGACGACGAACTGGTTCGGCTCGGGGCGGCGATGGGAACCGTTCTCCATGAAGCCCAGGCGCGGCGGCTCGCGGAACACCGCGCGGATCTCGGTCTGCGTGGCCGGGAGCTTCTTCCCCGTGCGGATGAACCACGGCACGCCCGCCCAGCGCCAGTTGTCGATGTCCAGGCGCATCGCCGCGTAGGTCTCGGTCGTCGATTCCGCGGCGACGCCGTCGATCTTGAGGTAGCCGTCGTACTGGCCGCGCACGTAGTGCTTCGGATCGGCCGGTGGCATCGAGCGGAACAGCGAGAACTTCGCGTCCTTCAGCGTTTCCGCGTCGTCGCCGGCCGGGGCCTCCATCGCGGCGAGCGCGACCACCTGCATCAGGTGGTTGACGACGACATCGCGCAGCGCGCCGACCGGGTCGTAGAAGTGCCCGCGGTCCTCGACGCCGAAGTCCTCCGCCATCGTGATCTCGACGTACGCGATGTGGTTGCGGTTCCAGATCGGCTCGATCATCGTGTTCGCGAAGCTGCAGATAGAGCAGCTCGTCGGTGCCCATCTTCCCGAGGAAGTGGTCGATCCGGTACAGCTGCGACTCGTCGATCGACTCGTGGATTTCCGCCGCGAGCGCGCGCGCGGACTGCAGGTCGTGGCCGAACGGCTTCTCGACGACCACGCGCGCGGTCTTCGTCAGGTTCGCGTCCTTCAGCTGCTTGATCACCGCCCCGAACAGGAACGGGGGGATCTCCAGGTAGAAGACCGGGCTGCGCGCGTCGCCGACCGCGGCCGCCAGGCGCTCGTAGGTGGCGGGGTTGGTGAAATCGCCGCTCACGTAGGTGAGCCGTGCCGCGAACCGCTGGAAGACCTCGTCGTCGAGCGACTCGCCGGTCCCGACGATGCATTCGCGGGCGTGCTCGCGCAGGTGCTCGAGCGTCCAGTCGTCGCCCGCGACCCCGATGACCGGGCAGTTCAAGAGGCCGCGCTTCTCCAGGCGGTAGAGCGAGCGGAAGGTCATCACCTTCGCGAGGTCGCCGGTGATCCCGAAGACCACGAGCACGTCGGCCGCGGAGGCTGCGCCGGGGGCCGGGTTGGGATCGGGTTCGCGATCCGTGGTTGGCGGCTGAGCTGGCACGGCAGCGCTCATACGTCCGGTCCTTTCGGTCGCGGCGGCGGGTTGCTCCGCCTCATCCCACAAGCGGGATCGATGATCCCATACGGTGCGAGCCGACGTCAGGCCGGTTTGTGAACTGCCTCAGCTGCGCCGTCTCACGCCGGGTACGGGACGCGAGTGCCGTACTTCGAGAGATCGTGGCGCGGCCTCCGGCTCCGTGCTGCTAGGTCCCCGGGGCGCCTTCGTCCGGGTGCGCCTACGTCGAAGAGGGCTGACTCGCGAGGAACCGCGCGATCGCGTCCTGGTAGCCGGGGACCTCGAGCAGAAACGAGTCGTGGCCGAGCGCGGACTCGATCTCGAGCTCGGTCACGTGCTCGGCGCCGCGCTCGCGCAGCCCCTCGGCGATCCGCCGCGAGTGGGCCACGCCGAAGCGCCAGTCGGAGCTGAAGCTGAGGACGAGGGCGCTGGTCGATGGGTGGAGCGCCGCCGGTGCGTTCGGCGCCGGTGCGCTCGGCGGCGCGGCGAACGGGTCGAAGCCGTCCATCACGCGCGAGAGCCACAGGTAGCTGAGCGCGTCGAAGCGCGCGAGGAACGTCTCGGCCTGGTGGTCGAGGTAGGTCTCGACCGGGTAGCGCGAGCTCAGCCACTCCCGCGCGTCGGCGGGCGGCGCTGGATCGGGCTCATCCGGGCGCGCGAAGCGCGCGTCCATGCTCGCCTCCGCGAGGTAGGTGATGTGCCCGACGCGCCGCGCGGTCGAAAGTCCCCGCGACGGACGTGTCGAGTAGTGCGCGTAGGCGCCGGAGTGGAAGGCGGGGTCGCTGAGGATCGCGTGCCGGGTGGCGGCCGAGAACGCGAGGTTCTGAGCGGACAGGCGCGAGCTGGCGGCGACGATCGCCCCGCGCGCGATCTGGCCGGGCGCGTCGAGCAGCCACTGCAGGACCTGCATGCCGCCGAGCGATCCCCCGATCGCGCGTGCAGGGTCTCGATCTCGAGGTGCTCGAGCAGCCGCCGGTGCACGGCAACGAGGTCGGTGACGGCGAGCGGGGGGAAGTCGAGCCCGTAGGCGTTCGCCCGTGGCCGGGTCGGTGGAGGACGGCCCGGTCGTTCCCGAGCAGCCGCCGAGCAGGTTCGGGCAGATCACGAAGAACCGGTCGGTGTCGACCGCCAGACCCGGGCCGACCAGCGTGCGCCACCAGCCGTCGGGGGCGGCGGCGTGGGCGGAGCCGGTGAGCGCGTGGCAGAGGAAGACCGCGTTCGCGCGCTCGGCGTCGAGCTCGCCGTAGGTCTCATACGCGACCTGCACCGGAGCGAGCGCGCGCCCGTTGGCGAGCGTCAGCGGGTCGTCCTCGGTGTAGAGAACGACCCGCTGCGTGACGGTTGTGTCCGTGGCCGTGTCGGCGCGCGACTGACGTTGCGCCGTGTCGGCGCCGGCGTGGCGGCGTCCTACCGCGCTCGTGCCCGCCGGGCCGGTGTTCGGCTTCGGGCCCGAGTGGCGCGGCGCCGTGGGGGTGCTGGATCGGGACACCGGATCGCGGGACTCGCCTCAGGCCGTGACCGGCCGGCGCGCCCGGGTGAGCGCCTGGTCGAGGTCGGCGAGCAGGTCGTCGATGTGCTCGATTCCGACGGACAGCCGTACAGCATCTGGAGCGACGCCCGCCGCCGCGAGCTCCTCCTCGGAGAGCTGCGAGTGGGTGGTCGAGGCGTTGTGGATCGCCAGCGACTTCGCGTCGCCGATGTTCGCGAGGTGGCTGAACAGCTCGAGCGACTCGATGAACGCGCGGCCCGCCTCCAGCCCGCCCGCGACGCCGAACGTGACGAGCGCTCCGTAGCCGCCGATCAGCGTGCGATCGGCGACCGCGTGGTAGGGATCGTCCGCGAGCCCCGGGTAGGCGACCCAGCTCACCGCCGGGTGCTCGTCGAGCCAGCGCGCGATCGCCAGGGCGTTTGCGTTGTGGCGCTCGATCCGCAACGGCAGCGTCTCGATGCCCTGCAGGAACAGGAACGCGTTGAACGGGCTGAGCGCCGCGCCGGTGTTGCGCAGCAGCACCGTGCGCACGCGGCCGATGTAGGCGGCGGGGCCGAGCGCGTCCGACCACACGACGCCGTGGTAGCTGGGGTCGGGCTGGGTCAGGCCGGGGAAGCGCTCGGCGTGGGCGGGCCAGTCGAAGCTGCCGGCGTCGATCACGACGCCGCCGATCGAGGTGCCGTGGCCGCCGATGAACTTCGTCAGCGAGTGCACCGCCACGTCGGCGCCGAGCTCGAGCACGCGCGCGCCGAGCGGGGTGGGAACCGTGTTGTCGACGATCAGCGGCAGCCCATGCGCGTGCGCCGCTTGCGCCCACGCGGCGACGTCGAGCACGTTCAGGCGCGGGTTGCCGATCGTCTCGCCGAACACGAGCCTCGTGTTCTCATCCACCAGCTCGTCGAGCGCCTCGGGATCGTCGGCGTCCACCCAGCGCACCTCGATCCCGTACTGGGGGAGGGTGTGGGCGAACAGGTTGTAGGTGCCGCCGTAGAGCTGGGACACGGAGACGATGTTGTCCCCCGCGCGGGCGATGTTGAGCACCGAATAGGTGACGGCGGCCTGGCCGGAGGCGGTGACGACCGCGCCGATGCCGCCCTCGAGCTGGGTGAGGCGCTGCTCGAGCACGTCCCAGGTCGGATTCATGATCCGCGAGTAGATGTTTCCGGGGACCTTCAGCGCGAACAGGTCGGCGGCGTGCTCGGTGTCATCGAAGACGTAGGAGCTCGTCTGGTAGATCGGGACCGCGCGGGCTTTCGTCGTGGGGTCGGGGGACTGACCCCCGTGCAGGGCGACCGTCTCGGGTCGCAGGCTGATGTCGGGCATCTCGACGCTCCAGGGGTTGGATGGATGGATTTGGGGTGGGGAGGGAAGAGATATAATACAATAAAATGGATCGACAATATGAGGATTAGTGCCCGGCTGTTCTCATTCCCCGACCCGGTCAACGAGGTCTCGGCGCGGCTCGTGGCGGGCGGGGTGGTGTTGCTGAGCCTCGCGACGATCGTCTTCGCGCAGCCATGGCTGACGGCCGTGATCGCCTACGGCTTCCTCGCGCGCGTGCTCACCGGGCCGACGCTGAGCCCGCTCGGGCAGCTCGTCACGCGGGGCATCGTGCCGTGGCTGCACGTGGCCGAGCGGCCGGTGCCCGGTCCGCCGAAGCGCTTCGCGCAGGCGATCGGCCTGGTCTTCTCGGCGTCCGCCGCGGTGCTCGCGCTGGGCTTCGGCCTCACGAGTGCCGCCTACGTCGTGCTCGCGCTGCTCGTGGTCGCGGCGACGCTCGAGTCCGTGTTCGGCCTCTGTCTGGGCTGCCGGGCCTTCGCCGTCCTGATGCGCGCCGGCGTGATCCCCGAGGAGGTCTGCGAGCGCTGCAACAACATTGTTGCCGTCGAGCTGCCCCGGCGCGCCTGAACACGAGCTCGCCGGTAACCGCAACTGCTCAGCCGCTGCCGCTCGCGCCGCCGGCGCCGATCAGGCCTAGCTCCAGCGCGTAGCCGACGAGCTCAGCGCGGGTGGAGAGCCTGAGCTTCTGTTGGATGTGAGCGCGGTGGGTCTCGACGGTGCGCACCGACAGGTACAGCTGACCGGCGATCTCGGCGTTGGTGTGCCCGAGTGCGATTAGCCGCAGCACGTCGGCCTCGCGCTCTGAGAGATCGTCAGGCGGGCCGGGGGGCGGCTCGGCGGCGATCCGGGCGCCCAGTTTCGGGTTCAGGTAGCGCTCGCCGGCGGCGGCGAGTCGCACCGCTTGCACGAGCTCGTCGTCGGCGGCATCCTTGAGCACGTATCCGAGCGCGCCGGCGCGCAGCGCCTCGCGAGCGAAGGCGGGCTCCTGTTGCATCGTCAGCACGACGATCTCGGTGCCGGGCGACTCCTCACGGATCGCTGGGATCGCCTCGAGACTCGAGCCACCGGGCATGTTGAGGTCGAGCACGAGCACCCGCGGATGGTGCCCGCGCACGTAGCGCCGCGCATCTTCGATGTTGCTCGCCTCGGCGACGACCTCGAAGTCGCTCTCGCTGTCGAGCAGCATCCGCAGTCCGCTGCGCACCACCGCGTGATCGTCGGCGAGGACGAGCCGGATCGCCTGTGCGGTGGTGATCTCGGTGGCTGTGGCCTCGTTGGTGTCGGCGTCGCCGCTCCGCTGAGCATCTCGATCGGTCATCGTCGTCCAAGTATCGACTAAGACGACGGCGGGCAGTGAGTAGAAAGCCGCAACGGAAACCGCGCAAAGCCCCGATGATCGATGTCTGGGCCGAACCTATGTTGATCGAGGTAGCACCCATTCAACAGAGGGAGCCAACATGGCAACCGTCGCCTCGACACACCCAGGAACACATCCGGTCCAAGCCGGCACTCGTGAGGGAACGATCACCCATATCGCCGACCGTGCCAGTTACTGGCTCATCAGCGCGAGCATCTATTTCACTTTCGGTTTGCTGTTCTTCTTCTCCGCCAAGGAGAAGCTGATCGACAACAGCGGGACGATGCCGGCTCCTTTGGCCAAGACCTTCCAGGGTACGTTCGTCGCATCCTTCCCCGGAGTGAACACCTCCTGGGTGCTGATCGGCCTGCTCGAGGCGCTCGTGTTCGTCGTGATCGTCGCCAGCGTCCTCACCGGCGAGTTCCTGCCCACCCGCCGCAAGCCGATCCTGCTCAGCGGTATGGCGCTGTCGATGTTCACGTTCGCGATGATCGCGTGGGGTGAGAACCTCACAGCCGGATTCGCGACGGTCGCAGAGCTCTTTGAGTATCTCGTCGGAACCGCCGTGCTGATCGTGCTGGTGCTGCTGATGCCGCCCTACCGCAAGACCCAGTGGCTATCGGGACTCCTACGCAGTGAGCAGGAGTAATCATGAGGGCGCTCGTCTACCACGGTCCCGGCCGGCGCGGCTGGGACACCGTGGCGGATCCCGACGATCGTCGATCCGACCGACATCGTTGTGCGGATCGACACCTCGACGATCTGCGGCTCGGACCTGCACATCCTCAAGGGCGACGTGCCCGAGACGACCCCCGGCACGGTGCTCGGCCACGAGGCGGTCGGCACCGTGCAGGAGATCGGCGGCAGCGTGAGCACAGTGGCGGTCGGAGACCGGGTACTGATGTCATGTGTCAGCGCCTGCGGGCGCTGTCGCTATCTGCAAGGAAGCTCGCTATGGGCAGTGTCTAGGAGGCGGTGGCTGGATCTTCGGTCATCTGATCGACGGGCTGCAGGCGGAGTACGCACGCGTTCCTTTTGCCGATAACTCCGTCTACAAGATCCCCGATGCAGCTCACCGACGAGCAGGTCCTGTTCCTCGCCGACATCCTCCCGACCTCCTTCGAGGTCGGTGTGCTCAACGGCCACATCGCACCCGGCGATGTCGTGGCGATCGTCGGCGCCGGACCGATCGGACTCGCGGCGATTCTCACCGCGAGCCTCTACACGCCCGGGCGGATCGTCTCGATCGACCTCGACGACGGTCGGCTGGAAAGCGCCAAGCGGTTCGGCGCCGACACGACGGTTAACAACGGCCGCGAGAACGCGGTTGCGCAGATCATGGAGCTCACCGACGGCCTCGGCGCCGATGTCGCGTTGGAGGCGGTGGGCGTGCCCGATACGTTCGAGCTGGCGACCGAGCTGATCCGCCCCGGTGGACGCGTGGCGAACATCGGCGTGCACGGCAAGCCCGCGACCCTTCACCTGGAGAAGCTGTGGACTCGCGACGTCACGATCACGACGGGGCTGGTCGACACCAACACAATTCCTCAGTTGATGAGACTGGTGGCCAGCGGTCGCCTGGATCCGTCGCTGTTTGCCACCCATCGCCTGCCCCTGAGCGACACGATGGCCGCCTACGACACGTTCGCCGATGCCGCCAACACCGGTGCCCTGAAGATCGTGCTCGAGGGTGGCGAGAGCAGCAGCCGCAGTTCGGAGGTCCTCGTCGGGGCGACGTCAGCCGCATGACGATCAGGACGCTGCTCCCGCGCGGATCGCTGTGGGCGCCGGCGAGAGTAGGCGCACGAGTCGTCCCACCCCGACGGTGCAGACGCCGAGGCTGACCAGCGCGGCGGCGACGATCGCCGTCGCGACACCAGCGGAGAGCACGTGCTCAGAGAGTCCCAGCGTGGCGATGGCGGCCGGTACTCCAAGCTGCGCGCTGGCCACCATGCCCGTGACCACGGGCCTGCGCACGAATATCACGGCGAGGACATGGATCGCGACGTTCAGTGCCGCCAGCGCGCCGGCGAGGGCGAGTAACGATGGATGGTCGATCAGGCCGCCCAGGTCCAGCTGCGCGCCGAGCACGACGAAGTACAGCGGGATGAAGAACCCCTCCGCCACACCGCGCATCTGCGTGGAGAGACGTTTCGGGCCGCCGATCAGAGCCACCATCACGCCGGCGCCGAACCCGGCGATCAGAATGCTCGTGCCGCCCTTCTGCGCAATCCAGGCGAGCAGGAACAGGACGAGCAGCGACAGGCGCAGGTCAAGCGCCCAGTGGCGCTGCCTGGAGAGATGGCGCAGCCGGTGGACCCATCCGCGCGGCGCGAGCGCCCGCGCCAAGCCGAGTAGCGCCAATACCCCGGCCGCCACGAGCACACCTCCCAGCGCGGCATGAGCGAGACGGCCGGGCTGGAGCACGATCGGCACGGAAAGGATCGTGATCAGGTCGGCGATCGTCACCTGCGCCATCACCGTCATCACCTCGGGGCCGGCGATCCCCGTCTCCTGCAGGGCCGGCAGCAGCACCGCGGCAGACCCCGAGGCGAGCAGCACGACGTAGATTGCCGCGTGGCCCGTGCCCGCGATACTCGCGGCGAGCAACCCCGCCGGTACGGCGAGGACGCAGACGATGCCCGCCAGCAGGCCGCCGCTTCTGAGCGACGCGGCAAGTCGCTTGTCGCGCAGCGGCAGGTGCATCCCGACCGTGAGCATCAGCATCGCGAACCCGATTTCCCCCAGGAATGAGATCGTGGCGTTGGCCGGGTTCACCGCGTCGAGCACCGCGGGACCCACGAGGATGCCGGCGAGGATCTCGCCGATCACGACGGGCACGAACCGGTGCCCACCGATTCCGAGCAGCGGCCCGCCGAGCCCGGCGAGCACGATCACCGTCAGAGTCCCAAAGCTCAAAGTGAGGCCAGCCTACGCCGTCGGTTCGCTCACGCACCGAGGCCCCCCGGTGCGGCGCCCGAAAAGATCCGTGTTTTCCCACAGTGGGGCAGGGATGTTTACCGCTGCAATTGCTCATCCGTCCGGGCTAGCGTGGGAACATGCCCTCGAGCTTGAATCTGCCGCCGAGCCTCGCCGGGACTGCGCCGACTGCGCCGACCGTACCGCTCGCGCCCACTGCGCCGCTCGCGCCCACTGCGCCGCTCGCGCCCACTGCGCCGCTCGCACCCACTGCGCCGCTCGCGCCGCTCGCCGCGGCGTCTCTGCCCGTCATCCGCGTGGTTCTGGCCGACAGCCACGCCCTGATGCGCCGCAGCCTGCGGCTGCTGCTCGATCGCGAGCGGGAGGTGGAGGTCGTCGGCGAGGCCGGCGACCTGGCGTCTGTCGTGCGCCATGTGGAGGGCGATCGGCCACAGGTGCTGCTGCTCGATCTGAGCATGCCCGGCGGGTCGAGCGTCGAAACGATCGGCCAGTTGCGCGAGCGCGCGCCGGCGACCCAGGTCGTGGCGTTGACGATGGAGGACGATCCGGTGTTCGCGCAGCGGGCGTTCGCCGCCGGTGCGATCGGGTTTGTGATGACGGAGCGATCCGACGCCGAGCTGCTCCAGGCGATACGGGCGGCTGCCCGCGGCGAGGAGTACATCAGCCCACAGGTGGCACCCCGGTGGGAGGCTATGCGGCGTCGCCTTCGGCAGCTTCGCGACGGTGTGCCGGCAGCCGAGCGCTGAGCACTGTTCCCCGCTCGCCCGAGTCGACGCTGAGCGTCCCGCCGGCCAGGCGTCACGCGCTCCTGCATGCCCGCCAACCCGAAGCCGTGGCTCGTGGTCTCGGGGTCAAAGCCGGCGCCGTCGTCCCGCACCTCGATCCGCAGCTGCCCGTCGTCCTCGCTGACCGCGACGCGCACCCGGTTTGCGTGGGCGTGCTTGGCGACATTCGTGAGCGCCTCCTGAACGAGCCGGTAGACGGTGGTCTCGAGCTCGTCGGCGAGGCGTTGCTCGCCCGCCGAGGGGTCGGGCAGCTCGAGCTCGCCGTCGAGCTGGAATCCGCTCTGCTCGCGATGGCGATCGAGCAGCCCCTCGATCGCGCTGCGCAGCCCGAGCTCGTCCAGCGCGGCCGGGCGCAGCTCGGTGATGATCGCTCGCAGGTTGTCGATCTCCCGGTCGATCTGCGCCACGGCCGTACGCATCGCCTCCTGCGCGACCGGCAGGTCATCGCGGCGCAGCGCAGAGGAGATCAGCACGCGCAGCCCGCCGAGGCTCTGCAGCGTCTCGTCGTGCAGCTCCCGCGCCCAGCGGCGCCGCTCGGCGTCCGCGGCCGCCAGCGAGCTGCGCAGCCGGTCGGCCTGCACGCTCTGCGCGAGCGCCACAGCCGTCGCGGCGCTCGCGGCAAACGTGCGCAGCATCTGCTCGTCCTCCTCGCTGAACTCGTCGCCGTTGCCCTCACGATCGAATGCGGCCAGCACGCCCACGGCAACGCTTCGATAGACCATCGGCACGAGCAGCGCCGTCTGCGCGCCGGGCACCCCGAACTCGCCGGGGTCGACCCGTAGCCTCGCGGCCACGTCGGTGATGCGCTCGGGCCGCAGGTGCTCCAGCACCTGCCCGGACGTGGAGTCGGCGATCGGTAGTCGCACGCCGCGCGCCTCCTGGACGTGACCGGCGCTCGCCTGCACGACCAGCTCCTCGCCGTCGCGCAGCATGATCACCACGCTCCTGGCGCCAACGAGCACACGTCCCCGCTTGACGATCAGCTCCAGCACATGCTCGAGTGAGATCTCCCCGCCGATCGCGGCGATCACATCGCGGGTCGCCTCGAGGCCTCGAACCGCCCTCTCCGCCTGCTCGCGGCGGTGCTCGCTGCGCTCATACAACCTGGCGTTGTCGATCGCGATCGCCGCCCAATCGGCGAGGATCACGGCCGCCTCCTCGTCCTGCTCTGAGAACTCACCGTTCCTCTTCTCGGTCAGGTACAGGTTGCCCCACACCTCCCCGCGAATCACGATCGGCACGCCGAGGAAGCTGCGCATCACCGGATGCCCCGCCGGGAATCCATAGCTCGACGGGTGTTGGCCCACCTCTGCGAGGCGCAACGGCTGTGGGTGATCGATCAGCACGCCGAGCACCCCCCGTCCGCGTGGCAGATCTCCGATCGCACGCTGAGTCTCCTCGTCCACTCCCAACGTCAAGAACTGCTCGAGTTCAGAGCGCTGCTCGTTCAAGATCCCCAGCGCGGCGTAACGCGCACCGGTGATCTCCCGCGCGGTCTCAAGGACACGATCCAGCACGACCCGCTGATCGAGCTCTTTCGTGAGTGTCCGACCCACATCCAGCAAGTGGCGAATCCACGGCTCCTCGGAATCCTCCATCATCCACAGGGAGCTTAAGGCAGCTACGTAGTTTTCCCTGTAACCGTCGCGGTTTTCTGGGGATGACGACCCAATCGCCGCGAACTAGCCTGCTTCTCATGGTTTCCCTCACACCTGCTTCCCACACACCCCAACTCCAAGCAACTCCGCGTGGTGATCGTCGGTGGCGGCGTGGCCGCCCTGGAGACCGCACTCGCGCTAACGCTGCTCGCTCCCGAGCGCACCGACGTGACCCTGATCGCGCCCAACCCGGAGTTCGTCTACCGCCCGATGACGGTCCGCGAGCCGTTCGCCCACGGAGCGGCCGCTCGTTACCCCCTGCAGCGGATCGCGAGCGACGCGGGCGCGCGACTGGTCCCCGACGAGTTGGACTGGATCGAACCCGAGCAGCAGGCGATTCAGACCAAGCGCGGCGAAAGGATCGAGTACGACGCGCTGGTGCTCGCGCTCGGGGCCCACGCGCACACGCGTTACAAGCACGCGGTGACGATCGACGATCGTCACATGGACGAGACCCTGCACGGCCTGATCCAGGACGTCGAGGGCGGCTACATACACAGCCTCGCGTTCGTGGCGTCAGACCGGATGGCCTGGCCGCTGCCGCTGTATGAGCTCGCGCTGATGACCGCTGGGCGCGCATACGAGGCGGGCGTCGAGCTCTCGACGGCGATCATCACGCCGGAGGACAGTCCGCTGGCGATCTTCGGCTCCGCCGCGAGCACAGCCGTCGAAGAGCTGCTCGGGAAGGCGCACATCCAGACGATCAACACTCCCCACGTGGAGGTGCCGAGCTCGGGAGAGGTGGTGATCGCCTCCGGCGAACGTCACCTGCGGGTCGACCGGGTGATCGCGCTGCCCGAGCTGTACGGCCCCCCGGTGCGCGGCATCCCGCTGGGCGAGCACGGTTTCATCCGGGTCGATGCCCACGGGCGGGTGCCCGGCGTGGCAGCGCGTCTACGCAGCCGGCGACGCGACCGACTTCCCCGTCAAGTACGGCGGCATCGCCGCCCAGCAGGCCGACGTCGTGGCGCAGTCGATCGCCGCGCTGGCGGGGGCGGAGGTGACAGTGGAGCTGTTTCACCCCGTGATCCACGGGATGCTGCTGACCGATGGGGAGCCCGTCTACCTCACCGCGGAGATCGCCGGCGATCGGGGGTTCAACTCGAAGGTCAGCGACACGCCGACATGGTCACCGCCGAAGAAGATCGTCGCCCGCTACCTGGCTCCGTACCTCGACGGGCTCGACAGAGAGAGGGCGATAAGACCCGCAGCGATGAGCTTTGGATCTTGAAGCGGTCACTGTTGCGAACGCTCCCGAAGTCGGGACGCGGCAGCGGCGGAGCCCGATCCGCTATGGCGTCGCTCAGCCGGCGCGCCGCGACAGGAAGTCCACGAGCGCGGCGGTGGCGCGCTCGGGCTGGTCGTCCCAGACGAAGTGCCCGGCGTCCTCGAACAGCACGAGCTCCGAGTCGGGCAGTTCCTCGTGGAAGCGCTCGGCCATCTGCACGGTGGCGAAGCGATCGTCCTCGCCCCACAGGATCAGCGCCGGCAGGCCGAGCGCGGCGAGGCGGCCCTCGTAGGGGACCAGCTTGTCGAAGTCGCCCGAGCGGTACAGCTCGAGGTGCCCGCGGCGGCGGTCGTCGTCGGCGAAGCACTTCCAGTACTCGCCGATCGCCTCCTCGCTCATCCCGGCGGAGAGGGCGGCCATCGCACCCTGAAAGCCCTCGGGCGTGAACGACGCGATCAGCTGCTCGCCGTCGCCCGGGGTGCGCATCACGTTCGCCAGGTCGTGCCAGCGCCGGTCGGCGTGAAACGCGCCGTCGGAGATCGCCAGCGCGTTCGACCGCGCCCGGGTGATCGCAGGCCCAGCGCAGCCCGATCATCACGCCCCAGTCGTGCGTCACGAGCGCCACCGGGCCGAGCTCGAGCTCGCGCGCGAAGCGGTCGAGCGCCTCGACGTGGCGCTCCCAGGTTCCGGCCCCCGGCCCCTCCCCGGGCTCGGAGTCGCCGTAGCCGGGCAGGTCCGGCGCCAGCGCCCGCCAGCCGGCGTCGGCCAGCGCGGGCAGCGCCTCGCGCCACATGTAGGAGGACTCCGGGTAGCCGTGCACGAGCAGCGCGACGCGCTCGTTGCGCGGCCCCGGCCTCCCGGTAGGCGAGTCCCGCCGCGTGGCTCAGCTCGGCCATCTGCGCAGTCTATGTCCCCGGCAAATATCCAGGATCGCGCGTAGCAGGCCGGCCCTCAGAAGGCCCGCGCGGCGCGCGCCGGCGCCCGCTCACGCCGCGCGGCGGGCTCGAGCTCGGGGTTGACCCAGCCGGCGTCGGCCTGGCTGAAGTTCGCGCCCGGCGGGACGATCTCGTCGATCCGGTCGAGCACCTCGTCGGACAGCTCCACCTCGACCGCGCCCAGCTGGGACTCGAGCTGCTCCATCGTGCGCGGCCCGATGATCGGGGCGGTGACCGCGGGATGGCGGAGCACGAACGCGAGCGCCAGGTGGATCAGCGAGATGCCCGACTGCTCGGCGAGCAACGTCAGCTCCTCGACGGCGTCGAGCTTGCGCTGGTTGGCCGGGATCGAGAGGTCGTAGCGCGCGGGCAGCCGCTGCGCGCGCGTCGAGGACGGCGCCTCCTGGCCCTTGCGCCATTTGCCCGACAGCCAGCCGCCGGCGAGCGGGCTCCAGGGGATCACGCCCATGCCGTGGCGGCGGGCGGTGCCGAGCAGGTCGGTCTCGACGCCGCGGGCGAGCATCGAGTAGGGCGGCTGCTCGCAGACGAAGCGCTCGAGGTCGCGCTCGCGCGCGGCCCACTGCGCCTCGACGACGCGCGAGGGCGGGAAGGTCGAGGAGCCGAGGTAGCGGATCTTGCCCTGGTGGACGAGGTCGGAGAGCGCGCCGAGCGTCTCCTCGATGTCGGTGTCGGGCTCGGGGCGGTGGACCTGGTAGAGGTCGATCCAGTCGGTTTTCAGACGCGTCAGCGAGCTCTCGACCTCTTTGACGATCCAGCGCCGCGAGTTGCCGCGACGGTTTGGATCGCCCCCCTCGCCCATCGAGCCGTGGAACTTGGTCGCGAGCACGACGTCGTCGCGGCGTCCGACCAGCGCCTTGCCGACGATCTCCTCGGACTCGCCCTGCGAGTAGACGTCGGCGGTGTCGACGAAGTTGATCCCGGCGTCGAGCGCCGCGTGGATGATCCGGATCGAGTCGTCGTGGTCGGGGTTGCCCCAGGCGCCGAACATCATCGCCCCGAGGCACAGCGGGCTGACCTCGACTCCGGTGCGTCCCAGCGTGCGGTGCTCCAT
Organism: uncultured Solirubrobacterales bacterium; assembly: GCA_963764905.1. Taxonomy (GTDB): domain Bacteria; phylum Actinomycetota; class Thermoleophilia; order Solirubrobacterales; family Solirubrobacteraceae; genus Palsa-744. The sequence goes on from CAVXUG010000009.1 coordinate 914,401, forward strand.
GGCTTCCTCCTACCCTCGTTCGTTCTCGTCGCCTAACTTCTTCCACTCGCTGCTTTAGCAGGTCGCGCGCGGCGCTGGTCAAATCTATTCGCCTGCGGCGCCCGGCGCGGTCATACTCACGGCGTGCCCCGCGTCGACATCGATCCCGCGCGCGCTCGGCAGCGGCGCCTTCTACTCGTTCCTCACCTCGGTCGTCGTCCCGCGGCCGATCGCGTGGGTCTCTTCGCGCTCGCCGGAGGGGGTCGACAACCTCGCGCCGCACTCGTTCTTCACGGTCTCCTCGGTCGATCCGCCGATCGTGCAGTTCACCTCCGTCGGGCGCAAGGACTCGCTGCGAAACGTCGAGCGGACGCGCGAGTTCGTCGTCTGTCTCACGCCCGAGCCGCTGTTCGAGCAGGTCAACGCGACAGCCACCGAGTTCCCGGCCGGACGTGAGCGAGTTCGACGCGGTCGGGATCGAGCGCGAGGCGAGCCTGCGGGTGGCGCCGCCGCGCGTCGCGCGCTCGCCCGTCGCGCTCGAGTGCGAGCTGCACGCGACGCTCACCGTCGGGGTGGGCACGGTCGTGATGGGCCGCGTCGTCCACGCCGCGATCGACGAGGACGTGCTCGTGGACGGTCGCCCCGCGATCGAGCGACTGGCGCCGCTGGCGCGGCTGGGCGCGAACGAGTGGAGCACGCATCGGCGAGATCCGCGAGATCACGTCGGATCGGCTATCGCGAATGGCCGGGGCATTACAGGAAGCCCGGGTAGACTTCGCGGCACGCTCGCGCGCTCGTCCTGTGCGGCGTGCTTTGGTAGCTTTTTGGTAGGAGTTGTGGTGGTCGCGGCGAACTGTTCTGGTGTTGATTGTTCGACGCGGGGAGGTCATGATGGCGGCTGTGGCGGTAGCGGGTTCGTCGGTAGGGGTGGATGGTCCCTCGGTGGTGGGGGAGCGGTTGGAGGCGTTCGGGGTCGAGGTTCTGGCGGAGGCGGTGAACCGGCCGGTGCAGCTGGTGAACGGCGGGGTGTATCTGCGGGGGCTGCTCGAGCAGGGGCCGCGTAAGTCGCTTGAGCCGATGGTCGCGCGGCTGGGCGAGGAGGCGGACTATGAGAGCTTGCAGCAGTTCTTGGCGGTAAGCCCGTGGGATCCGGCGCTGGTGGTGCGCGCGGTCGCTGAGCGGGTCGTGCCGCGAGATCGGTGTGGAGGCGTGGGTGCTGGATGACACGGGGTTCCCGAAGGACGGGAAGCGCTCGCCGGGGGTGAAGCGTCAGTACTCCGGGACGCTGGGGAAGATCGGGAACTGCCAGATCGGCGTGTCGGTGCACGCGGTCGGGAAGCGAGGGACGGCGCCGTTGGGGTGGGCGCTGTATCTGCCCGAGGAGTGGTGCGATGACCCGGAGCGCCGCCGGAGGGCGAAGATCCCCGCGGACGGTCGAGTTCAAGACCAAGCCCGAGCTCGGGGTCGAGCTGGTCGAGCGGGCGGCGGGCTGGGAGATCGCCAAGGCGCCGGTGCTCGGCGACCAGGCCTACGGCGATAACACCGCGCTGCGCGAACGTCTGCACGACTCCGGGCTCCAGTACGTGCTGTCCGTCGGCGCCGACACGAAGGTGTTCGCGCCCGAGACGACTTTCACGGTTCCCGATCCACAGGGCGGCGCGGGCCGCTCCGAAGAGCCGGCCGCGGCCCGACCGCGAGCCGGACGCGATCGCGCAGCTGATCGCCGGGCTCGCCGACGGAGCAGTCCCAGACCGTCACCTTCCGCGACGGGCCCGACGGCGAACCCGTCACCTCGCGGTTCTGCGTTCGTGCGGGTCAGGGCCGCCAACCACGCCAAGAAGCGCACACCGTGGCCGCCACGCGAGGAGTGGCTGATCGCCGAGTGGCCCGAGGATCACGAGCCAGCCGACCGACTACTGGATCTCGAACCTCCCCGCCGACACCGAGCCCGAGCGGCTCGCCCGGCTCGCTCGGCTGCGCTGGAAGATCGAGCTCGACTACAAACAGCTCAAGGGCGAGCTCGGCCTCGACCACTACGAGGGACGCTCCTGGCTCGGCTGGCACCACCACACCGCCCTCGTCACCGTCGCCCACGGCTTCCTCACCCTGGAGCGCCAAAACCCAAAAGCCCCGCGGCCGGCCTGACCCTCCCCCAGGCGGTGCTCCTCCTCCAGCCCGTCTTCAAGTGCTGGACCGGCCGCTGCAGAACCTGCCACCAACCCATCAACCTCGACGACCTACCCCTCCACCAGCCACCACAACACGAGTAACAACCTACCAAAGCACGCTACAGCTCCAGCACGGTCCCCTCGGCGGCGACGCTGACCGCGGGCTCGCTGCCCGCCGCCCAGCCGCCGCGCGAGCTCGTCGAGCGCGTCGTCGGTGCGGTCGTGGCGGTGGTGGAAGAGCATCACCGCGCGCGCGCCGGCGCGGCGCGCGAGCTCGACCGGGTAGTCGGCGACGGCGTGGCCGAAGTCGGCCTCGGCGGCCAGCTCGGCGGGGAACAGCTGGGCGTCGTGGACGAGCACGTCGGCGTCGCGGGCGAGCTCGAGCGCGGCGGGGTGGTAGGCGCCGAAGCCGTCCTCGCCGGGGCCGAGCGTCGTCGGGCAGTGGTCGGGCATGTAGGCGAGCGTCGAGTGGCCGTCGCTGATCCGGTAGCCGAACGTGCGCCCGCCCTTGTGCGGGACTTCGCGCGCGAGCACCTCGAAGCCCTCGATCTCGCGCTCGCCGGCGGGATCGTGCCGAGCTCCACTCCCCGCGCAGCTCGGCGGCTCGACCGGAAAGTACGGCGGCGACATGAGCCGGCGAGCACGCTCTCGGCCGAGGCGCCGCTCTCCTGCTCGGGCAGCAGCACCTCGCACGCGCGCGTCGAGGTTGTCGGCGGCGGCGAAGAACGGCAGGCCGAGCACGTGGTCCCAGTGCAGGTGGGTGAGCAGGATCGTGCCGTCGAACGGCTCGCCCGCGAAGCAGCCGGGTCGCGCCTGCAGGCCGGCGCCCGCGTCGAGGATCAGCGTCGGGCGCTTCGCCGTCGTGGGCGAGCGCCAGGCAGGAGGTGTGCCCGCCGTAGCGGACGAACTCGATGCCGGGCGCCGGGGTCGATCCACGCACGCCGCAGAGGCGACTCGCAAGGGCTCAGCTCCGGTCGGGACGCGGCGGCGATCGGCGAGACTCTCGTGTGCGCATCGTGGGCATTATGTTCCATGCGCTGTGTCCGCGCGGGGGCACGGTGTTTAGCTTCCGGCCAACCGGGCAACGCCAGGGCATGACCAGCACGACCGATCGAGTCCCCCACGTCACGCTCCGCCCGGACGTCGAGATCCCGCAGCTCGGCTTCGGCGTCTTCCAGGTGCCGCCGAAGGAGACCGAGGAGGTCGTCGCCGCGCGCGCTGCAGGCCGGCTACCGCCACATCGACACCGCCGCGGCGTACCACAACGAGGGCGCGGTCGGCCAGGCGATCCACGCCTCGGGCATCCCGCGCGAGGAGATCTTCGTGACGACGAAGTGCTTCAACGACGACCACGGCTACGACAAGGCCAAGCGCGCGTTCAAGGCGAGCCTCGAGCGGCTCGAGCTCGAACACGATCGACCTGTACCTGATCCACTGGCCGGTGCCCTCGCACGACCTCTACGTCGAGACCTGGCAGGCGTTCATCGAGCTGCAGGCCGAAGGGCTCGTGCGCGCGATCGGCGTCTCCAACTTCCAGCCCGCCCACCTCGAGCGGATCGTCGCGGAGACCGGCGTCGTCCCCGCGATCAACCAGGTCGAGCTGCACCCCTACTTCCAGCAGGCCGGCCTGCGCCCGAGCACGAGAGCTCGGCATCGTCACCGAGGCGTGGAGCCCGCTCGGCGCAGGGGCTGGAGCTCGAAGACCCGGCGATCGTCGCGATCGCCGAGGCCCACGGGAAGACCCCCGCCCAGGCGATCATCCGCTGGCACCTGCAGCTCGGCAACGTCGTGATCCCGAAGTCGGTCACGCCCGAGCGGATCGAGGAGAACTTCGACGTCTTCGACTTCGAGCTGACCGCCGAGGAGATGGAGGCGATCAGAGAGCTCGACGCGGGCAAGCGGATCGGGCCGGACCCGGATACGTTCGTGCGGCCGTAGGCGGCGATCGCGAGACGAGGTCCGTCCGCGATGGGCGACGTGACGCGCGGTTTGCCACGCTGCGGCGGCAGTCGATCGTGCCTCTGATCGTGGTGTTGACTGCTGGTGGCTGGTCTGCGCGGTTCTATACGAGTAGCGTGCGCAGAGAGTTGCTGAGAGCCTTGCGTCGGGCGCACTTTTGCAAGATGGCGACGGCTTGCATGGTTCTCGCTCTGCGCATGTGTGTAGCGCAATGCAGCAGAGCATCTGCCGCGGCAATCCGCGTGCCGCCACGTCGTAGGCGTCGCGAGGTCGTTCTCGCCGGCGACTCGCGATGGTCTCCGCGCCTTCAGGACTGCTCGGCTTCGAAGACGGCTGCGATCGTCGCTCGTCGCAGTCGCGCAGTGGAAGTATAGGACCAGCACGTAGTAGGCGACGAAGAAGCCGCGCCGGAGTAGAGCTCGATGCCGTCGCACACGTCTCTACAGCGGCTCGGTCTCCTCTGGGCAGCTCGTCCTCGCGTATTGACGACCGAGCGTCGTTGCCTGTCAGGTGGTGGCTTGTGCTTCGAGGTCGCGATCTGCGCACGCCACGTCGGCTCGTTGACGTCGCATGTGGCGGGCGGACAATCAGCAGGTCAGATCGCTTGTAGGCGTGGCGCGTCAGTGGCAACCGAGGACAGCAAGGCAGAAGCGGAGGTTGTGTCAAGCATCGATTGCGGTCGCAGCCGCAAAGAACAGTGTTGCCCAACGGCATACCTCGATCAGGGTGCGGCGACGTGGTTGCGATTCAGCTGGTCAGGTTGGCGTTGCCGATCGGCCGGCGCAGCACAACCCTGTCGGGTCAGCGATCTGCGGCATTGCGGATTCTTGATGGGGGCCGAGGGCTTGTCAGTCGTTGAATCTCACGGCCGTCATCTGTATCCGCGCGCGCGAGGACAGTGAGTACGTCGCATCCAGCGTCGGGTCAGGGTCGAATGGTTGGCCGAGTTCGACGTCGAAGCATAACAGAGCATGACAAGTTTATTAGCCATTTGGCAATAATAGTTGTCAAGAGGTAAGCTACCTGTAGATGTCGCGAAGTCGTGCGCGAGGAGTTCGCTAGGCGACGGTATAGAAGGAGACACCGATGAGAGCCGCCGTCCTGCGCGAGTACGGAGTGCCGAGCCCCGGCGAGTTCGAGGAGCCTACGGCCGGTGACGGCCAGGCGGTCGTCGAGGTGCTGGCGGCCGGGCGTCAATCCCGTCGACGTCGCGATCGCCGCGGGACGCTTCTACGCCGGCAAGCCGCCGCTGCCGTCGGTCGCCGGGCGCGAGGGGGTCGGTACGCTCGACGGCGCGCGCGTGTACTTCGACGCGCCGATCGCGCCGTTCGGCTCGATGGCCGAGCGTGCGCTCGTCGATCCCGCCTCCACCTATCCGGTGCCCGACGGGCTCGACGAAGGCGTCGCGGTCGCGCTCGGGATCTCCGGGCTGGCCGCGTGGCTCGCGCTCACCTGGCGCGCCGACGTGCAGCCGGGCGAGCACGTGCTCGTGCTCGGCGCCAGCGGCGTGCTCGGCCAGATCGCGGTGCAGGCGGCGAAGCTGCTCGGCGCGGCGCGCGTGGTCGCGGCGGCGCGCTCGGCCGAGGGGCTGGAGCGCTGCCTCGCGCTCGGCGCCGACGCGGCCGTGCGCCTGGGCGAGCCCGACGATCTGCCGGCGGCGCTCCGCGAGGCCGCGCGAGGATCGGATCGACGTCGTGATCGACCCCGTGTACGGCGAGCCGTTCGTGGCGGCGGTGAACGCCGCGAGCTTCGGCGCGCGGCTCGTGCAGATCGGCGCGGGCGCCGGCGCGGAGGCGACGATTCCCTCGGCGCCGATCCGCGGCAAGATGCTCGTGCTGATGGGCCACACCAACTTCGCCGCCCCACCCGAGGTCAAGCGCGAGGCCTACGGCCGGATGGCCGAGGCCGCGGCGCGCGGGCGAGATCGTCGTCGACGTCGACAGGATCCCGCTCGAGCAGGTCGCCGAGGCCTGGGAGCGCCTGGGCGCGGGCTCGCACCGCAAGCTCGTGCTCGTGCCCTGAGCCGCGGCTCTCAGAACAGCGCCGACAGCGCTTCGACCAGCCCCGGCAGCTTGTTCGGCCCGCGCGCGAGATCCAGCTGGCGCACCGGCCGCGGGTTCGACGCGAGGTTGCGCGTCCACTGCAGCTCCTCGACGCAGCCGAGCTCTTCGGCGTGCGGCATGCACAGCGCGAGCACGCGCTCGAGCACGTCGGGCACCTGCGCGCGCTGGCCCGAGCGGGCGTCGATCAGGCTCGCCTCGGCGCCGTCGCGCGCCGCCAGGAAGCGGTTCTCGGCGATCACCTCGGGCAGGTCGATCGCCGGGTCCGCGCCCGAGCCCTCCAGCGCCTCCAGCCGGATCAGGCTCTGCACGAGCGCGCTCAGCGCCGTCGAGTCGGCGACGGTCGTCTGCGCGTCCATGATCCTGCACCTCGATCGTCCCGAAGCGCGGCTGCAGGCGCACGTCCCACCACAGGAACGTCGGCTCGGGGAACGCCTCGCAGCGCAGCAGGAGATCGATCGTCGAGACGTAGTCCTCGTAGTCGGCGAACGCGCGCGGGATCCCCACGCGCGGGAACGCCTGGAACAGCGGCGTGCGCGCCGAGGCGAGGCCCGTCTCGCGGCCCTGCCAGAAGGGCGAGTTCGCCGACAGCGCGAGCAGCAGCGGCAGGTGCGAGCGCAGGCGGTTGGCGGCCAGCATCGCGCTCTCGGCGTCGGGCACCGCGACGTGGACGTGCAGCGCGAACGTCGGCTCGCGCCGCGCGAGCTCGCGCATCGACCCGTACAGGAAGCGGTAGCGGTCGCCTTCGGAGATCTTCGTGCTCTGCCACTGCGTGAACGGGTGGATCCCCGCGACCGCCGCTTTCATGTCGAGCGCCGCGAGCTCCGCCGCCAGTTCGCCGCGCAGGCGCTCGAGCTGGCTCAGCCCTTCGCCGACGTTCTCGTGCGGGTCGGTCCGCAGCTCCAGCGCCGACCCGTGCGTCTCGGTGCTCGTGTGGGCCAGCAGCTCGCCCGTCAGCCGTTTCATCACCGCGTCCGCGCGCGAGGCCAGCGACCAGTCGCTCGGGTCGAGCAGCATCACCTCCTCCTCGACGCCGACCGTCCACGGCGTCACGCCCGCGGGCGCCCAGTCCGACCACCGCCGCGTGTCGGGCTCCGCGGCGCGCGCCTCTGCGCTGGGCTCGAGCGGCTCGGCCGCGGGCGGGGTGCGCCGCTCGCCCCCCGGCGTGAGGCCCGCGGGGTCGAGCGTCTCAGACCGCATGGGCGCCGGAGTCCTCTGCTTCCTGCTCGCGCGGACCGCGCGCGTCCGCGCGCTTGTGCGCCGCCGCCTGCTCGGCCGCCTGGACGAGGCGCTCGAACAGCGCCAGCTGCTCGGCTTCCTCGGTCAGCGTCTCCGCGTGCCACTGCACGCCGAGCACGAGCTGCCCGTCCGCTCGTGCCGGATCCTCGACCGCCTCGATCACCCCGTCCGCCGCCCACGCGACCGGGCGCAGGCCGGCGCCGAGCCGCTCGATCGCCTGGTGGTGGAACGAGTTGACCCGCACCGGGCCGCCGCCGGTCGTCTGCGCGAGGCCGCTGTCGGGCGCGACCTGCACCTCGTGCGTCGTGCGATCGCCGGGCTCTGACTGGCGGTGCTCGATCGTGCCGTTGGCGATGTCGGGCAGGTGCTGGATCAGGGAGCCATCGCGCGCGACGTTCAGCACCTGCGCGCCCCGGCAGATGCCGAGGATCGGCAGCCCGCGGCGGTCGGCCTGCCGGCAGAGCTCGATCTCGAAGACGTCGACGTCGTGGTCGATCGGGCCGAGCTCCGGGTGCGCCTCGGCGCCGTAGCAGGCGGGGTCGATGTCGGGTCCGCCCGTCAACAGCAGCCCGGACAGCTGCTCCAACAGCGGCCCGACGTTCTCGTCGCGCAGCGGCGGCAGCGCGACCGGCAGCCCCCCGGCGCGCTCGACCGCGCGCATGTAGGCCAGGCCGAGCGTCATCTCCGTCTGCGTCGGCTCGCCGTGCCTGACCCGCTGCGCGTCTTCCTTCGCGCGGATCTCCGAGACCGTCACGCCGATCATCGGCTTGTTTTGAACTGTGGAATCGATTATTATTGGCATCCAACACCAAACGCGACCGACCGGACGGCTTTCGCGTCGCGTTCATGCGAGCACCCAGGTGTCTTTGCTGCCACCGTTCTGCGAGGAGTTGACGACCAGCGCCCCCCGCTCGAACGCGACGCGCGTCAGCCCGCCGGGCAGCACGTGGACGCGCTCTCGCCGCCGGAGATCGCGAACGGCCGCAGGTCGACGTGCCGCAGCTCGAGGCCGCCGTCGGTCACGACGGTCGGGTGGCGCGAGAGCATCACCGTCTCCTGGGCGATGAACAGCTCCGGCGCGCGCGCGCAGCGCCGCGGCGGTGCGGTCGAGGTCCTCGCGTTTGGCGTGCGGCCCGATCACGACGCCGTGCCCGCCGTGCCCGGTGCGCGGCTTGACGACCAGCTCGCCGATCCGCTCGAGCACCATCTCGAGCACGCCGGGCTGGGTCGGGTCGTAGGTGGGGACCGACTTCAGGATCGGCTCCTCGCCGAGGTAGAAGCGGACCATCTGCTCGACGTAGGCGTGCATCAGCTTGTCGTCGGCGACGCCGGTGCCGAACGCGTTCACGCACGCGAGCGTGCCCGCGAGGATCGGCTCGAGCAGCAGCCGCGCGATCGGCGTCGGCTCGCCGCGCTCGTCGCGCAGCCGGTCCTCGTCGGTGCGCCGGTAGACGACGTCGACCGCGCGCTCTCCGCCCGGCAGCCGCGCGTAGAGGCGCCCGCCGCGGACGCTCAGCTGGTCGAGCAGCACGAGCGGCAGGCCGAGGTAGGCGGCGATCGTCGCGTGCTCGTAGAAGGCGGAGTTGAGCTGCCCGTCGCTCAGCAGCACGACCGTCGGGTCCTCGCCCGCCGCCGCCGGCGCGGCCGCGCGCAGGCCCTCGCCGAGCGTCTTGAAGGCCGTGTCGAGCGAGCGCACGTGCAGCTCCGCCGGGGGCGGCAGGTGCTCGCCGAGCACCTCGCGCGTGGCGACCGCGTAGGCGATCCCGGAGGGGGTGCGGAGGTTGTCCTCGAGCACCTTGAACGAGCCGTCGCTGTCGCGCACCACGTCCAGCCCCGCGACCGTGATCCACGAGGAGATCTGCATCGCCCATCCCGATCAGCTCGCGCTCGTAGTGCTGCGCGCTGTCGAGGCCGGCGGCCGGGACGATCCCCGCCGCGACGATCCGCCGCTCGGAGTAGACGTCGCGCACGAACAGCTCCAGCGCGCGCACGCGCTGGGCGACGCCGGCCGACAGCTCGCTCCATTCGCGCGCGTCGATCACGCGCGGGATCGGGTCGATGCGGAACGCCTGCGCGCTGCCCTCGGCCGATTTGAACGAGACGCCGCGCCGGCTGCACCCGCGCGCGACGGCTTCGCTGAGCTCCTTCAGGCTGCGACCGCCGATCGACTCCCAGACCTTGCGGTCGTGCGCGGTGGCGTTGCTGCCGCCGGCGATCCCCTCCTCGTAGGAGCGGCTCAACTCTGTCGTGGACATCCACTGATTGTGTACCCGCTTTGCGCGCCGGTCATTCGACGCACGTCCAAAAGGGGGCTCCGCCACTTGGACGGGCTCCGCCGGACGCGCCGAAGTCGTCCACAAACGCACTGTGGCCGCCCCCGCTCCGGGACGGCCACAGCCTGCTTCACTGTTTCAGTCGGCGGCGGTTATTCGCCGCTGAGCGGCGTTTCCGCTTCCGACCCCGTCGTCTGGCCTTCGGACGGGCAGCGAGGAGTTGCCCGGCGCTTCGGGGGTCAGCGCCGACGGCGGCGCCGGGTTCACCTGGATCGTGAACAGCTGGCTGACCGCGCGCCCGTTCTCCGGCCCGCCGGGAATGTCGATCCGGTAGACCTTCGTTCCCGGCACGTAGACCTGGTGGACGATCGAGTACATGGAGCCCGGCAGCACGTAGCCCGACTGCACGACGTGGAAGCCGTTGCCCGACGCGTTCTCGCGCTCGAGGTAGATCACGTGCCCGGTGTGGTCCGGCGCGACCGTGCCCGAGAACGTGACGGCCTCCCCGGCCGCCAGGTCGTCGGCGAGACTTCGGCGGTGAGCACGTCCTTGACGCCCTCGTACAGCACCGCGGACTTCTCACGCCGCGCCGCGCCTTGCACCCGGTACAGCGTGCTGTTCACCGGCGCCTGCGCCGGGAAGCTGTAGGCGCCACCGGCGCCGGTGCTCGACCTCGGCGATCGGGGCGAAGCCCTGCTGGTGGACGGTCCGTGCCGAGCAGCGTGACCGTCTGCGGCGTCGTGGCGCCCGCGAGCACGCCCGAGATCGTGACCGGCTGTCCGTAGGTGATCGGGTCGGCCGAGCTCGCGATCGTCAGGCTCGGGTTCTGCGCCTGGGAGATCTCGTACTCGAGCGGCGTCGAGGCGCTCGGGCATGTTCAGCCCGTCGCTGCGCACGAGCACGCGGATGCTCGCGTCGCCGGGCACGCGGAAGATGTGCGTGATCGTGTAGTCGCCGCCCGCTTCGACCTGGCCGACGCCGATCCGGTGCCATTCGTCGCCGGTGACGGCGTTCTGGCGCTGCAGGATCACGCGCGCGCCGACGTCGGTCGCGGGCGTGACCGTGCCGCTGAACGTCTCTTGATTCGGCGCGCCGGTTTCGATCTGGGTGCCTTCGGGCGGTCCGGTCAACGTCACCTGGAGCTTCGACGCGGAGCCGCCTGCGCCCACTCTGCGCGCCGTGCGAGCGCACGTAGAAGCTGGTGTTCGCGTTCTCGACGGGGCTCGTGAGACTGTAGGCGCCGCTCGTTTCCGTCGTCGTGCTCCCGACGGGAACGTAGCCGGCGGTTCCGGCGACATGCGCGTACAGCTGGACGGCTTGACCGCCGGCGTTACGCGGCGGCCGCAGTCGAGCTGACCCGGAGACTTCGGTCGACTCGCCGGCGGAGATCGTGCCGGGCATGCAACTTGATGTTGATCCGGCAGCGCCCGAGCGGGCTGGGGTGCTTGTGAGCTGAGGCGGCGGCCGGAGCCAGCGCCAGCAGTGAGGTCGCGGCGAGTACCGCCGGACCGAGTTTACGAAGACGCATTGTGCGTTCCTCCCTTTGAGTTTTGCTTGGGTTTTCGTGCACATCTACGCCTGTGACTTCCGGTGCGCCTCTGAGGTTGGTCGGTTGTGCTGCTGTCTTTGGTTCTTTGCGCTTTCTTTGGCTTCGCTTCGACTGCGGCTTCTTTGGCTGGCTTTTGCTTCCTTGGCTTCCTGGCTTGCTTCTTCCTTGGCTTCGGCTGATCCTGTCTTTGGGTTCGACGGGCATCTTTGGCTTCGCATGCGGCTTCTTGTGGGAGCGCCTCCGGTGGTTTCTTCCACCGGTCTTCCCTGTGCCGGTGCTCGCTGGTTGCTTTGGCTTTCCTGGCTCTCGGCTTCTTTGGCTTCGCTGTTCCTGGTGGGTTCAGCCGGGCTGCCCGACCGCGCCCGAGTCGATTCGGGGCGGGATGCGCCTTTGCGATGCTGGGTACGCGCCGGCGCCGGCGTCACGATCGGCGTGGGCGCGACGGCGGGCTTGACCGGTGGCGGTTTCCGTTTGAGCGCTTGACGCCGGGCGCGCCGGCTGCCGCACGCTCGCGGCGGAGCAGCGCCCGCCTGCGGCGAAGTTCCGCCTGCTGCGCCGGAGGAGCGCCTTGCGCCGGAGCAGCGCCTGCCGGCGCCGGAGCGCCGCGCGGTGCCGCGCGCGGGCGCGCCGCAGGACGCTCCCCGGAGCGCCTGCCCGCGCCGCCTCGATCTCCGTTCGCGTGCCGCTCGCCGCGGGCGGCCCGGGCTGCCGGGCGCCGCCGCGCTCGGCACCAGCGCGCCGGTGCTCGTGAGCAGCGGGTCGGCGCTGCCGAGGCCCGCCGGTTCGGTCAGCGACGCCGGGCTCGTGGGGCCGGCCGGGCCGGTGGTGCCGTGCGAGCGCGAGCGCGGCGGAGGAGCCCGAGCCGGGCAGGCCGGAGTCGGCGATCTCGGTCCGCTCGCCATTCCCGGCCGCCCCGTCCTCGGTCGCGGCCGGGCGAAGATCGGCCAGCGCGTGGACGGATCCGCGGGGGCTGCGTGCGCCTCGCGGTTGTGAACCGTCACCGCGCCGGCCGTCGCGAGCACGACGACCGCGCCGCCGACCGCGAGCTTCGTGACGAGCCCGCCGCCGAGCAGCGCGCCGATACCGGTGCCGCCCCGGCGCCGGCGCTCGCCCCCCGACGCCGTCCGCAGCTCCGCGCCGACAGCGGTGGTCGTGGCGGCGGTGCCCGCGCTCGCGGCGAGACCGGTGGCGCCGCCGCACGTGCCCGGTTGCCGCCGCGCCCGCGGCGTGGCGCCGAGCGCCCGCGTCCCGTGGCGCCCAGCGTGGCCCGGGCTGCCGGGCGCCGCGCGCCGCGCCGTCCGTGCGGCCGTGCGGTGCCGCTGCCCCGTGCCCGAGGATCGCCACCGCGAGCCCGGCGCTGGGCGCGACCGGCAGCACGGCCGCGAGCGACTGGCGCTGGGCGGCGAGCGCGAGCTGGAAGTCGCGGCAGCCCTCGCACAGCCGCAGGTGCCGGCGCAAGGGCCCGCGGCGCAGTTCGCCGCCGCGCGCGACGGAGAGCTGTTCGCGAATCTCCAGGCAGGGCGTGTTGCGAGCGTCGCGGTCGGCGAGCAGCGAGCTGCGCGCCTGGTAGACGAGCGCCTTGACCTTGCTCACCTCGCACCCCACGATCGCGGCGATCGCTGCGTGGGGCAGGTCGTCGAGCTCGGCCAGCAACAGCGCCGAGCGCTGGTCCTCGGGCAGACGGCCGATGCCGGCGACGAGCTCGCGCAGGTCCTCGCGGCGGGAGACCTCCTCCGATAGGCCCGACCAAGCGACGGCGTCTGTTCCTCCAGTGGCGCGGTCGGCCGCCGCGCCGCGATCGCCGTGAGACAGCAGTTGCGCGCGATCGCGTACAGCCACGGGCGCAGCTCGCGCGGCGCGGTCCCGCCGAGCAACGAGCCGGTGGGCTTTGACGAACGTCTGCTGGAGCGCGTCCTCGCCCTCGTCCGGTTGGAGAGCATGTGCCGGCAGTAGGACAGGAGCGGCGCCTGGTGGCGCTTGAAGATCTCCTCGAACGCTCGCTCGTCGCCTGACTGCAGGCGCCGCACGAGCGCCGCGTCGTCGTTCCGGGAGCGCAGCTGGGGGGCATATACCCGCATCACCAACGAAACCCCCGGCAGGTTGGCTAGTTGCGGGCTCCGTAAGAAGGCTCTTAAAGAGACTGTCGGGTCGCGCGCCACGGCGCTCGCACCGCACTCCGCGTCCTCCAAAGTCGCGCGCCGATCCCCGCGCTCCTCAGAAAGCCGGACGCGCTGGCACCCGTGCCGTTCCCGGCGCTCGCTCCAAAGCCGGGCGCCAGCCCGCCGGCCGGGTGCTTTCTAGATATAGAACGGATGTCCATATTTATGAGAACCCCGATCCGTTTCGCGGCTGTCGTCCGAAAGGGACTACATGGGATTGCCCGATGCGGGCAGCGAAAACGGCAAACGATGCCCGATAGGGGCAGGCCGGAGGTGTGACGAAATGAACGGATATCGAGCAGAGCTCCTGACGATCGCGCGGACCGGAACCGGATCCGCACACGGCGAGCTCGCGCCGAGCGTGCTCGCGGGCATCGGCCGGCGGCGCGACTCGCACCACGGGGAACGCGACCCGCACGGGAACCGCGGCGCGGCGCCGGACTCCGCGCTGCGCTGCGTCTCCAGCGGCTATCTCGCCGACGGCTGCTCCTGCCACGCGCACGTGCCCGCCGCCGTGGCGAGCGCCGCGTGGCGCGACGAGCTCGAGCAGGGGCGACTGTGCGAAGGCTTCTTCCACTTCGCCTGGCGCGGCGGCGTGTGGCTCGCGTATGGGCTTGCCGGCGGGAGCGTGCGCGGCGTCTACTGCCCCGCGCATCGCTCCGAGCGCGAGCAGAGGCTCGGATACGATCCGGAGCTTGCCCTCGAGATCTGAAGCGGAAGCACCGGAGGAGGAACCGCGCGCGCCGGAGCACCCGACCGAACAGCCGCGCGTCCCCGAGCGCCCGACGCTCGACGGCCTGGAGCAGAAGTGGGGCGAGCGCTGGGAGCGCGAGGGCACCTACCGCTTCGACCGCACGGCCCCGCGCGAGCGCGTGTTCTCGATCGACACGCCGCCGCCGACCGTCAGCGGCTCGCTGCACGTCGGCCACGTCTTCTCCTACACGCACACCGACGCGATCGCCCGCTACCAGCGGATGCGCGGCAAAGCGGTCTTCTACCCGATGGGCTGGGACGACAACGGCCTGCCGACGGAGCGCCGCGTGCAGAACCACTACGGGGTGCGCTGCGACCCGTCGGTCCCCTACGACCCCGGGTTCACCGCTGAAAGGACATCGAAGATAGACCGGGGACCGCAGGACGCGTCCAAGGATGAGCGGGGACCCGATCCGATCTCGCGCCCGAACTTCGTCGAGCTCTGCCTGCAGTTGACCGAGACCGACGAGCAGGCGTTCGAAGCGCTGTGGCGGATGCTCGGGCTGTCGGTGGACTGGTCGATGACCTACACGACGATCGGCTCGCTCGCGCGGCGCATCTCCCAGCGCTCGTTCCTCGGCCTGCTGCAGCGCGATGGCGCCTACCAGACCGAGGCGCCGACGCTGTGGGACGTCGACTTCCAGACCGCGGTCGCGCAGGCCGAGCTCGAGGATCGCGAGCGCCCGGGCGCGATGCACCGCGTGCGCTTCGCGCTGGCGAGCGAGCAACTCCAACGGCGACGCCCCCGAGAGAACCGAACCCCACCCACCGGCGCTGATCGAGACGACGCGCCCGGAGCTGATCCCCGCGTGCGTGGCGCTGCTCGCGCACCCCGACGACGAGCGCCAGAGCGGGCTCGTCGGCCGCGAGGTGCTGACGCCGCTGTTCGGCACGCGCGTGCCGGTGCTGACGCACCCGCTGGTCGATCCCGAGAAGGGCACGGGCCTGGTGATGGTCTGCACGTTCGGCGACCTGACCGACGTGGTGTGGTGGCGCGAGCTGGGGCTGCCGGTGCGCTCGGTGCTCGGCCCGGACGGCCGCCTGCTGGAGGTCCCATGGGGGAGCCCGGCTGGGAGAGCGAGGACCTCGAGTCGGCGCGCGCGAGCTACGCGCAGCTGCAGGGCCGCACGGTCAACCAGGCGCGCAGAGAGGATCGTCGAGCTGTTGAAGTCAGGGCGAGCTCGTCGGCGAGCCGACGCCGGTGAACAGGGCGGTGAAGTTCTTCGAGAAGGGCGAGCGCCCGGTCGAGATCGTGACGAGCCGGCAGTGGTTCATCCGCACGCTCGATCACCGCGAGGCGCTGCTGGAGCGCGGGCGCGAGCTGAGATGGCATCCGCCGTACATGCGCGCGCGCTACGAGGACTGGGTGAACGGGCTGAACGGCGACTGGTGCGTGAGCCGACAGCGCTTCTTCGGGGTGCCGTTCCCGATCTGGTATCCGCTCGACGCGAGCGGGGCGGTCGACTACGACCATCCGATACACGCGCGCGAGGAGCAGTTGCCGGTCGATCCCTCGACCGACGTGCCCGATGGTTACGCGGCCGAGCAGCGCGGGCAGCCGGGCGGCTTCGTGGGCGATCCGGACGTGATGGACACGTGGGCGACCTCGTCGCTGACCCCGCAGATCGCCGGGCAGGCCGGCGAGGACGACGAGCTGTTCGCGAAGGTCTTCCCGATGGACCTGCGCCCGCAGGCGCACGACATCATCAGGACGTGGCTGTTCTCGACGGTGCTGCGCGCGCAGCTCGACTACGACGAGCTGCCGTGGGCGACGCCGCGATCTCCGGCTGGGTGCTCGATCCGGACCGCAAGAAGATGTCGAAGTCGAAGGGCAACGTCGTGACGCCGATGCACCTGCTCGAGGAGCACGGCGCCGACGCGGTGCGCTACTGGGCGGCGAGCGGCCGCCCGGGCGCCGACACCGCGTTCGACCCCCAGCAGATGAAGGTCGGCCGCCGGCTCGCGGTGAAGCTGTTGAACGCGTCGAAGTTCGCGCTCGCCGACCTGCCCCGCCGAGGGCGAGCTGACCCATCCCGCTCGACCGCGCCGTGATCGCGCGCCTGGCGGCGGTCGTGGAGGACGCGACGACCCACTTCGAGGCCTACGACTACGCGCGCGCGCTGGAGCGCACGGAGACGTTCTTCTGGTGGTTCTGCGACTACTACCTCGAGCTCGTCAAGGGCCGTCGCTACGACCCCGACCCGGCGGTGAGCGCCTCGGTCAGCCGCGCGCTGCGCCTGTCGCTGTCGGCCTTCCAGCGGCTGCTCGCGCCGTTCCTGCCGTTCGTGACCGAGGAGGTCTGGTCGTGGTGGCAGGAGGGATCGGTGCACCGCGCGCCCTGGCCCGAGGCCGCGGAGCTGAGCGCCGTCGCCGGCGGGGCGAGCGCCGTCACGGGCGGGGGGGCTGAGGCCGGCGCGGGTGCAGGCGCCGGCGATCCCGGCGCGGACGCTGGAGCTGGCGCGAATGGTGGGGCAGGCGAGAATCGCAGGGTGGACGGTGAGGCGGCGCTCGAGGCGGTGGCGCTGGATGTGACCGCCGACGTGCTGCGCGAGGTGCGCAAGGCCAAGTCCCAGGCGCAGGTGAAGATGCGCGCGCCGGTCGCGCGCGTGATCGTGCACGACACGCCCGCGCGCCTGGCCGCGCTCGAGCTCGGCGCCGAGGATCTGCGCGAGGCGGGCTCGATCGAGGCGCTGGAGAGGGTCGAGGCCGAGGAGTTCGCGGTCGAGGTCGAGCTCGCGGAGCAGAACGGGGAGTAGGGGCGGCTGGGGAGCGGGCTGGCCGCGGAAGTGGGGACGGCCGTGCGGAGTAGGCGAGCGGGGCTGGGGCGAGCGTGAGTAGGGCGAGCGGTGTGGGGAGCGATCGGGGGGCCTGGAAGAGGGGCGGGTGGCGATCCGCTCGAACTCCGTTTCTCCCGGGTCGCCATGTGAGATGATCCGCAAATGCGCCTACACAAACACCTCCTCGCGAGCCTCGCGCTCGCCGCCGCGATCGTCGCCGTCGGTGCGATCGCCGCCTTCGCAGCATCGCCTCTGAAGATCACCAACTGCAACAGCGCGAGCAGCCGCCCGAAGTCGGTGACGCTCACCTGCGGCGACGGGAACACGGTCCTGAAAGGGCTCAAGTGGTCGAGCTTCGGCGGCGCGACCGCGCAGGCGAAGGGCACGTTCGTGATCAACCTCTGCGAACCGAACTGCGCCTCGGGCAAAAACGCGAGCTTCCCCGTGACCGTCAAGGCGAGCAGCCCGCGCAACTGCAAGGGAGGCCTGCGCGTGTACAACAAGCTGACGCTGGCGTTCAAGGGCAAGAGCCCGAAAACCGAGGGCAACCTGACCCGCTGGACGCTGGGCTGCCCGACTTAGGCCCGCCCGCCTCCGCGCGGCCGGCTGCGGCCGGAGTGCAGGCGGCAGGCGCCGGCCGAGCTCCGGGTCGTGGCCGGCGTGAGGCCGGCGCCGTGCGGCGGGCGCGGGGTGAGGTGATGGCGAGCGCCGCCGTCGAGTCGAGCGCGCCGGTCGCCGAGGCGCCCGCGGAGTTCACCCCGCCGCGGGCGCTGCGCTACGTCTGGATCGCGCTCGGCCTGCTGATCGTCGCCGAGGCGATCCACGAACTGTTCGCGCTCGGCGCCTACTCGGCGCTGTTCGACGAATGGATCCCCGACGCCGGCGTGCTGTTCGCGGCCTGCGTCTGCCTGGCGCGTCCGCTGTACACCGCCCGCGGGCGCCGTCCCTGGCTGGCCTTCGGGGTCGGCCTGGCCTGCTGGAGCGCCGGCTCGCTGCTGTGGACCGCGCTCTACGGCAGCAACCCGAACCCGCCCTACCCGACCGCGTCGGACGCGCTGTGGCTGCTGTGGTATCCGTTCACCGCGCTCGGCGTCGCGCTGCTGATCCGCCAGCGCGTGACGCGCTTCGAGCTGCACCGCTGGATCGACGGCGTCGCGGCGATGCTGATCGTGCTCGCCGGCGGCTTCGCGCTCGTGCTGCAGTCGGTCGCCGAGCACACCGGGCAGCAGGAGTTCGCGACGATCGTCGACTTCAGCTACCCCGTGCTCGACATGCTCCTCGTCGGCGCGATCCTCGGCGTCTTCGGCCTGATGTCGTGGCGGCCGGGGAAGGTCTGGACGCTGCTCGGCTTCGGCTGCGTGATCATCGCCGTGGCCGACGCGGTCTCCGCCGTGCAGGAGGCGCGCGGCTCGGTCGCGGCGGGCAACGGCTACACGTTCATCTGGACGACCGGCGCCGTGCTGATCGCCTACGCGGCCTGGACGCCCCCCGCCCTGGCGCGGCAGGCGCCGAAGGAGATGGTGGGCCTGCGCGCGGTCGCGCTGCCGCTCGCGGTCCAGCTGCTCGCGGCGCTGATCCAGATCTACCTGCTCGTGAGCGGGCACGAGGTGAGCGTCGCCGACCGCGTCGTCACGATCGCGGTGCTGCTGATCGCCTCGCTGCAGATCGTCGTCTCGCGCCCGCGCGGGAACAGTTCCCCGCGCTGACCGGCGATAGCGAACCGCTCTGCTGTCGCGTGGCGCGACGGTCTCCCGAGAGAAAAACCCACGCGTGACGAGGCCGGTGAGGCGGCCATCCAGATAGGGTTCCGGCCATGACGCGCACCCTGATCAGCGAGCTCTCCGCGCACGTCGGCGAGCAGGTGAGCGTTCGCGGCTGGGTGCAGGTCGGTGCGCGACCAGAAGCGCATGCAGTTCCTCGTCGTGCGCGACGAATCGGGCCAGGCGCAGGCGGTGCTCGGCAAGGACGAGCCGCCGAGCGAGCTCAACGAGGCGATCTCCGCGCTCGCCGCCGAGTCCGCGGTGACCGTCACGGGCACGGTCGTCGCCGACGAGCGCGTCAAGCTCGGCGGGCTCGAGCTGCAGCTCGACGGGCTGACGGTCGACTCCCCCGCCGAGCCGGAGCTGCCGATCGCCGCCGACTCCGCGCTGGACAAGCGGATCGACTGGCGCTACCTCGACCTGCGCCGGCCCGACCGGCGGCTGATCTTCGAGGTGCAGACGACGGTCGAGCACGCGATGCGCGAGTTCTGGCGTCGAGCAGGGCTTCATCGAGATCCACACGCCGAAGCTGATGGGCTCGGCGAGCGAGTCCGGCGCGGAGCTGTTCAAGGTCGAGTACTTCGAGCGGATGGCCTACCTCGCGCAGTCGCCGCAGTTCTACAAGCAGATGGCGATGGCCGCGGGCTTCGGCAAGGTGTTCGAGATCGGGCCCGTGTTCCGCGCGAACCCGTCCTTCACCTCGCGCCACGACACGGAGTTCACGAGCGTCGACGTCGAGCTCTCGTGGATCGACTCGCACGAGGACGTGATGGCCTTCGAGGAGTCCTGGCTCGCGCACGTGCTCGGCGTGGTCAAGGAGACGCACGGCGAGCAGATCGAAGCGACGTTCGGCGTCGAGGTCTCGCGCCGGCGCTGCCGTTCCCGCGCGTGACCTTGGAGCAGGCGAAGGAGATGCTGCGCGAGTCGGGCCACGAGTCGGTCCCCGGCCCGGGCCACGACCTCGACCCGCCGTCCGAGCGCGCGCTGAGCGCGCTCGTCAAGGAGCGCCACGGCCACGAGTTCACGTTCGTCACCGACTACCCGACGACCGTGCGGCCCTTCTACCACATGCGCCACCCCGACGATCCGACTCTGACCCGCAGCTTCGACCTGCTGTGGCGCGGGATCGAGCTCACGACCGGCGCCCAGCGCGAGCACCGCTACGAGCAGCTCCTGGCGCAGGCCGCCGACAAGGGCGTCGAGACCGAGTCGATCCAGTACTACCTCGACTTCTTCCGCTTCGGCGCGCCGCCCCACGGGGGGTTCGGGTTCGGGTTGACGCGGCTGCTGATGCAGCTGCTCGGGCAGGAGAACGTCCGCGAGGTCACGTTCCTGTACCGCGGGCCGAATCGCCTAGAGCCGTAGGGCGGTGAGTGTGGGAGTGTGTTTGAGCCCGGTTCGGGGCTCATTACAGCACTATTGTTAGGATCACCTATCATTACAAGGTCTCTGTAATGACTGAAGCTTCGGGCAAGAACCCCTACCGGCCGGGCGTGGGCGTGCGCCCGCTGTATCTCGCGGGCCGCGACGCACCGCTGCGTCGCTTCGACGCGATGCTCCGCGCCGCGCCTGAGCAGCAGGCGAACATGCGCGTGACGGGCCTGCGCGGTCTTGGTTCACACTGCACCTCCTTGTTTATTGGTTGATCAGTTGGTCTAGTTGAGCGTCGGGGACTTCGATTCTTAGGCCTTTTCGGCGTCCTTGGGTGACTTGGACTGCTTGCAGTTCGCCGCGTTGGACCTTGTGCAACACGGTCTGGCGGGCGCAGCCGAGTAGTTGTGCGGCTTGGTCGAGCGGGACGTAGCCGTCGGGGATCTGTGGCACGAAGCGGGCGCGGATCTCGTCGGTGAGACGGATACGCCATGGGGCGGCTGGCGTGGTCTGCTCGCCCGGGAGTAGTCCTTCGCGCAGCCAGCGGCGGATGGTGTGGGTTGAGACGCCGAGCTCGTCGGCGGCTTGCAGGATCGTGATCAGCTCGCTGTCCGGGTCTGGCTTGGGCGCGGCGGGGATGCCGTAGCGGGTGCGGACGCTTTCCACGCGTGCTTGGGTGAACGGGAGTCCACTCGCTGTCAGGCGCCCTTGGCGGGAGAGGACCTGGGCGATCTGACGGTCGCGGTAGTGAACGGCCAGGCGACGAATCAGCTCGATCGTGTCCTCGCTCGTGCGCCGGCGGTCGATGATGTTGGAGTTGAGCCGCACCTGAAGCTCGGTTTTGGCCCCGCCCTCCCACCAGACTTCGACATCCGCGCGGCGCTCGGTGGCGTGGACGGTGATGACGATCTCTCTGATCAGCGTCCGCAGCAGTTCCTTGCGGTCGCGGTCGCTCGTGCTCTTGGCGCCCCACACGCGGGGCAGTTCGCGCACCACGCGCGTGAGCGCTTGGCGCTCTCGGTCTGTGAGCGGTGCGGGACGAGCCTGTTCCAGGGCGGCCAGCTTCGCGCGTTCATGCTCAGCGGCCGTGAGCGCTTGCTCGAGCGTGCGCTCCAGCGTGCGCGCGACAAGGCGGTGCTCGGGCTCGCACGCGTCGAACTGGCGCCGTGAGCGCTCGGCCTCGAACTCGGCGCGCTCCAAGGCGAGTCGTTGCCCGTCCAGGAGCTCCTCGTGTTGCTCTTCGAGCTCGTGGATCGCCGCAGCCGTCGCCTGGAGCCCCGCTGGCGTGACCACTTCGAGGAAGGACGCGACTACGGTCCCCTCCAGTCGCTTGCCGCCAAGGGACTGGCACGTCTTGCCGGTCGCGTGCCGGTCACGGCCATGCACGCACGAGTAACGGTGTTGGCGACCGCCCGTGCCGCTATAGGTGACCTGCATCCGTCGTCCGCAGCGCCCGCACCGCAAGAGGCCCTGCAGCAACGCTGATCCCTCCCGCGCGGCGCCGCTTCCAATGCCGCGGCTGGTCATGTTCGCCCGCAGTCGCTCGCGTGTGGCGAGGTATTCATCCCAGCTGACATAACCAGGATGGTGCTCTGGCAGGCAGACAGACCACTCGGCCATCGGCACCTCGACGTCACGGACACGTACCCGCCCATCCACATCGACGCGCTTCTCGCGGCGCTTGCGGCCGAACACGAACGCGCCCGCATACGCGGGGTTGGTCAGGAAGTCGTGCACCGCGCCATAGCTCGCGCGTGCCCAGCGGATATGCCGCTGACCGACCGAGCGGCGCGGCAGCTGTTGTCCCTCAACGACCAGCTCCATCGCTACCTGACGCGCTGAGCCCAGCCTGCGCCAGAGCGTGAACACCCGCTCGATCGCGTGACGCACCTGTTCATCGGGCGAGAGCGTGATCTGCCCATCATCGTCACGATCCAGCCCGACCGGCAACGCCAGACGCAGCTCGCCACGCTCGGCCTTGTGGCGCAGCCCGCCATTCAGCCGCGCGCGGATCAGGTGCAGCTCAGCCTCGCTCATCGTGCCCTTCAAGCCCAGCAGCAGCCGGTCGTTGAAGTCCTGTGGCGAGTACACGCCGTCGGCGTCAGCGATCAGTGTCCCGGTCAGCGCGCACAGATCCAGCAGCTGGTGCCAGTCAGCCGAGGAGCGCGCAAGACGCGAGACCTCGAGCGCCAGCACCAGCCCGACGTGGCCGAGGCCGACCTCGGCGACCAGCTCCTTGAAACCGAAACGGTCCTGCGTTGAGCTGCCCGAGCGGCCGGTGTCCTCATCGACGACCACGACCGACCGGGCCGGCCAACCCAGCTCGATCGCGCGCTCCCGCAGCGCGTACTGACGCGCGGCGGACTCAACGTTGTGCTCCACCTGTGCCAGCGTCGACTGGCGCACATACACCACCGCCCGCCGGCCGCGGTGCGCCTCAGTTACCCTCCCACCGTCACTCATCGCGCTCGTCCTCCACGAGCCTCGCCAACAGGCTCGCTAACGCCAGCACGACTGCCCGCTGGGCTCCTGCCGGCAGCGTCTCCCACACCGCTGCCCCAACCACCGTCTGCTCGTCCATCACGAGCGCTAACTGTCCCGACACGATCGCCTCCGTTTTCGCCCAAGGCTGCGCGCCGCGTCGGACGCCGCTTTCCCAGTGCCTGGAGCCGTTCACCCAGCAATCGCCATCCCGCAGGCGTCGCGAGCGCACCCAGCAAGGGCTCAACCGTTCGTTGCGGCAGATCAGTCCAGCGCGCTGGAATCAGGCCCACGCTGCTATCGAGCAGACGACAGCGCAGCACCGTCTCACCACGCTGAGTGCACCAACCCAGCACCTCAAGCTCGACACCCCGCAACGCCCCAGGCGCCTCAACCAGCCGCACCCGCCCCGGCAACGGACTCACAACATGAGTAGTGCAACTCCTACCTGCGCGGCGTCGGCAAGACCGTGCTGCTGGAGACGTTCGCCGAGCGGGCCCAGGAGCACGACTGGGAGCCGGCGTTCATGGAGCTGCAACCCTCGCACAACACCGACACCCTGCTCGAGGTGGCGATCGGAACGCTGCTGGAGCGCATCCGGCAGCGGCTCTCGCGGATGGCGCGACTGAGATCCGCCGCGGGCAGAGCGCTGGGCTCGACGAGCCTGCAGGTCAGCTGGGAGGACGTCTCGCTGTCGGTGTCGTTCGGCTCCAAGCGCGAGGAGGACTTGGCACGGGAGCTGTTCGCCACGGTCGCGCTCGCGCTCGCCAAAGGACGGGCGGGCGTCGTCCTGCTCCTTGATGAGGCGCAGCTGATCCACGACGAGCGCGACCGCCACGGCGAGCACCCGTTGTCGCTGCTGCTCGCCCCGATCGTCGCGCTGCAACGCCGCGAGATCCCACTCGGGCTCGTCCTGTGCGGCCTGCCGACGCTGACGGGCAACCTGCAAAAAGCGCGCTCGTACAGCGAGCGCCTGTTCCGTGGCGAGGAGATCGACTCGCTCACGCAGGCGCAGGCGCTGGAGGCGTTCACCAGGCCGCTCGAGCAGACCGCCCGCAGCGCCTCCGCCACGCTCGCCAAGGCCGTCGTCTCCGAGGTCGAGGGCTACCCGTACTTCCTGCAGCTGTGGGGATCGGAGCTGTGGGACGCCGCCGAGATCGCCGGTGTCAAGCGCATCACGCCCGGCCTGCTCGAGGCGGCGCGTCCGGACATCTACGGCCGGCTCGACCGCGATTTCTACGACCCGCGCCTGGCCACGTTGACCCCCGCCGAGCAGGATCTCCTGCTCGCCTCCGCCAGATGCCACTACCCTCCACTGCGCTCCGCCGACCTCGCCGGCGCCTCCGCCAAGAGCACCGGCAACGTCAACGTCCTGCTCGGCCGCCTCGTCGACGCCTGCGCGCTCTACCGCATCCGCAAGGGCGAGTACGCCTACACCGCACCAAAGTTCCGCGACTACCTATCGCGAAGAAACTGACATCTCCAAGGAGTATCGGTCAGCGCGAGATAGCCAGGGAATGTGAGAAGACCGCCGCCCCCGCCGGCAGATCGCGGTGATCGCCCGATGTTCGCCGGCTAAACCTGAATGACCTGCAGGCCGCCGACCCCGTCGGCCGGGCTGAAATCGTCGTCTTGGGTGATGACCGGTAACTGATGTGCGAGCGCCGTTGCGGCGATCCAGAGATCGTTCACGTTCAACCGCCGCCCGGATTCGGCGAGCTGCACCCGCAACAGCGCCCACGATGCCGCCACTGTCTCGTCGACCGTGAGAACCTCGATGTCGCTGACTGCCTCCAGCGTCGCCAGCCTGCGAGCGCGCACGTCGGTGTCGCTTGCCACCAGTACACCCGCCTGCAGCTCGCCGACCGTGATCCCGGAGATCGCCGACTCCTCGGGCAGCAGCTCACTTTGGATTGGGCGGCCGGTCTCGAGCGCGATGAACACGCTCGTGTCGAGCAGGCCGCGCGATGGTCTGTCTGCCTCCCCGGCCGTCTCCGCATGACCGGGCTCGCCGCTTGCCACCGTCACGCAATCGGCCCGAGCTCATCCGTCGTCTCGCCGGCCAGGCGAGCGAGATCGTCGCGCAGGCTTGGATCTGCCTGTACGAGGGCGAGTCGCCGGACGAGCTCCGCGCGTGGGATCCAGCTCCGCCGGCCGCGTTTGAAGGGTACGAGCGCGGCGACTGGTTTTCCTCGTGTCGTCACCACGATCTCCTCCCCAGCTCCGACCCGGCGCAGCAGGGCGGCCGTGTTGTTACGCAGCTCCCTGGAGGGGACTTCCGTCGCCATGCGACGATCGTAGCACTTCTGTAGCAGTTACGGACCCGGCCCGTTGTCGATGAGGCAATGATCAAGTCACTGCGCCATTCAATGCTCACAATGTTTTGTCATTGCGAACGGAACAACGGGGCGAAAGTGGGAGTGATGGATGCGCGAAAGTGGGAGTGCGGTCTGGGTAAAGAGGAACGTCGTCTGAGGTGAGGATGAGCCCGGGGGACGGGCCCGGGGATTACGGTCGCAGGGCTTCGATCAGGTCGAGCGTGCCGCCACCGGTTCGGTATCGGCCGAATACGGTGACGGCCGAGAAGCCGGCCTGCGAGATAATTTCGGGGAGCTCGCCGCGCGCGTGCTCGCGCGTGTTTGGGAATCCGTCGAGCAGCTGCACGGCGAAGAAGGCGGCGCGCATCAGTGGATCGCCGGCACGGCCAATGTCACACACCAGGAGGCGTCCACCGGGGCGCAGAATGCGCCACGCCTCCGCCAGCGCAGCGCGCTTCGCCGCGGGGAGGAGGTGGTGAAACATCAGGGTGCTGAGGACACAATCGAGATCCGCGTCCGGGAGCGGGAGACGATCGGCGAGCGCCTCGTGGAGCTCGAGCTCGACGCCCTCCGCCCGCGCCTTCACAGCTGCTCGCTCGAGCACGTCGGGATCGCCGTCGACGCCGATCAGATGCACGTCTGGGGCGGCACGGGCGATCGCCAGCGCCATCTCGCCGGTGCCACAACCGAGATCCAAGATCCGCATCGCAGCGGCAGAGCCCGACGCTCGCGAGCTCAACGCCCGCTCGACGAGGCGTGGCCGCCACTGCCCCTGTCGCATCGCCACTGCGTTGACCGCGTCGTAGAACGGCGTGAAAACACGACGGCCGGCCGCGGGGACGTATCGATCGCTCACCTCACTCAACAACAATAGTCTCATGCCAGTGAGCGCAGTCATGGGCACTCCCCAGTTCAGTAGGGCGAAAGTGGGAGTGATAGATGCGCAAAAGTGGGAGTGCAATCTGGGCAGAAGTGGGAACATAATGTGCGCGAAAATGGGAATACGCTGGAAATAGCGCTATTCTCGTAAGATGGCAACACGTCCCTACGTACCGCGACTGGCCGAGGCTCGCCTCGAGCAGCTCTTCGCCGGTCTGCCTGCCCTCTCGATCGTTGGCCCGCGTGCGACCGGCAAGACCACGATCGCGCGCCGCCTGTCGCGCAGCTTCGTCGCACTCGACAATCCCGTCGAGGCGAGTGCCTTCGAAGCCGATGCCGATGCGGCCTTGGCTGCGCTGCCCGAGCCGATCCTGCTCGATGAGTGGCAGGCGGTGCCGGGCGTGCTCGGCGCCGTCAAGCGGGCGGTCGACCGAGGGTCTGGCGCGGGCCGCTTCCTGCTCACGGGCAGCGTGCGCGCCAAGTTCACCGGACCCACGTGGCCGGGCACCGGCAGGGTCGTCGATATGCACATGTACGGCCTCACGGTGCGCGAGATCGTCGGCCGGCTCGCCGGTGAGCCGTTTCTCTCGAGGCTTGCGCACGCGGACATCGACGCGTTTGCGGTGCCAGCCGATCTGCCCGACCTGCTCGGTTACATCGGCTTGGCGCTGCGCGGAGGCTTTCCCGATGCGGCCCTGGATCTCTCCCCAGACACGCGAGGAGCATGGCTGAGCGGCTATCTCGACCAGCTCCTCACCAGAGACCCCGAGGCCCTGAAAGAGGATCGCGATCCGCGCCGCCTGAGGCTCTATTTCGAAGCCCTGGCTCTGAACACGGCCGGGGGTTTTGATGTTGCGGGCGTAGCCTCCGCTTTGTCCTGGAAGACGAAGCTAATGGAGGTACGCCCGCATGGAGAAGGTAGCCCCGAGCGAGAGGTTTCGCTCTGAACTGGATGAGGTCCTGGCTGGTGTCGGCGGGGAGCAAGACCCGATTGAGACGGTCGGTCGGCTGGGAGCGCGGCTGATCTTGCAGCAGGCGCTGGAGGACGAGGTCACTGAGTTCCTCGGCCGGCGGCGGTATGAGCGTGCCGGAGAGATGGTCAGTCACCGCAATGGCCACGAACCCAGGACGGTGAAGACGACGAGCGGCTCGGTGGCGTTGGAGCGTCCGCGGGTGCGCAACGCGAGCAGGCTGGGGTTCGAGAGCAGGGTGCTCGGCAAGGGCGTGACGCGGACGCACGCGCTGGAGTCGTTGGTGATCAGCGGCTTCTTGCGGGGTCTGTCGACGCGTGATGTGGAGGCTGCTTTGGAGGAAGTCTTCGAGGAGTCGATCGCGTCGAAGGCGACTGTTTCCCGGATCTGTGAGGACACCCGGGAGCGATACCGCCAGTGGTGCCGGCGGCGCCTGGAGCAGCACGACATCGTGTACTGCTTCTTGGATGCGATCTATCTGAAGCTGCACCCCGACGACACGCCAGCCGAGGGGGTGTTGGTGTGCTGGGGCGTGACGCTGGAGGGCCGCAAGGTCCTCCTCGGACTGGCGTTGGGGAGCCGTGAGAGCTACGAGTCCTGGCTCGCGTTCGGCCGGGATATGATCGCCCGCGGCCTCAGATCGCCGGCGCTCGTGATCGCTGACGGGGCGCCCGGGATCTGGAAGGCGACGCGGGAGCTCTGGCCCCACGCGCTCGAGCAGCGCTGCACAGTCCACTATGCCGATGCTCGGGTTATGCCGAGGTGTGTTGCGGGAGCGGGTGGTGGTGGGCGGATTGGGCTGGTGGGGGTCGGCATAATCAGAGCGCTTCGAGGAAGGCGAGGAGCTTGTCGGGTGGCTGGTAGCGGCCGGGGGGCGTGTCGGGGGGTGTCGTTCTGGCGAGCGCGGCTTCCTTGAGTGCCATGTCGGCGTGAAGGTAGATTTGGGTCGTCTCGACCTGCTCGTGGCCGAGCCAGAGCGCGATGACCGAGGTGTCGATCCCGGCGTGCAGGAGCTGCATCGCAGCGGTGTGTCGGAGCACGTGCGGGCTGATGTGTCTTGGTCGCCAGGGATGGGCATGTGAGCGCGGCGGTGGTGGCGTGTTCGGCGAGTCGTCGTTGGAGCGCGTCGCTGCTGAGTGTCCGGCCGGTGCGGGTCGGGAACGCGGGGTCGTCTGGGTGTCCGGCGCGCTCTGTGAGCCAGGTGCGCAGGACCGCGACGGTCTGCTTGGTCAGCGGGGTGATTCGCTGCTTGCGGCCCTTTCCCAGGCAGCTGACGTGCGGGCCGGTGCCGAGGTGAATGTCGCTGCGCTTCAGTGCGGTCAGCTCGGATGCGCTGCAGCCCGGTCTGGACTGCGAGCAGCAGCATCGCGTGATCGCGCCGGCCGGTCCAGGTGTCGCGGTCGGGCGCGGCGAGCAGCGCGTGCGATCTCGGGTTCGGTGAGGAACGTGATCAGCGCCCGCTCGAAGCGCTTGGGTGGGATCGCTAGCACGCGGCTGATCGTCTCGGCGTGCTCTGGGTGATCGAGCGCGGCGTAGTGAAACAGCGAGCGGATCGCGGCCAGGCGGGCGTTGCGGGTGCGGATGCTGTTGCGGCGCTCGTGCTCGAGGTGGTCGAGGAACGCGCCGATCAGCGGCGCGTCGAGATCGTCGAGATCGAGCTGGCAGGGCTGCTTGCCGGTCTGCTTCGGGGCGAACGCGAGAAGCAGACGCAGCGTGTCGCGGTAGGCCGCGATCGTGTGCGGGCTGGCGTTGCGCTGCCGGGTCAGCCGGTCGGTGAAGAACGCTTGCAGCGTGGGTGCGAGCATAGCTCATCGGGTGGCTCCTTTCAGATGACGCTCGAGCCGGTCGCCTGCGAGCGCGAGTAGCTCCGGCGATGCCTGCAGATACCAATACGTCGATCCGGGGTGAACATGCCCGAGATAGGTCGAGAGCAGCGGCAGCGTGGTCGCTGGGTTCTCGCTGGTGCGGTAGGCATCGAGCAGCGTGTTGACGGCGAACGTGTGGCGCAGGTCATGCGGCCGTGGCCGGCAGTTGATCGACCGTGGGTGCAGTCCGGCGTGCTCGACGATCCGCTTGAACGCGAGGTGGACGTTGCAGTAGATCAGCCTGGTGCCGGCGGCGGAGGTGAATACCGCAGCGGTCGGCTCGGGCGGGACGGGCCGGTCGCGGCGAGCGAGATAGGACCGCAGAGCCGTGATCGTGGTCAGGTGAAGCGCGACCTCGCGCGACTTGCCGAACTTGGTGTCGCGCACGATCAGCAATCTGTTGGTGAGGTCGATGTCGTTGCGGTCCAGGCGGATCGCCTCACCGACTCGCATACCGGTGACCGCGAGTAGCCCGATCAGTGTGCGCATCGTCGCTGTGCGGTGTGGCGTCGGGATCACCCTTGCGCTGTCCATCAGCGTCAGGATCTCTGTGTCGGTATAGAGGTAAGGGACCGCACGCCGCGCCCGCCACGGCAACAGATCAGCGGCTGGCACCTCGTGCGCCGCGTCGATCGCGTGCAAATGGGCGGCGAAACCACGGACGACTGACAGCCGCTGGTGGTGCCAGTTCGAGCCGGTCGCTGGCGGCAGCGTCGCCCACCTCAGCGCCAGCTCTGTGGTGATCAGGCGCTGGTCGCGCTCGGCCATCCACGCGGTGAACTGGGGCAGTAGCTTCCCAGCGCGCGCGAGCTTGTATCCCATCGCGCGCCGAACCGCGAGATACTCGCTGAGGTGCTGCTCGAGCGAGCTCACGCGCGGGCTCCTGGCCACGGCCGCGCGATCAAACTCAAAGCGTCTCGGTCGACCTTGGCGTAGATCGCGGTCGAGAGCGCCTCACGGTGGCGAAGGACCTGCCCGATCTCCGCCAGCGGCGCCCCAGCCCTGAGCATCGACGTCGCGGCAGTATGCCGCAGACGATGCGCGTGGATCTGCCCGAGTCCGGCGCGCTGACCAGCGGCGAAGACGACCTGAGTGACACCGCCGGTGCTCAGCCGCCGGTGAGGAGCCTTGATACGAATGAAAACCGTCCGGTCCAAAGCACTGCCTGGCCGGCCGTCACGCAGATAGCCGCTGATTGCCTCGCCGACATCGACGGGCAACGGGAGCCGCTCGCTGCGGCGGCCCTTGCCGACCACAACCAGCTCCCCAGCACGCCAGTCAACGTCTTCGAGTGACAGGCCGGCGACCTCGCCGGCGCGCAGCCCGAGCCGCAGCAACAACGTCAGGATCGCCAGATCGCGCCGCCCGACCACGGTCTGCTGATCGCAAGAGTCCAGCAGCGCCTGGGCCTGCCCAGGCTCGAGAAAGCGCGGCAACCCCGACAGTCGCCACGACGCCGCAGACGGAACCGCGCCGATGAGGGACTCGGCGATCAACCCCTCGACGTGCAAGAACCCCAGCAGCGACCGCAGCGCGGTGACCGTCATCTTCGCCGCTCCGCGCGACTGCCCCGGACAGCGAGCCACGACGAACGCCGTCACCCGACCAGCGCTCAGGTCCCGCAGATCCAGCCCATCATCGTCGAGCCCGACCAGGAACGCCTTGACGGCATCGACATACCCAATGACAGTCCCCTCGGCAAGACCACGCTCGAGAATCAGATAGCGACGGAAGCGCTCACCCAGCATCTCGGCCCTCGTGGACAGTCGCGACGGCGAGGCCAGCGGCAGAACCCCGAGCCCGCGCAGGTAGACAAGCAACGGCGCCATCGCACGCGCTGTCACGTAATCCCGGTAACCAGCCGCGCGGCGCTCCGCCAAGAACCGCTCGACGACCTCGTCACTCAGCCCCCCAAGCACCAGGCCCTCGGCCTGCATCCAACTACTCACACGAGCCATCAGCCGCACCTGCAGCGTCGCGCCTACCGGCGAATACCCCAAACGCTCCAGCTCGACCACGAACCCCGGCCCGAACTCCTCCAGCGGCCCAGACAGCCGCACCCTCGACGGATTCTTCATCAGTGCTCTCCCTTTCATGAATAGAGAGCACAGCCTCCCCCGCCAGGCCGGATTATGCCGACATCAAACCCCGAACCCACGCGATCACAGACCCTTCGCAACACACCTCGGCATAACCCGAGCATCGGCATAGTGGATCTTATGCCGATGTCGGCATAACCGACACGCCTTGCGGAACGTCACGGGCAAGCTGCCCGAGCGCCACCATCAGGAGGTCAAGGCGCGCTGGTGGAAAGCATTCGACGACGCGCGCTCCCCGGGCGAGGCGACCCGGGAGCTGCAGGGCATCATCGCCGACTACAAAACCAGCTACCCCTCGGCGATGGCCGTCATCGAAACGGACCTGCCCGCGCTCGTCACCCACCTACAGTTCCCCTCCGGGCATCGCAAGCGGATCCGCACGACGAATCTCCTGGAGAGGACGTTCGTGGAGGTCCGACGGCGCACGAAGGTGATCGGCCGGTTCCCCGGCGAGACATCCGCCCTCTCACTGATCTGGGCCGTGCTGGAGCTCTCCAGCCGCGGCTGGCGCGGCGTGAAGATGAACCCCAAAACCGTCGCCGAGATCGAGCGTCTCCGCCGCCAGCTCCGCGACACCGCAGCCGCTCCCCCAGCCACGACGAACACCGAGGAGGTGATCGCCGCATAAGATCCGCAGCAAGCGGAGCTACGCCTCGGTGAATTCACCCGGGAAATGAGACGCGACCTTGTGTTCTGGGTGAATGGCTGGGTCCCTGAGTTGGTCCAGCCAGTCGAACTCAATCAGCCAGCCTTGCCAGTATTTACCAATTGTGGAAGCATTGCTTGAGCGTCTCCAAGATCAGTCGCTGGCGCGCCGGTCGCCCTCCTTTGGGACGCGGAGGAGCGAAGAGCTTGATCTGGTCGTAGAGGCCGTCCAACGCGTGAGCCGTCGCGGTGATGGCGATCATCGCGGGATACATCTCGTCTATGACCCAGCCGGCGGGAGCCTTATCGGCCGCCGAGCGAGCAAGCGCCGTCTGGGTCTTTGCGATACGCAGCCAGTGCAGCCAGACCGGAGTGCCGACGGAAATATCGAGCGAGGTCCCCGAGAACCCCACAGCGGCATTGAGCTTCATCTGTACGGGAGTTGCCTCGGCCACGACCGGCTACACGCTATCTGCTGTGGCGTCGTCGGTCATGACATCATCTCTGGCCGTCGCTCGCCACCGGAGCCCGACTCGGCCCGAGCCCTGAGAAATGGGCTCAGCAAAGGCCTCCAATACACTGGCCACATGTTCGGTGCCCCCATCCCGGTATCCCGTGTAGGCTCTCGCCATGGCCGGACGGGAAATCCAGAGTCAAGCGGTGGCGATCACCGTGGTCGGGAGCTTCAACCCGCACATTGTCCAGCCCATGTGGCTCTCCAAGCATGGGCTGGTTGCCGAGGCCGAGGCTCTTGAGTCTGACCCACAGATGATCAGCCGAGATTTGGCGCACATCGGGTTGCCGTGGGCGACACTGACGGTCGTGGCAGACCGGCTGCAAGTCGAAACCAGCAACAACATTGTCGTCCCCGCGCAAATCCGGGATCTGGTGGTGGGAATCCTGAGTCTCCTTCCTCATACACCGGTCAGTGTCGTCTCCGTGCAACACCGGGCCCACGTAAGGCTTGCCTCCGAGGCCCAATGGCATGCGGCTGGCGATCTGCTCGCCCCGAAGGAGGTATGGAAGGACATACTCGATAAGCCGGGAATGTTCGACATCGCGATTCAGGGTGTACGGCCTGATGAGCGAGCCGGGGCGATAAAGGTACGGGTGCGGCCTTCACCATTAGTTCATCCCGGGATCTTTGTCAACATCAACGAGGAGTTTCTCATCGCTGATGACGACAATCTTGAGTTAGCAGGGCAGGCTGCCGGCTTGCTGACGGACGCGTGGCCAGATATTGCGGCGCGAGTCGAGAGTATCCGCAGCTCATTACTGGACCGTATAATCAGCTGAGATGGCTTTACCAGCTACCAGCATCTTGGTTCAAGCAAACCCGGTCGGCGATCAGCGGGAGGACTTGCTGGTCTCGCCCGTCTGGAAGCTGGATGATGACGGGATGGATTTGGTGCAGGCCAGTCAGACGAGTACGGACACCGCTGCTCGAATCGTGGTGGTGCCTCCCACGCGGCTAATGCCTGTGCTGGGCGAACAACAGCTACCGGTTGCCGACGGCCTCATCCCACTGCAGTCCTGGGAGTGTGTTGTGCTGGAGGTGAATAAGGATTCGTTCTCTGCGCGATTAATAGACGATTTAGGAGAGCACCCAAATGAAGAGGTTGAGCTCTCCAAGGAAGAGCTCTCGGAATTTGACCTCGATCTGCTTGAGCGCGGTGCAATTTTCTACTGGACTATTGGATACCGTCAGCGATTGCCGAATGGCGCTCGCGAACGGGTCTCGCGAATTCGCTTTCGCCGTTTGCCGGCATGGAGCAAAGCCGAATTGAGTGCTGCCCGTGAGCGTGCTGAGGCGCTTTCTCGTGAACTCGGGTGGTAATACTCTTAGTCTGGACGCGCCGAGCCCGGATGAACTAGAGATATCTCTCTTCGGTCCGGGTTACGGTGAGTCTATCGCCGTGCATATGGGCGGTGGCCGGTGGATGATTGTTGATGCGTGTATCGACTCAAAGACTGGCAGGCCGGCGGTACTTGATTATCTGGAGCAGATCGGCGTCGACTACACCGAAAACGTCGTCGTAGTGCTCGCCACACATTGGGACGACGATCACATTCGCGGACTGGGAGAGGTGGTGGAGCGTTGTACGAAGGCGCGATTCGCGTTCTCGAGTGCCTTCAGGAGCATAGACTTTCTAACCCTCGTTGAATCAGGAGACCTGGGCACACGGCGACTCTCGTCGGGGCCAAGAGAATTCGCGAGGACCCTCTCTGTCCTCAAGGCACGGAAGGCGGCCGGGGACGACTTGGGAGGAGCCCCACGGATAATCACAGAGAACACGATTATCGATAGGTCACAATCCTGTGAAGTGCGTGCGCTCTCGCCATCTTCAGCAGCCGTGGAAGCAGGACAGAAGGCTATCGCTGCCCTACTTCCCAAGCACCTGCAGCCGCGCTTACGTGTGAGTGAGCCGTCGCCGAACTCGACGTCTATCGTACTATGGCTGCATGGATCTGCTGGCACCGCGCTGTTAGGGGCCGATCTTGACCGAACGTCACACGACGACACGGGCTGGGGTGCCGTAGTGGCGCTTGCGCCGGCAGCGTCCGGGCGCGCCACACTTGTCAAGGTGCCACACCACGGTTCAATCACGGCACATGATCAGCGGATGTGGAGCGAGCTACTGACTACCAATCCAGACGCGATGCTGACGCCGTGGACCCGCGCCGGTAAACGAGTGCCCTCCGAGGATGACCGCCTCTGTATTTGCGGCTTGGCGCCAGACGCGGTGATCGCCGGTCAAGCGGGCGCCAAAACTACACAGTACAACCCGGCTGTCGAGAGGACTTTACGCGAGGTTGCCATTTCGCGACATGTGGCAGTTGGCCGCATGGGCCATATCCGTGCCAGATGTGCACCGTCAGACAAAGGGCAATGGCGGGTCGACCTGATCCACGACGCACAGCGCCTGTGCGCAGCCTAATCGCCGCGCGCTTCTATGAATACCAAGACCTAGGAATCAGGGCGTTGCCATCGCGCCAGCGTTCGATGACGGCCTCGCTGAACCAAGTCTCGGCGAAGTCGGCATGGTCAACAAGAACAATGACTTGCAGGTGATCCTGGAGCCGCTCAGCGACGTCGCGCATGAGTTCGAATTGAGCGAGCACATCGCGCCGATCCTGATCCGACGCTGCTCGGTTGCCTGGTCTGATGGGAAGAACGCCTGAGTCGGCTGATCGAGGATAAGGAAGCTTGGGACCGGTCGGTTCTCCTCTACGAAGTGCTGTTGCAAACTGAGCACGCTCGCCAGGTGATATCCAACCCAATTCTTCGCTGGGCCGATTCCTGTGTCCATGTACACCGCCCCCTGCGGAGTGCCTGCGACTACGGTCAGGCGCCCGAGGTCGATCCGCACCCCGGTGGAGGAGTGCTCGAGTCCGAGCTGTTGGGCCATCGGCGTCATCCATTGGCGGCTAATGCTGACCAGTACCGATGTCGCTTGGTCGCGCGCACGTTCGGGGTCCAGCCACTGCTCAATAGGGTGGCCTGACACCACCGTACGGGTCTGTTTGGCCTCGGCTATTCACTCCCGAGCAACCGGAAACCGACCGCCCCGCTTGAGCACCAGCCTGACGTGGCGTGTATCAACGCTCTTCCTTCGGGCCAGTTGGCAAGGTCGCTGATCGAGACACCCGGCTGAACGGCGATCATCTCGAAGCGAACCTGCCGGTGCCCGCTGGCGGCGAGAGCGTCCAAGCGTGCGGCCAGTTCCTGCTCGTCGCCGTGTATGACCTTGAAGGCATTGCGATCCGCGAGCCGGCGGCTCAGATCTGCCCAGAGGGTGCCACGAGCCACGGTCCACGGGATCACCTTGACGGCTTGGCTGAGCACCTCGTAGAGATCGTCGAGTCGCCGGCCGGGACTCGCAGCGCCAGAGCCCTTGCAGTGGTACAAGCGGATCAGGGCCTCCGGACCCGACAGCGAAAGCGAGACGAAGTCCGCGACCTCGTATGACCCGTGGTCTGTCGCGGCCCACTCGGCGTCGACGGCGGCGAGCTCAGCGGTTCGCGCCTGGACCGTGCCCACCTCACCGAGCTCGCGTGTTAGATCCACACCCGCCCATTCATCAGACAGGAGCATGTGACTATCCAGCGGGCCCACATCCTCACGGGGGCTGAGCATCAGCTCGCCCACGACCATTGCGCCGTCAGCGAAGTAGATCGCCGGGGGCGCGTCACGCAGGGCTCGCGAGACCTCAACGATCTCCCCCGTCGCGGCAATCACCACGCTCACTCCGTCGCTCTCGATCGTGGTGAGATTTCCCCATGGCGTTTGGACGCCGCTCCAAACCGGCACGTCTGCGACGGCCACGATCAACTCGAGCGTATCTTCGTCCTCACGTCGTGCGATCAGGTCAATTTCTGCAGGGTCAACCTGCGCTCCGCCTAGCATCAGAACCTGCGCGCCCGTGTAGAGCGCGGCATCCAGCGACGCTCCAACCACCTCGGCGTCGAACGAGTCCACCGGCTCGCCTAGTTGAACATCAAGGTTCGGGAGACCTACGCCCGAAGTGGGACGCGAAAGCTCCTCAGCGCGTTCCAATGCCCATTGCCGGTATTCGTAAAGGCTCTCAGCCGCATTGGGCTCCCATAGCTTCGACTTAGCAACCGAGAAACCAACGGTGCCCCGATTGCCGCTCTTCGGCCGGGCCATCACGTGGCCGAGAGTTGTGCTCGTCCGGTCGACGTAGTCGAGCGCACCCTCGACTGCAGGCCCAGCGGTCATGTCGTAGGTCGCGCCCTGCACCCTGCGAGCCTGCGCCGCCCGGAGCCCGACGGAGAAGTAGCTGCCGGGATCGGCGGCCCGCACGAGGCGTACCAGGTCCATGGGGCGCAGCTTACGGATGCTGTTCGCAACCTCGAACTCCTCGAGCAGATCATCAAGTGCTGGTGGAGACTCCGTTGAGAGGAACAGGACGCGGTGGTCCGACACCCACGTCGCAAGGTGTAGTTCAAACTGGGCGACGTCAAGCATCGAAGTCTGCGCCCAACGCTGCCTGACGACACGATGAGTGACGAACGCTACGAGTGCCGATGGCTGGTCGTAGAAGCGGAACACCACCTCGCCCCAGCCGATCCGACTCGGTTCCACATCGAGCAGCGGGGTGACTCCGTTCTGGGAGCCTGTAGATCCGTGCCGAGCGCGGAGGGGTCAGCGCGCGGGGTGGTAGCTCCAAAGGTCCTGTCCGCTGAGCCCCAGAGACGTAGCGCCTGACCTGCCGCTCAGCCTGGGCAGCCGCATCGACGATCTCGGGCATGAGTTCGGCCCAATCGCGCTTCTGTCGGTAGAGTTCGCGGGTCTCGCCCTCGACCTGCTCAGGGATCGCGAGCAGCTCGCCGCGGATTCCTTCGGGTCCGGTCCTGGAAAGTCGCCCGACGAACTGGAGCGTCGGGGCAAGAGACCGGTGCGGATGATGGTAGGCCGCGACCTTCAGCGCCGGGAAGTCAAAGCCCTCGATCATCGCTCCCACGGCGATGAAGCCCTGTTTGGTGTCATCGCCGACTTCGCGAAGGATGCGTCGTACGGCCGTGGGGCTCGTGTCGGCCAGCACCAAGCCGAGGTCCAACCCCACGGCCGCGTAAACGACGACAAGGCGCCGGGCCTCTATCTGCGTGCCTGTCCGGACGAGCAGCTTGCTCCCCGCCTGCCGATGGATCGGATCAGCGAGCCTCGCTGCCGCGGCAGCTGCAAGAACAGCATCCGGGTCCTCTTCCTGACCGCACACCACCGGAACGAAGCGAACTGGTGCGTAGACTTCGTCTTCGATCGCCTGCGAGAGCGGATACGTGTAGATAATCTCTCCCGGGAGTGGCTTACCGTCCCGCCGAGTCGGTGTGGCCGTCAGGAGCACGGCGACCGCATCGGTCGCCTCGAGGATTGCCGTCCACACCTTGGCGGGTAGGTGATGAGCCTCGTCGAAGACGATGAGATCGAACAGTTTCTCCGGGATTCGCGTAACCTCCGGATAGCCATCGCTGAGAACGTTCGGGGTACCGACCACAACGTCCGCCTTCCGCCATCGCGACCAGTCCGTGCTTGTGGCACGGTGCTCGGCAAGAGCGACTGTGGGGGGTTTCAGCTCGGCCGGCAGGACACCCGTGTCCTTGAGATCCTTCAGAGTTTCAAATGCGGTCGCAACCTGCGCCCTGACGAGCTTGCCAGGCGTCACGACGAGTACGCGTCGGGCTCGCAAAAGAAAGGGTGCAAGACACAACACGAGGGTCTTTCCAACGCCGGTGGGTAGGACGATAAGCGCTGGCTCTCTAGAGATAGTGGCGTGCGCTGACAGCGACCACGCGGCCCCCAGCTGAGCCCTCCGCAACCCGTGTTCGCCCACTAGCTCCCAGTCGAGCCTTACGTCCGTGTGGTGAGTGCGGAAGTAACGGTCTGGATCAACCGAGGGCATCACGTGACCTTCCGCCTCGCGCCGTGCGCGCGGGACGGACATGTCCTCCAGCATGGCGAGCGTGCCTCTCTCGATTCACGACTTAATCTCTTTGGCTGGAACTTCATACCACAAGCGTTTCCAGGTGAGCGGGACGCCACGAAGAACTACCCTAGGGAGGCCGATCTCAGTCCTGCGGAGAATCGTCGGCTTCGTCCGACTGCGTGTACCGAGCGTCTGCATCTGTGTCTGATCCCTGCGGCAGGGCTTTGCGAGCTTTCCACGCCGCCAACGTAAAGGCAGTCTCCGGCGTGCCACCAGCGGCTGTGGATACGTTAGCCGCAACACCGAGGCTTACGGAGGAAACTGGCGCTTGTGTGATCGCATCGGCGACAACCAGGTCTATCGACGCCGCCCAAATCGGCTTCTCGATTTCGTCGGCGGCTCGGCCGAGGGTGGCGGCCACGCCCTTCCAGCTGATCCCGAGCGCTCCGGCGACTGCGGCGGCGGAAGCGATGATCTTGCTCGTGTCTTCGTATGTCAACAAACCCCAGACGCCTACGCCGAGTAGAGCGATCATCAGCAGCACAAAAGGAGCGAAACGCCACAGATAGCCTGTTATCAGGCGGCGACTGTCACGAACCGCAAAGCCCACAGCCTGCGCATAGCCGTCAGTACCGAGCATGTCTTTAGCCTGCTTTTCGCCTGTGAGCAGAGAGCGCCAAATCTGCACCTGGCGATCAAGTGCACGATGCACCGTGCCAAGGTCTTTCTGGGCGAAGAGCGACGAGGCTTCACCATCGACTGCCGCGATCTTCCAGCGAGCCATTGAGATGCGAACAGATCTGCTGGAGTGGTCGGGAAGGCGCGAGGCGAGGTCAGCGAGCCAGCGTCCAATTTCATCCAGCCGGTAGCGGTTCAGCTGTTTGGTCATTGATGGTCGGTCGATCTTCTCGGGGCAAGTGTCTGCGAGCGCTCGACCGAGTTCGTAGGCCTTGCCAAGTGCTCGATCGGCGGCGTTGCACTCGCGGAGGATCGCCAAGTGCAGATGGTACACGCAGCGCTT
This sequence comes from uncultured Solirubrobacterales bacterium, assembly GCA_963764905.1. Lineage (GTDB taxonomy): Bacteria > Actinomycetota > Thermoleophilia > Solirubrobacterales > Solirubrobacteraceae > Palsa-744. The sequence goes on from CAVXUG010000009.1 coordinate 953,173, forward strand.
GACATCTTCCGCCTCTGCCTCAGCGTCCTTGAAGGTTTTGCTGACTTCTCCCGTTGACGGTGCGTCGGGGCCCGTCAGTCCAAGACGCCGTAGCCCGGATTCCACTTCAGAGATCCTGAATTCTGTGCGCTTTCCGCGTCCGAGGCGACTGATTGACGGAAGGCTGTCGGGCAGCTTCGGCTTCCGTGTTGATTGCTTTGTCGCGTCGCGATATAGTTCGGCCATCCGCCAGCCGAGCGCTACTGCCTCGCCCAAGGAAGCCGGGGCACCAATACTCGCGGCACCCGCGCTTGATGGCCCAGCGGTGCTAGCGGAATCCTGTTTAGTCGGACCATTCGCCTCCATCGCCTGGAGCATAACCTAACGGGCACCTGTCTTCCCGGACATTGGTCGTCAAGTGATGGAGTAGCTCGGGCTCATCGTTCAGGCATCTATCCACGAGGGCTGAAGCAGCCTGCCGTGAGGACCGCCGAGCAGGTCGGCAAAGCGACAGGGGTGAGGCGTCAAGTCAACGCCGGAAGTCAATGAGCGGCTGCGCCCTGCCGATAAGTTCGCGATGCGCGACTGGTTCTATTCGTACTACTGCGGTGCGGGCCGAAGCGCGCGCTCGAAGTACAACGAAGTTGCCGGGCGCTGGCGCAAGCGCATCTTTAGGCGACCGCAGTTGATATCTGTGGGTCTTGCCGTACCGATAGTCGCAGTTGCGGTATTGGAGCATCACCATGTCTGGCTTTGGATGCTCGGCGTGCTGCTGGGCAGCCTATTGACTGGATACATCGCCCTCAGCGAGTCCCCTCCGGGGTACATCGAGAACTGGCGGACGGGCTACGAAGGCGAGCAACGCACTGCGCGAGCGCTGGCACCACTGCGCAGAGATGGCTATGTCCTGCTCCACGACCTTCCCGACCGTCGCGTAGGCAAGCAGGATCGCAAGGGCAACATCGATCATGTGGTCGTGTCGACCGGCGGCGTCTTCTTGCTCGACAGCAAGTGGCTCGGCGGTGAAGCCTCGATCAACGGAGATGTCATCCACCTGCAGCGTCGTGATGACGATGACGATTCCTATGACCTGGCTTGGCTCGCCAGCGGGATGCGTGGGCGCGCAGCCCGCCTACAAGAGGACATCGCGCAACAGGCCGGCGTTCGATGGGTCCAGCCCGTTGTTGTCTTCTGGAACGAGTTCGAGGCGGGGCGGGTCGATGGCGAGAACATCGTCTTTGTCCATGGCGATCACCTCGTCGGTTGGCTCCAAGAACAGCGCGGCGAGATGTCGCGCGACTGGGTGGATCATGTCGCGGCCTGCATAAAGGAGGCCCGCCCGCCCGAGCACCGTGCTTGGTGGGATCGACTACCTACGCTTGGCCTTCGAGGTCGAGATGCGTTTGTTGTGCCGCCGGCCGCCGGGAGCGCTCCCGTAAGCTCTCGAGATCCTCGTCGCGGCCGTTGAGCCAGGACTGGTGCGCGCAAACTGGATACTCGATGAGTCAGTCAGGTCTCGGAGAGGGCGAGCGGCGTTTGCGTGAGCGGGGCGCTCACAGGCTCACCGCGATCGTCGCCGACGATGAGGCAGGTGTGATGGGTTTCTGGCGGGCTTCCGGCTATGAGCGTCAACTGCACCGGGCGCGATTCGTGCGCCAGTCGGATGCCTAAGCGTCAGGCACTTGGGGGCGGCGTCGCGGGCTATGAGGAGACGGCGATGAGCCGGCCGGAAACCGGCTTCAGGGGATGTGGTCGAACAGTCGCCCGGCCGGCACGTTGAATGCTTCGGCGAGGATCACGATGGTTGGGAATCGAGGTGCCCGATTGGCACCCTCGATCTTCGAGATCGCGGTCGTGTGTAGGCCGGAGGCTCGGGAGAGGTCCTCTTGGGACCAGCCACGCTCGGCCCGTAGGGCCTTGAGATTGGCTGCAAAGCGTTCGAGTGGGCTCACGGCCGATAGCTTCTGGGCGGTAGCCCAGAAAGCCAAGAGACATATCGTCAAGTCCGTTTTCGGTTATGCTGCGCCACATATGGGTGCGATTGTCCAATCTGGCGATCCTGTCGACCAATCTGACTATCTGTCCCACGACCGGCGCGTCTCGTCGTTGCCGCCCACGCTTGGCGTTTGGAGGGCAGCTCATGACTGACGAAGAGGTGGACGGCCTAAGCGATGAGGAACGTGGTCGCGCAGTTCCGCCAGACGGTAGACCAAGGCGGCGCTGTACGGATGCCCGCTGGCACGCTCGTGGGGTCCTTTGGATACATGGATCTGACGAAGGAGGCGCGTGAGTCGGTGGCGGAACATCTGGATCTTATGCCGATGTCGGCATAAAGTCCACTATGCCGATGCTCGGGTTATGCCGAGGTGTGTTGCGGGAGCGGGTGGTGGTGGGCGGATTGGGCTGGTGGGGGTCGGCATAATCAGAGCGTCTCGAGGAAGGCGAGGAGTTTGTCGGGTGGCTGGTAGCGGCCGGGGGGCGTGTCGGGGGGTGTCGTTCTGGCGAGCGCGGCTTCCTTGAGTGCCATGTCGGCGTGAAGGTAGATTTGGGTCGTCTCGACGTGCTCGTGGCCGAGCCAGAGCGCGATTACCGAGGTGTCGATCCCGGCGTGCAGGAGCTGCATCGCAGCGGTGTGTCGGAGCACGTGCGGGCTGATTGTCTTGGTCGCCATGGATGGGCATGTGAGCGCGGCGGTGGTTGCGTGTTCGGCGAGTCGTCTTTGGAGCGCGTCGCTGCTGAGTGTCCGGCCGGTGCGGGTCGGGAACGCGGGGTCGTCTGGGTGTCCGGCGCGCTCTGTGAGCCAGGTGCGCAGGACCGCGACGGTCTGCTTGGTCAGCGGGGTGACTCGGTGCTTGCGGCCCTTTCCCAGGCAGCTGACGTGCGGGCCGGTGGCGAGGTGAATGTCACTGTGCTTCAGTGCGGTCAGCTCGGATGCTCTGAGCCCGGTCTGGACTGCGAGCAGCAGCATCGCGTGATCGCGCCGGCCGGTCCAGGTATCGCGGTCGGGCGCGGCGAGCAGCGCGGCGATCTCGGGTTCGGTGAGGAACGTGATCAGCGCCCGCTCGAAGCGCTTGGGTGGGATCGCTAGCACGCGGCTGATCGTCTCGGCGTGCTCTGGGTGATCGAGCGCGGCGTAGTGAAACAGTGAGCGGATCGCGGCCAGGCGGGCGTTTCGGGTGCGGATGCTGTTGCGGCGCTCGTGCTCGAGGTGGTCGAGGAACGCGCCGATCAGCGGCGCGTCGAGATCGTCGAGATCGAGCTGGCAGGGCTGCTTGCCGGTCTGCTTCTGGGCGAAAGCGAGAAGCAAACGCAGCGTGTCGCGGTAGGCCGCGATCGTGTGCGGGCTGGCGTTGCGCTGCCGGGTCAGCCGGTCGGTGAAGAACGCTTGCAGCGTGGGTGCGAGCATACTCATCGGGTGGCTCCTTTCAGATGACGCTCGAGCCGGTCGCCTGCGAGCGCGAGTAGCTCCGGCGATGCCTGCAGATACCAATACGTCGATCCGGGGTGAACATGCCCGAGATAGGTCGAGAGCAGCGGCAGCGTGGTCGCTGGGTTCTCGCTGGTGCGGTAGGCATCGAGCAGCGTGTTGACGGCGAACGTGTGGCGCAGGTCATGCGGCCGTGGCCGGCAGTTGATCGACCGTGGGTGCAGTCCGGCGTGCTCGACGATCCGCTTGAACGCGAGGTGGACGTTGCAGTAGATCAGCCTGGTGCCGGCGGCGGAGGTGAATACCGCAGCGGTCGGCTCGGGCGGGACGGGCCGGTCGCGGCGAGCGAGATAGGACCGCAGAGCCGTGATCGTGGTCAGGTGAAGCGCGACCTCGCGCGACTTGCCGAACTTGGTGTCGCGCACGATCAGCAATCTGTTGGTGAGGTCGATGTCGTTGCGGTCCAGGCGGATCGCCTCACCGACTCGCATACCGGTGACCGCGAGTAGCCCGATCAGTGTGCGCATCGTCGCTGTGCGGTGTGGCGTCGGGATCACCCTTGCGCTGTCCATCAGCGTCAGGATCTCTGTGTCGGTATAGAGGTAAGGGACCGCACGCCGCGCCCGCCACGGCAACAGATCAGCGGCTGGCACCTCGTGCGCCGCGTCGATCGCGTGCAAATGGGCGGCGAAACCACGGACGACTGACAGCCGCTGGTGGTGCCAGTTCGAGCCGGTCGCTGGCGGCAGCGTCGCCCACCTCAGCGCCAGCTCTGTGGTGATCAGGCGCTGGTCGCGCTCGGCCATCCACGCGGTGAACTGGGGCAGTAGCTTCCCAGCGCGCGCGAGCTTGTATCCCATCGCGCGCCGAACCGCGAGATACTCGCTGAGGTGCTGCTCGAGCGAGCTCACGCGCGGGCTCCTGGCCACGGCCGCGCGATCAAACTCAAAGCGTCTCGGTCGACCTTGGCGTAGATCGCGGTCGAGAGCGCCTCACGGTGGCGAAGGACCTGCCCGATCTCCGCCAGCGGCGCCCCAGCCCTGAGCATCGACGTCGCGGCAGTATGCCGCAGACGATGCGCGTGGATCTGCCCGAGTCCGGCGCGCTGACCAGCGGCGAAGACGACCTGAGTGACACCGCCGGTGCTCAGCCGCCGGTGAGGAGCCTTGATACGAATGAAAACCGTCCGGTCCAAAGCACTGCCTGGCCGGCCGTCACGCAGATAGCCGCTGATTGCCTCGCCGACATCGACGGGCAACGGGAGCCGCTCGCTGCGGCGGCCCTTGCCGACCACAACCAGCTCCCCAGCACGCCAGTCAACGTCTTCGAGTGACAGGCCGGCGACCTCGCCGGCGCGCAGCCCGAGCCGCAGCAACAACGTCAGGATCGCCAGATCGCGCCGCCCGACCACGGTCTGCTGATCGCAAGAGTCCAGCAGCGCCTGGGCCTGCCCAGGCTCGAGAAAGCGCGGCAACCCCGACAGTCGCCACGACGCCGCAGACGGAACCGCGCCGATGAGGGACTCGGCGATCAACCCCTCGACGTGCAAGAACCCCAGCAGCGACCGCAGCGCGGTGACCGTCATCTTCGCCGCTCCGCGCGACTGCCCCGGACAGCGAGCCACGACGAACGCCGTCACCCGACCAGCGCTCAGGTCCCGCAGATCCAGCCCATCATCGTCGAGCCCGACCAGGAACGCCTTGACGGCATCGACATACCCAATGACAGTCCCCTCGGCAAGACCACGCTCGAGAATCAGATAGCGACGGAAGCGCTCACCCAGCATCTCGGCCCTCGTGGACAGTCGCGACGGCGAGGCCAGCGGCAGAACCCCGAGCCCGCGCAGGTAGACAAGCAACGGCGCCATCGCACGCGCTGTCACGTAATCCCGGTAACCAGCCGCGCGGCGCTCCGCCAAGAACCGCTCAACGACCTCGTCACTCAGCCCCCCAAGCACCAGGCCCTCGGCCTGCATCCAACTACTCACACGAGCCATCAGCCGCACCTGCAGCGTCGCGCCTACCGGCGAATACCCCAAACGCTCCAGCTCGACCACGAACCCCGGCCCGAACTCCTCCAGCGGCCCAGACAGCCGCACCCTCGACGGATTCTTCATCAGTGCTCTCCCTTTCATGAATAGAGAGCACAGCCTCCCCCGCCAGGCCGGATTATGCCGACATCAAACCCCGAACCCACGCGATCACAGACCCTTCGCAACACACCTCGGCATAACCCGAGCATCGGCATAGTGTGGGAGGCAGGTCTTCTTACGCAGCCACCCCTCGAAGGCGACGCTGTAGCTCCGGAGTCAGTGCTCAAGATCGTGGACAGGGGGCAAGTCGCAAAGTCTGTCGATCCTGATGGTGTCGCCGTGCGTTACGTGATCAATCCAGCGGGAGTCGCGCTGGCGTGCATCGGTGGGCTGGCCATGGCGATCGCCGCCTTTCTCCCGCTCGATGAATCTGGCCGATTTGCAAGGGTCCAAGAAAACGCGCTCATACATCACGGAGGCTGGGCATTTCTGGCGCTCGGAGCCGGAATTGCCGTCAACGCATACCGCCAGTACAGTGCAGGCCGGCTGGCATGGACGGTGGTGGTTCTGGGTGTAATTGCTCTAGTCGTCGCGATACTCATTGGCAGCGACACGAGCCTTCGCACACTGTTTCCTTTGAACTCCGCCGGCGAACCGGATAGCTCTCAACCAGGTACGGTGGTGCCCCTGGGGCTCGCGGTCTATGTCGCTGGCGCGGGGGCGTGTGCGGCGATACTCGGGGGATGGGCCATGCGACAGTCACCGTCCGGTGAGGCCAAACTAGCTCCGCAGACACTGAAGCAATGTCCCGATTGCGCAGAGACGATCCAAGCTGCCGCAAAGGTATGCAAGCACTGCGGCAAGCGATTCGACGCTGCGCCTGAGGTCGCTTAGATGGGCCTCGACAATCCCATCCATCTCGTCTTTCTACTGATCGTGCTGGCGGTATATCTCGGGCTGTGCTTTATTGCCGGTCGAGTCGCCGAGCGTAAGGGCCGTAGCTTTGCACTCTGGGCCGGTCTCACTTTTCTGCTCTGGCCAATTGTGCTGCTCGTCTTCCTCCTGCCGAGCAAGGGAGCACATGCGCCCACCGCTGACCGGCAAAAGCAGTGTCCCGACTGCGCCGAGTGGGTCCAGTACGAGGCACGCGTGTGCAAGCACTGCAGCTATCGCTTTGACGGCGATCCTGCGAACCAGGAGCTAGCAGGATGAACATCGCGTGTGCTCCAGAACTAGCCCTGCGCCTTTCCGAAGGAACTGGAATCAAATGAGCGCTCCGGAGCCCCCCAGACCATCCACGCCACCGGTACCCCCAACGGAGGTTCTCGGCACGCCTACGAGTACCAAGTTGCCGTGGTGGCAGCGTCGGTGGGGCGCAATCACCATCGGTATCGTCGGGGCTGGCATCGGCGGGGCGGCCGGGGGCAGCACCAAAACGGTCACGGAAACACAGCAGGCCAGCGTACAAACAGTGACAAACACTGTCACGACCGTTCATCCACGAGTCGTCGTCCACACGCACACGGTGACAGTAACCGCTGAATCGCACACTACGCCCCCGGCCACGCCCGCTTCCTCTGCGGGCGGGGAAGGACAGTCCTACAGCGGGAATGGCGGTAAGAGCCTCGGGACCATCGCAGTGGAAAACGAATCGACCCTTGAATGGACAAACGATGGCAGTGTGTTCCAGATCTATACCAGTGAAGGCGTCCCTGTGAACTCGCAGGCACATAGCGGCACGACAGTCCTTGAAGCGGGCACCTACAAGAGTTTTCAGGTGAACGCCGTCGGGAACTGGACGATCAAGATAGTCCCTAAGCCTGGATCCACCGCGCGATTGTCTGATGGGGGCTGGTTGATGTCGTTGGCGTGGTTTTCGGTGTTTTGTTGGTGTTGGTCGGCGTGAGGGGCGGCGGGTGTCTTCTCGGGGTCCTTGGTGGGCGTGTTTTTGGGCAGCGGTGAGCGTGTCGTGTTGACGGGTGGCTTGGCTGGTCCCTTGGTCGTGGTGGTTTGCGATCAGGTGAGTTCTGGTAGGGCGCGGATGCGGGCGAGCGCGCTGGTGAAGTCATGTCGCCACGGCCAGCGGGCTGGGAGGTGAAGCGTCCACTGACGTCCAGTGCGGGTCAGGCGGCCGGGGATCTGGAGTAGCCGGCGGCGCATGGTGCGCGCAGCGCGGACGGTCTCGTCTGACAGCCCGATTGTGCTGGTCCAGCGCTGTAGGTTGTGTGCGATCGTGGCGATCACTGTCCAGGCGCTGTTCGCGTTGAACTGGCCGGAGGGGAAGTGCGCGAGCGCCTGGTCTTTCAGGTCGCGGATTGTGAGCTCGACAACGGCGTGCTGGCGGTGCTCAGCCTCCACGACCCCGAGGGAGTCGGTGCGGTTGGTAATAAACGGGAAATACCGCCAGTCCGGCCACAGCTCTGCTTGCGGGCCGATGAGCCGGGTGCGACGCACGATCAGCCGTCGTCCGTGAGCGGTCACCTCAGCGATCTGTGCTTCGCCGTCTTGGGAGTAGTCCTCCAAGGGCTGCCACGCCTGCTCGGGGATTTGCCTGATCGCGGCGGGAACCCAGAACTGCAGGCGCACACTGATTGAATAGCACCACCCAGCGCTCTCGAGCCGTGCGATCAGCTTCGCGTTCCAGAACCCCGAGTCGGCCCTGAAGAGCTTCTCGCCAGCCGCGCCTGCCCGCGCCACACGGGCGATCAGCTCCTCCGCGAAGCGCACGACACCGCGCTGGGTGTTCGCCTGTCCCTTGCGCAGCCGAACGTGCAGAACCTCACCTGTCCCGGCCCTGGAAGCGAGCAGCGGATGGTACCCCCGCTGTTTGGTGTACCCAAAACCGACACCCTGCTTCTGATAGCCGTAGGCCTGGCCGATGAAGCTGTCCACATCAACGATCAGCCGCTCGGCGCCCGGGCCGACGCCCGCCCGCCACGCGCGCGTCAACGTCTCTGCGAGTACCCGGTCGAGCTGGCGCACATGCCCAAAAGTGAAGGCCCGCAGAAACGTCCCGAGTGTCGAGGGCGCCGGCAGCCAGCCACCCAAAAGACGACGCGAGCGCCCCACCCGCAACACATCACAATCATCGATGCAATCAGCACCGAGCAACATCGCGTAGACCAACGCCATCACCTTCCGGCCCGCGTTCGCGGACCCCGGCCGATCGTGTCGAAGCGTCAGGCACTGGCCCACGAGCGCCTCGATCCCGAGCCGCCCCACGAGCGTCGCGACGAGCGCTATCCCGGCATCCGAGACGACCCTCTCATCGTCAAAGACGACCTCAACACCATCCAGTCCGACCGCCGCGTCATCATGCACCATCTGAGTGACCTCCTGATCCCGGGCCGCGACAGCCGCAATCTGTCGCTACCAAACCCGATCAGGAGGTCATTCTTCGCTCACAACCGGACAACACCGGTGGATCCAGGCTAAGTAGTCGAGACAATAGCTAAACCAAATGCAGAACGGGGGGCATGTGCGCATATACCTGTTAGCTCTAATCGTTGGAGCGGTCGCATTGGCAGGATGCGGCACGACCAAGACCGTCACGGAGACAACGCCACAACCTGCTGCATCTGCCACGACGCCGTTGGCGACAAGCACGACGCCGACGACCAAGACAGCCACTCCCGGTCCTACGGCTTGTGCCAGCACGAACATCGCGCACGCGACAACGACGGGCTCCTGCACCCTGAAGGGTGGCACTCTCATGCACTATGCGCCTCGATCGATGTCCTTGCATCTCAAGACCCTCACTGCGCGCGTTGTGGGCGTTCGTGCCGCACCCACGGTCTCAAACGGCCCTAGCTTCACCTCAACAGCGAACGGCGAATATCTCATTATCACCCTAAGCATCTCGAACACGACCACCGCCCCAGCGACCTTTGATGGAGGCGGCGAAAGCAATCAAACGGTGCTGTTGGCCGACGAACGGAGCTATACCGAGGCGTTCAACGCTGAGAATGGTGATGATGGAGACTCCTTTATCACGAAGAACGAAGCTATCCAATCCGGCGAGTCAAAAACCGGCGATGTGATCTTTGATCTGCCTCCCAAGATTATCCAGAAAGTACTAAGCGGAGCAAAGGGAGGCATCTTCATCGGCAACTTTGGGGATGACCTCTCTTCAGAACTGCCGACGGGCGCCGGTGTCATTAGCCTCGAGGGTCGCTGACTAGGCGCCTTAGAATTCGCATGCCTCAGATACTGCCGTTACCCAGCCCGGAGTCGGGGTCCTCGTAGTCCTATCTTGAAATCACGACCAACAGCAACGATAGCAAGGATTCTCAGACGGCCTACGCCGTGATCGACGGCAAGCGCGTCCCGTTCGATCGCGCCGCCGCACGTCGCATCGCCAAAAACGCGTACCTGCTGGAGCGCTCGCTCGGAACCAGGCCGACCAAAGAGGGCGCTGAAGAGGCACAACGTGCCCTCGCGCGTGAGCGCCAAGACACCAGCTGGTAGACATCACCGACCAGCGACTCGACGACCCACGCTATCGAGGCAAGGCGTCAAACCTGGAGCGAATCGCTCTTTAGCCGGCTGGCTACCCCTCGCCGTCAGGCGGCTGCATTTGGGGTCCGTACTCGACAAGAAATTCATCGAACTCCCGGGTGTCAAAGATCGACTACCGTCGCGGCGCACTACCGGGTTTGCGCGGGGGTGGTTCGGGTCCCGCTCTCGGGTGACAAGCAGCTCGATGATGGCGTCGAGTTCGTCGGTGGTGGCGTGTTTCAGCACCGATTCTGCGATCTCACGCTTCGTCATGATCTTTATGTTCCTCTCGGTTGTTTGCGAACACAAGCGATCCGCGACACTGCGTGCGGAATGCGTTCGTACCGTGAGGAGTCGAGCTACATCTGAGTGAGTCAGGCTAGCACGCGGTTTACATCAGCTGCAACGAGGATGCCGCGCGCCCGAACACCCTGCTTGGTGGATCCGAGTACATCGCTCATCGGTCACCTTTCATCGGAAGGGAGAGCAGGCGAAAGACCAGTTTGCAGAATCCGCCTGCGTGCCGATTTATTGGGACAGATCACGGGCTGCAATGACGGTGCTATTTCTTCCTCTGGACATTGATCCAAACGCTTCCCACGACCCTGAGCACGACCGAAGCCTATGGCTACGGCTCCGCTACGCGCGATGCTCTCGCCGAGCTCGACTATCTCTGCTCGCGAGAGGTGACCCAATTGCCCCGAAAGGTGACGCACTTTCCCGGCTGAGGAACGACGCAGAGCGGAGAGATTACCCAATCGTCGACGATGTCCCCGGGCCCCACGGCTTCGGGGTCGCGTCGAGCGGTCAGGTTCTCGGCGACGGAATCTAGGTCGGCCTCGGGTAACTCTTTGACGAGCTTGTGCACCTGTTCATGTGTCGCCATCGGAATATCACCATAACTCGTCCTCGGGAGGGGAATGCTCGGTCACGGACTTTGCGTCTAAAATTCGGGCCAATGGCCTACGAGCGGATCAAGACCGAGCATGCTGGCGCGAAGAATGGCGGGGGTGCGTGGATGACCCGAGCTGAGGTCAAGCGAGCGTCCAAGCGCAAGCGCCGGCGAGCCGATAAGCGAGTGATCGCAGAGTCCCGTCGCTAGTCACCGCTCGTAACGCTCATCCCCGAGATGTATCGACGGGAGCTTCGAAGCCGCGGGTGGCTTTGGTGGATCGAGGGCCCCGGCGGGCATGTGCTCGAGACAGAGGATCCGATAGAAGGGCCGGATGTCGGATGCCTCGACCACACCCTCCAGGGCGCGTACCTGCGCATGGCACACGCTGCAGTGTCCGTCGTAGGGGTTGCGTTTTGTCATGGGCCTCCATCGTCTAACTCCGACGAGAACGGCCAAGCGGGACAGATCCGATCAGCAGATGGCGTAGACGCTCGCTCGTGCGCGCGTTTGCTGCCGCGTGACCCGAGCAAGAAATGTTCCGACGCGGTGTTGGAGAATCGCCGTGGGCCATATCACTGAGACCGCTGCGCCGCTTGTTCCACGTGAGCGTTTTCGCGCCAACTTTGATGCCCTGAGGCCCGGAAACACGGGAAATCGGGGCGGCGAGTGGGTCACGATCGAGCGAACCATCGCAAGCGATGCGTAGTGTTTTCTGTCGTGTTGCGTTCAGATCCGCGAGACCCCGATCGGGAGGCTTGGATGCCCCATGCCTGAGCTTCCGACCACGCCGTCTATTGACGCGCCTGGATCTGCACCCCAGAGCTATGAGGAGTTCCTCGAAGACATCAAGGGTCGCATCCGCACCGCACAGGCACGGGCTGCGAGAGCGATCAACGCGGAGCTGATCGAGGTGTACTGGCAGATCGGTCACGAGATCCTGCAGCGCCAAGCCGAGGAGGGTCCGGAGCTGGGACGACGCACACGCGGTGTCGTGCAGCGTCTATCGGTAGATCTACGGGCAGCCTTTCCAGGATCTCGCGGGTACTCCGTGCCCAGCCTCTACCGTATGCGGGCATTCGCGGCTGCTTGGCCGGATCCGGAAGGTCTCTCAGACCGTGTGAGAGACCTTCCCTGGGGACATCTGACGACGCTCGTGACCGTGAAGGACCCCAGCGTTAGGGACTGGTATGTGCAGCGTGCAGGGGCTTGGTCACACGAGCAGCTCCAGACGGCGATCGCGAGTCGCCTACACGAGCGCGAGGGCGCGGCGATCACGAACTTCGAGCAGGCTCTCCAGGACGGCGATGCCGAGGCTGTGCAGCGCATCACGCGGGATCCCGTTGTTCTGGACTTCGTGCAGCTCACCGACGGCGCCAAGGAGCGCGACTTGGAAGCGGCGTTGCTGGAGGACGTCGAGCGCTTTATGTTGGCTCTTGGTGAGGGCTTCTACTTCGCTGGACGCCAGAAGTCACTCCAGATCGGCGTCGAGGAGTTCATCCTCGATCTCCTCTTCTTCCATCATCCGACCCGTCGCTTCGTGGTCATCGACCTGAAGATCGGTCCTTTCCGGGCGGAGTTCGCGGGCAAGATGAACCTGTACGTCAACGCCGTCGACGAGTTCATCGCGAATGAGGAGGATCGCAGCACCGTCGGTTTCATCCTCTGCGCCGGCCGTAACGAGTCAGTCGCCCACCTCACTCTCCAGGGGATCGCTACCCCGATCGCGGTCACTCGCTACACCGTCGGCGAGCATGGTGTCCAGATGGCCGGTGAGGATGCCCAGATCACGGGGGGCCTCGAGGACGAGATGGAGGGGCTGCGGCGCGTGGAGCAGCAGGTCGCCGAGTTCGCCGCCCGCCGAGCACACGAGCTGGCGGAGAACGATTGACGACCGGTCACGCAGAGGTTCGTGCCCCGACTCGAGATGTCGATGGGGCCGGTGGAGCTCTTGGCGGTGGACGTGGGGTACAAGAACGTAGGGCTGCCGCCCGCCTGCGCTACCAATCGCCGCATCCTACGTCGGTGGGGATCCGTCTGCGATGCGTGCCGTCTCGATCCCCGCGAGCCGCACGGCGAGCTCGTCCAGTTGCGCCATGATCGCCTTCTCCCCGTCGCTGAGCTCTGCTGCCTGCGGCATTGGGCGGCTTGCGATGAAGTGCTGGGAGACTGCTCCGGTCAGTAGCGCGAACACCCCGATGCCGGTGAGCATCAAGACGATTGCGATTGCGTGTCCTGCGGCGGTCGTTGGTTCGATGTGCGTGCCCTCGGTGCTGACCGTGCCGATCGCCCACCAGATTCCTTCCCAGGTCGAGACCGGGTGCCCGACATGGCTATCCACGCTGGCGAAGACCGCTCCACCGCCGACGACGAGGAAGGTTGCCAGCACGATCGCGTACTTCAGCCCGTCGAGCGTGAGCAGCTTGGAGAGCAGCTCGAACCCGCGCCCCACGCGCAGCAGACGCAGCAGCCGAAACACTCTCAGAGCCTGGATGGCCGCGGGCGCGAACGGCGGGGTCAGGATCAGCATCGCCGGCGCCAGCGGGTAGCTGCGCAGCCACGATCGCCAATCCCGCGCAAAGACCATGATCGCCAAGAGCTCGATCAGAAACACGAGCCATATGACCCAATCGCCGATCACGGCGACTCGGTGCCACGATGTACGCAGCGGCTGCTCCTCCAGGATCAGGTCCGGGATCACCAGCAGCGTGGCCACGATCATCGCGGCGCGCAGTCGGGCATCGATCGCGGCAGCCCCCCAGCGGCGCGTCCGGGCGCGACCGATCGCGTAATCCACCGCGTGCGCGGAGTCGAGTTGCTGGATCTGGGGCTCTTCTGTCGATAAGCAGGAGGGTCCTGACAAGTGGGTCACGGCACTCTACCTTCTTCTGGGAGCGGTGACTAGTGGTTTGCCAACTGTCGGAATGACCGAGATCTGTGTATGTTCTGCTCTTCGTCCGTCAGACCAGGGAGACACGCGTGCGCAGATATCTAGCGACAGCCGGTGCCGTGCTCGGGTTCGTGTCCATCGGAGGCGCACCCGCTGGAGCCGCAAGCCGGCCAGCCGCGGTCATGGCGAAGACCTGCAGCGCCGGCTACGTGCACGCTGTGATTGGTGGCGAGCAGAAGTGCTTGCGTGACGGTGAGTTCTGCGCTCATCGCTACGCACGCCAGTACCAGCGATACGGCTTCTCCTGCACCCAGACTGATGATCGCGGCGACTATCACTTGACGTGAGTGACACCGTATTGATCAAAACGCGCTATAGCGCGGTTTTGAGACACAACTTTATGAATATCTGCAAGAGAAAGGTACGGAACCCGGCCCTTTGACGCCACACGCCTGGGCTCGAAAACAGACCCCATTACCAACCCACAACGCTACCTACTCAAACCCCGGCTCATTCCACCAAGGCATAATCTCCGGCAACCCTTCGCTGACGCGATCGGGAAAGTTCGCGGCCCGCTTCTCCAAGAACGCCGTAATCCCCTCGACCGCATCCGCGGATTGCCCGCGCGCGAACATGCCGCGTGAATCCGCCCGGTGGGCGAGCATCGGGTGCTCGGCGCCGAGCATCCTCCACATCAGCTGCCGGGCGAGCGCGACGGAGACCGGCGCGGTGTTCTCGGCGATCTCCCGCGCGAGCGCATGCGCCGCATCGAGTAGCTCCCCGGCCGGGTGCAGGCTGCGCAAGAGCCCACCTTCCAAACCCTCCTGCGCAGAGAACACACGCCCTGTTGAGACCCACTCCATCGCGCGGCTGATCCCAACGACGCGCGGCAAAAACCAGCTCGAACACGCCTCCGGGATGATCCCGCGGCGCGCGAACACGAAGCCCAGACGGGCGTCGTCGGCCGCGAGGCGGATGTCCATCGGCAGCGTCATCGTCGCGCCGACGCCCACGGCCGGACCGTTGATCGCCGCGATCACCGGCTTGGTCGAGCGGAAGACCCGCAGCGTGAACTGGCCGCCGTTGTCGCGCGGCACCGTCCCCGCCTCCGCGCCCAGGCTCTCGCGCTTGCGATAGTCGAAGGTCTCTCCACCGCTCGCCAGGTCAGCGCCCGCGCAGAAGCCCCGGCCGGCGCCCGTCACGATCACCGCGCGCACCTCATCGTCAGCGTCCGCGCGGTCGAACGCCTCGATCAGCTCGCTCCCCATCCGTGCCGTCCAGGCGTTCAATCGCTCCGGGCGATTGAGCGTGATCGTGAGGACGCGCTCGGTCAGGTCGGTGGTGATCTGTTCGAAGTCCATTACGGCTACAAACTACAGACAGGCACAGGAGGAGAGGGATACCCTGACCGCCATACCTCCTCTGACGACCGACGAAACCATGCTCGACAATCCGGCGTATGCGGCGCTGTGCGGGCCTCATGCGCGGTTTGCGCAGGTGCGTGGGCGTGCGCGGCGATATCCGGACGATGTGGCGCCGTTCCTCGCTCTGCCCTCGCCGCCGACGGCCCAGGACTGGCGCGACGCGGCTGACCTGGTGGTACCGGGCGCCTTCGTGGCCGGTCGCTACGGCGACGCCGAGTTGGGAGACGGTTGGCGGGCGGTCGATACGTTCGATCTGGTGCAGATGATCGGAGAGCGGGTCGCCGGCGTCGATTGCGCGGAGGCGATCCCGCTCGGCGCCGCCGATGTGCCCGAGATGCTCGAGCTCGTCGCCCAGGCCGAACCGGGGCCGTTTCTGACCAGGACCGTCGAGCTTGGCGATTACCTGGGGATCCGTCGCGACGGGGCGCTCGTCGCGATCGCCGGCGAGCGGTTTCGGCTGAACGGGTGGACCGAGATCAGCGCCGTGTGCACCGACCCCGACCATCGCGGTCAGGGGCTGGCCTCCCGGCTCGTGGGCGCGTTGATAGCGGGCATCCAGCGTCGGTCGGAACGTGTATTTCTCCATGTCCTCGCCACCAACACTGCAGCGATCGGGCTCTACGAGGGGCTTGGCTTTCGCGTACGGCAAACTGCGACGCTCACCGTCGTGACGCGTGAGCAAACGGTTTCTGGGTGAGTTGCTGGGAACGAATGGGCAGGCTGTCTCCAAATCACCCCGGACAGTCGATCCAGCGATACATCAACCCGTCGCGAACTTCATGAAAGGAGGGTGGGGCCGGCGGCGGGTCGGTCGACAGTCGCGCGATCACCTCATCCGGGCCGTGCAGATCCTCTTCGGCCGATGTCGTCCAGTGGACCTCCGGGTGAAGCAGTGAGGACAGTCGCTCCCAGCGATGATGTTCAATCGTGTCGAGGACGTTGCATACCGCTGGAACCTGCTCCGCCACATCCCAGATTCTACCTCTGTGATGCGCGATGCTGCCCTATCAGGGCCCGAGCAGCGCCGCCGGTACGACGGCGATCCCATCCGGGCGGCGGTAGGCGTACGGTCCGGTTGTGACCACGACTGCGTCGAGCAGATCGCTGCCGATCTGCCGGGCGAGCCAGTGGAGGTCGCGCAATGACGGTGGTCCCACCGGTTCCGATCGCCGCTCGTCTACGCTACCAATCGCCTGGTCTCTGCGCTACCGCTAGCAGCTGGCGCTAGATCGCTCTTGGAGCGGGCTGTCGCACAAGAGGGCCTTCCCGGCGGTGTTGTTGGCTTCGAACGTCGCCTTCGTAGCTTCCAGCCCATGACCGCTGACTTTCGAGCTTCTTCGCTGAGGCTTCGGCGTGTTCCTTGCCCTATCCCCAGCTGGTTGCAAGAGTTGCAGATTTTGGCTGGCGACGCTAGGATGAGCCGATGGAGATCCTGAGCCCTGAGGACAGAGTTGTGCTGTGGCGTGCGGCGATCGACGCCGATGGGAGCCGGCGCGAGGCACTGATGCATGCGATCGCAAAGGAGATCGTCGATGGTCTCAGCGCGCTGGACCTGTACGAGGACCGGTACGCGCAGCTGACTATCGAGAGCCTCGAGACCCTCGATGATGCGGGGCTCTTCGCCAGCGACAGCCTGCGCAAGTGTCTGGAGGTCCTGCACGAGCCCGGCGGGGGCGTGGACTTGCTCGCCGCCGAGTTAGCGGGGCTGCTGCGTGCGGCGGCAGACGTCGAGCACCTGGGCGTCGAGCGCCGGGTGCGTGCGGTCGAGATGGCGTCGCAGTGGCGAGAGCATGTGCTCGGGCGCCGCCGTCCGGAGCCGGCGTATCTGAGCGTCGGGGATGTCGCGGCACGCTTTGGGGTGACCACGCAGGCGGTGTACAAGTGGCTGCAGAAGCAGCGGATCGAAGGGACGCGAGGACCCGGCGGGTCTTGGCGTATCCCCGCTGCGCAGTTCGAGCGCGACACGCGCCCGGCGAGCACGCGTGCGCGCCTGGACAACGTGCAGGCGCGGCTGATTCGCCTGCACGGCGACAGCGACCTGCCGTCGGAGGCGGATCTCGCCGAGCAGCTGCGAGCCGCGGACTAGGGCAGCGGGCCCCGGCGGTCGATGCGCGTCGCCTTTGACACCACGGTGCTGTGGGGCGCTTTTCATCGTCCCGCCGGACCCAACTTCGCGCTGCTGGCGCTCGCGGCACAACGCACGCCCGTCCTCGACGGGTTCATCACCGATGTCGTTGGTGGCGAGTTCTGGTGGCGGGCCACTCAGCAAGGTGTGAAGGGGCCGGGCCAGGCTGTACCGCGTACCTATTCAGAGCAGGAGCTCGAACCGTTCCTCGAGGCTTTCAAGGTGCTGTTCGAGCCGGTGAGCATGGCACGGGCACCACTCAGCCGTTCCCTCGGTCGGTACGCGGGTCTGGTGGGGCTCCAGCTCGGAGAGTTCCTGCACGCCGTGACCGGCAGGGATCGCGAGGCTCTCCTGTCCACCGCCACCGCCGCGTTCCCGGTCACGTTCGAGTCGATGGACCTTGCCGATCTTCACATCCTCTGCGGAGCCCTCCAGAACAACGCGGAGATCATCTGCAGCAGCGACTCCAAGCTGCTGAGCTATGACCCAATCGGGTCCATTCGAGTAATGCCACCCGTAGCCCTCGCTGACGAGCTCGGGTTGATCGACAGCCTCACCTCATCGGCCCAGGTCCCATGGACAGCCAGCAGGAGATCGTGAGCCGCTTTCCGGTTGTCGTGTTCGACCTCGATGGGACGTTGCTGCGGGGCACGACGGTCTCTCTCCTGCTCGCCCAGTGGCTTGGACAGGCTGCGGCGATCGCAGAGCTCGAGCGTGCGTTCCATGCACACGAGATCTCCAACGGCGTCGTGGCTGACACCTCTGCGGGATGGCTCGCGGGCAAGAGCGTGGCGGAGGCGTGGCGCGTGCTCGAGGACGGGTCCTGGATCGACGGGATGGCCGAGACCTTCCAGGTGCTCACCACCGCCGGGGTCAGCCTGCTGTTGGGGACGATTACGTGGAGCTTCGCGGCGGAGATGCTGAGAGAACGCTATGGCTTCGCGGCGGTCAGCGGTACCGAGATGCAGGCACCCGATGGGGTTCTGTCCGGTGTGGTCAGCCGCTATTTCGACGAGCACGACAAGCTGCGCTTCGTCGAGGACTGGTGCGCACAGAATGGATACTCGATGAGCCAGGTCGCGGCGATCGGCGACTCCCGCTCAGACGTCCCGCTCTTTCACCGAGCGGGCATCTCGATCGCGCTGAACGCCACACCGGACGCTCGGGCCGCGGCCACCCACGTTCTCGACACCGAGGACCTTCGCGATGTCTTGGCGTTGCTGTAACAGGGAGGCGAGAGGAGCTGGTGGCTACGCAGCGAACTCGCTTGGAATGCGCCCGCGTCCTTGACGAGATTCTCAAGGCAATGAGGACAGCTACGGCCCGAGCGTCCGGTGTCTACTTGACGCCGATCAGTCCAGGGATTTGTGCCATCACTGACGGCACTTTCTGCCGCTCGGCCCACTTGGTGGTATTTGTGCAGCCAGTGGCTGCACTTTTCTTGCTCGGGCCACAGCGTCGCGGCGGCGAGGCACTCGCCGAAGCTGAGAGTTCACGTGCCGGACGCGCGGTCAGCGGACATATCGTTGCGGAAAACATCGCCAAAAGCGAAGCGATACGCTATGCTTATTTGCGCGATGTCCACGACCCTTCCAAAGCCCCGTCAGCTTCAGCGGATCGCGGCGCTGGCTCATCTCGATGCCGAAGAGCTGCGGATGGAGATCGAGAGCGAGCAGGCCACGATCGACGCTTCGTCTGATTCGCCGCTGCTCGAGCTGGCTGAGCTCAGCGCGCTGCTCGACAGGGTGGCACGCCGGACTCAACGCCTCCTGGAGACGCTCGATGTGCCGATCGGCGTCACGGTCGATCAGGCTGCCGAGCGGCTCGACATCACGGCCCCGACCGTTCGGAAGTGGCTGAAGGAGGGTCTCCTGCGACGGGTCGAGGGTCGCAAGCCGGTTGAGGTCGACCCGCATAGTCTGATCGAGCTGCAGCGTGTTCTGACGGGGGTCAGGGAGATCTTCCCCGCGCGCCAGTGGAGCAAGGCGCTGGCCGCCTACCTGCACGATCGCGATCTGCAAAGCCAAGCCTGGTTCGTCAAGGGCCGCCAGGAGTTTGAACGCGGTGAGTTCGTCGAGCACTGAGTCCGGCCCGTGGCGCGTGATCAGCACGTTCGAGCCGGGCATCGTGTGGGTGATCGAGGTCGCCGAGCACGATGGTCCCGCTCTGTACAAACGGCTTTCCGACGAGCTGGGGATCTCCGCGGTGGGACGTAGACGAGAGCACAAGCCCCGATGTTGCGGCGATGACGGCTGGCCCACGATCGGCACGACCAGCGCCCATGGCGCCCTCCAGTGACGGCACCCGTTGTGACCTCTGGAGGGTTTGGCGTCCACTTGAAGCTCTGTCCAGAGCTATTGCCGCCGACCGGCCTGAGCTTCACGTCGGCGCACCCTCGCCCGCAGGAAAGGTGAGATCGGGACGGCCATCGCGAGTAGGCCGATGACGAGCAAAACGATCCCGATGCCGTGGGTCGCGCCGCTGCCGGATAGGAGCAGCACGACGCCGACGGGAACGAGGAGGCTGGTCAGAACCGTGTAGCTCCAAGCGAAGACGCGCTCGCCCGTAGTGAGCAGCCTCCTCCGTTCTTCCCGGCCCCGTTTCAGGCCGCTGCGGATGTCACCGAAGCGCATGACATAGATCGTTTCACTTGCCGGTGGCCGCCACGGCGCAGGCCAAGGGTGCAGAGCCTGGCACGGCTATAGAGCAGCGTCAGCAGGCGTCGGTCGGTCGCGGTGGGATTGCGCGGTGAGCTCGTGATTTTGAGGAAGATCTCGTGTGGGCCGGAGGAGAATCCGAGAACGTCTTCGTAGTACGGCTGGCGGTTTGGTGCGTTGGCCATATCGGCGGCCAAGCTCGCGCTCGCACGCATTCCCCGGATCTGAACGCGTCCCACAGGAATGTGCAGCTCGGACACGATCGATTTAGTGAACACTGGTTCTTGCCCGGATTCACTGCTCACGATGCCGCCGCCCGCGAGAAAGGATTGCCTGAGACAGGCCTGACCCACTGTGCCTATGGCCACAGTAATCGCGTGGGCCGCGAGTGTTGAGCTTGTGGTCGTGTACACGACAGAGCGGACCGATTCCTCGGGATAGATGCTGAGGATGCCGGAGCCTTTCTTGTGTTCCAGGTTCTGCCGGAAGGCTTGCGAAGGGATCCCAACCGCTTCGCCACTACCCGCGGGTCTCTCGCAGCGCCCCAGGAAGATCCCGGTTCCTTCCTTCTGCCGAGCGGCGGGAACCAGTCCCGGTACGTCAGCTGCACGCAGATTGACGGCGCGAGCGTAGGCAACTGTTTCTGGGTTGGTGAGGTGAGTACTCGCGCGAAGTGTCGCGCTACTGGAGGAAGCATGACTACCGCTACCGCACCCGGCGAGCAGCACCGCGGTTCCGGCAAGGGCGAGCACCATGCTGATGGTTTGAGGCACGGGCGGGATGCGCTCATGCTCGTTCATCGAACCCACCGCGTGAGGGTATCCGAGAGATGACCCCGATCAAGTCAGCCCCAGATGGTTGCAAGAGTTGCATGTTTTGTCTGGCGACGCTAGGATGAGCCGGCGGGGGCGTGGACTTGCTCGCCGCGGAGCTCGCTGGGCTGCTGCGTGCGGCGGCAGACGTCGATCACCTGGGCGTCGAGCGCCGGGTGCGTGCGGTCGAGATGGCGTCGCAGTGGCGAGAGCATGTGCTCGGGCGCCGCCGTCCGGAGCTGGCGTATCTGAGCGTCGGGGATGTCGCGGCACGCTTTGGGGTGACCACGCAGGCGGTGTACAAGTGGCTGCAGAAGCAGCGGATCGAGGGGACGCGAGGACCCGGCGGGTCTTGGCGTATCCCGGCTGCGCAGTTCGAGCGCGACACGCGCCCGGCGAGCACGCGTGCGCGCCTGGACAACGTGCAGGCGGGGCTCATCCGCCTGCACGGTGACAGCGACCTGCCATCAGAGACGGATCTCGCCGAGCAGCTGCGAGCCGCGGACTAGGCTGGGAATGCGCCCGCGTCCTTGACGATGCAGCCAGTGGCTGCACTTTCTCCCGCTCGGGCCACAGCGAACCACCGAAAGCCTTCAATCGACCGACCCCGCACCCACGACCCACTCGCACGCCTGCCCGGTCACGGCGGCGATCTGCTCGAAGTCGCTGTCGTAGTGGAGCACGGTCAGGCCACGCATCTCAGCGGCGGCGGCGATCAATAGGTCCGGGACCTTGCGGCCGCGCTGGTGCTTTGCGGCCAGCAGCCGCTGTACCTGTCGCGCGCGCATCACGTGCTCGGCCGTCGTCTCGATCAACTCAAACACCTCCAGCGCGCCGGCCAGTCGATCCCACTCCGGGGCGTTGCGGGCCGAGTACCCGATCTCCAGGTCGCTGATCCCGGCGCGTGCCAGTTGCGCCAGCTGCGCTCTGGGTTCGATCGCGGCGCGGATCGCGGGGTTGCCGAGCCGGGTGAGGACGCTCGTGTCCAGGAGATGCGTCAGCGCCATGCGTCTTCGCGAGCAGCGAGGTCGCTGCCGGCCAGCACCGCGAAGGCCTGTTTGACCTTCTCGTCGCGGTGCTCGACGGCCTGGCGCAGCGCTCGATTCACCGTCTCCTTGATCGTGTGCGTCCCGAGCTCGGATCGCGCGGCGCTCAGGGCCTGCTCATCGATGTCGACCAGGTGCTTGCTCATGGCTTCAGTATATACGCCCTAGACGAGATATATCCAGGATACGTCAAGCCTCTCTCTGCTCGTTTCGCGGCCGTTGGCGGTGTGAGCTCGATCTGCCTCGCCGCAGTGAGATACCACGCGCCGCGAGCCTGCAGGCGTGATCCTGCTCGACACGAACGTCCTGTCCGAGCCCATCCGCCCCGAGCCCGACGCAGGAGTCATGGAGTGGCTCGCTCTCGAGCCCAGACGCCACGCCATTTTGCTGACCCCAGGCAAAACATTTTCGTTCCCTCGCTCTCCACTGGATTCGCACTCGCCCTAAAATTTGGCTTACCAAAGCCAGTTTTCCGCCATGAATCAGCTTCTGACGGTTCCCTCTTCCAATCAAGCCCCTGTTGTGGTAGTACTTATATAGGCCTTGACAGCCAGGGGGTTGGCGGGGCTGGAATCAAAACATAGGATCGGGTTGGGGTCGAGCTCTCGTGGCCGGCATCAGCGCAAGCGGGTTTCTTTGGAGAGGGAGCCGGGTCGAGTCGAATGTTGGGGAATGGAGCACACGTGGAGTCGGATGAGACAGACGTGATGAGGGGTCGCTGCGCTTCTTTGAGGGGCGTTGTTAGATGCGGCAGCAGCGCTGCCACATCTCTCTCTCTCTCTCTCTCTCTGCCACAAATCTAGTAGCGGGCAAAACGCCCGTTTTGGCGCCAGGAATGGTGCCCGCCATCATCTTCTAAAGCTCCGCCGCCGCGGTAATTCCCGCGGTTTTGGTCGTTCTGTTTGTGAGCGCCTGCAACCGGGGGGTGGGCGCTGATGGCCGTGGTCTCGTCTGGCGGTGTTGGTTCTTTGCCTTCCGAGGGCGGCGAGGGGCAAGCAGATCAAGGACGCAGTGAGCGTGGCGTGCTTGGCACGCGAGCGAGCGAGGACGCAGAGATGCGCCGCTCATCGTCGTTCTCGGCCGATTTGCAGCGGGGTCGTTTGATCAGCGCGACGTTCGCGCTGGTGGGTGAGCGTGGCTATGAGGGCCTGACCGCGCGCCGTGTATCTGAGCACGCGGGTGTTTCGAACCGCACTTTCTACGAGTGTTTCAGCGACCGTGAAGATTGTTTTCTGGCGGCGTTCAATTACGCGGTCGATGGTTTGGAGCGGGAGCTGCGCGCTGGTTGGGAGTCGGAGCTTGGTTGGACTGCGCGGGTTCGTGCGGCGCTGGCGGCGTTGTTGATGGTGTTGGATCGTGAGCCCGCGGTGGCAAGGCTGGTGTTTGTCGAGGCGCTCGCGGCCGGCCCCAGAGTTCTCGCGCGTCGTGCGAGCGTGTTGGAGAGCCTGGCGGGTGTTGTGAATCAGGGTCGTGTAAATGCGCAGGCTCCGGCGGCCCTCTCGCCGCTGGTCGCGGAGGGTGTTGTTGGTGCGACGTTCAGTTTGATTCACGCGCGTCTGCTGGAACGACGTCCTGGTTCGTTGGTGGCGTTGCTCGGTGGGTTGATGGCGGCGATCGTGCTCCCGTATCGCGGTATCGCGGCGGCGTCAAAAGAGCTGGAGCGTCCGGTTCCCCGCCCGCCCGCGCGTTCAGCGCGCCGCGACGGCGACGGCCTCTCGCGCCGTCCGCTGAGCGCGGCCTCGCCCGTGGATTATCGCCTGACGGTGCGTACACAGATGGCGCTCGCGGCGGTCGGGGGCCGCCCCGGTTTGAACAACCTCGAAGTCTCAGAGATCATCGGCCTGGCGGATCAGGGCCAGATCTCGCGGATGATGAAGCGCCTGTCCGATCAGGGTCTGGTCGAGAACGGGCAGGGCCACACCAACCGCCAGGTCAAGGCCTGGCGCCTGACGGCGGACGGTGAAGCGGTGATCGACGCGCACCGTCCGCTCAAGCAGGCGCAGCGCAGGGCCGGTAGAGGCGGCAAGCTAGCCACGACCCGCAGCGCCGCCGGCCGTCGCGGCAAAAGTCAACAGGTCGCTGTCGCCACGAACCCGGCGAGCACTGGGTTCCGCATGACGGCTCTAACCCACGAGGTCCTCACGGCCGTCGCAACCCTCAGCGAGGGTGAATCCAACCCGAGCAACCGCGAAATCGCGCGGGCTGCGGGTGTGAAAGACGAAGGCCAGATCTCAAAGCTGCTGCGGCGCCTGGAGGATCACGGTCTGCTGATGAACACGGGTCCCGTAACCGCGGGTGCCCCCAAAGCTTGGCGTCTCACACTCCATGGCGAAGAGGTCCTCAAGGCCAGTAGCCCACTGCAGTCCAAGGACCGTCCTCCAAACCGGGGTGCAAGGCAATGACCAATCAGTTCAGTCAAGTAGGTCCGCGACTTCATTCGGCCAGGCTTTGCTGGCCGAAGGAATGTCCGGATCCTGCGTTGGTACAAGCAATCAGGGCCCATATGAGGAGGGGTCATATATGTCATTTATGAGCAGGCTGTTGAGGTTGGTCCCTGTCTCCATCAAGACCCGGTTGGTGGTGGGGTTGGTTGCTTGTGTGGGTGTGGTGTTCGGGGCTGGTGTCTCTTCTGCCTTGGCTGCTGGTGAAGCTCCGGGGTGGGAGGTCATGGGCCATTTCGGTCCGACGGTGCTGGCTCCTGGAGGTGAAGGTGAGCTGGTTCTGAACGTGTATAACACCGGGGCCGCTGCAGGCGGCGAAGGTACTTTGGTTGATGCCCTGCCCCCCGGTCTCAAGGCCACCGGGGGTCCTAATTGTACGGGTGAAACGACTGTTGAATGTACTGTTGGCTCGCCCGCTCCGGGAACTGGGCATCCTTACACTATCTCCATTCCTGTGAGTGTGGCGGCTGACGCTTCGGGTGAAGGTATAGACCGGGTTACGGTTTCCGGTGGTGGTGCGACGAATGTGGCAGACGCGTCGGTTCCTGTGAAGTTCGGTGATACGCCGGCTGGGCCCGGGTTCTCGAGCTTCGATGCGTGGTTCACCAACGCTGATGGTACGGTCGATACGCAGGCTGGCTCGCATCCGTATGAGGTGACGGTCGCTTTTTCATCTAATAGTGAGGTGAAGGACGGCAGCATATTACCGGTGGGTGAAACGCGTGATCTCGAGTTCAAGATGCCTCCGGGCGTTATCGGGAATCCAAACGTGGTGCCTCAGTGTCCTCGCTGGCGGTTCGATGAAGGTGAACTTGGTGAAGAGGTTGGGAAGGGTTGCCAGGCGTCTTCGAAGATCGGATTCGACTACCCAGAAATCGCCGGCGTTCCCGGTCAGCTTCCTGTTTATAATATGGTCCCGCCGCCCGGTGTGGCGGCGGAGTTCGCATTCACGCTCGATGGTGTCAGCACGTTTTTGGATGCGCGTGTGCGCAGCGGCGGGAACTATGGCATCACCGAGCACATCAACAACGTCGCTCGGCGTCAGATTCTTTTCAATACGATCACGATCTGGGGGAACCCCTCCGAAGTTGGCCATGATGTTTCGCGGGCAGGCCCTGAATGCTTGGAAGACGGTAAAGGTGGCTGTGGGTTTCGTGGGCCGCAGGTGCCGTTTTTGACGTTGCCGACGTCGTGCCAGGGTCCTCAGCCGATCTTCGCGGAAATGCTCGGCACGTGGGCAGAACCGGAAGCGAAGGCCGGCGCCGAAGTAAAAACGCATGATAGCGAAGGCGCTGAAGTTGGGTTCACGGGCTGTAAGCGCCTTCTGCATTTTGAACCGTCGGCGTCGCTGGCGCCGGATACGAGCTTTGCGGATACCCCTGCCGGCCTGACGGCCGATGTCAAAGTGCCGCAGGGCGTGAACCCCGAAGCGCTGAACACGTCGGGGTTGAAGAACACGACGGTGACGTTGCCCGAAGGCATCGCGATCAACCCGGGGCAGGCCACGGGTCTCGTTGCCTGTCAGCCCGCGCAGGAGAACATCGGTGGCCCG
Source organism: uncultured Solirubrobacterales bacterium (assembly GCA_963764905.1). Lineage (GTDB taxonomy): Bacteria > Actinomycetota > Thermoleophilia > Solirubrobacterales > Solirubrobacteraceae > Palsa-744. The sequence goes on from CAVXUG010000009.1 coordinate 978,947, forward strand.
GAAGCCGAACAGGAAGGTAAAGACGGCCCGCCGGAATGCCCCGCCGCATCAAAGGTCGGGACCGATGAAATCACGACGCCGTTGTTGCCGGACAAGCTCGTGGGGGATGTCTACATCCTGCAGCAGAATCCCCCGAACCTGCAGTTGCTGGTGGCGGCCTCTGCCGATGGTGTGAACCTGAAGCTGATCGGCAAGGTACATCTAAACGAAGTGACGGGGCGGATCACGACGACGTTTGAAAAGACCCCCGACTTCCCGTTCACCGACTTCAAGCTCGCGTTCAGCGGTGGAGCACAAGCTGCGCTCTCGACACCCACAGGGTGCGGTATTTATGAATCGACGGCGGATTTCACGCCGTGGGCCGGTCTGGAAAATGGCATCGAGGTCCTCGAAGACGCGCTGTCCACGAGCCGCTTCGCGATTGACCACGGCCCGCTCGGTAGCGCGTGCGCGTCGCCGTTGCCGTTCGCGCCGTCGCTGACTGCCGGTTCGACCACCGACCAGGCGGGTGGCTATTCGAGCTTCTCGCTGTTGTTGCAGAGCGGTGATGATCAGCAGCGCATCTCTAAACTGCAGTTCAAGGCGCCGGCGGGTCTGTCGGGGATGATCAGCAAGGTCCCGCTGTGCGGCGAAGCGCAAGCGAATGCAGGAACGTGTTCGGCGGCTTCGCAGATCGGGCACACGGTTGTCGCGGCGGGCCCGGGCCCGTACCCGCTGGTCGTGCCGGAGGCGGGTCAGCCGCCGGCCGCGATCTACCTCACCGAAAAATATCAGGGCGCGCCGTTCGGCCTCTCGATCGTCGTTCCCGTCGTCGCGGGTCCGTTCACGTTGGAAACGCAGGTTGTGCGTGCGAAGATCGAAGTCGATCCGCACACGGCGCAGATTACGGTCACGACGAACCCGTTTCCGCAGATGATCGCGGGGATCCCGACGGATCTGCGCACGATCGACGCGGTGATCGATCGTCCCGGGTTCATCTTCAACCCAACCAATTGCGCCCCCCAGTCCTTCTCGGGGACGGCGAGCAGCGTGCAGGGTACGCAGGCGGCGATCTCCAGTCCGTTTCAGATGGGTTCGTGTCAGAGCCTGCAGTTCAAACCGGACTTCAAAGTCTCGACGCAGGGGAGGGCCTCGAAAGCGCAGGGCGCGAGCCTCACCGCGGAGATCGTGTACCCGACGGGGCCGTTGGGCTCCAACCAGGCCTCATCGCAGTCGAACATCGCGTCGGTCAAGGTCGATCTGCCCAAACAGCTGCCGTCGCGTTTGACGACGCTGCAGAAAGCGTGCACGTCTGCTCAGTTCGAAGCCAATCCGGCGGGTTGTCCGGCGGCGTCGGTTGTGGGTCGTGCGAGGGTGATCACGCCGATCCTGCCGGTCCCGTTGGAAGGCCCGGCGTTCTTCGTTTCGCATGGTGGGGAAGCGTTCCCGAGCCTTGAGGTGATGCTGCAGGGCTATGGTGTGACCGTTGAGCTCGTTGGTTCGACGTTCATCAGCAAAGCGGGGATCACGAGCAGCACGTTCAAGTCAACGCCGGATGTGCCGTTCAGCTCGTTTGAACTGACGTTGCCCAGGGGGAAGTATTCGGCGCTGACGGCGAATGTGCCGGCGAAGGCGAACTACAGCCTGTGTGGTCAGAAATTGGTGATGCCGACGGCGTTTACCGCGCAGGATGGTGCGGTGATCCATCAGTCCACCCCGATCACGGTCAGTGGCTGTCCAAAGACGAAGGCCGCGAAGAAACCAAAGAAGAAGAAGGCCAAGGCGAAGAAGTCGAGTGTTCCTAACGGCAAGGGGAGGGAGTAACTGATGCGTACTCGTAGATTGATCCGGGTCGCGCTCAGCGCCCTTGTCCTACCCGCAGTGTTGTTGTGTTTCAGCGCTTCGGCGTTGGCTGCGCCGGAAGCTCCGGTGACCAGGGAAGCAAAGTCGATCGCCGGTACGACTGCGGTACTGCATGGGGTATTGAACCCGCGGGCGAAAGCTGCGGAAGTAGTTGAATACTCGTTTGCGTATGCGCAATCGGCGACGGAATGTACGGCTGGTCTGGTAGCGCCGGTGTTGCCGGTGCTCGCCCCGGGTAACCCCGGGGAAGCGGTATCGGAAACGCTGACAGGGCTGGAGGGCAGCACTACATACACGTTCTGCCTGCTAGCGAACCCGGTGGGTGAACCGTCACTGTCGGGGTTGGCGTTGACGTTCAAAACGCTCGCGGCGGCACCCGAGGTGGATAGCGCTAGCAGCTCTGCTGTGACACCGTTTGAAGGGACCGTCGAAGCGCTGGTCAACCCGGAGAACCAGCCGTCTACATCATGCGTGTTTGAATACGGCACGAGCATCTCTTATGGGAAAAGTGTGCCGTGCGCGCAGTCTGTCCTTGAAGGCGCTGGCGATACGGGTGCGAGCGCGACCTTGACCGGGTTGCAGGGTGTGAGCCCGACGACGACCTATCACTACCGTGTTGTCGTGAAGAACGCGACGGGTGAAGTCAAAGGCCCGGACGGTGAATTTACGACGTTGGAAGCGGTCAAGCCGACTGTTGAACCGGGGAGCAACCCTCCGTCGGTAACGCCGTTTGTGGGGACGGTCGAAGGGCTGGTCAACCCGGACTATCAGTCCACGAGCTACTCGTTGGAGTACTCGACCACGAAACCAGCCGGCACGAAGCTCGAAGGCACGATCGTGACCGTCAGTGGTGCGGGTCTCCTAACGGGCTTTGGTGCGCAGCCCGTGAGCATCTCAACCAACGCCCTCACGCCCGCGACGACCTACTACTACCAGGTCCTAGCGAGCAATGAAACGGGGACGACGGAAGGCGCGGTTGAATCCTTCAAAACGCTGGCTAAAGAAGCACCGAAGGTCATCAACGTGCACGCGTCTTCGATCACACCATACGCGGCCACGATCGGGGCGGAAGTCAACCCGGAATACCAGACAACCTCATGCGACGTCGAATACGGCAAGGTCCTCAGCGAACACAAAGCGGAATGTGCTCCCCCGACCCTTGAAGGGTCCGGTAACCAGGAAGTATCACTGCCCGTAACGGGCCTGGAACCCGGTGCGGTCTACCACATCCGCGTGATCGCCGAAAACACAGCCCATGAAAAAAATGAAGGCGCCGGCGAATTCACAGCCGAAGCCCTGAAGGCCCCGGTGGTCGAAAGCGAGAGCGCATCACCGCAGACACCATTCGCCGAGACGCTCGAAGCACAGGTCAACCCCGGCTACCAGGAAACCTCGTGTGAGCTCGAATACGGCACCGAAGCGACCCTTGCACACGGCGTCACGACCGTGCAGTGTAACCCAGCGAAACTCGGGAACGGTGGCCCCGGCGCGAGTGCGTCGATCGCGTTGACCGGACTGAACTCGGCGACGAAGTACTACTTCCGTGTCGCCGTGAAGAACGCCACAGGCGAAACGAAGGGCACAGAAGTAGAACCGATCAAGGAATTCACAACCCAAACCGCGGAAGCCCCAAGCGTTGACAACGAAAGCATCTTCAGGCTGTCCGCCACCGGCGTGACACTGGAAGCCCAGGTCAACCCCAACTACCAGGAAACGACGTACACCTTCGAATACGCGGCCGAAAAAGAATCGAAGCTACTCGAAGGCGAAGGGACGACCGTCCCCGGGGGCAGCATCCCCGCGGGCTTCGGCGACCAGCTCGCTCGCACTGTCATCAGCAGGGGCACGCTGAGTCCGGGTACGACGTACTTCTACCGCGTCGTTGCGACCAACGCAGCGGGTACCACGGCGGGTATGCCCACGGTCCAGAGCTTCAAAACGCCCGTCCCGCCCACCGCGAGCACCGGCGCAGCAGAAGACGTGACGCGGACCGCCGCGACGGTCTCCGGCGCCGTCAACCCCGAGGGCCAGGACACCCACTACAGCGTCCAGTACGGCCCCACCCCCGCCTACGGATACAGCACCCTCTACCTCGACGTGGGCGCAGGCGAAGGCCAAGTCCCAACCGGGCCGATCGCGCTGAACACGCTCTCCCCGGGCACGACCTACCACTACCGCTTGGTCGCGACCAACGCGCTCGACGAAACGACTCCGGGAGCGGACATGCAGTTCACGACCGCGCCCGCGCCACCCCCACCGGCCCCACCGGCCAGCGGCTCCAACGAAACACCACCAAACACCACCCCAGCCACAACATCGAGTGCGAGCGTGTTCCCGAGCCTCACCGCGATCACGCCCGTACCCGCCACAAAGGAACCCGGAGAAACGACGACCAGCGAAGTGAAGTCCCTGACTAGGACGCAAAAGTTCTCCAAAGCGCTGAAGGCCTGTAGGAAAGACGCAAAGGGTACGCGGCGAGCGTCCTGTGAACGGCGGGCTCGTGCGAAGTACGGCAAGGCTGTGAAGGAGAAGGGACGATGAAGGCCATGTTGAACAGCGACAGGGTTTTGGCGATCCTGCTGATCGCACTGGGCATCAGCCTGATCGTGCTCGCCTCCGCGTGCCCGTTCTTGAACGGTCTGGCATCCGCCGAGGGTACTTTGCCCGATGCGCGCGTGTCTGAATTGGTTACGGCTACTAACGGTGATGGGGATGTTTACGTTCCGCGTGGTCTTCCACCAATCTTTGTTGTGAATGCTGGTGAAACGGCGACGAAGTTGCCGTTTCAGGTAGCATCGGATGGTGAAGCTGTGGCGTATGTGGGGGATCCGACGAATGGTGGTGCGGGGAATATAGGCCTGGGCGAGGGTGATGAGTTTCACGCCATACGGTTGCCGGATGGTGGCTGGAAGACGTCGGAGATTCTTCCGTCAGGATATGCCAATGCGTTTTACCAGGCGTTTTCTCCTGATCTCTCGATCGGTGTGTTGCAGTCGGGGTTGTTTTCCGCATCGACTGTTCCGCCATTGTCGTCGTCGGCGCCGGGTGGTGGATATCCCGTTCTCTACGCTCGTACGCTAGACGGGGAATCTTACCAGCCGTTTTTCACCGAAAGACCATCAAACCGAGCCGCAGGTAATTTCAAGACGGTTGGAGTACCAAATTTCTTTGCGCCGGTTGGCGAACATAGGTTGCTTTTCGGTGGTGCTTCGTCTGATTTTAGAAAAGTATTGTTTGAGGCGAATGATGCGTTTGCGGGGACGGGTGCTGTTGATGGTGGTGCTGGGGAGAACAATCTCTATGAGTCGGTGGGTGGCCATTTGAGCTTGGTGAATGTGTTGCCGGGTGGTTCTTCGGAAGCGGGCGCTACGTTCGGCGCGCCGCCGTTCAGGATCCCGGAAAAGAATTTTCCTGATTTTGGTGGTGTTGTTTCGGGTGATGGTTCGCGTGTGTTTTGGACGGATTTGAATACTGGTGTTTTGTATTTGAGTGAGGGTGTTGGTTCGGGTAGTGAGCATACGGTTCAGGTTGATGCGTCGCAGGCTGGTGGGGCGGGTGGTGGTGGCCGGTTCTGGAGCGCGAATAGCGAAGGGACGAGGGTCTTCTTCACCGACTCAGACACGGCTGGTTTGACGAGTAACACGCAGGCCGGGAGCGGCAGCAATCTCTACGTTTACGAATACCTGACGGGCCACCTGACTGATCTAACAGCTTCGGCTGAAGCCGGCGTTGAAGGTGTCCTTGGTGAGGGCGAAACCCAGGCGGGTGAATACACAGTGTATTTCGCCGCCAGGGGTGTGCTGGACGGGACTGTGAATAGCCAGGGCGTGAAAGCAGAACCCGGCGCGGAGAACCTCTACATGCTCAAGCAGGGCGGTCAACCAAAGTTCATCGCTGCACTATCCGAACAGGATGGTATCCAGGCAAATGTTCCGTTGTCGCCATCCGGCCGAGAAGGGATTGGTGATTGGCAGCCTGGTTTGGGTGGTCGTACGGCGGAGGCGACGTCGGATGGTCGTAGTTTGGTGTTTATGTCGAATAATCAGAGTGTTGGTGGTCGTCGGGAAGAAGTGAATGGTGTGGGGTTGCAAGAGGTTTACGTGTATGACTCCGAAGACAATGGTTTGTTTTGTGCGTCGTGTATTAGGGATGGTGTTGCACCGGAATTCAATCAGGCGTCTAGTGAAGGTTTGGGTGCGTATTTGCCGGTGAGTTGGAGTGCGACGTATTTGCCGCGGTGGATGTCTGATGATGGTTCGCGGGTGTTTTTTGATAGTGATGAGCCGTTGGTGTCGTTGGATACGAATGGTGAACAGGATGTTTATGAGTGGGAGCGTGATGGCTCCGGTGAATGCACGGAAGCGGCTGGTTGTGTTTATTTGCTTTCGGGTGGTGTTGGTGAGACGACGTCGTGGCTTGTCGGTGCGAGTGATAGTGGTAGTGATGTGTTTGTGGTTTCGCGTACACCATTGGTGCCGGGTGCTGATGAAGCGTATAACTTGTATGACGCGCGGGTGGGTGGTGTTTTGCCGGTAGCGTCGCAGGCTTGTACTGAAACGGGTTGTCAGGGTGTTCCGGCTGCGCCGCCGCCGTTTGCTACTCCGTCGAGTGTGACGTTTAACGGCCCAGGCAATTTCGCACCCACCCCACCCACACCAGCGGTAAAGACCAAGACCAAACTCAAGCCGAAGGCTAAGCGATGCCAGCGAGGCCTTGTTAGGCAGCACGGTAAGTGCGTCAAGCGGGCCAAGGCGAAGCGGAGCAGCAGAGGTGGGGTTGTGCGGAGAAGGGTTGGTGGACGATGAGTTCGATGGTGTTAGCTCGTAGGAGCGAGATGGGGGATGGGCGAGCGGTTGTGGCTGGGTCGGGGTCTGTGATGGGTCCTCTTCGGGTTCCTTGGGAGTTGGTTTTGGATGCTTGGGAGTGGGTTAAGGCCAATCCGGATGCTGCTGGTGTTGATCAGGGGTCGATTGTTGAGTTTGAGAGCTGGCTTGAGGGGAATCTCCGCAAAGTCTGGCGGCGGATCTCGCTGGGGATCTATGTGTCGCCGGAGGTTGGTTTGATGCGGGTTTCAAAGCGAGATGGTCGAGGAGTGCGAGTTCGTGGTGACCGGACGTTTGCTCCTGCGAGCAAGGTCGCTTATAGCGTCGCACGGAAGGCTGAAAAGCTATATCTGGAGGCCAACAGCAGATGAACTATTTATGCGGTGAATCCCGTCGGGTTGAGGAGCGTGATCGCCGGCAAGCTAACAATGCACGGGCGACCAGTGAGCATTCTGGCGTAGCTGGAATCACTGCGCCTCTCGCTGTTCTCACCGCGACACTTGGCCTCGTGCTGGTATCCCTCATCTTCACTAGCACCCCAACGCTAGCCTCGGGTTTGCCTGATGGTCGTGTCTTTGAAATGGTGACGGCTGGGAATGGTGATGGGGATGTTTATGTTCCGCGCGGTCTGCCACCGATCTTTGTTGTGAATGCCGGGGAAACGGCGACGAGGTTGCCGTTTCAGGTTGCGACTGATGGCGAAGCTGTGGCGTATGTGGGTGATCCGACGAATGGTGGTGCGGGGAATACGGGTTTGGGTGAGGGTGATGAGTTCCGCGCGAAGCGGCTCTCAGATGGTGGATGGAAGACGGCTGAGATTCAGCCCCCAGGGTACGTCTACGCTTTCTATCAGGCGTTCTCGCCGGATCTCTCGGTTGGTGTTCTTGAGTCGGGGTCTTTTGAAGCACCGGAAGTGCCAGTGCTGTCATCGGCAGCGCCGGGTGGTGGCTATCCCGTTCTCTATGCTCGCTCTCTAGACGGGGAATCCTATCAGCCGTTCTTCACCGAAAAGCCACCAAACAGAGCAGCGGGAAACTTCGAGGCATATGAAGTACCTAATTTCTTTGCGCCGGTGGGTGAACATCAGTTGCTTTATGGTGGGGCGTCGGCTGATCTTGGAAGCGTGTTGTTTGAGGCGAATGATGCGTTTGTGGGGACGGGTGCGGTTGATGGTGGTCCTGAAAAGAATAATCTTTATGAGTCGGTTGGTGGCCGTTTGAGTCTGGTGAATGTGTTGCCGAATGGTTCTTCGGAAGCTGGTGCGACGTTTGGTGCGCCGCCGTTTAGGATCCCGGAAAAGAATTTTGCTGATTTTGGTGGTGTTGTGTCGGGTGATGGTTCGCGTGTGTTTTGGACGGATTTGAATACGGGTGTTTTGTATTTGAGTGAGGGTGTTGGTTCGGGTAGTGAGAAGACGGTGCAGGTTGATGCTTCTCAGGCTGGTGGGGCTGGTGGTGGTGGCCGGTTCTGGACAGCGAACAGCGAAGGGACGAGGGTCTTCTTTACCGACTCTGATGCTGCGGGTCTGACGAGTAACACGCAGGCCGGGAGCGGTAATAATCTTTACGTTTACGAATATCTCACGGGCCGCTTGACCGATCTAACCGCAGCGGCTGAAGCTGGGGTTGAAGGTGTGGTTGGTGAGGGCGAAACACAGGCGGGTGAATACACCGTGTATTTCGCCGCCAGGGGTGTGCTGGACGGGAGCGTGAATAGTCAGGGTGTGAAAGCAGAACCCGGCGCGGAGAATCTCTATATGCTCAAGCAGGGCGGCCAGCCCCGGTTCATCGCCGCACTATCCGAACAGGATGGTATCCAGGCTAATGTGCCGTTGTCGCCGTCGGGCCGGGAAGAAATTGGTGATTGGCAGCCTGGTTTAGGGCATCGTACGGCGGAGGCGACTTTGGATGGCCGGAGTTTGGTGTTTATGTCGAATGATCAGAGTGTTGGTGGTCATCGCGAAGAAGTTGATGGTGTTGGGTTGCAAGAGGTTTATGTGTATGACTCTGAAAACGGCAGCTTGTTTTGTGCGTCGTGTATACGGGATGGTGTGGCACCGGAATTTAATCAGGCGTCGAGTGAAGGTTTGGGTGCGTATTTGCCGGTGAGTTGGAGTGCGACGTATTTGCCGCGGTGGATCTCTGGTGATGGTTCGCGGGTGTTTTTTGATAGTGATGAGCCGTTGGTGTCGGCGGATACGAATGGTGAACAGGATGTGTATGAGTGGGAGCGTGATGGTTCCGGTGAATGCGTAGAGAGCTCGGGGTGTGTTTATTTGCTTTCGGGTGGTGTTGGTGAGACGACTTCGTGGCTTGTCGGGGCTAGTGATAGCGGTAGTGATGTGTTTATGGTGTCGCGTACACCGCTCGTGCCGGGTGCTGATGAAGCTTATAACTTGTATGACGCGCGGGTGGGTGGTGTTTTGCCGGTAGCGTCGCAGGCTTGTACTGAAACGGGTTGTCAGGGTGTTCCGGCTGCGCCGCCGCCGTTTGCTACTCCGTCGAGTGTGACGTTTAACGGCCCAGGCAATTTCGCACCCACCCCACCCACACCAGCGGTAAAGACCAAGACCAAACTCAAGCCGCCGACCCGCGCCCAGCAGCTCGCCAGTGCCTTGAAGGCCTGTCACGCAAAGCGCGGCAAAGCGAGGCGACGCGCCTGCGAAGCGACTGCCAGGAGGCGCTACGCGCTCTCGAAGAAGCGGTAAAAGAAAGCAGCAAAAGCTTTGGATGGAACCCAACAAGGCCGATTGATATAGGCCGATAGACCTTATGCCTGTGTGTTTCCCGGGCTTCCAGGTGTACGCGCGATGAGGTCCGTTGGGATCTCGGCTGCGCGTGCTGACCAAGACAAAGACCGGTGCCGAGCATCGCCCTTTCCGAAGAAGATGCCCGGCACCGAATGAGACAAGAGGAGTGTAACACAGATGAGATCTATATGCAAGAAGAGTCCCGCCATCCTGGTGGCGGTCCTGGCGTTGTGCGCGCTCGCCTCGGCGTCCGCGTCGGCGGCCGAATGGAACGTGGCCGGCAAAGCCCTTGTCGGATCGGCGGCGTTCGCCGGAACAGCCAAAGTCGAAGAAAAAATCACGTTCACGATGCCGACTGAAGGCACCAAACACGTCAAGCTGGTATGTACGTCTCTATATCCCGGAAAATCGCAAATCAAAGCCCCAAATACCGCGACCCTGAGTAAAGTCGAACTGGGTGGCTGTACCATCACCGAAGGCGCAGAATGCAGCGTAGAAGGTGAAGAACTGTTCACAAAAACGACCCTTTCAATGGAATTGTCAAAGGGCACAGGCACCGCTGACACCGTGGTACTCAAACCGGAAGTGGGCACCACCTTGTTCGGATACGCCTACCTGCTCGGCGGCAAATGCCCTCTACCCAACCCCTGGTCGCTGGGCTTTACCGAAGGCCACCTGAACCTGACGATGGCCTCGGGGCAGACGGAAGCGGCCGAACAGCCCTTTACGTTCCCGGGAGAAAAAGAACACCTGGAATGGGCCGGAAAACCGATCTACCTCTCAGGCAAGTTCAAGCTCAAACTGGCATCGGGAGGACTCTGGAGTTTCCGCTAGCGCAGGATCCGGAGGTTTCGGCCCGATCCCAAAATGGTTGTCTCATATTGAGATGGATTGGGCTACCACGAGGATCGGGCCGAAATCCGGAGAAAGCGCCGGGATAAACCGGCATGGAGAAGCGGATGGAAGAGTCGTACATCGAAAGATCTAGCGAGTCACGGTGGCCCCGAGCCATGCGTTGGCGTTCCGTGAGGGCGCAGCGAAGCGTTGGACAGGGGTGCATGCAGGCCAGCTATGGAGCCTCGGAATTCGGGCGTTTGAGGTGCCGACGGAGTTCCGGATACCGGAAGGCAGTACTGTTGGTGGCGTTTTCGCGAGTCATCAGCGGGCCTCGCGGGGTCGAAGAACCTGTGCATGTATGTGATCTCTCCATGTTCGAGAACCGGGAGATCCCACGGTCACCCGTCTGTGGTGATGGTGGGCGGGTCGTGCGGGAAACACCATGGTGGTAATCCCGTGATGGACGACCGTGGGAAGTCGGACGGTCCCGTAGTACCTGAGAAGCCGTCGAACAACGTCCCGGGCGGGGCCGCGGGGATGGTGGAGGAAAGGGGGCCGGCCAAGGGAAACACGGCAGGCGAAACACGTCCCGGACACAGTGCCGGTTTGAGCGTGTCAAGTGAGCTTGATCGTGTGCGCCATGCGGCGCAGAAGGACAGGGATGTGCGGTTCACCGCGCTACTGCACCATGTGACCGTTGATCGCTTGCGGGCGGCGTATCGGGCGATCAGCCCGAAGGCCGCACCGGGGGTGGACGGCGTGAGGTGGGCGGACTACGGGCAGGACCTGGAGAGCAACCTCAAGGACCTCCATCGTCGTCTGCATAGGGGCGCTTACCGGGCAAGGCCGTCGCGGAGGGTGTTCATACCGAAGGCGGACGGGCGGCTGCGGGCGCTCGGTGTCGCTGCGTTGGAGGACAAGATCCTTCAGCGGGCGCTCGTTGAGGTCCTGAATGCTGTCTATGAGGCGGACTTTCTCGGTTTCTCGTATGGGTTCCGGCCGGGCCGCGGTCCGCATGATGCGTTGGATGCGCTCGCGGTCGGGATCGAACGTGGGAGGGTGAGCTGGGTGCTCGACGCGGATTTCCGTGAGTTCTTCACCGGCCTTGACCATCAGTGGCTGGAGAGGTTCATTGGGCACCGTATTGCGGATGAGCGGGTCCTGCGTTTGATCCAGAAATGGCTCAAAGCAGGGGTCGTCGAGGAGGGGTCTTGGACAGAGTTCGATGAGGGCGTCCCGCAGGGAGCATCGGTGACTGCTCCCACGCAATAGCGAACTTCGAGTTCGAGCGGTCGATTTGGCGGCCATCGGGAAGGAGTCGGCCGTGAGGCGTGGTATTCAAGTGGCTGATGGCCAGTCGTCGGGCGTTCGCGGACGAGTACGCGGTTCGGGTGAACCGTGCGGTCGAGTTGTTGGTCGACCGATCGCCAGCGGATGCGGTGCGGGTGCTCCAGACCGAGTACGCGCTCTCGGAGCGCCAAGCGCGCCGGTATGTGAACGCGGCGATCGAGCGGCCGGGTGGTGTGACGGTGCCGGAGCGCACAGCGGTGTTCACCGTCCGGCTGGCGCCGTCGCTGATTGCGGGGCTGCGTGCTGTTGCGCGGTCGCGTGGCCAGTCGCTGAGCACGACGGTCGCGGACGCGGTGCGGTTGTATCTCGATCGGGCTCACGAGCGGCACGGTGGCAGGACGAGTTGAGATCGAGTTTGTGTCTGACAGGCTCGCCGGCGCGCGGCTCGCGCAGGCGTATCAGGTCGCGGTGCCTGATCGTCGGCGAGTGAGGAGCAACGAGCGGAGGGACGATGAGCGAGACGGTGTCGAACGTGATGGGCAGAGTGGCAGCGATCTACGCGCGGGTGTCCTCGGAGCGCCAGCGCGAGGAGGGGACAGTTCAAAGCCAGCTCGCCGGGCTGCGTGAGCTTGCTGGCGAGCGCGGCCTGATCGTCGCTGAGGAACTGGAGTTCTGCGATGAGGGATTCTCCGGCGCGACGCTGATCCGGCCGGCGCTCGAGCGGTTGCGTGACCGCGCCGCGGAGGGAGCGTTCGAGGTGCTGCTCTGCCACGCCCCGGACAGGCTCGCGCGCCGCTACGCCTACCAAGTGCTGCTGTTGGAGGAGCTGCACCGCGCTGGGGTCGAGGTGATCTTCGCGCGCGGCGGTGAGCACTCGGGCTCGCCTGAGGATGAGCTGTTGCGCCAGTTCCAGGGGATGATCGCCGAGTACGAGCGCGCACAGATCCGGGAGCGCACGCGGCGCGGGAAGCTGCACCGCGCCCGCACCGGTCACCAGGCGGTGATGGCCGGCGCGCCCTACGGCTACCGGTTCATCAAGAAGACAGATCTCACCGAGGGCTACTGGGAGATCGATGAGACACAGGCCGAGGTCGTGCGCGAGGTCTTCTGCCGCTATGTCGAGGACGACTGCTCGATCGGCGAGCTCGCGAGATCGCTGACAGCGCAGGGGATCACGACTCGCACGGGCAAGACGGTGTGGGATCGCTCGACGGTATGGGGAATGCTGCGCAACCCGGCCTACCGCGGACAGGCCGCCTACGGCAAGACGAAGGTCGCCGACCGGCACGGCAAGCCGACGCGCACGACCCGTGCCCGCGGTGAGCGCCGCGGGCGCCGGCAGGTCCGTGTGGACGAGCCGGTCGAGCAGTGGATGTTCATCCCCGTCCCCGCACTCGTCAGCGAGGAGACCTTCGCGCTCGCGCAGGAGCGTCTTGCGCGCAACGCGCACTTCTCCAAACGCAACACCCGCGAGCCCGGGCCGCTGCAGGGCCTGGTCGTCTGCCGCGAGTGTGGCTACTCCTGCTATCGCACCTCCACCCGCACGACCAAGCGCAAGATCGTCTACTACCGCTGCACCGGCCAGGACAACTGGCGGCACCCCGGCGGACGCGTGTGCCAGAGCCGCCCGATCCGCGCCGACGAGCTGGAGCCACTCGTCTGGGGCGAGATCCGCCGGCTGCTCGAGAACCCCGCGTTGGTACGCGCCGAGATCGACCGCCGCCTGAAGGCCCTGCGAACCGAGCACCCCGCCGCGCGCCGCCGCGAGACACTCGAGCGGGACCTGACCCGCGCCAGCGGCGCGATCGAGAGGCTGATCGAGGCATACCAAGAGCAGCTGATCTCCCTCGATGAGCTGCGCGCCCGGATGCCCGTCCTGCGCAAGCGCCAGAGCACCCTCCAAGCACAGTTCGACGCGCTCGACGCTGAGCTGCACGACGCCGAGAGCTACCTCAAGCTCGCCGACACCCTCGAAGGATTCCTCACCCGCCTCAGCGACGGCCTGGACCAACTCACCACCGAAGAGCAACAACGCATCCTGCGACTCATCGTCCGCGAAGTCCTCGTCGGCGGCGAGGACGACAAGATCACGATCCGCCACTCGATCCCCACCCCGAACGGCGGCCCCAACGAAAGTTACCCATTGCGTGGGAGCAGTCGTTTCACCGCTCCTAGCGAACGTCTACTTGCACTACGTCTTTGACTTGTGGGCTCACCAATGGAGGAGAAGGCACGCGCACGGCGGCATGATCATCGTGCGTTTCGCTGATGACTTCGTGGTGGGTTTCGAGCACAAGGGTGACGCAGAACGGTTCTGGGCCGATCTCCGCGCACGACTGGCGGAGTTCTCCCTGGAGCTGAACGCCGAGAAGACGCGTCTGATCGAGTTCGGACGGTTCGCCGCCGAGCGACGCCAGAAGCGAGGACTCGGCAAGCCTGAGACGTTCCGGTTCCTGGGCTTCACACATATCTGTGCGAGGGACAGGAAAGGACGTTTCAAGCTCAGGCGCATCACTGACTCGAAGCGGATGCGCGCCAAGCTGAGCGAGGTCAAGACAGAGCTCAAGCGACGGCGCCACGCGCCCATCCCCGAACAGGGACGCTGGCTCGCCAGCGTTCTGCGGGGGCACTGCAATTACTACGCGGTGCCCGATAACAGCGAGGCGTTACACGCCTTCCGCCACCAGATCGTCAAACACTGGCACAAAGCGCTACGGCGCCGCAGCCAGCGCTCAAGGATGACCTGGCAACGGATGTCTCGCCTCCAAACTCGATGGCTACCACCAGTCCGCGTCCTACACCCCTGGCCCGACATCCGCTTCGACGCCAAAACCCAAGGCAGGAGCCCAGTGCGGTAATACCGCACGCTGGGATCCATGCGGGGGGCCGCCACAACGGCGGTCCCTACCGCGACCCTGCTTGGCTGAAAGGGTAGGAACTGCCCGGACGGACGGCAGTGGCGGCGGGGCCGTCCGCGCGATGTACTGTGCGGGCGGCCTCGCCGGGCCGGCGTGAGAGCGTACCGTCCCAGCCGTCGCGCTCATGTTCGGTGGTGCGTATGCCGATGCGGTTGGATCGGTGGTTTGGTCGAGCCTGATGTTCTGCCGGCGTTGACCCGATTGCCTTTCCCCAGCCTGCCTCAATCAACGCTCTGCGCGTATCTCTGACGGAGCCCAAGGAGTCGGATTGTCACCTGAACTTCCCAGCCGAGCAGCACAACGATCGCGTCTCACACGTCTTCTGGGACACACGATGAGAATCTTCGAGGTCCCACGGAGCGCAGGTCCAGCGGCGTGTGCGACGCTGACGCTCGGAGTGTTGGTGGGCCTCGTCGGCACGTCGGCAGCGAGTGCTGCAGTTGTCGAAGAAACCTTCAAATACACCGGCGCCGAGCAGGCCTTTACGGTGCCCGCCGGCGTGAGCAGCATCCATGTCGTGGCGACGGGGGCTGCGGGAGGCCGGGGAGAAAACTATGGGGTTGGTAGTAACCCCCTTGGGGGTCAGGGGGCGGTGGTGACGGGGAACCTGACGGTCACGCCGGGCATCCTCTACGTTGAGGTCGGCGGCGGTGGGGCGTCCACCACGGGCGGGTTCAACGGCGGCGGCTCAGTCTCCGGGGGCCCTGCTGCTGGCGGCGGCGGGGGCGCGTCCGATGTGCGCACAATCTCGAACAGCGCGCCGAAAACGCTCGAATCGCGTCTGCTCGTAGCGGCCGGTGGTGGTGGTGGCGGCGCCGGCGACGGTGGCTACTGTACCGGTGGAGCAGGTGGGGACGCCGAAAAAGACGGCACCATCGGCGGGAGTTGCGGGCTAACCGGGAGCACCGGTGGTGGCGCGGGCAATGCGACTGAAGGCGGCTCCGCAGGCTCTCCGAACGGCGTAGCGGGCAGTCTGGGCGCGGGCGGTGGTGGCCGCGGAGGCGGCGCCGGCGGCGGTGGCCTTTGGGGCGGCGGTCAGGGCGGCGAAGACACTGGAAGCAATGCCTGCTGCACCGCTGGAGGAGGCGGCGGTGGTGGTGGCTCAAACCTCGTCCCGGCTGGTGGGACGAGCGCGGTGGCTGCACTAGGCGCCCAACCCTCGGTCACCATCACCTACAACACATCCGTGACGGCCGAAGCGCCCCCGGCGCCACCAGAAGCGCCCCCGGCGCCATCGGAAACGGCCCCGGCGCCATCGGTAGCGCTCCTCAACCCGGGGCTCGCGGCGACCCCGCCGCCGGCCTCGAGCGTCGCGAGCGCTGTCGTTCCGGCCGACGTGAAGATCATCGGCGCCGGCGACGTCATCGCCGTGCACGGGAAGATGGCTCTCGTGTCGATCGCGTGCCGGTCGGCCTCCTCCTGTACCGGCGTCGTCGATCTGCAGTCGCGCGCCTATAACAGCAGCGGCGGGGGCGTGGTGTACGCCCACACGAATTACACGATCGCCGCGGGCAGGACAGCGACCGTGGCGATGGCCCTGGGGAAGGCCGGCATGAAGCTTCTTGGGCAGCCCAAGCACGCGCACGCCTTCCTATACATACACCCCAGCGGCGGCCTGCCTGCCGGCACGCCGTTCGTCGGCGGCGAAGTCCTGTTGGCGCTGCGTCATCCTCATCGACCGTAGGCAGGCGGTGTCGCGCGCAATGCTCAACGCCGCCCGCGAGCTGCGCGAGCTCGACCACACCGCCCGGGGGCGATGAAGCCCGGCGCGCGCCGGGCTCTCCGCGCCGGGTGGCGAACAGGCCTCACAGCCCAAACGCCTCCGCCAGCAGCTCGTAGGACTGCCGCCGTGCCTCGTGCGCGTACGTGATGCTGACGACGATCGCCTCCTCGGCGCCATATTTCTCCACCACGTCCGCGAGCTCCGCGCGCACCGTCTCGGGCGAGCCGGCGACCGCCCGGCGCTCGGAGCGGGGCTGGCCCGGCGTGCGCTTGTCGGTCGCGAGGAACTCGACCGCGCGCTCGGGCGGGGGCACCGCGATCAGCTCGCCGCGACGCAGCAGCGTGAACGTCATCCGCCCGCTCGCGGCGAGCCGCCGAGCCTGCTCGTCGGACTCGGCGCAGATCACCCACACGCCGACCGCAACGCGCGGCTTCGCATCCGCGTGTTCGTGCTCGGCGAAGCGTTCGCGGTAGAGCGCGGCGATCTCGGCGCCGCGCGGGTTGATGAAGTCCGCAAACGCATACGGCAGCCCGAGCTCGGCGGCCCACAGCGCGCTCTGCGGAGAGGAGCCCAGCAACCACGGCTCCGGCCGCTCGGGGCGGCCGGGCAGCGTCGCGGCCAGGCGCGCGAAAGGATGGTCTGACGGCAGCCGGTCGTAGAGATACCCGAGCAGCTCCTCGAGCTGCTGTGGGAAGTCGTCGGGACTGGCCCGCCGCCGGTCGCGCTGCAGGGCGAACGTGGTCAGCGGATCGGTGCCCGCGGCGCGCCCGAGCGCGAGGTCGATGCGGCCGGGGAACAGGCCGGCGAGCAGGCTGAACGTCTCCGCGACCTTCAGCGGCGAGTAGTGCGGGAGCATCACCCCACCGCTGCCGACGCGGATCCGCTCGGTGGCCGCGGCGATCGGCCCGATCAAAGCCTCCGGGGAGGGCCCGGCGAGCATAGGCCCGCCGTGGTGCTCGGCGACCCAGTAGCGGTGGTAGCCGAGCCGGTCCGCTAGTTGCGCCAGGTCGATCGTGTTGCGCAGCGCCTGCGCGCCCGTCGATCCCTCGGAGATGGGGGACTGGTCGAGGACGGAGAGGCGGAACGGCGGGGCGGGCATCCTGAGCAGGGATAGCACTTCGAGCCGGCGTTCTCGAGCGCAAAGTGTAATTCAGTAAACACTCCTGGAATACACTCGAGTCCTATCTAACAGGTGGTCGATATGGCGAATCGATCATCTTTCGGCGCGAGAAACGCTCTTCTCGAAGTCCTCCACAAGCGCAAGTAGCTCGCTGCATTCCCACACCCGCCCCCATTTGCGCTCGTTGAGCTTGCGCAAGATACCGGCCTGCTCGAGCTGGACGATGGCGTTGCCGATGGCGACGTGAGACTTGCCGGTCAGCCGCTGGGCGCCGGCCACGTCGATCACGGGTGCTGCGGGCAGGGCGCCGACGAGTTCTCGCACCGCCGAATCCCGGCGCGGCTCGCCGAGGCGCTCGAGCCAGCTGACCTGAAGGTCTTCGATCCTTGCGGCGAGCCGCTCGGCCTCGCCCGCGGCGCGCGCGGTCGCGTGCGCGAACCGCTGGCACCAACTGCTCACGTTCCCTGAGCTGTACGCGCCGAGGCCACCGATGTAGTTCTTCGGTTCGCCGGCCAGTACGAGGCTGATCGGAGGGATGTAGTTGCTGACCTCTCCGCGGCGGCGCAGGATCGTGTAGATCAGCGCGCGTCCCGTACGGCCGTTGCCGTCTATGAACGGGTGAATGTTCTCGAACTGCGAGTGCGCGATCGCCGCTTGCGCCACGGTCGCGAGGTCGGTGCGGAGGATGAAGCGGCACAGATCGTCCAGCAGCTCCGGAAGGAGCTCATGCGGTGGACCCACATACGGTGCACCGACCGGGTGATAGTCGTTGCCGCCGATCCAGCTTTGCTGCGTGCGGATCACGCCGGCGATCTCGCTGTCGTCGGTAAACCGCAGGAGAGTACGGTGAATGTCCTGGATGTCAGCGACTGTGAACGGCTCGGCGTCGCCGCCCAGTTCGATTGCGCGCTCCATCGCTTCCACGTTGCCCAGTACTTCCGCGGCGCGATTATCACCGCGCCGATTGCCTGCTCGAGCGTACGCGGCACGCGCGAGGCGCTTGTGCGAGATCTTCACGCCCTCGATACGCGATGACGCCGCACTCTCGGAGCGCAGCAGGTTGCGGGCCAGAGCCGCGAGTGACGCGAGCTGCGAGCGCGTGTCGTTCAGATGTCCGAGCGCCTTCGTCGCGTCGGCGACGGCGGCCGCGGCTTCGCCGCCGAGCGTGAACTCGCGCTCGGCGATCGTATCCGGGATGAATACCCGGTAGGCCCCACCGCGTTGACCGCCTGTGGGGGCGGTGGGGTCGGCCGGCCAGTGCCGCTGCTCGTGATGGCCAAGCGGCGCGATCATCGTGCTCTGGTCTGTGGGCAGCGGCATCGCGTTCCTTTCAAAGACTCCCCAGCTTTGTAAGGATAGCCGCCTTTCCTTACAGCACGGTGTCAGCTCCGAAAGGTTGAGTCCTTCCCGCGAACTGAGCGCAGGTCCGCGGGTTGCTCAAGCGGTGAACGCGGCGATCAGATCGTCAGGGGTAGGTCGAAGCCGCTGCGGGAGACGCCGATGAGGAGCGTCTGCTCATCTGCGCCCGGGATCGAGTCGCGGTGCTGAGCCAGCTTGCTCAGATCGCCCCGGTCGAACCTGTCCCGCTCGCGCCACTTGATCGAGCCCGCGAAGTCGATCTCGCGGCTCGTCACTATCGGTAAAGTGTAGCGCAGTAAACACTACTCGATTACACTTTACTCAAGGCGGCGGGCTCTCCAGCGCCACCCGATCAGGCCGACCGTCCGACCGCGCCCACTGCCCCGCGCAGGCCCACGCACCCCACGCAGCCGACGCATCCCGAGCAGTTCACGCACCCGACACAGCCCACGCAGGCGACACAGCCGACGTTGCCGAAGCCGGCGACCACGGCGGCGCTGCCGATCACGCCGGCGCTCAGCACGGTCGCCGCGCTGCCGATCACCCCCGAGCTCGCGACGGTGCCCGCGCTGGCGATCGTCCCGGCGCTGGCGACCGTTCCCGCGGAGCCGATCACCCCGGTGCTCGCGACCGTCCCGGTGCTGCCGATCACACCGAAGCTGCCGGCGGCGCCCGCCTTGTCCGCTTCCGATGACTTCGCAACGCTCGACACACCAGCAGGAATAGCACCTCGGCGCGGATGGTTCTCTCCGGCGGTTGGTGCCCGCCTCCTCTACGCGCCACCCTGGCTATGCGCTCGCTCTGTCTGCGTATGCGCTCGCGGGCGACCGTGAGCCCGCTTGCTTACGCCACCGCCGCGGCCAGGCGAGCCCGCTTTGCCTACGCCCCCGCCGCGTTCAGCTCGATCTCCAGCGGTGCGTGGTTGGAGGGCTTGTAGCCCTGGCGGTAGGAGTGGTTGACGTCGCAGCGGGAGACGAACGGGGTGAGGTGCTCGCTCGCGAGCGCGAGGTCGATGCGCAGGCCGTAGTCGCGCGCGTAGTGGCCTTCACGCTGCTCCCAGCAGGTGTAGCCGTCCTCCTCGGGGTGCAGGCGGCGGTAGACGTCGACGAGCTCGCCCTCGGCGAGGATCTCGGCGACGCTGCGGCGCTCGGCCGCGCCGGTGTGGTCGCAGCCCTCGAGCCAGCCGGGCTCGTAGACGTCCTGGTCGGTCGGCGCGACGTTGAAGTCGCCGGTGATCAGGCGCGGGCGCGACGTGCCGTAGAGGTGACGGGCGATCGCCTCGAGGAACGCGAGCTTGGTCTGTTCGCTCTCGCCGGCCAGCGACCCCGCCGGCACGTACACGGAGCTGATCTCCAGGCCGTCGATCGTGACCTGCAGCCAGCGGCCCTCGGCGAGCGAGTGGTTGCGGTCGAGGGCGCTGCTGCGGCACTCGATCTTGTGATCGTCGCGGATCAGGATCGCGACGCCGCCGCTACGCCGGCCGGGGCTGTGCTGCGCCTCGTAGCCGAGGTCGTGCAGTTTGCCGTAGGGGAAGCGGCTGTCGGCGCAGCGCGTCTCCTGCAGGCAGACGACATCGGGGCGCTGCTCGCGCAGGAGCTCCTCCAGCCGCGGCCAGCGGGCGCGGATCCCGTTCACGTTCCAGCTGATGACCCTGATCCCCGTGCCGGCCGGCGTCTCTGTCGAAGTTCCTGTCGGTGTCCCTGTTGTCATTGCTCTGTCCACGATCTCCCGGTAGTTTCTTGTTTTGTCGGCGGCTGAATGACTCCGTGTAAAACTCCGTCTTACACCGAACAAGACTAGGGATGACATGGAGTCGCGACTAGATCCGAAACGGCAAACGTGCTCGGCTTCTGTTGTACGTTTGGTACGAAAATGTTTTGCCAGATGTCAGGAAGAGATCCGGGGAAGAGGTCCAGGGCTCCAACACCGTCCCGAGCGGCCCCGAGCCCGATCCGAGGTTGATCCGGTCCGGGGCGGGGGCCGGATCACCGCCTGTGCCGTCCGCCCTCGTGTCTATACCTTCGGCTCATGCTCGTAAACGAGTTCAGCGACGGGATCGAGATCGACCAGGTGCTGCTGGTCCGCGAGGCCGAGCGCCGCCAGCGGCGCGACGGCGGCGAGTACCTGCGCCTGCAGCTCGGCGACCGCACGGGCGCGGTCGTCGCGATGGTCTGGGACGAGCTCGCCGGGATCGCGGATCTGGCCCGCGCCGGCGCGGCGGTGCACGTGCGCGGGCGCTACACCGTGCACCCGCGCTTCGGCCCGCAGATCAACCTGCGCGGCCTCGCCGAGGCCGTCCCCGGCAGCTACGCGCCCGAGGACCTGCTCGACGGGCCCGCGCGCGGGGCGGAGCAGATGGAGGAAGAGGTGCGCGAGCTGCTCGCGACGATCCAGGAGCCGCACCTGCGAATCCTGCTGGCGCGCGTGTTCGGCGAGGACTCCGAGCTGTGGGCCGGCTACCGCGTCGCGCCCGCGGCCAAGTACTACCACCAGGCCTACCGCCACGGCCTGCTCGAGCACTGCCTCGGCGTGGCCCAGGCGGTCAGTGCGATCAGTGCCACCTTCCCCGGCATCGACCGCGACGTCGCTGTCACCGGGGCGCTGCTGCACGACATCGGCAAGCTCGAGGCCTACACGGGCGGGAGCCCGGCCGCGGAGGGGGTTTCGTCGGCGAATGCTGCCCCGGGCGCGCGCGACGGCATCATCGACCTGACCGACGCGGGCCGCCTGCAGGGCGAGATCGCGCTCGGCTACTACCGCATCCGCCGCATGATCGAGGAGATCGACGGCTTCCCCGCCGAGCTCGCGCAGGCGGTCGGGCACATCATCCTCTCCCACCACGGCTCGCTCGAGCACGGCAGCCCCGTCGTCCCCTGCACGCGCGAGGCGACGCTCGTGCACATGATCGACAACCTCGGCGGGCGCCTCGGCAGCTTCGATCGCCTGGAGAAGGAGCTGGCCCCCGGCAAGCGCTGGTCGAGCTTCGACCGCGCGATCGACGGCGCGGCGTTCTTCCCCCCGCGCGGCGAGGGCGTGGAGCCGGCGGAAGAGCGGCGCGAAGCGGCTTAGCGCCGAGGGCGGTGAGGAGCGGACGCATGAGACGCGCGAAGCCGCGTTGCGCTGCGCGCGGGACTGCACACAGGCGGTCGCTCATCTCATCGCGGGCGCGCTCGCGCGCACAAAGCGCAGGGGTGCGCAGGACCCTGTAATGCGCGGACCCCGGGCGCGCGGTGCACGCGTGGGACCTCGCCGCAGCGGCCGGCCATGGCCGTGAAAAGCCGCAAATAGCGAACCCGGAGGCCCCTCGCCAAGTCCCTCCCGCCGCTGGCTTCTATCTTTTGAATCCAGATGGCAAAGGACACCGAGAAGCTGATCCGCCAGTTGTCGCTGATCTCCTACCTGATGGCCGAGCGCAGACCGGTCACGGCGCTGGAGATCAGGCGCGACGTCGAGGGCTACAGCGGCATGAACGAAGACGCGTTCGCGCGGCGCTTCTACGCGGACCGCTCGGAGCTCGAATCGCTGCGCATCCAGCTGACCGTCGAGCGGCCGACCGACGGCGCGGCCGAGCAGGAGAACTACTCGCTGCGCCCGGAGAACTTCCACCTGCCGGCGATCGCCTTCTCCGACAAGGAGCTCGCGGCGCTGCAGACCGCGCTGAGCCTGCTCGACGGCGAATTCGCCTACGCCGAGCCGCTGCGGCTGGCGCTGCAGCAGATCACCTGGGGACGGCCGAGCCCGCTGCGCGCGCCCGAGCAGCAGTCGGTCGCGCTCGGCATCACCGCCTCCGCCGGCGGCCACGAGTTCTCCGCGCGCCTGGCGAAGGTCGAGACAGCGATCTTCCGCAACAAGACGATCACCTTCGACTACTACACGATGGAGCGCGACGAGGTGGGCGCGCGCCGCGTCGACCCCTACCACCTGCTGTTCCAGGGCGGCCAGTTCTACCTGCTCGGCTACGCCCACGAGCGCAAGGCCGTGCGCGTGTTCCGCCTGACGCGGATCCGCGGCAAGGTCTCCTACGCGTCGAAGGCCGAGCACGACTTCCGCCGCCCGGCGGACTTCGACCCGCGCGCCTACGCCAACCGCGCCGACTGGCAGCTGGGCGAGGAGCGGGGCGTGGCCGAGGTGCTGATCTCCGAGCGGATCGCCTGGCAGGTCGAACGCCACTTCGGCCGCTACGGCGAGATCCGGGAGCCGGATCTGGAGACGATCGGCGAGGGTGACGCGGGCGGGGGCGACAAGATCTTTCAGACGAGCTACTCCAACCAACGCAACCTGATCTCCTGGGTGCTCGGGCTCGGCGCGCACGCGCGACTGCTGGGGCCGGCGGAGCTGACCGCGGAGCTCGGGCGGCGCGTCGATCTGCTGGAGGAGCTGCACAGCGGCGAGGCGCCGCTTGACCAAGAACCCGAGCCCCGCCCGCCCGCACGCGGCGGCGGCAGCGGCAGCGGCAAGGGGGCGGCGCAGGCCGGCAAGGGGGCGCAGGCTCATACGGCGACCCGCACCACCGCGCGCCGGGGCGGCGGGCGCAACGGATCCTCCTCGTCCGCGGGTGCGGGTGCGGGCAACGGGGCCGCGGCGAGTGGGAGCGACGGCTTCGCGGCTCGCGGCGCCGGCGATACGGCGATCCGCCCGGAGCGCTTCGCGCGCTTGGTGACGCTCGCGAGCATCCTGATCCAGGCCGGTCGGGCGGGCGGCGCCGGGACGAAGTCCGGAGGATTGGGGCCGGGGCCGGGCGGGCTGGGCCGGGTGAAGATCGCCGAGGTCTGCGAGCGGCTGCAGCTCTCCGAGGAGGAGCTGCGCGAGGACGTGAACGTGCTCAACGTCGTCAACTTCGGCGGCGGCTCGTATGTGCTCTACGCGGAGATCAAGGAGGAGGAGGGCGAGATCGAGGTCGATCCCGAGCCCTACAGCGACAACTTCGACCGCCCCGCGCGGCTGCTGCCGGTCGAGGCGAAGGCGCTGGTCGCGGCGATCGATCTGATCGGCGAGCACCTGCCCGAGGGCTCGCTGACCTCCGCGCGCGAGAAGATCGTCGCCGCGCTCGGCGAGGACCCGATGGAACAGGGCCTGCAGGTTGCGCACGCCGGTGGCGATGACTCGGCGGTCGCGCGCGTGGTCTCGACCGCGATCGTCGAGCGGCGGATCATCGAGCTCGAGTACTACAAGGAGAACGAGGACCAGATCGTGCAGCGCCGCGTCGAGCCCTACGCGCTGACGAACGGCCGCGAGGGCTGGTACGTCGCCTCGTTCGACCCCGCGCGCGGCGCGATGCGCCACTACCGCCTCGACCGCATCAAGAGCGTGGACGTGACCGAGGAGCGCTTCGAGCCCCGCCCCGAGGTCGACCCGGCCGCGGAGGTCGACGGCTGGCTGCGCACCGGCGAGGTCGAGGCCTCGCGCGCGGCACGGGTGCTCGTCTCTCCCGAGCGCGCGCGCTGGGCGCGCGAGGCGCGCCGCGTCGTGGAGGAGCGCCGCGACGGCGCGGTCGTCGTCGAGCTGAGCTTCGCCGGCGTCGACTGGCTCGTGCGCGAGATCCTCAAGGAAGCCGGCGACGCCGCCGTGCTCGAGCCCCAGGACGCGCGCGAGGCCGTGCGTGTGGCGGTGGCCCGGCTGCGCGAGGCGCACGCGGTGCCGGCGGGGGTTTGAGTTAGAGCTGGGGCGCCACGAGCGCCATTGCGGATTAGTTGTCGTTGCTCGCCGTTAGCGGAAACCCGTAGGCGGATGAAATCGCGCTGCGGGCGTATTTCCCGTCAGGTGCGAAGTCCGGTGGGAGGGGGTGGTGGCTCCTCTATGCGGCGAGGTGGCGGTACCGGCTCGGCGCCACTGACGCCGTCCCGATCGCGGAAGAGGCAAAGAATTTTGCCGTCTGGGCGGGCTGCGCTTGGCGCGAGCAACCCCAGCCAGCCTTCCTTCGAGAGTTGCTCGCCGACGTGCTGATAGGCGTGCCAGTCGCGGCGATCGGGAGTTGGTGGGCTGAGTTCCACCGCGGCGAGGCGCTCTGGCGTAGAGAGGTCCGCAACCTCGATATCCACCTGCCACGTCCACAGTTCGCGCGGCATCTGGGCGAGGGGCGGAATCATGAGCTCGGCGAGGTGGCGGTACCACTCGGCCCACGCGGTGCTCTCGGCGTCGGCGAGATAGAGCGCGTCAACCACATCGCCGCGTTGCCAGCGGTTATCCGGTGGGGGCTCACGCTCGGGTAGAGGCGGCGATCCTGGATAGGTGTGCTTGATCCAGCGTCCGCTTACGGAGATCGCTGCGACGCTGAGCGACACCTCAGCTTGCGCCTGGGTCCTCGATGCCGGAGATCAGGCGCGCGACCGAGCGATAATCGCCATGGGCGATGCGGTCGATCGGCTTGTCGTCGTCGAGCGCGGGTACCGGCTTGCTGAGCCAGACGGGGATGTAGGTCGGGCGGATGACTCTGGCGAGACGTTCGACAAGCGATGAGAGCTCGGCCAGTCGCTCGGCGCGCACTCCACTGGGGGCGCTGCGGCGTGCGAGCCACTCGCGCACAGTGCTGGGGGCTGCTCCGGTGGCACGTGCGATCTCACGGTCAGAGAGGTGGCCGATGTTGTGGATGTGGATTGCCTCTTCGGCGTATGCGAGGGTCATACTGCTTGTAGTCTAGCGCTCCGACGTTAGATCGACGGGATGTTGTCCGATTACAGGTCAGATCATTGTCTGCGTCGCTGCAGATGACTCGAGCCTGGGCCGCTGTACTCGCCTCTCAGAACGGAAGGGTGGCTCGTCACTCGCGAGAGCGCGTTTCTGCGGGTGAACGGTCTCCCCGCGCGCGAGCATCACGACGAACTCCTCGATCCGCCGCGCGCGGGTGTCCGCGCGCTTGGCGCTGTGGATCCGGTAGAGCACCGCGTAGCGGTTCTGGCTGGAGAGCAGCTCGAAGTTGGCCTGCGCACTGGGCTCGGCGGCCAGCGCCCGCGCGAGGTCGTCGGGCACCGCGATCGCCTTCTGCCCGGATAGGCGGCCTCCCAGCGGCCGTCGGCCTTGGCGCGCTCGACCGCGGCCAGACCCGCTGGCTGCATCCGGCCTTCGGCGAGCAGCCGCTCGACGTGGCCGACGTTGCGCTCCGACCACTGGCTGCGCACGCGCCGGGGCGTGAAGCGCTGGCGGTAGGTGCGCTCGTCGCGGCGGCGCACCTGGCCGTCGATCCACCCGTGGCAGAGCGCCTCGTCGAGCGCCTCCTCGTAGGTGAGCGAGGTCGGCTCGGTCGTGCCCTTCTTGGCGAGGACGAGCTCGACCCCGACGTCGTCGCCGTGGTGCTCTCGGAGCCAGGCCCGCCAGGCGTCGGCGTCGGCGACGAGCAATTCGCTGAGCGGGTTGCCACCGCGCAGTTTCGCATCGGACGGCGGCCGGAGCGTCGGCGGTGCGGTGGGCGACGGTGCCGGGTGGGCGACCTCCGGCGGGCGCGGCAGGCGCGCGGAGCTCGACAGCGATAGCCTTCTCACGGATGAGCCGCCGCGAGCAGATCAAGATGGACGACGCGGAGGTCGCCGCGTTCCTGACGGGAGGAGCGGACCGTCACCTGCGCGACGGTGGGCCTGCGCGGCTGGCCGCACCTGATGCCGCTCTGGTACGTGCCGCGGGAGACGCCGGCGGAGCGAGCCCGCCACCCCGCGGATCTGGGCCTGGACGTACGGCGCTTCGCAGAAGGTGCGCAACCTCGAACGCGATCCGCGCGCGACGCTCCAGGTCGAGGCCGCCGAGGAGTACCACGAGCTGCGCGGGGTGATGCTCGAATGCGAGACGGTCGTCCATCGCGAGCTCGAGCTGGTGGCCGAGCTGGGCGCGGAGATCCTGCTGCGCAACTCGGTCCCGCGCGGGGTGCAGCCGCCGGCGGAGCTGCCGCGCGAGGTACGCGAGGTGGTCGCGGCGCAGGCGGTCAAGCGCGTCGGGCTCGAGTTCGTCGAGCGGCGCCGCGCGAGCTGGGATCACCGCAAGCTCGGCGGGCTCTACTGATTCTGGGCGTCCCCGGTAGGCTCCACGACCAATGGAGCCACTCAAGGGACTGATCCTCTCCGGCGGCAAGGGCACGCGCCTGCGCCCGATCACGCACACGAGCGCCAAGCAGCTCGTGCCGGTCGCGAACAAGCCCGTGCTGTTCTACGGGATCGAGGCGATGGCGGCGGCGGGGATCGAGCAGGTCGGGATCATCATCGCGCCGGAGACCGGGGATGAGATCCGCGAGGCCGCCGGCGACGGCTCGCGGTTCGGCGTGGAGATCACCTACGTCGTGCAGGACGAGCCGGCGGGGCTGGCGCACGCGGTGCTGACCGCCGAGCCGTTCCTCGGGGAGAGCCCGTTCGTGATGTACCTCGGCGACAACCTGCTGCAGGGCGGGATCTCCGACCTGGTGGCGGCCTTCCGCGAGCACGAGCCCGACGCGCTGATCCTGCTGACGCCGGTGCCCGACCCGGAGAACTTCGGCGTCGCCGAGCTCGCGCCGCCCGAGGCGGCGATACGCCGGAGACGTCGGCCGCGTCGTGCGGCTGGTCGAGAAGCCGACGGAGCCCGCGACCGACCTGGCGCTCGTCGGCGTGTACATGTTCACGGCCGGGATCCACGACGCCGCGCGCGCGATCGAGCCCTCGGCGCGCGGGGAGCTCGAGATCACCGACGCGATCCAGCACCTCGTCGACGGCGGGCTGCGCGTCGAGCCGCACATCGTGCGCGGCTGGTGGAAGGACACGGGGCGCCTGGAGGACATGCTCGAGGCCAACCGGCTGATCCTCGACAACCTGACCGAGCGCCACGACGGCGAGCTGATCGACTCGCAGGTGGACGGGCGCGTGGTGATCGAGGCCGGCGCGCGGCTGGAGCGCACGACGGTGCGCGGGCCGGCGGTGATCGGCGCCGGGGCGCGGCTGCGCGACTGCTACATCGGGCCGTATACGGCGATCGGCGAGAACTGCGCGATCAACGACGCCGAGGTCGAGCACTCGATCCTGCTGGCGGGCTCCTCGGTGTGCGACCTCGACGGGCGCATGGAGTCCTCGCTGCTGGGGCGCAACGTGACGATCCGCCGCGGCGATCGCCAGCCGCGCGCGTACCGCTTCATGGTCGGCGACAACTCCGACATCTCGATTCTGTGAGCACGGCGTGAATCGACGCCGGCGCCGGCTCAGGACGTCGAGTCAAGGCGCTGCGCGGCTGAGCGCAGCGCCGGACGGGGCTGCGTCCTTGCCCGGCTTGCCCTACGACCGTGTCACAAGGTAAATGCGCTGCTGGTGACCGGCGCGCAGGGGATGCTCGGCCACGACGTGCTGCGCGTGGGCGAGCGCGCCGGCCACGAGCTGATCGCGATCGACCTGCCCGAGCTCGACATCACCGACGCGGACGCCGTCGAGCGCGTTCTTCGCGCGCGAGCGCCCCGAGGCGACGATCAACTGCGCCGCCTGGACCGACGTGGACGGCGCGGAGAGCAAGCGCGAGGTCGCCCACGCCGTGAACGCGACCGGCGCCGGCAACCTCGCGCGCGCGGCGGCGCAGATCGGCACGCCGCTGCTGCACATCTCGACCGACTACGTGTTCGACGGCGCCGCCCCGCGCGACGCGGCGGGCCACGAGCGCCCGTATGTCGAGTCCGATCCGACCGGGCCGCGCTCGGTGTACGGCGAGACGAAGCTCGCGGGCGAGCGCGAGGTGCTGGCCGCTTCCGCCGCGCACACGGTCGTGCGCACGGCCTGGCTGTACGGGGTGGACGGGAAGAACTTCGTCGACACGATGCTGCGCCTGGCGGGCGAGCGCGAGGCCGTGCAGGTCGTGACCGACCAGGTCGGCTCGCCGACGTGGTCCGGGCATCTGGCGCCGGCGATCCTCGGGCTGCTGGAGCGCGAGGTGCGCGGCCTCGTCCACCTGACCGGCGCGGGCGCGGTCTCGTGGAACGGCTTTGCCAAGGAGATCTTCCGCCAGGCCGAGGTCGACTGCCGCGTCGAGCCGGCGAGCAGCGAGCAGATGGCGCGCCCGGCGCCGCGGCCCGGCCTACTCGGTGCTCGAGTCCGAGCGCGACGACGTGCTGCCGATGCCGCCGTGGCAGGACGGGCTGGCGGGGTATCTCGCGGCCGGGCGGGAGTGACGCGCGTGATGAGGGGACGTCGACGCCGCTGCCGGCGCGAGCTACGAGGCCGCGCGGCACGCGGCCGGGATGATGCGGCCATGAAGCTTCTCGTGTGTGGCGGCGCCGGGTTCATCGGCTCGACCTTCGTGCGGTTGCGCGTGAAAGAGCAGGGCGACGAGGTGACGGTGCTCGACAAGCTGACGTACGCCGGGCGCGAGGAGAACCTGCAGCGAGGTCGCGGAGGCTCCGGGCTTTCGCTTCATCCGCGGCGCGATCGAGGATCCCGAGGCGGTCGCGGGCGCGATCGAGGCCGGGCACAGCCCGACGCGATCGTGAACTTCGCCGCGGAGACGCACGTCGACCGCTCGATCGCCGAGCCGGACGCGTTCGTGAAGACGCACGCGCTCGGCACGCACGTGCTGCTCGAGGCCGCGCGCGCGGCGGGGCTGCGCTACCTGCAGGTCTCGACCGACGAGGTGTACGGCTCGATCGAGGAGGGCTCGTTCACGGAGGAGTCGCCCGCTGCGGCCGTCCTCGCCGTACTCGGCGACGAAGACGGGCGCGGACCTGCTCGTGCAGAGCTACTTCCACACCTACGAGCTGCCCGCGGTGATCTGCCGCGGCTCGAACAACTACGGGCCCGTACCAGTACCCGGAGAAGCTGATCCCGCTGATGATCCTCAACGCGCTGCACGGCGATTCGCTGCCGGTGTACGGCGACGGGATGCAGGTGCGCAACTGGATCCACGCGAGCGACTTCGCGCGCGCGATCGGCCACGTGCTCGAGCACGGCGTCCCCGGCGAGGTCTACAACGCGGGCGGCCCCGACGAGTGCGCGAACGTCGACGTCGTGAAGCGGATCATCGCGCTGACGGGCGCCGAGGAGTCGCAGATCGAGTACGTCACCGACCGTCCCGGCCACGACCGCCGCTACTCGCTCTCCTCGGAGCAAGGTCCGCGCGCTCGGCTGGGAGCCGCGGGTGCGCTTCGAGGAGGGCCTGCAGGAAACCGTCGCCTGGTATCGCGAGAACGCCTGGTGGTGGGAGCCGATCCGCTCCGGCGACTACCGCGAGTACTACGAGCGCCAGTACGGCAAGGCCCTGAGCTGAGTCACCCCAGCTTCGAGATCTTCCAGGCGCCGTCTTCCTTGACGAGCGTCACCGTCGTGAGCTTGGCCTTGCCGGCGTAGGTGCTCTTCACTTCGGCGGTGGCGCCCGTGGCGCCGTGCAGCTGGACCTTCTCGACCGTCACTTCGGGGGTGTCGACCTGGGAGAGCTGGTTCTTTCAGCGCCTGCTTGCAGCCGCCCGGCGCCGAGTGCAGGCGCGCGAGGACGGTGCTCGAGAGCAGGTCCGTGCAGATCCTCTGCGCTTCGCCCGCGGTCCCGTAGCTCTGCAGGTTGGAGACGACCTGCGCGACCGCGTGTTCTTCGCCTTTGAAGGAGCTCAGCGGTCGAGGTGCTCGCGCAGGCGGAGACGCCGAGCGCGAGCAGCGGCGCGCAGAGCAGCAGCAGGGCGCGCTTGATCGGGACCGAGATCACGGCCCGGAAGGCTATTTGACCCCGGCCCTATTCGTCGTCGTCGCCGCGGTAGCCGAGGCTCGCGGAGATGCGACTCGGCGGTCGCGACCAGCTGCGGACCGAGCGAGTCGACGAGCTCCGCGAGCGGGGTGCTCGCGCCGGGAACCGAGAGGTTGACGGCGGCGCGCACCGCCCCCGTCTGGTCGCGCACGGGCGCGGCGAGCGTGCGCAGCTCGGGCGCGAGCTCCTGGTCGTTGACGGCGAGGCCGTCGCGGCGGATCTGCTCGAGCTCGTCGCGCAGCGCCTTCTTTGCGGTGATCGTGTTCGGGCCGTGCTTGGTCAGCGTCAGCTTGGCGATCAGCTCGCGCTGTTCGGGCTCGGGCAGGTAGGCGAGCAGCAGCTTGCCGATCGCGGTGCAGTGCGCCGGCAGGCGCGAGCCGGGCTGCGGGTCGAGCTCGGCCTCGGTCTGCTCGCGACGGAAGCCGCGCGCGCGGTCGACGTAGAGGACTCTCCTCGCCGTCGAGCACGCCGAGGCCGGCCGTGTAGGAGGTGCGCTGGCGCAGCTCCTCCAGTTCGGGATGCGAGTGCTCGCGCAGGCCGGTCGAGTCGAGCGCGGACATCCCCAGATCGGTGACGCGCAGACCGAGGCGGTACTTGCGCGAGGCGCCCTGCTCGAGGTAGCCGAGCGCGACGAGCGTGATCACGTAGCGGTGGGTGGTCGAGCGGCTCATGCCGAGGTCGTCGGCGATGTCGGCGATCCCGAGCACGGGACGGTCGGCGCTGAAGCAGCCGAGGATCGCGAGCCCGCGCTCCAGGGACTGGGAGTAGCGTGGCTCACGCAGGTCGGGATCCGACCACGCGGCTCTCTGCGTGTCCTCGGGCTTGCTCGGGGTCGTTCGACTTTCCTCTGGGCATCTCTGTCGTTTCCTGTTCTCGCGCGGGAGGTATGCTCGGGCCGCGATTCTCCCTGGGTGGCAGCGTCGACGGAGATCATAAACACCGAGTCTCCATTAGCGGATAAGCGGGGCTGATGGGCTCAGCGGGCAGCCATGTCGATAGGTCTGACGGCCGATCCCCAAATCGGTCGCTAGACGCTGTAAGCAGTCCTGTTCGGCTCCCCTTCGGCGGCCTGCCGCCGGGAGTTCTGGAGAACAGGGTTCGCCGAATAAGAAAATACCTTGCAAAATCACATCTTTGGAACTAGACTGGGCGCGACGGTGGGATGAGTTGTGGCGCCGCTGAGACGGGGCGTCGCTCAGCGTCCCGCGGTCAGCACCCCAAAGGGCTTGGGCATCGCCACCCCTCTCCGGCGGTGCTCGAGATGAGATCGGGGTGTCCCCCCGACGCCAGGTCTCCGCGGGCGTCGTAGCGACCCTCACTACGGCGTCCGGGGAAGGCCTGACTGCAACGGCGTCGGGAGGATCTGGAATCCTGGCGGATGATGACAATCGTCGGTAGACGTTCCGTCTGCGGCGTGCGACGGTACCCGCATGAGATCCAACCCACAAGCCACCAAGCAGTTCGCCGAGAACCTGCGCAAGCGCCGCAAGGAGCTGGGCCTGACCCAGGAAGGCCTCGCCGAGATCTGCGGTCTGCACCGCACCGAGATCGGCCTGCTCGAGGGCCGCAAGCGCTCGCCGCGACTGCACACGATCGTCGCGATCGCGCGCGGCCTCGAGCTCGATTCCGCGGGCGAGCTGCTCGACGGGATCGGCTGAACCCGGCGGACTCCAGCCGCCGGCGCTCGCAACTGACTCGCACGCCGGTTTCGTCTGATGTCGGTTGCGCCTGAGATCGGCTGGCCCCGCCGCTAGCCTCAACGGGTGCCTCTCTCCAGCTTCACGCCGCGGGTCCGCGAGTGGTTCGCGGCGGCGTTCGCCGCGCCCACCCCCGCTCAGGCGCAGGCCTGGCCGGCGATCGCGCGGGGCGAGCACGTGCTGCTGTCGGCGCCGACGGGCTCGGGCAAGACGCTCGCGGCGTTCCTCTGGGCGCTCGACCGGCTGAGCGGGGATGGCGCCACCGAGGACGCGCGGGACGAGGGTCGCGGCGATGATCCCACGGGAGTGGCGAGCCGGCTCGGGATCGCAGATCGGACGCGGGCGGTAACGAGGTGGCGCCGTCGCCGCGGACGGGCATCGCCTCACGCGCGTCGTCTACGTCAGCCCGCTGAAGGCGCTCGCCTACGACATCGAGCGCAACCTCCGCGCGCCCCTCCGCGGGATCGGCGCCGACCGACGTGCGCGTCGGCATCCGCACCGGCGACACGCCCCAGCGCGAGCGCGCGGCGATGCTGCGCAACCCGCCGGACATCCTGATCACGACGCCCGAGTCGCTCTACCTGATGCTCACCTCGCGCGCGCGGGAGACGCTCGGCGCGGTCGAGGCGGTGATCGTCGACGAGATCCACGCCGTCGCCGCCACCAAGCGCGGCTCGCACCTCGCGCTCACGCTCGAGCGGCTCGAGGCCCAGGCGCGCAGCGGGCGCCCCGCGGCGACCGTCCAGCGGATCGGGCTCTCCGCGACGCAGAATCCGCTGGAGGAGATCGGGCGCTACCTCGTCGGCCCGCACCGCGAGGTCACGATCGTCGACGCGGGCGTGCGCAAGGAGCTCGACCTGCGGATCGAGGTCCCGGTCGAGTCGATGGCCGAACCGGACGGCGACTCGCCGGCGTCCGGTCGCGCCACGACCGCGACCCGTCTGGAGCCCGTCGCCGGCGGCGAGTCCACGCGCGGATCGATCTGGCCGGCGATCTACCCCGAGCTCCTGCGGCTCGTGCGCGAGCACAACTCGACGATCGTGTTCGTCAACAACCGCCGCTCGGCCGAGCGCGTCGCGCTGCGGCTGAACGAGCTCGCCGCGCGCGAGGACGCGGAGACCGAGCCGAGGCGGCGGGACAAGGACGGGCCGACGCAGGTCCGGGACGCGGCGTCGAGCGGCGCCGGCGCGGCGAGAGTCCGAACGCATCGCCGCCGCGCGAGATCGCCCGCGCCCACCACGGCTCGCTCGCGCGCGAGGAGCGGACGAAGGTCGAGGAGCTGCTCAAGGCGGGCGAGCTGCCGTGCCTCGTCGCGACCTCCTCGCTCGAGCTCGGGATCGACATGGGCGCGGTCGACCTCGTGCTCCAGATCGAGTCGCCGAAGTCGGTCGCCCGCGGGCTGCAGCGGATCGGGCGCGCCGGGCACGGCGTCGGCGAGGTCTCGCCGCGGGCGGATCTTCCCCAAGTTCCGCGGCGACCTGCTCGAGTGCACGGTCGTCGCGCGGCGCATGCACGAAGGCCTGATCGAGCCGACCGTCGTGCCGAAAAACGCGCTGGACGTTCTCGCTCAGCAGATCGTCGCCATTTCCGTTGCACAGCAGCCGGCCCCCGGGGCCGGCCCATTAAAGGAAAAGACACACAAGACATCGACGATCCCGAGTACCTCGACGAAGGCATCTCGGTTGACGAGCTCCACGCCCTCGTCACGCAGCACCTACTCCTACGCCGAGCTCTCGCGCGAGCTGCTCGAGAACGTGCTCGACATGCTCGACGGGCGCTATCCGTCGAAGGAGTTCGGCGAGCTGCGCGCGCGGATCGTCTGGGATCGCGTCGCCGGCACGATCCACGCGCGCAAGGGCTCGCGCCAGCTCGCGATCGCCAACGCCGGCACGATCCCCGACCGCGGCCTCTACGCGGTCACGCTGCCCGACGGGCGGCGCGTCGGCGAGCTCGACGAGGAGATGGTCTACGAGGCGCGCCCCGGCCAGGCGTTCCTGCTCGGCGCCTCCTCCTGGCGGATCGAGGAAATCGGCCGCGACCGCGTGATCGTCACGCCCGCGCCCGGCGCGCCCGGCGCGGTGCCGTTCTGGAAGGGCGACTCGGTCGGGCGCCCGCGCGAGCTCGGCGAAGCGATCGGCGCGTTCTCGCGCTGGGCCGTCGAGCAGGAGCCAGAGACGCTGCGAGCGCGACTACGACCTCGACCCGCGCGCCGCGCGCAACCTGCTCGACTACCTGCGCGAGCAGCAGGCCGCGACGCGCGTCCTGCCGAGCGAGCGCACGATCGTCGTCGAGCGCTTCCGCGACGAGATCGGCGACTGGCGGATCTGCATCCTCTCCCCCTACGGCGGGCGCGTCCACTCCGCCTGGGCGCTCGCGCTGTCCGCGCGGATCCGCGAGCGCTTCGCGCTGGAGGCCGACGCGATCTCCTCCGACGACGGGATCGTCCTGCACCTGCCCGACCTCGACGCCGACGACGTCGAGTCCCTGCCTTCGGCCGCCGAGCTGGTCCTGATCGAGCCCGACGAGGTCGCGCAGGCCGTCACCGCCGAGCTCGGCGGCTCCGCGCTGTTCGGCGCGCGCTTTCGCGAGAACGCCGGCCGCGCGCTGCTGATCCCGCGCGCCTACCCCGGCCGGCGCACGCCGCTCTGGCAGCAGCGGCTGAAGTCGCAGAACCTGCTCGAGGTCGCCAAGCGCTACGCCGACTTCCCGATCCTGCTCGAGACCTACCGCGAGTGCCTGCGCGACGTGCTCGACCTGCCCGGCCTCGAAGCGCTCCTGCGCGGGCTGCACAGCCGCGAGATCTCGCTCGTCGAGGTCGAGACGCCGACCGCCTCGCCGTTCGCCTCCTCGCTGCTGTTCGACTACGTCGCGACCTACATGTACGAGGGCGACACGCCCACCGCCGAGCGCCGCGCCGCCGCGCTCTCGCTCGACCGCGACCTGCTGCGCGAGCTGCTCGGCCAGGAGGAGCTGCGCGAGCTGATCGACCCCGGCGCGCTCGCCCGCGTCGAGGACGACCTGCAGTGCCGCTCGGAGATCGCGCGCGCGACCGGTCGCGACGGGCTGCACGACGTGCTGCGCCGCGTCGGCGACCTCA
Source organism: uncultured Solirubrobacterales bacterium (assembly GCA_963764905.1). Taxonomy (GTDB): domain Bacteria; phylum Actinomycetota; class Thermoleophilia; order Solirubrobacterales; family Solirubrobacteraceae; genus Palsa-744. Next base: position 1,014,063 of record CAVXUG010000009.1, read on the forward strand.
CGCTCGCGGAGGTCGCCGAACGCGTGCTCGAGGGGATCGACGCCGGTGGCCTGCTGAAGGAGCTGGAGCGCGAACGGCGCGCGATCCGCCTGCGCCTCGGCGGCGAGGAGCGCTACGTGGCGGCCGACGAGGCCGGCCTGTACCGCGACGCGCTCGGCGCCGTCCCGCCCGGCGGGCTGCCGGAGGCGTTCCTGGACGACGTGCCCGACGCGCTGCGCGTGCTCGTCGCGCGCTTCGCGCGCACGCACGGGCCGTTCACGGGCGACGAGCTCCACGCCCGCTACGGGGTCGACGCGGGCGCGGTGCTGCGCGAGCTCGAGCGCTCCGGCGATCTCGTCCGCGGCGAGCTGCGCCCGGCCCGCCGCCCGAGCGAGCGCGAGTGGTGCGACGTCGAGGTCCTGCGGCGTCTGCGACGCGCCTCGCTGGCGGCGCTGCGCAAGGAGATCGAGCCGGCCGACGCGCGCGCGCTGGCGGCCTTCCTGCCCTCCTGGCAGGGCGTCGACCGCCACTCCGGCGCGGGAGCGGGGGTCGACCGGCTGCGCGAGGTGCTCGTGCCGCTCCAGGGTCTCGCGCTGCCCGCCGAGATCTGGGAGCGCGACGTGCTGCCGCGGCGGATCGGCGCCTACTCGCCGGCGTGGCTCGACTCGCTCTGCGCGAGCGGCGAGGTCGTGTGGGTCGGCGCCGGCTCGCTGGGGCGGAGCTCGGGGCGCGTGGCGCTGTACTTCCGCGAGGACGCGGCCCTCGATCGGACCGCCGCCGGCGCCGCGCTCCTCGGGCGCCGGGGCAGGCGTTGCGCCGAGCGACCCCGCGCACGAGCTCCTGCGCGAGCGCCTCGCGCGGGGGCCGGCCTTCTTCACCGACCTGCTCGCCGAGCTGTCCGTGGCGGGGGAGACGCTGCGCGAGGCGCTCTGGGACCTCGTCTGGGCGGGCGAGGCGACGAACGACGCCTGGGCGCCGCTGCGCGCGCCGCACCTGACGCTCGCGCGCGGGGGAGGCGCCGCCGGCGACGGGCGGCGAGGCCGCGGCGGGTGGCCCCCGCGCCGGGCGCGCCGTGCTGTCGGGCCGGCCGATGGCGGCGCGCTCGCGCTTCGGCGCGCGCCGCCGGGGCGCGCAGGCGCAGGTCCAGGGCCGCTGGTCGCTGACCGCGTCGCTGTTCGGCGAGGCCGTTTCCCCCTCGGCTGCCGTTGTCTCGTCTACTCGTGGATCCTCCTCCCGGTCCGCGTTGTCCTCCGCGGCCGGCGGCGCCTCCTCGGCGGCGCTGCCCTCGCCCGAGCGTCGCCGCGTGCTCGCCGAGCTGCTCCTGGAGCGCTACGGGATCGTCACCCGCGAGCAGGTCCTCGCCGAGGGGATCCGCGGCGGCTTCGCGCTGCTCTACGACGCGTTCTCGCAGCTGGAGACGCTCGGCGTCTGCCGCCGCGGCTACTTCGTCGAGGGCATGGGCGGCGCGCAGTTCGCGCTCCCGGGCGCGGTCGAGCGCCTGCGCGCCGGCCGATCTCCGATCGGTCGCACGGGCCCGGGCGGCGATGCCGGTCGGAGCGACGGCGCCGGCCACGCAGCGGCGCGAGCCAGAGCGTCAGCACGGGCCAGGCAGGCGGCGCGGGAGAGGGCGCGCGCACGCTCGTGCTCGCCGCCGCCGACCCCGCGCAGCCCTACGGCGCCGCGCTGCCCTGGCCCAAGCGCGAGGGACAGGCCCGCCGTCCGGCCCGCGTCGCCGGCGCCTATGTGGTGACGGTCGACGAGCAGCCGGTGCTGTACGTCGAGCGCGGCGGACGCGGGCTGGTGCGGCTCGGCGAGGCTCCCGCGGATGGCGGTGTGGCGGTGTGGCCGGCGCTCCCGCGGCCGCCGGCGGCGAGGACGAGGCGCTGGCGGCCGCGCTCGCGGCGCTCGCGCAGGCGGTGCGCGCCGGGCGCGTCGGCAAGCTCGCGCTGGAGCGGATCGACGGCGAGCCGGCGATCGCCTCGGAGCTGGTCGAGACGCTCGTCGAGCTGGGCTTCCACCCCGGCCCGCGCAAGCTCACGCTCAGCGCCTGAGCTCGGCCGAACCGCGGAGCGCTCGGGCTCGAGCGCTTCGAGCCGGGTCTCGCCTCGCTCGGCATCCGGCCACGCGGCGTCCGGCACGGTCTGGCATCGTGGGCGGCGATGGCAAAGGCGGCAGTCGCAAAGGCAGAGTCCCAGCGCACGCGCCCGTTGCGGGTAGGCCACAAGGGCGCCGCTCTGCTCGCGCCGGGCAACACGCTCGCGAGCTTCCGCGCGGCGCTCGCGGCGGGCGTCGACATGATCGAGTTCGACGTGCTCTCCGAGCGCACCGACGGCAGCGGCGAGCTGCTGCTCGCCCACGACTACGAGGCGCTGCGCGAGGGCACGCCGCTGACGCTCGCGCAGGGGCTCGCGCACCTCGCGAGCGAGGAGTTCGCGGGCGTCGGGCTCGACGTCGACGTGAAGATCCCCGGCTACGGCCGGCGCGTGGTGGCGGCGCTGCGCGCGGCGGGCCTCGTCGAGCGCTCGCTCGTGAGCGGCATGTACGTCGACGAGCTCGACGCGATGCGCGCGCTCGAGCCGGCGCTGCGCGTCGGCTGGTCGGTGCCGCGCCTGCGCCGCGACTACACGACCGACATGCTCACGGCGATCCCCGCGCTGGTGATCCTCAGCGGCTACCGCGCGCTGCTGCCGCGGCGCGTGCGCGCGGCGCTGCTCGCCGGCCGCTTCGACGCGATCATGGCCCACTGGCGTCTCATCACCCCCGCGCTCGTGCGCGCGGTGGCCGACGGCGGCGGCGAGCTCTACGCCTGGACGGTCGACGACGCCGCGCAGATCGCGAGGCTGAGCGCGCTCGGCGTCGACGGGATCATCACGAACGACCCGCGCCTGTTCGAGCGGTGAGGCCTCGCCCGGTCAGCTGGCGCGATCGGATCCTCGCTCCTCGCCCTGCTTCTGCGCCCGCTTAGATTCTGCTCCGCGCTCCGCGCCTCCGCCCGCTCAGGCCTCTGCTACTCGCTCCGCGCCTGCGGCTGCAGGTGATGTGCCGATGAGCCTCAGCTGAGCGTGCATTCCGCCGCGCTGAAGCCCTTCGGGTCGGCGCCCGCGAGGCTGTCGTGCCCGGCGGTGGTCGGTCGCGAGACGGTGTACTCGACGGTCGTGCCGTGACGCCACTGGAAGCTCACGACGCCGCGCAGCGTGACGGCGGGCTTGCCCGCGACCGGCACGAGCTGGAAGCTGCGCCCGGTCTGGCGCGCGGACTTGGCCGCGCCGACCGCCACATAGCCCGATTCGGCGCCGTTGGGCAGATCGATCCACTGCTTGGTCGAGCTGTCGAGGTACTGCAGGCGAAAGCGCATGTACATCTCGTCCTGCGAGTGTTCGTCGCCGGGCATCGAGCCGCGCACGCCGACCGTGTTCGGCTGATCGGAGGGGTTGCAGACGTCGATCGTCGCCCACAGCTGCGGCGACTGCAGGAGCTTGCGCTCGGCCGCGGTCGGGGTCGTTCCCGGCGTGGTACCGGCGTGCGCAGCGCTGGTTCTGCTGGCCAGCGAGGCCGCGGGTACACACAGCAGTAGCGCGCCGACCGCGCCGATCGCGGCCAGCGTGGGGAATGGCTTGGCGACGGTCATCTACCAGGAAGATAGCGCCGGCCGGCGCCCGCCGAGCCGGTCGCGGTGGTCGATCGGGGCGGCGGAGCGAGGAACTGCGGCGCCGAGGCGGCCGCCCCCGCCCGGGCGACCCTTCACGTGTGATATGCCTGCTTCCATGGCGGGGATGCGCTCAGCGGACGTGGTCGAGCTGCTCGCGCGCGTGCCGGTGTTCTCGACGCTCGAGCGCGAGGATCTCGAGCGGATCGCCGACCTCGCCGTCCCGCGCGCGTTCGAGCCGGGCCAGGTCGTGTTCCGCGAGGGCGACTCGAGCGACACCTGCTACATCGTCCGCTCCGGTCGTGCCCGCGCGGTGCGCGAGCACTCCGGCGGGCGCACGATCACGCTCGCGACGTTCGGCCCGGGCGACATCTTCGGCGAGCTCGCGCTGTTCGAGGACGAGCGTCGCTCGGCCACCGTCGAGGCGATCGAGCCGACGAGCGTGGTCGCGGTGCTCGGTCCGGACATGCGCCGGCTGATGGTCGAGCACCCGGGCATCTCCGCGCGCCTGGTGATCGCGCTCGGCCGACGCCTGCGCGAGACCAACGAGCGCCTCTCGCGCCAGTCCTTCCAGACGGTGCAGAGTCGCGTGGCGGTGGTGCTGAGCGAGCTGGTGGCCCAGGAGCGCGTCGACGGCAGCGACGGCTCGGACGTGCTCGTCACCGCCACCCAGGCCGACCTCGCGCAGCTGGCTGGCTCCTCGCGCGAGTCGGCCAGCCGCTTCCTCGCGGTGCTCGAGCGCGCCGGGGTGATCTCGCAGGGGCGGGGACGCCTGGTGGTGCACGATCCGGAGGCGTTGCAGCAATATGTCTTCTAGGCGGAGATCCGGCTCCAGGTCGCCCAAGCGCGATGGCGCAGCATCGGCAAGGGCGACGGTAGCGCCGGCAAGCGCGGCGGCGGCGAGGGCGAGGGTAGAGCTGGCAAGCGCGGCGGTGGTGGCAAGCGCGGAGGCACCGGCAAGTCGGGTGCCGCCGGCAAGCGCGGCGGGATGCCGCGCGCGCAGGAGATCTCGGCCGGCGGGGTCGTGCTGCGCGGCGAGCAGGTGGTCGTGATCGTGCCCACCCGCCGCGCGCCCGACGGCTCGCGGGTGCTGGCGCTGCCGAAGGGGCACGTCGACCCGGGCGAGAACACGCTGCAGGCCGCCGAGCGCGAGGTGCGCGAGGAGACGGGGGTCTCGGTCGAGCTCGTACGCGAGCTGGGGGAGGTGCGCTACTGGTACCGCCGCGACGGGCGCACGATCCCCAAGTCGGTCACCTTCTACCTCTTCTACTACCTCTCCGGCGACACCGCCGACCACGACGACGAGGTCGAGGAGGCCCGCTGGATCGACCTGCGGGAGGCCCAGACGGCGCTCACCCACGCGGCCGAGCGCGAAATGGTGCGAGCGCGCGCTGGCCTATTTGCGAGAAGACCGATAGCCTGCCCGATCGTGCAGGTACTCAACTTCTATTCGACGATCTTCGCCGACGAGCTGATGCGGGGCCGCAAGACGGCCACGATCCGGCTCGGCGACAAGTCGGGCAAGTACCGCAAGAACCAGGCGGTGCTCGTCACGATCGGCTACCAGTACTCGCCGCGGGAACGGATCTTCGAAGCGGTGATCGACCAGGTCGAGGTGACGAAGATCGCCGACCTCTCGCCGCGCGACATCAAGCACGACAACCCCGAGTTCCGCCGCCACGAGGAGCTGATCAGCTTCCTCGAACAGATCTACGGGCGGTCGGTTTCCCCGGAAGACACCGTCACGGTCGTGCGCTTCTCCCAGATCATGGACAAGCCGTCGGGGATGACCGAGGCGATGAAAGGCTTCGGCGGCGCGCAGAATTAGCGCGGGACGGGGCTTTTCGTCCCGGACCCGGCCCGGTCCGAGGTGGGTTGCAAACCATCGGGAGATTCCGGGCCTCCAAGTCCGGGCCCGAAAAGTCCCGACCCGCTTGGCCGAGGTTCGATCTCGTTCTCTGGCGGGTTCCCGGCCGCTTCGTGGCACTCTCGCGTGGAAACTGCCAAATCTGGCCTTGAATTACGGTGGGGCTTGGGTATATTGGGGTTTGTTGGCACTCTCCCCCCGAGAGTGCCAGCCCAGTAGGCGGCGGGCGTTCGATTGAGAGAGCCGCTCCTCGCCGGACGTATTCCTAAGACGGAGGTTTTCAACATGAAGCTCAAGCCCCTGGGCGATCGGTCTGATCGTGCAGGCAATCGAGGAGGAGCAGACCACTGCCAGTGGCCTCGTGCTCCCCGACACTGCCAAGGAGAAGCCGCAGAAGGGCAAGATCGTCGCGATCGGCGACGGCAAGCTCGACGAGAACGGCAAGCGCATCCCGCTGGAGGTCAAGGAGGGCGACGAGGTCCTCTACAGCAAGTACGGCGGGACCGAGATCAAGATCGACGGGGAGGATCTGCTCGTGCTGCGCGAGTCCGACGTCCTCGCCAAGGTCGCATAAGGAGATTTGAACTGACATGGCACACAAGGAACTGAAGTACGGCTCCGAGGCACGCAAGGCGCTCGAGTTGGGCGTGGATGCGGTCGCGAACGCCGTCAAGGTCACGCTCGGCCCGAAGGGCCGTTATGTCGTGCTCGACAAGAAGTTCGGCGCACCGACGATCACCAACGACGGCGTCACGATCGCCCGCGAGATCGAGGTCGAGGACGTCTTCGAGAACCAGGGCGCCCAGCTCGTACGTGAGGTCGCCACGGCGACCAACGACGTCGCCGGCGACGGCACCACGACGGCGACCGTGCTGGCCCAGGCGATCGTTCGCCAGGGTCTGAAGAACGTCGCGGCGGGCGCGAACCCGCTGGCGCTCAAGCGCGGCATCGAGAAAGCGGTCGACGAGGTCGTCAAGAACATCGCCTCGCAGTCCAAGGAGGTCTCCGGCAAGGACCAGATCGCCCGCGTGGCGACGATCTCGGCCGGCGACGACGACATCGGCGACGTGATCGCCGATGCGATCGAGAAGGTCGGCAAGGACGGCGTGGTCAACGTCGAGGAGGGCCAGACGTTCGGCATGGACCTCGAGTTCACCGAGGGCATGCAGTTCGACAAGGGCTACATCTCGCCCTACATGGTCACCGACCAGGACCGCATGGAGGCAGTGCTGGAGGACCCCTACATCCTGATCGCCAACCAGAAGATCGGCTCCGTCAGGGACGTGCTGCCGGTGCTCGAGCAGGTCATCCAGTCCGGCAAGACGATCCTGATCATCGCCGAGGACGTCGAGGGCGAGTCGCTCGCGACGCTCGTGGTGAACAAGCTGCGGGGCACCTTCACCGGTGTGGCCGTCAAGGCGCCTGGCTTCGGCGACCGCCGCAAGCGGATGCTCGAGGACATCGCGATCCTCACGAACGCCGAGGTGATCACCGAGGAGCTCGGGTCTGAAGCTCGAGAACACCGAGGTCAAGCAGCTCGGTCGCGCCCGTCGTGTGGTCGTGACCAAAGACACGACGACGATCGTCGACGGCGCCGGTGACGCTGCGGCGATCAAGGGCCGCATCAACCAGATCAAGGCCGAAGTCGAGAACACCGACTCGGACTTCGACCGCGAGAAGCTGCAGGAAAGGCTCGCAAAGCTCTCCGGCGGCGTCGCCGTGGTCAAGGTCGGAGCGGCGACCGAGACGGAGATGAAGGAGAAGAAGCACCGCGTCGAGGACGCCCTGCAGGCCACGCGGGCGGCGCTCGAGGAGGGCATCGTGCCCGGTGGCGGCGTCGCGCTGCTGCAGGCCTCGGCGGCCGTCTCGCTCGGCGAGAACGGCGCGTCGGTCGACGGTTCGGACGACGAGCGGACGGGCGCGAACATCGTGCTGCGCGCGCTCGAGGAGCCGCTCCGTCAGCTCGCCGAGAACGCGGGCCTCGAGGGCTCCGTCGTGGTGAACGACGTGCGCAAGGCCAAGAAAGGCCAGGGCCTGAACGCGTCCACGAACGAGATCGTCGATCTCGTCGCGGCGGGCGTGATCGACCCGGCGATGGTCACCCGCTCGGCGCTGCAGAACGCCGCGTCGATCGCGAAGAACATCCTCACCACCGAGGCGATCGTCGCCGAGGTGCCGGAGAAGGAAGGCGCCGGCGGTATGCCCGGCGGTGGCATGCCCGACATGAGCGGGATGATGTAAGCAGGCAAGCCACAGGCAGGGCGGCCAGGCTGGATGATTCTTCCTACAGGAATCATCAGGCTAGGCCGATAGGACGAACGAGGGCCCGGCAGGATGCCGGGCCCTCGTTCCTTAATCTCCGCGATCCGGGCGTCCCGGCTCTCAGCTCTCAGGGGCCGGGGATCGGGTGTCGTGGCCGTGCGGGCGCAGGCCCCGATTGCGCGGGCCTGCGCCGCTGCCGCCGCTCGGTCGTCATTCGACTTCGGCGACCGAGCGCGGCCCGTGACCGACGTACTTCGCGCTCGGGCGGATCAGCTTCGCCTCGCGCTTCTGCTCGAGGATGTGCGCCGACCAGCCGGCCACGCGCGCGCACGTGAACATCGGCGTGAACAGGTCCGGCGGGACTTCGGCGAGATCGAGCACGACGGCCGACCAGAACTCGACGTTCGTCGCGAGCACGCGATCGGGCTTGCGCGCGTGCAGCTCCGCGAGCGCCGCCGTCTCGAGCGCTTCGGCGGCCTGCACGCGCGGGGATTTCAGTTCCTGGGAGGTGCGGCGCAGCACCCGCGCGCGCGGGTCTTCGGCGCGGTAGACGCGATGGCCGAAGCCCATCAGGCGATCGCCGCGGTCGAGCGCGTCTTTGACCCAGCGCTCGGCGTCGCCGCTCGCTTCGACTTCGTCGATCATCTTCAGCACGCGCGAGGGCGCGCCGCCGTGCAGCGGGCCGGAGAGGGCGCCCACCGCGGCCGACAGCGCCGCGGCGCAGTCGGCGCCGGTCGAGGCGACGACGCGCGCCGTGAACGTCGAGGCGTTCATCCCGTGCTCGGCCGCCGAGACCCAGTAGGCGTCGATCGCCTTGACGTGATCGGGGTTGGCCTCGCCGCGCCAGCGGATCAGGAAGCGCTCGGGGATCGTCCTGCCCTCGTCGATCTCCGCCTGGGGCACCGGCGGCTGGCCCGCTTCGCGGGCGGACTGCGCGACGAACGAGAGCGCCATCACCGACGCGCGCGCGAGGTCGTCGCGGGCCTCCTCGTCGGTGATGTCGATCAGCTGCCCGAAGCCCCACTCGGGCGCGAGCATCGCGAGCGCCGACTGCACGTCGACGCGGTGATCGCCGGAGCGCACGGTCAGCGCGTGCGGTTCGGCGGGGGGCAGGCCGGGTTTGAAGTGCCCGTCGACGAGCAGGCCCCAGACCTGCTCGTAGGGGATCGTGCCGACCAGGTCTTCGATGTTCACGCCGCGGTAGCGCAGCGCGCCACCGGCTTTGTCCGGCTCGGCGATCTCGGTGGCGAAGGCGACGACGCCTTCGAGGCCCGACTGGACCTCGGGTGGTGATTGAACCGTCGCTCATGGCACTCGCTTTCTGGGCTTGAAACTTCAAGGGGCCCGCCCGCCCTGGCTGCCTTCTGGGCAGGGCCATATCGTCGCAGGAAGCGCACGCGAGTAGGCTCCAAGCGATCGGACGCCTGTCCGAGCGGCGATCTGAGGAGGAGCCAGTGCCCGACAGCGATCTGATGTTCCGGCCCGCGACCGAGCTCGCGGGCATGGTGCGCGCCGGGGAGCTCTCCGCGCGCGAGCTCGTCGAGATCTCGCTCGAGCGGATCGAGGAGCTCAACCCCGAGCTCAACGCGTTCGTCCAGGTCGACGGCGAGCGTGCGCTCGCGACGGCGGCCGAGATCGGCCCCGGCGACGAGCGCCCGTTCGCGGGCGTGCCGATCGCGATCAAGAACAACCGGCCGGTGGCGGGCCTGCGAGCCACGATCGGCTGCTCGCTGCTGGCCGAGCACGTGGCCGATCACGACAGCAACGTCACGCGCCGCTTGAAGCAGGCGGGCTTCGTGATCGTCGGCACGACGACGCTGCCCGAGTACGGCATCCTGCCGGTCAGCGAGGCGCGCATCTTCGGCCCCACGCGCAATCCGTGGGATCTGCAGCGCACCCCCGGCGGGTCCTCCGGCGGCTGCGGCCGCCGCCGTGGCCAGCGGGATGGTGCCGGTCGCGCACGGCAACGACGGCGGCGGCTCGATCCGGATTCCCGCCGCCTGCTGCGGGCTCGTTGGGCTCAAGCCGGCGCGCGGACGGATCTCCGCGGCGCCCGAACGCGGCGACTCGCCGCTCGACATCGACGGCGTGCTGACGCGCACGGTCGCCGACACCGCCGCGATCCTCGACGTGCTCGCCGGCTACGAGCTCGGCGATGCCACCTGGGCGCCGCCCCCGCCGAGCCGTTCGCGCTCGCCGCGCGCGTGAGCGCGCCCAGGCGGCTGCGGATCGCGGCCACCACGTTCCCGCCGACCGCCGATGCTGTTGTCGATCCGATCTGCGCGCAGGCGGTGGCCGACGCCGCCGAGCTGTTGCGCTCGCTCGGGCACGAGGTCGAGGAGGTCGATCCGCCGTGGCGCATCGAGGGCCTCTCCGAGCTGTTCGGCGCGGTCTTCTCGATCCACATCGCGCTGCCGATCGTCTACTCCGGGATGGTCGCCGGCCGCGGGGTGAGCGGGGTCTCAGAAAAGGACATGGAGCCGATGAGCTGGGCGATCTACTCGATGATCCAGGGCATCAACTCCGTGCAGGGGCTCGGGCTGGAAATCCAGCTGCAGGCGCTCACCCGGCAGCTGGTCTCCTTCCTGGCGCCCTACGACGCGCTGCTCACGCCCGCGCTGGCCGAGCGCCCGCTGCCGCTGGGGACGCTCGACACGGCCGCGCCCGACCCGATGTCCACGTTCACCCGCTCGGGCCTGTTCACGCCGTTCACGCCCGTGTTCAACGCGTCCGGGCAGCCCGGGATCTCGCTGCCGCTGTTTCAGGGCGAGGACGGGCTGCCGCTGGGCGTGCAGCTCGTGGGGCGTCCGGCGGGCGAGGCGGCGCTGCTCGCGCTCGCTGCTCAGCTCGAAGAGGCGCAGCCGTGGGACTGGGCGTCGGGCGCCTGTCGTCCTGATACCGCCCGTGTTAAACCAATTCGACCCGCCGCATGGCGGGTCGGAGTGATGGGGAGCAACCCCAAACGGCTGACACGGCAAATCGAGCGTAGCTAGCCGCGATGGTTCATCCGCCGAGCACGGCCGCCATCGGCTGAGGCGTGACTCCCAGACTCTCCACGTCGGCCGCGCCCCGGGCCGAGAGCATCGGCACCTCCATCAGCTCGGCCTCGTCCCAGGTGGCGAACGCGCGCTGTCCCATCGTCGCCTCCAGCAGGCGCAGCCCGCGCGAGACGATCGGCGTCGGGACGTGCAGCAGCGGGCGGTCGCGGTTCTGCGAGCGCAGCACGAGCCGCACGATCTCGTTGTGGCTGAGCGTCTGCGGGCCCGCGAGCTCGAAGTCGCTCGGTCACGTTTCGCTCGCCGCCGGGCGCCGGCGTGTGCAGGGCGGCGATCACGCAGTCGGCGACGTCCTCGGCCCAGATCGGCTGGTATCGGGCGCGGCCGCGCCCGGAGACGGGCATCACCGGCAGCAGCGCCATCCGCTCCAGCAGGGTCAGCCAGGGGTCGCCGGGGGCGTAGACGATCGAGGGGGCGAACACGGTGCTGCGCAGGTCGGCCTCGGCGACGGCCTGCTCGGCGAGCGCCTTCGCGCGGAAGAAGCGCGCGCGGTGGTGGGTGGAGGCGCCGAGCACGGAGAAGAACACGAAGCGCTCGACGCCCTGGCGCTGCGCCGCGCGCACCATCCGCCAGGTGGCGATCCCGTTCAGCTCCTCGATCGAGCCGCGCGGCTGGTCGCGGATCGAGGCGGCGAGGTGCACGACGGTGTCCACGCCGCGCATCGCGTTGCGAAACGACGGCGGGTCGGTGAGGTCGCCGAGCGCGATCTGCACGCGCACGCGCTGGGCGCCCAGGCGCCGGGGATCGCGCACGAGGCAGCGCACCTGGGTCCCTTCGCCGATCAGGCGCCGCAGCAGCGCGGAGCCCACCAGACCGGTCGCGCCGGTAAGCAGCAGCATGCTTCGTACAATATGCGTCTCCCGCAGGGAAGCCCCCGCAAACCGACCCAAAGAAAGAAGCGAATGGCCTACGTAATCGCCGAGCCGTGCATTGGCACCAAGGACAACTCCTGTGTCGAGGTATGCCCCGTGGACTGCATCCACCCGACGCCCGACGAGCCCGGCTATGACGCTGCCGAGATGCTCTACATCGACCCCGAGGAGTGCATCGACTGCGACGCCTGCGTCGAGGCCTGCCCGGTCGACGCCTGCTTCGCCGAGGACCAGCTCCCCGACGAGTGGCAGAAGTTCACGCAGATCAACGCCGACTACTTCGCCAACGCCAAGTAGTCCTCGGGTCGAGCACGTCGCAGGACGGGCACGTCGCGCGACGGCCGCCTCGATCAGCTCGCGCAGCTGCCGCGAGTCGAAGCGGTGCGACTGGGGGGCCACGGGATTGACCGTGATCGCCCTCAGGTCGATCGTCGTTCTCACCTCGATCTCAAGGCCCTGACGTCGGTACCAGCCCGGTCCGTGTCGGGTCAGGAAGACCCTCGTCGGGTCGCCGGCGACGATCTTCAGCTCACGTCCGGCCCGCTCTCTTCGGGCGGTCAGCAGGCCTTCCAGGAACCGCTCGCTCAGGGCGCCTTCGACGGGGAACGTGCTTGCGCTTGGATGCTCGCCCAGCAGCGCCGCGATCTCCGCCGGCTCGGCGTTCAACACGAGCTTGCGCTCCAGCGCGATGCGCCTCCTCAGTGTTTCCTGCGCCACCGGGCAGCCTGACCAGCTCGACCGCGTCCCTCGTGGCCGCGACGACCGCCTCGATCTCCTCGCCGAGGACCGCGCCGGTGGCGATCACGAGCCCGTCGGCGACCGCCGGCGAGGAGGCCGCGCGGCGGTCGATCGAGCCGTCGATCAACACCTGCTCGGCGCCGTAGGAGAGCATCTCCTCGCTCACCGCGCGCAGGTCCTCGGCGGCGCTCGGGCCGGCGACTTCGACGCGCCCCGCTCCGCGAGCCGCACGATCACGACCTCCCCGAGCGGGGTCCTCACGCCGGTCTGCGCCAGCCGCTCGTGCGCGAGGCCGCTCGCCCGCACGAGCGCGTCGGTGCTCGCCACCAGGCTGCCGGCCTGGAGGACGATCCGCGGCTTCTCGATCCGCGCGTCGATCACGTCGTGCGCCTCGCCGTCTCTCCCGATCGAGGTCACGCCGACGGGCGTCCCCGCTTCGCGCCAGCTCCCGCAGGATCGCGGCCAGCGTCTCCGTCTTGCCCGTGTTCTTCGCCAGCCCGACCAGCGCCACCCGGCGCGTGCCGGCGAGCAGATCGGACAGCGGTCCGGACGAGGCCTCAGGCATGGGCGGCGGCGTCAGCCATGCGCGCTCGTCGCGCCCGTCCCGTTGGCCGCGTCGGCCCCGTCGGCGGGTGCGGCCGCCGTGCGCGCGGCCAGCTCGCGCACGATGAAGCTCGCGACGTGGTACGGGTAGGTGCCCTTCGAGAAGCCCGCGTCGTAGCCGAGCTCCTTCGCGAGCTCGTTCGACACGCGCGGACCGCCGCAGGTGAGGATCATCTGCGAGCGCTTGCCCTCCGCTTCGACGATCTCGACGAGCTCTGTGAGGTTGGAGACGTGCAGGTTCTGCTGGGTCACGGTCTGCGAGACGAGGATCGCGTCGGCGTTCAGCTCGATCGCGCGCGCGACGAGCACGCTGTTCGGCACCTGGCTGCCGAGGTTGTGCGTCTCGAACGCCCTGTACCCCTCCAGGCCGTGGTGCCCGTGGAAGCCCTTCAGGTTGAGCATCGCGTCGATCCCGACGCTGTGCGTGTCGGTGCCCGTCGCCGCGCCGACGATCACGATCGGACGGCCGATCCGCTCGCGCGCGAACGCTTCGATCTCGTCCTCTGACATGTACTCGATCTCGAAGCCCTCGCCGCTGAGCGTCGCGTAGTCGACCGTCTGCGGTGCACTCGCCGAACATCACGAAGTACGTGTACCCCTCGGTCAGCCCCTGGTAGTGGACGACCTCCGGGTGCTCGAAGCCCATCTTCCGCGCGAGCTCCTGCGCGGCCTTGCGCGCGGCGAGGCCGTAGGGCACGGGCAGCGTGAAGCTGAACTGCACGATCCCGTCGCCGAGATGGTCGGCGTAGGGCTTCACGTGCTCGAGGTCGACATTCCGGGCCACGCCCGCCGCAGGCGAGGACGCGGCCGCGTCTGGGGTGGGCGCAACGTTCGGGGCGTCGGCGTTCGGCTCGGGGGCGGCCTCGGCGTCCTGCTGAGCGGCCGGCTCGCTAGACACGACTCGGCGCTCCCCGCATCAGCTCGCTCACCGGGTCGAAGTAGCCATCGACGGTCGCGACGATCCCCTCGATCCCACGGCCCTCGTCGACCTGGCGGGGAACGTCGCCGAACACGCCCTCGCCGAGCGCCGCGAACAGGCCCGTCCGCGGCGATCCGCTCCAGCAGCCCGTGCGCCCCGGCGAGGACCTCGCGCGCGCGCGTCTGGATGATGCCCCCCGGCTTGAACTCGATCTCCTCGCCGAGGTCGCGCGCGGTGTCGAACACGTAGTTCACGTTCTCCAGCCCGATCACGCGGTCGTGCACGTGCGGCGTGAAGATCCCCTCGGTCGGCACGCCGATCGTCTGGATGCCCTGGCCGGTCGCGATCGTGACGAGGTTGAACAGCGAGTCGGTCGCGTGCGTGCGGTAGAGGTTGCCGTCCATGTGCCGCGTCGGCGGCATGTACTTGACCGGGCAGTCCGGGAACAGCTCGCGCGTGAGCTGCGCCTGCGCCCACTCCAGCAGCAGGCCGTTGACGACCGGCGGGTCGATCTCGAACGCGTCGCCGAGCGCGATCTGCGCGTCGGGCACGCCCGAGTCGAGCGCGAGCTGGCGGTTGATGAACTGCGACGCGGTGACCGACGGCGCCGCCTCGATCGCGTCGGCGGTGCGCAGGTAGTTGTCCTCGCCGGTGTTGATCGTCACGCCGAAGTAGCCGTTGACCATCCGCGAGACGCGCTGGTCGATCAGGCCGCGGACCGGGTTGATGTCGCGGTAGAGGATCCCGTAGAGCGCGTCGTTGACCATGTTGTCGAAGCCCTCGATCGCGCCCATCGCGGCGATCTCGGGCATGCAGAGGCCCGAGCAGAAGCTCGACAGGCGCACGTAGCGGCCGTGCTTCTGTGACCACTCGTCGAGCGCCTCGCGCATGATCTTGAAGTTCGCCTGCGTCGCGAACGTGCCGCCGTAGCCCTCGGTCGTCGGGCCGTAGGGCACGTAGTCGAGCAGGCTCTGCGCGGTCGAGCGGATCACCGCGACGATGTCTCCGCCGGCTTCGGCGACCGCGAGGCCGTGGACGACGTCCTCGTAGACGTTCCCGGTCGCGGTCAGCACGTAGCGCAGCGGCGGCGGGCTCTCGCCGAGGCGCTCGCGCAGCTCGTGGCGCTCGCGCGTGCGCGCGGCGATCTCGGCGATGCCGGGTCTCGCACTCTCGCGTGATCCGCGCCCTGATCGCATCGTCGTCCGCCCGCGGCAGCGCGCACAGGTCGAGCCGCCCCGCGTCGACGTCCTGCGCGATCTGCTGGGGCGAGCGGCGCTCGTCGTCGAGCAGCGCGTTGCCGAGCCAGTAGCCGATGCCCCGCCCGAGCTCGCCGCGGTCGGCGACGTGGTCGACGAGCACGTTCGGCAGCGGCGCGTCGAGCTCGTTCACGCCGTCCACGCCGAGCAGCCGCGCGACCGTGCGCTCGACCGAGACGGTCGTCTTGCCGGCGATCTCCTCGCCGACCTGCGCGGCGATCTGCGCCGCCGCCTCCCGGCAGGAGGCGATCACGCCGGGGTCGAGGTCGAGCTTGGAAAGGTCATTTCGCGCTCGTTTCCCCACACCCCCGATGGGCCGCAGATGGATCGGGTCCCACCCACCCAGGACGCAGTGAGCGACGTGTGCTGGCCGAAACGGGGATGCGAGCGGAGCGAGTGTCGCCCGGCTTCGGTACCGAGCGATCGAGGACGCCGATCCAGCGCCGCCATGCGGGCTCATCGCAGCTCCTTCACGATCGGGAAGGGGATCACCTCGCGCAGCGTGTCGCGTTCGGTGAGGATCATCACCAGGCGATCGACGCCCATGCCGCCGCCGGCGGTCGGCGAGTAGCCGTACTCGAGCGCGCGCGTGTACTCCTCGTCGTTCGGGTGCGGCACGTCGCCGTCGTCGACGGCGCGGCGCTTGCGCTGGTCGACGAAGCGCTGCCACTCGTCGACCGGGTCGTTCAGCTCGGTGTCGCCGGAGACGAGCTCGATCCCGCCGATCACCGCGTCGAAGTGCTCGCCCAGCTCGGGGTGGACGGAGTGGCGCTTGGTGATCGGGAACGGCTCGAGCGGGAAGTCGAAGACGTGCGTCGGCTGGTTGATCGTCGACTCGATTTTCTCCGAGTAGATGTCCGCCACGACCTCGGCCCAGGTGGCGGCGGGGTCGAGCGGCGCGTCGAGCACCTCGGCGAGCTGCTCGCGCGTGGACTCCATGAAGTCGAGGCCGAAGCGCTCGAGGATCAGCTCGCGCATCGTCACCCGCCGCCACGGCTTGGCGAGGTCGATCTCCTCGCCGTTCCGTTTGATCGTCGTGCGCCCGAGCGCCGCCTGGGCGACGTCGCGGAACATTTCTTCGGTGACGGTCGCGACGTCGTTGTAGTCGGAGTAGGCGCACATGAACTCGATGATCGTGAACTCGGGCGAGTGCTTCGGGGAGATGCCCTCGTTGCGGAAGACCTTGCCCATGTCGTACACGTTCTCCATGCCGCCGACGATGCAGCGGTTGAGGAACAGCTCGACGGAGATCCGCAGGTACAGGTCGCGGTCGAGCGCGTTGTGGTGCGTCGTGAACGGCCGCGAGCCGGCGCCGCCGGCGAGCGACTGCAGGGCGGGCGTTTCGACCTCGATGAAGTTGCGTTCGTTCAGCCACTTGCGGATCTCGAAGACGATCTTGTGGCGCGTGAGGAACAGCTCGCGCGTGTCCTCGTTGGCGAGCAGGTCGAGCTCGCGGTAGCGGTAGCGGGTGCCGGTGTCGCCGAGGCCGTGGTGCTTGTCCGGCGGCGGGCGCAGCGTCTTGGTGAGCAGCGTCAGCTCGCCGACCGCCAGCACCAGCTGCCCGCGCTTGGTCTTGTAGACGAAGCCCTCCACGCCGACGATGTCGCCGATGTCGAGGCTGATGATGCGCTTGTAGGTGTCCTCGCCGAGGTCGTCCAGTCGCACGACGATCTGGATCGAGCCGGACAGGTCGCGCAGGTCCAGGAACGAGGTGTTGGGGTGCTCGCGGCGGGAGATCAGCCGGCCGGCCACCTGGTAGCGGAGCTCCGGATGCCCGCCCTCCTCGAGCTCATCCGGGTCGTGCGCGGCGAGCACGTCGGCGATGCGCGTGCGCGTCTCCCACAGGCTGACCGGCGGGTAGGGGTCGATCCCTTCCGCCTTCAGCCGCTCCATCTTCGCGCGGCGTTCGTCGATCTCGACCGCGCCATCCTGCGCTGCCTGCTGCTCGTCGCCGGCGACTCAGCCGTCGGCCGCTGCACGGACGACCCCGGGGCGCCGTCGGTGGTCATCTGCGCCTGCTCTTCCTGCTCCTCTTGTTGTCCTGGCACCGGCATTCCGTGACGATCCTCTCAGGTGGGGTGTGCTTGTCAAGCGAACCGGCAGGATGTCTCCCGCCACGCTATCGCCGCTCCCGCTGCCACGTGGGGACGGTCGGTCCAGTCACGCCTGCAGCGGGAGTGCTCCTGTGGCTCGACGGTCCCTGGCGGCGCGGGGCCCGCTCAGGCCATCGGCAGTGACATGCCCGCCGGTTTTCGCCCGGCGGCGGGCGGCGCCTCGGGCGCGACGGGCCCCGCCGCGGCCCGACCTGCGACGAAGCCGGCCAGCACCGGCAGCACCGGCGGGGCGCCGATCGCGATCAGCCCGCGTGCGGCCTGGTGGATCGCCTGTGACGCCGGATCGCCGGCATCCTCGATCACGAGCGGCGGTGCCGCTGTCGGCGTGCTCGCGCAGCGGCATCGTCAGCGGCACCTTGCCCAGCAGCGGCACGTCGAGCTCGTCCGCGAGCTCCTTGCCGCCGCCCTCGCCGAAGATCGCAAAGCGCTCGCCCGACGGCGTCGTGAAGCCCGACATGTTCTCGATCACCCCGCCGATCTCCAGCGAGACCTTGTGCGCCATCTCGGCGGAGCGTCGCGCCACCTTCTGCGCGGTCGCCTGCGGCGTGGTGACGATCACGAACTTCGCCTGCGGCAGCAGCTGCGCGAGCGTCATCGAGACGTCGCCGGTGCCCGGGGGCAGGTCGATCAGCAGGAAGTCGAGCGCGCCCCAGTCGACGTCCTGCAGGAACTGGGTCAGCGCCTTGTGCAGCATCGGCCCGCGCCACACGACGGCGGCGTCCTCCTCGAGGAAGAAGCCGATCGACATCACCTTCACGCCGTGCGCCTCCAGCGGCAGGATTTTGCGCTCGGCGGAGACCGGCGGCCGCGTCGCGCCGAGCCCGTACATGCGCGGGATCGAGTAGCCCCACACGTCGGCGTCGAGCACGCCCACCTTCTTGCCCTCGCCCGCGAGCGCCGCCGCGAGGTTCGCGGTCAGCGTCGACTTGCCGACGCCGCCCTTGCCGGAGCCGATGCAGAGCACGTTCGCGACCTGCGCGAGCGCGCCCTGGGGCAGGCTGCCGCGGCCGAGCTTCTGTTGCAGCGCGGCCTTCTGGGTGTCGTTCAGCACGTCGAAGTACACGTTCACGTGGGTCACGCCCTCGAGCGCGCCCGCGGCCTCGGCGACGGCCGTCTGGAAGTGGCCCTTGATCGGGCAGCCCGGCGTCGTCAGCGAGACCGTGATGTCGACGACGCCGTTGCCGCCGATCTCGATCGAGCGCACCATGTCGAGCTCGACGATCGAGCGGTGCAGCTCGGGGTCGATCACGACCTCGAGGGCCTTGCGGATCTCCGCTTCGTTGCTCACGCGGCCCATTGTGACAAACCGCGACCGGCGTGCCCTTTCAGAAGATCCAGGAAGCCGGCGGCACATGTGCCGCCGGCCGACCTGCGCATGCGCAGGTCGGGACAAAACATGCACAGCGGGAGGGGGTACTCAACGGGAGGGGACCAGCCCCCTCCCGACCTCCCCATAGTCGGTCCCGCCCACCCGGGCCCGCCCTCACCCAGCTCTTAAATGACCCGGGGCGGTGGGGGCCGCCCCGGAGTCGAGGGGAGGAGAGGTTGCTACTACTGCCGGCGGGATATGAGGCCGGCAGACTGTCCCGTGACTCCCGGCCTCTCCGGCCCGGGACGGGGGAAGGGTGTCGTGCTCAGACGATGCTGAGGATCCGCTCCTGCACGCGGTTCGGCAGCTCGGTCACGTTCTTCGCGACCGCGTCGCGGCGCTCCTCGAGCGTGGTGACGGTCTGCTCGAGGTCACGGCGGCGCTGGCGCAGTTCGCGCTCGACGCGCACACGGGCTTTGCGGACCTCGCGCTCGAGCCGGTTGCGCGCGGTGGTGCCGCGGCGCTCGAAGCGGCGCAGCTGGGCCTGGGCCTTCGCCGTCGAGCCGTACGTCGAGATCGTGTCGCTGACGGTCGAGACGACCCGGTCGCGGGCGATCAGAGCAGCGCCGACGGGGATCAGCACGGCGCGCTCGGTGTAGTCGCCGAACACGTCGACGGTGTTGCGCGCGGCGATTTCGGTCTGGCGCACGGCCGACTGGGTCTGGTGGATCGAGCGCGTCCGCGCTGCCTTGGCCTTCGTGCTCTTCGCCTGCGTGGTTTTGGCGGCGGGGGCTTTGCGGGCGGTCGACGCTTTGGCGGCGGCCGGTTTGCCGGCTTTGGCGCTGCGGGGGGAAGTGGTGGTGGCTGTGGCCATTTGGAGGGGTCTCCTGTTACTCGGTTCTGTCCTCTTTGAGAGGACACGGGTGACGTTCGTTCGCTTCTGTTCGCGCTCGCCTTGGTCTCAGCGTAGCATCGAACACACGTTTGTAACCCGGTCTGAAGAGATAGTTACAGCACGACCTTCACAAACCGTAAAGACCTCGTGAACAAGGGGTATTAAGTCGCCGAGCTTGTAACAGGAGGAACGTGCGTTCGCTCCAGCCAGAGACGCGGTGTCTCCAACTCGGCGGTGCTCGGCAGCAGCTCCGGCCCCTCCCACACGCGGGCCAGTGCCTCCGGGCCCTCGGCCTGCACGACCGCGTCGCAGAAGCGCTTGCCGACCTCGTACTGCTTCAGCTTCAACTCCAGCCCGAGCAACCGCTCGAGCACCCGCCACGGCAGCCCCCGTGTCTCGCGCCGGCGGTTCAACGCGGCGCGCAGGCGCGGCAGCGACGGCAGCACCTCGGCGCCGACCGCGTCCATCGTGTGCTCGGCGTGCCCCTCGATCAGCGACATCGTCGCCTGCATCCGCTCGACCAGCTGCCAGCGCTCGTCGCCGAGCGTCAGGCGCAGCAGTTCGCCGCGGCGGGCTCGCTCCAGCAGCTCGCGCAGCTGGTTTGGGTTGATGCCCAGCCCGTCCAGCTTCGGAATCCATCCGCCGGCGCCGCCCCCAGCGCGCTGGTCCTGGTCGTTGCCCTTGTCCTGCTCTGCGGGCAGGCCGTCCCTCGTGGAGCGGGGGTCGAGCTTCACCTGCAGGCCCTCGATCAGCTCCCGCAGCATGCCCCCGAGGTGCTCGCGCAGCCACGGCGCGCCGCCGAACTGGACGGCGTGGGTGATCTCGTGGATCGTCACCCACAGGACGAGCTCGTCGCGGTCGACCCCGAGGTTGCGCGCGGCCTGCGCCAGGTTCGGCGCCAGCAGCAGCAGGCGTGGCTGCACCTCGGCGTCGAGCAGTGCGAGGTCGTACTGGCCGAGCACGCGCTGGGAGAGCACGCCCGTCAGCGCCCCGACCTGCGCGCCGAACAGCAGGCCCGACGCCGCCCGCAGCGGGCCGGAGACGATGCCGGTGAGCCCGCCGCTGTCGTCGCCGCCGTCGTTGTCGCCGCCACTGCCGCCGAGGCGCGCGGTGAGCGGGTCGAGCAGCGGTTTCATCGTCCTCAGGTTCGCCGCGATCCAGGCCGGCCGGTCGACGACCTCCAGGGGCGGCAGCTGCGCGTCCGTGAGCTCGAGACCCGTGTAGGCGCTCACGCGCGCGGCGAAGTCGTGCGCGCGCGGCTCGATCGTGTCGGCGCTCACGCCTCCGTATCGACTCTGCCCGTCCCGCGCACCCGTGCCGGCGATCAGCTCACCGATGCGCTGGGCGGCGCGCCAATCGATTGCGTCCGAGCTCATCATCAGAGCGTAGGGCTTCCCCGCGCCGCGCCCGAGGGGTATGTCTCGGCGGCGTCCCTCGCCGTGCGCTCTCCGCTCGTATCCTTGATCGATGCCCGTCTCGAGGATCGTTCCTGCCACGCCTTCCGGCGAGGGTGTGTCCGCAAGGAGCCGCGGGGATCAAGCGCGAGCGGAACGAGAGGAGGCTCCCCCGAGGATTCCAAGCGAGGGTGTTCCCGGCGAGCCTCGCAAGGGGACAGCGCGCGGCAATGGGCCCACCGCGACGGCGCCCGGCGAGACACTGGCCGAGGAACGCGGGGCGGCCGCCTTTCGCGAGCGGGCCGAGGTACGCGACGTGCTGGCCTGGATGCGCCTGCTCGCCGACCCGCACGACGCCGCCGCAGTCGTGCGTGCGCTCGCGCGCCCGCCGATCGAGCTGCGCCAGGTCGATCTCGCCCGCGTGATCGCGCTGGCGCGGCGGCGCAAGCTGGACATGGTCGCGGCGCTCGCGGCGGCGATCGAGTCGCCCCAGATCCCACCGGACGCGCGCGAGCGCGTCGGGCGCTTCCTCGAGCTGCGCCGCGAGGCCGCGGAGGCGCTGGACGCGGGCCGTCCCGATCTGCTCGCGCGCGTGGTGCTCGGCGTCGAGGGCCGGGACCGCGAGGAGCGCCAACCGCAGGAGGGGCTCCGTCGCGAGGAGGACGAGGCGCTGCAGAAGACGCTCCGCATGATGCGCGAGGAGGTGCTCGCGAGCGTCGCCCGGATCGGTGGCCGGCTCGGCGAGCTGCGCCTCGACACCGACCTCGACATCTCCCACGGGATGGTGCGCTACCTGGAGCTGCTGAAGCTGTCCGCGCTCACGCAGCGTCCGGATGGACAGAGCCTCGAGGAGGCGCTCGCCGACATCAACGCGCGTCTGCTCGCCGCCACGACGCCGCTGCAGCGGGAGATCTTCCAGACCTCAGCGCTCGACGAGCTGCTGACCGAGCACACGCCGGAGGCCGGCGACGACGGCGATGGCCCCGGCGTGGGCGCCGGCGATCGAGATCGTGATCTCGACGGCGGGGATCTTGCTCTTACCCGCGCCC
This sequence comes from uncultured Solirubrobacterales bacterium, assembly GCA_963764905.1. Taxonomy (GTDB): domain Bacteria; phylum Actinomycetota; class Thermoleophilia; order Solirubrobacterales; family Solirubrobacteraceae; genus Palsa-744. The sequence goes on from CAVXUG010000009.1 coordinate 1,036,022, forward strand.
GTGCCCAGGCGATCGCGCCGCGCGAAGCCTCCTCGCTCGGGCCCTTCCTCCCGCGCAAGGGGATCGGCCTGGCGCTGTCGGCCTCGGACGTCGAGACCTACCGCGGCTGCCCGCTGCGCTACAAGTACGCGCGGGTCCTGCGGATCCCGACCGAGCAGACGCAGAACCAGCGATTCGGGATCGTCGTGCACCAGGTGCTCGAGCGCTTCCATTCGAGCCCGGGGCAGACGCTCGCGCAGCTGCTCGAGCTACTCGAACAGAGCTGGCGGCGCAGCGGCTTTGGCACGGACGACGAGCATGAGCGGGAGCTCTACGGCAAAGCGCGCGCCGCGCTCACGCGCTACCACGAGCGCCTGCACGGCCAGGACTCCGAGCCGGTGTGGTTCGAGCGACCCTTCTCCTTCCGGCTCGGGCCCCACCACCTGCGTGGCCGCGTCGATCGCGTCGATCGACTGAGGGGAGGCGCGTCGGCGGGCGGTGGCACGGCGGCGGGCGATGTCTCTGCGGGCCGCGCGGAGGCCGAGGCCGGCGGCAAGAACGGGGGCGCCGACGCTGGGAGTAGGGACGGAGACGAGTACGAGCTGATCGACTACAAGACGTCCCGTCCGAAGAGCGCCGAGCAGCTCGCGGACGACATCCAGCTGTCGCTCTATGCACTCGCCGCGCGCGAGTCCTGGGGGCTGGATGCCTCCCGGCAGGCCTACTACTACGTGCTCGACGACCTCAAGGTCCCCGTGCCCCGCGACGACCGCGACGCCGAGGCGGTCAAGGAGATCGTGCTCGCCGCCGGCGAGGGCATCCTCGCCGAGCGCTTCGAGCCGACGCCGTCGCTCGCGGCGTGCTCGCTTTGTGACTACCGGATCGTCTGTCCGGCGGCCGAGCGGTAGACCCGGATTGAGGTAGACCCGGATTGAGATTCCGCCCGCCCGGGGGCCAATTGTTGGTCGAGTCTCCGTCGGCTAGGGCGTGGCGGACGATCTTGATGAGCTCGCGCAAACGGGTCGATGCTTGCGTGAACAGATCGGGAGTATCTGCCTCCTCGATCGCCACGGTCACGAGCAGCGACGCGATGTCAATCTCATACAGGGCCAGAAGCGATGCATTCTTACGCGACCAGGCTGCCGGATCCTCGATCCCATAGCCCCATAGGAAGTCATTCGAGAGCAACCCCGAATAGCGGATGCGGGCAAGCTCAAAGAAAGGATCGCCACGAATGACGTTCGCAAAGTCGATCAAACCTCCTATCTGCTGATCGGTTACGCAAATATTGGGCCTGCGTATGTCCATATGCAAAAGACGGTCAAGTGGACGTGTGGGAGTCCCCCGTGAGCTCAGCATCGAGGATTCTCTTCACGTCCGGCAGGTCGGACAAACCGAGATGGCGCTGAGCTGCTGACAGGCGCTGCGTGAGGCGAGCGTTGACAACGTCGCGCCATGCGGCTGGATCGCCGTCGATAACCCATCCCGGTATGGCGTGAAGTTGTCTGACGAGCCCGCCAAGTTGATAATCGGATCGCGCGGACCAGCTCTCGTCGTCGGGGACCTGCTCCAGCAGCAACAAACTGCGTCCTCGAGCCACGCGATCGATCCGGAGTAACTTGTCGTCGATGAGGATCAATTTATATGAAAGCCCGGAAAGAGCATCAATATCGGCGAGGATCCGCTCTTCACTCACTGGGGCCAATTGGGTGGGCACAGTACAGAAGGAGCATCGAAAACTACAGCCGCTGCTCAGGCTCAGTTTAGGGATGCAGGCAGATCCCTCAAACGGCCGGTAGTCCAGACAGGGGGGGCGAGGGGAATAATATTGTTAAATAAGCCGCTTAGGTTGTTGACGTCATGGCAATACATAACGTTTGCTAGATCTGAGAAGTCAGCTGGATCGGTATAGCCACCGATAATGGTCTCCAAACCCATTGCGATGACCTCATGACTTTGGGTCAGGCTTGCGTCCATCACCGACATGAAAAGAATAGGATCATCCGTACGTGCCAGCAGGTCACGACAAGCGTGGGGGACATCCTCGACGATTATGAGCTCCTTCTCGTAGGTATGATGGGGTAGCATCGACGCGACTGTGGGAATTCAGTACGGTATCTCCATGAAATGGCGGGGTAAATTGTATCCCGTCATTCTGGCGTAGGATCGCGAGTAATAGTCTCTGGTACGAGTATCGTGGGTTAGGCATAGATCGCTGAACTGGATAAAGATTGTGGTCTGTCTGCGGTGAGCTGCTAACGATCCGTTGGGGGTGCGAGAAGGCATTCGATCTAGTCTGAGGTCATATATCTGTCCAACATCTGGAAAATCGGACTTCATCATAATTTAGCCTTTCGTGGTTGCGATGGTCTCCACCTCCTCTTCCGACGAGGGATCACCAAACGGGACAGAAGTCTTTGGTGATTCTGAACTCGAGCTCGTCCAGCGAAGCAGGGCGGACTTTTCAGACCGGCCAAGAGGTTCGCGAAAGCAAACCGGCCGGAATGAAAACGTCTCGTCCCTGTGTTGCTCCGCGACTACCGGATCGTCTGCCCGGCGGCGGAGCGGTAGATAAACCAGCGGCGACTTGCCACCTCTCGGCCAAGCGGGTTGGGACTTTTCGGGCCGGAATTGCAGGCCGGAATCTCCCTATGACTTGCAACTCACCTCGGACCGGGCCGGGTCCGGGACGAAGGCCCCGGTCCCGCGCTACTTTCCCTCAGGCCCTCGCTGGCGCAGAAACCGCTGAAATTCGCGCGCGAGCATGTCTCCCGAGGGAACGTCCTCGGGCATCAGCTCGGACTCTTCGCTCTCCGCGGCCTGCTCGAGCCGTTCGACGAACGCCTGGATATCCGGGTCGCTCTGCACGGCGAGGCCGACCTGGCGCTCGTAGTCGGCGGCCGAGACCTCGAGCTCGGAGACGTCGATCGAGACGCCGATCAGGCTTTCGACTCTCCGCACCAACGCGAGCGCGGCCTTCGGGTTGGCCGCCGCGGCGACGTAGTGGGGGACGCCCGCCCACAGGCTGGCCGACGGTAGCCCCGCATCCAGGCAGGCGCTGTGCAGGACGCCGATGATCCCGGTCGGCCCCTCGTAGCTCGAGGTTGCCAGCCCGAGGTTCTCGACGAGCGAGGGATCGGAGGCGAACCCGGTCATCGTCACCGGACGGCTGTGGGGCACGTCGGCGAGCAGCGCGCCGAGCGTGACGACGACCTGCACGCCGAGCGCTTCGGCGAGCTCGACGAGATGTGCGCTGAAGGCGCGCCAGCGCAGCGAGGGCTCGACGCCCTGGACGATCACGAGATCGCGAGGCGCCCGCGGCGCCCGCGCCTCGAAGACCTCGACCGTCGGCCACACGATCTCCCGCGTCTCACCGTCGGTGAGCTGGATGTTGGGGCGGTTTGCTTGGAAGTCGTAGAACTCCTCGGAGTCGATCTGCGCGAAGCGACTCGCGTCGAGTGAGGAGGCGAGGAAGGAGACGGCGCTCGAGGCGGCGTCGCCGGCGTCGTTCCAGCCCTGGAAGGCGCATACCATCGCAGGGGCCCTGAGGCCATCCGGACGGCGGTCCCAGATCAAGGGCTGCATCCGAACCACCGTACATCATGGGCGGAGTGACCCCGGCCGGCAACGTAATGCGCAAAGACGACGCTCAGATCGCGAGAGACGACATCCAGAGCGAGACCGGGGGCGTCCAGATCGCGACGCTCCGCTTCGAGCAGGAGGTCGACGGCGTGTTCGCGTGCGTGCGCAAGGAGCGCCAGATCTCGAAAGCGGGGACGCCCTACCTGACGGTCGAGCTGCGTGACAGCACCGGGACGATTCGTGCGCGCGCGTTCCGTGACGCCGACGTACTCGCCGGGCGCTTCGAGCGGGGCGAGCTGGTGCGCGTGCAGGGACGCGTCGAGCGCTTTCGCGACGAGCTCCAGATCGCGCTGCAGGCGATCGCGCGCGCCGATGGAAGCGACGAGGACGCCGACCCCGCCCGCTTCCTGCCGACGGCATACCGCGACCTCGACGAGCTCGAAGGGTTCCTCGAGCACCTCGCGCGCGAGGTCTACGAACCGGGCTTGAAGGGGTTGCTCGCACGTCTGCTCGGCGATTCGGCGCTGCGCGCGGAGATCCGCCGCGCGCCCTGCTCACCGCCGGCGGCGCTCGGCGCCGACTCGAGGCCACGGGGCGCCGGTGCCGGGGCCGGCGCCGGCCGTTCCGGCGCCCACCACGCGTATCTCGGCGGCCTGCTCGAGCACACCGTCGCGGTCGCGACGCTGGCGCTCGAGCTCTGCACGCTGCACCCGCGCCTGGATCGCGATCTGCTGCTGAGCGCGGCGCTCGTCCACGACCTCGGCAAGACGCGCGAGTTCACCTACGGCGCGGAGATCGGGCGCAGCCGCGAGGGGCAGCTGCTGGGCCACATCGAGCTGGGCCTGCGCCTGATCTCGAGCCACGCCCCCGCGACGCTCGACGCGGAGCGGCGGCTCGCGCTCGAGCACTGCGTGATGCTCCACCACGGCGCCGACGCGGCCAGCGGCCAGCGCTTCGCCTCGGGCGAGGCGCTGGCGCTGTATCGGCTGAACGCGCTCGATGCTCAAGTGAAGGGCGCCTTCGAGCAGGGGATGCCGCGGTACCTCGACGAGTCGCTGAGTCCGCTGGCCTGAGCAGCGGTGCGGCTCGGGCCGGATGAAAGCGGCCGGCATGCCTCGGAAAGAGAGTCCTGCAAGGGCCAAATCGTCCAGAAAGGCGCATAGAAATCACATAAAGATGCGGGCTGCCGATCAAGCGGCGCTCCCGCGGATGCCGATACAAACGGCGATGCGCGATACCGTCACGCCCACAGCCACATCTCCGCCGCGGGACCCCGAGCAAATCCCCGAGGAGATCGCCGTCGGCCGCCCTGACGACGGCCTGTATCCGCCGCTGCGCTCGGGGCGCTCGGCACGGATGATCGGCGAGGTGATCGTCGACCTCGGCTTCGCCGATCGCGAGACGGTCGAGCAGGCGGTCGCGGCCGCCCGCTCGCAGGGCAGGCCGACCGGCCAGGTGCTGGTCGAGCGGGGCGTCCTGCGCCACGACCAGCTCGCCCGCGCGGTGGCCGAGCGCTTCGGCCTGGACTACGTCGACCTGTCGGTCTACGACCTCGACATGGGCGCGGTCAACCTGATCCGCGCGGAGACCGCCAAGCGCTACCAGGCCGTGCCCGTCGGCTACACCGACGACGGGACGCTGCTGCTGGCGATGGCCGATCCGACGAACGTGCTGACGATCGACGACGTCGCGATGATGACCGGCCGGCGCGTGAAGGTCGCGGCGGCGTCGGTCGAGGATCTGAACCTGCTGCTGACGCGGCTCGCGCGGATGGACGACTCGATCGAGGACATCGTCGACGAGGAGCCCGAGGCCGAGGCCGAACCCGACACGCTGGCCGAAGAGGCCGACCGCGACGCGCCGGTGATCAAGCTGGTGCACTCGATCGTCGCCCAGGCGGTCCAGCAGGGCGCCTCGGACATCCACATCAACCCCGAAGAGGGCGACACGCGCGTGCTGTTCCGCGTCGACGGGGTGCTCGCCCCGGCGGCGACGGTCAAACGGAGGATGGCGATGAGCGTCGTCTCGCGCATCAAGATCATGGGCGATCTCGACATCTCCGAGAAGCGCCTGCCCCAGGACGGCCGCTTCGCGCTGACGGTCGACGGGCGCCGCGTGGACATCCGCGTGGTGACGCTGCCGCTCGTCCACGGCGAGGGCGTCGTGATGCGGATCCTCGACGGAGGCGTGCGGGTCGAGGGACTCGACGCGCTGGGGATGCAGGCAGGACGAGCTCGAGCCGCTTCACCAGCGCGATCAACAAGCCGAACGGCGCCGTGCTCGTGACCGGGCCGACCGGCTCGGGCAAGTCGACGACGCTGTACGCGGCGCTGAACGCGCTCAACGACGGGGAACGGAGCATCCTCACGATCGAGGACCCCGTCGAGCAGCGCATCGCGGGCGTCAAGCAGATGCAGATCGCGGCCAAGGCGGGCGTCACCTTCGACGTCGGCCTGCGCTCGATGCTGCGCGCCGATCCCGACGTGATCATGGTCGGCGAGATCCGCGACCGCGAGACCGCGCACATCGCCGTCGAGGCGGCGCTGACCGGCCACCTCGTGCTCTCGACGCTGCACACGCGCGACGCGCCCAGCGCGCTCGGCCGGCTGATCGACATGGGCATCGAGCCGTTCCTCGTCTCCTCGGCGATCGACTGCATCGTCGCCCAGCGGCTGGTGCGGATGCTCTGCAAGCACTGCAAGCGCCCGCTGAAGGTCTCCGAGGCGGTGCTCGCCGAGCACGGCCTCGCCGGCGCCGAGCCCTACGAGGCGGTCGGCTGCTCGCGCTGTGGCGGCTCGGGCTATCGCGGCCGGCTGGGGCTGTACGAGGTGATGTCCGTGAGCGAGCCGATCCGCGCGCTGATCCTCGAGCGCGCCTCGGTCGACGCGATGGTCGAGATCGCCGTCGGCGAAGGGATGCTGCGCCTGCGCGACGACGGGCTGGTGAAGGTGCGCGAAGGGCTGACCTCGATCGCCGAGGTCGAACGGATGACCTCGAGCCTGCTGTAGGGCGACTCGCCAGCGCGGGCTCACAGCAGCAGCGAGATCCGCAGCGGGCCCGCGGGGAACGCTTCGCCAACGAAGGAGTACGCCTGGTAGGTGCGCCCGCGGTAGGTCACTTCGCCCCGGTCGGGAACGCTCGCCGGACCGGGCGAGAGCGTGCCCATCACCTGACGCGAGCCCGTGCGCATCAGGACTTCGGCGCCGGTGAACAGGTGGGCGAGCTTCAGGTAGCCGGCGTCGTCCTGGATCGCCATCTCGAAGTTGCCGACGACGCGCCCGCCGCTGCGCAGCGTGCCGTGCACGGGGGCGAGCGCGTACGGGCCCGCCTTCGTCGATCAGCAGCCGCCCGCCGATCGTGACGCGCACGCGGACGACGTGGATGTGGGCCGCGAAGAAGCCGAGGATCGCCGCGCGGGTCGCGGCGACGCTGCCGGCGGCGACGGCGCGCTGGAAGGCGGTCGAGCTTTCCATCGAGCGCAGCGTCGCGGCGACGTCCGGGCTGTGGAGCTCCTCCTGGTAGATGCGTTCGCCGACGTGACCGAGCGTTTCCACGCGCGCCTGTGCGAGCGGGCCGGGGCAGGAGATCGCCGAGGTCGGCACGAGCAGCACGATCCGCAGCGCGCCCGCGGGGTAGACGGCGCCGGGGAGCGTGAACGTCTGGTAGCTCTGCCCGGCGAGCGTGAGCGGCTCCCGCGGCGGGCGCGCTCAGCGGGGAGCGAGCCGGAGATCGTGCCGGCGAGCGCGGCCGGCGCGGCGCCGGTGAGCGCTGCGGAGGCGCCGCCGAGCAGCAGCACCTGCGCGCCGGTGACCTGGTGGACGACCTGCAGGTAGGCGTGGATGGGCTGCGTGGAGAGGATGTACGTCGCGGACGTGCCGGGAATCGAGCCGTGGACGGGCGCGATCGCCGGGCCCGAGCCGGCCTGCGCGAAGACGTGTCCACCGCGGAGGACCTCGACGCGCGCGATCTGGTCGAGCCAGCAGCGCCTGCAGCGCGGTGCGGGCGGCGGCCGCGTCGCCGCTGTCGATCGCGTCGGCGAGGGCGGCGGAGCTCTGCACGCGGTGCACCGCCTGCGCGACGTCGCCGCCGGTGGCGGCCTCGTGGTAGACGCGCGCGGCGACCGTGCCGAGCGTGTCGGCGACCGCCGTCGCGCAGTTCGCGGAGGGGGGAGCGGTCGTGGCAGGTGCGGGCGTGGTCGTGGACGCGCCGGTGGCTGCCGCGCCGGTGGCGGCGCTCGAGGGCGAGCCCGACGATGCGGAGCTCGCGGAGAGGACGCGGACGCGCTCGCCGCGTTGTGGGTGGCCGCGGCCGACGAACCGCAGCCGACGAGCGCCACGGCCAGGCAGGCGAGGAGGAGCCGGCCGGGGCGCCGGCTCCTCGCTGCTTCGTAGGCGATCCTTCGGGCGAGCCTCACCCCTCACAGGTTATGCCCGTGGGGGTGAGCCCGCGCCGGCTGCGTGTGGCTACTACTTCTTCTTCTTGGGCGCCGCTTTGCCGACGACCTTCTTCTTCGCCGGCTTCTTCTTGCCCTTGCTTCCTGTCTTTCTTGTTCTTGGTGGCGACCGTGACCGGCTTGGGGTTCAGCCGCGTCCCGCCCGAGAAGGCGCTCGGCGGGCAGCCGTTCGGCCGGCCGAGGTCGAACGGCCCCGAGATCGCCTGGGTGACGACGCCTTTTTCGAGGTACGCGTAGGTGACCGTGAGCAGCGGGTCGACGCGCGGCTCGGCGCAGATCTTCGTGCCGATCGCGAACTGTCCGGTGATCGTCTCGTAGCCCGTCTTCGTCGCGCCGACGCAGTTGACCGCGTAGCCGGGGACTTCGCCGGAGCAGGAGAACGTGTCGGTCAGCGGCTTGCCCGTCGGCAGCGCCCAGCACGGAGGCTCCGGCGGTCACGAGCGGCGGGGTCTGGACGCCGGTCAGCGGGATCTGCGCCTGCAGCTGGTAGCCGGTGATCGGGCCGTTGCAGTAGAAGACGTACGCCACCTGCTGTTCTTCGCTGCCCACTTCGGGCTTCCCGGGCGCGATGCTGCCGAGGCACTCGTAGTTGTTCGGGTTCGATTCTTCCGCGTGGCGACCGCCGGGATGGCGAGTCCAGCGAGGGCGAGCGTGAGGCCCACGAGCGCGACGAGCCACCACGTGGCCTGCTTGCGGTGGGCGGGATCTAGTGCGTGCAACGTGGGTCTCCTTGGTTGGTTTGAGAACTGCGGATGTACTGGTCTGCGGATACGGCGTCAGTGCAGAAGCCCTGAGAGGCTCTGCTTGGGGGAAGTTGGGTTGAAGGGCGTCGTCGGCCGCGCGCCGGCGCGGGCGAACGGCGAGAGCAGCAGCACGCCGACGGGCGGCTCTGAGCTGAGCGTCGCGGTCGCGGAGCCCGCGGGCAGGCTCGACGCGGTGGCGTTGCCGACCGCGCCGAACGTGATCACGACGAGGCCGTGCTCGCGGTAGGCGGCGCTCGCGGTGATCGCGGGCAGCGTGGCTTTCAGGAATTCGTCGGCGGCCGTCAGCGCGCCCGCGGTTTCGGGCGCGCAGGCCGCGCCGGCCGCGCCTTCGGGGCATGGGGGCTGGACGATCGAGTCGAGCGTCTGCGGCGGTTCGCCTCCGAGCAGCGCGGCCTCGCTCGCGAGGGCGCTGGCGTCGAGCGAGGACCAGCCGCTGAGCAGCGTGCCGGCGGGGACGAGCTGGGAGTCGATGTAGGGGGCGGCGGCCGTCTGCGCGAGCGCCTGCGCGAAGGTGCCGCCGGAGAGCGTGATCAGCCACACGCTCGTGACGGGCGGAAGCGTGGCCTGCGCGGCGCTCTTCGGAGTGCTCTTGGTCGGCGTCTTGGCGGTGCTCGGCGCCGGAGCCGGTGTCGCCGCGGCGCTCGGCGCCGTCTTCGAGGTCTTCGTGGTGGCGCTCGACGCGCCTCGCGCGTGCCGCGGATGAGGCGGCCGGCGTCGGCTGGGGCGTGACCGGCGGCGGCTGCACCGCCGCCGTGCTCGTGCTCGTCGTGTGCGCGCCGCCAGCCCCGGCGAGCGCGGCGATCGCCGGCAGCAGCAGCGGGATGCGCTCGCCCGCGAGCGTTGAATCGGCCCCGCCCACCCCGGGGCCGATCGCCGCGCCGACGGCCACGCCGAGCGCGAGCATCCCGGCCGCGAGCGCGGCGGCGACGCGCGTGGAGGGCAGGCGCGGGGGGCCCTTGACGGGCCGCGGCGGGCGGGCGGGCTCGTCTGCGTTGGGCGTGGGGTTGTCGGGTGTGTCGCTCATGGCTGGGTGTTGATGAGAAGGCTCCGGAATCTTTCCGCACCTTTTGGATCTTCTTGGTGTTCTGGGGGAGCCGATCCTCGTGATCGGAGTGCTGTATGGAAATCTGGAACACGCCTCTCGAGACGATGTTGCGGATCTTCCCCATAAACTAGCTTATCTTGATCGAGCTAGTGAGGTTTATGGTAGTTTCGATCGAGACACAACGTCAACCATCTGAATGGAGCCCCAGCAAATGAATCGATTTCGCCGTCTCTCCGTCGCCCTCGCGGTGGCAGGCGTACTCGGAGTCGCGGCGCCCGCGGCCGCCTCGGCAGCGACGACCACGGTCACGATCAGCGGCGCCACCGCCTCCTACCCGCTCGTCTCGCTGCTCGCCCAGAAGTACGTGAAGCTGTTCCCGACGAAATACAAGTTCAAGATCGCCCAGGGCGGCGCGCAGATCGGCATCAACGATGTCGCCGCCGGCCGCGTCACGATCGGTGACGTCTCGCGCGATCCGCTGCCGACCGATCCCGCCGGGCTCGTCTTCTACCCGATCGCGAAGTACGGGATCTGCGTGGTGACGAACAAAGCGAACACGCTGAGCAACCTCACGCCGGCGCAGGTCACTCTCGATCTTCACCGGCAAGACGCGCGCCTGGAGCGAGGTCCCCGGCGCGACCGCCACCGGCACGATCGACCTGATCAGCCGCACCTCGGTCGCGGGCGTGCTGACGAGCTTCCAGACGCTGCTGCTCGAAGGCAAGAAAGTCTCGTCGCTGGCCTCCGAACTCTCCTCCGAGGGTCTGCTGCGCCAGGCGGTTGAAAACGATCCGAACGGGATCGGCTTCATCTCCAACTACGGCGCGACGCTCGGCTCGGTCAACTCGGTCAGCTACAACGGCGTGGCCTGCAACAAGACGACCGTCGCGTCCGGGCAGTACGCCGGCATCGCGCGCTTCTACGAGGTGACCAAAGGCAAGGCGACCGGCGCCGCGTCGGCGTTCATCGGCTGGATCGAGTCATCGGCCGCGGCACGCAAGATCATCTCCAGCCAGTGGGTCCCGATCACGCAATAGGTAGATCAGGCCAACCCAAACCACCCCAGCTACCGACCAGGTAGGTAGTCAGAGCGAACGATGTTGGATCGACTCCGCAACCCATGGTCCGACAACCGCGCCGAGCGTCACGCTCGGCGCGGTTTCGTTGCTCGTGTGCGCGTCCGTGATCGGGATGGTCGTGTTCGTGTTCGCGCGCGCCTGGCCGGTCTTCGAGCACAACGGCCTCAGCTGGCTGGGGCCCGGCGGCAGCCTCAACACGCAGCTCGCGAACATGCAGGCCACGAGCGTGAACCCGCCCGCCTCCGCGTATCACCTGCGCGCCTGGCCGATCATCTACGGGACGATCATCACGACCGGCATCGCGGTCGTGCTGGGCGTGATCATCGCGGTGCTCTCGTCGATCTTCATCGTCGAGCTCGCGCCGGCGCGTCTGCGCCGGGTGGCGATCCCCGTGATCCGGCTGCTCGCCTCGGTGCCGTCGGTGATCTACGGCCTGATCGCGATCCTCGTGCTCGTGCCGTTCGTCGGCAACCATCTGATCTCGAGCGCCCAGAAGACCTCCGTCCAGAACTCCGTCGAGCTGACCGGCGAAGGGTTGCTGGTCGTCTCGGTGACGTTGACGGTGATGATCACGCCGATCATGATCGCGCTGATCTGCGAGGCGCTCGCGGCCGCGCCGCGGTCCTGGCGCGAGGGCGCGGTCGCGCTCGGCCTGAACCCGCTGCGGGCGATGCTCGCGGTGACGCTGCGCGCGATCCGCCCCGCGATCGTCGCCGCGGCCGTGCTCGCGACCGCGCGCGCGCTCGGCGAGGCGGTGATGATCTCGATGGCCTCCGGCGCGAGCTTCTTCACGCCGAACCTCTCTCACGGGGTCCCGATCTTCCTGTACGAGCCGCTGCGCACGCTCGCGTCGACGATCATCGACTTCAACGAAGGCATCGGCGCGCCGGCGCTCGAGCTCGACGCTGTACGCGTTCGCGGCGCTCTTGCTGATCTCCGCGTTCGTGCTCTCGATCGGCGGCTACCTGATCAAGTTGCCGTTACAGGAAGTACCAGGTGCGGGCATGAGACCGCAGGGCTGGGAAACGGCGGTGAAGCTCGGCGGGGTCGAGCAGGCGCTCGAGGGCCGCTCGCCGATGCCGATGAAGTCCGGACGCGGGCGCCGCTCGTCGCCCTGGACCTGGCGCTGGGGCGACCGGCTCGTGCTGCTGTGCGCCTGGACGGCGGGGCTCGGGCTGTGCGCGATCGCCGCGGCGATCGTGATCTACATGGGCTATCGCGGGATCGAGTACCTCACCCCGAGCCTGCTCGTCACGCGTCCCGCGGTCGGCACCTCGCAGGCGCAGACGGGCGGCATCCTCGATCCCCTGATCGGCACGCTGCTGCTGACGGTGATCGGGATCGCGCTCGCCTTCCCGCTGGCCGTCGCGAGCGCGATCTGGGTGGCCGAGTACGGGCAGGTCGGGCGGGTGCGCCAGACGCTCGCGCGGATCGTCGAGTCGAGCATCGAGATCGTCGCCGGCACGCCTGACATCGTGCTCGCGCTGTTCGGCGTCGCGATCTTCCAGCTCGGCATCCTCGCGCCGCTCTCGTTCCGCGCCGAAGGCGGCGGCGTCTACGGCCGTTCGTTCATCGCCGCCGGGGCGATGATGTCGCTGATCGCGCTGCCGCCGCTGTTCGTCGCCACCCGCGACGGGCTGCGGGCCGTGCCGGCGCACATGCGCGAGGCGGCCTTCGCGCTCGGCAAGACGCGGATCGCGACGATCCGCCGGGTGCTGCTGCCGAGCGTGCGCTCGAACATCGCCACCGGCGTGACGCTCGGCGTCAGCCGCATCATCGGCGACACCGCGATCGTCGTGCTGCTGCTCGGCAAGACGCTCCACATCGAAACGCAGGGGTCCACGCCGGTGCTCGGCCTGCTGCGCGGGACGGGCTCGAGCTTGACGAGCTACGTCTACGACAACTCGCCCGCCGGCGAAGGCGCGGCGCCGCAGAAGGCCTACGCGGCGGCGTTCGTGCTGTTGCTGTTCGTACTCGGGCTGAACCTCCTGGTCGACCGGATCGGTCGCTCCAACGCCCAGTCCACGGGGATGTCGGTCGCGGGAGGAATCGTATGAGTCGCGGAAGGGGCCGGATGGCCGGCCATAAAACTTCGCAAGCTTTTCCCACGAGGACCAAAAATGTGGGTAACCTCATTGGTCCGATGGAGAAGGTCGACCCGATCGAGAATATGCGATGAGTCCCGAGGAGCTTCGGCTGATGGAGGATCTGCCCCCGGCCGCCCGCGAGCCGGACGTGCCGCCGGTGCGCACGATCGTGCTCGATCGCCCGCCCGTGCCGGTCGCGCCGCCGGTGCGCGAGCGCAACCCGCTGCGCGCGCCCTCGCCGTCCACGGCCGGGCCCGAGCGCCTGTCGCTGAGCGACCTCAGCATCGCCTACGCCGGCAAGCCGGCGGTCAAGTCGGTGTCGCTGTCGATCCACCAGGGCGAGGTGCTCGCGCTGATCGGGCCGTCGGGCTGCGGCAAGACGACGCTGCTGCGCACGCTCAACCGTCTCACCGAGCTGACCCCCAGCGCCGCGCGCCAGGGCCAGGTGCTGCTCGACGGCGAGGACATCCACGAGCTGCCCAGACACGACGCTGCGCGCGCGTGTGGCGATGGTCTTCCAGCAGCCCAACCCCTTCCCGATGTCGATCTTCGACAACGTCGCCTTCGCGCTGCGCGAGCAGTCGCGCAAGCGTCCGCGCCGGCGCGAGATCGAGCCGCAGGTGATCGACGCGCTGCGCCGCGCCGGCCTCTACGACGAGGTCCGCGACGATCTCGACCGCCCGGCCCTGCGCCTCTCCGGCGGGCAGCAGCAGCGGCTGTGCATCGCCCGCGCGATCGCGCTGCGCCCGGAGGTGCTGCTGATGGACGAGCCGTGCAGCGCGCTGGACCCGATCTCGACGGGCGTGATCGAGGAGCTGATCGGCGAGCTGCGCCGCGACCTCGCGGTCGTGATCGTCACCCACAACCTCGCCCAGGCGCGCCGTGTCGCGGACAAGGTCGCGTTCATGTACCTCGGCGATCTGATCGAGTACGGGACCGCCGCCGAGGTGTTCGAGGAGCCGCGCGCACAGCGCACGCGCGACTACGTGCGAGGCGCGTTCGGATGAGCCGGCCGGATCGTCCGGCCCGTTCGGCCGGCGCTCCTCGCCCCGAGCCGGCAGGCCGCGCATGACTCGTCTTCCGCGAGTGGCTCGTCTCTCGGCGTCCAACCGTGACCCGGAGCGTCGGCGTCATGAGCCTCGCCCCCGTGCCCTCCTCCGAGCAGCCACACGACGCCGCGAGCTGCGCGAACTGCGGCACGCCGCTCGCGCCCGACCAGCGCTACTGCCTGGCGTGCGGCCAGCCCGTCTCGCCCGTGCGGCTCGCGTTCCTCGATGTGCTCCAGGCCGACGCCCAGTCCTCCTACGGGAGCGGCCAGGGCCAGGGTCAGTTCGCCTCGCTGCCGCCCGGGTATGCCTCGGTGATCGAGCCCGTATCGGGTCCGTACGCGTGGCTGCGCCGCTACTCGGGCCTGTTCGGGCTGCTGTCGGTGCTGCTGCTGGCGATCGTCGCCGGCCTGCTCGTCGGTCACTGGGTCACCCAGAGCAAAGCGCCCAGCCAGCAGGTGCTGAAGGTCGAGGGCCTCGGCAGCGCCGCCGCCACGCCGCTCGCCTCCGCTGGGACGGCGACGAGCGCGAGCACGACCCCGGCGAGCACGACCCCGAAACCGGCCGCGAGCGCCGCGCCGAAGGAAAGCGCCAAAACCGAAGCCAAGGAAGTGCAGGAAGCGAAGGCGATCGAAAAGAAACCGCTGCCCGAAAGCGGTCAAAGTGAGCTCGACCACGGCTAAAGAAGCTCGGCAATCACGACCGGCCAGAAGCACGAGGAAGAAATCAACAAGCTCGGCGCCCAGCCGATCGAAACGGGCGGCTGATGTCGACGACCACCGAGACGGGCACCACGCGTCCCCGACCGACGCGACGCAGGAGCTCGGCGCGCGCCCCGTCAGCGGCGCGGTCGTGCCCGTCGGCGGTCTCGTCGCCGCGGGCGGCTCGCTGGCCGAGCTGCGCCGCCGCCGCCACGAGCTGGCCGAGCGCGTCGCCGCGCTCACCTGGGATCTCGGCGGCCTCACCTACGAGATGGCCGTGCGCGACCACTACCGCCTCGACGTGCTCGCCCGCAAAGCCGCCGAGCTGCAGGAGGCCGACGCCCAGCTCGGCGAGGTCCAGCGGCTGCTCGGCGCCGCTGAGGCGGGGGTGCACGGGCAGTGTCACTCCTGCGGCGCGGTGCACTCGCGCGGCGCCGCCTACTGCTGGCACTGCGGCGTTCCGCTGCTCGTGGAGGCGCGGCCGTCGGTGCTCTCGGACTCGGTTCACTCGGTCGACGACGGGAAGTAGCATCTCCCGCGTGCGTGCGCACCGGGGGAGATTGCTGAGTGCTGTTGCTGTAACGGCCTTTCGGCAGTTGCGCTGGTCACGCTTGCGATCGCCGCGGCTACGCCTCTCGCGCAGGCACGGCCGGCCGTCCGCTCGCACGCGAGCGATCCCCATGCCGTCCGCTCACACACGACCGGCCCCCACGAGTACTCCTGCCCGATCTTTCCTGCGAGCAACCCGCTCAACCAGGAAATCGCCCACGCGCCCGTCGATCCCAACTCGGCCGCGTACATCGCGAGCATCGGGCTGACCGGGCACCTGCACCCGGACTTCGGGACGAACCCGAGCTACGGCATCCCCTACACGGTCGTCGGTCCCCACCAGCCGAAGGTGCCGATCAAGTTCACCGAATACGGCGAAGAATCGAACCCCGGCCCCTACCCGATCCCGGCGAACGCGCCGGTCGAGGGCGCGGGGGAAGAAGGCGATCGCCACGTGCTCGTGCTGCAGGAAGGCAGCTGCAAGCTGTATGAGCTCTACAACGCCCAGCGCGATGCGAACGGGAACGGCTGGGAAGCCGGCTCGGGGGCCGTCTTCGACCTGCGCTCGAACGCGCTGCGCCCCAACGGCTGGACCTCCGCCGACGCCGCCGGGCTGCCGATCTTTCCGCTGCTCGTGCGCTACCCCGAAGTCCAGGCGGGCCAGATCGATCACGCGCTGCGCGTGACCGTCGCAGCAGACGCAGGCGGGCTTCATCCATCCGGCGACGCACTTCGCCTCATCCAGCACTGACCCAGACCTGCCCCCGATGGGTTTGCGCCTGCGCCTGAAGGCGAGCTACAGCCTCGCCGGCTTTCACGGCGAGTCGCTCGTCATCCTCCGCGCGCTCAAGCGCTACGGCCTGATCGTCGCCGACAACGGCTCCTCCTGGTACATCACCGGCGCGCCCGACCCGCGCTGGAACGACGAAGACCTGGAACAGATCAAGCGGGTCCCGGGCGCCGCCTTCGAAGCGGTGCGGACCGGGCCGATCCTGCACACACGTTGAACCCTTGGACGCTGAACCGCGGGCCGGACTTCGCGCGATCTGCGCACCGGCGAGAACCGGTGCGCAGGCGCGGTACCTCCCCGGTGGCTCTTAGGCCTGGTGTTGGGGCTGCGGCTGCTGCGGCTCGACCGGAGCCGGGACAGGAGCAGCTTGGGCCGGAGTGGGGGGCGCGGCCACAGGCGGCACGGGCGCCTGCACCGGTGCGGGCTGTGCGACCGGCGCCGGCTGCGCGACGGGGCCTGCTGCGGCTGCTGCGCGGCCGGGGTCAGCGTCGGCTGCTGCTGAGCGTTGTGCGCCTGGCTGCCGCTGACGGAGTCCTTGAACTCGCGCATGCCGCTTCCCAGCGAGCGGCCGATTTCCGGCAGTCGCTTCGCGCCGAACACCAGCAGGAGGATCACGACGATGAAGACGATATGGATTGGGTTGTCGAGTCCCATGACCACCAGTCTACGCCTTCTCGGCGGGATTCGGATCATTTTTCGACAGCTCGCCATTCTGCTCGCCGGCGAGGTGGGAGGACCGGGGGAAACAGGCGACGAGCGCGCGCGCCATACTTATGCCTGTGTCCCCCGCTGCCACGCTCGTGGAGGCGCTCGAGCCGCTCCGCGCCGAACCCGCGCGCGCGGCGGTGCTGCTCGACATCGACGGCACGCTCGCGCCGATCGTCCGGCACGCCGCCGACGCGCACGTGCCCGAGGCGACGCGCTCGCTGCTGATCGAGATCGCCAAGCGCTACCGCGTCGTCGGCTGCGTCAGCGGGCGCCGCGCGGCCACCGCCCGGCAGATCGTCTCGATCGGGACGATCGCCTATGTTGGAAACCATGGCGGCGAGCTGCTGCGCCCCGGTTCGACGCGCGCCGAGGTCGACCCCGAGCTCGCCGCCTGGACCGAGCGCGTGCGGCGCTTCGCGGCGCGCGCCTTCACCGCCGAGCACCAGCGGCTGCGCGTGCGCAGCGAGGACAAGGGCGCGATCGCGGCGTTTCACTGGCGCGGCGCCCCCGACGAGCCCGCCGCCGCCGCGGCGATCGAGGAGATCGCGCGGCAGGCGCAGGAGCAGGGCTTGGCGGTCCACTGGGGGCGCAAGGTGCTGGAGGTGCGTCCGCCCGTCGCGCTCGACAAGGGCCTCGGCGTCGCCACGCTGCTTCAGAGCCCACCCGCCCCGCCGGTGGACAGCGCCCTGTATGTGGGCGACGACACGACCGACCTGGACGCCTTCCGCGGCCTGCGCGCGCTCGTTCGCGATGGTGCCCTGACGACCGCGATCTGCGTGGCGGTGAGCTCCGAGGAAGCGCCCCCGGAGCTGGCGGCGGAGGCCGATTTGGAGATCGACGGTCCCGCCGGCGTGCGTGGGCTGCTCCAGGCGCTGCTGTAGTTAGACGCACGTGCGGTTCGTCGACTTCCTCAAGACCACCGTCCTGCTCAGCGCCGGCGCCGCCACTGCGCTGGCCGCAGTCACGGTCCTCGCCGCCGGGCAGAGCTCGGAGCCGCTGCTGGCGCCGATCGCGGTCGGCTGGTGGGTGATCGCCGCGCTGATCGGCCTGCGCTTGGGCAGGCGCGCCGAGACGAACCCGCCGATCGCGCGGTTGCTCGCCGGCGCCAAGTCGACGACCACGCTGCCCGAGCACCATCCGGGCGCGATCCTGCTCAACCGGCTGTGGCCGCTGTTGCTGTTCACGCTGCTGGCCGGCGGTCTGGCCTTCCTCGCCCCCCAGATTCCCGGGATCGCCGCGGGCTTCGCGATCATCTGGGCGCTCGCCTGGCGCCGCCAGGACGCGGCTGTGGCCGCGATCGAGGAGCGCGACGGCGCCTGCTTCTATGTGCGCCGTACCTCGCCTGTGCGGCCGATGTCGCTCGAACGCGCCCCCGGCTTCAAAGCGCTGCGCCCCGAACGCGCGGGCGGCGCCGTCACCTGAGATGCACGGCGTGGACGCGGCGGGAGCCGTCGCGAGCGGGGCAGCCGGTGGCATGCGGGAAGAGCAAGCCGGGCACGCCTCGCGCGGGGGAGCCGGGAACGCGTCCGAGCGGGGAGCCCCGGAGTTGGAGGACGGGTCCGCGGGAGCCGTTGATGTGCTGATCGTCTCGCTCGGCTCCACCGGCGGCCTGCGCAGGGCCGACGAGGAGCTCGCCGGATCGCTGCGGCGGGCCGGGGCGAGCGTCGCAGTCGCTGCCGCGGCGCCGCCCCGGCAGGTGCGCACGCTTGCCCTCACGGATCTCGCGTGGGCGCTGGCGGCGCGCCGCGCGGCGCGTGCTGAGCTGGCTCGCCTGCGGCCGCGTGCGGTGATCTACTCGAGCACCACCGCCGCGCTGCTGTGGCCGCGGCCGGGGGCGATCCGCTTCGACGCTCCCTCTGCCGGCAACCGGCCCGGGCGCCACGGGGTGTGGCAGCGGCCGCTGGAGCACTGCCGGCTGCGCCAGGCCCCGCTGCTGCTGCCCTGGAGCGAGGGCGGCCTGCGCGAGGCGTCGGAGGCGGCCGGCCAGGGAGACCGGGCGGTCGTGCTGCCGGTCCCGGTCGAGCCGTCGATTGTTGTCGAGCCCTCGGCCCCCGGTGATACGTCATTCCCGGGCGGTCGCGACGGGGGAATGGGATCCCCAAACGCCCAGCCCGTGGGGGTCAGGGACATCGCCGCGGTCACGTACGGGGCGAACCCGGCGAAGAAGGGCCTCGATCGCGTGCTCGCCGCCTGGCGGTCGGTGCGGCGCCCCGGCGAGGAGCTCGTCGTGATGGGCGCCTCGGAGAAAGATCGCGGTGTGGGCGGTCTTGCCTCGACGGAGGAGGGAGTGCGCGCCGTCGGCATGCTCCCCTACGACGAGTACCGCGCGCTGCTGCGTCGCGCGCGTGTGTTCGTGTGCGCCCCCCGTCGCGAGGACTACGGGATCGCCCAGATCGAGGCGCTCGCCGACGGCTGTCTGCTCGTCACCAACCCCGCCCCTGGTCCCTACGTGGCGCTGCCGATCGCCCGTGAGCTTGACGAGAGGCTCGTCAGCGATGACCTCCAGAGCGCCCTGCGTACCGCCCTGGACGATCCGGCGCCTAGCTACTCCGTGCGCGCTCTCGATGCGCTTGTCCCGTTCCGCCGCGAGGCGGTCGACCGCCTCCTCGCCGAGCGTCTACTGCCGCGTTTGCTTGCGTAGTTCTGCATTCTCCCCGCTGGGTGTTCGAGGCCAGCGGGATTCCTCTCCTGGGACTGCATCGAACGCCGTCTCACCCCGCGCGAGTGCGCCCGCCTTTGCGTAGCCCTTGTAGCTCCGCCCACGGCAGCGTATTCCCCACATCCCCGGCCCCCAGCCACGCGCGCCGCGCGGTCGCCACCCCCCAGCGCATGTTCGCGAGCGTGTCCACCCGGTGCGCGTCGGAGTCGATCAGGATCCGCACGCCCGCCTGAACCGCGCCGCGTGCGTGGATGTCGGAGAGGTCGCGACGGTCGGGGTTGGCGTTGATCTCGAGGAACGTGCCCGTGCGCGCGGCCGCCGCGAACACGGCGTCGAGGTCGATCGCGTAGGGCTCGCGCCGGCCGATCAGGCGCCCGGTGGGGTGCCCGATCGCGTCCACGAGCGGGTGCTCGATCGCCGCGATCATCCGCTCGGTCAGCGCCTGGGAGGACATCGCGAAGGAGGTGTGCACGCTCGCGATCACCCAATCCAATTCGCCGAGCAGCTCGTCCTCGTAGTCGAGCGAGCCGTCGGGCAGGATGTTGACCTCGCTGCCCGCCAGCAGCTCGATCCCCGCCAGGCGCGCGTTCGCCTCGTGCACGAGCTCGATCTGGCGGCGCAGCTGCTCGGGGGAGACCTCGTCGCCGAAGCCGTGCGAGGCGGAGTGGTCGGTGATCGCGAGGTATTCGTAGCCCCGCTCGCGCGCGGCGAGGGCCATCTCCTCGATCGAGTTCTTGCCGTCGGAGGCGGTCGTGTGGGAGTGCAGGTCGCCACGGATGTCCTCCAGTTCGATCAGCCGCGGCAGCTGTCCGGCGGCGGCCGCGGCGAGCTCGCCGCGGTGCTCGCGCAGCTCGGGTGCGATGTAGTCGAGCCCGAGCAGCCCGTAGAGCTCCTCCTCCGAGGCGCAGGTCTGGGGCTTGTCCTCCCCGTCGGCCAGCACCCCGTACTCGGACACGTGCAGTCCGCTGCGCACTGCGGCTTCCCGCAGTGCCGCGTTGTGCGGGCCCGAGCCGGTGAAGTGCTGGAGCAGGTTGCCGAGCTGCGCGGGCTTCGCGATCCGCAGGTCGACGGAGATCCCCGAGTGGGTGCGCGCCCTCGCGCCGGGCTTACCGGCGGAGGAGACGTGCTCGATCTCCGGTAGTCGCGCGAGGCTCTTTGCGAGTGTCGTCGGCTTCGTCGTGACGGCGATCAGGTCGATGTCCTTGACGCTGTCGGCCATCCGTCGTGCCGACCCGGCGACCTGCACGTGCGTGCCCTCACCGCCGTGCTCGGCCAGCCCCGCGGCGAGCGTCTCGCCCAGCTCGATCGCGCGCGGCAACAGCAGCCGCCCGGCCGCCCGCTCGGGGGGTTCGGCGGCCATCCGCTCGAGCGACGCGAGCACGCCTTCCTCAAACTTCGGGCCCAGGCCCTTCACGCCGCGCAACCGTTGCGCCAGCGCCGCCTCGCGCAGCTTCTCCGGCGAGTCGATCCCGAGCTCGGTGAACAGCAGTCGCGCGCGCTTCGGCCCGAGGCCGGGCAGCCGCGTGATCGCAATCAGCCCGGCCGGGAACTGCGCGCGCATCCGCTCGGTCGAGGGCGTCGTGCCGGTGTCGAGCAGCGTGACGATCTTCTGCTGCAGCGTTGCCCCGATCCCCTGAAGCTCGGTCGCCCGCCCCGCGCGTGCCAACGCCGCGACCGACACGGAGGACTCGCGCACCGCCTTCGCCGCGTTGCGGTAGGCGAGCACGCGGTGCACGATCGCCCCGTCGAGCTCGTACAGGTCGCCGAGCTCCGCCAGGGCGTCGGCGATCACGGTGTTTGAGAGCTCGGAGGGGGCCATCCCGTCAGGGTATGCGGGCGGCGAGCATCGTGGCGGCTCGACCAGCACCAGGTTGCCGTCGAGCTCGGCGGGTCCGCTGTCACGAGGTCTAGTAGGGGCGAGAAGACCCGGCACCATCTAGGGTACGCGAGCGCATGTCCGACGTCCCCTGGCTGATCCTGCCCACGTACAACGAGGCCGAGAACATCGAGGCGATCGTCGCCGCCTCCGGCGAGGCGCTGCGCGGCGCCTCCCCCGAGGGCTGGCGCGTGCTTGTCGTCGACGACGGCTCGCCCGACGGCACCGGCGAGATCGCCGACCGGCTCGCCGCCGAGCACGACTGGGTGCGGGTGCTGCACCGCAGCGAGAAGAATGGGATCGGCCCCGCCTACCTCGCCGGCTTTCGCCACGCGCTCGACCACGGCGCCGGCTACGTGATGGAGATGGACTCCGACTTCTCCCACAACCCCGCCGACCTCGCGCGCCTGCTGGCGGCCGTGAAAGGGGGCGCCGACCTCGCGCTCGGCTCGCGCTACGTCCCCGGCGGCGGCGTCGTCGACTGGGGCCTGCTCCGGCGCGTCGTCTCCGAGGGAGGCTCGACCTACGCACGGATCGTGCTCGGCCTGAAGGTCAAGGACCTGACCGGCGGCTTCAAGTGCTTCCGCCGCGAGGTGCTCGAAGAGATCCACTTCGACGGCGTCCGCTCGCAGGGCTACGCCTTCCAGGTCGAGCTCACCTACCGCGCGGTACGCGCCGGCTTCCATGTGGTCGAGGTGCCGATCGTCTTCAAAGACCGCCTGCGCGGGGAGAGCAAGATGTCCTGGCGGATTGCGGCCGAGGCGATGTGGCTCGTGCCCCTGCTGCGCTTCGGGTGATCGAGGCCGCCCTGTCGATGCCGCGGCGAGGGCGTGATCCGCGGCTGCGGCGGCCGGCACCTCGCTGAGGGCATCGCGACGGCGGCCACCCACTCAGCTGAAGACGTTCAGCGGCCGATGCAGAGGTGATGGATGCCTCCGCCTACGCGTTCGCCCACGGCGTGCGCCAGACCCGCGCGACGCTGCGCGTCTGGCAGCGGACTCCCGGTCCCGTGCTGCGGCGCTGGTTCGCCGGCTCGGCGCTGGCCGCCGTCTGCCTGCTGTGCGCCGTGTGGGTCGTCGCGACGCTGTTCTCCGGCTACCAGCAGGTCCTGAGCCTCGAACCCCCGTTCGCGGTCGGCGACGGCGGCGACGTGCTCTCGATCCTCCGCCGCAACCTGCTCGTGCTCGCCCTCCACGCGATGGCCTGCGTAGCGGGCTTCATCGCCGGCAGCTCGCTGCCGCTGCAGGCCGAGAGCCACCATGGCGTCTCGCGCTGGGTGCACGAACACGGCGGACGCCTGGCGATCGGCTTCGTCGTGCTCGCGACCGCCTTCTCGCTCAGTACGCAGGCCTATGTGCTCGGCCACACGCTCGCCGGCGTCTCCGGCTTCCTCCACGTCTCGCCCGGGCTGTTGCTGCTTGGGTTGCTACCCCACGCGATCCTCGAGCTGATCGCCCTGTTCCTGCCGCTCGCCGCCTGGATCATCGCCAGCCGCCGCGGCGAGTGGGACCAGCTCTTGGCCGCGACCTTCGTAACCGTCGCGATCGCCGTGCCGATGCTCGTCGTCGCGGCGCTGATCGAGGTCTACGTCTCGCCGCATCTGTTCACGACGCTGACGGGGATCCACACGCCGATCGTGCGGTACTCGGAAGGGTGGCTCGTGACGATCCGTTGAGCGGTCTGCCATCCCGGGCAGGGTTCTTTGCGTTCCGGGCGTTTGTCCTGCAAACGGTGCCTATCTGTCCACGTCACTCGGCTTATTTGAAGGAGCGGGACTGTCGTCCCGGTATATAGGGTATTATTCGCCCTGGGAGCCCCTTGACTTCCGCCATGAAGACTGGTAACGCGACGACCCACTGGAGAGACCGGCATGAGTGACGCCGAGCAGATACGGGCCGAGGAGGCGTTCGGATTGGAGCTAGTCCAATATGCTGGCAGATGGGTAGCGGTCGAAGACCGTACCGTCATCGACAACGACCCCATCCTGGGGAGCTTGGTTGGACGACTGAATGGCCAGCGAGATACCGCAACCATCTTCAAGATCCCAGAGGACCCAGCCACTCCCTGCTTCTAGCAGTTCTAAGCTCGCACGGGCCGGGGAAACGACTCCCGGGGTAGGCCAGTTCGAATATCAGGCGACGGGAGAACGCACTTCAGGTGGTCGCGGTGTTTTGCGTCCGGCGCTGCACGTCGTGCTCCTCGACCGGGAGGGCGCCCAGGCGACGGCGCGCTCGCTCTCGTGGATACCGGGGCGGACTACACGACCCTCTCTGACGAGTGGGCCGAGCTGCTCGGGATCGATCTCGAGAATGACTGTACGCCGATGGAGGTGTCGATCGTTGACGAGCGCACATCTACCCGGTACTGCTACACGGAGGGTCTTGAGATCGAGGTCGTCGGGGAGAAGCTGTTCCTCCCCACCGTCATGTTCTGCAGGGGCCTGCCGATCGCTGTGCTGGGAAGGCGTGACTTCTTCTACCGCTATCTCGTGCTCATCGACCACCGGCAGAAGCGGTTCTTCCTGGAGCGCATGGCCGATCCCGAGGAAGACGACGATGACGATCCCGACCTGAGCGTCGCACTCGTCGCCTGATCCAGCGCCCCAATGGCTTTGGCAGTGGCACTACACTTTGTATAGTGAGTGGTGAGCGGAACGACAAGCGGACCACGAGCAAGGAGAACCCCATGGCAGGCACGTTGAACGAAGTCACAGACACCAACTTCCAGGCCGAGGTGATCGAGTCCGAGAGCCCGGTGCTCGTCGACTTCTGGGCGCCCTGGTGTGGTCCCTGCCGGATGGTCGCGCCGGTGCTCGAGGAGATCGCCTCCGAGCGCCCCGACCTGCGGATCGTGAAGCTGAACATCGACGAGAACCAGCAGACGGCCGCCAACTTCCAGGTGCTGTCGATCCCGACGCTGATCCTCTTCAAAGGCGGCCAGCCCGTCAAGACGGTTGTCGGGGCATATCCGAAGAAGAAGCTGGAGCAGGAGCTCGAGCCGGCGCTAACCGCGGCGTAGGGAGATGCTCAGGGGCAGGCTGTCGATCTCGGCCTGCTCTGAGTAGTCCATTGCCTCGGCCGTCCCTGGAGCGCCGGCAGTGAGCTCGAGCTCGACGGCGAGTGTCTCGCCCGTCAGATACTCGCGGTGCGCCTCGGCCGCCGCGATCAGGGCGGGGTCGCCGGAGAGTGCGAGCGCGATCCGGTCCTCGACGACCAGGCCCGCGTTCTTGCGCGCGTTCTGGACCGCGTGGACGATCTCCCGCGCGCGGCCCTCCTCGCGCAGACTCTCGTCGATCTCCAGCTCCAGCGCCACCGCGTGCGCGCCGTCGCGCTCGACGCTGTAGCCCTCCGGTGGGTTCATCGTCAGGATCACGTCGTCGTTCGTCAGCGAGTGCTCGCGTCCCCCGACCGAGATGCCCACCGTGCCGCCGTCGCGGAGCGTCCGCGCGACATGGCCCGGATCGAGCGCCGCGATCGCCTGCGCAGCCAGCGGCATCTCGCTGCCGAAGATCGGGCCGAGGCTGCGGTAGTTCGCCTTCAGCTCGTAGCTGCTCAGCTCATCCGCCGCCGCGACGAAGCGCACCGCGCGCACGTTCAGCTCCTCGCGCACCACGTCAACGAGGCGCTCGATCGCCGCGCGCTCGCGCGTGTCCGCGACGACCACCGCCTCGCTCAGCGGCTGGCGCACCTTCACCTTCGCCTTGCCACGCGCGCCGAGGCCGAGCCGCACCGTCTCGCGCGCGAGACCCATCGACTGCTCCAGCTCCACGTCGCGCTCGCCGATCTCCTCTGGCTTCGGGAAGTCGCACAGGTGCACGCTCTCCAGTTCGCCGTCGAGGTTGTCGTAGATCTCGTCGGCGATGAACGGGCAGAACGGCGCCAGCATCTTCGAGACCGCCAGCAGGCACGTCCGCAGCGTGCGAAACGCGCTCGCCTCGCCGTCCCAGAAGCGCCGCCGCGAACGCCGCACGTACCAATTCGAGAGCTCGTCGAGCAGCTCCGCGATCGCTCGTCCCGCGACCGTCGCGTCGTAGGCATCCAGGCGCTCTGCCACCAGCTCCGCGGTCGCCGCCGTGCGCGAGAGCGCCCAGCGGTCGAGGTCCGTCAATCGCTCATTGCCCGTGGCAGCCGGTGGCGCGGCCGATGGCTCCTCGCCGCCGGCCTCGGGCGTGCTCGCCGCGCCGCCCAGCTCCGCGCTCGCCGCCTGCGCGTAGAGCGCGTAGAAGTAGTAGGTCGACCACAGCTGCTTGAGGAACAGCCGCACGCCCTCGCCGATCGTCTCCGCCGAGAAGCGATAGCCGTCCCACGGCTGCTTGGAGGTGAAGAAGTACCAGCGAAACGCATCCGCGCCGTACTCGTCGAGCACCTGCCACGGCTCGACCGCGTTGCCTTTGGACTTCGACATCTTCTGGCCGTCCTCGTCGAGGATCAGACCGAGGCAGACGACGTTCCTGTACGGCGCCTGGTGATCGAAGGGCGCCTCTTGGCCGAGCAGCGTCGCGACCGCGAGCAGCGAGTAGAACCAGCCGCGTGTCTGGTCCTGCGCCTCGCAGATGAAGTCCGCCGGGAACGAGCGCTCGAAGCTGCCGCCCTGGGCGAACGGGTGGTGGTGCTGCGCGAACGGCATCGAGCCCGAGTCGAACCACACGTCGATCACCTCCGGCACGCGGCGCATCTCGCGACCGCACGGTGTCCCGTTCTGGTCCGCGTTCTCGCCCTCGTTCCCATTCCCGCCCTCGTCCACATGGGGGCAGGGGAAGCTGAGCTCATCGACGTAGGGGCGATGGTGGTCCTCGAGCTCCCGGCCCGAGCGCTCGGCCAGCTCCGCGTAGGAGCCGATCACGTGGACGTGCCCGCGCTCGCAGCGCCACACCGGCAGCGGCGTGCCCCAGTAGCGCTCGCGCGAGAGCGCCCAATCGACGTTGTTCTTCAGCCAGTCGCCGAAGCGCCCGTGCTTGACGCCCGGCGGGTGCCAGTTCACCGTCTCGTTCGCCGCCAGCAGCTCCTCGCGCAGCTTCGACGTCGCGATGTACCACGAGGGTTTCGCGTAGTAGATCAGCGGGTTGCCCGAGCGCCAGCAGTGCGGGTAGGAGTGCTCGTAGTCCTGGACCTTCAGCAGCAGCCCGCGCTCGCGCAGGTCCTCGATCAACTCCGCCGTCACGTCCGCGTCCTTGACGCCGCGGCCCTCGTAGGACTTGCCCGCGTGGTTGCGCACGCGCGCGTCGAACGTGCCGTCGGGGCGCACCGGGTTGTAGAGGCTGCCCGCGACCGTCGGATCGAATGGAACCCGCTCGGAGGCCGCGGCGACGCGGTAGTCGTCCTCGCCGAAGGCCGGCGCCAGGTGCACGATGCCGGTGCCGTCTGCCGTCGTCACGAAATCGTCGGTCAGGATCGGCGCCCCGCCGGGCGCGCGGTCGGACATCGCGAAGATCGGGCTCTCGTAGGAGCCGTAGCGCTCAGCCAGCTGCGCGCCCGTCATCCGCTCCAGCACCTCCGCGTCCTCGCCCAGCACCGCCGCCACGCGCGCCTGCGCGAGCAGGTAGCGCTCCCCGTCCCCTTCCCTGTTCCCCTTTCCATCACCGTCCGCGCTCACGAGTGCGTACTGCGCCGTCGGCGAGACCGCCACCGCGACGTTGCCCGGCAGCGTCCACGGCGTCGTCGTCCACACCAGCAGCTTCTCCCGAGGGTGGTCCGATGGGTGGGCGCTCGTAACGGGCAGCTTCAGATAGACGCTCGGGTCGATCACGTCGCGGTAGCCGAGTGCGACCTCGTGCGAGGACAGCGTCGTCTCACAGCGCGGGCAGTACGGCACGACCTTGTTGCCCTCGTACAGCAGACCCCGCGCGTCGATCTGCGAGAGCGCCCACCACACCGACTCGATGTAACTCTCATCCAGCGTGCGGTAGGCGTGCTCGAGGTCCAGCCAGAAGCCGATCCTTTCGGTCAGGCGGTTCCACTCCTCGAGGAACGTGAAGACCGACTCGCGGCACTGCGCGTTGAAGCGCTCGATGCCGTACTCCTCGATCTCCATCTTCGACTTGATCCCAAGCTGCTCTTCGACCGCGATCTCGACCGGCAGCCCGTGGCAGTCCCAGCCGCCCTTGCGCTCGACGCGGTAGCCGCGCATCGTCTGGAAACGCGGGTAGATGTCCTTGAACACGCGCGAGAGCCCGTGATGAGAGCCCGGCGGGCCGTTCGCGGTGGGGGGTCCCTCGTAGAAGACCCACTGCTTGGCGCCCTCGCGTGCTCGCAGCGACTCCGCGAACACGTCGCGCTCGCGCCAGCGCTCGAGCACCTCCAGCTCCATCGCGGGCAGCTCCTGGCGCGGATCGACCGCACGGTGCGGCAGTAGGGGGTGTCGATCGGGGGCGCTCACGGGGCGGCCCATTGTAGGTGCGGCCTTCGTCGATGGCGGTGGATGTCGTGGCGAGGTAACCGTCGATGCGCAAGCCGTCAACGCGTACGACCTTCTGTGAGATGACGTCTCGGCCCGGGATGAGCGGCCTCTGGGTGTGGGGACGATGGGATGCGTAGCGCGCACGCCGAACGGACAATCATCAATTGAACACACGCATTCGACGGATTGGTGAAGCCGCGATACGGTTGAAGAATGCACCCAGATCGACTGGAATGGCCTCCTACACGGCTCGACCTCTTCTCCCTGGTGGCCTTGGCGGTGGTCGCCTACGCGGCCGTCGAACACGAATGGATCATGGTCGGCGTAGCCCTGTTCGCCGTCTTGATCGCCATCATTCTCCCGCGGATGAAGGGGCCGTTCGAGGTGGGTGGGCCCGTGCGGCTGAAAGGCGAATTAATCGACCCGCAAGCACCCAGGCTGAAAGGCATCGTCGACCCTAACCCGCGGCAGCTTGAAACCGACCCTCCAAGCCCTCCGCAGCCTCCGGCTCCTCCTGGAAGGAGACAACCTCATGGGGGTTGATGACGGCGACCTTACCGCCGGGCTGTTCGATCTCGACTAGCTGATTACGAGCGATGGCGCTCTGCAGCGCCACGCGCAACTGATCAATCGTCGCTTGAACGAGTGCCTGCGATCCGTCGCGTAAATTGATCCTTGTTGCCACAACGTCTCCTTGGAAGCCTACGTTCCCAAACACTAGCGCTACATCAGCTGTTACGGGTACTTATTCGCCGGTGAGACACGGACGTCTGTGCTTCGCTCCAGATCGTGGCAGGATCACGATAACGCGCGTACGCATGTCGTTTTGTGCTCTGCTTGTGCAGAGCTAGCTACTACGCGTGCGATACGGCTGCGGCGCCCGGCTGCAGCGCCACGACGCCCGTGAGACGCTCGCGCAGCACCTCGGCCGCGGCGGTCGGGCTCGCGCCCAGGCGGCGGGTCGTGCTCGCGCCCGTGTCGGGCAGCGCGCCGCGATAGTCCAGTACCTCGACGCCGGGCTCGGCCTGTCGGGCGGCGTAGACGAGCTTGCCGAGCGCATCCAGCGCCGCCCCCCGGCCGCCGAGCACGACGGCGTTCGGGCGCAGCGCGCGCAGCGCGCCGCCGATGCGGGCATCCTCGAGGTCGACGGGCAGGCTCAGCACGCGCAGGCCGGTGCGGCGCAGGATCAGCTCGAGCGCCTGTACGTACAGCGCGTCGATGTCCGCCGGGCGGGAGAGGTCAAAGATCAGCACGCCCTCCTCGCGCGTGGCCGGCGGCGCGACGCGCTGCGCGGCGGCCAGCCAGCCGGTGGCGTAGCGCCAGGCGAAGCGGTACTCGGGCGAGCCCCCGGCCCTGGCTCCGGCCCCTGCATCCACCAGCGTCGGCGACAGGCCCGGGTCTGCATGTGGCGGATGGGCTGGGATCATGTGGGGGTCACTGGCCGGGGTGCCGAGCGGCGCCTCGCCCAGGAGCAGCTCGACTGCCGGCAACAGCACCGACTCGACCGTGCGCTCGACCGACCTGACCGCGAGGCTCTCCTCGAGCAGCCGGTCGGCGAGGTCCTCGCGAAATGCAGCCAGCGCGCTCTGCAGCCGTGCCGGCGAGGAGGGGCCCTCGCCGCGCTCGCGCGCGATCGAGATCGCCGAAGAGATGTCGTGCGTCTCCGAGAAGCTCTGGCGCAGCGCTTCGATCTCGGTCAGCTCGAACTGCCGGTGCCCACCCTCGGTGCGCTGCGGCATCGGGTAGCCGAAGCGCCGCTCCCAGCTGCGCAACGTGCTCGGGCTGACGCCCAGCATCGCGGCGGCGGCGTTTGTGCGGATCGCGCTCATGTAGAGATGGTTATCTCTGGCCCGTTGCGCGGCAAGCCGCGCAACGGGGGGTGCATTGCGGCAGGCGTGTTGCAGGCGCAGGAGTGTCGTTTCCCGCCGCGACGGTGCGAAGGCTCTGAGGCCTCGATGACGGGGCTGGTCGCTACGCGCCTGTGCCTACGATGCGAGGGATGGTCCCTCGTCCTGGCATTCGACCGTGAGGCTGCGTCTCTACCACCACCCCGACGGCGCGCGGGTGGCCTACCGGGAGCTCGGCGCCGGCCCGCCGCTGGCGCTGCTGCACTCGGCGATGCTCTCGCACAAGGAGTTCGAGCCGGCGGTCGAGCAGCTCTCCGACCGCTTCCGCGTCGTGCTCCCCGATCTGCCGCTCCACGGGGACTCCGAGGACCGCCCGCGCTACCCGTACACGCTCGACTGGTTCGCCGACGTGATCTCCGGCTTCGCCGCCGACGTGCTCGGGCCGCGGCCGTTGATCGGCGGCCACGACGCCGGCGCGGAGATCCTCCTTCAGGCCGTTGCGCGCGGGAGCCTCCAGCCCAAGCGGCTCGTGCTGATGGGCAGCCGCCTGCATGCGCCGCCCGAGAACGCGCGGCTGCGCGCTGCCTGGCGCCTGGCCGCGACTGCGGGCTCCGTCCCTGGTCTCGACCGCCTGCTCACCCACGGCGCGCGCGCCGCCTTCACCCCCGAGCGCGGCCTGCGCCTGACCGCTCGTGCCGATCCGGCCGCGCGCGATCTGCTGCGTCACGCCTTCGCCGACGTCCCCGGCAACCCTTCGCTCGCGCGCTCCTGGTCGCGCTGTGCGCGATCCTGGCCGCGCGGCGCGCAGACAGAGCTGCGCGGGCTCTATCCGCGCCTGCCGATGCCGGTGCTCTTGCTGTGGGCCGACCGCGACCGCCAGCACCCGCTTGCGACCGCCGAAGAGGCGCTCGCCCTGCTGCCCGACGGCCAGCTGCGGGTGCTCGAAAGCACCGGCTTTCTGATGGCCTACGACGACCCGGTCGGGTTCGCGCGGGAGCTGGCCGCCTTCTGCGGGTAGGGTTGTCGCTCGTCCGATCACGACCAAGGAGAACCGATCCGATGCCGGACAAGCAGCTGTGGGGCGGAGAGACGACGAAGGCCGTCGCCAACTTCCCGATCTCCGGTGAGACCGTTCCCGTGTCGGTCGTGCGCTGGCTCGCGCGCGTGAAGGGCGCCGCCGCGGCCGTCAACGGCGAGCTCGGGCTGTTGCCGAAGCGCACCGCCTCCAAAATCGAGAAAGCCGCGAACGAGATCGCCGCGGGCAAGCACGACTCTCAGTTCCCGATCGACGTCTTCCAGACGGGCTCCGGCACCTCGACGAACATGAACGCCAACGAGGTGATCGCGTCCCTCGCCGGCGATGGTGCGCACGCCAACGACCACGTCAACATGGGTCAGTCCTCCAACGACGTCTTCCCCTCGGCCGTTCACCTCGCCGCGCTCGACGTCGCCCAGAACGAGCTCCTCCCCGCGCTCAAGCAGCTCGAGCGTTCCTTCGCAAAGAAGAGCAAAAGCTTCCAGAACGTCGTCAAGGCCGGGCGCACGCACCTGATGGACGCCGTGCCCGTCACCCTCGGCCAGGAGTTCGGCGGCTACGCCGCGCAAATGGCCCTCGCACAGGAGCGTGTCGCAGCTGCGCTCGTGCACGTCGGGCAGATCCCGCTCGGCGGCACCGCCACCGGCACCGGCCTGAACACGCACGCGAAGTTCGCCGAGAAGGTCCGCGCACGGCTCAAGAAGGAATCCGGGCTCAAACAGATCGCCGCTCCGCTCGACCCGTTCGAGGCGCAGGCCAATCGCGACGCGCTCGTCGAGCTCTCTGGTGCACTGAAGGTTGTTGCCGTCTCGCTGATCAAGATCGCCAACGACCTCGCGCTGATGGGCTCCGGACCCCGCACCGGCATCGGCGAGATCTTCCTGCCCGAGCTGCAGAAGGGCTCCTCGATCATGCCCGGCAAGGTCAACCCCGTGCTCCCCGAGGTCGTGCTGCAGGTGAGCGCCCAGGTGATCGGCAACGACACCGCGATCACGATCGGCGGGATGCAGGGCCAGTTCGAGCTCAACGTCCGCATCCCCCTGATCGCGCGCAACCTGCTGCAATCGCTGAACCTGCTGTCGGCGACCGCACGTGCGTTTGCGGAGAAGTGCGTCGACGGGATCGAGGTCAACCGGGCGGGCGCCGCGGCGTCGGCGGGAGGGACGCTCGCGGTTGCCACCGCGCTCAACGGCGCGATCGGCTACGACAAGGGCGCTGCGATCGTCAAGAAGGCCACCGAGTCCGGGCGGCCGCTGCGGGACGTGGCGTTGGAGGAGGGGGTCGATGCAAAGCTCTACGACGCCACGATCGACCTGCGCAAGATCGCTCGGGGAAACCAGGTGTAAAGAAGCAAGGGGTGGTCAGGAGGGGCCTTATCCCCTCCTGTGTGTTGTTGATCGACCTTCGCAAGTTCGTGCGAGGGGAGCTTGTGTGAGAACGGGAGGTGGTCGGGAGGGGGGCCTGACCCCCTCCCGCTAGCTCAGGCGCTATTCCCGGTCCGCCCGGTGCTCGCGCAGCGTCCGCCGTGCAACCGGTAGACGGTCATTTCCGGACCCGGCCGGTAGAAGGCGAGCGGGTAGTAGTCGAACGTCCAGTCGAAGTTGAAAGCCACGTCTTCCCGCCCCGAGCTGTAAGGGGAGACGTGGTAGACGACCTCGCCCTGTCTAGCTAGTTCCCGGTAGTAGGCGATCGCGCCG
Source organism: uncultured Solirubrobacterales bacterium (assembly GCA_963764905.1). GTDB lineage: Bacteria > Actinomycetota > Thermoleophilia > Solirubrobacterales > Solirubrobacteraceae > Palsa-744. The sequence goes on from CAVXUG010000009.1 coordinate 1,068,316, forward strand.
GGCACGAGCCGAGGATCGGCGAACGCTCGTCCGGATTGGGTGTAGCCGCTCACCACCCAGCAGTAGCCATGCCGCTCGTAGTAGCCGATCAGCGTCGCGCTCAGCGTGCGCTCGTAGTCTTCCAGTTCGACCGTCCGGTTCCCCGTTTCGGGCCTGCCGGTCGCGGGGTTCAACACCACGCGCAGCGCCGGGAACTTGACCCAGCGCGCCTCAGTGGTCCCGCCTGCGCCGACGGTTTCGTCCAGCCAGGCGTTCGGGACGACCGGCTCGAGCACGATCTTCGCGCCCGCGGGGATGTGCTCGACCATCCACGCGCGCGTGAGGTTGCGCGTGTCGGGGCGCGAGAGCACGAGGCCCGAGTGGATGCTGTACACGAGCCCCTGTGCCGTCAATGCGATCACGGCCACGGCGGTGACGGCCACGGCGATGACGGTGGATCGGCCGGCACGACGCCGTGACAGATCGCCGGCGCGCAGTCGCTCGACGCGCCGCGCCACCCAGCCGGCGCATTCCAACGCGAAACTTGCCGCCAGCAGACAGGCGACGGGGAAGATCGGCAACAGCCAGCGGCCGAAGTAGCGACCCTGCAGGCCGAGGAACAGCAGATACAGCACGGCGACCGGCACGAGCACCCAGCCAACCCGCCGGTCCCTGCGCCAGATCGTCACCGCCCCGCCGAGCGCCGCCAGCGCGGGGACCCAGCCGAGACCCCAGGTGAACGACCACAGGTAGTAGACGAAGCTGCCCTGCGTCGGGCCGCCGAGCCAGGAGGCGCTCGACTGTTCGGTGTAGCGCGACTGCAGTTCCAGTTCCGCGCGAAAGGCGTGGAAGTCGAGCAGCGAATAGGGGTTTGCGATCAGGTATGCCACCAGCGCCGCCAGCAGGGCGATACCCACGCCGATCCAGACTTCGCGTCTCGTTCCCGGGGTCCCGCTGTGCTCTCTCGGGTTCCCTCCGGTCCCCGCGCTTCCATCGACTCCCAACCCTTCATCGACCCCTGACCCTCTATCGTCGGCGTTCGCCCCTCGGTCGGCAGCCCTCGCTCCGGCACCCGGCCGCGCATCGCGGTATTGCGCCACGACCGCGCCGAGCAGCGGCAGCAGCATCACGCCCGCCGTGTACTTCGTCGCGGCCGCCAACCCGAGGCCAACCCCGGCGAGCAGGTAGTCGATCATCCGCCCCCGCCGCAGGACGCCCGCAGTGCCGAGCAGCGAGAGCGTCAGCGGCACCAGCGTCGGCACGTCGTTGAGCGCCAGGTGGCCGTAAAAAACCGGTAAGAAGGCAACCGCCATCACGGCGCTCGCGAGCAGGCCGACGGCGCGGTTGAAGAGGCGCGCGCCGACGAGGTAGAGCAGCCACACCGAGGCCGTCCCGAGCAGCGCGACGACCACCCTCGCCAGCAGGAAGAGCCGTTCGGGATGCAGCGCGTATTCGCGCGCGACGGATCCGTGGGAGCCCAATCCAAAGACCCCGAACCAGACCCCGAAGACGACGTGCAGAAGGTACGTCAGTGCAGGGGGATTGACGAAGTAGTGGGGGTTCAGGCCGTGGCCGAACATCCGCACGGCCTCGGGCACGAAGTGCCCGTACTCGTCTACGTCGTACACGTACGGCAACCCCTGCTTGATGCCCCACAGGCGCAGGCCGAACGCCACCGCGAGCACGATCCCGAGCGGTCCCCAGTAGCGCCAGCGCCCGTTGTGCATCGTCTCGCATCCTATGCCCAGCATCGCCTGCAGTCCGATGCGGCGGGCAGGCTCTTGCGCAGCGCAGGGAAACGCAACTTTGCGGCGTATAGGCTGTTTCGATGGCCGTGTTCACGACCCTGCGTCTCGCATCCCCGCGCCTCCGCTCTCGCCGTCCTCGCCGCGCTGCTGCTCTGCGCCGTGCTCACTGGCGTTCGGCGCCGCCGTCGGCGTGCCCGCGGCGCTCTCCGCCGGCGCGAAGAAGAGCCAGCCGCAGGCCCACGCCGCCTCCTCCCCGTACCTGACCGGCATCGCCGACGAGGAGACCGAGATGTTCTCCGACCCCCTCTGGAAGCAGCTGAACACGCACATCACGCGCTACATCGCTCCCTACGACGCGGCCGTGCGGCCCTACTCGCTGACGCTCGCCACGCGCTGGATCCACGCCGCCGAAGCGGCGCATCAGCAGGTGCTCGTGTCCTTCTACCACTCCGAGTACACGCCGACGAGGATGCCGAACATCAAGACCTACGAACAGGACACGAGGAAGTTCATGAAGGACTTCCCGAACGTCCACCAGTACCAGCCGTGGGACGAGACCAACCGGGGCAACGTCCGCTACAGCTACGAGAAGTACAACAGCCCGACGGCGGTCGAATCGGCCGAGTACTACAAGGCGCTGCGGCACGTCTGCCCCAAGTGCACGATCCTCGGCCTCGACATCCTCGACCAGAACGAGGTCGGCCCCACGCTCACCTACATCGCCGAATTCAAAGCCGAGCTGCGTCACCTGCGCGTGCCGACGCCGACGCTGTGGGGACTGCACAACTACTCCGACACGAACCGCTTCTCCAGCGAACGCACGCGCGCGATCCTCGGGGTGCTGCCCGGCGATATCTGGCTGACCGAGACCGGCGGGATCGTGAAATTCGGCGGCGCCTTCCCGAACAGGCACGGCGAAGGCCTGAAGCGCGCGGCGAAAGCGCTCAGCTTCATGTTCGCGATCGCCTCCGCGCATGCGCGGATCAAGCGCCTGTACATCTACCAGTGGACCGGCGGCACCGCCTCGACGATCTTCGACTCGGGGCTGACCGACGCCAAACACCGGCCGCGCCCCGGCTACGTGATCGTGTGCGCGCACCTGCACGGCAAGCACTGCAACGTGAAGGTCAGCTCGCAGTAATCGCTCCAGAACCGCGCAACTTCCCCGCTGCAAGGGTGTCTCAGCCTAGGTGCGAATGACGTGCCCGCCCGTTACGTGGCGGAGGATCTCTGATCGGCCGGCTCGTCCGCGAGCGCGTCTACGCTACCCCGTCCCGCCCAGCAACCGTCCCGCCAAGCAAGCAACGATCGAATCGAGGGCCAATGTCGCGTATCCGCATCCTTCTCTGTGCAACGCTTGCCTGCTCGGCGCTCGCCTCCGGCGCGATCGGCGCCGGCCAGGCGCAGGCCTCGACCAGCCAGAAGCTCTACTTCGAGGGCTCGACCGACCTGCTGAACCCGATCACCCGTCCCGCGACGCTCGCGCAGCTGAAAACGCTCGGCGTGAAAGCGCTGCGCGATCGAGCTCAACTGGTATTCGGTCGCGCCCGGCCCCCACCAGCGCGACGAAGCCAAGCTTCGAAGCGACCAACCCCGGCAGCTACAACTGGGGCCAGTACGACATCCTGATCGCCGAAGCCAAGCGGCTGGGCTGGCAGGTGCTGCTGACCGTGACCGCGCCGGTGCCGAGCTGGGCGACCGCCAACAAGAAGGCCCCCTACACCTACCGGCCCGACGACCTCGACTTCCAGGAATTCATGACCGCCGTCGGCCAGCCACTACGGCTCGCAGGTCTCGCTCTACTCGATCTGGAACGAGCCCAACGAGCCCGCCTATCTGACGCCGCAGTGGACCTCCAGCGGCAAGCCCGCCTCGGGGCGCATCTACCGCGGCCTCTACCAGTCCGGCTACGCGGGCTGCAGGCGGGGCTGAAGGCGGCCGGGATCTCGCGCGCGCCGCAGGTGCTGTTCGGCGAGACGGCGCCGGTCGGCGACGACACCGTCAACGTCCGCAAGGAAAAATCGAGGGCGCTGCTGCATCCCGTCGCGCCGCTGGCGTTCATGCGCGAAGCGCTCTGCCTGAACGCCAAGTACAAGAAATCGGGCACCTGCGGCGAGCTGCAGATGACCGGCTACGCCCACCACGCCTACTTCCCGGCGGCCGGTCCCAAATACGTCTGGAAGCAGAAGGACAGCGTCACGATCGCCTCGCTCTCGCGCCTGTCCAACGCGCTCAACCTGGCCGCGCGGGCGCACGCGATCCCCGGGCGGCGTGCCGATCTACCTGACCGAGTTCGGGGTGCAGAGCAAGCCGAACAAGTACGAAGGCGTCTCCGCCGCCAAGCAGGCCGAATACGACGCGATCGCCGAGCACATGGCCTACTACAACCCGCGCGTGGCGGCCTTCTCGCAGTACCTGTTCAAAGACGACCCGATCAGCGGACCCGTCTGATCGGCCAGTCGGCGGCTTCGTCGGCTTCCAGACCGGCCTCGAGTACGTGAGCGGCGCGCACAAGCCGCTCTACAACGGCTTCCCGGTGCCGCTGACGGTCACCAAGCGCGGGCACGGCTTCTCGCTGTGGGGCCTCGTGCGGCCGACGACCGGGGTCACGAAGGCGACGGTGCTCGTGAAGCTGAAGGGCGCGCGCAGCTACCGCACGCTGAAGACGGTCACGACCAACGGCGCCGGCTACTGGTCCTTCAACTCCTCGACCAAGGGCGTCTCCTGGCGCGTGCGCTGGGTCAGCCCGGCCGGGGTCAAGTACGAAGGCCCGCCGATCGGCGCCTACTGATCCGCGTCCGCCGCTCCTCGGCTCGTGCCCCATGGTGCGGCCGAGGAGCCGACGCGGCTTTCGGGCTTTCGGATAGCTTCTGACGCCTGATCGAACTCGAGCGCGGGCCGAGCGGGTCGGTGCCGCCGTGCGGCGAGACAGGCCTCGCGCGCGGATCACGCGGCGCTCGCGGCTGCTGATCAACCTGGTGACGGTCGCTCGTCACCGTCCTCTTCTCCTACATCGCGCTCAGCGGCATCAACTTCAGCGAGGTGTGGCACGCGCTGCGCACGAGCGACTACCTGTGGCTGATCCCCGCGCTGATCGCGTTCGGGCTCGGCGAGCGTCGCCCGCGGCCTGCGCTGGCGCTCGCTGTTCGCCCCCGGCCGCCGCCCTCCCCGCGGGGCGGTCCTGAACGCGACGATGATCGGCTACTTCTACAACTCGATCCTGCCCGCCCGCGCCGGCGAAGCGGCGCGCGTGCTCGTGCTCAACCAGCGCTCCACGACCGCCGCGGTGGAGATCGTCGGGACCGTCGTGATCGAGCGGCTGTACGACCTCGTCACGATCCTCGTTGATCTTCTTCGCCGCCGAGCCGTGGCTGCCGCACGTCAGCTGGTTCGGCGCGGCCGCGCTCGCGGCGGTCGTGCTGGCGATCCTGATCGTCGCCGCCGTGGTCGTGCTCGCGTTCTACGGCGACCGCTTTCTGCGCATGCTGCTGTGGCCGCTGCGACGTTTCTCCGCCTTCTCCGGCACGCGCCTGGACCGCACCGTCGACGAGCTCCGGCACGGCCTCAGCGGACTGCGCCACGGGGTCGTCGCGCTGGAAGCCTTCCTCTGGACGGTCGCCGCCTGGATGTTCTCGGCGCTCTGCGCGTACTTCGTCAGCGTCGCCTTCCACCTGCACCTGCCCTTCGCCTGCGGCGTGCTCGTGGTGGTCGTCGTCGGCCTCTCGATGATCCTGCCCTCGCCGCCGGGCGCGATCGGCGTGTTCGAGGGCGCGGCCCTGATCGCGCTCAAAGCCTACGGCGTGCCCCACTCCCAGGCGCTGCCCTACGCGCTCGTGCTGCACGCGGTCAACCTCGTTCCCTACGTCGTCGTCGGGCTCGTGCTGCTGCACTACAACACGCGCCATCCGGGGCCGAAAGGGGCGCTGAGCCTTGAGGTTCCGGAGGGGGCCGCCAACCAAGCGGCGGTCTGACACCACCTGAAGATTGGCTGATGAGGAACGTTCCGACCGATCTGCCGGGACACAAGCTTGTCAGCGAGGGGCTTGTCGATCTTGCGGAGGGCCGTGAGAGCGAGTCGGGACTGCTGGTTGCGATGGCGGCGCCACGCCTCAGGGCGCTGGGCTTCGATGTTCCCGAGGGCGGCGGCGAGCGCCCCTCCCATCGTCTCTACGAACTGCTGTCCGAGGCCGACCAGGGTGCGCACAGCCGCTACAACGCGCTGGTTGCGCGGATCGTGAGCTTCGCGCGAGCGGCTGAGCGTGCGTCCGCCGGTTGACGAGCCGCGCCTTCGCGAGCTGGCCCGTCGTCTGGGGCAGGCAGCTCGTGGGCCGACGCGGATCTACTTGACAGGGGGCGCCACGGCAGTGCTCGAAGGTTGGCGTGGTTCCACGGCCGACGTCGACCTGCGGTTCGAACCGGATCTGGACGAGCTGCTCCGCGAGCTTCCGGCGTTGAAGGAGAGCCTTGGTGTGAACATTGAGCTGGCGTCTCCGCCGGACTTCATACCCGAGCTACCCGGCTGGCGCGAGCGTAGCCCGCTGGTCTTTCAGGAGGGAAATGTCTCCGTCCATCACTTCGACTTCTACTCGCAGGCGCTCTCGAAGATCGAGCGCGGTTTCGGACAGGACCTCGATGACGTGGGCAGGATGATCGATTCGGGGTTGGTGGCGCCGGCGCGGCTGCGCCAGCTCTACGAGACGGTCGAGCCGGAGCTGTACCGCTACCCGGCGATCGACCCTGCCGCGTTTCGCCGGAAGGTCGAGGCGGCGCTCGCTTAAGCGCGATGAACAACTTCCCGTCGCTTGATCCTCGCCGTTATGTCCGTAGACCCGTGGGCGGCGGAGGTGGCACGTTAATGCGACGTGGGGGAGAGAGCGGCTCGGCGCCGATGACGCCGTGCTGATCGCGGAAGAGGCACAGAACCTTGCCGTCTGGGCGCGCGGCGCTCGGCGCGAGTAACCCGATCCAGCCGTCCTTTGCGAGTCGCTCCCCGACTTGCTGGTAAGCGCACCAGGAGTGTCGGCCTGGGGTGGGTGGCTCGAGGTCGACTTCGGCAAGGCGCTCGGGGGTGGAGAGGTCGGCGACCTCGACACCCACTTGCCAGGTCCACAGCTCGCGGGGCATCTGTGCGAGCGGGGGGATCATGCGCTCGGCGAGGTGGCGGTACCACTCCGCCCAAGCGGTCTCTTCGGTGTCCGCGAGGTAGAGAGCGTCCACGATATCGCCGCGTTGCCAGGCGGCTCGCGCTCGGGTAGCGGCACGGAGCCGGGATAGGTGTGCTTGACCCAGCGACCACGCACGGCGACCGGGCGGACACCAAGCGTCACGTCAGCTGGCGCCTGTGTCCTCGATGCCGGAGATGAGTTGGGCGACGGCGCGGTAGTCACCCGCGGCGATGCGGTCGATCGGCTTGTCCTCGTCGAGTGCGGGGATGGGCTTATTGAGCCACACGGGGATGTACGTCGGATGGATCACCCGGGCGAGACGTTCGACGAGCGATGAGAGCTCGGCCAGGCGTTCTGCGCGTACGCCGCTTGGGGCACTGCGGCGTGCCAACCATTCGCGCACGGTGCTCGCCGCGGCCCCGGTTGCGCGTGCGATGTCACGGTCGGAGAGATGGCCGGTGTTGTGGACGTGGATCGCCTCTTCGGCGTATGCGAGCGCCATCGTCACATTTTAGCGCTCCGGCGCAAGATCGACAAGATACTGGCAGATTACGGGTCAGACTAATGTCGGCGAGCTCTGATGGCGGCTGTTGAGGATCAACCCCGAGACTGGCGCTCAGAACGAGCTCGGCCGCGCCGTTTGAATCGACCGGTGCAGCGCTTTCGCGACGACGAACAGCGCTTGCCGTGCCGCCCCGTTCGCGGTGATCAGCCCCGCGTCCCAGGTCGACTTCTTCGCCGACTGGGGCGTGCCCGGGGAGCGCCAGTGGTAGTAGTAGACGCGCGTGATGCGGGGGCTGAGGGAGGCCAGCCGGAAGATGTTCTTGGTGGACTTCACCGCGTATGCCTCGCCGTGGTAGATCAGCCGACCGTGGAAGCGCCACCAGACGATGCCGCCGACCTCGCTGAACCAGACCTGGCCGTGGACGTAGTCGAGGAACCGCCGGATCGGGCGGGGGTTGTCGGTAGCAGACGCTGATATATGGATTCAGCGGCCAGACCCGCGGATAGGGCCGCGCGGTGCGCAGGAACTGGCCGATCCAGGCCTCGATGTTGCCGTCGGCGTCGAGCGTGTCCGGGGCGGTGACGGTGCAGCCGGGGCAGTGCGAGGTCATCGCGTTGTAGTACTCGGCGGCGAGTCGCGGCCGGCGCGCAGTCGGCTGACCGGCGTGCGTGGCCTCGTCCCAGGGGCAGAACTCGGTGACCCAGGGGAAGAGGGCGCGGAAGCGCAGGAAGTCCTTGAGGAACTGCGCCTGGGTGGGCGCGCGGTCGTTGCCGTCGGCGTGCTGGAAGGTGATCATCGGCGTGATCCCGGCCTTTTTGACGGCGGCCAGCCAGGCGGTCACGGCGGCGAGGTCGCGGGGGCTGGAGACGACGTTCCAGGGGACGACGTCGCGGGCGATGTGGATCCCGAGCTGGGCCACGCGGGGGTCGGAGAAGGTGGCCGCTTCGTAGTCGGCGAGGCCGAACTGGAAGCCGGCGGCGGAGGCCGGCGCCGGCGTGAGGGCCGAGGCCGCGAGGCCGGTCAGCGCGAGGCAGGCCGCCAGCAGGGCGAGCGAGGCCTTCGTGGGAATCGAGAACATGGCTATGCCTTCAACAACGACGCCCCCCGTTCGGAGCGGTTCCCGCCCGCGGACTCCTCCGCGTGAACCCCCTTCGCCCCCTGCTCGCGCGTCGCCACCTCCTCGCCCCCGGCGCCGAGCATCCGCTCGAGCAGCAGCCGCGCGCCGGCCTTGGAGAGCGGTTCGTTGAGGTTGCCGCACTTCGGCGACTGCACGCAGGAGGGGCAGCCGGAGGCGCAGGGGCACTCGGCGATCAGGCGGTGGGCGTCGCGGCAGAGCTCCTCGAAGCGGGCAAAGGCGGTGCGCGTGATGCCGATCCCGCCGGGGTGACCGTCGTAGATGAAGATCGTCGCGCCGCCCGTCTGGGGGTGCAGGTTCGTCGAGAGGCCGCCGATGTCCCAGCGGTCGCACATCGCGATCAGGGGGAGCACCGCGATCTGGGCGTGCTCGGTCGCGTGGAGCGCGCCGAGCAGTGACTCGAGCGGGATCGCGATCTTCGCCGCCGCGCCGTCCTTGACCGGAGAGCCTTCCGTGCCAATTCTCCCATCCGTGCCCGTGCCGATGCCCCTGCCCGCCGCCGCTTCGGTCCCCGGCGCGCCGTCGATCGTCAGATCACCCAACCCCAGCGCCTCGGAGGAGAGCTCGAACCAGAGCGCCTGCGTGGAGAAGCTGGTCGGAGGCAGGTCGAGCCCGACTAGATCGATCTGAGCGTGATCGGCCAGGCGCCGGCGCTGAAAGGCGAGCACCGTGTCGGTGACGGAGACCTCGCCGAAGCTGAGCGTGACCCCGAGCGTCGTGCGCTGATCGAGTAGGCGCTCGATCGTCGTGTCGGTGACGCGCTTGGGCTGGGTGTACCAGTCGCCGTCGAACGGCGCGACGAGCGCGCGGCGGCGCGCGAGGTCGAGTTCGCGGACCTCGAAGGAGCGCCCGAGGTGTAGGTAGATCGCGCCCTCGTGCACGGTCGAGTGGGCGCGCGCGGCCTCGGTCGAGCCGAGCAGCTCGCCGGAGGCGACGTCGACGATCGCGAACTGATCGGGAGAGGCCGAGCGCAGCGAGACCTCGGCGGCGGGGTAGCCGCCGGAGTCGCGGGGGACGTAGGTCGGGGTTGGCGGTCCCCCGCCCGTCGCGCCCGTCCGGCGGCGCAGCTCGCCCGCGCTCTGCAGGACCTCGGCGTGGGCCTCCCAGCGCGGACCGAGGAACTCTGAGTCCTCGCTCGACAGCGGCCCCTCGTGCGCGGCGCAGAGCAGGTGCCGGCGGAAGATCTGGGCGTTCTCGTGGTCGAGGATCGCCGCCTCGACGGGGCGCTCCAGGAAATCGTCGGGGTGGCGGCAGAAGAACTGGTCGAGCGCGTCCTCGCCCGCGACATACACGGCCAGCCCGCGCCCGCGCCGGCCGGCGCGCCCCCACATCTGGCGCAGCGAGGCGATGGTCCCGGGGAACGTGACGACGACCGCGGCGTCGAGCTCGCCGATGTCGATCCCGAGCTCCAGTGCGTCGGTCGTGATCACCGCGCGCAGCTCGCCGCGGACGAGGCGCCCCTCGAGCTCGCGGCGCTGCTGGGAGGTGTAGCCGGCGCGGTAGGGGGCGACTAGCCGGGCGAGCTCTCGATCGCCGTCCTTCTCGAGGTCGGCGACGAGCAGCTTGTGCAGGACCTCGACGCCCTTGCGCGACTTCATGAAGCAGATCAGGCGCGCCCCGTCGCGCACGAGCCGCGCGAGCAGCTCGGCGGCCTCGGCGAGCGCCGAGCGGCGCTGGCCGAGATCCTCGTCGGTGAGCGGCGGGTTCCAGACCGCGATCTGCCGCCCCGGCGCGGGCGAGCCGTCGACGTCGATCAGGCTGAAGTCCTCGAGCCCCGTCAGGCGCTCGGCCAGCTCGACCGGGTTGGCGATCGTGGCGGAGGTGAGCAGAAAGCGCGGGGCGGTGCCGTAGGCGGCGGCGATTCGGCGCAGGCGGCGCAGGACGTTGGCGACGTGCGAGCCGAAGACGCCGCGGTAGACGTGCGCCTCGTCGACGACGACGACTGCGAGGTTTGCGAACAGCTCGGCCCAGGCGGGGTGGTTGGGGAGGATGCCGACGTGGAGCATGTCGGGGTTCGTGAGCACGACGTTCGCGCGCCGGCGGATGTCGGCGCGTGCCTCGCGCGGGGTGTCGCCGTCGTAGATCGCCGGGCGAACCTGCTTGGTCAGGCCGAAGGCGCCGAGCGCGCGCGCCTGGTCCTGGGCGAGCGCCTTCGTCGGGTAGAGGTACAGCGCGCGCGCCCGCGCGTCGCGAAGGAGCACGTCGAGCGTCGGCAGGTTGAAGCACAGCGACTTGCCCGAGGCGGTCCCGGTCGTGACGATCGTCGGGCCCTCCCAGGAGGCGTAGACGGCCTCGGCCTGGTGGGAGTAGAGGCGCTCGATCTCCAAGCGCGAGAGCGCCGCGAGCACCTCGGGGTGCAGCTCCTCGGGGGGCTCCACGAGCTTGGCTCGGCCCGGCCCTTCGCGTGCCTCGCGCACGAGCCGGCCGTCGTCGCGCGCTTCGTCGAGGAGCGCGCTCCAGGGCTCGATCGTGCGTTGGAGGGCCACCGCTTGCGATAGTAGAGGCCGATGGACGACCCCAGTGCAGATCGCCGCGAGGAATCCGGCAACGACCGTCTTTCGAGAGGGGCCGCCGAGAGCAACTCTCCCAGTCGAGACGTCGTCGGAAGGAAGGCGCCGTGAGTGTGGCCACACGCATGCGGTGCATGTACGTCGATCTCGACGGCACGCTGCTGGGGCAGGGCGCGTCGCTGCTGCGAGACGGCGAGGGGAACGTGACGATCGAGGGCGTGCGGGCGATCCAGGCGTGCATGCGCGCGGAGGTCGAGGTGGTGCTGATGTCAGGGCGCAGGCGCGCGCAGGTGTTCGAGGACGCGCGGCTGCTGGGGCAGAGCTCGTTCATCTACGAGGCGGGCGCGTGCGTGGTGCTGGACGGGGAGGAGCAGTGGCTGACGGGGGGGCTGGTGCCGGGCGAGCTGAGCATCGCCGAGCAGATCGAGCGCTCGGGGGCGCCGGCGCTGCTGCTGGAGCGCTATGAGGGTCGTTTGGAGTACCACGAGCCGTGGCACGTCGAGCGTGAAGTTTCGCACCTGTTCCGGGGGCTGGTGGACGCGTTCGAGGTGGACGCGCTGCTGCAGGAGCACGGCCACGGGGACCTGCGACTGGTGGACAACGGCGTCGTCAATCGCCGCTCGCCGGCGCTGGCCGAGTTGCCGCACGTGCGCGGGTATCACCTGCTGCCGGCGGAGGCGTCGAAGGCGGGCGGGGTGGCGTGGCACCGGCGCGCGCGCGGGTACGCGCGGGAGGAGACGTTCGCGGTCGGGGACTCGCGCGAGGACCTCGCGTGCGCGACGCAGGTGGAGACGTTCTGGCTGGTCGCAAACGCCGTCGCGCGCGATCCGTCGATCCGCGAGGCGCTGGCGAAGCATGGGAACGCGCGGGTGTGCGAGGCCGGACATGGGGCGGGCGTGTACGAGGCGGTCGTGAACAGCTTGATGGGTTGATCTTTGGGATCGTCCGCGTGTCGTCGTTGGCAAAGATGCTCGTGGGGGCGGGGCCTCCATGCCCCTTCTCAGGGGTGGTCTTTTCTAAGTCGCCGGAAGGGGGCGGTCCTTTTCTAAAGACGGAGGGAAGCTTGTTTCACTTTTAAAACCGTGTGACACCATAGTGTCACGCACTCTTCAAAGTACATAGTGCCCTGCCGGCCCTTTATCTTCTCGTCACACTTTTGGCACATCTCTGGCACATTGTGCGCAATCCCGTGACACTTCCGACACACTTCCGACACACTTCTGGCGCATTTGCGCAATCCCGTCACACTCTTGTCACATTTGTAGGATTTCCGTCGCACTCTCGACGATTTGGTCACAAATATAAAGGGCGCCCGATCCGTGTTCCTCTTTTAAGACCTCGTGCAACTACGGTTATACGCAGTCTCTTTTGTATAACATGCCTCGGAGCGTCTTTATCTTCCTGGCACATTTTTGCGTCATTCTCGTAACGTCTCCGTCGCATTTGTGTCGCTGCCGTTGCGTTTGTCGCATTTGCGTCACGCAGCGGGTCGCGTTATGACTTAATGATTCCCTCGCGCTTCTCCTCCTCGTAGAGGCGTTCGACAATGAATTCCTTTAAAAGCGTCTGGTAGCCGGTGTTGCGCAGCGCGGCGAGCGCGCGCAGGCGTTTGAGCGTGAACTGGTCGAAGCGCACCGCGATCGGCGAGGTGCGTCCCGGGCGGGTGAGCTCCTGCATACGCAGGGCCTTTTCGCGGCGGCCCTCCTGGGCGAGGAACTCATCGGGGTCGGAGACGTCGAGTTTCGCGGTGGGGTCGAACGCGGGCTCGGCCTTGGCTTTCTTCTTGGCGGGCTGGGGCATGCATACGCTCCTCTCTAGGCTGGATAGCTATAGTCTATACGATTTGGAGGAAACTGTGACAAGTTTGTGTCCGGGGTGCTTAACTTTTTAGGGTGCGTAGAACTATAGATATACGCACCCTTAAAAGAAGAACAACTTTCGAGCCGTCTTTAGGTTGGCCGCGGCTCGGGGAGCGGTTGCGTAGTACTTCTCTAACGCGTGCGTCCGAAGATCCGCCGCCACGCGCGCCGCCAGAAGCCCGGCCGCGGCCGGGCGCGGCGCCAGCGCGCGGGCGGGGGCACCGTCGCGCGGACCAGCGCGACCCAGTCGTCCAGCGGCAGCTCCCCGGAGATCAGGCGCCCCAGCGCGGAGGTGATCGGCGCCCGCGGACCTGGCCGCTCGTCCACGGCGGCGTCACCGCTCGTCGCAGGCTGGGCCTCGGCGTTCGTCCCAGCCACAGTCCCAGCGTTCGTCCCGGTCCCGGCCTCGACACCGGCCCGTTCGAGCGCGCGCGCGAGCAGCGGCACCGACTCCAGCGACTCGACCGCCTGGCCGATCCGCGCGGGGATCTCCGCGGCCGGCACGCCCGCGGCCAGCAGCTCGCCGGCGCGGCGGTTGCGGCTGTCGCGCGCGAGCGCCGTGGCGACCAGGTCGCCGGCGCCGGCGAGCCCGATCATCGACTCCGGCCGCGCGCCCAGCCCCGCCGCGTAGCGCCACACCTCGGCAAAGATGTGCCCCGCCGCGGCGCCCGCCGCGTTCAGCCCCTGCGCCTCCGTGGCCCCCGCCGCCAGCGCCGCGGCGTTCTTGGCGGCCCCCGCCAGCTCGACGCCGAGCGGGTCGTTCGACTGCTCGCAGACCACCCCCGCGCGCGTGAACACCTGCGCGAGCGCGTGCGTGAGCTCCTCGTCGCTGGAGGCCGCCACCAGCCCGGCGCCCTCGTTGACCATCTCCTGCGCGTGCGCGGGGCCGCCGAGGCACGCGATCCGCTGGTGGCCGAACCGCGCGCTGAGCACGGTCGTCGGCGGCAGCCCGTCCGGCGGCACGAGTCCCTTGGCCACGGACACGACCGCCGCGCGCTGGTCGAGCCCCGCGCCCTCGAGCGCCGCGATCACGTCGTCCAGGCCACTCGAGGGCACGGCGAGGAACACGTAGTCGGCGCGCGCCACCCCGGCGCCGGCCGGCTCGATCCGCAGCTGCGCGGGCAGCTCGACGCCCGGCAGGTACACGCGATTCTCGCGATCGCGCTCGAGGCTCACGGCCTGCTCGGCGGTGCGCGCCTGCAGCGTCGTGCGCAACCCGCCGCGGGCCAGCAGCACCGCGAGCGCCGTCCCGAACGACCCCGCCCCGATCACCGTCGCGCGCTTCGCGCCAGGCGTCGGCAGCGAGCGCGCGCGCGGCCCGCGCGCGCCCGGTCCGCGCCGCCCGGGCTCGCGGCCACCGTGGGGCTCGCCGCCGTGCCGGGGCTCGCGGGCGCGACCTTCCCCTCCGGCGCATCCGGGGTGGCGGTAGGCTCGGGTTCGATCATTCTGATGAGCGAGCCTAACGACACGCGCGCATGAGTCGCCTTCCTCGTCGCCACCCGGGTGGGGCGAGCGCGACCGCCGGAGCCGGCGGCGAGGCGAGCTGGAGCAACTGGGCCGGCGACGAGCGCTGCCGCCCAGCGGCCGTCGAGCTCCCCGGCTCGATTGAGGAGCTCTCGGCGGCGATCGCGCGCGCCGGCGACCGCGACCGCTGCGTGCGCGTCGCCGGCGCCGGGCACTCATTCAGCGACATCGCCCTCACCGACGGCGTCCAGCTGCGGCTCGACCGGCTCACGCGCGTGCTCGACGTCGATCGCTCCTCGGGGCTCGTGCGCGTGCAGGCGGGCATCACGATTCGTGAGCTGAACGCGCAGCTGGCCGAGCACGACCTCGCCCTGGAGAACCTCGGCGACATCGACTCGCAGACGCTCGCCGGTGCGATCTCCACCGCGACGCACGGCACCGGCGCGCGCCTGCGCAACATCCCCGCACAGGTGACCGAGCTGGCCCTCGTGCTCGCCGACGGCTCGACGCTGCACTGCGCCGCCACGGACGCCGACGCCGAGGTCTTCCGCGCCGCGCGCGTCTCGCTCGGCGCCCTCGGGGTCCTCGCCGAGGTCACGCTGCGCTGCGTGCCCGCGTTCCGGCTCGACGGACGCGACCGGCCCGCGCCGCTGCAGGAGACGCTCGCGCGCTTCGAGGAGCTCTCGCTCGCCAACGACCACTTCGAGTTCTACGTCTTCCCGCATGCGCACACCGCGCTGACGCGCACGAACAACCGCACCGAGCAGCCCCCGCGCCCCCGCGGTCGTGCGGCGGCCTACGCCAACGACGTCCTGCTCACCAACCACGTCTTCGAGGCCTTCTGCCGCCTCGGCCGCCGCGCGCCCGCGCAGATCCCGCGCATCAACCGCCTCGTCACGCGCGTCGCGGGCTCCAGCCATCGCGTCGATCGCTCCGACCGCATCTTCGCGAGCCCGCGGCTCGTGCGCTTCACCGAGATGGAGTACGCGCTCCCGCGCGAGCACACTCCGGAGGCCGTGCGGCGCGTGCTGGAGATGATCGAGCAGCGGGGCTTCGCCGTGCCGTTCCCGATCGAGGTGCGCACGGTCGGCCCCGACGACGCCCTGCTCAGCACCGCCGCCGGTCGCGACAGCGGGTTCGTCGCCGTGCACATGTACCGCGGCATGGTCTGGGAGCCGTATTTCCGCGCGGTCGAGGCGATCATGGACGAGCTCGGCGGGCGCCCGCACTGGGGCAAGCGCCACTTCCAGACGGCCGCCACCCTCCGCGCGCGCTACCCCGACTGGGATCGTTTCCAGACAGTGCGCGAGCGTCTGGATCCGGAGGGACGCTTCGCCAATGCCTGGACCGACCGCGTGCTCGGGCCGCTCGGAGACGCCCGGTGAGCGCGCGCTCGGGGTGTAGCAAGCAGGCAGTGAGGCGGGGTAGGAGGCCCCGCCCCAGCAAACCCATGTCGTCCAACTCACACGCGCGGACGATCTCAAAATGATGACCTCCTCCTCTCCCGGGCTCACGCAGCTCGAACGTCTCGAGCGCGCCACCGTCGAATTGGAGGCGCCGTTCGCGCTCGTCGATCTCGACGCGCTGTGGGACAACGCCGACGATCTCGTCCGCCGCGCCGCCGCCAAGCCGATCCGCCTCGCGAGCAAGTCCGTCCGCTGCCGCGCCCTGCAGGAACGCGTCCTCGCCCGCGCCGGCTTCGTGGGCACGCTCGCCTTCACCCTCCCCGAGGCCCTGGGGCTCGCCGACCACGGCGCCGAGGACCTGCTCGTCGCCTACCCGACCGCCGACCGGCACGCGCTCCGCGCGCTCGCCGAGCTCACCGCTGAACGCCCGCAGAGCCGCGTGAGCGTGATGGTCGACAGCATCGAGCAGCTCGACCTGATTGACCGCGCGCTCGACCGATCGACCGGCGCTCGCGGCGAGGCCCCGTTGCGCGTCTGCATCGACGTCGACGCCGGCTGGTGGGTCCTCGGCGGCCGCGTGCGCGTCGGCGCGAAACGCTCGCCGGTCCATACGCCCGCGCAGGCCGCCGCGCTGGCGCGCGCGATCCTCGCCCGCGAGGGCCTGCGCCTGGTCGGGATCATGTCCTACGAGGCGCAGATCGCCGGCCTCGGCGACACACCGCCGGGGCAGCCGCTGCGGGCTCGCGCGATTCGCGCGCTGCAGCGGCGCTCCGCGCGCGAGCTGGCCGTACGCCGCGGCGCGGCCGTCGCCGCGGTGCAAGACGTGCTTCGGGAGGCTTCCGCGGCTCCGCTGGAGCTCGTCAACGGTGGTGGCACCGGCAGCCTGGAGACGACCGCCGCGGAGGCCGCGGTCACCGAGGTGACGGCCGGCTCGGGGCTGTACGGGCCGACGCTGTTCGACGCCTACCGCGCGTTCACGCCGCGCCCCGCCGCGCTGTTCGCGCTGCCCGTCGTGCGCCGTCCCGGGCCCGGCGTGGTCACGGCGCTCGGCGGCGGCTACCTCGCCTCCGGTCCAGCCGACCGGGCGCGCCTGCCGCGCCCGCACCTGCCGGCGGGACTACGCCTCGACAGCCAGGAGGGCGCCGGCGAGGTGCAGACGCCGTTGCTCGGAGCCGCCGCTGACGGGCTCGTGCTCGGCGACCGCGTCTACCTGCGCCACGCGAAGGCCGGCGAGCTGTGCGAGCGCTTCGCGAGCCTGTATCTGCTCGAAGGCGAGCGGATCGTCGAGGAGGCGCCGACCTACCGCGGTGAGGGACAATGCTTCCTGTGAGGTCTGCACCGCCGAGAGCTTCTGCAGTCGCTGCCCGGGGCCGGGGGTGCGTTGCCCGAGGCCGTGAGTGCGCCGCCCGAGGCTGGGAGCGCTGTCCATGAGCGCCGACCCGGACGCACTCACCCCGCCCGGTTCCGGCGCGAAGAGCGTGTCGATCGGGCACGACAACGGGCATTCCGTGGACACGCTCGCGGCCACCCTGCGCGAGGTTGTGGAGACGCTCGCCCCGATCGAGCGCCCGCCCTGCTCGCCCGGCGAGCGCGCGGCCGCCGAGTGGCTGGCGACGCGCCTGCGCGCGGTCGACGGGGTGGAGGTCGCGCTCGAGGATGAGCCCTCGTGGGGGATCTTTCAACCGACGCTGACCGGGCTCGGCGTGACGGGCGTGCTCGCCGCCGCGCTCACCCTGCGCGGCCGGCGCGCGAGCGGTGCGCTGCTCGCGGCGGCGACGCTCGCCGGCATCGTCGACGAGGCGCACAACGGACCCCGCATCCTGCGGCGACTGGTGCGCCGGCGACGCACCACGGTCAACGTGATCGCGCGCGCCGGCGATCAGCAGGCGCCGGCCGGCACGCTCGTCGTGCTCGCCCACCACGACGCGCCGAAGACCGGGCGCCTGTTCGACCAGACGCTGCAGCAGCGTCTCTACGAGCGCTTTCCCCGCCTGATCGAGCACTTCAAGACCCCGCCGCCGCAGTGGTGGCTCGGTCTCTCCGGACCGCTGGCGACGCTGACGAGCGCGATCGGCGGCCGCCGCGCGGGCGCGCGGGCGGGTCTGGCGATCGGTGCGATCGGCACTGCGCTGCTG
The DNA here is from genome assembly GCA_963764905.1 of uncultured Solirubrobacterales bacterium. Lineage (GTDB taxonomy): Bacteria > Actinomycetota > Thermoleophilia > Solirubrobacterales > Solirubrobacteraceae > Palsa-744. Next base: position 1,086,222 of record CAVXUG010000009.1, read on the forward strand.
GCGGACATGTGGCGCAGCCCGACGGTCGCCGGCGCCAACGACAACCTCTCCGGCGTCGCCGCACAGGTCGCGCTCGCCGAGCTGCTCGCGGCCGACCCCATTCCGGGGCTGCGGGTGCTGCTCGTCTCCTGCGGCGCCGAGGAGACCCTCCAGGACGGTATTCGCGCGTTCATGGCCAGCCACCGCGGGGAGCTCGCACCGGAGCGCACGTGGTTCGTGAACCTCGACACCGTCGGCTCGCCGCATCTCGTGCTGCTCGAGGCTGAGGGGCCGGTGCGGATGGAGTACTACGCAGGCCCGTGGCTGCGCGATCTCGTCGCCGAGCAGGCCACGCGGCTCGGCATCGAGCTGTGGCGCGGCTACCGCGCGCGGGCATCGACCGACAGCGTGATCCCCAGCCGCGCCGGCTATCCGATCGCGACGTTCGTCTCGATGACCGACTGGCGCGCGCCGGCCAACTACCACCTGCCCAGCGACGTGCCGGAGAACCTCGACTTCGGCACGGTCGCTGACACGACGCGGCTCGTCTACGAGCTGGCCCGAGCGCTCGCCGGGGGCGCCTCGGCTTCGACTTCGGCTCAGAGCACCTGAGCCAGCTTCCTGCCCGCCGCCGCGAGCGAGCGAGGGGTGGATGCCTCGAGGATCAGCTGCAAGTCGAGAATCCGTGCATCGAACGGCGCGAGTGCGTTCTCCGCGGTAACCGCATAGGCCGGTACGCCGCCCTGGCGTGCGCGCGTGGCGATCTCGAACGCGATGCTGCCGCGCAGCGTGCTCTCCCGCAGATGCTTCTCGGCGAGCACGACCGCGCGAGCGCTGCGCATGCGCGCGTCGAAGTCCAGGCCGGCCAGCAGCGCCGCGATCTCGGACGCGGCCACCTGGCCGGCCTCGATCGGGCAGATGTCCGGCTCCGGCAACCCGGCCGCGTGCAGCCCTCGCGCGATCGCCCGCGCCACATCCTCGGCGCTCAGCGCCGTTCCGAACGGCCCAGAGACGATGAGCGCTGTTTGCGGGATCGCCACGGTCGGGCATCCTTGCAGGAGATGTCCGAGGGCGACACAGTCCACCACGCCGCCCGCCGGATCGACGCCGTGCTCGCGGGCCGCGTACCCGAGCAGATCCTGGCGCCCCAGCCGCGCCACGCGCTCGATCACTGGCCCGAGCGGCTGGCCAGGTGCGCGGTGCGCGGCGCCGAGGCTCGCGGCAAGCACCTGCTGATCCACTTCGAGGGCGAGCTCGCGCTGCACTCGCACCTGGGCATGACCGGCGCCTGGGGCGTGTACGAGCGCGGCCGGCGTTGGTCTCGTGCTCCGCACAAAGCGTGGCTCGTGATCCGCGTGGGGGAGTGGGAGGTCGTCCAGTTCGACGGGCCCGTGCTCGAGCTCGTCGGCGAGCAGCGGTTGCGCACCGACCGGCGCCTCGCGGGCCTCGGTCCGGATGTGTTCGGGCCGGACTTCGACCCCGCATCCTTCCTCGCTCGCCTGCGTCGCGGCGATCCCGCTCGCACGGTCGGCGATGCCCTGCTCGACCAGCAGATCCTCGCCGGCCTCGGCAACGTATGGAAGGCCGAGGCCTGCTTCGCGGTGGCGCTCGACCCGTGGCGCCCGATCGGCGCGGTGAGCGATGCGCAGGCGCTCGCGGTCGTCGGCTTCGTGCGCGAGTACGTCAACGGGGCTGCGCACGGGTGCGATCCCGCCCGCAAAGGCTTCGTCGCGAGGCCCAGCGCGGTGTACAACCGCGCGGGTCAACCGTGTCCGCGCTGCGGGCAGGCGATTCGCGTGCGCGGTCAGGGGGACAACAACCGCATCACGTTCTGGTGTCCCGGCTGCCAGCGCTGAGATCTCCAGGGCGTTTCGGCGACACCAGCGCCGGGGCATTCGGGGGCGTTCAGGCCATCACCCCGGGCATATCGGTGGGCGTCTGAACCGACAAGTCCGGACCGTCTCTGCATACCCGGCTGCCGGCTCCGAGGCAATCGGGCATCCTTTCAGGACATGGCTGCCGAGAAGGAGCGCGTATCGCCGGAGGAGTCCCCTGAGGAGGCAGGGTCCGCGAAGGCCGACAAGAAGGAGTACGCGACGATCGAGGTCTGCGGCCGCGAGCTGCGCGTCAGCAGCCCTTCCAAGCCGTTCTTCCCCGAGCGCGGCTTGACCAAGCTCGACCTCGTCAACTACTACATCGAGTGCGCTCCGGCGGTCGTCCGCGGTCTGCGCGAGCGCCCGACGGTGATGAAGCGCTGGGTCGACGGGGTGGCGGGCGAGCCGTTCTTCCAGAAGCGTGTGCCGCAGTCGGCGCCGGAGTGGATCGAGACCGCGACCGTCACTTTTCCCAGCGGCCGCTCCGCGCGCGAGCTCGTTCCCAACGACGCCGCCCACCTCGTCTGGGGCACGAACCTCGGCGTGATCGACTGGAACCCCTGGCCCGTCCGCCGCGCCGACCTCGACCATCCCGACGAGCTGCGCGTCGACCTCGACCCCGGGCCCGAGGTGCCGTTCGCGCAGGTACGCGAGGTCGCCCTCGGCGTGCGTGAGGTGCTCGTCGAGCACGGCCTGCGCGGCTTCCCCAAGACCTCCGGCTCGCGCGGCATCCACATCTACGTGCGGATCGTCCCCGAGCACAGCTTCACCGAGGTGCGCCGCGCCGCGCTCGCGCTCGCGCGGGCGGTCGAGCGAAACATGCCCGGTCGCGCCACCAGCCGCTGGTGGAAGGAGGAGCGCGAGGGCGTGTTCATCGATTACAACCAGAACGCGCGCGACCGCACGATCGCCTCCGCCTACTCCGTCCGCGCCGTCGCCGACGCGCGCGTCTCCTGCCCGCTGGATTGGGACGAGGTCCCCGAGGTCGACCCCGCCGAGCTGCGCCTGGACACCGTGCCCGCGCGGCTGCGCGAGCGCGGCGACCCCTCGGCGGAGATCGACGCGGATCCGGGCACGCTGGCGTCACTCCTGGAGCTCGCTGCGCGCGACGAGCGCGAGGGGCTAGGCGACGCTCCCTGGCCGCCGCACTTCCGCAAGCAGAAGAACGAGCCCCGGCGGGTACAGCCGAGCCGCGCCAAGCGCGCGGGTAAGGAGGCCTGAGCAAATGACGCGCCTTGGGCTGGCTCGATCGTGGACGCACGACACGCGCGGGCGGCGTGAGCGATGAGCCTGCCCCTGCAACCGCCGCTCAAGCCTCAGCTCGCGCTCTCGCGTAAGGAGCTGCCCGCCGGTGACGACTTTGCCTACGAGGTCAAGCTCGACGGCTTTCGCTGCCTGGCGTTCGTCGACGGCGATGAGGTGTTCCTGCAGTCGCGCTCGGCCAAGCCGCTCGGGCGCTATTTCCCCGAGCTCGTGCTGCCGCCGGGTCGCTACGTGCTCGACGGCGAGATCGTCGTGCGCGGTGTCGACGGCCGCGAGGACTTCGACGCGCTCGGCCAGCGCATCCACCCGGCCGCCTCGCGGATCGAGCTCCTATCCGTCGAGACGCCCGCCGTCTACGTCGTGTTCGACCTGCTCGCGCGCGAGGACGAGTCTCTGCTGGAGCGCCCGCTCTCAGAGCGCCGTGCGGCGCTCGAGGAGCTGCTCGCGGAGGATCCCGCGTTCGCGACCGCGCCGGTCGAGCTGATGGAGACCGTCGCGACGGTCGAGGAGGCCGCGTGCTGGCTGTCCAACGCCGAGGGCGCGATCGCCAAGGAGCGATCGGCGTCCTACCGTCCCGGCGAGCGCAAGGGCACGTTCAAGGTCAAGCGCGTGCGCACGATCGACGCGGTGCTCGTCGGCTGGCGCCCCGGCAAGGAGCCCGACACCGTCGGCGCGCTGATCCTCGGCCTCTACGACGGCCCCGAGCTGCGCGTCGTCGGCCACTGCTCGGGGCTGACCGCCGCCGATAAGCGCCGCCTGGTCGGCTTCCTCGCGCCCTACGAGTCCGGCGAGCGCGGCTCGGCCGATCCCAGCCGCTGGAGCGCCGGCAAGGACCTCGAGTGGGTCGGGCTGCGACCCGAGCTCGTGATCGAGATCGACTTCGACCACGTCTCCGCCGGGCGCATCCGCCACGGCGCGAAGCTGCGCCGCTGGCGCGAGGACAAGCCGCCGGCGGAGTGCACGTTCGACCAGCTCGCCGGCTGAGCGTGCTCTAGGATCCGTCGATGGCCAGCGAGAGCACGACGGCGACCGTCGCCGAGGAGGAGTACCTGCAGATTCTCTTCTGGCTGCAGGAGGCCGGCCTGCCGATGACCGGCGCGAACGTCGCGCGCGCGATGCAGCTCTCGGCGCCGACCGTCCACGAGATGATCGGCCGCCTCGAGCGCGACGGCTACATCACGCGCGGCGCGGACCGCGCGATCGCCTTCACCGACTCGGGCGCCGAGCACGCCGAGGGGATCGTCCGCCGCCACCGTCTGATCGAGCGCTTCCTCACCGACGTGCTCGGCGTCCCCTGGGACGAGGTGCATGAGGAGGCCGAGCGCCTCGAGCACGCGATGTCGCCGGTCTTGGAGGAGCGCATGCTCGCCGCGATCGGCGACGCCAAGACCTGTCCCCATGGCCATCCGATCGTCGCCGGCGCGCGTCTCTCGGGCGTGCCGCTGGCCGATGTAGAGGTCGGCGCCTCGGTGCGGATCCTGCGCTTCGAGAACGAGGCCGAGGATCTGCTGCACTACCTCAAGGCCTCCGGCCTGGAGCCCGGCATGGAGGGCACGCTGAGCGCACGCGACGATGAGCAAGTGATCGTCGAGGCCGCCGATGGCCGCCTCTGCGCAGTCACCCCGAGCGTCGCCGAGACCGTCTCGGCGATCGCCGACCCCTCACCGCCGCCGCGCACCGCGCTGCCAGAGCAGCTGGTCTTGGGCCAGCGCTACGGGCGCTAAAGAGAGCGATACGCGTCGGCGAGGCGTGCCACGCCCTCGTCGATCTGCTCGGGGGTCACGCCCGAGTAGGCCAGGCGCAGCGTGTTCTCGCCGCCGTCGATAACGAAGTCGGTGCCCTTCACGAACACGACCCCGCGCTCGCCGGCGGTCTCGTGCAGCGCGTTCACGTCGGTGCCCGGCGGCAAAGTCACCCACATGAAGTAGCCGCCTTCCGGCGCCACGAACTCGGCCTCCGGCAGCTCGCGCGCGAGCGCCCGCCCGAGCGTCGCGGCGCGCTCGGCGAGTGCGGCCTTGACCGTCTCGATCGAGTGTTCGATGGCACCCGAGGCGCAGAACTCGTAGACGATCGACTGCGCAACCATGCTCGGTGAGATGTACGTGTTCGTCGCGAGCTTCGCGATCGCCGCGATCAGCTCGGCCGGGCCGACCAGATAGCCGACACGGATACCGGGGCAGACGGTCTTTGAGAACGACGAGGCATAGACCACGTGCTTCGGATCCATCGAGAGCATCGTCGGCAGCGTCTCCCCGCTGAAGCGCAGGTCGACGTAGGGGTCGTCCTCGAACACCCAGAAGTTGTGCTCGGCGGCGAGCGCGAGCAGCGCCTCGCGCTTGGCCTGAGAGAGCGTGTAGCCGGCGGGGTTCTGGAAGTTGGGGATGATGTGGGCCAGCTGCGGGCGCACGGCTTGGGCGCCCTCCATCAGGCCGGCGAGCGCGGCCGTGTCGATCCCGTCCGGCTCGAGCTCGACGGCGTGCACCTTTGCGCCGCGCTGTTGCAGCGACAGCAGCGTGCGGTCGTACGTCGGGCGCTCGACGATCACCTCGTCACCCGCGCCCACGAGCTGCTCGAACAGGAACGCGTCGGCCTGCATCGAGCCGTTCGTCACGAGCACGCGCTCGGGCTCGACCCCATGGCGATCGGCGATCCATGCCCGCAGCCGCGGGTAGCCGACCGAGGTGCCGTACGCGGTCGTGCCGGCAGGGTCGCTCGCGAACGCGCGCACGGCCGCGTCGCTGAGACCCTGCACGTCGACGATGTCGAGCGAGGGCGCGCCACGCGCGAACGAGATCGTTGGGCCGACGGGTTTGCTCGTCACGGCCGGTAAGTCTAGGCGCCCGAGCAGCTCGTCATATTCCCGGGTGAGCTCGCTCGCGGTTCGCTCCAGTCGATCGCGGAAGCGCAGCAGCTGATCGGCGCTCGGTGTTCTCGGCTCCGGGGGTCGCGCGGGGGGCACGGTAGGACGCAGTGGGGCCTGTCGGACCGGCGGTTGTGGCGCGCGCCCAAAGTGTGGGGGCGGCGTGGGCACCGGCGTCGTCGCGGCCGGCGCGACTGCTTCGTCGATCAGACGGGTCGGGCCGGGAGCCTGCGGCGAAAGATCGGATGCCTGCGGCCGGGCGCCAGCGGCGGGGTCCTGCTCGCCGCGGTCGATCGAGGTCAGGGTGCGCTCCAGCTCCTGCAGCTTGCGCTCCAGCTCGCCCAGCGTCTTCGAGACCTCTTGATCCACTGCCCTAGCGTAGCTGCGAGCGCGCTAGCGAAGCTGCGTGACCGCGATCTCCGCGACCTCGGTGGGGGTGCGACCGACGCGCACGCCCTTCGCTTCCAGCGCCTGCGCCTTCGCGGCAGCGGTGCCGGCGGAGCCCGAGACGATCGCTCCGGCGTGGCCCATCTGCTTGCCGGCCGGCGCGGTGAACCCGGCGATGTAGGCGACGACGGGCTTTGAGACGTGCTCGGCGATGTAGTCGGCGGCCTCCTCCTCGGCCGAGCCGCCGATCTCGCCGGAGAGCACGATCAGCTCGGTCTGCTCGTCGGCCTCGAACAGCTCGATCACATCCACGAACGAGGAGCCCGGCACCGGGTCGCCGCCGATCCCGACGATCGAGCTGCAGCCGAACCCGGCCTGGGCGATCTCGTTGCCGATCTGGTAGGTCAGCGTGCCCGAGCGCGAGACCACGCCGACGTTGCCCTCCTCGAAGAAGCTCGCCGGGATGATCCCGACGTTCGCCTTGCCGGGGGAGAGGATCCCGGGGCAGTTGGGGCCGATCAGACGTGTGCCCGGATGGTCTCGCTTGAGCGTGTTGTAGACGCGCAGCTCGTCGTGCGCGGGGATGCCCTCGGTGATTGCGATCACGAGCTCGACGCCCGCGGCGGCGGCCTCGAGGATCGAGTCGGCCGCGAACCGCGGCGGGACGAAGATCATCGCGGTGTTCGGCTGGACGCTCTCGGCGGCCTCCGCCCACGAGTTGAAGACGGGGATGCCCTCGACGTCCTGCCCGCCCTTGCCGGGGGTGACGCCGCCGACCACGTTCGTGCCGTAGCGCTTGTTGTTGAGCGTGTGGAACGAGCCCTCGCGGCCCGTGATCCCGGCGACGACCAGGCGCGTGTCCTTGTCGACGAGCACTGACATCAGTCCTGCGTCCTCTCTTGTCCGCTCCCGGGCAGTGGGATCAACCGCATGTCCTCGTGTCCGCTCACCGGTTTTGACATCAGCTCTGTTCCTTGGCCAAAGCGACGACCTTCTCCGCCGCCTCGTTCATCGTCCTGGCAGCGTGCACGTTCGGCAGCGCGGCCTCCTGCAGCAGCTCGCGGCCGGCGACATCGTTCGTGCCGTCCAGCCTGACGACGAACGGGACCGACGGTTTGATCTCGTCGAACGCCGCGATCAACCCTTTCGCAACCTCGTCGCAGCGGGTGATCCCCCCGAAGATGTTGAACAGCACGGCCTTGACGGAGTCGTTGGCGAGGATCAGCTCGACCGCCTGCTTGATCTTCGCCGCGTCCGAGCCGCCGCCGGCGTCGAGGAAGTTCGCCGGCTTGCCGCCCGCCTGGGCAACGACGTCGAGGGTGCTCATCACAAGGCCGGCGCCGTTGCCGAGGATCCCGATGTCGCCGTCGAGCTTCACGTACTGCACGCCCTGTTCCTTCGCGCGGCGCTCGATCGGGTCTTCGTTCTCCTTGTCGGCCAAGTCCTGGTTCTCGGGGTGGCGGTAGAGGGCGTTGTCGTCGAGCGAGACCTTCGAGTCGAGCGCCTTGACCTCGCGCTCGGGCGTCACGATCAGCGGGTTGATCTCCGCCAGCGTCGCGTCCTCGTCCAGCCACACCTCATACAGCGCCACCAAAGCGTCGGCGACGCCCTCGATCACGTCGGAGTCGGCCTTGCCGTCGGTCGCGATCTGGATCGCCTCCTCGCGGGAGAGTCCCTCGAGCGCATCGACGTGGTGGCGGATCAGCTTCTCCGGCGTCTGCTCGGCGACCTCTTCGATGTCGACGCCGCCTTCGACGCTGAACATCACGAGCGGCTGCTTGGCGGAGCGGTCGAGCAGCACCGAGGCGTAGTACTCGGTCGCGATGTCCGACGCATGCTCGATCCAGAGCGTCCGCACCGTGTGCCCGTGGATGTCCATGCCGAGGATGTTCGTCGCGTGCTCGCGCGCCTCGGCCTCGTCCGCGGCGAGCTTCACGCCGCCGGCCTTGCCGCGGCCGCCGATCAGCACCTGGGCCTTGACGACGACCGGGTAGCCGACCTCATTCGCCGCCGCGACGGCGTCCTCGACGGTCGTGACCGCCTTGCCGTCGGAGACCCGCAGGCCGTGGCGGGCGAAGAGTTGCTTGCCCTGATACTCGAGTAGGTCCATTGCGGCGCGGAACACTAGCGAAAATTGGTCCCCACCCACCCTGACCGCGCGCGGAGGGCTGCGCAGGGCATAATGCCGACCCGATGCCGATTCCCAAGAACATCACATTTGTCACTTTCGACGTCTACGGGACCCTGATCGACTGGGAGACGGGGATCTACGAAGCCTTCGTCAAAGAGGCCGAGCGCGACGGGTTCGAGATCGACCGCAACGTGCTGCTGCCGCTGTTCCACGAGGTCTCGCGCGAGATCGAGGGCGGCTCCTACGAGCTCTACGCGGAGGTCCTGCGGCGTACCGCGATCGAGGTCGCCAAGCGGATGGAGTGGAAGCTCGAGCCCTCGCGCTCCGGCTTCCTGCCCGACTCGGTACAGCGCTGGAAGCCCTTCAAGGAGACGAACATCCAGCTCGGCAAGCTCGCGAAGAAATACAAACTGGGCCTGCTCTCGAACATCGACGACAAGCTGCTCGGCCAGACCCGCCGTCACATCCCGACCGACTTCGATCTCGTCGTCACCGCCCAGCAGGTGCGCTCCTACAAGCCCGAACTCGCCCACTTCACCGAGTGCGCGCGGCGCATGGGCGGCAAGCGCGGCTGGGTGCACGTGGCCGCCAGCCACTACCACGACGTCACGCCCTGCATCAAACAGCGGGTGCCCGTGATCTGGGTCAACCGCACCAAGGAGAAGCTCGACTCCTCCCAGAAAAAGCCGACGGCCGAAGTGCACAACCTCAAAGAGGCCGCGAAGCTGCTCGGCATCACCTGATCCGTGCGGGCCGTAGCCCTGCACGCCGATGTTCTCGTTGCCACCAGCGCAGTTCTGCAGGTCAACTGTGTGATCGTCCGCGGGCCGGTGGACGGCGAGGGGGAGACCTTCGTGATCGACTCGCCGGTGCTGCCCGAGGAGCTCGAAACGCTGCCCGCGTTGCTCGCCCAGGCCCATTTTCCGGAGCCCAGCGGGCTGCTGGCCACACACGGCGACTGGGATCACCTGCTCGGGCGTCTCGCCTTCCCGGGCGTCGCACTGGGTTGCGCGGAGAGCACGGCGGAGCGTCTGCGGGCCTCACCCGGGGAAGCCCAGCGCGATCTGCGCGAGTTTGACCGGGACCTGTTGATCGAACGTCCCCGTCCACTCGCGCTCGGGTCGATCCAGGCGCTGCCGGTTCCCGGGCGCTGTGGGATCGGCGACCAGGAGCTGGAGTTGCATCCAGCCGAGGGTCACACCGTCGATGGGATGGCGATCTGGATCCCATGGGCGCGCGTGCTCGTGGCCGGCGACTACCTCTCGACGGTCGAGGCCCCGGACGTCGGCGAGGGCGGCTCGGTCGAGGCCTACCTCGCCACCCTGGCGCGCCTGCGCCCACTCGTCGCCTCAGCCGAGCGTGTCGTCCCCGGTCACGGACCGATCTTGGACTCTGCGCGCGCGCTCGAGGTGCTCGAGGAGAACGTCGAGGAACTTACTCAGGCGACTTGATCGTCGCGATCGGGGCGCCCGCGGCGATCGGGGCGCCCTCGGAGATCGGCAGCTCGGCGATCACTCCAGCCTTGTGGGCAGTGATCTCGTTCTCCATCTTCATCGCCTCGATGATGCACAGCAACTGGCCCTCCTCGACGGTGTCGCCCTGCTTGACGAGCACCTTCCACATGTTTCCCTGCAGGGGAGAAGGCAGCGTATCGGCACCCCCACCGCCGCCGGAGCTCGCACGCTGCTTGCGCTTCGGTGCCGCACGACCGCCCGCGGCCGAGCCATTCGCGCCCGCGCCAGGGCCCGCCGCTCCGCCACCGCCTGCGAACGGAGGGCCGACGACGCGCACGTCGAAGCGTTGCCCCGAGACCTCGACCTCGTAGCCCTGCTCGACCTTCTCCTCGGCGCCGTCCTCATCATCCGCCGGGGGCGCCGGCGCAGGGAAGGCGAGCGTCTTCAGCCACTTCTTGTCCTCCAGCAGGTCTTTGCAGGTCTCGCCTTTGGCCCAGTTCTCGGTCGCGAGCAGCGCCTTGTGGAACGGGATCAGCGTCTTCAGCCCCTCGATCTCGTATTCGCCGAGCGCTCGCAGCATCCGCTGCGTGGCCTGCTCGCGGTCGGCATCCCACACGATCAGCTTCGCGACCATCGGGTCATACATCGGCGAGACTTCCCCGCCCGCGCCGACGCCCGAGTCGACGCGTACGCCCGGGCCGCTAGGCTCAAGATAGGCGCCGATCTTGCCCGGCGCCGGGGCGAAGTTCTTGGAGGCGTCCTCGGCGTTGATCCGGCACTCGATCGCGTGCCCGCGCAGCTCGATCTCCTCCTGCGCGTAGGACAGCCGCTCGCCCGCGGCGGCTTTGATGCCCTCCTTGACGATGTCGATCCCGGTCGTCATCTCGGTCACGCAGTGCTCGACCTGCACGCGCGTGTTCATCTCCAGGAAGAAGTACTCAGGCTCGCCCGAGCCGTCGCCGCCATGCGTCGAGAACAGCCCCTCGATCGTCCCGGCGCCGACATAGTCGACGGCCTTGGCGGCGTTCACGCCGATCTGGCCGATCCGCTCGCGGATCTCCGGCGTGACGACCCACTCCGGCGCGGGGGACTCCTCGATCACCTTCTGGTGACGGCGCTGGATCGAGCAGTCGCGCTCGCCGAGGTGGATCACGTTGCCGTGGCGGTCCGCGAGCACCTGGACCTCGACGTGACGGGGATCGTGCAGATAGCGCTCGAGGTAGACGGTCCCGTCGGAGAAGAACTTCTCGCCTTCGCGGCTCGAGCCCTCGAACGCGCCCTCGAGCTCATCCTCGGTCAGGGCCACGCGAAAGCCCTTGCCGCCGCCGCCGCCTGCCGCCTTGACCGCGACCGGAAAGCCGATCTCGTCCTTGGCGATCCGCAGCGCGTCCGCGACGGTCGCGACCGCCTCGGTCGTCCCCGGCACGATCGGCACGCCCGCGGCCTGCATCAGCTCGCGCGCGCGCGTCTTCGAACCCATCGCCTCGATCGCGCTCGCCGGCGGACCGATGAACACGACCCCGGCGTCCTCGCAGGCCTGCGCAAACGGGGCGTTCTCGGCGAGGAACCCGTAGCCCGGGTGGATCGCCTCCGCGCCCGAGCGAGCGGCGACGTCGAGGATCTTCTCGATGCTCAGATAGTTGTCCGCCGCCGGGCGGGCGGGTCCGTTATCCAGGTTGTACGCCTCGTCGGCGCGCTTGACGTGCAGCGCGTCGCGATCGAGCTCGGAGTAGACCGCGACCGACGCCACCCCGAGCTCCTGCAACGCGCGCGCGATGCGCACGGCGATCTCGCCACGGTTGGCTATGAGGACCTTGCTGAACATCGGCCGCGGAAGCTTAGCGAGCCGGTGCGGCTTGCACGCAAATATTGGCATAGTGATTATTATCTGCAATATTGGTCATTATGTCAGATGCCCAGCCCCGTCCGAACCTGCGCGATGAGCAGAAGGCGCTCACCCGTCATCGCCTGATCGACGCCGCCGAAGCAGTGTTTGCCCGCAGCGGGTACCACGGCGCCTCGGTCGAGGAGATCGCGCGCGAAGCCGGGGCGAGCACGGGGGCGCTGTACTCGAACTTCGCCGGCAAGGAGGATCTGTTTCTCGCCCTGTTCGAGGAGCGGGTCGCCGCCGACGTGCGCGACTACTCCCAGATCGCCGCCGCGGGAGCGACGGTCGAGGAGCAGGCTCGCGGGCCGGCCGATCACTGGATGGAGATCCTGCGCGAGCGCCCCGACTACTTCCCCCTGTTCATCGAGTTCTGGTCCTATGCGATCCGCGAGCCTCGGCTGCAGGAGCGGTTGGCCGGCCAGTTCGTGGCTCTGCGCTCATCGAGTGCGCGCCTGGCTCTGGAGGGGGCGGCGCAGCAGGGCATATCGCTGAGCGCTGAGGCGGGCGAGCTCGTGGGGATCCTGATCAACGCCCTGGGAAATGGTCTGGCGTTGGAGAAGCTGGCCGATCCGGAGGCCGTGCCCGATGCGCTGTACGGGGACATGCTGGTGCTCATATTCCAGGCCCTGCAAGCGCTCGCACGCGAGAACCCGGAGGTGACCGACCCAAGCGCAACAAGTCGCTCACAAGAACCAAAAGCAGTCATCAAAAAGAAAGGCGCCAACCATGGGTGAGAGCTCACAAACGGCCGGCCAGGATGCAGCGTCGTCAAATCGAATCGTCGATTCTTCACCCGCCAAGTCGCCGCTCACAAATTCACAATCGCCACATAACCCACCCATCAATGACCCAATCACCGACCCCGGCCTGCGTCATGTGACCACAGGGGACGTCCCCCACCTGCAGACGGTGCTCGCGCAGGCGTTCATGGAAGACCCGATCTTCGGCTGGTTGATGCCAAACGACGGCAAGCGGCAGGCACGGCTGCGCCATTACTTCGGAATTGAGCTACGCCACTACGCGCTCCCGCACGGGCATGTGTGGACAACGGACGATCTCGCCGGGGCGATGCTGGGCCTGCCGCCCGGCAAGTGGCGCGTGCCGCTGTACCCAACCCTGTTGCACGGCAGCGCGTTCGGGATCCGGGTGCCCAAGGCGGCGAGGTTTGGCGCCGCGATGCAGTGGCGTCACGCGCGCCACATCCGCAAGCCCCACTACTACGTGCGTGACATCGGCGTGCACCCGGACACGCAGGGACGAGGACTCGGCAGTGCGCTGATGCGTCCTCTGCTCGACCGTTGCGACCGGGAGGGTCTGCCCGCCTACATTGAGGCCTCGAGCGAACGCAGCGCCGCGTTGTACGAGCGTCTCGGGTTCCGACATATCCAGGAGCTGCGCGTCGGTCACAGCCCGCCGCTGTGGCTCATGATTCGCCCATCACACCACCCTACGCCGGCAAGCTCATGAACATCGCCCCCCACGACCGTTCCGGCAGCTCCACCGGCAGCGCGCTCGAGCTTGCCGGCCTTGCCGGCATCCTGGGCAATGTGCTCGGGGTCGCCGGTGTATTCGTCGATCAAATGTGGACGTTCCCGGGGGCCGGCGCGAGCGCAGGCGAGATCGCGGGCTACGTCAGCGCGCATCGGCCGGCATTACTCGTCGCAATGGTCCTCACCACGCTCGCGGTGGGACTCTGGCTCCCCTTCGGGGTCGGTGTCTGGCTGTGGCTGCGGGAGACGGTTGGCGGCGAGAGCTTGCTTTCCGCGTGTTTCCTGGTTGGGCTGATCAGCTTCGTCACGCTCCTTCTCGCCGGCTTCGCGATCTTCTTCGTGCTCGTTTATCGCGCGGGCGAAGTGCCCGATCCCCGGCTGCTCTACGACCTCTCCTTCGGTCTGCTCGCGATCTCCGGAGTTCCCACCGCGCTGGCGCTCGGCGCATACGCGGCGCAGGCATTTCGCAGCCACCGCCTACCGGCCTGGACGGCGTGGCTTGCCGTTGTGGCCGCGGCTGCGCATCTCGTGCTTCTCGCTTCGCTCGTGGTCACGAGCGGTTTCTTCTCACTCGAGGGAGGAGTCACGATCGCGATTCCCGGTCTGCTGTTCGCCTGGATCATGGGTACGAGCATCGTCTTGCTGCGGGAGGGAAGCAATGCAGACAATGAACGCCTCGCCGGTTGAGTCTGCTGCAGTCAGAGCATCAACCTTGCCACTGCAGCGGTCAGCGTTGGAGCAATGAGCTTCGGGTGGCGCTTTCGGCACGAGCTACTCGGCCGGTAGCTCAGGCGATCATCCCCGCGCCGACGGTCTCGTTGCTCGCCTCGTCGATCAGGATGAAGCTGCCGGTGCGGCGGTTGCTCGCGTAGGGGTCGAACACGAGCGGCGCGCTCGTGCGCAGGCGCACGCGGCCGATGTCGTTCAGCCCGAGCTCCGCGGGCGCCGGACCGCGCTCGAGCGTGTCGCACGTCGACGTGGTCTGAGATCTCGTCGACGACCGCCGTCGCGTTGCGCGTGGTCTGCTTGATCACGTAGCGGCCGCCGGGGCGCAGCGGGCGCTCGGCCATCCAGCAGACGTCGGCCTCCAGCTCGCGCGCGACCGTCGGCGCCTCGTCGGGGCGGCAGATCAGCTCGCCGCGCGAGACGTCGAGCTCGTCCTCCAGGCGCAGCGTCAGCGACATCGGCGCCATCGCCTCCTCGAGCTCGCCGTCGTAGGTGTCGATCGCGGCGATCCGCGTCGTGCGGCCGCTCGGCAGCACCGTCACCTCGTCGCCCTTGCGCAGCGCGCCGCTTGCGAGCTGGCCGGCGTAGCCGCGGTAGTCGCTCGCGATGGTGGTCGTGCCGGCGCTCGCGCCGCTGCCGTTGGCCGTGGCGGCGCCGCCGTCGCCGCGACGGCGCGGTCGGGCGGATCACCCACTGCACGGGGAACCGCGCCGGGCGGTCGTAGGGGTGGTCGTAGGCGACCTCGACCTGCTCGAGCAGCTCCAGCAGCGTCGGTGGGCGGGTCGTAACCAGGGCATCCGCTCGGAGCGCTCGACGACGTTGTCGCCGTTGAGCGCCGAGATCGGCATGTAGATGATCTCGTACTGATCGCCCGCTCTGCGCCCGCCCTCGCGCAGGTTGGGCGCAAAGCCCTCGAACTCCGCGACGATCTCTTCGAAGCGCTCCTGGGAGTAGTCGACGAGGTCCATCTTGTTGACCGCGACGACGAGCTGCGGGATACCGAGCAGCGCGCTGATGAACGCGTGGCGCTTGGACTGCTCGAGCACGCCTTTGCGCGCGTCGAGCAGGATCACCGCGACATCGGCGGTCGAGGCGCCGGTGACCATGTTGCGCGTGTACTGCCTGTGGCCGGGGCAGTCGGCGATGATGAAGCGCCGCCGCGGCGTCGCGAAGTAGCGGTAGGCGACGTCGATCGTGATCCCCTGCTCGCGCTCGGCCCGCAGCCCGTCGGTCAGCAGCGCGAGGTCGAGCGAGCCCTCGCCGCCGCGCCGCTCGCTCGCCTGCGTCGACGTGCTCGAGCTGGTCCTCGAAGACCTGCTTGGTGTCGTACAGCAGCCGCCCGATCAGCGTGCTCTTGCCGTCGTCGACCGAGCCGGCGGTCGTGAAGCGCAGCAGATCGAGCGTCATTAGAAGTATCCGGCCTTCTTGCGGTCCTCCATCGCGGCCTCCGACACCCTGTCGTCGGCGCGTGTCTCGCCGCGCTCGGTGATCCGCGTCGCGGCGATCTCGTTGACGACCTCCTCGAGCGTCGCGCGCGTGCGAGCGCACGCCGCCGGTGCAGGTCATGTCGCCGACCGTGCGGTAGCGGACGGTCTCGCGCGTGACCTCCTCGCCGTCGATCAGCTCGGCGCCCTCGCGCCAGGCGTACAGCATGCCGTCGCGCTCGAACACCTCGCGCTCGTGCGCGAAGTAGATCGACGGGACCTCGAGCTCCTCCTGGTCGATGTACTCCCACACGTCGAGCTCGGTCCAGTTGGAGAGCGGGAAGACGCGCACGTTCTCGCCCTGCTTGATGCGCCCGTTGTAGAGGTTCCACAGCTCCGGGCGCTGGTTCTTCGGGTCCCACTGCCCGAAGTCGTCGCGGAAGGAGAACATCCGCTCCTTCGCCCGCGCGCGCTCCTCGTCGCGGCGCGCGCCGCCGAACGCCGCGTCGAAGCCGTGCTCGGCGATCGCGTCGAGCAGCGTCACGGTCTGCAGCCGGTTGCGCGACGCCCGCGGCCCGGTCTCCTCGACCGCGCGGCCCTTGTCGATCGACTCCTGCACGCTCGCGACGATCAGCCGCTCGCCCAGTTCCGCCACGCGGCGGTCGCGGAACTCGATCACCTCGGGGAAGTTGTGCCCGGTGTCGACGTGCATCAGCGGGAACGGGAACGGCGCCGGACGGAACGCCTTCTCGGCCAGGCGCAGCAGCACGATCGAGTCCTTGCCGCCGCTGAACAGCAGCACCGGCCGCTCGAATTCGGCGGCGACCTCGCGCATCACGTGGATCGCCTCCGACTCGAGCGCGCGCAGGTGGCTGAGCTGGGGGCGAGCAGCCACGCTCATCGCAACTTCCCGATCGCAGGTTCAGTGCGCATCGGGTCAGCGGAGGCGGGCTCTATGACTGGAGGCCGCACTCGGTCTTCTCGGTGCCCGCCCAGCGGCCCTCGCGCCCGGAGCCCGGCTGCGTGCAGGGCGCGCAGCCGATCGACTCGTAGCCCTGGTCGTGCAGCGGGTTGTACGGCAGGTCGCGCTCGTGGATCCGCCGCCACAGGTCCTTGTCGGTCCAGTGGGCGAGCGGGTTGTACTTCCACAGGCCGCGGCGCTCGTCGCGCTCGATCAGCTCCGTCTGCGCGCGCGTCGGACCCTGCTCGCGGCGGATGCCGGTGATCCAGCCCTCGGCGCCGGCGAGCGAGCCTTCCAGCGCCGCGACCTTCGCGACCGAGCAGCAGTGCTCCGGCCCGCTCCACGGCTCGCCGGCGCTGCTCGCGTCCTGCACCTCGATCTTCACGCCGAAGCGCTGCTCGAACGCGCGCCAGGTCTGCAGCGTCTCGGGGAACAGCACGCCGGTGTCGATCGTCACGATCCGCACTGCCTGGCCGGGGGCGGCGGGGGTCATCTCCTCGTCGAGTCGGAGCAGCTCGTCGATCAGCACCGACTCCTCCTTCTGGAAGGAGCACAGCAGCACCGCGCGCTCGCCGTGGCGGGCGGCCTCGCGCAGCGTGTGCGTCAGGCTCAGCGCCGGGTCGATCTCTGTTGTCTGGGTGTCTCGTGTGGGCATCGTGTTCTCGTCGTCTCAGTTCGCGTCAGTCCTTGACAGCTAGACCGCGCACTCGCCCTCGCCGCGAATCACTTCGAACGGCACGTTGCGGTTCCAGTCGATGAACTGGTTCATCGTCTCCAGCCCGAAGTCGACCGGCATCGAGAGGTCCTTCACGAGCGCCTCGAGCTCGGCCGTGCCGACGCGCTCGGCGAAGTCGTTCCACTCCTCGCCGTCGTCGCGGTTGGCCTCGTAGTGGCCGATCCAGCGCTCGACCGCGTCGGGGACGCGCTTGGAGGGCAGGCGCAGCTTCAGGCGCGTGCCGAACTTGACCTCGCCGCCTTCGAACACGCCGCCGACGAGCGGGATGTAGGCGGGGATCGTGTGCTCGCCGACTTTGATCGACGCGCCGGTGAAGCCGATGTTGGCGACGTGGTGCTGGCCGCAGCCGTTCGGGCAGCCGCTGATCTTGATGTTGAGCTTGCGCGTCAGCTCGTCGGTGATGTCCATCGCCTCGATCCGCTCCTGCACCGCCTGGTTGAGGCCCATCGAGCTGGTGATGCCGAGCTTGCACGAGTCGGTGCCCGGGCAGGAGACGACGTCGGCGATCTCGCGCGAGCCCGGCTCGCCGAGGCCGAGCTCCGAGAGCGCGCGCCAGAGGTCGTAGACGCTCTCCTCGCGCACCCAGCGCAGCACGAGGTTCTGCTGCACGGTCGTGCGCGCGTAGCCGCCGGCGTAGGCGCGCATGATCGCGGCCAGGCCGCGGAACTGCTCGGGCGTGAGGTCGCCGCGCGGGACTTTCGCCTCGACCGTCACGAAGCCCTCCTGCTTCTGCTCGCGCACGTTCGCCCGGCGGAAGCGCTCGAACTCGGACAGGTCGCCGTTCGGGCTGCCGTAGTCGCTCGCGCGGCGCGGGCGCGCCCTCGCGCTCGTCGTCGAGGAACAGGCGGTGCTCGATCGAGAAGTCGCGTTCGGCGACCCAGTCGCCCTTGCAGCTCCTCCTCGACCTGCTTGCGCAGCTCGTCGATGCCGAACTTGTCGACGAACACCTTGATCCGCGCGCGCGCGCGGTTCTCGCGCAGCCAGTCCTGGCGGTCGAAGATCCGCAGGACCGCCTCGGTGAGCTTCAGGTACTCGCCGTTGTCGAGCTCGACGAACTCGTACAGCGCCGGCGCGACGCGCGGCATGATCGAGGTGCCGCCGCCGACGAGCATCTCGACGCCGCGGACCGTGCCGCGTCCCTCGATCTCCTTCGACGCGCGCGCGGAACGCGATGTCGTGGATGCCGCTGATCGCGCGGTCGCGCGGGGAGCCGTCGAACGCCGTCTTGATCTTGCGCGGCATCGCCTGCGTCGTCGGGTGGCGCACGAAGTAGCGCACGTAGGCGCCGACGTACGGCGTCATGTCGAACAGCTCGTCCTTGGCCACGCCCGCCCACGGGTCGCCGGTCACGTTGCGGACCGTGTTGCCGCAGCCCTCGCGGCTGGACAGTCCCGACTCGCCGAGCTCGCGGATCGCCTGGCTCGCATTCCGGCAGCGGGATGTGGTGCATCTGGACGTTCTGGCGCGTCGTGATGTGGCCCTTGTTCAGCGGCACGTACTTCTCGACGACGTCCGCGAAGGAGTCCATCTGCTCCGGCGTGACGCCGCCGAACGGCAGCTTCACGCGGACCATTTGCACGTCGGGCTGGCGCTGGCCGTAGACGCCCTGCTTGAGGCGGAACTTGATGAACTCGTCCTCGGGTATGTCGCCGTCGAGGAATTTGGTGGCCTCGGTCTTGAAGTCGTCGAACTCGCGCTCGATGATCGGGATCACGTGCCCGGGCACGTTCTGCAGGACCTCGGGGTCCGCGAGCGTGCCGCGCGGGGCGGGCGCTGAGTCCTGGGCGGGGGCTGAAGCTGACTCCATCTGTGCGACCTCCTGCGGGTCCTGGTCCGGGTCCGGGCGTGGACGATACGGGGCTGGTAGCTGTCTGGGCGAGTCGTGCGGCGGGATTGGGCGGGGCGGGACTGGCGGGTGGGATTGCCCTAAAGGCTAGCGGCTTTTGGGTATTTATCCAGACGCCGGAAACACGGGCTCTGGATCGCGCTCGACGCCTTCGAGGATAGCCGCGCGAATCCAGGGATCGGGGCGCCCCTCGACCGGACTCGCCGGCCGCGCCGTCGCGCGCGTGAAGCGCTCGATCGCGGCGGCGATCGCGGCGGCCTGCTCGGCCGAGACGGGCGGTGGGGAGATCTGGGTTGTCCGGTTCATGTCGCTCATCGTCTCGTTCGCCGACAGCGGTCGTGTTACGCGCCTGCGACCCATGTGGGCCGGGGTCTCACAGCGGGATGTTGCCGTGCTTGCGCTTCGGGCCCGGCTCGCGCTTGGAGCGCAGCGTCTGCAGCGCCGCGATCAGCCGCGGGCGCGTCTCGTGGGGGACGATCACGTCGTCGATGTAGCCGCGCTCGGCGGCGGTGTACGGGTTCGCGAAGCGGGCCTTGTAGTCGTCCATCAGCTTCTGGCGGCGCTCGTCCGGGGTCGGGCTCTGCGCGAGGTCGCGGCGGTAGATGATGTTGACGGCGCCCTCCGGGCCCATCACCGCGACCTCCGCGGTCGGCCAGGCGAAGTTGAAGTCGGCGCCGAGGTGCTTGGAGGACATCACGTCGTAGGCGCCGCCGTAGGCCTTGCGCGTGATGACCGTGACCTTCGGCACGGTCGCCTCGGCGAACGCGTACAGCAGCTTCGCGCCGTGGCGGATGATCCCGCCCCACTCCTGCGCGGTGCCCGGCAGGAAGCCCGGGACGTCGCAGAACGTGAGTAGCGGGATGTTGAAGGCGTCGCACGTGCGCACGAAGCGCGCGGCCTTCGCGGAGGCGTCGATGTCGAGCACGCCGGCCAGCTGCGCGGGCTGGTTGCCGACGATGCCGACCGCGTAGCCGTCCAGTCGCGAGAAGCCGCAGATGATGTTCTTCGCGTGGTGCTCGTGGACCTCGAAGAACTCCTCGTCGTCGACGATCAGCTTCACGACGTCGCGCATGTCGTAGGGCTTGTTCGGGTTGTCGGGAACGACCGTGTCGAGCTCGGGATCCATCCGCTGCGGGTCGTCCGTCGGCTGCACGCGGGGCGTCGTCTGGAGGTTGTTCTGCGGCAGGAAGCTCAGCAGGTAGCGGCAGTCCTCCAGGCAGGCGTCCTCGTCCTCGGAGGCGAACTGCGCGACGCCCGACTTCGTGTTGTGCGACATCGCCCCGCCGAGCTCCTCGAAGCCGACTTCCTCGCCGGTGACCGTCTTGATCACGTCGGGGCCGGTGATGAACATGTGCGAGGTCTCCTTGACCATGAAGATGAAGTCGGTGATCGCCGGCGAGTAGACCGCGCCGCCCGCGCATGGTCCCATCACGAGCGAGATCTGCGGGATCACGCCCGAGGAGCGCACGTTGCGCAGGAACACGTCGCCGTAGGAGCCGAGCGAGACGACGCCCTCCTGGATCCGCGCGCCGCCGGAGTCGTTGATGCCGATCACCGGGCAGCCGATCTTCGCCGCCAGGTCCATGATCTTGCACATCTTCTCGCCCATCACCTCGCCGAGCGAGCCGCCGAACACGGTGAAGTCCTGGCTGAACACGCACACCGTGCGCCCGTCGATCGTGCCGTGGCCGGTTACGACGGCGTCGCCCCAGGGCCGGTTCTTCTGCATGTCGAAGTCGTACGTGCGGTGGCGCACGAACGTGTCGAGCTCCTGGAAGGAGCCCTCGTCGAGCAGCTTCTCGACACGCTCGCGCGCGGTGTACTTGCCGCGCGCGTGCTGCTTCTCCTCGGCCTCGGGCGAGGAGTGGATCGCGGCCTCGCGCAGCTCCTGCAGCTGCGCGAGCTTCTCCTCGTAGGTCTCCGGGGCCTTCTGGCGCGGGGGTTTGCGGTGCCCGCTGCGCGAGGTCGCTAGCAGCGCGGCGTCTGACTGCCGGTCGTGTGCGTTGGTTGCCATCCGGCGCGGGATCTTATCCGGGGGGTGGCGGCGGGGTGGTTTTCAGCGACGTGAGGAGGGCGCGTCGGCGCTGCTGATCTGCCAGCGCACTCCGGGACCAAACTCGAGCACGATCCCAGAGGGACCGAGCAGCTCCCAATGGGGCGGGTCGTCCTCCGCCTCGGCTGGCGCGGGTTGAATGTCCAGCACCGATCCGTCCGAAAGCTTGCAGCGCAGCTCGCCCGTCTCGTCGTCGATCTCGGCGTCGTCGACGGATCGCCCGATCAGCTGAGCTGGATCTGCCGGCGACCAAAGAGCATCTTGGGTTGCAAGGCGCCAGAGATCTCCCCGCGAATCGCGAACTTCGACGTGCAGGACATCCGGATAGGCGATGCGTGCATCGACGATCGTCCCGCGCATCTGGCGCAGGACGTTCATTGGTGAGGTATCAAGAGCTACTGCTGTGGCCATGAGCCCCTCCATTGTTGCAGCCAATTCAGCAGTTCTCGATAAGTCATGTCCGCCTGCACATCGCCGGAATCCTTCTCGGCATGCAGCGCGTCGCTCGCTTCATACCGCTCGCTGACGGTCAGGCCGGCCTCTCTGCAGGCCTGCCGGAACTGCTTGACATCGTGCTTGTGGCTCATCGGCGAGCCCGCAACATGGTGGCTCAGGCGCGCGAGAACGGCCGGTGGTGCGCGGCGCCGAGGCGGTCGAGCACGGCGGTGAGCACGGCCGTCACTTCCGCGGTCGCGGCCTCCTCGGCCGCCAGCAGTTCTGCGGCGATGTCGAGGACGTTCTCCGCGAGCGTCTCGTGCTCGGCGTCCGGCTGCGAGTTGGCGGTTGGCTCCTGTTCGGGCTCCTCTACTGGCTCCGGCTCTACCGTCAGCTGCGGCTCAGCAGGGCTCGCGGGCTCCGCTATCGCCGCCGGCTCGACGGGGCGCTCCAGTGCCTGTGCCTTGGGACGGCGGCCGAAGAGGCGGGCGAAGAAGCCGGGACGCTTCACGGGCTCCTCGATGAGGGTCTCGTGCTCGGGCTCCGCGGTCGCCGTCGGCTCCGGCTGTGGCTCTACTGTCGCCACCTCGGCCACCGGCTCGATCTCGGTCTCCACCACGTTTGCCAGCTCGGGGCCGGCGGTCGGCCGGGGCTCGGGCTCGTTGCCGGCACTCGTCTCGCTTGCCGCCTCCGACTCGATGACCGGCTCGGGCTCTGCGACCGCCTCCGGCCCCGCAACCTCACGCGCAACGGTGAGCGTGACCTTCGTGCCCCAGCCCGACGCCTTCAACAGCACCTTGCCCGTGGCGTCCGCGGCCTCCCATTCCACGGTCCGCTCCGGCTCGACGCGGGTGATGCGGATCTCGCCGAGCTCGCCGAGATGGCGGGCCAGGGAGGTCGGGTCGCTGAGCTCCGCCCAAAGCTCGGGCGGGGACTTGACCAAAGTGCGCTGCACCTCCGAGGAGATCATCGGAGGACCATTTCGCGCGTTCTCGCGCTACTCCTCCTATGCGGCCGAGCTGGCCTCGCGCGCTCGAATAAGCCGACGCTCGTGCAGTAGTTCCGCGAGTTGGACGGCGTTCAACGCCGCTCCCTTGCGCAGGTTGTCCGCCGCGATCCACAGGTCGAGGGCGCGCTCGTGGCCGGGGTCGCGGCGGATCCGCCCGACGAACACGTCGTCCTGTCCGGAGGCGTCGATCGCGAGCGGATAGAGCGCGGCGGCAGGATCGTCGAGCACGGTCACGCCCGGCGCGGCGGCCAGCAGCTCGCGCGCTCGCTCGGGCGAGAGCGGCTCGCGCGTCTGCACGTTGACCGCCTCGGAGTGGCCGTTGAGCACCGGCACGCGGACGCAGGTCGCGGAGACGCGGATCGCGGGGTCGGCGAGGATCTTGCGCGTCTCGTTGATCAGCTTGCGCTCCTCGTCGGTGTGGTCGTCGCCGTCGGCGAACGAGCCCGCGTGGGGGAGCGCGTTGAAGGCGATCTGATGGGCGTAGGACTGCGGCGGGGCGATCTCGCGCTCGTGCAACAGCGCGTGGGACTGATCGAGCAGCTCGTCGACGGCGGCCTTGCCGGTGCCGGAGACCGCCTGGTAGGTGGAGATCACGAGGCGCTCGATCCCGGCCGCATCGTGCAGCGGCTTGAGCGCGACGACGAGCTGCATCGTCGAGCAGTTCGGGTTCGCGACGATCCCGTGGTGGGAGGCGAGCGCGTCGGGGTTGACCTCGCTGACGACGAGCGGGACGTCATCCTGCATGCGCCAGTGCGAGGAGTTGTCGACGACGACTGCGCCCGCGTCGGCGAAGCGCGGCGCCCACTCGCCCGAGGTCGAGCCGCCGGCGGAGAACAGCGCGAGGTCGAAGCCCTGGATTGACTCCTCGTCGAGACCCTGGACGACCAGGCCACCCTCGAGCTCGCGCCCGACCGACCGCTCCGAGGCGAACGGCACGATCTCGCGCGCGGGGAACTCGCGCTCGTGCAGGAGCGCCAGCATCAACGTGCCGACCTGACCGGTCGCGCCGACGACGGCGACTCTGTAGCCCTCGCTCATAGGGTTCTCAGGGTATCGCGGGATATCGAGGCGAAACGGCGCGGGGGCGAGGCGCGGGCCTGCCTACGCGCCTGTGTGCGTCGCCATGAAGTAGATCGTGATGACTACCAACAGGTCCATCAGCGCCCCGACGACCCCGACCTGCCGCACGAGTGAGTCGTGCTCGCCGCTGAACGCCACCTCCCTCTCGCCCGCGGCCGCCACATCCCGCTTGGCGACCTCGATCAGGCGCTTCTCGCGCGGTCCCAGGTAGGCCCCCTCGACGGCACCGATCACGATCACGACGCCGAGGCCCCACTGGACGAAGAACGTGCTCCACAGGTGCAGGTGCGAGGCGAGGTAGATGCCGAACACGAGGATCAGCGCGACGCCGGGCATGATCACGCGCCGGCTGATCGCGTGCAGCGCTCGATAGAGCGCGGGCAAAGCACGCTTGTCGGCCTTCGTGACCGTGCCGAGCAGGACCGGGTAGGCGAACGTCGCGCCGAACGCGAAGACGACCGCGAGGATGTGCAGCGCGAGGACGACTTCGTAGAACTGGACGGCGGGAACTGCGAGCACGGGGCGGATCCTATTGAATCGAGCGACGCCTACGGTTACGCCGACGATTTCGACGTTATTCCCGGGCTTACGCCGACGAACTCGACATAATGGCATCGTATGCCCAGGCTTATGACGACGTTTTCGCTGGATGAGCAACCTGAGATATTCGTTTCGAAGACCGCTGCATCGCGGGCGATCCGCCGTCTGCTCGACGCCGGCGAGGTGCGGCATGTCGCGGGGCGGTTGTATACGAAGAACGTGGTCGATCCACTGTCCGACGTCGTGCGCCGGCGCGTGTGGGACATCGCAGGCATCTACTTTCCCGGCGCGGTTCTCGTCGATCGCACCGCGTTCGAGTTGCGGCCGGCCGGCGAGGAGGGCTCGGTGTTCCTGTGCTCGACCACCAGGCGTGTCGTGCGCCTGCCGGGAGTCGTGCTCAACTGCCGCCGTGGACCCGGTCCCGCCACCGGCGACCAGCCGTTTATGGACGGCGGTCTGTACCTCAGCTCGTGGCCGCGGCGGTTTCTCGACAATGCCCGTTCATCGCGCGCGCGCAGCGGCATAAGCCGCACACTGAGCGCAGCCGAGCTGGAGCAGCAGTTGCAGGCGGTGCTCGTCAATCAGGGCGAGGACGAGCTCAACCGCCTGCGTGAGGGGGCGCACCGGCTGGCTGGAGAGCTCGACGCCGAGCGAGAGTGCGCGCGCCTGGATACGATCATCGGTGCACTGCTCGGCACCGGCGAAGCGGAACCGATCACCGCGGGGGCGCGCGCGTTGCGCGCCGGCAGAGGCTGGGATGAGCGCAGGCTGGGGTTGTTCGACGAGTTGATGGCCGCCCTGCAGGCGCACGTATCGGTCGACCGGCCTGAGCGCCCGGTGCATATGAGGGCGCCGTTTGCGTTTTTCGAGGCGTACTTCTCGAACTTCATCGAGGGCACCGAGTTCCTCGTAAGCGAAGCCGAGGAGATCGTATTCGCGGGCGCGATGCCCGCTGACCGGCCGCAGGACGCGCACGACATCCTCGGCACCTACGACCTCGTCGCCGATCCGGTCGCCCGCGCGCGTGTGCCAAAGGACTTCGACACATTGGAGCGGGTCATCCGCGCCGCGCACGCGCGCATACTCGGCGCCCGCTCGGAGATGGCGCCGGGCGAATACAAGACCCGGACCAATCGCGCCGGGCAAACGGAGTTCGTGGCGCCGATGCTCGTGCGTGGCACGCTGGAGCAGGGGATGAGGCGCTATCTGACGCTGGCGCCCGGGTTCGGGCGCGCTGTGTTCGCGATGTTCCTCGTCTCCGAGGTTCATCCGTTCGCGGACGGCAATGGGCGCGTCGCGCGCGCGCTGGCCAACGCCGAGCTGAGCGCCGCCGCCCAGCAGCGGCTGATTGTGCCGACGGTGTTTCGTGACGACTACCTGCAGTCGCTGCGCGCGATGTCGCGCCAGGCAGATCCTACGCCGATGATCAGGGTGCTCGACCGCGCACAGGAGCTGTGCGCGCAACTGGATTGGACCGAGCTCGACAGTGCCGAGACCCAGCTGCGGGAGGCATACGCGTTCGACACGTCGGCCGAGGCGGAGGCGGCCGGCGTCATCTTGCGCCTGCCGAGCGAGCGTGTCTGATTTGCTGTTCAGGCGGTGCATGCACCGCCTGGGAAACCGCGCATGCGCGGTTTCCTGGCAGGGCCGCATGCGCCCCTGCACCATCGGCGCATGCGCCGATGGCTGAGGCGTGCATGCACGCCTCAGGACCTGTCCGCCTGCGGGCAGGTCAATCTAAAACGTCGGCGCGTACTTCCCGAACACGTCCTGCATCGCCCCGCAGACCTCGCCCAGCGAGCAGCGGTCCTTCAGCGCCTGCCGGATCGCCGGGAGCAGGTTCTCCGACCCCCGCGCGACGCCGCGCAGCTCCTCCAGGCGCTGCTCGACCAACGCGGCATCCCGATTGGCCTTGAACTCCGCCAACCGCCCGACCTGTTCGCGCTCGGACTCGGGATCGACCCGCAACAGGTCGGGCACCTCGATCCCCTCTTCCTCGTACTTGTTGACCCCCACCACGATGTCCTGCCCGATCCGGTAGCGCTCCTGGTAACCCCACGCCGACTCGTCGATCTCGCCGGTGATGAACTGGATCGCGTTGACGGAGCCGCCGAGCGCGTCGACCTTGCCGATCAGCTCCAACGCGCGCGCTTCGATCTCGTCGGTCAGCGACTCGACGAAGTAGGAGCCCGCGAACGGGTCGACGGTGTCGGCGGCGCCGGACTCGTGCGCGAGGATCTGCTGCGTGCGCAGGGCGATTTTCGCGGCGCGCTCGGTCGGCAGCGCCAGGGCCTCGTCGAAGCCGTTCGTGTGCAGCGACTGCGTGCCGCCGCAGACCGCGGCGAAGCCCTGCAGGGCGACGCGCACGATGTTGTTCTCCGGCTGCTGCGCGGTCAGCGTGACGCCGCCGGTCTGGGTGTGGAAGCGCAGCATCGTCGCCTTCGGGTTCGTCGCGCCGAAGCGCTCGCGCATGATCTGCGCCCACATTCGCCGCGCCGCCCTGAACTTGGCGACCTCCTGGAAGACGTTGTTGTGGCCGTTGAAGAAGAACGCCAACCGCGGCGCGAACTCGTCGACCGACAGCCCGGCGTCGATTGCGGCCTGCACGTAGGCGATCCCCGAGGACAAGGTGAAGGCGACCTCCTGGACGGCGGAGCAGCCCTTCTCGCGGAAATGGTAGCCGGAGATCGAGATCGTGTTCCAGCGCGGGACGCGTTCGTGGCAGTACTGGAACAGATCGGTCGTCAGGCGCATCGTGGGGACGGGCGGGTAGATGTAGTTACCGCGCGCGATGTACTCCTTCAGCACGTCGTTCTGCGTGGTGCCGCGCAGCTTCTCGGAGGGCACGCCCTGCTCCTCGCCGACGAGCTCGTACAGCAGCAACAGGCAGGCCGCGGGCGCGTTGATCGTCATCGACGTGGACACCTGATCCAAAGGAATCCCGTCGAAGGCGGTGCGCATGTCGTCGATCGTGTCGATCGCGACGCCCGTGCGTCCGACCTCGCCGAGGCAGCGCGGGTTGTCCGAGTCCAACCCCAACTGGGTCGGCAGGTCGAACGCCATCGAGAGGCCGGTCGAGCCCTTCGAGAGCAGGTAGCGGTAGCGCTCGTTGGACTCCTTCGCGGAGGCGTAGCCCGCGTACTGGCGCATCGTCCAGGTCTGCTTGCGGTACATCTCGCGGTGCACGCCGCGCGTGTAGGGGAAGTCGCCGGGCTCGCCGAGTTCGAGCTGTTCGGGGAGGTCGGCCTCGGTGTAGAGCTCGGCGAGCTCGATCCCGGAGTCGGTGAAGCGCCGCGGGTCGTCGGGGCCGACGATCGGGGCGACGGTGAGGTGCTCCTCGGTGGCGGACATTGGGGGAGATGATATGGGATGGGCTGCGGCCGTCGGGGCCAAAAGCGCCAGGGCCCGGTCGGTGCCGGTCGTCGTCGGGAAGCGCTTTTGACACGGGGTCATCCCCGGGTAACGGGCACCCGGGTATCCTGCGCGAATGTCCACCTGTCTGGTCACCGGCGGCGCCGGCTTCCTCGGCTCGCACCTGTGCGACGAGCTGCTCGCGCGCGGACACAGAGTGATCTGCGTCGACAACCTGGAGACGGGCTCGCTGCGGAACATCGAGCACATCCGCGAGCCGGAGCGCTTTGAGCACCTGGGGACGGACATCATCGAGCCGTATTACGTCGACGAGCCGATCGACTTCATCTACCACCTCGCCTCGCCCGCGTCGCCGATCGACTATCTGCGCCTGCCGCTGCACACCCTGAAGGTCGGCTCCTATGGCACGCACCACACGCTCGGGCTCGCGAAGGCCAAGCGCGCGCGCTTCCTGATCGCCTCGACGAGCGAGGTCTACGGCGACCCGCAGGTGCATCCGCAGACGGAGTCGTATTGGGGCCACGTCAACCCGATCGGCCCGCGGGGCGTGTACGACGAGGCGAAGCGGTATGCGGAGGCGCTGACGATGGCCTACCATCGCCAGCAGGGCGTCGATACTGCGATCGTCAGGATCTTCAACACGTACGGCAATCGGATGCGCCCGCACGACGGTCGCGTGATCCCGACGTTCCTGCGCCAGGCGCTCGCGAACCGGCCGCTGACGGTGTTCGGCGACGGCAGCCAGACGCGCTCGTTCTGTTACGTGAGCGACCTGATCCGCGGGCTGATCGCGCTGGCCGAGTCCGGGCATCACGAGCCGGTCAACATCGGCAACCCCGACGAGTTCACGCTGCTGGAGCTGGGCGAGACGATCAAAGAGCTGACCGGCTCGAGCTCGGAGTTCGTGTACGAGGCGCTGCCGGAGGACGACCCGAAACAGCGCAAGCCCGACATCACGCTCGCGCGCGACCTGCTCGGCTGGGCGCCCGAGGTCCCCCTGCGCGAGGGGCTGCAGCGCACGATCGACGCCTCCGGCGCGAAGGTGCTGATCGGCTGAGCCGACCCCTCGCAATCGTGGTTGCGCGCTGCCCGCCGGAGGTGTCCTCGGCCGGATTTGTGGGTAGTAGGAGGACGATGGGTATGGGCATTCGTGGGTTGCGCGACCGCTCCGTCTGCGAGTCTGAGGCGTTGTGAAAGGCGAGATGGGACCACGTTCTTCAGGAACGTCCGCTCCGCCGGCTCCGCGCCCGCGTTCTGCGCGGGCGCCAAATGCACCGGCGCCGCCGAGCGGATCCCCTGCGGGCAGGCCGGAGATCGGCAGGACGGAGACGGCCAGGCCCGCGGAGACGGCCAGGCCCGCGGAGACGGCCAAGTCCGCGACGGTCAGGGCGACGCTGTCGGAGGCGACCGCGCGCCGCGAGCCGACCGACCGCGACATGCGCTCGAAGCGCCCGCCGGCGCTGTCGTTCCTGCTGCGGATGTCCACCGCCCGGCGCCTGGCGCGCGTGCTGTCGCTGCTCGCGCTCGACTTCGTCGCGGTCTCGCTCGCGATCTTCACCGCGCTCGTGATCAAGGCGGCGGTGTTCGGCCACGTCGACGCGAGCCAGGCGCTCGAAGAAACGCGGCGGATCCTCGCCTTCGCCTACCTCGTGACCGCGCTGCTGTTCGCGCGCTCGGGGCTGTACGCCGAGCGTGCGCAGCGCCCGGGCCTCTCGCGGATCGTGGGCGCGCTGTTCCAGGTCGCGTTCGTCGCGCTGCTGTTCGCCGTCGTCAGCGGCGAACACTTCTCGAGCTTCTACATCTTCTGGGGCTCGCTCGGCTTCGCGCTGCTGTACGTCTCCTTCCTGCGCGGCGCGTACGAGTGGCTGACGGGCGCGCTGCTGCGGGCAGCCGGCTACCGCCGCCGCGCGGTGCTCGTCGGCACGGGCAAGCACATCCGCGACGTCGCCCATGCGCTCTCGGACGCGCAGCACTCGCCGATCGAGGTCGTCGGCTTCCTCTCGCCGAACGAGCTGCCCGCGAACGGCCTGCGCTCGCTGGGCTCGCTGGGGCAGCTGGAGGGCGTGCTCGACACCGAACGGATCGACGAGGTGATCATCGCCGACCCGGACTTCCCCCAGCTCGAGGCGGTCGAGCTCGTCGACCACTGCCACCAGCGCGGCGTCCGCGTCCGCCTGGCGCCCTCGACGATGGAGATCCTGATCCACCGCGCCGAGTTCGTGCCGGGCCAGTCGGTGCCGCTGTTCGAGCTGGCGCCGCCGGTGTTCGAGGGCGTCGACTTCGCGCTGAAGCGCACGTTCGACGTGGTCGGCGCGGTGCTGCTACTCGTGCTGCTGAGCCCGCTGCTGCTCGCGATCGCGCTCGCGGTGAAGCTCTCCTCGCGCGGCCCGATCGTGTTCCGCTCGACGCGCCGCGGCATCGGCCAGCGCCCGTTCGCGTGCCTGAAGTTCCGCACGATGCACACCGACGCCGAGCAGCGCCAAGCCGACCTCGAAGAGCTCAACGAGGCCTCGGGCGCGCTGTTCAAGATCAAAGACGACCCCCGCATGACGCGCGTCGGCCGCACGTTGCGCCGCTACTCGCTCGACGAGCTCCCGCAGCTCGTCAACGTGCTCCGCGGCGAGATGTCGCTTGTCGGCCCGCGCCCGCTGCCCGAGCGCGACTACGAGATGCTCGAGGACTGGCACCGCAAGCGCTACCTGGTGCTCCCCGGCATCACCGGCCTGTGGCAGGTCTCGGGCCGCTCCGAGCTCGACTTCGACGACCTCGTGAATCTGGACTTCATCTACTTGGAGCGCTGGTCCTTGGCGCTCGACCTAACGATTCTGCTGAAGACCATTCCTGCGGTGATCATGCAGCGCGGCGCCTACTAGGCGATCAGTTTGTCGCCAAAGGGGGAGGTCGGTGGGGGACCTGTTCCCCTCCCGTTATCCGCGGTGTTGATGCAACGCGGCGCTTATTGAAGAGGGGGTGGTCAGGAGGGGGACCTGTCCCCCTCCTGTTTACACACGGGCGCTCCGGTTGTGCTAGCGCGCTTTCGTAGACGCGCCAGGTCTCGCGCCCGACGTCCTCCCAGGTCCACGCGGACGGGTCCGCCGCGGTCAGCTCATCCGCGGCCGCGTCAGCGGTCGCGGGGTCCGGATCCGGCGCCTCCGGGATCACGACCACGCGCTCGCGCTCGAAGCCCAGCTCGGCGACTGCTTCGGCGGCGAGCGTCTCGGTGGGGACGATCACGTGGGTTGCGCGCTGCACCGCGAGGTGGCGCAGGCGCAGGTGGATGCCGCCGCCGCGCAGGCGCTCGCTGAGGCGCGTGCGTGCGCCGAGCTCGTGGATCGTGACGACCATCGGGCAGGGGCTGTGCAGCATCGCCCCCTGGATCCAGGGCGCGTGGAAGACGTCGTAGGCCTGGCGCGGCCGGTGCGTCTCGATGATCTCCCCCTGCGCGGGCACCGTTGCAAGCAACGCGTCGAGTAGGCAGCGGGAGTAGCTCCCGGCGCCGCGCGGATCGGCGGCCGGCCGGCTGTCGAAGGCGACCCTCACGAGCGGCTCCTCGACTCCACGAGATTGTTCACAGGATCCCCGGGGAATGCACGCAAGGCAAGATAGTCCTTTGGCTCAGGCTTGTGTAGAGATGACAGCCGGACTGCACTTTCTCACGGCCAGGGGACCGCATCTTGCGCCGGTCGGGTTCGGCGCGGTCTAGCCTTGGCCGGAGCGATGCCCGCGAACGAGGACTACTACGAGGCTCTCTGGGAGACGATTCCAGAGGGTTTGGAGCCAGTCGACTTCGCTCGGCGGCGCGACTTTCTCCTGAGCCACGTGAGCGCGGGCGAGCGGGTGCTCGACGTGGGCTGCGGCGAGGGGCACTTCGCCGCCGAGCTCGTCCGCGCGGGCACGGAGGTGGTGGGCATCGACTTGGCCGCCGAGCCGCTGCGCCGCGCGCGCGAGCGCCATCCCGAGCTCGACCTGCGCCAGGTGCCGGCCGCGGGTCCGTGGCCGCTACAGGACGCGAGCTTCGACGTGGTGTGGGCCGGTGAGGTGATCGAGCACGTCGCCGATACCGCCGGCTGGCTGTCGGAGCTGCGCCGGGTGCTGCGTTCGGGCGGCAGGCTGCTATTGAGTACGCCCGACCACGGGCGCCTGCGGATGCTCGGCTGGGCGCTCGCGCCGCGCGCGTTCGCGGCCCACTTCGATCCGCGCTCCGACCACCTGCGCTTCTACACCCGCAGCGCCCTCAGCGAGTTGCTTGAAGACTTTGGCTTTCGAGACGTCGCCGTGCGGCGCGCCGGAGGGCTACCCGGCGCGCGGCGGCAGCTGCTGGCGAACGCACGACGGTCACGCTTTTGACGGCCGCGGGAGTGCGCACGACGGCTTTGACGGCGCCCGGCGTGCGCACGACGGTCACGTGTTTGACGGTGCTCGCCGCGGCTGTGCTGTCGCGCAGCGCTTCGATGTAGGCGTTCTGGATCGCTAATAGTTCGGGGTCGTACTGGATCTCCGACAGCGGCGCGACCGCGAGTGGGTTGAGGTAGACGGTCGCGCGCAGCTCGTTGAGCGCTTCCGCCGGTTTCCCGTTCTGCAGGTCGTATTCGCCGAGCGCCTTCCACGTCTGCGGGTTTGACGGCTGCAAATGCACCGCTCGCACGAGCGTCGCACGCGCCAGCGCGCTCTGGCCGGCGTGCTGCTGGATCGTCGCGAGCGTGAACAGCGCTTCCGCGGAGACCGGGTCGTAGTTCACCGCGTTCTGCGCGGCCGTTAGCGCCGCGGCGGGCTTGGTGGCGCTGAGGGAGAGCGCTTCCTGGGAGGCGTCGGCCGAGCGCTGCGGCTGCCACTGCGCCCAGGCGGCGAGCAGCGCCGCGACCACGACCGCCGCGGCGACGCCGCTACGTAGCGGGCCGATCTCGCTGAATGAGGCCCCACCCGCCCCGCCCGTCACCCAGCGCCGGTTTGTGGTCGCGCGATCGACTGCGGTGGTTGCCGCGAGCGGGTCGGCGCCGGTGGCTGTCGCGAGGGACTCGGCGCCGGTGGCTGCGGCGAGCGGCCCGCGCCCGGCGAGCCAGCCCGCGCAAACCAGCGCCACGCAGGCGTTGCCGGGCACGAACCAGGTCCAGTCGACGGTCGAATGCACGCCGAACACGACCACCAGGCAGAACATGCTCAGCATCCCGATCCGCTCGGGGCTGTAGGCGCGCTGTTCGCCGCGCTCGGGTCGATCTTCGACGGGGCGCCAGCCGATCTTCTGCCAGCCGTCGCGTCTGAGCTCGCGCCAGCTCGTCCAGCGCCGGTTAAACGGGTGCGTCGGACGCCCCGCGGCCGCGATCCAGGCGAGCAGCAGCGCGAGCACGATCACGAGCCCGACGATGCCGAGGTCGGCGAGCGTCTGCACGACGAAGCCGTGGGCGTCGTTTGCCGCCAGATCCTCGGTGCGGTAGCGCAGGCTCGCGGTTCCATAGCTGCGCGCTCCGGCGCCGAGCGCGGGGTGCGCCTGGAAGACCTTCAGCGCCTGGTTCCAGTACACCGCGCGCACGCTGCCGATCGCGGTCAGGCGCCCCGGCGTCTCCGCGGGTACCGGCGCGTGGGTGTTCGTCAGCGTGTGAAAGCCGTGGGAGATGCTGCCGGTGAGCCCGCGGTGGCTGACCGCGAGCGCGCCCACGAATGCGACCACGGCGAGCACGAGGACGGCGAGCAGCGCGGCCCCGGCGTTCTCGCGGGTCCGCCGCGCCGGCGGGTGGCTGCCGGTGTAGAAGCCGACCGTGAGGCCCGTGAGCGCGAGCACCAGCAGCATTGCCACGAGCAGCGCGCCGAGCTGGCGCCCGGCCACGACGCGCGCGTGCAGCACGACGCTGTCGCTGCTGAGCGCGCTCTGGGCGAAGTCCCACGCGACCACGAGCCCGGCGGCGAGCGCCCCGACGATCAGCACCGCGGCGCCGCGCAGGCGCAGCGGCACGATCGCAAACCACAGGGCCAGGCCCAGCACGAGCGCGGCCAGCGCGCCGCGCGAGTAGGCGAGCATCAGCGTCACGAGCAGCAGGCCGATCGCAGGGTAGGCGAGCGCGCTCAGCAGCGCGTGCCCCTTACGGCGGGCGCCCAGCCAGATGCAGCCGATCACGCCGATCGCGGCCGTCAGCCCGGTCGCGTTCCAGTACCCGTACGGCGCCTGCAGGCGCGCGTAGATGTCGTGCGCGTCCAGCCACGACGGGAATACCTTCGTCAGCAGCGCGTAGCCGCAGACCACGACCGCCGCCAGCGTCACGCCCCCGATCACCGCCGGCCAGCGCGCCGGCGCGGCGCGGGCGAGCACGACCGCCGCGGCGAACACGGCGCTGTAGGCGAACATCAGCCCGGCGTTCTGCCAGCTCGCGTCGGGCTGCACCGACCACACGACGCTCAGCGCGCTCAGTGCGGCGAACGCGAGCAGCAGCCCGACCGGCCACAGCCCGTATACGCGCCGGCCCTTGGGCGTGAGGATCACCGCGGCGGCGACGATCGCGCCGCCGCCGAGCGTCAGGATGATCTCCGTCGTCGTCGCCTGCTGGACCGGCGGCAGGCCGCCGCCGGCGAAGAACGTGATCAAGCAGAACAGCGCGGCGCTCAGCAGCGTCAGCAGCCACATCGTCGCGCGCTCGCCGAGCATTGGGCGCCACGGTCCCCGCGTGCTTGGGCGCACGCCGCCCGGGCGCTGGCCGGTCGCGGTCTCGAGCTCGACGCGCGAAGCGGGATCAGTCGTTGTTGTTGTTACGGTTGCTGACACGGTTTCGTAGCACTCCCCCCGCGAGCGCAACCGCGCACGCGACCAGGAACAGCAGGATTGCCAGCAGCGGCGTCGGCAGCGAGCTGAAGGCGGAGGCGATGTCCACGTGCACGACGCCGGGGCGGATCGTCTGCCCGCCGAGCTGCTGCGGCGCCGCGCCCGTGCTCGGCGCGCGGGTGAGGTTGCTGCGCTCGGCCGGGGTCGCGGTCGCGGCGGCGGTCGAAGTGCCCGTGCCGGGCGCGCCTGCACCGCCGCCGCCCGCGCCGCCGGATCCGCCGCGGGAGCCGGCGGCGGCCAGCTCGGCCTGGTGGATCAGGCTGGAGCAGCCGCTGTACTCTTCGAGGCTCGTTTCCAGCTCTTTCAGGGCTTTTTCGTAGTCCTTCTGGGTGAAGCCGCGCAGCGATTCGCCGTGCGTGCAGCGCAGGATGATCTTTTCGCCGACGTCAGCCTGCGCAGGGGCGGCGGACGTGGCCAGCGACAGCACGATGCTCAGGAGCGCGACCGCCAGGGCAAGCGCGCGCGTTGGGTGGACGGTTCTCATGATTGAGCGAGATAACGCTACCAACGCGCTCGGGCGAGGCTCGTGGGTAGGCGGGCCCCGGCCGGAGACCACGATCGCCGGCGGGTCGGGCTACTGCCGTTGGCGGGAGGATGAGGCCTGAGGCTGGTGAGCGCGCTGGAGAGGCCTCGGTCGGGCTGCTGCGGTTTGCTGGGGGAGGCTGAAGCTGGTGAGCGCATTGGGGGAAGCGGCCGGTCGGGGCTGCTGTTGTTGCTGGGGAGGCTGGCGAGTGTGTTGGGAGAAGCCGTTGGTCAGGGCTGCTGCTGGTCAGGGCTGCTGCCGTTGCTGGGAGAGGCCGAGACTGGCGAGCGCGCTGGAAAAGCCGCCGGCCCAGGCGTCGTAGGTGTAGTCACGCACGTCCCGCGCGCCAGCCTCGCTTAATCGCGTCCGCAGGGCCGGGTCGGCGGCGAGGCGGCGAATCGCCCCGGCGAGCGCATCGCTGTCGCCGGTGGGAACCACCAGCCCGTTGTGTCCGTCGCGCACGAGCCCGCCGGCGGCGGCCCCGACGGCATCTGAGGCGATCACCGGCAGGCCGCGGTTCATCGCCTCGTTGACGACGAGACCCCACGGCTCGCGAAACGTCGGGGTGGCGATCGACGGCACGACGAGCACATCGCAGGCGGCGTACAGGCTGCGCAGCTCCACCGGTGACGCCGGGCCGAGCTGGAGGATCCCGCCCGCAACGGGTCCCGCCGCGCCGCCGGCGGGGACCCAAGGGGGATTGGATCCCGCGCCGACGAGGACGAGCGCGGCGGGTGGGGCTAGAAGGCCTGTTGTGCGCCAGGCCTCGGTCAGCACCCCTAATCCCTTTTCCCGCGCGGGACGACCTACAAACAGAAACTTCGTCGCGGCCTCCGTCATGGCCTGGCCGGCCGTGGTGGGCCCGTCAGCCCCGGCCGATGTCATCGCCTCTGTCCTGGCCTTGGTTCCGGCTCCTGTCTCTATCCCGGCCTCGGTCCCGCCCGTTTCCGCGGCCGGCCATCGCGGCGGACCGACGTCGGGAGCGCTCCAGAAGGAGTTGTCGACCGCCTGCGTCGCGACGTGCACGTTGCGCGCGCCACGCGCGCGGACGTAGGCGCTGACGTGCGGTCCGTAGGTCACGACCGCATCCGCGGAGCGGTACAGGCGCCGCAGCGCCAGATAGCTGAGCGCGTGCACGGGGCTGCGTGGATGCGCCCATAGGGAGGTCCAGAGGATCAGCGGCAGCCCAGCGCGGCGTGCGCCCGTCCAGGTCGCGCCGAGCGCGACGCGCCCGCCGCTGGAGCAGACGACGGCGCGATAGCGCCCGCTCGCGGCCAGCCGCGCCGGCTCGTGCTGGCGGACGTGCCGGTGCGGGAAGGGCAGCTCGGGCAGCTCGGCGGCGGGTGCGGGGCCGCCGTGCTTGGAGGGGCCGCCGAACAGCGCGAACTCGACGTTCTCGAGCTCGTGCAGGCGCGCAAACGCGCCGACGCGGTCGGGCGGAGCGTGTCCGGTGACGAATAGGAGAGGCTTATCCGCGGGTCGGTTCATCGGGATGAGGCCTTCGGGGTCGATCGAGATGAGGCCTTCGGGATCGGGACGCCGCGCGATTGGGTCCTTGATCGGGTTCTCGTTGCCTGCGTATGCCCGTCGAGAACCCCAAGCGCGGCCGCGGGTCTGATTGCAGCGCGTGCTCGTAGGCGGCGAGCGTCTGCTCGCCGCAGCGCTCCCAGGTGAAGCTCGCGGCGACGGTCGCGCGCGCGCGCTGGGATGCCTCGCGCAACCGGTGGGAGTCGGACAGCAGCTCGTCGATCCGCTGGCTGAGCCGCTCGATGTCGCCGGGGGGCACGAGGATGAAGCCGTCGCCGGCGGCGGCGATCTCCTCGGGGCCGGGCTCGCCACGGCAGCCGATCGCCGGCAGCCCGCCGGCCATCGCCTCGACATAGGCGACCCCGAATGCCTCCTCGGTCGAGGGCATCACGAACAGCGTGCAGCGCCGCGCCTGCGCGAGCGCCTGCGCGGGCGCCAGCTGGCCGTGGAACTGGACCCGCTCGGCGATCCCGAGGCGGCTGGCGAGTCCTTCGAGCGCGACCCGCTCGGGCCCTTCGCCGACGATCTCATAGCGCAGCGTCGGATGGCGCTGGGAGAGCACCGCGAGCGCGCGCAGCACGTCCGCGTGGCGCTTGCGCGCGACCAGGTGCGCGACCGTCACGAGGCTCGGAGGCGGTGGCGTGGGCGGGACTCCGATCATTCCCACCCGTCCGTGAGTGCTCTCCGCTCGCCCCGGCGATTCCGTGCGTCGCGAGGAATACGGGCGTGTGGGCAGGTCGGCGCCGAGATGCACGACGCGCGTCTCGCCGGCGCCATGGGCCCGCGCCAGCTCGGCGATCCCCTGGCTGTTCGCGAGCACCAGCCGGGCGGCGCCCAGCCCGCGCGCGACCGCGGCGGCGCCCGCGACGCTGCCGGTCGGGGCGGCGGCCGCCGTGTAGAGCACGTCGCCGCCGTGCACTGAGACCACCAGCGGCACGTCGCTCAGCCGCAGCCCGCGGCGCGCGCGGCGCACAGCGTCACCGGCGGGGACGGCGTTGTGGGCGTGGATCAGGTCGAACGCGAACGAGCGATGCAGCCGGCGCAGCGCCAGCCCGAGCGCCGGCGCGGCCCACGCTCCCCAGCTCGCGTAGTGACCGGGGCGCGGCGGCGAGACGTAGGGGACGTAGGCGACCTCGAGGCCATCGTGTGTCTGGCTGCGCGGCTCGCGCACGAGCTTGCCGAGAGCGCGCGCGGCGCCGGCCGGCCCGTCCGCGAAGGAGGCGCGCGGCGGAACCAGGCGATGCAGGACGAGCACGCGCACCTCTGCCCCCGCGTCGCGCGCGGCGAGCGCCTGGCGGTGCGCCCACACGCCCAGCACCGGGTCGCCCTGGCTCGGGTAGAACTCCGCCACGACTGCGACCTTCGGTGTTCCGCTGTGTCGTCGCGCGCCCATCGCAGTCCCGGTCACCCGGTCACCAGTGCCGGTGGGTCGCGAGGGTGCGCTGAATCTCGCGCGCGGGCAGGTAAGGTCGCTCGGCGAGAAAGGCACGCGCCTCGGCGAGCGCCGCCTCGCGCGAGTAGGCGGCCGCGGCGGGCGCGGCGCGATGGCGGATCGAGACCGCGTCGAGCACGCCGCAGCGCCACCCATGCTCGCGCGCGAGCGCCGCCCAGTGGGCGTCGAGACCCCAGCCCATGCGCAGCGCGGGAAACGGCAGCAGCGCGGAGAACGTGCGGCGGGAGAACGCGGTCACGGGTCCGATCTCCACGAAGGGGGTCTCGCGCACGACGCTGAACGGACGCCGCCGCGTGACCGACCAGGCCGCGTGCGAACGCAGGCGATGCGCCGGCTGGGCGAGGTCGAGCGCGAAGCGCTCGGCGAGGAACAGAAAGCGATCGAGAAAGCCGCGCGGCAAGAGGATGTCGTCGTCGATGAGCAGCAGCCAGTCGGGGTCGTCGGCCGCGGTCCCCTTCCTGCTGGCTCCAGCCATTCCGCCAGTTTCAGCCACTTCGCCGGGTCCGTCGACCTCGCGGGTTTCGCCCGCCCCGTCGGTATCGCCCGCGTTCCTCGCTCCACCTGCGCCGACGGCCCGCTCGGTGAGCATACGGTTGAGGTTCTCGAACTTGCCGAGCTCGCCGGGGGGCTGGAAGTGGAGCTCGACCAGGTGGCGTGAGCGCAGCAGCTCCTCGCGGATTCCCTGGGCCAGCGCGCGATGCTCGGGGCGCTCGACGCCGAGCACGAGCACCCTCCGCCGGGGCGGCGAGCGGCGCGCGGCGAGGTCCAGCCGCAGGCGCCGGCCGCTGGCGAGCTCCCACGCGTTGACCGCCTCGTCGCGCATCCCGCGACGGATCGCATCGACGCCGCCGACGGTACCGCTTGCGCCGGAGAGGAAGTCGTCTTGCGGATCCGCGTCGCCCGCGTGCGACCGGTCCGGGGAGACGGCCTTTGCGCGCGTCCCGGGGCTGCCTGCGTCGTGCTGGTGCGACCCGTTTGCCGAACCGATTGGGGTTGCCGCGACGGTCGCCAGCCGCATCTCAGGGACGGGTGCTCGAGATCGTCCGACCGCGTTGGGCTGGTGCGAGCCGGGCCACGACGGCGAGGACCGTCTGGAAAGGCTCTCGCGCAGGCGCCCAGCGCTGTGTGCGACTGATACCAGGCCGGCGGGGCAGCGATGGCGAAGCACGTGGCCGACGCAGCCGCCGAGCGTGAGCAACTCGCGTCCACGCGATGGCGCCTCGCCGCGCCAGCTGTCGAAGCGGCGGCTGGCGCGACCCCGCGTGTAGGCGGCGCGAGCGAGCGAGCGTAGCTGCGCGTCGGCGCCGGTGCGACGGTGCTCGAGCGCGGCAGCGGACACATAGAGCACGCGCGCGCCCGGCGTGCCCGCGCGCAGGCGGTCCTGCCACTCCTGCTCGTCACCGCCATACGCGAGCGCGACCTCGAACGGGCCGACGCGCTGCAACGCCGAGCGGCGGATCGTCATGTTGGCGCCCCACGCGTAGCGCGCGTCCGTGTCTCGATCGCCCAGCTGCAGAGATGTGATCGGGGGCCCCTCGCGACCGCAGGCGTGGATCCGCCCCCACACGCCCCCGCCCTCCAGGCGCGGTTCGATCGGGCCGGTGAAGACGTCGACATCCGGGTGTGTTTGCGCCGCGTCGAGCAGCGCTCGGAGCCATCCCGGGCGCACGCGGACGTCGTCGTCGACGAACACGACGAGCTCGCCGCTGGAGCGCTCGACGCCGGTGTTGCGTGCGACGTTCAGCCCGAGCGGGGCGGGATGCGGCTCGTAGCGGGCGCCGTGGTGTTCCGTGAACTCGCGCATCGCCGGCGAGGGGCCGGCGTCGTCGATCACGAGCACCTCGGCGCCCGCATCCTCGGCCTGAGGCGCGATCGAGCTGAGGGCAACCTCCAGATAGTCGGGACGCGCGCGCGTTGGGATCACGATCGATGCGGGGGGTGGCATGGCTGGAACAGTCTAGGTTGGCGACCTGCCCCCGACGCGCGAAGATCGATCGTGTGTCCCGGGGAAGTGGGTCGACGGGCGTGGCGTGGAGTGGCTTCCGGCGGGGCGCGGGGCTGGGCTCCGGCATGGTGCGGGCCGGGCTGTGGGAATGATGCGCAATAGGCTGCCTGACACGACATGGTCCTGTTCCTGCACAACCGCTATCGCACGACCGGCGGTGAGGAGCGCGTTGTCGAGGATCTGCTTGCGCTCGTGCGCGACCAGCTCGGCGAGCAGGTGGAGCTGCTCGAGCGGGATTCGGCGACGCTGGGCCGGGGCGGCGCGGCGGTGGGGCTGCTGCGCGGGGGCTCGAAGCCCGATGACGTCGGCCGCGCGGTGCGGCTCACCGGCGCGCGCGTGGTGCACGCCCATAACCTCAACCCGACGCTCGGCTGGCGCGCGCTGGCGGCCGCGCGCGCGGCCGGGGCCCGTGTCGTGTTGCACCTGCACCAGTACCGGCTCGTCTGCGCGATCGGCGTGTGCTTCACGCGCGGAGCGGAATGCACCCGCTGCCACGGCCGCGACACGCTGCCCGGCGTGCGGCTGAACTGCCGCGGCAGCCTGGGCGAGGCGGTCGCCTACGGCGCGTCGCTGGCGCTGTGGCAGCGCCGGCTCGCGGAACAGGCCGACGCGGTGATCGTGCCGAGCGCGTTCACGCGCGAACGGCTGCGCGAGCTCGGCGCGCCGCTGGACTGGGAGCGCGTGCACGTGCTGCCCCCGCCGGTCGTGGTGACGGCAAGCGAGTCGCGGGCGGCCGCGGGCTCCTA
The DNA here is from genome assembly GCA_963764905.1 of uncultured Solirubrobacterales bacterium. GTDB lineage: Bacteria > Actinomycetota > Thermoleophilia > Solirubrobacterales > Solirubrobacteraceae > Palsa-744. The sequence continues at coordinate 1,126,792 of CAVXUG010000009.1, forward strand.
CGCGCTGGTGGTCTCGCGTCTGGCGCCGGAGAAGGGAGTCGACGTCGCGATCGACGCCTGCCGGGCCGCGGACGTCGCGCTGGTGATCGCCGGCGACGGTCCTGAGCGCGGCGCCCTGCAGGCGCGGGCCGCCGGTGCGGACGTGCGCTTCGTCGGCCACGTCGACGATGGGGAGCTCGCGAGGCTGCGCGCCGGCGCGGCGCTCGCGCTGGCGCCCTCTCGCTCGGCCGAGACCTTCGGGCTGGCGGCGGCCGAGGCGATGGCGGCGGGTCTGCCGGTCGTCGCGAGCAGGGTTGGCGCGCTACCGGAGCTGGTGGACGAGCAGGGGTTGGTGCCGGCCGGAGACCCGGGCGCACTCGAGGAGGCGATCCCGCGCGTGGCTGGAGATCGGGATGCGGGGGCTCGGGGGTTGGAGCGAGTGCGCGCGCTGTGTGCGCCGGAGGCGGTGGCAGAGGGTCTGAGGCGGGTGTATGACGGAGCTACAAAGACAGATGCAGGCGGAGGGCGTTCTCGAGTGAGGTCATGAGTTGCATAGGCAGGTTGCCGAGCGGTGCGCCGACACGTTCTGTGTCTACTGAGCGGACCTGCTCGGCTTGGGCCTTGGAGTCGTACGGCAGTCCGCCGGTGCCGGATGGCAGCAGGACCTGGAACGGATAGATGCGCTCCACGTTTGAGGTGATCGGAACGACGGTCAGCACCCCGCGTCCCACTCTCGCGGCCATCCTGTTCCCCTCGTCGTTGCTGACGATGATCGCTGGCCGACGCTTGTTCGCCTCGGAGCCGCGAGCGGGCTCGAAGTCGACCATGCGCACCTCTCCGCGTTGCATCAGATGCCGTCGCCTGTGGTCGTGTCCCAGAGGTCTGCCTCTCCACTCTCCGTCCACTCATCCCACGCTTCGCGATAGGCCTCGTCGAGGCCATCGAGGCGAAGTGCATCGATCGCCTTGTGGACTACGGCCGAACGCGACTGGAATGCATGAGCGTTCGCGTACTCATCGAGAAACGCGATATCTCCCTCGGGCAGGCTCACACTTACCTTCACACTTGTGATCCTACCAGGTGTCGTACTTGGGGTCGGCATCCTCGGGTCACAGGATCGCCTCCAGCGGCGCATGAAACGTAAGCTGCGGGCGTGGACACACCCAACCGTCATGCCCTGATCACCGGTCTCACCGGCCAAGATGGGTCGTTCCTGGCCGAGCTGCTATTGGAGCGGGGCTACAGCATCACCGGTCTCGTGCGCGGCGAGGAGCAGCGCTCGCTCGGCTGCTCCGAGCACCTGCGCGAGAGCGTCGGGCTGGTACTCGGCGACCTGCTCGACCCGGGCTCCCTGCGTGCGGCGGTCGAGCAGAGCAGGCCAACGGAGATCTACCACCTCGGGGGGCCCTCCTTCGTCCCAGCCTCCTGGGAGCATCCGGCCGAGACGCTGAGCGCGATCACTGGGTCGACCGCCACGCTGCTGGAAGTCGTGCGCGAGATCAGCCCGAGCACGCGGGTGTTCGTGGCGGCCTCCGGCGCGATCTTCGGCGAGGCGCCGGAGAGCCCGCAGCGCGAGGACACGCCGTGCCGCCCGGTGAACCCGTACGCGATTGCGAAGCTCGCCGCCCATCGCCTGGTGGGGGCAATGCGCGAGCACGACGGCCTGTTCGCGTGCTCGGGGATCGTCTACAACCACGAGTCCGAGCGCCGGCCGGAGCGATTCGTGACGCGCCGGATCACGCGTGCGGCGGCCGAGATCGCGCTCGGGCTGTGCGGGGAGCTGACGCTCGGCTCGCTCGAGGCGGTGCGCGACTGGTCGTTTGCCGGCGACATCGTGCGCGGCGCCTGGCTGATGCTCCAGCAGGAGCGCGCCGAGGACTACGTGCTCGCCAGCGGCGTGCCGCACACCGTCGCAGAGTTCGCCGCGGCGGCGTTCGCGTGCGTGGGCCTCGATGCGGAGCGCTACCTGCGCGTTGACTCCGCGCTCGTGCGCGCCCCGGAGCGTACCCCGAGCGTCGGCGATCCGAGCCGCGCGCGCGAGCGACTCGGCTGGGAGCCCGAGGTCTCCTTCGCGGAGCTTGTGCAGCGCATGGTGCAGGCCGATCTGCAGGCGCTCGAACAGGCGGTCGGCAGGGCGTGATGGTCGCTGCAGCGGCGCGCGACCACGATTGCGGCTCGGCCAAGTCAGAGCGCGGACGAGCGAGGGCTGCAGGCACCCACGGCGTTGGGCATCGTAGCCAAGCCGTAGACTGCCCGGTCCAATGACGACCGTTGGCATTATCGGGTTGGGCTATGTCGGCCTGCCGCTCGCGGTGGCGTTCGCGCGGGAGGGCTGCGACGTTGTCGCAGTCGATCTCGACGAGCGCAAGATCAAGGCGATCGAGGCGGGGGACTCCTACATCGAGGATGTCACCTCCGAGCAGCTGCGCGAGGTCGCCGAGCGGATCCATGCCACCTCGCGCTATGCGCGGCTGGCAAAGGCCGACGCGGTGCTGGTGTGCGTGCCGACGCCGCTCACGCCCAACCGCGAGCCGGACCTGGGGCCGCTGATCGACTCCACGCGCGCGCTGGCCGATGTCCTGCAGGCGGGACAGTTGGTCGTGCTGGAGTCGACGACCTATCCGGGTACGACGCGCGAGCGGGTGGCGCCGCTGCTCGAAGCGTCGGGGTTGACGGCGGGGCGCGACTTTCAGCTGGCGTTCTCTCCGGAGCGCGTCGACCCCGGTCGCACGGACTTCACGCTGCGCAACACGCCGAAGGTGATCGGCGGCCTGACGCAGGCTTGCGCTGAGCGTGCGGAGGAGATCTACGGGCTGGTGTGTGAGCAGCTGGTGCGTGTCTCCAGCCCGGAGGCGGCGGAGCTGGCGAAGCTGTTGGAGAATATCTTCCGCTCGGTGAACATCGCGCTCGTGAACGAGCTGGCGATGCTGACCGACCGCATGGGGATCGACATCTGGGAGGTCGTCGAGGCCGCGTCGAGCAAGCCGTACGGGTTCATGCGCTTCGAGCCCGGTCCGGGCATGGGCGGGCACTGCCTGCCGGTCGACCCGTTCTATCTCTCCTGGCGCGCGCGCGAGTTCGACATGACGACTGAGTTCATCGAGCTCGCGGGGAAGGTCAACCAGCAGATGCCCTATCACTGCGTCGCGAAGGTCGAGCGCGTGCTCAACGACGCCGGCCTGCCGGTGAAGGGAGCTCGGATTGCGGTGCTCGGAGTCAGCTACAAGCCGGGCGTCGGCGACATCCGCGAGTCACCGTCGCTGAAGATCATCGCGTTGTTGCGCGCGCTCGGTGCGGAGCTGCGCTACCACGACCCGCACGTGGCCGCGCTGCCCGAGTTTGCCCTGCAGAACCAGCCGCTTGACCAGGCGCTCGCGGATGCCGACCTCACGCTGATCGTCACCGCGCATCCGAGCGTCGACCATGGGGCGATCGCCGAGCGGGGCGGTCTCGTCGTCGACCTGCGCGGCGTCACCCGCGGCACGCAGGCCGAGAACGTCATCCGCCTGTAGCGTTCCCCCTCGTCCTGATCCCCTGGAGGCGAGCATGAGCGAGATTGGAAGGGAAGGCCAAGAGTCCGGCGGGTCCCACGAGCTGCGGGCTGATCCGCGCGGGCCGGGTCTGATGGTGGGTGCAGATGTGCAGATCGGCAGACGTGTCGTGTTCGGTGCCTACGTGGTCGTTCACGCCTGCACCGTAATCGGCGATGGCTGCGTGATCGAGGACCACGCCGTGCTGGGCAAGCGCCCGCGGCTGGCCCCGGGCTCCTCTGCCGCGGGGGAGGTCAGCCGGCTGGAGCTGGGGATGGACGTGAAGGTCTGCTCCGGCGCGATCGTGTTCGCGGGCGCGCGCGTCGAGGCGGGCGCGATCCTCGGCGACCAGAGCTACGTGCGCGAGCGCACGTCGATCGGCCCGGGTACGGTGATCGGGCGCGGCAGCGTGGTCGACAACGACGTTCGCGTCGGCGCGCGCGTGCGGGTGCAGACGAGCGTCTATCTGACCGCCGGCACGGTGATCGAGGATGACGTGTTCGTCGGGCCGGGCGCGACGACGACGAACGACGACACGATGGCGCGCCACGGGGTTGGGGGGGATGCTCAATCCGTCCTGCGGGGGGCGACTTTGCGGCGGGCATGTCGGGTTGGTGGCGGCACTGTTTTGACGCCAGGCGTCGAGATCGGCGAGGAGGCGTTCGTCGCCGCCGGGGCGGTGGTCACGCGCGATGTGCCGGCGCGCGCGGTCGCGATGGGCGTGCCGGCACGGGTCGTGCGCGAGGTCGGCGACGAGGACCTGTTGGAGCGCTGGCGCACTTGAGAGGTACGTGCAAAGTGCAAAGGCACGGTTGCCAGCGAACCTAAAGCTGACGGAAATCAATGTAGAAAATTAAGACTGCGTGTCACTATGGTTTCACGCAGTCTTAAAAGTCAAAGACATGATCTCGCCAGGACTCGTTTTCGTCGCAAGCTCGGCGCGCCCATCGCTCATGCCTCGTCTCGGCTGGCCTTACCGGGCCGCGCTGCGGACGGCCGCCACGACCTCACCGACTTGCTCGCGCGTCAGCACCGGGCTCATCGGGATCGCGAGGTGCGTGCGCGCGGCCTCGTCGGTCGCGGGAAGCTCGACCCCGGCTCCCCACTCGCGCATCGCGACCTGGCGATGCACGGGGGTGCGGTAGTAGGCCTTGTGGCCGACCCCTGTGGCGGCGAGCGCGCTTTCCAGGCGTTGCACGTCGGGATCGGCGACGACGTAGAGATGCCACGCCGGCTTCGCGCCCTCCGTCGGGCGCGGGAGTCGCACCAGCTCGCCCAGCCCCGCCTCTTCGTAGTGGCGCCCGGCGCGACGGCGCCCGTCGGCCCACGTGTCGAGGTGTGGCAGCTGCACGCGCAGGATCGCCGCCTGCAGCTCGTCCAGGCGTGAGTTGTAGCCGAGCAGCTCGTAGGTGACCTTGTCGTGAGAGCCGTGAAAACGGAGCGTGCGTGCGCGCTCGGCGATCTGCTCGTCGGAGGTCGTGATCATGCCGCCGTCGCCGAAGGCGCCGAGGTTCTTCGAGGGAAAGAACGAGAACGTCGCCACGGTCCCGAGCGCGCCGGGACGTCTGTCCGTCGCCTGCGATCGAGCCGGCGGCCTGCGCGGCGTCCTCGAGCACCGGTACTCCCAGTGCCTCGATCTCGGCGACCGGCGCGAGGTTGCCGAACAGGTGCACGGCGATCACGGCCTTCGTGCGCGGCGTCAGCGCCGCGCGGACCGTCTCGGCGGTCACGCAGTAGGTCTCGGGGTCGATGTCGCAGAACACCGGCGTGGCGCCGGTCGGCGGGATCGCCTCGGCGGAGGCGTAGAACGTGAACGACGGCACCACCACCTCGTCGCCCGGGCCGACCCCGATCGCGCGCAGCGCGATCGTGATCGCGTCGGTGCCGTTCGCCACGCCGACTGCGTGGGCGGCGCCGCAGTAGCCGGCGAACTCTTGCTCGAACGCGCTGACCTCGGGGCCGAGGATGTAGCGCTCCGAGTCGAGCACCCGCTCGATCGCCTCACGCACCTCCCCTCGCAATGCGGCCAGCGGCGTCGAGGTGTCGAACAGGGGGATCAAAGCGAGAGAAGGTCCACTGATAAATCAGAAGAATTGGGTGGGGCTGAAAGCGGGATCAATAAGTCACGCAGAAAGATCAGACGACACAGGCAATCAGGGCCGGTTCCGACAGGGTTGGACGAAGCTGTTTCCTTCCTCGCATCCCACAAAAATCCCTCGCAAATCAACGCGGCTTCAATGACTCGAGATCCGCGCGGGTCATCAGGCGAATCAACTCCTCGAAGCTCGTCCGCGGCACCCAGCCGAGGTCGCGCTCGGCCTTCGCCGGGGTGCCGATCAGGTGATCTACCTCAGCGGGCCTTACGAACGCGGGATCGATCGTCACGTACTGCTCGAAATCGCCAAGCCCAGCCTCGTCGAAGGCGACCTCGCAGCACTCGCGCACCGAGTTGGCTTTGCCGGTCGCGATCACGTAATCCTCGGGGGTATCGCGCTGGAGCATCAGCCACATCGCCTCCACATAGTCCTTGGCGTAACCCCAGTCACGTTCGGCATCGAGGTTGCCGAGTCGCAACTCCTGGGTCAAACCGTGCTTGATCGCGGCTGCGTGCCAGGTGATCTTGCGGGTTACAAACTCCAAGCCACGGCGGGGGGAGTTATGAACCACTAGCCGTCCAACCCCGGCGCAGAACACCCCGCTCTCGGTCTCGAGGTCGAATACCCATTCGTCGTCGGGGACGGCAGAAGGCACGACGCGACGAACCTCCGAAGGACTGCGCAGCAGGTGCTGTCCTTTGGCGCCAACCCTGGCTGCCGATCGTAGGTTCAGTTGGTAATAGCTGCGTCCGGCACGCTGCTCGACATAGACCGAAGCACGCTGTCCCTGGTTGAAATACAGCAGACACAGGCCCTGGGCGAGCACCCCGCTGTTTGTCTTGATGGACTCCCCGTTGCCCTTCTTCAGCCCGTCCCCCGCGTAGTAGCCGTCCAGGAATGCTCGTTGCACCTCACGGCTGGCATTGAGCACCACCGGTGGAACCTGCTTGAAGGCCGTCGAGGTGTAGAGCTGTTCGCGCAGCCAGGGGCCTATGGTGTTGGCACCTGAGAAATTCACCGTTTCTACCGATGCATCGACGTCAAAGCCGGAGGTCCCGGTCCACTCGCGCGATTGGCCGAGGAAGACGCGCGACCACAGCTCCATCGCCCGACCTCGGATCAACAGGTCGTTGTTGGTAAGTCGTGCATGGCGCCCATCTCTGGAAACGTAGCCGTCGGCTGCGAGTAGGCCCAATAGCTCGGCCAACTCAGGAGTGATCGCCGTCCAGTCGGGTGCGTCGGGCATCCAATCGGCGACGGCGAGATCGTCGCCTTCGTTGACATCTCGGGCGATTACCGGCTCGCGCTCCTCATCGAGCATGTGGTGGTGGGCTGTCACATCCACCACCCCGCCACGAGATTGAATGCTCAACAGCTCGTGGTCGGGGTCGGTACGCCGGCGGCGGGTTGCGGTGATCGCCCGGACATAGGTCCAGCCCTCACCATCCCAAATCTCGACGACGTTGTCGGGGGTGAAGCTCTGAATGCTCTGTCCCTTGCGCCGAAGTGGGACGAGGTCGGCCGGTGTCTTGATCGATATATTCCCTAGCTGCCTTACGATCAGGGGGGTGTTCTCTGCGACGCACTCGTGATTGAAAAGTATTCCGCTGGTCGCGTGCAGGTTATATGACTCGCGATAATTAACAGTAATAAAATGCCCGTACGCCTTGGCCACGCCATAGGGCGAACGGGGATAGAACGGTGTCGTCTCCGACTGGGGAACCTCGAGCACCTTGCCGAACATCTCCGACGAGGATGCCTGGTAGAAGCGTGCCTCCGGGCAGACTTCGCGCATCGCCTCGAGCATTCTCGTCACGCCGACACCGGTGAACTCGGCGGTCAATGTCGGCTGGATCCAGGAGACCGCGACGAACGACATCGCCGCGAGGTTGTAGATCTCGTTCGGTTTGGAGGCGCGTAGCGCGTCGACGAGCGAGCGCTGGTCGAGCAGGTCGCCCTGGTGCAGGGTGATGCGGTCGCGCAGGTGCTCGATCCGGTCGAACTTCTCCGTCGAGGCCCGGCGCACCATCCCGTGCACGTCGTACCCCTTCTCCAGCAGCAGCTCGGCCAGGTAGGAGCCGTCCTGGCCGGTGACGCCGGTGATCAGCGCGGAGGGCTTCTTGGCGCTCATGCCGCGCCCTGTTCGGAGGGCCTGCGCGTGTTGAGGGGGATAACTGTGAGCGAGAGTTTGTCGTTCATGCCCGGGACCCTATCGAGCCCCGTTCGCGAACCGAGGCCACCCACGTCAGCGGGCCGGCTCTCCCTGATCTCGCTCGCGCCGATGACGGACGTACTGCCGCGCGAAGCCGGTGACGAAGCGCGGGTTGTAGCGAACGTAGCGCGGCCACAGGCGGCGGGGCTCGCGCGAGAGGCGGTAGACCCACTCCAGGCCGTTACGTTGCATCCACGACGGCGCCTGGGAGACGAGCCCCGCGTGGAAGTCAAAGGCCGCACCGACGCCGACGAGCAGCGGCGCCGACAGGCGCGGGCGCACCCGGTGCATCCACTGCTCCTGCAGCGGCTGGCCGGTGCCGACCCACACGACAGCGGCGCCCGAGGCGTTGATCAGCTCCAGCTCGTGCTCGTCCTCGGCGGGCGTCAGCGGCCGGAAGGGGGGCGAGGAGGCGCCGACGATCGGAAGCCCCGGAAAGCGCTCGCTCAGGCGTCTGATCAGCAGCTCGCGGGCCGCGTCGTCGTGGCGGCCGCCATAGAGATAGATCGGGATTCCCTCGCGCGCGGCGCGTGCGCAGAAATGGGCCATCAGGTCGGGGCCGTAGACGCGAGTCGCGCGCGGGTGCCCGAGCGCGTGCAGCGCCCACACCAGCGGCTGGCCGTCGGGGACCGCGAGCGTCGCGCCGAGCGTCGCCGCCAGCGTCGCCGGTTCCTCCTGGGCTTTCATCACGAGGTTGACCGCCGCGGCGGTCACGTAGCCGCGGCCGTCGGCGGCGATCAGCGCCTGCATCCAGTCCATCACCTCCTCGTAGTCGGAGATCGCCAGCGGAATGCCGAGGATCTCCGTGCACGGTGGCGGGGCGGGCGTCGCGGAGGCGGTGCTGGATGGGGGGGAGCTCGCGATCCGCCCAAGATACCCATGAGCGGCGAGCGGATACGCTACGTGGCGCGCATGCCGATCGACCCCGACTTCTGGGCTGGACGGCGTGTGCTGTTGACCGGCCACACCGGCTTCAAGGGCGCGTGGCTGTCGCTGTGGCTGCAGGCGCTCGGCGCGCGGGTCGTGGGCCTGGCGCCCGGTGCGCCGACGCAGCCGTCGCTGTACGAGCTGGCGGGGGTCGCCGCGGGGATGGAGCACGAGCGCGCCGTCGATGTGCGCGACGCCGAGGCGCTGCGCGACGCGCTGCGCGAAGCGCGCCCCGAGGTCGTGCTGCACCTGGCGGCTCAGCCGATGGTGCGGCGCTCGCTGCGGGACCCGGCGCTGACGTATGCGGTGAACGTGCTCGGCACCGTCAACGTGCTCGAGGCGGTTCGCTTGGAGCCCGGCGACGTGCGTGCGGTGGTCGTGGTCACCTCGGACAAGTGTTATGAGAACCCGGGAGATCGATCGCGGCGGTTCGTCGAGGGCGATCCGCTCGGCGGTAGCGATCCCTATTCGAGCTCGAAGGCATGCGCGGAGCTCGTGACAGCCTCCTATCGGCGCTCGTTCTTCTCGTCTCGCGGCGACGGCGACGGCGACGGGGACGGGGACGGCGACGGGGACGGCGACAGGGGCGGAGCCGCGCCTGAGTCGGCGGGACCTCGCATCGCGAGCGCGCGCGCCGGCAACGTGATCGGCGGCGGCGATTGGGGCGAGGACAGGCTGATCGGCGACATCGTGCGCGCGGTGCGGGCCGGAGAGACCGGTGAAGCTGCGCAACCCCGATGCCGTGCGGCCGTGGCAGCACGTGCTGAATCCGTTGAGCGGATACCTGCTGCTGGCGCAGGAGCTGGGCGGCTCCTCGTCGGCGGCGCAGGCGATGCAGGCGGCAGAGGCGTGGAACTTCGGCCCGCGCGAGGGCGACGCGCGCACGGTGGGCTGGATCGTCGAGCGGCTCGCGGAGCTGTGGGGATGGCGCGCTGCGCTGGGAGCTGGACGAGGCCGAGAACCCCCCGGAGGCGAGCTATCTGGCGCTCGATTCGGGCAAGGCGGAACGCGAGCTCGGCTGGCGCGCGGAGTGGGACCTGGGCGAGGCGCTCGAGCGGATCGTGCAGTGGCACGAGGCCGAGCGCAGGGGCGAGGACATGCGCGCAGCGACCCTCGCGCAGGTCGAGCTGTTCGCCGGCGGGTGAGCGATCCCGGCTGGCGCGGTTGCGTCCCGGCCGGACCTGCCGGTCGAGAGCGGCCCGGGGGTGGCGTGCGTTCTGTCGCCCCGTCGAGTCGGCGTTTACGGCCCCGGGGGGCTGAGCGAGCGGTCGTTTGCGCGCCAGGACGAGGATGTAGGGCACGAGTTTTTAGCAAATAGCGACATTTCACTGAGCCAAAATTCGTGTAGTTCTTAGCCTTTCAGGCAGTGAGCCCGCTGACCGTGCGTCGCTACCGTGCCGAGCGCATGCTGCGCAAGGAGTTCGAGGGGTTGCGCGGGAGGGTCATGGGCTCGGTCCGAGGCCGGCTGCGCGCGAGCGGCGTGAGCCTCGACGCGAGCGATCTCGAGGCCTGTTACGCGCAGGCGTGGCAGGGTCTCTACGCGGCGATGCTCGCGGGTGAGGAGATCGCCAACCCCACCGGCTGGCTCGCGCAGGTCACGCACCGCCGGGCGATCGATGAGCATCGCTCGCGCCGGCGCAGCTACCCGACCGAGGGCGTCGGTGCACCGGACGGACCGCGTGGCGCCCTTGGTGGCGGTGTGGGCGAGCCGGCGCAGGAGCGAGACTTCGCGGAGGAGCTCGACGATCGGATCAGGTTGCGCCAGGTGTTCGAGGGGCTGCGCGGGCGGCTGAGCGAACGCGAGCTCCAGGCCGCGGCGCTCTGCTATCTGCAGGGCCTCTCGCGTGCCGAGGCGGCCGCGCGGATGGGGATCTCAGAGCAGCGCATGCGCAAGCTGATGGAGGGCCCCGGTCCGGGCCGGCCGGGAGTCGCGGGCAAGGTCGGCGAGCTGGTCGAGACGATCCGCGGTGGGGGTTGGTGCGAGGAGCAGGGCTCGCTGATGCGCGGCCTGGCCTTCGGCATCCTCGACCCGGCGGGGGAGCGCTACCAGCTGGCGATGGCACACAAGAGCGAGTGTCCCGCCTGCCGTGCCTACATCCTCTCGCTACGCGGCCTCGCCGCGGTGCTGCCGGTGCCGTTCCTGCCGGGGGTGCTCGGGGCGGGAGCCCTGGCGGGACTGGCCGGCGCCGGCGCCGGTGTGGGCTCGGGAGTTGCGGCTGGTTCGGGCGCCGGTGCTGGTGCAGGCGCAGGCACTGCTGGGGCCGGGGCCGGCACGACGGGTGTTGCCGGGGCCGGGGCCGGGGCCGGAGCCGGAGCTGGGGCGGGTGCCGCTGGGACCGGTGCGGGTGCCGGCGCCGGAGCGCAGGTCGGCTCTGGTATCGGCGCCCTGTCTGCCTCGGGCGCCGCTGGGGCAGGCGCCGGCGCCGCAGGCGGTGGCTGGCTGCTGGCGGGCGGCGTGGGCGCGAAGCTGGCTGTCGGCTGCCTGGTCGCGCTCGGCGTTGGGGCGAGCTGCGTCGCGCTGGACCTCAATCCCGTCCACGATCTCGGCGGGCAGGCGCCCGTTCATCGGCGCCATTCCGCGGGCGCCGCGGGGCGGGCACGGCGCGAATCGCGACGACAGATGCGCTGACCCCCGGTTATCGGCTGACAGGCGATGTGTCCGGGGTCACGCCGGCCGATGGCGCCTCGTCGGGCCGATCTGGGGCCGCATCTGCGGCGACATCCGCGCAGGCGCTGACGCCCGCCGCCAGGGCCAGTCGTGAGTTCGGGCCCGAGCGCGCCTTCGCGGGGGCCTCTTCGTCGTCCTCTTCCTCCGCGTCCGCACCGGGAGCGCCCAGCGCAAGGGCGGCCTCCGCCGGGGGAGGGGCCGCGAATGACGAATCGAGCCCCGCGGGCGATGCGAGCTCCACCGGCGCGTCGAGCGCCACGAAGGAGTTCACGTCGAGCGCCGCGTCGAGCTCCGGCGGGCAGGCGGCCGCGCACTCCTCTGCGCAATCGAGCGGGAGCTCGACGGACGCCGGCGGTGATGCCGCCCAGCGCGAGTTCGGACTCGGATAGCCGCCACCGCGCATTGGCGCCTCAGTCATGGCGCGTGACATGCCGCGCGAGCCTCGAGCGCCGCTCGGCCGCAGGGAGCCTCAATTAGCGCAGAAGACCGGTCCGGCGCGCGGGCTCTGGCGGCTGGATGGAGGAGGCCCGACCGGACGCCGAGCCCGGTCTCAGCCGCGCGGGAAGACCTTGGTGAGACGGGCGAGCACGAGGGGATTGCCGCGCGGGCGCAGCTTGCCGGTGGCGATTGCGCGCAGTGGGTCGAGCCGACTGCCGACGATATCGACCCAGTCCTGATAGGCGACGCGCAGGCGCAGGTCGGGGCTGAGCGCCTCGCCCTGCTCGGCCGCACTGGAGCCATTGTTGACGGTGAGGTGCCAGGTGGGGACGTCGGGGTCGGTGAACTCCCACTGGAAGGTGGTGGGACGGCGGAGCCCGTGCTTTGGGTTGACCTGGCGGCGAATCGTGTCGAACAGCATGGCCAGCGTCTCGGGGTCGCGCTTGCTGGGCCCCTCGCGCACGCCGATGATGCCGGCCTGGGCCATGGCACGACCACGTTGGGAGACCTCCAGCAACGAGAGGCCGGAGGGCAGCAGTGGCGGTCCGGGCAGGGTCTCCGCTGCGAGGCCGGCGGAGCGCAGCTTGGTGGTCATCGAGGTCAGACCCTCGACGCCGACCTCATCGTAGGTGGCGCCGAACACCGTTATGTAGCGTTCGTCCCAGCCCGGGGGCATCAGTACCTGGGCGGTGTAGCGCGTGACGTCCTGGAGGATGTGGGAGACGGCTTTGGGTACGCCGACGGGATCTTCGCGCTTGAGGTCGGAGAGGAGCTTCACGCCAAAGCCGATGTGGCGCTGCTCGTCGGCTGCGATGTTCTGCATCCCCTGCCGGAACGCGGGCAACGCGTCGCGCTCTTCCAGATAACTACAGATGAAGTGCTGCCCCGGCTGGGCGAGGGCGGCCTCGATCACGACGTGGTAGAGGGTCACGGCGGCGGCGAGCTGGGAGCGCGAGCGGTCGGCGCGCAGCTCGTCGGCCATCTTGTCGAGGCGGTCGAAGATCTTGCGGAAGCCGGGTGTCAGCTGGGGCTTGATCGCCTGCAGGCCACTGGCCATCGAACCGCTGCCGATCCCGCAGACCTCTTGCATGAAGCGCTTGAAGAAGACTGCGTGGCGTGCCTCGTCGACCTGTTGGGTGGTGAGGAAATACTTCTGCTCCTCCAGTGGCGCGGCATCGATGTAGGGGGAGAGGTTGTCGGCGACGGCATCCTCGCCCCAGAAGAACAGGCAGTAGTTCCAGAGGGCGGCCTGGCGCTCGAAGTCAGTGAAGTCCTCGCGCCACTGGCGGGCATCCTCGGTGAAGTCGAGCTCCATCGCGCTCCAGTTGCCGCGCTCCCAGCGCGAGTAGAGATCCTCGTAGGTGATCGCGTCGGTCGGCAGGTGGACGTCGGCCGGGGAAGGATCCGACGAGCTGGAGGGAGGTGTCGTAGCGGTCGCCATGCGCGGTCCTCTCAGAAAGATTTTTGGATGTTGTGGGGAGCTGTTGCGTCGATGCGTTACGCGCGCGTCTCCCGGAGGAGAGGCGCCACACGGGTCGGCCACCCCCAATTGGATAACAGACGTTATCGCAATAGTGGTTACTCTGTCAAGCGCCTGCCCAGCGCAAGCGCGAACATGAGTGAGCGGAAGCGGACCGACGGAGGCCGAGCGGGATGGCGAGCACGCCGAGGATGACGAGGGAGCAGAGCAAGGCGCACACGCGGGAGCGCCTGCTCGGGGCTGCCCGCACGGTGTTCGCGCGCGGCGGCTTTCACGGCGCCTCGGTCGAGGAGATCGCCTCCGAGGCTGGCTATTCGACGGGGGCGCTGTACTCGAACTTCGACGGCAAGGAGGACCTGTTCCTGGCGCTGATGGATCGCGAGATCGAGGCGCACGCGCGCGAGATCGAGCAGGCGGTCGGGACGCGCGCGTCGATCGCCGAGCGCGCCAAAGGCGGCGCGCAGCAGTGGATGACGATGATCGAGCGCGAGCCGGAACTGCTGCTCTTGTTCATGGAGTTCTGGGCCTACGGTGTGCGCGATCCGAGCGTGCGCCCGCAGGTGGCGGCGCGCTTCGCGCGGGTGCGCAAGCTCTTGACGAAGCTGATCGCCGACGGGACGCGCGAGTTCGAGCTCGAGCTGGAGATCCCCGCGGAGCAGCTGGCGGTCGCGATCGACGCGCTCGCCGACGGCATCGCCCGGCAGAAGCTCGCCGACCCGCAGGCGGTGCCGGACGATCTGATGGGCAGGGTGCTGTCGCTGTTGCTGGCGGGTGCCAGTCGCCCGGCGGAACGACCCTGAGCTTGAGGATGCCGAGTCGGGGCTGAGCATCGCGACAAGGAGGCCGGGGCGCTACCCGCCCTGTAGGCAGAGACACGCGTAGTGCACTGTGAACAGGCGCCGGGCCAAGGGCGGCGCGAGGCGGTGCAGGCCGGCACGAACGGCCCACTTGGCGGTGGCCGCCGCTCGTGCGGAGGCGGAGGGGGCGGCGGAGGAGACAAGGAAGCGGTGGACCGCGAGCGGCAGCGGGTCCTCCAGCTCGCCGGCGATTCGCAGGCCGGCGTGGGCGACGATCTCCCGCGCGTCGCCGCGCGAGAGCCGCTGCAGGTGGCCGACCTCCTCGGCGTGCTCGCGCTTGGCGGCGCGCCGGGCTGAGAGGTTGGCCTCGAGCGGCACCTCGACGATGACCGCGCGGCAGGCCCTGGCGACCTCGGCGAGTAGCGCCGACGGGTCGGGGACGTGCTCGAGCACGTGGGAGACGATTCCGAGGTCGTAGGCGCCGTCGGGGGCGGCCAGGTGCAGGCCGTCGTAGAGCTCGACGGAATCGATCTCTGCTCGCGCGCGGGCGATCGCGACGGCCGCCTGGGTGATCTCCACGCCCGCGAGGCGCCCGCCGAAGTCGCGGCGACGCAGCTCACAGAGCAGTGCGCCGTCGCCGCAGCCGACCTCGAGCGTATTGATTGGATGCCCGCCCGCCCAGAGGCCCGCGCGTGAGCAGAGCGCGAGCACGTGGTCGGCCTTCCCGACCGCGCCCAGCGCGCGCCAATTCGCGTAGCGGGCCGCGTCGGCGGGGGCCTGGGTGTAACCCTCGTCGTAGAACCTGACCAGCTCCTCGGCGTCTTGCACGCGTTGATTATCCGTCGTCACGCCTGTAGGCGCCCTCGATCTGCTCGGGGTCGCGTCCACGCCGGCCTTCGGAGTGCGGCGCAGCGCCGCCGGCATTCCGGCGGGGCGGTCCGATTCCGAGCTCTTGAGCGCTCGTGCGGTCAGCGGTCCGCGGTCAGGACACCTCGCGCACCTCGCCGGTGTGGACGTCGTAGACGAAGCCGCGCACGGAGTCCTTGTTGGGGATGAACGGGCTCGCCTGGATGCGCGCGATCGACTGGCGCACGTCCTCCTCGAGGTCGCCGAAGGCCTCGACGGCCCACGCCGGCTTGATACCCGTCTCCTCCTGGATCGAGCGCTTGAAGTCGTCGTCGGAGAACGTCAGCATCCCGCAGTCGGTGTGGTGCAGCAGCACGATCTCCTGCGTGCCGAGCAGTCGCTGGGAGATCGCCAGCGAGCGGATCGCGTCGTCGGTGACGACCCCGCCCGCGTTGCGGATCACGTGGGCGTCGCCCTCCTGCAGGCCGAGCACGCGCGAGGGCACCAGGCGCGCGTCCATGCAGGCGATCACCGCGACCTTGCGCGCCGGAGGAAGCGGCAGGTCGCCCTTGTCGAAGCCGGCGGCGTACTCGCCGGCGTTGCGGAGCAGATCGTCGGTGGAGCTCATGGCTCGGGTTCTCCTTCGGTTGGGTGGTAGGGCCGGATGGCGCGAGGTCGTTTGGCGAGTCTACGATTGCAAAACCACTATAGATCACAAAAAAGATTGAAATACTCAAGTTCTCTCAGGTCGCCCAGGCGGGGGCGATCTGCGGTACGGCGCTCCCGGTAGCCTCGCTGGAAGATGTCGACATCCGCCACGAGACGGGCGCCGGAGGAGCCCACCGGTGGTCTGCTGGCCGCCCTGCGTGAGGCTCCGGCGACCGTCCCCGCGCTGGTTGCCTTGGCGCTATTCATCGTCTGGGCAACCAGCCAGGCCGGCTACCCGGTCACGCATTGGGCCCCGGGTGGGCTGATCGTGCTGGCGCTACTCGGGATCACGTTGGGCGTGGTCGGGCTGGACGTGCGGGCGGTGCCGCTACCGGTGAAGATCGCGGTCGGCGCTCTGGCGGGCTACACGGCGCTGAGCTTCGCCTCGATCCTCTGGGCCGCGGTGCCGGGGGTTGCCTGGGAAGGGGCGAACCGGACACTGCTGTATCTGCTCGTGTTCGCGCTGTTCGCGCTCTGGCCTCAGCGGGGGCGCAGCGCGGTGTTGCTGCTGGGGGCGTGGGTGCTGGCGATGATCGGCTTGGCGGCGTTCGTGGCGCTGCATGTGGACGCCGCCAGCGCGAGCAGCCTCCAAGCTCAGATGGTCGAAGGGCGCCTGATCTACCCGGCCGACTACGTCAACGCCACCGCGGCGATGTGGCTGATGGCCTTCTGGCCGAGCTTGTTGCTGGCACGCAGCGAGCGTTTGCCGTGGGGACTGCGCGGCGTGTTGGCCGGCGGCGCGGTGTTGCTGGCGGAGGTCGCGCTGCTCAGCCAGAGCCGTGGCTCGCTGTTTGCGACCGCGGTGATGTTGGTGCTCGTGTTTGCGCTGTTGCCCGGGCGCGTGCGCACGTTCGCGCTGCTCGTGCCGGTCACGGCGGGCATCGGCGTGGCGGCGCCGGCGGTACTTCGCGTGGGCGACCATCTACAGAACGGCCTCGTCCAGCCCTCAACAATCCACAGCGCTACCGCCGCGATCTTCGCCGCTGCGCTGGTCGTGGGGCTGGTGGTCGCGCTGGGCGCGGCGATCGAGCAGCGGCGATCCTTCTCGGCGAGCACCGCGATGCGAATTCACCGAAGTATTGCGGCGCTGGCGGCGCTCGCCCTCGTGGCGATCCTCGTCGGTGGCCTGGCGGTGGCCGGGAATCCGGTGAAACGGATCGAACACGGCTGGCACACTTTCAAGGTCGGCTACAGCGCCGACAGCACGAGCGGCAGCAGGCTGGTGAGCGGGCTCGGGAGCGCTCGCTACGACTTCTACCGCGTGGCGCTGGACGAATTCGTCGCGCATCCGCTCCTCGGGATCGGCGCGGATAACTTCCAGCAGCAGTACCTGGCCCACCGTCACAGCGAAGAGACGCCTCACTACCCCCACAGCGTCGAGCTGCGCACGCTCGCGGAGACGGGCCTGATCGGCTCCCTGCTCGCGCTTGTGGGCCTCGGCGCAGCGCTGGTGGCGGCCGCGCGCGGGCTCCGCGGCCCCGATCGGCTCGGGCGTGTCGTGGTCGCGGCGGCGCTGGGTGGGTTCGCCTACTGGGCGGTGCACGGCTCGGTCGACTGGTTCTGGGAGTTCGCCGGGCTGGGGGCATCGGCGTTTGCGTTGCTGGGGCTGGCTTGTGCGCTCGCACCGCGAAGCTCCGCCGCACTCGCACCGGCGGATATCCCCGTCACACAAACCTCGCCGGCGCCGGCTGCCCAGCACGTGACGGGTATGCCGCCGATCGCGGAGGAGACGGGCGGCGCTCGATCTCAGTCCCCGTCCGCAGCAACGACCGCCCCCCGGACCCGGCCGGCGAGACTACGCCGGCTCGGAATTGGCGTGGGCCTCCTCGCCGCCGCGCTGGCGGCGCTATCGCTCGCGGCTCCGTGGCTGAGCGAGCTGGAGATCGAGAGCGCGGCGCGCGTCTGGCCACACGCGCCCCAGACCGCGTACGCCCGTCTCAACGACGCAGCGTCGCTGAACCCGCTCAGCGACGAACCGTACCTCGTGGCGGGGAGCATCGCGCTGCGTTTCGGCGACCTCAAGCGCGCGGACCACGAGTTCGCGCTGGCGCTCGCGCGTCAACCCGGCGACGCCTACGCCACGCTCGAGCGCGGGGCGATCGCCTCGACTGAGAACGAGTCCCGCCGGGCGCTCGCACTACTCGAGCGCGCCGCCCGGCTGAACCCCCGGGATCGGCTGACCCGGCAGGCTCTGCAGCTCGCGCGGGAAGGCAAGCGCGTGGACGTGGAGGAACTGAACCGCTCAATTCTGCTCAACGCTCAGCAACTCAAATGAAACCGCCGTGTTTAGGGGGTTTCCGGCTCGACATCGTCCAGGGCTTTCGCTAGCTTGTAAGGGGTGGTTAGTGGGGTCGGGTTGCTCGGCTCCGCACTCGAAGAAAATGATGATGGGGAGGTGGGCGAAGGGCGGTAGGGAGCAAGGAGCGGCAGCGATGTCGCTGAAGCCGAAAGTAGGAAGCCCAAGGTTGGGAAGCAGTTCATGACAAGCCATCGCACGATCTCTTTGAAACCGGCCATCCTCGTCGTTGTCTTGACGATCCTCGCCGCACCATCCTCCGCACTCGCCAACTCACTGCTCGGCGGCTATGGCGGTCCAGGGGAGGGCAACCAGGCGATTCTGGGCTCCGCGCTGGTCGGGGGAGCCGGTGGGGGGAAGGATCCTCGAGTGGCTCCTCGTCCTCAGGTTCGGGTGGATCTGCCGAATCGACTGGTTCTGCGGCGATCCCGACGACAGGCGCCGCTCCAGCGTCCGGCGAGAGGGAAACCGGATCCGGTGGCTCGAGCCGAGGAGGCGCGACCTCGGGCGGAGGAGAAAAGGGCGGAGATGGCCGGGTGGCAGGTCGGGGATCTGGCTCACAAAACCGGAGTGGAAAGACATCCGGCGGCGGCGCTCGCGCGTATCCCATCTCGCCCCGGGACGACGTCTCGCAAGCCGCCTCTGGAGGATCGCAAGTATTGGGCTTGTCCGCAGCCGATTTCGCCTACGTGCTTTTGGTGCTCGGAGTGCTCGGGGCTACAGGCATCACAACCAGGCGGCTGGCACAGGCACCGACGCGGTCGGGAGGCGTGTAATGGCTCAAGCAATAGGACGCAGAACCCGAGTACTGAATAAGGGATAGAGAACCCGCGTAGCGAAGCGAGGGATAAGGAGTCCCTCTGGCCATGGATACCCCCCGCATCTCCCAACAGACGTCGACCACGCTGCCGCTGACCGGCCAGCTCCCCGTCGCGCGCGACGCGCCGGGGCCGAAGGCGCTGCGAGGTGGGATTTTCGGCGGGCCGCTGCAATGGCTGCTGGAGGGGCAGGGATGGAGCATGCTGCGTCCCACGATCGACTTTGTGCTGCTGTACGCGGCTGTGATCCTGGCGCTCGGCGGCACGAGCGGAGCGCTGCACGCTTCGGCGGCTCAGGCGCCGCTACTGCTCCTGCCGCCGCTGGTGATGGGGCTGCTCTACTTGCGTGGTCTGTACCGCACACGTCTACGTGCGCTGGTGCTCGACGGCATCGCGCCGGTTGTGAGCGCCGTGTCGGTCGCCGCGATGACAGTGGCGATGCTCGGCCTGTTCCTCAACGGGCGCGTCCCGAGTCAGGGCGACTGGGTGAGGGCGTGGCTGTTCGCGTTGGTCGCGGTCGGCGCCGGGCGCGCGACTCTCTCGCTCGCTCAGCGCTGGGCGCGCGCGAAGCGACTGGTCGGCAAGCCGGTGCTGATCATGGGAGCCGGCGTCGTCGGCTCGCAGGTGGCGCGACGGCTCGAGAACCATCCCGAGTACGGGCTCGCGCCGATCGGCTTCCTCGACGACGACCCGCGCTCGATCGCCGAGGTCGGCGGCCGCGAGATGCCCGTGCTGGGCACGGTCGAGGATCTCGACGAGACCGTCGTGCAGACGGGTGTGAGGAACCTGATCGTCGCATTCTCCTCCGTGGCGGACGCGCGCGTGAGTCGTTTGATTCAGCGCTGCCAGGAGCTGGGCATCGAGGTCTCGGTCGTGCCGCGGATGTTCGACACGATCAACAACCGCGTCGGCTACGACACCGTCGGCGGTCTGCCGCTGATGTCGTTTACGACGGTCAACCCAAGGGGTGTGCAGTTCGCGATCAAGCACGCGTTCGACCGCGTCTTCGCGTCCGTATTGCTGGTCCTGCTCTCGCCGCTGCTGCTGTGCACGGTACTGGCCGTGCGCTTGAGCTCGTCCGGACCGATCTTCTTTCGCCAGCGTCGTGTGGGTCGTGATGGCAAGGAATTCGACCTCTACAAGTTTCGTTCGATGCACGTCGACCCTTCGCGGGCCGGACTGAGTGAGGAGGATCCGGCCGCCCTCGAGTTCCTGCTGGGTGGAGACACCGCGCCAGGAGGTGTGGAGGGAAAGGATCGCCGCACCCCGATCGGGCGCTTCCTGCGCCGCTCATCGCTGGATGAGTTGCCCCAGCTGTTCAACGTCCTGCGCGGCGAGATGAGCCTGATCGGACCTCGCCCCGAGCGCCCCGAGTTCGTGGAGATGTTCATCAGCCAGGACATCAACCGTTACGACGACCGCCATCGCGTCAAGTCAGGAATCACGGGCTGGGCCCAGGTTCATGGTCTGCGCGGCCAGACTTCGCTGGCAGAGCGGGTCGAGTGGGACAACTACTACATCGCCCACTGGTCGCTCGGCCTCGACCTGAAGATCTTTGCCCTGACGCTGCTGGCGCTGCTCCGTAACGGCGCTGAGTGATTCGCAGGCCACCTCCCTCCTGGGGGCACGCTGCGTCGGCTACGGGAGAGGCAAGCTGGGGAGGGTTGACCCGTTCTCAGATGCTGCGCTGTGTGGCTTTGCCGAGCCCCGCCCAGTATTGATAGACGAGCACCCGCAGACCTCTGGTGCCGAGCACCGACGGCAGCGTGATCGAGTAGCGGTTGAAGCGGTTCAGCACGAACAGCGCGTGGTAGCGCAGGGCGCTGCCGCGGAAGGCTTCGAGCTCCATATAGTCGCCGACCGGGCCCGAGCCGCTGGCCAGCACCCGGCCGCCGTGCTTGCGCAGGCTCAAGGTGACGGGGCTGACGGGGCCGAAGGGGGAGGTGAAGACTTTGGAGAGCGCTGCGAATGAGGGCTTGCGCCCGCCGCTTTCATTCAGGACTCCGAAGTTTTCCGAGGCCGATCCCTGCAGCTGATAGATCACCTCGGCCGCGATGTACGGAGTGCGAGCGAGCGCGCGGAAGGTGTTGGTGATGTTGAGCGCTTGGGTCTGCGGGGTCACGCAGCCCTGTTCCTGCTGGATTCGGTATCGCGGCCAGCAACTGCTCCAGCCGAACTCGGTGAGCCACAGCGACTTCGTGTCGCCGTTGGCGAGCTGCACTTCGTGAATCGAGCGCAGCGAGGCGAGGGTCAGGGTGTAGTAGTGGACCGAGAGGCCGTCGTAGTAGCCCTTGATCCCGGCGGCGTAGAGCGCCTTCAGAAAGACCCCGTTGGCGCCGACGAGCGAGCCGGCGAGCACCGGCACGCTCGGGTTGACCTGCTTGATCGCTGTGTATGCGGCTCGCAGCAGGGCCGCGTAGCGCTGGGGTTTTTCAGGACCGGCGAAGTAGTCTTCGTTGGCTTGGTCGGGCTCGTTCCAGACTTCGATTGCGGCGAGGTTGGCGCCGTAGCGTTGGGCGAGGAAGGCGACGAAGGCCGCATAGGTGGCAGGGTTTGACGGGGGCCAGGCGTTTGCCGGCTGGCCCGCTGTTCTCCGCGGGGTGCATTTTCCCAGCAGCGACGCCGGCGCCGAGGAGGCCCAGCAGGGTGTGCTGTCGACGAGCATGATCACCTTGATGCCGGCGGCCGCCGCGTCGCTGATCAGGCGATCGGCGAAGGCCAGCGAGCGCGGATCGATCTGGCCAGGTCCGCGAGGTTCTAGCTCAGACCAAGGTACTTCGGTGCGCACAATCCTGGCGTGCAGCGCTTGCGCTTGACCGATCTCTCGATCTGCTTCCCTGAGCGGCTCGGGGCCAACGCCGATGATGTTCACCCCACTCATTGGGGATGAGATGGCCGACGATTGCGACCTCGGCGCAAGCTTGGCGTCGCCGGTGACGGCGAACCACCCCAGTGCACACATCATCACGGCCAGCGCCACGGCAGATACGCGGAGAGGCCGGAGCATTCCCATACGATAGTGGGACGCGATGTCGGGGGCGCCGCTAGGTGGCGCACCTTTCTCAATAAGCTTCGGGACTGATGTCTCCCATCTGGATTTGGATGCAGATAGCAATTGTCGTGTTCGTGCTGATCGGGATGATCATCGCGGTCACGAAGCTGGCGTGAGCGGGCGGAGGGCAACCGGGCTGTATCGGTCGCGGAGGCGGCCGAGGCGGACGGTGGCGCTCACCGCCGCAGGTATGATCGCTGCGTCTCGGCGGATGCGCTGTCTTTTGATCTAGGCAAGGAGAATAATCATGTTCAAATCGATCGTGGTTGGGACGGACGGCTCGGATACGGCTACCCAGGCTGTTCGTCAGGCGGTGGACCTGGCGCGCGCGGTCGGGGCGAAGCTCGAGCTGGTGAGCGCCTATGAGCCCGTGCCGGCGCAGCGCTTGCAGGGTGAACGGCGTGACGCTCCGGAGGATCTGCAGTGGGCGATCAACCCGCGGGAGGACGTCGACGCCACATTGGAGGCCGCGGCGACGGTGGCCCGGGAGGCCGGAGTGCCCGTCGAGGTCTATCCGCGTCAGGGCGATCCCGCCGATGCGATCCTCGATGTCGCCGAGGAGCAGGAGGCCGATCTGGTCGTTGTGGGCAACAAGGGAATGACCGGCGCGAAGCGTTTCCTATTGGGCTCGGTGCCGAACAAGGTGTCCCACCACGCCCCGTGCTCGGTGCTGATCATCCGCACTACATAAGCATGCCTATGAGCCGTTCCAGCTCTCCAGGACGCGTAGCTGGTTCCAGGGGATCTGCGGCATGTCGTAGTAGTCCCACGGCAGGCCCGCCGCGGGGTACGGGTTCGACCTGCCGACAGGATCTTCAAAGCTGAAGGCCATCTTCGCTCCACCGTTGTTGTCGGCGTAGGCGCCGTAGGTCTGCAGGGCGTGAGCGATCATGCGCTCCGCGGGGGTGATGCCGGGAATCGCGTCGACGTCGATCGCGGGGTTGAGCTGCACCCGCGCGCCCTCGGGGATGCAGTTGGCCTGAGAGGAGGATCCATCCGTCTTGCTGGCCGGATAGCGAAGCACGGTCTGGCATGCGTTGTTCGTCGAGAACGTGAGCGCGTGATCGATGTATCCACGTTCGATTTCGTAGGTCCTGATCATGCCGGCGAGCAGCGGCATGCCGGCGCCCGTCGCACCGCCTTCGGTGCCCATGCCGTCGATGCTGAACGTGGTGCCCCACGCGGCTGTCCAGCCGCTGGATGTCTTCTGCGCGCGCCAGAAGTCATAGCCGGTGCGGGTGCTCCAGTTGATCACCACCATCGATCCGTCTGACCCGGAGGAGGTTGCCGCCCCCGCGGGGATCGCGACCGGCGCCGAAGACAGGGGGCAGGTGCCCCATGGTTCGGTGCAAGTCACGTTGTAGGTGGGCGTGCTGGCGGTCGCTTCGAACACGGGGTTGCCGGATTCGTAGAGATCCGCGTAGGCCTTGCCTTCGGACCCGAGATACTCGGCGATCGAAGTGCTGCTGGGATCTAACACGGGGTTCGCTGAGATCGCGACGTTCCAGGGGCTCGATGCCGCGAACGGGCGTCCCCCGCCGGGGAATGCGGCGAGCGGGGTTTCGGGTTCGCCTGGCGAGCCGCTTGGTGGTGTGATCACGGGCGGCGTGGTCACCGGGGGCGTCGGCACGGGGGCCGTGGTCACGGGAGGCGTACCAGCGGGAGGCCTGCTCACGGGCGAGGTGCTCACGGGGGTCGTGCCCACCGGGGCGGTGCTCACACGTGAGGAGGGACCGGAGCTCGTGCCACCACCCCGGTGCTTGTGACCGTGTCCGTTCCGTGCGGAGTGTGCCGGCCTGTGGGAGCGATGCGCCTTGGCGCGGTGGTCCTTGGCGTGATGCGTCTGTGCGGCGGCGCCGGCCGGCACAACCGCGAGGGCCAGCGCCGCACAGGCGATCGTCACGGCCATCGTGGTGCGGGACGGCGTGGTGCGGTGTGGTGGACGGGACATTTGCGAAGACCTCCTGGTCCTCGCCAACCCCCGCGGTAGGTTCCTTCGGTAGCCCGGCTGGCCTCCTCTCTTGGAGGTCCCGTGGCTTTGCGTCCCCATCTCGCGATGGGTTTGCCCTTTCGGGAGGTGGCGCTATGGAGTTTTGCCTGCTACCGCTTCATCGACGGTCCCGATGCACGTCCGACCGCAGTGACTACTTGTTAGACGTATGGTCGATCCCTTTCAGGACTAAAGCTCGCCGAACCTGCGCTTTCTATGTCCCCGGGATCGGGGAGTGCTGTCTACGGGAGCTCGGCAGCCTGCAGGCGTCAACCCGGCGAGGAGCCAAGTCGTCCACCTGGCCTTGGGAGCTCAACCGCTCTGGGGGAGATCGAAAGATCCACCTGCTGCCCGGGCTGCGAGGCGAGCCCCAGCATCGCCGCGCCGATCCCGAAGAGGATCCAGAACCGCTGGTCGGGACCGTCGGACAGGAAGAACAGCGCCACGTAGATGCTGACCTCGGCCACGACCACGGCGCGCGCCAACGTCGCCAGTTCGGGCTGGCCGCGCGCGTCGAAGGCCTTGGCGGCGCGGACTCCGCAACTCAGGAAGGCGAGCATCATCGAGATCAGCAACGCAAACCCAACGATCCCCGTCTCCGTATAGGCCTCGAGGTATTGGTTGTGGACTACGTGCGGTTTTTCGGCGATCAATTCGACCGAGGTCAACACGCCGGGCTGGCGGACATATTTCGCCTCCTGCGTGACGAAGTTGTCCAGGCCGACGCCGATGACGGGCTCCTCCGAAGCGACGCGCCACGCGACTTTCCAGAGTTCGGTGCGTCCACTGCCTCCCCCGTTGAAGTGGCTGATCCGCTGCCACGCGCCCGGCTGGGCGACGAGGAACAACGCTCCGACCGTGACCACGATCGCGATGATCGACCCGACCGCCAGCCGCTGGCGCTTGAACACGATCAGCGCGGCGATCGCCGCCCCTCCGGCGGCCAGCAGCCCCCCCCGTGACTCGCTGACCACCTCGCCCAGGATCAAGATCACGATTGAGACCGCGAGCACCACGCGTGCCCCTGCGCGGCGCGATGTGACGAATAGGCCTCCCGCCAGGATCGCTCCGGCCACCACCCCGGCGGCGAGGTAATTGGGATCGCTGACCCCGCCGGAGAGCAGGCGCCCTTCGGCCTGGGTCGAGCTGACGATTGCGCTGGGCGCGGGCGCCAACCCGGTGGTGGCGAGCCCGACCAATACAGACGCGGCGCCCCCGAGCACAAATGCCCACAGCATCGCTCGGACGTAGCGGCGGTTCGTGATGGTCGTTGCGACAACCACGAAGACGACCGCCGAGATCAACCATTCCTCGACCCCTTCCAGGGCGAGCCCCGTATTTTCCGACCACAGAACGGAAAAGGTGATCCACAGCAGGTAGAGCACGACCGACCACAGGACCCAGCGCTGATTGGCGAACACGGCCGCCCGCGCCTGGCGGGTTGCGGACAGCGTTCCGATCCACGCGGCCAGCAGCAGGACCGAGATCACGGCCGGTCCCGACCAGGGGATTTCGAGCGACTCCAGGAAGGTCAAGGGGGTCCATAGGGTCAACCCCAGGGGGAGATCGAGGAAGATCAGCGGCGCATACAGGAGCGCGGCAACCGCCGCGAGCCCGAGGCTCACGCGGATCGCCATGATCACGCCCGTCACGAGAGCTGCCGGCGTTACGAGCGCAACTACCGACCCCGGGCGCAGAGCGGATAGCGGCCGGCTGTTCAAGGATCGCGGAGGCCGGGAGGCCGTCCGGCGAGATGACGGGCGCAGTTGAGGCTCATGACGGCTGTCCGTAATACGCGTAGCTCGTGTGGTGGGCCGTCTCGCCGACGATGACCATGCCAAGCGGACTCCGTCGAGCCCTGTTCAACAGCTCTCGCATGAATTCGAAACTTCCGCGACGTGTGTTCCCGGGTCTCGCCACCACGATCACCTCGTCGACGAGCGGCAGCAGCTGATAGGCGTCGCTGACCTCCCCGAGCGGCGGCGTGTCGATCACGATGTAGTCCGCGAGGCTCTGAGCCTCCTCCAGTAGGCTGGGCAGGCGGGTTAACACAGGCCCGAGGAGGTTGGCGTCGGCCCCTGCGCCTCCCGGCAGGACGCTCAGCGTCGGCGTGGTGGCGCTGGGGATGAGGACATCCGCGAGCTCTGTGCTTTCGTCGAGCAACGCCACCATGCCCTCTCTGCGCTCGAGCGCCAGCAGGCGTCCCAAATCCGGCTTGCGCAGGTCGAGATCCATCAGGATCACCCGATGGCCGGCGTCCGCGAGCGCCGTTGCGATGCTGATCGCCGAGGTCGTCTTGCCGTCCCCGCTCGAGCCGCTCGTCAGCAGGATCACGTGGCTGGTGCTCGTCGAACCCCTGGCTTGCATGTCGAGCTGGACCCGGATCATCTGAAACGCCTCCCGGATCAGCGGGGAGGAAGGGGGCAGGCTGCCATCTGTGCTCCAACGGTCGTGATTGCGACGATCTCGCCGCGAGAGCGCCGGTATGTAGGCGAGGACCGGAAGCTCGTAGATGCGCAGCAGCTCGTCGGACTCGCGCACTTTGTCGTTGAGCATCTCGACGGCGATCGCCGCCCCCGAGCCAAGCGCGAACCCGGCCACGAGCGCGAGGATCAGGATGATGACCTTCGACGTGCCGGTCGGGGAGCTCGGCAGCGTCGCCGCCTGGGAGAGCGAGAAGTTCGGGTCCTCCCCGCGCGCGATCGAAGCGATCAGGGCTTCGCGTTCTTGGCTCGTGGTGGTCGTGGTGGAGGCGGAAGGCTTGCCGGCCGGGGGCAGGTTCGCGGCCTGGGCCTGCAGCAGTTCACGGTGGGCCTGCAGGCTGCCGGCGGCGTATGCGTTGGCGATGTCCTGGGCGAGCTTGGCGGATCTGGCCGTCGCGGTAACGGCGATGATGTCGCTCTGACCCTGTGGTTCGACGCTGATCGCCTGGTGGATGGCGGCCGGCGTCAGTCCCTGGCCCGCGTTGCGGGCGGCGATTATCGCTGAGCGGGGAGAGTCGAGCAGGGTCGCCGCCGTCTGGGCCTCACGGGTGGGGTCGGCCGATTCGCGCAGCAACGGTAAGCCGTCGGCCGCTCCGTTGCCAGAGGCCACAGCCGTGAACAGGATGTCAGCCGTGGCCTGGTAGTTGGTCGCGCGATGGCTCAACCAGGCAATCGAACCGGCCAGCGTCAGGGCCATCACCGCAACGACGATCACCGGATGCGCCGCCACCGCTTGTAGGTATGGTCTCAGCGCGCCCTGCTGTGCGGGAGGCGCCGGGCTGCCAAGCGGTGGCATCCCGCTATAGGGGGCTGCACTCACGGGGGCGAGTATAGACTTCGGGCAGTGCAGAGCCGCTCGCTGAACGAAGAGAGATGACGTAGAGCATAGGTTTGTCATCGGTTGCGCATAGGTTTGTCGTTGTTTTGCACGTGACTATTCATCGCGCTCGTTCGTGTCGGCGCGCGGCGAGGTGATTTGTGCACTCACGGACGAACGTCCTCGTCGCGTATGTTTCCGCTGGTGTGCGTCGAGCGACCCGATAAAGTCTCGCGCGTGAGCGCGGTCGCGGCCGATTCCCGATGTTGTCGCTGTAGCCCGGCGAGGCGCAGCCGCGCGCTCGACGATGCCGTCGTAGAGGTCGTGTGAGCGAACCGAAGTCAAGCACGCTCGACACCGAGGATTCTGAGCCGGGATCTGTGGCTGAGCCCGGATCTCTCACCCAGCGCGCGGTCAAGAGCTTTGGCTGGGCCACCGTCTCATATGGGGCCAGCAAGCTGCTCGTTTTCGTCAGCACCGTTGTGCTGGCCAGGATTTTGACGCCGAACGATTTCGGGATCGTGGCGGGCGCCACAGCGCTGATCCTCTTTTTTGACGTCGTGCTGGACCTGGGGGTTGGTGCTGCTCTCATATATGAGCAGGAGCACCGAATCACCCTACGAGTACAGACCGCCTTCACGCTCAACGCGCTGATCGCCGCGGCCCTCACCGGTATCGGAGTGCTGCTCACGCCGGCGGTCGCGGCGTTCACGAATTTGCAGCAACACGAAAATGTGTTTCGTGTGCTCCTGCTGAGTCTGTTCATCCGCGGGCTGGGGCAGGTGCAAAACGCCGTGTTACAGCGAGACCTGCATTTCAAGGGTCGCGCGGTGGTGGAAATCGGCGGGAGCGCCGTGCGGACCGGCCTCTCGATCGTGCTGGCGCTGTCGGGCCTGGGAGTGTGGGCAATCGTATGGGGAGTTCTCGCTGGAGAAATTGTCAGCACTGCGCTGTCGTGGTGGCTGACCGGCTTCTGGCCACGCTTCTCATTCGACCGCGCCGTGGCGAAGGTGCTGCTCGGGTTTGGGCTGACCTTTATTGCGCTGAAGGTGGTGGACGCAATCGGCATGGACTCCGACTATCTCGTGGTCGCACACCGCCTGGGAACGAGGCAGTTGGGTTATTACTCGATGGGCTACCGGCTTCCAGAACTCGCGCTGATGAGTCTCTACTGGATCATCGGCGCCGTGGCGTTTCCGATCTTCTCGCAGGCCCGGAAGCAAGGCCACGTGGTGATGGTGAGCGCGTCGCTGCGCTCGCTGCGGATGATCACGGTTTTCAGCTTTCCCGCGGGGGTGCTCCTCGCGCTGTCGGCTCGAGACGTACTCAATGTGGTGTTTACCGCAAAGTGGGCGCCGGCCGTGGGGCCGATGGTGCTGATCTCGTTGATGACGGCTGTGACATCGATCGGTTTTGCCTCCGGCGATATATTCCCCGCGATGGGGCGCCCCGGGACATTGCTAAAGCTCAATGTTCCCCTCACGATCCTGCTCGTCCTCGGTTATGTGATCGCGGCTCCCTACGGAATCGTCGCCGTGGCCGCCGTTCATCTTGGATTGGCCCTCGTCTATCAGGCTGCACGACTCGTGCTTGTCAACTCGCTGCTCGGAACCACGATGGCGCAGGATCTGGGCGCGATGGGGCCCGGCTGCTGTTCGGTGCTCGGGGTGCTCCTGCTCGCGGGACCCGTACGACTTTTCGTGCCCTCCGGCGCGCTGTGCCTGTTCCTGTTGCTGTTCGCTGGCCTGGTTGGAGCGGTGGCGGGTCTGCTGATCGGCTCGCGTGACACGGCAGTGGAACTTCGGAGTCTCCTTGTCTCGCTGCGCTCGCGTGTGGTCGCGTGAAGGCAAGCAGCTCGCGCTCATCATCGGAGATGCGGGTGCTGATGGTCATCGACTCCCTGCGTCTTGGCGGGGCCGAGCGGGTGCTCGCCACCCTGAGCGCGACGGCGCCCGCGGCCGGTTTCCGGTTCGAGCTGGCGGTCCTCTCCGGGTCTGGGTCGCATCGCTCGGTGATGGAGCCGATGCTTGCCGAGGCGGGCGTGCAGGTGCGTTACCTGTCGCTCAGCCGGCTGGGCGATCCGCGCGCGCTGCCCCGCCTGGTCGGGGCAATTCGTGACTCCGACGCTGACGTGGTGCATGCACATCTCGAGGACGCCGCGACGCTTGTGCCGCCGGCCGCACGCATTGCGGGCCGCAGGACCGTGTGTAGCTTTCACCACGTCGCCGTACCGCTCCCGCGCCGTGAAAAGCTCAAGGAGCGACTCGCGATCGCGGTGGCCAATCGCAGCGCCGGCGTGGTGTTCGTTTCGCGCGCCTCGCTGGAGAGCTTCGCCGATACCTACGGCGGGCGCCGCGAGAATTGGTGCGTGGTCGAGAACGCGGTGGATCTCGACGTGTTCACCACGGACCCCGCGACGATGCCGGCCGAGCTGGCGGTGCCCGCCGGCGTGCCGGTTGTGACGATGATCGCCGCGCTGCGTTCGCGCAAGGGGCACGCCGCGGCATTACGTGCCTGGGTCACGGTTCTGCAGAGCGTCCCCGAAGCGCGCCTCCTGCTGGTCGGAGCCGGCCCCGAACACGACCGGCTGCTGCGCCTCGCGGGCGAGCTCGGGATCCTCGAGCGCGTGGTCTTTGCCGGGATGCGCACGGATGTGCCGCGGCTGCTGAGGGCGTCTTCGCTGGTCGTGCTGCCATCCGAACACGAGGCTCTGCCGACGACGCTGATCGAGGCGGCGGCGTGTGGGGTGCCGGTCGTGGCGACTGACGTCGACGGCATTCCGGAGGTGGTGATCGACGGCGAGACCGGGCTGCTCGTGCCGCCGGGCGATGAGCCGGCGCTCGCACGCGATGTGACGGCGCTCCTCGAGGATCATTCTCGCCGCGCGTCGATGGGGCAGAATGCGCGGGCGATGGCGGAGGATCGCTTCAACGCGCGCCGCTGGGCGGAGCGCCTCTATGAGGTCTACGAGCAGGTCGTCCGAGTCGGGCGGGTGCGCCGATGAGGCTTGCGGTCGTGGAGCCCGCCTCGCAAGGGGGCCTGCTGCACTACGCGGTCCAGCTCGCCGACGGGCTCGCGACGGCGGGGCACGACGTTGACCTGCTCGTGCCGGCTGGCAACGAGCTGTCCGGGCGCTCCGCCGGCCCAGCACGCATGAAGGCGATTCTGAGTCCCCAGAGCCCGCCCCCCGGAGGCCCGCTGAGCGAGCTACGCCCGGTCCGGCGGGCACGGGTCGCCGTCCGTCTGCTGAGTGCCTGGGCGAGGGTCAACTGGGAGCTGCGGCGCGGGCGGTATGACGCGGTGATCCTGACCTCGGACATCGACCTGTGGCCGGTGGCGGCGGCCGTTCTGCTGATCACGCTCCGCCGCGGCAAGATGCGCGTCGCCGGCATCTGCCACAGCGTGCGCCCGCTGAACCGGTGGTCCGGCGAGGAGCTCTACATCGACTCGCCGGCGCTGAATAGTCTGCTGCGACGCCTCTACCCGCGGATGAATGTGATGTTCGTGCACGGCGAGCGCAGCCGACGTGAGTTTCGAGACGTCTGGCCACCCACGCGGCTCGAGCTGATCCCGCATGGCGACGAGCGCATCTTTGCCGGCGAGCCGCCTGCGCCGTCTGCGGAGGAACGGGTGTTGTTCTTTGGCGAGTGGCGGAAGGTCAAGGGCTTGATGATCCTGATGGAGGCCTTCGATGAGCTCTCCAGGCGCCGTCCGCATGCGCGGCTGACGATCGCCGGAAGTCCGTGTCCGGTCGACCTCGACCCAGAGCTCGTGCGCACCTGGGCGTCCCGGCATCCCGGCAGCGTCGAGGTAATCGATCGCTACGTGCCGGTCGCGGACGTGCCGGAGCTGTTCGCGACCGCGCGGGTGGTGGTGACCCCTTACCTCACGGGGTATCAGAGTGGCGTCGTGCATCTCGCGATGACGATGGCCCGCGCGCTGGTATCGAGCGAAGTCGGTGATCTGACGACGGTAGTGGTTGACGGAGAGACGGGCCTGACCGTCCCCCCGGGGGACCCCTCCACGTTGGCGCGTGCGCTGGAGCGAATTCTCGCCGACGCCGAGCTGGCCGATCGCCTCGGCCGCGAGGGACGACGGAGGCTGATGGAGCGCTCGAGCTGGGAGGTCGTGGCCGAGCGGGTCGAGGCAGCGCTATTTGCTCCGCCCGGTGGTTAGCTTCGGGTTTGACGTTTGCCCCGGTCCGGTGTGTGAAATCATCCAAAGCGATGCCCGCCAAGGATGTGTTCTCCACAATCGAGGCACCTCTGCGGCAAGCATGGGCGGCCCGGGTACACACTCCACCACACGAGCTCTCCGGTATTCGCCGCCAGCGCTACATCCTGCGCGAGGGAGGCCGCTATCCCAGTGTGATACTCGACGGGTCCGAGCGGGAGGCGTTGCTCGAGGCGGCGATCTTTGCCCGCCGGCGGCGCCCGCCGACTGTAGTTATCGCTGATGCCACCTGGAAAGTAGCTAACAATCTCCTCGACCGCCTCGCCTCCCGTTTCGGGCTGCTGCCGATTGACGGGTCGCACGTCCGCTATTGCGTGATGTCGACTGCGGAGCTCGAGAGCTTTCCCAACACCTGGCATGTCGATCCCGAGCGGGTCGTGTTTACCCCCTATCACCACACCCTCTCCGACGAGGATCTGGCGATCCCGACCTCGAGCGACGGCGGCATCTTCGCGGGTGGGGATTCGTTACGGGATTACGCCACCCTGATCGAGGCGTTGCGTGGCCTCCCCGACCGGGCGTGCATCGCGACCAGGACAATCGGTCCCGAGCTGAAGCGGGATCTGCCCACAAACGTGGATGTAGTGACGCTCAGCCGTCGAGATTTCGACGAGCGGACGGCATCCGCGTCGGTGGTCGTCATCCCCCTCGAACCGCGACAGGACCGTGGGTCGGGGCAGACCACCTACCTCAACGCGATGGCGCTCGGAAAGGCGGTGATCGTGACCGATGTCGCGGGGGTGCGCGACTATATCCGGGAAGGCGAGACGGGTTTGATCGTCCCACCCGAAGATCCGCCTGCGCTGGCCAATGCGCTGCGCAGGTTGCTCGACGATCCCGGCTATACAAGCCGTCTGGGCGCGGCCGCTCGCCGTGACGCGATCGAGCGCTTCGGTCCCAGCCGATACGTCGAGCAATTGCTGGCGGTGGTAGACGCAGCCTCCGTCAGTCGGACGTGGAACCGCTCGCGATAAACCCCACCACCTCGCGGCATTGCGTCTCACGCGTGTGTGCGCGCGCAAGACGCAGCCCGGCCCGAACCATCGCGTGACGCAGCGCTGAGTCCTCTGCCAACCGGCGCAGGGCGGCCGCCGCCGCAATCGGATCGTTCGGCGCTACCAGCAGCGCGGCGTCTTCGGCGACGGCGGCGACGCCGCCTACATCGGTCGCCACCACCGGCAGCCCGGCCGCAAACGCCTCGAACAGAACCTGTGGCACCCCCTCGGTGAGCGAGACGTGCAGGAGGAAGTCGCTGCTCGCATACGTCTCGCGCAGTGCCGGACCCGTGGGGACAAAGCCGCGGAGCTCCACGCGATCGTCATCCACTCCGAGCATGTGCAGACGATCGCGCAGCGGCTCCTCCAGCGGCCCCTCCCCGCAGATGATCATCCGCCACGGCCGGCCGTCCTCGCGCAACTCGGCGAACACGTCGGCGAGCAGCAGCGGGTTCTTCTCGTCGTCCAGGCGTCCGACGCTGAGCACCACGAGCTCCTGCCCGCGACTGGATGCGGGCGGCTCGCCTTCACGAAGCACGTCCTCCTCGCCGACGAGCACGACGCTGGTGGCGAGCAGGCGCCGCGCCGCGGCATACTGCTCGGCGACCGTCGGACCCACGGCCACGACGGCGCAGCGGCGGGCGAGGAGCCGGAAGGCGCGATCCAATAGCAGCGCTCCGAATTGCAGATGACGGCGGTCCGGATGGCGGTTGCGCACGTACGCGAGGTAGTCCTGCCTGACTCCCAGCACGACCTGCCGGCCGCGCCCGATCGCTAGCAGGGCGAACAGGATCGCGAGCGGGTTGGGGCCGAACAGCCAGACGACGTTTATTTCGCCAAGCACACGCCAGAAGCGTCGCACCGAGCGCCCCAGGGCGCCGAGCACACCGAGCGGTTCGGACATTCGCTCATAGTGGGGGAGGGGCCGGTAGGAAACCTCGTCGGGCAGCGGGAAGTGCCAGGGAGCGTCCGTGGGATCGATGCGCCCGATCAGGACAAGGTGCTCGACGAGCTCCGACAGACCCAGCAGGAAGACCACAAACGCCTGTCCGGCATAGACCTGACCCTGGTGCCGTCGATAGGGAAAGTCACAGTAGACTGCCAGGCGCAAGGGTCGCCAATACTAGCCGAAGCGCCGATCGAAAATCATCGCGCACGGCGACGGCGTACCTCAGGCGTCGAGCAGCTTGCGCAGAATCGGAACTGCTACGGGGGTCGCATGCTCGCGGTCTGTCACTTGGTAGTGATAGTGCAAGCCGGGTGTGGCGTTAACCTCTAGGATCGTCCCGCCGGCCTCGGTCAGCGAAATTGTGGGATCGGGTGTGACGAGATCGATGCCGGCGAGTTGGAGGTGCAGCAGCTCGGCCGCCCGTGCCGCCTGCCGCACGAGCTGTGGAGAGAGACTACGCACGGTTGAGTTGTCCGCGATTGCGTTCTGGCTGACGGTGCCCTTGACCGTGACGAGCTGATCGGATGCCGCCACCGACCGGAGGGACAGGCCGCTGTGACGCACGGCAAGCTCGCAGTCGAGGTCGACGTCGATCAGCCGAGATGCCTCGCGGTTACGCACATCCAGTCGTCGGTCGTTCTCGGCTTCGATCAGCGCCAGCACGCTATCTGTCCCATTTCCCGTCACGCATGGTCGCTGGCGGTGGACGGCGTTGAGCAACTCCCCATCGAGAAACAGCAAGCGGTACTCCTCACCCTTGGTCTGACGCTCGATGAGGATTCGTGAATCCCATCGGGCCGCCCCCAACCACGACCGCCACAGATCCTCGGCAGACTCGACGCCGCAGGTGACACCGGTTCCGCCGCTGGTCCCGTTAGCCGGCTTGATGACGTACCGTTCCGCACTGCCGGCAAGGAACTCCAGCGCGCTCTCGCGGTCCCGGCGATCGGCCTCCAAGTGCTCTGGAACGGGCAGGCCGTCTTCGGTCAACAACCGATGCACGACCGACTTGTCCAGCGCCAGGGCGCTCGTCGCCGGATGGTCGAGCATGACCAGGTGGCGCCACAGCACGGTTTGGATGCCATCTCGGGAGAGGACCAGAAAGTCATCGGCCAGCTCCTCGAGGTCAGCCCCGACGGCAACGGCTGCGTCCTCCCAGATGCGCCGGTAGGTGTCCGTGTGAGTGCGGGCGAGCCGTTCCTCGTGCTCGCCTTTGTCTGCTCGCCAGCGTTGTAAGGCCGCCCCCAATCCAGGGCTGCGCAGGGCGTCGAACTGGGGCGCGAGGACCCTACCGGGCCGCCCCATCCGACCCAGCGACGCGATGATGCGAGTGACCGCCTTGGGCTCCGGACTAGGACTCATGTTGCTCGGAACCGTCGCTGGCAAGCAGGGCCAACGCTCGTTGTTCGATGTCGTGTAGACCGCAAGCACCGCACGCTTGGGCGACGTGGGTCAGTTCTGTGCGAGTGACTTGAATGCCGTCGCGCCATTGAACGCGCGCCAACCTCGCCGCTGCCTGCCCCGGATATTCGACAGGGGGCGAGCCAGCCACCGGGCTCAGCGCCATCAGGCGCTCGATCATCTGGTCCAGCCGGTCATCGACATCTCCGAGCCGAGATGCATCGATTAGGAGAAACACATGCCCCGTGTTCTGCGGTCGGTCGAAGGTGTTGTACAGCGAGGCCATCTCGTCGTCGCAATCGGCATGCGCAAGTAGCACGGCCAGCAAGCCGATGGCGAGCGCCAGCCCCGATCCCTTTGGGCCACCCACCGGCAGCAAACTTCCGGCCAGGGCCTCGGAGGGATCTGTGGTCGGTCGTCCATCCCGGTCTATCGCCAGCCCGACGGGAATCTCTTGCTTCAGCTGCTTGGCGCGTGTGATCTTACCCTGTGCGCCGATGCTCGTGGCCATATCGAGCACGAACGGATCGTGCTTGGCGAGGGGGATGCCAATGGCCAGCGCGTTGGTCCCGAGGAACGCGTCCGCGGAGCGGTAGGGCGCCATTCTCTTCGTCGCATTGGTCGTCACGAGGCTTACAAATCCGGCGCTCGCGGCTCGCCGAGCGTAGTAGCCGGCGGCGCCAAAATGGGTGCTCCGGCCAATCGCTACGAGTCCCACCCCGGATCTTTGCGCGAGCGCCAGCCCACGATCGAGGGCCTTTACGGCGGCCGCTGGACCCAGTGCGTGGCCGGCGTCGATACGACACAGGGCACCGAATTCTGCAACGACGGAAAGGCGCTCGGTGCCCTCGCTGAGTCCCGCACGCACGCGTTGCATGTAGATCGGAACGCGCTGGAACCCATGAGAGGGGACGCCATGCAGGTTCGCGTCGATCAGGACATCCGCGACCGCCCGAGCATCTTCGCTCGATATGCCCAAGCGCTCAAAGCACGCTTGCGCCAGCGACAGGAGCGCAGCCACCTCGATTACAGGGCCCGCCTCGTTTGACATCCGACCCTCTAGCGGGCGCGATCGAGCATGGGGGCGCTATCGAGCAGCAGCGTAGGGGTCACGCTTCTCGTTGGCAGGTTGCTGTGAGGTTCGGCTCCCCGATCGGAAGGCTTTGCGGACCAGGGCGCGCGCTCGCTTTTGCCAGATGACTGCGCTGGGTCTGGGATCACTCAATGAGAATATCAAGGGCGTCTGCCGGCGCACGAGCGTCCTGAGCCAAGCCGCGGTCGTGAGCTCGCCCCGCTGACGGTAATCACGAAAGGCGCGGACATCGTCCACGATCAACCATAGCCCCAGGCCCTCTCGAAACGAGTCGACCGGTGGCAGCGGGAAGCCGGCAAGCCTGTTGTAGGCGATCAGCGCCAGGTCGATGCCTGCGGCTCGCACCTGCTCGTTGGCGGCTGTGAAGCGCGGGTTGCACTCTATGAGCTTCAGCAGGCCGTCGCCCGCATCCTGCTTGAACTCGACGTTCACCAATCCACGCAATCCAGCCGCCTGTGCAAACTGCAGACCGAGCTGGGCCACCTCCGGGTTCCACTCGGTGAGATGGTAGCTGCCGAGGCCGAAGTGGATCGGGTACTGGCGGAGCTTTCTCTTGGTGAAGTCAAGGAGGGGGTCGCCGCGATCGTCTATGTAGGTGTAGTAAGACCGATACTGATCGTCGGGACCAGAGACGATCTCGGTCAGCAGCATCGGGTGTCCCGCCTGCAGGATCGGCGCCAGGATGCGTCTAGCGTGCTCGGCGGTGAGGGCAGTCGTGCCTTTTGCTTCGGGGTGAAAGTCGCGTGCGAAGAGATGCGAGTGCAGCGGCTTGATTCCGCAAGGAAACGGGAAGTCGAGGTCTGCGAGCTCCGTCTCGGCGGTGATTGTCATCGTTTGCGGTGCCGGGATGTGGGCATCGCGAGCCATCTCGTAGGCACGAGCCTTGTCGAGCATGTTCAACGACGCCAGGTCGTTTGCCTCCACGGGACGGTGGCCACTCGCTTCCAGCGCGCCGCGATGGTGGGCGACGAACTCCACACCCTCGTCGCTGCAGGGAAGCACTACCGCCGGCGCAGACTCGTTCAGCAACCAAGCCATCCATTCCTCGGCGACGTCCGCCTCGCCGGAGGGCCTCACATATCGCCGGCAGGCGCGGGAGTGGCGCACGATCGAGTCCGAGCGTCCGTCGGCGAGCACGTCGACCGCGACGCCCGAACGCCACAGCGACCGCGCGACCGAAAGCGCGTTCACCGCCCCGCCCAGCAGGACTGCGGGCATCGCCGTGTCGCTGCTCATGCGCCGGCCCTACGGGGTCAGGCCGCTCTGTTCGAGCGCTGTGTTCACCCAATCATTGGAGAACTGGCCCCGTGCCACCGACTCGGCATAGGCTCGCTCGGCGGGGGCCCGCGTCTGCAGTCGTTCGAGTAACTCGCCGGCGATCTCGCGCGGCACGACCACGACTCCGTTGAGGTCACCCACGATGATGTCCCCCGGGCTGACGACGATGCCCCCGGCGCAGATCGGATAGTTGATCTCTCCGGGTCCACGGTGGAGCGGACCGAGTGGGGTTACGCCACGCGCAAAGACCGGAAAGTCGCCGAGTTCGAGGATCGCCGGTAGGTCGCGCACGAGGCCATCGACGATGAAGCCCGCGATTCCCCGGTGTCGCGCCTTCGTGCTGACCAGATCGCCGAGCACGGCGGTCATCGTCGAGGAGCTTGCATCGACCACGATTACATCGCCGGGCTTGGCGATGTCAAGGCTCTTGTGGACCATGAGGTTGTCGCCCGGAAAAACCTTAACCGTGCAGGCCGGCCCCAGCAACCGCAGATCGGGGGCGGTGAGGCTTTTGA
This sequence comes from uncultured Solirubrobacterales bacterium, assembly GCA_963764905.1. Taxonomy (GTDB): domain Bacteria; phylum Actinomycetota; class Thermoleophilia; order Solirubrobacterales; family Solirubrobacteraceae; genus Palsa-744. Next base: position 1,164,393 of record CAVXUG010000009.1, read on the forward strand.
TGGACACGCTCATCGTGTAGAGGCGGTTCATGAGATCCGAGATCTCGGGAGTCGCGAAGTCGGCGAAACCGGCGATCACGGCTGGATCGGGCCGATCGAACTCCTGCCGGAGGCGAAAGCCGGGGCCGACGTGCATCTCGGCTGACTTGGGCTTGCTCGCTACGTCGGTGGACATCTACATCCTCTCTGATTGCGTGACGCGCTACGCTGCCGCAGCAACTGATGTCTCAAACGGTCACGTTGATCCCCGGAGATGGTATCGGACCAGCCGTGATCGATGCCGCGCGGCGGGTTCTGGACGCCACGGGGGTGGGACTGTGCTGGGATGTGCATGAGGTCGGCATCCACGCGATCGAGCGATCGGGTGAGCCGCTGCCGCGGGCGGTGATCGAGTCGGTGCGAGACAATGGGCTTGCGCTCAAGGGCCCCGTCTCCACGCCGGTGGCAAGGACGGGACCCCGCTCGATGAACGTGGCGCTGCGACGAGAGCTCGATCTCTTCGCGCAGGTTCGTCCCTGCGTGAGTCGTCCAGGGCCTCACGATCCCTCTCCCGGGGTTGACCTTGTGGTGATTAGGGACACAACGGAGGATCTCTATGCGGGGATCGAGCTCGAGGCCCGGTCGCCGGGAGCCATCGAGGTCATGGATTCGATCGCCCGTCACGGTGCCGGCGTCATTCCGCAAGATGCCGGTCTGTCGATTAAGTTCATGTCTCGTGCAGCGAGCAGCAGGATCGCGAGATTTGCGTTCGATTACGTACGGGGAAGCGGGCGTCGGAAGGTGACTGCGGTGCACAAGGCCAGCGTTATGCGCTGCACCGATGGACTCTTTCTGGATGCGGTCGCGGATGTGGCTGTACGCAATGCGGACATCGAGTTTGACGATCGACTCGTCGATGACCTCTGCGGAGCGCTCGTACGCCACCCGCGCGAGTATGACGTGCTGGTGATGCCAAACCTGTATGGAGATGTGGTGTCGAGTCTCGGCGCGGAGCTGATCGGAGGAATCGGCCTTGCACCCGGCGCCAACTTTGGCCCTGGGGTGGCTGTGTTCGAGCCCACCCATGGCACCGGAGCGCGCAGCCTGGCGGGAACGGACAAGGCCAACCCGTCAGCTGCGATCTTCAGCGGCGTAATGCTGCTCGAGCACATCGGCGAGCATGTCGCTGCCGCCCGTGTGATTGCCGCCGTCGAGTCTGTTCTCGCGGAGGGCAGGGTGACCTACGACCTCAAGCCGAGTCGGGATGATCCCACCGCCGTCGGTACGCGGGAGCTCGCCGATCAGGTCATCGCACGACTGTGAGTCTGTGCGGCCTCACGCAGCCGGACCAGTCTGCGCGCCAGCCGGGCGATCATGCGCAGCCAGCGGGGATGAGGCCGGCTCGCGAGCGCCCAGTCGACCGGTGTCACGGCCAGTCGGGGGGGCAGCACGGCGATCAGGATGCCGCTGAAGAGCGTGAACGCTCGATCGAGCGTGTCCAGCTCAGGATTGCGATATAGGGCTCCGGGCAACGCGAGCAGCAGGCGCCAGGCCTTGTCTTCCGGCTGCGGATGGGAAGACGGGTCGAGCTCGAGGGATGCCAGTCGATAGAGGACGTGGCCCGAGTTGCGAAGCATCAGCGCTTCGGGAAGCTCTCGGCTCTGCCGCCGGGCGGCATCTCGCATGTAGCGTTCACGCACGAGTTCATGCCGCAGGCGCATGCGCACGCTGGAGATTTGCACCTTGCCGGTATAGGCCCACTGATTACCGCCGTGCAGCCGGTAGGCGCCAAGCTCCTCATCGATCGATACAACGGGACCGTAGAACGGGCACAGGGGGTTTATATATCCGTCGTTGTGGTTGCGGAACAAAGGCTCCGCGGGAATCGGCAACAGCTGCTCGAGCGTCCGGCGCCGAAACGCGTTTCCGCCTAGCACGGGGGTTACATAGTGTCCCCAGGCGGCGATTTCAGGTATTACATCCCCATTTGGCATCGGCGCTGATGCGGGCGGCTCAACGCCCACCCTGACGCCCTTCCGGTCTACGAGCGAGAGCCGGAACTGAACCTTTGAACACGAGTCCTCCCACCTGTCCAGGACTCGGGCAACGGCATTTGGATAGAGATAATCGTCGGCGTCGAGAAACATGATTATCCCACCGCGACAAAGGGGAAACGCGGCATTGATAACCGAGGAGTTGCCACCGTTGGTCTTGAACAGCATCTCGATTCTGTCACCGTAGCCACGGATGATTTCGGGTGAGGCATCGGTGGACCCGTCGTCAACGACCAGTACCTGGAGCTCGTCGTGATCTTGTGCCAAAGCGCTGTCGATCGCCTGTCCGACGAATTGACCGTAGTTGTAGCTGATGACGATGATGCTCACCGCTGGGTTCACAGCTCGCCTCCTCGCAGCCTTTCCCTGAATATGTAGCGAAGCTGGGCGAGCAGGTCGATTACCCCACGCTCGGGGTACACAACGCAGCGACGGATCTCGAGCGGAGGAGTGTCGGCGCTGGAGAAGCCCTCACGGGTGGTGATTCCCCATGAATATCCGGCTGCGGCCGCTGCCGCCAAGGTGTTGGCGTCATAATCGGGCGGCCCGCCGTGGGGGTAGGCGAGGGTGGTGATCTCGATGCTCAGCCGATCTTCCAAGCGTCGGCGAGCCTCGGCGAGCTCGCGGCCCTGCTCGAGGGGAGTCTCCTGGCTGAGCACCGGGTGCGTGCAGGTATGAGACTCGACGGAGAATCCTCTACTCACCAACTCCCGTGCGCCGCCCCAATCCATGAATAGGCGAGGGCGCTCACCGCTTGGCGAGAGCAGCTCGATGAGGGCGCTCATCGCCACATCGCGATCGGCGCGTGCGCGAAACTTCAGCGGAGTCACGAGCAGGCGATAGGCCGCCTGTCGGGCGGCATCATCTCCGAGGGCGAATGTGGCGCCCTCCCACTCGAACGCGCCGAGCGGGCTGTTGAAAATCGCCCATCCAAGCGTCTCCCACCACGCGTCGGCCTCCCCGGAGAGCAACCCGGGGACGAGGAAGAACGTGGCCGGGAGCCCGAGGCGCTCCAGGATCGGCACGGCCAGGGTGAGGTTGTCGGCATAGCCATCGTCGAACGTGATCGCAACGGCGCGTGGCGGCAGCGGCGCTCCAGCCGCCAGACGACCGAGCGCGTCGTCGAGCGCGAGCACGTTGGCTGCCCGTGAAAGGATTCGCATCTGCTGGGCGAAGCCTCTCTGTCCGGTATCCCCGCGCGATGGGAACGCGTAGGTACCGGCAACGTTGTGCCAGCCGAGAACGAGGAGACGCTTGCTCACCGCAATCGCCGCGAGCTTGGAGTGGCGATCTCGGGGGAGCGCATACCGCAGACCCTAATCGACGGGATTGCCGGCACGCCGCGGGTCGGCCGGCAACGCCGCGTGGACAAGCCCCGCCAGCGGGATCCCGAATCGCAGGCAGCCGGCGAGGTAGCCCGCGCCGAAGCTCAGATGCATGGTGCTCAGCACCGCCGGAAGCATTGCCACATCGACGTGCTCGGCCTCGTCAACGACGCTGATACAGGTAATGACCAGCGCTGTGGAATAACCCAGCAGCGCAAGAGCTGCCAGTCGCCGAGCGCGCCGTCCACTTACCGCGCCCGCGGCTAGGACGCCGATCAAGGCGGGTGGTGCTAGGTGTGAGCGGCGCATGCTGGCCGGGTGGCGGGTGGCGGTCTTTGCCCGGTAGAAGCCATAGCGGAAGTATTGCCGCGCGAGTCCCGCCAAGGTCCCGCGCGGAACGTAGTAGGCGCCCATCGACCACATGGAGAGAATGCGCTCGCCCGCGGCAAGGTAGCGTGAGGCGAGCTCGCTGTCCTCATTCACCGGCCAGTCTGGGTCCCAGCCGCCCAGCCGTTGCAGCACCGAGCGCCTCAGCACACCCGAGAACACGCCGGTGTCGAGCTCACGCTCGTCTGCTTGCCGATCCGCGTCGAAGGTTGCGGGCCACTTCTGGGAGCCACCCATGCCGAGGCGTGTACCGAGCGCGAGCTTCACCCGCCGCGACCACGGACCGACGCCGCGAGGGAGCGGAGGACCACTCACCCAGTTGACATCCCTTCGGCGCAGCCGGTCCACGCCGGTTTGCAGGTACGTGGGTGGGAAGTATGTGTGGGCATCCATCTTCGCCACAAACTCGCCGCGGGCGGCCTCCAGACCGATACAGAGAGCGCTGGCAAGGTCGCCGCGCGGATTCTCGAGAACCCTGACACGTGGATCTTCAAGAGCGAGCTCGTCCAGGATCTTGCGCGTGCCGTCTCGGGAAGCGCCGTCGATCATCAGGAACTCGATCGATCCCTGAAAGTCCTGGGCAGTGATCGCACGGGCGGTCTTCGCGACGAATGCGGCCTCGTCGCGGACCGGCACCAGCACGCTCACATCCACATCCTCATCCACGTTCACGTTGCGCCTGGTGTCGAGGAGGCGTACTCACAGGAACACATCGTAGTCGGCAACGTCATCGCCCGATCGAGGCTCCGGGCTCATGCCCGGCGACGCTTGCGCTGGGCCGAGGAACCCGGCCGAGCATGCGCACGAGCGCGTCGTCGAGCAGGGTGTTGACAGTGCGCTGCAACGGCAGTGGCTCGAGCGTGTGCGCCGCCGGTAGGCCGGCGATCAACTCCACGCGTACATTCGGGTGGGCTCGCATACGTTGGAGCCCGTCTCCGCGCTCGAGCTCTTCCAGCACGGGCTCCTCCGCCGTGAAGACGCTCAGGACCTCCGCGCCGGTCGAGTCGAACCGCTCGAGCGCGCGCTCGAGCTCGTCCTTGTGCGCGCGGCGGTTGCGTATCGATGCGAGCGAGCGCCTCGGCAGCGACGCCAGCACGACGCCGACGGCCCAGGCAATCGTGCGGATGTTCTCGCGCGTGATCTGGCCGTGCAGGAGCTTGCGCCACGTCCTCATGCTCAGGGCCTTACGCGCGTCGCGCGCCTCGCGCACGCCGGCGATGCTCCAATCCCAGAAGAGCACCCGCGGATTTACCAAAAAGGTGCCACGCACGCGCTCGTCCTGAAGTGCGGTGTGGAATGCCCAGTAGGCCCCGGAGCACAATCCGGTCAGCACGAAGCGCTCCGGCAGATCCCGGGCGACAAGCGCCGCCAGCACGTCCTGGGTCTGGTCGATGTAGTCCGGTATGTAAAAGCCTGCGTTGCGCGCGAGCGCATCAGCATCGCCGTCGGCGTCGCCGATGCCCGCGAGGTCGATGCGCAAAGTCGATACGCCCTGCGCGGCCCAGCGACGGGCCGTCTCCACCCACATGCGGTTGGGGCCAATGTGTCGCAGCGCCCCGGCGTTGAGCAGAATCGCACAGAATTGCGCAGTGCCGTCACCGTCAGACTCGGTGAGTACGCCCACGAGTTGCCCATCGCGGTGAGGGATCGTCAGCGGCACCTCGCGGATATGCGTGCCGTCGAGACGTAGGTCCAGCGCAGGGGTGATTGTCGGGGCGATCGCGGGTGCGGGCATGGATGACTCCGTGGGGCTATCCGCGAGCCACTCTCCGACGGAGGCGAAGACCTCCGTAGGCGAGCGTGACTGCTGCGGGGGGGCGATCATCGCTCCGTAGCCGGGTCCGGACGCTGTGCTCACCTCCGCGCCGGATTCTTCGAGTGCGGCGCGTAGGCGTCTGTCGACCTCGAGCCCGTCGCGCTCGAGCATCAACACGCGGCGCGCGGCGGCGTCGGGCAATGCGAGCTTGGTCAGGTCCAGCGCCTCCAGCGCGGCGACTGTTTCGGCGCTCATCACAAATCCACCGCTTGCCAGCGCGCCTTCGGGCGAGGACTGCGCGTTCTCCGCTCCGTCTGTCTCGCGCTCGCGCGAGGTTTCCATATGGGAGAGAACGCGCAGCTCGCGCACGAACGCTCGCCCTCGGGCGGGGACCGACCAGAGCACGAGATCGTCGATCGCGGCTCCGATCGCGGCTGCGCGATACGAAAGCAGACCGCCGAGCCCGACACCAATCGCGGTCACGCGCGAGCATCCCCCTTCGCTCCGCAGCCACGCGGCGGCCGCGGCGAGGGAGTCGGTCCAGGCATCGACTCGCCCCGGATCGTGGGGGCCGCCGGAGCTGTCGCCGGTACCCGGCAGGTCGATCCGCAGCGTCGGATGCCCGGCTACCGCGAGCGTCTTGGCCCATGCTCGCCGCGCTCGGTAGGCACATAGGTCATCGTTGCCAAAGAGGGGGCAGAGGAGCACGCCCACGGTGGGGATGCGCGGCGCCGGGATAGCGGCGCCAATCGTGGCGGCCTCGGAGGCGGCGGTTGGCCGGGAGGTGCCTGGGACCCGGCTGTCGTCTGCCGATTCGGGGAGATCGTCGAACAGCGCATATGTCGTCTCGGCGCCCGATGTCAGATAGAAGGTGCGCGTCGCCGGGCTGCTCATGACGCGCCTCGAGCCGGCGGAGGCGCTCCCGCTCCCCACATCTCCTTGCGAACCTCTTCCGGCCAGACGCCGATGTCCAGGCCGTGGGTTCGAAACAGCGCGAGCGTGATTCGCTCCACCCCGAAGCCCAGGCACGCGGTGTGCGCGTAAGCGCCTCCCGGCAGCTCGATGCCATAGACCGAAGCGAAGTGATCCTGGTGGTAGTTGAACGACGCGACCGCGGTGGGTCCCGGGCCGGCGATCTGAACGACGACCTCAAACTTGAGCTCCTGCTCGCGCTGGCTGGCGGCGAGCATGCGCCCGGCTCGTCCAAAGAACGGGTCGGATGCGACCGCGAACTGTGCGTCGAGGCCAATCTCGTGCAGCAGCGAGGCCGCGCGCTCGCGCCACAGATCGCGCCACTCGAGGACGGTTTCGGGCTCGCCGATGCGCACGATCTCGCGCTGGTGGAACATCTGCATTCGCGCCGGGTCGCCGGAGGGCTCGTGGCGAAACACGTAGGCGCTACCGGCATCGACGGTGACGCCACCGGGAGGGAGCGGGCCACGAGAGGCGATCTCGGGATATACGGGGTAGCAGGCCGCGGGTGTGAGCACGAGCTCGGTCATCGCCTGAAACTCGCTCCAGTCCTCGTGCTCGCTGGCGCGCTCGTATTGCTCAGCAGCCTGGCTTTCGCTGCCGGAGAACGCAAAGATGCTGCCCGCCAGGTGCGGAAAGGTCTTCAGGTAGCCGACCGACTCCAGGTCGCGTCGCGGAAGTACCGGCGGAAAGCGCAGCTGCTCGGGATCCTCGGGCGCGCCCGCGCGTGTGACGATCTCGCTGACGCGCACGCACACGTCCTCAAAGCTTGCGCCACGTCCGTAGATGCCGGGTACGCTCGTCCGCAACAGCAGACGTCGATCGACCAGTTCCGCGAGGAAAGCAGCCTGATCCGGCGTGCCCGGTCGGTAGTCCGCCATCACACCTCTCGTTGCAGCTCGGTCAGCGCCGTGGCGATCGTCGCGACGCTTTCGAACACGCTGCGCTTCAGCATCGAGTCGGGAAACTCGACGTCGAAGCGGCTCTCCAGCGCGAGCATCAGGTTAACGGTCGCATGCGAGGTCATGCCGGCCTCGTAGAGGCTGGCATCGTCGGTCAGGGTGTCGATCTCCACACCGAGGCGCGCGTGTTCGGCGACGAGCTTGCGGATCTCCGTGTTCATACCGGCAGTATCGGCCACTCAGGCGCTTTCCATAGTCCCGGTGGGTTCATTCATCAGTCGCCATCGATCCGGACCTCGGTGGTTGCGTACTGCTCGATCGAGCTCAACGCGTCGTAGTCCGCGACGGATCCGCGTACGGAGAACACATGGCCGTGGTTGCCCGCGCGCCAGTCGACGGCGCGACCGGAACCGCGATTCAGCGCGACTTCCTCGACGCCCGGGCGCGCGCGCAACTGATCGAGCCCGTCCACGCCACGGATCGTAGTCATATGCGGGGGCGCCTGAACGTACAGCAGATAGCCGATTTGCTGACACTGCGGCATCCTGTCGAATACGACCTTCTCGCCGAGCGCCACCCGCAACGCGATCGGCAACAGCTCCACGCCGGCCGCGTCGGCGAGCATCTCGGGTACGCCTCCGCCGATGCGCCCATTGAGCTCGATCACCCGTGGACCATCGGGGGTCAGCTTGACCTCCGTATGCAGGAGGCCATCGCGGACGCCGATCGCCTGCACCGCTGAGGTGGCCACCGCTGCAATCGCGGCGCACTGGTCCTCGTCGTATGCGCAGGGGATGAAGAACCCTGTCTCCCGAAATGGCTCGGCCGGTGGAAAACGCCCCGTGATCGCGAGATGGCTGATCTGCCCACGGCTCACCACGCTCTCCACCGAGACGTAGTCAGCGAAGGGATGCTGTGCGGCCTCGGGTCGATCACGCAGGTACTCCTCGAGCACCAGTTCGGGACGGACCGATCCCGACGCGCTGCCGGGAGTCTCCGCGACCATCGAACGTAGTTCCGGGAAGGACTCCACGCGCACGGTATCCCTGCTGCCTTCGCCGCGCCGCGGCTTGAGCACCGCGGGGAAGCTCGTCGCGCGCTCGAGCGCCCGCCACCCGTCTTCGTCGTGATCGTCGGGAATCAGCCAGAAACCGGGCACCGGGACACCAGCCCGCTGCAGGGCGACTCGCTGTGCGTGCTTGTCGGTGAACCGCTGGGCGACCTCTGGGGTGATGAAGCGGAGCTCGAGTAACTCAGCGATGCGTGCCGTCCATAAGAGCAGCTCGTCGGCTAGCGCAAGAATGCCGTCGGGCCGTGCGGTCGCGATCGCCGTCCCCGCATCTTGCAGGGACATGCCCGTGACGTCGACGACATCGCCGATCCGGCGCAGCAGCCGCGCCATCGAGCCGGCCTCTGGATCGGACGTGTCGACGATCCAGATCAGGTCGCAGATTCCCTTCGCGGCCTCCGCGATCGCCATCGTCCCGAAGGAGCGGGGATGGTAGGTGAAGGCCAGGCGTGGACGCGCACCGGCACCGGCGCTGGAGTTGCTCTGCTCGGTCATCGCCAGCGGGTCCGTCACAGATGCTTGCGGGCGAGCAACATCTCCGCGTTGGCGCGCAGATAGCGCTCGTTGCTGACCATCACGACCGAGCCGTGGGCGTCACGGATCTGGCGGTCGAGGGTAAAGGGCGTGCCGCGCTTGAAGCCGGCGATGCCGCAGATCGACAGCGCCGCGGTCGTGATCCGCACCGCCAGCTCGGAGGTCGAGACCTTGAGGTTGCGCACCGAGGCGATGAAGCCCGGGCTCTCCATCTCCGGGGACGCTTCGAGTGCCGTGAACGTGTTGGCGGCCGTCGTGAGCAGGCTGCGCGCCTGCTGCAGCTCGGTGGCGAGCACGGCGAGGTGGCCGGCCGCGGGAGGGGTCGTGCCGATGCTGCGCTTGGCGGCCGCCCGGACGTACTCGTGCGCCTTGGCCGCGGCCGCCTCGGCGAGGCCGACCCAGGCGGCGCTGAGCAGAATCGTCGATGCCTGGATGCCGCCGTCGCTCGCGATCGCGGCGAAGGGCACCGGGTAGATCATCCCCGCGTCCACGCTCGCCACCAGACGGAAGCCGTTGCTGCAGGTGCCGCGCAGGCCCAGTGCGTCCCAATCGGAGGTTCGCTCGAGCGAGAAGTCCGGACGGCGGCAGACGATCTGCACCTGCTCGGTCTGCTCGCTGTCTGGCGTGCGGCGAGCGGTCGCGACGACGGCGTCGGCGTGCTCGCCGTAGGAGATCGCCAGGCACTCCTTCTCCAGGCGCAGGCCATCGTCGGCCGGCTCGACAGCGCAGATGCTGCGGCCGACGTCGCCCCCGATGCCGACCTCGCTGTTGGCATTGGCGAGGAGCAATTGCTCCGAGGCGATTTCAGCCAGGAATGCCTGTAGCGGCTCAGAGGCGCCATGGCGGACGAGGTTGGAGACCTCGATGCTGTGCATCGCCAGTACGAGCGCGCTCGCGGTGCAATGGAAGGCGAGCGCCCGCACACCCCCGGCGACCTCCGCGAGCGTGGCTCCGCGGCCGCCTAGCTGCTCGGGGATCAGAGCGCTGAGCAGCCCGTCTTGCTTGAGCTGCTCGACGGCCTCCCGCGGAAAGCGCGATTCACGGTCGACCTCGTCCGCCGCTGGGCCGGCCACATCGACGCCAATCTTCCAGGCGATGCTCTCCACCGGTCCGGTCGATTGGGAGGGGGCGGTCATACCGCTCAGAAGTTCAGGAATCACGTCGCCTCCCAGGCATGCCGTCCCGCGCAGGATCGACATGGGTCGAAGATATAGAGCTTGGAATCACAGAACCCTATCGGCAGCCATTGCGCAATTCTGCAACGACAACTGCGCAAGCCTGCGACCCCTCATGTGTGATGCTCAGTTGCAGATCCTCGATGCCGGCATTCTCGGCCAGATCGGCGGCACCGCCTGACAGCTGCAGATAAACCCAGCCGCCCGGTGCGCTGATCACCTCAATCGAGTGCCAGGGAAGCGCGTCCTCGTTGTCTGGGCGCAGCACCTTCATGGCGGCCTCCTTCGCGGCAAAGCGACCCGCCAAGCGCTCGATCGCGATTCCTCGGTCCGTACGACAACCGTCGAGCTCGCGCTCGGTGTAAATGCGGGTGAGGTAGTGCTGGCCGTGCGCGCTCAGAGAGTCCCTCACCGCATCGACTGAGGTCAGATCGATTCCGACACGCAGCGGCACAGAGCCATCTTCGCAAATCCTCGCGCACCCGCCAGTACACAGCTCCGCAGGCTCGATACAAACCTCCCCAAACCTGCATATCATGCCCTGCGGCGGAACCGTATCGCGGACCTGGGCACGGTTGCCAGACACGGTAGAAGCACGGCGTGGAGGGACGGCATGGCTGGGAGCAGTGTCCAAATGAGAGCAGCGCAGAGAGCGCTCGTGTGCGCCATCATGGCCGTGCTAGCGGTACTGGCCATGCTCGTCATCGGACCCGAGGGGGTCGCGATGGCCGCGGCGCCCAACATCGCGATCGACCAGCCGGTCTCCGGGAGCTGGACCAGCAACCAGACCCCCCTCTTCAGCGGTACGACCGACGACACCCTCGATCCGGTCACGCTCGAGATCTACGAAGGGGGGAGCGCTACAGGCTCGCCGCTGCAGGCATTGGGTGTGCTCGCGCCTGTGGAAATCGGCCCCCTGGAAGGTAGTTGGGAAGTCACGCCGGTGACGGCGCTCGGCCCGGGGCAGTACACGGCAGTCGCAGAACAGACCAATGCTGTTCCCGTCCCAGAAACGGGCGTGAGCGCTCCGGTCACGTTCACGGTCGCGGCGGCGCCGATGGTCACGAGCAAACCCGCCGATCGGACCGTGCTGGCGGGCGAGGGGGCGGCGTTCGTGGCGGCAGCCTCCGGCTATCCGACGCCGGAAGTGCAGTGGCAGGCATCGACCGACGGTGGGTCGACATGGGCGAACGACACGACGGATGCGGGCAACACGACGGGCACCTTGACGATCGCGAGCGCGACGGTCGCGGAAACTGGCAATGAGTACCGCGCGGTATTCACGAACGAGGCCGGTACGGCGCCGAGCTCGGCGGCGGCGCTGACGGTCAACGTGGCTCCCATGGTTACGAGCAACCCGGCCAGCCAAGGCGTGAAGGTGGGTGAAACCGCGACGTTCACGGCGGTGGCCTCGGGTACGCCGGCGCCGGCGGTGCAGTGGCAGGAATCGAAGGATTTTGGGTTGACGTGGACGGATGACACGACGGACTCGGGAAACACCACCGGCACGTTGACCGTCTTGCCCACGACGGTCGCTGAAAGTGGGCATGAGTACCGGGCGGTGTTCACGAACGTGGCCGACACGGTGACGAGCGAGCCGGCGACGTTGACGGTCTTTGAAAAGCCGATGTTGCCGGTCGCTCCGATGGTTACGAGCGATCCCGTTGATCAGACGGTGCTGGCGGGCGAAGGCGCGGTGTTTACAGCGTCGGCTGCGGGTGTGCCGACGCCGGAGGTGCGGTGGCAAGTCTCTACGGACGGCGGGTCGACGTGGGCGTATGACACGACGGACGCCGGCAACACCACGGGTACGCTGACGGTTCTGCACACGACGGTCGCCGAGAGTGGGCGTGAGTACCGCGCCGTGTTCACGAACGTGGCCGACACGGTGACGAGCAAGGCGGCAACGTTGGCCGTCGAAAGCCCGCCTTCATCCGCTTCTCCCGCTCCCGTCGTCACTTCCTCTCCAGGTACCACGAACACCAGCAACGACAACACGACCACTCCATCAGGCACTTCGCCGTCCAGTCCAACGCCGAACGCTGCGTCGCCGGCGGCGTCGTTCACCTGGTCTCCGTCCGATCCGGCGGCCGGTGGGAGCGTGGTACTGGCGTCCACCTCGACCGACCTGGCCAGTCCGATCGCCGCCTTCGCCTGGGATCTCGCCGGCAATGGCACGTTCACAGCCGCCGGGCCGGTGACCAGCATATCGTTCGCAACGCCCGGGGACCACGTTGTGCGCCTGCGGGTGACCGCCGTCGACGGTCTCGCGAGCGTAGCCACCGAGACGATCCCGGTTGCTGCGACCCCACTCGTGCTGATGCAACCCTTCCCGGTCGTACGGATCGCGGGTTCGGAGAGCTCCTCGGGCGCGCGGATCAGCTTGCTCACCGTGCAGGCGCCCGTCGGGACGCGGGTGCAGGTCACGTGCAGGGGCCGTCATTGCCCGAGCAGGTCTGAGAGCCGAGTCGTGGTTGCAAGCAGGGACAACGGCAGGGCGGGGACGGTCGTACTGACGTTTGCCCGGTTCGAGCGTTCGCTGCAGGCGGGTGTGGTGTTGGAGGTCCGTGTGTCCAAGCTGGGAGAGATCGGCAAGTACACGAGCTTTGCGATCCGCCGCGGGGGACTGCCCGTACGCGTCGATGCCTGCGTCGAGCCGGTCGACCCCAAGCCGATCCCCTGCCCGGCGTCATGAGCACGATGCGCTTCGATACACGTGCGGGCCGCGCGCGCCGAGCGACCGCTCGCATCGACCTGCGCTTGCCGATCTTCGTGGTTGCTGCGCTCGCCGTATTCGCCTGCTGTTTCGCACTGGGTCGAACCAGAGGTGTGAGCGGGGCTCCAGGAGAACCTGGGCCGAGCCTTCCGACTTCATTTCAGAGCGCCGCCGCTCCACTCAGCCTGAGTGGGGCGGGCCCGATCGAGCTTCCGGTGGCGATGAGGGCACATCGCCACATGAGCGGGAAGAGTGAGTCTGTCTTAGTTCGATCGGCGCGGGCACTTGCGCAGGAAGGCGCTCGTGCTCCGCTGGATACGTCGCAGCCGGCGCGATCGGTGTCGTCTCCGTCTGTGGAAGCGCCAGGCGCTCCCGCAGAGGCAGCCCCGCCATCCGGCCCCGGATCCTCAGGCGGTACAGGTGGCAATTCCAAGCCTGCCTCGAGCGGCGGCGGTTCGTTCGACAGCTCGGGCTGACACGAATGCAACCCCCCGATCGCCGCCGATCCATCTCGATCGTGGCTCTCTTTGTCGCGGTCGCGATCTTCGGGTACGTGCTCGGGAACGATCGCACACGTCTCGCGTCTGCAGCTAAGCGCCGCTCGATCTTTTCCGCGAGTGTCGTGCTTGCATACCCGTCGGGCTGGCAACAGGCCTCCACGGCGCCAACGATTCCCGGCCTCCCGATTGTTCACCAGATCGCGCTGGCCCCAGATGGAAATGCCGCTCAGGTGGGCCTCGTCCTGGGACAGCTGCCTGCCGGCGAACTGAGCCCGCTGCCAAAGGGGTTCATCGCAGGCATACGTCAGGTTCCCGATACCGAAGTGGTGGATCTGCCGGAAACTCAGGCGTATCGGTATGCGTATCTGAGCATTCCGGGTTTTGCTCGAATGCTCAGGCTCTATGTGGTCCCGAGTCCGGGAAGCGATCCCACGATTCTGGCTTGCTACGCCTCGGCAAAGTTCTCGGCGTACATACGCGCGTGCGAGCAAATCGTGGCCACGCTCACGCTGGTGGGCCAGCCGCCGAGCTATGACCTCGTCCCGGAACCGGGTTATGTCCATAAGCTCAGCGCCGCGATCGATGTGCTGAACGTGCAGCGTGGCGCGTTGAGGCACGCAATTAGCCTGGGAGCGAAGCCAGCAACGGTGCAGAGGCTGGCCGCCGGTCTCGCCTCTGGCCTAGCCGGCGCGGCCGCATCGATCTCGCTGCAGGAACCAGCCGGGGCCGCTGGTCAGGAGCAGGCCGCGCTGACGGGCTCGCTGCTCCGGGCGCACGACGCATACACGGCCCTCGCCACCGCGGCGGCTACCCACAGCCCGGTCCGTTTCGCTGCTGCTCGTAGAGAAGTCAGCGAAGCCGAGAGGGGCATCGACACGGCGCTCGACGGCTTTGCCCTGCTCGGATACAGGGCATAACGGCTGTATGTGTACTAAAGAAATCTTCCCAATTTGCGGTCTTGGCAGGGGAGGGAACTGGCTAGCATCGGATTATTCCCGGATGATGATTGACAGACGATTTCCGTCTAGATAGAATCGCTCTGCCTTTAGGTAGATGCTGGCTGGCATGTGACGACACCTCATGTGGGTCTCTGAGCATAGCTAGAGCAACCATCGAGGAGGGTTACGTGAACAAAGACCGGGAGCCAAATGTCGAGTCGTCGTCCACCACGCGACGGGCCGCGCTGGGTATGACGGCAGCTATGACCGCCGGATTGTTGGCGGAGAGGGCGGTATCGCCTGATCCCGCGCGAGCCGAAGGCGTTTCGAGTGTTAATGGCAAAACTGGCGCCGTCGAGCTGCCGGGTCTGACTTCGGAAGGTGAGTTGCCGACTTCAGTGGTAATCAGTAGTACTGATCCACTCACGATCTCGGGTGCGCCAACGGTCGGCGAGGTTCTGACGGCGACGAGTGGTACGACGGCTGACTGGGCGGCGAGTGTGGGTGGCGTCACGGCAATTCCGGGGCAGAGCACTGCGGCCGGGGAAGGCGCATTGAAAGAATTCCAGCTGCTCTCCACCGTAGAGAAGGAAGTTCACGACAGCAATACGGCAATCGGCTGGCTCGCCATGAAAGCCTTCACGGGACTAATTGGGACATACGCGCCAACCTCTAATACGGCGATAGGCTCCAGCATCATCAACCTCACAGGTGTAGAAGCCAAAGCGGGGGCTGTCTGGGAGGGAGGAACGAGCAATACGCCAATTATCGTGTTTCGCGAACTGACACCGGGCGTCACGGGACTGGCTACCGGGGTTGCCTATTTCGTAGTAAAAGGGGCAGCTAATTCCTTCGAATTAGCCTTGACCAAGGGCGGCACTGGGATCAAAGTCGCCGGACATATATTGGAATCCGCATCCACAAAAATTGCCCTCCTGGCTTCCGGGGAAGACAACACCGCCCTGGGTAGCTTTTCACTTGGCTCTCTTACGCAAGGGGGCGGAAATGTGGGTATTGGAAAGAATGCTGGGTCGGCTTTGACGACCGGAGAAGAAAATATAGCAATAGGATGCGAAGCGCTTACGGCCCAAACGACTATGACGGGAAATACTGCGATCGGGTTCAGGGCTGGCGGTGCAAATACAACCGGGTCCGGGCTCGTGGCGGTTGGCTACCAGGCGCTTGCGCACAACACAACGGGCTCGGGTAACGCGGCGATCGGGTACGAAGCAATGGTTGCCAATACGACGGGCGAAGAAAACGTAGCGATTGGGGAACGTGCGGGTAAGAGCTTGACAAAAGGTAACGAGAACGTGCTGGTCGGCGCAGAAGCGGGCGGAAACCTGACGACGGGCAACGGCAACATTATGATCGGGTGGCTCGCTGGTCATAAAGAAACCACAGCATCAGATCTGCTGATAATCGCCAACAACGAAACGACGGCCTGGGTGAATGGCGCAGAATCTGGTAAAAAGATCGCGTTCTGCGGCAAGGCACCGATCGAACCTCGCGCGGCGATTCACACGGAAACAACGAAAGCGTTGTGGGAACACCTCGAAGCGCTGGGGCTCGCATGAGCAAGCTCCGTCTGGTCAAGGTTGCTGTGCAGCCGTTCTTCGTGCTCGACGATGGCGAGACGATCACTGAGGTCGACCACGGGACTACTGTTATTCCAGCAGCGGAGTGGCCGACATACAGCTCGGAGCGTTTCCCGCGAGAGGTCGCGGAGTGGCAGGCACGCCTGGATACGGGCGAGACGGCATAGCTCGCCAGCCCCTAGGCCGAAGTTCCCCTCGTAGTCACTGTTGATTTGGGCTGGGGTTCCTGTGTTTGTTGGGGTCCTGGTCTTTTTGTGGGTGTCTTGTGTAGTCACTAGATTCTGTCCGGTGGGGCTGGTAGGTTGTGTTTATGCCGAGGAGACAGGTCCCGTCGGGTGCTATGCATGTGGTCACGAACCGTGCGCGGCATGGGGAGCGGGAGTACACCTCGACGTTGTTGCGCCGCTCCTACCGGGAGAACGGCAAGGTTCGCAAGGAGACGCTCGCGAACCTCTCGCACCTTCCGCCGGAGGTGATCGAGCTGATTCGCGGCGCGCTGCGCGGGGAGTCCTACATCCCCGCCGGCGAGGCGTTTGAGATTGAGCGTTCGCTGGGAGCGGGGCATGTGATGGCGGCGTTGGGGATGGCGTCTCGCCTTGATCTGGCGAGGCTGCTAGACCGCAAGCATTCGCGCGAGCGCGATCTCGTGATGGCGATGATCTGCCAGAGGGTGATCGCGCCTGCCTCCAAGCTGTCCACCGTGCGAGCGCTTGGCCAGTCAACGCTCGCCGAGGAGCTGAACGTCACAGGCGCCGACGAGGACGACCTCTACGCCGCATTGGACTGGCTTCTCGATCGCCAGGAGAAGATCGAGGATCGCCTTGCGCGCCGGCATCTGAAAGACGGTGAGCTGGTGCTCTACGACGTGTCCTCCTCGTATTTCGAGGGTCGTTCGTGTCCGCTGGCGAAACTCGGCTATTCGCGTGATGGCAAGCGCGGCACACCACAGGTCATTTACGGCCTTTTGTGTGATAAACCGGGCCGGCCGATCGCGGTCGAGGTTTTCTCGGGGCAGCTGCACGACGACGCGACGCTGCCCGCCCAGATCACGAAGCTCAAGCAGCGTTTCCGCCTGAAGAGCGTGGTCGTGGTCTGTGATCGCGGGATGGTCACCAAGGCCAACATGCAGACACTCAAAGACACCGATGGGGTCGAGTGGATCACCGCTTTGAAGGCGCCGCAGATCAAGAAGCTCGCCCGGGATGGTGTGCTACAGCTCTCGCTGTTTGACGAGCAGAACCTCGCGGAGATCACCGGCGAGGACTACCCGGGCGAGCGCCTGATCGTGTGTCGCAACCCGCTGGTCGCGGCCGAGCGCACCCGCAAGCGCGAGGAGCTCCTGAAAGCGACCGAGCAGCGACCTTCAGCAGATCGCTGAACGTGTGCAGAAAGGCACCCTGACCGGTTCGGGCGAGATCGGCCTGGCAGTCGGGCCGGCCGTCAAGCGCTACAAGATGCGCAAGCACTTCGACCTACAAATCACCGACCACAGCTTCACGTTCACGCGCAAGACCGAACAGATCACCGCGGAGGCCGCGCTGGACGGCATCTACATCGTGCGGACCAGCCTCACCAAGAACGAGATCTCCACCGGCGATGTCGTGCGCTCCTACAAGAACCTCGAGCAAGCCGAGCGCGCATTCAAGACATTCAAGGGACCAGAACTACAAGTCCGCCCGATCCACCACCACCTCGAAACCAGGGTCCGCGCCCACATCTTCCTCTGCATGCTCGCCTACTACCTCACCTGGCACCTCAAGCAAGCCTGGGCACCACTCCTCTTCAAGGACGAACACCCGCCCACCAGCACCGACCCCGTCGCCAAGCACACCCGCTCCACCAGCGCCCTGCGCAAGGCACAGACCAAGCACACCAGCACCGGAGAACCCTGCCACAGCTACAAGAGCCTGCTCTCAGAGCTCTCCACCCTCACCCGCAACACGATCAGCCTGCCCGGCACCAACGCGACCTTCCACAAGCTCACCAACCCCACCCCCCTACAAACCCACGCCCTCGACCTCGCCGAACACACACCCATCAACACGTAGACACCAGCCCGACAACACGCACAACGCGAAAACCCAAACGCAGAGCCAAAACCCCCACAACCACCCAAGGGAACTTCGGGCTAGCTCGCCTACCTCTCACAGCCGAAACCCCTGGTGATCTTGTCTTCGCGCTGCTCGGATACAGGACATAGCCGCCACGACGCCCTCCTGTTCGCCTGCCTGCCCGCGCCCCCCTCACATCCCCCGCCGAGCAAGCACACAGGGAACCGTCATCGCCAGGGTCTTCAAGTCCCCCCAGAACGTCCACCCAGCAAGGTACCGGCAGTCGATCGCGACCATCTCCGCGAGCGGTATCCGCGCCGCGCCCTGAACCTGCCAGTGCCCGGTCATCCCGGGCGCCGTGTGCAGCCGCGCGCGATGCCGGCCGCTGATCTGACGGTCCTCCTCGGGGATCAGCGGCCGCGGCCCGACGAGGCTCATCTCCCCGCGCAGGACGTTGAACAGCTGGGGCAGCTCGTCGAGACACGTCTTGCGCAGCACACGCCCGACCCGGGTGATTCGCGGGTCGTCGACCATCTTGAACAGGCCGACGCCTTCGTTGAACGCCTGCAGCCCATCCTTGAGCTCCTCGGCGCCGACGACCATCGTGCGCAGCTTCACGATTCGAAACGGACGGCCCTCGCGGCCTATGCGGGTCTGGCGGAAGAACACAGGTCCCCCGCCGTCGAGGCGGATCGCCGCGGACGCTAGCGCCAGCAGCGGCGCGCCGAGGATCAGCAGTAGCGTCGCGCCGAGCAGATCGAGGGTGCGCTTGAGCAGACGAGCGGACCGCGAAAGCCCGACGTTCTCCGCCCGAGGGTTCAAAAGCTCGACGTCGGAAAGCCCGACGTCCGCGCCCGCCCGAGGGTCTGCGAGAGCAGCGACAGGGTAGGTGCCTCCATGCACCTCTCCAGGCTCCCCCCGATCCGGTATCAGGTCAATAGCTCAGGCAGCTGATCCGCGTTCACGACGCTGAACGTGAAAGGTCCAGACGGTCGATTGACCGAGTCGCACGTGGAAATCACCCTGTAGCTCTCCAAACCTACGCATCCGCGACTGCTAGCCAGCCGCACCTGCTCCCGATTGCCCAGAGTCCTTCATTGCCAGCGTCCCCATTGCCAGCCACACCTGCTCCCCATCAAAACCCGATCCTGCGCGACACCGACCGCCTCTGCCGGCGGGCGGAGTCGCTGATCGCGACGCTGTCCGACGAGGACGCGGTGGCGGATAGCACCAGGCGAGGCTCGATGGATCTGATCGTCGACGGTTACGCCGAGGTGCTCGCGCTCGACGCCGACCGCCTCAGGTTGGAGCGGGAGATCGCCCGCTTGGCGGAATCGGGCGATCCAGAGGCGGCCGGAGAGCTGCAGGGGCTGTCGGTCCTGCTGCGGATCGTCAGAGGCACGACCGCCGAGCTGCGCAGCCTGCTGGAGGCCGCGCTGTCGCGCGTTAGATCATCGAGTCGCTGACCGCGCGGACGGCGGCCTGGATGCGGTTCTCGACCTGGAGCTTGAGCAGGATGTTCGAGATGTGGTTCTTGACGGTGTAGGGGCTGATGAACAGCTCTTGGGCGATCGTGGCGTTGTCCTTGCCTTCGGCCACGAGACGTAGAACTTCTTTCTCGCGTGTCGAGAGATCATTGACGGTCGGACGTGTATCGCTGCGCTCATGCAGCCGTATCTGCTCCAACAGCGTCTTCGCCATCCGCGGCGAGACCATCGACTCGCCGGCCGCCGCCGACCTTACGCCGGTGAGGATGTCGTCGATCGAGGCGTCCTTCAGCAGGTAGCCGCATGCGCCTGCGAGCACCGCTTCGACCACGTTGTCCTCGCTGATCGAGATCGTCAGGACCAGCACCTGGGTGCGTGGGGCGGTCGCGGCCACCTGGCGGATCGCGTCGTGGCCGGACATGCCGGGAAGGTTGAGATCCATGATCGCCACGTCCGGCGCGTGGCTTTGAATCGCCTTCAGTCCGGCCTCGGCCGTGGAGCCCTCTCCGACGACCTGAATCCCCTCCTGCTGGAGCAGCTCACGCAGGCCGGAGCGGAAAAGCACGTGGTCGTCGATGACGACCACTGTGATCGGTGCGGGCATTGGCAAGAGATTCTAGATAGTCGGAGCGGCTGGGCCATGCTCGTGTTCAAGCGCTGAACATGGAATGAGTCGCCGGAGCCATTGACCGGGACCCTCCGAGAACGTGTAATTGGCCGTACGGTCGGAACCAGGATGGGGTCGGCGGAGCCTAGCGAAGGGAAATAGCACCGTGTGCGGGATCATCGGATATGTCGGTCGCCGGCCTTGCGAGGAGATCCTGTTCGACGGTTTGCAGCGTCTGCAGTACCGCGGCTATGACTCCTCCGGCGTCGCCTTTCAGCAGGACGGCCAGATCGAGTCGGTGCGCGCCGTCGGCAACCTCGCATCGCTGAAGGACGCCCTGACGTTGCGCGCCGACGGCCTGCGCACCCGCACCGGGGCAGGCGGCGGCGGGGGCGGCACGGCGACCGCGCTGCGCGAGCCGACCGCGGGCATCGGCCATACGCGGTGGGCGACGCACGGGACGGTCACCTGGGAGAACGCCCATCCCCACGCCGACACCGACGGCCGCGTGCAGATCGTGCTGAATGGGATCATCGAGAATCACCTCGCGCTGCGCGACGAGCTCAGCGGAACGGGGGCCGTGTTCAGATCGCAGACCGACGCCGAGGTCGTCGCTCATCTGATCGCGCACCACTACCAGGGAGATCTGGTGGCCGCGGTGCAGCAGGCGGTGGGCCGGCTCGACGGTCACTTCGCGTTCGTCGCGATCTGCGCCGAGCACCCGGATCTGCTCGTCGGCACGCGCCGCGAATGTCCGCTGGTGGTCGGTGTGGGCGAGGACGGGCACTTCATCGCCTCCGCAATCCCGGCCTTCCTGAGCCATACCCGGCGGGTGCAGGTGCTCGGGGAGGGGGAGGTGGCGGTGCTCGGCCCCGACCATGCGAGGCTCCTCGATGCGTCTGGAAGAGACCTATCGCTGGAGCCGGTGACCGTCGACTGGGATGAGGATACGGCCGAGAAGGGCGGCTACGAGACGTTCATGCTCAAGGAGATCCACGAGCAGGGCTCCGCCGTGGCGGAAACGCTGACCGCTTGGCTGGATCGGGCCGGAGCGATGCCTGAGATCGGCATATCCGAGCAGCGGATGAGCGAGATCGACCGGATCGTGATCGTCGCTTGCGGCACCTCCTACCACACCGGGCTCGCCGCGCGGATCGCCTTTGAGCAGTGGGCGGGAATCCCGGTCGAGGTCGAGCTCGCCTCGGAGTTCCGCTATCGCGCGCCGCCGATCGCGAAGGACTCGCTGATCATCGGCATCACTCAGTCCGGAGAGACCGCCGACACGCTCGCGGCGATGCGCCTCGCTCGCTCGCGTGGCGCGACTGTGCTGGCGCTGACAAACGTGCCCGGCAGCCAGGCCACGATCGACGCCGACGGCGTGCTGTTCACGCGCGCGGGCATCGAGATCGGCGTCGCCGCGACGAAGACGTTCGTCGCCCAGGTGGCCGTGCTGTACGCGTTTGCGCTGCGGCTGGCGCAACGGCGCGGAGCACTGCCGCAGGAGCGCGTCGCCGAGCTGGAGGGCGAGCTCGCGTTGCTGCCGACGAGGCTCGACGAGGTGCTCGCGGCTGTCGACGAGCCCGTGCGAGCGCTGGCGGAGCGGCTCGCCGGGTGTGAGTTCTTCATGTTCATGGGCCGTCTCTCCGGTCTGCCGATCGCGCTGGAGGGGGCTCTGAAGCTGAAGGAGGTCTCCTACATACCCACAGACGCATATGCCGCGGGCGAGATGAAGCACGGTCCGATCGCGCTGCTCGGTCATGAGACCCCGGTGGTGTGCGTCGCCACCGACCTCGGCGTCCTCGACAAGCTGCTGTCCAACATCTCGGAGGTTCGCGCGCGCGGCGCTCGCGTGTTCGCGATCGCGAGCGAGGGCAGCAAGGAGGTCGCCGAGCACGCCGAGCAGGTCGTCTACGTGCCGCGCACCGACGTGCTCCTGCAGAGCATGCTCGCGATCGTGCCGCTGCAGCTCTTTGCCTACTACATCGCGCGAGCACGCGCGCTGAACGTGGACCAGCCGCGCAACCTGGCGAAGACGGTGACAGTGGAGTAAGGTCATGGAGCCTAAACAAGGACAGCTGTTCGTTTGAGGAAAGGATTCCTATGTCGCCACCGATCAGTCCCAGCACGGTAGAGGCCCCAGGCCAGGACATTCTGCCGGGTGGCGCCGGCTCCCCCCGGTTGTCGTTTGACCATTTGGGCTTGGAGGATTCGGTCGTATGGGAGGCGGTCGGCCTGCTGGCGCCGGTCGTGCCCGCCGAGACCGAACGGAGGTTCAAGTTCCGCGGCATGCCGCAGGCGGTGGGCGCCGCGCGGCGGGTCTTACGCGCGTGGGAGGCTCATTTCGAGCCCGACCTGTTCTACGACTTGTCGCTCTGCATCAGTGAGCTCGTGACCAACAGGGTGCGGTATAGCGCAGCCCCGGCCGGTGAGGAGATCGAGCTGGTCGTCAGGCGTGGTGAGGAGCTCGTGCGGGTCGAGGTCAGAGAACACTGGTCGCAGGATCTGCTCGGCTCCCAGCCCGCCGAGCCGATCTCCGATTGGGAACTCTTTATCGTGGATCGGATCGCCGACCGCTGGGGCTTGGAGCGCGGCGAGGGCACGGTTGCCTGGTGTGAGATCGACCTCGCGAGCGACGGCTGGTCGCGTAACCCCTCATCCTCCCCGCGCGGTAGCACGCCCTCGAGCCTCGGATAGCCGCCCGCGACAGACAGCAGCTGTCGAGCGGGGTTTGTTTGTTGGACAGGTTGCCTGCGACCGGGCGCTATCGAGCGGAGTTGGCGGTCAGCTGCAACGCCGCATCGCGGTCGGAGACCTGCAACTTCCTCAGCAGTTCGGAGATGTGCCGTCGCACGGTCACCGGCGAGATTCCGAGGCGATGCGCGATCTGCTTGGTGCTCAGCTCCGTGCGCAGCAGGTCGAGCACCTCGGACTCGCGCTCGGACAGGGTGACCAGACCGCCCTCGGCGCTGGGGATGCGCCGCTCGGAGCCGCGCCGGCGGAACTCGGTGATCAGCCTGGCCGTGAGCGCCCGAGGCAGCGGCGCCTCGCCGTCGAGCACCGCTCGCAACGCGATCGGCAGGCGCTGCGGGTCGGTGTCCTTGAGCAGGTAGCCGCAGGCGCCCGCGCGCAGGGCTTCGAACAGGTCCTCGTTGGTGGTGGAGACCGTGAGCATCACGACCGGCATCTCCGGCAACGCCTCGGCGAGCTCGGCGGCCGCCGCGATGCCACCGCCGGGCATGTAGACATCGAGCACGCAGAGGTCGGGGCGGTGCTCCAGTGCGGCCTCGACGGCGCTGCGAGCATCGTCAGCCTCGGCGACCACGTGAAAACCGCCGTCCTCCAGCGCGAGACGAACGCCGAGCCGCGCTGTCGCGTGATCGTCGGCGAGCACGATGCGCAGCTTCTTCTCCATGCTCAAGACAACCCCACCTTCACGACGGTGCCGGCGCCGGGCCTGGAGGCGATGCTGAGGCTGCCGCCGAGCAGCTGGGCGCGCTCGCGCATGCTCGTCAGGCCGAGTCCCGTGCTCGCACGCGCGGCTGTCTGTACGTCGAAGCCACAGCCATCGTCTGAGACCTTCAGGGACAGGCCCCCATCGTCGTTGGCCAGGCACACGAGGATCTGCCGGGCCGAACCGTGGCGGATCGCGTTGATCAGCGCCTCGTGCAGTATCCGCAGCAGGGCGTTGCGCTGCTCGGCGTCGACGATCACGTCGGGATCCAGATCGAGCTCGACCGTGACCTCGAAGCGCGAGCGGAACGTCTCCACGGTTCGCGCGATCAGCCGATCCAGCGGAGCCTCCTCGGGGGCGAGCAGGGTTGCGATCGTCGTGCGCGAGTCGTGCAGCGCGCGCTCCGCGGCGGCTTGCAGGTGCACGACCGTGGCGGCGTCCTCGCCGGTGTGGTTGAGCCGCTGGGAGTGGGTGGCGATGAAGGCGAGCTCTTGCGCGAGCCCATCGTGCATGTCACGCGCCATGCGCCGGCGCTCGTCGATCGCGACCTGCTTGACGAGCCGGCGCTGGATCGCGTGGAACTCGAGCAGGCATCCGTAGAGGATCAGCAGGTACGCGCCCAGCTTCAGAATGTCCCCGGCGTAGAGCCGGCTGCTGTCCGAGGAGGCGAGGATGAA
Organism: uncultured Solirubrobacterales bacterium; assembly: GCA_963764905.1. Taxonomy (GTDB): domain Bacteria; phylum Actinomycetota; class Thermoleophilia; order Solirubrobacterales; family Solirubrobacteraceae; genus Palsa-744. The sequence continues at coordinate 1,188,571 of CAVXUG010000009.1, forward strand.
GTAGTTCAGGCGCGCGATTGCAAGCACGGCCACGCCGGCCGCGACCGAGCGCTCCAGCTGGTCGCCGGCGCGCGCCGAGTGCCGCGCCAGGCCGAGGACGGCGCATGCCGCGAGCAGCGCGCCGCAGAGCTGGAGATAGCTCAGCAGCGGATGACCGCGAAGCGCTCCGTAGCTGTTGAATTCCGAGGACATCGAGGTATCCCCCAGCAAGCTCGGCAGCTGTGCATGCCAGATCGCGATCGCGACTGCGAGCCCGGTGAGCGCCGCTGCCGCGGCGAGGACGATCGTCCGGGGTGGCCGGCGGGACGAGCTGAGATCGATCGCCGGGCAGAACGCCGCGCCGATCAGGAAGCCCCCGGCCACGAGCCGGCCGGCGAGCATGGCCCACTGCCACGAATTGTCCGGGTTCGTGTTGGCGAGCGCGGGTCCTGCCGCGAGAACCAGGTCTGTCGCGCTCAGGATGCCAAGCGCCAGGGCGATCAAGAGGTCGCGCAGCTGGTCTGTGGAGCGCGCGCGCTCGGCGAAGACGAAGCTCGCCAGGCCACCGATCAGGCCGGTGGCGGTATCGACGACGGCATGGCCGGAGGCGCTGTGCACGGTGATCGACAGTGCCTGCAGGACGGCCGCGAGCGCAATTGCGAGGAGGGTCGCGGCGATGATGGGCCGCTGCGCTCTGATCGCGGCCCACGGGGGCAGCGAGAGACGTGAGCCGGCGCTTGCGCCCGGCAGCGGGTGGGAAACCGCGAGCGTGGGATCGGCACGGCTAGCCAAGGTGCTCGCTCCCACCCGGCTGACAGGGTCCAGACATCCGTGTTCTGTTCTCCCGTGAATTCCGTTTCGAAAGGCGCTCGGCACGGCTGTAGTCACCGATGCGCCCCGTCATCCTGCATCCAGCTTCAAGCCACTGCCTCTCCGCCTGAAGGCGTGAGAAATCGCTGCTTACTTTACCACCAGCGCGGGGTCTGAGCACGTGTGTTTTTCGCGTTGTTCGCATGCCTCTCCGCATCCTTAGCAGGTGTTTCCTGCGGGGTTGTCGAGAGTCTGGAGCGCTCGCGCGAGTCAGGTCACTTGCTGGCGGCATTGGGTGGGGTGATTTTGTTCGGGTCGACGGCAACGTTCTGCGTTCAGGGGCCTGAACGCAAGATGAGACATCCTGGCCATTGGGTATCGGCCGGAAACCGAGGACACTGAAGACGCCGCGCATCCCGCGTGACTGGCTCGACTCAGGGCAGGCGGCCGCTCGCGGCGGAGCTGCGCGGCGGTCACATCGTCCGGCTAGTCGTCGTATACATAGAACGAGTGAATATTATGGAAGTATGGTTAGAGCTGCATGGCACTATTTGAGTCTTCGGGGGACAGCGGCGCTACCGGTGAGAAGCGCCCGATCCCGATCCCGATCCCCGACCCCCTCGAGCGGCTGGAGGCCGAACTGGGCGATCAAGACGGTGGGCGCTCCAGCGACGAGCGCATGTATGAGGAGGCCCAGCGCCTGGTCGAGGAGGCCTGGGGCGTCCTGACCGAGTGCCTGGGCATCCGTGATGGGTTGCTCGAGGCATGCCAGGAGGTCGAGGAGGCGATGAGCGGGATGCAACGCCGGCTTGGCGCGCTGTCGTTTGCGATCGACGGAGAGCGATCGGAGCATGTCCTCTCCTCGCCATCATCCTCCGCAGATCCCGGGCCGGCTGCGGGCGCCCGCAGCTCGCGCGCTCCGTGATGCTCGTCTCGCAGCCTTCTGTGCGCACGGACTCCGACGCGGCTGGCGCGGGGGACGCCGGGGGTGCCGTCGCGCTGGCCTCGCCTGCCCCCGCCGGGACGCTTCAGCGCACCGGCTCGCGTAGACGGGCCCGGAAGCTGTCCAAGGCCGGTGTCGGGCGGCGGCCCCGCATCCTGATGACGACCGAGGGCACCTATCCCTACGCCGTCGGGGGCGTGAGCTCGTGGTGTGACCTGGTGATCGGCGGGCTGGGAGAGTTCGACTGGCAGATCCTCCCGATCATGGCCGGTGATCGCCGCAACGCGGCGATCTTCCAGTTGCCGCCCCATGCCAAGCTCGTCGGCCAGATCGAACTGTGGTCGGACGGCCTGCCGCGGCGTCGCTGGTTCGCGTCCCGCGATCAGCGAGCGGGGGAAAGCCTGCCGGCCAACCTGGTGCGAGCGTTGATCGGCTGGGAGGGCAGCTACGACGCGCTGATCGACGCGCTCGTGTGGTGCCGGAGCAGGCCCGATGCGGTGCGCAGAGCGTTCCGCGCTCCCAGCGGCTGGAGCACGTTCCTCGGCGCCCTCGAGGACGTGCTGGACGAGCTTCACCCCGATGCTGGGCCGTCTCCCACGCTCGATGCCGTCGAGGCCGCGCGGCTCTACCAGACGCTCTACTGGATCGCCCGCACCGCGGGCATCCCCACGCCGCAGACCGACCTGCTGCACGTCACGGCCGCGGGCTGGGCGGTGGTGCCGGCTTTGGTGCACAAGCATCTGCACGGTACCGACGTGTTGCTGACCGAGCACGGCGTCTATGTGCGCGAGGCCTATCTCGCCGCGGCGCGCAGCCCCTCCTCGCAGGGAGAGCGGTTCTTGACCAGCCGGCTCGCACGGGGACTGAGCCGGGCCGCGTATGAGGCGGCGGATTTCGTGGCGCCCGTCACCGAGGCCAACGCCGCCTGGGAGCGCGGCCTGGGCGTGGACCCCGAGAAGATCAGGGTGATCCAAAACGGCATCGATGCGCCCCCCGATTACTCCGACCCTCCCCGCAACCAGAAGGTTGTGTCCGTCGGCCGGATCGATCCGCTGAAGGACGTGCAGACGATGCTGCGGGTCGCGGTCGAGGTCAACCGCCGCGTGCCGGGCGCGCGCTTTGAGTACTGGGGGCCGCCGACGAAAGGCCAGGAGACCTACGCGCGCGCCTGTGAAGAGCTGGCGCGGCGGCTGGGCGCGGAGCGCTGCTTTCAGTTCATGGGCAGCACAAAAGATCCTCACGGAGTGGTGCGCGATGCGGACGTGGTGTTGATGACGAGCATCTCCGAGGGCCTGCCGATGTCGATCCTCGAGGCGATGGCACAGGCACGCCCGGTCGTTGCCACGGGCGTCGGCGGGGTTCCGGAGGTGCTGCGCGGGTGTGGGATCGTGCCTCCGCCCGGCGACGTCCACGCGATCGCCACCGGCGTGACGATGCTGCTGCGCGATCCCGAGCTCGCGGCGCAGCTGGGCAGGCGCGGTTTCGCGCGCGTGCACCGTCAATACACGCGGACGGCCTGCCTCGATGGATACCGCGATCTGTTGGGCCAGTTGACGAGCAAGGCGATGGCATGACGCAGTCTGCGAAATCGCAGTACGCCGCGGGCGTGATCGAGGCGCGGCTCGGACGGGGCGCACAGGACATGCTCGAGGCCGCGGTCGTGCTCGAGGCGTGGGGCGGCGTGCGCGCCGGCAGTGCGCTTGCGCTGGGCTCGCGCGTGGTGCCGCCGAAACCGCCACGCTGGAGGCCGGGACGCCTGGCCAGCGAGGAGCCCGGTCGCCGCGATGGCGTTCTCAGCGAGGCGATCGCCCTGATCATGGCGATCCTCGCCGTCGCCTCGTGGGCGGGACCGTTGAGCCGCCAGATCGGTACCTCGGTGCTCGAGCAGGCGATTCTGATCGCCCTGCCGATGACGCTGGCGCTGCAGTGGGCGCTGCGCAGCCGCTACCTCGGCCGTCGCAGCGGCCTCGCCAGTCTGGCCAACGATCGGGTCGCGATCTGTGCGATGTTCCTGCTCGGCATCGAGCTTCCGCTGGTGTTTCTGCTGCGTCCGTACGGACCGCTGGCCGGGATGTTCGTGGCGATCTGGGTGGGGGGCACCGTGCTCGCGCGCCGAGGCTGGGCGTTGCCATACGGGTTCCTGCTGGTCGCCGCGGTGATCGGCCTGCAAGCTGATCTGCCCGCCTATCCGCTGTTGGAGATCCTCACCGCGATCATCGTCATGGGGGGTGTGATCGCGGTGCGCACGGGCGGCGAACGCGCAGACGAACCGGCGGGCCGCATCGGACGCGCCGTGTGGGCCGGGACGATCGGACTCGCCCTGGGCGGTCTGCTCGTCGGCGACTCGAGCTTGGGCTGGGGCGTGCACGGCGCGTTTCCGGCGCTCGCGCTGCTGCCCTCGGTGCTCGGCAGCTTCTGGGGCGGGTACCACTTGTGGAAATTTTATGACGCCGTCCCGCGCGGCCTGCAGGGGGTGGCGATCGGACGCGCGAACCTGCGCGACAGGCGCGGCCCCGCGATGAAGATCTTCCTGGGCTCGCTGGCGCGGCTGCTCGGCACGACCGTGGTGCTCTCCGCCGTGGTGATCGCGATCGCGCAGTGGACGTCGGGCACGAACAAGTTGAGCCTGTTCGTGGGCTTCGGCTGCGTGGCGCTGCTGACGATGCTCGTCAGCCTGCTCGAGTCGCTGGCGTTGGTGCGCTGGGCGCTGATCGCGGCCATCGCCGCCGTCTCCACCGAGCTCGTCCTGAGCAATCTGGTGCTCGCTGACGGGATGGTGCCCGGAGCGGCGCTGATCGCCGGCTCCGCGGTGGGTGTGCTCGTCGCGCTCCCGCCGCTGCTGCTCCTGCTGCTGCGGCCCGGGCGTGTGCTCGCCACGAACCTGTGGATTCAGTAGGCTCGCGTCGGTGTCACTGCGCAGCCTGTCCTGCCTCAATCGCTTTGCATTTCGTCGCTCGAGCGCTCGGCCGGCTCGATGATCTCGGCTGCTCTGGCACGTCACAGGCTCGCCGGTCGCATGGGCGGGGCTCTGGTAGCCCTGTTCGCGTTCGCGCTGCTCGCCGGCTGCGGCGGTGGTAGCTCCTCTACCGGCACGACCGACACTGTGGTCGTGACCTCTGGGGGGGCACGCACGACAAATTCGACCCAGAGCCCAAGCTCAACCACCCATACGGCCCAAACCACTCAAACGACCAGTACGGCGGGAAAGATCCCGACCACCGCGAGCACCACGCCGGCTCCGAGCGGCTCGGTGCCAAGCCCGACGAAAGCGGCGTCTACAGCGCCGAGTGGGCGCTTGCTGCGGCGGTATGCCGGTAATGGGAATACGCAGCTTGGGACGGTCGTCGTGCGAACGCCGAGCACGCTCGCGTGGAAGGCGCAACATCCCCCGATCCAGATCTTTACCGCGAAGGGCTTCATCCTCGTCAACAGCACCGCTCCGAGTGGCGTCACACGACTTTCGCGAGGAACCTACCGAGGCATGCGCGTGGCCTCACACGCCGGCTGGTCGGTGGAACTGCGTACTTCCACCCCGTAGTTTCCACGGCGGTGACGTCCACCGACGGGCGTTGATCGTGTAGACGTAGTTCATGCGTCCACGAATCGAATGACCGCTGCGTGCGAATGGCTCGACCGTCCGATTCCTTGAGGGCTGCAACGGCAGTTGCTTCGCGTTGCGGCGGTTATCCATTCGACGGGGCGGCGACGCAGGCGACGTTTGCGGTTGCGCCCCGACACGGAGGTCTCGATGCTCGCTCGTTTCCGCACAACGACGCATGTCCTCATCGCGTTGCTGGCACTCGTCACAGCACTCGCGCTTTCCACCGGCGTGGCGCTGGCGCGCCAGGCACGCCACCACAGCGGCCGGCGCAGCGCACGTGGCTCGCACGCGGCGGTCGTCGTGAGCGCTGCCTCGAAGAAGAGCTCTTCCAAGCACGGCGGCTCGACCGGCGGCACCAAAGACACCAAAGGCAAACACTCCAAAGGGTCCAAAAAAACCAAAGGCTCCAAAGGCTCCAAAGGTTCCTCCGGAGGGTCCGGCGGCGGTGCGACCGGTGGTGGATCCGGGGGCGGCTCGGGGGCAGGCTCTGAAGGCTCCTCCGAAGGCGGCACGGCGGGAGGCTCCGGAGGGGGTTCGACCGAAGGCGCTGAAGGTGGTTCCGAAGGCGGCGCGACAGGTGGCAGCGAAGGCGGCTCCACCGAAGGCAGCGAAGGCGGTTCGACCGGAGGCTCAGGTGGTGGCTCCACCGGAGGCTCGGGCGGCTCGACGGGAGAAGGCTCGACCGGTGGCTCAGGTGGCGGTTCGACGGGCGGCTCAGGCGGCTCGACCGGCAGTCGGTGGGTCCCGCCGCAACACCTGACCTGGTACTGGCAGATCCAGGGGACCGTCAACAACGATGAGCCGGTGGCGGCGTATGACATCGACGGGTTCGAAAACACCGCGGCCGAGGTCTCGACGCTGCACGCCAAAGGCATTCACGTGATCTGCTACATGGACGTCGGCACCTCCGAGAACTACCGTCCGGACTATGCGTCCTTCCCGGCGTCGGTGCAGGGCGACTCCAACGGCTGGCCGGGCGAGAAGTGGCTCGACATCCGCCAGTTGAGCGTCTTGGAGCCGATCATGACCAAGCGCTTTGAGATGTGCAAGGAAAAGGGCTTCGACGCGGTCGAGCCGGACAACATGGACGGCTTTGAAAATGAGACCGGGTTCCCGCTGACCGCCGCCGAGCAGCTGACCTACGACGAGTGGGTCGCGACCGAGGTCCATTCGCTGGGCATGGCGGTGCTGCAGAAGAACGACGGCGAACAGACCAAGGAATTGGAGTCGTACTTCGACGGGGCGCTCGACGAGCAGTGCAACCAGTACAAGGAATGCTCGAACTTCCAGGCCTACCTGACGGCGGGCAAGCCGGTGCTGAACGCCGAGTACAGCCTCGCGACGAGCGCGTTCTGCTCGGCCGACAATTCGGCCGGGATCATGGGCGCGCGCTATGACCTCGAACTCGACGGCAAGACGTTCGAACCCTGCTGGTAGGCGTTTGCGCTGACTGGGGCGCCCCTGCGGGGGCGCCCCAGCAGGCGTCTTGCGGGTGTGGCATGCTGCTCGCGTGCGCGCTCGTTCCCTTCGGGTCGTTGGGCTGATCGTCGGCGTCGCGGTCCTCGCGGGCCTGGCGCCATTCGCCTTCGCGCGGTCGCAGTCGCGCGCGCCCGGTCCGTGGTTGCGCCTCGCTCCCTCCTCGGGTCCTTCCGGCACGTGGGTGTGGGTCCGGGGAGCTGACTTCCGTCCGCGTGGGAGGGGGATCGTCCTCCTCGGTGCGCGGCGCGTCGCCTCGTTTCGCGCCACGCGCAGAGGCACGTTCCGGGCCGGGTTCGTGGTCCCGGGCGGCGCCGGGGGCGTGCTGAGGGTTGCGGTGGTGCAGACCGTCCGCGGTCCCCATGGTCGGGTGCGCCGGCTCGATCGGGTGGGGTCCAGCTTTCGCGTCCTCGTCGGTGGGGCTCCCGCCGGCGCGGTTCCCGGCGGCGCCTCGGTCGGTTCGGCGGGTGGCGCGGGCAGCGCGCCCGTAGGTGGCTCTCCGGGTGGCGGTGGTGGTGGCGCTGCGCCGGCCACCCCTGCGACCAAAGCACCGCCTTCGACGGGGGGTGGAACGGGTGGAGGCTCCACGGGGGGAGGCTCGACCGGCGGTGGCTCCGGCGGGGGCACGACGGGGGGCTCTGGCGGCTCAACCGGCGGTGGCTCGACCGGCGGGGGTTCGACCGGTGGTTGGTGGGTGCCGCCGAAGGACTTGACCTGGTACTGGCAGCTGCAGGGGACCGTCAACAACAATGAGCCGGTCGCGGCGTATGACATCGACGGGTTCGAAAACGCGGCGTCTGAGGTCACGACCTTGCACGCCAAAGGGATTCACGTGATCTGTTACATCGACGTCGGCACCTACGAGCCGGGACGGCCGGACTCGGGCGAATTCCCGGCGTCGGTCAAGGGCTCTGCGGTTCAGGGCTGGCCCGGTGAGCAATGGCTGAACATTGCTGACACGAGCGTGCTGGAGCCGATCATGACCAAGCGTTTTCAGATGTGCAAGGAAAAGGGTTTTGATGCGGTCGAGCCGGACAACATGGACGGCTTTGAAAATGACGACGGGTTCAACAACACCGCGCTGCAGCAGTTGACCTACGACGAGTGGGTTGCCACCGAGGTCCATGCACTGGGGATGGCGGTCCTGCAGAAGAACGATGGCGGCCAGACCAACGAACTGAAGTCGCACTTCGACGGCGCCCTCACCGAGGAATGCAACGTGTACAGCGAATGCGCCAGCTTCACGCCCTACCTGGCGGAAGGCAAGCCGGTGCTGAACGCCGAGTACAGCCTCGCGACGAGCGCGTTCTGCTCGGCTGACAACGCGGCCGGGATCATGGGTGCGCGCTACGACCTCGAACTGGACGGCAAGACGTTCGAACCCTGCTGGTAGACGTTCACCCTGCTGAACGCTAAATGGGGTGTCCGGCTCATTGGAACTGGACGTCGGGGCGTAGATACTCAACTGGCTCACGGATCAGAGCTTCGCCGACTCAGGGGCGGTTGTTTGGGTTGAAAACAACGATCGCCGGTCGCCGGTAAATCGATAAATCGTCCGTCACGGAAGATGGGGTAAGAGACGTTGAGAAAATTGGTCGTCGTTTCGCTGGCCGTCGTTTCGATGCTGGCCGCGCTGGCATCCACCGCTGTGGGATCGGCCGCGGCCTCTCAGCGCATCGATATGAAGGTGCTGGTGCTGGGCACCTCGGCGACCGAGCCGGACTTCACCGCCTGGCAGGCGGCGCTGCAGCGCGAGGGCGTCCCGTTCGAAGCGATCGTGACCACGTCCGGGCACGTGCCGATCACCGCGGCGACGCTCTCGGACACGCTGGCCGGCGGTACCCAGGAGGCCAAGTACCAGGCGGTGATCGTCTCGGTCGGAGGACTGGTGGAATGCCCCGAATCCGGCTGCGTATCTCAACTGTCGAGCGCTGAATGGACGGCACTCGAAGAATATGAGCACACGTTCAACGTGCGCCAGCTGACCGGTGACGTCTATCCCGGCTCGACCTACGGCCTGAACAGCCCGACGAGCTCCGGTGCGCTCGACGGCACGCAGGGGACGCTCACGAGCGCCGGCAAGACGGTGTTTCCGTACATGAAGGAAGCGGTGGGGATGGACACCGGCACCTACGGCTATGAGGCGACGCCGCTTACCGTCCAAGCGACCGGGACCAGCTTCGAACCGCTCGTCTCGGGACCGGGGGGCGCGGCGCTCGTCGGCGTCTACACCCACGCGAACGGCGTGCAGGAAATGGTCGAGACGTTCAACCAGAACCAGTACCAGCTACAGGCCGAGCTGCTGCGCCACGGGATGCTCAACTGGGTCACCCGGGGTGTGTACTTCGGCGATCAGCGCAACTACCTGGAGACGCACGTCGACGACAACTTCCTTTCCGATGACTCGTGGAGCACTACAGCGCACACGACCGACTACAACCCGGCCGACGCGCTGCGCGAGACCGCGCCTGACGTCGAATACGCGGCGAAATGGGCAGGCGAACACAAGTTCCGGATCGACATGCTCTTCAACGGGGGCGGCAGCGTCCAGTACCAGGGCGAACACTCAGGCTCCGATCCGCTGCTGAGCGCCTTCCAGAAGTACAAGAGCTCGTTCGGCTGGATCAGCCACACGTGGGATCACCCGAACCTCGATGTCGGCTGTGCGACGCAGAGCTACACCGAAGCCGAGCTCAACGAGAACACGAGCTGGGGCGCCGGCACCCTGGGGCTGACCGCGAGCACGAGCGCGACGACGGCGCTCGGCGTGGAGAACCCGGCGGTCGTCGTCACCGGCGAGCACTCGGGCCTCGCGAACCTGCTGCCGGGCAACCCGGGGGTCGTCGACCCGCCGGATCTCGATACCGCTGAAGCGGCCACGACCGGGGGGACACTGGCGCCGGGCAGCTACGTGTACGCCGTGACCGACGACTTCACCGCCGGCGGCCCGGAGTCGACCGCCTCGGAGTCCGCGCCGGTGACGGTCACGAGCTCGACGGGCACGGTCACGCTGACGTGGGCGGCGGTGTGTCACGCCGCCGAGTTCAAAATCTATCGTGAGCTCGCGGGCAGCAATGAATGGCAGCTGCTAGCGACGGTCCCGCAGCCGACGACGGCGCCGCCGAACAGCGCGTTCGCCAACCCGACCACGAACACCTCGGTCGCGGGTGGCGGCGCGCTCGAGCAGACCTACACCGACGCTGGCGCCGCGGGCACTCCCTCGGCCGGTCCGCCGGCCGTCAACGAAGCGGTCGAGAGCCCCTACTCGCAGAACCCGGCTTTGATTCCGGCGTTCGAAGGGGTCGGGATCGAGTACTTCGGCTCGGACGCCTCCAAGGCCTATCCGAACCCGGCGATCGGAGGCAGCACCGCCCCGGCGTACGCGGCGGGCTCGACCTTCGCCGACGGGACGGCCCAGGCGATCCCGCGCTATCCGACGAACATCTACTACAACGCCTCGACCGAGGCGCAGGAGCTCGACGAGTTCAACACGCTGTACACGCCGGTCGCCGAGGGTGGGCTGTGCGTGGCCAGCGCGACGACCACCTGCGAGACCGCGCCCGCGACGTTCGCCGGCGTCGTCAGCGACGTCGACACGGGCATGTTCCAGCACCTGATGGGCAACGACCCGCGCCCGCACTACTTCCATCAGACGAACCTGATGGGCTCACCGCCGCCCGGGCCGGCGACCACGGGGATCCCCCCGAACACCGCACCAAGCGCCGGCGACGGGCTGTTCTACTCGGTGATGACTCCGCTGCTGGAAGAGTACGAAAAGTACTTCAGCGCGTCGCTCGAACAGCTGACGATGCCTCAGATCGGGCAGCTGCTCGCCGAGCAGCAGGCCTGGAGCCAGGCGAGCGCCGGCCAGGTGAGCGGCTACATCGAAGGCAACAAGCTCACGATCCAGAACTCGGGCGCCGCGCTCAGCATCCCGCTCACGGGAGTCACCGGCGTGGGATCGGTCTATGGCGGCATCCAGTCCGGGTGGACGAGCCTGCCGGCGGCGAGCAGCACCTACACCGCTCCGACGAGCTGGCCGGCGGCCCCCGTGACTCCGGAAGCCCCGAAGGTTACGAGCAACCCGGCTGCGAAGGCGGTGACGGCGGGCGAAAGCGCGACGTTCACGGTGGCGGCTTCGGGTGTGCCTGCGCCGGCGGTGCAGTGGCAGGTCTCGACGAATGGTGGCGTGACGTTTGTAAACGACACGACCGATGCGGGCAACACGACGGGCACGCTGACGGTGGCGGCCACGGCGACCGCCGAGAATGGCAGCGAGTATCGCGCGGTGTTCACCAACTCGGCCGGCTCAGCGACCAGCACGGCGGCTACGCTGACGGTCAACTCCAAGCCGGAAGCCCCGAAGGTCACGAGTAACCCGGCTGCGAAGTCGGTGACGGCGGGTGAAAGTGCGACGTTTACGGCGGCGGCTTCGGGTGTGCCGGCGCCGGCGGTGCAGTGGCAGGTCTCGACCAATGGTGGCGTGACGTTCGTGAACGATACGGCCGATGCGGGCAACACGACGGGCACGCTGACGGTGGCGGCCACGACGACCGCTGAGAGCGGCCGCGAGTACCGCGCGGTGTTCAAGAACGCGTCCGGATCGGCGACGAGCATGGCGGCGGCGCTCACGGTCAAGGTGCCCGCCCCGGTGCTCAGCGGTCTGTCTCCCAATTCCGGTTCAGCTCTCTCGATCGTTGTGATCACCGGCAAGAACTTCACAGGCCTTCAGGCGGTGGACTTCGGTTCGCAGCCAACCTTGTGGCTAACGCTCTCCAGCACGCAGATCCTCGTACTGGCTCCGTCGGGCAGCGGCACGGTGAACGTGACCGTCAAGACGGCGAGCGGAACCAGCGCGACGTCGAGCGCAGACCAGTTCACCTACGTTCGCTCGCGGCTGTAAGGGCCGGTCGAGATGGGCCATGAGCCGGCGGCCGTTCAGGCATCTGAACGCAAGATGAGGCACCTGGCCCATTGGGGATCGACGGCGGAAGCGGGAGACTCCGACGGGTATCGGGAGAGGCCGGGTGTTCGGCTCAACTTCAAGCGTGGCACATGCCACATGCGCTTGACCGGGTTGGATCGAGGAGCACCGGCGAAAAGCACGGCGACGGTCAGAACGAGCGTGAATGAGTATCGATAGGAACACACGTGGGGTGAAGATCGGCCGGCTCTTGAGGCTGGGGGTCTCGGGCGGTGAGGGCTCGTCCCCGGCCGAGGTGGCACTGGTAGAGCTGGAGATGGAGCTGGCGCTGCTGCGCGAGGAAAACGCGCGGCTGAAGGTCGAGCGCCACCGCCCGCCGGATGCGGGCAGGGTGATCGAGCGCATGCGTCACCTCGGCGGGGAGGAGCGTACCGCCGAGCCCCAGCAGCCCGGCAACGCCGCATTGACATCGCCGGCCGGCAACGCCGCGAACGCCGTGCTGGCATCGCCGGCCGGGAACGCGATCGACGACTGCCTGGCGATGCGCGACGGCCTGATCGCCGCCTGCCACGAGGTCCAGCTGGCGATGCAGGGCATCCGCGGAAGGCTCGGCGAGCTTTCGGTCGACCTTCAGGATGGGGTCGGCGATCGGGATGGCCTCGGCGGCCGGGCAATACCCGACCCGATCGCGATCTCCGGCGTCGAGGAGATCGATGTCGAGCCGGCGATCGGCGCTCCGGTTTCGCCGGGGCTCGTACAGAGCGCGGTCTAGACATGCGCATGAACGGATTCACGAACAACGAGCAGATGGACACGCCTGAGTCGGCCCTCGCAAGAGCCCGTCCGGGGAGAGAGCGTCAAGCGAGAGATGAGGACTGCAGAGATGAGGACTGAGATGCTGAGGAGACTGGCCGTAGCGCCGATCGTTACCCTGCTGGCGCTCGTGTCGGTGGCCGGGGGCATTGCCTCGCTCGCCCCGGCCTCGGCCGCGGCGGCTCAGCGGATCGATATGAAGGTGCTGGTGCTCGGGACCTCGGCCACGGAGCCCGACTTCGTCTCCTGGCAGAGCGCGCTGCAACGTGAGGGCGTGCCGTTCGAATCGATCGTCACCACACCCGGGCATACGCCGATCACCGCGGCGACGCTTTCGGACACGCTGTCCAACGGCACCCAGGAGGCCAAATACCAGGCGGTCATCGTCTCGGTCGGGGGGCTCCCGGAATGCCCCAAAGAAGGTGAAACCGGTACCTGCACGTCGACGCTCTCGCAGTCGGAATGGACCGCGCTCGAAGAGTACGAGCAGACGTTCAGCGTGCGTCAGTTGACCGGCGACATCTTCCCAAGTGCTACCTACGGCCTCAACGCCCCAGGGCTCTCAGGGGCGCTTGACGGCGCCCAGGGGGCGCTCACTACCGAAGGCAACAAAGTCTTCCCCTATCTGAAGGGGCCGGTGGCGATGGACACCGGCACGTTCGGCTACGAGGCGACCCCGCTCGCCGCCCAAGCGACCGGAGCGAGCTTCAACACGCTCGTCTCAGGTCCGAGCGGCTCCTCGCTCGTCGGCGTCTACACGCATCCAAGCGGCGTGCAGGAAATGGTAGAGACCTTCAACCAGAACGCGAATCAGTTGCAGGCCGAGCTGCTGCGCCACGGCGCGCTGAACTGGGTCACGCGCGGCGTGTACTTCGGCGACCAACGCAACTATTACGAGGCGGACGTCGACGACAACTTCCTCTATGACGACTCCTGGGACACGACCACGCATACCACCGACTCGCTCCCGGAAGATGCGATCCGAGAGGTCCCCACGGACGTCGAATACGCGGCGAAATGGTCCGAACAGAACAAGTTCCGGATCGACATGCTGTTCAACGGCGGCGGCAGCGTGTCCTACGCCGAAGGCAACACGACGGCGCTCGGCGGGAGTGGCGGCGCGACCGGCGAAACCACCAAAGGCGGTGGATCGACGGCGCCCGGCACGGATCCGCTGCTGGCGGCGTTCCAGAAAGACAAGAACTCGTTCGGCTGGATCAGCCACACGTGGGATCACCCGAACATCGATATCGGCTGTGCCACGCAGCAGTACATCGAAGCTGAGCTCAACGAGAACAACAGCTGGGCAACAGAGGCGCCTGGCACGACGCCGGGGACCGGCGGCCTGGGATTGACCGGGCTCACGACCTCGACGGCGGCACTGGGCAACGACAACCCGGCGGTGGTCATCACCGGTGAGCATTCTGGTCTGGCGAACCTCCTGCCGGGCAACCCGGGTGTGGTCGACCCGCCCGACCTCGACACGGCGGAAACCGGCGCAAGCGGCGGGACACTGGCCGCCGGTAAATACATCTACGCGGTGGCGGACGATTTCTCCGTCGGGGGCCCTCCCTCGACCGCATCCGAGTCGTCACCCGTAACGGTCACGGGCTCGACGGGCGCGGTCACGCTGACCTGGGCCGCCGTCTGTCACGCGGCGGAGTTCAAAATCTACCGCGAGCTGGAAGGCAGCAACAAATGGCTGCTGATCTCTACGATCGCGCCGCCGGCGACCGCGCCGCCGAACAGCTGGTTTGGCAACCCGATCTCCAACAAACTTGTCACGAACGGTGGCGCACTCGAGCAGACGTTCACCGACACAGGTCTCGCCGGCACCGCGTCCTCGGGTCCTCCGGTAGACAACGAAGCAGTCGAGAGTGCCTACCCGCAGAACCCGAACTTCATCCCCGCGTTTGCCGGGGTCGGGATCCAGTACTTCGGCTCGGACGCGTCCAAGCCCTATCCGAACGCGAGCATTCCCGGCAGCACGACCCCGGTGTATCCGGCGGGCGCGACGTTCCCCGACGGTGCTGCCAACGCGATCCCGCGCTATCCGACGAACATCTATTACAACGTCTCGACCGAGACGGAAGAGGTCGACGAGTACAACACCCTTTACACGGCGGTCGCTCAGGGTGGGAAATGCGTGGCGTCGCCCACCAACACCTGCGAGGAAAAACCGGCCAACTTCGCTGAAATCGTCCACAGCATCGAGACGAACATGTTCGGGCATCTGATGGGCAACGATCCCCGTCCGCACTACTTCCACCAGCCAAACCTGATGGGCTCGCCGCCCGAAGGTGAACCGACCACGGGGACTCCGCCGGCGACCTCGAAAGACGTGGGTAACGGGCTGTTCTACTCGGTGGTCAACCCGATGCTCGCCGCCTACAACCAGTACTTCAGTGCGCCGATCGAACAGCCGACGATGGCTCAGATCGGGGAAATCCTCGCCAGGCAGCAGGCCTGGAGCACGGCGAGCACGAGCCAGGTCAGCGGCTACATCGAAGGCGGTCAGGTCACGATCCAGAACTCCGGCACGGGCGCCGCCAACGCTCCGCTCACCGGTGTCACCGGCGTGGGCTCCTCCTACGGCGGCATCCAGTCGGGCTGGACGAGCGTGCCGGCGGCCACCAGCACCTACACCCCCACGACGCCGTGGCCGACGGCACCCGCGCCCGTGCAGCAGGAACCGCAGGGCAGCTGGGTCGGAAAATACGGCTCGGCCGGTTATCTGCTCGCCGGCTGGGACGGTGCGCAGGATGTATCGGACATGCCGGGTGTGACGGCGACCCTCGAAAAAGGCAGCCGCTACGAGTGGACCGCGAATACGAGCGATGTCCGCGCGCTGGAGGGGCCGGAAGGTACCGTCCGCGACGCGGCGGCCTATTACGACCCCAACCAGATCCAGGAGAAGCTGAGCTTCGCCGTGGCGTACAGCGGCAACCTGCACCTGTATGCACTCGACTGGGACTCAACCGCTCGCCGCGAGTCGATCGTCGTCAACGACGGCTCGGGTCCGCGCACGATCGATCTGAACTCCGAATTCAAAAACGGCGCGTGGGTGTCGTTCCCGATCAACGTCGCCGCCGGCGGCAGCGTGACGATCACGGTCAATCACGAAGCCGGCTCCAACGCGGTGCTCTCGGGTGTCTTCTTGGGAGAAACAGGCGCGCCGCCGTCGAATACGCCGCAGGAACTCTCCAAAGGCGGCTGGGTCGGCTCGTTTGGTGCCGGGGGCTATGACCTCGCCGGGTGGGACGGTCCGACGGGCGACGTCTCCTACATCCCGAACGCCACCGTGAGCCTCGTGCAGGGCAGCCGCTACCAGTGGGCCGCGAATACCACGGACCCACGAGCCCTCTCCGAACCCGAGGAGGAGACGCGCAACGCAGCGGCCTACTACGACCCCAACCAGATCCAGGTGAAGCTGAGCTTCACCGCGGCCTACAGCGGCAATCTGCATCTTTATGCGGTCGACTGGGACACCACTGCGCGTCGCGAGACGATCTCGGTGAACGGGCAGACGGCGACGCTTGCAAACAGCTTCAATGGGGGCGCGTGGGTGTCGTTCCCGATCACGGTCGCCGCCGGTGAAGCCATCACGATCACCGTCGATCGCACGGCCGGTTCCAACGCGGTGCTGTCGGGCATCTTCCTGGGCGAAGCAGGCACTCCCCCTGGGCCCACCGTCGCCAGTGCGCCGCAGGGCGCCTGGGTGAACGCCGTCGGCTCCGCGGGCTATGACCTGGCGAGCTGGGACGGTACTCAGGACGTCTCCTATCTGCCGAACGCGTCGCTCAGCCTGGTGCAGGGCAGCCGCTACCAGTGGACGGCAGCCAGCGCGGACACCCGCGCGCTGTCCGATCCGGCGGGCGTCGCCCACAATGCCGGGACCTACTACGATCCGAACCAGATTCAGCTGAAGCTGAGCTTCACAAAAGCGTACAGCGGCAACCTGCATCTCTACGCGGTCGACTGGGACAAACTGACGCGGCGCGAGATCATCACGGTCAACGGCCAGTCGGTGGATCTTTCAAGTGACTTCAGCGAAGGCGCTTGGGTGTCCTTCCCGATCAGCGTCGCCGCTGGCGGGACGGTCACGATCACCGTCGATCGCACTTTCGGCCCGAACGCGGTGCTGTCAGGCATCTTCCTCGGCGATGGGGGAGCGCCGGCGGCCGCGCCTGTGACCAAGGAACCTCAGGGCAGCTGGGTGGGGGCGCATGGGGCGAGTGGGTATGACCTGTTGGCCTTCAACGGCTCGACCGACCTCGCGTCGCTGCCGAACGCATCGCTGACCGTCGAACAGGGCAGTCGCTACCAGTGGGCGCCGTCCACGACTGATGTGCGTGCGCTCGAGAATCCCGGCGCAACAGCGCGTATCGCCGCTGGCCTGTATGAATTCAACCAGATCAAACTGCAGTTGAGCTTCACTGCTGCGTACAGCGGCAGCATCGAGCTGTACGCCGTCGACTGGGACTCGACCGCGCGCAGGGAGATGATCACCGTGAACGGCCAGACTGCGGTGCTGTCGACCGCGTTCAACGAAGGCGCGTGGGTGTCGTTCCCGATCAGTGTCGCCGCCGGGGGGACGGTGACGATCACCGTCGATCACCTGGCCGGAAACAATGCGGTCCTGTCAGGCATATTCCTTGGTTGAGGGCAGCGAGCTCCCGGCCGTCCGTTTGAGAGGGGCGGCGTGGCTGGGAGCCCTGCTGGCGCTTGCGCTGCTCGTGCTCGGCTTCGTGGCGCCTCAGCTCGCAGGGGCCGCCGGCTACTGGACTCCGCCCGTCAACGCGACGTGGCAGTGGCAGCTGAGTGTGCCGGTGGACCAGACCGTCGACGCGTCGGTCTATGACATCGATCTGTTCGAAAACGAAGCGTCCGTGGTGGCCTCGCTCCACGCCCAGGGCCGGCACGTGATCTGCTACATGGACGCCGGCACGTGGGAGGGTTGGCGTCCGGACGCCAGCAAGTTCCCTGCGTCCGTCCTCGGTAAAGCCGACCCCGGGTGGACCGAAGAGAAATGGCTCGACATTCGTCAGCTGTCGATCATCGAGCCGCTGATGGAAGCCCGTCTGAAGTTGTGCAAGGAAAAGGGCTTCGACGGCGTCGAGACGGACAACGTCGACGGGTGGCAGAACGAAACCGGCTTTCCGATCACGGCGGCCGAGCAGCTGACCTACAACGAGTGGCTCGCCAACACGGCGCACTCGCTCGGGCTGTCGATCGCTCTGAAGAGCGACACCCAACAGATCCCCGAACTCGAGCCGTACTTCGACTACTCGGTCGATGAGGAATGCATCGAGTACTCGGAGTGCAGTCTGCTGGAGCCGTTCGTCAAGGCGGGCAAGCCGGTGTTCGAGGTGGAGTACGCGAAGACGCCGAGCCAGTTCTGCGCCGAAACCAACGCGTTGGGACTGATGGCAATGCAGAAGGGCAAGGAACTCGAAGCATGGAACGCGCCCTGCTGGGCGCAGGGAGACTGGGTGGGCACGAAGGGCGCGGCCGGCTACGACCTCGCCGGATTCAACGGAACCAGCGATCTGACCAACATGCCGGGCGTCACGGCCACGCTCACCAAAGGCAGCCGCCTGACGTGGGCGTCTGCGACCACCGATCCCCGGGCCCTGGAAAGCCCGAACGGCTCCTCGCGCAGCGCGACCGCCTACTCGGACCCGACCGAAGTCCAGGTGCAGCTGCACTTCACCAACGCCTACCAGGGCAACCTGCATCTCTATGCGGTCGATTGGGATACCACCGCACGCCGCGAGACGATTACCGTGGGCACACAGACGGCGAGCCTCACGGGCGGCAACTTCAACCAGGGTGCCTGGGCCTCCGTCCCGATCAACGTCGCCGCAGGGGGCACGGTGACGATCGCCGTCAAACGCACCGCGGGCACAAGCGCCGTGCTGTCAGGGATCATGCTCGGCGATGCCACCCCCAGCACCCCTCCGCCGACGGTATCGACCGCGCCCGAAGGTAGTTGGGTAGGCGCTTTCGGCTCGGCCGGGTACGACCTTGCCGACTGGGACGGCGCCAACGACGTGAGCGATCTGCCGGGTGCGTCGCTCAGCGTTCTGCAGGGCAGCCGCTACCAGTGGGCCTCGAGCACAACCGACACGCGTGCTCTGCAAAGCCCGGATGGCCTGACCCGCTCGGCCGCTACCTACTACGACCCCAACCAGATCAAGCTGGCGCTGAGCTTCCCGGCTGGCTACACGGGCAACCTGCACCTCTACGCGGTGGACTGGGATTCGACCGCGCGGCGGGAGACGATCACCGTCAACGGGCAGACGGCGGAACTATCCAGCGATTTCAGCAAAGGCGCGTGGGCCTCGTTCGCGATCAGCGTCCCCGCGGGCGGGACGGTGACGATCACGGTCAACCGGACGGCGGGGGCCAATGCGGTGCTCTCGGGGATCTTGGTGGGCGACGCGGGCGCTCCGCCGAACCCCACGGCGTCCAGCGCTCCGCAGGGAGCGTGGGTAAACGCGGCCGGCTCGTCCGGCTATGACCTGGCCGGATGGGATGGCGCCACGGGGGATGCCTCCTATTTCCCGAACGCGACGCTCGGCCTCCTGCAGGGCAGCCGCTTCCAGTGGGCGGCGGGCAGCTCCGATCCGCGTGCGCTGTCCGACCCGAGTGGACTGGTTCACAACGCGGCGACCTATTACGACCCGAACCAGATCCGGATGCAGCTGAGCTTCAAAGAAGCGTACAAAGGCAACCTGCACCTCTACGCGGTGGACTGGGACAAACAGGCGCGGCGCGAGATCGTCACGGTCAACGGTCAGAGCGCGGCGCTCGGCGAATTCAGCGAAGGCGCGTGGCTGTCGTTCCCGATCGAAGTCGCCGCTGGGGGTACGGTGATGATCACCGTCGATCGCACGTCTGGTCCCAACGCGGTGCTCTCGGGGATCTTCCTCGGCGATGCGGGCGCTCCCCCGGCGCGTCCTGTCACGAGCGCTCCGCAGGGCAGCTGGGTGGGTACGTATGGAGCGACCGGGTATGACCTGGCCGCTTGGAATAGCGGCTCCACCGATCTCACGTCTCTGTCAAATGCGTCAGTGAGCCTCGTGCAGGGGAGCCGCTACCAGTGGGCGCCTACAACCACAGATGTCAGGGCGCTGCAGAACCTCGGCAAGACGGCGCGGGTCGCCGCGACTTACTACGACCCCAACCAGATCAACCTGCAGCTGAGCTTCAACGCGGCGTACAGTGGGAACATCGAGCTGTATGCGGTCGACTGGGATTCGACGGCGCGCAGGGAGATGATCTCGGTGAACGGTCAGACGGCTGTGCTGTCGAGCGAATTCGGCCAGGGCGCGTGGGTGTCGTTCCCGATCAAAGTCGAAGCGAAAGAAACGGTCACGATCACGGTGGATCGACTGGCCGGAGCCAATGCAGTGCTGTCCGGGATCTTTCTTGGTTAAGGAAAACCTCTAGGAGCTGATCGATTATGACTGCAAGGATGCACACATCGACCACCATTCTTCTATCGCCCCCGCTACAAACGGCGGCGGCAGTGCGAAAGGTGGAGAAGGCATGAGGGTTCTGCTACAGACGCGCTCGGCTGTCAGCGTGGCCACGACACCGGGAGGTGACGTAACCCAGGCCCACGAGACGGCTCGAGCGTTGGATGCGATTGGCATCGACACCCATGTTTCGGCTGAGCTGCGCCCGGATCTGACGGGCGTGGATCTCGTGCACATCTTCAACCTCGTCCGGCCTCAGGATGCGATGGTGCAGGCCCGCAATGCGTGGCGGCACGGTCTTCCGGTCGCGCTGTCGACGGTCTACTGCGACATGTGGGAGTTCGACCGCTCCGCGGGGACTCGCGTAGGCGGGCTGATTGCGCGTCGCGCCGGCCGGGGCTCCACCGAGCTGGCCAAGGCAGCCGGCCGTGCGGTCCGCTCGAAAGAGCTGCACCGAGGTTTGGCGCCATTGGTGTGGCCCGGTTATGAGGCGCTGCAGCGCGAGCTGCTCGAACGCAGCGACGTGCTGCTGCCCAATTCGCGCTCGGAGCTGCGGCGGATCGAACAGGATCTCAATTTCCAGGTCTCCGCAGATCGCCATGTGGTGGTGCCCAACGGGATCGACGCCGACTTCTACAGGGCCGATGACCTTCATGACTCCCGTGTGCCGGAGCATCTGTTCAGGCATGAGGGCTGTGTGCTCTGCGTCGGGCGGGTCGAGGGTCGCAAGAACCAGCTGAGCCTCGTCAGAGCTATGCGAGACAGCCCCTATCGGCTGGTTTTGGTGGGACCGCCGGCCGCCGACCAGTCCGCCTACGTAGAGGCGGTCCGAGCAGAGGTGGACAGCAGCCCGAACGTCGAGTGGCTGGGGGCGGTCAGCGAGGACGAAAAGCGCTGGTTGTACAAGCTCGCGTGGGTTCACGCGCTGCCCAGCTGGATGGAGACGACGGGCCTCGTGAGCCTCGAGGCCGCGGCGCTGGGCTGTGCGCTCGTCGTCACCCCCAACGGCGACACGCAGGAGTACTTCGCCGGACACGCGAGTTTCTGCGAGCCCGACGACGTACAGTCGATCCGGGCCGCGGTCGACGCGGCCCACCGGGCGGGTCCGGATCCGGCGCTGAAGCAACGTATCTTTGCCGACTACACCTGGGATGCCGCCGCACGCGCCAGCACACGCGGGTACGCGATGGCGTTGGTTCAGTCGCATAGCCGTTCAGTGAAGATGCGCCGGCGCGTTGCCGAGCCGACTGCTCCGGCTGACGCGTCGTTCTCTTTCTGAGAAGCCTTCACGACCGTGAAGACCTCTGGCAATCAAACCGGTCCGTCTGATGACGCTGCAATGGCTAATGGAGCATTGATGCGAACAACAGCGCCTTAACTCTCCTCTTGGCCGAGGGCCGCCGCAGATCCACGTAGTCTCTGACCCTTGCGCATCGCCTTTCTACACGGCAGCAACGACTTGTACGGCGCAAGCCGAGTCTTGGCGCAAGATGTCGAGTTGCTGCAGGCTCACGGGCATGAGATTGTCGTCGCCCTTCCTGAAGACGGCCCATTGACGGGGGTTCTAGAGGGATTGGGCGTGCGGGTGAGCATAGAGCCGCTGATCGTGCTTCGGAAAGTTGCTGGCATGGCTGCTCTACGGATGCCGACCCGGCTACCGACCGTCTGTGAGGACGCTGACATCGTCGTCCTTTGGACCCTTGCGCTCGCGGCTTATCTACCGTTACTTCGTCTACGACGTCGACGTGTGCTCTGCTCGGTGCACGAGATTCTGCCGGGCCGAGCTGGACGGTTGCTCGCGACGATCACATGCGCGCTGTCCCACGCCCTGATGGTGAACAGCTCGGCCACGGGTCGCTGGCTGACCGGCGAAGGAAAGCTGGGGAGGCCCCAGCTTGCATATCCAATCGCGCCGCCCTACGAACCGATGGATCGGGTTGGCTCGGAGTCCGATCCGTTGCGTCTCTTGTTGATGGGGCGCGTCAACGGCCACAAGGGCCATCTCGAGGCGGTTCAGGCTATCCGGGCAGCACGCGACGCCGGCGAGAACGTCGAACTGACCCTCTTGGGCGGCGTTTTTCCGGGGCAGGAGCAGCACCTTACCGAGCTGCTGGCGGTTATCAAAGGCCTGCCCTGGGTGCACTATGGAGGAGAGGTCGCTGAGCCACGTGAGTTTTTTAAAATGTGTGATGTTGTTCTGATTCCCAGCACCACGCCAGAGTCTTTTGGCCTCGTGGCTCTCGAGGCGTGGGCAGCCGGACGTCGAGTGATCGCATCAGACCAAGGGGGTCTTGCAGAGGCGACAAGCATGGTGGAAGGGCTACTGGTCTCCTCCGCCGACGTCTCTGGTCTTTGCCAAGCGATAGTCCGTGCGGCTCGAGATTCCGCAATTCGTGCGGCTCCCTTGAGAGATGCTCCCGTCGACGAGCTATGTACCCTTGCAGCTCGCGAACTTGCATGGAAGTCGATTCTCGGACAGGCAGCCCTCCCGTAGTTCTCAACGGCGACGCTATCTGACGGCGACCAGTGACTTGGTGAATCCACCGACACGCTCGTGCAAGATGTCTGCCATCGGGAATAGCAGGCGCAGCTCGGTCTTGGAGAGCAGATCATGCTCGAGGCAGTAGCCTGTAGGATTGACTTCCGGGTAGGCGTATGGCACGGCCAGGGGCCATCTCTTAGCTATGTGACTTTGGATAGCCAAGGGCAAAAACTGGAATCCGGGGAACACGAAATGGGGCTCGAGAATGAAATAGCGGTACGGCGTTTGGATCCAGCAATGGGGACCCGCACGCCGAATGTTCTCGGCGAACTGACGGCGCCGGTATGGACCGCCGACATGCTCAATCACGGAGTTTGAGTATATGAGGTCAAAGCCTATTGGTACCGCTTTTGAGTCGCAGGCGTCTGCGTGTAGCGGTGTCATCCATGGCTCGGGATCCTCCAGCATCGGGGTTTCGTGGGACAGGATGGTCACGTGTGCCGGACGAGCATTGGGACGGCTCTTCCAGTCGCGAACGTCGCCCCCGATGTCAAGGACGCTCATCTCGCGAAAGTCAGGGAAGCGGGCTAGGAGCGTCTGAAATCGCTTGGTCCGTGCCTTGTAGCCCAGCGAGCCGGGGGTGTAGGGGCTTTGAAGATATTTTTGAAAGATCGCTGTAGTTCGCATCACGAGGTAGACGACCGCACCGGTGTGGACGTTGCCTCGGGGAGGCTAGCCCGGCGTATATAGATGGTGGTATTGCTCTTTAGCCAGGGAGCCCAGATGCCGTGGTGGGTAAAGCTCTTGCGGATAGCCAGCGAGGCGGACGGATTATGGTCAAAGCCGTTGGCGGCAAATCTGGCATGCCAATAGTCAGCGGGCTGCTCATTGATGTGTCCTACGCCGCCCTGCCCCGGTGGCGCGGCAGAGAACACGATCTTTCGAGCGAGCCCGCAAATTACACCTACTAGGGATTCTCCAAGCTCCTGAGGAAGATGCTCTGCGACCTCGAAGCAATATGCAAGGTCAAAGGGTGCATTATCAAGCATCGGCAGAGATTTGCGCAAGTCGAAGTGCCGGCAATCGACACCTTGATGACGGGCGATCAGTCGTCCCGCGAGACTTCTCTCTAGGCCGACGACGGGGTGTCCGCGGCGAACGGCCTCGGCGGCATACGCACCACTGCCACAACCAACATCTACATAGCGTCGAGCCTCTGGAAACACCTCCTCGAAGCTGCGGATAATACCCTGCGCCTCGCGGACTGCATAATGATGGTAGATCAGCATCTGCAGAGGGTTGTAGGTCAGCCATCCCAAGCCCAGGCGTTCACCCAGTAACGAGAGCCTTCCAGCGAGGATTCGCTGGAGCTTGCTGATATTCAGGTCATCGGCCGCCTGTTTGCTGGTGAGTGTCCTAGCACGGCCGGCCCGGTGGGGGATGCTTGTCGACTTTCGAAAGTTCATGCGTGAGATCAACCCATGCTCGCGCGGATATCGGCGACGATGGCCTGGGCCCGCGTTGTTGTCGTACGGCTATGTGCCGCCGTAACGCACGCGTGGGCGGTAGAGGCGAGAGACGATCGCTCTAGGGCTCGAGCAAGGGCTAGATCCCACTCGTGGAACGAACTCACAGTGGTTACGACCTTAGGATGATGTCCCGCCAGATCGACAGAGAATGGGAGCGAGGTTGAGATGACCTGCTTTCCCGCGGCCAGGTAGTCCAGGGCCTTGTAGGAGTATGCGCCCCGCGTAGCCGGTGAGTCGATCCAGGGAACCAATCCAACGTCAAACTCGCGAATAGCCCTCATCATCTCGGGATAAGGTCTGCCGGGAAGGAAGTGAATGTTCGGGCTCTTCACGAGCTCCGATGGTTGCTGTCCGCCAACGAATACGAACGTCCACTCTGGTCGCGATTTGGCGAGCTTGGAAATCAGAGGCCAGTCGATCCTGTTGCCGATTTGGCCCGCATAGCCGATCAAGGGACGTCCCAGGGAGATCACGTCCTGCGGACGCTGAGGATCAGCCAAGGCAGTTGTAACGGGAGCAGCGTCGATACCGGGAATCTGAAGGCTCATGCGAGGGTGAACCGCTTGCATCTTCGAGGCAAGCTCCGGAGAAAGGGCGTATGCGAGGTCAACGGTTCGGAGCATGCGGTGCTCGAGCGCTTGTGTGGTGCGCTGCATAAAGGGCAATCGGCGATTGTGGTCGTACGCGCTGTGATCGTCGATGTTGTCGTAGACGCTCACGGCATGCGGCAACTTGGCGAGCTCAGGGAAAAACCACCAGTAGAACCAGAGGATCGGGTTATGCATGCCGATACGTGCCGTCTCGCGTCCAATGAAGTCGGAGAGCCTTGCCGCAGATCGAGTACGGATGGGCTCCGGGTAAGACAGGGGCAGAAGCCGAGTCAACCCACCCAGCGGAGCCACCCAGAGCCGATCTGTGACTCGTTCGGTGCTCATCTTGGTGAACACATTGGAGAGTGCGGCCACTCTCGGTGCCGACCAAGCCGACGCGCGACCGTTCTTTGGGAACAGGAGATGGCGCAAAGTAGATCCCTGTGGGTCTTCGCATATGTACAGCACACGATGCTCGGCTGTGAGCGCTCGAACGGTCTGGACGGCCGGGTGGTTGGTCACCTCCCCCCAAGGAGCGCCACCAAGCACAACGATGTCGAGCGGGCCGTCGACCCGTCCGACGCTGGGGATGCGTGCGCTTGACATCAAAGTGTTTAGACGGGGGAGACCACGGGCCTTCGTGACGGAAGCCATGGTCGAGCCCAGGTTACAGACAAGACGCCGGCACGCCAGAGCACAATCCCCGAGACCAGCAAGGTGATCGATACGATCATCGGTCCGGGCACGGTCATGCTGAGAACGAATGCCAAGATGACGGCAGGTATGTACCACAGACCGCGCGAGCCGAGGCTCGACCGATGCATGCTAACAAGCGTAAGCGCTCCGGCGCAAAGCTCGCCCGTCATCGTGGCGAGGATCGCTCCTTTGACGCCGAGCACGGGGATGAGCAGGAGGTTTAGGCCGATGTTGACCGCGGCCACGACCCCCACCATACGCAGCATGAGAACCTCGTGGTTGCGCGCCTGCAGAGTCACGGTGGCGATCTGGCTGAGTGATATCGGCAGGATGATCAGCAGTAAGGGAGCTACCTGTGACGCGTGGTCACTGTAGGCGCTGCCGAAGGGCGCGAACACGAGGCGAGGCGAGAGGAAGCACACGGCACAAAGTAGGGCGCTGCTCAGGTAGCTGAGTGACATGCCCTTGCGTGCGAGCTGCCGCGCTTGCTCGTCGGTCGCCGAGGCGAGACGCGGAAAGATCGTGGCGGCGATTGCCATCGGGAGAATCTGAAATGCGATGACGAGGTTATAGGCGATCCCATAACGAGCGATCACAGCAGGATCCACCTTTAGCCACGACAGCAGGAGCATGTCGCTACGGACATATAACGCAATCACGATGCCTGTGAGACCCATGGTCAGGCCGGCTCGCCAGGGGATGTCACCGCGGATGGCCGGACGCGCGCGAGGGATCATCGGCAGGAAGGCGAGAGCGGGCAACACGCGGGCCGCCGCGAATACGACCATCGCTCCCGTAGCGTTGCCCCCTGTCAGCAGGAGCGCCGCGGCGCCGCAGAGAGCGACGGCGCCGGAAGACGCCTCGCGCAGTGCCGCCAGACGATAGCGGCCGCTTGCCCGGAGCTCTCCGCTCATCGTGTCGAGCTGGGCCTGGCCGATGGCGGCGAGCACCGCGAGCACGAGCAGCTCCCAGTTGCCGGCGAGCCCGAGGAGTCCGCCGAGGAAGCCAAAGCCAAGCAGGCATCCCCATAGGGGCAGGCGCATCCGTGCCGCGGTGGCGGTAAAGCTGAGCTGAGGTACGTCGTTTCTACGGCTGGCTGCCCGTGTGACGCTACTGACGAATCCTCCATCCAGCACGGGCATCAGAATCGAGGCTGCGGCGACCGTCACGATGTACTGGCCGAACTGCGCGGGTGAGATCGCGCGCGCGATCAGAATGATCGACGCGAACATGGCGCCCTTCGACCCCAGCAGGGCAATCGTGGTCCACGCCAGGTTTCGCCCCGTTTTGTTGGTCATATCAATCCTGCGTCCGCGAGCGCCGCTACCGGCCTGGCCTCGGCGCGCGGGGATGGCGCCGGTTGCCGGCTGTGACGTACCCGCAGCGCCATCGCGATCAGCAGCCACGTCGAGCCGAACCAGAAGGTGCTGGTGGTGATCGAGCAGACGAGGAAGATCAGAATGAGACCGACAGCCCGCCCCGGTCGCTTGCGTCGCAGCGGTCTCATCGAGACGACCGCGCCGGCGAGCAGGAGGACGCCGACAATTCCCGTGTCGTAGAAGATCTCCAAGGGCAGGTTGCCCAGATAATAGGCGCGATCGAGTTCGGGCACGGTGGGGTCGAGGTGCCGCTGCCCAAACGTATTCAGGCCGAGCCCAAGAAGTGCGTCTGTGGAGCCATGAATATCCCCGAGGGCGGTGGTCCACGATTCCACGCGAAGTTGACCGGTGCCTGAGTTGAATTCTCCCGCCTCGGCGAGCTTTGTGGTGAATGGGGAGATCACGCTCGGGGCGAGGAACGAGAGAACCGCAATTGCCGCCGTGGCCGCCGCGAGGCTTCGGAAGGCCATGCGTAGGGCAACCTTGCCTTCGAGCAGCGCCCACACCGCCAGCCCCAGGAGCAGCCCGATGATCGCGGCGCGAGTTAGGCTCAGCACCAGGGCGGTGCCGAGTAAGCCGAACGCAATCACCCGAAACCGGGTCGAGCGCGCGCCGGTGAGGATCAGGAACAGCCAGATCGCCAGCGTGGAGGCGAGAATGTTGGCCTCGAAGGAGAGGCCGTAGAGCGCTTGTGCTCCGGTGAGTGGCTCCCGCTGGGTGCCGAAGGCGATCAGGCCGGCGGATGAGAGCGCCCACAGGGCGATCGCGACGATCGCGGCGGCCACCGCGGCGATCGAGCCGACGCGCTCGATCGTCTCGGTGTCCTCGACCACGGAAAGGGCGAGCACGAGGATCAGCCAGTCGAGCGCCAGCCAGCCGGCGATCGCCAGGCTTGCGGTGGGCTCGGGCGCCCGGAGGAAGGACATCAGCGTTGCCCATCCGATGAACAGCCCGAGCAGCAGGACGGTGGGGGATCGCAGCACCGCCGCAACCCGGTCCAGGCGCGTGTTGATCGCGAGGCTGACGAGGGCCAGGAGCAGCACGACGTGCTCGGGCATGAAGTGAAAGCCGCCGACGACGATGCGAAAGCGGGTCACGAACGTCGCGACGATCAGGATCAGCACCAGGCGCCGGACGCCGATCGCCTGCACCGCCAGGCACGCCCCGAGGGCCAGCAGCACGACCGCGAGCTTGGGCTCGGCGACGACCGCCCAGCCGAGCGCGATGCCGAGGCACACGCCGAGCAAGGTCTGTGGGGTGGCGGAGTGGCGCAGGCCCGCGACGGTCGTCCATGCGTTACTCCGGCGAGGCTTGCCTCTCCTCGACGCGGCCGGCGCGAGGACGTGTGCGGGTTGCATTGCTAGCCACCTACGCCGGCAGGCACGGGGCGCAGACGAACCGGGGAAGCGGCCGTTTCGGCGGCTTCGACCAGCACGTGTTCGTACTGCGCGCAGATGTCCTCCCAGGCATATGACATCGCTACCAGCGACTGCCCCTCGCGAACGGACGTCGCATGGCTTCCCGGCTCCTGTAACTCGCGCGCGATGATCTCGCGCAGACCCTCCGTGTCAGCCGGGTAGAGGACATTCGGAAAGCGATCGAGGACCTCACGGTTGAACACGGTGTCCAGGGCGATCGTCGGCGCACCGAAGCCGAGTGCCTGCAGCAGCGCCGGGTTGGTGCCGCCGGCGGAGTGACCGTGGACATAGAGGCGGCAGTTGCTCCACAGCTGGCCGAGCAGCGTCTGGTCGTCCACGTGGCCGAGCCATTGCACCGCTCCGCGAGCGCTCATCTCTTCCAGGCGCTGGGTGATCGCGCAGCGATAGTTTGCGGAGCCGACGACCACCACCGGAGGCCGCGACGGCAGGTCCTCGACGGCGTCGAGGAACAGCTCCACGTTGTTCTCCGGCACCAGGCGGGCGACCGCGAGCAGGTAGGAGCCCGACTCCAAGCCGAGCTCGCTGATGCGATCCTGACCATTGTTTTCCACCACGTCGGCTCCATAGGCGACGTGCTGGGGGCGGATCCCAAATTTTGCGTCCCAGATATCGGCGACTGCGCGCGAGTCGGCGACGAGCACGGAGCCGCGAGAGGCGGTCAGGCGCGCGCCCGTCCGGAAGGTGCGCTTGGCGAGCGCCCCCCACTTCGCGCGCAGCCACTCGATGCCGTCCACGTTGACGACGGTCGGGATGCCGGCGGCTTGGAACTGCTCCAGGAAAAACCCATGGGCCACGTTGACCACGAGTGCGACGTCGTAATCGCTGTGGCTGGCATGCATGCTGGCGAACCAGCCGTGCGAGAGCGTGGACAGCGACTTTGTCTCGATGCCGGGTGTATCGACGCAGCGGATGCCGTCGGTCACGCGGGTTCGGTAGCGCAGGCCTCCACCCCGGCCGTACACGGTCACCTCGTGGCCCTGATCGCGCAGGGCCGGCGCCAGGCGGCGCACGAAAGTCTCGAACCCTCCGTAGTAACTCGGGTAGCCGCGGCTGCCCACTATTGCGATGCGCATTGGCTTCCTGCCTTTGTCGCGAGTTGTTGTCTCATCGCCCGGCCTGACTTCCTGTCAAGCGCGAATACGCTCAGTTGGGGCAGCCCTGGTGTCTGACTGTTGCTCGGATGATGTGGCCTCGATCTGATCTTGGGGAGTAGCCGCATCAGAAGAAGACTCGTGTTGCTTGGAGCCGCGGTACTCGTAGCCGTATCCGTAACCGCCGGCCACGTCCTGCAGCGGCACGCGGTTGGCGACCAGGCCGAGTACGGGCGCATCGACCTGACTCAACTGCTTGCGCAGGAACTGCAGGGCGTCCCGTTTGGTGCTGCCCAGAGAGGCGACCGCGAGCACGCCGCTGACGCTGCGCAAGAGCGGCATCGCGTCCGCCACGAGCAGCAACGGCGCGGTGTCGATGATGATCAGATCGTAGTCGGCGCTGGCGCTGGCGAGCAAGGCGACCATCGCCTGGCTATCGAGCATCTCGGCGGCGTTCGGGGGCGATGCACCGGCGACGAGAACGTCGAACGCAAGTGGATCTCCGCCGGCTTCGCCGGAGATCTCACCGAAGCGCTTGGGACGCTGAATTGCGCTGCGCAGGTGGACCTCGCCGCTGAGCACCTGCACGAGGCCCGGAGACTGCTCGACCCCGAGTACTCCAGCGAGATCGCCCTGGCGTAGATCGGCCTCGATCAGGAGCGTACGCGAGCCGGGAAGCGCTCCCGCGGCAAGCGCCAGGTTGCTTGCGACGGTCGTCTTTCCCTCTCCTGCCACCGCTGAGGTAACCAGCACGGTGCGAATGTTCTTGTCGATGCTGAAGTAGCGCAGCTGAGCACGCAACGTACGAAAGCTCTCAGTCGCCGGCTCGGCGTCGGTCAGGTCGGTGACGGCGGCGAGCACCGGTGCGCCGAAGATCTCCTCCAGGCTCTCCACATCCTTGATCCTGCGATCGAAGCCTTCACGAAGCAGCGCCAGCGCGACACCGAGAATCAGTCCCACCAGCAGCCCGAGGATCGCGTTGCGCGCGATGCTCGGCGAGGAAGGCGAGGTTGGCGCCAGAGCTGGCTGCACGACCTCGGCTTCACCTGTCTGCAACGAAGAGATGACGGCCAGCTGTTGCTCCTGGGCACGCAGTGTCTTGGCTTGGGCGCTGTTCTTGGCGGCGGTTCCAAGCGATGTCAGCTGGGCTTCGAGCTGGACCTTGGCGGCGTTGATCTCGGCACGGTCTGCGCCGCGCTGAAACTGAACGACCTGAGCGGCATAGGCATTGGCGATATCGGCGGCACGACGGGGGACACGATCGGTTGCCGAGACATCGAAAACTTCAGACTGGGAGGCCGCCGATATCGAGATTTTGCTCTGCACCTCGGCGCGTGAAAGGGCCGGTGTCAACGCAGCGCCGGTCTGTTCAGCAATGCTCGGAAGTAAGAGCAGGGCCTGATTGGTGCTCGCCTGGCGAGTGGGATCAGAAGAAGGTGGAAGCGCAGTGGTGCCGAGCAGTGCCTGATCTACGTTCTGCTGGCGGAAAAGAATTTGCGAGGTGCTGGTGTACTCGCGTGTTTGGGCGAATGAGAAAGTGAGCGCGGCGGCCATCGCAACCACCGCGAGCAGCGCGATCGACTTGAACCTGCGCCGCAGAACCTTCGCGAGCATCGGGACATCCCATTGGTCGGATTGGGGCATTTGGTCGAAGGGCCTCCTGGTAGCGAAAGGAGAGTGCCGCTAAAGCGGAACTCGCGGCACGCGATCTCTGCTGAACACGCAAGATCAGTGTCCTCGTTCGGCCCGCGATCACCAATGGGTCACGCGTCTCATCTTGCGTTCAGTGCCTTGAACGTGTTTGCCAGAGAGGCCTGGCGACGAACGGGCGACCGGCCATCTGCCGATATGGCTACAACCGGGTGGGCACCTGTCTGCGGTTGTCCTTACCGATCATCTTTCAAGCCCAAACCCGCGTTCGGCTTCCTCGGTTATGTAGCGCGCGATTGCGAGTGAGGAGGTCGCAGCGGGTGAGGGTGCGTTGCGCACGTGTAGCGCTCGCGGGGTAGCGGAGAACACAAAATCATCTATCAACCGCCCGTCGCGTCCGAGTGCCTGCGCCCGCACGCCTGCGAATGCCGGTTCGACATCCTCCGGTCGCAGCTCTGGCACGTAGCGAGCGGCTGCCTGTACAAACGCGGCGCGTAGCGCTACGTGCCGTAGTTCGGTCAAGCCGGTACGCCACCATTGTCGAAACATTCGCCACGATCCGGGCCAGGCGAGCGTGTCTAGCAGGTCCTCGCGCCGCACCCGACTGAGGGCGTAGGCATCCCGCGCGCCCGCCAGCAGCGCGGTCGGCCCGATCAAAACATCCCCGTCGATGTGCTTCGTCAGGTGTATCCCGAGAAATGGCAGTGCGGGGTCGGGCACGGGGTAGATCAGCGCGCGCACGAGCTGCCGGCGCTCGGGCACGAGTCGCAGGTAGGCGCCGCGGAAACGGCACGATCCGCGGGTCGGCGTCGGCGCCCGCCGCGACCGCGAGCCGGTCGGCCCAGGCGCCTGCGCAGAAGATCGCGTGCGAGGCCTCGGTCGCACCGCCGGTGTGGAACAGGCGCAGCGTGGAGCCCCGCTCCTGTACCCCGTCGACGCCACACCCGGTCACGACGGCGCCGCCGGCCTCGAGCACGTCCTGCGCGTAAGCGCGTGCGACAGCGCCGAAGTCAACGATCCCGGTGCTCGGCGAGTGCAGCCCGGCGACCCCTCGCGCGTGGGGCTCTAAAGCTTCAATCCCGCACGCATCGATCCGGCGCAGGCCAAGCACGCCGTTGGCCCGGCCGCGGCGCTCGAGCTCCTCCAAGCGGGGCAGCTCGCGGGTGTCGGCTGCGACGATCACCTTGCCGCAGGCCTCGACGGCGATCCCGCGCTCCTCGCAGTATTCGTACAGCTCGCGCGCCCCCTCGACGCACAGTCGCGCCTTCAGCGAGCCGGGCGCGTAGTAGACGCCTGCGTGGATCACGCCCGAGTTGTGGCCGGTCTGGTGGGCGCCGATCGAAGTCTCGCGCTCGAGCACGCAGACCGACGCGCGCGGGTGGCGCCTGGTCAGCTCGCGCGCGACCGCCAATCCCACGATTCCACCGCCGACGACCGCTAGTTCGCAGCGCGACGGGGCCTGGGCCGAGGGGAGTGGATCAGTGGTGCTCACGTGTGCGACTTTAGTCAGCTGCGTAAGCGATTGATATATCTCAACATGTATACTTCCCCGGGTGGGAGTCGCAACCCTGATCAGAGACGCTCGCCAGGCGGCTGGCATCACTCAGCTCGAGCTCGCCGCTCGGGCGGGCACCGCGCAGCCGGCGGTTGCGGCGTACGAGTCGGGTGGCAAGACCCCGAACCTCGCGACGCTCGAGCGTCTGCTCGGCGCATGCGAGCACGACATCGAGGTGCTCGCCCGCCCCAGGATGCGCCGCGGAGCGGCGTCGCTCGCCGAGCTGGCGCAGACGATCGAGGAGGATCTCGAGCACGGTCACGAGCAGGACGCATTGCGGCTGCTGTTCGGGTTCGCCGACGACTTCAGGGGATCGTCCCGTCCCGGAAGGGTCGCCCTGCTGCGAGACACACCCCCGGGCACGGGTGACGCACGCTTTGACGCGGCGCTCGCCGGCGTCGCTGAGCTCTTCGCGGCTGAGGGCGCGATCTCCGCGCCGGACTGGGTCAACGAGCCGGGCCGTTTTGTCGAGCCCTGGTGGTTCGTCGCCACCCTGCCCGCTTTTCATGCGTATACGCTCGCGCACACGCCGGCCGTG
Source organism: uncultured Solirubrobacterales bacterium (assembly GCA_963764905.1). Taxonomy (GTDB): domain Bacteria; phylum Actinomycetota; class Thermoleophilia; order Solirubrobacterales; family Solirubrobacteraceae; genus Palsa-744. The sequence goes on from CAVXUG010000009.1 coordinate 1,221,550, forward strand.
TTCGCTCGTCACGGCGTGTTCATCGCGCGCGAGGTCTTCGACCGTGTCTGAGCGACACTTCACGCGCGCGAGGATCGTGGCCGCGCTGCAGGCGCTTGGCGATGAGCTCACGCGCGAGGGGGTGCGCGGTCAGATCTTCATCGTCGGCGGTGCGGCGATGGCGCTCGCCTACTCGACGCGACGGGTCACGAAGGACATCGATGCGGTGTTCGAGCCGAAGAGCGTGATCTATGCCGCCGCGACGAAGGTGGCCGAAGCGCACGATCTACCTGAGGGCTGGCTGAACGACGCGGTCAAGGGCTTCATGCCCAGGGCGGACGAACATCCCCGCCCGGTGCCCGACATCGCCGGTATCGAGATAACGACTGCCTCGCCGCAATATCTACTCGCGATGAAGTTGATGGCGATGCGCTTTGGCGAGGACGACGAGGACATCAGGATCCTGCTGCGCGAGTGCGATCTGCACAGCGTGAAGGAGACGCTCGCTCTCCTCGAGCGGATCTATCCGCCACAGGAGCCGCCGGCAAAGACACGCTTCTTCCTCGAAGAGCTCTTCGGATCGATGTCGAGCTCGTGAGCTCTCAGTTTTCCTGATCCGCCGCCGGCATCCGCGTGATCCCTGCCACCGCGTTGCACCTCTGCCCGGGACTCGATCGTCGCGGGACCCGGGATCTTCTCTACCCCACAGCCCCCGGCCCGCCCGGTGCAGTCGCAGCCGCCGCGTTGACCAACCCCGCCCCATACAGCCGTGAGTCCGACGGCCCCCCCAGCGGCCGCGCCGTCGCCCGCAGCCGCGCAGCCACCTGCGCCGGCGTGGGGTGGCGCCCGAGCACGCCTGAGGCGATGATCAGCGCCGCGGTCGCGGCGACGTGCGGTGAGGCCATCGAGGTGCCTTCGTAGCCGGAGGGGAAACCGAAGCGCTGGGGCGAGGAGCCGGTGAAGGTCATCTGGTAGACGTCGCGGCCGGAGGGTTCTTCGGGGTGGCAGTTGGGGTCGCCGGGGAGGTCGGCGTCGGCGCCGCCGCCGGGAGCGACGAGCGTCAGCCCGGTGCCGTCGTTTGAGTAGTTCGCCAGGCAGCCGTGTTCGGTGGTTGCGCCGACGGCGATCACGTCGGGCGCGCGCGCGGGGTAGGCGATCGTCGTGTGGCCCTCGTTGCCGGCGGCCGCGACCACGACGACCCTGTGTCGGTTGGCGTAGCGCAGCGCTTCGATCAGCTCGGGGATGTCCGCGGCGGTCACTTCGCTGCCGAACTCGAGCGAGAGGTTGATCACCTGGGCGCCGTGGTTGACCGCGAAGCGCACGCCTTCGGCGATCGTCGAGGCGTTGCCTTCGCCCTGGGCGTTGAGCACGCGCACGGGCATCAGGCGCACGCCGTAGGCGAGGCCGGTGAGGCCGAAGTGGTTGTTCGTCGCCTCGGCGATCGTGCCGGCGACGAACGTGCCGTGGCCGTTGTGGTCGTTCGGGTAGGGCGAGTGCGCGATGAAGTCATAGCCCTTGACGAACTCGTAGCGCGAGAAGTCGGGCGAGCGGCGAAAGCGCCCGCGGTTGGCGTAGGCGATGCCGGTGTCGAGCACCGCGACGATCACGCCGCGCCCGCCGGGGTGACCGTCGGCGGCGACGTTCGCCCACGCTTCGGGCGCGTTCACGCCGAATTCCCCGACGAAATTCCACTGCAGCTGCTCCCAGCCGGTCGGCGCGCCGCCGAGGCCGGGGTCGTTGGGGATGAACGTGCCGGCGGTGTGGGCCGTGTAGTCGGGCACCGCCCACAGCACGTCGCGGCGGCGGCGCAGGCGGGCGAGGGCCGCGGGCACGTTGGCTCCGCGCGGCAGGCGCAGCACTCTGGTGTGGGCCCCGGGCGCTTCGATCTCGCCGGTGGCCCCGCCCGTGCTCGCAACATGCGCGAGCGCGGTTCCGGCGGGGGCGTAGCGGACGAGGATCTCGCTCGGGGCGTATGACGATCCCATCGCCGGCCCCGCGAGGATGCCGAGCGCGAGCGCCGCGCAAACCCCGACGATTAGGCACGTCCGCCGCACGACGGCGCCGGCGAGGGGGATCTGGGAAGAGTGGGGGGGCATGTGGCTTTGAGTAATGATGATGCGCGAGACCCGGCGGCGGGGATGCACTGTCGCAGAGCGCGTGGGCGAGCGCGTGAGAGGTGGATGAACAAACAACCCGCCGACGAGCGCGGAGGATCGGACATGAGCGAGGGAGAGCCAGACGACGAGTACTTCATGCGCCTGGCCCTGCGCGAGGCCGAGCGGGCCTTAGAGCACGGGGACGTCCCGATCGGCGCCGTCGTCGTGCACGCCGGCGAGGTGATCGCTGCGGGCCGCAACGAGCGCGAGTTGCGCCAGGACCCGACCGCCCACGCCGAGATCATCGCGCTGCGCGAGGCCGCGCGGGCGCTCGGCAGCTGGCGCGTGCTGGAGACGACGCTGTACGTGACGCTCGAGCCCTGCGCGATGTGCGCCGGCGCGATCGTGCTCGCGCGCGTGCCGCGCGTCATCTACGGCGCGAGCGACCCGAAGGCGGGCGCCGCGGGGAGCGTGCTCGACGTGCTCGACGATCCCCGCCTGAACCACCGCCCCGATGTGCGGGGTGGCCTGCTCGGGGAGGAGTGTGGCGCTCTGCTGAGCGCGTTCTTCGCCGAGCGACGCGGGACGATCTAACGGCGCCGGCCGGGCCATAGCCCGACGGAGGCTGAATCCGCGAAGCTCACCGCGGCTCACGCAGACCGTGTGACCGCCGACGGCCAACCCCGGCCCAGTTAGCGCGCTCGACGGGCGAGGTAGACGGCGGTCACGATCGGCGTCAGCGCGAGCAGCACGAGCGCGATCGAAGCGAGGGTCGACGGCCCGCTGCTGGGTACGGGCATGCAGTGCACCACGCTGGCGCCGTAGTGGATGCCGCTGGTGTCGCGGTGGGTGCAGGTTTCCTTGTGCGGTCGCCCGAGGGCGAGCAACAGGAGCACCACCGTCGCAAACAGGCCACCCGGAAGGATGAGCGTGCCGATCAGCTTGTCGCGTGTCGTCCAGGCGCGCGAGCTCCAGAGCAGGACGACACCGACGATCCACCCGACGCCGGCGGCGATGAACCCGAACAGCAGCAAGCAGATCGCCACCCACTCTCGCGTGCCGCGGCGCTCAGCGGGAACGAATGACTCAGGGCGCTCCGTCGCGATGATCTCGCGCGGGTCACCAAAGCGATCCAGGATCTCGCGGGCCTCCGCGTCGGAGGCATCGGCGGGGATCGCGGCCGAGAGGTGCTCTTCGAGATCGACGAGGAGCTCGGCCAGGCGATCGCCGGGCAGATCGCGCCCTTCGCGGCGCACCCGTTGCAGGTAGGTGGTGGCGGCCGGGTGAAGGGTGCTGGTGCTCATTGCGCGTCTCCTATCTTCAAAATTGCATCGACGGAGCCGCGGAAACGGCTCCACTCATCGACAAACGCCGCGAGCGATTTCCTCCCGGCGGGGGTCAGCCGGTAGTAGCGGCGCGGGGGCCCGGACGGCGACTCCCGCCAGGTCGTCTCCACGGCGCCCTCGCGTCTGAGGCGGCCGAGCAGTGGGTACAGCGTTCCTTCCGTCGTGATCAGTGCGTCCTCACCGGCGAGCTTCTGCACGAGCTCGAACCCGTAGCGTTCTTCGCCAGCGAGCAGCGCGAGCACGCAGAACTCGATCACGCCACGGCGCAGCTGCGAGATCGCCGCCGCATCGCGCTTTACCGCTCCTCTCTTGGCTACCATGTTGCACAAGGTAGCTGGTACCACCTAGCCTGTCAAGCTGCCCGGCCTATGCTGCAGCCGGCTGCGACGATCGGCTTGCCCGGGGCTCGGCCGATCTACTAGCCTTGAGGGGGTCGCTAGCACCTGGAGAGGTGGCAGAGCGGTTGAATGCGGCGGTCTCGAAAACCGTTGTGCGTCTGATTGGCGTACCGAGAGTTCGAATCTCTCCCTCTCCGTTGTAGTGCTGGATTTGCTCCGCCTGCTCAGAAGAGGGCTCGCGCCCCGCTCTCCTCGCGCCCAGCTCTGGGTTGGCCATGGGTTTACCGTGCCTGCGGATTATGTTCACTGCTTGAACGCAAGATGAGCTGGTCGGGGGATGGCCGGGATGTACATACGCCAATACGGTTGCCTCATGTCTACTCAACTCGCAGCGACCAAACGCAGGCCTACTCAACACGCGCATGGTTCCCTGAAGGATGTGTGGAGTCTGCGGTGGTATCTGTTCGGTGCGATCGTGGCGTTCTGCCTGCTGGCGCCGAGCACTGCCGCGGCGAGTGAACCGGCGTACGCCCCCGCGTCGGGCTCTCCACTGTCCTCGTCGATCAATGGAGGGTCGGGCCTCGCCTTCAGCCCCAGTGGGAATCTGCTCGCCGACGGGACCGCGATCTTCTCGGTGGGCACCTCGGGAGCGCTGACCCCGGTTGCCGGCTCACCGCCCGACCCGTCGGCTCATGCGGTGGCATTCAGCCCGAGCGGAACGTTTTTGGCTGCCGCAAATCAGGGCGCCAACACCGTCTCGATCTTCTCGGTCGGTTCCTCGGGTGCTCTGACGGCGGTGCCCGGTTCTCCGTTTACCCTCGCCGCTCAGCCGGGGTCGGTCACGTTCAGCCCAGGTGGGAACCTGCTCGAGGTGAGCGCCGGCGAATCTCTGTACGTCTTCTCGGTGGGCGCCTCGGGCGCCCTGACAGCGGCCGTCGGCTCGCCGCACAGCGTGAAAGGGACGGGCCGCGCGGCGTTCAGTCCTGCGGGTGGCCTGCTCGCCGTTCCGGGCTCGGCCGGCGTGAGCATGTTCTCGGTCGGTTCCTCAGGCACGCTCACGGCAGTCCCCGGGTCACCCTTCAGTGCCTCCGGCACGCCGGGCGAAAATGCGGTGTTCGCCACCGGCGGGAATGTCCTCAGCGTGGCGGGATTTGGGAGCAAAGGTGAGACGTTGAGCACTTACTCGGTGTCCTCGTCGGGTGTGCTCACGCCAATCGGCAGCGGCGAGATCCAGTCAACCCCCACGGAAGCCGGGTTCAGCCCCGGGGGCGGCTTGGTCGCCACGACCGGGTATGACAACTCGGCCGTGCATCTGCACTCGATCGGCTCATCGGGTGCGCTCAGCGAAATCCAGACGCTCGAGGGCCCCGACCCCGTGACGAGCATCGCGATCAGCGCCAGCGGGCTGATCGCGACCGAAAGCCTCGAGCGGGCGGGCCTGGCGGTCTTCGTGCCCTCGGCCGGGTCGAGCGCCACGAACTGGGTGGGAGCGTTCGGTAGCGAAGGATACGATCTGGCGGGCTGGGACGGCGAAAGCGACGTGAGCAACCTCCCCGACGCGTCGGTCAGCCTCGTCAAAGGCAGCCGCGCCGTGTGGGCGGCCAACACGAGCGATCCGCGCGCACTGCAGAGCCCGGATGGCTTGACGCGCACCGCGGCGGGCTACTACGACCTCAGCGAGGTGCAGGTCAAGCTGACCTTCCACACCGCCTACACCGGCAACCTGCGCCTGTACGCCGTGAACTGGGGAGGGGGAGGGGCAAAAGAAGCCGAGTCCCTGACCGTTGGTGGCAGCTCGGTGTCGTTCAGCAACAACGTCGACATGGGCAGCCGCGGCTTCAGCGAAGGCCAGTGGGCGATCTTCCCGATCAGCGAGCCGGCGGGCGGGAGCCTGACGATCACGGTGACCCCCGAGGGAAGCGGCAGCAGCGCCGTGCTCTCGGGAATCTTCCTCGGCGACGCGGGCGCGCCTCCCGCGCTGCCGGTATCGAACGCCCCCCAGGGGACATGGACCGGTGCGCTCGGCTCCGCGGGCTATGACCTGGCGGCCTGGGACGGGTCGACGGACGTCTCGGACATCCCCGGGGCCAGCCTGAGCCTCGCGCAGGGCAGCCGCTACGTGTGGACGGCGAACACGAGCGATCCACGCGCGCTGCAAAGCCCAGATGGGCTGACGCGTACCGCGGCGACCTACTACGACTCCAACCAGCTGCGTCTGGCGTTGAAGTTCAACTCGGCTTATACCGGCAACCTGCGGCTGTATGCGGTCGATTGGGATTCCACGGTCCGGCGTGAGCTGGTCAGCGTGAACGGTCAGACCGCTGCGCTGTCGAGCAACTTCAACCAGGGCGCCTGGGTCACGTTCCCGATCTCGGTCGCCGCGGGGGAAACGGTCAGGATCGTCGTCGACCGCACCGCCGGCGCCAACGCCGTGCTCTCGGGGATCTTCCTCGGCGACGCGGGCGCGCCACCGTCGATCGCATCGACGAGCGCTCCGCAGGGCAGCTGGGTCGGTGCCTACGGCTCCGCGGGCTACGACCTGGGCGCCTGGAACGGCGAAAGCGATCTCGTGTCGATGCCGAGCGCATCGATCGGCCTCGCGCAGGGCAGCCGCTACGTGTGGGCTTCGTCGAGCAGCGATGTGCGGGCGCTCGAGAGCCCCAATGGCCTGACCCGCGAGGCGGCGACCTACTACGACCCCAATCAGCTGCGCTTGGCGTTGAAGTTCAACTCGGCCTATACGGGCAACCTGCGGCTGTATGCGGTCGATTGGGATTCCACGGCGCGGCGTGAGCTCGTCAGCGTGAACGGTGAGACCGCTGCGCTGTCGAGCAACTTCAACCAAGGCGCTTGGATCACGTTCCCGATCTCGGTCGCGGCCGGGGAAACCGTCCCGATCGTCATCGACCGTACGGCGGGCGCGAACGCGGTGCTGTCCGGCATCTTCCTGGGGTGAGGCGGTAGCGCAGGGGGTGGGGCGCCCCGCGGCGATCGACTGGATCGCCGGCCACGTGCCGGTCGGCACGCCGGTGCGCGTACATTGAGCGAGCCGCCGGCCGGCGCTCGTCGGACTGGGTAGGCTCTGCAACGCAATCGGGTCGAGAGCTCTCTTCCAAGTCGTTCGCATCCGCTATCCGTGCGCCCGCATAGAGGCCGCGCGGCGCGAGCGCCCGCGATGAGCCCCGGCGACCGCAAGATCCTCGCCGTGCTCGGCACCGCGCAGTTCCTGATGGTGCTCGACCAGGCGGTGATGAACGTCTCGATCTCGCAGCTCGTCTCCGACTTTCACACGAACGTGACGACGATCCAGGCGGTGATCGCGCTGTACTCGCTCGTGATGGCAGCGTTGATGATCGCTGGCGGGAAGATGGGCGATATCTGGGGCCGGCGCAGGGCATTCTCGATTGGCCTCGTCGTCTACGGCGCCGGCTCGGCGCTGACGGCGGCGGCGTGGAGCGTGGGCGCGCTGCTAATCGGCTGGTCTTTGCTGGAGGGCATCGGCGCGGCGCTCGTGCTGCCGGCGCTCGTCGCGCTGACCGCGCGCTCGTTCGAGGGCCCGGCGCGCGCGCTCGCCTACGGCGTGCTCGGCGGCGTCTCCGGCGCGGGAATCGCGGTCGGGCCGATCCTCGGCGGCTGGGTGACGACGAACCTGACGTGGCGGGTCGTGTTCGTGGGGGAGGTGCTCGTTGTGATCGCGATCCTGCTCGCGGTGCGGTTGCTGCCGCGCGACCGGGGCCAGCCCGGCGCGGAGCTCGACCGCGTCGGCGCCGTGCTGTGCGCGCTCGGCCTGGCGCTGGTCGTGTTCGGCGTGCTGCAGGCGAGCACCTGGGGCTGGCTACAACCCCGCAACTCGCCGATCACGCCCTTCGGGTTCTCCTTGACCCCGTTCGTGATCGCAGCGGGCCTCGCGGTGATCGGCGGCTTCCGCGCGTGGGAGCGCCGCCGCGAGCGCCTGAAAGAGCAGCCGCTCGTGCACTTCCGCCTGCTCTCGATTCCGGCAATGCGCAGCGGCCTCACGACCTTCCTGTTCCAGAACCTGATCCTGATGGGCGTGTTCTTCGCGATCCCGCTGTACCTGCAGGTCGTGCAGGGCTTCGATGCGTTCCAGACGGGCGTCCGCATGCTGCCGGTGTCGGTCACGCTGTTCGTGACCGCGCTCGTCGGCTCGCGCCTGGCGGGGCGCTACCCGGCGCGGACGATCGTGCGCGCCGGCCTGGCGCTGCTGCTCGCGGCATGTCTGCTGCTGCTCTCCACGATCAAGCCCGAAATCGAGACGGTCCCGTTCGCGATCGCGATGGGCGTGCTCGGGATCGGCATGGGCCTGATCGTCTCCCAGCTCGGCAACGTCGTGCAGTCTGCCGTCGGCGACGAGGACCGCAGCGAGGCCGGCGGCCTGCAGTTCACCGCCCAGCAGCTCGGCGCCTCGCTCGGCACCGCGCTGATCGGCGCGATTGTGATCAGCGGCCTGATCGCCGGCTTCTCGGGCAAAGTCGAGAGCGACCCGCGCGTCTCCGCCGCGGTCAAGCAGCAGGTTGGGATCAAGCTGGAGGGCAACGTCAGCTTCGTCTCGATCGACCAGGTTCGCGCCGGCGCGCAGGCGGAGGGCCTCGACGCGCAGAGCACCGCGGCGATCGTCGATAGCTACGCCGACGCGCAGCTGACGGCGCTGAAGACCGGGCTGCTGGTCGCGGGGCTGCTCGTCTGCGCGGCGTTCTTCGCGACACGGGGCCTGCCGTCGGAGGTCCAGGCGGCGAGGCCGCCGCCGGCCGTCGCAGCCTGATCTCGCTCACGCCACCGCGCGCAGCCGCCGGTAGGGCTCGCCGCGCAGCTCGCGCACGAGCGCGTCGACGACGCCCTCCTCGTTCTCCTCCAGCCCGTCGGTGACGGCGCCGATCACCGCGCGCTTGCGCTCGAGCAGCGTCGCGATCGTTTCATCGACGGTTCCCGCGGCAAGCAGGTAGGAGGCGTTGACGGTGTCCTCTTGGCCGAAGCGGTGGCAGCGGTCCTCGGCCTGGTCGTGCTTGGCGGGCGTCCAGTCGAGCTCGAGAAAGGCGACGTTCGAGGCGCGCGTCAACGTGATCCCGTGCCCGGCGACCTCGATTGAGCAGATGATCAGCTGGTTCGAGGCGCCCGCTTGCGGGGCGGCGCGGCGATCGGCGGCGGCGCTCGCGACGCCGCGGACCCCGGGGCCGCCGTGGTGCGCGGCGGAGGAGGCACCGGTGGTGTCCGGTTCCTGAAACGCCCGCAGCGCCGCGTCGCGTGCGACGGGGGAGTCCTGGCCGAGGATGTGCAGCGCGTGTGGGAAGCGCTCGAGCAGCGCGCGCTGGATCTCGCGGTGGTGGGCGAACACGACCAGGCGCTCGCCCGAGGAGAGGAAGTCGTGGATCCAGGCCAGCGCGGCGTGGAGCTTGCCGCGCGCGGCTAGCAGCTTCAGCGCGTTCAGCCGCACGAGCCGTTCGGCGCGCAGCGCGGCGGCGACCTTCGCGTCGAGCTCGTGCAGGTCCAGCGGCTGGCTCTGCAGCCACGCGATCAGGTCGCTCTCGGCGAGGCGGTACTCGGGCTCGTTGTCGAGCTCGATCGGCACGACCGCGCGCGTCTTCGCCGGCAGCTGGGGCAGCACGTCGGCCTTCAGCCGCCGCGCGAAGCAGCGCGCGCGCAGGTGCCAGTGCAGTCTGAGGTGCGCGTCGGCGCCGCGGAAGCGCTTGCCGAACTGCGCGCCCGAGCCGAAGTCGGCGAGTCGGCCGAGGATCCGCAGCTGGGAGATCAGCTCGGGCGGGCGGTTCATCACCGGCGTGCCCGTCAGCGCGAGCACCAACCCGTCGCGCGGCACCGCGGTCGACAGCTGCTGCACGGCCTGGGTGCGCTTCGCGGCCGCGTTCTTGCAGTAGTGGGACTCGTCTAGCACCAGCGCGCGGGGGGCGATGGCGGACAGCGAGCTCAGGCGTGCAGCGACTATGTCGTAATTGACGACGGTCACATCGGCCTGAGCGACCGGGACGCCCCCCCGCGTGCCGGTCAGCGCCTGCGCGCTGCGGTGCGGCAGCCACAGCGACAGCTCGCGCAGCCAGTTCAGCTTGAGGCTCGCCGGGCAGACGACGATTGCCGGGTAGGCGCCGTCGGCCTCCAGCGTCGCGAGCGCCTCGATCGTCTTGCCGAGGCCCTGCTCGTCGGCGAGGAACGCGCGGCGCTGCTTGAGCAGGTAGCGCACCCCCGCGCGCTGGAACGGCTTCAGCTCGCCGCCGAGGGTGGGTGGGGCCAAGTCATCGAGCGGCGCCTCGGTCGCTGCGGAGAGCTCGACCAGGCCTGCGGCCTGCGCGTGCTCCTCACGAACTTCCTGCAGCAGCGCGAGCGCCTCGGGCGCGATCCACGGCTCGTGCTGCGCGAGGAACTCGTCGAGCTCGGGCACGCAGAACGGATCGGCGCGGATCGCCGGCATTCCCGCGTGCTCTCCGGGCGCGCCGAGCGCGTGCCCGCGCCCGCCATGTTCGGATCTGCCGGGCGCCGCACCGGCGAGCGCCGTGAACGCGTCGAGCTGTGCGGGGTCGTGCCCGGGTGCGAGCACGAACGTCGGGTCCTCGTGCAGCGCTGAGACTTCCAGCACCGCCGGCGGTGCCGGGCGGCCCTCGCGCAGCGCCGCGATGCAGCGCTTCGCACCGGGGCTGATCCAGCCGCGCAGCCGCCCCTCCATCAGTCGCCAGCTCTCGAGCGTCATCGCCACGGTCGCGCCGCCGGGCGCGCTCACGGCCTGCTCGCGCAGCTCGCGCGGCAGGCGGTTGGTGTTGCCGAGCAGCAGGAACACGGGCTGCTCCTGTGGGCCCTCGACCTCGATCGTGCCCGTCCACGTCGTCGCGCGCGCGATCCAGCTCTGCACGCGCGGGTCGATCCGCGCGACCTCGAGCTCGTCGATCAGCTCCTTGATCGCCTCCGCGTCGTATTCGACCGCGGCCAGCGCGAACGTCGCCTCGGGGGCATCCAGCGCGCGCAGTCCGGCGCGCCCGGCGAGCACGCGCGCGAGCGGCGCGTGCACGGCGTCGATCACGATCCACTGCTCGCCGCGGCGGTCGCGGCGCAGCTCGACTTCGTTCGTGGCCCACCCGCCCGCGGACCTCGCCGCGCCCCGTGCGGCGCCGTTCGCCGCGCTGTCCGCGGCCCCGTCCGCGGTGTCATCGCCCGCTGTCGAGCCGCTCGCGGAGGCGCCGTTTTTGATCTCGGTGAGCGCGTGCGCGGCGTCGTCGCTCAGGCGCAACCGCGCGGGCGCCGCCGGCAGCTCCTCGACGAGTTGCGCGGCGTGCCTATCGAGCGGGATCAGGCCGCGGGCGATCGCGGGCACGCGGTAGCCGCCGGGATGCTCGAGCAGCAGCTCGGGCAGCTCGCAGGTCGTGTCGGTGGCGAAGCTCAGCCACCAGTTCTCGTCCGGCCGCGCGAGGTCGATCACGCATTCGTCGTGGCGTCGGCGTCGGCGCTGGCGCTCGAGTGCGCGCGCGAGCGGCTCGGAGATCTCCGGCTCGACCGCGAGGCCGCCGAGCAGGCGGGAGACCGCCTCTGCGCGCTCCGGGTCCAGCGGCACGCACCACGCCCGCTCCGCGGGATCCCAGCGGCGGCCGGGCAGCGCGCGCAGCAGCTGGCGCAGGCGCTCGTCGAAGGGGAAGCGCAGGACGGCCTCGCCGTGTTCGAGCGAGGCGTGGAAGCTGGAGGGCGACACGAGCCCCTCACGATAGGCAACGCTCCCGATGGGAGGGATCGCCGGCGCGGTCCGGAGGGCCTGCGGCGCGGTCCGTAGGGCTCGCGACGCGGGCGGCCATCTGCGATCGTCCGGCGCCGGGTCGCGCGGGCAAGGCGTCGGAGCTCGTACGCGTCGGTGAGCGTTCTAACCGCGCCGGCAACGCGGCAGAGTTCATGCGCGTCGCTGATCGTTCTACCCGCGCCGGCGGCGCAGCTCCTCCGCGGCGGCGGCGTGGTCGATCACGGGCTTCGGGTAGTCCAGCCCCCGCCTGACGGCCGCGGGCAGCAGCCAGGGCTCGTGCACGGCGCGGCCGGCGATCTCGGCGAGCTCGGGCACGTAGCGGCGTACGTAATCACCGGCGGGGTCGAAGCGGTACGCTTGGCGGATCGGGTTGAGCACGCGGTTCGGCCGCGTGTCGTTGCCGGTGCCGGCGACCCACTGCCAGTTGCCGACGTTGTTCGCGAGGTCGGCGTCGACGAGCAGCGCGTCGAAGTGGGCGGCGCCGACGCGCCAGTCGAGGTACAGCGTCTTCGTCAGGAACGAGGCGACGAGCAGCCGCGCGCGGTTGTGCATGAAGCCCTCGCGCGCGAGCTGGCGCATGCCCGCGTCGACGATCGGATAGCCGGTCCGGCCCTCCCGCCAGGCCCCGGCCAGGCGCCTGCTCCGGCGCCAACGGTCCCCGCGCGGGCGGTAGTCGGCGTACGGCAGATCGGGCCGCGCGGCGAGCACCTGGTGGTGGAAGTCGCGCCAGCAGAGCTGGCGCGCGAACGCCTCGGCGCCGGCGCTGCGCTTGCCCTGGCCACTCATTCCGGCACCGGCCCCTCCCCGTCGGCCGGTGCGGTCCGCGCTGCGTTCACCGCCTGCGCCGCGTTCACCGCTCCCGCCGTGTTCATCGTCACCGCCGGCCGCGCGGCTGCCGATGGCGCGGGCGAGCACGGTGGCGGGCGCGAGACAGCCGAAGTGCAGGTACGGGCTGAGGTATGAGGTCCGGTTGGCGGCGAGGTCGTCGTGGCGCGTCTCGTACTCGGCCGGCCCCCCGCGCGCGAGCCAGCGTTTCAGCAGCGTGCGCCCGGCGCGCTCGCCGCCGTCCGGCAGCTCGGGCGAGAGGGTGTACGCACCGGCGCCGGCGGCGGCCCCCGAGTTGGCACCTGTGTTAGCGGCGGTCCCGGTGTCGGGGTTGGCGCCGAGGAGGCTCCTGAGCGACGGCAGCGCGCCGGCGCGAATCCCGTCCGGGAGCGTTACGCGGCGCGGTGCGGCCGCGCGCTCGAAGCGCGGCAGCGCGCTCCAGGCGCGCCAGTAGGGGGTGAACACGCGGTAGTGATCGCCCCCGCCCGAGGGGGTCAGCTCGCCCGCCGGGACGACCGTGATCCCCGGGAAGGCGCGCAGCTCGATCCGCTCACGCTCGCAAGCGTGGCTCAAACGTGAGAAGCGCCGCCGCGCGTAGGCGGAGACGTCCTCGCTCAGATAGATCGCCTCCGTGCCGCTCGCGCGCGCCAGGCGTAGCGTCTCGTGCACGACATCGCCGCGGCGGATCACGAGCCGGCCGCCGCGCTCGCGCAGCGAGCGGTCGAGGTCGGCGAGGCTGTCGAGCAGGAAGGCGAGCCGGTTGGGCGCCGCGCAGCGACCGGCGAGCAGTCGCTCGTCGAACACGAACAGCGGGACGACGTGCTCGGCCTCACGCACGGCCGCGGCGAGCGCGGCCTGGTCGTGGACGCGCAGGTCGCGGGTGAAGAGCACGAGCGCGGTGTTCATCGCGCTCGGCGAGTGGGGAAGGGCTGCGCGATCGGGGCTGGGTTCGCGCGCGGGGCCGGGTTCGCGCGCGGGGCCACGGTTCGCGCACGCGCGCGCGAGATCGCCGCTGTCGATCGGATCGTCGCCCACCGGCGCATGCTCAAAGTTCGGCCGAGGAGGAGCCTTCCCCGTGGTTGACGGTCGTCGTCATCACGCGCGCGGCGCCGCCGCCCATCACGCGGCGCGTGAGCCCCGGCGTGAGCACGCGAAACGCCGCCGCCAGCCAGTACGGGCGAGGGACATAGCGCTCGGCCTTGCGACCGGGGCCGGCCTGGAAGATCGCCTCGGCCGCGTTCTCCGGCGTGGAGACGATCCAGCGCGTGCGGGCTTTCTCGGTGAGCTCCTGCTGGGGGAAGCCCTCGGTCGCGATGAACCCGGGCAACACCAGCCCGACGTGCACGCCGTACGGGCGCTCCTCCGCCCACAGCGCGTCCGACCAGCCGGCGAGCGCGAACTTCGAGGCCGAATAGGCGCCCGCGCCCGCGCGGGCGACGCGCGAGGAGGTCGAGCCGACGTTCACGATCGCGCTCGGCGCCGAGGCCCGCAGCAGCGGCAGCAAAGCCTCGGTGAGGCGCACGGGCGCGTCGAAGTTGAGCGCCATCGTGCGGCGCACGTTCTCGTAGCCGCCGTCGGCGAAGCGCGCGCGCCAGCCGGAGCCGGCATTGTTGACGAGCAGGTCGAGCCGGCCGTCGTGGCGCTCCTGCACGTGCGCGCGGATGCGCGCGGGCGCGTCATCGTCGAGCAGGTCGGCGGCGAGGAAGCTGACGCGCTCGGAGCCCAGCTCCGACGCGAGCGCACGCAGGCGCTCCTCGCGCCGCGCGACGAGCACGAGCGCGGCGCCGGGCTCGCGGATGAGGCGGCGCGCCGCGGCTTCGCCGATCCCGCTGGAGGCTCCCGTGATCAATCCAACCATTCGACACACCCTATCCGCCGTGCGTCTTCGCTATCCGTCTCCTCTATCCGTCCCGTCTCGCCGCTGGGCCTCCGCGTCATCCGCCCGCTCTTTCCGCCACGCCCGTCCCGCCCCTCCTCTCACGCGATGCCGCCCTTCACGCCCATGCCGCCCTTCGCGCTTCGCCTCTCACGCCATGCCGCCCTTCACACCCCGCCACCCGCAGCCGCCGAGGTGCCGGCCGAGGCGTTCCCCGCACGGCCAGGTACGGTGGAGGCATGGAGTCGGCGAGGAAGCTGCAGGCGCTCGAGCTGTTCCACGAGCTGCCAAGTCGCTACGACCGGCTGAGCGCGGCGCTGAGCTTCTGGCAGGACCCGCGCTGGCGGCGCGCGCTCGTCGATCGGATCGCGCCGCAGCAGGGGGACAGGATCCTCGACGTCGCGACCGGCACGGGCATGGTCGCGGCTGAGCTGCGCGCCCGCGCGGACTGCACCGTCGTCGGACTCGACCAGAGCCCGCAGATGCTCGCCGCCGCGCGGGCGCGCTTCGCGCGCGACGGAGCGCGCGTCGAGCTCGTCGAGGGGGAGGCCGAGCGCCTGCCGTTCGCGGACGCGAGCTTCGACGCGCTGACGTTCACGTATCTGCTGCGCTACGTCGAGGATCCGCCGGCGACGATGCGCGAGCTGGCCCGCGTGGTGCGCCCCGGCGGCAGGGTCGCCTCGCTGGAGTTCGGCGTGCCACCACGCCGCATCCCGCGCGAGGCCTGGCGGCTGTACACGGCGATCGGGCTGCCTGTGCTCGGGCGCGTGGCCTCGCGCGAGTGGGCGCAGGTCGGGCGCTTCCTCGGGCCGAGCATCAGAGGCTTCTACGAGCGGCACCCGCTGGAGCGGATCGTCGGCTACTGGCGCGACGCCGGGCTGGAGGAGGTGCAGGTGCGGCGGATGAGCCTCGGCGGCGGGGTGGTGATGTCGGCGCGGAAGCCGCGATCCGCCGGCGGGGAGTTCGATGGTGGGGAGTCCGCTGGCGATGAGCCCGCTGGCGGGGAGTCCGCCGGCGATGAGTCCGCCGGTGGAAAATCCGCTGGCGATGAGCCCGCCGGTGAGAGGCGCGCCGCGGAGGGGCAGGCCGCCGCCGGCGGCGGGCAGGCCGGCGAAGAACCGACCGGCGAGGAGCCCGCCGGCGATGCAAGCAAAGCCTGAGCGGCCGGCGTTCTACGCGCTCGGCCATGGCCGGGTCGGGGATCTGATCACGCTGCTGCACCTGCCGTACACGGCCTGGCACCTGAGCTACTTCGCGATCGGTGCGGCGCTCGCCCCGCACCTGTACGTCGATCGCCTGCTCTGGGGGCTGGCGGCGTTCGGGCTGGCGGTGGGGGTCGCGGCGCACGCGCTCGACGAGCTGCACGGCCGGCCGCTGGCGACGGGGCTGTCCGATCGCACGCTGATCGCGCTTGCCGTGGTCAGCCTCGCGGGCGCGCTCGCGATCGGGATCGCCGGCACGGTCACGGTGACGGCCTGGCTGGCGCCGCTGGTCGTGGCCGGCGCGCTGTTCCTGCCGGCGTACAACCTCGAGCTGCTCGGCGGGCGGCTGCACACCGACCTGTGGTTCGCGCTCGGCTGGGGCGCATTCCCGGCCTTTGTCGGCTACTTCGTCGACGCGGAGAAGGTCGCGCTCCCCGGGCTGCTGGGCGCGGGAGCGTGCCTGGTGTTGAGCGTCGCGCAGCGGCGGCTGAGCACGCCCGCACGGGAGCTGCGCCGGCGCACGAGTGCGGTCGGCGGCGTGCGCGAGCGCTCGGACGGGAGCACCGAAGCGCTCTCGCGCGCCACGCTGCTGGCGCCGCTGGACGGGGCGCTGTCGGCGCTGTCGCTGGGGATCGTCGTGATCGCCTGCGCGCTCGTCGCCGCCCGTCTTTGAGCTCTGCACGGGCGAGCTGAGGAGACGGCCAGCCAGCCACAGCGACCAGGCACTGCATCCCCAGAGGTTCGACGAGCTCTCGCGGGCGGGACGCTCCCCGGTGCCGGTTGGCGCGATCGGAGGCGAGGCGCCGGTTGGCGGCGCGTCAGGCGCCGTTGGAGGAGCGGCGCGAGGCCATGTACTTCTTGTTCTGCTGGCGCTCGCCGCGAATCTGGATCGCGACGAAGACGAGGATCAGGTTGACGAGCAGACCGATCCCGCCGAACGTGGCGATCAGGCCGATGTCCTTGGACACGGCCTGGCTGGTGGCGAGGATCATCGTTGCGTGGGGCATCTCGCGGAAGCCTACCAACGCGGGCAGCGCCGGTGTCGTAGCCTTGATCCGGCCGCCATGCAGGCGAGCCCCAGGAGAGGTGCCGGAGCGGTTGAACGGGCACGACTGGAAATCGTGTGACGGGGGAAACTTCGTCCGAGGGTTCGAATCCCTCCCTCTCCGTCCCCCCGTCTTGTTTCGGTTGGCATCGACATGGGTGTGCACCGGAGTACCCTTTGCTGGTGGCGGTAAGTGACGATCTGCGTCGGTCTGCTTGGGAGAGCGCTAGAGAGCTCGCCGCCATGACGCCTGAGTCCAGCCTCCGGGCCGCAGCTCTGTTACGCGAGGTCAAGCCGCGTCTCGCCAATGATCAGCAGGCGATCGTCGCCGAGGAGATGGCCAGACGCTTCGAAGAGCGTGCAGTCGCTTACTCGGAGCCATCCCCCTCCTGACTTGTTGATGCTTCCGCGCGCGCGTCGTCTCGGAGGCGTGCAAGGTCGTTGACGATCCGCGTAAGCTCGGGAAGGGCGTCCTCGTCATCGCTGGCCGCCAAAATGGCCTGTGCTTCTGCATCGGCGAGAAGCTCGATCGCGCCGATCACGTATCGCCTGTGGATACGCTCGATTTCGGCTCCGGCAGACAGCAAGTCGCTCGCCGCACCCACGACCTTCTCGGCGAGGTTGCGGGCGAGCCCGATTAGTTCATCGATGTTGTCCATCCATAGAGCATCCTCAGAACCCCGGCCGGTTTAGCCGATCGGGGGCTATGTGGGACCTTAAACTGCCGCGGCCGCCGGCTCGGCTTCGCCGCGCTGGGCCGCTTCGGCGTGCTCGCGGGAGTCGCGCGAGGAGATCAGGACGGCGGTGAGGATCGCGCCGACGAGCGCGAAGCCGGCGCCGACGAGGAACGCGCGGTCGAAGCCTTTCGTCAGCGCGACCGACGAGCTGTGCACGCCGGCGTGGAACAGGCTCTGGGTGCGGCTGTTGGCGACCGTCGCGAGGATCGCCAGGCCGAGCGCGCCGCCGACCTGCTGGGAGGTGTTGATCAGGCCGGAGGCGAGGCCCGCCTCGTGCGGCTTGGTGCCGGTGACCGCGGCGATCGTGACGGGGACGAACGAGAACCCGAGCCCGAACGCCGCGAGCACCGACGGCCCGAGCACATTCGCGGCGAAGGAGCCGCCCGGCGCGGGCACGCGCGAGAACCACAGCAGTGCGCCGGCGATCATCAGCAGACCCGCGATCAGCGTGGGCTTGAAGCCCACGCGCGTGACGAGCACCGAGGCGGCCCCGGCCGAGAGGATGATCCCGATCGCGAGCGGCAGGTAGGAGATCCCGGCCTTGATCGGCGAGTAGTGCAGGACGTCCTGGAGATAGAGCGAGATGAAGAAGAACATCGAGAACAGCGACATCCCGATCAGCAGGCCGACGATGTCCGCGCCGCGCAGCGTGCGCAGGCGGAAGATCGAGAACGGCAGCAGTGGATGGCGGGTGCGCAGCTCGATCAGAACGAACGCGATCAGCAGCACGGCCGCGCCGGCGAGTCGCAGCAGCGTGCCGGTCGAGCCCCAGCCGACGTTGACGGCGTCGACGACCGCGTAGACGAGCAGCGCGAGGCCGGCCGTGACCGTCACCGCGCCCGGGATGTCGAAGCCTTCGGTGCCGTCGTCGGCGCGGCTCTCCAGCAGGATCCGCGGGGCGAGCGCGGCGGCGATCAGGCCGATCGGGACGTTCACGAACAGCACCCAGCGCCAGCTCAGCCCGCTCGTGAGGATCCCGCCGAGCAGCACCCCGGCCGCGCCGCCGGCGCCCGCGACCGCGCCCCACACGCCGAGCGCGCGGTTGCGCTCGTGGCCTTCGGCGAACGTCGTCGTGATGATCGACAGCGCCGCCGGCGAGACGATCGCGGCGCCGAGGCCCTGGTCGCACGCGCGACGATCAGCCACGCCTCCGACTGGGCCAGGCCGCCGGCGAGCGAGGCGAGCGAGAACAGCGACCAGGCCGATCATGAACATTTTCCGGCGCCCCAAGAGGTCGGCGAGGCGCCCGCCGAGCAGCAGGAAGCCGCCGAACGTGAGCGTGTAGGCGTTGACGACCCAGGAGAGGTTGTCGCGCGAGAAGTGCAGCGCGGCGCCGATCGAGGGCAGCGCGACGTTCACGATCGACGCGTCGATCACGATCACGAACTGCGTCATCGCGAGCAGCAGCAGCGCGAGGTTCTTCTCGCGCGGCGTGTCGAGGCTGATCGGGTCGGCTTCGCGCGCGGCGGAGTCGCTCGGCGTGGTCGGACTGACGGGTTCTGGGGAGCTCATGTGTGGTCGTCCTTGTTGATTGAAGGCAGGATAGCCACGAGGCGCGTGTATCCTGGGCGGCCTTGCGCCCGTAGCTCAGCTGGATAGAGCGTCGGTCTACGGAACCGAAGGTCAGAGGTTCGAATCCTCTCGGGCGCGTCGAAAACCCCCATAAAACAAAGGCTTTTCGCAAAAGTAACCAGCTATAAAAAAGTAACGATGTCCCAAATATGTCCCAAGAAGTTGCTAAAATGGGCCATATGCCGGGCAGCGCATACCCCCTGAATCAGCCCCCGAGCGGCCACGTTTTCCGGGTCGAGCGCAAGCGTGGCCCGGCCTGGTACGCGAAGTACCGCCTCCCCGACGGACGTCAGGTCCAGCGCAAGATCGGACCGGCCTGGGCCCAGCGCGGCCGCCCTCCCGCCGGCTACTACACCAGGCGCATGGCCGAGGACTGGCTGCGCGATGTCTTCGAGCAGGCGCGCAGGGGCACGCTGGTGGGGATGGTCCGCACCGGCGCGACCTTCGACGAAGCGGCCGCCGAGTTTCTGCGCTATGTCGAGCAGGATCGCGCCTTGAAGCCCTCGACGCTGCGCGGCTACCGCTCGATCATCGACGCCTACCTGACGCCCGCCTTCGGCTCGCGGCGACTGGAGGACATCACCACGCGCGAGATAGAACTGTGGCGCTCACAGCTGATGCGCGTCGGCGGGGGACGCAAGGCCAAGCAACAGGACGAGCAGGCCGACGACGAGCAGCCAAAGCCCCCGCGCCCCTTGGCGAACAATTCAAAGAACCGGATCGTGACGCTGCTGCACGGCGTGATGGCGCGCGCCTGCAAGGTCTACGGCCTCCCGGTCAACCCCCTCGCCGGGATCGAGCGCCACCCGGTCAGGCTCGCCGGTGACATTGACGTGTTCAGCCCCGAGGAGGTCTGGGCGCTGGTGCGCGCCGCCGCGAGCGAGCAGGACGGCGCGATCTTCCTGACCGCCGCCTTCACGGGGTTGCGTCGCGGCGAGTTGATCGCGCTGCACTGGCGCGACGTGGACTTCACCGGCTCGCTTTTGCGCGTGCGCGCGAGCTACGCAGCGGGTGCGTTGACGGCTCCGAAGTCGGGCAAGGTCCGCTCGGTCCCGCTCGCGCCAGACGTCGCGAAGGCCCTGGCGAAGCTCTCCCAGCGCAGCCATTTCACCGGCGAGGACGACCTGGTGTTCGTCGGCGAGGCGGGCTCCTACCTCGACGGCTCCGCGCTTCGGCGCCGCTACAAGAGCGCGCTGAAAAAGGCCAAGCTGCGCCAACTGCGCTTCCACGACCTCAGACACACCTTCGGTACCCGCATGATCGCCAAGGCCGACATCCGGCGCGTGCAGGAGTGGATGGGCCACGCCGACATCCAGACGACGATGCGTTATCTGCACTACGCCCCTCGCGAGGAGGACGCGCAACTCGTGGCTGAGGCGTTCCGGGTCGGGGCGGCCAAGGGTGATCCTGTAGCGGAGTCAGAGAGCGTTCCCCGCTAGCTTCGTAGTGAGTAATGCCCTTCGTCTTAGTTTCAATGTGGTCTGCTCGACTGTTTGGGTCTTATTGAAACCCGCGCCGTTGAGAGCGCCGGTCGTCTTGGCGGGACCGTTGCTGGGTCGCGAGTTTGCTTGGCTTGCGCAAGCTGCGTGTCCTCACAGGTCTATCTCGTAGCGGGCCAACTCGGTCGCCTCAGCCCGCCAAAGTGAGCGTTTGCGCGCCAACTCGGACGGAGCTGGAGCGCAAGCTGGCGGATATCGAGCAGGACGTGTTCGACAGCGCTCTGTCCAGGCTTGCGGCGACGGGCGTCCTGAGCACGGAGAACAACGAGGTATGGGCGTCGGAGGCAGCGCGGCGTTTGGATCAGCTGGAGCTGATCGGTGCCTGAGCCCGAGCGGCAAGAGCGAGGGCTGTGGCCTCTTGGGCGGTGCAATCCGCTGGGCCGGCGTCCGTAGCGGCCCGCCGGGTGGCAAGCAGCTCGTGCTGCGCTGACGCTGTGGTTTGGCTTTCCAGAGCCTTTTTTCTTGCCGCCGGTGGGGGTTGTGGTGTTGTCACTTGACAACCTTCGCGCCGGGAGTTAGGTTAGAAGGGCATCGGTTTCCCATCGTGGGCGGCCGGGGCGAACATAGGATCGGGTTGGGGTCGGGCTCTCGTGGCCGGCGTTCAGCGCATAGCGGGTTTCTTGGAGAGGGAGCCGGGTCGAATCGAATGTCGGGGAATGGGGTACGCGTGAAGTCGTTTGAGACAGACGTGATGAGGGATCGCTGCGCCTCTGTGAGGGGCGTTGTTAGATGCGTCAGCGTCGCTGACACATCTCTCTCTCTCTCTCTCTCTCTCTGCAATTGGCTTTCTAGCGCCGAAACCGGCGCTCTTCACGATCTTCTAGCCGGCCGCCGCCGCGCCTCTGAGCGCGGTATTTGGCGTTCTCGCTGCGGTAGCTCTCGCGGCATTGGTCGTTCGGTCTGCGCGCGCTCCCTCGTAGGGGGTGAGCACCAGTGACATTGCCTCCTGGTCAGGGTGGGCGTGTGCCGATGCGGCGTGGTGTGCCGGGTCCGCGGGGTGGCGGGGTGTATTTGTCGCGGGTGCAGCAGACGCGGTTGTTGGACGCGGCTGTAGAGGTCGTCGCGGAGGAAGGTTTGAAGCGGCTGTCGGCGACGCGTGTGTCGGCGCGCGCGGGGATGTCCACGAAGACGTTTTATGACCTGTTCGCCGATAGCGAAGACTGTTTCTTGGCGGTCTTCTCTCGCGCGGTCGATGAGCTCGCGGCGGCCTGTGCCCCGGTGTGGATGGCGGAGGGTGAGTGGGTGCAGCGCGTTCGTGGTGCGCTGATCGTGTTGCTGGCGAGCCTGGAGCGTGACCCGGCTGTGGCGAAGGTTGTGTTTGTGGAGGCCTTGGGTGCGGGTCCGCGGGTGCTGGCGCGTCGCGCGGAGGTTTTGGATCAGGTCGCGGAGCTACTGGATGAGGGTCGCGAGGGCTCGTCGTTGGCGGGGGTGTTGCCGTCGTTGACGGCGGCGGGTGTTGCGGGTGCGGCGTTTAGCGTGATCCATTCGCGGCTGGCACGGGGTGCACAGGAGCCGGGGTCGTCGTTGATGGATTTGGTGGGTCCGGTGGTGGCGACGGTTGTGTTGCCTTACCAGGGTCGTGAGGCCTCCGCGCGTGAGCTCGCGCGCCCGGTGCCGGAGCTGCCCGCGCTGCCCGAGCCCGCGGTGTCTGCCGAGGATGGTTCTCCTGATTCACAGGGGCGAGGGGCAAGCAGATCAAGGACGCAGGGAGCGTGGCGTGCTACGCACGCGAGCGAGCGAGGACGCCGAGATGCGCCGCCCATCGTCCCTGTGAGGCCTACGGAGCGGACGTGTTCGGTTCTTGCCGCGGTTGGTGAGCATGGGGGCTTGAATAACCGTCAGATCTCTGCCGGCGCGGGGGTCGATAACGAGCCGCAGATCTCGCGGTTGCTGGCGCGTCTGCAGGAGCATGGTCTGGTTGAGAACAGGGGTGGCCGGACGGCGGGTTTGCCGAAGGCGTGGTGGTTGACGGCAAGCGGCGTTGAGTTTTTGCGTACGGGCCGTCCCCTCGCGGGCGCCGAGCCGGCCGCTGGGCGCGCGCGGCCTGCCGGGCGTGGCAAGTCAGCTCGGGCCGGGCGCGGCGCGGCTGGGCGTCGTGGCGTCAAGCACGGCGCGAGCGAGGGCAGCGTGCTGTTGGGCGGTTTGGATTCAGTCGAGTACCGGCGGGTGTTGTTGCTGCGCGCGGCGGCTGTGGCGGTCAACGAGCATGGTTATGGCGCGGTCACGGTCGCGCATATCACGGCCCGCGCGAAGATCTCCCGGCGTACCTTCTATGAGCTGTTCGTGGACCGTGAGCAGTGCTTGCTCGCGGTGATGCAGGACATCGACGCTCAGCTGACAAGCGAGCTGGACGCAGCGGACTTGGGTGGTTTGTCGTGGCGTGAGCGTGTGCGGATGGGGTTGTGGACGGTGTTGCGGTTCTTTGATCGTGAGCCCGTGTTGGCGCGTTTCTGTGTCGTTGAGTCCGCGCGCGGGGACGAGCGGATGGCCGCGTATCGCGAAGAGCTGCTTGAGCGGATTACCGATGTGTTCGCGGAGGGTGCGCAGGAGGCCGAGGATGCGCAGGAGAGTCTCCAGGGTGGAGATTCTTCGCCGTTGGTGGCGGAGGGTTTGGCGGGCGCGGTCGTTTCGATCCTGGGCACGCGCCTTTCTTCTTCTTCTTCTGGGCGGCGGGTGGCCGGCAGGCCCCGTAAGGATGCGCCTTCGATTGTCCCTATCGCCGCGCTGCTGGGGGAGCTGATGGGGTTAATCGTCCTTCCGTACCTCGGGGCGGAGGTTGCGCGGGAGGAACGTTTTCGTCCGGTGCCGACTGCGCCTGCGCCTGCGCGTGCGCAGCTGCCGGTCCCGGCGGCGGGTAGCAAACAGGGCGGCAAGTACCTCGCCTTGGACAGCGGCCCGTCGTCGGATCCGCAGTTGCGGATGACGTATCGCACCGCGCTGGTGTTGGAAGCGATTGCGAGGGCGCCGGGGATCTCAAACCTGGGCGTGGCGCGCCATGCCCAGATCAACGACCAGGGCCAGGTCTCAAAGTTGCTCTCCCGCCTGGAGCGCAACGGGCTGGTGCAGAACACCGGCCGCGGCCAATCAAAAGGCGCCCCGAACGAATGGCGCCTGACGCCGGCCGGCCAGGAGGTCGAGCAGGGCATCCGCGAGCGTGCCGGCGCGAACCAAAACGAAAAACAAGCCGCGTGATGACAAACCTGGACCCGTTAACGAGTAAAGGAGCGCCCCAATGAGCGGACAGCCACAACCAGACCGGGCTTCCTCGCTGCCCGCCGATCAGGTGTTTCGCCTGAAGTACGGCAGGTTGACCCAGATCGCCCGCAGGCCCCGTGCGAGCGCGCCAAAGCGCTCCCGTGCCGCACTGTCACTTGTGCCGCAACCCAAGCCTTCACAGCAACCCACCACACCAACGGAGGAGACAAGGTGAGAACCACAGCACGTATCGCGAAGCCCGCTTCCACGCCGAAGATCGGTCTCTTCGCGATGCTGGGTGGCCTTTTCCCGGTCAAAGGGATTGGTGCGCCCAAAGCGGTCTTCGTTTCTCGCCGGTATGCCCTCAGCGCCTTGGTAACACTGTGCGCCGCCACCACCGCGCTGCTGTGCTCGTCCGCCCCTGCGCTGGCGGTGACCGAAGCGCCGGGGTGGGAGGTGTTCGGGCGTACCGGCCCGACGGTCCTGCACCCGGGGGGCACCGGCGAAGTCTTCGTGTATGTCTATAACTCGGGTGCTGTGACGGGCGGTACGGGTGTTATGCGGGATGTGTTGCCGGCCGGTTTGAAAGCGACGGGTGGGTCCGGGTGTACGGGTGAAACGGTCGTGGAATGCACTGTGCCATCTGGTGAAGCGGGTTCGGGCGAGCCCTATAAGGTGGCGATCCCGGTGAGCGTCGCGCCCGGAGCCTCGGGTGAAGAAACGGATCGGGTGAGCGTTGAAGGCGGCGGAGCGTTGAACGTCGCGAGCGCGTCGTTTCCGGTGAGGTACGGCACGGGGATCGCCGAACCGGGGTTTGCGGGTTTCGATCAGTGGTTCTCCAACCCGGACGGAAGCATCGATACGCAGGCCGGCTCGCATCCATATGAAACGACGGCAGTGTTCGCGGTCAACAGTTGGATCGACCCGGCAACTGGTGCCGAAGAACCGGTCGGTGAACCGCGGGTGCTCGATTTCAAGCTGCCGCCGGGCTTGGTGGGGAATCCCACCGCGGTCGGGCAGTGTCCCCGCGCGGATTTCGACGAAGGGCAGCTGGGGGAAGAATCGGAGCCGATTGGGAAAGGCTGTCCGGTATCGTCGAGGATCGGCTGGGACTATCCAGAGATCGAAGGGCATCTGGGCGGGGAGCCGCTCTATAACATCGTGCCGCCGCCCGGTGTCGCCGCGCAGTTTGGGTTTGAGGTGAACGGCATCACCGTGTTGTTGGACGCGAAGGTCCGTAGCGGCGGTGATTATGGGATCACCGTGCATGTTAACAATGTGCCGCAGCGCAAACTCACGTTCGATACGGTGACGTTTTGGGGTAATCCGTCGGAACCGGATCATGATATCGGGCGCCAGGGTCATAACGGCCTTGGTAGCCGGGGATGTGTGGAAGATGGTAAAGGCGGTTGTGTGTATCTTGGGCCGGCGGAGCCGTTTTTGACGTTGCCGACGTCGTGTCAGGGTTCGCAGCCGATCTTCGCGGAAATGCTTGGTACCTGGGAAAACCTGGGAGCCACGTCCAGAGCGGAAGCCAGGACGCATAATGACGAAGACGTCGAAGTCGGGGCCACGGGTTGTGAACAGCTTGCGCATTTCGAACCGTCCGCGGCGATCGCGCCGGACACGGCGTCCGCGGATACTCCGGCGGGTTTGACGGCGGAAGTGAGGGTGCCGCAGAACGTGAACGCGGAAGAGTTGAGTACCGCGGGGTTGAAGAACACGACGGTGACGTTGCCTGAAGGCATGGTGTTGAACCCTGGTCAGGCGACGGGTCTGGTGGCGTGTGAGCCTGGCCAGGAGAACATCGCGCCGGGTACGGAAGCGGGCGAAAGCGAAGCGATGGATGGTCCGCCGTCGTGTCCCGCCGCTTCGAAAGTGGGGACGGATGAAATCAAAACGCCGTTGTTGGCCGATCCGCTCGTGGGGGATGTTTACATCCTTTCGCCGAACCCGCCGAACCTGCAGCTGCTCGTCGCGGCTTCGGGTGATGGTGTGAACCTGAAGTTGATCGGGGATGTTCATGTCAACGAAGCGACGGGCCGGATCACGACGACGTTCAACGAAACCCCGGATTTCCCGTTCACGGTCTTCAAGCTGGCGTTCAGCGGTGGCGCGCAGGCGGCGCTGGCGACCCCGACCCGCTGTGGTGTCTATCAGTCGAGCGCGGACTTCACGCCGTGGAGCACGCCGTTTGTGAAAGAAGCGCTGTCGTTCAGTCGTTTTGCGATCTCCAGCGGCCCCGATGGCGGCCCCTGCACGCAGCCGGGTCAAGCGTTGCCGTTCAGCCCGTCGTTGACGGCCGGCTCCACGACCGATCAGGCCGGCGGGTTCACCGACTTCTCGCTGCTGCTGGCGCGTGGCGATGGGCAGCAGCGCTTCTCGAGCCTGTCGTTCAAGGCGCCCGCTGGATTGGCGGGGATGCTCGCGAGCGTCCCGTTGTGCGGCGAAGAACAGGCGAACGCGGGTACGTGCTCCTCGGCGTCGCAGATCGGGCACGCCGTCGTCGGCGCGGGCCCCGGTCCGTACCCGTTCTATGTCCCGCAGAACGGCGCTCCACCCGCGGTGGTCTATCTGACGGGCCCGTATCACGGCGCGCCGTTTGGCCTGTCGATCGTGACGCCGGTCGTGGCCGGCCCGTTCAACCTCGGTACGAACGTCGTGCGCGCGAAGATCGAAGTCGATCCGCATACGGCGCAGATCACGGTCACGACCGACCCGTCGGGTCCGCATTCGATCCCGACGATCCTCGACGGGATCCCCACGGATATTCGTTCGATCAATACGGTGATCGATCGGCCCGGGTTCATGTTCAACCCGACGAACTGCAGTCCGCAGGAGTTCTCGGGGACGGCTTACAGCGGTGAAGGCGCGAGCGCGCCGATCTCGACGCACTTCCAGATGGGGTCTTGCCGGAGCCTTGAATTCAAACCGGACTTCAAAGTCTCGACCGCGGCGAAAGCCACGAAAAAGTACGGGGCGTCGCTGACCGCGAAGATCCTCTATCCAACCGGGCCGTTCGGCGGCAACCAGGCCAGCTCGCAGTCGAACATCGCCTCTGTGAAGGTCGATCTGCCGAAGCAACTGCCCTCCCGCTTGACGACACTGCAGAAGGCATGCACGGCGGCTGTCTTTGAAGCGAACCCGGCGAACTGCCCCGCGACCTCGGTCGTCGGCCGGGCGAGCGCGGTCACGCCGGTGTTGCCGGTCCCGCTGGTGGGCCCGGCGTACTTTGTCAGCCACGGTGGCGAAGCTTTCCCGAGCTTGGAGGTGATCCTGCAGGGCGATGGCGTCACGATCAACCTGGTCGGCACGACGTTCATCAGCAAAGCTGGGATCACGAGCAGCACGTTCAAGCAGGTCCCGGATGTCCCGATCTCCTTGTTCGAACTGAACCTGCCGACCGGCCCGTATTCGGCGCTGACGGCGAACCTGCCGGTGAGCGCGAAGGACAGCTTCTGCGGGCAGAAACTCGTGATGCCGACGGCATTCACGGGCCAGAACGGCGCGGTGATCCATCAGTCCACGCCGATCACGGTCACTGGTTGTCCAAAGGTCAAGAAGAAGACCACGAAACCAAAGAAGCAGGCGAAAAAGTCCAGTCGTAACGGCAAGGGGAGGAAGTAGCTGATGCGTACTCGTAGATTGATCCAGGTCGCGCTCAGCGTCCTTGTTGTTCCCGCAGGCCTTTTGTGCTTCAGCGCATCGGCGCTGGCTGCCAGCGCTCCGACCGTGGAAAGTGAGAGCGCCTCTGTGGTGACGCCGTTTGAAGAGCGTCTGGAAGCGACGGTCAAAGCTGCGGAAAACCCCAATGCCGGGGAAGAACCGACCGAATGCCATTTCGAATATGGCAAGACGAGCGTGACCGAAAACAAAGTGGAATGCGAACAGGGCAACGCCTTGGAAGGCGGAGAACAGGGCGTCAGTAGGATCGCGATGGGCTTGGAAGCGAAAACGGCCTATCACTACAAGATTGTCCTGAAAAATACGTCGGGCAAAGCCGAAGGCAGCGGGGTATTCACGACCGAGACCCTCGAACCGCCGATCGTGGAAAGCGAAAGCGTGTCGTTCCTGTTCGCTACCCGCGCGACGCTGGAAGCGACGGTCAACCCCAACTATCAAAAGACGGAGTACAAGACGGAATACAAGTTTGAATACGCGACCGAAGAATCGTACCTGGGTACAAATAAAGCCATCCCTGTCGCCGGGGGTAGCCTCCCCGCCGGCTTTGGCGGTCAGCCCGTCCACGCCAACCTCGGCGCGGTCCTGACCCCCGGCACGACCTACTACTACCGCGTGGTCGCGACCAACGAAACCGGCACGACCGCGGGAATGGTTACGGTCTCGAGCTTCACAACGCCGACCCCACCTGAAGCCGGCACAGGCGTGGCAGAAGCAGTGGGCCACAATACCGCGACGGTCTCGGGGACCGTCAACCCCGAGGGCCAGGAAACCAGCTACACGATCCAGTACGGCACCACGACCGGCTACGGGGACAGCACCGCCCCGGTCAGCGTTGGCGCAGGTGTCGCGAGCGTGGCGACGGAAGCGGTCACGCTCAGCTCGCTGACCCCGGACACGACCTACCACTATCGCATCCTGGCGATCAACAGCACCGGGGAAAGCACCGCGGGCGCCGACCAAACGTTCACGACCGAACCAGCCCCGCCGGCACCGCCGAGCGCAGGCGAACAGGCGCCCATAACGCCCACGCCCATCGGTGCGGCGCCGGTGGGAAGCACGTTCCCGAACCTGACCGCGATCGCACCGATCCCCGGACCAAAGGAAGCGGCCGCGGTCACAGGCACCGAAACGAAGTCGCTGACCAGGGCCCAGAAGCTCGCGAAAGCGCTGAAGGCCTGTAAGAAAGCAAAAGGCAAGCAGCGGGCGTCGTGTGAGAAGCGGGCACGTCGTAAGTACGGTTCGAAGCCCAGCAAGGGTAAGCGGGGGAAGATCTGATGAAGCGCTTCTTTTTTCCGGTCTGGTGTAAAGGCAGCATCGGCGATTCTCGTTCGCCAGATGCCGGTTCCAGTCCGGCCGCCGGATCCATTGATCCCCACGGCCACGCGCGCCACACGCCGCGCATCGCCGTGCTCACCGCCACGCTCGGGCTCCTGACGGCATCCCTTGCCTTCACGGTCACCACGGCATTAGCCGAACCGCTACCCGACGGCCGCGTCTACGAAAAAGTTACTCCTACCGAAAACTATGACGCGGATGTGTATGTGCCACGCGGTCTTCCGACGATTCTTGTGACTAATGCGGGCGAATTTCGGACGGCGCTTCCATTTCAGGTCGCGGAGGGTGGCCGGGCGGTTGCCTACGTGGCGGCACCGACGGTGAATGGCAGTGGTCACAGCGTGATTGGTGGGGGGGATGCGTATCTTGCGCGGTGGTCTGCCGGTTCGGGTTGGGAAAAGCCTGCGAATCTTCAGCCGTTGGGGGAAGATGGTGCGGTGGTCAATAGTGCATTCTATCAGGCGTTTTCGCCGGAATTGACAGTCGGGATCCTGCAGTCGGGTACTTATCGGCAGCCCGGGGCGCCGTTGCTCTCGTCCCTGGCTCCTGGTAAGGGCTATACCGTGCTCTATACGCGTGCGCTTGGAGGCAGGGAATATCTGCCGTTCTTTACGAGCGAACCATCTAATAGTCCGGCAGCGTTTGAGACATCCGAAGTCCCGGAAGTCTCTAAATTTGCGCCGCATCAGGTTGATTTTGCGGGTGGGTCGGTGGGTGATGGTCGGTTGTTGTTTGAGGCGAATGGCGCGTTTGGGGGTACTGGGGCGGTGGAAGGTGGTGCGAGTAATAATTTGTATGAGTCGGTGGGTGGCCAGGTGAGTTTGGTGAATGTGTTGCCGGGTGGTGGGACGGAAGCTGATGCGACGTTCGGAGCCGAACCATTCCCTTTCGGTGAACGGGCGAAGAACCAGCCGGATTTTAGTAACGTTATTTCGGAAGATGGGTCGCGGGTGTTTTGGACGGATTTGAATGGGGAAAAGAAGCTGTTTGTGAGTGAAGGCGTGGGTTCGCCAAGTGAGCGGAGTGTGCAGGTGGACGCGTCGCAGGTTGCGGGTGGCAGGGGCGGCGGCGGCCGGTTCTGGACGGCGAGTAAGAGCGGGTCGCGGGTGTTCTTCACGGATAGTGACGCGGCAGGGCTGACCGCGGATACGCAATCCGGTAGTGGCGAAAACCTTTACGTGTACGAAGTCGGGGATGGTCAGCTTACCGACTTAACACCCGCTGCTAAGGCTGAAGTCGAAGGCGTGATTGGTGAGGGTGAAGACAACGCCGGCAAGTACACGGTCTACTTTGTCGCGAAAGGCGTGCTCGCCGAAAACAAGAATAGTATTGGTGTGGAAGCTGAAGAAGGCGTGGATAACCTTTATATGCTCGAAGAAGGCGGCCGGCCGACGTTCGTCGCGGCATTCACACCGGCTGACGGTAGACGATCGATCGCCCTGTTGGCCGAAGAAATCGGTGAAGTGGGTGATTGGCAGCCGGGTTTGGGGCGGCGGACGGCGGAGGTAACCCCGGATGGCGGAAGCGTGGTGTTTATGTCGGATAATCAAAAGTTCGATGGGCATTACGAAGAAGCGTATGCTAAGAGGCTAGAGGAGGTTTATGTCTATGATGCTGCAAGCAACGAGTTGTCTTGTGCGTCGTGCGCGCGCGATGGTCTGAAAGCGATACCAAATCCGGAGTCAATCGAAGGCTCAGGCCCTGATGGGGAACTCCTTGGCTTGGGTGCGTTTTTGCCGATCAGCAATGCGTTGACGTTTCAACCGACGTTGATTTCGGAAGATGGCTCAAAGGTGTTTTTTGACAGCGACGAGCCGTTGGTGACTGGTGATACGAATGGTGAACAGGATGTGTATGAGTGGGAGCGTGATGGGTCTGGTGGCTGTGGGGAAGCGGGGGGGTGCGTGTACTTGCTGTCGGGTGGTGCGGGTACAACGTCGTCGTGGCTTGTTGGTGGGGATGCGTCGGGGAACAACGTGTTCTTCGTGACGCGTGCGCAGCTGGTCGCGGAAGACGGTAATGAAAACTACGACCTCTACGACGCCCGCGTCAACGGCATCCAGCCCGTACTCCCACCCGCCTGCTCGGGCACGGGCTGCCAGGGCATCCCGGCACAGGCGCCGACGTTTGCCACGCCGTCGAGCGTCACGTTCGAAGGCGTCGGCAACTTCGCCCCACCCGCGGAAACGCCGGCTCCGATGGTAAAACCGAAGCCGAAGACAAAACCCAAGGCCAAGCATTGCAGGCAGGGGTTCGTCAAAAGAAACGGGAAATGCGCCAGAAGGGCAGTGAAGTCTCGGGGGAGGGCCACGGGGTTCTCGAAGAGACATGTGTCTTTGTGGAGGAATCCATCGCCCGGTGCGAAGTTCTCGACCAAGGGTAACTATGCCGCTGGGGCGGTGATGGGATGACCCCTGTGCCTCTAGCACCAACGTCCGGCAGGCTCACAACGCGTCGGTTATCACGCCGCTTGTGGCGTAGCCTGATGCTAGCCTCGCTCGTAACCCTGTTTGTCTCTGTGCCCGCTGCCTCCTCAGCACTGGCAGAACCGCTACCCGACGGCCGCGTCTACGAAAAAGTTACTCCTACCGAAAACTATGACGCGGATGTGTATGTGCCACGCGGTCTTCCGACGATTCTTGTGACTAATGCGGGCGAATTTCGGACGGCGCTTCCATTTCAGGTCGCGGAGGGTGGCCGGGCGGTTGCCTACGTGGCGGCACCGACGGTGAATGGCAGTGGTCACAGCGTGATTGGTGGGGGGGATGCGTATCTTGCGCGGTGGTCTGCCGGTTCGGGTTGGGAAAAGCCAGTAAATCTCCAGCCGTTGGGGGAAAATGATGCTGTGGTCAACAGTGCGTTCTATCAGGCGTTTTCGCCGGAATTGACAGTCGGGATCCTGCAGTCGGGTACCTATCGGCAGCCTACGGCGCCATTGCTTTCTTCCCTGGCTCCTGGTAAAGGCTATTCCGTGCTTTACGCGCGTGCGCTTGGAGGCAAGGAATATCTGCCGTTCTTTACGAGCGAACCGTCTAATAGTCCGGCGGCGTTTCGGACGTCCGAAGTCCCGACGATTTCTCTGATTGCGCTGCATCAGGTTGATTTTGCGGGTGGGTCGGTGGGTGATGGTCGGTTGTTGTTTGAGGCGAATGGCGCGTTTGGGGGTACTGGGGCGGTGGAAGGTGGTGCGAGTAATAATTTGTATGAGTCGGTGGGTGGCCAGGTGAGTTTGGTGAATGTGTTGCCGGGTGGTGGGACGGAAGCTGATGCGACGTTCGGGGCGGAACCGTTGGGGGAACGGGAAAGGAATCAGCCGGATTTTAGTGATGTGATTTCGGATGATGGGTCGCGGGTGTTTTGGACGGATTTGAATGGGGAAAAGAAGCTGTTTGTGAGTGAAGGCGTGGGTTCGCCAAGTGAGCGGAGTGTGCAGGTGGATGCGTCGCAGGTTGCGGGTGGCAGGGGAGGTGGTGGCCGGTTTTGGACGGCCAGTAAGAACGGGTCGCGGGTGTTCTTTACCGATAGCGATGCGGCGGGGTTGACGGCCGATACTCAGTCCGGTAGCGGTGAAAATCTTTACGTGTATGAAGTTGGTAACGGCCAGCTTACAGATTTGACGCCGGCCGCGAAGGTCGAAGTGGAAGGGGTGATTGGTGAGGGTGAAGATGAAGCCGGCAAGTACACGGTGTATTTCGTCGCTAAAGGCGTGTTGGGTAAGAACAGGAATAGTATTGGTGTGGAAGCTGAAGAAGGCGTGGATAACCTTTATATGCTTGAAGAAGGCGGGCAGCCGACGTTCGTCGCCGCATTGACTTCAGCTGATGGTAGGAAATCGATTAGTTTGTTGGCTGAAGAAATTGGTGAAGTGGGTGATTGGCAGCCGGGTTTGGGGCGGCGGACGGCGGAGGTGACGCCGGACGGCAAGAGCGTGGTATTCATGTCGGATGACCAGAAGTTCAATGGCCGGTATGAAGAAGCATATGGTAAGAGGCTCGAGGAGGTTTATGCGTATGATGGTGAAGATGGGGTTTTGTCTTGTGCGTCGTGCGTGCGCGACGGTTTGAAAGCGCAGCCTGATCCGGAGTCCATTGAAGGTACGGGTCTTGGTGCGTTTTTGCCGGTGAGTAATGCGTTGACGTTTCAGCCGGTGTTGGTTTCGGGTGATGGGTCGAGGGTGTTTTTTGATAGTGATGAGCCGTTGGTGTCTGGTGATACGAATGGTGAACAGGATGTGTATGAGTGGGAGCGTGATGGGTCTGGTGGTTGTGGGGAAGCGGGTGGGTGCGTGTACTTGTTGTCGGGTGGTTCTGGTACGACGTCGTCGTGGCTTGTTGGTGGGGATGCGTCGGGGGATAACGTG
The DNA here is from genome assembly GCA_963764905.1 of uncultured Solirubrobacterales bacterium. GTDB lineage: Bacteria > Actinomycetota > Thermoleophilia > Solirubrobacterales > Solirubrobacteraceae > Palsa-744. The sequence continues at coordinate 1,254,383 of CAVXUG010000009.1, forward strand.
TTTTTTGTTACGCGTGCGCAGCTGGTCGCGGAAGATGGCAATGAAAACTATGATTTGTACGATGCCAGAGTGAACGGCATCCAGAAGGTGCTGCCCCCCGCCTGCTCGGGCACGGGCTGCCAGGGAGTACCGGGCCAGGCGCCGACGTTCGCCACGCCTTCCAGCGTAACGTTCGAAGGCGTCGGCAACTACCCACCTCCGGGAGAAACCACAACCCCGGCTAAGCCAAAACCCAAGACGAAGCCCCTCACAAGCGCCCAGAAACTGACGAAAGCGCTCGCCGTCTGCCACGCCAAGCACCCCAAACGGGCCCGTGCCGTGTGCGAAGCTCAGGCCAGAAAACGCTACGGGGCCAAACCAAAGAAGAAGTAACCCTGGATCTCGATCTTTAGCCCGCGCGTTGCCGGGCTTTCAAGTGTGCGCTGGGCGTCACCGTTTCGGTGCCGTCCGGACGTGCAGTGCAGCACACATATAAAGACCGGTGCCGATGCGTCTGCTTTTGCGAAGAGTGACGCACCGGCACCGAATGAGACAAGAAGGAGTGTAGCACACATGAGATCAATATGCAAGAAGGGTTCCGCCACCCTGGTAGCGGTTCTGGCGCTCTGTGTCGTCGTGTCCGCGTCGGCCTCGGCATCGCAGTTCTATGTTGGCGGTAAAGCGCTGACGGGCACGGCAAAACTCTCGACGACCGTCAAAGTCGAAGAACCGATCGTGCTGTCGATCGTTAAAGAAACCCTCCATGTGAAAATCACCTGTACGCAGGCCAGCCTCAGCAAAACCGGTACTACGGTGCTCGAAGCGCCGGGAACGGCCAAGATCGAAGCAATGCGGTTCGAAGGCTGCACAATGACGGGGTTGGAAGGCTGCTCGGTGCCAAGCTCATTCGCCACCAAAGCATTCGAAGGGCTGTTCTCGAAGGGAACTTCGCCCGAAACAGCGTCCTGTTCCAACGTAGCTCGTACCTCATGTTCATCGAAGTCAATGGCGGATGCGCTTATTCCGGTCTCGAGGGGATCATCGGCAAGTTTGCGATGAAACTCGTCAAGGGCCAGGAAGAAAAGACCGAACAAGAATTCGTCGGCGAGGGCGAAGCCAGCAAAGAACTCAAGCTCGTTGGTTGGATGGAACCCGAACCGCCGGTTTACATAACAGGCAAGCTCAAGCTCAAACTCGAATCGGGCAGCGCCTGGAGCTTCCACTAGCCGGCACGTCACTAACACCAAGCTCACCAACTCAGCCGGCCCGGCTTCGTCTCATTCACAGGCCGGCTGAACACCGGTGAGCACCGCAGCACCGCAGTACCCGGGCCGCCCGCGCGACGTTCTGTGCGGGCGGCCTGTTTTGCGTTTCTGCTCGTTGCTGGGGTCGAGCTTCAGTTCGCGTGTGGGGTTGGGTAGGGTGGGTCTCGTGCGTCGGGGTGTTTCGATTCGTAGGGTGTTGCTGGTCGTGGTGGGGGTGTTGGCTCTTGTCGTGGTCGTGCTCAACTGGACGTATGGGCGGCTGCCGGGGGAGCCGCGGCCGACTGGCTTGTTTGTGCGGGTCGATGGGTTGCGGATCCACTACATCGAACGCTCGGGCGGTGGGGTTCCGGTTGTGTTGATTCATGGTTTGCCGGGTACGGCGGAGGATTGGGAAGACGTCACGCCGCTGCTGGCGGGGCATCGCACGATCGCGATCGATCGTCCCGGCTTTGGCTACTCGACGGGTGGCTATGTGCCGTTCGACCGGCAGCTGGAAGTGCTGCACGACCTGTTCGCGAAGCTGCGTGTGACGCGGCCGATTCTGGTGGGGCATTCCTATGGGGGGACGGTTTCGCTCGGGTTCGCCGAGCGCTATCCGGGCGAGCTGCGCGGACTGGTGCTCGTCGATGCGGCCGCCGCCGGTGAGCACGTCGATCGCTTCACGGCTGTGCAGGCGCACGCTGAGCAGGTGTTGCAGTTGCCGGTGATCAGGCAGGTAGCGAACGCGACGTTTGGCCAGTTGTTGACGAAGGTGTCGGTGGAAATGGGCGAGCGCGAAGCGTTCGACCCTTTGCCGGTCGTCGCGGCGCATCGCGACCGTACGCTGGAGATCAACATGACGCACGGCAATCTCGAAGCGTGGGCCGGTGAGATCCTCGCCTCCGGCGGCGTTATCGCACAGATCGATAAGGACCTCGCCACGATCCACGTGCCCGCGGTCGTGCTGCAGGGCGAGCAGGACGAGCTGGTCAACCCAGTCCGCGGGCGTCGCCTCGCGGCCGCGCTCCCGGATGCTCGGCTGGTGATGCTCTACGGCGGGCACATGCAGCCCTACGACCACCCCGCAGCGATCGCCGCCGCGGTCCAGAGCCTCAGCTCGGCGCCCCCTGAGGAGCCCAAGCCCAAAACGGGACGGGTAGCCCTCACCCCAGATGAGGCGTCGCGTTCGTCGCATGACGGCGGCCATGCAATTCTCCCCGTAGGCGGCCGTTGATTCTCCCCACTGGCGGCCACCGGATCTCCCCATGGGCGGCCATCGGATCTCCCCACCGTTCTGTCCTGAGCGGCCTGTAGTCCCACGCGCCTTGCAAAGCGAGGCACGTCGGGAAGGCGGGCTGGATGAAGCGATCGGAGGAAGTGATGGAGATTCTTGAGGCGTATGACGTGACGGGCAGCCTGCGCGGCGCTGCGGCGCTGGCGGGCTGTGACCATAAGACGGTCGCGCACTGGGTTCGTGCGCGTGAAGAGGCCGGTGGTGGGCTGCCGGCCCCGAGTCGGGCGCGGCCGCGGGTCGACGAGTTCGCGGGGAAGATCGATGAGTGGGTGAAGCGCTCCCGCGGGAAGATGCGCGCTGATAGGGCGCACGAGCGGCTGGTGGCGATGGGGTATATGGGTTCGGAGCGCACGACGCGGCGCGCGGTCGCCAGGGCGAAGCGGCGCTGGCGCTCAGAGCATGGGAGGGTCACGCGGCCGTGGGTGACGGAGCCAGGCTTGTGGATGCAGTGGGATTACGGCGATGGGCCGAAGGTCGCCGGGCGCCCCACGGTGTTGTTCTGCGCGTGGCTGGCGTGGTCGCGTTTCCGGGTGGTGCTGCCGCTGTGGGATCGCACGCAGGCGAGTGTCGTGATGGCTCTCGACCGGTCGCTGCGCGCGTTCGGCGGCGCGCCGACATACGCGCTGACGGACAACGAGAAGACCGTCTCGGTCGACCATGTGTGCGGGATCGCGGTCCGCAACCCTCAGATCGTCGCGGTGGGCCGCCACTATGGCCTGTCGATCGCGACGTGCGTGCCGTGTGACCCGCAGTCCAAAGGTGGCTCGGAGGCGACGGTCAGGATCGCGAAGGCCGACATCGTGCCGACCGACCACAACCTCCGCGGGGAGTATGGGTCCTTCGCGGATCTCGAGCGCTCGTGCGTGGAGTTCTGCGAGCGGGTGAACACGCGCGAGCACCGCGTGACGCGCCAGGCGCCGGTGGTGATGCTTGCCCAGGAGCGGGAGCGGCTGCACCCGTTGCCCGCGGTGGCGCACACGTTGTGCTTCGGGGAGACACGCAGGGTCTCCAGGCAGTCCACGGTCTCTGTCGGTGGGGCGCTCTATTCGGTCCCCTCAGCGCTGGTGGACGAGCGGGTGTGGGCGCGCGTGGACGGCAGCCAGCTCGTTGTCGTTCATGCCGATGATCCGCTGGGGCCGCGTGAGGTCGCTCGTCACGAGCTGACGACACCCGGGCAGCCGAGCATCCAGGACGAGCACTATCCCCCGCGGCCACCCGGCGCGCTCGAGCGCAAACCCCGCGCGCAAGGCAGAGAGGAAGCGGCGTTCCTCGCGCTCGGTCAGGGCGCAGAGACATGGCTGACCCGCGCAGCGGCGGCCGGCGCGAGCAGGGTGCGCCGCAAGATCGCCGAGGCCGTCGATCTCTCCAAGCTCCACGGCCAGGTCGAGGTCGACGAGGCCCTCGCCACGGCCGCGGCCGCCGGGCGCTTCGCGGACGGTGATCTGCACGCGATCCTCGCTCACCACCAGCAGAACGGGACGGTGATCCCGTTCCCCGCCAGGGTCTCGGAGGAGCAGACGCTGCAGCGATCCACCCAGGCATGGGAGGGACTGGGACGATGAGCGACTACTGCGAGATTCACGCCCTCATCGATCCTGACCAGTTCGAGGAATACCCGAACGGGATCCGTGTCCAAGAGATCGACCTGACGATCACCGAGGACCCCGATATCCCGTCCTGGCGCGCAGCGCCACCGGCCGTCTGCCGGATCGACGCCAGACGAGCACGCGAGCTCGCGTTCGAGCTACTCGTCCTCGCGCACGCCGCCGAGCAATACGAGGAGAACCCACGATGAGCGTCCAAGCACCAGCCCCGCCACCACTCCCCGACGATCTCGACGAGCTGCTGCGCCGGCTGCGGCTGCCTTATATCCGCGGCGCGGCGCCGCACGTGATCGCGACCGCGCGCTCGCAACGATGGGAGCCCGCTGACATCCTGCGGGTACTACTCAGCGAGGAGGCGACGGGCCGTGACCAAGCGACGATCCAGTCTCGTCGCAAAGCGTCCGGGCTACCGACCGGCAAGACACTCGACGCATGGGAGGATGACCGCTCACCGATCCCCAAGCAAACACAGCAAGCACTACGAACACTGGAGTGGGTCGGGCGCGCGGAGAACCTCTGCGTCTGCGGCCCATCAGGGACCGGGAAGAGTCACTGGGTCGAGGCGCTCGGCCACCACGCGATCGACCAAGGCCGCACCGTGGTCTGGCACACCTTGGAGAGTCTCGCCGGCCTGCTGCGCCGTCACCGCGCCGATGACAGCACCGCGAAGGCGATCGGAAAGCTCACCAGGGCGGACCTGATCATTATCGACGATGTCGGGCTGCTCCCGGTTTTCCCCGACGCCGCCGAGGCGCTATTCCGGCTCGTCGACGCTGCCTATGAGAAGCGCTCGATCGCGCTCACCTCAAACATTCACCCCGCCGGCTTCGACGAGCTGATGCCCAAGACACTCGCCGCCGCGACCGTCGACCGGCTCCTGCACCACGCACACGTGCTGATAACAGACGGCTCGGAGAGCTACCGGCTGGCGCAGGCGACCGCGGGAGAGGGGGTGGGGCCCCTGGAGGCCTGAGAACGACCGCAGCGATCACGACTCCGCTCCGGCCCAAGGGCCTCCGCTACGTCGAGATCGCTAACCCACAAGGCCGGGGAGAACCGATGGCCACCAGTGGGGAGAAAAGATGGCCGCCACCGGGGAGAACCGATGGCCGCCCATGGGGAGAACCCGATGGCCGTTGACAGTCGCAGCCCTGAGCGGTCGCACCAACCGCTCCGGTCTGCTCGGTGGATGGCATCCCCAAACCACTGCCCGGAGTGGCCTGCGGTTGAACAGGAAGGCGTACGATTCCCCCCTCTGGGGAGGTGGGAATCGTGTCGCGGAACCTGTCGCGTGCCGCGTCAGCTTCCGCGACAGGTTTGGGTCCTGGTTTTGCGCTGGGTTTGTGGCTTTGTAGAGCGGTTTTGCGGTGGTGCTGGTGGTCTTGGGTGGGTGGTGGTGGGCGGTCTGATCGGCCCGCTCTCCGCTGCGCTACGACCGTCCCGATCAGACCGCCCGAGAAGGGCCGTGGTCTGGGAGAGGGAAGGGAGTGGTGGTAGGAGGGGGATGGGGTGTGGGGCCCGGGAGATCTAGCTTTCGCTAGCTCCCCCTGTGGCTGTTCGGCGCGAGGTTGTGCCTGCGGCACCCGTCGGTAGCAGGAGTGTCCGATCGCGTGATTGATTATCACGTGATAATCATGTATGGTGCTTTCATGCTGTTGTGTGGTTCGAGCTTGGAGGTGTGTTGTGGCTGATCGTTCGCGTGGCGTATTGGGAAGGGCTTCGCGGGGCTTGGTCGCGGAGATCGACGAGCAGCTCGCACGGCTGGATGCGGAGCTAGCACCGCATGAGCGCCGGCTGGCTGAGCGGGAGCGGTTGCGTGCGGCGAGGGCGACGCTGTTGGGGGAGAGCCCCGCGGCGGGGGCGCCGCGGATCTCTCAGGAGGATGTAGCGGCGTATCTTGCGGAGCATCCGGGGTCGCGCGCGGGCCAGATCGCGAAGGCGCTGGGCGTGCCGCTTACAACGGTCTCTGCGCACCTGTACCGGGGGAAGCTGACGTTGTTCGTCAGTCGCGGTGATGGCTGGCACGTCCGCGAGCAGCCCGCGAAAGGCAACGCCCAAGCGAAGGACCAGGCGGCAGCGAAGGCTTACCCGGGAGCGAAGGGCCGCGCGAAGGGGAAGGGCAGATGAGCGTTCTCTCTCCCCGCCGCATCCAGGGCGCGCGTGGTGTCGCCCGCGCGTCCCGGACGGAGGGACGCGCTGGACACGAGCTGCTGCGCCGTCGTGACCTGGAGGTGTTGGGGTGGGTTGCTGAGCAGTACGGCGCGCGGCTGGATCAGCTGGGGGTGTTGTTGGGTGCTGGCCCGCGGACGGTGCAGCGCACCGTCGCGCGCCTACGCACAACGGGGCTCATACGGACCGAACGGGTGCTCGTCGGCGAGCCCGCATGGATGCTACCCACGGCTGCGGGGTTGGCGGCGTGCGGCTCGGGTTTCGGTGTGTGGTGTCCCCGGATCGGGCTGCTCTCCCATGTCGCGGCCGTCAACGACGTACGCCTCCACATCCAGACGCTCGCACCCGCGACGGAGTGGATCCCGGAGCGTGTCCTCGCACGTGATCGCCTGGCGGGTGAGCACTTGCCTGATGGTGTCGCGATCACCGACGGTACGCGGGTAGCGATTGAGGTGGAGCTGACAGTCAAGAGCCGCCGCCGCGTCACCGCGATCCTCGACGAGCTCACGGGCCGCTTCGACGCGACCTTGTATTTCTGTGCTGCCGGCCCTCACCGTCAGCTGACTGAGCTTGCCGAGAGTGGCCGCTGGCCTACTCTGGGGGTGCGCGAGCTACCCACACCGAAGACCTGTGATCCGGGGCGGCGGCTGTCATGAGTGCGGTGGGCACGCGCGCACGAAACGGGGCCGCGGCCGGGAGCAAGACCGGGCGCGCGCGAGGGATCTTCGGGCGCCATCGAGCTCCTTCCTTCGGGAGTCACCGGGTCCCTCCGCCCGCAAAGGGCGTTACCGACCAGGGGCCTGAGCCGCTGGTGGGTGAGGCGGATGGGGAGCGGGGGTTCGTGATCGCGCACCGCATCGCTGGGGAACGCGCGCTGCCCGTCGCAGGCCGGCTGGTGTTGCTCTCTCAGGAGCGTTTGTGTCGCCATTTGCTCGTGACTGGCGCGACGGGGAGTGGGAAGACGGAGACGCTGCTCAGGCTGGCGTGGGCGGTCGCGAAGGAGAGCGACGCTCAGGTGTTCTATCTGGACGGGAAGGGCGACAGGGAGACCGCGGAGCGCTTCAGCGGCCTGATGGCCGACGCGGGCCGGGGCACGAGTGTGTTCCCGAACGAGCCGTTCGCCGGCTGGCGGGGACAGGCGCATGAGATCCATAGCCGTCTGATGGCGATCATCGACTACGCCGACACGGGCGGCGCGTCGTGGTATCGCGACGTCGCCAAGACCGTCCTCAGACTGGTCTGCGAGCACCCGCAGGGGCCGCCGCGCTCCTCAGCAGAGGTACTCGCGCGGATGGACCATGTGCTGCTCGCCGCTGCGCACCCGGGGTCGAGTGCTATTAGGGCGTTGACGGCGGCGCAGGTCGGGCAGGTGCGATTGCGCTATGAGGCGTTCTTTGGCCAGGTCCGCGGACAACTCGACGGCCAGTGGGCGTGGGAGGATGCGACCGCCGGCTACGTCCTGCTCGACTCACTCACGTTGAGCGAAGAGGTCGGCGGTCTCGCCAGGTTCCTGTTCGAGGACTTCATGCACTACATCGCCTGCCGCAAGCCCCGCCATCAGTTCTGTGTCCTGATCGTCGACGAGTTCAGCTCACTCTCCCAATCAGCGTCGATGGCCGCACGGGTCGAGAAGGCACGAGGCTTCCACGCATCCCTGATCCTCGCCCCGCAGGTCGTAGAGGGCATGGGCGGAGAGACCGAGACCGCGAGGATCCTCGGGTCCGTGGAGACCGTGATCTCTCACCGGGTCAATACCCCCGATCAGATTGTCGCGCTCGCCGGCACCCGGAAGGTCCCGGAGCTGACGACGAGGCTCGCCGAGGACGGTCTCACCCGTGACCGCACGGTCCGCCTTGAGCAGCGCGCGACGATCGACCCCAACAAGGTCCGCTGCCTGCCGCCGGGGGCGGCATATCTGATCAGCCGTGGCCGCGCGATGAAGATCCAAGTCCCCCGCGCGCCGACTGCGCGCGTTCCGTTGCCAGAGGTCGTCTCCCTGGCGCCCGCGCCGGCGCTGGCCGAGCAGAGGGCGGGCGAAAAAACTTGTGTTGAGGTTGTCCCGTTGGGGGGTGGTTCGTCGGAGAAGGGAGCAAGGACGCTCCCATTCTGAAACCCAAGGAGGCTCAACATGCATAGGTTCCTACGAACGGTCCGCGATCGTGCTGGGGTGATTCTCGCGCGCGAACGGCCGTTCTTCTCCCCCGGCGCAATCTCGATGTACGCATTGGCGCTGGCCTCGGAAGCGCCGGTGATCATCGCGCGGTATCTGCTCGCGCTACTGATCGTCTTCGCCGTTCTCCTGGCCGAAGGCAACCCCCACGGTGGCATGGAATGGGCGCTCGTCGCGTTGATTCCCACGGCGTGGTCGGTGGTCGCGTTGGTCAACCCGGCGGGTGGTGCGTGGTGGTGGCAAACCCGCGCCGGCGGCCGCGAACCATCCAAACGCGAGCAACTCGCCTACCAAGACGCCATCGAGCTGCTCCAGACAAACACCAAGAGCCCGCTGCCGTTGCCCGCGCACTGGTTCGTGATCGACAGCCCCCAGCCCGACGCCGCGGTCTGCGGGGACGCGCTGATGGTCTCCCGTGGCCTGCTGGAAACGAATCATCTCCCTGCGGTCCTCGCGCACGAGCTGGGACACCTCGCAAGCCCCGACGCCCGCCTCACGACCGCGATCAACCGCCTGATCGTGTTCTCCACCCCATTCCGCGCCAGCGCGGCAGCCGGCCGCTCACGACTCCAAATGGAGCTGCTTCCGCGCCTGCAATACACCCCACGCCCAGCGACGGACGTATTCGACCTTGAGCCCAACCTCACGCAGGCCCTGTTCGGGTTCCTGCGCTTCCTATTCATCCTCTCCCTGTTCGCGAAAGGCGGCCTCGGACTATGGCTCACCGGCCCCGTATGGGGCCGCTACTGGCGCGAACGCGAGTACCACGCCGACCAATACGCCGCCGGACTGGGCCAGGCGGACGAGCTCGCGGACTTCCTCGAGATCCACGCCCTGATCCACGACAACCCAATCCCGTTCCTCTGGCTCACCGAGCACACACACCCACCCACAGAGCTGAGAATCGACCGGCTCAGGTCAACACCCCTGGCGATCACCGACGCCACACCTGAGGCCGCGCCTGAAGCCGCGGCGTAGCTCCGAAACCCGTGCTGGGAGCCGCCACCCAGCTACCTCACTGAGGGGTGCGTCTGGTGGTGGCTGCGCTCATCGCCCGTGGGGTCGGGCCGACGGAAGCGAAATCACCGCCCTCAAAATCGAGGGCGTCAAAGGTACGCCCGGCCCTCCCGACGAGCGCAACTGCAACACACGTCCGAGACACGCCGCAGGACCGACCACAGACAACGATTGGAGGCAGCGATGCGCACGTTGAACACACTTCCCGCCAACCCCGCTCCAAATGTCCGACCCCAGAGCTCGCCACCGGCCGGGCGCTGGGCACGCGCCCGCAACGCCGCAGCCCAGCTCACGCGCCGCGCCGTCCACGCCGACAGCCCGCCGTTCGCGCTGATCGACGCCAAGGGCGCCAGCGGGATGCTTGGCGTCCCTCCGACATGGCTCCTGGCGCAGGCCCGCGAGGGCCGCATCCCCCACCACCGCCTCGGCCACTACGTCCGCTTCAACCCCGACGACCTCCGAGAGTGGCTGCGAGAGAACAGGATCCACGCGCCCGCGAACGGGTTTCGCCCGCGATGAGCAGGGACGGACGTTCGCCTACGTACCATCGACCATCGTCGTTTCGAGTATTGCGAGAAGGCTGGTAGGATGCTTCGCGTGCCAACGACTCGAACGACGCGCAGCATCACGGCCGGTACTGCCCTGGCTCCGGCGCCGAGGGAGGCGCTCGGCGTGGAGCGCCGTGCCCGCGAGGCGCTGGGGGGTCTCGCAGACGACGTGATGATCGAGGTGCGGATCTCCACCAAGGCGGCGACCAAGGCGCTCGTTCCTGTGGGGTTGTTGCGGCGCTATCTGGAAGCGCAGGAGGTTGACGGGCGCGAGTTGCTGGTGTTCGACTCCGACGAGGAGGTCTCCTCGGAGGTCGCGGCAAGCATGCTCGGGGTCTCGCGTCCGCACCTGAACGAGCTGCTCGATATCGAGTCGATCCCCTACAGGCGGGTCGGCAACCAGCGCCGCATACGCGTCGTCGACATCCGGAAGTTCCGCGAGCGCCGCGACCGGGCGGTGAGGGGCTTGGAAGAGATGGCGGAGGTCATCAACGAGTCCGCCGGTGGCTGGACTTACTGACCCGGGCTGATGGCGTCTCGTCGCGGTGTGCTGGACGCGTCGGTCCTCTACGCTGAGCCGGTTCGAAGCCTTCTGCTGTGGATCGCTGCCGAAGGTGCCTTTGAGCCGTTTTGGACTGAGCGGATCCTCGAGGAGACCGGCAACAACCTCACACAAGCAGGCGTCATCACGGGTGAGCAGTGGAGCCGCGTGCGGGCTGCCATGCTCCGCTCGTTTCCCGATGCGATGCTCGACCAAACGGCTGTTGACGCGATCGAGCCGGAAATGCCAAACCACGAGAAGGATCGACACGTGCTGGCAGCCGCGGTCGTTGGTGACGTCGAGCTCGTCATCACGAACAACCTGCGGCACTTCACACAGGCTGATCTCGACACTGTCGGCAAGCGCAGCATCAGTCCCGATCAGATGCTGTGCGACATCGTCCAAGCAGAGCCCAGCGTGGTCCACGATGCCCTGCGCCTAAACGCGTCCGCGATGCGCAAGCCGCGTCCTTGGTCAGAGGCCGAGCTCCTCGGGCTGCTCGCCGGGCTCGGACACAGCGACGCCCTTGCCCCGAGATTTGCAAAGGCCGCAACGGCAAAGTTTGAAGTCGAGGCAGCGCCTCCACCGTCTCTGAGAGGCCCTTCGAACGAGGGCTGAACAAAGGCGATCGTCGTCAGCCGCAACCGTGTCCCGAAATATGTCCCGAACTGCGCAAATCTGAGGTGATCTCGGGGCACATTCTCGGCCCTGATATGGCTCTACAGAGCCAAAAGTGGGGCTCATTGGCCCTCTACGGAACCGAAGGTCAGAGGTTCGAATCCTCTCGGGCGCGTTTGTTCTGAGCTAAACCTGGATCCACCGCGTAGCGGCGTCTGTTCCGTCCGGCGGTGAGACTTTAAATGACCTCCTGAGCAGGCAGAAAGCTGTCGTATGCGGCGACGGCGGGCCTGCACCAGGAGGTCACCCATATGGTGCATGACGCGGCGGACGTTCCGGAGGGGCCGGTGAGCCTTGATTCGGTGAAGGTGCAGTTCGACGAGCAGCGGCTCGTCAGCGATGCCGGGCTGTTGGTGACTGCGCGACGCTCGCGGACCGGTTGGGGATCGAGGAGTTGGTGAACGAGTCGGTGTGGCTCGACTCCCGTGCGCCGGGAGCGTGCCTGCCGGGCCGCAAGGTGATGTCGCTGGTGCACGGGATGCTCGCCGGGGCGGACAGCATCGATGACATGAACGTGCTCAGAGCCGGGAGCACGGGCCTGGTCCTCGGGCACCGGGTGATGGCGCCGTCCACGCTCGGGACGTTCCTGCGTGCGTTCACGTTCGGGCATGTCCGCCAGCTCGACCGGGTCCTTGATGTCGCGCTCGCGCGGGCGTGGGAGACGGGCGCCGGCCCCGGAGAGGGACCGTTGGTGGTCGATATCGACAGCTTCATCGGCGAGGTCTGCAGCGAGCAGAAGCAGGGCGCCGGCTACGGGTACACCAAGAAGCTCGGCTACCACCCGATCGTGGCGGTCCGCTCAGACACCGGCGAGGTGCTGCACATCCGCAACCGCAAAGGCAAGGCGAACACCCAACGCGGGGTCGCGCGGTTCGTCGATGAGCTGCTCGCACGCGTGCGTCGCGCCGGGCACTCCGGCCCGATCATCATCCGTGCTGACTCCGGGTTCGAGAACCACAAGCTGATGAAGGTTCTTGACGCCCGTGGCGTGGAGTTCTCGATCGGCGTCAAGCAGAGCCCGACCATCAAGAAGCTGATCGCCGAGATCCCCGAGGAGCGACTGGGTCACGATCGAGAACTACCCCGAGACCGGCGAGGCGCAGCTCGCCGAGACCACGCTCAAGGGCTTCAGGCTGATCGTGCGCCGGACCCGCTTGGTTGGTGCCCAGGCCGAGCTGTTCCCCGACTGGCGCCACCACGCGTTCGCCACCAACCGCACCAGCCCGATCCTTGGTCGCCGACACCGATCACCGCGACCACGCCACGATCGAGCTCGCGATCCGCGATCTCAAAGATCAAGCCCTCGCTCACTTCCCGTCAGGCCGGATGCACGCCAACAGCGCCTGGACCGTGATCGCCGCGCTCGCGCACAACCTCGGCCGCTGGGCAACCCAGATCGGGCAGCCCAACCAGCCCGTCCAGACCGCACGATCCCGCCGCCGTCACCTCTTCCAGATCCCCGCCCGCCTGACCCGCACCAGCCGCCAATGGACGCTGCGGATGCCCGCCCGCTGGCCCTGGCAGACACCAGTTCACCACCATCCTCGACGCGATCCGCGCGCTCCCCGCCCGCACCTGACCAGCCCGCGACCAGTCACGACGACCAGAAGACCCCCGCACGGTCGCACGCCGCGATCACCCCCTACCCGAAAACCCGTACCACGACGTTCCCGCCCAAACGCCGACACCCGACATCACCACCAAAACCCGAACCGACACCCCCCACCCGCGTTCATCCCCGGCGATCTGACCAAAACCACCCCACCCGCGCCATCACGCGGTGGATCCAGGCTAAAGCAGGTCGGAAACTTCGGGCCGGGCATAAGGCCGCGTAGTCGGCCGCCCGGGACGAAGTTCCGATCCTGCGCCGGTTCGAATCCTCTCTTAAGGAAGCATCGTGGGTAGGTGCCGCAGGAGGAGGTCGCGTGCGGTTGCGTAGTCCGGTGCGTCGGGTGCGACGGCGCTGACCGCATCGTTGTATTCGGCTGCCATTGCCAGGATGTTGTTTTCGATGCGGCTTTGTCTGTCGCCTGCCTTGACCAGCTCGAACTTCTTCGCGACGAGATCGCGGACCGGCCGCTTGTCGAAGTCATCCTCGCGGAGGATCATCGCGAGGTCTGAGAGGTCGGTGGGGCGCTGACGCTGGGCGAGCGCGCGGAGCTTCTCCGCGACGATCTCGTCGAGTTGCATGACGGGGATTTCGAAGGGCTCGTAGTACGGATGGCCGACGGCGACGAGGTTGGGCTCCTTGACGAGGGCCTCGCGGTAGCTGACCTCGACCGACACGAATCCACTCCCGAGCGGTCCCGAGTAGCGGATGTTGTCGAAGTCGAGGCTGCGTCCGGTGTCGGTAGCCGGCGGTCCCGCATTGAGGCTCAGCAGGTTTCGCATTCCCGCTTCGCGGATCGTGATGGCGACGTGCTGGGAGTCGAGCTTGCTCTTGGGTGGGTTGGTCTTGGTGGTGTCGATGTCTTTCGAGAAGCGTTCGTGGCCATAGACGTGGCGCAGGACGAAGCCGCCCTTGAAGCAGAGGGCGTCGCCGTACTCGGCGACCAGGCCGGCGGCGATCATCGTCAGTGCGAAGTCCCGTTCAATCAGGGTCCCGTCACGGCCCTCGGCCTCGATCAGGTCCTGCAGCTCATATTCGTTGCGGATCAGGAGGACGGGGCCGCCTTTCGTCATCGAGGGCTCTGCCTTGGGCGGATGAGCTGTTCGAGGTCGACGTTCTCCTGCACGTGCCAGGTGGGGTCGATCGGGCCGGTGGCGGGCGCGCCGGTTCGTAGCGGGGTGGCTGCTTTGCTCTGGCCGCGCAGCGCCAGGAAGGGACGGGCGGCGTTCTTGCCGGCCAGGTGCGCGACCAGGAAGCCGAGCCGGCGCGCCAGAGTGTGGCTGCCGTGTGCGGCGATCTCGCCGGCGAGCCTGTCGGCGGAGGCGGGGTCGCGGCTGAGCATGGTGTCGAGGGCTTCGACGGCCTGGGTGAGCGTGACGCCCCACTGTGGGTGCGCGAGGCTGTCGGCGATCGCGCGCTCGGGTGTGGCGATGTTGGCTCTGGTCTTTCGTGTGCGTGTCGAGGCGCCGCGAAGCGATCTGTCGGTGCGCGAGTAGCGCACTTCGTCTCCGCGCCAGGACCAAGACCGCAGTTGCGTTCCTACGAGGACGTGGACGCGGCGAAAGTGCTGATCGCTGAGCTCATGGAACTGCAGCGCCCGACCGGCGGTCACCAGATACGGCTTGGGGGTGAGAGCCGCAACGAGATCCAGCAAGCCGATCCGTACCCCACCCGCCGAATCGAGCAGGACGTAGGTCCCGCGGCGAACGCGACGCAGGTACCCCTCGCGCTCAACAGCCGCGAGCAGGCTGTGGCTGCCGGTCTTAGAACCGTCCGGCGGGGCCAAGGCGGACAGATCCTCATCGAGGATGACGATCCCCGGTCGACCAGCAAGCGAACTCGCTCGGACCAGCTGCGCATATGCCTCGCGGACGGAGAAAGCTGCAACTCGTGCGGACGCCATGAGCATATCGTAACACCATATGGGACGATAAAGATCGTGTCCTCGTATTGGAGCAGAAAATCTCTGCCTAGGCTCTCTTGCAAAAGCGATGGCTACTCCCAGTTGGTGCGACGATAAGTCTGTTTTGGCCCAACTTCGTCACAGCAATAGGGAAGTGTTATGCTCAGTTTCCGTCCGTCTATAACGGTACGCACCCACGGCGTCGCGACGCTAGCAAGCAGCGAGACAGCAAAGACGCGTCGCGACGCCGTGGGTGCAAGTAGGTTGCCTACATTGCCTCTGCCCAAATGGCTTGCCGGGTGGGCGCGCTCACGATGGCTTGCAACGCCGATCGTCGTCGTTCAAAACCGTGTCCCGAAATATGTCCCGAACTGCGCAAATCTGAGGTGATCTCGGGACACATTCTCGGCCCTGATATGGCTCTGTAGAGCCAAAAGTGGGGGTCATTGGCCCTCTACGGAACCGAAGGTCAGAGGTTCGAATCCTCTCGGGCGCGTTTCTGCCCCTCCCCAGTCTCGCCTATTTTCGCTGGGAATAGGCGCTTTCCGGGTGGTTCGTGACCGCTCGGCGGCCTCGCATAGGCTCGCCACGTTCTCCCGGGTTCGTGGTCGCAAAACGGTCGCAGAGGGAATTCATGCGAGCGGTTCGGTTATGGGTCTACTCCCACCGCCGCTCGGCCGGATCCCAGCGTGAGACGCTCTCGTCGTGCAAGCCGTCGATGAATGCGACGACGCCATCGACGATCTCGGAGAAGCGCTCGGGCAATCCGGCCAAACCCGCGCGGGCGCGGAAAGTTTCCCATGGTTGTTGCCGTGTCTCGCGCAGTGTGTCGAGCAGTGGCCCCAGTAGGCGTATCTCGTGGTGGCGGTGCTCGGCGACCGAGCGCAGCGCCCGTCGCAGCGGCTCGGCCTCGACGGGGTGGATCTCGGAGAGGCGGTAGACGTCGCCGTAGTCGCGGTCGCGTGTATTGGCGTCGCCGAGGAGCATCATCGTGTCGGCCTTCTCGGCGATGACGCTCTCCAGCGGATAACCCAGCAGCCGGAAGTCCTGGTCGTCCAAGAGGGTGGGGTAGTCGATGCGACGCGGTGTGATCGGGTCTCCAAAGGACAGGTCGAGCCTGAGTTTGAGCGCGGCGCCGCCGAGGTCCACTGGCAGCGTCAGGCGAACCCCCTCGTAGTCGGCGTTTTCGCGGATCGTCTGCACCGAGATCGCACGGGCGTCGAAGCTCACGCCGTCATCGATCGGGATCGCGGTGATCTCGCTGACCACCGTGCGCAGGCTCTCCTCGTCGTTCGACAGCCCGCGCGCAAGCATGTCGGCGTCCCGCGTCGTGCGCCGAACGTCCAGCGTGGCGAGCAGCATCCCGCCCTTGAGGATGAATGACTCGGCGAACCGCGACTCGGCCAGTCGTGCGAGGAAGCGCTCGTGGATGTAGAGCTCGAACAGTTGCTGGGTGTTGCGGCCCTGGGCGCGTGCGAGCTTCTGCAGGTCTAGGTATGCCTCCTCCGGGGTGCGGCCAGTCATGCCAGCAGTGGTTCCAGCATCTCGGCCATTACGGTGCCGATCCGCAGCTGCCGTGCCAGCGTCAGCAGCTCGCCCGGCTTGGCGTCACGGCTCTGTAGGTACCGTCGAAGCGCCGTCAAAGCGAGGTCTCGTCCGACTCGCGAGCGAAGCCGCAGGAGGTCGGTGACGGTCCGCTCGGGTGAGCTGATCGCGATCGTCTCGCCCGATTCGATCGGCTGCTGGGTGCGCCCGAGCGCGAATGTGTCCGCGGCGAAGACGTGCACCCGGGTGGGTGGGTAGGCGATCGTGGGTAGGTGTCGTCCGCGCGCGACTGCGAGGTGCACGGCATCGGGCAGCTCGTCAGTCAAATCCCAGTAGCTCGCGGCCGAGCTCAGGCAGATCATGCCGTCCGGTGCTCTGCGG
Source organism: uncultured Solirubrobacterales bacterium (assembly GCA_963764905.1). Taxonomy (GTDB): domain Bacteria; phylum Actinomycetota; class Thermoleophilia; order Solirubrobacterales; family Solirubrobacteraceae; genus Palsa-744. The sequence goes on from CAVXUG010000009.1 coordinate 1,271,065, forward strand.
CAGACCGCGACGAGATCCAGATGCGCTGTCGCCGGAGCATCGGCCAGGCGATAGATCCCACGGGAGAGCTCGACCAGCGCCCCGTCGTCTCGCAGCCGGTATATGTCTTCCCAGCGAGCGCCGTTGCCGATCAGCTCGGCGGCAGAGACCGTCCCGCCTATGCGCTGCGCGATGTCGAGGATCTGATCGGACCGCATTGGATGAGATTCTACACACTTGTGCACCAGATGTGCTGCATTTCATCCGGCTAATCATCAACGCCAAAACCGTGTCCCGAAGTATGTCCCGAACTGCGCAAATCTGAGGTGATCTCGGGACATATTCTCTGCCCTGATATGGCTCTACAGAGCCAAAGGCGAGGGTCATTGGCCCTCTACGGAACCGAAGGTCAGAGGTTCGAATCCTCTCGGGCGCGTTTATTCTGAGCTAAAGCAGGTCGGAAACTTCGGGCCGGGCATAAGGCCGCGCACCCTCCCGGCTGAGGGATTTGATCTCGGCCGCCCGGACGAAGTTCCGATCCTGCGCCGGTTCGAATCCTCTCGGGCGCGCTGTTGCAAATCAGGGATGCTCGGTGCGCTCGGACAGCCAGGCGAGGATTTCGTCTTGGGTCGCCTGGCCGGCGGCGATCTGCTCGACCATCGGCACGTCGATGTCGGGTTGTGCGTCTCTGAATGGTGAGGAGTTGATTTCCAGGAAGAGCGTCGTCAGCAGGAACGCGGTGCGCTTGTTGCCGTCGGGGAGCGGGTGGTTTCGCGTCAGGCGCTGGAGCAGGATCGCGGCCTTCTCGTGGAGCGTCGGGTAGATGTCCACGTCCCCGAAGCCTGCGCGCGGGGCGGCGAGCGCCGACTCGGCGAGGCCGACGTTCGGCAGACGCGCGATCTGCTCAGGCGTAGTCCCAAGGATTCGAGCGGCGACTTCGCAGAAGTCTCCGAACTCCGGATAGTTGATCGCCACGGTCTACTTGCCGAGGCGTCGCAGTGTCTCTTTGTGTTCCTCGGCGACACGGCGAATTCGCTCGGCTCGCTCCTCGTCGGTGCCGGGAAAGCCGCTCACGAGCTTCGAGGTCTTCGCGGGAGTAGCCGCCGGTTTTGAGGGCGCCGAAGATGGCTTGGATCGTGCCGTGCTCATGTTCGGATTGTAGACGCCTCGAGGATGTAGAGCTGCTGCAGCTCGTCCACCGGGCGCTGGTTCGCGCGCGCCAGGTTGCGCAGGTCGAGGTGCGCGTCCGGCCGTGGTTGCGCGGGTGGGTGCGCTCACAGCAGTACCTCGAGTGCGTTGCGGAGCGCCGGCTCGGCGCCGGCGAAGTGCTTGGCCAGCTGGATCAGTTGTGCGGGGCTTGAGCCCGGTTGGCGCAGCCATCGCCGCAGCGCTTCCCAGGCGAGGTCGCTGCCCTGGAGGTGGCGGGTCCGGACGATGTCGATCAGAGAGCGCTCGGCCGAGTAGATGCCGATTGCGGAGCGGCTACCGATATCGAGCGTTTCGCGTCCGAGCGTGAACGTGCGCGGGGCGAACTGGTGCAGGCGGCAGGGGGCGTGCAGAGTGGGTCGTGTGTTGCCGCGTGGGATCGCGATGTCGATCGCGGCGGGGATCGAGTCGATCAGCCCGTGGCGGGCGAGCGCCGTCTCCAGGCAGAGCGTGGCGTTGGGGACGCGCTCTGAGATCTCGACCAGGTCGAGGTCGGCGGGAGGTGCGTCCGCCCAGCGGTAGACCCCGCCGCCGACGGCGAGGATCGCTCCTGTATCACGGAGCTGGTAGAGGCGATGATCGTTCAGGCCGGCCGCTCTGGCCTCGCCGTACCTGAACGTATCGCCAAGGAGCTTGTGTGGGTCGGTTGGATGCATGTTGTGTGGAAAGACTACTCACTAACCACCTGGATGGGTAGGATTTCCTTGCAGCTATTCGTCGAGCTCACAGAGACAATCGCCGCCACGACGAGCTCGTTCGGGCGCCGCTCGGCCGCGCTCGGGGGCCTCGTTTTGATGACCTGGCATAAAACATCTTCGTTTTTCAGCCTTCCGGCAGAATCTGCCTGTCCCTGGTTTTTGGCTTTACAGAGCGCTTTTTCTGACCATGTGCAGGTTGTTGTTGGTTCCCCCTTCCAATCAAGCCCTGTATCTGGTAGTACTTATTAGGTCGTGGCAACCAGGGGGTTGCCGGGGCAGAATCAGAACATAGGATCGGGTTGGGGTCGAGCTCTCGTGGCCGGCATCAGCGCAAGCGGGTTTCTTTGGAGAGGGAGCCGGGTCGAGTCGAATGTTGGGGAATGGAGTACACGTGGAGTCGCATGAGATTGACGTGATGAGGGGTCGCTGCGCTTCTTTGAGGGGCTCTCTCTCTCTCTCTCTCTCTGCCGCGAATCTAGTAGCGGTCTAAAACCGCGTTTTGGCGCCAGAAACGGCGCCCGCCATCATCTTCTAAAGGTCCCGCGCCGCGGTAACAGTCGCGGTCTTTGTCGTTCTGTTTGCGAGCGCCCGGCGCCGGGGGGTGGGCGCTGATGAGCTTGCCTCCTCCCGAGGGTGAGCGTGTGCCGATGCGGCGTCCCGGCCCGTTGGGTCCGCAGGGTGGCGGTGTGTACCTGTCGCGGGTGCAGTACACGCGGCTGTTGGACGCGGCGCTTGCGGTCGTCGCGGAGGAGGGCGTGAAGCGGGTCTCGGCGACGCGGGTGTCGGTGCGGGCGGGGATGTCGACGAAGACGTTCTATGACTTGTTCGCGAACCGTGAAGATTGTTTTCTGGCGGTCTTCGACCGCGCGATCGAGGAGCTGGCCGCGACCGCGGGCCCGGCGTGGGAGGCCGCGGGCACCGGGAGCGCGGAGGATCAGTGGGTCGAGCGCGTTCGTACTGCCCTGACGGTGCTGTTGGCGGTGTTGGAGCGTGAGCCTGCGGTGGGGAAGGTCGTGTTCTTGGAGGCGCTCGGTGCGGGGCCGCGGGTGCTCGCGCGTCGCGCGGAGGTACTGGACCGGGTGGCCGAGTTTTTGGATGAGGGTCGTGTGGGTTCGCCGATGGCTGAGGTGTTGCCGTCGCTGACGGCGCCGGGTGTCACGGGTGCTGCGTTCAGCGTGATCCACTCGCGGCTGGCACAGGAGCTACAGAGGCCGGGGTTATCGCTGATGGATCTCGTCGGCCCAGTGATGGCGACGATCGTGTTGCCGTACCGCGGTCGTGAGGCTTCGGCGCGGGAGCTCGAGCGTCCCACGCCAGAGCCTCCCGTGCTTCCTGATCTCGTGGAGTCCGCGGACCGGACTGAGGGATCGGGGTCCTCTGAGGGTCGCGCTGGCGGTGCGCCGTCCACCGCTCCCGTGGAGATCCGTCCCACGCGGCGTACGTACATGGTGCTCTCAGCGGTTGCGGAGCTTGCGGGTGGGAGTAATCGTGTGGTTGGTGAGGGTGCGGGGATTGCCGATCCGGCGCAGATTTCGAAGTTGCTCGCGCGGTTGCGGGAGCATGGGCTGGTTGAGAATCGTGGTGGGCGGACGCCGGGGCGGGCGAAAGCGTGGTGGTTGACGGCGCGCGGCGAGGAGTATCTGCAGGCGGGTCTGGACGACGGGTCGGTGTTGGCGCAGGTCCGTCAGGCGCGGCCGGTTAGGCGTGGGCGTCCCGCGCGTGCCGGGCGTCGTGCCCCGCGTGCATTACAGGGCGCCGGGGTGTTGCGGGGCGCCGCGCTCGTACCTCATACGGATGTGGCTGAGCGTCGTCGGGTGCTGTTGTTGCGCGCGGCGGTCGCGATGGTCGACGAGCACGGCTACGCGGGTGTCACGGTCGCGCACATCGCCGCGCGTGCGAAGGTTTCGCGGCGTACGTTTTATGAGCTGTTTGGGGATCGCGAGGCGTGCCTGCTCGCGGTGTTACAGGACATCGACACGCAGCTCACCAGCGAGCTGCAGGCAGCCGACCTGGATGGTTTGCCTTGGCGTGAGCGCGTTCGCACCGGGTTGTGGACAGTGTTGCGGTTTTTCGACCGTGAGCCGGGGTTGGCGCGATTCTGTGTTGTTGAGTCCGCGCGCGGCGACGAGCGGATGGCCGCCTACCGTGCGGAGCTGCTCGCGCGGGTAGTGGATGTGTTTGCCGAGGGTGGTGAGGAGCGGGAGAGTGTTCTCAGGGGGGAGCGCTCGCCGCTGGTGGCGGAAGGGTTGGCGGGCGCGGTCGTTTCGATCCTGAACACCCGCCTCGCCTCTCCGGGCTCTTCTCCGGCGTGGCGAGGGGCGGGTGAGCTTGGCAAAGGCGTTGCGGCTGGTGGTGCTGTCAGCGATCTGTTTGGTGAGTTGATGTGGCTGATCGTGCTGACGTATTTAGGACCCGAGCTTGCGCGGGAGGAACGCACCCGCCCCGTGCCCGCCGACCCGGCGCCCGCGCTGTTGCCGGCTCCGGCACCGGGCGGCAAACAGGGTGGTAGGTATCTCGCGCTCGATACCGGCCCGTCGTCGGTTCCGCAGCTGCGGATGACGTATCGCACTGCGCTGGTGTTGAAAGCGATTGCACAGCAGCCGGGGATCTCAAACCTCGACGTCGCCCGCCACGCGCAGGTCAACGACCAGGGTCAGATCTCAAAGCTCCTGGCGCGCCTGGAGCGCAATGGGCTGGTGCAGAACACCGGCCGCGGCCAGTCGAAAGGCGCCCCAAACGAATGGCGCCTGACGCCCACGGGCCAAGCGGTCGAGCGGAGCATCCGCGAGCGAGCTCGTGGAAACCACAAACAGAAGAGGGCCGCGTGATGAGGGGCCTGGATCTAATAGCGAGTCAGGGCCCATACGAGGAGGGGTCACATATGTCAAATATGAACAGGCTGTCGAGGATGACCTCTACCGCTCGTGTGCTGTACGTGCTGCGGGTCGCGTTCACCGTGGCCGCGATCCTATTCGGGGCCTACCTGGTATGGGCCGGCATCGCCAGTGCGGCGGGTGTGGCGCCGGGGTGGGAGGCAGTCACTCGTGTCTCCCCGACGAGCATGCCCCCAGGCGGTGAAGGTGTACTGACCGTCTACGTCTACAATGTCGGTGCGGCCACCGGCGAAGGCGCCACGGCACTCGACACGCTACCCGCGAACCTGACGGCGACGGGTGGAAGGGTCTACCTGTATGACGGTGGGTTTGTTCCGCCGATTGGTGTTTGTAGTGGGACGCGTGTGGTGGGTTGTTCCCTTGAAGATGTGCCGCCGGGGAAGATCGCCGTGATCGAAATCCCGGTGGTGGTGTCGGCGGGTGCGGTGTCGGGTTCGGTGGAATCGAATGAGGTGACGGTTGCTGGTGGTGGCGCGTTGAGCCCGGCGAGTTCGTCGCAGCCGGTGATTTTCAGCAATACGCCGGCCGGGTTCGGGCTCGCGGGTGTGGATGGGTGGTTTACGAATACGGATGGTACGACCGATACGCAGGCTGGTTCGCATCCGTATGAGTTTACTTTTGCGTTCAACTTGAATAGTCTGGGGTTTGGTTTTGGGGAGTATCCGGCCGGCGGTGAGCCTCGAGTTTTGAATGTGAACCTGCCACCGGGGTTTGTCGGCGATCCCAACGCGTTACCGCAGTGCACACGGGAACAGTTCGACGCGGGTGATCTCGAACCCGGGAAGGGATGCCCGGCTTCGACGCAGATAGGGGTGGATACGGTCGCGTTGCGAGGCTCGGAGGGCTTCACGAATAGTTTCCCGATCTACAATCTCGTTCCCCCGCCGGGTGTCGCGGCGCAGTTCGCGTTTGATTTCAATGGCGTCTTGACGTTCCTTGATGCGGGTGTGCGTAGTGGGAGTGACTATGGGATCACCGAGCATATCGACAATGTGCCGCAGCGAGAAATCATTTATAACACGACGACGATTTGGGGTGTGCCGGCGGAAGGTAGCCATGATGCGCAGCGCAAGGGCCCGGGGTGTGAACATGGGTGTTCGACTGGTTCATCTGGTTTCACGCCGTTGTTGACGCTGCCGACGTCGTGTGGGGGGCCGCAGGAAATCAGCGCGGATATTCCCAGCATATGGCAGGGCGGTAGCACGAGTGCTGAAGACAGCCTTAAACTTCACGATAATAGTGGTCTGCCGGTTGGGTTCACGGGCTGCGATTTCTTGGGGTTCGGCCCATCGATTTCGGCGGCGCCGGATACGAGCAGTGCGGATACGCCGGCGGGTTTGACGGTTCAGGTGAAGACGCCGCAGGAAGGCCTGTCGAGCATCGAACAGCTCGCGACATCGAACATCAAGGACACCACCGTTGTGTTGCCGGAAGGTTTGGTGATCAATCCTGGTCAGGCGACTGGTTTGCAGGCATGTCAGGAATCCGAAGCGCATCTTCATCTCGAAGAAGTTTCCCCGGAATGCCCGTCCGCCTCGAAGGTGGGGACGGTGGAAATCGAAACGCCGCTACTGAGGGATACGCTCGAGGGCGATGTGTACGTGTTGCAGTCAAACCCGCCCAATCTACGCCTGTTGGTCTCGGCGTCCGCGGATGGTGTGAATATCAAGCTCGTCGCAGACGTGCATCTCAACGAAGTGACGGGCCAGTTGACGACGACGTTCTCGGAAACTCCGGAGTTGCCGTTCACCGATTTCAAGCTGGCGTTCAGTGGTGGCGCGCAGGCGGCGCTTGTGACACCGACCGGGTGTGGGGAATACACGACGACGTCTCGATTTCACGCCGTGGAGCACGACGTTCGTGGATGACGTGTTTCCCGAGAGCACGTTTGGGATCGATTCGGGTCCGGATGGTTCACCGTGTACTTCGTCGTTGCCGTTCGCGCCGACGCTGAGCGCCGGTGCCACGACCGACCAGGCCGGCGGCTACACGGACTTCTCGATGCTGTTGCAGCGTGGCGATGGGCAGCAGCGTGTGCGGAAACTGTCGTTCAAGGCGCCGGAGGGGCTCTCGGGGATGATCGCGAAGGTCCCGCTGTGTCCCGAACCGCAGGCCTCACGCGGGGAATGCTCCTCTGCGTCCGAAATCGGGCACACGATCGTGGGCGCGGGTCCCGGCCCGTATCCGTTGTTCATTCCCGAGGCGGGGCAGCCGCCGGCGCCGATCTACTTGACCGGGCCGTATGAGGGCGCGCCGTTTGGTCTGGCGATCAAGGTCCCGATCGTCGCGGGCCCGTTCACGCTGCAGACGCAGATCGTAAGGGCGAAGATCGAAATCGACCCCCTCACCACGCAGATCACGGTCACGACGGACCCGTTGCCGACGATCATCGACGGGATCCCCGCGGACCTACGGTCGATCAACGCTGTGATCGATAAGCCCGGGTTCATGTTCAACCCGACCAACTGCAATCCGATGAGCTTCTCGGGTAGCGCTACGAGCACCGAAGGGACCACCGTTCCGATCAGCAGTTCTTTCCAGGTTGGCTCGTGTCAGAGCTTGAAGTTCGCTCCGAACTTCAAAGTCTCTACGGCGGGCAAGGCCAGCAAAGCGGGGGGTGCGAGCCTCGCCGTGAAGATCGTCTATCCCACGGGTCCGTTGGGCGCGAACCAGGCCAGCTCGCAGTCAAACATCGCGAGCGTGAAGGTCGATCTGCCGAAGCAGCTGCCGTCGCGGTTGACGACGTTGCAGAAGGCGTGCACGAGCACGCAGTTTGAAAGTGATCCCGCGGGCTGTCCGGAAGCGTCGGTCGTGGGTTACGCGACGGTGCTGACCCCGGTCTTGCCCGTCCCGTTGCGTGGTCCTGCGTACTTCGTCTCGCACGGCGGGGAAGCGTTCCCGAGCTTGATCGTCGTGTTGCAGGGCTATGGCGTGACCGTCGATCTCGTCGGTACGACGTTCATCAGCAAAGCGGGGATCACGAGCAGCACGTTCAAGAGCACGCCGGATGTCCCCTTCAGCAGCTTTGAATTGACGTTGCCGCAGGGGAAGTACTCGGCGCTGACGGCGAACGTGCCGGCGAAGGCGAACTACGACCTGTGCGGGCAGAAACTGCAGATGCCGACCGCGTTCACCGCCCAGAACGGTGCGGTGATCGACGAGTCCACCCCGGTCGGTATCACCGGGTGCGCGAAGGCGAAGACCTTAACGCGGTCGCAGAAGCTCGCGAAAGCGCTTCGTACCTGTCGCAAGAAACGGCAGGGCGCCGGTCGGTCCAGGTGCGAAGCGCGGGCTCGTCGTGCCTACGGGCCGATCAAAACGAAGAAGAAGAGGAAATAAACCATGCTTTCGGAGAAGAGGAGCCAGATCGTGTCCGCGCGTCAGATCGTGCTTGGTGTGGTGGTGGCACTGGTTGGAGGTTGCTTGTTCTGGAGCGCCTCGGCGTCGGCGGCCGCTCCGGAAGCGCCGAGTGCGCCGACGGTGTCACCCGTGGGTGCGACGAGGGCGACGGTGCATGGTGTCTTGAGTCCGCTGGCGGAAGGTCATCCGGGGACGTATCAGTTCTTGTATAAAAAGGATGCTTTGTCGTGTGAAGGTGAAGGTGTGGAGCCTGAATCGCCGGGGGTGATGTTGGGTTTCGAAGCCGAAGAAGTCTCTCAGGAATTGACTGGTTTGGAAGCCGATACGCAATACACGGTGTGTTTGCGTGCGGAAACGAATGGTGGTTCGACGCTCGGTCCGGGCGTGACGTTCACGACCGTGTTGCCTCCGGAAGCGCCAGAAACGGTGGGGCCGGCAAGCGGCGAAGTCACGCTCACCACGGCGAAGCTGAGCGGGGTGCTGAATCCCCACACGGCGCCCGAGGCCGGCAGCGGCTACGAATTTCGCTACCGCGCCTCAGCGACGGAATGCGTGGGCGAACACGAAGACGCGACCCCCAGGGAACCACAGGCGGGTAATACCCCGGAAACGGTGCCACCGGTTGAAGTGACCGGGCTTTCGCCCGGTACGACCTACACGTTCTGCCTGGTGGCCGTCAACGCGGCGGGCGAAACGGCGATCGGCTCACCCGTGCCCTTCACGACGCTGACCGCGCAGCCGACGATCACGGGTGAGTCTTTCTCAGAAGCGGGGTCTAGCAGTGTGAAGCTCGACGCGGAGATCCAGGCCGAAGGCCTCCCGAGCACCTACTTCTACGAATACGGGCCCACAGGCTCCTATGGGTCCAAAACCGCCACTGTGAGTCTCGGTGACGCCCCCGGGGCGCTCGGCGCGCCCGCGCAGCTCACCGGCCTTGAACCCGATACCGAATACCACTTCCGGGTCATCGCGAGCAACACCGATGGCGTCCAGCAAGGTACAGACACAACGTTCCACACCCTCCCCGCGAGTACGCCCGGTCTACCCGACGGGCGCACCTACGAAATGGTCACACCACCACAAAACCAAAACGCCGACATCTACATACCGGAAGCATTCGGCGGCGAACTCAGCCTTGAAGAAGGCGTGCCGACCAAGGTACCGTTTCAGGTCGCGAGCAACGGTCAAGCAGTCGCCTACGTCGGAGACCCATCAAACGAAAACAACGGAAGCGGAGAAGCCGGTCATGGGCTGGGCAACAGCTATGTCGCGTCCCGCTCCTCAAACGGCGGCTGGACGCAGACCAACATACAGCCACTCGGGTACAAAGGTGTCTTCTACCAGGCGTTTTCGCCTGAGTTGACGGTGGGTATTGTGCAGTCTGAAGACGCACCGGTGCTTTCGAGTGAGGCGCCGGGTGAAGGCTACGCTGTGCTCTATGCACGTGATACGGACGGTGGTGAATATCGGCCGCTGTTCAGTACGAAGCCACCTAACAGAAGCGGTGGCGAAGCCGGCGCAAAATGCCCCGAATGCTTTACGGCTTACCACGTAGCGAACTCCAAGAACCCTCAGCTGGCGTTTGCGGGTGGTGCTGAAGGTGGGGGGTTGTTTTTTGAGGCGAATGATGCGTTGCTTGAAGGTGGGGGGTCGCTTGCGGATGGGTTGCGGGCTGATGTGAAACGAGAAGTGGAAGCGGGCGAAGATGGTAATAGCCTGTATATGTCGGTTGATGGCGGGGTTAGTCTGGTGAGTGTGTTACCGGATGGGGAACCGGAAACCGAGGCGACGTTCGGTGCATCGCCGCTGCGTATCCCGTTGAGAAACCCGCCTGATTTTAGTCATGTGATTTCGAGTAGTGGGTCGCGGGTGTTTTGGAGTGGTATGCGGCCGGGTAATGAAAACTTGTATATGAGTGAAGATGTGGGTAGTGTGGGTGAGAGGACGGTGCAGGTCGACGCGAGTGTTGGTGGCGGGGGCCGTTTTTGGACGGCGAGCAGTGATGGGTCTAGGGTGTTCTTCACGAAGGGAGGTCTGCTGTATGAGTACGATGTGGATAGTGGAAATACTGTTGAACCTGCACCTGGTGTTGAAGTTCGTGGTGTCGTGGGAGCCGGCGAAAACGGCTCGTATCTCTACTACATAACGATCAGTAATCAGCTTTACGTATTACACGAAGGAACATCGACGCTGATAGCAGCACTGTCCCCCGAAGACATCAATAAGGTCAGACCGTTTAGTAGTGCTCTCGTATATGGGGGTGAAGTTGGTGATTTGGTGCCGGCGGTGGGGCATCGGACGGCTGTGGTGTCGCCGGGTGGGCGGAGTGTGGTGTTTATGTCTAATGAACGGTTGACGGGGTATGATAATGAAGTTGGGGGTGTGAGGTTGGAGGAGGTGTACTTGTATGAGGTTGGTGGTGGGCTTACGTGTGTGTCGTGTAGTGAGAGTGGGGAAGCACCGCAGTACAATCTGGAGGCGGAGGAAGAAGTCGGGGCGTTTATCCCGGTGAGCTGGAGTAATACGTATATGCCGGGTATTGTCTCTGAACACGCGGTCGCTGGTGGGGGTGTTGGGAGCGAGGTGTTCTTTGATAGTGGCCAGCCGCTTGTGCCGGGGGATCGTAATGGTCGGCAGGATGTGTATGAGTGGGAGAGCGATGGGGTTGGTAGCTGCGCGCGGAAGGCTGGGTGTGTGTATCTGCTTTCAGGTGGCAGTAGCCAGTCGGCGTCGTGGCTGATTGGGGCTAGTGAAGACGGTGAAGACGTGTTCATGGTCACTCGTGCGCAGCTCGTGGCGCAGGACGGCAACGATGATTTCGATGTGTATGACGCGCGGGTCGGTGGCGTGCAGCCGCCGGTGGCACCGGAATGCTCAGGGACGGGCTGCCAGGGCACGCCGGCGCAATCGCCGGTATTTGCCACGCCCGCGAGCGAGACCTTCAGCGGTGTCGGAAACTTCCCGCCCCCCACGCCGGCCAAGCCCGCGGCAAAACCCAAGGCCAAGCCCCCCACCCGCACCCAAAAGCTGGCCAAAGCGCTCAAGGCCTGCCGCACGAAGAGGGATAACCGGCGCAATCTTTGCGAAGTGGTGGCCAGGGCGAGGTATGGCACGAGCTCAAAGTCCAGGAAGTCCGATCGGAAGGTCAAGTGATGCTTTCACGACTCACACACGTCGAGCGGGTCTTCAGGGGCACATTTGTACTGTATGTGGCACTGGTTGGAGGTTGCTTGTTTTGGAGCGCCTCGGCGCTGGCGGCCGCTCCGGAAGCGCCGGTCGAAGTCGAAGTGCAGTCGTTGACATCGACCACAGCGGTCCTGCGTGGGGTCCTAAACCCGGGCAACCCTGGAGAAGCGGGAACATACGAATTTCTTTATAAAGCCGGGACGGCCTGTGAAGGTGGCAGCAAGGGGCTGCGGGGGCTGTCTTTTGGAAGTCAGGGAGAGGAAGTCAATGAAACGCTGTCCGGTCTGCAGCCTGACACAGAATACACGGTGTGTTTGCTTGCACGTAATCTGAAGGGAGAAGAAACTGTGGGGCCGGTGCCGGGTACGCACTTCACGACCGCTGCCTCTCCAGAAACACCGGAAACGACGAGCCCCGCGGAAGAAATCACCGATACGACAGCAAAGCTCAGCGGGGTGTTGAACCCGCAGCATGGAGGAGAAGCATCCGGGAGTACGTACGAATTCCTGTATAAAGCGTCCACCGGCAACGATTGTACAGGTGGATCGACGACCCCGGTGATCTCCTCGCACGGGCAGCAGGCTGAAGTGGTGTCCGCACCGGTGAGCGGTCTCTCGCCGGGAACGGAGTATGCGTTCTGTCTGTTGGCTCGCGATGAAGCGGGTAAAACGGCGGTAGCAGCGGCTGTGTCATTCACGACCCTTGCTGTTGGGCCATCGATCACGGGTGAGTCTTTCTCTGAAGTGGGGTCTAGCAGTGTGAAGCTTGACGCGGAGATCCAGGCCGAAGGCCTCCCGAGCACCTACTTCTACGAATACGGGCCCACAGGCTCCTACGGGTCCAAGACCGCCACTGTGAGTCTCGGTGATGCCTCGGGGGCGCTTGGGGCGCCCGCGCAGCTCACCGGCCTTGAACCCGACACCGAATACCACTTCCGGGTCATCGCGAGCAACACCGATGGCATCCGGGAAGGCACGGACACAACGTTCCACACACTCCCCGCGAGTACACCAGGTCTACCCGACGGGCGCACCTACGAAATGGTCACACCACCACAAAACCAAAACGCCGACATCTACACACCAGAAGCATTCGGTGACACACTCAGTCTTGAAGAAGGCGTGCCGACTAAGGTACCGTTCCAGGTCGCGAGCAACGGTCAAGCAGTCGCCTACGTCGGAGACCCAACGTCAAACGAAAACAACGGAAACGGAGAAGCCGGTCATGCGCTGGGCAATAGCTATGTCGCGTCCCGCTCCTCAAACGGCGGTTGGACGCAGACCAACGTACAGCCACTCGGGTACCAAGGTGTCTTCTACCAGGCGTTTTCGCCTGAGTTGACGGTGGGTATTGTGCAGTCTGAAGACGCACCTGTGCTTTCGAGTGAGGCGCCGGGTGAAGGCTACGCTGTGCTCTATGCACATGATACGGACGGTGGTGAATATCGGCCGCTGTTCAGTACGAAGCCACCTAACAGAAGGGGTGGCGAAGCCGGCTCAAATTGTCCCGAATGCTTTACGGCTTACCACGTAGCGAACTCCACGAACCCTCAGTTGGCGTTTGCGGGTGGGGGTGAAGGTGGGGGGTTGTTTTTTGAGGCGAATGATGCGTTGCTTGAAGGTGGGGGGCCGCTCGCGGATGGGTTGAGGGCTGATGTGAAACGAGAAGTCGAAGCAGGCGAAGATGGGAACAGCCTGTATATGTCGGTTGGCGGCCGGGTTAGTCTGGTGAGTGTGTTACCGGATGGGGAACCGGAAACCGAGGCGGTATTCGGAGCAAAACCGCTTAGTAAACCGGCTAAAAACCCTCCGGACTTCAGTCACGTGATTTCTAGTAGCGGGTCGCGGGTGTTTTGGAGTGGTTTGCGGTCGGGTAATGAAAACTTGTATATGAGTGAAGATGTGGGTAGTGTGAGTGAGAGGACGGTGCAGGTCGACGCGAGTGTAGGTGGCGGAGGCCGTTTTTGGACGGCGAGTAGTGATGGGTCTAGGGTGTTCTTCACGAAGGGAGGTCTGCTGTATGAGTACGATGTGAATAGTGGAAGTACTGTTGAACTTGCACCTGGTGTTGAAGTTCTCGGTGTCGTTGGAACTGGAACCAGCGGAAATGGGGAATATGTCTACTATATTGATAGTAGCAATAGCCTGTATGTACTACACGAAGGAACATCCACACAAATAGCAACACTCTCATCACGAGATATAGACGAAATTAAGCCCTATAGCATCTCGACCGTCGATGCTGGGAATGTCGGTGATCTGGTGGCGGGAATGGGTGATCGGACGGCTGTGGTGTCGCCGGGTGGGCGGAGTGTGGTTTTCATGTCTAATGAACGGTTGACGGGGTATGATAATGAAGTTGGGGGTGTGAGGTTGGAGGAGGTGTACTTGTATGAGGTTGGTGGTGGGCTTACGTGTGTGTCGTGTAGTGAGAGTGGGGAAGCGCCGCAGTACAATCTGGAGGCGGAGGAAGAAGTCGGGGCGTTTATCCCGGTGAGCTGGAGTAATACGTATATGCCGGGTGTGGTCTCTGAACACGCGGTCGCGGGTGGGGGTGTCGGGAGCGAGGTGTTCTTTGATAGTGGCCAGCCGCTTGTGCCGGGGGATCGTAATGGTCGCCAGGATGTGTATGAGTGGGAGAGCGATGGGGTCGGTAGCTGCACGCGGAAGGCTGGGTGTGTGTACCTGCTTTCGGGTGGCAGTAGCCAGAACGGCGTCGTGGCTGATTGGGGCTAGTGAAGACGGTGAAGACGTGTTCATGGTTACTCGTGCGCAGCTCGTGGCGCAGGACGGTAACGATGATTTCGATGTGTATGACGCGCGGGTCGGTGGCGTGCAGCCGCCGGTGGCACCGGAATGCTCGGGGACGGGCTGCCAGGGCACGCCGGCGCAATCGCCGGTATTTGCCACACCCGCGAGCGAGACCTTCAGCGGTGTCGGAAACTTCCCGCCCCCCGCGCCGGCCAAGCCCGCCGCAAAACCGAAGGCCAAGCCCCTCACCCGCGCCCAAAAGCTGACCAAAGCCCTGAAGGCCTGCCGCGCCAAGGGGAACAAGCATGCTCGTAGCTCATGCGAGGCCCGAGCCAGGAGGCAGTACAAGCCGCTCGTGAAGAAGAAGTAGCGGTGTAGCAGACGACGGCAGCAGTAACTCAACCTTGTGCTCGGTGTTGTGCACCGGGCTTCAGGCGTGCGTGTGGACGTGGCTCAACGGCCTCGTCCATGCGTGCTGACCAATAAACGGGTGCCGATGCGCCACCTTTCCGGGGACAGCGCACCGGCACCGAATGAGACAAAAGGAGTATAGCACATGAGATCCATCTACGGGAAGATTTTATTTCCCCTGGCTCTGCTGCTGGTCCTGGGCGTGGTGACGTCAGCGTCGGCATCGGCCGCGGAATGGCATTTGAACGGCAAAGTTCTGACGGGCTCGGAAAAATTGTCTGAAACCGTAAAAGTCGAAGAAAGCATTGTGCTGTCGGTGCCCTCGCTTCCGGCTGCTGTGGAGTGTACGGGATTGATCGCGGCGATCAGCAAGTGACCCGAGGATGAAGGCAGGAGTATGAGGGCGGGCGGCGGCGAGGCACGGACGGGGCGGCCGTGAACACGATCGTTCCCGCGATCGGGTTCGGCCTCGTCACCGCCTCGATCCTGGCGATAGCCGGGGTCGGGTTCACCCTTCAGTTCGGGGTGACCAACATCCTCAACCTCGCCTATGGCGACATCATGACGGCCGCCGCCTTCGTCGCCTACCTCGTCACCAGTGCCGGCCTCAGCGTGTGGCTGGCGCTGGTGCGGGCGCGGCGTTCGGGTCCGTGTTCTCCGTCCTGCTGAACCGGTGCATCTACACCCCGTTCGTCCGGCGCGGGACGCGGCTGTTCGGCATGATCATCGTGACCATCGCGGTCAGCCTCATCGTGCAGAACGGCCTGCTGGCCCTCTCCGGGGCCGGATTCTTCAGCCTGAAGATGCCCCGCCCCTCGTCGGTGCACATCGCCGGGATGGTGTTCACCACCGTTCAGCTCGCCATCATCGCCATCGCGGTCGCCGCCATGCTCCTCATCCACCTGCTGCTCCGTTACACCAAGCTGGGCAAGGCGATGCGCGCCACCGCCGCCGATCCCGACCTCGCCCGCAACTGCGGGATCGCCACCGACCGGGTCATCCGACCTGGCCTGGGCCATCTCGGGTGCGCTGTGCGGCCTGGCCGGCGTCATCCTGGTCATGAACGTGACCGCGTTCGACCTCGAAGACGACCGGGTCGGAGTTCCTGATCCCGATCGTGGCCGTCGCCGTGCTCGGCGGGATCGGCCAGCCCTACGGGGCCATGCTGGGCGCCCTGGTGATCGGGATCGCCACTGAGGTGGCGGCGGCCATCTTCAACCCCGAGTACAAGGAACGTCGTCGCCTTCGTGATCTTGGTGATCGTGCTCCTGGCCCGGCCGCAGGGCATCTTGTCGGAGGTCGCCACCCGCAAGGAGGTCGCAGCGTGAGCGAGCCAAGGGGCGCGGCGCCGACTGGAGTGAGGAGCGACGGAGGAGCGACGAGGGTAGGAGCGCCTTAAAGGCGCCCGGAGGCGAGCGGGGAGGCAGCGTAGCGTCGCCTGGCAGCTTCTACATCTCGACGGTGCTGATCTACCTCGGCGTTGACGTGATCGCAGTCTGGGGGCTCAACCTGCAGGTCGGCGTGGCCGGCCTGGTCAACTTCGCCTTCATCATCTTCCAGGCCGCGGGGGCCTACACGGCCGCCGTCCTCACCCTCGGGCCCGCCCAGCCCGCCAGCCAGGGCGGGTTCCAGCAGTACGTCGGCGGCGCGCACTGGCCGTTCCCGCTGCCGATCCTGGCATGGTCGGGCTGGTCGGCGGCCTGCTGCGGCGCTGGTCAGCGGGAGTCACCGTGCGGCGGCTGCGCAGTGACTACGAGGCGATGGTCATGCTCGTGGTGTCGCTGATCGCGACCAGCGTGGCGACCAACCAGGTCGGGCTGGTGAACGGGCCGAACGGGCTGGCCCTGGTGCCCAAGCCCCTGGCCGCGCTGGTCAACCTCTCGCCGATCGGTTACCAGTGGTTCTTCGTGGGCCTCACGGCCGCGATCTGCGTGTGCGTGTACTGGATCGTCCACATCGTGACGAGCTCGCCGCTCGGGCGCACGCTGCGCGCGGTCCGCGACAACGGGCAGGCCGCGGCGGCCCTGGGCAAGAACGTCACCGGGCTGCGGATGCTCGCGTTCATCCTGGGCGGCGTGATCGCCGGCATCAGCGGCGCCGTCCTCGTGGAGTTCATCTCCGCCTGGTCCCCCGGTTCGTGGCTGTACCCGGAGACGTTCGTATACTTCACCGCCGTCATCGTGGGCGGGTCCGGCAAGAACCTGGGCGTCATGGTCGGCGCGCTGCTCGTGCCCGTCGCCTTCCT
>CAVXUG010000010.1:0-43865 GCA_963764905.1 uncultured Solirubrobacterales bacterium
GCGTCGGCAACGTGCTCGAGCGGCTCTCCGACGAGCTGCGGGAGGGATCGAGCCGCCCGCCGCCTCCGGCCCCGCTGCCTCCGCCCGCCCGGGGCGGCGCGCAGGAGCTGGTGCTGGCACGCTACGCTTCGGCTGACGTCCCCTCGCGCTCCTCCACCCTCGGCGAGGCTAAGCCACAGCGCCCCCATCAGGTCGGTCGTCTTCCACCGGCTGGCGTCGCTCGACGTGTTGCACCTCGACCTGCTCTCCGCCCGCCTTGCGATAGATCAGGTGACACGGCCTCGCGGTAGGGTCGCGGTAGCGCGCGATCTCGAACGGCTCGGCGAGCGGCGGACGAGCCGGCTGGCCACCTCGAGCTCGCGCTCGGAGACCTGCATCTCGACGTCGTCGAGCTCGCGCATCTCGCTGGTCGAATGGACTTCGTCGCCGTAGCTCATCGTCGTCATCAACAGCGCGCCCTCGCGCGGACGAACCACGACCAACCGCTCACGGGAGCGCAGCACGACGCGAGCGACCGCGACCTTCCCGGTTTCCCGCATCGCGTGCATCAGCAGCCGATAGGACTTCGCGCCACCCCGGTTGGGGACCACGTGGTAGGACTGCTCGAGGTAGATGCTGTCGATTTCCTCCCACTCGACGAAGTCCTCGATCTCGATCGTGCGCGTGAACTCGGGCGCGATCGCCGCGAGCTCGTCGTCCTCGACCACGACGTAGCGATCGGGGGCGATCTCGAAGCCGCGGACGACTTCGTCGTAGGCCACCTCCTGGTCGTCGGCCAGGCAGAAGCGCTTGGTGTAGACACGTGCGTGGTCGGATATGTGGAGATGGTTGAAGCGCACGGTCTTCGAGCTGGTCGCGCTGTAGAGCTTCACGGGCATGCTCACGAGTCCGAAATTCAGCATCCCCATCCACATCGACCGGTACATGGCCAATAGTGTCAACTAACGGCATCTAAATGTCAACCATGCAGTGTTTTAGTTGACTACTAGGAAGGGGGCGACCCCTCCGCGGAAGGTGGCCGTTGCTCCTGGGAGGGCTGGGGCTCCTCCGGCGCCGGGCGCTCGGCCAGGCCGGCGCGCAGACGCGCGAGCGCCTGGCGGATCAGGCGCGAGACCTGCATCTGGGAGACGCCGATCCGCTCGCCGATCTCCGCCTGGGTCAAGTCCTCGCCGAAGCGCAGCACCAGCACCAGACGTTCGCGGTGGGAGACGTGCGCGAGCAGCGGCGCCAGCGTCGCGCGCTCCTCGGCCCGCGCGAAGCCCTGCTCGTCCTCACCGAGCGCGTCCGCGAGGCTCTCCCCCGGCGCCTCCGCGTCGGCCCGGCCCGCCCGGGGCGCGTCCAGCGAACCGGCGTGATAGGCGCCCGCGGCCCCCAGCGCCTCGAGCACCTGCTCCTCGGTGGCGCCGACCGCCTCGGCGAGCTCGCTGACCGTCGGGGCGCGCGGTGGCGCTCCAGCGACAGCTGCGCGGCCACCCGATCGACGCGCAGCGCCAGCTCCTGGAGGTCGCGGGGCACCCGCACCGACCAGGTGCGGTCGCGGAAGTGGCGCTTGACCTCGCCGAGGATCGTCGGCACGGCGAAGCTCGAGAAGGCCACGTCGCGGTCGGCGTCGAAGCGATCGATCGCCTTGAGCAAACCGAGCGAGGCGACCTGTTCGAGATCGTCGAGGGGCTGCTCCTGCGCTGGTAGCGGCGCGCGAGGCGCCGGGCGAGCGGCAGGTAGCGCTCGGCGAGCGCTCCCGCGCGCGCTCGTCTCCCGCGCGGGCGCGCGCGGAACAGCTCCCGGTCGGATCGCTCGAACGAGTCCACCGCGGTCATCGTGCCACCGCCTGTGGCTCGCGGAGGGTCATCGCGTCGCTCCACGAGCACAGCCCCGCGCGTCCCGGGCAGGTAGGCAGAGACCGCGATCGGGATCGTCGACTGACCGTGAAGGACCGTGCTCGCGCGCTTCTCACCAGACGAGCGATCGCATCCTCCAATCGTGGCCTGTCCCCGGCGAGGAACACGGCGCCGATCGGCTCCGATGGACGGTGCAGGAACCAGTGGACGATCTCGACGCGCGGCGCGCCCTCGGCGAGCACGGCGAGGGCGTAGAGCAGGCGCTGGATCGCGTACTCGCGCTCGACCAGATCGCCGAGGTCCTCCTCGGGGGCGACGCGGTCGCTCTTGTAGTCCACGACCAGCATGCCCTCGCCGGGCTCCGCGACGAGGAGGTCGAGCACACCGGTGAGCAGCACCTCCTCCTCCTCCTCCTCCGCCGCCTCGGCTGGGACTCGGCGGCAACGGGCCTCGACGGCGCGGCGGCTCGAGCGAGAGCGCGAATGGGTGCTCCCGGCGCGCGCCGGGAGCGAGCGCCGCAAGGCGCGCCGCCAGCGGGGTGTCGAGCGCCGCGCGCAGCAGCTCCGCGAGCTCCCCGCGCTCCTCGGGTGCGACCCGCACACCGAGCTCGCGGGCGACCCGCGCCACATCCTCCGCGGCCGGGGCGGCGGAGGGCGAGAAGTCGAGCGACTCGAGCAGCCTGTGGACGATCGTGCCGCGCGCGCGAGCCTCCAGGCCGCCCCCACGGGACTCCCCGCGGCGCCTTCCGGCGGATGCTGCTCGGGCAGGCCGAGGACCCTTTCGAGGTAGAAGCGGTAGGAGCAACGCGGAGCTCGGTGAGCGAGGTGTAGCTGAGCGTCCCGAGTCGCGCCGGATCGCCGGAGGGCGAGCGGGCGCAGACGGCACTCCGCCGCGGAGGCGACGGGATCCCCGCGGCTTGGAGCAGGATCGGTGCGCGGATGTCGAAGCGAATCGCCGTCGCTCGCATCGGGCGGTCGATCGAGTCGTATGACCGTGCCGGCCGTCTCCGGGGCGTTCAGCCTGAGAGCCACCCGCACGGCGCTCCGCCGATCGCCCGCGCCCACGCTCAGCTCACGGATCGGCGGCTCGAGCACCTGCACGTTCGCCGGCAGCTCGGGCGACAGCGCGGGGCCGAGCCAGGAGATCGTGGGGCCGCCGGGCCGCTGCTCCGGCCAGCGCTCGAAGTCGACCGCGCCGCTCAGCAGCAATCGCTCGCGCGCGCGGGTCATCGCGACGTAGAGGATCCGGTCCTCCTCCTCGGCCTGCGCCAGCCGGCGCTCCTCGGCGAGCTCCGACCAGGCCAGCGACGGCGTCGCCTCCGAGCCGTCGAGCCGCGCCAGGCGCAGCCCCACCCGCTCGCCGTCGACGAGCAGATCGCCCACGCCGAGGTTCTGCGCGCGGCCGAGGTCGGCGACGCAGACCACGTCGAACTCCAGCCCCTTCGCCGCGTGGATGCTCATCAACCGGACCGCTTCGGTCTCGCCGGCGGCAACCGGCGCGTCGGGCTCGGCGCCGCTGAGCCCCTCCTGGTGGTGGGCGACGTGGTCGAGGAAGCCGCGCAACCCGCGTCCCTCGCTCGCTTCGTGGCGGCGGGCGACGCGCAGCAGCTTGCGCACGTTCGCCAGCCGCCGTGCGCCGTCGCTCAGCGTGAGCACGTGCTCGGCGTAGCCGCTCTGCTCGAGCGCGCGCCCGATCAGCTGGGAGAGTGTCCGCCTCCCCGCGGCGGCGCGCTCGGCCAGCAGGCGCGCGTGGAACGCCACCAGCAGCTCGCGATCGGCGGGCGGCAGGCGAATATCCGCAGGCTCCCCCTCCCCCGCCCGCGCGAGCGTCTCCCAGATGCTGAGCCTGCTCGGCTTTGGCGGCGCGAGCGAGCAGCGCGAGACCGTCGCTGGAGACGCCGACCAGCGGCGAGGCGAGCGTGCCGTACAGGGCCAGCTCGTCGAGCGGGTTGGCAAGCGTCCGCAGGTAGGCGAGCAGGTCGCCGACCTGCTGGTCTTCCCAGAAGCCCCCGACCGTCGCGAGCGTGTCCAGGCCGCGATCCTGCAGCGCGCGCTCGTAGACCTCCAGATCGCCGACGGCGCGCAGCAGCACCGCCACCCCGCCCGCGCGCGCGGCGCCGCTCTGCACCAGCTCCGCCACGCGCGCGGCCAGCAGCCGCGCTTCCGCCTGGCGCCAGAGCGGCGCCGCGGGCAGTTCGCCGGCGATCTCGCCCGCGAGCTCCTCGTCCTCATCCCAACCGCGCCTGTGCGTCAGCAGCAGCTCCACGAGCGGCTCCCCCGCCTCAACACCGGCATCGGGACTGACCCCGCCTGTCGCCTCCCCTTCGACGCGACCGGCCTGCAGTGCCGTGTAGTCACCGCCGACGAAGCGCTCCTCGAACACCGCGTTCACCACGTCGAGCAGCGGCTTGCGCCGCGAAGTCTGCGGGTGAGCGAGAGGCTCCCGCCGTGCTCGGCGAGCTCGTCGCGACGTGCGCGGAACAGAGCGACCTCGGCGTGGCGGAAGCCGTAGATCGACTGCAGGGCATCGCCGACCGTGAACAGGTTCCTACGCTCGAGCGCGCCGAGGATCGCCAGCTGGCGGCGGTTGGTGTCTTGGAACTCGTCGACCATCATCAGCTCGAACCGCTCCGCCCAGCGCTTGCGCACGCGCTCGTGGCCCTCCAGCAGCGCCCACGCCTCCAGCTCCAGGTCATCGAAGTCAAGCGCGCCGCGCGCGGCCTTCAGCGCCGCGTACTCGCGACCGAAGCGCTCCAGCAATTCGCCCAGCAGCGCACAGGCTCGCGCGCCCTCCGCGTCGATCTCGCCCTGACGCTCCGCATCCGAGCCGGGCTCCTCAACCTGCTCCTCCCCGCCGCCCCGCGGGCGAGCCTCCGTGCCGGCCCCCAGGCTGAGCCTCTCCACCGGCCTCCGGGTGAGCCTGCGCCTGCTCGGGATACTCCCCCGCAAGAGACTCCTCGGGTGCGACCGGCTCCCGCTCCACCGGACGGAAGTCGGGCGCCGGGAGGGTGGGTTGGAAGAGCGGCGCGGGCAGCGACGGCAGCGGCTCTCCCTTGCTGCGCAACTCCGCGTAGGTGGCGAGCACCATCGCGCGTACGCGGTCGGCGCCCCAGGCCGCCACGAGATCCACCGCCTGCTCCCGCTCGCCCTCCAGAAAGCCGCCCAGCGCGACTGCCCAGGCCCGCTCGCGCAGACGTGCGGCGAGGCCCTCGTCGAGGATCGCGAACTCCGGATCGAGCCCGGCCGGCAGCGGATGCGCGCGCAGCAGCCGCGCGCAGAACCCGTGGAACGTGCTCACGAACGCCGCCTCGGTGTCCCGCGCAGCCTCGCGTTCGCCGAGCTCCCCGAAGCGCGCCCGTACCCGCTCGCGCAGCTCGCCCGCGGCGCGCTCGGTGAACGTTATCGCCAGGATCCGCCCGGGAGCGACGCCGTCCTCGCGCACGGCGCGCACGAACCGCTCGACCAGCACCGACGTCTTCCCGCTGCCCGCCCCGGCGGCCACCAGCAGCGGCTCGCCGCGGCGCGCGACCGCCTGCTCCTGCTCGCCGGTGAGCGTCCTGCCGGTCCTCGGCGCCGGCTCGGGGCTCGTCTGGACCGCGAAGATCTCGTCGAGGCTCAGCTGCGTCACGGCTCGCCCCCAGGGGTTCCCACGCCGGTCACGATCCGCAACGGCAGATCGTGGGGTACATGCATCCGCCCCGGTAGGCGCACGTGCGCGGCCGGGGCTCCAACTCGCCGCGCCCAGCCTGCCCCGCCGCGGCTCGCGCGGTCGCAACGGCCTGCTCGAGCAGCTCCCTGACCTCCTCGCGTTCGCGCAGCTCGCCCCTGACACACTCGATCTCTACCCCGCTCTCGGCCTCGAGTACCCCCCGGGCTCGCAGATCCCGGCCGCTGAGCGGCTGATAGAAGCCGCCGACCGCCTCCAGCCCGAGCAGCTGCTCGACGGCGCGCATGTACAGCGCGACCTGCACGTTCCCCTGCTCCGTCCACTTCGCCGCCGCCGGCGCCATCCGGCCCTTGTAGTCGTACACGACCGCCCGCCCACCCCCGCCGGCGACATCCACCCGGTCGATTCGCCCGCGCAGCCGCAGCCCGTCGCCGAGATCGAGCGCCGGGAGGACGGGCTCGACCGGGTGGGCGGGATCGATCTCTCCATCCTCCGGACCGAACCCGAACCCCAGCTCCAGATACCTCGGCTCCAGCGGGCTCTCCTGCTCGGCGGCGTGTTCCAGATAGCGCTCCAGATCGGCCTCGAGCCGGCGGCGCAGGCCCGGCCGGCGCTCCAGCGCCGCCGAGAGCGGGAACTCGGCCTCGCGCTCGAGCAGCGCCGCCCGCAGCAGCTGCTTGGCGAGTCGCAGCCGCGCCATCGTCAGGCGCGCCGAGCCCGTGCGCTCACGCAGCCCCTCGAGCGTGTCCTTCAGCACCGCGTGCGCCAGCGCGCCGCGCGCGAGCGGCTCGGGCTCCGGGTCGAGGTCCTCGGCGCGGAGCATCCGCTGCACGAACCACTTCACCGGGCATCCCGCCCACACCTCCAGGGAGGAGGCGGACCAGACGTGCTCGCGCAGCTCGCGCGTGATCTGCTCGTCGCGCAGCGGGCCCAGCGGAGCCGGATGATGTGGCTCGACAGCGCCGGGATCGCCCCAGCCGATCGCCCCCAGCGGCCTGCGCGCGCGCCGCCCCTCCAGCCCCTCCGAGAACTGGTCGAGGACATCGTCGACGAACAGCGATCGTGCCTGTGCGACGCCGTCGTCGTCGGCCGCGTGCCAGCTCAGCACGAGCAGCTCCTCGGGCCGTGAGACAGCCGCGTAGAGCGCGTAGCGCTCCGCTGCCAGCGTGTCCGCCTGCCGGCCTGCGCCCAGCCGCAGACCCGAGGTTTCCGCCAGCCGCCGGCGCTCGTCCTCGGCCAGCAGCGGCTCGGCCCGCGCGCTCGCCGGAAACACGCCCTCCTGGAGGCCGCAGAGGAACAGCGCCCGCACCCTTCGCGCACGCAGCGCCAGCGGGTCGACGACCGCCACCGTGCCGTCGCCTGGCCGCTCGCCGCTGACGATCTCCACACCTTCGAGCGCCCGCGCGAGCTCGGCGGCGCCGAGACTGAGCTCGGGTGCTCGCAGCGCCAGCCCGCCCAGCTCCGCGAGCGCCAGCCGTCCGGCCGCCAGCGCCCGCGCCTCGTCCAGCTCGTCGCTCTCCAGCAGCGCCGCGCTCGCTCGCCGGGGAGCTTCGAACAGCCACTGCAGCTCGCGCGCCGCGCGATCGCACAGGGCCCTTCCTCCCCGCTGCTCCGCCTCGCGCAGATGGTCGAGGGCCTCCAGCCGCCAGTGCTCCGCCTCCCACAGCGCTCGCGCCCGCGCCGCGCCCGCGCCGCCCTCGCGGCGCACCCTGGCCTCCAGCCGATCGGCCAGCTCGGGGTGGGTCAGCAGGCCTGGAGCCCGCAGCCACGCCAGCAGATCTGCGGCCTCGCCCGCGCCGGTCGTGCTGCGCAGCGCACCGAGCAGCGCCGCGCCGATCGCGGTGTCCGCGAACGGGACCCGCCGCTCCAGCGCGTACGGGATGCCCCGCGCGGCGAGCACCTCTCCGAGCATCTCCGCGACCGCATTCGGGGTCCTGTGCACGACCGCGATCTCCTCGGGCCTCGTCCCCTGATCCAGGAGCATCCGCACCTCGCCCGCCACCAGCTCCAGCTCGGCGCGCTCGCCGCCACCCTCCAGCAGCCGCACGACCCCGTCCGCGTCCTCCCCGCGCTCGGCCCGCGGCTCGAACAGCGAGCGCTCGAGATGGTGCAGCGCCGCCCGTGATTGGGGCGCGTAGTACTCGGCGCGCGCCTGCAGGCGCCGGTGCTCGGCGGCCAGCGGACGCAGCGTCTCGAACGTGCCGGCGCGGCTCCCGAACGCCGTCCGCCCGGGCTCATAGGCGAGCGAGACCGTCACGCGCGCGTCGAGGACCGCCCCGAGCGTCTCGATCGCATCGAGCTGCAGCACGCCGAAATCGTCGAAGCCGTAGAACAGCACGGGCATCGCGCCCCACCGGGCCGGCTCGAGCCGCAACGTGTCCAGCGCGCGCGCCGCGCGGCGCTCCGGGTCGATGCGCCCGATCCGCTCCAGCAGCTTGCGGTACTCCCCGTACAGCCTCCCCAGGTCCTCCGCATCGACCACCGCGCCGATCCCGTCGGCGCTCGCCCAGGCCTTCAGCGCCGCCTGCAGCCGCGCGGGCGTCACGCGCCGCGCCTCCAGCTCCGCCACGGTGGCCGCGAGCGCGCTCACCAACCCGGGCGTGCTCCTCGCCCCGCCCGCCGCGCGATCGACCAGGAGCGCCAGCACCCGTTCGCGCCCGACCCGCCCCAGCACCGGCTCGCTCACTCCGGCACGCCGCACGAGCTCTCCGATCAGGCCCTCGAAACGCTCCACGCGCGCGCCCAGCACCGCGCCCTCGCGCGCCAGCTCGCGCCGGTAGCGCTCGACGTCCGCACGTGTCGGCACGACCAGCAGCGGCTCCTCGCCACGGGCCAGATGTCCGCGCACGGCGCCCAGCACCTCGCGGGCCTTGCCCGCGTTGGCGGGCCCTGTGATCAGCGTGATCGGCACTGCGTCTCATCCTTACGCAAGTGCCCGACACCGCCCGCCTCCCTGCGCGAGGGCGGGGGTGAGAGCCCCGGTCCCGGCGGCCACCCGGCGGCCAGTCGCCGTCTACGCGGCTTTCTCGGCCTGGGTCTCGGCGGTGGCGCTCTCCGCGCTCGTCGCCTCGACCTCGGTCTCAGCCTCGGCGTCAGGGGGCTTTGCGCCCTCCTTGGCCCACGCCTCGTTGAACTCGACGCGCCATTTGCCCTCCTCGGTCTGTTGCATCGCGAGGTGCGCGCGGAAGGAGCGGCCGGAGCGGCCTTTGAAGCCGGTCACGGCGCGAGATGTGTAGCCGGTCTTGATCAGTTCGCGGGCGATCGCGATCGGGAGCGTCTTGCCCGCTTTGCTCTTCCAGATCACGAAGCCGCAACCGGGGTCGTTGCGCGCCCAGCAGGAGTAGCCCTTGCGGTTCTCGACGATCTCGTGCCCGCAGATCGGGCAGGGACCGAGCTTCGCGCGCGGGATTTTGACGTCTTTGAGGGTCTCGTCGAGCTCGGCGATCGTCTCTTTGGCAAAGCCCGCGATGTCGCCCATGAAGGCCTCGCGCGAGTCCTCGCCGCGCTCGATCTTGCCCAGCCGGTGCTCCCAGCTGCCGGTCAGTTCGGGAGATGTGAGCGCGTGTGAGTTCAGCAGCCTGATCACGTTCAGGCCCTTCTCGCTGGCGACCAGCGAGCGCGCGTCGCGCTCGACGTAGCCGACCTGGATCAGCCGCTCGATGATCGCCGCGCGCGTGGCCGGCGTGCCGATGCCCGATTCCTTCATCGCCTCGCGCAGCTCCTCGTCGTCGACGAGCTTGCCGGCGGTCTCCATCGCGCCGAGCAGCGAGGCGTCGGAGTAGCGCCGCGGCGGTTTCGTTTCCTTGCGCGCGCTCGCGATCTTCTTCGTCTCCACGTCCTCGCCCTGCTCCAGGCGCGGGAGCTGCTGGTTGGAGCCCTCGTCCTCCTCGCCGGCTTTCTCTTTTTCCGGTTTCGCGGCGTCGGCGGCCGCCTCGCCGTAGACCCCGCGCCAGCCGGGGACGAGCAGCAGCTTGCCGCGCGTCCTGAACACGTACCCGCCGTCCTTCTCGTCCGGGCCGGCCGGAACGGTCGTCTCGATTTTGGTGTTCTCGAACACCGCTTCGGGATGGAAGACCGCGAGGAATCGCCGCACGGCCATGTCGTAGATCCGTTTGTCGTCTGAGCCCATCCGCTCGACGTTGTGCTCGGAGCGCGTCGGGATGATCGCGTGGTGGTCGGTCACCTTCTCGTTGTTCACCACGCGCGCCAGCGGCAGCTCATCCAGGCCCGTCACGTATTCCGCGGCCTTGCGGTAGTCCTTCTGCCCGCCGACGAGCTCGGCGATCGGCTTGATCTCCTCGATCATGTCGGTCGTCAGGTAGCGCGAGTTGGTGCGCGGGTAGGTGAGCGCCTTGTGCTCCTCGTACAGCCGCTGGGCCGCCGACAGCGTGCGCCGCGCGGAGAACCCGTAGCGCGTGTTCGCCTCGCGCTGGAGCGTCGTCAGGTCGTAGAGCATCGGCGCGCGCTCTTTCTGTTTTTTCTTCTCGAGCTTGGTGATCTTGCCGTGCTTGCCCTCGCACGCCTCGACGACCGCGACGGCCTCCGCCTCGCTGGAGATCCGCGGCTTGGTCCCGGCATGGAAGCGCCCGACGTAGCTGCGCTCGGGGTTCGCGCTGTCGCCGTCGGCGCCGTCCTCCCCGTCGTTCTCGGCCCCCGCGAGTGGGCCTGCGGCGAAGGTGGCGTCCACCAGCCAGTACGGCTCGGGCTTGAACGCCCGGATTTCCTCCTCGCGCCGCGCGATGATCGCGAGCGTCGGCGTCTGCACGCGGCCGAGCGAGACGGCGCCGTCGAAGGAGCTGCGCAGCCGGATCGTGGCCGCGCGCGTGGCATTCATGCCGACGATCCAATCGGCCTCCGAGCGCGAGCGCGCCGCCTGCTCCAGTTTGGCGAACTCGGCCGCGGGACGCAGCTCTTTGAACGCCTCTTTCATCGCCGCGTTCGTCATCGAGTTCAGCCACAGCCGCTGCACGGGCTTCTTCGCCTTCGCCTTCTCGTACAGGTAGGCGAAGATCAGCTCCCCCTCGCGCCCGGCGTCGCAGGCGTTGATGACCTCCTCGACGTCGTCGCGGCCGAGCTGTTTGGTGACGACCGACATCTGCTTGCGCGAGCGCTCGTCGCGGACGACGAGCTTGAACTTGTCGGGCACGATCGGCAGGTCCGGCATCCGCCAGGTCTTGAACTTCGGGTCGTACTCGTCCGGGTCGGCGAGCTGCACGAGATGGCCGACCGCCCACGTGACGACGTGGTCGGGACCTTCCAGAAAGCCCTCCTGCTTCTTGAACGGCCCCTTCAAGACGCGCGCCAGGTCGCCCCCCACGGAGGGCTTCTCGGCGATCACCAGGGTCTTCGACATGGCGCCCAGCGTAGCGGCTGGCGATTTCGCGGGAATCTGGGGTCGCTCGACGGGTCCTCGGCGGCTCCTCACCCGGCCGTGCAGGCGCCGGTGCTCACCTGGGCTTCGGCGCCGCCCCGATCGGCCGCGGCCAGCTCGTGCGCGACGGTCGCGTTGGCGACCCCGTAGCCGCCGTGCGGGCCACCGCCGACGGTGCCGGCGAACACCGTCGTGAGGACCTGCCCGTCTTCGTCGACGAGGGGTCCCCCGGAGTTGCCGGGGCGCACGAGGCCGCGCAACGGGGTCAACAGCCGCGAGACCGGGCCCTGGCCGTAGGCGTTCTGGGTGATCACCGTCTGGGTGCGTCCGATCCGCGCGGCCCGCACGTCGAAGGGGCCGTTCTCCGGGTAGCCGAGGATCGCGCCGGAGGTACCCGAGCTCGGTTCGGAGACGAGGCTGAGAGTCGGCTCGGAGAGATCGGGCACGCGCAGCAGCGCGATGTCGTCGGTCGGGTCGAACGCGATCGCGCGCGCGGGCAGGTTCGGCGAGGAGCCCCCGGGCTCCACCGTCGTGTCCTGCTCGCCGGCGACCACGTGCGCGTTGGTGACGACGATTTCCGCCTGGATCACCCAGCCGGAGCCCTCGATCGCCAGGCCGCAGGCTGTGCCGAGCACGCGCACGACGCTGCGCGAGGCGCTGCGCACGCCCGGCGCCCGTGCGACCGCGGGTTGCGGCGCGGCGACGTCCGGTGAGGGCCCCGCGACCTGCGGCAGGGGGTCGAGTCGCGCGAGCGCGTTCAGGATCGAGCCGGTCGGCGGCAGCAGCTGGTTGAGCTCGCGCAGCACCGCCGAGCGCTGGATGTCCGCGCGCAGCGCCCCCTGACCGGGCGTCTGCGCCGCGACGGCTGCGAGGATCCAGACGATGCCCAGACCGAGGGCCGCACCGAGCGCCGCGCCGAGCAGGCCGTCGAGCAGGCCCAGGCCCGGGAGGAACAGCGCGCGCCTGAGCTTGAAGCCCAGGCCCTCGAGCCCGCTCGCGAGGATCGCGCCGGCGAGCAGCGCGCCGATCAGCCCGAAGGCGGGCGCGTACGGCGAGGAGGATCCGCGGGGAAGCAGAAGAGGACCAAAGCGAGTTCCGAGGAATGCACCAAGCGCGAACCCGCCAAAGGAGAGCACCCCCACGATGAAGCCTCGCCGGAATCCAAAAAGGGCGAGGATGGCCGCGAACGCGACGATGAACCAGTCGAGCTCCGTCATCTCCCATGTTCTACCGTTCCCGTCGGTGAGTATCCGCACCCGGGCGAGACCGTGAGCACGAGGCCAGTGCCCGGCCGGGCGACGCCCGGGGGATCGCGGGGCATACGGCGAGACGAGGCCCAACTGCGCCGCCGCCGTGCACGCGGCGTGATCGCGCTCGCCGGCCTTGCCTTCGTGATCGGCGCGATCGTCGGCGCGAGCCATTCCCCTCCCTACGCGCACGAGCTCGCCGAACGGTTCGCCGCCGCCTGGGCACGGAGCGACTACGCGAGCATGTACGCGGACATCGACGCCCGCGCCCGGCGCGAAGTGACGCCGAGCGAGTTCGCGAACTCCTACCGCAGCGCCCTCACCACAGCGACAGCGACCGCGAGCGGCCTGCGCGTGACCGGCAGGGCCGGCGACGCGAGCGGCGGCGACGTGGAGGTGCCGGTACGGGTGCGCACGCGCCTGTTCGGAGCGCTCTCCAGCAACTTCACGCTACCGACGCAGGGCAGCGGCGCGGGAACGCGGATCGCCTGGTCGCGCTCGCTCGCGTTCCCGGGCCTGCGCCCCGGCGAGCGCTTGACGCGCCACACGACCCTGCCCCGCCGCGCCACGCTTGAGGCGCGCGACGGGACGGTGCTGGCCGAAGGCGCGGCCGTGGAAGCCGGCCAGCGCGCCTCGCCGCTCGGCTCGTTCGCAAGCGCGGTCGCCGGCGCCGTCGGCCCGATCCCGGCCCCCCGCCTGCAGACATTGGAGGCCGAAGGCGTGCCCGCGGATGCGATCGTCGGCGTGAGCGGACTGGAGCTGGCACTCGACTCGAGCCTGCGCGGCATCCCCGGCGGCGAACTGCTCGCCGAGAGCGGACGGACTGGCGCGAGCGCGCGGGTGCTCGCCACCTCGACCCCGAAAGCGGCCGGGCCCGTGCGCACGACCGTATCCCCATCGGTGCAGCGCGCCGCCGTGACCGCGCTCGGGGGACAGCTCGGCGGGATCGTCGCGATGGCGCCCGCGACCGGGCAGATCCTGGCCGTCGCCGGGATCGGCCTCGACGACCTGCAGCCGCCGGGATCGACGTTCAAGATGATCACGCTCACGGGCGTGCTCCAGGTCGGCCTGGCCAACCCGAAGACCGTCTTCCCCTACGCGACCTACGCGACGCTCGACGGCGTGAAGCTGAACAACGCCAACGGCGAGGAATGCGGCGGCACGCTGGCGCTGGCGTTCGCGGTCTCGTGCAACTCGGTGTTCGCGCCGCTCGGCGCGAAGCTGGGAGCGGACCGCCTGGTGGCCACGGCCGAACGCTACGGCTTCAACCATGCTCCCGGCGTGCCGGGAGCGGTGGAAAGCACGCTGCCGCCGGCCTCGCAGATCCAGGGCCAGCTCGACCTCGGCTCGACCGCGATCGGCCAGGGCGAGGTGCAGGCGAGCGCGCTCGAGATGGCGACGGTCGCCGCGACGATCGCCGACGGCGGTCGCCGGCCCCAGCCGACCTTCGACCCCAGCCTCACCCCCGCCCGCGCCAGGGGCAAGGGCACGCTGGTGAGCAGCGCGGCCGTGGCCCACACCGTGCGGAGCCTGATGATCGGCGTTGTGCGCGAAGGCACCGGGACCGCCGCGGCGATTCCGGGGGTGACGGTCGCGGGCAAGACCGGCACCGCCGAACTGAAGAGCGCGAGCACCTGCGCCCCGAGCGAAGCGAGCTCGAAGGAAGAACAGGGCTCGGCGGAAACGGAAAGCTGCGGTTCGGCGGAAGCCGAAGCGAGCAACACCGACGCGTGGTTTGCCTCCTTCGCCCCGGCCCTGGCGCCGCGGATCGTGGTCGGCGTGCTGCTCGTCCAGGACGGCGCCGGCGGCGCGACCGCCGCGCCAGTCGCCCGTCAGGTGCTGGAAGCGGGACTACAGGCCACCCACTGACGGATGGATCGTCGTTCCTGGCTAGGACGCAAGGCGAAGCCCTTGTTGGTTACAAGGGCGAGCCGAGGACAACGCCAGGGACGACGAGGCGCGGTCAGCTATGTGTCGAGCTCGGCCGTTGCGATCTGCGTGGGGTCGACCGGGTCGACGATCCGCAGGTTCCAGGGCCGGTTTTCGAGCGAGGAGAGCTGAACCTTGTAGAGCAGCATCGAGCCCTGGGCGCCGACGTCGTCGGCGATCGTGCCCGGCTCCGGAAGCTGGCTTTCAGCGGGGACCAGGCCGCCGCGGTAGGCGAACAGGTTGGTCTCGTCGGGCACGATCGGTTTGTAGATGTTGCCCTGGGTGTCGTAGACGAGGAACGTGTTCGCCGCCTGATGCACGTGGGAGGTGTTGTTGTAGACCTGGATGAACACCGCGAACCACTCCTGGCCGGGTTCGAGACGGGCCTCGGCGGGGGTCAGGCCCTGCAGGTAGGCGGCGTCTTCGGCGTCCGCGGGGTTGAGCTGGCGCGAGACCTGAACCTGGTAGCTCAGCGGGCCGACATCCAGATACGGAGCGGACGCGCCGCCCTCGCCCGCGTAGGTGCCGGTGGTGACCTTCGAGTGCGAGTCCCCGCAGGCGCTGAGCGCGAATACTGCGACGAGCGCGAGCAGAACAAGGGGGGTCTTGCGGAGGGAGCTGAGCATGCGACGCGGCAGTTTATCCGGCGGCGACCGTGACGCGTCTGCCGGCGATGGCGGCGCCCCCGGCGGCGCCATCGCGATCCTCGAAGATCGCGCGCAGCCGCCGCATCGCGCGGTTGTTCTTGCGCTTCAGCCAACTGCGCCCACCGAGGCTCTCAAGCAGGCGATCGGAGAGCATCTTCGGCTGGGTCTCGAACGTGAAGCGCACGCGCGTGGAGCCATGCGCGTCGGCGAGGTCGTAGACGCCGAGCGTGCGGATGCGGTTGTTCTTGCCCGTGCGCCCGACCTCGACGATCCGATGCGGCGCCTGCACCTCCGGCGAACGTGACGTCGCCCCAGCTGAAGCGGTTGCGGGGCGCCTTGATCCGAAAGCGCGCGCCGGCGCCGAGCCCTACGGAGTCGATCCGCGTGAGATGCCAGTCGACGAGGTAGTGGTCGGTGAACTCGGGGTGGTTGGCGATGTCCTGCAGGTAGTCGAAGACCTGCTCGCGGGGTGCGCCTACGATGATCGACACTGTCACGGGGTCCACGGGGTCCGCAGTCTAGATGTTCGCAAGGCGGCGGGCCGCCTGGTTTGGAGCCGCCGCCCGGGGTTGGCGTGGCTAGGCCGCGCGGGCGGTGAGACGGACGGTGTGGCCGTGCTCGGAGTGGCGCACGATCTCCGTGGCCATCGGCGGCTCGCGACGGAGAGCGCGGCAGAGCTCGCAGACGATTCGGTGGGCGGTGGCGCGGACGGAGCCTGCGTACAGGTGGACGTGCTCGCCTGTGAGCGGGGTGCGTCCACAGTCGGTGCAGCGGTGGCGGTCGGCCTCGAGCGCACCGACACCGCGCCGCAGGAGAACGCGCTCGAGCTGCTCGACATGGCTGGAGGGGGCCATGGTCTGAAGGATTCGCTCCCCCGCGCCAGGTTCCTGCCGAAAATGCTCGGGGCTTCCGTTCGACGGGTCCTGCCGGGAGCGAGGAGCGCCCTGAGGCTCCCGCGGAAGAGATCGCCCGGGTACTCCGATTCGGCTAACGGGACGAGAGGGTTTGCGACAACTGGGCGCCGGGTATGAATGGGGCGTGGGCAAAGGAAACCCACGCAGCCCTCCGGGTCGCGGCGCTCTACGGAGCGCCTGTCGCGACTCGGCACTCCCCATCCACCAATCGGAATTCATGAGAATGATTGATATCGACAACCTTGTTATGATCGCCACGAGCGACCACCGCAGGTCTCTCACGAGGAGTGCCCCGGGACTGTCGCCGAGCCGAAGGAGACGCGGGAAGATGGAGATGCTTACGTCGGGAACCATCACGGGGGCAGGCTCGTTTCGCTGCCAGGGCTGCGATTGCGTGCTGACGCTGACGGGCTCGGAAACGCTCGGAGACTGTCCGCGGTGCGGCGGCAGCGACTTCGTCCGCGCATCGCTGTTTCGCGCGGGACGACTCGACGCCGGCGGCGACGCTTCGAGCGAGAACACGTTTGCGGACGGGAGCGAGCGGGGATTCCACCGCCAGGAGACCCTGGCAGGGCGTGGATCGCGAGGAGATGCCTCCCAGACAGAGCGCGACGAGCTGCGAGCCGCAGCGCGAGCACATGTCGAGCGGCCGGGCGAGTATGTCGTCTATGAGGAGAGCGGCGAGTGGCGCACGGTGGCCCTCACACGTGAGTGGACGCGGGTCGGCCGCTCGCTCGCGGCCGATGTGCGCTTCGACGACCCCACCGTCTCGCGCCGACACGCGTTGATCGTGCGCCAGCCCGACGGCGTGCGCGTGCTCGACGATCGCAGCCTCAACGGCGTGTTCGTGAACGGCGCGCGGATCGACGGGAAGACGTTGGAGGACGGCGACGAGATCCTCGTCGGACGCTACCGCCTGAGCTTTCTCAGCGTCGCCTCCGATTAAAAGTCGGAGCCGCCGTCGAAGATCCACTCCTGACGGGTGGCGAGGCCGGGTGCGCCGAGGGTCCGGGTCTCGCAACGCCCGGTGGCGCCCGCCGCGTAGTATCGCCCGCGCATGGCGCAGACCGAGACGATCGCCGTGCTCTCCCAGAAGGGGGGCACCGGCAAGACCACCACCGTGCGGACGCTCACCGACGCGTTGCGCCGCGCGGGCGTGCGGACGCTGGCGGTGGATCTCGACCCGCAGGGCAACCTGTCGGACTACTTCGACGTGGCCCCGGAGGCCGAGCCGACGATCGCCGACGTGCTCTCGGGGCGCGCGAGCGCGGCCGAGGCGATCCACGACGACCTGATCCCCGCCAACCTGAGCCTCGCCGAGGCCGAGCTGATGCTCGGCGGCAAGATGGGCCGCGAGCTGACGCTGCGGCGCGCGCTCGCGAAGGCGCCGGAGGAGTACGAGGTGATCCTGATCGACTGCCCGCCCTCGCTCGGGCTGTTGACCGTGAACGCGCTGGTGGCCGCCGACCGCGCGCTGGTGACCGCCGAGGCGCAGTACTTCGCGCTGCAGGGGGTCGAGCAGGCGATGGAGGTGGTGGAGCTCGCGCGCGACAGCCTCAACCCCGATCTGCGGCTGCTCGGCGTGCTGCTGAACCTCGCCGACATGCGCACGGTGCACTCCCGCGAGGCGCTCGCGTCGCTGAAGGAACGCTTCGGCGAGCAGGTCTTCGACACCGTGATCCGCTCCTCGATCGCCTATGCCGAGTCGGCCGAGCGCGCGAAGTCGATCCTCGACCACCGCCCCGACCTCGGCGCCGACTATCTGGCGCTGACCGGCGAAGTGCTGGAGCGGCTGCCGGGAATGGAGCGCGCCCGCCGGCAGCTCTCGCAGCTCAGCTGAGTCATAGCGCGTCCCCGGCGAGGCGAGTTCCTCATGGTATCTTGTAATGGTCATGGCAAAACGCCTTGCGATATCGAGCGGAGGCCAGGTGTCCGTTCCCGCGGCGGTGCGCAAGCGCTGGCGTACCCGGACCGTCCTTGCCGAAGATCGCGGCGATCACGTTGTGCTGCGCCCCGTTCCAGACGATCCAGTGGTGGCCGCCGCGGGAGCATTCGCGACGCAGATCGGCGTGCTCGGCTCCGAGCAGGCCAAGCGCTTGGATCGCGAAGAGGAACTGGATGTCCAAGAGCGCGACCACCACTGACGCGGCTGAGTCATCGGCGAGCACCCTGATCGACGCTTCTGCGCTGATCGCGCTGCTCGGGGCTGAGCCCGCCGCCGGCGAGGTACAGGAGATGCTGAGGAGCGGCGCGGCGATGACCACGCTCAATCTCGCTGAGACAGTAGACCGACTCAGGCGGCGCTATGAACTCGAGATCGAGCTAACACGACCGGTGATCGAGGGCCTGCTGGCAAAGAACCTGACGCTACTCCCACTCGGACCTTCTCAAGCCTGGCGTGCGGGCGAGATTCGTGCTGCTCACTATCACCGCTCCCGTTGTCCGATCTCACTCGCCGACGCTGTGCTCGTGGCGAGCGCACCAGCAGGCGGGCGCATCGCAAGCTCCGACGGCCCCTTGCTGAGCGTCGCCGCGAGCGAGGGTATCGCTACCGTCGTCCTGCCCGACTCGAAAGGGCGCCGAGCAGCAGTCTGATCGTCCTCACCTCACCAGCTGCGGCGTCGGCTCGCCGCGTTCGATCCTGCGGCGCTCGGTTGCGGTGACCATCTCGAACGCGGGGATGCACGAGCCGCAGGCGACCGAGCGGGGAGTGACCCGTCGCGCCAGGCGCGCCGTCGCGAAGGCCGCGCGACAGACAGCTTGCTGGGCGGGGCTGAAGGACAGGCCGTACAGCTCGCGCACGCGCGGCGGCAGCGAGCCGAGGATCAGCAGATCGTGGATGCGCTTGCCCTGCAGCTTGGGAGAGCGCATCGGGATTTCGAACGCGGAGGCGTGGCCCATGTAGCGCGCCTCCTCGGTCAGGTAGAGATCGTCGCCGGCGAGCTGCTCGGCGTACCAGGCGCGGTAGGCGGAGTACGTCGCCGGCATCGCCTCCGCCGGCAGCTTGAACAGCTCGCCGAAGCGGATGTAGTCCTGCCACAGCGCCTCGCGCTCGGACTCGGACAGGCGGCGGACGAGCCGCTCGTAGAACCACTGCGCCGAATCGGCGAGCACCGCGACCGTCCACAGCATCAGCTCGGGATCGAAGGCGGAGTACGGGGTGCCGGCGGGGTAATGCGGACCGGCGTCCTCGGGCAGCGTGCCGAGGACGCGCTCGTGCATGCGGTCGACCATCGCGATCACCTTGTCGGCCTCCGCGCGCGTGCCCAGGAAGACGTGCTCGAACATCGTGGCGGTGTGGGAGATTCGCCGGAACGGCGTGCGCTTGTTGGCGGTGTGCTCGCTCGTGCCCACGTAGTTGAGCGGCTTGACCGCGCCGATGCAGAGCGCGCGCTGCCCATACATCAGGCCGACGGCCTTCTCCTCCTGCACCTTCCTCAGGATCGAGCGCCCTGGCGGGAAGTAGCCTAGATCGATTGAGTCCGGGGCCACGACGCTACAGCTCCCCCACGTAGGCGCCCTGGGCCTCGAAGGGCGCGCGCAGGAGCGTCGCCCAACCGTCGATCTCCGCGCGCAGCGCCTCGACGACGGCGCCGGTCTGCTCGTAGAAGCACCACACGAGCACGGTCGGGCCGGCCCCGGAGATCGTCGCGCCGAGCGCCCCCAGCTCGCGGGCGCGCAGGGCCAGCTCGTAGGAGCGGGGAAACAGCGGCGCACGGCGCTGCTCGTGCAGGCGGTCGCGCAGGCCGCGCGCCACCAGGTCCCAGTCGCCGCGGGCGAGGCCGAGCGTGAGCAGCGCGGCGTGGGCGACGTTGAAGACTGCCTGCTCCAGCGGAACCTCGGCCGCGAGCGCGGCGCGCGCCGCGCGCGTGTGCACCGGCTCCGTCGGCACGACCGCCAGCGCCTCCAGGCCGGTGGGGGGCTCGAAGCGCACGGCCTCGCCGTCGGCGCAGATCACGAACCCGCCGCGCAGCGCGGCCGCGACGTTGTCGGGGTGCCCCTCGAGCTCGCTCGCCAGCGCGAGCAGGTCGGCGTCGAGCTCGAACAGGTGGTCGGCCGCCATCAACCCCGCGACGATCGCCGCGGCGCTCGAGCCGAGGCCGCCGGAGAGCGGGATCTGCGAGCGGATCCGGAACGTGAAGCCGTCCGCCGGGTGCAGCCGCTCGAACGCCCGCACGCAGAGGTTCTCGCGGCCCGGCGAGACCGCCAGCTCGGTCTCGACGGCGAACTCGCCCGTCTCCTCGACCTCCAGCTCGAGGTGCAGCGCGAGCGCCGCGGCCATGCAGTCGAAGCCCGGGCCGAGGTTCGCCGAGGACGCCGGCACGCGCACGACGCGGCGGCGGATCATCCCCTCAAACCCGCCGTCCCCCGCCCTATGAAGGATCACCCAGGACCGCCTCTTCGATCGCCGCAGGTCTCGGCGACGCAGGAGATCACCATGCCGTCGTTGTTGGCGATCGCCGTCTCCGGGTCCTTGAGGCCGCGGCCGGTGAGCACGCAGGCGACCTGCTCGGCGCCGTCGGCGCCGTACTTGAGCAGGCCCGCAACCGACGCCGCGGAGGCCGGCTCGCAGAACATGCCTTCGCGCGAGGCCAGCAGCCGGTAGGCCGCGAGGATCTCCTTGTCGCTCACGACCCTGATCGCGCCGCGCGAGTCGGTCGCCGCAGCCATCGCGTCCTCCCAGCGGACGGGGTTGCCGATCCTGATCGCGCTCGCCACGGTTTCGGGGTGCTCGATCACCTTGCCCTCGACCAGCGGCGCCGCGCCCTCGGCCTGGAAGCCGAACATTTTCGGCGCGGCGCCCATCTCCTGGAAGCCGCGCCAGTAGGAGGTGATGTTGCCGGCGTTGCCGACGGGGATGCAGAGCGCTTCGAGGCCCCCCTCGAGGCCCTCGTGGATCTCGAAGGCGGCCGTCTTCTGGCCTTCGATGCGGTATTCGTTGACGGAGTTGACGAGCACGATCGGGTGCGCGTCGGTGAGCTCGCGCACGAGCGTGAGCGCCTGGTCGAAGTTGCCCTTCAGGGAGATCACGCGCGCGCCGTGCACGAGCGTCTGCGCCATCTTGCCCTGCGCGATCTTGCCCTCGGGGACGATCACAGCGCAGGTGATGCCCGCGCGCGCCGCGTAGGCGGCGGCGCTCGCGGCGGTGTTGCCGGTGGAGGCGCAGATCACGGCCTTGGCGCCGTCGCGCACGGCGGCGGAGACCGCGCAGGTCATCCCGCGGTCCTTGAACGAGCCTGTCGGGTTGGCGCCCTCGAGCTTCAACCTGACGGTTGCCCCCACGAGCTCGGAGAGCACCGGCGCGCGCAGCAGCGGCGTCGAGCCCTCCTGGAGGGAGACGAGGGGATCGCCGGGCTCGAACGGGAGCCGCTCGCGGTAGCGCTCGATCAGCGGCACGTGCGCCCCGGTCGGCGGGATCGCCTCGACAACGGGGACCTTCAGGCTGGCCTGGTTCATCTCTCTATCCAAACTCCTCTTCGATCACGCGAATCGTCCGTGGGGTAGAGCGTATGAACTCCGAGGCCGCGAGCAGGTCCACGGCCGCGCGCAGGCGCGACTCGGGCACCTGGTGGGTGACCATCACCAGGCGCGCGTGCTCGGCGAGGCCGCGCTGGAGCACCGACTTGATCGACACGCCCTGCTCGCCCAGCACCTGCGTGACGGCCGCGAGCACGCCGGGCCGGTCGGCCACCTCGAGGTGCATGTAGAAGGCGCTGGGGACGTCCTCGAGCAGACGCATAGCCGAGCGGCGGCGCGGGCGGGCGGGCGCCGCCGGTCATCACGCTGACCACGTCGCCGAGCACCGCGCTGGCGGTCTGCAACCCGCCCGCGCCCGGTCCGGACATCGTGATCTCGGTGATCGCCTCCGATTCGACGGTGACCGCGTTGAACGGCCCGGAGACCGAGGAGAGCGGGTGCCCGGCGTAGAGGAAGGCGGGGTAGACGCGCACCGACAGCCCGCCGTCGCGGCGCTCGGCGGTCCCGATCAGCTTCAACCCGAGGCCCAGCTCGCGGGCGTACTCGAGGTCGTCCGACTGCAGCTGCTCGATCCCCTCGTAGGGCACGTCGTCGAGGTGCACGGGCGCGCCGAAGGCGAGCCGCGCGAGGATCGCCATCTTCGCCGCCGCGTCGCGCCCGGAGACGTCGTCTGAGGGGTCGGCCTCGGCGTAGCCGAGGCGCTGCGCCTCGGCGAGCGCCTGCGCGTAGGTGCTGCCGCGGGCCATCTCGGAGAGGATGAAGTTGGTGGTGCCGTTGACGATCCCGTGGATGCGCTCGATCGGCGTCGCCGCGAGCGACTCCTCGAGCAGCCGCACGACCGGCACCGCGCCGGCGACCGCGGCCTCGAAGCGCAACCGCACGTCGTGCTCGCGGGCGACCTCGAACAGCTCCTCGCCGTGCTGGGAGAGCAGCTGCTTGTTGGCGCTCACCACGCTCCTGCCGGCACGCATCGCCGCGAGCAGGTGCTCACGCGCCGGTTCGATCCCCCCCATCACCTCGACGATCAGATCGGCACCGTCGAGGATCTCCGCGAAGTCCCCGCGCGAGCGCGTCAACACGCCCGAGACCACCGGCGCGCGGCCGTTGAAACGCTCGATCTCCCCGGCGCGCTCGGCGAGCAGCGCGGCGAAGGCCGCGCCGACGGTGCCGTGGCCGAGCAGGCCGACGCGAAACGGCGCGGCGGCGGTCGCGCCGGCCGCGGCAGCGACGGCTCGGCGTCGGAAGGGCTTGTCTTCGTGGCCATCTCGCTGATTATCGCCTGCGGGCTCGGGATGGCGTCGGACGGCCTGTCGGGCACCTTTCAGAATCTGGGTTGCTTACCGTGGCGGGGACCTCGATCGGGGCGTAGCGCGTCTGTTTGCGTTTAGCTACTTCCCGAACTTCACGGGCACGGACTTCGTTTGCTTTCTGCGGTCCTGGCCGGTGCTGGGCGTGAACGTCAGCTTGATCTTCGTGGAGAGCTTCCCGCTCTTGGTCGTGTGCGCGGTCAGCTTCACGGTTTCACGCCCCTTCGAGGTTTTTGAAGCCTTGGAGAGGCCCTTGCCGGTAGCGATGAGCTTGCCGGAGGCGGGAACGGATACCGCGATTGTCAGGTTGCGGCCATGCAACGAACGAGACACGACCGAGATCGCGTCGGAGCAGCCCGTCACGCTGACCGGCGTGGCCTGCGTGGTCTGTGCGCCGTTCTGGCCGGCGATCACGGTCGGGATCGCGAGCGTCTGCCCGCAGAGGCTGTACTTAGCGCTCGCGGGCAGGTTGACGCCGAGGATCGAATGGGGGCCCTGGGCGAGGTTCGTTTCGAAGCTCGTGATCGGCGCGTCCGGGACCGTTTCGAAACGCGAGTAGGTGACGCCCTTTTTGATGTCGGTCTTGCCGTCCAGGTCGATCTGGATCACCGAACCACGTTCGTCGGCCTGCAGTAGGAACTCGACGTCGGGGAACGCCGCACCGCCATGGGAGACGAGGATCGCGGGGCCCACGAGCGGGACACTCAGGATCGGCGTGGTCGCCTTCGCGGTCCCGATGAACGATCCCGGCGGACACCCGGCGGGGTTGGCGTTGAACTGTGCTTCGGTGCACGCCTTCTGCAACGTCGTCAACCTCGCCGGCAATGCCGTGGGGAGCGTCAGGTCGACCTTGTGAATGTCCGCTTCCCCCGGCTTCTGGGCGACCTTCACGGTCAAGCTCGCCCCGTTCGCTTTGCTCGTCTCCCCAACGGTACTCGCCGTGAGAGAGGGTTTGAACGGCAGGCCCTGGCAGCCACCGACCTGGAAGCGGCTGGACAGCCCCGCGGTCTGGCCGAGGGTCGAGATCGCCTGGCCGGTCGACGCTCATCGGTTCGCAGCTCGTCGGGTTGAACGTGAACCCAGCACGGTCCATGTTCAACGACACCGACCGGATATCCAGCGGGATGCCGTCCAGGATCGTCGGCATCGGATCGCTCACCGCGCTGATCTGCGCCGTCGTAGAGTTGATATACAGCGCTACCCGCACCACGACCGTCCCCAGATCGAACGGGCCGGCGATCGCAGGGGTGATGATCGCGAGGCTAAGTGGCGCGTTCTTGTACGGGCCGGCGAGATAGGCCTTGCCCTGCACCGCGATACGGGCTGCGACCCAGCGCCCGCGGCGATCTTCACGACACCCACCTGGGACGCTTCAGGACACGACGGCGAGGCTGCTCGAGCGCGCCTTGCCCTCACCGCTACGCGCCGCTCGCCGCAGCGATCTGCGCATCAGAGCAATACGGCACACCCGCGAGCTTCCCGAGCAGGCCCTCCGGGAGGCTCGCCGTGATCGCGCCGAGTCGCTGGCTGCCGTCTTCACGAGAGACCTTGAACACGAACGGCGAGAACACTCCGGCCAACGGCGTCTGACGGTGCCCGCCTGCAAGCTCGGCGCATTTGGCTCCTGAGCTTCGCTCTGCGCGCAACGCCGCCGCCAGGCGCCGCCGTGATCTGGAAGTTCGAGCGCCGTTCGACGGGAGTCGATAGATCAGAGAACGGGTAGAGCCTCGTCACCGTCGGGTACGTCGCCGCAAGTCAACGGGGTCGTCAGAGGCGCGCGCGGGCCCCCTCGCAGTTCGAACACGAAGGAGGAGTACGGCAAAGGCGGCAGATGATCGAAGGTCGTCGTCAACTGACCCGTGGCCGGATCCGATGCCGACTTCGCCGGCCTGCTTGATCAGCACGCCACGTTCTGGAGCCTTGGCGACGATGTACAGCGCGAGCAGCGAGTTGAAGGGGTTCGCGTGCGGCGCCGCCAGGTAGACCGATCCTTCGATCGCTTCTTCGAGCGACGGGCTGCTGGCGACGAGCGTGCCGACCTTCGACGATTCCGGACAGCCGGCGTTCGTGACACTTGCTTCTTCGAATTGCCCCTCGCTGCAAGCGGTCAGGCCGGCGGCGGTCGATGGATTGGCCGTGACTCCAGGAGGCAATTCGACTTCGACCTTCTCAGGCTCGGTTTCGGCGATCCCGCTCGGGTTGGTCAACCCTTCGTCGGGCAGGCTGAGTTCGAAGTCGAGACCCGAGGAGGCGGAGGCGGACGCAGATGTGGTCGACGCCGTCACTTTCGGGTTGAACGGGACCGCGCCACAGCCCTGAGGCGCCGCGGGCGTGCCGGCGGCGTCGAGCGACTCGGCTTCAACCTTGACGTACTGGCCGGGGTTGAGCTTCGAGTCGACTTCGACCGTTGTGCGGATCGGTTCGGAGCACTCGGCGGGCAGGGTGAGGAAAGCTTCGTGGGGGCCTACATAGGCGTTCGCTTCTGCTTTTCCTTCGACGGCATTCACTCCACGTAGAGAATCGTGACCCGATTCCGCCGGAGTGCCCCAGACCGTGACTTCGATCGCGGTGGCTTCAAGCGGAAGCCCGTAGTTGGCGACATGCAGCCCGTAGCGTCCAAGGGAGAAGGGGTTTTCGGTGCGCAGCGATATTTCCGGCAGGGCGTTCAAGCCGACGACGTTGAAGCCGAGCTGGGCCGCGACTCCGGGCGGGGGCACCATGTTGAAGAGCGCGCCGCCGACGGTGGTGCCTATGGCCGGTAGATCCGCTTCGATGATGCCGACCTGCGAGTTAGGCGAGCAGGACGGGCGAGCTCCTCGAATTCCTGGCGAGTGCAGCGCGCCGTCGCGAACGGATCGCCCGCGAAACCCGGCGGCAGATCGATCAGGATGCTCCGCAGTTCGCCCCCTTCGGAGTGGCCGAACGAGTCCGTGTTGAGCTTGAAGCCAATCCTGAAGGCATAGGGGTGAGAGGAGGCCTGAGGGACGCCGAGCACTCCTTCCGATACTTCGAAGGAGGTGTGAAAGCTGCCCGGTTCGATCCCAAAGTCGGCGTGGGCGGCCGCCGGGCCGAGCAGCGTGGCGGCCAACATCCCGACCAGGACAAGCTTTTGGCTGAACCGGATCACTTGGCACCTCCACGCTTGTGACTGCTAGTTCGTGGCGTGCTCTTCTTCGCCTTGCTTGTGCCGTACTTCCTTCGAGCTGTCTTTTCGCAAGACGTGCGCTGCTTCTTCGGCTTCTTCTTACAGGCCTTGAGGGCCTTCGCAAGCTCTTGGGCCTTAGTCAGCGGCTTCGGCTTCGTCACTGGCTTGGGCAACGCCGACGCCAGGACGTTGCCGGCGCCCGAGAATGCACGCGAGCCTGAGAGTGGTTCAGCCGAGGGCGACGCGGCTGCGGGCTGGCAGGCTTCCCCCAGACATTCGGCGGGGGCGGCTTCAGCGTCGCCGGGGAAGCCGCCACCAACTCGAGCGTCGTAGACGTCGAGTAGTCCATCGGTGTCGGCAAGCACCAACCGGTCACGGCTCGTGAAGAAGATGTTTTCCCCGTTTTCGTCCATGGCGAGGAAGTTGGAGTCGACCGAGCCGGTGCCGGGCGAGATCAAAGAGACGCAGCCGTCCACGCCGGAGCAAGATCCGACGCCTTCAGGCTCGGCCTCGTAGACATCTTCGACGAGGCCATTAGTGTCGCGCGGAGAGAGCCGGTCGGAGCTGTCGAAGAAAAAGGCGACCTTGGTTGGTCAGGTAACGAGGCTGGGGCAGCCATCCGCGTTGTTCGCCGCCATCGATGCGCCGCAGCGTCGAGTTGCCGAGCGGCACTTCGCCGGTCGGATCGCAGGAGGAACAAGTGAGCCGGCCGGTGGCCGAGTCGTAGAGAAATACCTCCCTGCAGAGGCCGTCACTGCGCGCATTTTCGCCTTTTGGGGTCTCTTCGGTCGCGCAGGATCCGAAGTTTCTGTAGCCGGTCAGCGGTGCGGTGGAACCGAACGCCAAGAAACCCCCATCGGGACTGGCCTCGGCGGTACGCGAGCCGGGCGCCGCCGCCCAGTCGTTGAGCGTTCCGGTTGCGCTATCAGACGAAGCCACAGTGGTGATGAAGCGAGTGCGCGCTCCGGCTTCATAGAGGTAGAGGTTCGGTTTGCCAGGTTCGGCCTCCTCGTCGCGTTCGTTCTCGCCAGGCAGGACCGCTGTGTCGACGAAGTAGATCCGCGAGAGATCCTTGCTTTGGCCGGCGATGCCGAGGAATCCGCCTTTGCCTTCCGTCAGGTCAGCGCTGCATTTCGTGCTCGTCAGCGAGTAGAGGCAGCCATCTGAGAGCAGGACCTCGAGACCATCCGGGGAGGCCGTGAGGAAGGTGCCTGGGTCGTGGACTTCGCGGGTCGTCCGATTGTCTTCGCGAAGATACAGGTGGGCGCCGGCCGTCCAGTAGACACGGGTCCCACCTTCGGCGATCGCATTGGTGTCGGGGCTCTTCGAGGCGATCGAGGCGCCGGTCGCGACGGCGGCGTTGCCGGGGAGGACATTGACGAGGGCGAGCTCGCCTTCGCGCCATTCGTAGAGGTCTTTACCGGCCAAGCCCGGGTCGGGCGGTTCTGGGGCGTAGGCGCCGGAGAAGGTGAGCGAGTTGTTGGCTTCGAAGTACTGGGCAGAGAAGTCGGTTGAGTGACCGGCGTACTTGAGGCTCACCGCTTCGCGGTACGGCCGGCCACTGGCGGAGAGTTCTTCGAAGAGCGCTTTGCTCAGCAGCGGCCGCAGATCGGCAGTGTTCTGGGTGTTCTGCAGGTAGAGGTTCCCGTAGCCGGCGGGACCCCCATCGGCCAGCGGCACACCACCTGCCGTGATCACGCCTTCGGCGAGCGATTCGGCGTAGCCGACTTCAGCCCCCGAGGTTCCCTGCAAGCGCGGACTCATCGAGCGCGACTGCCAGCCGGTTGGGGTCCGACGGGAGATGTAGGAGTTGAAGGCCGCCGCGCCTTCGGTCGGTGAGAACGCGTAGCCCATGTAGGAGACAGCGTCGCCACCGGGGGCGCTCTGCATCGGGAACACCGAGAAGAGGTCGGGGCCGGGCGGCTTGCATTCCTGCAGACAGCTGGACTCTGTCTCGTCGGCGGGGAACACCTCACCGCCCTGCTTCTGCGCCGGGGAGACGGCGCCCGTAAGCGCGGTCGTCGGGTAGGCCGGCGAAGCTCGTCGGATAGGTGCGGAAGCTCGCCGCCTGGCCAACGCTTTCGCACGGCGGTTCGCCGGGCCCCTTGCACCCGCTGGTCGCGACGACACGGAAGCGGTAAGCCGTTTCGGGGACGAGGCCCGCGACCGGCGCCGTCGCGACGCCGCCGGCGCCGAGGGCGCCTGCTGGGATCGGGGTTTCGGCGGCGCCATGATCGAAACCGCCGCCACCATTGTGCAAGGTGGTGACGGCCGTGGTGGCCGCCCCACCGGTTAGCCCGGCGCCGTCAGCGCTGAGTTCGGGCAGATCTTGGTTGGTCAGCGACCCGGTGAACGTGATGTCGTAAGGGTGCGAGCCCGATCCGTCGCCTGGCCCGCCGGAGACCTCCACGTTGCCCTTGCCGACGGTCGCGAGGCCTTCGAGCGCCTTGCGAACCGTGGCGGCGGGAGCATCGAAGGGCAGCCCGGCGCGCAGATGAGCTTCGGAGACCGAGGAAGTGGCGGGCCGGGAGAGCATGAGTTGGCCCGCTCCGATCGCGGCGATCGTCGTCCCGGCAGGGATCCCAGGGCCTTCAACCGCCTCGCCCACCGCAAGCAGAGCGGGGCCCGAGGAAGAGATCGCGACCGCCGCGCCGGGCTTCGTCGGGACGCTGTCGA
Organism: uncultured Solirubrobacterales bacterium; assembly: GCA_963764905.1. Classification (GTDB taxonomy): domain Bacteria; phylum Actinomycetota; class Thermoleophilia; order Solirubrobacterales; family Solirubrobacteraceae; genus Palsa-744. Next base: position 28,219 of record CAVXUG010000010.1, read on the forward strand.
TCCGAAGCGAGCCCGATTCGACGGCGGCGATCGTCGTGTTGGCGGGGATGCCTTCTCCCGTGATCGGCTGGCCGGCGACAAAGCTGCCTTCGGAGACCGAGAGACCGTCGAGAGTTCGCGAGCCGGCGGTGATCGCCACCGCCGTGCCGGGTTTCGTGACCGGCCTCGAAAGCGTCAATGCGCCGGCTTTGACGGCGGTGATCGTCGTGCTTTCGGAGATACCTTGGCCCTCGAGCGACATCCCCACTTCGAAGGCGCCTTCGGCGGTCACGACCGCGGTGAGCGAGGTAGTGCCGGCCCGCAGCGGGGTGTTGGCCGCCGATGCCGTCGCCGGCGCGGAAAGCGTCAGTTCGGTGCCGGCTACGGCTTTGATCGTCGTGCCTTCCGGAATACCTACGCCGGAGATCCCCTGACCCGTCGCGAAGGCGCCTTCGCTGGCACTCGCGGCGGTGAGCTCGTTCGAGCCCGCCGATCACGGTGCCCGTGCCCACGGCTCCTTTCAAGGTGGCGGTCCCCGCCGCGGCGTGCACGGTGGCCGTGCCCTTCGCGGTGACGAGACCGTTCGCGGTCTCCGAGCCCGAGCTGAGGCTGGCAGTCGCCGCGCCGCCGAGGCCTTGCCCCTCGAATCCCAAGCCGAAGACGCCACCGCTGGCGCTGACGGTGAGCGACTGGCGCTCGTCGGGTTCGTTGGCTTCATATTGAGCCTGGGTCAGATACTGGAAGCGGTAGGTCGTAAGCGCGCCGCGCGGGTCGATCTGCGCCTGAAGCGTGCTCGAGCTAGAGCCGGTGTCTGCGACCGACTCGGACGTGACCGCCGGTCCTTGCACCTCAGCCGGCACGAAGATGTCGCCGATTCCCTTTTCTTCGGCGCTCGCGCCAAGTTGCCCGACCGCGCCGTAGAGGACGCCCTCCGGATGTTGCGGGCCCCAGGCCAGGTCCGGATTGACCGCCATCGCGAACATGGTTTCGGTTTCGGGCTCAGGCAGGAACGGTTCCTGGAGTTCCTCGAATTTACCGGTCACTGGGTTACACGGTCCAAGGTGAGCGACCTTGCCGTGGGCCCCCACGACGAAGTAGAAGACTTCGCCGGTCCGCGGGTTCGCCGCCATACCTTCCACTGCTCCGCTGTGCACTTCGTAGGTACAGATCGCAGAAGAGCCTTCCCCAGTCGGGTACTCGCGGATCAGCTGGTCGCTCGCGGTCACCAGCCGGTTCTGCCCGACCAGCGCGATCCGAGTAAATGCAACGAAAGACGAGCTGGTAATGTCCGTTCCTCGGCCGGCATAGACGTAGTGTTCGTAGTTGCCGACATGTTCGGGCTCGAAGGACATGATTCGAGACTCTTGGACGAGTACTTCACTAAAGTCCTTATCGATCGCAAATACGTCTCCCGCTTCGTCAACGGTGATGCCGTCTTGCGCCTGCTGCTGTTCATGGAGCTTTTCGGGTCCTTCGACGATCGATTCCGAAGGCAACCGGTAGTTTGCGACCCCAATCGCCGTAGCCTTCCCCGATCGGCGTGCCGGTCGCAGTGAAGACTTCGATCAAGTGCCTTTCGCGGCACCCAGGGTCCGGCGAATAGAAGAACGTAGACATCGCCCGTCGCCTGGTTCACCGCCACCCCGGTGGGATCATTGAAGTGGCCAGCCTGTTCGCCTCCCGGATTGTTCGCGGCGGGAATGCAGCTAGCGAGGTGTGCGGCGGACGCGATCCTTCAGGAATTTCAGCGTAGGCGGGTCCGCACTTCACGAATTCGTTTGAGGGGCCGCCTTCTGCGATTCCCCATCCCGATGCTTCGCGGAATGTTGGTGCTTCACCTTCAGTGCCGGCCGAGAACCGCGATACCCGCGAGCTGAGGCCGACGACATAGATGCTCCCCAGCTTCCACTTCGCCCGTGCCGCGGGTGTTGATCCCCATGGCTCGCGATCGGTGCAACTGTGCGGATTCGCCGCTGACGCCGAAGTGCTCTGGGGCCTGTTTGTAGTTCGCCTGGGCCGAGGAGACGACGAGAAGAAGAGCAGCGAGGCAACGGCCGTCGCCAGGAGGGCGCATCTCGTCGTCCTCTTAGCTCTACAGAGCGTCCGGCCGGCCCGTCTCATCCGCGACATCTCTGCTCTCCCTGATTCGCGTCGGCGTCGTCACTCGGTCGTTCCATTCGACGGGACGACTATCGCCGTCCTCTGGCCATTGAAATGCAGCAGATAACGGCCTCGGCGCAGGTGATCCAGCACCTGCTCGAGGTGCCTTGCGCTCGTGTTGCCGTGGCTGACGACGTGGCCTTGACGGCGGAGTGTCCACCTGAAGGCTGCTGGCGCTGGCCTTAGCGGTCGTTACCTTGCAGGTGACCTTCTTGGAGTTCGTGACCTTGCAGCTCACGCTGACCTTGCCGGCGGGCCCCTGCTTACCTTGGCTCCCCTGCGCACCTTGGGCTCCTGGCGTACCTTGGGCTCCTTGGACACCTTGCGCTCCTGGGAGACCCTGGGCCCCAGCGGAGCCGGTCGGTCCTGCGGAGCCCTGCGGGCCGAGGGGGCCGGGAAAGCCGATTTCGCCCCGTTCTCCAGGGGCTCCAGGCGCTCCTGACGCCCCCGGCGCCCCCGGCGCCCCATCGCAGACGGCGCGCTTGGTAGACGGTTCGCCTTCCACTTCGACGGTGATGCCACCCGCCGGGTATTCGCCGGCTGTGGCAGTGCCGATGACGACGTTCTTGGTCGGGCCGGAGTTGGCTGCGAACGTCGCCTTCAGCTTCACCGCTTCGGTCAGACCCGCCGTCTTGCATGACGTGGCAGCGCCAGTGCAGGTGCCCGCCTCGGTACCCACCTCGGTGGTCCAGCCGACAAGGTGGTTGCCGCCGTCGGCGATCGCCGACAATGACACTTCACTGCCTTCGGTGATTTTTTCTTCGCACGCGGCCGCGGAGCCGCCGGCGGTACAGCGATCCCGGTACCGCTGATTTCGCCTTCGCCTTCGACTTCGATCATCAGCGTGCGTTCCTGAGGGATCGGGGCGAAATGGATAGCGACGTTGGTGTTGGCGTTCAACGTCACTTCGCATTCTTCGGGGTGTCCAGCGACTACGGCGCAGCCGGTCCAGCTTTCAACTTTCCAGCCCGATTCCGGCGTGGCCACAAGGGTCACGGCTTTAGCCGCTTCGTATTCAGCGGAGCATTCGCCACCAGATTCTTCACAGCCGACGACGTGGCCCGAGTGCGGCGCCGGAGGTTCTTTCGCGGGGGCCGCGCCATGTCCGGTCGGTGAGATGGTGAGAGTGTGAAAGATCGTGCCGGTGGATTCGCGAGCGAAATCGGCGGTTATTTCCCATTCGAGCCCTTCACCTTCTTCACCGAAGACGACGCAAAAACGCCCGTGAATGCCGCCTTCTTCAGTGATGGTGCTCGGACATTCTCCCGGGTCAGCACCCGTTTCGACCGTCCAGCCGACGAGTTCGGAGCCGGGGGCAGGGACGGCATGTAGCTGCGCGCCGTAGAAGCCCGGTTCTTCTTCGACCAGACTGGGAACGTTTTGCACGCGCCGCTCTTGGTCGTGCCGTTGTAGGAGCATTCGATTGGTGGGGTGCCCGGTCCCAAGACACCGGGCACTTCCTGGCTCTTGACTTCGCCGCTGCCGGTGCCGACCATGTTGACCTTGAGATGCGCTTCTTCGGCGAAGGCCTGCGCGGCGGGAACGAGGATGAAAGCCGCGAACGCGGCGAGCGCGACGACCAAGACGAGGGTACCGCTTCTGCGATGAGTGCGTGTGGACATCAGTGGTTCTCTCCTTTGCTCGCCGAGCTAAACGCAGCCGGCCTGATTGACGAATCGACTGGACCGGCATTCCTATTACCTGCTGTTCCCAATGGGACCACAAACTCGATTTGGCATTTCTTGGTGTCACCGTTCATCGCACCGGCTCCTTGCCAGGGCGGCTCGCGGCAAGGACTTTCCCGCCACGAGACGTCAGCTGCCAGGCGTTGCCGCCGGCCGGTACGGCCGCCGGTGTTCTCGAGCAGGCCGTGGGTCTGTAGGCGCGCGAGGAGCTTTGAGATCTGGCCCTCGTCCTTGACCCCGGCGGCGCTGCGCGATATCGCGGTTGCTCGGGCTGGCCTCCCTCGCGCTGAGGTTCGCGACAGCGGTCAGGACCTCGTGCGTGAGCGACGGTCATGCGGAACCCGGTGCCCGCACCGCCGTCGCTGCGACCGTGGGCCGTAGCGTCGGTCTGCTCGTGCTTGCCCCGGCGGCCGCTCTTTGCGGGGACGAGCTTGCCGCCTTTGCCGGCCCTGCGCTGCGCCTGCTTCAAAGGCCGGTGCGCGTCGATCACCGCTTCGCCGTCCGCCGTCAGCCGCCATGCCCGCGCGAGGCGCTTGGTGTGCGCCTGCGTGTTCTCGACCAGACCCTGGTCGGACAGGCGCTTCATCATCCGCGAGATCTGACCCTGGTCGGCCAGGCCGATGATCTCCGACACTTCACGGTTGTTCAAACCCGGACGGCCCGCGACCGCCGCGAGCGCCATCTGCGTGCGAACCGTCAACCGATAGTCCACCGGCGAGGCCGCCCCCACCGGCCGGCGCGACAAACCATCCCCATCCCGCCGCCTCGCGGGGATTTTCGGGACGGGACGCCCAAGCTCACGCGCCGCCGCCGCGCTACCGCGGTAGGGCAGCACGATCGTCGCCATCAACGAACCCAACAACTCCACCAACGGCTCCGGACGCAATTCCAACAGACGCGCGTGGATCACACCAAACGTCGCACCGACCACACCCTCCGCCACCAACCCCGGCAAGCGCCGCCGGCGCCTTCGCGTTCACACGACCCTCATCCACCACGGCCGCCAGGCTCTCCAGCACCCGCGCACGCCGCGCCAGCACCCGCGGACCCGCCGCCCAGCGCCTCGACGAACACCAGCCGCCGCACCGCCGGCTCACGATCCAACGCCGCAAGCAGCGCCGTCGAGCGCCGCGCGAACCCGCGCCGTCCAACCCAACTCCGACTCCCAACCCGCGCGCAGCTCCAGCTCCAACCCGTCGACCGCGTGGTTGAACGCCGCCAGGAAGCAATCTTCGCGATCGCTGAAAGCACTCATAGAACGTACGGTTGGACACCCCCGCGCGCTCAGCGACGCTGCGCGCCGACACACCCTCATAACCACGCTCCCCCACGAGCGCGAACGTCGCGCTCAACAACCGCCCCCGCTGCAACTCGGCGACATAGCGATCGCTCCCCCGCGAGCCGCGCACCGAGGAGACCTCTTCGGCGGCCATCAGCGCCGCCCCCCGGAACGCCAAACACCGCGCCCAAAGGCGCGGTCAGAACCAGCTAGAAGATCGTGTGCAGCGCCCCGTCGGGCGCTAGAAAACCAGCGCGCAGAGAGAGAGAGAGAGAGAGAGATGTGTCAGCGACGCTGACGCATCTAGCTACGGCACCCATTGGGCGCGCAACGACCCCCATCACATCTGTCCCCGAAGGACTCATGCCAAAACAACCCCTCATGATCCGATCCGGCCCTCTCCCCTACATCCCCTGACAAGCGCTTGACGTCGACCCCAAAAGACCAACCCAAACCCGATCTATTTCCATGCCCCCAAACCCCAGGAGCACCTCTCCAACAAACCTAAGCAGAAACCCACACCAAATGCAACCAGTAAACATCAAACCCCAAAAAACCCCTCCCCAGAGCCAAAAGCGGCGCGCTCTCGCTAGGTGACATCGCGGGAGATCAAATCGTCGAAGCTCTCGCGGCGCACCACCACCCGCGCGGAGCCGTCGCGGCAGAAGACCACCGGTGGACGGGGAACCCCGTTGTAGTTGGAGGCCATCGCGTACCCGTAGGCCCCCGTCGCGGGCGTGACGATCACGTCGCCCGGGTGCGGGTCGTCGAGCAGCGCCTCGCGCACGATCACGTCGCCGGACTCGCAGTGCTTGCCGGCGAGCACGCACGAGGTCGAGCCGCCGAAGCGGTCGGCGACGTGGGCTTCGTAGGAGGCGGAGTAGAGCATCGGGCGCAGGTTGTCGGACATGCCGCCGTCGACCGCGACCCAGGTGGAGACGTTGCGCTTGACGCTCTCCACCGTGTACAGCGTCACCCCCGCGTTGGCGGTGAGCGCGCGGCCGGGCTCGATCAGCAGGCGCTTGCCGGGAGCATCCATGCCGTGCTCGCGGGCGACGCGCAGAAGCGTCGCGACGTAGTCATCGATCGCAGGCGGGCTCGCCTGCGCCTCGGTGTAGGCGACCCCGAGCCCACCGCCGAGGTCATACGTGGAGAACCCGCCCACACCCTCGCCGAGCTTCGCGACCTCCGCGACCTCGCGGCGAAACGGCTCGAGCTCGAGCAGCTGCGAGCCGATGTGGGCGTGCAGGCCCGCGAGCGTGAGCCCGGGAATGCCAGCGATCCGCTCGATCGCCGCGGGGACATCGACGATCGAGAAGCCGAACTTGGAGTCGGCCTGACCGGTGGAGATCTTCTCGTGCGTCTCGCCCCGCACGTCGGGGGTCACCCTGATCAGAACCTGTTGGGGGGCCTTCGGCGCATGCGCCGAAGGCGGAGATGCCGCATGCGGCATCTCCCGGGACGGCACATGTGCCGTCCCGTCGGCGGGTACATGTACCCGCCGAACATCGTCATCCGCGCCATCCAGCAACCGCTCGCAGGCGGTCGAGCTCGTCGAAGTTGTCCACGACGATCAGCCCCACGCCCGCCTCCAGCGCCATCGCAAGCTCGGCCCGGGACTTCGCGTTGCCGTGCATCACGATCCGCTCCGCCGGGAAGCCCGCGTTCAGCGCCAGGTGCAGCTCGCCGCCGGAGGCCACATCGCACCACAGCCCCTCCTCGGCGAACAGCGCAAGCACGGCGGTGCAGGGAAACGCCTTGGAGGCGAACACCACGTTGAAGTCCGCGTGCCCCGCCCCCACCCCGGCCCGCACGAACGCCCGCGCCCGCTCGCGCAGATCATCCTCCGCCACCACATAGGCGGGCGTGCCGAACTCCCTGGCCAGCTCGAGCGTGTCGCAGCCGCCGACCTCCAGGCGGCCGCGCTCGTTCAAGCGGCTGCCGAGCGGAAACACGTCGGAAAGGCTTGTCTCAGTGGCCATCCCGATTGATTATCGCCTGCGGGCTCGGGACCGCGTCGGACGATCTGCCCAGGACCGCCATCGACCGGGCCGGAGGCGATGTGCTGAATCCATAGGACCGCCTGGCTGGAGGAGATCCGAGCCTTACTTCTTGAAGGTGAGCTTGGCGTGTCTTGGTTTGCTTCTTGCGGTCCTTGCCGGTGCTCGGCGTGAAGAGGACTTTGACCGTCGTCTTCTGCTTGCCGGCCTTGCTTCTGTTTGAGGGTGATCGTGAGGTGTTCCTGGCCCTTCGCGGTCTTGGTCTTGGCTGGTGAGGCCCTTGCCGGTGGCGGTGATCTTGCCCGCCGCGGGGGCGTAGACGGTGAGCGTGAGGGTGCGCTTCTTGACCGTGTGCGTGAACGACAACGCGGTCGAGCAGCCCGTGACGCCGATCGGGGTGGCCTGCGTGGTCTGCGCGCCGTTCTGGCCGGCGATCGTGGTCGGGATCGAGAGCTTCTGTCCGCAGAGGCTGTATTTCGCGCTCGCGGGGAGGTTCACGCCGAGGATCGAATGGGGGCCCTGGTTGAGGTTCGTTTCGAAGCTCGTGATCGGCGCGTCGGGGACCGTTTCGAAACGGGAGTACGTGACGCCCTTCTTGATGTCGGTCTTCCCATCCAGGTCGATCTGGATCACCGAACCCCGTTCGTCGGCCTGCAACAGGAACTCGACATCGGGGAACGCCGCACCACCATGCGAGACGAGGATCGCCGGGCCCGACGAGCGGGACGCTCAGGATCGGCGTGATCGCCTTCGCGGTCCCGATGAACGCCCCCGCGGGACAGCCGGCGGGGTTCGCGTTGAACTGCGCTTCGGTGCACGCCTTCTGCAACGTCGTCAACCGCGCCGGCAACGCCGTCGGGATCGTCAGGTCGACCTTGTGGATGTTCGCTTCCCCCGGCTTCTGCGCGACCTTCACGGTCAGGCTCGCACCGTTGGCTTTGCTCGCCTTCCCAACGGTGCTCGCCGTGAGGGTGGGTTTGAACGGGAGGTTCTGGCAGCCGCCGACCTGGAAACGGCTGTTGAGCGGGGTCGCTCTGCCCGGGCTGAGTGGCGAGCTGCCCGTCGACGCTCATCGCTTCGCAGCTGGTCGGGTTGAGCGTGAACCCAGCACGGTTCAGGTTCAGTTCGAGCTCCTGACATCCAACGGGATCCCATCGAGGATCGTCGGCAACGGGTCGCTGACCGCACGGATCTGCGCCGTCTGACGCGTCGATGATACAACGCGACCCGATCCACGACCGTACCGAGGTCGAACGGGCCCGCGACCGCCGGGGCGATCATCGCGAGGCTCAACGGCGCACCCTTGTACGGGCCGGCCAGATAGACATGACCAGACACCGGGATCGGGCTCCCCCGAGCCGGCAGTCACCTGGACCGTGCCCACTTCGCTGGACGCCGGGCACGACGGCGAGGCGAGCTCTTCCTTGCCCCTTTCGCCACTTCACGGGATTGCGCCTGCGCGATACCCGACTCCGGACAGTACGGGACACCCGCGACGCTACCAAGCAGACCCTCCGGCAACGTCGTTTCGATCCCCGTGATGTGCTGCGAGCCATCCGGACGGGAGACCCGCAGCACGAACGGCGAGAAGGAGCCCGCGAGCGGGCTGACGGGTCCCGGCGGTGAAGGAGACCGCCTTCGGAGCCGCAGCTTCAGAGGCAGAGCATCCAGCCAGTAGTCTGGAGAGGAGCTCGGTCGGGTTGGCGTCGGCGCCTTCGGGAGTCGACCACGGCGTCAGCGTCGAGATCGTTGTGGTGTTCGCCGCAGGTGAGTCGGGGTCGTCAGAGCGCCGCGTGTTCCCGGCAAAGAGATGGACTGTATGTCTTCGAGGGGCAGCTCCGGGTTTTCGTTCGAACGTCGTCGTCAGCTGCCCCGTGACCGGGTTCGGTTCGACCTTCCCCGCGAGCTTCGCGACGATTCCCGTCTGTTCGTCTTCGACCGACGAGATAGATCGCGAGCAGCGACCCGAACGGGTTATCGAACGGCTTCGCGACATACACCGAGCCAGAGAGCGTGTCTTCGAGCAGCGGCGTCGACACTTCGACCGTCCCGACCTTCGCCGCGTCCGGACAACCCTGCGGGGTCGTATCGAAACGAACCTTGCCTGCTTCGGGCGCATAGCCCATCTCTTCCTCGGTACACGACGCCAGACCGTTACCCGCCGCGGGGTTCAACGTCATCCCTTCGGGGAGCGTGACCTTCGCGTTCTTCAGCGTCGCCGTCGCGCGACCTTCCAGCGATTCTTCCTGAGGCTGATGGATACTGAAGTCAAGGCCGCTCGGGCTTTCACCCGCTTCCGTCGTCGCCCCCGACTCGACCGACGGTTCGAAGGCCAGCGTCGAGCAGCCGGTGGGATGGATCGGCTGGCCGTCGAGGTCGGTCATCGGCTGCGTCCTGGTTTCCTTGCCTTCCAGCCACGATTCGACGGTGCCCTGCAATTCGAGCGGTTCGGTACACGAAGAGGGCATCGTCAGGAAGGGCGCGGGCGAGGTCGCCCCCATCGGACAGCCGAAGTGACTTATGCAGCCTTGACCGTAGCGCAGAGGATCGTGGCCTGGATCGGAGGGAACACCCCACAGGAAGGCATCGACCCCCAGGATCGAGAAGTGCGTCAGCAGTTCGCTGCTTTCGGCCGTCAGATGAAAGTCACCACCGACCCCCCCGAGGATAGTGGCCATGACACCGTCGTAGCTGAAGGCCAGCTCGGCCGGATGCCCGGGGGCGGCGGCACCATCAAATAGAGAGGAGACCTACTCCGGCTAATCCGGCGATTTCTGTGTAGACGACGCCCACCTGCGACGCAACAGGACACCCGGCTTGCGGGTTTCCCGTCGCCAGTTCCGCAGTGGCGAGTTGCGCTGTGGTACAGCGCACCGGAACCGCGGTCGGATTGACGACGAGCCCGCCCGGCAGATCGAACTTGAGATTACGCGGCCCCTGGACAGACACCACCCTGACGCTCCCGACCGTCGTGTTGAATTCGCCGGCGACCTCGACCATGAACGGGTGCGATCCGGCAACGCCCGGCGCGAGACCGGCCGCGTCGAAAGCTGTCGCCCGAGCCCCGTCGCGGGCACAAACCCAAAGCTCGGAAGCGCCGAACCGACGGTGACGGCAGCACTGCTTGAAGCCGCAGGCGCACCCCCGCCGGAGACCGATGCCTCGTTCACTGACCTGTATCGTCCGCGGCTGGGGCGACCGCGAGAGGAATCACGACCTGCACGAGCTGCGCACCAGATGACATCGGCCGGTTCACTTCGCAGGTCACCGTCTGGCCCGACACCGCGCAGGGTTCTTCGACGGTTTTGGGGCCGTTCGGCGTGACGACTACGGGTTTGCCGGTGCTCGCTACCGCGATGCCGGCCGGGAGGGTGTCGGTGACGGTGGCGGTACCGGCTACGGCGTCGCCGACGTTGGCCAGGACCAGCTTCAAGCGAGGTGTCGCTTCTATGTCCTCCGTATCGGATGCTTCGGTGCCGGGCACCAGGTTGGTAGGGGCGGTTACCTGGGTGATCTCCCAGGCGGGCGCCGCTTCCGCCGCGACAGCCGCGGGCGGGCCGAAACGAGCAGGCGGCGAGGGTCAAGGCACCGACGGCGCCCCCGAGAGACATGCAGAGACGACGCGAGATCATTTCACACCTCCGGAGCGCTTCTTGGCGGTAGTTCGGTGCTGCTTGTGGGGCTTGCGCTTGGGATGCTTATTCTTTTGGCGCTTCGGCTTCTTGACGCACTTACCGTGCTTTTGAACGAAGCCCTTCTTGCATTGTTTCGCCTTGGGTTTGGGTTTGGGTTTGACGGATGCCCGTACCATGGGACACCCAAGAAATTGCCGAGACCGCTAAAGACCAGGCTACCCGGAGCTACGGCGGCGACACGGCCGCAGCCGGGCCCCTGCACGCTTCGCCCGAACCGCACGGTTCAGCAGCGCTCGCGTGCTGCGCAGCCAGGCCGCCATCTTCTCGAACGTCGTAAACATCGGCGAATCGTCTTCGTCGGCGGGGACGAGCTGCGAGCTTGTGATCATAAACACGCTTGTGCCGTCCGCCGAGGCATTCACGAAGTACGAGGACTCCCCGCTTTCACCCGTGGAGAGCAGAGCAGACATCCCCCCGCCTGGTTCGGCGTGCGGCAACTCCCGGTACCGACGGTCTCCCACTCATAAACATTGCCGCACGTGCGTTCGTTGGGTGCAATTTTTGCGGGTCCGTCCCGTTCACCGCTTCGGGCAGAAGGGGTTCCTGAGACTGGAAGAGGACCCGCGTGCCAGATGCCGAGAGATTTTCCGGCAGGGCCCCATCGATCGCATCTCCATCTACAAAAGCCCCTGCGCCTGCGCGGTTGAGCGGGTATCACCTCCCCGACGATTTCCGGGCTCAGTTCGGCGCCGCTCAGCAGCGTGCCTTCACCGGTCGGATTGCACGAGAGACAAGCCAACGACCCTTCGGTCATCGAGTATCGATAGGCCTCCATACAGGGTCCCTGGGATGATGCAGGAGCCGGCCGGGGCGCCAGCCAGAGGACGTCCCGACATGAACAGCACCGTCCCACCATCCTTGCTCACCCGGGCCGTCTTCAGTTCGTTGGCAGTCGGCGACCAGTCACGTTCGTATCCCCCGCTGAGCGCCGGTGACAGAGTCGCGACAAGCTTGTAGGCGAACCCGCCTCCCTGGGATTCTTCGAAGTGGTAGAGGTTGCTCTGTCCTTCCACGCCACCCGTCGACGGCAACGCTCCCTTGGCTGACTAGATACCCCGACCGGCCGTCTTCGGCTGCACCCACCAGGCCTTGCACCTGGGCCCCTGCACCCGTGGAGTCGGGAGTCACGTCAACCAGGGTTTTCGCTTCCGCGTCATAACGGTACAAGTTGCTCCCTTCATCGGAAGGGCCGGTGTTGGCGCTTCGGCCGGTTTCCCGCCCGAGAGGAAGAACGCCTCACCACCGTCCGGTGTGGCTTCCTGGAACGCGGCGGGCTGCTGGCCGTGGGGATCGGTGACGCCCGGGTTCGCTACCGAGACACGCACCGTCGTCGGCTTCGCGCCGGTCAAGCCCTGGCGGAAGTAGAGCTGGCCGGTTTCCCCGGCGGTGAAGTAGACCGAATCGCCGTTTTCGGAGATCGCATGCGTCGCGCCGACATAGAGCGCTTCTTCCGCTCCTCCCGTATCTAGGTTTGGTTTTCTCCACCATGAGTAGGCGCCGCCGAAGGAGCCTCCCGCGGGCGCTTCGCTCTTGGTGCCCGGCAGCACACCGGCAAGCGAGAGCACCCCGGTTTCCCGATCCCACATGTACAGGTTGTTCTTTTCCAATGCCGCATTGAATGTGAGGTGGAGATGACTCTCGAAGAAGATCAGCGAGTCATCGGCGCTGGCACCATCCAGCGCGAACACGCGGGCTCCCGTCACCTGCCCGGCCTGCGGCGAGACGATCGCAGTCAGCGCGTGCGTGGCGGTGTCAAGAAGATAGAGACCCGGTTCGCGAACCTCACCAACAGAGCCTGCGTTACCGGCGGCGGTTTGGATCAGCGCGTAGTGCTCGTCGGCGGTAAGCCCTACGAGATACGAAAGCGCCCCGAGCTGTTCAGGCGCCAACAGCCGCTGCGAGGACCAGCTTTCCCCTGAAAGGCTGGAGAGGTAGAACGCGTATTCCTGATGGGCGCCCTGGGGGAGGGAATGCCGGTCGCCGACTGGCCGGTGAACCACGTCACGCTGGAGCCATCGACCGCTGCCTGCAGACCATCGATGTAGGTTTCGACAAGGCTTCCGTCCTTCTCGGGGGGGCTGACGAGTTCATAGGCACGACAGTCCGGCAGGCGCGCGCCAGCTTCGGTGCGCAGGGCCTGGTTCGGGCAACCCGTTTCAAGCGGGTTCGAGCCGATCTGGGAGCGGAAGAAGACCGCTCCACCGTCCGTCGTCCCGACAGAGTTACTCGCGACCGCCCGGTAGACATATTCGGTGCCGGGCTCCAGGCCACCCACACGCACCGAGACCTGGTGGATGACCGCCTTGCGTTCGAGCGGCTCGGACTCCGGCGTGCGCTGCACCCGCGCCCCGACGAAGCCACCTTCGGCAGCGTAGGCCGCCTGCGGCATATATTCGAAATGGTACGTCGTTTCAGCACCGCTGGGGCTGATGGCGGCGCTCAGGGTCGCTTCTCCACTGACCACTTCGCTGGCAGCCTCGCACGCTCACGGTCGGTTCGGCGGGAGCGGTGGTGACCGACAGAGTGCGTTCCACTTTGCCGCCGCGGTTTTCCGCGACGAGCGTGACCGAGTATTCGGTGCCCGCTTCGAGACCTTCGAGTGTCGTTTCGGCAGTGTGTTCGTGAGCCGTCAGGGCTTCGATGTAGCCGGAATTGTTGCAAGTGCTCTGTCCAGGGAGAAGGACAAGGTCGCCGCTGCAGGAACATGTGCAGGCTGAAGACTCCCGCGGGCGCATTCGGATCGATGTTGGCGATCAGCTTCGCCGAATGCTGCGCGACAGACGGCGCTTCCAAGGTAGCAGTGGGCGGTTCGACTTCTTCCAGTTCATAGACGACGATGTCGTCTTCGTGAGGATCGGCCACATACACAGCGTGGCTGCTTTCCCCAACGGCAATCGAAGAGATTTCGTACAACCCGTCAATTGAAGACTTAGGTCGGTAGACAGGCCCTTCGTAATCGCCGCCGAAATGTTCGAGGCGCGTACCTTCCAACGAAAACCCGTACACGTTGGCGGGAGTTTCTTTATTGAAATTGACTTTCCCTTCAAACTGCTCCACTTCGCCCAGGTGACCGTGGAGCAGTCGAGGGCGATACCGAGGTTGGCGTCATTCGAGCCAGTGATAAACCGTTGCAGCAGAATTTCTCCCGTGGCACTGAGCTTTTGCGATTTAGTCGATACCGTCCCCACGGGGGGAGTTCGCCACCTTTGGCGGAGTTCGCTGTGTTCTCGCTCAACATGTACATATCGCCGGTCGAGTCGACAGCCAACTCCGATGACAGCGCGTAGTAAAACTCGCCATAAGTCTTAACCCATCCCCGTCCGCCAATGCGAACACCCGCCTGGTCGAACACCGCGCGCGGTGACCGTATCTTCCAGAGGCGCACCAACTTTGAAGAATTGTTCTTCCACCGTGTTGAGTACGAGATGGTGGCTGACGACCCCGAGATTCCCTTCGGGATCCACTGCTCGGCCCTCACCCGATTACACATGCCATTCCTTCCTGGGCTTGGCAATTTCACATTCCCCATTTTCTCCGTCAAACCCGACGCCGCGGCCCGCGACACTCCGAAGATGCGCCAGACACCACCTCGCCCGTACCGCCGCGGGACCGTCGTCGATGCCTTCATCCGTCGATCCGATCGAACCTCCTAGACGACCCGATCAGCCTCCCGTCACCACCCTTCCCCTTCCGCTGGCGTATTCTTCGACTTGAACACCGAGTTGAGCGCCACCAGACCGATGCGGTGGGTGGCCCCTTCCAGTTCCTTGAACGTGGAGAAAGTGGCGTGTTCCACTTCGTCTTCGTGGAGCGCAGAGCTCGCCTTCCGGCGCGGTCGGTTTCGTGACTGTCCCCCAGTACAGGCAGTTCGCCTTCCGACCCAACGTCGTGCACCTTGGTTTTGTCGGTGATCGGTGCGCAAGCGGCACCGAGAACGAGGATCGGGACATAGACACTGTCTTCTGTTTTTGTTGAGAATTCCCCGCTGGTTGCGTTCGCGTTGAAGGTCCGAGCAGCGAGCTTCGGTGGCGCACCTTCAGGCAGACCCGCCGACAGGCCATGGTTCAAGCCCGTTTTGCCGTGCAGAACTCGCTCGCTACGCCATTAGACCCTCAACCTGGTGTTCGTCTCACCACGGCCTTCACCAGCAGCCAGTTCACCGGGGCGATTGACATAGCTTCTGCGCTCTTCATCAGCACCCAGTTCCTTCTGTGCCCGGCTGACCATCAGTACCAGCGATACCGCTTGTGCCAGCAGTACCCGGTTTGGACTTTCGCTTCCGGCCGCGCCGGCGGCCCTGCAGCCGGTGGCACCGGCGGTTCCCAGTAGCGCCTTTCGGTGCCGCGGACCGCGTCCGCCCTTGGGCGAGGACTTCTTCATGGACTGGTCTTGGCGACATACGCCGTCGCGTGAGTACCGCCACCGTTACCGCCGTTGCTCGCGGCGTACGCGCCGCCGGTGACCGCGGAAGGTACCGAGGGCCACGAGGGCCAGGATCGTCGCGGGGTTTATGTGTGTTGCTCCAGATCGTTTTCATGGTTTGCTCACTCCCCTCCCAGGGATGTCGTTTGCGCTGCACGTGCAGGGTCTACCTGCAACTCTCGGGAACGCCTTCTCATCGCGCCGGCGCCTTGCGTCTGTCCCGCGCTGCTGTTCGTCCTCATGACGCACTCCCTCGCTGGAATGACGCTCACCTGGACGACTCGAACGCGATCGCTCCTCGCCGTCGGGGAGTGAGCCGCCAGGCGTTGCCGCCGGCCCTTCGACTGCAGTGTTTCGCAGCAGGCCGTCGGGTCTGTAGGCGAGCAGAGAGAGCTTTGAGCTGTGGCCCTCATTCCTTTCACCTTTG